>OY762721.1:612500-4162108 GCA_963666345.1 Desulfatiglandales bacterium | reverse complement strand
CCAATTTGGTCCTGCTGACCGATTCGAGCATAATTGACCGGTAAACTCTCTGGAATTCCTCCTTTTCTCTAACCCAGGAAGAACCTTCCTCATTGGGAAGGACCTCTTCGGCTTTCAAACATCTCGCGATCAGCCGCAGTGAAATGCTCCTTACCGCCCTTTTAAATCCTGAACTCAGATGGACATCAATCCGGAAGTTGTCCACACCGGAGACAAGCCCGTCCATTGAAAATTCCAAAGCGTATGACTTGAGCGGAAATTCCTTAAGAGATGGGAATCTGCTGCCTAATTTCATGATGATTTTTTCCGTCGATTAAATGTCAAGGCCAAAAATTTAATGCCAAGAAGAACCAGCCAAAAATATCGCTCTGAAGTCGAGCTGATTTTCCCCGGAAAGGAGACAGCCTCTTTTCAGTTTAGTTAAAAGCCCTTTAAAACAAAGTCTATATCTAATACTTTTCAGAGTCAAATGATCATTGGCTCCCCAAATCCATCCTCCAGATAAGCCACAATCACCCCTTGCTTGGCAATTAGACTTAAACTCGAACTCCAACAGGTTAACCCTGAAAAAGCGGCAAAGATTCCCCTGGTACAAACTGTTGGATCAAATTCCACCGCCTAAGCCTCTCCAGTTTGGTCCATGACAGTTTGCCATCATCCGTAAAGGAAAAGACAGGCTGCAACTGCTCCCATAACGCCTGCCACATCCCCTGTAATGCCAGCTGCGAGAGTATGCCTAATCCTTTTGACCTGAATCGAACCATAGTAGACCGCTAACACATAGAAGGTCGTTTCGGTTGATCCCTGAAGGGTCGATACCAGATACCCCACATAACTGTCAGGACCAATTGAAGGGTCATTTATTATCGAAGCCAAGAGGCCATAGGCACCTGAGCCCGATAAGGGTCTAAGAAACGCCATGGGCAGGGCTTCGGCAGGGATACCCATATGCCGGGTAAAACCCCCTATCGAATCAATCATATAGCCCATTGCTCCGCTTGCCCTCAACATGCCTACAGCGACCAGGATTGCCACGAGATACGGAATTATTTTTATGGCTACCTGAAAGCCCTCTTTCGCACCTTCTACAAATGTCTCGTACACGGCAACCTTTTTCAGTATGCCGAACACGAGGAAACCGGCCATGAGTCCCGGTATTATCCAGGGTGAAAGTTGCTCACCAAAAACAATCGCAACAGGAATCAAACAGGTCAGCATACCCAAGGCAAGTATGCTCACCCATATCGGATAGGCTTCATCGGCTTCCACGCCGTCATTTTTATCTCCTTTTGAATAAAACGACACTTTATCACGCTTATATGTTGACACCTCGCCACGTCTGCGGGATAAAATTCGGGCATAGAATTTGGTTGCAAAAATCGCCACAGCAGTGGAACAAAGCGTGGCAAAAAGGGTTGTCGGCAGTATACCGGCAGGGTCATTAGATCCGGCAGCCGCTCGCAAAGCAATTACTCCCGTCGGCAAAAGGGTCACACTTGATGTGTTTATGGCGAGAAAAAGGGCCATGGAATCTGTCGCGGTGCCCGGAGTAGGATTCAGCTTGTCAAGCTCCTGCATTGCCCTTATGCCGAAAGGGGTTGCTGCATTTCCCAGGCCCATGGCATTAGCTGACATATTTAAGATCATCGCACCCATGGCAGGATGCTCAGGGGGTATCTGAGGAAAGAGTCTTATCATAAGGGGTCTGATAAGCATCGCTATAATTTTCAGCATTCCTCCTTTCTCCGCCACCTTCATGAGTCCGAGGAAAAGGGCCATAATTCCGACCAGCCCTATGGCAAGATCTACCGAACCCGCTGCCGACTCCAGCATGGCTTTGGTCAATTCCTGCATTGGAGATACCTGGGCTGCTGCCTGATCCCAGAAAAATTGGCGCAACCCGGCAAATGCAAATGAAATTAGCACTATGAACAGGAAAATGGCATTCATATCAATTACAGGGTAAAGGAAACGTATGTGTGTGCGATTTCAGCGTGAATCAAAAATATTTGTTCAAACCCTTTTGAAATTTCTGTTTACTGATTATATTATAACCTTGGTGAAAGACATAATACCCTTGAACAGATAGTTATTGTCCAGGGGGATATTGTTTTATTATAGAAATCCCTGGTTTCTTAGCAAGTTATAAAAGACGGTCCCCCGGACCGAAATTATTTACTGACATGAGACCTGTTTTGGAGCGCCCTTTTTACCTTTCAAAAGGCTTGGTAATGGAACATACAGATTACTACGAAATTCTAGGTATAGGAAAAAACTCGGATCAAAAACAGATAAAGAACGCCTACAGGACTCTGGCCTTTAAATATCATCCGGATAGAAACAGTGACAGTCACGCCTCATCCCGGATGAAGGATATTAATGAGGCATATGCGGTACTCTCGGATCCGAAAAAGAGAAACGAATACAATGCCATGAAAGAGCAATTCGGATCCGGCGCCCACAGCAGGTTCAGACAGGACTACTCCGACGATGATATTTTCAGCGGATCCGACATACATCAAATCTTTGAGGAATTAAGCAAAGCCTTCGGATTAAGAGGCTTTGACGAAGTCTTCAAACAATTCCAGGGCAGAGGATATTCTTCTCATGCAAACAGGCGGCCCGGAATTGGAAATCAAGCCTTTTTCTTTACCGGTTCAAGCCGGCCTGGAGCCATGCGAGCAAAAGGCTTCCCGATCGGAGGTCTTGCCAGACTTATCCGGTACGGCATTAAGAGGAAATTCGGCATAGAAATACCGGAAAAGGGAAAGGACCTTTCAGACGTCATAGCCATCTCTCCCAGTCTGGCGTTTTCAGGGGGAAAGATAAGATACCTGTATCGGCCACAATCAAAGGAACTAGTTGTCACGATACCTCCCGGAGTAACGGAGGGTCAAAGAATACGCCTCAGAGGGATGGGAGCCCCCGGCAAAGGTGGTGGCCTCTCCGGTGATCTTTACGTAAAGATCCGCATAAGGATCCCTGTCCTGGAAAGGATAAGGAGGTTCCTTGAAAATTTATTTTTCCGCAGAAATTGATCCATCCGTAAAAAACCCGAAACAGGATGACTTCCATCCGGGGTCATTATACCCGATTTCCGAATCGATCCGCATCTGTTTACTGCAGGATGCTACATGCCTCATTATGGGCCGGCGTGTGCCTCCAAGTCTTAGGCGATGGGTCTTTTCTGCAGGAGGCCGCCATATCAAAAGCAGATTATAATGCAGATGATAACAGGTTGAAGCCCCAGTTTTTATTTTAGCAGATTTTGTCATGTTATTTAACTCAATTTTTATAATATCAGGACATATGTCTTTTAATCTTTTTTACATCAGGCCTCATCCTTATCAATATTTTTTAAATAACCCCTTAATCCACCAGTTTTACTGGTGGGTCCCAGCTATGCTAAGCGGGTAGCGTGGTGGTGACAAAAAAAGAATACCTCCATAATATCGGGGTAGGTGACCCTGAAGATAAAAGGAGGTATTCAATGAATGATTTTAGAAAATTAGCACATGCGATCTGGGATTGCAAATACCACATAGTTTGGTGCCCGAAATATCGATTCAGGATTCTGAAAGGTGCAGTAAGAAAATCAGTCTGTGAAATTATAAAGCAGCTGTGCGAATGGAAGAAGCTTGAAATTCTGGAAATGAATGTCCAGAAAGACCATGTGCATCTTGTGATATCAATACCACCGAAGTTATCGGTTTCGGAAGTAACAGGTTTTTTGAAAGGCAAATGCGCCATAAAGATCTTTGATAGGCATCTGGAGTTGAAAAGGCGGTACTGGGGAAGGCATTTTTGGGCGAAGGGATACTGTGTCAGTACCATAGGACTGGATGAGGAGAAGATCAGAAAGTATGTCAAATGGCAGTTGGAAAAAGATAAGCGCATGTAATTGCCTAGTATAAGGATGTAAATGTTACCCTTTTAGGGTCACCTTTTAGTCCACCCCTTTTAGGGGTGGTTGTTAAATACTTTTTTTCATGAGGGAGCAATATGAGGGTTATATTTGCGGGTGTCGGCGAGGCGTTTGATGAAAGATATGGAAACACCTGTGTTGTCATATCTGCGAAATCCGGGGCTGAAAACAGGCAGATACTGCTCGATTGCGGTTTCACCGGTGCTCATGACTTCTGGAGGTACAGTCCCGCTCCAATGGACCTGGACGCCATCTGGATTTCTCATTTCCACGGGGATCACTTCATGGGAACCCCGCTTCTTCTGTTACGCTTCTGGGAAGAAAAAAGGGTAAAACCTCTTATGATAATCGGCCAAAGCGGGATAACCGAGAAGATAGAATCCTCCCTGGACCTTGCATACCCAGGCATAAGAGATAAGCTTCAATATGGAATCAATTTTCATGAAGTCTCTGAGGGTACCTCCCTTGAACTTTTGGATTTCAAATGGTCCTTTGCCTTATCAGGACATTCCTCTTCATGTCTTGCTCTTCGCCTTGATTCTGAAAACAGATCCATTTTCTACAGCGGTGACGGAAATCCCACTGAAAAGACATGCCTGCTAGCAAAAGGATGCGACCTTTTGATCCATGAGGCTTTCGGCATTGAAAATGATTACCCGGGGCATGGTACCGTAGACCTCTGCCTCGATCTTGCGCGTGCGGCAGAAGCGGACAAACTTGTTCTCGTCCATATTAATCGCGACGTAAGAAGGAAAACCTGGAAAAAAATTCAGCGGAAACTCAGCCGATTAAAAGAGGTAAAGGCGATATTAGCGGAACCTGGCGAAGAACTTTTCCTGGGTTGAGGAAAATAAAATGAAGGTGCATGAAAGAGGCAACCGAATCGAAGGTATTGATTTTGACGAAATCCCTAGGGCGTCTATTGTAACTCTCGGCTGTCCGATGAACCAGGTTGACTCCCAAGCGATCATAAAGGATCTCATCGCTCGGGGCTTTGAAATCGTAAATGAGGATAGTGCACATGTCATCATAGTCAATACCTGTGGTTTCATAAGGGATGCGTGTGAAGAATCGATCGATACGATCCTCGAGCTTTCAGAGCTTAAAAAAACCGGTGTTCTCAGGGCCCTTGTAGTTGCAGGTTGCCTTGCAGAACGTTTCGGGAAAGAACTTGAAAGGGAACTTATCGAGGCTGACGCCGTTTTCGGGTTGAAGGAGAGGGATAAAATCGGTAAATGGTGCGCCGAGCTCCTGGGTCTTACGGGCTCGGGGTCTGTTGAAAATGCAAATGTAGTCTCAGGGCCTGAATATTCCGCCTACCTCAAGATAGCCGAGGGCTGTGACAATCGATGCACCTATTGCACGATTCCTTACATAAGGGGCCCCTACATAAGCAAAGACAGGGACATGATCGTCAAGGAGGCGGAGGAACTCGCCCGGATCGGAAAAAGAGAAATAGTCCTGATAGCTCAGGACACGACCTGTTATGGGAAAGGCTCTCAGGACCAGAACCTCGAACTTCTACTAAAAGACCTTTCAAAAGTGGAAGGGATCGAATGGATCAGGCTCATGTATACGCACCCTGATAACTTTTCAGATAGACTGATAGAGACAATCGGAGATACTCCCAAGGTCCTGCCTTATATCGATATGCCGATACAGCATATATCGGGGTCTGTCTTGAAAAGAATGGGGAGAAGGGGGAATCCGGTCTACATAAAAAACCTAATTGAAAAATTGAGAGTCCGGATAAAGGGGCTCGTTTTACGGACCTCTCTTATTGTGGGTTTTCCAGGTGAAGAGAAACGGGATTTTGAAAAACTTTGCGATTTTGTGGCCCAGTTTCAGTTTGAAAGACTGGGGGCTTTTATCTTTTCGCCAGAATCCGGAACACCCGCCTTTAAGATGGACATGAGCGTTTCACCTGAGACTGCTTCAGAAAGGTTGGACAGGCTTATGGAGATTCAGGCAGGGGTGTCCGATAGATTTCACAGTTCACTTAAAGGCAGAATCTTTGATATGATAATCGATAAACTCGACACTGAAAACGGGAGTGCCATGGGGCGAATCTACATGGACGCGCCTGAGGTGGACTGCTGCATGCACGTGCGGTCCGGAGTAAGGGCTTCAGACGTGTTCAGGCGTGTTCGAATTACCGGGACAGGCCCATATGACCTGGAAGGCGAATTGGTGTGATACTCCACAGAGAACAAGGAAGAAAAAATCCCGCTCAAGATGACCGGGCAGCGGTTTGCCCCCGGAAAAAAGGATATTGCCATTTTCGAAACAAAACTGAGTTAATCTGTTCAATAATTTCAGGTGCTTTAGATTTTAACCCGCCATGGGTACTTACCCAGATTCATTTCGGCAGAGCCATTTTTTTCACTCTTGCCTTCAGAACCAGATTTTCCATAACGAAATGAACCCGGTCTGTAGAGGACTGAAAAAAACAAAGAAAGGAGAGACACAAATGACCTTTGAAATTGATCTTAAGGAACGAAAAGCGGTCGTAACCGGTGGAGGCAGTGGCATCGGCAAGGCTTCTGTTTTGGCTCTGGCCATGGCAGGCGCTGATGTGGCCTTTACCTACCTTGAATCTAATGATTCAGCATACCGGGTGGCCGAAGAGGTTAAAAATCTCGGGCGTGAAGCATTCCCGATAAAATGCGACGTTACAGATCTAAAAGACGTAGACAGCCTGAAAGAGCAGGCGGTCTCCTCATTGGGTGGAATTGACATACTGGTAAACAACGCCGGCGCAGCCCTGGCGCGAGTCCCTTTTCTCGAAGCTGAAGATGAACTTTGGCAACGGTCTTTTCAGCTTAACGTAATGGGTGTATTTAGATGCTGCAGGGCATTTCTGCCTCAAATGATAGCCAAAAAATTCGGTCGGGTGATAAACATCTCTTCGCTTGCGGCCACAAACGGCGGAATTCCAAATTCTCTGCACTACGCCTCCATGAAGGGAGCCGTCAACACCATGACGATCGGGCTGGCGAATCAGTTTTCCCCAATGGGCATAACCGTAAACGCCATTGCCCCCGGAATAATAGATACCCCTTTTCAGGTAAAAACCCCCGGAATCGATTTTGAAAAGGCGGCTCGATCTATGCCTGCGGGCCGTGTAGGAGTGCCTTCGGACATAGCCCCGATGGTCGTTTACCTTTCATCCGATTATGCCTCCCTGATTACGGGCGAAATTTATCACATCGACGGTGGGAAAAGATAAAAGGCGGGGTATTCAAAAATTGTAGAGTCTTGAATCGTAACCGCAGTTGTAGAATCCCGTTACCTCATCACCCAGGGAGTCAAGAAATTCGGTCAGTTCCTCTTGGTCCTTGAAATTGAGAGTGCCGACATGGCCCGTTGCCCTCTCTGTTTCGGCATTGCAGCTATCCCCGCTCATGGCTTCGAGAAATTTTCCGGTATCGCCCTCGTACTCCTTTTTGAGGGCTGCCTCATCAATCACTTTCAAGGCGTTGCCGTAGGCATCAAAATATACATAGTATTTCATGAAAGCTCCCTGTGGAAATTGTTTTAAAATATCGTCTTTGGTTCAGATCTTTATCAGGTCATATCCGCGGCTGCCGATCCCCATTTCACAGGCATAGTCTAACTGGCTCTGCCAGTCCACCTTCGGATAAAGTCCCTTTATCTTGTCCTCGCCCGGTTCCATGTTGGTTGACAGGCATGTCCCCGGAAGCGCCCTTTCACCGTTGACAAGATCAACCGAGGCCTGATCAATGGCCACGGGATCAACCGATGCAACCACTCCTATGTTTCTCACAATAGGGGCATCGTTGTGATCGTAGCAGTCACAGGCGGGGGAGACGTCTGTTATGAAATTTATAAAAAGGGTCCTGCCCTGCTTTTCCTTAAGCACACCCGAAACATATTCAACCATCTTTTCCAAAAAAAGCGGGATCGACTGATTCCACCGGATCTGTATGGCCCTGTTGGGACATATCAGTATGCACTCCCCACAGCCGATACATTTTTCAGGATCTATCACCGCCTTTTCTTCATTAAGACTAATTGCTCCCTGAGAGCAATGTTCAATGCAATCTCCGCAGCCTGTGCATCTTTTTTTCTTCACCTTTGGTGACAGACCCGAGTGCTGTTCCATCTTCCCCCTCCTTGAAGCACAACCCATTCCAAGGTTTTTCAGGGTACCCCCAAAACCGGAAAGCTCATGACCTTTGAAATGGGCAACGGATATGAGAGAGTCTGCCTGTGTAATTTCAGCTGCTATATAGACCTTCTTGAAGTGATTTCCGCTTATATTTACGGCAACCTCGCTTCTGCCCCTCAATCCGTCCGCTATTATAAGCGGAGCCCTTACAACCGGATAGCTGAAACCGTTGTGAAGCGCCGTCTGGAGATGGCTTGGGGCGTCACTTCTTGTGCCGGCGTAAAGGGTGTTTGCATCGGTCAAAAAGGGACTGCCGCCCAGTTCCCTGATTAAGTCTACGATTCTTCCAACCAATACCGGGCGGATGTATGCCGTATTTCCAAGTTCTCCGAAATGCAGTTTTACGGCCACAAGATCTCTTTTCCTGACTACATCTGGCAGGCCTGCACTCTTTATAAGCCTTGCCACTTTATCGATGAAACTTTCCTTAAATCCCGCCCTCAGATCGATAAAATATACCTTGCTCTTCATATTTCCCCTTATTTGAAAAGATGGGCTCAATATTTCTTAAATCTGAATCAATTACCTTGTTGAGGCCTGAAAAGCGGCTAAATGCCGCTAATATTTTCTTCATTGGCCCGGATAATTTTCTGAAGGGCAGCGCCTATTCCCCATCAGAAACTGAAAATGCCGAGGACCCTGCCACCAGATTTATACCATTTTGAAGCCTTATTATGTAAAGCTCAAACATAGAATCGGTTCTATCGATTATTTCACCTTTCACACCATTGTACCCTTTTGTCATTTCAATAAGTTGTCCTGTCTTGTTCATGTGATTTATCTCCTTCGCAATAATTTTTCTGATCATGTTTTTTTTAAAACGGCTCAAATAACAAAACCATCTTTTTGTCAAGATCAAAACAAAAGGCCCCTCTTTCCACAACTCCGATCCAATTAATAGCATCTGTTTCATGTATCTTTGGCTTCTTTTTTTTAAGTATCTAATATATATCAGGATATTATCTATGTCACCCTCGAAAAATGTTATATTGTCCCCAAGGCCCGTGTCTATGCATTTCCCTCCAGGGTTGTTTGACAGGCAAGCACATAACCATGTTCTTTTTCCTTGTCAGTCAAAAGAGGAGAATTCTTTGTTTTCAGATAATCACCCGATTCAACAATCACTTTGCATTTACCGCAGGAACCGCCGCTATTACATGATGCGTTCAGGTGAACATCCGACTTTTGAGCTGCATCGAGCAGAGTATCCCCGATGGGGACATTAACCGGCTGACCGCCGGCCTGAAATATCACCTTATTTTTCTTATTTTACCATCGCTTTATAAATGTTATAATTAATTATTGCGTTTTAAAAGGGAACGGTCAAACTGCTATCTCGAATTCCAACAAACATGGCTTATAATTTCAGGTATTCATAAATGATCTTTGAGACATGCGTAAGGCCATATTTTTTAAAAACAGTAAAAAATCCCGGCCCACGGGACCCAACTTTAAGGACCGGACTCTCTATAATCAAATAAAGCTGGATTTTCGTCATTACCTTATGCACCCGCAAATCGAAAAAAATAAAGGAGGGATGGAATGGAAGCAGGAAAAGAGGGATATAAAAAAGAATACAGAGATATAACGGTCAGGACAATCGAAGGCTCCACCCTAACCGGAAAAGTTAACATAGGCATAAAAGACAGGGTTTCGGAGCTGTTTACAAAGGCCGATACACCTTTCATAGTACTCTTTGATGCAGAATACAGCAATGTCACAGGCAAGGTCTTCTTTATCAACAAAAGCAACATTGTCTGGGTAGAACCAAATTCCTGAAACTATGAGAAGTTGAGCTAATAACTTGAAAAAACATCTAGATCCGAGGATGCACTCCGCATAGCACATCCTTAACAGGACGATGGTAAGAAAATTCGGATGCAGCAGGGCTGTCAGCGCCCATATCGAAAAGAAAAAATCGAAATGTGATTATCTTCTCAGTCGAAAGCCGTCCAAAGAAGAAATATGCGGGATTGAAAGGCAGGTTAATGAAATCATCGACCTTGATCTTTCGGTCTTCGAGGAATTTCTCTCAAATTTAATATAACAACCTCCAGTTATGAGAATAATAGGCTGAGGATACGTTACAAACTAAACGGCTGATCCTTTAAGAAAGATTTCATCCTCTCTGCTAATGGATCTTGTTCGGGATCATTTAACAAAGCGGACCTTCAGGTCAGATATGAGGCTTATTGCCTTCTCTTTTAATTCAAGAGCAGTCTTATCACCTCTGGTAACGGCAGTATCAAGGTTTTCAAGCAGGTCATAATAGAGGTCCCAGATCGCTTTTTCCCTTTCATACCTTTGTTTAAGCCTCTCAGGATTTTCGGAGAGTTCCCTTAGAACCCTTCCTATCCGTATCGAAGCGGTTTTTATAAGTTTTGCGCCCTCACGCCTTTCATTTTCCCGCTTCATCGAAAAAAGCCCTGCCGCCTTTAATGCCATTCGCAGGAAAACTACAGTAAAGGGTATCTCTGTCACAAAGCAACCTGTAAATGGATCAAGCGTCTTTTTTATTTTAACAGGGGACCATGGTGTACAACCTGTTGTGTAATAGCTGAAATATATGGTTCTAAGCAGGTCTCCGACATACTTCTCTATTTTTGCCGAATCTACGGCCTGACAGAGAAAAGATTCCTTGTCATGGCGCATGATCAAGCCGGGCTTGTGAAGGTATCTCAGGGCCATACCCATATTTTCTCCAAGGCAGCTGAGCAGGTAGGCCTGATCCTCCGCACGACCGATAAAGGTAGGTGTAAATGGTCTGTATCGCTTCAGGCTTTTTACCAGGATAGCCGTTGTCCCTCCGGTCACATGAACCCTCTGGAGGCAGTTATGGCCGTGGAGAAGCCCATCCGGATACCTGGCGGTCATCTCCGCCCTGGAAGAAACAGCCATTGCAAGGGGGGAGAAAAAGATCACGGACTCTCCCCTTGGGATAATATCGGGATAGTTGACGTCAGGCGTGAAAAGGCCTTTTTTAATATCGCCTTCATTTACCAGTGCACCCGCCATCATTCCAAGTTCAACCCGTCTTCCTTCAGAATCGGTCCCTTGTGCGCCCCATAAGGGTGTCAAAAAATGCTCAAGAGCTGATTTTCCTGTCTCCTTCAGTAGCGCATCTTGATCAAACACCTGGTCTAAATCAAATTTATAGGTGCCTTTCAGATCAGGATTTATAAATACCTTCCAGAACGCCGATATCGCCTTTAAAAAACTGTAATGCCTACCATAAGCCCCATCAACTCCAAAGACCTCTTTAAGCGATTCTATCTTTTCTGTTTTGAGAAAACACTCGGATGCCGGCTTGAGTATTTTCTCAAATATCATTTCGCAATCGGTCTCACAAAATAGATATACATCAAGATGATCCACAGGTCCTTCCCTTGCATAAATCTCTTGCAGATAATCCTTTACTACACGGCGCAAACCATTATGAGTTACGGAAACCGAGAGCAGGCAAGTCAATCGCTGATCGTCTTTCATGATACCGCCCGCCCTTTTTTCAAATTCTACAGCCTTGTTCAGGCCTCTTATCCCGTATATCGCCTCATTGTTTTCATGCTTAACATCGATCTGGATAGGATGATCAAAGGCGTATGTCTGATCCTCATGCACAATCGACTTCAATTGTTCGCGCACCCTGTTGCTTAATGGAAGGGTATCTATTTCCGACTGCTTCTGCGGAACAGTTAGCAACACATTTGATGTAAACAGGATCTCCCCTGCCGGATCTTTGACCGGATCTGAGTTTGATTTCTTCAGATCGACGAGTCTCCTTTCCCGGATATCTTGGATCAAACCCCTGATATCCCCCATGCACCACTTCCCCTGAGGGAAAAAAAGGCCCCATATATTTTCTCTTGCTTCATCATTCCATTCGCATTTATCCATCATGCACCAGGAAGACGCATTAACGAGAGCAATCTTGAGATTCTCGTATCTTTTGCAACCCGTTTCTATCTCTGCATGGATCATTTTAACCCCTTCAAGATAGAAGGCGGCAACTGACTTCAAGGCCTCATTATGGGTCATCTTTTTAAGATAGCTTTCCGCCTTTTTGAATAAGTGATGGGAATCTCCTGCCAGCATGATAATAAAGGCGGCATTTATATTCCGGTAGTCATCCTTTTTACCTATCTTTTCAGGTTGAAACTGTTCTGCAGGCTCCACCCCTGAAAGAGAAGGAACACCTTTAATCGGACAGGCGACCCTCTGAACCACCTTTTCAAACTCATGAATCATCATGAAAAACCCCTTTTAAACCAAAAAAGCATTACAGACAGATATGAGATGCTGTTAATTATTCTGACGAAACGGAAATATCCGTGTCAACAAAATTATGTGTACAGTTTTTCAATCCAAAAAGGATCAGATGATATTTGTATTGAAAAATCACTGCAAAGGCCCTATTAATATGACCTAACCTTATTAAAAAACCATAAACGACCCACATACTTTCTCGGAGAGCAGCATGGACGTTATTGAAAAGGCCCTTAATGAAGGAAGAAGCATGCTTTCAGAGCATGAAGCCAGGCTCTTCCTTAAAAGCAAAGGTATTCCGGTTAGCCGCTCAGTGGAAATCAGATATCAGGGGGAATTGTCTCAGGCTGCAGCTGAAATCGGCTACCCAATTGTATTGAAGGCCTGTTCGCCTGATTTGAGTCACAAGACTGAAAAGGGCCTCATTCATCTCGACATCAGGAACGAAGAAGAGGCGCTTTCTTCCTGGCGACAACTTTCAGACGGGATAGGAAAAAACAGCACGACCATCCTTGTCCAGGAGATGGTAAAAGGTCAAAGAGAGCTTGTGGCGGGCCTTACCAGAGATGCCCAGTTCGGCCCATGTGTCATGTTCGGGCTTGGGGGTATATTCACGGAAATTCTCAAAGACATCTCCTTCAGAATCGCTCCCCTTGAAAAAAGTGACGCGCTGGAGATGATGAAGGAAATCAGGGCGCACAAGATACTTGAAGAAATAAGAGGAATGCCCGCAGCTGACCTTGAAGGGCTTTCCCGGATACTTGTTACGATCGGCGATATCGGAATGGAAGACGAAAGAATAAAGGAGATCGACATCAACCCTATCATCCTGGCAGGGGACAAACCGCTTGCAGTCGATGCCCTGGTCATCTTAAACGGCGGATGACCGTTAAACACCCTTTATCCAGAAATCAACATCTGATTTACATCCGACAACCCGTTACTCGGAGCTCAACCATAAATTAAGGGACAGGCAACCGGCAAGATGCCGGATGAAAATTAACGCCACGACACCGCTAACCAGTTTCGAAGAAATGGGCCGCAGGAAATATTGCCTTTGCCGGGCAGATTGCATTCTCACCCGGACCATAATGAATGCTTCCTATTGACTGCGGAGAAAAAACAAATAATATTATAGTATCCCGAGTCTGTGGGGATCTTAATATGATTTCAAGGAGGTCTGAAATGCCCATATACGAATATAAATGCAAAAAATGCGACAATGTCTTTGAACACCTTCACATAAACACATCCGACCCTGTGCCTCCATGCACCAAATGCGGCAGCAAAGAGGTCGAAAAGGTTATATCAACCGGTACGGCAAGGCCGAATGGCATCTCTGCGGATCCCACCTATTCATTTCCTCAAAAGAAGTTGCCCGGTATCTGATGTTTCTGAATTAAGAGGATAATCAGGCCTTTGGATAAGACCTTTCCGGGATGGAAAAAGGAGCATCCAATCCGGAAAGTTCTCGATATCCAGGCATTGGTATGCGAGCATATCCGTGGAATTTATTTATGATCTTGAAAAAATCAGCTGATCATGGTGGTTAAAATGACTGAAGGCACATATCTTCTGGGAATCGACATCGGGGGAACAGGGGTAAAAGCTGGGGTTATTGACCTTGAAGGAAGGCTTCACGGCCAGGGCTACTGTGAATATAAGATGATCAGCAACCTGCCTGGTCAGGCTGAACATGACGCTGAATCGTGGTGGCAATCCGCCGGCATGGCGATAAGGCACGCAACTGAAGGCATCCGGACAGAGGAGATCCTTGCAATTGGGATAGGCTGCACGAACGGATTAATACCTGTCGACAGAGAAGCGAAACCTCTCAGGTCCGCAATTATGCTCTGGGATCAGAGGGCCTTGCCTGAAGTTGAAAAGATAAGACAAAGACTTGACCCTGATACGGTTTTTTTGATAACCGGTAACCCTGTCGCCCCGGGAGCCTACTCTCTTCCCACCATACTCTGGCTCAAACAAAGCGATCCAGAGCTTTTCAAATCAACCTATAAGCTCATGGTCCCGGGCGGATATCTTGTATCCAGACTCACAGGCGAATTCACCATTGACTACTCAAGGGCCTGTACCACGCTGCTCTTTGATATAAGAAAACACAAATGGCATTCTCCCTTTCTGGACGCCCTCGAAATAGATAAAGACAAACTTCCCACTCCCCTGCCCTGCGATCAAGTGGCGGGAAATGTAACCAAGAAGGCGGCTGAAATAACCGGGCTCAAGCAGGGCACACCAGTGATTGCCGGATGCATGGACACTGTTGGTGCATCTATCGGCTCGGGTGTATTGAGGCCCGGTGAATGCTTTATCATAATGGGTACTGCTGCCAGGGTTTCATCGCCGCTTGATAGGCCCATATTCGACAAGAGATTCATGAACTGCACTCACGTTGAGCAGGGCCGTTGGCTTTCGATAGGGGCCGTAAACGGTGTCGGTTCGACCCTGAGATGGATCAGGGATACCTTCGGTCAAATGGAAAAAGCCGTGGCAGAACACACTGGAGCTGACTCATATGATCTCCTCACTCAGGAGGCGTCCCTGTCTCCCCCGGGCAGTAAAGGGCTTTTGTTTCTCCCATACATCTCGGGAGAAAGGACCCCGATCTGGAATCCCTATGCAAGAGGGGTTTTTTTCGGCATAACCCTGGGCCACAAAAGGAACGATTTCCTGCGCTCGGCCTTGGAGGGTGCTGCCTTTGCAATAAGGCATGTAATTGAAATTCTTGAAACCGACGGGGGAATGAACATAAATGAACTCCGCATCGGGGGGGCTGCGGCACGAAATTCGATATGGAATCAGATAATTTCCGATGTACTGGGAAAACCGGTTTCAACAACCGGCAGTTCACAGACCGAGGTCCTGGGTGCAGCGGTTCTCGCCGGGGTAGGAATCGGAGTCTTTACCGACTACCCCTCTGTGCTTGAAAAGATAGTTTCCATCAAGAGGGTGTTCACGCCTGAGCCCATGGCCCACAAGGCATACAGTAACCTGTTTGAGGTTTATAAGGACATCTATCCTGATGTTGAAAAATATTTTAAAAGGCTTGCCATGCTTGATCTTCCACAGGTGTGGATAAGAAAAGGAGATAAGACATGAAAGATGACAGCATAAGAGAACAACTCGTATTCTACGCGCAAAGGGCCTATCATAGAGGACTTGTGGGCGGTACGGGCGGAAATTTCAGCGCACGCATAAGTAAAGGACGAATGGCGATAACACCGTCAGGTGTATCACTGGCGGATACTACCCTTGAAAATCTCATAACAGTGGATATCAACACCTACCAGTGGGACCCTGTAGGTCCGTTTGTGGCATCAAAGGAATACCGGTTTCATGCGGATATACTTCGTTTGAGGCCTGATATCAACTCCGTCCTGCACATTCATTCACCTTATGCGACCGCATACGCGGTTAAGGGGAAGAATATTCCAATGGTTACGGATGCCGCTTTTAAGCAGGCAAAAGTTCCCTTTGTGGGATTTGCTCCATCAGGCACCCACGAGCTTCAGCAAAACATGGCCGAGGCCATTGAATCTAATCCGGAATGCAGGGTAATTCTCATGGAAAAGCATGGCATGGCAGCCTTGGGAAAAGATGTCGTGTCCGCTTATGACATGGCTGATCTTCATGAGGAAATCGCCAGAATCGCCTTTCTATCGGAGACGCTCCCCTGAAATGCCATGCAGGGGTTCATAGATCCATGGCTGCTGCAATATGGCGCACTATCTGTCTATTGACCCCATAGGCGATATCAACAGGAAGCATGTAATCGGGGTTTTCCCTGTAAAATTCGCTCACTAGCGCCTCAACAACACCCTCTATATCCTTGAGGCGTTTGTATTTGTCTTCTATTTGAGAGCGGCGTTTTTCCGCAAGTTCAATGCTCCTGTCCATGTATTTTACCGCCTCATCACCGGTGATATAACCGTAGTGATCCGCGCAGATGTAATCAACGCTTAGAACTTTGAGCCTCTCAAGATTTTTCTGGTAACTGGTATAGTTCGAATTGCCGGATGGAATTATGGTCTTTTTAAAGGGGATTCCACCTCCATCCGAGGGGAAAAGCGCCTTCATGGAGGGGACATGGGCGGATATGGAACAGGAAGAATGACCCGGCGTCTCCATTATGCGCACCTCCATATCACCCAGGTCCAGGGTATCGGCTTCTTTTACGGCTTTCCCCTTGGTGCCGGTATCCCAGTCAAGATCATAACGAGAATAGACATCCAAGGAATTCATCCGTTCGGTCAGTTTTCTGCTGAACGTGTTTATCGTTCTTACTGCCTTTTCCATTCCGAGTATTTCCCAGGCCCTTGAAGAGCCTATGATTTCCATTTCAGGATTTCGTCTCTTGAAAAACGGGAATATTCCGACATGGTCGAAGTGGGCATGAAGTATAAGGCCCTTTTTTATTTTCTTTTCATCTATTCCGAACTCTTCAAACTGTCGGAGAATGCCGGGGACAAGATAGCTCATCCCCCCGCTTATGAGCATTGATTCCTCTTTGCCCTCAAGCAGATACACGCACGACTCCTCTGTCCCGAGAAGCCACAGATGGTCCCTAATTTTCCCAGCGCTGCTGACCCTCATACCTAACCCTCCTGATCAGTAAGCAAAAAGATCTTGTTACAGTTCGCAGATCAAACAATTCATCGGATTTCTATTTTCCCTAAATCTGCATCTACCATCACCCAATCACCGGTCTTTATCAACGAAAATAGATCTTTTTCAGGCCTGTCCACTGAAGGTATCCCGGAGGTTATCGCAGCCCCTGAAAGTACCGGTTCACTTTCCATACATATAAGCGCGGCGGGAAGATTGCCGTTCTCCTTTGCGATCCATGCCGCACAATCGCCTCCGCTTGATCCCTTGCCGGTGGTAAAGACAAATATCTTCCCCTTCAGACTCACTCCCTCCAGTTCATGACGAGGAACAGGGACCTTACCGGTTGACGGATCCAGATCCCCCATAAATGAAAAGGGGCCCTCATATACCACTGCCTCTCCCTCCGCCTTTCCAGGGCTTATCCTATGCGCTCCGATCACCATACAGGCATTTCTCCTTCCCATTTCCCAGATATTGCCGCATTGATACATTCCTCCATTGTACCGAAAAAGACCTTTATTCCGCAGACCGTTGCCAGGTAATGGGCGGCTCGAGCCGAATTGGTGGCAGCGCTTTTTGCCTGCATACGACCTGCGATGTCTTTTCTGGCAAAAGGATTTCCAATTGAAGGGCATACAGGGAGAAATCGTCCCCCTGCCTTTTCTATCACATCTGCATATCCCTGACGTCTGGCCAGGGCCTCAACAGGGATGGAAGCCCCGATCAACATAGTGGTCTTAATTCTCTTTCCCTCTAAATGAGATGCAATGAGGCCTATCTCATCGATGGTGGCATGGGGACACCCGAACGCCACATGCTCTACCAGAGGTTTATCCCAGAAATTGAGCTTCTCCCAGGTAGCCTTCAGTTCCCCCGGCCCCACTGTCAAAACATCTTCCGGTTCCCCCCCCCCGAATGCTTCATCAAGTGTCCGGGCTTCAGGTGTGGTTCCCACTATATGGGCAAGGGTTATGGCCCCTGAAGTGGGCATTGATATCACCAGTGCACGGGCCGAATCAAAACCGAGTCGTTCAGGAAATCCTTTAACCGCCACAGGTTTGAACCCTGAGATCCTGTCCCCCACATGATAACCGAGGCAGTGAAAATGGGCGCTCGTCCATTTCTCGGTACTTACATCCTTCAACTCAATGAGATGTGCGGCCTTGCGATTCTCAGGAATGAGCAGCCCCATATATGGAGTACGCCCGCAAATGGCTGCTGCAAGAGATACCAGGATACCCATCCGGTCTACGCGTGCCCCGAACAGGCTGTTATTTGCCACCTGCATGCAGCTCCCCCCCATGGAAACCACATCCCCTTTACTCGGCATTATTCCGAGAAGATACTCTGCGCATGTTTCCGTTCTGAGCCACCCAAGCCTCTTAAATATCTCAAGTTTTCTTCTATGCTCGCCTATCCAGTTCTGAGCCAGAGGAAGCCCCCATTCCTTCCACCTCTCCGGTTGATAGGAAGGGTGCGTGGTCACGCGGTGGGCCGTGGGAGCAACCCCCTCAGTCATACTGTCCCAGAATGCCTCAGGACAAAAATCATAACTTATATGGCCATATGTTATAGGTATGAGCCTTTCCGCATCAAAAGACTCTCCCAGTCTTATAAGAAGATCCATAGCCCTTGAAACACCCGGGCCGTATTCCCCCGACACCATTCGTTTTTCTTCATCCGTAATAAGCATAAATGCTTTCCTTAATTGATACTGTTTGATTTCTTAAAGATAAGGCTAACGGTAATTACCATACAGGAAAGGCAGTATAGGGAAACTGTCCTTCCCGGTCAAACAAGAAAAATAGCAATTAACAAAAGTGCCCAATGAATACCACCAGTGAACTGGTGGTTTCGTGAGGCCCCCCGAAGGGGGGTCTCATACTAGAGCTACTTTGCAGTTTAATTTTTGGTTATAGGGCAAGCTCCTCTTGGAGCATATCCATTTTCTCTTGGTTTCTGATGTATTCCCGGACCTTTTCTTCATCAAGACCAACTGTGCTAACGCAGTAGCCCCGTGCCCAAAATGTCCTCCCACGCACCATTCGGCTACTTTTTGTTCCAAAGCTCATCACCTCTGATGCGCTTTTACCTATCAGAAGCCCTATGCTGTGGGCGACTGCGTACTTGGGAGGCATCGACACGCATAGGTGAATATGATCAGGCATCGCATGTCCTTCTATGATCTCAATACCCTTGATGCGGGCCCACTGTTTGATCGTATCAACAACTATTCGTCTCTTGGTTCCGTATAACTCTTTACGTCTGTATTTGGGGATCCACACAATGTGATATTTACAGTCCCAGACTGAATGTGATAGTCTATTAAGGTGTTCCATTAAAATCTCCTTCTTTGAGTAGCTGGCTCTCTCATTGTAGGAGTTTTTTATTTCTCGGCACTAATCAATGGCATAGACATTGTTCATACCACTGGCATGCCAGTGGATTATTCCTTCGATTTAGATAACAACATGCTGCTGTTTTCCATCTGTCAGTTTTTTTATACCACGGTTCATAGGCAAAGGATCAAAGGTGCTCTTTTCTTCAATCTATTGACATCATCCAGTCGGCGCCTTATTAAGAAGCAGTGGCTATAACTCAGTAAAATCCATTAATCGAAAAGGCTGTTATTTTAAGAATGCCTTGAGATTTCTTAAGCTGCCGCCCAAGTGATTAGGAAATACCGACATCCGTTTGTGGCGTTTTTATACCGGTAAGGATCATCTTTTACAACATGACAATACTATTTAAGAAATTATCTTTCAGATTCACTCTTCATCTCCTGCTTTACTGTGCCCTGCTCATTGCAGATACAGGCATACCGTCATCAGCGAAAGCCGAAGCAGTCGCGGTTGAAAAAGATACTGATGGTGACGCAAGGATTGATCAGAGGGCCTTTTTTTCCAAAACCGGAGACCTGTTACTGCTCGAGATAGATA
Organism: Desulfatiglandales bacterium; assembly: GCA_963666345.1. Taxonomy (GTDB): domain Bacteria; phylum Desulfobacterota; class DSM-4660; order Desulfatiglandales; family Desulfatiglandaceae. The sequence continues at coordinate 4,142,163 of OY762721.1, read as the reverse complement.
CTGACGCTGACGGCCGAATGGATTCCTTCCAGCATTATATCAAGGGGCAGCTTCACAAGATAGAAAGGGACACCAATCAGGACGGAAAGATAGACATCAGGATATATTTAAGGGAAGCAAAAAGGATAAGGACCGAAGAGGACACAACCCATGACGGCATGTTTGACCAAATAGTTGCATTCGATGAAAAAGAGCTGATTATTGAGATAAAGAAGGACAGTAAAGGTGACGGTCTTTTTGACACCATCCACTATTATGAGGATGGAAGGCTTTCATCATCCACCATGGACACCAATGCCGACGGAAAGGCCGATATCTGGAAGTATTTTAACGCAGACGGGCCTGTTGAGATAAGGGAGGATTCAGATGCAGACGGTAAAATAGATCGAATAGTCTATCTCGACATTAACGGCCTTCCTAAAAGAGGCCTGCACGATATTGATAAAAACGGTACTTTTGAAGAAACAAGGACCTATGCAAATGGGAAGGTCAAATCGATAAAACAGGATATGAACGGAGATGGCATTTTTGACAGAATAATTCGCTTCAATAAAAAGGGATCTTACAGGACTGAGGACATCGATTATGACGGCAGGATGGACAGATCATCTTTTTTTGATAAGGATGGTCAATTAAAAAGGATAGAGGAAAAAATCACGGGTAAAGAAAATATCGACAGGATCAGGTATTACAAGGATGGGATTCAGGTGAGAGTCGAGCATGATTCAAACGGCGATGGAACCAGAGAAACAGTATCTATTTTTAGGGATGGCACCCTCAGCATTCAGACAATTGATGACAATAATGATAACAGATATGATACAAAGATATATTTTGATGAAAAGGGTGTAAAAAAGTTGGTTGAAATAGATTCAACTTTTGATGGAAATACAGATATATGGCAACATTATATAAATAACAACATTAATATTATTGAAAAAGATGAATCAGGGGATGGAAAGATTGATATAAGGATTTTCTACAAGGATAATAAAAGGACAAAAACCTTGGAGGATTATGACCATGACGGTTTTTTTGAAGTGACCCATTTCTATGACAAAGCTCCATGGTCCGCCGTTTCAGAAATCGACAAAGATGCAAACGGCATTCCTGAAAGAAGGTTCTTTTACAGAGAAGGGATACTCAAGCAAAGTGAGACTGATGAAGACAATGACGGAAGGGTTGAAATAAGAGAATCTTTCAACGACAAGGGCCTTCTTTTCAAACGCGAGGAGGATTCATGTAACAAGGGACATTACGATATTACCTGGTTCTATGACGGCGCAGGAATCGCTGAACGTGCTGAAAAAGACACCAAAGGGGACGGAAGCACAGATACCTGGTTTTTCTATAACAAGGGGTGCCTCCAATCGCTTCAAGAGGACACAAACAACGACTCGATTCCTGACATATGGGAGCAATACGATGACGCTGAAAGGCTTGTCAGGCGTCTGAGGGATATCGATTTTGACGGAACGCCCGATATCGAAGACACATGGAATCACAATCGGTAATCATAGAAGCTCAGCCAAAAGGAGAAACCGGGCCGTGCTTTATCATATGGCTGTTGATTTCTCACATACTCAGAGAACCGGCTTTAGGTTCCGCATTGGTCTCATTTTCCCTTTCTCGAATCATATGAACTTTGCTGATCTCATTAATGCTGCGGCTTTTTTTCATACCTGCTCATATAACCGCTCATTAAATATTGAAGCATTAGGTATTCATATTTACTTTAGAACAGATGAACGGTTTTTTAATTATTGAAGCCAATAAAGGGAGGCATTTTTAAATGATTCAGTTCCTTTCAAAAGGTGGATTTCTTGTAGGGCCCATCCTTTTTTGTTCCGTCATCGCCCTGGCAATTTTTCTTGAAAGGTTGTTACGCTTCGCCAGATTACCTTTAGGGGAAAACAAGCTTGCCGAGGATATATCCAATCACATAAAAAGGGGCGAAGATCATCAGGCCTATGAGCTTGCCAACCGAAGCAACTCGCCCATGGGACGGATGCTTTCAAATGCGATGGAGGTCAAGAACCAGGATAGAGAAACCCTGGAAACGGTAATTTATCACTCAACCGATGAAGAAATAAGAGGTTTGTCAAAATATCTGCAGGGACTTGCCACCATAGGAAACATAGCGCCCCTTCTTGGTCTTTTAGGAACGGTAATCGGCATGATAAAGGCCTTCATGGTGATACAGGAGATGGGAGGCAAGGTTAATGCCTCAGTGCTTGCGGGAGGAATCTGGGAGGCCATGCTTACCACAGCCCTTGGATTGGCTGTAGCACTTCCTACAATAGTAGCACACAGCTATCTGATATCCCGGGTCGAAAGATTTGAGTCGGGCCTCAGGGACGGCGCGGTAACCTTTATAAAGGCCCTTGGAAAATCCGTGCGATAAATAAACATCAGACATGAAAAAGGCATGAAAGGAATATAGGATGAGGCCCTATCTCAAAAAGACAAGATCGATTTACAAGGTACAGCTGCCGCTTACCTCCCTTATCGATATAATTTTTCTGCTTCTTGTCTACTTTCTACTTACGACCAATTTCATGGTTGATGAAGGCATAAAGGTCAAACTGCCTCATGCAAATGCCTCCAAACCACAGACTGAGCAGGAAATCACTATATATGTTAACAAGCAAGGGCAGGCCTTCCTGGATAACGATATGGTACCTCTTGATATACTTTTTAGACGGCTAAAGGAACGTCTGGCCGGAGGCGATAAAATGCTTGTCGTTGTAAGGGCTGATCGTGATGTAATACTTAATAGCGCCGTCAAGGTCATGGACGTGGCAAAATCCGCAGGAGCAGGTAAGTTGTGTCTTGCAACGGAAAAGGATCTTCATCCATAAAAATATCCGGCAGAAAAACTCATACAACTATCCCCCGAAGGGGTTTTAAATGAGATATCAATGAAAGCCTATAGTAAAAACGGCCCCAATTGGCTGCTCATCAGCTTGATAGCAGTTTCGATAGGCCTTCATATAATAATATTCGCCCATATATCAGGGATATATCGTTTCAAAGAGTTGAGCTATATCGAGCTCAGCCTGAAAGACCTTTTAATACCCGACACAAGATCGATTCCAAGACCAAGCAAAAGGGCTCCAAACGCCATTTCCCCAAGCATCTTAGAGGGCAGACAGATTGAAAGTATCCCCATTCCCACACTCACACCGGAAATGCCGCAAGCGTCTCAAAATGCCCCTCTATTCAGACCCATTCAGGATATCAATCCGCCTGAAGGCATAAACCGGTCAAAGATAAATATTCATGAATGGTCAAACAAATCTACAAAGGGAAACCTGGTAAAAGATCATTTGGAAGACAATGGAAGTGAGCAGTACTTCGCCCTGGTAAGGTTCAGGATTGAGAGACAAAAGCGATATCCTATCAGGGCAAAAAGGAGACAGCTAGAAGGCAAGGCAAGGCTGAGCTTTGTTATTCACGCGGATGGAGGGATAACAGATCTAAAGATATCCGAGACGTCTCATTACAGGCTTCTCGACAGGGCGGCTCTTGAGGCGGTAAAAGAGGCGGTCCCCTTTCCCCGCCCTCCTGAACGGGTCTTTAAGGGCTCCGTGCGTATTGAAATAGATATCGTATTCACACTTTCCTGATAGAAACCTTAATTATTGACGGCATCGCAAAAAGCCCGGACCTCTTTGCGGAATAAGTTTTTATTATACCGTCTATTCTTTTACGAATACATCGATTATTGATTTAATTGCGTCAGGCAATCCATGCATACTAATTTACTGCCATTTTTTATGAGCTTGGATTGCATGGTAGGTTCACCGCAAATGGCGCACGGTTTGGAAGAATCGATTCTTGCTTTATCCGGCATTTTCATTTCTGCAATACTTATGGAAAAAAGATCCTCAAGCCGTTTTTCAAGTATCATCACCGTCCTTTCACGGTGAAGTTCCTCAAATTCCTCATGCTCTTTCTTTGAGGCCTCACCCGCTGAAATCTTCTTCATAAGTTGCCCATGTCGCTCGGAAGAAGGGATACAATCAGGTTTTAAGGCGACTCGGACGCCAAGATCGGTTTCTCTGCTCAAAAATGTAAAGACCTGTTTGCCGTAATCCTTGAATATTAGATTCCCCTTGCCGAATGTACAGCCCGTAAGCACCTGTACGGCATCTACACCGCAAGCATCTGTTTCTACTATTGAAACGATTTCTTCATCTAAGGCCCTGTTCTCTTCCAGCCACTCCAATCCTGCCTTGGCCGCTCTGAAACCTATCGCAATGCCAGGGCATATATGGCCGTGAAAATCTATGCACCTTTCAAAATCCTTGGAGAAAAAGAGGCCCTTCTTTTTCATACGTGTCTCCCTTCATCGTTTATTCTAAATCTCGATATATTCTGAATCGAGAAAAATCGCAGGCCCTCATTATAATTATGCACCAAACCTTTCAAGAGAAGGTTCAAAATCTTCCCATTTTGTGTAGGAAATGGTAGGATACTATACCTACTGTAGATGCAAGATTAAGGCTTCTTACATTTCCCCAGATCGGGACAGAATAGCATGGGTAGGTTTTCTTGATAGCCTCTGGCAGTCCCATGCTTTCCCTGCCGAAAAGCAAATAATCTCCTTTTGAAACAGTAGCCTTCGTGTAGGGAATTGCTGAATGGCTGCTGAAGGCATGCAAACTAGCACCTTGGCCCAGCATATCCATGATATCCTGAAAATCAGAGTGGTGCCTTACATCAATCTCATGCCAGTAGTCAAGGCCGGCCCTTTTTAGATTGCTGTCATCCACCCTGAAACCAAGAGGGTGAATAAGGTGAAGAGTAAGGCGGGCGGCGCCGCATAGGCGTCCGATATTACCCGTATTGGCTGGTATTTCAGGCTGATAAAGAACGACATTCAGTTGCGGGTTATCCAGTTTCAGATGTTCGATCTTGGTTATATCCATTTTCATATGAATCCGAAGGCAATCAAAGCGAATCGGGGCTCAAATCTATGAAATATCCCGCTTGTTAGATGCCTCGTTGTTCATACCCCTCAAAACAGCGCGCTCTATGACAAGACAACTGATCTTTCCAAGGCTGTTCAGCAGCTCGATCTCCTCGTGAGTGGGCACTTTCTTTTGAGGATAATACACCCTCATTATACTGTAGGTATATTCGTTTACTGTAAAGGGAAGGCCTATGACCGAGCTAACGCCCTCTTTCCGCGCCGCGTCCAGATTCTGGACTCTTGTGTCATTTTCAAAATCATTGCAGATTATGATATCACCCTCCATAATCTCGGTAACACTCTTGCTGAAATCGATCGGTCCGGATTCGACAAATTCCTTGCTGAGCCCGTAGCTTGATACGGCCTTTAGATCAAAAGAGCCATGCTCCAGCACCCTTATCGCACTTCCTTTACCACCGGTCAATTCAACTGCCAGAGAAAGAATGAAATACAATATATCCTCCAGATCCTCATCCTGGTATATGGAGTCTACCAACCGGACCAAAGAATAAAAAAAAGAATCAGCAACACTTTCTTTCATTTGCGCAACTCCCTGGAAAATTTCAGCATATTATCTTCTATAATAAGGCAGTGCCTCTCGGATATAGTAATTTATATGGGCTATCCTAGACTCCGGAGCGGGGTGAGTCGACAAATATTCCGGAGGACGATCCTTTTCTTTCTGGCCTTCCATCCTATTCCAGAACGAAACAGCCTTCCTTGGATCATAGCCCGCCATGGCCATCAGAGTCAATCCGATCCGATCGGCCTCATATTCATGTAGACGACTGTATGGAAGCAACACAGCCAGACTCGAACCAACGCCATATGCGGTCATAAATAGGTTCCTGGTTCGAGAGGGTTTTTCTGATAGGGCCACGGAAAGGGCTATGCCCCCCATTGATGCAATAAGGCCCTGACTCATCCGTTCGTTTCCATGTCTTGCAATTGCATGGGCCACCTCATGCCCTATAACCACTGCAAGGCCATTTTCATCTTTGGTATATTTGAATATACCGCTATATACCGCCACCTTTCCTCCCGGCATGCACCATGCATTAGCGGTTTTATCATCTTCAATCAGAGTGAATTCCCACTTATAATTTTTCAAATTCTCCTGCAAACCGGAATCATTCATGAACCTTTCGGCAGCCCCGGCAATCCTTTTCCCCACCCTTTTTACAAGCTCCGTATCTTCTCTGTTCCTTGAACGATTGGCCTCATTGATAACCTTGCCGTATTGTTCGAGGCTCAGGGCGAGCATCTGTGATTCAGGCAGCAAATTGAGGCTCCGCCTGTTGGTAAGAGGCACCTGGGCGCAGCTGCATATAAAACAAATACAGAAAACAATATGAAAAATTGTTTTTCTCTGTCGCATGACATCCACCTGCTAAAACTTGTCCACCTACGGAACCCGGCTCAATAATACTTCGGGTATGGAAAAAAACGGCTTGAAAATAAGATTACTGTCAAGCATAGCAGGATTTACTTTTTTTTTAAAGAATACTTACTCATTCTTAAAAAAACCAGGTTGGGTGACGGATCGACAAAGAGATCGTCCAGATTTTTTCTCTCTCCAGAATAAAAAGGTTCAGATCTCAATCATCGGCCCGGCATCATGCTGTTCACACACAATCATATCTGCCGTGCAAAAATCTGATTCACTTAGGGCCGCCTCAGCCTTTAGAGATGCCTTTTCAGGAAGATTGTTTGCCTCGCTGAGGTGGGCCAGCATAATATATTTCAGGTTGCCGTGGGAAAGTTTTTTGACTAGCTCTGCCGCCTGGCTGTTTGAAAGGTGCCCATCAGGACCCTTGATCCTTTTTTTCAAAAAAAGAGGATAAGGCCCTTGATCAAGCATGGCTTGGTCATAATTGAATTCGATTATTAGGGCATGACAATTTTTGAGTTTATCTTCGATCAATCGGGTGGATCTTCCGAGGTCTGTGGCTATCCCTAATTTCAGGCCATTGTTGCTCAACACCAGACCAACGGGATCAACCGCATCATGGCATTTGGTAAATGTGTCTATGTGTAGATCTTTGATTACAATGCCGTGCCCGGTTTCCAAGATAACAGGTTCAGGGATATCACCCAGCGACTTTTTTGATTGATCCAGGGTTTTTTTATTCAGGTATAAAGGCAAATCAAATCGCCTGGACAAAACCCCCGCACCCTTTATATGATCCGAATGTTCATGGGTGATAAAAAGGCCGTCAAGTCGATCAGGCTCCACACCGATATTTTCAAGCCTTCTGATTATTTCCTTGCAGCTTAGACCTGCGTCGACAAGGATTCTTGTCGCTGAGGTTTCAACATAACAGGCATTTCCCTGGCTTCCTGAGGCAAGGACTGAAAAACGCATGCGACCTCTCATTCGATTCCGGTATGTCCAAAACCACCGTTTCCTCTGACAGTCGTATCAAGATCCCTTACCTCGATGAATTCACCCTGACATACCCTGGAAATAACCATCTGCGCGATGCGGTCTCCTTTTTTCACAAAAAAAGGCTCACTGCCCCAGTTTACCATTATAAGACCTATTTCACCCCGATAATCGGAGTCTATCGTTCCAGGGGAATTTGCCAAACCGATCCCATGTTTTAAGGCGAGACCGCTTCTTGGTCTTATCTGGGCCTCGTATCCCTGAGGTATTGATATGGCAAGCCCGGTAGGAATCAGCTTAATCCCTCCTGGTTCAATCCTCTGAGGTGCCTTGACATATGCCCTTATATCCAGCCCTGAAGAACCTTCCGACTGGTATGAAGGAAGCAGTAGTTCGCTGTCTTCATAGAGGCGTTTGATTTTTACGATTATTTTTTTCAATTTATTCAGATCCGGAACTATTAAAAAGGGTGAATCAAGACATCAAGCCCAGGATTTAAATGGAAGGTACCACCAATATCATCATTGATTTGTGAAAAAGCTGTTTTTATCAAGGCCCTCTTCCTTCATAGGACCCAGGGTTGCTAGGGCTAGCCCGTCCTGTCTGAATATTTCCCTTGCAACCTCAATCACATCGTTCTTCGACACCTCCTTCAGTTTACACACTACCTCCTCATAAGGTACGTAACGCCCAAAGATGAACTCGTTTTTTGTCATTCTCATCATACGATTGTCCGCACTCTCAGCAGACAGATATATGCTTCCCGCGATGTGTTCCTTGGCTGCATCAAGGTCTGAATCTGATAGGTCACTTCCACATATTTTTTCTATTTCCCTGCGGATGCTTTCAAGGAGTCTGTTGACATTCTCTTTGTCCGTCGCCGCATATACCCCGAGAAGCCCCGCATCTATATATGAAGACATGAACGAACAGACATTATATGCAAGACCTTGTCGCTCTCTTATCTCCTGAAAAAGTCGCGAACTCATATTTCCACCGAAGATGGTATTGAGAACAGCGCAGGAATATCTTTTTTCACTCCTTTGGGAAGGGGCCTCCCCTCCAAGGCAGATATGCACCTGTTCGAGAGGCTTATAAGACACCTCGATATCAGAATTGCTTGCAGGGGCTACTCTCTCTGGATTCCACCTGCCCTTTTCCATAAAACCGAACGTTGATTCGAAATGGGATACCATTTCATCATGATTTACATCACCGGCGGCAGCGATAATTATTCTCTCAGGCAGGTAATATCTGTTGATATAGTCCAAGATTGTCTGTTTACTGAAAGCTGAAACGCTCTCCCCTGTGCCCAGGATAGACATTCCGATAGGATGGCCGGTCCAAAAGACGCGGCTGAAGATCTCCTGGATATTTTCATCCGGGCAATCCTCAACCATGCTTATTTCTTGGAGGACTACCTGCCTCTCCCTTTCAACGTCTTTTGGATCAAACTTTGAGTTTAGAAAGATATCGGAAAGTATGTCGGCAGCTATGCCAAAATGTCTGCCAAGCACCCTCGTGTGAAAACAGGTATTCTCTTTTCCTGTGAAGGCATTGGATAACCCTCCTATCGCATCCAACTCCTTTGCAATCTGAAAGCTGCTGCGGTTCCGGGTTCCTTTGAAAATCATATGTTCAATAAAATGAGAGATTCCGTTTTCCTGAGTCAATTCATCTCGTGATCCGGTATTCACCCAGATACCTATGGAAACGGACTTCAGGTGCTCGATCCTCTCCGATAAGATCCGCACACCATTATCAAGGACAGTTTTACTAAACATCACTCAGGCTTTCATCCATTGCGGCCTTACGAGACAGTCTAATTTTCCCCCTATCGTCAATTTCAAGGACTTTTACTGATATCTCATCGCCTTCCTTTACCACATCGGTAACCTTATTTACCCTGGTATTTTCAAGTTGAGATATATGAACAAGCCCTTCGGTTCCGGGAAAGATTTCAACAAAGGCCCCAAAGTCCATGATCTTTACAACCCTGCCGTTGTATATCTTACCAACCTCCGCCTCACGGATTATTTCCCTTATCATCTCAATGGCATTGTCGGCGCTTTCCTTGTCGGAGGATGCGATGGTGACAGTTCCCACATCATCGACTTCTATCCTCGAACCTGAGGAATTGGTAATTTCCCTGATAGTCTTGCCGCCTGGGCCGATGAGGATTCTCACCTTTTCCGATTTTATTTTCATGGTTGTTATTATGGGCGCATATTCTGAAACCTGACTTCTTGGTTGTTCTATCGCTTTATTCATCTCTTTCAAAATGAAAAGCCTTCCCTGTTTTGCCTGTTTCAAGGCTTTTTCAAGGATATCTCTTGTGATTCCGTCTATCTTTATGTCCATCTGCAGGGCGGTAATTCCATCGGTTGTTCCGGTAACCTTGAAATCCATGTCACCATAGTGGTCTTCATCCCCTATGATATCAGTCAGAATGGCGATATTGTCTCCATCAGAAACCAGCCCCATGGCGACACCGGCTACAGCCGCTTTCAAAGGCACACCCGCATCCATCAGGGATAAACAGCCGCCGCACACGCTTGCCATGGAGGAAGAACCGTTAGACTCAAGGATTTCCGAAACCACTCTGATGCAGTATTTGAATTCATCGTTTTCAGGGATAACTGGAAGAAGCGCCCTGCGTGCCAAAGCCCCATGACCTATCTCCCTGCGCCCGGGAGAACCGATCCTCTTGGCTTCACCCACGCTGTATGGAGGAAAATTATAATGAAGTATGAATGAGCGTGATTTTTCCCCGTAAATCGACTCTATCCTCTGTTCATCTCGATCCGTACCAAGGGTAGTCAAAACCATAGCCTGGGTTTCCCCACGCGTAAAAAGAGCCGAACCATGCACTCTGGGCAAAACACCCACCATGCAATCGATAGGCCTTACTTCATCAAATGCCCGGCCATCCATTCTTTTGCCATCCTCCAGGATCATCTTCCGTATCATCTCCCTTTCAAAATTATGGACGGCATCTTTGATTTCGGTTTCCTTTTCTTCATACTCACCTATAAGGGCTTCCACGATGGAACCGACCGCTTCTTTTCTTTTTGTTTGCCTTGCTATCTTTTCCGGAATTCGAAGCACTTCTGTAAACTTATCGGCTCCAATCTGTTTGATCCTTTCCATGGGAATTTCGTCGGCTGGTGCGGGAGGGATACTTCTTTTAGGTTTGCCCACCTTTCTCTTAAGCTCTTCCTGCATTTCAAGCATAGGAGACAATGCCTCATAGCCGAAAAATATGGCATCGATCATGTCCGATTCAGAAGCAAATATTGCACCTGCTTCAACCATGACTATTCCGGAACTATTTCCGGCCACGATGAGATTGATATCACTTTCAGCAAGTTGGCTTACGGTAGGGTTTGCGACGAAATCCCCCTCGATTCTCCCGACCCTCACCCCCGCCACAGGGCCAAGAAAAGGTATATCGGAAATTTCAAGCGCCGCTGATGCACCTAAAAGGGCCAAGACATCGGCCATATTCTCCTTGTCCGTTGACAGAACACTTGCGATCACCTGCGTTTCAAAGTGATAATTATCCGGGAACAAAGGTCTTAATGGCCTGTCTATCAAACGGGAAGTCAGAGTTTCCTGCTCGCTGGGTCTTCCCATATCCCTACGGAAGAAATTGCCAGGTATTCGCCCTCCTGCATAGGACATCTCCTGATACTCGACGGTAAGTGGCAAAAAATCGATCCCTTCCCGCACCTCTTCGGTTGACACGGCTGTAACAAGCACAACTGTTTCTCCAAAAGTTACCACGGCAGAACCGCTGGCCTGCTTCGCCACACGGCCTGTTTCAATATTCAGCTTCTGGCCGTTTAATTCCAGCGTACAGCTCTCTATCATTTTGTCATCCTTTCAGAATGTTCATTCCCTTTTATCGAATTTATTCGATATTTCCCAAGGAATTACTTTCTTATTCCTAGTTGTTTAATTACTGTTCTATATTTATCCATATTCTTTTTCTTAAGGTAATTGAGAAGTCTTCTCCTCTGGCCAACCAGTTTTAAAAGTCCCCGTCTGGAATGATGGTCCTTCTTGTGAACCTTAAAATGATCAGTCAAATACTCTATTCTGTTTGTAAGGAGTGCAATCTGTACCTCCGAAGAACCCGTGTCTTTTCCGTGCAGTTTGAACCGATCAATTATATCTTTCTTTATTTCCGGCGTTAAAACCACTTTTATTACCTCCTATGATACTTTTTTGATATTCGTTTTTTTAGTAAATAATATATGTCATCAGATCGCCTAAGACGACGCTGCTTTCTGCTCTAAATAATTCATACAAAAACTCTTTCCAATTTCAAACTGTCATGTCCTTTATCCTCGCTTTCTTCAGATATACATTTGACAATTGCAACGAGATTCTTGTTTGTAACAAGTTTTACATACCCTCCGCTCCATCTACTGTGCTGGCAGGACCCATCTATTTCTTCCCATTTCGGTTGGTGGCCGGTCTTAATCCTGGCAGCGAGTTCCTCTTCGATTTCCAATTCCTTCATTTGAGGTAAACTTTGCCTGAGGGAAACTATTCGCCCCTTAAGTATGTCTGGCCCGGAACTCTGCACTATTTCTTTGCTCAATAAAGCATCTCTGACATTGAACAATCCACTTTTCAACCTCCTCAGAGCCGTAAGGTGGGAAACAGTGCCGAGCTTTGAGCCGAGGTCAGCCGCTAAACTTCTAATATAAGTGCCACTTGAGCAGCCCACCTCGAATGAAACAAAAGGCATTTCAAAATTACAAATTTTAATAAAATTTATTCTAACTCTTCTTTTTTGTAATTTTACTTCCGAACCTTTTCGAGCCAGTTTATAGGCCCTTTGTCCATTGTACTTCAAGGCGGAATAAATGGGGGGGGTCTGTTCGATATCCCCTTCAAATTCGGCTGCCTTGCATTTAATTAATTCAAGGTTTAAATCAGGCACTTTTGCAGTTCTTACGACCAGACCCGTCGGGTCCAAGGTATCTGTCTCGGTTCCCAGCATCATTGTACCCTTGTAAACTTTATCCTGAGACATAACAAAAGACGATATTTTGGTAGCATTTCCCATAAGTATGACCAGCAGACCCGTCGCAAAAGGGTCTAGTGTACCGGCGTGCCCGACCTTTAATCCTTTTCTTTTCTTGAATAAAGACTTAACTTTTTTAACGACATCGAAGGAAGTCTCTTTTTCTTCCTTATCGATCAATATTATTCCGTCTTTTAAAATACAACCCTCCCGTCAATATGAGGCTAAGGAATGATATCTTCATAAACCGGATCAGCTAACAGGGAATATATTTCAGACGACTATTCGGAACGACCATCCGTTGAGCCCTGCTTTAAGTTTTCGAAAAGCTTGTCCATATGCCCGGCGTTCTCCATTGAAGTATCATGAATAAAACGAACTTCAGGGACATATTTCAGGGAAAGTCGTCTGCCTATCTCCTTCCGTATATAGCCCTTTGCGCTTTCAAGGCCCTTTTTGGCATTTCCGATAAACGTCGAGTCTCCTATTACGCTGAAGTAAACTTTCGCAATTCTTAGATCGTTACTGAGATCTATACCTGTAATCGTAATATTTTTTACACGAGGATCTTTTATTTTATCAATCAATAAAATTGCGACTTCTCTTAGTATTAAATCACCGACCCTGTCGGCCCTTCTGCCAGACAACATAAAATTCCTCAACATTCTCTATCGGCGCTGCACTCCGCCTGTTTGTTTTATCCTGATCTAGATATTTATTATATCCATTTCCGAATTTATTAACTCAGCCAAGCAGAGTGATTCAAGAAATGAAATTACATGATTGAGTGATCCGTCGATATGCCGTCTGTCATTACCCACTGCCGTGATTCCCAATTCGATTTTCTGCCATTTATCATTTGATCCGATTTCGGCGATGGACACATTGAATCGCGACTTTACTTTATCAATCATACTTCTGACTACTTTCCGCTTCCCTTTCAGGGAACGGTTGTCAGTTAGCATAAATTGGACCTTAACGGTACCTACCACCATTTTTATTAGAGCTCTGCCTCCATTTCTTCCATATAGTAAATTTCAAAGGTGTCACCCGGTTTGATATCGTTAAAATTTTCTAGTCCGATCCCGCATTCATACCCTGACTGGACCTCTTTAACATCATCCTTGAATCTTCTCAGAGAAGATATTTTTCCGTCAAATACTACGACATCATCTCGAAGAAGTCTGACACGAGCATTTCTTTCAACATGCCCATCAGTTACATAACAACCACCCACTGTACCGATTTTAGGAACCTTGAAAATTTCCTTTATATCGACTCTTCCTATTATATGCTCCTCATATACAGGTTCAAGCAATCCCGCCATCGCCAGCCTGACTTCCTTTATGGCATTATATATGACGTCATAGTAATGTATATCCACACTTTCCTTTTCGGCCATTTCCGATACTCGTGAATTTGCCCTCACGTTAAAGCCGATTATGATTGCACCTGAGGCGGAAGCCAGCATGATGTCAGATTCACTAACCGTACCTGTTGCCGAATGAATAATGTTCACTTTGACCTCTTCAGTACTCTGTTTGATCAGAGAGTCCGACAGGGCCTCAAGCGAACCCTGAACGTCTGCCTTTATGATGATGTTGAGCTCTTTTACTTCGCCTTCCTTCATTCTCTCAAACAGATCGTCGAGGCTCACTACCCCCCTCTTAGCGACTTCAGGCTTTTTAGATTTCATCTTTCGATTTTCGATTATGCTCTTGGCAGTCTTTTCATCTTTGACTACTATAAATTCATCACCTGCCATTGGGACACCCGATATACCGTAAACCTCACTCGGCACGGAAGGGCCGGCTGATTTCATTCTCTCCCCGCGATGATTAAGCATGGCCCTTACTTTTCCGTGATACTCGCCGCATATGAAGTAATCGCCCTGTTTCAAAGCACCGTTACTGACAAGAACGGTCGCAATAGGCCCTCTGCTCTTATCCAGTTTCGCCTCTATTACTGTGCCTCTTGCCGCCTTGCTCGGATTACCCTTGAGTTCCATCATTTCGGCCTGGAGCAATATCAGACCCAAAAGATCATCTACACCTTCACCCGTCTTTGCAGATATATATCCATAGATTGTATCACCGCCCCATTCTTCAGGAGCAAGATCCAGGTCCGAAAGTTCCCTTTTAACTTTTTCCCTGTCCGCATCCACCTTGTCAATTTTGTTTACGGCGACTACTATCGGAATATCGGCAGCCCTGGCGTGATTTACAGCCTCTCTCGTCTGAGGCATAACACCGTCGTCCGCGGCAACGATCAAAACAATTATATCGGTTACCTTAGCGCCCCTGGCCCTCATAGCAGTAAAGGCTTCATGCCCGGGGGTATCAAGGAAAACGACATTTCCACCTTTGGTTTCGACGTAGTACGCGCCGATATGCTGAGTTATGCCTCCGGATTCACCGTCAATTATATTGGAATTACGGATATAGTCCAACAGTGAAGTCTTACCGTGATCGACATGTCCCATTATTGTTACGACAGGCGGTCTGGTCTGAAGGTCCTCAGGTCTATCCTCCTGCTCATGGATAATCTCATCCTCTTCGAATGTATCAAGTTCGACTTCATATCCGAACTCATATGCGACAAGTGAGGCCGTCTCAAAATCGATGGATTGGTTAATAGCCGCTGGAAAACCCATGGAAAAAAGCTTCTTTATGATATCCACCGCCTTTATCCCCATGGCCTTTCCAATTTCAGCGATTGTAACGGACTCCTGGATTTTTATTCGCCTTTTTATAGCCTTGGGCACGGTAATTTCGGTATGTTTGGTCTTCTTTATACCCTCTTTAGACCTACCTGCTCCTTTTTTTGACTTTGCCTTTCCAGGTCGGCCCTTATATAGATCGGCTCTCTCATATATCTCTTTCTTTTTATGCCGAAGAGGGGCATCCAGTTTTTCTACTGTAGCCTCTTTTTTCCTTCTGTCCTTTTTCTTCCTTGCTGGTTTACCCTTTTTCGCCTCAGGTGCTGCTTCTTCCTTTTTTAAACCTATCGGTTCAGCCACTGGGGGCTCTGGTATTTTGGTCTTCGGGTCTGCTTCTTCGAAATCTTCAACAACAGGGGCAACAGGAGGAACCACATCCGGTCTCTTGATTATTTTCGCCGGCTGGTCGAATTTCTTCTTTTTGGTTTTTTTGCCCTTTACCTTGGGGGTGACAGATTTTTCTATCCTCTTCTCCGCCTCCAGGGCTTCGGTCGTTTTTTCCTCAGCTTCTTCCTCGCTTTCGGCCTCAGCAGTGGGAGCTGTTTCTTCCACCTGTCGAGATTCCTCAGCCGTTTCAGACGCTGGTTTTTCCTCCGTTTCAATCTGCCTATCAGTGACCTCTGCGACCGGCTCAACAGCTTCAACATGTTCAGGCTCGAGTTCTTCCACGGAAACTTCTTCAATGGAAGGCTGCTTTTCCACCTTTTTTTTCTTCCGGCGTCGAATAACCGTAGGTTTAATCCGTTTTTCTTCAATAACCTCAGATACTACCCCGGAAAAAATTTCCCGCGCCTTCCTGATATTTTCATCGTCAAGGGTACTCATGTAATTTTTGACATCCATACCGCCCGCGACAAGTTTATCGACCAGATCCTTGCTGTCTACGTTCAAATCTCTGGCTAGCTCATAGACTCTAACCTTCGCCATATACTCCCCCAAAAAGCTTCTAGCCTTAAACAGTGTTCCCGCTCATTTACCGGTAATTTCACTGTCTTGTAATCACCACAAAAAAATCTCCAAAAAAATCAAAGCGTCAAAATCTCTTATCAAATATGCTTCATCTGCCAGGGGGTCTTAAGGAATTATAAGCCGTCCGCAGTTCCTGAAGGCCTTGAAAACAAGATTAGGCCTCTTTCCTATCTGCTCAAGGCAGCTTTCACTTTTGCACACATAGGCCCCACGCCCCTCGGCTTTTCCTTGTTTGTCTATATCGACCCTTTTATCTGAATCGACACTCAGCCTTATCATCTCATCCTTCGGTCTTCTTGCCCGACAGGATATGCACATCCTCATAGGTATGTGCCTAGTCGCCCTCATTATCGTTGTCCACTTCCGCTCCGGACTCAACCTTTTCTTTATCATCCGGATTCTGAGGCTCAGGATCCGCTGCTGCTTCGCCGGATTCATTTTCCACATCGCCTTCTTCAGCATCTTTTTCTGATTTCTTTTTACTATTTACATATGAGATGGCATCTTCAATGAGAGTGGTCGCCTTATCCTTGCTTACACCTGACACCGATTTCAAATCATCCACCCCTGATTTGGCTATATCTTCTGCAGAACCAAATCCCTCCTCATAAAGCTCGGAGGCGATCTTTTCCCCCACCCCCGGAAGGTCAAGCAGCGATTTAAACCCATGCTTAAGGTTGTCGTTATAGGAAGTTTCACCTACTACATCAAGCTTCCATCCGGTAAGACGTGACGCCAGCCGCACATTCTGGCCCCTTTTCCCTATTGCAAGAGATAACTGGTCGTCAGGAACAACGACCTCCATCGAATGGTTCGTCTCATCAACGACCACCCTAACAATTTCTGCCGGAGCAAGCGCGTTACATATAAATTTTGCAGGGTCTTGGTCCCACGTAACAATATCGATTTTTTCTCCACGCAGCTCCTGGACAACGGCCTGGACCCTTCTTCCTTTCATTCCGACACATGCCCCTACCGGATCCACATCACCGTCTTTAGACGTAACCGCTATCTTAGACCTGTTTCCAGGTTCCCTCGCCACCTGCACTATCTGAACAATTCTTTCAGCTATTTCAGGGACCTCGTTTTCAAATAAGGCCGAGACAAAGTTTGGATGCGTACGGGAAATTATTATCTGGGGACCGCGGCTGAACTGCTTTATATCAAGGATATACGCCCTGATACGATCACCCTGTTTGTAGGAATCCCTTGGCACCTGTTCTTTCACCGGCAATTCTGCTTCGGTCCTTCCCAGATTCACGATAATCGAGCCCCGGTCAAACCTCTGCACAATACCATTGATTATCTCTCCACGTCTGTCCTTGAAATCGTCATAAACGATATCACGCTCAGCCTCTTTCAGGCGCTGCATTATAACCTGTTTCGCAGATTGGGCGGCGATTCTTCCAAAGGTATCCGTGTCCATTTTCATGCCGAGACTGTCACCTATTTCAGATTCCGGATCCAGCTCCTTTGCCTCCTCAAGCGATACTTCAAGGTGTTCACTTTCGACCTTCTCTACAACCTCTTTGAACTCAAACACCTCAATCTCGCCCAATTCCTCATTATAAGAAACCTCAAGCTCGTAATCAGGGCCAAAAGACTTGCGTGCTGCCGTACGGACCGCTTCCTCCAGCGCACCGATCAGCACATCTTGATCCACCCCTTTCTCACGGCTTACCTGGTCTATCATTCTCGTCAAATCTGATATCATCTTCAGTACTCCACCAAAATTGTTGTATCTTTATGAGCCAAATTCATAAATAAGGTTGGCCTTTTTCACCCCTTGCAACGGAATCTCAACTATCTCATTTTCAATAACAATATGTAAAATTCCATCTTGAACTCTTGACAGTCGCCCTTTAAAATTTCGACGTCCATCAAGCGGCTTAGACATTGTAATCTTAACCATTTTATCCAGGACATCCATAAAGTCCTTTTCTCTCCTAAGCCGCCTGTTTAGGCCCGGGGAGGAAACCTCAAGCACATATCCATGGTCAAAAACTTCCTTTATATCTATAAGGCCGCCGATTTCCCGGCTTGAGGTTGCACAATCATCTATTGTAATTCCGCCTTCCTTATCCAAATATACCCGCAATACCCATCTGCCATTCTCACACAAATATTCGGTGTCTACTAATTCAAATCCCATCTCCTCTGCAACAGGCTCTATCAGGCGATCAATCTTACTCAAAAGCGTATCTGCGGAATCTGAAGTTTCCATAACCTTAACTATTTGATTTATCATTATATTATTATTAAGCACCCGCTGATAAAGATAACAAAAAAGCGGGCTTTTGGCCCGCTTCCGACTTGCAGACTAGCTAGAATGTTAAGCATCTTTTTTTACATAACATCCTTAAATGGGAAATACTTGCCATTGCCACGTCCGCAATTCGAAGTAACACCCGGTTGAAGACAGTCGGGAACCTCAAAAAGGGTATCAGGCCAAAAAATACCTGGATACAAAATGGAGCGGGCAACGGGGTTCGAACCCGCGACCCCAAGCTTGGGAAGCTTGTACTCTACCAACTGAGCTATGCCCGCGCATTTCAATGTCGTTTAACTCAGAAACAATCCTCAAAACAAACAACAAGCAAATGTAATGACTCAAAAATATACTACAGGGGCATACCTCAGTCAAGTGGTATATTTCATCTCAAGCCTTTAAAAGCAAATTTCTTGACATTATGATATCACAAAAATAGAATTTTCAATAAAGTATTAGTCTATTGACCTATCTGTTGATAGGTTTGTTTTTGGTATATTAAATTTAAAATAACAGCGGAGATCTTTTATTCTTGGAAGAAGACCCGGAAAAGGGGCTTTTTGCTCGCTTCCTATCTCTTTTAAAGAAAAAAAACCCTATCGGCAACAGTAGTGACCTTGCCGAAGAAATTCATGATTTGATGGATGAGGGTCAGGCGAGGGGTTTTGTCAGTGATGAAGAGACCCATATGGTAAACGGGGTGCTTGAGCTCAAACAGACTCAGGTCCATTCCATAATGATTCCTCGCACTGAAATCTCATCAGCTCCCCTGGATTCAACCCTTTCTCAATTCATCGGGCTGGTTACCGACTGCGGTCACACCAGAATACCCATATACGAAAAAGGCCTGGACAAGATAGTCGGTATCCTCCACGCAAAAGATATTCTAAGGCTCTGGGGTAAGGATTCCGGATCCAAAATACCTTTCGATAACTTAAGGAAGCCCTTTTTTGTCCCAACGACAAAAAAGGCGATTGAATTGCTGAAAGATCTAAAAGAGAAAAAAATGCACCTTGCCATCGTGACCGACGAGTATGGCGGCACCGCCGGAATTATCACTATTGAGGACATACTGGAAGAAATAGTCGGAGAAATTCAGGATGAGCACGATAATGAGCAGTCGCTTTTAAAAGTAATGGATGAACGATCAGTACTGGTAGATGCAAGGCTTGAAATCGAAAAGCTGGAAGAGCATCTCAATGCGCACTTTCCAAAAGGGGACTTCGAATCTGTTGGTGGGTTTATCATTCATTTGCTTGGAAGAATACCAAGAACCAACGAAAAAATATCATTTGAGGACCTGGAATTGATAATAAAGAAGGCAGATCAACGCAAAATCGATTCAGTCCTAATCACCCGCACGAGCCCTCCGGAATCCGCAGGAACGCAGACTCATAGATGAACCACATCTTTTATTCGGATCCTTATTTCTAAAGCCAATGGCCCTTGCAAAGCTTCAACCCAAATCATTAACAACAAATAGGCGCGGAAAGCCAAGCTCAGCAGATATTGCCTGCGCAGCCCTCTCAGGATTGATGCTTACGGCATCCTTTCCGCCCCTGGATTTAAGCTGGTTGGCTTGGTTTGCGCTGATTCCTCTTCTTATAAGGCTCAGGGGAGTTTCTCCCCGGGCAGCCTTTAAGCTTGGGCTTATAACCGGATTTTTTCATTCCATTACTCTTCTCTACTGGATCGTAGTGGTTTTATCCCACTACGGAAACATTAATATCCTCATAAGCATAGGCCCGTTTGCACTCCTTTGCCTTTATATGTCTATCTACCCGGCGGTTTTCAGCACGATTATTCTGCCTTTTCAAAACCGCAGGGTTGCCGCTTTAGCTGTTCCTGCAACATGGGTCAGTCTTGAGTATCTGCGTTCTATTCTCTTTACCGGGTTTCCTTGGTGCCTTATGGGATATTCCCAATACAGCAACCTTACCCTAATTCAGATTTCCGATATCTTTGGCGTCTACGGCATATCATTTATTATTGTCCATACAAATGTTGTTATTCAGCTACTTATACTGAGCAGCTCAAGGACGATAAAATCTCTGAGACTTGAGATTAGTACCGCCTGCATCCTGCTCGGGGCAACGATCCTCTACGGGCAATATCAGCTATCCGGTAATCCGGATATGGAAGCAACCCCGGTATATCTAAGGACCGCGATCGTCCAGCCCAATATCGATCAATCCGTTAAGTGGGATCCGACATACCGGGAAAAGACTATGTCGGTACTTAAAAGGCTCACACTCTCCCTTGTTTGCGATTCACCCGAACTGATCATATGGCCTGAAACGGCTGTTCCATTCTTTTTCCAGAATAGCAGGGAATACACCCCTGCTGTCCGGACTCTTTCTGAAAAAACCGGTGCATCCCTGCTGTTCGGAAGCCCGGCTTACACTAAAACCGATCTGGAAGTATCTTATCTTAACAGGGCCTATCTCATAAATCCGGAAGGTAAAAACCTTCAGTATTACGATAAAAACCACCTTGTGCCTTTTGGTGAATATGTTCCTCTAAAGAGATTCCTGTTTTTTATCAATCGTCTCGTTCCATCAGCCGGGGATTTCATACACGGAAAAACGATCAAACCACTTAATGACAAAGGACAGAGCCTGGGAGTCCTGATATGTTTTGAGGCAATTTTTCCGGAGATCGCTCGCACCCTTGCAAAGGAAGGTGCCAACCTGATCGTAAACATGACCAATGACGCCTGGTTTGGGAAAACCAGCGCACCATACCAGCATCTGGCAATGACCGTCTTTCGTGCTGTTGAAACCCGCATTTCTGTCGTAAGAGCGGCCAATACGGGCATAAGCGCCTTTATAGATTCCAGAGGAAGAATACTCAAAAAGGGAGGTCTTTTCACGGAAGAGACATTGACGCATTCGGTACGAATCAACAAGCGACACATGAGTTTATATACACGTTTCGGCGACATATTTGCGCTATCAACACTTGTCCTTGCCTTGACAATCTTGATGAGCCTGTTGATCAAAAGGAAACTCCACACAAAAAATGGCATTTTTTCAAAGGATGAAAAACCGGACGACGGCCCGGGTCTCTTTTAGCACGTATCTAAGGCGCTGAAACTTTATGGCCCTGCCCCCTTTAGGTTGTATCTTTCAAACATATTGAGTATCTGCCGATTACCTGTTCTTAAACAGGGCTGAACAGGTATAAACCCATGGAGTTCAAAGGCCGTGGATTCAAGGCTCCCTATGCAGCGACGCGGCGATTGCTTGAAGAAGAGGCCAAGGTTCATAGTGTTGATGGTCTAGTTACAGTCGATGTGACTTAACCGCTCCGGGCTTGGGTCCAAGTGAACTACGAAAGAAATACAAGCGCTCAGCCCCTTCCTCGGAGACTCGGTGCTTGTATTTCTACAACTAAGTTGGAGAAAAACCATAAATATATTTACTTTAAATAACCCCTTAATCCACCAGTTTTACTGGTGGGTCCCAGCTATGCTAAGCGGGTAGCGTGGTGGTGACAAAAAAAGAATACCTCCATAATATCGGGGTAGGTGACCCTGAAGATAAAAGGAGGTATTCAATGAATGATTTTAGAAAATTAGCACATGCGATCTGGGATTGCAAATACCACATAGTTTGGTGCCCGAAATATCGATTCAGGATTCTGAAAGGTGCAGTAAGAAAATCAGTCTGTGAAATTATAAAGCAGCTGTGCGAATGGAAGAAGCTTGAAATTCTGGAAATGAATGTCCAGAAAGACCATGTGCATCTTGTGATATCAATACCACCGAAGTTATCGGTTTCGGAAGTAACAGGTTTTTTGAAAGGCAAATGCGCCATAAAGATCTTTGATAGGCATCTGGAGTTGGAAAGGCGGTACTGGGGAAGGCATTTTTGGGCGAAGGGATACTGTGTCAGTACCATAGGACTGGATGAGGAGAAGATCAGAAAGTATGTCAAATGGCAGTTGGAAAAAGATAAGCGCATGTAATTGCTTAGTATAAGGATGTAAATGTTACCCTTTTAGGGTCACCTTTTAGTCCACCCCTTTTAGGGGTGGTTGTTAAATATTCTTTTATAAATATAATATGAACATCTGTTTTAGGGGGGCTTGAAATTGTCCCCCATACCCGTTAACATTGGATTAGCGCACAATCATAAATCAAATCATGGGCGTTTACATATTTCAGGATCGTAAACAGGGAATTTCATCCAAGATCAAGAAGCCGGGAAACCGGGCCAGCAGAGGGTGAGCCTGGGTGCAGACTCACATATGACATATCGCATGTTGCTAAAGCGGCATTCAGGTTGATTCGGATATCGCGCAAAAGGACCATTGCCGGCCGGAAATAAATTAGAAATTCAAACAAAGGACTATAAGCCCTATTGTCATGCCGGAAACGGCATATTGGAAGGAGAATAGATATGAATTCGGAAATTTTGACAAAAATTGAAAACATTATGAGCCATCTGGATAAGTTAAGAGGTCATCTTTGACTTGGACAGCAATCAGGAAGAGCTCGATGAGATAGAAAAGACAATGTCAAGTAATGACTTCTGGCAAAGGGACCAGGAGGAGATTTCTCAATTTAACCAGCAGAGGGCGATGTTAAGCGATAAAATCAGTCTCTGGCAGGACCTCCGCAGGAAATCGGAAGATTCCAAAATTCTCGCAGAGATGGCCCTGGAAGAGAAGGATCAGGATACCCTTGGTGAGGTATACTCTGATATCAACAGCCTTGAAAAGGAAATCAAAGACCTTGAATTCAAATCACTCCTCGGTGAACCCGATGACAAGAGAAATGCAATCATTGCCATAAACGCAGGCGCAGGCGGGACCGAGGCTCAGGATTGGGCGCAGATGCTCTTCAGGATGTATACCCGTTGGAGTGAAAATAAGGGCAAAAGGTTCGAGATAATGGATTTTCTGCCTGGTGATGAGGCAGGCATAAAAAACGTGACATTCAACGTTATAGGAGCCTATGCGTACGGATACCTAAAGTCGGAACATGGGATACACAGGCTGGTCAGGATATCCCCCTTTGATGCCTCAGGGAGAAGACATACCTCATTCGCATCGGTGTCCGTATTGCCTGAAGTGGACAGGGACATAAAAATCGAAATAGATGACAAGGATTTGAGAATCGATACATTCAGGGCAAGCGGCCCTGGCGGACAACATGTAAATAAGACAAGTTCAGCTATCAGGATCACTCATTTTCCGACAGGAATAGTTGTTCAGTGTCAGAATGAAAAATCCCAGCATAGAAATAAGGACATGGCCTTAAAGGTGCTGAAATCAAAACTTTATGACCTTGAAAAAGGCAAGCTTGACCAAAAGAAGCAGAATATGCACGATTCACAGAAAGAAATAGCCTGGGGCAGTCAGATAAGGTCATATGTGCTCAATCCATACAGGATGGTAAAAGATCACCGCACGAACATAGACCTGGGAAACGTGGAATCGGTCATGGACGGTGGGATAGATCCTTTCATTGATGCCTACCTGAGGCTCAAATAGGCTGAAAAGCTAGCCTCCTCCATATATCTGGTCAATATTTTCCATATAGGATTTGACCCCGGAACATATTCCTTCAGCAAGGCGTTTGTGGTATGTGCTGCTCAGGAGCCTTTTCCTTTCTGTTGAATTGGTAAGGAATCCTGCCTCCACCAGCACCGCCGGCATTTCCGCTCCTATGAGCACATAAAAGGGGGCCTGCTTAACACCCAAGTTTCTTACAGGTTTGTACCCCTTTTTTACGCTGTAGACGACACCGTTTTGAACCTCCTTTGCAAGCCGGCTCGATTCATGGATTTTGGTATTAAGCATTAGATCGTTCAAGATAGACTGTAGATCGCTTATATTTTTTTCAGATGTCGCGTTTTCCCTGGCTGCCACCATTACGGCCCTTTCATCGGTTGCCATATTGAGGAAATAGGTCTCAAGCCCATAGATCTTTTTGTTTCTGTGTGCGTTTATATGTAATGAAATAAAGAGATCCGCCTTCTGCATATTAGCAATCGCAGTCCTTCTTTCAAGGGGCAGAAATATATCTTTATCCCTTGTCAGGCAGACCTCGCACCCTATTTTGGTTTTTATCTCCTTTGCCAGCAGCTTGGCAATCTTGAGCACAAGGTCCTTTTCGCGGATCTTTCCCCCAAGTATGCAGCCTGGATCTTTGCCGCCATGGCCCGGATCAATCACGATCTTCTTTACATTCAACCCAAGCTGTCTTGCCAGCGATACCGAATCGTGAGAGTTATCGGCCCTTTTGACCCCTTTTCCGACACGCCTTTTCCTCGTTTTAACAGGTGTTCTTTCTTTCTGTTCTGTTTTCTCAAATCTCCTTACATCAACGACGATTCTGAAGGGATCATGAAGATGGAACACCTTATAACCGCCCACTCGCTGGGTATCCAGAACAACCCTTACGACGTCTTTGTCATATTGGGCCGCCCTGGCCCTCTGCAGCAACCCATCCTTAATCGGTATGGCACTCTCGATTTTTGAACTCACTACGGCACTTTTGAGATCGATGTAGAGTCTTCTCGGCTTTTTGTTGTCCGGATCCGCTTTTAGCAGATGATGTTCATATTTTACCGGAGCCTCAACGTCCAGCACAACTCTAGTGTAATTAGGGGTCGACCAGTGTCTGATATTATGGACCTTTATAACACCAGGCCCATCTTTTTTACGGTTTTTCACCTCATTGACATCATCCCTTTTGCTGAGTGCGACAGCCAGTTGGTCAAGTCTTTTCTTGGCCTTCGCTCTCATGTCTCCTGAGGGAAACTTTATGTCCACTTTCAGAAACTCGACATATGCCTGAGTCGGATCATTTTTCTCTTTCAGATAAATTTCCCCTGTCCTGTATTGAGCATCATCTGCAAGTTGATGACTTGCGAATTTCTCCGCTACTATCCTGTAATAGGCCAAGGCCTCGTCAAGGTCCTTTGACCGTCCCGAATACCTGTATAGATTTTGAAAAAGCAGTCCCGCCCTATAGGTTGCCCAGACAGCCTGATCGGTTCCAGGATGCGATTCAAGAACCCGAATGTACTTTTTAATACAATTTTTCCAGTTATGACGGTATTTTTTCTTTTTTGAACTTGTCAGGAGTGATTTTCTGCATTTGTCTGCGTCATTCAGCAACCGGGAAGCCTCTTTCGAACCCTTTTGCAATGGCGGCCCCGCACTGAGGGTGATCTTTTTACCGCCTTTTTTCTCCAGAACCAGGAGCATCTTCCCGGCAGCGGATGTCATGTCACCCTTCGGATACCTTTCAACAACGTTGGAAAAGGCCTCACGGGCCTTGATGTTGTCTTTCCTGTATTTATAATAGATTTCACCAAGATGATAATAGGCATCATCTGCGAGTCTGTGGGACTCAAATTTTCCCGTAAGCCTTTTGAAAAAATCAACAGCTCTTTCCAGATCCCCGGATCTTCCCGAAAGATAATAAAGATCCGAATAGAGTCTCCCCTCTTGATAAAGGGCCCACGCGGCCTCGTCGCTCTCGGGAAATGCCCTGTATACCGCCTCGTATTTCCTTACACATGCCTCCCAGTTGTGACGGTACTTTTTCTTTTCAACCGATGATACAAGTTTCTTCCGGCATTCATCAGCGCTCTTCAGAAGTCTGTCGGCCCTATCGGCTGTAGCTGCAGCCGATGAAGCAGTAGATTGGAAAAATAGAATCGTAAAAAGCAAAAGGATTATTATTTTTGGTCTGTAGGCCATTTTTGATCTTTGTCTTTTCGTAGTGTTAGGTGATTAGCAGAAATTCCTGTTCAAGCATCTATCGATTCCTTAAGCCTGTTAAGCTCCATCAAGGCCTCAAGAGGGGTCATTGAAGAGATTTCCAGGCCCCTTATCCACTCGCTTATCCTATTATCGTGGGACCTGAAAAGACTCAATTGATGTAAGCCGTCATCCTCGCCCGCAATCCTGGATGAAGGCCATATCTCTCCACCATTAAGCCCTTTATCTTCAAGTTCTTCAAGGATCTCCCCTGCCCTCTTAAGGACCTCTTCAGGCAACCCGGCAATCCTGGCGACCTGAATTCCATAACTTCTGCTGGTCTCACCCGGCACAAGCTTCCTTAAAAAAATTATCTTATCGTTCCATTCCTTGACAGCGATATTGTAATTTTTGATCC
Organism: Desulfatiglandales bacterium; assembly: GCA_963666345.1. GTDB lineage: Bacteria > Desulfobacterota > DSM-4660 > Desulfatiglandales > Desulfatiglandaceae. The sequence continues at coordinate 4,115,667 of OY762721.1, read as the reverse complement.
TTTGTTTTTTTGCGGCCAGCTCCGTCAATTCATGATAATGGGTTGCAAAAAGGGTGCGCACACCAAGGCCGTCCCTGTCATGGAGAGACTCAGCAACCGCCCAGGCAATGCTAAGCCCGTCGTATGTGCTTGTGCCCCTTCCGATTTCATCCAATATAACTAGGCTTTTGGGTGTTGAATGGCGAAGGATATTGGCGGTTTCATTCATTTCCACCATAAAGGTGCTCTGTCCCCTGGCAAGGTCATCGGAGGCACCCACTCGGGTAAATATCCTGTCTACCAGACCTATCGACGCCCTTGATGCCGGCACAAAGCTTCCCATCTGCGCCATTAGGACTGTCAGGGCGGTCTGTCGCAGTATAGTGGATTTTCCCGCCATATTGGGCCCTGTAATTATCATTAACTGCTGTTCTCTGGAATCAAGCATTATATCATTGGGCACAAACGCCTCTTCCTTCACGCTTAGCTCGATAACGGGATGACGTCCTTCCTCTATAAAGATCTCAGAGTCTTCGTTGACTTCCGGCCGGACGTAATTGTTTAATTCGGCTATCTCGGCAAGCCCGGAAAGCACGTCGATTTTTGCAATCAGATCCGCGCTCTGCCTTATGCGAAGGTTATTGCTCGCCACATCTCTTCTAATGGAATCGAAGAGCTCATACTCAAGCGCGACCCTTTTTTCTTCCGCTCCCAGGACTTCCTCTTCCTTTTTCTTTAGGTCCTCGGTAATGTATCTTTCCCCGTTTACGAGGGTTTGTTTTCTTATGTAACCGGTGGGAGCAAGATGGAGATTCGTCTTGGAAATTTCTATATAATAACCGAATACCTTATTATAGCCTATCTTCAGGCTGGAAATGCCGGTCCTTCGCTTCTCCTGCTCGGCAAATGAAGAAATCCAACTCTTGCCGTCTCTGCAAAGGGATATGAGTCTGTCCAGATCTCGATTGTAACCCTCTTTTATGATTCGGCCATCCCTTAAGGAAACAGGAGGATCTTCATGGATGGAATTGAGGATCAGTTCGGCAACATCCTGGAGCGTATCAAGATGCGATGAAATTTCGGATAAAAGGGTGCTGGGCGAACCCTTGAGGGTTTCCTTAATCTCCGGCAGTTTCAGCAACGAATCCCTCAGAGCCAGCATGTCTCTGGCGTTTGCCCTGCCAAGGGCGATTCTGCCGTTGAGCCGCTCCAGATCATAAATCTCTCCCAGAGTGCTCCTCATCCGGTGTCTCATCATTGGATCTTTTTTTATGCAGTCAACCGCTGCCAGGCGATTGCGGATGTCCCCAAGGTTGATCAGCGGATAGACTATCCACTTTTTCAGCAACCTGCCGCCCATGGGTGTAACGGTCTTATCCATTATCTGGAAAAGGGACCCCTTTGAAGACTGTCTCCTCATGGTCTTATGAAGTTCCAGGTGAGAACAGGTTGCCTCGTCAAGGAACATGAAATCACCTATACGGTAGCTTACCAGGTCCTTTACATGTTGCGGTTTCCCCTTTTGAGTTTCTCTCAGATAATGTGCCAGAACACCCGCAGCAATCACGCCTTGAGTCATTTCTTCACAACCGAACCCGGCCAGGGAATTGACCCCCAGCTGTTCTTTGAGGATAGGTTTCGCAATCCCAAGGCTGAAAAGATCACTTTTCTCATGCTCCAGGTTGTAATTTGAGAGGCCTTTGACCGACAGGAGGGGATGTCCCTCCTCAATAAGAAGCTCTGCAGGCCCTATTCTACCAAGCTCATCAAGAAGCTCTTCAAGTGATTCGACCTCTGTAACCCGAAATTCGCCTGTTGACAGATCCACATGAGCCAGGCCATAATTGTTTTTTTCTTCAGCAATTGCGGCCATATAAAGGTTGCTGTTTTCATCAACTCCACCTTCATCCACAATTGATCCGGGCGTCACCAGCCTGACAACCCCTCTTTTTACTATCCCTTTACTTATACCGGGATCCTCAACCTGTTCACATATGGCTACCTTGTGACCGCTTTTCACCATCTTGTAGAGATAAGATCTTGAGGCATGGTGCGGAATTCCGCACATGGGGACCTTTTTACCCTCATATGTGCCTCTGGAGGTTAATGTAATCCCCAAAATGCGGGAGGCGACAGAGGCGTCTTCAAAAAACATCTCGTAGAAATCACCCATTCTGAAAAAGAGTATGGCATCGGGGTATTGTCCCTTTATCCCCAGATACTGTCTCAACATTGGTGTCATCTTGGTCATGTTAATGCTCCGGAACGGCAGGCTTTATATCTGGCAAGGCTGTATCGGTTGCGTCAGGGGTCTTTGGAAGCTGTGCCTTCAACTCTTTCAGGTTTATGGTGTCCCAATTCTTGCATTGAGGACACTGCCACACCAATTCATTGGCCTGAAAACCGCACTCGGAACATTGAAAGCGCAGATAAGGTATTGTAAGGTGTTCGATCAGTTCTTCGTAGTCCTCAAGGGCCTCGGCTTCGCGGTCCTTCTCCAGGAGGATCTGCCCCCTGAAACGTCTTGCCTCCCAGAAATCCGGATTAAGTTCAAGGGCATCGTCAAGCTCCCTTAAGCTGCCTTCAGTATCATTTTCATTGTAAAGATACCTGGCCATTGCCATGTGAGTAAATGCATCAGGATTGGAACTGCTGCATTCCTTCAGAAAATCCTCCACAGGTTTCAGATCTTTGATAGTGGCATAAGAAGCTTCAAGCCTGCGATAGGCAAGGAATGTAAAGCGCGGGGCCACATGCACGATCTTTTTCCACGCTGAAAGGGCCTTTTTATGATCTCCCCGCTCCAGGTATACATCTCCTAAATGCAGATAGGCATCCACACAGTTTTTGTCCGTGGAAATGGCCTTGTTATAGAGCGATACGGCCTTGCCCGTATCTCCCTTTTCAGCGGACCCCTTCCCAAGTTCAACAAGATGATGGGCCAGCCTGTTTCTGTGGTCTTCTCTTGTCAAACGTGAAATCCTGTGTCTCACACGATAGGCGTTATTCCAGTCCTCCATCTCCTCATAAATTCTCTCGGCCCTCTCAAGGGCTTCGACATTGGCAGGGTCTTTCTGAATTACCTTGAGAAACATTCCAAGGGCCCTGTTGAGGAATCCTCCGGTACGATAATCGAGGCCCAAATCAAATAAGGCTTGAATCCTTATCCTTTCATCAATCTGGGGTCTTAATATCAGATTCTGGCGAATCCTGATAGCCCTGTCGATATCTCCTTTTGATCTATAAAGATTTCCAAGGGCAACGTAGGTTTCGACGGTATCTGAATTGACTTTTACCGATTTAGTAAATTCCTCTATCGCATGGTCGTGGTCATTGGACAGGATATACTGAATACCTTTGAAAAAGGCCTCATCCCCCTTGCTTGCAGATGATTTATCAGTAGCCCTTTTGGACCATCCGCTGATTAGAAGGCCTGCGGTAAAGGCGATTGATACCCCCAAAAGTAGCCGTAGATTTTCAGGTGAAACAATCCACTCCCACACAGATTCGAACATCTTACCATCCCTCGACTAATTGATGAATCAACACTTACTATACCGTTACTCAGCCTGGATTTACCAAAAAAGTTATTTGCTCCAGACCGTGCGGATCAACAAAATTCCATGCAAGGCCGTTTTTTGAGATAATTTATACAGGGCCCGGAAAAGGCGCACAGGAACACATATTTCTGAATAAATGAAAGGCAATACGATTTAAAAGGCGGTTTTGTCCCTGAGGGACTTTTAGTCTATGCTTCAGATTCCTTTTCAGGCCCCAAGTCTTCTCCCGTCAAGGGCAGATTTCTGAGCGAGTTCAGTTCCTCTTCCTTTCCCTTTGCATCTTTCATGAGATTTTTTATCTGATTCTTCAGTCTAAAGCGTTCGGCTATGCCATAAAATCCGGCAAACAGGACTCCAAGAAGGAAGGTTATCACAGCTACAAAATAGAGAGACATTTCACTGGATTCGTAACTGGAAAAGACAAGATCCACCTTAAATTTTACGGTGGTTGAAAAAGCCTCATAATTCTGCACTGCGATAATTATAATAAGCAAAACAAATAGGATTACAAAAATGGCCTTTACGTGTTTCATTTATCACCTCCATTATCATCACCAGACCCGGGGAAAAAGGGTCTTAATCTTCTGTATGTCTCTTCAATGTGTTCAGGGATAACTCTCACCTCCCCGAAAACGGTCATAAAGTTGGTATCCCCCCCCCATCGGGGTACGATGTGAAAATGTATATGATCATCAACCCCGGCACCCGCCACTTTACCCAGGTTAAGTCCCACATTGAAACCATCGGGACCCATTGTCTTTCTCAGTATAGCGGTACATCTACTGACGGTGGATAGGAGATCCAGAGTCTCTTCAGGGGTCAGTTTTTCAAGGCTTGAAATATGTCTAAGCGGGGCCACCAGTATATGCCCGTTTATATAGGGAAAACGATTCATCATGACCATGGAAAGGGAACCGACATGAAGAATCAGGCGCGATTCATCCCTTCCGCGGTCAGGCCCGGGACAAAAGATGCACTCTTCTTTCCCGCCCTCTGACAATATATATTCCATCCTCCAGGGTGCCCACATCGGCTTCATCCGACACCTCATATTTCTATAATGCGACCATCGACAGAGGTTCCTATTTCCAGGACACCGATACTGTTTCTGCCTGAACGGCTATAACCGGTTGCAGATCCGGGATTAAAAAACAGGACCCCTTCCCTGACATGATTGGAGGCATTGTGGGAGTGACCGTAAACTATAATATCCACCTTGCCGAACTCTCCTTTTATACGGTCCTCTAACCCGTCAGGCGAACCGTAGCCGTGAATGAGCCCCAAATTAAAGTTTCCTATCCGCAGTGTTCTTTTTTCAGGAAGGAGCTCCCTTACTTCAGGAGTGTCCATGTTTCCGCAAACGCCATGGAAATCCTTCCGGCCCAACATGTCCAGTATTTCTTTTGACACGACATCACCGCAGTGAAGCACAAGATCCTTGTCTGAAAGGTACCGGTCGTAAATATCAACAAGCTCCCGGGTCACAGTCCTGAGATGTGTATCTGAAAGAACGCCTACGGTTATCGTCATAAAAAATCCTTACTTCTCCACCTTATGATCCAGCCTCTGGAGTATACCAGTATGTAAAAAAAAGACAAGCCATAATACCAGGCGCGCCATCAAAGGCCTTCAAACGATTTAGCCCGGTTCACCGCCGCAGGCAATGCCTTTTAGTCCTCGCTTCCCGGAACCTTGTATAGACACTATCCTGCAGGTGTCAAGTTCCGGTCTGAGATATTAATTCAAGACTGATAGTGCCCAAATTGTTTTCGGTTTCCGCTTGAAACAGCTTCTGATGGTGTTGTCAAAGATAAAAGGTGAGTGTATAAGGAAAGATAAAGATGGCTTACTGTACTGACGAATAAGGGCTTCCAGCCGAAAGGACCCAGGCAGACATGGAAGACTTATTGTAATCCCTAAAGCACGGCAGCATTTTACAACCCTGCATTTTTTCAACCCAACCCGGCTAAGCACGACTTTTATGATAATAAAAGACAGTCTCAGGTGACCTATGTACAAATCATTTGAAATTTTTCCGATCGGCATGATCAGAAAAGACAAAAATTCGGTTTTTGTGGAGATTTATGATTGCTACAGAGACGGCCTTCTGAAGCTGGAGGATTTTTCCCACATATTAATCTTTTTCTGGTTCAATAAAAGGGATAAGCCTGAAGACAGGCGCGTCCTCAGGGTTCACCCGAGAGGGAACCCTGACAATCCTCTTTCCGGGGTATTTGCAACGCGTTCTGCGCGCAGACCGAACCCGATAGCCATTTCTACCTGTAAAATCCTTTCTGTTGAAGGCAACCTGGTTTATATAGAAGATATTGATGCGTTTGATTCGACCCCGGTCGTGGATATAAAGCCATACCTGAAACATCTTGATCCTGACGACCAAATCAAAGTACCGACCTGGATAAAAAAGCAGAGATAGTTGATGGATATCGAACTGGAAGGCCAGATAGAAAAAATCTCCTTCAGAAGCGAAGAAGACGGTTTTACCATAGCAAAGGTAAACGTAAGAGGAGAATTGACCAGAGTGACCGTAGTCGGGAAGATGTTTGCCCCTGCCCCGGGTGAAATCATAAAGATGACAGGGCAGTGGGTAACCCACCCCAGATTCGGCAGACAGTTCAAAATGGATCACTACGAAGGCCATGTACCGGTTTCCGTTCAGGGCATAAAGAAATACCTCGGATCAGGCCTTATAAAAGGAATCGGTCCTGTCATGGCTGAAAAAATCGTAGGGCAATTCGGCATCGACACCTTTGACATTATCGAAAAAAGGGTTGAAAGGCTTGTTGAGGTTGAGGGAATCGGCAACAAGCGGATCAGCATGATCAAAGATGCATGGGAGGAACAGAAAGAGATACGGGAGGTAATGCTCTTTCTTCAGGGGCATGGTGTGAGTTCGGGATATGCCGCAAAGATTTTTAGACAATATGGGAAAAAGGCGATTGAAGTGGTTAGAAGCAACCCGTATAGGCTTGCGTCCGATATCTTCGGTATCGGTTTTTTGGTTGCGGACAGTATCGCGGAAAAGCTCGGATTTTCAAAAGATTCCAAGTTGAGAATAGAAGCGGGGGTTCTCTTCGTGCTGCGCAAATTCGCCGATGATGGACACGTATTTTCCCCATATGAACGGCTGATAGAAAAGTGCCGCAAGATCCTTTGCGTGGATCGGGAAATCATCGTCCATGCGATATCAACTTTGGCCGGACGTGAAGACATATATCTTGAGGATCTGGATGAAAACCTGGAGGCATATGACGAAAACAGCAAGGCTGTTTATCTTTCATGGCTTTTCTCTTCTGAAAACGGGGTTGCAGAGCGGATAAAGGCACTTAACGGATTTCAAAGACGTACAGATAAGATATCGGATGAAAAAGCGAAAATCCTGGCACAGGGTCAGGTGTCGATAAACCTTGCTCGGAATCAACTCCTTGCGGTAAGACACACCTTGTTAAACAATGTGACCGTGATAACCGGAGGCCCCGGAACAGGAAAAACCACGATCATCAAAGCGATAATAGATATTTTCGACAGGTTCGGTTCAAAGACTCTTTTGGCCGCGCCTACCGGGCGCGCGGCCAAAAGGATGAGCGAGGCCACCAGGCGTGAGGCAAAAACCATCCACAGGATGCTTGAATACAGCATGCGTAAAGGAGGTTTTCAAAGACATGCTGGAAGACCTCTGGAATGTGATTTATTGATAATAGATGAGGCCTCAATGATAGACATCGTCCTGATGCACCAACTGCTTGTTGCCGTACCTAATGGTGCCACTATCGTACTGGTGGGAGACGTAAATCAACTTCCTTCGGTAGGAGCAGGTACGGTTCTGAAAGATATTATTGATTCGAAAACAGTGCCGGTAATAGAGCTGAACGAGATTTTTCGACAGGCAAGGCAGAGCAGGATAATCGTGAATGCCCACAGGATAAAGTCCGGGATGCTTCCTTTGACCAAAGACACCGAAAGCAGGGAAAATGATTTCTATTTTATCGAACAGGAAGATGCCCAGGAGGTCTTGAGGATTATCATTTCACTTGTCACAGAACGCATTCCCAGGCGATTCGGATTAGACCCGGTAAGGGATGTTCAGGTAATCAGTCCGATGCATAAAGGAATCACAGGCACTGATAATCTCAACAAAAAACTTCAGGATGTTTTGAATAAAGGGAACGGGATCTTATCAAGAGGAAACAGAAGCTATAAGGTTGGGGACAAGGTCCTTCAGGTAAAAAACAATTATGAGAAAGAGGTTTTTAACGGAGATATCGGAACGATATCAAGGATAGAAAACGACCAACAGTTTGTAATCATTGCCTTTGACGGGCGTGAGGTGTCTTATTATTTTTCGGAGCTGGATGAAATAATGCTCGCATATGCCGTTTCGGTCCATAAATCTCAGGGATCCGAGTATCCCGCCGTTATAATACCCTTGATGCCTCAACATTATATGCTTCTCCAGCGAAATCTGATCTACACGGCAATCACCAGGGCAAGCAGGCTCGTTGTACTTGTGGGCAGCAGAAAGGCCCTTTCAATGGCGGTCAACAATGACAAGACACATAAAAGAAACTCTATATTAAAGGCTCGGCTTAGATCATGAATAAGAAGACACCCGGAACGGGTTCTTTCGCCGAACGAAAATACAGGGGTAGTGTAGATGGAACCGGGCTCTCCTGTTTTTCCGTGCAGGTAAAAGAAACCGATTTGTGGATAAGCGCCGACATCGATCTTTCAAAGGAGACAAGAGACCTTGTTTTTGAATGCAGGTTTCAAATAGAAAGCTTCATTATTGACCATCCTGATTTTGAGTCGACCCTCTACCCTTTCACAAAAAATGATTATTCACCCCCTCTGGTAGATGAAATGATTTCTGCAGGACGCCAGTTCGGCGTGGGCCCGATGGCTTCGGTTGCCGGCGCGGTTGCCCAATATGTCGGAAACGGCCTTTTAACATACTCGGATCAGATAATAGTTGAAAACGGGGGAGACATATTCATAAGTTCGAAAAGGCCGGTAACGGTCTCCATCTTGGCCGGAGATTCGCCCTTGAGTGGGCGCTTCGGGCTGAGGTTCAAAGGATCCCAAACACCTGTAGGAGTATGTTCCTCATCCGGGGTGGTTGGACATTCCTTGAGCATGGGATCGGCCCATGTGGCATGCGTTGTTTCAACTTCCGCTACGGTTGCAGATGCGGCCGCCACCTCCCTGTGCAACAGGATAAGAGAGCAAACAGACATGAAAAAGGCGATCAAATGGGCACAGGGCATGACATCTATTATCGGCGGGGTTGTAATTCTTGATGATGCGATGGGTACATGGGGCGGCATAAATCTGGTGCAGATCTAGTAAGGGCAAAAGCTTACAGATCGTAGTGATTACCTTCGACAACCGGAAGCCGCGCAGCGACATCCTTCTTAACCGTTTTTCTCTTTGGTTCAAAGGGGTTTTAATATTCAAGGATGAATGAAATCCAGCGCCGGATAAATACGCTATCAACCCTGACCTGGGTTTCCATTTGCTCCCGAACGCCAAAAAGAGATATTGCATGCAAGGCGCCCGGAAGCGAGTAATGAAGCCCGTGAACCATACGCTACCCATGACTTCTTAATGGTGGATCAGCCCTGAATGATTCACCAGTATTCATGGTCTGAGGCTGCTCACAAAATCCGGTTTCGGATAGTCTTTGAGCAACTCATTTACGTTTGTAATAACTTCTTCTGGCATTTCACAGTCAATTATTTCACCGGCGAAAAATCTCTCATAGCTTCCAAGATCCAACAGGCCGTGGCCGCTGAAGCTGGCTACGATAACCTTTTCCCTTCCCTCCTCTTTTGCCTTTTGTGCCTCTTCAACAACCAATGCCAGGGCATTTGTAGTCTCAGGTGCGGGAATAATACCCTCTGTCCTGGCAAATAAGACCCCCGCCTTGTACGCGTCGATTTGAGAAACAGACCTGGGGGAGACTATATCCTCTGTCACGAGCTGACTTACCGTGGGTGACATACCGTGGTAACGCAAACCTCCCGCATGAATCGGTGCAGGGACAAAGTCGTGCCCAAGGCTGTACATCGGAAGCAAAGGCGTATATTCGGCGGAATCGCAGAAATCGTAGACATAGGGCCCCCTGGTCATGGTTGGACACGCATTGGGTTCCACGGGCATGATCTCTATTTCCCGGCCGCTCATTTTATCATAGGCAAAGGGAAACGCCAGACCCGCGAAATTGCTTCCGCCACCTGCGCAACCTATTATTATATCAGGATATTCGCCTATTTTTTCAAATTGCTTCTTTGTCTCAAGTCCGATTATACTCTGGTGAAGCATTACGTGATTTAGGACGCTACCGAGTGAATAACGCGTCTTACCGCTTACGTCTCCTACCGCCTCCTCGATCGCCTCACTTATTGCCATTCCCAGACTTCCGGGAGTATCAGGATCTTTTTCAAGTGCATCTCTTCCTGCCTGGGTTTCTCTGCTGGGGCTTGCCACGCAGTTGCCTCCCCATGCCTGCATCATGGTGCGCCTGTATGGCTTCTGCTCAAAGCTTACTCTGACCATGAAAACCTTGCATTCAAGACCGAACTGGGAGCATGCGAAGGACAGCGCGCTTCCCCACTGCCCCGCTCCGGTCTCGGTAGTAAGCTTCTTTATCCCGAATTCCTTGTTGTAATATGCCTGAGGCACGGCGGTATTGGCCTTATGGCTTCCTGGAGGGCTCACAGATTCATTTTTGAAATATATCTTTGCCGGGGTACCCAGGGCTCTTTCAAGAGAATGCGCCCTGATCAGAGGTGAAGGTCTCCATATGTTCAGGACATCCATTACCTCATCAGGGATATCGATCCACCGCTCCGTGCTTACTTCTTGTTCTATGAGGTTCATCGGAAAGACAGGTGCCAGGTCTTCCGGCTTCAGTGGCTTGCCGTCCGGGCCAAGGGCCGTATTTACTTTTATGTCCGCCAGGATATTGTACCATTGTCTAGGCATTTCATCCTTTGCCAGATTAATCACTTCATGTCTCATTGTTGCCTCCTTTTTTTGTCGGTATTGTTCTGTTATTTTCAGATAATTAAATAAAAAAAGCCCGCCGCTCTTATGAGCGGCGGGCTTATGCCTTGGAGTAAACATTAAAGGCATCTGCCTGAAGTTCACCCGCGCCGCTTGTGCATAAGCCACCACCATTTTTTCTCTCTCTTAGTAATCATTGATCCTTTCCTTTCAAATAAAAAGCCCGCCCTTTTAAAAAGGGCGGGCTTTATTTTTTTAAGAATTCTTCGACTCACAGGTCAAAGAGCACTCAGGATGCCCACCAGCTGTTCCACCACCAATTACAGTCGACGAACACTTGAGGATCAGACTCTCCCGATGACATTACCATCAAAGGGCGGCCCGACAAGCCTTTTTCCGTCTTTGAATTATTAACAATATTTTTAGGTGCTGAAAACATGATGTTATTCTTTATGCCATTACCAGAGCGGATGTCAAGGTCAAAATTGCTGCCGGCAAACAAATATGCACTGAAGCCTCCTTAAGCGATCATTAATAATTCTCTGTTTTCATGACACTTCCTAAGCCGCCCTAACAGTTTTTTCCATCCTTAACTGTAAAACGCCACTTACAGAACATATCATCAGGATGGGGATCAGGTGGTGCAAACATGCATTCCACATCGATATTTTCATCCACGGCATTCGCTATTCCGACGAATTCCCTCCTGTGCATTTCCTTGCACACATATTCACCCAGTCCTCTTTTTATCCTGGCCATCTGAGTAGGACAGGATCTTACCGATACAAACACCTCTTTATCCGATTCCTCTATTTCATACCCAACAAGTATGCACCATGGAAAAAGTCTCAGGGTCTTTGTAAAGCCTTTAAGTCCCTTTTCCTCTATATTGAATTTTGAAATCAAATCCTTTATCGCCATACCTGAGACTCTTCCCCATACCTTTTCATTGATTTCTTCCGCAACAGGTTTGCCGTATTTATCTTCAATAAATATAAACCAGAAGGCATCGACTACCCTGTAGTGCCAAAGCAAAAATTCGATATACTTTGCAAGCTCCGATGTATCCATCTTTTCGAAGATATCCATTTCCATACATACCTCCTCTTACCTGCTTTTTTCGATAAAAGAATCTTTTTATAACGCTTTGAGGCAACATCTCGGGAAAGAAGCCGTCATTTTTTATTCGCATAAAACATGAGTATACGCAAGCAAAAGAAGGTTCTATGTGACGGCGCCGGAATTCTTTAACATCCTCCATTTGAACCCGGAAATCCTTGAGACCTTTTTGCATGCCTAACCCATAAGGCTGGGTAAACAGGTCGTTATCTGCGGAAAAGGGATCAATATAAGCGTCCCTATCACCAGTGCAATCAACAGGGGGATCACACCCCTGAAGATGACATTAAGGGGGACATCCCTTGCCACCGACCCTACAACATACACATTTATTCCCACCGGAGGGGTAATAACACCTATCTGTGTAACAAGTACGATAATCACACCGAACCATAGCGGGTCGTAACCCATCTCGACTATTGCGGGATAGAATATGGGCACTGTCAGCATTATTAATGCAAGGGCATCGATGAAACAACCGCCTATCAGATACACCAGAATAATAAGCAGCACAATAGCAAAGGGGGGCAGCTGAGAATCGGAAATCCAGTAAGCGACCTCATACGGGATTCTGGTGACCGCCAAAAAATGGCCGAAGATGGTTGCCCCGGCCACTATTACCAGGATCATGCATGAAATACGCGTAGTCTCAAACAGGGACTTTCTAAACGAATCCCAGGAGAGTTTACGCCGCACAAAGGCAAGCACGATCATGCCTAAGGCGCCTACCGCACCTGCTTCGGTCGGCGTGAACATGCCGATGAAAAGCCCTCCCATCACGAGGGAAAAAACGATAAAAGTCTCAGATATTCCCTTCAGAGAATGGAGTTTTTCCCTCAAGGTTGTTTTCGGGCCTCTGGGGGCTATATCGGGGCATAACCATGTCCACACGGATATGGAAAGTATAAACAGAAGAGTAAGGATTATCCCCGGCAAAAGACCTGCGATAAAGAGTTTTCCGATCGACTGCTCCGTCATTATTCCATAGACGATAAATATGACACTGGGTGGTATCAGTATTCCCAGGCTCCCTCCGGCCGCCACGACTCCGGTGGCAAGACCCGGTTTGTAGTTATATCTTTTCATTTCAGGAATTGTCGCGGCCGCCATTGTTGCCGCGGTTGCATTTGTTGAACCACATATGGCGGAAAATCCAGCGCACGCGCCTATTGTTGCTATGGCCAGGCCACCGGGAATGTTACCTATGCATTTGTAGGCCGCCTTGAAAAGCCTCGTGCTGATACCTGAGTGAAAGGCAACCTGTCCCATCAGGACAAAGAGTGGTATTACGGAAAGGCTGTAGGAGCCGAAAACCATAATAAAATCTTTGGCCAGAAGGCTCTTCGCCGCGTCAAAGGATACAAGAAAACCGAAACCCAGGAAACCCACAATGGCCATGAGAAATCCTACCGGCGTTCTCATGAAAAGTAACAGGAACAGGGCGGCTATACCGATAAAACCTGCCGTTATTGGATTCACTTTAAAAAAGCCTCCGCATGCCGGTTATGGTATTTTTGACAAGAAGAAGAGAAAAAAGACCGCATCCCAGCGCAACACCATATATATAGGGATAGATAGGCATATGAAGAGTGAGAGAGACCTCACCGGCACTTTTGAGTTCTCCTGCATAGAGAAAACTTTCCTTTGTAATAAGTGAAAAAAGCACCGTTGCAATGGCTAGGTTAAAGGCATTTATAAGGTTCTGAAGTCGTGCAGGCAGCCTTTTTACTAGAAATTCCACTGCGATATGTCCTTTTTTTTCCGATGTATAGGCAAGGGAAAAGGATATCACCAGTGCCCCAAGTAATCCGACGATCTCATATGTACCCGGGATCGGATGACGAAAAAAGCGCAGGACAACATCGGCGCAGGTCAGAAGCATCATTACAACGATCAAAAACGATGAAATCCAGTTGAATCTGTAAACCAGGGAAAGAACGGGCTTTTCAAAAATGGACATAATACAAACTCCTTTGACCTGATTCGAAATGTTCGATAAAAGACATCTCAGGGCATAGGTCTGAGGCTCAAACCTTACAGGTCTTTGTTAAATTTTACGGTAATTTGGGATTAAGGGTCTGGGGAAGCCTGCTTGACCACCTGGGACAGTGGCGGCAGGCCTTAATACATGTAGGTATTGGGTACGAGGGTTTTAAACTGAATGATAAATATTTTCCGCATAAGGCAGGTCACCTTTTCTGTTTTAATTAATGGCGACACTAGAACAATTGCAGAATCGTGTCAAGCCGGTTTTGCAATTTTGCTCTTTTTCCCATAAACTCGATTTTTCCCTATCCTATAAGTGAGCATCCGTAAATTCGGCACCCCCCCGGCCGGCACCCCTAATCCAACGTCCGATTAAGATGTCCTCACAAAGACAAATATGCCTGTGGACATTGGCCTTTCTTGACAGGGTAACCCCGATAATTTATTCTTTCCTTGCAACAAAGGGAAGGCGAATCCTTTATACTTGGTGCGGAGTTATAACATGGCAGGAACTAGGCTCAAGGATAAATACGCCATAGTCGGCGTAGGATATACCCCCCAGGGCAGGGTACCGGAGCGCTCCGCCCTCAGCTTCCATGTCGAGGCGTGTGCCAACGCCATAAAGGACTCGGGGCTTGGCAAGGATAATATAGACGGCCTTATCTGCTACCGACAGTTCCATCCTCTTGCAAATGACGTAGCGGTAACCCCATACCTTGTTGCGCAGCACCTGGGAATCCAACCGGCGATCATGAGCCAGGAATCCTACTGTGCCAGGGGGCAGGTTCTCCACGCAATAAGCCTCTTGGATGCGGGTTTCTGTAATTATGTGCTTCTTGTTTATGGCGATAACGCCCTGTCCGGCAGAAGAAGCTTTGCAGAAGGTGCCACCAACAGTGAGCACCCGGACGACATTGCCGCCTTTGGAGAATTCAGCCGTGTTGCAAATTTTGCTATGGCGGCCAGAAGAGCAATGCATAGGTTCGGAACAGGACCGGACACATGGAAGGAAATTGCGGTAAGCCAGAGAAAATGGGCAAACATTAATCCCCTTGCAATGTCAAACAAGAAAATGCTCACTGATCGGGATTACTTCAATTCGGAATGGGTGGTGGAGCCTTTCCGAAGAGATGACTGCTGCCTTGTCTCGGATGGCGGGAGGGCATGCATAATTACTTCAACCGAACGGGCACGCGACCTGCGTCATCCGACCGTCACAATAATGGGAATAGGTGAGCACAATACCTCCGTGGATATCCATCAGTCGGATATAATGGCCGGCCCGACCGGTGCGGCCCTTTCAGGCAAAAAGGCCTTTGAGATGGCAGGCATAACAAGGCACGCCATTGACGCATGTGAGATATATGACTGTTTTACCTACACGGTTGAAATCAGTCTTCAGGATTTTGGTTTTTTCAGGCCCGGCGAGGGCAAGGAATGGTTCAAGGACGGGCGCGCTGCGCCCGGAGGAAGGCTCCCTGTAAACACCTCGGGCGGCTTGCTTTCGGAGTCTTATTTCATGGGTCTCACACCGATTACCGAGGCCGTTATGCAACTCATGGGACGGTGCGAACAAAGGCAGCTTGGCCCGAAAACCGGGAACAAAACCCCGGAGCTCATTCTATGTTCGGACAATGGGGCCGTATTTCAGAGCAGCACCGCCATAATCCTGAGGAGATTTTGAAATGTATTCAAAACCACTTCCGAGACCCAATGCCGATACGAAAGAATTCTGGAAAGGTTGCAGAGAACATGAGTTGAGGTTTCAGAAATGTAAAAATTGTGACCATGTTAGATGGCCGCCTTCGGTAATATGCCCGCAGTGCCATTCATTCGAAGCAAAATGGATTGTTTCAGGCGGCACAGGAGCCATATACAGTTATGTCGTCTACCATATCGCCTTTCACCCTGCCTTCAAAAAAGACCTCCCCTACGCAACTGCGGTTGTCAAACTTGCCGAAGGACCAAAAATACTTACGAATATTGTCGGATGCAGGCCCTCTGAACTGTTCTGCGAGATGCCTGTGAACCTTGTCTGGGAGGATGTATCTGAAACCGTCAGCCTGCCCAAATTCACTCCTTTCAAAGATTGACCTGATTGAGGATAAAGAGGGCAAGCCTTCATACACTTCCCTGCGATGGAATCTTATGCATTTTAGAACCGGGTTTTTGCCTGTGGAAAACAGATTGAATAAAGACATAAAAGGATCATTGATCGATGCTGTTGGAAAAGACGGATTCACCGATTCACTGATCGACCTTGTATCATATTCATACGATGCGTCCGATCATCGACACAGACCTGAAGCGGCTGTATGGCCGCGTACAACCGAACAGGTATCAAAGGTATGTTCAATCGCCAACGCTCACGGTTTCCCTGTCGTACCGCGCGGTGCAGGGACCGGACTTGCAGGCGGAGCAGTTCCGGTCAGAGGCGGAATCGTGCTGGACCTTTGCAGAATGAAAGAGATAATTCGGATAAGTATAACCGACAGGACCTGTATGCTTCAGCCAGGTGTTGTTTATGACGATCTTCAGGCGGCACTGAGTCCTTACGGATTCTTTTTCCCGCCCGATCCGGCAAGCGGAAGCGTATGCACGATAGGCGGTAATGTTGCCACAAATGCGGGCGGCATAAGAGGGGCGAAATACGGCGTCACAAGGGACTATGTAATGGGGCTAAAAGTGGTACTGCCTGACGGAAGGATTCTGCGGACCGGTTCCAGATGTCTTAAATCCTTGGCAAAATATGATTTGACAAGCCTTTTCGTCGGTTCTGAAGGGACCCTCGGAATCATAACTGAAATAGCACTCAAAATAAGGCCCAGACCTCCGGCCTGCATGACCGCGCAGGCCTTTTTTTCAACCCTTGCCGACGCTGCCGACTCTGTAAAAGATGTAATCAGCTCAGGAATAATACCAAGCGTCCTTGAAATTCTTGATGAAAACACACTCAATACACTCAGAGAAGAGACGGATCTGGATATCCCGGAAGCCTCGGCAATGATACTGGTTGAAACGGACGGCTATACTGAAACTGAAACAGCCTTTCAGATGAAGATAATCAAGGGGGTTTTCGGTAAAAACCGGGCAAAACAGGTCAAGACTGCTTCCTCACAGGAGGAGGCGGAAACCCTCTGGCGGGCCAGACGATGGGCCGGAAGCGTAGCTGCAAAGATGGGATCGGGTAATCTGTCGGAAGACGTAACCGTCCCCATATCCATGGTGTCGGAGCTTATGACCGGTATCTCATCAATCCTCGGCAAACTGAGCCTTCCCTTTGTTGTTTTCGGTCACGCAGGTGACGGCAATCTTCATCCAAAGATCATGTATGACAGGCATGATCAGGAACAAACCGAGCAGGCCTGCAGGGCTGCAGAAGAGATCTTTTGTCTAGCCTTAAGTCTCGGGGGAACACTGACGGGAGAGCATGGGATCGGTCTTGCCAAGGCCCCCTTTATGCCCCTTGAGCATTCAGGCAGTTATCTGGACATGATGCGAGGCATAAAAAGATTACTGGATCCCAGTGGGATCCTCAATCCGGGAAAAATGAATCTGTAGATTTGTCTAATAAAAAAACAGCCTCGTCATAATTTCCTGATCTCCTAAAGTAACCACTCCAGACACGGAGCGGACATCTATTTACCCCGAAAGGGTTCAGACCGCTATTCCGGGCGTAGGATGACCAAGTTAAAGATAAAATATTCGAGATGAGAAGGCAGGGAGTCACTTATTTCCGCCCCGGCTCAGGGGAACGCAAACGCTATTCAGGTAATCTCTCTGCCTCACCAAATTCCCCGGCAAACGACGACCCGGAGGCTTGAGCACAGGGTACCTGCATCATGGCTCAAAAGGTATTTTTTTCTTGACACTTACTTATCTAATCGATAAAGATCTAAACGTCTAATGTTTGTATATCATCTCGGTCACATTTTTTTTAAAACCCTGAATCTTTATGAGTTCATAAAGATTCAAAATACAGACGGCACGCTAAAAGGTCTTCCCGTCAAGGCGAAACAAGGCCTTCAAGCCTTGAGGAATAAGACACACATATCCCGTTTCCAGCGGGAGCGCAATGACTTAAAGATAAATCATAATCCCGCCCCACGCGGGACAGTTTAGCTTTTTCACAAAGCCGCCAAATTTTCAGTCGGCAAGGCTGTCTTCTATCTTGATTCGAATAAAAATGTGAGGAGGTTACTATGTATATCTTGGGCCTGGATCTCGGCACTACCGCTATAAAAACAGCACTTATAACGGAACAGGGAAATGTTGTAGGCAAGTCGGTCAGGGAATACTCCTTGATAACTCCCAGCCCGCTTGAAGTCGAGCTGCCTGTTGAGACCTACTGGCAGTCCTTTAAGGCCTCTATCCAGGAGCTGTTCGAAAAGACAAAGATACCGGTAAAAGAGGTCGGGGTTTTGGGGATGTCAGTACAGGGAGAAACCCTTGTAATGTTGGATCGCAATGGATCGCCGCTTCATAACGCCATCGTATGGCTCGACAACAGGGCACAGAAGGAAGCCGAAGAACTTGACAGTGACTTTTCCGATGCCACTACCTACGAAATAACGGGGCAAGTCAAAATCGTCCCCACCTGGCCGGCATCCAAACTTCTCTGGATCAGAAAAAACAGAAATGCACTCTTTAACAAGACAGAAAAATTTCTTCTCCTGGAAGATTATTTCATCTTTCGCCTGACCGGCAGATATGCGGCTGAGGGATCCTTGCTCTCTTCCACCGTGTACTGGAATATCAGGACCAAAGGCTGGTGGAAAGAGATGCTTGATCGTCTTGAAATTGAAGAAAGCCGATTGCCGGAGATAAAGGAATCGGGTGAAGTTGTAGGAACGATACTGCCCGAAGTCGCCCGGGAGCTGGGCCTCAGTTCTGAATTGATCATCACGACTGGAGCCCTTGACCAGGCGGCCGGAGCCATAGGAGTGGGTAACATTTCTCCCGGCCTTTTCAGTGAAAATACAGGGGCCGCGCTGGCCATCTGCGCAACCGTTGAAAGGCCCTTCATGGATCCTAACATGGCAATGCCGTGCCATTACCATGGCATTGCCGACCTGTACATGGCACACACCTTCACCAGCGGAGGCATGGTCCTTAAATGGTTCAGGGATAAATTCTGCCGGCAGGAGATTGATCTTTCCGAAGTACTCGACAGGGATTCGTACGCCCTGCTTGATGAGGAGGCCGGAACCGTAGCACCTGGGTGCGATGGGGTGGTGATGCTGCCGCATCTTGAAGGGGCAATGGCCCCCGAGGCCAATCCCAAGGCGAAGGGGGTGTTTTTCGGTTTTACCCTCCACCACGGCAAACCGCATTTTGTCCGTTCCACCATGGAGGCTATAGCTTTTATCGTCAGGAGAAACGTAGATGTTCTCAAAGGGCTCGATATCCCTGTGGAGGAGATCATATGCCTTGGTGGAGGAGCCAAAAGCCCCTTATGGAACCAGATAAAATCCGACGTGTTAAACAAAAAAATTGTCACAACCGCAAATGATCAGGATGCCGCTTGTCTCGGTGCCGCCTTTATAGCGGGAAAAGGGGCGGGGATCTTCAAGGACCTTAAAGAGGCAATTCAAAAATCGGTTACCGTAAAAAATGAATACCTGCCCGACCGGCAAAACAGGGACATTTATGATGCCGCATACAAAAGGTATGTATCTCTTTATGAGAACCTGATTGGTGTATTCGACATGCCCTAAGGCATGGGAAAACAATTTTAAATCTTACTTAAATAAACTGGAGAAATGAAATGAAACCTGAATTGATTGTAATGCTGACCTACAATGATCAGACCGTGGAAAACGCTATTGAGCTGTTCGAAGGACTCGAGGATACCCCCGTAACCCAATGGGGATTCAAGGACGTAGGACTTCCCAAAAACGACATGAAACGGCTTGTCACAATGATGAATGACGCTGGGAAAACTACAAACCTGGAAATCGTAAGCCTCTCGGAGGAAGAAGGGCTTGCAGGGGCAAAGCTTGCAGTTGAATGCGGGTTTGATATCCTTATGGGCACTGTTTTTTTTGATTCCATCAACGATTTTCTAAAAGACACCCCTGTAAAATATTTCCCATTTATCGGCAATGTCCATGGTCACCCCAGCATACTTGACGGAACGATCGAAGAAACGGTTGAGCAAACAAAGAGGCTGGAGGCAAAAGGAGTTGACGGGTTTGATCTTCTCACCTACCGGTACACCGGTGATGCGGTAGCACTTCTAAAAGAGGTTGTAAAAGCCACCACTAATGTCCCCGTGGTATCGGCGGGAAGTATAGATTCCTACGAAAGGATCGCTCAGGTAAGGGATGCCGGGGCCTGGGGTTTTACGATCGGAACGGCCTTTTTCGACAAAAAGTTTATACCGAAGGCGGGATTCAAGGAAAACATGATGGATGCCTGGGACTGGATTCAAAAAAACGGGCTTCCCGATTAAATCTCATGAAACAGGTGCCTTCAAAACAATGGATGATTTGTCTGACAGGGACGACACATATAAGGAACAATTGCCGACGATGACGGAAAAAGCAACACAAAAGAACCATGAATACAAATCGGGGAAAAGACCGAGGATGTCCCCGAGGGAGAGGGTAATAAGGGCCATCAGGCGAACCGGCCCCGACAGGGTACCAGCTTGTTCCCGTTTCACTCCCCCGATGATGAAGACCTTTAACGACAATGTGGGGGCGGGAATACCGGAGGAGCATCTGGGGCCATTTGGAGTACCATCCGGTTTCATTCATGAGGTCAGGCCCCCCTTTCTTACGCCCGATGAATATTTCGGTTGGGAGCTCCGCCACGTTTCTTTCCGATCGCCCTCTTCTCCTCCCGATTTTTCAAGATTTCATGGGGCCCTTCCCGAGGGCACGCAAATAAATGAATGGGGAGTGGCCTTTGTCCCCGGCTCCACCCATCATTATACCAAAAGAGTGGCCCCACTCAAAGGCATGAACAGCGTCCAGGAATTAAAGGCCTTTCCATTTCCCGACCCGATGGAACCTGAAGCCCATAAAGATCTGGATCTGATGGTCGATCTCATTCATGAGGACGGCCTTGCCGCGGCAGGCTTTCTCCAGCAAACCCTTTTTGAACTGGCATGGGAGATGAGGGGGATGGATACCCTTCTTATGGATTTTTTGATCAACACACCATTTGCCGAATATTTACTTGAAAGGATTACTGAGATAAGATGCCGTATGGCTGCCCGTTATGCTGAAGCAGGGGTGGATATTATCCGTCTGGGAGACGACTTCGGGACTCAGCAGTCTCTCATGATGTCTCCATCGACTTTTCGAGATCTGGTCAAGCCACGTCTTGCAAGGATCATCGATTCCGCGAAACAGATCAATCCAGAAGTCATCATATTCTTTCATTCCGACGGCAGCATAACACCCCTTATCGATGATTTTATCGATATGGGCATTGATGTCTTGAATCCTGTTCAACCCGAATGTGTTGATCTCGCGGGCGTTAAAAAACGTCATGGTGCTGATCTTTCTTTTTGGGGCGGCATAGGGATTCAGACCACCATGCCGTTCGGCACAACTTCCGAGGTAAGAGACAAGGTAAGAGAAGTCATAGAGGTCCTCGGTGAAGGTGGAGGCCTGTTCATAGCACCTACCCATGCGCTTCAGCCGGATGTGCCATGGGAAAATGTAGTCGCCTTTTTCGAGGCCGTTGACGAATTCGGCTGGTATTAAAAATACCACTAAAATCTTTTCACTTATCAGGTTTGTACGGGGGATTTAGGGAATGGCAGAGATAAGGCTTGTAAATATAACAAAAAAATTCGGTGATGTAACGGCCGTAAAAAATGTCACGCTTACCGCAGCAGACAAGGAATTTATCGCCCTCGTAGGGCCTTCAGGCTGCGGTAAATCCACCACGCTCAGAATGATCGCGGGACTTGAACAGCTCACGGGTGGTGATATTTATATCGGAGACAAAAACGTCACCCAGATGAGCCCGAGAGATCGTGATATCGCCATGGTTTTTCAAAATTATGCCCTCTACCCTCATATGAACGTATATAAGAACATGAGTTTCGGGCTGAGCCTGCAGAAGTTGCCGAAGGATGACATAGAATCCCGCATCGATGACACTGCGGGGATACTGGAACTTGACGGACTTTTGAAAAGAAAACCCAAGGAGCTTTCCGGAGGCCAGCGCCAGCGAGTCGCAATCGGAAGGGCCATAGTGAGAAAACCGAAGGTCTTCCTCTTTGACGAACCTTTGAGCAACCTGGACGCAAAATTGAGGGTTCAGATGCGAGGTGAACTCGCAAAACTGCATGAACGACTGCAGACTACAAGCGTTTATGTGACCCATGACCAGGTTGAGGCAATGACCCTTGCCGATAGAATCGTGATAATGGATCAGGGTGAAATCATGCAGGAAGGCCCTCCGCTTGAAGTCTACAACAATCCTGACAACCTTTTTGTTGCAGGATTCATCGGAAGTCCTGCAATGAATTTTCTTGATGCCGGGGTCGAGAAGGAAAACGATATCCTTTACGTTACCGGTGTCGGATTCAGGTTTACCGTGCCTCAAGAGCTTCGGGCCAGGTATATGAAGGCACTGGGAAGGGAAGTCATCCTCGGCATCCGGCCCGAGCATATCTTTGACGGGGAGTTGAAAGAGCCTTTTCCAGGAGCAGAAGAAATGCGTGCAAAAATAGAGGTATACGAACCGATGGGTTCTCAGGTCGTTCTCCGTTCGATATGCGGGAAAAGCTCTGTCGTTGCCTCGGTCGATCCCCTAACAAAGGCAAGGGTACACCACGATATTACATTCCTTGTAAATACTAACAAGATTCACCTGTTCGACAAAGAAACGGAAAAAATCTACTGAGTACTGTGCCCTAGGAGACATATTAATGCCGCTTAAATTAGCTTATGTGGTCGCTACTCCCGATCTGAAGGTTCCTGAAGGTGGGATGGTATTTCAGGGTAATTTCTCGGAGTCATTTTCACTGTTGAAAAAACATGATTTCGACGGCATGGAGATGATGGTTAGGGATCCTTCAGAACTGAATCTCGATGAAATAGAAAGACTGTCCCGCTCCTTCGGCATAGAGATTCCCGTTATATGTACCGGGGAAATATATGGTCGCGATCGTATCTCCTTCATGGACCCGGTCGAGGATATACGCTTAGAGGCACTTAGCAGGACAAGAGCAGTCATCCGACTTGCAGCTGTTTTTGGAGCGAAGGTTAATATAGGCAGGCTGAGAGGGAAATATTACAGCCATATTCCTAAAGAAATTTCGGAAGAATGGATGTACAGCGCCTTTGCAAGGATATCCGAATTTGCCGAGGAAAAGGATGTTATCCTTGTGCTTGAACCGGCCACCCATGTCTACACCAACTGCATAACTTCAACTCAAGAAGGAGTCGACGTCGTCAAAAGGGTGGGCAGTGAAAACTTCAGATTGATGACCGACCTGTTCCATATGAATCTTGAGGACGAATCCATGGAAGAGGGCTTTTCAAAGGCCTCACCCTATCTGGAACACATACATCTCTGTGATTCCAACAGATGCCCGCCCGGCATGGGAGTATTCGATTTCCCCATGATAATGGATCTCATCAAAGATACCGGCTATGACGGGTATGTTTCTGCCGAGGTTTTTCAGGAGCCCGACCAGTACAGTGCCATCGAAATGACCTCAAAGGCGCTGCGTCCCCTTCTCTGATATCCATTTAAAATTTACCAGGTATCCGGTTGATTGACTCCGGCCTTTTGCAGAGTGATCATGTTCCGGAGCCCGGCAAGCGGTCATGCTGGGCATGACACCTAGGCTTAACTTCATCTTTTCGACTCGAATCTTTTATTGATCCAATTTTTGTGGTATCCAACCACCAGGAGGAATCAACCAATGCCGAATGAAACAACTATAAAACACATCAGGACTCTCATTGAAAATAAGAGCGGTGAGGCGGCTCAACTGCTTTCGACCCTTGTATCGATCCCGAGCGTATCCGGCCAGGAGGGAGAAATTCAGAAAAAGCTTCATGAAATCTTTTCATCTCTTAAAGGCGAGGCATCCCTCATCCCGATGCGGGATGAGCTCAGAACCGATCCCGAATTTGCATCCGGCATCTCGGTCCCGTTTGAAGGTCGTCCTCAAACCAGATATTTCCTCAGGGGTCAGGGGGGGGGGAAAAGCCTTATAACCTGTGCTCACGCAGATGTGGTCGGTCCGGGCGACTGGCAGGATGCCTTTACCCCGAGGATAGAAGGAGATCGGCTCTATGGGCGCGGATCCGTTGACGACAAGGCGGCAATAACATCCATGTTCCTGGCCTTAAAAGCACTTGAGGATATGGGTATATCACTTAAAGGCGATATCGAAGTTCATCTGACTAACGAAGAGGAAGTCGGTATGGCGGGAGCCCTGGCCTTTGTGAGGGAAGGCTTTCGTGCTGATGCCGTTTTGGTCCTCGAACCCACTGATCATAATGTATATATAGCCAACAGAGGGGCACTTCAATTCATCATTGAAGTCGAAGGCAAGCAGGCCCACCTGGGAAACAAGCGCTACGGCGTGAATGCCGTTGAGAAGGCATCCAAGATAGTCGAGGCCCTTGTCAATTATGAAGATCGTCTTATTGAAGAAGGAAAAGGATACCCTCTTTTTGACGGCTTCGAATATCCGGGCCAGGTAAATGTGGGGATAATAAAGGGGGGAGACTTCTTTTCAATCGTCCCGGATCTCGTCACAATGGAAGGAGGAGTTGGATTCCTTCCGAACCGAACCATGGGCCAGGTCGAAAATGAGCTTAAAGAGGTGATTTATTCAATTAATGATCCATGGATAAAGGACCATGTGAAAATCAGATTTGAGGGAATAAAAAACGACCCCTTTGAAATGCCTCAGGGACATCCCTTCACCGCCGCCCTTCTGAAAACCCTGGATAATTTCGGAAGGAAACCGGAGGTGCTCGGAATGATGGCCACCTGCGATGCGAGGTATTACTTCAATCAGGGGGGAATGCCTAGTATCATATATGGAGGCAAAAACAGTCACCAGTCTCATTCGAAAAATGAGCATGCGGAGATATCGGATATCCTTGTCACGGCCGCGGAATATGCGGCATTTATTCTTGACTGGTGTGGAAAGACATAAGAGCGAGGTTTAATAAAGTTGAGGGTTCAGGGGGCCTGTGTAATTTTATTTCATTCGGAGAGACTCCCCGAACCCTTTTTCTATTCTTTCACCCCTCCGGAGGTAAGGCCTTTTACGATGTATTTCTGCGCGATCAGGAAAAACAGTATGCCGGGAACACTTGCAAGCATCGCCGCGGCGGATATTGTGTTCCAGTAAGTCAATTCATCCCCCACAAAATAATAAACACCGACCGTTATAGGCTTATGCAGATCACTGTTCAGGAAGAGATAGGGTGCCAGGAACTCCTGCCATGTCCACAGGAAGGTGATAATCGCAACGGCCGCAATACCACTTGCCACCCCCGGAAGCACAATCCTGAACAGCACGCCTATCCTGCTGCACCCGTCAATCAAGCCGGCTTCCATAAGATCGGTTGGATAAGTATCGAAGAATGATTTCAATATCCATACCGCAAGAGGGTATGACAGATATATTGTGAAAACAATGACGCTTATCTTTGTGTCGATCATCCCAAAATATCTGAAGATCATGTAGAAGGGCAGCAGAAGACTCAGAGGAGGAAGTATCCTGGTTACGAGAAAGGATATCAGGATGGTATTGCTTCCCCTGTAAGGGTATTTACTGAGTCCGTAGGCCGCAAATGTCCCTGCCGACAGAACAAAAGCCGCGGTTGCCAGTGCATATATGAGTGAATTAAGCACATACCTGGGAACCGGAGTCTCCGTCAGCACCTTTCTGTAAGCCTCAAGGGTCAATTTGTCGGGGAAATATGTGGGCGGGGTCTGAAAGGCCTCCTTCAGGCTCTTAAGGGATGTCAACAGAGTCCAGCCTATCGGAATCAGGATGATGAAAAGAAGTACGCTCAGCACCACATATGGCGTAGCCTTATGATCAATTATTCTGCATATAAACTGTCTCACTTTTAAAACCCCGTTATCGTTCTTCTATGCGAAGTGTTTGATATATGAACACACTGCCGATTATAAGCAGCAGTATAAGAAGAATAATACTCATCGCTCCTGCCACGCCGAAATTAAAGAAACGATATATGTTGTCAAGGATATAGAATCCGAACGTATAGGTCCCCTTTGCAGGACCGCCGAATGTCATTGAAAATATCGTATCAATGGTTCTAAACGAAAATATTGTCGTTATTATGACCCCTGTCATGATCGCCTTTTTATTGAGAGGAAGGGATATGCGCCTGAAAATCTGTATGGAGTCGGCTCCGTCTACACGTGCCGCCTCATAAAGGCTCGGGTCGATGCTTTCAAGCCCTGCAAGTATTATTATGGTCATAAATGGAATTCGGGTCCAGGCGTCAGCGAAAATGACCCCGATCATCGCAAGGGCTGGATTTCCGAATATATCCATCGGTTTGGAAATAATTCCTGTTCGAAGAAGGAAATCATTTATCACGCCGAAGGAAGGATTGAACATCTGGGCCCACATGAAGCCGGAAACCACCATCGGCACGGCCCAGGGAAACATTGACAGAGACCTGAAAATGCTGGCGAATCTGTTTATACGGGAAAGCGAGTGGGCAAGCACAAGGCTCACCACCAAAGATAATGAGGTGACGCCGGCGCAGAAGATGACCGTGTTTTTAAAACTGAGCCAGAATATCCTATGATTGAACACATATTCATAATTCTTAAGCCCCCCAAAAACAACAGGATGTATATTATCATAGCGCAGAAAGCTTGTTACCACAAGTATGCCCAGCGGAACTACGACCCACAAAAAAAGCACAAATGCTCCGGGCAAAGATAACATCATACCGAACTTGCTGTTTGATACCCTCATGAATAAGCCTCTTACCGGGTAGGAATGTTTGAACCGGAAACCATTAATTATTTCCATCCGGTATTCGGAGATTTCCGGATGGAGCACTCAGCCGTCAACATCCAGTTTAATGCTTTTTTTATCTTCGTTTTTGCTGACAGCCGAGGCCCGATTTACCGATGACAGGAATCCGGAACTTGGCATTTCCGAATAAGCGCCAGATAGGTTTCTGTTTTAAGACCGGCCGGAGACTGAAGGCCCCGGCCGATTTATAATCTGTTAATATGACTGAAAGGCGTCAATCTCTTTCTGAGCGGCTTCCAGTGCTTTCATGGCATCCATCTTGCCTGTTGCGGCCTTGCCGTAGTACTCAAGCAGAATATCCATCGCCTTTTCACCACCTGGAGGAAAGACCTCCATCACGGCATTCTTGTTTGCGGTCTTTCTCACATCTATATGTGCGACCTTTGCCATAACGGTCTTATCATTCCATACGGCGGGATTGAAAGGTGAATTACCTTCGATAAGGAGCTCGTTTTTTCCGCCCTGCTTGCTCATCCTTACTTCACCCAGGAGCATGGCAGCCGCCTTGGCATTGTCAGGAGCGAATCTGTTTATGATAAAGGTTGAGAAATTGGCAGGAGCCGCTCCGGTATACTTATCGGGCATATCCTTGTTCCATTTGGGTGACGGCATAGCGGTCCAGTCACCCGGGGCCGCAGCCTTGCCGCCGGTCGCCAACTTTGTCAGACCGGGGGATTTTTCAGGATTTGAAAAACGCACCATGTTAGTATTCAAGGCCTCGGTGATTATGGCCATCTTACCCATGGCAAAGGCCTGCTGATAGTCGTTCCATGTCCATCCAAGTACCGCCTTGGGCGATGTCTCCTCCAGTACAAAGTTTACATAGGTCCTCCATGTATTCTTGAACTCGGGGGTCAGAAGCTTGATCTTGCCGTCCTTTATCAATCTGCCGCCCTGTGAATAGGTCATCCCCTGGAGCTTCTGAAGGAAATAATGATCCGCGCCGAAACCGAATCCGTAATAAGTCTGGTCCAGGTTTTTTTTGGCCCACTCTCTGCATTTCTTTGCCGCAGCGATATATCCATCCCAGGTCTCAGGAATTCCTTCCACGCCTGCAGCCTTTAACCAGGAAGGTCTCAGGTAGGACACGCCCGACTTATAGGTGTCCACGGTGCCGTAGTAATGTCCGTCGGGACCTTTCATGAGATCGACCAGACCCGCAGGATAGGAAGCCCTCACCCCTTTACTCCAGACGCTGTCCCATTTTTCCAGCCAGCCTGCGGCAATAAGATGCTGAAGCGTAAAGGCAGGTTCTGACACACACATGCTTGTGACATTCGGGTCACGGCTTACCAGCGCACTGATGGTCTTCTGAAGCAGCACCTGGTCTGATACCTCTACATATTCGACCTTTATGCCTGTCAGTTTTTCGAAAAGCTCAAAATTGGCCAGTGTACCGGGATCATGCTTCATACCGCCGGCATTAAAATGGAGAATCTTCTTTACCCCCTTGGTAGCCTCCTGCCATCCTTCAGGCAGGACATACTCATCGGCTGAAAGCCTTTCAGCGGCCGGAGCGGGTTTGTCCCAATTTATCTTTTCCCAAGGTTTTTTTGCCGCATCAGCACTGGAGCCAAAGCCGATTGAAACCAGCGCCATAACCATAACGGAAACAACTGCAAAAGAAATAGATCTGCCTTTCATGGTGTTCCTCCTTCAGGTTAGTTGTGTGGCGAGAGACCCTCTCACCTTCATGCTTAATGACCAGTCTTCAAAAAAACGCCCCTTCACCTCCTTTCACATGCCGCTGTATCCTGATTTTTATTTTTTTAACAGCCTATCATCAAGAATTTCATCAGGTCTTCGGGTTATAAGTTCTCCCAGAACAGTGCCCAAAAGTGCGGTTTTGGCCCCTTTTTCCAGAAAATCCGAAACGATAAAGGCCTCTTCAAAGTTTCTGCCCAGACATACGGCCCCATGGTTCATCATCAGGGCTGCATTCTTGTTCCCCTCAAGGGCTCTCACGATGTTTCTTGCGATATCGTCGGATCCCACCTTCCCATATTCCGCACACCTGACTTCTCCGCCCAGCCGCAGTGATTGCTCGGCAAGGATAAGGGGTATATTTTTCCCTGTTACCGCATATGCGGAAGACCATACAGCGTGTGAATGAACGATGGCGTTTACCTCAGGCCTTGCTTCGTATATTGCAAGATGCATGGGGGCTTCAACCGTCGGCTCAAGTCCTGAATCATCCACAACCTCCCCCTGCTGGTTGATTGCCACGATATGTTCATCTTTTATCACTCCCCAGTTGGGGATATGCAGTATGCCGGGCTTCGGTCTCGGGCAGATATATATAAGGCCGGTCTGGGGATCTCTCAAACTCGTATCACCGGAATCCTGTCCAGGGGAAAGATCCTTTTCCCAGAATAACCAGGTGGCCCTGGCGACCTCTTCTTTCAGCTCATGCTTTATCATCCAATTACCTCCTTAAACAAAAGGTTAAATATATTAGTCAAAAGTTTTATTCCGTCTTTGATTTGTCAAGATACTTGACCCTCTCCGCCAATACTACACCAGTCCTCATAAAAGGGTTGAGCAGGTGCCTTTTGTTTGTGAAAACCAGTCTATTAAATAGGAGCTTTTGAAAAACGGAAATCATGCGGAGAATCTCACAAAGTCAGATTAAGCGGTAACCTGGAAAAAGGACATTCGCAACCTCTGAGCAAGGCTAATATCTAAACGTCTAATGTTTAGATATTCGTTTATATTCAGGGGCCATGTCAAGAAAAAAAGTTACCCCCAAGTGACCTGCAACAATTCATACTGCTATGCATACCGTTTGAATTTGACATGCAAACCGGAGGCTTTATTCTGCAGTTTATTTGTTTTTCCAATCAATTCCATTGCATATTCAAAAATTTCTTGACCAACTTCCTATGTTAATCATACATTTAAACATATGATGTTTGCCTGATTTCCTTTTATTGAAAAGGTGCCGACATCATTAAATCTCATAATGCCCATTCAGAAACCGAATATTATGTACCATAAAACAAGGAGGTATAAACAGGATGAGCGGATTCAAGGTCATCAAGAAAAAGGACGCCAGGATTTTTTTTGAAGGTAAAGAGATGTGCAGAGAGTACTTTGCCACGGAAAAGATCACCTTTGGCACATCCCGACTCTTTCCCGGAGAAGAAGGGGCGGTGGATCCAGGCCATTCAGAAGCTCATGAGGTCTTTTTCGTTGTCAGAGGCAGGGTTGTGATGACAAATGAAAACGGACTGTTTGTTGAACTTGAAGAAGGAGACGCACTTCTGGTCAGCGAAACCGTACCGCATAAAATTATAAACATCGGCGAACAAATAGCGCTCCTCAGCTGGAGTTGCGCTCCAAAACCATAAAAACCGCACAAACTGCTATTCCAGTTTAACAAAGAGACAAAACCTTATTAATCGATTGCATCAGGTTTCTTAATATGGTGAAAAAATGGAAATGATAAAGAGGGTCAAACAGCCGTTGCTATACCTTTTGGTAAAAGAGGAGATTTACCGTTTTATCACCGATAAAAAACTCGAGAAAGGCGATATGCTCCCTTCTGAAAGTGATCTCTGCACCAAGCTCGGTGTAAGCAGAGGCACTCTCCGGGAGGCGATGAGGGCGCTTGAGGAAGAAGATGTGGTAATCAGGAAACAGGGAATCGGGACCTTTGTAACACAAGGCAATTATCCGATTCACAGCACCCTGGATCTTAACGAGGGCGTATCAGAGATGATAAAGGGCAAGGGTATGGTGCCCGGTTCCCTTGATACAAGGATTGAGGAGATACCAGCCGACAAAAAGATCGCCAAAAGGCTCAGCGCCGAACCCGGCGAAACCCTGTTTGTTATCAAGCGGATCCGAACGGCTAACGGCGCCCCCGTAGCCTATACCGAAGACTTCCTGCGCAAAGGGTTAATACCCGAGCGCCAGGAAAAAGCCTACTTGGAGGAAGAATCCCTCTACGGTATGCTTGAACAAAGACTCGGATTTGAGCTGGGTACAAGCATGCTCAGGCTCAAACCTGTAAAGGCTGATAAGACACTTGCCGAGTCTCTCGGGATAAAGCAGGGTGATCTGTTGATGTGCCTTCAGCAGACCGATATGGACAGTAACAGAAACCCCATCCTCTACTCGGAGGAATATTTCGTCTCGGAGCGTTTTGAATTCCTGGTTATGAGAAAAAGGAGGATGAGGATCTCCCGGGCTTTATAAGCCAGTAGATAAAAGATCGCCTGTCGCTTATGAACTTCATAAGTCATGGGCATTAAAACTGAATATCGTTTTATCAAATTGTTACAGATAAAAATTCCGCACATTTAAGGCGAAAGGATGATTGATGAAAATAATAAGATTTATATCTGAAAATGGCCAGGAGCAATACGGGACTAAATACAGGGCCGATGAGGCTTTCATCCTGAAGGGAGATCTTTTTTCAGGTTTCAGGGAAACAGGTAAAGCAGCAAAGTGCAACAAGCTGCTTTCACCTGTCGTACCCACTGCAATTATCGGAATTGGTCTAAATTATCACCGACATGCCGAAGAGACAGGAATGGAACCCCCTAAATATCCCGTGCTTTTCATGAAAAACCCTTCCGCTGCAACCAACCCCGGGGATCCTATAGTTCTCCATCCTTCGTGCATGAGTCCCCCGGAAGTAGACTACGAGGTCGAACTGGCGGTTGTTATCGGTAAAGCCGCAAAGGACGTAGACGAAACTGAGGCATTGGACTACGTTCTCGGCTATACGGCTGCAAATGATATATCCGCGAGACGCTGGCAGGGAAAACGAAACGCCAACCAGTGGGTCAGGGGAAAAAGCTTTGACACATTCTGTCCGCTCGGCCCGGAACTGGTTACTTCCGATGAGATCAAGGACCCGCAGGCACTCCGTCTTTTCTGCAAGCTAAACGGTGAAATGATGCAGGATGCCAACACATCGGACATGATCTTTTCGGTCGCCCGACTGGTCTCTTTCCTTTCAACAGGCATGACCCTGCTCCCAGGCACTGTTATCCTTACAGGTACTCCCAGCGGGGTCGGATTCACGCGAAAACCTCCTGTCTTTCTCATGCCTGGAGACACGGTTGAGGTAACGGTTGAAGGAATCGGCACTCTCACCAATCCGGTTGAACTTCAACAAATATAAGGCGACATCCGGAAGACATAACTGATATCGCATTCTAATAAAACCTGGTGCCCTATGCCTCATAATCTTTGCTGATCGAAAAAGTACGGCCACTATACGAATCGACTATCCGGTCTCCACATCCAAAAAGGGATTACTGAAAAATGGTAGAAAATAAAAGAAATACGCTTCTTCTCGACCCGAAGGACAACGTCATAATCGCTCTCAGGGATTTAACCGAGGGGAGTCTGATATCCCAAAATTCGATAATTACAAAGACCCCTGTGCCGTCGGGGCACAAGGTGTCTGTCTGCAAAATTCCCGCAGGAGAGCCTATCCTCAAATATGGACATACAATCGGCATCGCCTCAAGACCCATTGAGGAAGGCGAACATGTGCACAGCCAAAATCTCAAGATGGTACATTATAAGAGCAAAAGCCCGGCCACCGGCAGTTCAGCCGCCCCCCCTGCCCTTCCTGAGGATAAACGCAGATACTTTCAGGGAATAGTTAGAAGCAATGGTGACATTGCCACACGAAATTACATCGGCATCCTCCCTATGGTGGGATGTTCATCAACAGTGGCAAGATATATCGCTGAAGCCTTTGGGGGTGACGCTCTAAAAGCCTTTCCAAACGTGGACGGAATCGTACCGCTTGTACACAGCGGCGGATGCGCCATGGCTTCGGAAGGTGAATCGATGGAGGCCTTTCTGCGCTGCCTGGGTGGTTTTATAACCCATCCCAACTTTGCAGGGGCGCTCCTCGTAGGGCTGGGATGCGAGACAAACCAGATAGACCGTTTTCTCAACAAATGGGGACTATCAGATGGCCCCATGTTCAGGACCCTGGGAATCCAGGAAATTGGAGGGACCAAAGCGGCTGTAGAAAAAGGCATCAGCATAGTCAAGGGCATGCTGCCGCTTGCCGACAAGGTGGAACGCACGCCCGTGCCCGCATCACGTCTGGTTGCAGGTCTGGAGTGCGGGGGCTCCGATGCATATTCGGGCATTACTGCCAATCCCGCCCTGGGGTATGCCATGGATATGCTGGTAAACCAGGGCGGCACAGCCATCCTGAGCGAAACCACCGAAATATACGGTGCGGAGCAGATACTCCTGGCCCGGACCGGGGATGAAAACACAGCTGCAAGGCTTATTAAAAAAATTGAGTGGTGGGAGGACTATACATCCAGAAACGGTTATGAGATAGACAACAACCCCACCCCCGGCAACAAGGCGGGAGGCCTTACTACCATTGCCGAAAAATCACTCGGTGCCGTTGCCAAGGGCGGAACCACGACCCTTAACGCGGTATACGATTACGCGGAACAGGTCAGGGAAAGCGGTTTCGTTTTTATGGATACCCCGGCATACGATCTTCCCTCGATAACGGCGATGGTGGCCGGAGGGGCTAATATCATATGCTTTACTACCGGCAGGGGTTCAACTGTGGGATGCAAACCATCACCCGTAATCAAACTGGCCTCCAACACCGAAATGTACGAAAAGATGTCCGATGACATGGACGTAAACTGTGGAGTCATCGCAGACGGAGTTTCTTCTCTCAAAGAAATGGGCCGGAAGATCTTTGAAGAGATACTGGCAACCGCTTCAGGCAAAAAGACCAGGAGCGAGATCTACGGCTACGGAGACGATGAATTTGTACCCTGGCAGATGGGCGTCATGCTCTGATTCGATACTACCCGCATGTTCGTACCGATCTCATAAGTCAGCGGTTGGAAATCGCAACAACCAACTGAAATCCTCCCTCTTTTATGGGACTGAACCCGCCTTTTGGCCACCGGTTAAAATAATTGAAAAACAAATCCGACATACTTATCTACTTCAAACTGTTCTTGACGGCCCTTTTCTGGGGAGGCACCTTCATAGCGGGAAGGATCGTAACAAGGGACATGGGTCCCTTTTCCGCCGCTTTCCTGCGATTTACAGTTGCCGCCGCATTTCTCCTTCTTATTACATGGAAAGTGGAAGGTCGGCTGCCTCTTCTTTCAGCGAAACAGTTCTTCATTGTTTTCTTACTGGGAATGACAGGGGTCTTTCTTTACAATACGTTTTTCTTCAAGGGGTTGAAGATTATCGATGCAGGCAGGGCTGCCTTAATTGTTGCGATTAATCCCGTCTTCATAGCCCTGTTTTCAGCCCTTCTTTTCAAGGAAAAATTTACACCCAGAAAACTAACAGGGGTAATACTCTCCCTGACCGGGGCTGTTACTGTTATCTCCAGGGGGAGAATACTTGAAATTTTCGATACAGGTCTGGGACTTGGAGAGGGATTCATCATCGGTTGTGTTGCCAGCTGGGTTGCATATACCCTGCTGGGGAAAAGTGCGATGAGAGAGTTATCACCTCTTTTGACCGTGTCATATGCAGCCGTCATAGGGGGTGTGGCTCTTTTCTTACCTGCCTGCTCAGAAGGGCTTCTTAGGGACCTGACGCATTTTTCCCTTGCATCCTGGGTAAGCATATTTTATCTGGGCATTTTCGGCACTGTGGTTGCGTTTGTCTGGTATTATGAAGGGATAAAAAAGATAGGCGCGATGAAGGCGAGCCAGTTCATCAATTTCGTACCTGTCTCCGCGATACTGCTCGCATTTCTCATCCTGGCGGAACCGGTCACGCCTTCTCTTATCATAGGCGGCCTCTTTGTTACCACAGGGGTTTACCTTGCAAACAGCCCCGGAAAAATTCCACGACAAGCCCGCTAATGAAGGATCTGGTCCAGAAAAAGCTGAGACCTTTCGTGGCGGGGATTTGAAAAAAACTGCTCAGGGGTATTCTGCTCAAGTATCTGCCCCCAGTCCATAAAAAGGACTCTGTGAGCGGCCTTTCTGGCAAAACCCATTTCATGGGAAACCACCAGCATGGTCATGCCTTCTTCTGCAAGATCGATCATCACTTCAAGCACCTCCTTTATCATTTCAGGATCAAGCGCTGATGTGGGCTCATCAAACAGCATCACCTTCGGTTTCATGCACAGGCTCCTTGCTATGGCTACTCTCTGCTGCTGTCCTCCTGAAAGCTGGCCCGGGTACTTCTTTGCCTGATCTGCGATCTTGACCTTTTCCAGATAAAACATGGCGGTTTCCTCAGCCTCTTTTCTCGGGACCTTTCTTACCCACACAGGTCCGAGAGTGAGATTGTCAAGGATCGTAAGGTGAGGGAAAAGATTGAAGTGCTGAAAAACCATTCCTACCTCGGCGCGAACCCTTTCAATATTTTTGATATTGTTTGTAAGCTCGATACCGTCTACCTTTATTGTTCCCTTCTGATGCTCTTCCAGCCTGTTTATGCATCTGATAAGGGTTGATTTTCCCGAACCGGACGGTCCGCAAATGATAATTCTTTCACCCTTTCGAACAGTAAGGGTTATATCCTTCAGGACATGGAAATCACCATACCACTTATGGACCTCACTGATCTCTATGATTTCCTCTTGAAGATTTTCCTGTTCAACCACCTTTTTATCGATTTTCTGATCCATGACTTTCTCTCGGTGCTTTTGATTGTTATAATAAAGGCTCAATGGCTGTTTTTCAGCGACCTTCGCCCAATTCGCGTTCCAATTTCCTGCTGTACTCCGACATTGCAAAACAGCATAGGAAATATATTATAGCCAGAAACAGGTATGCCTCGGAACTGAAACCCATCCATTCGGGAATCGAAAGAACCGCCTCGGTTGACTTGAGTATGTCATAAACGGCGATAATTACCAGCAACGACGTATCCTTGAAAGCCACTATGAGGATACTGACAGTCGGAGGGATAACAATCTTCAGCGCCTGCGGCAGGATAACAAGACGCATCATCTGGTAATAATTGAGCCCGAGGGATTGTGCCGCTTCATACTGACCGCGGGACATCCCCTGAAGTCCGCCCCTTACAACCTCGGCAATATAGGCGGAGGTAAACATTATAAGGGCTGCCTGAGCGCGTATCAGCTTGTTTACCGTAAAACCCTCCGGCATGAACAAGGGGAACATCATGGCGGACATAAAAAGGAGCGTTATAAGAGGCACACCTCTTATCGCCTCTATGTAAACAACGCATACGGCCCTTATAAAAGACATATCGGATCTTCTTCCAAGGGCGAGCAGAACACCCAGCGGATAGGCGGCCACCATGGCGACTATCGACAGCATGACAGTCAGGGGAAATCCTCCCCACTCCGAACTCTCAACGACTTCGAGCCCTAGTACTCCGCCTCTCATTAATACCGCCATTACGATAACGCCCACTATCCAGGAAACAGCAAGCGGCTTCTTCCAGTTGTTCCTGTTCCAGGTAAAGGCAAGAAGCCCGAACAGCACCACTATCGCGGAAAGGGGCCTCCACTGAAGTTCATGCGGATAAAACCCGAACATTATGAAGCGGATATTCTTTGTAACAACGGACCAGCACGCGCCGTCACATGCCTTGCATGCGTCGGATGTGGAAAACCATAGGCTGTCGATAAACGCCCACCTGAAAAATGGCGGGACCGTTTTCCATAGGACATACAAGGCAATCAGGGACAGTATTGAATTGAACCAGCTGTTAAAAAGATTTTTCCTGACCCAGCCGATTACACCCACTCTCGTAACCGGTGGCCTTATCTGTGCTGAAATCCTGGCTGCCGACTCTTCATTCATAATCATTATTACCGTTCAACGAGTTGAGACTTTTTATTATACCAGTTCATAAATACCGAGGTGGAAAGGCTGAATATCAGATAAACCAGCATTATGAGGATAACCCCCTCGATTGCCTGCCCTGTCTGGTTTATCGTTGTATTGGCTATGGAAAAAAAATCGGGGTAACCGATTCCCACCGCAAGGGAGCTGTTTTTCGTGAGATTAAGCATCTGGCTCGTTACAGGCGGGATTATCACCCTCAGGGCCTGAGGCAGGACAACGAGATTCAATACCTTGCTTTTCTTAAGTCCCAGGGACTTAGCGGCCTCCTTCTGTCCCTTGCTTACGGATTCTATGCCTGACCTGACAACCTCCGCTATGAAAGCCCCCGTGTACATGACAAGGCCAAGCAGAAGGGCCGTGAATTCAGGACTTATATTGATGCCTCCCTTGAAATTGAAACCCCTCAGTGCTGGCATATCCATTTCATGCGGGGCCCCGAAGGCAACCCATACAAGGAAGGGAAGGCCTATAATCACAGCAAAAGAGACCTTCAGCAAAGGAAAATCCTTTCCCGTTTTATCCTTCCTCTGCTTCGACCACCTGTATAGCAGCATGCAAAGTATTAGAGCCAATCCAAAGGCAATGCC
Source organism: Desulfatiglandales bacterium (assembly GCA_963666345.1). Classification (GTDB taxonomy): domain Bacteria; phylum Desulfobacterota; class DSM-4660; order Desulfatiglandales; family Desulfatiglandaceae. Next base: position 4,078,586 of record OY762721.1, on the reverse strand, counting down.
CATATAGAGATAAGCAGGGTGAGACGTAGGCACGGCAAAATACACACCCCTGTTGCACAGGTAAACCCCGTCAATGGGGCTGAGTGCCTTGCGGGGCGAGGGAAGGTTTTGATAAAAGATGGCATACCAGAAAAAAAGCTGCAGCAGTGCCGGTATGTTCTGCATTACTTCGATATATGCGCCTGCAATTTTTGCAACAAGCCAGTTGCTAGACAGCCTTGCGATTCCGACCACGGTGCCCAGGATCAAAGCCAGAAATATACCTACGAAAGAAACCTTCAGGGTGTTTAATACACCCACAAGCAGGGCACTTAAATAACTGCTTGCTGCAGAATAGGATATAAGGGACTCGCCTATCTCAAAGCTACACGACTCCTTAAGAAATGCAAACCCCGTAGCTATGGACTGCCTTTCAAGATTGGCCCTGGTATTGCTGAAGATTATATACCCGGCAAGCCCTACCAGCGCAAGGGTTACGACCTGATATATCAAAGACCTTTTTCTGGGGTCATTCCAGAAGCTCACATCTGTGGATTGGGATGCTGTAAGAGAAGAATTCACCACAACCTCGCATTAAAGAGACCCTTTAATCTGTCTTATTACATTTGACTTCGATTCAAGAAAATAAAAGGGGGATCAAAATAGTATAAAGCACTATTTTCTTAGCAAATCATTTAATGAGGGTGCCGGAACCGAGCACCCTCATTTGTTTCTACCTGAAGGGTGGAGTATACATCAAACCGCCCTTTGTCCAAAGGTCGTTCAATCCTCTTTCCAGACCCAGAGGTGTATTTTTACCTACGTTTCTCTCAAAAATCTCGCCGTAGTTGCCCACATTCTTTACTATGTTATATGCCCAGTTCTTTTCAAGCCCAAGTGCCTTTGCAATACCTTCGCTGCTGCCGAGAAAACGTTTCACCCTGGGATCCTTGCTCTTGAGCATTTCATCCACGTTTTTGGAGGTAATCCCCAATTCCTCGGCCTGTATGAGTGCCTGCACCGACCAGTTTACAACGTCTTTCCACTGATTGTCTCCGTGTCGAACACAGGGGGCCAGGGGTTCCTTTGAGATAATCTCGGGAAGGACCTCATATTTACTTGGATCGGGGGCAACCACCCTCATCCCTGCAAGCTGCGACGAATCAGATGTTATGCAGTCGCACCTGCCGCCGTAAAAAGCCTCCTGAAGAGCGGACTGGTTTCGGATTACCACAGGATTGTACTTGATGCCGTTCTGTCTGAAATAATCGGCCAGGTTAAGCTCTGTCGTAGATCCGGGCAGTACACAGATAGATGCCCCGTCAAGTTCCTTTGCGCTTTTGAGACCGAGTTTTTTAGGTACCATGAAACCCTGGCCGTCATAAAAATTTACATGCGCAAAATCCATGCCCACGGCAGTATCCCTGCTGAGAGTCGTTGTCACATTTCTGCACAGGACATCAACCTCGCCCGCCTGAAGAGCGGTAAAACGCGCAGTGGAGGTAAGCGGTACGAACTTTATCTTGTCAGGAGAGCCGAAAACCGCACAGGCGATAGCCCTGCCGGTTTCCACATCAAGTCCGCGCCACACGCCTTTCTCATCGGGCATTGCGAAACCTGCGAGCCCCTCGCTTACCCCTACCTGAACAAAACCTTTTTCTTTGACTGCATCAAGCGTCGAACCGGCCATTGCAAGGCCTGAAACGACAAGCACAAATGCCAATGCCACAACGAGTAATCTTCCAAATCTCATTCTGATTTCCTCCTTACAGGTTTGTATGTTTCCAAATAGAATCGCACGGGCGATCCCCCTTTATCCGGTATAGGTAACAGCAAAAAGCGCCTATAATTTTCCGCCTGCATTCCAAGAAATGTCCCCGCCTTTTCAGGTCTCGGCCGATTGAGGCGGAATACGTGGTTTAAAGATAGGATTTCATTTTTTCTCTCAGTGCGCTGATTTTATCCTTGTCGGCAGAAAGCGATTCAAGATAGTTGCAGAGAGCTTCATTCATTTCAAGGGCCTTTTCCCTGTTGTTCAAAAATATATTATTCTCCTGTGCCGGATCCTTTTCCATGTCATAAAGCTCGGGGGAATCTTCCTCCCGACCTCCAACAAGAAGGACATGATCCTTTCCCGTAACCGTTATCCAGAACATTGTGGAATCTTTTTCAGGAGTCAGGGAGAAGGAAAAATTATCATTCACATATCCGAACCTCTGGGAAGAAAAGACATATTCCCTTTCCCATTCACCCTCCCCCTTCATCAGTGGAACCAGGGATTTCCCATCCAGGGGATTGAGCCCCTGTTCCCTTCCAAGCATTATTCCCTTAAGTTCCGCCGCTATCTCTCTTAGAGGGACAGGTGCCTTGCCCGGCAAGGGCTTCTCGGTATCAATCCCTGCCAGATCCAGAATGGTGGGAACGAAGTCCACCGGCTGAACCAGCTCATCTATCTCTTTGCCCTTGTACTGCTGACCCGGCATCTTTATGACAAGCGGCACATGGATCACATCTTCAAAAAGAGGCCACTGTCCTCTCGTATCGGTCTTTGTTATATTTAGCTTTCCGGTCCTGTTATGTTCTCCCAGAAGAATACCGTGGTCACTGGTAAAGATTATCATGCTCTCGTCATAGATACCCACATCCTTCATTTTTCTGATCACAAAGCCGATCCACTTGGAGACCATCTCGACTTCGCCCTTGTACCTGGCATGCATGTTGTGCAACTCCTCATCCGTGAACACATCTGCAAGGCCGTAATTGGGCATTGTCATCGGGATTCCCTTGTAGTCGGGGTCATATTTTTCCACATAATAATCCGGCGGGTCCCATGGTTCGTGAGGATCGAAAAAATCAAGATGAAGAAGCAAATTTTCCGCCTTATAGTTCATTTCAATCCATTTGCTGGCCATCTTGGCGAGCCTTGGCGGGAATCTGTCCTCCTCCCACAGCCAGTGGCTGTTTACCCATCTGGTAAGATCCGCCTGGGTGTGGTCCCCGAAATAGAAGCTGTGACGCGCCTTCTCCTCAGGTATGGTGTAGGGAAGCGCTTCGTTCATCTTGGTAAAATAGATATCCCTCTCCTGCCCTCGCTCCAGGTGGTGCCCTAAATAGCCCCTGTTGTAGTTCTGTTCATGCCTCAGTATTTCATTGCTGTCGGTAATCAACTGGGTGACATAACCGTTATCAAGAAGGATTTCCGAAATCGTTATGTCTTTCTCCGTGAGCTTTTCCCAACCCCTGAAAGGAAACCCGAGTTTTCCTGTCAGCATGTCGTATCGCTGCGGCACCGTCGGAAAACTGCCTGCGTAACATTTTTTAAAAAATACGGAATCCCTTATAAGTTCATCCACTTCAGGGGTATCAATCTGTTGAAGCCCCAGCGATCCGATGTGGTCATATCTGAAAGAATCAGAAAGAATTAATACTATTTTCATAATTTACCTCCAAAATCAAAAATCGAAAGAGGAACCAAAAAGGCTCTCTTTTTTAACGTTGCGCCCAAAGCTATCTCTTTTGGAACCAAAAAGTCCATGATTTTATGGGACAAGAAATTGACACTTTCTTAATAGCGCATTCATTATCTACATGTTGTCTTTTTTCTCGTCAAGCAATATTTTAAACATATATTATGATAATCCAAATTAAATTCACATTTTTTGTTGACATAGCAAATTTTAATCATTTAAATATCTGCGATATTGCCTTAAAACCTCGATTGCCTTTGACGGCATAAGGGGGGGGTGTTTCAGCTCTTTCTTGCAGTACGGATTCTGAACCGCTGCTTTATTATTTTGTCTCTGGGGAAAGACTTAATCTCCAACTCGTAGGTCCAAAAGGGGGAAAAAGATGAAAAACAAGATCGACGAACTGGATGATATCGATAGAAAAATCATTTTCAAACTTCAGGAAGACGGCAAGGCGTCAAGCAAAGATATTGCCGATGAGCTTAAGGTCTCAGACGGCACGGTGCGGTTCCGCATGAACAAGCTTATGAACAGGGGGTTGCTCAAGATAACCGCATCCATCAATCCCTTTTGCTTTAAAAACGGTATTGCAGCAGTCGTGGGCATGGAGCTTGAGAAACGAACACATGCCAGGACCATGAAATCCATTTCAAATCTTGATGGAGTGGTTTCCGTCTGCAATGTAAGCGGCAAGTACGATCTCCTTGTGGAGGTATTTCTGGAATCAAGAAACGATCTGAACAAGTTCCTGATCGAAGACCTTTCACGGATAGAGGGCATCAACCGGACCGAAACATTCATTATTCTGGACGCCATGGACAAATGGATGAAGCTGCCTGAGACCCCTCTTCCGGTCAGGCTGGTTCTGGAAGAGTAAAAAAACAGCTTGAGTCTGACCCCACCAAAAGGAAGAGGCTAGGTTCAAATAAATTTTAAAAGGATTAAGAAAAAATATGAACAAGATGAAAGCGCTTGTAAAAGCAAAACCTGAGCCCGGCCTCTGGCTTGAAGAGGTACCGGTTCCGGATGTCGGCATAAACGATGTACTAATAAAAATAGAAAAGACCGCTATATGCGGAACCGATGTCCATATATACAACTGGGATGACTGGGCAAAAAGGACAATCCCGGTTCCAATGCAGACAGGGCACGAATTCGTGGGACACATCGCTGAGATCGGAGCAAATGTTCACGATTTCAAACCCGGCGATCTTGTATCGGGCGAGGGACATGTTGTCTGCGGCCGCTGCAGAAACTGCCTTGCAGGCCGCAGGCACCTGTGCATGAACACAAGCGGTGTGGGAGTCAACAGGCCCGGTGCCTTTGCCGAATATCTCTCGATTCCGGTTACCAATGTGTGGTACTGCGACCCTAAGATACCCACTGATATCATCTCATGTTTCGACCCACTGGGAAATGCCACTCACACGGCCCTTTCATTCGATCTTCTGGGAGAAGACGTACTGATTACCGGTGCAGGCCCCATCGGATGTATGGCTACAGCCATTGCAAGGCATGCAGGAGCCAGATATGTGGTGGTTACCGACATAAATGATTACCGTCTTGATCTGGCAAAAAAAATGGGAGCGACCCTCGCCATAAACGTGATTCAGGACAAGATAGAAGATGCACAGAAACGGCTCTGCATGAAAGAGGGGTTCGATGTAGGCCTCGAGATGTCGGGTAACCCCGCGGCCCTCACCTCCATGCTTGAAAACATGTGTCACGGGGGAAAGATCGCCATGCTGGGGCTTATGCCCGATAACACCCCCATCAACTGGGACCTGGTAGTTTTCAACGGAATCACCATAAAGGGTATCTACGGCAGGGAGATGTATGAAACCTGGTACAAGATGACCTCCATGATCCAGACCGGGCTGGATATATCACCTGTTATTACGCATCATTTCCCATACACTGAATTCAGAGACGGGTTTGAAGTCATGAGATCGGGTAATTCAGGCAAAGTCATACTCAACTGGGCTTAGAGATTGAGAAAGGAGAAGATTCACATGAGTCTTGAAAAGCTGGATACAGCATTAAATAGAGAAGTTGAAGCCCTTAAACAGGAAGGCCGTGCCAAGCCCCCTGAAAGGATCATTACGGACTACATCCCTCCAAGCGGTGAAAAAGGCCCCAGGTACAGACTAGAGGGGGTTGACGGTCATTTTATAAGAATGAATTCGAACAGCTACCTTTCTCTTTCAAACCATGAGGACCTTGAGCAAGCCGCCGATCTCGCGACAAAGAAATTCGGGGTGGGTCCCGGAGCGGTCAGGTTCATCGACGGGACGTTCGAAACCCATATCGCCCTGGAAAAAAGGATAGCCCGGTTTGTCAAAAAACCCTTCGCAAAGATCTTTAATTCCGCTTACACCTCAAACTGCGGACTGGCCCTGGCTATTTCCAACAAAAAAACCTTCTGGGTAGGCGACCAGCTCAATCACAACAGTATTATAAGGGCGATGAGGATCGCAAACATCCCTAGCGCAAACAAAAAGATCTATGAGCACAACAACATGCAGTCCCTTGAGCAATGCCTGTCTCAGATACCAAAGGAGACAGAAAGGGTGATAGTCATCTTTGACGGCATATTCAGCATGCGCGGGGACTATGCGCCGATAGATCAGATACGGGAGATAGCCGGTCGCTTTGACGATAAATTCAAAGACGGCGTAATAACGGTAGTCGACGACTCACACGGCATAGGCGCATACGGAAAAACCGGAAGGGGCACGGCTGAATATTCCGGTGCCAGCCCCGACGTGATAATAGGAACCTTCGGAAAGGCTTTCGGGGTAAACGGCGGTTTTATAGCGGCAAGCGAGAGCGTGACGGAAGCGGTCAGACAGAAGGCGGACACATATATCTATACCAACCCCCTTGGTGTCGCTGATTGCGCCGCTGCCGTAAAGGCTATAGACATATGCGACAGTGCCGAAGGAGCAGGGCTTTTGCGACATCTCAGGGAACGGATCGCACAATTTCGCAGTGGAATCGAAGGGCTGGGCCTTGAATCCATCCCGGGGCCTCATCCGGTTGTCCCGGTGCTTGTCAGGGATACGGATAAGGCGCACAGCATGGTCAGGTTTCTCTTTGGCAGGGGAATTCTCGTTGTCGGCCTCACTTTTCCCGTTGTGCCGAAGGGTGATGAGACCTTGAGATTTCAGCTCAACGCGGCCCACACAGAGGCAGATGTCGACTATGTGCTTAACATGATTTCAGAAGGATTAAAACAGGAAGGATAACCTCCATGACTATTGCAAAAGACCTGACCGATCTTGTGGGAAAGACCCCGCTTCTTGAACTTGGCCGACTATATGAAAAACCGGAATCCAGGATTCTTGCAAAAATGGAAAACCTAAACCCCATGTCCATAAAGGATCGTGCCGTACTCAGCATGATCAACAGGGCGCTTGAAGATGGAAAAATAAGCACCCACACAGAGGTGGTGGAGGCAACAAGCGGAAATACCGGCATTGCCATTGCAAGCCTTGGTGCGGTCATGGGGTTCAGGGTCCGGCTTTTCATGAGCGAACTGTGCAGCGTTGAAAGGCAGAAGATTCTCTGCGCATACGGGGCAAAGGTAGTAGTAACTCCCGGCATTGAACACACAAAAGGTGCAAGAAAAAGGGCCATGGCCTATTGCGATAAAAACCGGGAAACGACCTATTTCCTGAACCAGCATGCCAATCCGGCAAACGGCATGGCCCATGAGGAAACCACAGGCCCGGAGATATGGGATCAGACCGGCGGAAACATTGACGCGGTTGTAATCGGCCTTGGCACATCAGGCACCTTTGACGGGCTTGCAAGGTATTTTAAGGGGAAAAACAGTAAGATAAACATCATAGGTTTTGAACCGGCTTCAAGCCCTGTTTATTCAGGCGGGCCTCAAGGCAAACATAAGATAATCGGCATAGGCCCGGGGTTTGTGACCGATAATTTCAAGAGATCAAGTCATCTGATCGACGAACTTCTTACGGTGGAAGACGATATCGCCTTTGAGTGGACACGGAAGATAGCCGCAAAAGAAGGCCTTTTGCTCGGCCCTTCATCCGGCGCAGCCGCATGGGTCGCAGGGCAGCTGGCCGGGAGAGATGAATTCAAGGGCAGGACCATAGTCTGCATCTTTTATGATACAGGCGAAAGGTATCTATCGACGGACGGCCTGTTTGATGAGCTAAAGGTCGAGCAGGATTTCTGATACCAATTTTATCCATGTACGGCCCTTCCAAGGGCCTTTTGTGCAACCTCGGTCATGATTTCACACAGAGTCGGATGGGCGTGCACGGTAGCGGCAAGATCCTCCATGGTGCAGCCGCTTTTGACGGCAAGACACGCCTCTCCGATAAGATCCGTCGCATGGGGGCCGATCAGATGAACGCCAAGTATCTTTCCTGTCCCCCTGTCCCAGATCACTTTGGCCTGCCCTGCGATATCTCCCATTGCCTGAGCCTTTCCAAGCACTCTGAACAGCACGGTTTCAGAAGAGGCGTCATAACCTTTCTCTGATGCCTGCCGATCCGTGAGCCCCACGTTTGCGATCTCGGGTGTCGTGAATATGGCGCCGGGGATTCCGGAGTAGTCCATTTTCTTTCTGCCCCCCATAGCGTTTTCAGAGGCCACCAGTGCCTCGGCGGACGCGCAGTGGGCCAGCATAATCTTCTCCGGCCCCAATACGTCGCCGATGGCGAAAACACCCGGAAAGCTTGTCTCCATAAAGGCATCTGATTTGACCCATCCCTTTTCATCGACCTCAATGCCGAGTCTTTCCAGTCCGAGCCCATCTGTCGCAGGTCCCCTGCCGATACATACAAGGATTTTTTCAAACCTGAGACTAACAGGTTCCCGGCCTTTTGCCTTTTGCCTTTTAAAAGGGAGAACCTCGACTTCCACGGTTTCGGCCGATGGTCCTGCAACTTGAACAATATGTTCAAGATAGTATGATATTTTTTTCTTCTTCATCTCCCTCTGGATAACCTTTGAGCATGCCTCATCAACCGAGGGCAAAGGCAGAATCCTGTCCATTGCTTCAACTATTGTCACCCTTGCGCCGAGCGATGAATAGATACTGGCGAATTCGCACCCTATAACGCCTCCGCCTACCACGAGCAGAGAGGAAGGCACACTCCTCAGTTCAAGCGCATGATCGCTTGACAGGATACGGGTTCCGTCAAAAGGGATTTCAGGCATCGGCAGAGGAGCCGAACCTGGTGCCAGAATCAATGAGTCCCAGCCGAGTTCTTTGAGGGTACCGTCATCATATTCGACCTCCAGCAGCCCCTCTGCCTTGATCCTGCTTTTCCCCTTCAGATAGCGGATATTTTTTGTCTTGAAAAGATTTTCAAGGGACCTGACTTGACTTTTTATTACATTGTCTTTCCTTGCCATAAGGGAATCCATGTCAACGCTGAAATCCCCGGATGTCTCTATTCCAAATTCCGACGCCCTGTGAAGCCGATCAACAAGATCTGAAGTCGTCTTCAATATCTTGGAAGGGATACATCCCCAGTTCAAACAGGTTCCTCCCGCATTTTCTCTTTCGATTAAGGTTATATCACCTCCGAGTCGAGCCGCATTAATTGCCGCCACATACCCCCCGGGACCGGCGCCTATAACAGCGATCCTTTTCCCCATGGAAATCATCCCCTTTCCCAGGACCTTACTCTTCAGGCCCTTGTCAGTAAAATTAGAGCTACGGCCTGTATTCCGGCCCAAAAAGCCTCTTCATCCGATTGATGCCATATCCTGGCGTTTCTTTCACTTTAGATAGCATGATCGATTTACATATTCAACAGTTATTTATCATATTATTTAGCATATGCTAAATATTAGATTAATTACTTGACATATTCTTCAGTTCACCATAATTTGAATTCAAGTTTGTCCAGATTCCAATTTCCATAGCACACAAAAACGGTGGACCGATGAAAATAGACAAGACGAACATGGAAATCATCAAGCACCTTCGCGACGGCCGCAAATCTTTCAAGGAGATAGCCGACAGCCTCAATCTGTCCGAAAACACCGTTCGCTCAAGGGTGACCAAACTTACGGAAAATGAGGTGCTGGAAATCTGCGGGCTCTCAGACCCTGAAAAACTACCCGGCCACAGCATGGTCATAATCGGCATCAAGCTCCAATCCATGGATCTGGTAAAAAAAGGCAAAGAATTCAGCAGGCTTAAAGGGGTGGCATCGGTCAGCGTGGTTACCGGCCGTTACGACCTGATTGCCATTATAATGCTTAAAGAAAACTTCGGGCTACTGGAATTTTATACGGATGAGGTATCCAAGGTTAAAGGAATTCAATCCGTTGAAAGCTTTGTCGTTTACAAAAACTACAATCTTAAGATTCCCTATATCTTTTAAACAGGCACGTTTTATAAGCAACTTATTATTTTAACGATAAAAACCCCTTATTGGAATAAAGACTCTCATAACCTTTTTGATCAATTATTTTACCGGAGATCTAAATGTCTGAACAATTGCAAAAAACGCCTTTGTATGAATGGCATAAATCAGCAGGGGCAAGGCTGGTTGAATTCGGCCGATATGAAATGCCCCTCTGGTACAGCGGTGTAAAAGATGAACACATGGCAGTTATCAGAAATGCGGGCCTGTTCGATACAAGCCATATGGCGGTAATAAGCCTGACCGGACCTGACTCCCGCGACCTGCTCCAGAGATGTTTTACAAGAGACCTCTCCTTCTGTCTTAGAGGGAACTCAGATCCCCTTGAAAACGGCAGAATCGTATACGGGGCATTTTTAAACAGCCGGGGGGAATGTATTGACGATGCCATCGTATACCAGGTAAGCGCGAATGAATACCTGACAGTGGTCAACTCCGGAATGGCAGGAGAAATATTCAGCCACCTGACCGCTAACAGGGGGAACCTTAACCCTGAAATAGTTGATCTTACGGGCAAACTGGGAAAGGTTGATATCCAGGGCCCCGAGTCTCTCAAAATCATTTCAAGGATAGTCAAGGACCCCGGGAAAATATTTTCCCGGATGCCCTATTTTTCTTTCAAAGGACATTTTGACAAGGTCTCTTCCTCATCAAACGAGATAATATCAAAGGACGGGATTCCTTTTCTGCTTTCCCGTTCAGGATACACCGGGGAATTCGGATTTGAGATCTTTGTCCGGGCCCGATATCTCACGGATTTATGGAAACAGATAATTGAGGCGGGAAATGGCTTCGGCCTGTGCCCATGCGGCCTTGCATCAAGAGACTCACTCAGGGCGGGTGCCCTTCTGCCGCTGTCGCATCAGGACATAGGGGGTTGGTTATACCTTAACCATCCCTGGGTCTTCGCCCTTCCCTATAATGAAAAAAGAGACGCTTTTACTAAGGACTTCATAGGCGCTTCGGCACTCAGGGTGGAAACTGAAGCGGAACATACCATGGCCTTTCTGGGGGACAATTTAAAAAAAATCGACACTCACAATGCGGTTGTATCAGAGCTTGACGGAACCGAGATAGGCAAAGTGCTGACATGCGTAACCGATATGTCCATCGGCCGCCATGAGGGAAAAGTATTCGGCATTGCCAGCCCCGGCAGGCCCGACGGGTTCAAGGCAAGGGGATTGAGCTGCGGTTTTGTAAAGGTAGGAAAAAGGCTTAACTACGGCGACAGAATCATACTGAAGGACCCCCGGAGATCCATTGAAGTCACGATAGTCGAAGACATAAGGCCTGACAGGACGGCAAGGGTCCCGTTAAAGGGGTTCAGGTAAGATCGCCAAGCATTTACAGCGTTTTTTTTACCGATTTTGGAAAATAATTTTCAAGGAGGAGATTCATGAAAGAGATAAGTGAGATTAAAATACCTGTCGATCTTTTTTATACGGAAGACCATGAATGGGTGAGCAGACAGGAAGACAACCTTAGGATAGGGATCAGCGATTATGCGCAGGACCAGCTGGGTGAGATAGTATATGTCGAACTTCCCCAACCGGGAGATTCCTTTGAAAAGGGAGCCGTTTTCGGCACGGTGGAATCGGTTAAGGCCGTCAGCGAAGTATACATGCCGGTAACAGGTGAGATTTGCAAGATAAATGAAACCCTTGAAGATAATCCTGAATTCGTAAATCAGGACCCATACGGCAAGGGCTGGATGGTTTCCATAAGGCCTTCTGATGCCTCTGATCTGGATACCCTTATGAATGCCGAAGTATATCTCAAAAAATTACGGGGGACCGAATAAATGCGCTACCTGCCTCATACTGAGGAAGACATAAGATCAATGCTCGAACAAATAGGGTCAAAGGACCTGAATGAGCTTTTCTGCTCCGTCCCTGAAAGGTGCAAAACCGATTGCGAACTCCGCCTTCCGGGACCGTTCACGGAATGGGAAACCAGACGGAAGCTTTCGCTCCTTGCAGACAAAAACGCAGTTGCCCCTGAATATAAGATCTATCTTGGAGCAGGCAGTTATGAACATTTCATACCGGAATCGCTGACCTATCTCTTGGGTAGATCTGAATTCGTAACAGCCTATACTCCCTATCAGCCTGAAGTCAGCCAGGGGACCCTTCAGGCCATATATGAATATCAGACCCTGGCAGGAAATCTGCTCGGCATGGAAGTTACAAACGCCTCGGTATATGACGGGGCATCCGCCCTTGCCGAGGCACTGCTTATGGCGGTAAGGATCACCCGGAAAAAAAAGGTGGCCGTATCCCGGCTTATTCATCCCTACTATCGGCAGGTGGTGAAGACCTATTTCGAGCCCTCAGATTATCAGGTTATAGAACTGCCTTCTGACACCGCAGGCAGGACAGACCTGTCAGGAATCAAAGCCATCGATGATCTGGCTGCAATCTCGGTCCAGTCCCCCAATTTTTTCGGAATAATCGAAGACCTTGACCGACTGGGTGAAAAAACGCATGAAAACGGGGCGCTTTTCGTGACATCCTTTACCGAGGCACTCGCATACGGCCTGCTCAAAAGCCCAGGAAAAGCCGGAGCTGACATAGCGTGCGGAGAAGGTCAGAGTCTTGGAGTGCCCTCTTGTTTCGGAGGTCCTGCCCTTGGGATATTCGCTTCCAGAAAAAAATATGTTCGAAACATGCCTGGTCGCCTTGTGGGCAAGACACTTGACAGGCAGGGCAAAAGAGGTTTCGTCCTCACCCTTGCCACCAGAGAGCAGCACATCAGGAGGGAAAAGGCGACATCCAACATCTGCACCAACAACAGCCTTTGCGCCCTTGCGGCCGCCATATACATGGCATCCCTCGGAGGGGAAGGCCTGCGCGAACTGGCCCGGATAAACCATGACAAGGCGGAATATCTGAAAGCCCTGTTAAAGGATGAGGGCCTTGAAATTCCCTTTTCAGGCCCCACCTTCAATGAATTTGTCGTAAGATTTCCCGAGCAGTTCAGCGCCATGAGTCAAAGGCTTGCAGATCGAAAGATCATAGCAGGTCTCCCGATGGAGTCCTTTTATCCTGAGATGAAAAACCATCGCCTGTTGTGCGTTACGGAAACAAAAACCAAAGAGGATATTGATGCTCTTGTAGAGGGGGTAAAGGCATGCATGAACAGATAGGCACAACCGGACTTGTTTTAGATGAACCTCTCCTTTGGGAAAAGGGGAAGAAAGGCAGATCAGGCTTTTCAATTCCACGGCATGATGTTGAACAGGCGGAAATGGACGATTCACTGGTCGGAGAGATGCCGGATATACCGCAGTTAAGCGAAATCGACGTGGTTCGCCACTATACACGCCTATCCACATGGAATTTCGGGGTTGACACAGGCATGTACCCTTTGGGCTCCTGTACCATGAAATACAACCCCAAGCTCAATGAAAGGCTTGCGACTCTTGAGGGGTTCGCATCCGCTCACCCCCTTCTTCCCGCCTCATTCAGCCAGGGCGCGCTCGAATTGATGCATGAGCTGGAAAAGGCCCTCTGTGAAATCACCGGCATGGATGCGGTTACACTTCAGCCTGCCGCCGGCGCCCACGGGGAATTGACGGGCATGCTGCTCATCCACGCCTTTCACAAAAGCAGGGGAAGGCAGAGGACGAAGATAATCGTTCCCGATACTGCTCATGGAACCAATCCCGCAAGCGCTGCCCTTTGCGGGTACAAACCTCTGCCGGTTAAGTCAAGCGAGCAGGGTATTATCTCTACAAAGGCGGTCGAAGACCTTATGGACGATGAGGTAGCGGGCATAATGATCACCAACCCAAACACCCTCGGCCTTTTCGAGGAAAATATCTCTGAGATTTCCGCCATAGTTCATGCCGGAGGGGGCCTGGTCTACGGAGACGGGGCAAACATGAACGCCATTATGGGGATAGTCAAGATGGGTAATATAGGTGTAGACATAATGCACCTGAACCTGCATAAGACTCTGTCTGCCCCTCATGGGGGAGGAGGACCAGGCTCGGGCCCGGTCTGCGTAAAAAAAGAGATTGAACCGTTTCTGCCTTTACCCAGGATAATAAAGGATGGAGACAAATTCTCCCTGAGCCTTGACAATCCGCACTCTATTGGAAAGGTCCAGGCCTTTTACGGAAACATGGGGGTAATGATCAAGGCCTATTCATATATCCTCACCATGGGCCCGCTGCTTGAAAAGGCAAGCAAGCTGGCGGTTTTGAACGCAAATTATCTGAAGGAAAAACTCAGGGGCGTCTTTCATCTTGCATATGACAGGCCCTGCATGCATGAATGTGTTTTCACCGATTCCATTCAGGCCGAAGAAAAGGTAACCACGCTCGATATTGCCAAAAGGCTTATCGACTACGGTTTTCATCCACCCACAATCTATTTTCCCCTTGTCGTACACGGGGCACTAATGATCGAGCCCACTGAGACCGAATCCAAGGAGGATTTGGACCTCTTCATAGATGCCTGCAGGGCCGTAGCCGATGAGGCCAAGACCTGCCCCGAGGTCCTGCTGAATGCGCCTCAAAAGACAAGATCTCAGAGGATGGACGAGGTGCTGGCGGCACGTAAACCCTGCCTTGCCGGTTGATATCATATGAATCTCGATCAAGCTTCACCATGGTATCTTCTTGATCTGGCCTTGACCGATTACACAAAGGCACAGGATATAATGAACTTCATGGTGAACAAAATCAAACAAGGCCTTATCAACAGGAACCTGATTGTTCTGACAGAGCATAGACCGGTATTTACCCTCGGCAGGAGGGGTGAGATGGCAAATTCGCTTGTTTCCGGAAAAGACATCGAAAACTCCTCTATCCCTGTCATACAGACCGATAGAGGGGGAGATATAACCTATCATGGTCCCGGGCAACTAATAGCCTATCCTCTGGTAAACATCAAAAAGCAAGGTATTTCAGTGGTCGATTTCGTTTCAAGGCTTGAGGAAGTGATGATAAGGACATCCCGGCACTGGGGTGTAGCCGCCGGAAGAAGTGATATTAACAGAGGCGTATTTGCCGGTTCTTTAAAATTGGGAAGCGTGGGCATAGCCGTTAAAAACGGGGTTACCTCACACGGCATAGCCTTAAATGTAAACAACTCACTTGACCCTTTTGACTGGATTAATCCCTGCGGGCTCAAAGGGGTCAAAATGACCTCCCTGAAAAGGCAACTCAGCTCGGGATTGCCCTTTGAGGATGTAAAGGCATCCCTTTTGAAATATATGAAAGACATTTTTGGAATCACAGTAGAAAGAACGGACCTGGGGAACTTATTTAAATCCAGGATCAAATCATGAAAAAAGACATCTCTAAAATATCAGTCAAAAAGCCTCACTGGCTCAGGAAAAGGCTTCCCAAGGGGCCTGAATATGAACGGGTTCGCGCCCTTTTGGCAAAGAGCAGCCTCAATACGGTATGCCAGGAGGCGAAATGTCCCAATATATTCGAATGCTTTTCAAAGGGAACGGCCACCTTTCTTATTATGGGAAACCGCTGCACAAGGAACTGCCTTTTTTGTGCGATTGCCCACGGCCCGAAAGGACCTCCTGATCCTGATGAACCTCAGAGGCTGGCTTACTCCGCCTCGGTTATGAAACTGGACTATATTGTTGTAACATCGGTCACAAGAGACGATCTGCCGGACGGCGGGGCATCTGTTTTTTCCCGCACAATAGAAAAGATACGGAAATTCATCCCTTCAGGGCATGTCGAGGTCCTGATACCCGATTTTCAGGGCGACACAGAAGCCCTTAAACAGGTTGTCGAGGCAGGACCTGATGTCCTGAATCATAACATCGAGACCGTACCGAGGCTCTATGCCGGGATAAGGCGGGGGGCGGATTTTAAGCGGTCCATAGGAGTTTTGAAAAATACCCGCAAGATATCCCCCGCAATGTATACCAAATCGGGGCTGATGCTCGGCCTGGGTGAAAAAAAAGATGAGGTAATTGAAGTTTTCAGGAGGCTGGTCGATGCGGGATGTTCCATTTTGACCCTAGGCCAGTATCTTCAGCCCTCAAGCGGGCATTATCCGGTTTCGAGGTTTTTGCCTCCGGAGGAATTTGATGAGTACAAAAAGACAGCCCTCCACATGGGGTTCAAGCAGGTTGAAAGCGGTCCCTTTGTGAGAAGCTCTTTTAACGCCGGGAATCTTTACTGCAACATGGCAAATGTTATCAAGGAGGATTAGATGAAAAAGCAGATGATTCTGTTCGTGCTGGGAAAGGACAGGCCTGGGATCGCAGACGATGTGTCCGAATATCTTTTCAACAGGGGTGCGAACATAGAAGAAAGCCGCATGGCCACCATGGCAGGCTCTTTTTCCGTGATGGTCCTTTTTTCAAGCTCTACCGAAAATCTTGAACGGATAACATCGGGGCTCAAAGAACTCGAAGGTTACGGTTTCAAGGCGGTGCTCAATGAGGCGGACCTGCCTGACAACAACCGGCAAAGCCCCTCTCTGCCCCTTAAGATCGAGGTAATTGCCATGGATAACGTCGGGATCGTTCAAAGCATAGTCCACATGCTCAGAGCCAATAATGTGAACATAAGAAACCTTGACACCGATATTGAAAAGGCACCTCTGTCAGGTGCTCCTCTTTTCAATTTATACCTGGAGGCACAGGTCCCGTCGGAAATTCCGATCAGCAGGATCAAGGAGGACCTGATGGCCCTTGCAGCCGAGATGAATCTTGACATCAATTTTAAGAGGTGATCCGGCCTTTAAAAACCAAGGTCCTCATTTATCAGGACCACCTTGATCCTCTTTTTGGGAAATGACTTCTCGTTTATGGACCAGGAATTACAGATGCGATCGACACTGCTGCAGTCTTGACAGTAGGAGGTCTTGATGCAGGGGGTCTTTTTATCAAGTCTCATCGCGTTAACCGGTGCCGCATAATTTTTTATCCTGAAAAAGGCATCATCAAGATCGGATACGATCTTGTTTCTTCCTGCCAGGATTAACACGGCCCTGGGACCGAAGGTGATCGCCGAGACACGATTTCCTATCATGTCCAGATTGACGAGTTGACCTGACTCAGTAATCGCATTCGTCCCGGTGATGAAAAGATCCACCAACTGCGAGCGCCTGCGAAGTTCAAAAACATCTTCAAAGGATTTGCCCTTTTCAAAGGTGTCTATTACTTCCAGGCCCTCGATTTGCTTCAGTTCATGGTAGAGACCGGTAGCGGTGAAGGTGAGTGAACCGCCCCATGACACACTCTTTGCCCCGCTTTCAGGAATTATCCGGCTTAAAACCAGATCCTTTGCCTCATCGGCACTTCCCGCGACAAATGCATCGAAGTTATTGGCATCAAGGGCATCTTTGAGATTATCCAGCCTTTTAAGCCAGTACTGATCTATCGGTTTTTCCATAATGATCTCCTGTTCTTGATTACGGTATTAATTCCTTGACAAGGCCCTTTGGACAATGATTAATTGGCGGTTCTTTTTTTATGACTTGATTGACGTAGGCAAAGGGAATTTCTTTCCATGACATTATATATTGTAGTTCTAATAATCCTGTTCGTATCAACTTTCACACGCTCCGCCCTGGGATTCGGAGACGCGGTTATCGCCATGCCGCTGCTGGCCATGACAATAGGCATTCAGACCGCAACCCCTCTGGTGGCCTTTGTAGCGATTACGATTTCCATTTCAATACTCTGTAAAAACTGGCACGTTGCGGACATTAAAGCGACCTGGAAACTTGTGTTGTCGTCACTGGCCGGAATACCTCTGGGGCTGCTGATGTTAAAGGGTGTGTCCGAAGACCTCATGAAAGGCATGCTCGGGACCATAATCGCGCTCTACGGATTTTACAACCTGATCAGGCCCAATATAATATTAAGACAGGACCGATTCGGACTTTCGTATATCTTCGGATTTATCGCCGGTGTCCTGGGTGGCGCCTACAACACAAACGGACCGATGGTGGCCATTTACGGGACCATAAGGCACTGGCCTCCCAGGCATTTCAGGGCCACCATGCAGGGCTATTTCCTCCCTACCGGATTTCTGATACTTCTGGGACACGGCGTAAGCGGTCTGTGGACGCAGAAGGTCCTCATACTCTATGTCCTGGCCCTGCCGGTGGTTCTCCTTGCCGTCTATCTGGGAGGAAAGGTCAACAGGTCCCTTCCCCAGGAACAGTTCAAAAAATACATATATTCGATATTAATCATAATGGGGCTGGTCCTTGTCTGGAAATCGCTCCCCTTTTAATAATAGCCGTTTTTGTAATCCGCCTCAGCCGGTTTCCATTGATCCGGATCCGTTTTCAGCTACTCCCACTCGATGGTCCCAGGCGGTTTTGAAGAGATGTCATAGACCACCCTGTTTACTCCCTTAACGCTGTTTATGATCCTAGTGGAGATAGTCTCCATAACATAGTAGGGAATCCGCGACCAGTCGGCGGTCATTGCGTCCATGCTGTCGACGACCCTGACCGCTATCACATTTTCGTAGGTCCTCTCGTCCCCCATGACCCCGACCGTTTTTACGGGTAGGAGGACCGCAAAAGACTGCCACACCTTTTCATACAGATCCGCCTTCCTGATCTCCTCGATCACGATCAGATCCGCTAGTCTCAGGATCTCAAGCCTTTCCCGCGTGACCTCCCCCAGCACCCTTATGGCCAGACCGGGCCCTGGAAACGGCTGGCGCATCACCATCTCTCTGGGCATGTCGAGTTCGACCCCGACCTCGCGAACCTCGTCCTTGAACAACTCCCGCAAGGGCTCGATAAGCCTCAGATTCATGACATGCGGAAGACCTCCCACATTATGATGGCTCTTTATGGTGGCGGAAGGACCCTTAAACGATACACTTTCTATCACATCGGGATAGAGAGTCCCCTGAGCGAGGTATTTTGCCTGCCCCAGCTCAATCGCCTTTTCTTCAAACACATTGATAAATTCCGCCCCTATTATCTTTCTCTTTTTCTCCGGATCATCGACACCTTTGAGGCGATCAAGGAAAAGGTCTGCCGCGTCCACCAGGTGAAAGTCCATGCCGTAGTATTCCTTGAATGTCTTTGAGACCTCCTGGGCTTCACCTTTTCTGAGAAGTCCGTTATCCACAAAGATGCAGGAAAGCTGTTTTCCTATGGCCTTGTGAAGGAGTACCGCAGTTACCGAAGAATCCACCCCTCCCGAGAGTCCGCAGATTACCCTTTCCTCACCCACCTGCGCCCTTATTCTCTTTACGGTTCGACGCACAAATGAGGTCATGGTCCAGGAAGGGCTGCATTTGCATATCCTGAAGACAAAATTTTTCAGCATCCTGCGGCCTTCAGGAGTATGGA
Organism: Desulfatiglandales bacterium; assembly: GCA_963666345.1. Classification (GTDB taxonomy): domain Bacteria; phylum Desulfobacterota; class DSM-4660; order Desulfatiglandales; family Desulfatiglandaceae. The sequence goes on along the minus strand of OY762721.1, from coordinate 4,059,419 downwards.
CCACCTCGGGATGAAACTGCACGCCGAAATAGCGCCTTGAGCTGTCCACGATGGCCGCTGCAGGGCTGTTTTTACTGCTCGCCAGCACCTTGAAGCCTTCAGGCATCTTCTCTATCCTGTCGCCATGACTCATCCAGACAGGCTGTCCGTCGTTTTTCTCCAGTCCGTGAAAAAAGTCCGACCGGTCTTCAATGGTTATAAAGGCATTGCCGTATTCCCTGTCTGCTGCGTTGGCCACAACCCCGCCAAAGATGTGGGTCAGGTACTGCATGCCATAGCATATTCCAAGAATCGGGACGTTCAATTGAGCGATTTCCCTGTCGGCGAATGGGGCTCCCGGCTCATATATGCTCGAAGGCCCACCGGACAGGATAATCCCTTTCGGGGAGAAGGCCTTTATCTCTTCCATATCGATGTTAAAGGGATGGATCTCGCAGTATACCTGGGATTCCCTTATTCTTCTGGCGATCAGCTGAGTGTATTGTGATCCGAAATCAAGGATCAATATCTTTTGTGAATAAGAATCTTTTGTCATTTTTTTTATCCCTTGCCCTGGTTGCACCGGGGGGAGCCGCGTCCTATTCGACCCTGTAGTTGGGGGCCTCCTTTGTTATTATCACGTCATGCACATGACTCTCCTTTAACCCCGCAGGAGTTATCTGGACGAATTTCGCCTCCTTCTGAAGCGTCGCGATATCAGGGGCTCCCAGATAGCCCATACCGGACCTCAGGCCTCCCACCAGCTGGTAGACGGTTTCGGCAAGCGGCCCACGATAGGGCACCCTGCCGACGATACCTTCAGGAACAAGCTTTTTCTCCGTGCCGAGGTTCTCCTGAAAATAACGGTCACTGCTGCCCTCCTTCATCGCCTCGAGCGACCCCATTCCCCTGTAGACCTTGTAGGATCTTCCCTGAAAAAGTATGGTTTCACCCGGACTTTCGTCCGTACCTGCAAACAGGCCGCCTATCATTATCGCATCCGCTCCTCCAGCAATGGCCTTTGTCACGTCGCCTGAAAATTTTATGCCACCGTCGGCGATAAGGGGGATAGCCGACCTGGCCGCTTCCTTGGCACAATTCATTATTGCGGTCATCTGAGGGACCCCCACGCCAGCGACCACCCTTGTGGTGCATATCGAACCAGGTCCCACTCCGACCTTGACGGCATCCACCCCTGCATCTATTAGAGCCCTCACCCCTTCCGGAGTGGCGACATTTCCGGCGATGAGTTCGAGCTCGGGAAATGCTTTCTTAAGTTTTTCCACCGCCTTTAACACACCGACCGAATGGCCGTGCGCCGTATCCACTGCAATAGCGTCCACAGAGGCCTCAAAAAGGGCCGCGGTTCTTTCCTCCATGTCCGCCCCTATGCCTACGGCCGCGCCCACTCTCAGCCTGCCGAGATCGTCCTTGCATGAATGAGGATATTTCTTTATCTTTTCGATGTCCTTGATGGTTATAAGCCCATGGAGCCTGCCGTCATCATCAACGACCAGGAGCTTTTCAATACGCCTGGCATGAAGTATAGCCTTGGACTCTTCAAGGGTTATTCCCACCTTTGCGGTAGCGAGATTCTCTTTGGTCATTACCGCTTCCACCTTCTGGTCCAGATTGGATTCGAACCTCAGGTCCCTGTTTGTTATTATGCCTACGAGATTTCCCTGTTTTACTACAGGCACACCTGATATCCTGTATTTCTCCATGATATCAAGCACCTCAGAAATCCGGTTTTCAGGGCCTATGGTTATTGGATCCACGATCATGCCGCTTTCCGATTTTTTTACCTTTTCGACTTCAATAGCCTGCCGTTCAACCGACATATTCTTGTGGATAAAGCCCAGGCCTCCCTGGCGCGCGATACTTATCGCGGTCCCGGACTCGGTAACGGTATCCATGGCCGCGCTTACGATCGGAATGTTGAGCGTTATGTTTCGTGACAACCTTGTCCTTACGTCCACCTCGCCCGGAAGCACGGATGATCGTGCAGGAACCAGGATCAGGTCATCAAAGGTATATCCGTAATTGAATGTTCTTTCAGCCATTTGCATCTCCCTCAAAAAAATCCAGTAATATGCCCTCAAGCAGATCAGTCACGCTTATCAGCATTTGTCCGGTTTGAAAAAAATCGATTATCCCCTTAACGGCAAAACTGCCTGCCGTGATCACATCAGCCCTTCCCCTGTCAAGATCCCATAACGACATCCTCTCTTCAAGGTTCATCCGGCTTAAAGCCGTGCATGTTGAATCTATATCCGTCCTTTTTACTGTCAACCCGTTAAGTATCTCAGGGACGATATCATGGGTGGATATATCATTAATCATAGCCCCGAGCGCGCTTACGGTTCCACCCGTGCCCGCGAGGACAAGCCCCCTATCGGCCGTTTCCCGCCGCCCTCTTAGATAGAGGCTGAGGGTACTTTCGATATCTCTTTCAAGTGCCCTGATATCACGGGCTGAAGGAGGATCGGATTTCATGTGCCTGAGAGTCAGCAAGGCGGCCCCAAGCGGGACTGAAGCAACAAAAGGACCTGCAGGATCTCCCAGCACAAATTCGGTGCTTCCTCCTCCGAGATCAAATATTGCGGCCCGTCTTTCTTTAAAATCAAGGGCCTGCCGAACTCCCTTTGCAGTGAGCAGCGCCTCTTCATTGCCTGTTAAAAGCCTTACCCTCAGCCCTGTCGACCTGTAGATCTTTTCAATAAAGATGTCTCTGTTTGAGGCATCTCTTACAATTCCGGTTGCGACCGCATGAATTGATTGGGCATTTAGATTCCCTGCGCACTGAAGAAAATCCTCCAGCACGTTAAGGACCCTGTTTACAGCCTGAGATTGGATAAGGTCGTTTTCTGATCGGCCGACTTCTTCGGCCAGACGTATATAGGCCCTTTTTCTTGCCAGAGGATGAAGACATGCCGACATCTTATCCACTTCTGCAACAAGCAGTCTCGCAGTGTGGCTCCCGATATCTATGGAGGCGTAAATTGTCGACATTTAAAGAACAAAATATCAGAGCAAACATTGTTTTTCAAGGATTAAAAACCGCGCCGAACAGGCCCGAACCACGCACCGATCCGTTATTGCGTACCCACGTAGACAGATCTGAACAGTCCCTCATCCCTTCCCAGGGCCTCTTCGATCGCGGCAAGAATCCTGCCTTTTTCCGAAGGCATCCTGCCGTGCAGATCCACATAATTTGTGTAGTGATCACTTAATATCATTGAACCGACCTCCAGACCCTCTATAATCGTTCGGGTTTCACGCAGCACCTCATGGGGGGAAAGAACCTTAAAACGCCCCTTTCTTATCTGATGCAAAAGCAGTGTATCCACCTTCGGCAGAAAGGTGCGTATCCTGATGAAGTCGGGATTAATTGCGTTCAGGCATTTAGCCGTCAGTTCAGCGTGCTCCAGGCTTCGCTCCCTGCCTCCTATCCCGAGCATGACATATTCACTCAGTTCTATTCCCGCCTCCATCACCCAGACTCCCGCCTGAATCTGTTCTTCCGAATCAGAACCTTTTTTTATGCGTCTCAGCACCTCGTCATCACCGCTTTCAAGACCCACATGGATCCTGGACAACCCGCTGCCCCTCAGTCTCCTTAATTCCACAGGCCCTTTATTGAAGATATATCTTGATGAGCCATACACGGTTATCCTTTCAAGGGCAGGAAAAATACCCCGTGCGTGCGCACAGATAACCGCCAGTTGATCGGTAGGCATGGCAATGGTGTTGCCGGCGGGGAAGAAAAGGCTCCTCACATTGGCGCCGTAAAGCTTCCGCGCCTTTTCCAAATCATCCTTTATCTCCTCAACAGGTCTTACCCTGTATGGAGGGCCTTTTTTATAGACCATGCAGAATGTGCATTTATTGTGAGGGCAGCCTACCGTGGCCTGTATCAGCAGACTGTCGGCTTCACTCGGAGGTCTGTATATGGGTCCTTCGTAATTAAACATCTGCCGCCCTTCCTCCCATTTTACCGTGAAAAAAATACCCTCTAACAATCTTGTCTATGTTATAGGGTTCCATCCTGGAACAGCCCCTTAACCGAATCAGAGCCACCGGCGGGAATGTGACACAGCCAGCCGGCAAAGTTACGAATAAACAGGCTGTTAAGGTGAATGTCAAAACCGACCGCCGAGACCTCTTTAAGGAAACCCTCGATTTGGTGATGAAAACAAGATAGACATTCTCTACTTTTCAGGCAAAATGTCAATCAAGGTCAATTGATACCCCTGCCACATTAAAAACGTATTCTTTTAAGCCGCTTAGCCTTGTAACGGCCCTCCCCCAAGCAGGAATCGAATCAAATTATCATCACCCAAAAGCCCCTTGACAAGAGGCCTTTCTTAGAGATAAAAGTTTTCAAGTTTGGAACTTCCTGTGAAAATACTTGATTTAGATGCGGGAGTGAAGAACAATCTGTCCGCTGAACCGAAAGGTTGAGCTAATCAGGCGAAAGTTATACCGGGCACTAACCTATTATTTAACTTCCCGCAGGATCCCTGATCTCCAGGTTCCGGGGAACCCGTGATCTGCTGGATAATCAGATGGCGAAAAACCAACATTATTTGACCTTCCTAAAACATACCGTTACAGATGCCCCCGCCCTGACAAGCCTGAAAGCCTTTTTTATCTTATGCGGTGATATCTTCATAAAAAGACAGAAACCAAGGAAAATATAAAATGAATGTCAAGCGTGAAAAGATTTTCGCCTTTCTTCTTGCCGCCCTGCTCCTTGTCGTGGGAGTAGTATGCTATGCCGTCTTTCCGGTAACCTCTCCTGAAGAACCGGTCAGGATAATGCTCAAAAACAGCGCCGGGGATGTCCTTTTCAGCCACAAAGAGCACGCCGGCGAGGACGGATACGGGCTCTCATGTGAGGACTGTCATCACATGTGGGAAGGCGGGGATTCAAAACCTGAGGCATGCGGGAACTGCCACGAACCGGACAGTGAAGACCCTGTAAAAAGATCAGACGCCTTTCACCTCCAGTGCAAGGGGTGTCATGAGGAATACGGGGCCGGGGCGGTTAATTGTTCGGAATGCCATGTGCTGTAGCATGCGGCAATAAATTCATGGATGCTTCAGTGCGACTATCTTTTTTTGATAGGAGGTTCAAATGGTAAAAAAACCGTTTTTCAGTTTGGCAAGACCTAAGCTGAAATATCCGGTAATTGATGATTTTGCCGTTCATAAAATCGTGGATCTACCTCTGCCGTCCAAGGTTACCCTGTATCTGGAAACCGGTAAGAGCCCGGGCAGGCTGTTGCCTGCTTTAGGAGAGCATGTAAAAACCGGACAGAAGATAATGATTCATGAAGGGGGCGGTGAATACTTGATCTCAACCGTCACAGGCTCCATAAAGGAGATATCTGATTTTACAGGCACAAACGGATCAGAATACAAGGCTGTCAACATCGAAGTCTCAGGTAAAGATCAGTTCGATGAAGGGCTTGATTTCACAGGCGGGTTAAGCGAAAAGGCCCTTGAATTCTTATCCATTCTGCCGGGAGTGGACCCCTCTCTTTTCATAAGAGATGACATCGCGGTTGATACACTGCTGGTCTTCGGTATAGACAGAGACCTGCTTGTCACGACCAATCAGGTGGCGGCGGGAACCCAAATAGAGCTGATCTCTAAAGGTATTGAATATCTAAAAGGGATCTTTCCCCTCAAAAAAACGTTATTTCTCGTTCCTCCTGAACTTGCAGATTCAGCAGCGGAAACGGGTATACGGATTGAAGAGGTAAAAGGCGCTTACCCTGATACCCTTCCCGTAATGATCCTCAAAGATGTACTGGGCATAAAGATATCCAACGCAAGGGATATCAGGTCATCAGGAATAGGCGTCATAAACGCCGAAGGGGTTGTCGCCCTTGCATCAGCCCTTGATTCCGGGAGGATTCCCGTTGACAAGATTATAACCGTGATAGACAGGGATAACCGCGCCACCACAGTGAAGGCAAGAATAGGCACGCCTATAAGCCATATATTTCAGGCCCTCGGCATCGAAGTCCGCTACGGGGACAGGATAGTAATGGGAGGCCCTATGATGGGAAATGCGGTCTATTCGGAGGATATCGCAATAAGGCATGACACTGACGCCCTCATGGTTCAGGACGGCGGCAGGATAGCCTGGAACTCCGACAGCCACTGCATAAACTGCGGCGAATGCGTAAGGGCCTGTCCTGCAAAAGTGCCGGTCAACATGCTTGTAAGGCTCCTTGAAAACGGCCTTTATGAAGAGGCGGCAAACGATTACGACCTTCTTTCATGCATTGAATGCGGCCTTTGCACCTATGTCTGTGTGGCGAAGATTCCGATATTTCACTATATCATGCTGGGAAAGCATGAATACGCCAGGATAAATAACGCGGAGGAATTATCAAATGCGTAGCAACAAGCTGTTAGTAAGCTCCTATGCACCTTTCTGGCACAATGGAAGCTCTATTACTAAAAAGAGTTACGATATCATGCTTGCCGCACTTCCGGCGGTTATCTTCGGCATTTTTCAGTACGGGATTCCGGCCCTTGCTGTTGTGGCCTTTTCAGTGTCGTGCGCCATGCTATGGGAATTGCTTATGAACCTGGTGATGAAAAGGCCGGTTACCATAGGTGACGGTAATGCCGCTTTGATAGGACTCCTTTTCTCTATGCTTATGCCCGCCACCCTGCCTTGGTGGGTAGTCCTTATAGGGACATTTGCGGCGATAATAATAGGCAAGCTCATATACGGAGGGGTAGGATGCAACCCATTTAACCCCACACTTGTGGCGGTAGCGATCCTCCTGCTTTCATGGAAGGGTATACTGCGCTTTGACGAAGCCCTGGTAAACTACGATTTTGACTTTTACATGCTATTTCCTCTGGGAGCGGTCAAGCACTTCGGCGCGGAAGCAGCGGCCGATTACAGTCTGGCGGGACTTATCATGGGCAGACAGGTGGGCGGGATCGGATCGACCTTCGGTCTGGGTCTTATTGTCGGAGGAATATATCTCATTCTGAGAGGTCATGTGCGCTGGGAGATCCCTGTATCCTTTCTTGCGGGTATATTTGTCACCGCTCTGGTATTCAATATGATTGATTCGGCAAAATACGCCCAGCCTCTGTTTCACATCTTTACAGGTTATACGCTGATCGGCGCCTTTTTCCTTGCACCGGAGGATTCCTCTTCTCCGGTCAATTTCATTCCCATGCTTATCTACGGGGCAGGGGCGGGAATTCTCACGATCCTGGTACGCAACCTGGGCGCTTTCACTGATGGTGTGGTTTTCACCATCCTGCTTATGAACGTGGCTAATCCGCTTATTGACAAAATCAGGCCGAAGGCCCTGGGTAGGGGGGTTGAACATGCGTGAGATGTTTAGACTTTTTATCGTTATCACCATCTTCAGCGCGGTGTCCGGGGGGCTGCTTGCGACCGTTCGAAACGGGACACAGGAAAAAATAGAGTATCAGCAGCTCAAATTCGTAAAGGGTCCTACAATCAAACAGATAATGGAGGGCTGCACCAATGATCCCCTTGTGGACCGTTTCAAGATAATGGACGGCAAAATGGAACGCAATTTCTTCATCGGCCAATTCAACGGCAAGAAGAATACGGTTGCCTTTGAGTCTTACGGAAAGGGCTATGGCGGAGATGTGGGAGTCATAGCGGCCGTGAACATAGAGACGGACGAGATAGTGGGAGTAGGCGTCACCACCCACAGCGAAACCCCGGGTGTGGGCTCCAGGGCGAAGACCGATCCCTCGTTCGTGTCCCAGTTCAAGGGCCTTTCAATGAAGGCGCCCTTCAAGGTGAGGACCGACGGAGGAGATATAGACGCGATAAGCGGGGCGACATTTACCTCACGTGGAGTTTGTGCGGCGGTTACCGATTTATCGCAGATCTATTCCAGGCTCAAAGACAAGATAATTGAACAGATGGGTTAAAATAGCCGAACCCCGGAGGCCCCTGATACCAGGGGCGCTCACACAGGGGCTCGTCATGCTAAAACGGGAGAAAACGGGTCATGGCAAAGAGTGTTGTTCAGGAATTTGCAAAGGGGCTTTGGGCTGAGATTCCTCCTTTCCGCCTTGTTCTGGGGCTCTGCCCTACCCTGGCGGTGACAAAGACCGTGGAAAACGGCATCGGTATGGGCGTAGCCACAACCTTTGTTCTGGTCTGCTCCAATATAATAATCTCACTTCTGAGAAATGTAATTCCCAAAAAAGTGAGGATAGCCTGCTATATAGTTGTAATAGCGACTTTTGTCACGGTTGTGGAACTGGTGATGCAGGCCTACACATACCCCCTGTTTCTCAAACTGGGCATATTTATCCCCCTTATAGTCGTAAACTGCATAGTCCTGGGTCGCGCCGAGGCATTTGCGGCAAAAAACAGTGTTATTCCATCTTTTGCCGACGGTCTGGGTATAGGAATAGGTTTTACCCTTTCCCTTACCGTACTTGCCATGTTCAGGGAGGCCCTTGGATATGGAACGCTGCTCAATATGGAACTTTTCGGCCCCTCTTTCAAGCCCTTTACCTTCATGGTTGAGGCCCCCGGGGCCTTTGTATGTCTGGGTCTAATGCTGTGCCTGATGAATATGCTTGGTAAAAAATAGTCAAGCCCCTTATTCCTTGGGCGAGGAGAAGTTACATGGGTGATTACATAATACTGGCAGTTAGCTGCATCTTCGTTAACAACATCCTTTTGATGCAGTATCTGGGCAATTGTCCCTTCCTGGGCGTTTCAAAAAGGATGGAGACCGCCATCGGAATGGCCATGGCGGTTGTATTCGTACTTGTCATGGCAGGCGCCATGACCTGGGTAACGGACAACTTCATACTCAAACCATTCGGCTACGAATATCTGAGGACCCTGGCCTTCATACTTGTGATAGCATCACTCGTTCAGTTTGTTGAGATGTTTCTCAGAAAATCGGTGCCCGCCCTCTACGCGGGCCTCGGAATTTTCCTTCCCCTTATAACCACAAACTGCGCGGTAATGGGCGTGTGCCTGATAAATATCAACGAGGAGTACACCTTCATCCAGGCACTAATATCATCTTTCAGCTATGCCGTGGGTTTCGGCCTTGCCCTTATACTTTTTGCTGCCATAAGGGAAAGGATAATACTCGCAAGGGTGCCCAGGCCACTTCGGGACACTTCAATAGGACTGGTGTCCGCCGGCATGCTTTCCCTTGCCTTTTTCGCCTTTAAGGGGATGGTCTAAACAATATTGCATAAAGGATATTGTACCGGGACCTCACACCCGGACACATGAAAACAGGAGGAACAACATGTTAGGCGGCCTTTTGGTAATGGGCGGACTCGGCATAGTAGTCGGTGCCGGACTCGCAATAGCGTCAAAGATATTCTACGTCTACGTGGACCCGAAGATTGAGGCCATTGAAGATGCCCTGCCTGGGGCCAATTGCGGCGGCTGCGGTCTGCCCGGTTGCAGCGCGAATGCTGAAGCCATTGTCAAGGGAAAGGCATCCCCGTCATCCTGTGTTGCGGGCGGACCTGAACTGGCCGCCGAAATCGCCGAGATAATGGGTGTGAAGTTCGAGCTGAGGGAGCCTGAGATAGCAAAACCGGGCTGCACCTATGGGGTTCAGGACGCCGATTTGAAATTCCGATATGACGGGGTCCAGGACTGCAGGGCGGCGGTGCTTCTAAACGGAGGCTCAAAGCTCTGCCCGATCGGATGTCTGGGACTCGGAACATGCGTCAAGGCATGCCCGTTTGACGCACTTCGGATCGGACCAGACAACCTTCCTGTAGTGGACATGGAAAAATGCACCGGCTGCGGCACGTGCGAAAGGGTCTGCCCCAAAAACATCATCCATCTCACATCAAATACCCTGCGGATCATGCACCTGAACGTGCTGGACGAATGCCTTGCCCCATGTCAGCAGCGATGTCCGGCCCAGGTCGATATACCGCTTTACATAAGACTCATAGACCAGGGCCGTGACAAAGAGGCGCTTCAGGTCATAAAGGAAAGCGTGCCCATGCCCCTTTCCATCGGCCGCGTGTGCCCCCATTTCTGCGAATCGGAATGCAGGAGAAACAGCGTTGATGAGCCGGTCAACATAAACCACCTGAAACGATTCTGCGCGGACAAGGAACTCAAGAGCGGCAGCAGGTACGAGACCCCCAAGGCCCCGCTTTCGGAAAAGAAGGTGGCTATAGTGGGAGGAGGGCCGGCAGGCCTTGCCGCCGCCTATTATCTCAGGAGGATGGGACACGCCTCAACCATATTTGAGGCCATGCCCAAGCTGGGAGGGATGCTCCGCTACGGTATCCCTGAATACAGGCTTCCCAAGAATACCCTTGACTGGGAGATAGAAGGCATTACCGGCCTGGGAGACATTGATGTCCGGATGAACAAACGATTCGGAAAGGACTTCAACCTCCAGAGCCTAAAGGATGAGGGCTTTGATGCCGTGTTTATCGGAATCGGCGCCTGGGGAAGCAGAAACATGCGGGTGGAGGGAGAAGACCTTGAAGGAGTGCTTTCCGGCACTCAATACCTGATACAGATGGGTCTTGAAAAGGATGTAAAGATAGGAAAAAGGGTCGCCATAATCGGCGGCGGAAACACCGCTATAGACGCTGCCCGGACCTCCTGGAGGCTCGGGGCGGAGGAGGTCACGGTTATCTACCGCAGGAGCAGAAAAGAGATGCCTGCCGCCGATTACGAGGTCGCGGAGGCTGAGGCTGAGGGTATCAAGTTTCACTTCCTGGCCGCCCCTACCCGTCTGATAGGGGAAAACAACAGGCTCACCGCACTCGAGTTCCTCAAGATGGAACTGGGAGAGCCTGATGCAAGCGGTAGAAGAAGACCGGTGCCTGTGGAAGGAACCGAAACCATAATCGAGCTCGACAATGTAATTGCCGCCATAGGTCAGTTTGCCATGTATGACAAAGAGGCCCTTGAATGTGATGAGGGTGAGGTGGCGCTTAACAGGTGGAACACCATAGACACGGATGAAGACACGGGCCAGTCCAATATTGACTGGGTATTTGCAGGCGGTGACGGCGTAACCGGGCCCGCCACAGTTGTCGAGGCCTTCGGTGCAGCAAGAAAGGCGGCCATGTCCATCCACAGTTATCTTAACGGCGAAACCCGCGTTAAGGCGCCTCAAAAGCTGAGGAAAAAGATCTGGGATGAGGCGACAGAGGAAGAGCTCAAAAGCGTCCCCGTCTCTCCCAGGAACAAGATGCCTGACATACATGTGCCTGAAAGGGCGGGAAGTTTCACCGAGGTTGAACTCGGTTTTTCAGAGGAACAGGCAAGGGATGAGGCAAAACGGTGCCTTCAGTGCGGGATCTACTGTTACAGGAGAAACTGAAAAAAAGGCACCTCTGAAAAATCGCGTTTTCCGGAGGCCTTCCGATATTGCATGTGAACGATATCAGCCCCCGGTTCGATATATGATTCTTGTCAGCCTGGGGCTGTACTTATTTGAGCTCTCAGAGCGCCTGTTTACCCCTCTCAGTATGAAGTAGGTCAGGATAATACCTAGCACCCCTCCCGCAACGGATGAAAAACCTGAGGATATGTCAAAGGCCCTTCCCAGCTCGTTACCAACCACCGCCCCCACGATCAGCGCCACAACCGGAAGGAGATAAACCACCAGGGAAAGCCTCAGAAAAGACCCGGCCGGCACGCTCAGTTCCACCCAGTCGCCCTCTTTTGCCCCTATCTCGTTAATTACATCGACTGTCACATCCCTTGAAGAATTTATCTCACAATGATCACGTGAACTGCAGCTCTTGCACGCGGAACTCCTCTGGACCCTGACCCTGGCCTTTCCGTTTCCCGTTTCCTTTACAAGACCCTCTTCCGTCGGCATACCTTTCCCCGGATTATTATTTTTCCAGCCCTTCACGGGCATTGATTATTTTCAAACTTACACATATTATAACCATCGCCCGATCGAAGTAAAGAATCCCTAAAACCAGAACACTTGAATCTCCGTACCCTTGAACCTTTTCATTAATTATACTATTGGCCTATTAAACCACCCGGACAATTATCCATTCATCTAAGGGGAACAAAATGACCTGTGATTTCAGAATTCCCGCCCCGGAAATAGCCCGGCGCATAGAACAAATCCAGTATCGTTTGCAGAATAGTGACATCGACGCCCTCTTTATAATCCAGAGGGTCGATCTCCTCTACTACTCCGGCACGGCCCAGAGGGGCTATCTTTTCATACCATCTGAGGGAAAACCGCTTCTGCTTATAAAGAGGTACCTTCCAAGGGCAATGGAGGAATCCCCGCTAGGGCAGATAGTCAGGATCGAATCCATAAAAGAGGCACCTCAAAGGATTCGCGATTTCTACGGTCGGCTTCCTGCCAAAATCGGCCTTGAACTTGATGTAATTCCTGTAAGGGAGTACCGGTTCATAAAAAATATTTTCAAGGAGCAGACGGTCCTCGATGCCTCTGACCTGATCCTTTCTCAAAGGATGATAAAATCCGCGTGGGAGGTAGAGCAGATAGAGAAGACAGGAGAGCTTTCTTGCAGTTGCTTTGAATATGCAAGAAATAATATGAGGGAAGGGCTTTCCGAAATGGAATTTGCCGGCATGCTTGAGGCCTATGCACGAAACCTGGGCCATGGGGGCATGATGAGGGTCAGGGATTATCACACAGAGGGCTATGCCTGGCATATTTTGAGCGGAAAAAGCGGGGGCATGATAGGGCTTCTCGATTCCCCTTCAAGCGGCGAGGGCACATCCCCCGCCTTTCCCTGCGGCGCCGGATACAGGCCTTTTGCTAAGGGAGATCCCGTTATGATAGATTTCAACTCGGTTCTCAACGGCTACCACTTTGATGAGACCCGTATGCTTTCAATAGGGAAGATGCCCCAAAAGGCCATGGACGCATGCCTTGCAGCAATAGAGATACACAACGAGGTCCTGGAAAATGTAAGGGCAGGTATAACGGTTGATGAACTTTTCCGGATTTCCGTCAAAAAGGCAAGGTCTCTCGGTTATGAAGACTACTATCTGGGACCTTCCGATTACCGGGTCACCTTCATAGGTCACGGAATCGGCATGGAACTGATAGAAAGGCCCATTATCGCAGCCGGCAGAACTGATATTCTTCAGTCAGGCATGGTCTTTGCCCTTGAACCCAAGATGACCTTTCTGGATGAATTTGCCGCAGGTGTTGAAAGCGTGTTTCTTGTAACTAAAGATGGTCACAGGATGATAAGCAGCACCCCGGTTGAAATCTTCACCTGCTGATCTTGATTAGCATTCACCCTCTTTTGCCTTCAGAAGCCTTAATCATAAGGTTGTGGCAATCCATTCATCACTAATATTTTATATAATAATTCTCAATATTTAAGTTAACATAAGAACCAACTTTTTGGACAGGCTTATTGACTGCACCCGAATTGGTAAATTCAGGAGCAGATAGCAGGGATTCAAATATTCCATAATTCCTGAATAGGCAAGTAAACCAATATCATATCCAAGCGCGCTTCATCCTGTCATTGGATAATCACTGCCTTGAAGGCACAACCAGAGTCAGTGCCACAGGACTTTTTATCCTGGTCATGGAAAAATGATTAATGAGGAAGAAATGGCAGGCATTCAAGCAGATTTGCCGCTTTAGGGGCGGAACTATACAGCAGCTGACTAGGCAAGGATTCTTAAGATCGCCTTGAGATCATCTCTTATCTCTTTAAGGTGGGGTTTTGTGGTTTCGGGGGCCATGTTTCTTTCCTGCTTCAGCCTCTTTCTTGCCCCTTCGATAGTCATCTTCTCTTCGTAAAGGAGCTCTTTTATTCTAAGGAGCGCCTCCAGGTCCTTTTTCTGGTAGGTCCTCTGTCTGGAATCGGCCCTTCGCGGTCTGACCTGGGAAAATTCGCTTTCCCAGTATCTCAGCACGTAAGGCTCAACCCCGATGATGCGGCTTGCTTCCCCGATACGAAAATAACGCCTGTCATCAGGTATCTCGACCATTGCCTCATCCCTCCTTCAGAGTTCCCCCGGTCTCCTTTCGAATCTCCTCGATTATCTTTTCATGCAGGCTGTTTACCTCTGAGCCGTCAAGGGTGCCCCGTTCCGAGCGGTAGCAGACCCTGAATGCCAGGGCCTTTTTTGAAGGATCAAGATTCTTCCCCTGATATACGTCGAATATTTTAACGGATTCCACCAGAGTCTTTCCCGCATTTCTGATTATATCAAGGATTGCAGCACCTTCAACTTCCCTGCCCACTATAATGGAAAGATCCCTGTAAACGGCTGGAAACCTGGCAAAGGGGCGAAAGGTTACCTTGTCAGGCATGTATTCCATAAGTGCCGGTATATCGATCTCAAAAAGCAGCACCGGCTCCTTTTCTATCTCATATGCCTTAAGCGCATTATATGATACCTTACCGATTTTTCCAATAACCTTATCGCCCGAACAGATGGCAGCTGAATCATTTTCATCATATCCCGGGAATCGCGCTTGTCTCCTAAATGATACATCTTCAATTCCCAGGTCTTCAAGGAGCGCCTCGGCCGCACCTTTTATGTCGTAATAGTCTGAAAGTCTTTCATTATCATACCATGTCTTTTCCTTGACCGCACCGGAAATAACAGCGGCAAGCATGGTCTTTTCAAGGGGCTGGGGCTCGCCTTTACGGCCTATGAATATCTTGCCCCATTCAAAAAGTCTCAAAGACTTTTCATCATGAAAGACATTCGTCCTTACGGTAGAAAGCATGCCCGGCACAAGAGAGGTTCTCATGACCGACTGGTCCACGGTCAAAGGGTTGATTATCTTGACAAAGGACCTGAGCTCACTGTCTTCGGCCGCCTCCAGTATGTCCGCGCTTTCAGGTGAAATGAAGCTGTAGGTGATTATCTCGGAAAAACCGGCTCCTTTCATAATGCCCCTGATTCGATCACGCAGGACAAGCTCAGGCAGCTCTTTTTCATCATTTGGCCTTATGCTGGGATAGGTAACCGGGATATTTTCATATCCCTCAAGCCTTGCCACCTCTTCGATGAGATCGGCCTCTCTTGAAACGTCAACTCGAAACGACGGGGGAAAGACCTTGAGTTCATCCTCATCGGCCTTTTCAACCGTCATCCCCAGATCCTGCAGATACCCTTGGATATCCTGATATGAGATCTTCGTTCCAAGGATACGGTTCGTCCTTTCAACCCTCAAAGGGATAGGCTCCGGCCTGTAGGGGGACGGATAATTATCCAGGATGCCCCTTGCGATTTCTCCTCCCGCCAGGGCCTCCATAAGAGACAGCGCGCGTTTCTGGGCAGTGATGACCCCGTCTATATCGGTTCCCCTTTCAAATCTGTAGGATGCCTCTGTCGACAGGCCCAGTCTTTTTGAACCCCTCCTGATGGTAACGGGATCAAAAAATGCGCTTTCAAGCAGCACATCTTCGGTTCCTTCAAATATCTCGGAATTAAGCCCCCCCATGATCCCGGCCAAGGCAACAGCCCTTTTACCGTCACATATCATAAGAGTTTCACTGCCGAGAGTCCTTGTCTCCCCGTCAAGCGTGGTGAAACGCTCTCCCTGCTCAGCCCTTCTGACTATGATCTTATGGTCCCTTACCCTCTGAAGATCAAAGGAGTGTAAAGGCTGACCCAGCTCAAGGAGGATGTAGTTTGTCACATCAACTATGTTGTTTATGCTCCTTATCCCGCAAAGGTGGAGCCGATATCGCATCCAGAAGGGAGAGGGGCCTATCTTCACCCCACGGATAATCCCCGCGGAATAACGGGGGCATCCCTGATCATCCTTTATATCCAGGCTGCAGAGTTCTTCGATGGGAGGTCCCTTTTCCTGAAACTCGATTTCAGGCACCTTGAGTTGCTTTTTGGTAATGGCGGCCACTTCACGAGCGATACCGAGTACGGAGGCCCAGTCAGGTCTGTTAGGGGTTATGCTAAGATCCAGTACCCAGTCCTCAAGCGGAAGGCAATCGTAAAGGTCTGCGCCCTGCGGAAGATCCCGATTCAGGATCATGATTCCTGAATGGTCGTCGGTAAGGCCCAGTTCATCCTCGGCGAGAAGCATGCCTGTTGACTCCACCCCCCTGATCTTGGTCTTTTTGATGGAACCACCTGGAAGCATTGCCCCGGGAAGGGCCAGAGGGACCTTGTCTCCCTCCTTCATGTTGGTTGCCCCGCATACGACACTGAGCTTTTCACTTCCGGAATCAACTTTGCAGACGCTGAGCCTGTCGGCCCCCGGATGAGGCTCGATAGCAAGGATCTTCCCGACAACAATATTTGAAATCGGCTCCCCGACCGGCTCCAGCCCTTCCAGTTCGAGTCCGGCCATGGTAAGTATTTTCCCCAGTTCGCCGGGTGAAAGGTCTATATCTACAAAATCCTTTAACCAATTAAAACTGACTAACATATCCGTTACTCGATGAGAAAAAATTATGAGAAGATTAATGTAAACTCAGCAGCCGAATCTTAAAACTGCCTCAAAAATCGCATGTCATTCTTAAAGAACAGCTGTATATCATCTATTCCGTACTTGAGCATGGCGATCCGCTCCATCCCCATTCCGAATGCGTAACCGGTATACACCTCAGGGTCATAGTCGATAAAGCCGTACACGGCTGGATCTACCATGCCAGACCCCAGTATCTCCAGCCAGCCGGTGTTGGAACAGGTCCTGCACCCGGCGCCCCCGCACAGGACGCATTGAATGTCAACCTCCGCACTGGGCTCGGTAAAAGGGAAAAAAGAGGGTCTGAACCGAAGTTTCACATCGCTTCCGAACATCTGATGAACAAAACTGGTCAATGTACCCTTGAGATCCGCAAAACTCACATCCCGGTCCACCAGAAGTCCTTCGACCTGATGGAACATGGGTGTATGCGAGACATCCGAATCCCTCCTGTATACCTTTCCAGGGGCGATTACGCTCACAGGGGGCCGCTGCTTTTCCATCACTCGGACCTGTATGGGAGAGGTGTGGGTTCTAAGCACCACATTTTCGGACATATAAAAGGTGTCCTGCATATCTCTGGCGGGATGGTCTTTCGGCAGATTGAGGGCCTCAAAGTTATAATAGTCCAGTTCCACGTTCGGACCCTTTACAACCCTGAATCCCATTTTTGAAAATATCTGACACACCTCCCTGATCACTGAAGTGATCGGATGGAGATGCCCCGCAGGACTTTTTCTTCCGGGCAGGGTAACGTCAAGATCGAAGCCTCGCCTCTCCCCTTTTCCAACACCCTTTTTCCCCGACTCTTCTATAAGTCCGGCGAGAATCCTTTTGATCCGATTGGCCTCTTTTCCAGCCTCCGGACGTTCTTCCGGCGGCAGAAGGCCGACCTTTTTCATTAGTGCAGTAATATGGCCCTTTTTTCCGAGATAGGCCACCCTGAAAGCCTCAAGGGCCTCAGGAGAGGCGATTGATTCAAGTTCGGAAAGGGCCCTCTGTTCGAGTTCACGCAGTTTTGTTTTCATGGCTCGTTTTGGAGGGGAATCGAGAACGGGTTATTGGACCATGTTGGTCAAACTTGAAAAACCGGCCGGATCGTTAACCGCCATATCCGCAAGGACCTTCCGGTCCAGCTCGATCCCGGCGTTCTTCAGTCCACCTATCAACTGGCTGTATGAGAGTCCGTTTTCTCTGGCAGCAGCGTTAATCCGAACGATCCAAAGCCTGCGAAAATCTCTTTTCCTGACCTTTCTGTCCCTGTATGCGTAAACTCCCGCCCTGCTCACTGCAACCTTGGCGGACCTGAACTGTTTGCTAAGGCTCCCTCTGTATCCCTTTGCAGCCTTTAGGACCTTATTCCTTCTTCTGCGGGCCTTAAAGCCCCTTTTTACTCTAGGCATTCTTAAACCTCTTTTTTTAGATTTGTCCTGCAGTCGAAATTCAAAACCGCCCTGCTTACATCCGGTTCATCGGAAAAATCAAAATATCCGTACCCAAAGGCAGCATGTAAATAATCACTTGCAGAAGACTGTGGTAAAAAAACAATCAACCCCCCAATCCTAAAGGTATGGGATCAGCCTTGACAACTGTTTTACGTTTGTAGGATCAACGATGGCTGATTTACGCAGATTCCTTTTTCTTTTTGTGGTCTTTTTGGTGAGGATATGGCTGGAAAAGGCCTTGTTCCTCACGATCTTTCCAGAGCCCGTGGTCTTAAATCTCTTCGCAGCCCCGCGGTTTGTCTTTATTTTTGGCATTTAATTCCTCCATTCTCACACATTATCTTTGATAAATCTAACAAGCCCCCTTCCAGGCATCCCTAAGACATAGGGGATGAGGGGGCTTTCGTGTTTTCCAAATTACGATCGGATCTTCTTTTACCGCTTATCCAGAAGGCAACCGGACCAGGCTTAGCCAGAAATGGAAATCGGCACTGTTTCATGCCCGCCCGGCGATATTGCGACTTCCGGTCTTAAGTCAAACAGGAATAGGAACAAAAATAGATATCATGGCGGCATTATCGGAATTTTCCGGATCCTGGCCGGTCTCCGTCGTGCTACTTGGGTACAATGACCATCGACATCCTGTTTCTTGCCTCCCTGGTAGGAGGCTGATCTACCGATCCGAATTCCTTGACTTCTTCCGCCACCCTGTTCAGGAGTTCGACTCCGGCGTTCATGTATGCCATTTCGCGCCCCCTGAAAAAGACGGTCACCTTCACGCGATCCCTTTTCTCAAGGAATTTCAAAATATTTTTGACCTTGAACCCAAGGTCATGATCCTCTGTATGGGGCCTGAACTTTATCTCTTTGAGCTGAGAGGTCCTGCCCTTTTTTCGAGTCTCCTTCCCCTTCTTACTGGTCTCATATTTAAACTTGCCGTAGTCCATTATTCGGCACACCGGGGGGGAGGAGTTAGGCGCTACTTCAACCAGATCATACCCTGATTCTCCGGCAGACTTCAAGGCATCCTGAATAGAGACTATCCCCATCTGCTCGCCTTCAGCCGATATAAGCCTTACCGTCCTTGACAGGATATGTTCATTTACCCTGACCTCGTCGATCTTCTTTCCTATGGCTCTTACCTCCTTTTTTTACAGTCATCACCAATCAGGTCAACAAATTCCTGCACCTTCATGAAGGGCAGATTTTGCCCGCTTCGCTGCCTTGCAGTTACACACTCCTGTTCTGATTCCTTATCACCTATTATCAACATATAAGGAATTTTTTCAAGTTGCGCCTCTCTAACCTTGAGACCCAGCTTTTCATTCCTGAAATCTCCTTCGACTCTTACTTCAGCCGCCTTAAGCTCCCCCAGGACCCTTTGGCCAAAGGGGATACCCCTGTCGGTTACGGTGAGTATCTTGGCCTGAACAGGTGCCAGCCAAACCGGGAAGGCTCCCGCATGGTGCTCGATAAGTATTCCTATAAATCTTTCAATAGCCCCTAGGATGGTCCTGTGAAGCATGGCAGGCCGATGTTTTTCACCATCTTTGCCAATATAAACCAAATCAAAACGTTCGGGAAGTGCAAAATCACACTGAATCGTGGCACACTGCCAATTTCTGCCAAGCGCATCCTTTAGTTTTACGTCTATCTTAGGCCCGTAAAAGGCCCCGTCGCCTTCATTTATCTCGTAAGGAAGTCCGTTTTCCTCGACCGCGGTTATCAGGGCCTGGGTGGCCTGTTCCCAGTCCCGGTCGCTTCCTATGCTCTTGGAAGGTCTTGTGCTCACCTCAAGATCATAATCGAATCCGAATATCTCCATCATGTCTTTTACAAAATTGAGCAGTGCCTTTATCTCTTCGTTCAGCTGCCCCGGCGTACAGATGAGGTGAGCGTCATCCTGGGTAAACTCCCTGACCCTCAAAAGCCCATGAAGCACGCCGGATCTCTCGTGCCTGTGAACGGTACCCAGTTCGAAATAGCGTTTGGGCAGGTCTCTGTAACTTCTCCTTTTTGAGGCATAAATGAGCATGTGGGCGAGGCAGTTCATGGGTTTGATGCCGTAAGACTGCTCGTCGATCGTGGTAAAATACATATTCTCACGATAATTTTCAAAATGGCCCGATTTTTTCCACAGCTCCGTCTTTAATATCTCCGGTCCTCTTACCAGTTCATACCCCCTCTTCAGGTGTTCTTGAATCTCGAATTCCTCAAGCGTATGACGAAGCATGGTTCCTTTAGGATGCCAGACGATAAATCCGGCGCCTATCTCATCATGGGTGCTGAAAAGCTCGAGCTGAGGTCCCAGTTTGGCGTGGTTCCTCTTAGCGGCCTCTTCAAGTCTCTTGAGATACGCCCTGAGCTTTTTGCCGTCCGCAAAGGCCACGCCATATATTCGGCTCAGCATGGCCCTTTTTTCATCTCCCCGCCAGTAGGCACCCGCGACCTTTGTAAGCCGAAATGCCTTTATCATTCTGGTTGAAGGGATATGGGGACCCCTGCAGAGATCAGTGAAGCTGCCCTGGGTGTAAAGGGAGACCTGCTCAGCCCCGAGGTCTTCTATCAGTTCCACCTTGTAGTCTTCACCTTGCTTTGAAAAAAAATCAATCGCCTCTTTGCTCGACAGCTCCTTCCTGTAAAATGGAAGGTCCGCCTTTGCTATCTCCTGCATCCTTTCTTCAATTGCGGCAAGGTCTTCTTCCTTGAAGGGACGCTCATAGTCGAAGTCATAGTAAAAGCCATCCTCTATGGCCGGTCCGATAGTAACCTTGACCCCGGGGAAAAGTTCCCTTACGGCCATGGCCATGACATGGGATGTGCTGTGTCTCAAGATCTCAAGGCCTTCCTTGGAGTCCAAATAAACAGGCTCCAGTGATGACTCATGATCAATCGGCTCGGAAAGATCCCGTTTCTCACCGTTTACCTTTACGGCGACAAGATTGCCGATATTTTTGATCTTTAAATGTTTCAGGGCCTCAAGACCTGAAAGAGTTTCTCCTTCCATTTCCTGATACGGATTATCATTTACAGCGATACGATAAGTTTCCATATTCTTTTCCATTTAAAGAAATAAGGCATCCGAGGAAAATTAATCCACTTACTCAGATGCCTCATGAATCATTTAGATAAAAACCGCAATATGCTTACGATACCCTGGCAACCTGTTCTATTTCCATAAAAAAATATACATTAAGAAAAATGTCCGGACTATGTTATCCGGGAGCCTGCCACAAATCGGGGAGGGCGGGAATTCTCCGATCATAAATAAAAAGGCAACCGGCTTCCTGGGTGCCCTCCAGTAGGTTCCGGAAATCTGTAATTCTATATATGATAACATAAGGAAATGCAAGCATAAAAGCTCGGCATTCCCTTTTTCTAATCATGGCGTGCCTTCCCCTATATCGATCAGGGGCAAAAAAAGCAACATCGTCGTATCCCCCATCAGGTCTGCCGGTTAAGGTTCTCACTACAGGGCCCCGTTTAAAACCCGCCTGATCGGTTTTTAGTGGAATAAGAGAATAAAATTATGCTATTGTTGCCGAAAAAACTTAGGAGGGCAAAGTGTCGGACGACAAACGCTTGGTATGGATCGATCTTGAGATGACAGGACTCGATCCTGAAACTCATGTAGTCATTGAGATAGCGTCTATAGTGACAGACGGCCAGATCAATATTATTGATCAAGGTCCCGTGATTCCCATAAATTATCCTGCTGAGGCACTTGCCACCATAGATGAATGGAGCCTTAACCACCACCGGTCATCCGGCCTCATGGAGAGGGTGGAAAATTCTGTTTATGATTGCAGGACTGCCGAGGCCGAGACCCTTGAATTCCTTTCCCGTCACTGTCGGCAGGGGGAAAGTCCGCTCTGCGGCAACTCGGTTTGGCAGGATCGAAGATTTCTGATCAAATATATGCCTACCCTTGAGGCATTCCTTCATTACAGAAATATCGATGTAAGCACTCTAAAAGAACTGGTCAGGCTCTGGTATCCGGATCTGGAAATCTTTGAAAAGGAAAACTCCCATT
This sequence comes from Desulfatiglandales bacterium, assembly GCA_963666345.1. Classification (GTDB taxonomy): domain Bacteria; phylum Desulfobacterota; class DSM-4660; order Desulfatiglandales; family Desulfatiglandaceae. The sequence continues at coordinate 4,037,511 of OY762721.1, read as the reverse complement.
TGGCCTTAAACGATATAAAAGAGTCGATAGAAGAACTCGTCTATTACAGGGATCAAGTCTTCAAAAACCATTCATCATAATAAGGGAGCAAACCTCCTTTCTGATCCCGATATAAAGATAATTCCGACAAGTTTTCTCCTGGTCCCTCAAAACAGACAGCCTTCTTCAGGTGGACATGAAAAAGGAAAGACACATTATTCTTCTTTTATGCATAAGCGGCGTGGCGGCGGTCATATTCGGGATGGCCAGGCAGAACAACCCCGTTTTTATTGCGGGGATAATATCTGTCGTAGCAGGCTATCTTTTGATCAGAAAAAAAATCAGGCAATCCGTAAAAGACAGGACAGGACGGAATCGTTGACACGAAGAACCTACACCCCGATTCTAAACCGGGCAACAGGTCCGGCAAGACAAGGGGGAACCGGAGCGACAGTCGAATGAAACTTCACGAATACCAGGCCAAGGCCCTATTAAAAAAATATGACATCCCCGTCCCTGAAGGGGTGGTAATTACCGATCCGGATCAGGCTGTGGAAAAGGCTTCACTCCTCAAGGGGCCCCCCTGGGTCATAAAGGCTCAGGTTCACTCCGGCGGAAGGGGTAAGGGTGGGGGAGTAATACTTGCCTCATCAAGGCGGGAGGTAAAGGAGGCGGTAGAGGGGCTTCTGGGAAAAAGGCTTGTCACGAAACAGACAGGTGAAAAGGGCTGTATTGTAAATCAGGTGCTCCTTGAACAAGGCATTGATATCGCAAATGAGCTCTATCTTGCAATGCTGGTTGACAGATCTCAAGGAGCGCCTGCGATGGTATTCAGTGCCGCAGGCGGCATGGAGATCGAGGAGGTCGCGGAAAAGACACCGCAGCTCATCACCAAGCAATACATTCACCCGGAATCGGGGTGGATGCCCTATATGGCCAGGAATCTCATATACTCGATGGAGAGGTTGCCGTCAAAAGAGGCGATCAAAAACCTTACTGCCGTTACAAAAAGGCTGTATGACCTTTTCATTGAAAATGACTGCTCACTTGCCGAGATAAACCCTCTGGTTATAACAGGCAGCGGCCAGGTAATGGCACTTGATGCCAAAATCACCATAGACGACAACGCGCTTTTCAGGCAAAAGGGGCTTGCCGCCCTCTACGACAAGCGTGAGAAGGACCCGCTTGAGGTAATTGCAGAGGATCATAACCTGAATTACATACATCTGGACGGTAATATCGGGGCCATGGTAAACGGCGCGGGCCTTGCGATGGCCACAATGGATGTCATAAAGTCGGCCGGGGCCGAGCCTGCCAATTTTCTTGATGTGGGCGGCGGTGCAAGCGAGGAGATGATTACAAGGGCGCTTGAGATAATCCTTATGGACAAAAGGGTCAAGGCCATACTGATAAACATATTCGGGGGCATACTCAGGTGTGACGTGCTTGCAAGAGGGGTGCTTGAAGCAGCAAGAAAGACTGAAATAGCCGTACCCCTTATTGTCAGACTTGAAGGAACCAATGTGGATGAGGGAAGAAGGATTCTTGAGTCCTCTGAACTGAAATTTCTAGTTGCAAAGGACCTGGGCCATGCAGCCGAGCTTGTTGCAGGGCAGGTGTCCTGACACGGGTTATTATGAGCATACTTGTTGATGAAAACAGCAGGCTGGTTGTACAAGGCATAACTGGAAGAGAAGGCGCCTTTCACACCAAACAGATGCTTGCCTACGGCACGGTGATACCGGCGGGGGTAACCCCCGGCAGGGGGGGGCAGGACTTTGAGGGCATCCCGGTATTTAACACGGTAAAAGAGGCGGTGGAAAGGCAGGGCGTAAATGTATCCTGCATATTTGTGCCTCCTCCCTTTGCGGCGGACGCCATACTGGAGGCCGCAACTGCAGGCATAAAGGTAATTGTATGCATCACCGAAGGGATACCCGTACTTGACATGGTAAAGGTATCGGCCCTGCTTAAAGAAAAGGGGGTTGTACTTATCGGCCCCAATTGTCCCGGGATAATCTCACCGGGCAAGACCAAGATAGGGATAATGCCGGCCCAGATCCACCGCAGGGGCGGCATCGGGGTAATTTCAAGGAGCGGGACCCTCACCTACGAGGTTGTCTATCAATTGACAGGGGCCGGATTCGGCCAGTCCACCTGTATCGGCATAGGAGGGGACCCCATTGTGGGTACGACCTTCATAGATCATCTCAAAAGGTTTGAACAGGATCGCGAAACGGACGGCGTCGTTCTTATCGGGGAGATAGGAGGAAACGCGGAAGAGGAAGCAGCCGAGTATATAAAGGACAACCTTTCCAAACCTGTCACCGCCTTCATAGCAGGCCAGACAGCACCTCCGGGCAGAAGAATGGGACATGCCGGGGCCATAATATCAGGGGGCAAGGGAAACGCTGCGGACAAGATAGAGGCACTGCAATCCGCGGGCATTCGGGTAGCTCTTGACCTTTCCAGACTGGGCGAAACCGTAAAGGAGGTAATGAAAAAGCTCTGAGCGGGTAAAGGCCCCGGTGAAACGGGAAAAATGACTCATTGGAGTTTCATCAGGGATGTGAGCCCTAGACCCACCTGCTTGACTCATTTCGTCCCTGGTGCTATCATCGTAATGGTGCTATAAGTTGCTATTTTTGCAAGTTTTTTAAAACGGAAAAAGGAACCCGTCATGCAAAAGGTCCTGAACATAACCAACATACTTGAAGGCAAAAAAAAGGAGCAACAGAAAAAGGATTTTCAAAACAGGATTGAAACCCTCCGGAGGGTGGTTCAATGCTCATCCTGCCGGTTCAAATGCGCCATGTGTGGCCTTCATATTGAGGCGCAGGACAAGGAACAAAGAAATAGCTTTCCGGGTTTCTACCTCTGTTCAACCTGCAGGATGGAATTTGAGGACTTTCTTAAAAGAAAAAGCAGTAAAATGGACAAGGCCCTTTTTTGGCACACGGATGCCTGGAGCAGGCTCTGGTCCTGCTGGCTTGAATACCAGAAGGCCTTGAATGATTTGAGAAATTCAAAAGAATACAAGCATTTGAACAAAGAACTTGACATTTAGCCACGCTCTGTAAATAAGTCTCCAGTTAGATATGGGACGACAGTTTCCTTTCTTTATTCAACCATAAAGCCGAGCTATCGGCTTCCCGTCAAATATTGTGCGTGACGGGATAAGATTTGGAGGAATTTTAATGTTTGGTATAGGTATGCCGGAATTGATTATCATAATGATAATTATCCTTATAATCTTCGGAGCCGGAAAACTGCCCGAGATAGGAAGCGGAATAGGTAAAGGGATAAAAAACTTTAAAAAGGCGACAAGCGAGCCTGTCGATGAAATAGACAAACCAGCCGAAACAAAAGAAACTACCGAAAAAAAAGATCTGGAGTAGTTGCTTTTTCATCGCTTTTTTTAATGGTATAATTAATCGACTCTGTTAATCAAAATGGGATATCATCATCAGGCACCGTGATAGGTTCTTCAACAGGGAACCGTTCACCCGGGGATTCCGCCCTTCCCTGCCTGCCCGCAGACCCCAGCATCTGCATGGTCTGGGCTATAATTTCGGTTGTGTAACGTTGATTGCCGTCACGATCTTCCCATGAGCGTGTCTGGATCTTTCCCTCAATGTAGACCTGGCTGCCCTTCTTGAGATATTCTCCGCAGATCTCGCCAAGTCTTCTCCATGCCACTATACGATGCCATTCGGTTCGTTCCTTTTTCTCCCCGGTGTCTTTGTCCTTCCACTCATCACTTGTGGCGATGGAAAAAGACGCCACGGCTACTCCGCTTGGGGTATATCTTACTTCAGGATCCCTTCCCAGATTTCCTACTAATATAGCCTTGTTTATCCCTGCCATTGAAATTCCTCCTTATCTGTTTGCCGAAAAGATATGATATTTGACCTAACCCTTATGAGATCTTCGCTCGGCCGCATTCTTGGATTCCATTACCGGAATATTTATGACCCGAAACCGCTCCGGATTTTGCAAGCCTATCACAGGAGATTCCTTAAAATCAAGACAGGTGACCCGAAATCCACCACTCGGTAAAGAATCCCGGCCCTGAGGACCTGTAAGTGGAGCAGGGGCAACAATGATCAAAGAACGGCACCTGCTCCCGGGTCTGCGGATACCCCTTTGCCGGCTCACAGTCCCGGCTATTACTTATTGACTGCCAGGGGTTAAAAGGTTAGACTGGTTTTTTTATTTAAAATTAAGTATTTTTAATGTTTTTAATGGTTTATACTGTCTTTCAAGGCGGTGCCATGGAAACTTGAACTGCAAAGGATTACAAATGCTGAAGGTTATACCCTTGGGAGGGCTTGGAGAGATCGGCCTCAACATGATGGCCCTGGAATATGGAAATCACATCGTCGTTATAGATTCAGGGCTTATGTTCCCTGAAGATTTTATGCCGGGGGTAGACATTGTCATACCTGACTATTCCTATCTAAGGAAACGAAAAAAGGATGTAAAAGCCTTGATCCTGACTCACGGCCATGAAGACCACATAGGAGCCGTACCTTTTGTCCTTAAAGAGTTTTCCATACCTGTATATGGGACCCCGTTCACCCTAGCTCTTTTAAATGAAAAACTGAAAGAATACCACCTTGAGGAAAAAGCCGAGCTTCACACGGTACACCCGAGGGAGTCGACACGGCTGGGGCCCTTTAACATAGAATACATAAGTGTAAACCACAGTATAGTCGACGGCGTTGGTCTTGCGATCAAGACACCTATGGGAACCCTTGTGCACTCGGGAGACTTCAAGATCGATCCGACTCCTGTCGACGGCCATCCCACGGACCTCATACGTTTTGCTCATTATGGAGAAAAGGGTGTCCTGGCCCTTTTTTCAGACTCCACTAACGTGGAAAAAGAGGGCTTCACTCTCAGCGAAAAAGAGGTTATGGCAACCATCGAGGAGATATTCAAAAAATGCGGGGGTCGCATAATTATTGCCAGCTTTGCCTCCAATATTTCCAGGATTCAGCAGGTTATAAATCTTTCCATGAAATCGGGCAGAAAGGTCGTTTTCAACGGGAAAAGCATGATAACCAATATAGATATCGCCCGGCAGCACGGCTACATAAAAATGCCTCAAGACCTGGAGATCAAAGAACGCCGCATAGGAGAGTTCCCTGACGATCAGATCGCCATCATAACCACAGGCAGTCAGGGAGAACCCATGTCCGCCCTCACAAGAATGGCCCGGAAAAAGCATAAAAGCATTCAGATCAGGAAAGGGGATACCATAATCCTTTCATCAAGATTCATTCCCGGTAACGAGAAAGCGATAACCTCTGTAATAAACGACCTCTACCGCATGGGTGCAGATGTGATCTATGAAAAGGTATCAGATATCCATACTTCAGGCCATGCCAAAAGGGAAGAACTCAAGTTGATGCTGAGCCTAGTCAAACCGGCTTATTTCATTCCGATCCATGGAGAATACAGACACCTTGTCAAACATGCCCAACTGGCCAAGGACATGGGCATTCCGGATAATCGAGTGATCGTTGCCGAGGATGGAGATGTGATCCTCTTTGAAAAGGACCATGCCGGCATACAGGGATCGGTTGAAACCGGGAGGATACTTGTTGACGGCAAAGGGGTAGGTAACATGGGGGACATGGTCCTTAGAGACAGGAGGAAACTGAGCGCACACGGCATGGTAATAGTTCTGCTGGCGGTGGATGAACAAACAGGTGATACCGTCTATGGGCCCGAAATAATATCCAGGGGGTTTGTTTTCGAAGGTCAGGGCGATTTTTTCCTGGAAGACTCCAAATGTATTGTCCTTGAAATCCTTGACGAACTTGAAAGGCCCTCGCCTATTGATCTTGAGAAACTCGGACCTGAAATCAAAAAAAGGCTCAAAAGGTTCTTTTATTCAGTGATCGAAAGAAGGCCTGTTATCGTTCCTATTATCATACCTGTTTAGACAACCATCCTATTGAAATATTCTTTTAACAGGTTTATACATAATGCTTTTGCTTTTGAGACACAATTCCGGAAAATTTCCGTCAGGGGTGAATTAAATGAGCCGCAAATCCAAAAAAAAGGCTGAAAAAGAGCTGCCCGCCCATCCCATAAGAAAGGAGATAAGGGGAATCATACTCCTTCTTCTGTCTCTTATACTCGGGGGCAGCCTTCTTTCTTTTGACCCTGCAGACAAACTTTTCTGGAATATAACCGGCAGCGTTGGAAACGCCGGCAACCTCTTTGGGACAGTCGGGTCTCATCTGTCAGGCGCCGTCACCGGGCTGATAGGCATCTCCTCTTTCTGGCTTGTCATCATCCTGCTTGCAATGTCCTTTCTCTCATTCAAAGGCAGGCCTTTTATATCACCTGTCATCACGGTCATCGCCTCTGTCATTTTGATAGTCTCCTTTTCCACGCTGCTGAGCCTGCAACTGCCCGACAAAATTGCCTTCAGGGCTGGATTTATCGAAGCCGGGGGCCTCGTGGGAATTCACCTGGCCGGGCTTACAAAAGGCTTCCTCAACTGCTTCGGCGCCAACGTGCTTGTCTTTACGATATTTCTCATATCACTTATGATCGTGACGCGTCTTTCTCTCGGCTGGATAATCACAAATATGGCAAACTGGCTCATGGCCTTTTTCAGGCGGATAAGAGATATAAACACAAAGAGAAAAGAGCGCAAAAAGAGGGCACAAAAGACTCAGGTGGCCCGCCACAAGATCAAATCAAAGCCCAAGGTGACCATAGTAAAAACACCTCCCAAACCGGAAAAAAAGCCGGAACAGGAGGCGTTTTCCTTTATGAATGTTGAAGGAGAATTCAGGCTTCCATCTGTCGACCTGTTAAACGACCCCCCTGAGGGAGAAAATTCGGCTGTTCACAAGGAAAGCCTTGAGATGAACGCGAGGCGTCTTGAAAAAAAGCTCCTTGATTTCGGTGTCCAAGGAGAGGTCATGGAGATCCTTCCTGGACCGGTCATCACCATGTATGAATTCAAGCCTGCAGCAGGTGTAAAGATAAGCAAGGTCGCAGGTCTGGCGGACGACCTCGCCCTTACCCTGAGGGCTCAAAGCATCAGGATAGTGGCCCCGATTCCAGGGAAGGCGGCCATAGGCATTGAAATACCCAACAACAAGAGAGAAACCGTATATCTCAAGGAAGTCATCTCAAGCGATGATTACAGGGCTACAAAAAGCAAACTGCCCATTGCCCTTGGAAAGGACATAGTCGGCACTCCGGTAATCGCAGATCTTTCAAAGATGCCACATCTCCTTGTTGCAGGCGCAACTGGTGCAGGCAAAAGCGTGTCCATTAACACCATGATTCAGAGTCTCCTTTTCAAGGTCTCGCCCGACATTGTCAAATTTCTCATGATTGATCCAAAGAGGATCGAACTTTCCATCTACCATGATATTCCACAGCTTCTTCATCCCGTTGTAACTCAGCCGAAGGATGCGACCAAGGCCCTCAGATGGGCGGTTCAGGAGATGGAAAGGCGTTACATGCTTTTGTCGGACAGGGGAGTCAGGAACATAGACAGCTATAACCGCAAGGTGCTTAAAGAGACCGGGTCAACCGGGACGGAAGATAAAAGCGCCACCCTGCCCTACATAATAATCATAATCGATGAACTCGCAGATCTCATGATGGCCTCCTCAAGGGAGGTTGAAGAGGGGATTACCAGGCTGGCCCAGATGGCAAGAGCGGCCGGGATACACCTTATTATAGCCACGCAAAGGCCCTCGGTCGACATCCTTACCGGTATAATAAAGGCAAACTTCCCTACAAGGATATCCTTTCAGGTCTCATCCAAGGTAGACTCCAGGACCATCCTTGATACATCGGGTGCGGAACACCTTCTCGGAGACGGGGACATGCTGTTTATGCCGCCGGGCGTCAGCCGCATAACCAGAATCCATGGGGCCTACGTATCGGAGGAAGAGATAAAGGAAGTATGCGATTTCCTGAGAAGCCAGAAAAAGCCCGTATATGACGAAACCATTCTTTCAGAGATGGAAAAAGATGAACAGGCGGCGGAAGAGGATGCGGAACTGGATGAAAAATACGACCTGGCCGTGGAAGTGGTGTTCAAGACCGGCCAGGCATCTATTTCAATGCTTCAAAGAAAGCTGAGGGTGGGATATAACCGTGCGGCCAGGATGATAGAGGCGATGGAAAGGCAGGGTATAGTCGGCCCGTCAGACGGGGTGCGCCCCCGTGAAGTAATCAGAAGAGAGGATTTGTGATTTGCCGATAAAACAATTATGTTACTTGATATTGTTATTATTTTGCTTCAATATATCTCCCTGTGCGGCCCGGGATGTTGACCCTATCGTGGAGGGCATCAGGGCAAGATATGGTCATCTTGACGGCATTGCCGTAAAATACACCAGAGAGGTAATAACCAGGACCATGTCGATGTTGGGAGAACAGGCAAGGGGTGATCTTGCAACAGGCACGATTTTTCTCAAGCCCCCCTATTTTCTGAAACTGGAGCAGCACAAGCCCCGTAAAGAGACCATTTTCACGGATGGTGATACCTTATGGTGGTATATCCCTTCGGAAAAGATCGCTTACAGATATCCTGTAGAGGAATTCGGAAAAGAGCTCAGACTGTTGAGCAGCATTTTCACCGGGCTTTCAGATAACAGGGCCGATTTCAAGATCGAGCTGCTGGAACAGTCGAAACAGGACGAAGATATCATAAGACTGGTGCCCGATCCGCCATGGCAGGAAATAGATCATATAAGGATAACAGTAGGGCACTGTTTCGATATCAGACAGGTCAAGATCTATAATTCGCTTGGAGGCATCACCCACTTTCAGCTGGGCGGCGTGGAAGAAAAGAAAGCCCTTGATCCGGGATTTTTCAGGTTTGTAGCTCCTCCCGGGGTAGATCTGAGACAGGAAGGCGGCAGTAATTAAGAAGATCGGAGCCACGATTTCTAAGGGATCATGGCGCCGGCCAATATCCTGCCGGCCCTTTTCAGACTATCGAGGCTGTCGGCAGGTATCAGATAGTCACAAAAGGGCATTGCCGTTTGCATGCCCTTACACATGGGTTGAAAATCAGGATTTCCAAGCAGGGGATTAAGCCATATTACCCTGTTAGCGCTTTTCTTGAGAAGCTCCATTTCTCTCTTGAGCATTATCCTTCCGCCGAGATCCCATCCGTCGCTCAGGATCACCACAACCGACCTTTTCATCTGAAGCTTTCTCCCATGTTCCCGGTTAAACTGGCGGAGCGAAAAGCCTATCCTCGTGCCCCCAGACCAGTCCGACGCCTCGCAGCTTATCCTTTTGAGGGCCTCCTTGACGGGAAGGTGCTGCACGAAATGCGTTATAGGCGTAAGAGAGGTTGAAAACACAAACGCCTCCGCCCTTGAGCCCACCCCCTTCAAACCCAGAAGAAAGGGCATGACGAACCTTGCATAACGATCCATGGAACCGCTGACATCCGCGATTATTATAAGCCTCCTGAGCCGTTTCTTTTTTGCCCTGAAAAAAAGTTCAAGAGGTATTCCCCCGGTTCCAAGGGCACTTTTCATTGTCCTGCTTAGATCTATTCTTCCCCTCTGTTTTGCTTTTTTGAAACGGCGTGATATCTGTATCCTGAAGGGTTCCGAGATCTTTTTCAGCGCGAGGCGGGCCAACTGGATATCCGATCTGTCAAAGTCGGCAAGATCCTTCTTCTCCACCTCTGAAATCGGGCTGTAGGCTGTCCCCTCAAGCCATTCCCTGTCCCGCTCCATACGGCACTCCGAACCTCGTTGAGCCACCTGATCCGTATGTCCGATCTGCTCACACGGCATCAGGGGCGGCTCTTCCCCGGCTCGATTTTCCTTTTCAGTTTTATTTTTATCCGGTATTTCAAGATGACGCCAGAATTCATTAAAAAACTGTCTGAACTTACTCCATTCCATATCATTAGTAACCAGGTTGGCTCTGAGCACAGCGAAAAAATCGTTCCTTTCGGATAGATCTATCAGCCTCAGTCCCTTCAAGGAGTCCTGCACGCTGCCCTGAAAGATCTTGAATCCTCTGATCTTGAGACAGTGTGCGAACCGAATCACCTCTGATGCCAAACCGGGGGAGATTTCTCTCCCTGGGCTTTTATTATACCCGGCACCTGTTTTTTCGACCTTACTGCAGCCAGGAAACCCTTTTTTCATAATCGGCCCACACCTCTTCCCTGAACATCCTAATATCGTCCTGATACTTTAAAATACAGCCAAGCGTCTCAAGGACCGCCTCCTCATCCAGTCTGTATTTCTGCATTTCCATTAAGGCCCTCGCCCAGTCGAGGGTCTCCGAAACTCCAGGGCTTTTAAGGAAATTCAGCTCACGAATTCCCTGCATAAATCGGGTAATCTGTTCGGCAAAGCCTGATTCCAGCCCCGGCAGATGAGTCATCACGATCCTGTACTCCTTATCAAAGGAAGGATAATCGATCCAGTGGTACAGACAACGCCGTTTCAGGGCGTCATGCACGTCTCTCGTACGATTTGAGGTTACCACCACCATCGGTCGTTTTTTGGCCTTTATCGTCCCGATCTCCGGTATGGTGATCTGAAAGTCGGCCAGCACCTCGAGAAGAAACGCCTCGAATTCCTCGTCCGCCCGATCGATCTCATCGATGAGCAACACAGGGGCACTGCCCTCTGATTTCTCTATCGCCTCCAGAAGCGGTCGCCTTATCAGGAACTCAGGCCCGTAAATGGTGTCCTTGATATCATTATTGATACTGCCATCCCTTTCGGCCATCCTTATAAACAAAAGCTGCTTAGGGTAGTTCCATTCATAAAGGGAGCTTGCCACATCAAGGCCCTCATAACACTGAAGCCGGATGAGTTCGGTATTAAAAAGCCTGGAAAGCACCAGGGCCAGTTCCGTCTTTCCAACACCCGGCTCTCCTTCCAGAAAAACAGGCTTTCCCAGGCGATGAGACAGAAAAATAACAGAAGCCAGGGCACGCTCAGCCATATATCCTTCGCTTTCAAGTCCATTGACTACATCTGAAACGGATAGGATTTTTTTATCACTCACCTTTTTCTCCTTTTCGTTTACCTTTACCCACGGTCTAAACGGTTTGCACGGCTGATCCGAACCCACATAATGTAACCGGCTGAAAGATCTTGATAATAATTCCCTTTTAGACATTTGAAAATGCCTGTGATTCGTGTTATAAGGGCCTGAAAACATACATTAACAAAAGCAGAGAGATGAAAAAGAAAAAAACGAAGAAAACCTGCCCTCCCGAACTGCGGGAAAAACTTACAGATCTTGAAGAAACGGCATCCCAAAAGGGTATTTTTGTCCATTACGATCTCCTTGAGGCTGCAGGGCTGAAACTCAAGGGTGGAATCTGTAAGATCAAGGGAGAATACCATCTTTTCATAGATAAAAGAAAATCACCTCAGGATAAGATAGACATTTTACATGATTACCTTCAAAATCCTCTCCCCGAAGATATCCCGGAATTCAGCGAATAGGGGTATCAGGCAATACGCTGAAAGTCAACCGGGCATGCCCCTGATTCGCCGTCAAGATTTCATTGCCGGTCGTATGCCGGTTCGTTCCCCCATGCGGGGTATGTGCGGGCCTCACAGGTCGTGCCTCAGCATCACTAATATGACATCCTGCATGCGCCGGCGTGCAGACAGAAATCATGAGCTCACCTTGACCGGGCGTAAATTTCATGGCGCGTTCCGGTCCGCCCCTGCTTCAGGCGGCATAAAAAAATGGACAGCCGCTCTTTTGTCGCGCAAAAGGCGAGATTCCCTGAAATTTCTGGTTTTTCTGATTATCGGCATTACAACCCTTGATTGTTCGGCAAGGTGTGCGGAAGCACGGGCCGGTCTTTCCTGTGCAGACCGTTTCAGAGCTGAAGACGCCTTTATAGTCGCAGGACCGGCAGGAGAGGTCTTTTATAAAAAAAATGAGAAAAGCAAGTGTATTCCCGCGTCAACCCTTAAGATCCTTACCGGTCTTGCAGCGCTTGAACTGATGGGTCCCTCATACAGATTCAAGACCGAGTTCTTTCTGGATAAAGACTCGAATCTTTCAGTAAAGGCATTCGGCGACCCGCTTCTCATTTCAGAGGCCTGGATAAGAATTGCCGACCGCCTTTCAGAAAGAATCAAGGGATTTAAGGATCTGGTTCTAGATGACAGTTATTTTTCCATTACCGGAGATATCCCGGGGGTAGGAAGCTCAACCAATCCTTATGACGCACCGGTGGGAGCGCTCTGCGCCAACTTCAATACCATATTCTTTGATCGCGATGAGTCCGGCGGAATAATTTCCGCTGAAAAATCAACACCTATCCTCCCCTTTTCACTGAAAAAGATACGGGGCCTCGGGCTCAAGCGGGGTCGTTACACATTTTCCCACAAGAAAAGGGATGGCGCCAGATACGCAGGGGAACTACTTGCCTACTTCCTTAAGGAAAAGGGGGTGTTTTTCAAAGGCGAAATCATACATAATTCCTCAGGTCTCAAAGGCGGACTTGTCTACACCTATCGCTCCATGTTCACCCTGGAGGACGCGGTTCAGAAGATGCTGAGGTACTCAAACAACTTCATGGCGAATCAGATACTAATAGCACTCGGCGCACATGTCCTGGGCCCGCCGGGCACACTTGATAAAGGGATAAAAGTAGTCCTGGAATATGCCAAAGACAAGTTAAAGCTCTATAATATAGAAATAGTAGAAGGTAGCGGTATTTCTAAACAAAACAGGCTGGCACCCGTTGATATGCTGACCGTCCTCAACGCATTTTCCCCTTATCGGCATCTAATGAGGAAAAGGGGTGAGATATTTTACAAGACAGGCAGTCTAACCGGAATAAGGACAAGGGCGGGATATATTCAAGGGCCTGGAAACAGACTCTGCCCCTTTTTCATATTTCTTGCCGGACAAGACCGTGGCATAGATTCCCTGGTTCATTGTATCAAAAAATCGGTCCTGGGTTTACCCCGCTGATCACATCCTTGTATCCTTTTTTTCTTTAACCCCTGAACCGACTGATCCTATTTGCTATTCCACCATTCGGCAATCGGGCCAACCTGCCGAACGGCTGCTTTAACTCAATTCTCAAGATCCCTTTATTTTTTGAAAAGGGCTTCAAGGGCGTTTTTTGCATCCTGCACCCTGTTTATCCTGCCCCGGGGAGTACCCTTGGGGACGAAATAATCGCAAAAGTTGGGTCTCTCATTATCCACGACCCTTTCGGCCAAGACCTCCCTGCACTCATTATAGGCGTTAGGGTCATAGAAGTTGCACTGCTTGCAACACCTCAATGTCTTTCTGCAGTTCGGGCAGGTATCGTTTCTGCTTATTTTCCCGGATATAGGAATATTTACACCACAAAAGGCGCATTTCATCTTTTTCTTTCCTCCCTACTTATAAAACCAAATTTTGACAATTTGAGCTCTAGCAGATATGATTTTTTCATGGATTCCAAACCTGATTTCAATGTCCTTGAACATACGGCCGACCTGGGCATCGAAGTAAGAGGCAAAGATCTCAAAAATCTTTTTGGCGATGCAGCTCTTGCATTTACAAAGCTTATGTTAAAGGTCACAAAAAGCAAAGCCACTGGAAGCCGGAACATATCAATATCGGGCGAAGACCTGCCCGATCTTATGGTTAGATGGCTCGGTGAAATTCTCTATGTTTTTGAAGTTAAAAGGGAAATATTAACAGGCCTCCAGATAGTACTAATCTCAGACACAAGGCTTGAGGCAAAACTGGATACAAGGCGATATGATTCCAGGCTGGATGAGATTATTTACGAAATAAAGGCCGTTACCTATCACCAGATCTCTGTCTTTGAAATGGAAAGCCACTGGGAGGCCAGGGTAATCTTCGACCTCTAGGAAGGGCCTTCCCTGTAATTTTCCCCGTATAGCTGACCAGAAAACATCCTCATGCAAATAGAATTAGAACAACAGGACAAGCACCGCTGGATAATAAAGAAAAAAGGTCCCATGAGGGTACCGGGTCTTGTCTTCTCAAATAGCCGTCTGATCAGGTCCCTTAGGGATGACCAGAGTCTGCATCAGGTAGCCAACGTGGCGATGCTGCCCGGTATCGTCGGGCATTCGCTTGCCATGCCTGATGTTCACTGGGGCTATGGCTTCCCCATTGGTGGTGTGGCAGCCTTCGACATGGATGAAGGCATTATTTCTCCGGGTGGAGTCGGATACGATATAAACTGCGGTTGCCGCCTAATGACTACCAGGCTTTCGGCCGACCGGATAGCCTCTCACACAAAAAAACTTGTATCTTCTCTATTCGAAAGCATACCTTCCGGAGTCGGTTCAACCGGAGAAATTCGCCTTTCCGGAAAAGACCTGAAAAATGTGGCAGTACAGGGCGCTGCATGGGCGATCAAAAACGGCCTTGGCACCGAGGAAGACCTCGATAGGACAGAAGATCATGGAACGATGCAGGGCGCTGACCCGTCTGTTCTAAGCAAAAGGGCGCTTGAAAGAGGCGTCCGGCAACTCGGAACGCTCGGTTCCGGGAACCACTTTCTGGAAATCCAGGTGGTGGATGCCATTTACGACGAGGTAACCGCCCGATCATACAATCTGTTCAAAGGTCAGGTAACCATATTAATCCACACAGGTTCAAGGGGCTTCGGGCATCAAATCTGTGACGACTTTTTAAAGGAAATGAGCAGTGTCTTTCATAAACAGAAGAGGCCTTTTGATCTGCCTGACAGGCAGCTTGCGTTCGCCTCGATTAATTCGGACCTTGGGAGGCGTTATCTCTCCGCCATGGCCTGCGCTGCAAATTATGCCTGGGCCAACAGGCAGATTCTCATGCACTGGGCAAAGGAAACCCTGCTTAGGTCTCTTTCCTTGACTCCGGTTGAACTCGGCATGAACCTGCTCTATGACGTCTGCCACAATATCGCAAAAAAAGAATACCATGATATCAGGGGCAAACGGATCGGTCTGTGCGTACACAGAAAAGGCGCGACACGCTCACTTCCCCCAGGGCACGCTCTGCTTCCCGCAATCTTCCAGGGTTCCGGACAACCCGTACTTATCCCGGGTGATATGGGAACTTTCTCCTACGTGATGGCCGGTGCGGAAAATGCGTTAAAACAGACCTTCGGCTCCTGCTGTCACGGCGCAGGCCGGGTGCTGAGTCGGTCTCAGGCAAAAAAGACGGCCCACGGCCGATCAATACGCAACGAGTTAGAGAACAAAGGTATTCACGTTCTATCTCGGGGCAAAAAGACCCTCATGGAGGAAATGCCGGAGGCATATAAAGACATATCCCAAGTGGTGGAAGTGGTCCATGGAGCCGGTCTAGCCAATAGGGTAGCCCGCATGAGGCCCCTTGGAGTCATCAAAGGATAAATCAAACCGCATAGTCTTTGCAGGCTCTGTTTTTTTATTTACCAGCTTGCGCCGGGGGGGTCAATATAAAAGCTGAAAAAAAACCTTCCATGCGTAAAAATCGTGATATATATTTCACTAGCTATCATCATGACGGTTTCACCCGTTGCTCGCCTTCACCCCAATTCCCGCCGGCCTGATGCGGTGCTGAAGGCAGGATTCAGACGGCATGGTAAAAAAATTCCCCCTAAGGCGACACAATCGGTCTTTGTTACTAAGCCGTCAAGGTTGACCGCTTCGAATCTCGGTAGACGGTATCCGGGTCAGGCCGCGATGCGGTTCCGATTGAATACCAACTATATTGAAAGGGATATCAAATGCAATACGACCTCACGGAAGAACAGATTATGCTTAAAAGTACGGTTGCCCGCATGGCAAGGGAACAGGTGAAGCCCGGTGCGGCCGAAAGGGACGAGGAGGCGAAATTTTCATGGGATATGGTAGAGTTACTAAGGCAAAACGCCCTGTTTGGGGCTGACTTTCCCGAACAATACGGCGGCTCGCAGATGGGCCTTCTCTCTCTATGTATTGCCATAGAGGAGTTGGCCAAGGTATGCGCCTCAACCGCCGTAATACTGCTTGTTCATGAACTGGGTTCCACCCCGCTGCTGCTCGCGGCCAGCCCGGAACAGAAATCAAAGTACCTGCCCGCACTTGCATCGGGCGAAAAACTCATCGCGTTCGGTCTTACCGAACCGAACGCAGGCTCGGATGTCTCCGGTCTTAAGACCAAGGCGGTAAAAAACGGGAATCATTTCATCATAAACGGCAGCAAGATATTTATATCGCATGGTGATGTGGCGGATCTGCTTTGCATAGCAGCCAGAAGCAATCAGGATACACCCGGTCACAAAGGTACCAGCCTGATCCTGATTGAAAAGGGCGCCAAAGGTCTCAGCATTGGAAAACATGAGAGCAAACTCGGTTTAAGAAGCTCGTCAACGGTCGAGATAATAATGGATAATGTCAGGGTCCCGGTGGAAAACATTATAGGCGCTGAGGGATCCGGTTTTCCGATAATAATGAAGACTCTCGATATAACACGCATTCCTGTCGCGGCTCAGGCGGTTGGCATAGCACAGGGGGCCATGGATTACGCGGTCGCCTACACAAAGGAAAGGGTCCAGTTCGGAAAACCGCTCTTCTCTTTTCAAGGTCTTCAATGGATGATGTCGGATATGGCGACAAGCATAGAGGCCTCAAGACAGCTCACATACAAGGCCGCTTCACTCTTTGAGCGGTTTCCCAAGGACATGGAAAGACTTCCGAAAGAGGCGATACGCTACTCGGCTATGGCAAAGTTACACGCAGCCGAAACCGCCATGAAGGTCACAACCGATGCGGTTCAGATGCTGGGAGGGTACGGTTACGTCAGGGAATACCCGCTTGAAAGGATGATGAGGGATGCGAAGATAACGCAGATATACGAAGGAACGAGCCAGATACAAAAGGTGGTGATAGCCTCAACTCTTTGATCGCAAAGGCGGATCATTACTGTTACGGTAAAGATGTTTCCCCGTTTTCCTCAAGCATCTTCTTGGCAATCCTGGCTGCCTCATCATAAGTCAGCATACCCTGATCCAGGAATTCATCCGCCTCATCTCCGTTTACCTCCACAAACACTGCCTTGAGAATGGCCACCCTCTGGTCTATTGCCTCCACAGTCGCGTCACCGGAGGTTCGTTCATCGGCAGGCACCTCCGGCATGCCCATCAGCATGCACCATACTATATTTTCCAGATCAGGGAGAATGCCGCTCTTGGAAAAGTCAACGGATCCCTTGAATTCATAGTAGGATCTTATAAAATCAATCGTATCTTTCATGCTCTTTCCTGCCCCGGAAATCTGCCCGGCCCATCGGACCCTGTTGATCCACAAAATAGGATCATCTCCCGATTAGTTGGCGTTAAACAGGGCTAAATAAAGAAAGCCTTCTTATTTAAGCGCCTGAGAGCTCTGAGGGTTCAAGGCTTCGAGTGCTCCATTGAAACGGTGGATAAAACCCCTAAAGCATTACAAAGATTTAAAGCTGTTGCATAAATCCTGCTAACTCTTTTCAGGTATAGAATAAATGAAAAATTCTCAAATAACATAAGGTACACAGAGATCAATAAATTGTTAAAAATGCGGATAAAGTCTTTAGAAAACAAACCCTTGACCCCTTGACTCCTGGAACCCTTGGACCCTCTTCGCCAACTAAGTTGGAGAAGAACCACAAAATATTATCCGAATCGGCAAGGAAAGGCAACACCGATTGCTGCGACGGTTTTGCCTTGCCTCCTGTGTTCTGTTCTGTTTATATAAAGGCCATTTAAAAATCCAATCCAAAAGAGATCCAAATGCATGAACAGTAAAAGAAAAGAGTCCGTATCGCTTATCCTTGCCGCCGGAAGGGGAAGCAGGATGAAAGGGTACAAAGGCAACAAGTCCCTGCTGCCCCTTGTGCCGGTTCAATCGCCCTATAAGGGAAGACATGCCATAATCGTTAATATCCTCGCCAACCTTCCGCCCGGCCCCAGGGCGGTCGTGATCAACCATGGAAAAAAGGACATTATCGAGGCCACTAAAGGCCTTCACGTCTACTACTGTGAGCAGCCTGTTTTAAACGGGACAGGAGGGGCTCTTCTGGCGGCTCGTCAATTTATCCGTGAACAGACATGTGAAAGAATCATCATAACGATGGGAGACGTTCCCTTTGTAAAAAGATCCAGTTTTGATGCCCTGCTTGAGAAGCTCGAAAAAAACAGCATCGTTGTCCTCGGATTCAGGCCTGAGTCGAAAAAGCAGTATGGAGTTCTTGAAATCGAAGAGGCAAAGGTTCGGAAAATCATAGAGTGGAAATACTGGAAGGAATTCTCAGATGAACGCATTGAATCACTGAGAGTCTGTAACTCCGGGATTTACGCGGCCAGAAAAGATCTGCTGCTGAGGTATCTTGACATACTTGAATCGCATCCGCACCTGGTGCGCAAGCAGATAAAGGGAGAAATCAGGGAGTTTGAGGAGTTTTTTATCACCGATATGGTTGGATATATGAACGCGGACGGTCTGCCGGTCGGCTATCTGAATGTAGAGGATGAAAATGAGGTAATGGGTATCGATGATCCCGAGGCACTCGAAAAGGCTCAAGCCGTTTTCGCGTCCCAATCCCAGCGGCTCTGAGGCTCAGTGCCCTTTTGATCCAAGCATTTTTTCCAGCTTGTCGAGATCCTCAGCCCTGCCAAGGGCGATAAGTATGTCGTCCGCCTCTATCAGACTCTCCGAGGACGGATTGAAGGTCATCTCTCCTCCACCCTTTCTTATTGCAACGATTATTACGTTTAGGGACTTTCTGATTTGCGAATCAACAAGATTGAGCCCGTTCAAGGCTGAGTTCCCGCTTACCCGAATCTCTTCGATCTTCAGTTCCATATCCCTGTCATGGACCATGGACTGAAGAAAGGCCTCCACCTCCGGCCTTATTATCGTGTGGGCCATCTTCTGCCCTCCGATCAGATAAGGAAGCACGACCCGGTTGGCCCCCGCCCTCAAAAGCTTTTTCTTACTCGGTTCTTCATCCGCCCTTGCCAGGATGAAGAGATCAGGGTTGAGACCTCTGGCGGTCATGGTTATGAATAGATTGTCCGCATCAGATAAAACCACCGCGACAAGGCCCTTCGCCCTTTCTATTCCTGCCTCCAGCAGGACCTCTTCGCTTGTGGCGTCATCTATGACGAACGGTATCTTTTTGTTCTCAAGGGACTGTCTTGACTCCGGATTCAGGTCCACCACCACACAAGGTATGTTGTTTTCCTTCAGCTCAGAGGCGATGATCCTTCCTATGCGCCCGTATCCGCAAATTATATAATGATCCTTGATATTTTTTCTCCTGGATCCCAATTTCTTCCTCCCCAAAATAGACCTTATCTGCAGGTCAACCATCATTTGGGCCACCATTCCGAGGGTATATGCCATGATCCCGATTCCCATAAAAATAAGGACCACGGTAAATATCTTTCCCGGCACGGAAACCTGTCTTACCTCTTTAAAACCTACGGTGGTTATGGTTATTACGGTCATATAGAGGGCGTCCAGGAATCCCCATTTTTCAAGGACGATATATCCTGAAGTGCCGACAATAATAACCATACCCAGAAGAATCAGGCCCTTAATCAGTTTTTTCAACCCTGAGTAACGGCCCTCATCAAAAGTCTTTATAGTCTGCATTCAGCCTCTCTTGTTAAATCAACCAAAAAGGATCCGAAGTGCTGTTGCCACTCTCAGGATCTTCCTGAGAACGCCTCTTTGCCCCGAAATGCAACTAATTGAAAAGGACCCTCCTGACAATGACCGGATACCATATGTGCTATCGGGAAAAAGGACTGCGCCCTGACAGGCCTGGGGTGGTTCAGTGGAAGAAGCCGGGCATAAAAGATCTAGGCACCGGGTGAAGAGCGAATCGCCTTAACGGTAAATTCGCTTACATCATCAGGCAGACCGCCCAGCACGATCATAAAGGGGATGGAAGCTCCACCGGCAACAAGGTATTTCCCCGTTTCCATCCTCGTACGGCTTTTCAACTCCCCGTCGATCTCAGTGAGGCTCAGGGTCTTTATCTCCTCTTCAGTGAGGATGTTACCCGCATAGGCCGTCTGCGTCTTTACGGTCTTACCCTTGTTATCCAGGATGGAGCCTTGCATCAACAGATAGATCCTGTTTTCGGGGTAATCGTTTTTTACCTTTCCATTGATAAGAAAAATGCTGCCTTCCTTTTTGGAATCAACAAATTCCCCTGATACGGAATGGAAGGTAAGTCTGCTGACACCTGTGTCGGTTGTCTCTTTGACCTGTTCGGTCTTTAAAAACGGCAGTAACCTGGGAAGCATATCAGGCATCAGAAAATGGATCAGGGCGGCAGCTCCCGTAAACAGAAGTATTATCAAAAGGAATAAAAGCGGTAGCCGGGAGTTTCTTTTCCCGATTCTTGTTGTTTCAGGTTCGTAGGCGGTCTCTTCCAAAGGCCCTTCAGCCTCTTCTTCCAAATCCTTTCCAGGCCCCTCCCGATCATCCCAGAATTTCTCTTCATCGTCCCTTTCCCGGGCCTCCCCGATCTCGCGATCCAGGTCCTTTTTTTCAGGATAGGCCGTAAAGATGCTGGAACAGACGGTACATTTCACCCTGGTTCCTTTTTCCTGCAGCAAGGCCTCGTCGAGATTAAATCTTGTAAGACATTTTTCACATTGGATGATCATCTAAACCCCCGAGTTTAAGGTGCGGACTCTTACCGTTTATTGCCCGTCGGAAGATATAATAACGGACGCAGATAAGTTTCCTTATCGGAAACTATTTAAGTACACAGATATCAGACAGATATCTGTATCTTTCTCCATAGTCAAGTCCGTAACCTACAACAAAACCTCCCTCTAATTTGAAACCGCAGTAGTCGACAGACACTTCCTTTTTTCTTCTTTCGCTCTTGTCGATAAGCGCGCATATCCTGCACGATTTCGCACCTTTTTCTTCCAGGTGATCAACAATCCGGTTCAGAGTGAGCCCCGTGTCAACTATATCCTCGACGATGATCACGTGCTCTCCCTCAACCTGGATCTCGACATCCTTTGTCAGCGATATCTCCCCTTTTGAAACAGTGCCGGACCCGTAACTCGAGGCCCTTATAAAATCAATTTTAGTGGGTATGGCAATGCTTCTGACCAGATCAGCAAAAAAGAATATGACCCCGTTCAGTACTCCTATAAGGATCGGCTCCTCACCCTCATAGTCGGCTGTAATCTCCCCTGCCATTTCCCTTACCCTTTGCTGAACCGTATCACTAGTAAAAAGGATCTCTCGTTTCAATTTTCTCGACTCAACTTTCAGTAATTTAATAGACAGCATGCGGCCGTCTGAAGCAACACGCGGGAAAGATATTTAATTTTTGATCTACTGTCAAATTAATTTCCTTAAGTGATTAAAATATAATCACATTTATAACATTTAAGTTAGCTTTAAATTATAATCAGCATTAAAGGTTGCTATTTACCACTGTTAATGAAAGGAAGGCGGTTTCCTTTCCTGTAGGCCAGGGCCTGGCAGGAGGCTATGAGAGTGCCCCGTTCGTCTGAAACCCTTATCTCGTAAGTCGCAGTTTTTTTGGAACGATTTATCTCCCTGGATTCGGCCCTTAACTTGAGGCCCTTTTCTGCAGGGTGGTGATACACCATGTTCACGCTGAGAGCCACCGCAACGGTCCCGTGCGAATTACATGAGACCTGAAACGCCTCGTCCGCAAGGGAATAAATGGCCCCGCCGTGAACCGTTCCGAATATGTTGAGATCATCGCCGGCCGGAACCATCTCAACCAGGGCATACCCGGGAGCGAGGTCCACAAGCATTATTCCCAGCTTACCGGAATATCCCTCTTGTGA
Organism: Desulfatiglandales bacterium; assembly: GCA_963666345.1. Lineage (GTDB taxonomy): Bacteria > Desulfobacterota > DSM-4660 > Desulfatiglandales > Desulfatiglandaceae. The sequence goes on along the minus strand of OY762721.1, from coordinate 4,015,718 downwards.
AACCTCTTTTGAAATACTCGATTTTATCAATTCATCCATACACGCGCCCTACTCGGAAGAACCGGGGAAAAACAGGCTGAAGGTTGTACCGCCCGACAGGAGGCAATCATCGACCTTATCGCAAAAACCGCACTCGCTTATGAGCCCGGGGCACTTATCCTTATCCGACGGTATATATCTGCACCTGTTTGAATCCATGCCTACCTCAAAACCGTATCTTTCCGAAAATATCTTGACCCTCAGCAGATCCGCTCCCTTACCACCTGCGTTAAAATCAAACGGCCTCTTGGAGGAATAGTCCATGGTCTCCTGGGTGGTAAAAAATCCCTCAAAAATTCGTCTTTGATTGTCTTCCGTTATACCCACGCCATAGTCCTTTACCACGAATTCGGACCCCTTTCCCCTTGTCCGAACGTATATCTCGATCCTGCCTTGATCAGGGGTGTTTTCAACGGCGTTTCTCAACAGGCCCTCCACCATCTTCCTTAATGCGTCAGGAGGCATGGTGATAACGGGGACATCTTCGAAAAAGCTTGCTATCTCCACCCCTCTGTGCCTGAAAAGAGGCGCTACCTCTTTCATAACATCCCCTGCGAACTTATCCAGATGGATATCTTCGGGAAGGCTCTCTTTGGGACCGAATAATTCATCGATCCTGGTTCTGATTCGCTTCGATATATCGCCTTCTCCGACCTCGTCGCTGACAAGGGAGACCAGTTCGTCGGAGCATTCATCAAGAAGCAGGGAAAGCATGCGATAGGTCTGGTAGGTCCTGTCCCTCATTATGTCTTCCACCTGGTATTGGATCTCCAGAATCCTGTTAAGGTTCCGCCTCGACCTTTCGATCGTGGTCTTCCATGTCTCGTCCTGAAGGTCCTTCAGTTTCTTTGACAAGATACTGAGAGACGCGCTCAGAACCGAAAGCGGGGTTTTGAGTTCATGGGACAGATGGTTCAACACCTTGTCCTTTGCCCTGTTGAGGCTTGTCACTTCCCTGTAGGCCTCTTTAAGTTCCTCCGAAAATCTCGCGTTTTCTATACTCAACCCCACGGTTCCGGCAAGCATATTGAGAAGTTCGACATCGGTCTTATCAAACGTCCCCGCCTTTTTGTTCATTGCGCAAAGGACTCCGAAAATCCTGTCCCTGCTTTTCAGCGGGACATCCAGAAGGCTCTTGGTGACGAACCTGGCCTGAGCATCGACCACCGAATAAAAATAGGGGTTACTGGAGGTATCAGGGACGATCATCGGTTTACCGGTTTCAATTACCTTGCCTGAAACCCCTTTATCAGCCGGGAATCTGATCTCCTTCACCCTCTTTTCCGTATCGGAATCGTCGTGTGAGGCAGCCTTGAAATAAAGTTCTTTTTTTTCTTCATCCAGGAAGATTACAAGGGCCCCCTCAACTCCCAGAAGGCTCTTGACCTCGCCGGTAATATAATCCAGCAGGCCTGCAAGATCGGGATACTCCGGCAGCGCGAGGCTTATTCTGAGCAGTGCCTCGTTTATCCTGGTCATTCTCTTTTCTTGAGTTATATCCCGTAAAATGACGAGTTCCCCTGACGGCTCATCTCCTGTCTCCGAATAAAGGGTGGCACCTGAAATGACGTCCATGATTCTGCCGTCCTTGGTCAACCTCTGGGTCTCAAGATTCCATATCAGCTTTTCCTTGAAAAGCCTCTTTATGCTCTCTCTTGTCTCTTCGCGAAGATGGGATGGGACATAAGGGATGGCCCTGCCCTTTAATTCCTTGAGGCTCCAGCCGAAGGTCTGCGTAAATGCCGGATTCAGGTAAGACACCAGCCCCTCAAGGGTAAAGGCGACTATCGGGTATGGGACGAAATCGAGAAGAGCCCTGTATCTCCTCTCGGAAGATCGCACCGCCTCCTGTGCCTCATATCTTTCGGTGATGTCGCGGACGATGCCGCGAAAACCAATTTTTTCCCCCTCTTTATTGACTATAAGATTGGCGGATACCTCCATAACGCGTATCTCACCGTTCTTCGCCCTCCCCTTCCAGAAAAGTCCGCTAACAGGCTCTGATGTCTTGGAAAGGCGGCCAAACACCTCAAGGGCCTCCTTTACGTACCTCTCATCAATAAATCTGGAGAAATTCTGAAACTGCACCTCCTGCCTCGGATACCCGAAAATCCTGCAAAGAGAATCGTTGAAGTAGAGGAAGTTGCCATGGATGTCCACCTCGTAGACGCCCTCTTCCATATTGTCTACAAAGGCCCTGTACCTTTCACTGGAGAGCCGCTCACAGGCTACGACCATCCCCTTGCTTAAAGAGACCTCTTCGTCCGGGGGCTCATGAACCTGCCCTTCTTCAGTCTGCGACTTGTGGTCTTTCATCTTCTCTCAATTCAAGCTTTTTTATTTCCCCCGGCTCCTGCCAGGGAGCTGGAATCTTTGGGCATTCATACCATAACTTCTAACGATTCTATATATATAGCATATAACGGATCTTGTCATTATAATTCTAGCCCACTCGAGTTCACGCGTATGCCAGGAAAAAGGCGCAGCCTCATGGAAGGATTCAAGTGCTCCATTGAAACGGAGGATACGCTAAAGCATTGCAAAGATTTAAAGCTGTTGCAGAAATCCTGCGAAAGCTTTTCAGGCATATGGAATAAATCAGAAAATTCTCAAACAACATAAGGTGCACAGAGATCACAAAATTGTTAAAAATGCTGATAAAGTCTTTAGAAAACAAGCCCTTGATCCCTTGGGTCCTTCGGTCCATGGACCCTCTTCGCCAACCAGGTTGGAAAAGAACCGCATATCTTCATACACTGTTTGGAAAACCGGGTTTTCCATGATGAAATAAACCTTTATATGACGGAGTTCTTCTGATAAATATTACATCCTGAAGGTCATCTCCGATTAGTCGAGCCTGATGAATTTGTAAAAAGTGATAATCGAGACGGCACACCAAAAATGAGGCGTATTTATCCCGCTTCCGGCGGGATCGCAATCGAAAGATGAAGCGTAATCCCGCCCGAGGCGGGACAGTTGGACTTTTCACGAAGCCGTCAAGGTTGATATGATTAAAAGGTGTTTAATCCCATGAGCAGCGGCAGGCATTATGTCAGGTAAAACAATAAGGTCTATCTTTCTTTTTGTCTTCTTTTCCATATTCTTGACAACCCATTGCCACAGCGCCGCAGGACCGAGGCTGGTGATCAAGGAAAAGACCCATGACGCAGGTGAAATACTTGAAGGCGGCATTATCGAGCACAGTTTTACGGTCTCTAACAAGGGAGACGAGATCCTCAGCATTAACAAGGTAAGACCCGGATGAGGTTGTTCAGTGCCCGATTACGACTGGGCCGTTCCCCCGGGCGGGGAGGGAAAGATAACCGTAAGGGTCAAAACGGCGGGAAAGCAGGGAAGGCTTCGGGACACAGTCAGGGTATATTCCAATGATCCCACGATAAAGGAGATGAGGCTTACAATAAGTGCCTTTGTTAAGTCTCCGATCTATTATTCGCCGGCATCCTTATTGATTAAAGGGAAGAGAGGAAAACCGATAGAAAGGGCGGTTGAATTGAGGGCAGGCCTTGATCGGCCCCTCGAATTGACACCTGTTTACTTTAATCTGGAGAATCAACTCACCTATACCATTGAGGAAATTGAAAAGGGGAGGCGTTTCAGGGTCCTGTTTAAAAGCAAACCTGACGCATCTTCAGCATTTCACGGCATATTGAATCTGAAAACAAATTATCCTGAAAAACCTCAAATCACTCTCCCCATAAGGGGAAGGATAAAAGAGGAACTCGGGGGAAAACGGAATTAAAAGATGAGTGAGGGGAAAAATCGCAATAAGGAAGATATAGAGGTAGAGATCTTTACCGACGGCGCCTGCAGCGGAAATCCCGGCCCGGGCGGCTTCGGTGCCATACTGAGGTATAAAGAAAAGTCAAAGGAACTCCAGGGCTGTGAAAGAGACACGACCAATAACAGGATGGAAATGAGGGCGGTAATAGAGGCACTCAAACAAATCAAAAGGCCGTGCCGGATAAGGATAGTTACCGATTCCAGCTATGTTGTCAAAGGCATGACCCAGTGGATAAAGGGCTGGCTCAAGCGCAATTGGATCAATTCGCAGAAAAAACCCGTGCTCAACAGGGACTTATGGGAAGAACTGCTGCTGGTAAGCGAGCCTCACGATATCGAATGGGCATGGATCAAGGGACACAACGGTCACACTGAAAACGAAAGGTGCGACAGCCTTGCAAGGACGGCCATGGAGGAATGCCGGTAATCCTATTTGTAGGGGGACATGGAGATGGATACTGAAATTCGCGAAGGCCTGGGAAGATTCACAAACGGCATTTACGTCCTTACAAGCTTTTTCGGCTCCGAAAAAAACGGGATGATAGCATCGTGGGTCACGCAGATCTCTTACGAGCCTCCGATGGTGATGGTCGCGGTTCACCCCGGCAGATTCACCCATCATCTGATAGAGAAAAGCGGCCTTTTCGCGCTTCATGTCATAGGTGAAAGACAGTCGGAAATGCTTACCAGATTCAAGGCGCCGGAGCCTTCTGGAAAATTCAGGGGACTCGACTGGTTTGAAGGGGATAAGGGATGCCCTATCCTGAAAGACTGCATAGCCTGGATAGAGTGCGAGGTAAGAGAAAAATCAAGCCCGGGTAATCACACGCTCTTCACTGCAGAAATCCTTAAGGCAAAGGTTTACAGTGAGGATAAACCGCTCTGCACACTCGATCTGGGCGGCAGATACCTTGGAAGGTCATAAGTAAAAGATCCAGGCACAACCACACGGAACAGACATTTCTTGACCATTACATAAAACAGTGTTATCTATCGTAATATGATACTCTTATTAATATAATTCAATCAATTTGCACAAACTGTATTTTATTCTATGTAATTTTTGGAGTCAAAAATGAAATGCCCAAAATGCGGTTATATTAGTTTTGACTACAACGAAGTATGCCCCAAGTGTAATCGGGACATATCAGGGGCAGGGGCTAAAATGAATCATCCCTCTTATATCCCCAATCCCCCTTCCCTTCTAGGCTCACTCATCGGCCAGGGCAACGGTGCCCCTTTGGATCTTGAATTTTCACCCCCTGAAGGAATCCCACCCTTAAAAAGGCCCCAGGAAATGGATTCGGGGAAAACATCTCCCGATCCGGCAGTCGAAGCGGAGCCTGAAGAATTCGAGATCAGCATCGACTCCGACATGGAAGATGAGATTAAGCTTGAAGATCTCACTGTTGAAGAGCCTTACGAGGCAACGGATTCGGAAGAAGAGATCCTCTTTGAGCCTGATCTGGAAGATGAAATAGAACTTGAAGATTTCACCATTGACGAACCTGAGCAATCCCTGCCTGAAGAAGAGATACTCTTTGAGCCTGATCTTGCCGATCTGGATAAGGAGCTCGAAAGTCCTGATTCTCTCATGGACCGGAAGGACGTTTCCATGGAAGATGCCGGAAACATCGAGGAAGAGCTTGATCTGGCCCTTGATCTTGATGATGAGGAAGATTCTGACATGGAAGAAGAACTCAATCTTGATCCGGGGGAAGAATCAAAACAGGAGCAAGAAGAAGATTTCATCTTTGATCTTGAGGAACCTTCTCCTTTTGAAGAGGATGAAATCGAACACGGACTCGGCGACGAGGTATTCATCTTTGATCTTGAGGAACCTTCTCCTTTTGAAGAGGATGAAATCGAACACGGACTCGGCGACGAGGTATCAAGCAAACTTGCTGAAGCAGCCTCACTGCTCGATGAAATTTCCGCCGATGATAACAGGGAAGCCGCCAAGGCCGAGCCCTCCGAAGACATGGATGAAGAGCTTACACTTGATCTGGATTCATTGGAATTTGAGCTTGACCTTGATGAGCCCGAGGAAAAATAGCGGGACGCCCTGATTTTGCCAAATTTATTCTTGACCCATTAAAAAACCATATCTATAATGCCCCTTTATCTCGTGCCGAGATAGCTCAGACGGTAGAGCAGGGGACTGAAAATCCCCGTGTCCGCAGTTCAATTCTGCGTCTCGGCACCATAAAAAATACCGTTTTTTTAGAGGGTTAAGTTATCGTGCTTAACCCTCTTTTTTTGTCTAAAAACCTGCTGTGTGAGAATTTGTGTGAGAGTTTTTGTCCGTTGAAATAGAATCTGCGACAAAATATGGCCAGAAGGGTCTCCAGATCGCAGAGCGCAAAAATGTGGATCGGCCTCCAAATTTGACCCGGTATCGGAACTCAGGCAATCCCACCTCTCTGGACCAGAAACCCTTTGCCACACAAGCTTTGCAGCGCCTTGGACTGGTCATTGTTGTGTCCCGATTGCCTCCCCAAGTGGGTCAAATTTGAATGCCTATTCACACATTGCCAATAATCCCAAGCACTGCTTTGATATGAAAGCGCTACTATAGGCAAGATCGACGCTTGACAATATAAATCGCAGCTGATAATATTTCTACTAGAAAGATTTCAGTCCAAATCACGAGATATCTTCGGCTATTTTTTTAAGTCTTTGGCTTAAAATATCGTTTCCCTTAAGGTAACTGCTTGGAAAAGAAAAAACATTAAGGTCCTCAAGCGGATAAATATCGGCTGATGGGCCTTTTTTTAAGTCCTGAAAATGCCAGGAGGCTGCTTTGATTACTAAGGTAAAGAAAATTCTCAAAAAAACTATCAAACTCAAAGAAAAAGACGAGAGTGTAACGATTATGGTGGAACTTGACAAAGAATCGGCTGAAAGGTTGAAATTTTTAAAGGCTGGACTGAAAAACCGTGACGAAGATGAGCTAATTGCTATTTCGCTTAAATGCCTAGAACAGAAAGTAAAAACAATAATCAAAAAACAACAAAAAGGTCAAAACCCAAGTTTCAACAACAAGAAATAATAAAGGAAACATGAGATCGTCCAGGGCTGATCGAACCGACATAATGAATAATAAAGTAAATTCTAAAATTGTTGAGTGAAAAGGAAAACAACTCTTGCTTTTGTGGATAATTTTTTAAAAAAGCAAATAACGGAATACACAGTAAGGAGAAGATAATCAATGTGTACTATATGCGGTCATTTTGACATGAAAGATAAAATAGTCTCAAACGATATATTTGATATGCTAAAGAAGATGGCCCATAGAGGGCCTGATGGACATGGGGTTTACCTTGATGGAGTAACTTTCAAAGTGATGGAACTTGAGGAGGTTAAGGGGCTTGTCGGAAAGAAGACCAAGATTGCAATGGGTCATTCAAGATTAAAGATAATAGGGGACGGTAGAGCAGGTCAGCCATACACATCCTGTGACGGAACATTAACCATCATTCATAACGGTGAAATTTATAATTACAAAAAACTAAAATCTCTTTTGCTTAAGCACCATGATTTTAAAAGTACCAGTGACAGCGAGGTGATAGTACATCTTCTAGAAGAGACCTACAGAGGCGATCTTCTAGATGCAATGAAGAAAGTAATAAGATTACTAGATGGCATGTACACAATTGCAGCTACGGATGGAAAATCCATTGTGGTTGCACGGGACCCGATAGGCAAAAAGCCTTTATATTTCATTGAAAATGAAAAAACCATATATTTCGCTTCTGAAAAAAAGGCCTTATGGAACGGCAAAGACGAACCCAAACGGGTGCGACCTGGCGAACTTCTCAGCATAGACGATAAAGGAGTAAATATCTGCGATGGATTTCATATCCAGTTACCCCAGATTGATATCATTGATTTCAGGGAAGCTGTTGAGCTTTACAAGGAAGTTCTTATTCAATCCGTCAGAAAGAGGCTTACAGGCCTGACCGAGCCTAGCATTGGAGTTATTTTCTCAGGTGGTATTGATTCGGTATTAGTAACCAAACTTCTGCAGAGAGAGGGGAAAGACGTAATTTGCTACTGCACCGGCACTTCCGATTCAGGTGATGTCAAGGCATCACGATCCGTAGCAAAGGAATTAGGTTTGGAATTAAAAATCACTGTGATTGACAAGAAAATGGTTGATAACCTTCTGCCAGAGGTAATAAGAGATGTCGAAGAAAGTGGCCTGTTACAGGTAGAAGTAGCCATCCCAATGTACCTTGCTGCCAAGCTAGCTGCAAAGGATGGTCTGCGAGTTATGTTCACAGGCCAAGCGGCTGATGAACTTTTTGCCGGATACCCTTGGTATAACGATGTCCTTGAAGAATCCGGCTATCTGCGTCTTCATGATAAACTCTGGGAGGACCTAAACTATTTATATACTGATACCTTGGAAAGAGAAGATAAGCTTACAATGGCCCACTCTATCGAGTTGAGGGCTCCATATCTTGACATAGAGGTTGTTCAAACTGCCATGAAGATTTCCCCGCGCTTAAAGATTGAAGGGCCAGGTGATAAATTAAGGAAGCGTGTACACCGTCAAGCTTCGGTCGAGCTTGGAGTCCCTGCGTATCTTGCATTTCGAAAAAAAGACCCCGCCCAGTCAGGCTCAGGGATTCATCAGATGATTGCAGAAATTGCCCAATCCAAAAAAGAGGAGATAGACTCTAATCTGGTGAATGAAAATATAAAGAGGGACAAGGGAAGTCTTTACCGTTACGGTCTTGGGGATTACGGGGAAGAGGAACCACGCTCCTATCTACAGAGTTTAGAGAAGGAGATAAAAAATAGCTTTATTCCCTCCTATCTCGTAACTGGCTAGATTCATCACGCTTGCTGAAGGATTTATCCCAACCTAATCTATGTTCTGCTAAATATAAGATTTTCTAACTGGGATTCCTGATCCAGTTTTTTATAATTGTTTCGTAATGGGGCATACATCAATCAAAAAAAGCTTTTCAGAAAATGAAACATTCCAGGCGTAAACGAATAAAGAGAATATGTGTCGCCCAGATAAACTATAATTCCTCCAATATCGAAGATCATGTCCAAAGGATAAAAGGAATTATCGACGATCATAAAAACTATGATTTGATAGTTTTTCCAGAGTTGATACTTCACGGACACCCTTCCTTTGAAAAACCGGAAGGCTTTCTTTATAGGAAGATGAAGGTCATCTACAGTTCCATTTCTCAAAATATTTATGCCTTTATAAGGCAGAAGGGTGCCAAGGTTATTATAGGGGAACTAAAGCGCAGAGCGGATAAGTATTATAATCTTGCGACCTACATCGAAGGTTCTAAAATACAGAGTTATACAAAGTGCCATGTCCATTGGACGGAAAATTTTGTTCCTGGCCGTAGGTTGAGGGTCTTTAAATCTTCCTGGGGAAAAATAGGCATAAATATCTGCTTTGATGCCGCTTTTCCAGAGGTATGGAGGGTGCTATATTTGCAAGGGCCAAAAGTTATTGTCAACATTTCTGCTGTACCAGGTCAATTTCCTATCGAATATATGTGGCTTAGAATGGCAGGGGCAGCCATAAATAATCAGGTTTTCGTAATTTATGCAAACCGGGCAGGTAAGGCTTTTTCAGGCAACAGTGCCATCTTTAATCCACGTGGGGAAAGGATAATATCAGCCGGAAAGAAAGAGGAGATTTTAAGAGTAGATATTGATTTAGAAGAGGTTGAAAGGTGGAGAAGAGAAGAGCCTATTTTTAAAAACAGGCGTCCTCTGCTCTATAGGGAAATAACGAAAAGGCCAGTGAAGAAGAGATAGGATTTCAAAGGCTAAAAGCCAGAGTGTGGTGGTCCAGTAAAAACGGACATTTTTTATTAAGCCGCCACGCGGCACAGTTCTTTCTCATATGCGAACGGAGTCTTAGACCCCAGCGTTGAATGCAGCCGAATGGAATTGTAGTAGCTGATGTAATCAAGCACTTGCATCCGTGCCGAATGCCTCGTAACGAACCTGTAATCTGATAATCGTTCTGATTTCAGGCTTCGGAAAAACCTTTCGATCGGTGCATTATCCCAGCAGTTGCCTTTCCGGCTCATACTGGCTACCATGCCATAGTGTTCTATACGTTTTCGGTAATCATGGCATGCATACTGGCTTCCTCGATCCGAATGATGAAGCAGCCCCGATGGAGGTTTTCTGCGCCAATATGCCATTGCCAGGGCATCCAGGCACAGTTGTTTTTCCATCCGCTTGTTCATGGCCCAGCCAACCACCTGGCGGGAACAAAGATCAAGTACCACGGCCAGGTACAGCCAGCCTTCATAGGTCCAGATATAGGTAATGTCCGCGGTCCAGCATTTATTCGGTTTATCTACGTTAAATTCACGGTCCAAAAGGTTGACAGCTACTGGAAACGAGTGCCGGCTATCTGTCGTGAGCTTATATCGTTTCCGGGCTTTGGCCTTCAGGTTAAGTTCTCGCATTAAACGTCGCGTCTTATATCGGCCAATCTGATGGCCTTCATCCTGTAACTGTCCGGTAACGCGACGGGAACCTTATCTGCTGCGATGTTCTTTGAAAATGGCCCCAATCCTGGCCTTTAATGCCGTCTCATCAGTATCTTCAGATCTTCTTATGCTATGGAGATAATCATAAAAGCGGCTCCGGCTGACTTCCATCACCTTGCATAAAACAGTGACGGGATAGGCCTTCTTCTCTTGCCGGATAAAGTCGCACCTCAGCTCGACTCTTTCGCAAAGAAGGCCGCGGCTTTTTTTAATATCTCTCGCTCCATCTCAAGCCGCTTGTTTTCCTTCTTGAGCCGACGGTTTTCGGCTTCCAGCTCCTTGCGGGTGATACCACCCTCAGTAAGATTCTGCTGGTCTTGGCGGTATTGCCGCACCCAGCGAGTAACGTTAGAAATGGGGATACCAAGACGTCTGGCAGCTTCGGGGCCGCTGTAACCCTGGTCAATGACAAGCCCCACAGCATCTTGCTTGAACTCTTTTGTGTAATTCGGGCGCTTTCGTTTCTCGTTCATTGAACACCTCGCTTTCTCTATAATTGTTCTTAGCATGGTGTCCGTTATTATTAAACCACTTTACTTCACAACAATACCGAATGTAATCACAAGAGGAACGACCTTATTTTGTGCCCATTGACGGGAAAATGGGGTAACTGCCGCATATTACAGCCATAGCCAACTCTGTGATATGAAAGTGCTCTCATAAGAAAAGGAAAAAGCTGTTAAATGCGGGGAATATAACGTCTGTGAATATCTGTGATATGATCAGTTGACCACAAAAGGCATTGATGCTTTTTGGGCACATGGCAAATATCAGAAAACCGCCTACCTTATCAATAATATAGTCTGTTCTATGGCATTTTGCGGCTTTTATGCTGTCGAGAGGAGCTTATTTTGTGCTAGATTACATATGGGCAAGATTGGTCAGCAGGCCGTATAGACCTGGAAGACAATATGATATGCCCATAATGATGATATTTTACGCAAACAAATACGGCTATTGTTCATTTGCAATATAAAATTATCCATAAAATTTATTTTGCACCAAAAAGAATATTTGCAAGAGGGATAAAAGCCATGAAATATAATGAAAATCAATATCTCAGGTTGGTTTATCGTATTTTTCCTTTCCTGGAATGGCTGAAGGGATACCAGATGTCCTTTCTAAGAAGCGACCTGATAGCAGGCATTACGGTAGCGGTTGTGCTAATCCCTCAGGCGATGGCTTATGCGATGCTGGCTGGAATGCCACCTGTTTACGGCCTCTATGCAGCAGCAGTCACGCCTTTAATTGGAGTCCTTTGGGGCAGCCTTCGACAGCTTGCCACTGGCCCCATAGCCATCATGAGCCTTCTAGTTCTGACTACACTGACACCCATGGCTGAACCCGGTGGTCCGCAATTTGTCGAACTGTCTTTCCTGCTGGCCTTTATGGTCGGCGTTATTTATATGATCATCGGGGTATTTCGCTTGGGCATCGGCATGGCCTTTATCTCCCACTCGGCGGTGAGGGGGTTTACGGCGGCTGCAGCCCTGATTATCATCTCAACGCAGTTGCCGCACCTTCTGGGCCTCAGCGTGTCGAGACATGAATACGTTTTCCATCAGTTGTTTGAAATTATAAAAAGCCTGTCTTCTCTGCACATTCAGACTTCCATGGTTGGTCTTGCCGCATTTGGCATAATTTACGGTATAAAAAGAGCCCGTCCCAATTTCCCGGCAGCTCTGGTTTCCTTGATCTTTACGACCGGCGCGGTTTTCCTTTTCAGGTTGGATCAGAGCGGCATTGCCATTGTCGGCAAGACTGCCAGCGGCCTGCCAAGCCCCCATTTGCCCCTGTTTAATTTCGACACCATTAGTGCTCTGTTGGGGCCTGCAGTGGTTATTGCGCTGGTCAGCTTTGCGGAAACATATTCCGTGGGCAAGGTCGTATCATCTGAAACCAAGCAAAAAGTGGATGTTGACCAGGAATTTATCGGTCAGGGTATGGCGAATATTATCGGATCGTTTTTCCAGTGCTATCCAGTGAGCGGATCATTTTCCCGGACAGCTATCAATTTATCGTCAGGTGCGAAAACGGGTGTCTCCAGCGTTGTCTCCAGCCTTAGTGTGATTGTAACCTTGCTGTTTCTGACCCCGCTTTTAACATATATACCGAGGGCGGCACTGGCCGCCTTGGTGATCAGTGCAGTGCTTCTTCTATTTCACCCCAAAGAAGTTTTTGCGCTATGGAAAATGAATCGCAATGATGGCATTGTGGCGGTCACCGTGTTTGTACTGGCACTTTTGACCAAGCCCGACTATGCACTTCTTATAGGGGTGATGATATCACTGATGCTATTCCTGTGGAAGACGATGCGCCCCCGTATTGTGCGCGTTTCAAAGGACCCCGAGTTCAATATGTTCATCAATGCCGATGATTTGAAAAAGCCCAGTTGCCCGCAGTTGCTGCAATTGCGCCCCGACAACGCCATCTATTTTGCCAATGCTGAATATACGATGGACAATATCCTGAAGCGCCTGGATGAATATAAAACGCCGATTAAATTCCTGCTGCTGGATTTTCAGGCAGTGGGATTTATCGATGTCACTGGGGTAGTCGAACTCAGGGCGCTGCATGAAGAACTTAAGACGCGCGGTATTCGTCTTGCCTTGATGGGGGTGAATTCGCCCGTAAAAAAGGTGTTCGTCAGTTCGGGTTTCATGGATGAACTGGAGCCAAACCTTTTTATTGAAAAAAGGGGGGAAGCGATTACTGTGCTCTTTCAGTCGCTTTTTCACGATTACTGCAAAAGACTCTGCCCTCACCAGTTGTTTTATGAGTGCCCGGATAAAAAGTGAATGTTGACTTTTATGAGGCCGAAATTCTTTCGATTTCCTTGTTTTTGAATGTGCCTTTTTATCACCCGCTGGAATGTATCTGTTCTGTTGGGGCCTTATAATCGTTCTGATGATGTAACCTTTGGAAAAAATGAGTTCATTAAGGAGGGGACGGAATGTTATTCAGACATCGTTCACAGGATATTGATATTTTAAGAAAAGTGCCTCTTTTCAGTAAACTCAACAAAGATCATCTGAATCAAATTGCTAAGCATGCGGTTGAGACTTCGATTCGAAAAGGAGAACTCCTGGCACGTCAGGGAACAAAAGGGTCGGACTTCACCTTCATCGTGGAGGGTAAAGCCTGGGTTGAGAAGGACGGAAAAATCATAAACTATCTTTCTGAAGGCGAATTTTTCGGAGAAATATCCCTTATCGATAGAAAGCCTCGAGCAGCATCCGTTATAGCTGAAACTGATATGACTGTATTGGTTGTGGACAGAAATTCGTTTGACCATTTGCTTGAAACGGTCCCGGGCATGCAGAAAAATATTTTACTGTCCCTTTGCAGTTACCTGAGAAAAGCAGGAACCAGCGACAATAAATAGCAATGGTCTGCCACCAGAAGTGATACCGATCTTTAGCTAGAGTCAGGTAAACGCAGATAGTACTATTGTTTTTGAAGTGAAGGTATCTCCTGAAGATAGCAGACTAAGTGAAAGTTGTAATATGTAAGAGGTATTTATGAGCCACCGAAAAGGCCGTTGATTCAATTACAACATTTTTTTCAATCAACATCAGCCCTGTTAGGCAGGCACTCAAGGATAATTATTTTATCCACAAAATCCCGACCAACTTCAAAAATTGAATACGCCAAAGATAAGCATCTGATGCACGACTCAATAAGGACCGTTATCAATAAACCTCAAATTGCGTTTTTTTGGTTTTTTGCTTAATAATTCCGGTTACAACTGTAAGTTTTTATATAAGTCTTCTATCTATTTAATATTCTTATAAATTGGCTAGCACCTAGGGGTTACCACTGGGGTTGTCACCGTGTGCCAACCTTTGTCGCATCTTTCACTCCCCCCTCAATCTTGCACAATTTTATGTGCATTCACGCACAGAATTATGTGTAAAACCCTGACTTTTTGCATGTAACACATTGGTTATACGAGGGTCTGGTCAAAAAGCAGTGGAAGAAAAATGGTACAGTAGTAATATTGCGCTATTGTTAATTGATCCCAACCCCAAAGCTTATTTATAATTAACAATATCGGATCATCTCCAAAAGAGTTGGTCTAAATGAAGGATTGGAGGGGTCAAGGGGCCGCGGGTTCGAGTGGAAAGTTTAAAGATCATAGGAAGTTAAACGTTCGGCAAAAATTGTTTACACCTCGTTTGCATGTGTATAAAGGAGCTAAACATTTTTTTAAAGATGGGCAATACTGTTTCACCTCCTGAATCAGAAGATCCGCTGTTTTCATGTCAAGGGATACCGCCTGAGGGTATGGGAGAAAAACGGCTATAGAGTATGCGCGATTTTTCTTTATTGCATATCGTTCAGCCTGTGAATTGGAAACCCGGGATATGACATCAGCTGACCTGGGTTATTTGAAAGGAGTAAGGCTTTGAAAATTAAGAAGAAAAACAGGGGATGTCGGGGCAATGTCCAAAGCGATGATCAAATCCCTGGAAAGAAAACCCTTGAAACCGGGAACCCGCCCTGAGCTGGCCGAAGGGTGGGACTGCGCGAAGCGTAAGCGAAGCAAAGAATCCTTGAATCCTTGACTCCTTGGCCCCTCTTCGACAACTAAGTTGGAGAAGAACCACAATATCTTCAACTTAACATAAACCTAATTTTAGGGTATATTGGAATTTATTAGCTATAAGATGACATCATTAATGCTGAATTTTGTGAGATTCAAAGATTATGCAAGTAGTTGTAAATTCAACCCAATGAATAAACAATAACCAAGAAGACATGCCACCTCACGGAACACTCCGAATAATGCCATCCTTAAAAGCAGTCGGAATGTAAAACAATGCGTATTCCACTCTTTTATCTCATTTGGATTATATTTCTAATTATCACTTCGCCATGTTCTGGAAGTGATTCAATAATTGATTTGAGCACTGAAGAGAAAGCTTGGATAAAAGAAAATCATACTGTCCGGGTCCGGATAGGTAACTCGCCACCATTTATGCTGACCGATGGAAAAGTCCAGGGAATTGCCATAGATTATTTGACACACATATTTGATGCTAACGGAATTAAAATTAAGTATATCAGTGATACTGAAGTTACCTGGCCAGAAGCACTTGAATATATAAAACGGCATGAAGTTGTGGACATGGTTCCAACCGCAAAAATCACTGAAAAGCGCCAAAAAGATATGATTTTTACTGATGAGTATATTTTTGCTCCATGGGTTATATTCACCAGGTCAGATGCTGATTTTCTGTGTTCAATAGACGATTTGAAAGGAAAAACAGTATCTGTAGAAGAAGGATATGTAATGCACCAGGTGTTGAAACAAAACTACCCTGGAATCAGGCTGAAAGTGGTTTCAGCCAGTCTGAATAATTTTGCTCAAATACCGGTTAAAGATCTGTCCACAGGGTTGGTTGACGCATACATCGGCAACCTCTTGTCGACCACTTATACGATACAGACCAAGGGATATACGAACGTAAAGGTAGCCGCTCCAACACCATTTGACAATCATAATCAGGCCATGGCTATACGCAGCGACTGGCCGGAATTAGTCAGCATTATTAATAAAACACTTGCGTCTATGACACCGGAGGAACATGCAGCCATCCGGAATAAGTGGCTTTCCATCCGATATGAATACGGTATAGATAAAACCTATGTATTAAAATGGGTTCTGGGTGTCATTGGGATCGCTTTGTTAATAATCGGGTTTGTTTTGATCTGGAACAAACGGCTTAAAGCAGAGGTCATTCTCCGGAAAAAATCTGAAGATGCCCTTAAAAAAAATGAATATCGATATAAAAGTGCCCAGCGAATGGGGAAAGTAGGAAACTGGGAATATGATCTTGTCACCGAAACATTCTGGGGGTCTGACCAAGCAAAGAAAATCTATGGGTTTGATCCAGACAGCAAACAATTTACGACCGATGAAGTAGAAAATTGTATCCCGGAAAGAGAAAGGGTCCATCAGGCACTCATCGACCTGATTGAAAAAGACAAACCATATAATCTTGAGTTTGATATTCATCCGGTTTCCGGCTCAAAAATGAGAACGATTCGATCCAATGCTGAAATCATAAAGGATGACTCTGGTGCACCGTTAAAAGTCTTGGGTGTGATTCAAGACATCACGGATCAAAAAAGAGCAGGACAAGAAAAAGAAAAATTGGAACAGGAGTTAAGGCAAGCCCAGAAGATGGAATCCATAGGGAATTTGGCTGGCGGTATCGCTCATGATTTTAACAATATCTTATCATCCATAATAGGGTTTACAGAATTAGCCCTTGATGATGTGGCAGAAGGAACACCGCTGGAAGACAATCTTCAGGAGGTAAATACAGCGGGAAAGAGGGCCAGAAATTTGGTCAAACAGATATTGGCTTTTGCCCGGCAGGCAGATGAAGAGGTCAAACCCATTCAAGTTCATACAATCGTCAAAGAAGTGTTTCAATTTATTCGCTCGTCGATCCCAACTACAATTGAAATCAAACAGAATATTGAGAGCAATTCCTTTATAATGGGTAATGCCACACAGGTTCATCAAATACTGATGAATTTATGCACCAATGCCTCTCATGCCATGGAAGATGAAGGTGGCATTCTTGAGATAACCTTGAATGACGTGGTGGTTGATAGGAGAGAAAAATGGAAAAACATGAACTTAAAACAAGGAAACTACCTTGAAATAAAGGTATCGGACACCGGCCACGGCATTGCGCCGGATATCATCGGCTCCATTTTTGAGCCGTATTTTACCACCAAGGGCGTCGGTGAGGGCACCGGCATGGGGCTTGCGTTGGTGCACGGCATCGTCGAAACTTATGGTGGCAAAATTACCGTTGACAGTGCATTAGGCAAGGGTACTGTTTTTACAATTTATCTGCCCCTTACAAAAAAGCGTGAAGATTATCAACTATACCAAAAAGAGAAACTGCCTTCCGGAACTGAACGTATTCTGCTCATTGATGATGAACTGCCTATCGCTAAAATGGGCAGCCAAGTTCTGGAACGCCTGGGTTATCGAGTAACGGTTTGCACCAGCAGCGTTGAAGCGCTGGAACTGTTTCGATCTAAATTCGATGATTTCGATCTGGTCATTACCGACATGACGATGCCCAACATGACCGGGGACAAGTTGGCTATGGAATTAATTTCTTTCAGACCCAATCTTCCGGTTATTCTATGCACGGGATACAGCAAAAAAATTTCAGATGAAACGGCATCTGAAATCGGAATTAAGGCAATTGTCTATAAGCCGACTGGAAAGGCGGATCTGGCGAAAACGGTCCGAAAAGTGTTGGATGCGGCCAAAGGATGACGTTGTGCTTAATTATCCTATCCACAAAATTCCGACCAACTTCAAAAATTGAATATGCCAAAGATAAGCATCAGATGCACGACTTAATAAGGCCCAAACCATAGATTGCGTTTTTTTCGGTTTTTGTTCAAAAAAAACATTTGAACATTTTCCTGCATGACGCTTTATGAGATCAGCTTCTATCCTCCGTTTTAAAAATCCCACCAGATTTCTTATACCATTCAGCAAACTCCGGTGCCGGAACAGGCCGGCTTATAAAATAGCCCTGGGCCACATCACAGCCCAAATCACAAAGCAGCTTATATGAGGCAATGTCTTCAACTCCTTCTGCGACCGCCTTAATTTCAAGCAAGTGGGCCATGTTGACTGATGACTCAACAATCAGCTCCGGGCGCTTACGATCCCATATTTCTCGAATGAATATCTGGTCTATCTTGATTGAAGAAGCAGGAAAATCCTTTAGGTATTCAAGCGAGGCATACCCGGTTCCAAAATCATCAATAGAAAAAATTACACCAGCTTTGGATAATTTGGATATATTGGCAAATGAATGTCGTATGTCTTTCATGAGCGCCCATTCCGTGACCTCAAGCTCAAGTGACCCACCATTGACCTTATAATTATCCAACTGTTTGAGAACCCTTGCGGCAAAATTGGGCTCCAATAAGTTCCGTGTGGAGATGTTTACAGCTACTGAAAGCACAATACCCGATTTCTTCCACTCTACCAGCTGGGCCAGTGCGGTATCAATGGCCCATTCGGTTAACATATCTATAAGAGTGCTCTGTTCAGCGCGAGGTATGAACTTTCCGGGAGGCACATTGCCAAGTTTTGGATGTGTCCACCGCATGAGCGCCTCAACTCCGAGTACGGCTCCGGAGTTGAATGAGACTTTGGGTTGATAATGAAGAGCTAATTGCTTTCTGTCCACTGCCTCCTTTAATTCACCAAGCAGCTCCAGGTTTTCCCTTGCAGCCCCGTGATTGAGTTCCGGGGTGTAAATTGCCCATGTATGCGCCCTTTCACAGGCAGACCTTAGTGCCGCTTCAGCTTCCTGCAAATACCGAATCGGCTCCTGATTAGATTTTGAAAGGTCGGTATATCCGGCTCGTATGTCGGCATGTAGTGATATGTCCTTATATGACACAGGGCTCCGGAATTTATCCATGAGTCTCGCCCGTACTGTTCTGTTGTCGTCCCGCTCCTCAGTGAATAGCAAGGCAGCTAAAAGATATGTGCTGATGCGGTACACCTCTGTTTTATCCCCCAAAAGCTCAACTATGTCTGAAGCCATCTGCTTGATTATCCCGCCTGTTACATCGGGGCCGAAGGTCACCTCAAGCTCCAGGGCGTTTTCTATGGATACCACGACGAGTGCCTTTGGCCCTGCGCCTTTCCCTGTGGACTTCAGGATTTTCAAATCATTCATCAATGCAGATCTGTCAGGCAATCCCGTATCGGTATCGTGGAGAGTAAACCATTTAAGATGTTTCAGGTATCGCTGGATGCTATCGCTGAAGGCACCGCACAAGATTCCCATGATAACGAAAAATCCGCTTCTATATAGCCAGCTGACAGCCGTCTGAGGCTCCATTGTGACGGTGTCAAGCGGCATGAAAGGGCCAAGCGTGGCACCGGCAATCACTCCTACCACAATACCTCCCCTCATACCGAAAACAAGGCTACCGATAAGGATCGGCACATACATGGAATGCGTATACACATTGGGTCCACCCGTTAGATACACGAGTCCGTAAACGGCCGGGACGGAAAGAATAATCATCAAAACAGCTGAAGACTTTATCGAATTGTAATGACTCTCGATCCACTTAAACATCAATGCCGTTTTCATACTGTTGATCTCCTTTGAGCCGGCTCTAAAATATAGGCCATACAGACCTGGAAAGGGTTGCATCAT
This sequence comes from Desulfatiglandales bacterium, assembly GCA_963666345.1. Classification (GTDB taxonomy): domain Bacteria; phylum Desulfobacterota; class DSM-4660; order Desulfatiglandales; family Desulfatiglandaceae. The sequence continues at coordinate 3,996,100 of OY762721.1, read as the reverse complement.
TTAACTGCTTTGCTATAAGGGAGATACCCGATCAGAAACTTGCAAGTATAGGGGATAATCACCTGAAAGAGGAATTAACCTTGGAGCGGGAAGGAAATGTTTGAAGATTCTGTAAAACCCACAAAACAAAAAAGCCTGACAATCCATCAAAGATATTAATAAAGCCATCCTGAAACCTGCGGACATTAAATTAGTTTATAAGTTAGGTTCTTCTCCAACTTAGTTGTCGAAGAGGGTCCAAGGGTCCAAGGATTCAAGGATTCTTTGCTTCGCTTACGCTTCGCGCAGTCCCACCCTTCGGCCAGCTCAGCTCGGGTTCCCGGTTTCGAGGGCTTTTTTTCCAGGGATTTGATCATCGCTTTGGACATTGCCCCGACATCCCTTATTTCCCTTCTTAATCTCTGAAGCTTACTTCTTTCAAATAACCCAGGTCAGCTGATGTCATGTCCCGGGTTTCCGATTCACAGGCTGAACCATATGCAATAAAGAAAAATTGCATATACTCTATAGCCGTTTTTTTCCCATACCCTCAGGCGGTATCCCTTGACATGAAAACAGCGGATCTTCTGATTCGGGAGGTAAAACAGTATTGCTCATCTTTAAAAAAACGTTTCGTTTCTTTATACATATGCAAACAAGGTGTATACGATTTTCCCCTAACGTTTAATTGACTATGATCTTTAAGCTTTTCACTCGAACCCGCGGCCCCTTGACCCCTCCAATCCTTCATTTAGACCAACTCTTTTGAAGATGATCCATGTAGTTATTACTTCTTATAATCATAGCCATTGCTATTTTTGTCAAGTTGATATCTTATAACTGCATGGATTATAGCCATAATAATCATAGCAGCATTATTTCAAACTTGACTTAACCATCTATCATTTACAAACTCCCAAAAGGTGAAACAGAAACGGATAGGATATCTTGAATTCAGGAAATGATAGATAAAATATAAGTAACCTTTTCTTTCATTTTGTCATTAAAGACATAAATGTAAATTTCGTTTCATTATCTTTTATTGTCTGCTCCATGGCCTTGATCATAAAATTAGTTGCTCCGGGGCAGAGATTCCGACTCTCCTTCACCGCCCAAAGCCCCACCTCGAGGCCCCTGTTATACTCCATGGCCCTTTCACGATCCGAAAGCAGCTGATCTGGAGACAACACCGCCACTTTCATCACCCCTTATAGATGGTGTCATTCAAAAGGTGTGCCATCGGAAAACATTCCAAGAAGTTCAATAAATTGCAGATATGGAGAGGATTAAACAGAAGAAATCATAGTGATATTTGCACAACTTAATGTGCATTCACGCACAGGATTATGTGCATACCCTTTCCGTAACCCACCTTATCTTGAAATTTAATTGTTTTTCTTTTAGAATCATTAAAGCCTTTAACATGGCTTCGGAGGCAGACATCCAAAATATTGCGCTTAAAAAAATCGTTGAACTACAATCCCCTGGCAGTGAGGTCTTTTGCCATGCAATCCATGGAATCAATCATAAAGCATTATGAATTTAATCATCAGGATGAAGAAAATCTGAAGGAGCTTGTAAATGTAATCCTGCCTGTTCAGGACAGATTTGCCGAAGATTTCTACGAGTTCCTGATGCAAAACGATTACACGGCCGCTTTTTTTCAAACTCCTGAGGCGGATAAACGAAGGAAGGAGACCATAAAGGGTTGGCTCAAATCGATCCTTACCTCAAAGTATGATCACCGCTTGTTGATGAGGCTCATTCGTATCGGACAGATCCATGTAAAAATCGGACTTGAAGGCCATTATGTCAACTCGGCGATGAGTTTTATCCGGCGTTATTTCCAGGACCAACTGTTAAGCACCATATCGGATGCCGGTTTGAGAGACCGACTGCTTGAGACCCTGGACAAGGTCCTGGACATCAGTCTGGATGTAATCACCAGTTCCTACCGGGAAGCGGAGCTGAAAAGGGTTTTTCTCTCCCAGCGGGTCGAATTCTGGCTGGTAAAATGGTCGGAGAGATTGATGCATGGCCTGAATCTGATACTGATGGTCGGGCTGGTCGTTTTGTCTCTTGGCGTGGCCGCTCTTCTCGGCTCGGACATCCTGTTCGCCTTTCGATCCAATCTTGAAATCGGGGTCATCAAGTCCCTGGGTTCACTCCTTATACTGTGGATGATGATAGAGCTCCTCCACACCCAGGTCCACCAGCTCAAGGGCGGAAAGTTCAATGTCCGAATTTTTGTCGATCTGGCCATGGTGGCATTTATCCGGAAGCTGTTCGTTGCCGCCATCGAGCATGAAGATCCGATCTCCTTTGCTCTGCTTCTTGGGGGTCTCCTTGTCCTGGGAGTTATCTACTTTTTTGTTGGCCGCTCCGACATGAAGTTGTAAAACCTTGCGGCCGCGACAGAACGCCGGATTTTTTCTGCTTACTTCATCTGTTATTTACTTTGTTGACTTTGAATAATGTCTTTTATCCTGGTTTGAACGCACCGCAAACACGCGGCTGCCTTTCCACGCGCTTCCTATTTGTATTTCCTCTATTTCACCTTTCCTGAAATCGAATCCTACTTCATTGGCCTGCGAATAAGTTGCCCTGTCATTACTCCACACCCAGTAACCGGTAGTCTTAAAAAGGGGTGACATGTTTGATTTGCCCCTGTCCTTAAGGTAAAGGGTTTTCAATTCATCTGACGTCGGAAGTCTCCAGCCCCCGCCATCCAATTTCAGGCCGTCTATAAATTTGGCGGCATCTGAAAAATTGCCTTTCTCATCAGGCCCGACGAACCACTCCAGACCGGTTTTTGTGTCCTTGATTATGCCGTTATCACAGACGATGAAATTCCCGTCACCGGCACTTTCGCCTGCCCTCTTTGTTCGGCTGTCAATGGTTTGGCTGGTTTCCAAGGCGGAAATATTGCGCGCGGCACTTCGGGAACGCACCGCAAATGCACGCCCGTTTTTCTCATCGAGTTCGATGAAGCTTAAATCTTTCCCGTACCCGTCAAAGAAGCTAAAGAGCATTGCCCTGCCGGAATCTTCTTTTCCCGACCATACATACCAGCCGGTCGTCTTAAAAAGAGGGCTTATGTTGCGCTTTCCTTTTCCTTTTTTGTACAAACTCTTTAATTCATTAATGGAGGGCATGCGCCACCCCCCGCCGCCTATATTCAAATTCTTCGCCAGGTATCTGGCCTCATTCCAGTCAATATTTCTATCAGGCCCTACAAACCACTCCAGACCTGTAGTTGCGTCCTTGATTATGCCGTTATCACAGGCGATGAAATTTCCGTCCCTGCCGGCTATTTTATTGTCTGACGGTGGCGGCACTTTTTCACTTTTTTCAGGTGCACGCTTTGCCGTGCGGATCTTTGTTTTCTCCTTTTTGAGTTCCTCTTTAAGCCTGTCTTTTTCTTTCATCAACTTTTTCATTTGAAGCAGTTCTTCCTTTTCACGCCGTAACTGCTCTATCTCCTCGGCGAGACGGGCGTTTTCACTTTGCATTTCCGATGACGCCCCCTGGGCCGCTGCTGGAGCGGGCTCTTCCTTTTTTGCGGGAGCCACGAACACAAAATCACCTCTGTCCAGGTTGGGGTTGTTGATCTTGCCGTATTGAGGGTGCTGCCTCCTGTGAGAGTAGTTGACCACCTTGTCCGAAAGATACATCCCCAGTTCGGAACCGGTAACGTACCCGTCTCCCGTCAAATCCGCATCCCCTTCAAGACCAAGCAGAAAGCACCTCTTGAACATGCTCCTGTCAGGCACCTGCTCATCTTCGTTTCCGGCGGTAATGTACTGTCGTACCGGCAACAAAGACTTCTCAGTAATGTCATCAGGCACCGCCCGAACCAGGGCGAACAGAGAGCCTGAAAAACAGGAATCAAAGAGCATCAGCACGTGCCGCGCCTTCATCCGCAGAGAGGCCGATTCTATGTCCCTCATGCTCACCGCATGGGTGGCAAATCCCAGAGGATCGGAACGCCGCAAAGGGCAGTCCCTCGGAACCAGATAACCCATCTTTGTCCCGTCCGCCAAAAGCTCGGTATCCCCATGGCCCGCATAGTAAAACAAAAGGGCGCGGTTTTCATTGCGTCCCATGGTGTACACCATCTCGTTTATCGCGGTATTAAGCTCCCTGCTCGTTGGATCGAGCACTACCTTAACCTCAAAACCGAGGTGCGAAAGCTTGTCCGCGACTTCGGCGGCATCGCTTTTCGCATAAGGAAGCTTCGGCCACTTATCGTAGTTACTCACCCCCACCACCAGGGCATGATATTCGTCATAGAGCTGCAGGGTCTCGCCACCATCCGAAACCACCTTGATGCCGCGGCTCACCCCATACACGGCGGAAACGCTTAAAACAGAGAATGCCGCCACCAGAAAAACCGAAACCATCCGTTTCATTTAGACACCCCTTTAGTTAAAAAGACACAAAAATCCATCTCTCTAATTAGAAACGGGGTCACCTTGTTACATGAGCGACTCCGGTTATGCCCATTGGTTCTTCTCCAAATTAGTTGGCAAAGAGGGTCCAAGGACCCAAGGATTAAATTAAAAGAGGCTGGTCAGCTCCGCTTTATGGTCCAAGGTCTTTATTCCAGCCGGATTTCATCGATCCATACCTTGTGAGATTCAGGTCTGCCCCCCCACGGTTTGTGACTTGTAACAAGGAACTCCAGCCATAGGACATGGCTTAGATCGGGATTTTGAGGATAATTTGAGGCATGCGTTTTTGTCCTCAATGAAGGCATGAGATCTTCAAAAAGAACCTCGTGCCTTTCCCACTTATTATCCGGTATGATCTTGATCTTATGAGTATATTCGGCCCTTCTATTGCCGTATGCCGCCTTTATATCTCCTCCGTAACAGTCAATGACCAGGTAAACAGGGTTAGGGTTTAAAAATATGGAACGGCTCTTTTCGCCTTTCAGGTAAAAGACAAGTTTATTGAACCTCGATAGATCATGGGCCTTGGATCGATCCTTATGAACCTTTTTGATCCTTGAGGGGGGGGATTTGCCTCCCCCGATAAGGGCAACGGCAGTTGATTTCTCGACAAGGTTGAAATCAAATTTCATTGAACAGGCGGTATTGTTTGCCCCCTGAGTTCGATCGACAGCCAGTTCGACTTTGCACTTGCCTTTTTGATAAGACCTCCAGGTATCATTAAAAGAACTCGCGAATAGATCCCCGTCTTCAAAGTCGTCTATCAGGAAAGACCCCTTGCCCTTTTTCAGATCGTTATAATTTGACCTGTCCGATTTGGGGATGTAGGCGGTTTGTGTCTTTTCCTCTGCGCTTACCACGCCCTCGACTTTCCCGGGCCGGTCATCCACCAGTTTCTCGATTCGCTCCAGGAGCTCCGTGTTCTTCTTTCTTTCCTCCCTCAGTTTTTTAAGTTCCTCGGCAATCAGGCTCTTTTCATCCTGATACGCCCCTGAAGCCTCGGCTTTTTCCTGGACATTCACAACGACAACAAAGATGAAATCCCCTTTGTCGAGTTTAGGATTGTTTATCTTCCCGTACTGAGGGTGCTGGCCTCCTCTCGAATAATTGACCACCTTTGTCTGAAGGTGCATGCCCAGTTCCGATCCGGTGATGTATCCGTCCTTGTTGAGATCGGCATCGCCTTTGATCCCGTCCAGAAACACCTGTTTGAACACCGAGGTGTCAGGCACCTGCTCACCCGAAGACCCTGCGGTTATGAACTGTCTTACCGGCATGGTGGATTTTTCGCTGATCTCCATGGGGGCGGCCCGCACCAGGTTGAAAAGGGACCCTGAAAAACAGGAATCAAAGACCATAAGAAGATGTTTCGATTTCACCTTGAGTGCCAGGGCCTCGATTTCCTTCATCGATATTGCCAGGTCATCGAATCCTATCGGGTCCTGATTTTTCAAGGGGCAGTCGCTGGGAATTATAAACCCCAGGCTGTTCCCATCCGCCAGATTCATGGTCTCGCCATGACCGGCGAAATATAACAGCAGACCCCTGTCCGACTCCCCGCCCGTCCGGTATGTTAATTCGGCCAGTGCCCTGTTCATCACTTTGGACGTGGGGTTTTTGAGGGTCTTAACGGTGAACCCGTAGCCCTCAAGAGATCCGGCGACCTGTTCGCAATCCTTCAATGCACCAGGCAGATCAGGCCACCCCTCCGTGTAATCACCCACCCCTACCACAAGGGCATGGTAATCCTTGTATAGATTAAAGGTTTTTCCCTTTTTACCGGTAATTTGTATCCCGCGTGACGCGGAAAAACAAAGCGCAGCACAGGAAAAAATATAGATCGCCACCAGGATAATGGTTTTATTTTTCATCGCAGAACATCTTTCAAAGGGCAAAAAATTTACAGAAAGGCTGTTCAAGGGGGATATTTAAGGATGGCGGGAGGAAGAGGTGATGATAAGCCCTTTTTTTAACGTGTAAGTGTAAGAAATTTCGCCTGATCTGTCAAACCCATGTTTTTCCAAGCCCACAAATAAATCCGACGAATAGCCGCCTCCCGAGCGGCATTGAAAAGTCGGTACGATAAGAAATTCTCCCGATTAGATTTCCGTCCGGAAACGGCTATTTTCAACAACCTCCGCGTAATTTCCGGACCGGCACCAGGCAGCAGAGGTGCATCAACCGATTACTCCTCTGCCTTTAAGATACGAAAGGGCCTCCATGAGCCCTCCGGCTGTGTGAGGTACCTGAGCGATGTCAAGCCCCATTTCCACCCCCGCCAGGGTTCCGGCAAGCATCACATCATTTAAATCCCCCAGATGGCCGATTCGAAACACCTTTCCCCGCACCTTCCCCAGACCGGTGCCCAGCGACATGTCGAAGCGATCCAGCACAACCTTTCTGAACTTGTCGGCATCATGGCCCTCCGGCATCATAACCGCGGTCAAAGAGTTGCTGTACTCCCGCTCATCAACGCAGAGTACCTCAAGACCCCAACCCCGCACGGCCCTCCTCGTGGCTTCGCCATGGCGGGCGTGCCTTACGAACACGTTTTCAAGACCTTCCTCCTCCAGCATGGAAATGGCCTCCCTCAGGCCGTACAGCAGATTGGTCGAAGGAGTGTAAGGGAAAAACCCCTTATCGTTGTTGGCAAGCATGGCTTGCCAGTCCCAAAAGGATCTGGGCAGACAGGCGGACCGTGAAGCATTGAGTGCCTTTTCACTCACCGCGTTCAGCCCCAGCCCGGGGGGTAACATGAGACCTTTCTGGGAACAGCCCACCGTCACATCGACACCCCACTCACCATGGTGGTAGTCGATTGAACCCAGGGATGAAATGGTGTCCACCATCAGCAGGGCCGGGTGCCCGGCCGCGTCCATGGCCTTCCTGATATCGGGGATACGGCTCGTCACCCCGGTGGATGTTTCATTATGGACCACGCATACAGCCTTTATCAGGCCTTTCGAATCATCACGCAACTTTTCTTCCACCACTTCCGGGTCTACCCCCCGCCGCCAGTCCATGGGGATAAAATCCACTTCAAGGCCGAACCTCTTGGCAATATCGGACCACAGGGTTGCGAAGTGTCCCGTTTCGAACATGAGGACCCTGTCCCCCGCAGACAAGGTGTTCACTAAAGAGGCCTCCCAGGCCCCGGTACCAGAGGAAGGATAGAGGATAACCGGAGACTCACTTTGAACGATGCGCTTCAGCCCCTCAAGCACTTCGTGGCCGAGGCGGGCGAATTCGGGACCACGATGATCGATTGTGGACCTGGACATTGCGCGAAGGACCCGGTCCGGCACATTGGTGGGTCCTGGAATCTGCAGGAAGTGTCTGCCACTTTTTCCCATTGTCAAAAAACCTCCTAATAGGTGATTTATTCATACAAGAAATTCTTCTCAAGTTTAGACACCCGGTTGATTGCCGGGTGAAATCCGCGGATCATCAAATTCCGGTTCCGCTTCTTATTCTGCGAATCAGATTGTACCCACACTTTTCCGTTTGAGTGTCTCACGATAGAACTGAGGGTCGGTGTCCCCTTCCGTTGAAATTACAAGCACTCGGGAAGATTCGTTCAAGCCGATCTCTTGGGCCGGTCCGGCATAATTCGCATTGCTCAGAAGTTCATAGACCAGTCCAGAGGTAACAGCCCCTGACTCACCTGATATCACGGGAAGATCGCCTTCAGGAGGTCTTCCGAGCAGGCGCATACCCTTTAGGGCCACCCTGTCCGAACAGGCGATAAACGCATCGGCATTGTCGCGCAGGATCTCCCAGGCTATATTGCTCGGCTCCCCGCATGCAAGTCCCGCCATGATGGTCGGCATATCCCCTGTAACGGCATGAGCCGCCCCGTCATCCGCGACCGAGGACTTATGAAAACATGCGGCCTCGATCGGCTCCACTACGCCGTACCACGGCCTTTCACCTTTTTTTAAGACGGCGCAGAGAACGGCCGCGGCCAGAGAACCGACCCCCGCCTGCACGAATATATGCGTGGGCCTTTCTCCTCCAAGCTGATCAAAGGATTCCGTGATCAAGGTAGTGTAACCCTGCATTATATAGGTCGGAATCTCCTCGTAGCCTGGCCACGACGTATCCTGCAGGAGCACCCACCCCCTATCATCTGCGTGTCTTGCAGCCAGCCTTACCGCGTCGTCGTAATTTCCATCTATAACGGATGCCTCAGCCCCGTGGCCCCTGATCGCATTAAGCCTAGCGGAAGAAGAGCCTTTCGGCATATAAACCACCGCCCTGCAGCCAAGCTTTTCAGCCGTCCAGGCAACCGCCCTTCCATGATTGCCGTCTGTCGCTGTAACAAAGGTAATCCCCTCACCTTCTCCCGAATGGCTTACGATCCGATCGAAGGTCAGATCCTTACTTTCTAGGCCTAATCTTTCAGCCGTCACCTTGCCTATCGCGTAACTTGCCCCCAGCACCTTGAACGCCTTGAGATCGAAACGCTCATTCTCGCTTTTTACCCACAGCCCCCCTATTCCCAGACGGCTCGCAAGCCCCTCCAGGCATGCAAGAGGAGTGGGACGATACCCGGGCAGGCTCCTGTGAAAACGGATCACGGACTTAAGCGTGCCCCCGGGCAGGACTTCATCGACCTTGCCATCCGGGCCGCTAACACGCCTGCTGTTAAATTTACAATGGATCTCACTCATATTTCAGAAACTCCCGTTATGCTCGCGCTGTGTAAGGCCGCCCCTCAAAAAGAACACCCACGTTATGAGTGTATCAGAGGGCCTGATTTATCTGAAAAGGATTCACCTGGATTCGAAAAATACATTGTTCAAATGCTAATGTCATCCATTTTGGCATCAAAAAAAGATAAAGCCGGGGTTATTTCACAGCCCCGGCCTTAAGACTTCATCCAGGCATAACCTATTGTCACAGTGACACTACCCGGTTTTGACATCCTTTAACAGATGATAGTTTTCCATAAAAAGGCTCACCACGTCAGGATCAAAATGCGCGCCGGCCTGATCCCCCGCATATGTTTCAGCACCTTTTCCTCAGGCCATGCAGCCTTATAGACGCGTTCGATAATCTTGAGTTTCTTTTCCAAAATGCGGGCAAGCCTCGCAAGTTCCATCGTCATCACCGTTACCCGCCCGGTATGGTCTTTTGTCTCCTTGTGCCGCAGATCCATTACGTGAATCCACCCGCACATTGTCTGTTCATAACTGTCGAGCAATTCTGAATTGGCCTTGGTTATAATGTTCATGGCCCTGTTAATGAGGAAGTACAAAAGCAGCCCGGTGACAAAAACGAACACCCATCCCTTGACATTCTGGGCAAATTCGATTTTTTCAGGTGTTTTGAGCATAAGGCACACAATCAGATCGGATATATATCCAGAGGACACCGACCACGAGATATATGAATACGATTCTATGTTCCGGCCCCAATTTCACCTGGATTATCTCCTGTTATGATTAATACCGGCTACCCCTTGACAGCGGCTATCGCCTCGATCTCTATCTGAAACCCGAAATGAAGGTCCCTGGTCGGTACCATTGCCCGCGCAGGACGGTGCGCGCCGAAAAATCTCGAATACACCTCGTTCACCCGAGCCCACAGCTCTATATCCGAAATATAGACCGTGGTTTTAACGACCTGATCCGTATCGCTTCCCGCAGCCTCAAGTATCCCGGCCATGTTCTTCAATGCCTGTCCGGTCTGCTCTTCAATAGAACCTGTCACTTTTCCCCCTGTCTGAGGGTCTATCGGCAGCTGCCCCGACACATAGACCATGCCGCCGTTTACTATCGCCTGAGAGTAATGCCCTGCGGGTCTTGGGGCATCTTGAGTGGAAATCTTGATCATTTTCTTCACAACCTCCTTTCCACAATAGAACCATGCGGTTTAGGGTAATACCCTCTCCAGGTACAAGGCCTGACGCGTGGTCAGATCCAAACCCAAATCAGTTTGACTGATTTACCTTACTTCGGGATATCAAGGCCCTCTTCTCTGCAATATTCAAAAAATCTCTCCTTGTACCAGTGGACGCCTTTGTAGAAGCCGAACCATTCCGATTCGATGAAGTCATGGGCCGGTTCCGCATCTTCCACTTTCCTTCTGTTGAAGCGCTCTTTATCATAATTGGAAAAGGCCTTTTTCAACCAGCGATCTTCCGAATATTCCAGCTCCTCTTCTCCTTCACCGTAATACCCGGCCGTTACAAGATGCTCCTTCCACGCCTTGATTCTCTGTTTATCCGTGCCCGGCCTCAAAAGAGTCTCAAAAAGGTCATAGAAGCCGGGGTTACTCACGGCAGGGTCAAGATACTTTTCGTGTTCCGTCAAAAACCTGGTAAGCCAGACCGCGATTCCCTTGAAAGCGCGGGTGTAACGCTCCCTGTTGCACTTTATTCCTGACGACTTTGAAGCCTCGGAAAATTCTTCACTGTAATCGTAATAGTATGACCAATCCACAAAGGGCAGGTCCGGGTACTCCATTGCCTGTCCGTGACCATAGGCCGGGCAAGCCGAATCAAAAAGGCGGTCAAAACGGTCTTTGGTAAACCACCGGAAAGTCTTTGAAGCAAAATCAGAAAGGCAAAATGGAATCTTTCTCAAGGATGTGCATCCCTGAATGTCATTAACCTTGCTCAGCAGTCCTGAAAATCCTTGATGAGAAAAGGTGTCCGCATAGGCGTGAAGTGAAATGCCCAGCTTGACAAGGTCCCCGCTTTCAACCGCATTATCAAGTATCCGCCTGATCACCCGGGAGTTTTCCCTGCACCTCATTTTCTTGGGAAAACTGATACCCCGGCAGCCGGGGACAAAATGAAATGCAGCTGTATTTCCGATCATTGCCGAATAATTGAATGTCTTTATCCTGGTGTAGGAATGACAGGTCGCCATATTGAAAAAAGACGGCTTTCCATCCACCAGTGGAAGGGAGATATCTCCGGTCGGCTTTTCCTTAAGCCCTATTTGGTTTATCTTTGCATCGTCCACGAACTGAGAGGCGAATGCGATCCGGCCCGCACTCTTCTTTGTGAAGCCGCACGCCCTTGCAAATGAAAGGACCGCATAGTAATGCGCATCAATCTTCATCCCGGCCTCCTTTCTTTAGATATTTTGAGAACCCATACATTATTTTTTTTGCCAGGGCTGCAAAAGGTGAATGCGGCATCAATCAGTAATTAACATTTCCAGTTTCGCGATTCTTATCGGTAAAACCTGCTAATCGAGCCTGCAACAGCCCTCAATTTGCAACCGGATAAAGAGTTTGTTCCACGGTTAAGTGTCTGGCTGGAAAAATCAAAAGAGGTCTTTTTTGCACATTTTTATGTGCGCAGCGGCATAATATTGAAAACATGCATATGGAATAGTGCAAACCAGAAGAAAATTAAATTATTTCCGATATTTGACGTGCCAATCAATGCACATAAATATGTGCAACCTGATCTGAATGGTGTCCTTTTTTATTAAAGTATGGCAAATTAATGCACATAAAAATGTGCATTAAGATAATATACAGGCTTTTTTGTTTTTAATAAATATTTTAGCCTATTATAGAGCTGCATAAAATAAATGCAATCAAATTTTAACATTTTATTGAAAGCTTGCTGATGTATCAGGGATGATAAATACAGAACCCGCCATAATTGGGTCCATGCATAGGATCCCCTATTCCAGCAATATCGTCTGAGAATATCGGGAATAAGCCAAACAACATCCACGGCCCATCTGTCTGGTGCCGGTTGATTTTTTCCGGTTTTTCATTTATTTTCATATGAGGCTAAGGAAAACGTTCACCCGCATGCAGGAATCCGCGGATGAGCAGTGATTCAAATCTTTTTCATGGAGGAGGGATATGGCAAACTGCTGCGACATGAAAGAGGGAGATGTCTTTGTCTGTAATCTTTGCGGTCTGGAGTTAAAGGTTGCAAACCCCTGCAAATGCGAGACTGGCGAGGCCGGCTCATGCAATGTCCCGCTTCAGTGCTGCGGGCAGGAGATGGTAAAAAAAGTTTGAAGTCTTTTTACCGGACCCTTAAAAAAATCATACCCCTGACGATATTCCTGCTCATGTCTCTTTCAGCGGGCTTTATCGGCTCACAGTTCAGGCCGGGACAGTGGTATCAGACTCTTGTAAAGCCATCCTGGAACCCGCCTTCCTATATCTTTGCGCCTGTCTGGACGCTGCTCTATGTCATGATGGGTATTGCGGCCTGGCTTGTGTGGAAAGAAAAAAGGATAAAGGCCGTCTTTCCGGCGCTCCTCTTTTTCGTCATACAGCTCATCCTGAACACCATCTGGTCCTGTATATTTTTCGGGCTCCACAGGATTGACCTTGCCCTCTTCGATATTACCGCGCTCTGGGCGGCCGTGCTTGTTACGATGCTTATGTTCCGGAAAATCAGCAAAGCAGCGGGCATGCTTTTTCTCCCCTATATGGCGTGGGTCAGCTTTGCGGCCCTCCTTAACCTCCAGCTCCTGCGTCTCAATCCATAAGACAACGAGGCTTTCCCACAATAAGGAGAGAAAGTGAAGGGCACGGTTTTGCCAAACAGGCACGTAGTTTGCAGTGACTCGGGATTTAAATGACTTTCCTGCCTGCCCTGAAGCTCAACAGAGACCGGATTCGGAAGTACTTCGGCAAGCTGCCTGAAATTACCGGATCAACCCGGATTTACAAAGAGAAAGGACAAGAATGAAAAGTTGCAAGTACCTGCTTCTTTCAAACGCACTGATTGTCGGCAACATATTTGCCAATCTGCTTGGCTGGAAAATGGCCGCGACCTTATCCGAGGTCATGCTCCCCGATTACGCGAACGCCCTGGCGCCCTCTCTTGAAATAACAGGCCGCCTGATTACCATTACAGCATTCACTCTCATCCCTGCGATCATGTTCTGGTATGAACTTCCCTTCCGAAGGAGTCTGAAAAAGATCCTCACCAATAAACAGGTTGAACCAGGGGCACTTATGAAGGCCGGGAAAAGGCTCCTTAATGAACCATATCTGGTAGTAGCCATAGACCTTTTTGTATGGTGCTCTACGGCACTGATTTTTTCTGCCGTGATCTATTTGAACCAGGAGCTGAGGCATCTGGCACCGGGAGCAATGTTACGGGGCCTGGTTACCGGTCTTATAACCGTATCACTTGCCTTCTTCTACCTGGAGCATGTGCTTCAGCACCAGCTCGCACCTCTGCTTTTCCCGGAAGGCAGGCTGTACGACACCCCCGGAACCCTCAGGATAAAGGTCGGGACCAGGATAGCAGCCCTCATCCTCGCGGCGAGCATAGTCCCCCTTTCAGCCATCCACATGACCATACATGGCTCTCAAAAAGGCCTTCAAAGAGGAATTGAGCCCCTTCAGATACTGGAGAGGCTTCAATCGGTCATCCTCGTTGAAACCATAATCTTTTTGATTGCCGCGGCAGGGTTGGCATTTCTTGTATCGATCAACATCACGCGGCCCTTAAAGGAGATCATCAGCGTGCTGAGAGATGTGAGCAAAGGCATCCTTAACAGGAAGGTAAGGGTCAGCTCAAATGACGAGATAGGATACACGGGCGATATCATAAATGAGATGACGACAGGTCTCAGGGAAAAGGAGATGATCAAGGAGGCATTCGGAAAATATGTCTCAAAGGAGGTTCGAGATGAGGTGCTGTCGGGCCGCATCCCCCTTGACGGCGAGATAAAGGAGGTAAGCATACTTTTCGCGGATCTGAGAGACTTCACGCCCATGACTGAGAAAAATGACCCGAAGGTGGTGGTCAGGATCGTCAACAGCTATTTCAGGGAGATGAGCGAGGCCATACAGGATAATGGGGGGCTGGTCCTCCAGTTTCTGGGTGATGAAGTCTACGCGGTTTTCGGGGCCCCGGTTTCAAGTCCGGATCACGCGGTAAAGGCGTTTCAGGCAGGAGTCGACATGAATAAGCGTCTGGTAGATCTCAACCGCTCCTTTGAGAAAAAAGGGCTGCCGATCCTTAAACACGGCATAGGCATCCATACGGGGCAGGCGGTTGCGGCAACCCTGGGAAGCCCTGACAGGCTTTCCTACCTTCTTGTGGGGGACACGGTCAATGTCGCGTCACGGCTTCAGTCGCTTACCAAGGAGCTGGGAACGGAGATGATAATATCAGGTGAAACCAGAAAAAATCTTGCCGATGAAGATCTCAGGGAAATATATCTCAGGTCCCTGCCGGCTACCGTTATCAGGGGGAAAAAGACCCCGATAGATATCTTCGCCGTTTCTTGAGCATATAAGAATGGATTGATCATCTCCAAAAGAGGTGATCCAGATGAAGCATTCTTTGCTCCGCTTACGCTTCGCTCAGTCCCGCTGCTTCGCAGTTGGCCCCCAGTTTCGAAGGGGATTCGAGTAAAGGACGAATAAATACCTGAGCAATACCTCACATAAAACAGGAGCCGGACAGTGGTAATGAAAAGGGCGATCAGCAGGCTGGTCATATTTCTCGTTATTCCGTTTATCATCATCTCTTTTACCGCTAAAGCCTCCCCGGCCTTTCAAAAACCGGCTATCGCCGATGAGACCTGCAAGGGGCTTGAGCTCAAACGGCCCGTTTCTCTCCCAAGGATGATCGTGCTGCCTCTTCAGTCTGAAAATCACGATTTTCATAATGAAACGGGTCTTGCTCTTCATTTTTATCTGAGCAATATTCTGGCGCTTCACACCGGACTGGACGAGTTCTGGTTCAGTTGGAGGATGAAAAGCCTTTTTCCCCATAAAGATGACCTTTTCGCGTATATCAGAGGCAGTACTCCTCTAAGCAACCCCGGCCTTCAGGCGGAAAAGCAAGGCATCAGGTACCTGCTTCAGGGAAAAGTCATGAAAACCGGAAAGGCCGTTAAGGTCTTTTTCGACCTCACGGATATTCAAAGAAGTGCTCATACCATGAAAACCGCTATTGAGATAAAAGATCCGGGCCGATTGGACCTTTTTGCGCTCGATTTCATAAGATGGCTCAAGGCATGCGGACTTTCCATGAGCCGGGATCAGGCTGAAAAGGCCATATGGAAAGAAGAGATATCTTTTACCGGGTTGTCATCTCTCGGCAAGGCCCTTGAGGATTATTACGCCCATTCCTATTGTCCGCCGGATGACATGCTTCAAATGGAAAGTTTTAATTCGGCCGTCAATCTCGCACCCGGTTCCTACATGGCAGCCGACCTGCTGGGGTGGGCGTTTTACAAAAACAGGCGGTACTCAGAGGCGCAAAGTCAATTTATCTCATCCCTGAAGATAAACCCTGCTGGCGCAGGCGCCTTAAGCGGCCTTATATGGTGCGCCGTCATGGCAGGCCATGAAGATGAGGGCTACCGCCTGGGACGCATACGAGCCCGGCTCAGAAACGAGCCCGAAGGCTACCGGCTGGCAATAAT
This sequence comes from Desulfatiglandales bacterium, assembly GCA_963666345.1. Classification (GTDB taxonomy): domain Bacteria; phylum Desulfobacterota; class DSM-4660; order Desulfatiglandales; family Desulfatiglandaceae. The sequence continues at coordinate 3,980,286 of OY762721.1, read as the reverse complement.
AGCGAACAGGTTCGGGAACATTGCTTCAAAGGCGGGAGAAAGGGACCGTTCCATCAGGATGTATGAAAAAGCCGCCGGATGTAATCCCTGGAAGAGCATCTATCTGACCAAACTGGCCTCGGAATATTCAAAGATCAACAAATATGAAAAGGCATTGAGGGTCCTTGATACGCCCCCTCCCCTTCCCTGGCCGAAGATGGAAAAAGAGAGGCTTCAGATAAAAAGGGCTCAAATACTTGTCAGATACGCCATGTTTTTAAAAAAATCGGAGAAATATAAAGAGGCCCTTTCCCGGCTTGAACAGGCCCTTGAGATAGAAACGAATAAAAAGGCCTCGGATATCATAAGACATATGGAGGATATAAGGGCTGAAATGCAGGATAAAAAACGAGGGCGAGGAAGGCCGAATGACAACCTGTAGACGGTTGAGTTTAGGCAAAAGGTTGTTTATTAAAGTGCCCATCTACAGATATATGAATTGTCACGGCTAAGTTTCCAGGTCGCGGCCATCAAGCATCCTGCCGCCTCTCAGATACATGCCCTGAGGGTCTATCCTTTTTCGCAGCATTTCCAGTTCCTCTTCCGTGGGTGATTCAAGGGCGCTGACATCATCCGCTACCCGGAGATCCCACTGGACATTTTCTCTTATATCTTCAATGGAAAAACCGGGATTGAACCTTAAAAGAATCATTTCACCCTGCTCGTCAAATCCGAAAAGACCCATGGTGGTCACAACGGCAAAAGGTCCCGTACCGGGTCTTAGACCCGCCTCCTCACGAGTCCCTCCCCCCTCAAGAAAACCGGGTGTGGTTATGAAATCAACCTTTTCAGGGAACCTGCGCCTTTCATGCTCCATGATAATTATCGTCTTTTCAGCAAGGCTTCCCAGATCGCAGCCCCCTCCGCTTCCGCCCAGTCTCACCCTGGGAGATCCGTAATCCCCGAAGCATGTCGTATTGATATTTCCGAACCTGTCAATCGATGCGGCAGCCAGAAGCGCCATATCCGCCCTTCCCGCGTGAAGCACCGCACCGAGCGTGTCAAAGGAGCCCCCCAGGAGCACCGAGCATGAATGAAGGGTGGGATCCACCGTAAAAAGAGGCACCCTTTCAGGCAGCTTGCCCATGACCACTCCGCCTTCGTGGCATATCACGGAATCGGGGGCATGAAGAGCCTTTGCCAGAAGGGCGGCCACTATAGGCCACTGTGTTCCCACCATCAATACGGCGTCGTTTTGAATGAGACGTGCGGCGGTTATAACCATCCGCTCAATATCCGTTGAAGTTCTACCGGTCATTGTCTTCGGGGAAATGGCGCGTCAATCTGCCGTAATCGACAGGTTCCGAAATAAAGGGCTCCGGGATAAGCGATCTGACCCGCCTATCCCCCAGAAGCCTCAGATACTGCTCCCTTCCTGAGACATTTAACACCCATTTATCGAGATATTGCTCAAAGTCCTTTTCAGTGGAGGTCTTTGTTCCGTAGTAGGCGTAGTATCTCCAGTCCATGTCATAGAAGCCTGCAACGGATGAAGGGTGCGCCCCCCAGGGCTCCTTTACCACCGCATTCACCCTGAAGGAAGGGATAAGGGTCCGGTTGGGGTCCCGCATGATCGTCTCTGTTTCCACTATCTCTTCCGCGCATATGATAATCTTATCACAGCTCAAAAGCCCGTATTTCGTTTCTCCCATTATTCCCCATGCCTGCGCGTTTCCGAACGCGTCGCAGCGCTGCACCTGCACTATTCCCAGATCGTGCCTGATGGGAGGCACGAGGCAGACCCTCTCACCCGTGAAAGGGGAATGTTCGAACCTGAGCCTGTTTTTCGCCCCGCCCGGATTTTTTTCACTGTCAAAGCCTGTTCCAAGGAGCGTCTTTGCGGCCAAATAGGGAAGACCCATGGCACCGGCGTAAAAGGCCAGATTCAAGGCCAGTACGGAATACTCCTCCAGGCCTATGGTTCGGGGAATGCCTTGTATAACGGAGCGGGAAAAGCAATGGGCCTTGAGAGGAACCGGATTCCACACAAAGGCGGTTATCAGATTCTTCACGACCCCCGCGCCTATCATCTGATCCGCCAGGGTAAGGCCGACACAGGTCGAAAGAGTCAGGTCTTCCGTTTTTTGCCTGATTATCTCATGGGCCGCGGCATAGGGCTGGAGCTGGGTGAACCCACCCATATAAAGGGCTGATCCGTCTTTGACGTATTCCTTGACAGCCTCCGACATTGACATCAGTTTGTTTTGATGGGCCATGTTTTGCGGTCTCCGTTTAGAGACATGCTTTATGGGAAAAGGGGTGAAATCCTTACAAACCGGGCAAGCAACTTACTGTAAGTCGCATATACCTCCTGAAAATTCAAGTATTTTGGCCAAAGTACCGGCAAAGCACGCACCGGCCGAATGATACCGCTAACGGAACAAAGAAGAAATAAGAATTCCTTTTACAAGGCCGTTAAGCTTGAACAATGGCGCTGATATAGTATAATCGTATATTACGGAAATCGGATAAATAAATTCAACTTTATCAGGACACTCATTCCTATGAATAAAAAAAACCTTTTCAGAATCCTGATAATATATCCTCCCCTGATAAATCCGTCCGCACCCCCTCCGATTGGTGAATCGCTCCGGATATTCGATCAAGAGGGCCTCACAACGGAAAGATACGACGCGGGTATCGATTTTTTCAAAAACCATCTCTTTGATTCCAAAAGGTTCGAACGGATAACAGGGCTGATAAAAGAAAAAGATAAATCAGGTGTATTTGAAAAAAGGGATGATAAAACAAGGACAAGGGTATTTGAGGTATTAGAATCCGGGGAAAAGTTTAAGCAAAGGATTGTTCAGGCAGGAAGAGACCTTGATTTCTTCAAAAGTCAGGATTTTTACGAACCTTCTTCGTATATTACAAAGGCCTCAGAGATAGAATCACTTTGTGATGATCTTTCCCTTGCCTTTTATCCTTCCCGCATCCATTGGAACGGATTTTCAAGCCCCGACATCTTTGAACCGAAAGGACTTGCCGATCTTGTCCAAAATCCGGAGAAAAACCCGTTTATCGATTTTTTTGAAAAAGGCATGGATTTATCCGGCATCGGCAAATCAGACCTTTTGATCCTCGATATATCCGCCCAAAGCCAGATCCCCGCTTCCCTTACCCTGTCCGGCATATGCCGCAAAAGGGGATTTGCATGTCACATCGCCCTTATGGGTGATCCGGCGCTCCTGGAAAAGGCAGTGGGGTTTTCAGGAAGCCTTGTCCCGCCAAATGATGAGAGGGCGCTGTCAGTCCTGCTGGAAAAACTTGGTTTCAAAAAACGACCCGTCAATTATTACAAGAAGACAAGGGGGCTGCCGGCGGGGGGCTATCTCTGTCCTGAAAAGGTTATCGAGGCCGGCATGGGCGGTTCACGCGGAAAATTCCTCGATAGTCTGATTTCCGAACCGGGTGCTGATAAAAAAATCAGCGATATAAAAGATATCCTGAACATCCATAAGGCCATACGGCCCTCATGCGCAACCGGACTTTCGGGCCAGTGTCAACCTTTCTGCATTGCCGTCGAATCCCCGCTTGAATATAAGCCCGGCAAAGACGTCCTTTCCGCCCTTTTCAGCTCCGGGGTAAGACTCATCAAGTGGCACGCGCCCATGGACATGCCTGCGAGCGGCCCGGGATCCCTGACAAAGACTCTGTGGTCCGCCTCAAAATGCGGAATCTGGAATCACTTGGTAACATATGAAAAGGCGAACCCGGAACTGCTGCAGGGTCTTTTGAATTACGCCTCAAATAATCCTCATTACTGTCACTCCTGGGCAACGGTGGATTCCTCCGATACAAAGTCCGGCCGGACATTACATCATATCGAATCAGAAGAGCCTCCATACGGCAAGGTAACGCCTCTGCCCGGTTATCCGTTCTGGAGGGGATGCATGGACATCTTTCACCTGCTCGTTCATATAAACAGGAGCGGCACAAAGAAGGTCATGCGCTGGAGGATCGATGAATCAGGCACTTCAATCGATACCATAGGCGAAGGCATTACTTACCACTATAAAAAACCGGAAGATTTATCACCTCAATCGTTTGAACAGATATGCCTTCTGGTTGAGGCGGGAGGCGCGGTAGGCGCAAAGTGGATAAGACATAATCTTGAAAGGGCATATCTCATAGGTTTTGCCATGGAAAAGGGAGCCATAGCAGGCACTGTCAGCCTCAAGAACCCGAGGCGGGAATTTATCGAATATATGAAAGGCAAGACCGGGATCGACCTGGGCGATTTTGTCGAACGGGGCTATAACTCCGCAAGACCGCAATACAGGGGCCTTGGAATCGGAAGCGTTCTGGTAAAAGGCCTTACCGAAAGGGTGGGCGAAAAAAGGCTTTATTCCACCATCAGCTCGGACAATCTCGTGGCGCAGGAGATTGCGCGACGGACCGGGACAAAGAACGTGGCCGTCTATTACAGCGAGCGACTCGGCAAGGATGTCGGGGTATGGATACCGCGCTGGATGCTCAATGATTGATAACGGGATCACCTTTTACGGACCAAGAAATTTCTTTGGCACCCGGCACATTTCCTGATATAACCAAGCCAGGAACCTCATGGGAATATCTATCGGAATAATTTCAGCAAGAAACGCCGGCTACCACCCGAATATGCGGTTGTCGGCAGCCGCGCGCGAGCGAGGACACGGCGCCATACTGATAAATCCGTACACGGCCTGGTCGGGGCTTATTAAGGGCGATCACACCCTTTTCGGTGACCTTGAAAAAGGCAGGCCTGATATCATAGTGCCCCGCCAGGGCGCACAGGTAAGGGATTCATGCCTGGCCCTGCTTCGTCATCTGATTCTAATGGGAATCCCATCGGCCAACGACTTTGAAGCGGTTCTTGTTTCCAGAAATCAATATCTCACGCTTCAAAGTCTTGCCGGTGCCGGGATTCCGGTCCCGGACACGATGCTGGCGAACTCGGAAGACGTGCTCATGAAAGCGGCCGATCATATCGGCGGCTACCCCTTTGTGGCAAAACAGGTGAGCGGCAGACAGGGGCAGGGAATAATGCTTGTCCGATCAAGGAAGGACTGCCGTGATATAGCCACAAATCATCTCGATATCAACAAAGGCATCCTTCTGCAAAAATTTATTCCGCCCCAAGGCAGAAAGGACATAAGGGTCTTTGTCCTGGGAGATAAAGCGGTTGCATCGATGGAGTTAAAACCGAAACAGGGCGATTTCCGTGCCAATTACCACCTTTCAGGCATGAGCAAAGGGATTGAAATCGGCCCGCAACTCTCTCGAATTGCCGTCAAGGCCGCCTCGGTGATCGGACTCGACATAGCCGGAATCGATATGATCGTCGATGGAAACGGTAAAAGCCGTGTGGTGGAGGTAAATTATTCTCCCGGCTTTAAAGGCCTTGAAGCCGCCACAGGCATGGACATCGCAGGCATGATAATAGATCATGTACACCTGTGTTATTTAAATAAAAGAGGCACTGCAAAGACCGCTTGAATCGATAGGCCCCGGTTTTTTATCGGCCTTCACCTAACCGCCCTTCAGCCTGCTGACAGGGACCTCGTTATTAGTAAAAGGAGATACCGTTGCGGATATCGGACCTGAGTCTAACAAAAAATGAAACCGGAATCAGGGCATCGGCCAGGGTTGAATGGGAAGACTGTGAACAAGCCGGTCAGGAAGTGTTTATAGAGACTGAAAAAGAGTTTGAAAAAGATATATCCCTGAACCCACACAGTTTTCTTATAGGGTGTATCCTTCCCGCACTCAGGCTGGGAGAGAAAAGAATTTCGATTGAAGGCCGAATCTGTCCGGCCCTGAAAGAGGGGCTTGAAACCGTTGTGGCGGTAATCAGGCACTGGAACGGCAGCGCGTACGGTCCTATTAACATAGAATGCAAAATCCGCGAAAAGCCTAGCAGGGAAGCAACGGCCAAAAGGCATGCCGGAATATTTCTTTCAGGGGGAATCGACTCCCTTGCATCATTAAGGACGAACAAACTAAATTATCCCGACCGGCATCCCGGAGTGACAAGGGACTGTCTCTTTGTTCATGGTTTTGATATCGGGGGTGTAAAAAAAAGGGGGACCAAATACCACGTCTTTGAAAGGGCCAAAAAGGCCCTCAAGAAGATTTCCGAAAACGCCGGCACGAGACTGATACCGGTCTACACCAACATAAGGCACCTTTGCGATGAAAGGGAGTTCTGGCAGAATGATTTTTTCGGCGCGGTCCTGGCCTCCGTTGCCCATTGCTTTGATTCGATACTTGAAAGGGTCTACGTCGCCTCCTCCTATGATATCCCCAATCTTTCTCCCTGCGGCTCTCATCCCCTTATCGACCCGGAATACTCCAGTTATGAACTTAGGATCATACACAGAGACCTGTCCCTTTCAAGGCTTGAGAAGCTCAGAATCGTCGCCGGATGGGACGAGGCGCTTCAGAATCTGAGGGTCTGTCTGGCAAATGTCCCGGACAGGCTCAACTGCGGAAAATGCGAAAAATGCGTCCGCACCATGACAGGTCTTCTGGCCATAGGCGCACTTGATAGATGCGGCGCATTTGCCGAAAATGACGTCACTCCCGAACATTTCGAGGCATTTAAGATAACGATCAGGCACAGGGAGCCCTTTTACAGGGAGCTGATCCAACCGCTTAAGCATATAGGTCGAAAGGACCTTATCGATATGATTGAAAAAAAACTATGCGAGTAGGATACCGGTCTGTTCGAGGATTCTTATTCGCCGTGCTAGAGTCTGCCTGCGGGCGACTTGATCCGGTTTGCCCCAACTATTAATGGATGTTCGATTAAGCCACATAAAATAATCAGGGAGCGGAAACAATGGTCGACGGAAAGGTAACATACCGAACAGAGGGCTCGATAGCGGTCGTAGAGATTAACAACCCCCCCATGAATACCCTTGCCGAAGATGTAAGAGACGACATAGCCCGGGTATTTGACGAACTTGACGAGAAAAAGGATGAAATAAAGGTGGTTATCCTTACCGGTGCGGGAGAAAAGGCATTTATCGCGGGGGCCGACATCAGGGTCTTCACCGATATCACCCGTGAAAGCGCAAGGCTCAGGCTCAAGAGCTGGAGATTGAGGCAGCTCAGGATAGAAAATTTCGAAAGGCCCGTAATCTGCGCGATAAACGGATTCTGTCTGGGAGGGGGACTTGAATTGGCGATGTGCTGTGATATCAGGATCGCGGCCTCTCACGCCAAACTTGGTCAGCCCGAGATAAATCTGGGGATCATCCCCGGTTCAGGGGGCACTCAGAGGCTTTCAAGGCTTGTCGGGGAGGGTATCGCAAAGGAGATGATCTATACGGGCCGGTTTCTTGACGCGCAAGAGGCAAAGGCGATCGGTCTTGTGAACAAGGTCGTGCCCATGGAAGATCTAATGGACGAAGCGATGAAAACCGCCGGGATACTGGCTCAAAAGCCTGTACTTGCCTTAAGGGCGGCAAAAGAGGCGGTGCATAGAGGATTCAGCATGCCGGTCGAGCAAGGTCTGAGACTTGAATCAGACCTCTGGTGCTCACTCACCGGTACCGATGATCAGAGAGAAGGCGCCGCAGCGTTTCTGGAAAAACGAAAACCGGTGTTCACCGGAAAATAACAATCGGGTTGTTTCATGTCAGGGCGGGGTGGCGTTGGACGCCTCTGCAGAAAAGGAGAAGCCGGCTATGATTTCCCTTGTTTTGACCTATGTTTTCTTTTCCCTCATGCTCATTGTTTATGGAGCGCAGGTCTGACCCTTTATACACGGCCTCGGGTATATAAAGGTCTCCATAAATTTAATGATAGTACTGTTTCTCGTTGTTCCCTTTAGATTCCGCCTTCACATAAAGGCATTGAGACTCCTGCGTGAAGAGAGCCACACGGACAGCTCGATTTACCGCCTTCCGTGGAAGGAATTTATCCTCGACTTATCTGCGTGGTTTTCGATCGGCATATTACTGAGCGCCCTTTATATCATATTTTACGGGGCCCCCGTTACAACCGGAGTCAGTATAATTGTGGCATGCCTGTCCTTCGGGCTTTTCGGAGGTATGTTGAGCCTTCTTTCCGCGGAAAAGGAAATCATAGTCAAACTTGAATCAATCAGCTTTGACAAGATTATCATGCCTAAGAATTCCTTATCGGTAAGCAGGAAGATGCTCTTTCTTCTTTTCACCATGCTCACGGTAATGGGCGCTGTAATAATACTTCTGATAATAAACGACATAAACTATCTTCTCAAAAACAAACACGCCCTTAACACCGCCATCTATTCCGGAATATTCAAGGAGGTCATTTTTACCCTTGTCGTCCTTTTGTCGGTCACTTCGGTAATACTCGGCCGTTACTCATCCAATCTGAAGCGTGTCCTTCAGGTCCACATGAACGCCCTTGAAAAGGTGAGCATGGGCAATTACGACATGCAGATCCCGGTCGTGAGCAGCGATGAATTCAGCATCATAGCCTCAAAGACAAACGACATGATAGAAGGGCTCAAAGACAAGGAGTACTGTGAACTGACATTCGGTAAATACGTGACTCCTGAGATAAGCACCAAGATACTCAGGGGTGAGATATCCACCGAAGGGGAATTGAATGAGGCGACCATCCTCTTCTGCGACCTCAGAGGATACACACCTTTTGTAGAGAAAAGAGATCCAAAGGAGGTGGTAAAGTTCCTCAATGACTATTTTTCGGAAATGGAACATACCATAAGGGGACACAACGGCATCGTGCTCCAGTACATCGGAGACGAAATAGAGGCGGTTTTCGGGGCCCCCATTGAAGAACCCGATCACGCGGACAAGGCGGTCCAGGCGGCGCTTGAAATGCGCGAACGACTGGAGTCGCTCAACGACAAAAGGCGCAGTCTGGGAGAAGAGCCTATAAGGCACGGCATAGGGATACACACGGGCGTTGTTCTTGCAGGCAGTGTGGGAAGTCCCGAACGCCTCGTTTACGCCATGGTGGGAGACCCGGTGAATCTCGCATCCAGGATACAGGACCTGAACAAGAGGTACGGCACGGACATACTCATAAGCTCCGCCACGAAAGAGCTTTTAAAGGCAGGAGGATTAAACCTGGTCGGTCTGGGCAAGACTTCGATAAAAGGGAAAAGCGAGGAAATAGAACTCTACAAAGTGCTTTAATAAGGATCGGACATGGGTTTTCCATGATATAACGAATGCATTGAGGGGCTTTGCCGTCGCCCCTGGAAATTGACACTGAAGGATTTCACAGTGCGATCCGGAGAATTTCAGGCAAAAACCGTCCATTTGGATTTAATTTCAGGGAGCTCTTATGACAAAAGCTTTGGGCAGATGGTTCAAGGTTTATGAGGATGAAATCTCCCTTTTCTTGTGGGCGACACTGCTTCTTTTTCTGATTCGAAACGCAAACATACTTTTCAATAATTTCGCCGAAACCGCCTTCCTTAAAAGATACGGGGTTGAATACCTGCCCATAGTCTATATGGTAAATTCGATTACCACCTTTATTATAATGGGTTTTATGACCGGAATCATGGCCAGGGTTTCCGGCACCAGGCTCATGATGCATATGCTCTTTGTTTTCGGGGGCTCAATCGCATTCCTGCGATTTGTCATCCCCTTGGGCATAGATCTGCTCTACCCCCTTCTGTTCATATTAAAGGCGCAGTACGAGGTCCTGCTGGCCCTTCTATTCTGGAATCTCGCAAACGACCTCTTCAATACAAGGCAATCAAAAAGGCTGTTCCCACTGATAACGGCGGGAGGGGTCCTGGGAGGGGTTGTGGGCAGCTTTGCCACGCCGTTTCTGGCAGGATTGATCAGCATGGACAATCTCATGATTGTCTATCTGGTAATAAGCGTACTGGGCGCCCTTGCCGTCAGGAGGATGGGGGTCCTTTTTCCGACGCTGCTCATTTCCACAAAGAGGGCGGATAAGAAAACCCGGTTTTCATCCCTTGAGGAACTGAAGAAAGTCGTTCCCCTTATCAGGGAGTCCAAATTAATCAAGATACTTATAGTCATCACCCTGATGCCGAACGTGGTGATACCGATAATGAACTATCAGTTCAACTTTGCCATTGACCAGACCTTTGCCAGCGAAGGAGGCATGATAATCTTTTTCGGCTATTTCAGGGGGGTGCTGAATATCATAAGCCTGATCATTCTACTTTTCGTGGGAAGGATATACGGCAGATTCGGACTACCCCTGGCCCTCATGTTTCACCCCTTCAACTATATCATTGCATTTATGGCGTTTCTGCTCCGTTTTGATGTCTTCTCCGCGATGTACGCCAGGATATCCACCAACGTACTGAGGACCACCATTAACAACCCGGCAAGGGCCATACTTATGGGTGTATTTCCAAAATCGTACCGGGCGGTTATCTTTCCCTTTTTAAGGGGTACGGTTGTCAGGGTCGGGATTCTCGCGGGCTCGGGTTTCATAATCGTCTCAGAGGGATTCATTCATCCCAGGTACCTTTCTCTGGTGGCGGTTGTATTCGTAACGGCCTGGATGATCGCGACCATTTCACTCAAGAGGGGATATGCGGGGGTTGTTTCGGAGCTGATATCAAAGAATATGCTGGATCTCAAATCGATTGAAAAGGAAGATATCGCGCCTGTTTTCAATGACAGGCAGACGCGGCTTCAGCTGGTTGAGGAACTTCGGAATTCGCAGGGAGAAGACACCCTGTGGTATGCGGGGCTCCTCAAATCACTCAAGTTCAAGGATCTGGATTCCCGGATTCTGCCCCTGCTCCAAAAACAGGACGTCAAAACCAGGGCGGCTCTCATAGGCATGATTTCGGATAAGGCGGGAGAAGAAACCTTTGAGGTATTAAAAGAGTTTACCGATTTCAACAATCCCGAGATCATGGCCGCCATAATCAAGACGGCGAATCGTGTTTCCCCTGAAAATTCCCCTGCCTTCAACCGGCAGGTATTTGAAAAAAGCGCATCTCCTGAAGTAAGGGCATACGCACTCACAGCTCTTTACCGCAGCAGACCTGATGATTTCAGACAGGTGATCGAATCATGGCTTGAATCTCAAAAAGAAGATGAGAGGACGGGAGGAATCATTGCGGCAGGTGGTTCCGGCGACGCATCATTCACTCCAAGGCTCGAGGAGTTGCTCAAGGCCGGTCCGGAAAACAGAGAGGTCCTGATTCGCCTTTTCGAATCACTTAAGCTGCTGGGAAGCGAAAACCTCAACGATCTTGCCCTCGGTTACCTCAAACACCCCTCTGAGCCGATCCGGAAAGCGGCGCTCAATTCCTTTGAAATCACGAACAAAAATGACCTTTCAATCGGCATCGAAATGCTGGGAGATAATTCCCGGGCGATCAGGAACCTTGCAAAAGAAAAGATCCAGGACGCACCTTTCCAGGATCCCCAGATTCTTGTGGAATCCCTTATTATTCCCAGAAAAATCGTAAGGGACGGGATCTATGACATTCTCCTTTCCCTCAATATAAAGGACCTGGATATCTTCCGTTTCGCCCGCATGCAGGTGGAAAAAAGCTACAACTGTCTGGCAGAACAGGAGGCCCTTCGAAGGCTTCCCGGGGACAGCAAAACAAGGATGCTCATTGAGCATATCGGCCAGAGAAAATCCCTTTACATTGATAACGTGCTCAGGTGCCTGGCGGCAAAGGATAAATCAGGAAAGATGAGGATAATATGGCGAGGTATTACCTCCTCCAACTCGCGCATCAGATCAAACGGCCTGGAGGCCCTGGACGACCTGATTGACTCATCCCTTTCAAGAATCATGATGCCCCTGCTGGAGGATCAGCCGGCAGCCGGCAGTCTTGAAACAGGCAGGAAATATTTCAAGATCCCCGGTTTTGCACCGGGCGGAGACGCAATTTTTTCACACCTTCTTAAAACGGAAGACTGGGTAACGCTTTTGATAACCCTCTCTATTATTCAGGAAAAAGGCCCGGGGAAAATTGACTGGGAAATCATCAATAATCTCTCGGATAACAAAAACACTCACGTGCGGTTTCTGGCCGAAAACCTGATAGCAGGCCACGGCAACGACCCATTGGACAGGGGGATACCTATGGAAAATCAAACGAGTATTCCGGACAAGGTTCTTTATCTCAAAAGAATCGATATATTCCAGGGACTCTCTGTGAATGAACTGGCGGCGGTGGCTTCCGTAACCGAAGATATCGTTTATCCAAAAGAGGAGACAGTTATAAGAGAAGGTGAACAGGGCGAAGACATGTACCTTGTAATAGAAGGTGAGGTTGCGGTTCTCAAGGACTGGGGGGAAAAGGAAACGCTTGAACTCGATCATATAACGGCAGGTGACTATTTTGGAGAAATGGCACTCATTGAAAACACGGTAAGATCCGCCACTATCCGTACCCTGAGTGAATGCAGATTCCTTTTTCTTCACAAACGTGAATTTGAGGAAATCGTAAAGGAATATCCTCAGATCGCCCTTCACATATGCCGTGTATTGAGCGCGAGATTGAGAAAATCCCATGAAAAACTGAAAAGATATGAGATGAGATAGGACTTGTTTTTTTGGCCCGGTACTTTTAACCCTGAAAAAGGTGTGATCATGCAGATTAAAATACACCGAACTCTGAAATATTTTATCATGGTCTTTTTTTTGACGGGGGCCCATTTCAGCTTTCCGGGTCAGTGCGAGGCTGATCAAAGGGCCCTTAAAAATTCAATCGGCATGGAATTCCTCCTTATTCCAGGTGGCACCTTTACAATGGGAAGCCCCCCCGCCGAGGGGGGTGACCCGGGGGAAATCCAGCATAAGGTTACGATAGGCAGGCCATTTTATATCCAAAAAACCGAAGTCACTCTGGGCCAGTGGCGGGCAGTCATGGGCAGGCGGTTTTTCTTCCCGAGAAAGGGCGAGGATAATATGCCGGTTGTAAGGGTATCCTGGTATGACTGCGTGGATTTCATTGAAAGGCTCAACAAAAAGGGCAACGGGTATTACAGGCTCCCTACGGAAGCGGAGTGGGAATATGCCTGCAGGGCGGGCAGCAGTGATGCATATGCGTGGGGGGATGTCCTTGATTGTACAACGGCTATGTTCTGCAATAACAGCCTGAAGGGAAAGAGTTGTGTCCAATATTTCAGGTCCAGGGGGCTTTACTCAGATCAACCGGCCCCTGTAGGAAGCTTCAGCCCTAATGCATGGGGCATATACGACATGCATGGGAATGTGTGGGAATGGTGTCACGACCGATACGGGGATTACCCTGAAAACCGGGTCACTGACCCTTGCGGACCTAAAGATGGTACCAACAGGGTTCGCAGGGGTGGGAGCTGGTTCGGTCCCGCTGAAAGGTGCAGATCGGCCAATCGAAACTCAGGTCACCCGGCAAGCAGATTCAGGACCACCGGATTCAGACTTATATGGTGTGACAAGCCCGACTGTATCTGCCTGGAGGAACACCAGGCAAGGCACAGATGGATAGACGAAGACCCGGACGGCCCTTAGAAATCCAACTGTTCCCGATTTTCCCCGTGCCTTAAGATCTTGAAATTCGCAATCCATGCCATATTATGCCGAAAGCGCTTAGTGGTAGAACAGGAGTTGTCTTATGAAAATCGCATTTGTGATGGACCCCCTTAGATCTATTGAACCCACGAATGAAACCACCAGTCATCTCATGTATGAATGCAACCAGAGGGGGCACAGTGTGTATTTTCTGGAACCCCATGATGTCTACATAAGAAAGGATGAAGTAGTGGCCAGGATGAGAGACATCTCGGTTACCCGCGATCTTTCCATGAAAAAATACTGGCGTTCAATAATTCAGTGCACAAAACGGGAGGAGCTGATATTTGAAACCCTCACCGATCTGGACGCCCTGTTTCTTAGAAAAGACCCTCCCCTTGTCTATCAGTCATTGGAATTTCTGTCCCTTGTCAGAGACAAGGTGTTTATCATAAACGACACCCTTGGACAGATTCTCGGAAACAGCAAACTCTATACTCTCAATTTTCCCGAAATCATCCCTCAAACGCATGTGTCCAGGGACCCAGGAAGGCTCAAGAGGGTAATCGAGGGGTTCGGCGGAGCAATGGTGGTCAAACCCCTTCAACGATACGGAGGAGAGGGGGTTATCAAGGTAAGCACAAGGGATGAGGAGAATCTGATCTCTCTGACAAACTACTACGTGAAGGCATACAATGCCTACCACAGCCGGGAACCTATAATGGTGCAGGAATATCTTGATATCGTAAAAATACAGGGAGACGTCAGGATATTGCTCTTAAACGGTGAAATTGTGGGCGCAATGAGGAGGAAACCAAAAAAGGGAGACTTCAGGACGAATATCCATGCCGGGGCAAAGGCATACAAGCACAAGGTCACTGAAAAGGAAAAACAGATCTGTCTTATCATAAAGGACCGTTTGATAAAGGATGGCCTCTTTTTTGTGGGCATAGACGTCATAGGAGACAAACTGGTTGAAGTAAACTGCGTAAGCCCCGGAGGGATACCCCGGATAAACCGGCTTGACGATGTAAAAATCGAACGGGATGTGATAGATTTTATCGAGGAACGGGTCAGGGATTTAAATCGCGGTCACAAGAGATAGTGTGGAATCCGAAAAGAGGGAAGAGCCATAGGAATCTTATCTGCCGTAAAAGAATATCATGAACCTATGAATAGGCGCCTTGCTGCCCTGATCATGATCATCCTCTGCACCTTTTCCTGTACCGTGGAAAACAAAGGGCTGCCGTTAAAGATAGGTCTTTCGGAAGAACCGAGGACACTCAATATCTGGTTTGCAACCGACGCCAACTCCGGGAAGGTGCTCTCGCTTATCTATCAGCCCCTTTATTTAAGGGACCCTGTTTCACTCAAAATGGTGCCGTGGCTGGCGGAGCAGATGCCTCAATTTGATCCCGCGAATCTGTCATACACCGTCAGGCTCAGGCATGCGAAGTGGTCGGACGGAACCGATGTAACCTCGGAAGACATAGCCTTTACCGGAAATCTTATCAAGGATTTCAAGATACCCAGGTTCAGATCCAGGTGGGAGTTCATAAAGAGGATCGAGACCCCTGACAAACGCACCGTAAGGTTTTTCCTTACCAGGCCCAAGGCCGTTTTTCTGAGCAGGACACTAACCACTCCCATCGTCCAGAAAAGGCAATGGGCAAAGGTGGTTCAAAAGGCCGCAAAGAGCATGAAACCCTTAAGGGCGTTGTTGAACCACCATCCTGAGGATCCTGTGGGTTGCGGCCCCTATATGCTTAAGGAGTGGAGACAGGGGGCATATGTTCACATGCAGAGAAACAGGCATTTTTTCGGCCGGGGAAAAACCATAAACGGCCGACTGCTTGGGCCGCACGTGAACGATCTGATTTTCAAGATCTACGGGACCACGGATGTTGCAATCCTTTCCCTTAAAAAGGGAAGCATAGATATGTCCTGGTGGGGAATTCAGCCCGGGTACCTTGACGAACTGAAAGAGCACAAGGACATAAAGGTCTTTCTGAGTGAAAAAAGCGCGCTTTACTTCATGGGATTCAATCTGCGAAGAGGCCCCTTTGACGACGCGAATCTCAGGAGGGCTGTGGCCACTCTTATTGACAAGGATTTTATAATATCGCGAATCCTTCAGGGTTACGCAATCAAGATGCATTCGGTCGTCCCGCCCGGTAACAGGTTCTGGTACTGCCCCGATCTGCCCTTATACGGTGAAGGCCTTACAGCTGAGGCACGCGTAAAAAAGGCGTACCATATTCTCAAACGGTCGGGTTACGACTGGGATCTTCCTCCTGTTGATGACAACGGGAACGTGGTCAAGGCTAACGGCCTTCGTCTGCCCGGGGGTAAGCCTATGGGAAGATTCACCATACTTACGCCCCCGGCCGACTATGACCCCCACCGCGCCATGTGCGGAATGATGATACAGGAATGGCTCAGGGCCTTCGGAATGCCGGCCTTTGCCAGACCGATGTCTTTCAGTTCTCTTCTGCAGCAGGTCAAGGCCCGGCACGACTTCGACCTCTTTATACTGGGTTACGGAAGGCTGTCCCTTGATGCCGGATATCTGGGGGTCTTTTTCCATTCGGCAAACGACAGGGAGAGAGGCTGGAACATGAGCGGTTACAACAATCCCCGTTTCGACAGACTGGCTGAGCGCTCAACAGGCTTAATGGACATCAACAGAAGAAGGGATGTTATCCTGGAGATGCAAAGGATAATACTTGGAGACGTCCCCTATGTTCCGATCTATAACCCTATGATCAGTGAAGCGGTAAGGACCGACAGGTTTACCGGATGGGTCGAGACGCTGGGAGGGATCGGGAACATATGGTCCTTCTGCCAGGTCAGGGCAGTCGAAGTAACCGATTGATCTTTGAATCAAGACCTGAATTGGACGATGGATCCAGGTCGGAGCAACAAAAACGCCTTTTTCCGGTTCGGCACCAGAGGCGAGCAGCCGTCGGCTGCCTGCAAAACAGATAAGGAAACAAGCCGCTGGCCTGAAAACCGAAGGCTCAATGCAATAAACCACAGGACTCTCATATGGCACTCAACAGATACGTGGCCCTGAGGCTCGGACAGATTATAATAATCTTTTTTATTATATTGACGGTGCTCTTTGTCCTGTTCCGAATCGCGCCGGGTGATCCGATCGAAAGGATGGTGGACCCCACCATGACACCTGAAGACGCCGAGATACTGATTTCCCAGCTCGGCCTTGATAAACCGATAAGCGTCCAGTATCTTTACTATCTCAAGAATTTTTTCTCGGGAAACATGGGGACGTCCTTTCATTACGGAAGGCCGGTGCTCAAGATAATCCTGGACCGTCTGCCCAACACTATTCTTCTTTTCACAACATCGATTATGCTTTCAGCCTTTTTCGGGGTTTTTCTGGGAAAGATCGCCTCATGGGCCAAGGGAAGCTTTAAGGATACGGCCATGACCATCGGGGCGCTCGTCTGTCATACAATGTTTCTGCCCTGGATCGCCCTTTTGATGATCTGGTTTTTTGCCTACAAGGTCGGCTGGTTTCCCCTGACCGGAATGATCACACCCGAGATCTGGCTGGATCCCGGTTCAGGGTCCCTGAAAAAGGCACTGGACATAATACATCACATGATACTCCCCCTCGGGACGCTTTTTCTCATCCATTTCGGCAGCTACCTCCTTATTATGAGGAGCAGCATGCTTGAGACCCTCAAAGAGGACTACATATTAACGGCAAGGGCAAAAGGGCTTGAAGAAAAGATCATACGGAACCATCACGCGGCCCCTAATGCCGCCCTGCCGGTAGTCACAAGCATAGGGCTCAGTCTCGCCTTTTCCATAAACGGCGGCGCGCTGACCGAAACCGTATTCACCTGGCCCGGTCTGGGCAGGGAGCTGGTTTTCTCTGTAAGCAACAATGACTATCCGCTTGCCCAGGCATCCTTTCTGCTCATAGCGGCAGTCGTGCTTGTGGCAAATGTTATCGTCGATGTACTTTATGCATACCTGGACCCCAGGATAAGATATTAAAAGGCTGAAACACCTTCAGTCTATACGGAGGTTTCAGATTTGACTTCAAGACCGGCTCGACTTACGGACAGATACCACTGGATACAACGCTTCCTTGAAGGATGGGCACTGTTCAGGGAAAGCCTTGTGGGAAAGATAGGCCTCACCCTCCTGGTAGTATTCGCCTTTATGGCCCTGGGCAGTTTCATCCCTCCCATGATCAGCCCCATGTATCATCCCATGACGGGGGTCGACCCCCAGATATCTTTTTCAACCGGCCCCAGTTTCAGGCACTGGCTGGGCACCGATTTCATCGGAAGGGATATTCTGAGTCAGCTTCTGGCAGGTGCGAGAGTGGCCTTCATAGTCGGCATCTCAGCGGCCTTTATGAGCATAGTTATCGGGACGACCATAGGCATGGTCGCCGGCTATTCGGGCAGATCCACGGACGCATTCCTGATGAGATCGGCCGACATGATAATGGTAATGCCCACACTGCTGGTGGTACTCATCCTTTCATCTCTTTTCGGGCAGCTCAATATATGGGTCATCGTAATATTGATTGCGCTTTTCAGGTGGCCCGGGGTTGCGCGCGTAATAAGGGCACAGACCCTCTCGCTCAAACAAAGGCCTTTTATCGACGCGGCAAAGGTTGCCGGCGCAGGGCATCTGAGAATCATCTTCAGGCATATCATGCCGAACGTCCTGCCCCTGGCATTTCTGTATATGACCTTCAGGGTGACCTCCGCTATCATTATAGAGGCGGCACTGGCCTTTCTGGGCTTTGGAGATCCAGGCACGGTCAGCTGGGGAATGATGCTGCAGTGGGTCTGGAAAACCGGCCACATGTTTCAGGCCCCCTACTGGCTCCTGCCCCCCGGGATATGCATCTCCATGATCACCCTTTCCTTTTACATGCTGGGTCGTGCCATGGATGAAGTCCTTGACCCGAGGCTCAGAAGGAATTCCGAGGCCGGATGATATGGCTCTACTCGACGTCAAAAAACTGAACGTGGGATACCAGACGAAAAAGGGCTTCCTCAAGGCGGTGGATGATGTCTCTTTTTCCCTTGATTCAGGCAGGTCGCTTGGGCTGGTCGGAGAATCCGGGTGCGGAAAGACGACCATAGGAAAGGCGATCATGGGGCTCCTGCCGCCGAATGCATCCGTAACCGGAGGGAACATCTTCTTTCAGGAAAAAGACTTAAATGCAATACCGGAAAACGAGTTTAGATCAATCAGGTGGAGTAAGATCGCAATGATCTTCCAGGCGGCAATGAATGCGCTTAACCCGGTTCACAAGGTCGGTGCGCAGATAGGTGAGGCCATAAAGGCCCATAACAGTGAAATGCCCGCAAAGGAGGTCTCAAAAAATGTCGAAGAACTCTTTGACCTCGTAGGCATCCCGGCAGAGCGCATAAATGACTATCCTCATCAATACAGCGGGGGCATGAAGCAGCGTGCCGTAATTGCCATGGCGCTTTCGTGCCGTCCGAATCTAATAATCGCCGATGAGCCGACCACAGCCCTGGATGTCATAGTCCAGGATCAGATACTCGGGGAGATCAAAAAACTTCAGGATGGATTTCACATTGGGATCATCTATATCTCACACGACATATCCGTGGTAGCGGATATCTGTCATAACATTGCGGTAATGTACGCGGGTCAGATTATTGAAATCGGCAGGAGGGAAGAAGTCTTCGACAATCCTGTTCATCCCTACACAAAGGCGCTTCTGGCATCCTTTCCTACGCTTACCGGGGAAAAGCTCCGACTTGAGCCGATACCCGGTGAGGCCCCCAATCTGGTCTGCGTCCTTAAAGGATGCAGGTTCTGTGACAGGTGTACGACCGCAACGGATAAGTGCCGCAATGAACCTCCGCCCTGGGTTGAAATTACCCGGACACATAAGGCACTTTGCTTCGGCTGATCGTTTCATACAGGCAAAAAATGGCACCCCAAAAAGAACACATAATCAGACTCGAACAGGTAAGTAAGACCTACAGGGGCAAAAGGAACCTGATGGGTAAAAGGCGCAAAGACGTAACAGCCCTTGACAGGATCTCTCTTGCCGTCATGAAGGGAGAAATATTCGGGCTTATTGGGGAAAGCGGCAGCGGCAAGACCACCGCAGGCCGTCTGATAACCAAGCTGGAGGAGCCTGAAAAGGGTAATATATATCTTGATGGGATTGACATAGGCGGGCTTAAGGGGAAGGCTCTTAAAGAATTCAGACAAAAGGTCCAGATGATATTCCAGGATCCTTACCAGTCGCTGAATCCCCATATGTCGGTTATCGACACGGTATCCGAACCCCTTTCAATCCACAGGAAAGGAGACAGGTGGAAGATAAAAGAGATGGCTGAAGAGGCCATCAAGACAGTCGGGCTCTCACCGCCTCAGGACTATTTCCAAAGCTTTCCGCATCAGTTAAGCGGAGGTCAGAGACAAAGGGTCGCAATTGCCAGGGCAATGGTCATCCGACCCGGTTTCGTCGTGGCCGATGAGCCGACATCCATGCTGGACGCCTCCATATCGGCTCAGATCTTCAATATCCTTCTTGATATGAGAGACAGGTTCCATGTGACCATTTTCTTCATCAGCCACAGTCTTGCCGCGGCCCGCTATCTCTGTGACCGTATAGCCGTGATATACAGGGGAAACATGGTTGAGCTCGGGCCGGGAAAAGATCTCATAAACAACCCGGCTCACCCCTACACAAAGGCCCTCATAGATGCCCTTCCCAGCTACGGCAATCCAAGGGGCTTTGAGCCGTACGGGACGCTTCTCACCAATCGGCACAGGGGCCACTACGATCTGCAGGGTTGCCCCTTTCATGAAAGGTGCGCAGTTTCAAAAGGGCTTGAATGCAGCAGACAAAGGCCCCTTTTAAAGGAGATTGAGAAGGATCATTTTGTCGCCTGTTTTCAGACGGAGGATTGATTGAACAATCCCGGCCCGGATGTACGGACGCGCAGGCCGAAAGGCTCCACAATCTCGGCAGAAACCATTTTCAAGTGGCCAGGTTCACTGAAAGGAATTAATAGGTTTATCAAGTCAATTCAAGGAGATGTCTTATGCCCTACCCTTTTGTTTTATCCATACCCCACTGCTCTCACCGCGTTCCGGATGATATCAGGCCCGCCATAGCACTCACCGACAAGGAGATACTGGAATCCGTCGACAGAGGAACAGGTGAGATATTCGGGGCACTGCCGGCCGCCGCGGTCCTGCGCGCAGAATGGAGCCGTCTGGTTGTGGATCTTAACAGGACTCCGGGCAGGCTTGATGAAAAGGGCGTAATAGCAAAGACGGATTACCATGGAAGGAGGATCTTTTACAGAGGCTCTGAGCCGGATAAGGAGCAAACTGAAGACAGAATCGACATGTATTACCGGCCATTTCACGAAAAACTTTCCGGCCGTTTTGAAAATCCGGGGATAAAGGCTATTTTTGACTGTCATTCGCTCAATGGTACCGGCCCAAGGGATGCCCCTGATGCCGGCAGGAAAAGAAGTGACATCACCCTCAGCAACTATGGAGACGGACATGGGAAAAGGGTTCCCGGCGCAGGCGGCATCACCTGCCCGCCCGACACCATGAACGGCATAAAAGAGGCCTTTGAAAAATCCGGTTTCTCAGTTTCTCTCAATTACCCCTACAGGGGCGGATATATCATGTATCATTACGGCCATGATTTTGAAACGACAGGAAAGATAGGTATCCAGATCGAACTCAATCAAGACCTTTACCTGGACGGAAGTTCCCACATGTCCTCAAAATCAAGGCTGGCAGAGGTGGGTAAAAAGATAAGGGATTCATTTGATGCTGTCGCAAGGTTGTTCGAAGGCCCCTTATAAAACAGGTCTGCCGCTTCCAATGGCTTGAATCTGCAAACCTTGCCGAGACATCACTCACTTCGCCTTATTCTCCGAAACCTGGAACATACCGAAACCAGAATATATAAGACACCTGCCAGCACGATGGTTGTCGCCCCTGCCGGCAGGTCAGGACCGTAACTCAATACGAGCCCCCCTGTTGTTACGGCGGAGGTAAATATCACGGAAAGGCCCATCATCTGCCACAATCTACGTGAAAAGTGCCCTGCAACAGCGACGGGAAGCGTAAGAAGGGCTATTACCATGACGATACCCACCACTGTAACAAGCAATACCACGGTCAAGGCGGTTAGGCAGAGAAGCAGCAGGTAAAAGAACTCCACATGGATACCCCTCAGTCTTGCGAACTCCTCATCAAAACAGACCGCCATCAACTGGTTGTAAAACAGGAGTCCCGCAACAACGACGAGCAGATCAAGACCCCCTATCAGCCAAAGTTCGGAAGATGAAACCATGAGGATATTACCGAACAGATAGCTCATAAGGTCTTCGTTGTATCCCGGTGTCTTGAATATGAATAAGATACCGGTTGCCATGCCGATGGCCCAGACAGCCCCTATGACGGTATCCTCCCTCTGCCTGGCCTTCAGGCCCACAAGTCCTATGACGGCGGCGGACAAAAGTGCCGCCGCAACCGCACCGTAAAGAGGATGAATCCACTCCCAGTCATAGACGACCTCAAGATACCTGGCCGCGCCCATACCCCCCAGGACACTGTGTGCGATACCACCGGCGACATAGGTGATTCTCCTGGTAACCACATAACTTCCGATAATTCCACAGGCTATGCTTGCCAAAATGCCGGTCAAAAGCGCGTTTTGCAGAAAGGCATGAACCTGAAGGTCTGTCAGGAATTCAACCATTCATGCCCCTCCTCCGAGCATCGGTGATCATGTCTCACCATCCTCATGTCAGCCCCGTAGATTTCATTTATCATCTCACCGGAGATCTCACTTGTGGGATGAACGATTACCCTCATATTTACGCATGCAACGCTCTTGACATAGCATGATACAAAGCCGAGATCATGAGTAACCAGCAGCAGCGTGATGCTGTCGTTTAACTCCTTGAGGATCTCAAAAAATGCCGTTTCCATCACTGAATCGACATTTGAGGTAGGCTCATCCAGCAGAAGCAGTTCCGGTTCCGAGGCGAGAGCCCTTGCAATTAGGACGCGCTGCCTCTGGCCACCTGAAAGATCTGAGAAGGATCGGTTCTTCACTTCGCTTAATCCCACCTTTTTGAGCGCACCGTCTGCCGCCGCCTTGTCCTTTCTCCTGAAAGGCCCCAGCCCCATGCCGCTACCCATCCGCCCCATCAAAACGACATCCCTGACCGAGACAGGGAAAAGCGGATCAAGAGACGCCTGTTGAGGCATATAACCTATCCGGCGACGCACCCTTGACGGCTGCTCTCCAAAGACCGTTACCCTGCCCCTGGTCGGTTTTAACAACCCCAGAATCAATTTCAGGAGTGTGGTCTTGCCTCCTGCGTTCGGACCCACCACGGAGAGGAAGTCCTTTTCATAGACACTCATGTTGACATCCCTTAAAACCGTGTGGCCGTTATATGAAAACGACACATCGGCCAGGTTGATAACAGGCCTTTTTCCGATTTCCGTTGCCATTAGAGATTCTCCCTGATGCTCTCGGCCATTGTCGCCAGACCGCCGATATAATCCCTTGGAAGAGGATCCATCTTTATAACCGCCCCTCCGATAGCCTCAGCTATGGTTCCGGCATCCCTTTCGGAGAACTGGGGCTGCACAAAGATCACCTTTACACCTCCTTTTCGTGCCCTTTCAATCAGCCTTGCAATCTGTTTCGCACCCGGCTGCTTTCCTTCCATCTCCACAGCCACCTGTACCAGGCCATAGGATTCGGCAAAATATCCGAAGGCCGGGTGAAATACAAATATGCTCCGCCCTCTAAACGGGGCAAGATTTTTCGTTATCCCGGCGTCAAGGACGTCAAGGTCATCCTGAAAAACCTTGAAATTTCTCTCGAACCCGGCGGACCAGCCGGGGTTTAATCGTGAAAGGGCACTGCATATCGTTTCCGCCTGCCTCTTTACCCTTTTGGGATCAAGCCATATGTGAGGATCAGGTCTTTGCCCCCCTTTCCGATCATTGAAATACCTCAGTTCGATTCCCTTTCTCATGTCAACAATAATGAGGTCCTTGTGTGTATTGCGGATCTTCTTTATGAAGCCTTCTTCGAAGGGCGTACCTATTCTGAAATAGATCTGCGCACCTGCAAGCCGTGAGAGCTGCTTCGGCGTCGGTTCATAGGTGGCGGGTGATCTGCCAGGCCCTACCATAACCTCCACATCGACATGATCGCCTCCTATACGCTCAACAAAGCAGGCCTGCGGCAGGATGCTCACAAAGGCCTTTATCCTTTCACCTTCACCTGCCTGGCAACAGGGACTGAACAGGGCACTTATCCAACAGAAAAGGAGCACCCACAGAAACGGTTTTTTCATTTACATATCCCTTTATTATCTTTCTGATCCTGGTTCTAATCCAATCCGGTTTTCATCCGGAAATTCATCAGACCCCTTGATTTGATTGACGTCAGCCCTTGACATTGGCGCATACCAGTACCGGCTCATTGCAGTACACACAATTTTCAAAAGGGTGATCTGTAGAAAAATCATCCCAGTGACGCTTCTGATTAGGAGACAGGATGCCTGTTCCATTGCAGAGAGGACAGGTGCTTCCCAGGGCGTTCACTATGGCGGTGCGGATAAATTGAGATCTGTTGGGAAGATCCTTGATCATCTTTCCCAGATCTTCGTCCACCTTGAATGTGATTATTTCCAGCTTCTTTTTCATATGGTGCAGTCCTCCGGCACAGTAATATTAAGTAATACTTCTAAATATTACATGGTAACGCCCGCATGTCAACCCAGGATACACCGTCTACATGCGATAAACTCAACCTGGATCCATTCATAAAAAATCAAGATTCAGACGGTACGGTAGAAATTTATCCCCGAACCCGCTCCGAGCCTGTCGAGCCGTGGCATCGAACAAGCCCAACAGGGGCTAGGCCGAGAAACGGGGACCCGTTCGAGGAGCCGGTGGAGCCCGGGAACCACGAGTAAGGCGCAGGATTTATACGCCGCGGGAGCCTTCTTGACGGCATATCATGCCCCAACAGCTATAAATACTTGACAAATAAAGGAGAAGAAAATAGCGTTCCTTCATAATATTTTGGAATCTGAATCAGAATATCAATGATCCATTATCCACGAAAAGGCCGGGTGCTTCTACGGGGCGGATGTGAAAGGACGGAAAATGACTCGAGGTGAAATCAAGGGGGGGGTATGCGGTTTTGTTACTGTGGTCAAGGCTGAAAAAGCAGAGACAGGAAAAATAAATCTCAAGATTACCAGCGCATGTCCGAACATAAAAAAGGTGGCTGAAGAGCTTACCGAAATTGATCCGATGGAGGAGATATTCAAAAGGGCGGCCTCAACGAAGGTATACGAGATCATGAGTAAACACAGCCCACATCCTTCCTGTATCGTCGGATCGGGGATATTGAAGACGATAGAGGTTGAGGCGGGTCTTGCACTGCCGCAAGATGCGCATATCAAGATCGAGAAGTAAACAAAAAAACCTGAGGCTGATAACAGATTTTTACAGGAGAAATAGTTCATGACCGTGACTAAAGAGACACTTACAGATTCCTTGTTTACAAAAAACGACCTGTCAAGAGACGATGCCTCCGGCGTTCTGGAATCACTTCTGGAATTGATCAAGGCCACCCTTGAAAGCCGGGATGATCTTTTGATAAGCGGATTTGGAAAGTTCTGCGTGAAAGGCAAGAGAAATCGCAGGGGTAGAAATCCGGCAACAGGCGAAGAGCTTACACTCGCTGCAAGAAACGTCGTAACGTTCAAATGCTCTTCAGTCTTAAAAGACAAGCTGAATAAAGACAGGTCCTGAATCACGCCCACACGTATAAAACAGCTTGTCAGACATAGTGAGACCACATTTTTTCGTTACTGCAGTTTCAGTAAGAATCTCCATCTCGAAGTCGCTTATGACGTCTTTTTTTTTACTGAAAGAATCGCATGTCTACAGCCTCCCTCAAAACGGAGTTCCACCCGAAGTCAAAAGCGCGCTTGACCGTCTCAAAAGATCTGATTTCAGATCCCGGTTCAGTCTGACCCCGGAGGAATGCGCATACGTAAACAACAGAGGCCTGTCTTGCATAAACGCACACGCCCGGAGATTTATAACAGATGGATTGTCCGCCTCTTTTCCCCTGAATGACCGCAAACAGACTCCCATGAAGGGACATCCAGTCTTCAAGGCGCAACACGCCACGGCGACCTGCTGCAGGAGCTGTCTTGAGAAATGGCATGGAATAAAAAAGGGCCGCAACCTGTCCGATAGGCAGATATCATTCATTGTCGAACTTATAATGGCCTGGATAAGAATCCGGGCGGTAGATCAAACGAAAGGCGGACAGTTGAGGCTTTTCTGAATAGAGTTCTTCCTTGAATATCATCCTGCCTGGCGGCAAAATCTTATTTGACATCCTTCAAGTTTTTGCATGGTCTACTTTCCGTGACTTGTCTCTATATCTTCGAATATCCTTTCAACAACAAAGGTTCAATAAGTCTTGAATGTCTCGGATTAAATGCCGGCCGGTGAATCCTTATCATCCGGAGGACAGGGTTTTCATCTACTCATCCGGGCTCAAAAAAAAGATCGCACCGGAATACCGTATATTCCCGATGCGATCTTTTTCTATTGTTTCCGGCAGGAAAGATATCTTTCCTGCTCTATGTTAAAGGAGATTTGACTTACATCATTCCTCCCATTCCTCCCATTCCTCCCATACCGCCGCCCGGCATAGCAGGCGCGTCTTCCTTGTCCTTGGGCTTATCAGCGATCATCGCCCCTGTGGTAAGAAGCATTGATGAAACAGAAGCGGCATTCTGAAGGGCGAATCTGGTGACCTTTGTAGGATCGATGATTCCCGCAGCCATAAGATCTTCGTAAACGCCCTTTTCCGCGTTATAACCGAAGCCGCCCTTGCCTTCCTTTACCTTTTCCACTACCACGGAACCTTCTGCACCGGCGTTGTTTGCGATCTGGCGGACCGGCTCTTCAAGGGCCCTTAAAACAAGATTGACTCCGGACTGCTCCTCGCCTTCGAGCTCAAGTGCGGCTACAGCAGCAAGCACACGCAGGAGGGCCACACCACCACCGGGAACGACTCCTTCCTCTACAGCCGCCCTTGTGGCGTTCAGCGCATCTTCCACCCTGGCCTTTTTTTCCTTCATCTCGATCTCGGTCGCAGCGCCTACATTGATCACGGCAACGCCACCGATCAGCTTGGCCAGTCTTTCCTGAAGTTTCTCACGATCGTAATCAGAGGTGGTCTCATCAATCTGCGCCCTGATCTGCTTTACTCTGCCTTCCAGGTCGGCCCTGCTACCGCCTCCGTCTACTATTGTAGTGTTATCCTTGTCTATGGTCACGGTCTTTGCCGTTCCAAGGTCATTAAGGCTGACATTTTCAAGTTTCAGCCCGAGGTCCTCGGATATGACCTTTCCGCCCGTAAGGATGGCGATATCTTCCAGCATGGCCTTTCTTCTGTCACCAAACCCGGGGGCCTTGACAGCCGCCACCTGGAGGGTTCCTCGAAGCCTGTTGACCACCAGGGTCGCCAGGGCCTCACCTTCGACGTCTTCTGCTATGATAAGAAGAGGCCTGCCCATCTTGGCGATCTGCTCAAGGATGGGGATAAGGTCCTTCATTACGCTGACCTTTTTCTCATTAAGGAGAATGTAAGGCTCGCTCAGGCTTGTTTCCATCTTTTCAGGATTTGTCACAAAGTAAGGTGAAAGGTATCCGCGGTCAAACTGCATACCCTCAACCACCTCAAGGGTCGTTTCCATGCTTTTTGCTTCCTCGACCGTGATTACGCCCTCTTTTCCGACTTTGTTCATTGATTCGGCAATAATATTTCCGATGGTCGCGTCATTGTTGGCGGATATGGAACCTACCTGCGCGATCTCATCCTGATCCTTGGTGGGTTTGGAGAGCTTCTTAAGCTCTTCGATGGCAACCGCTACTGCCTTTTCAATTCCCCTCTTTATGGCCATGGGATTTACTCCGGCTGCCACCAGCTTGGAGCCTTCCCTGTAGATGCACTGGGCAAGAACGGTAGCAGTGGTGGTTCCATCACCAGCGACATCAGATGTCTTTGATGCCACTTCCTTAACCATCTGGGCGCCCATGTTCTCGAACTTGTCTTCCAGTTCTATTTCCTTTGCTACAGTAACGCCATCTTTCGTGATATTGGGTGAACCCCAGGACTTATCGAGAATAACATTCCTTCCTTTGGGTCCCAAGGTTACCTTTACAGCGTTAGCAAGGGCGTCCACGCCTCTCAACATGGCTTCCCTCGCCTTTACATCATACTTAATATCTTTTGCCATTCTAAATTTCCTCCTTCGATTTTTCTAATATTTTCAAACTGATTGGAATAGGATGAACGTTACTCAATGATGGCAATTATATCGTCTTCCCTCATAATAAGGTATTCTTCGCCCTCAATCTTGATCTCGGTACCGGCATATTTTCCGAAAAGCACCTTGTCTCCGGCCTTTACTTCGAGTGCAATTTTCTTACCATCATCCGCGACCTTACCATCACCAACAGCTATTATTTCCCCTTCAACGGGTTTTTCTTTGGCGGTATCAGGTATGATAATCCCACCCTTCGTCTTTTCCTCTTCATCAACCCTCTTGACTATTACTCTGTCATGCAATGGTTTTACTTTCATTTTTTCTATCTCCTCCTGATATTTTTTTTGTAGAGCTTTTTTATAAATACCGGGTAACATCAAAAACCGAAAAGGTCCCCGGAAATTCACAGAGGCAAATTAACACCTGTTAATAACAGATCAATCGTCATACAACTTTTACGTGCCATATTTGATCTTAACAGCAAAAAATTAAGGTCGGCATTGGAAATGTCAAGGGGGCTGCTCTAAAAAAATCGCGCATAAAATCCTCCCATGAAGCATGATGAATCGTCCTCAGGCGCTCAGTCTTTTACATTCGCCTCAGGTATCATCAGACCGAGTATTACCCTGAATGTCATATAATCAAAAGGTTTAAAGGCCCCTCGATATGCCGCAACAGCAGCGCAACCGCAACGGGCGCAATCCGCGTCGTCACCATAGGTGCATAATTTTACGCTCCCATCAGACCTGAAACATCTAACTATGCTGGATACAGGGCATGCCGAAAAACCGTTCCATTTCGAAAAATCGCCCCGTGTGGAAAATTGTCTCGCCATTGCACCGGTAAATGCGATCTTTTCACCGAACCTCTTTCTTAAACGGACAAGCCTTCTTATTATCAGGTTTCGCTGCTCAAGGGGGATTAAAAGATCCGGGCCCGATGAAGACCGGTTGGGAGTATAAAAGGAAAAGCCCACCCCCTTTACCGGAAGACTCATCATTTCATAGGCGAATTCTTCTATACATCCGCTGTTCATTGCCGAGACAGTCATATGAACGATAGGCGGTCTTTTCGCCTTTTTCAGATTTTCTACCGCAGTGTCAAACACCCCTTTTCCCCTGATACGATCATTGACCTCCCTGGTGCCCTCAAGGGAAAGTACCCACTGACCGTTTTCAAGTTCCGGAAAGCCTTTTGTGCCGTTTGTGAAGGCAAGCAGGGTATCGAATATCGTTCCGGCCCTTATGCACACCTCCGGTCGCAGAGCAGGTTCACCGCCGTACAGTATGGCCGCCCTGAATCCCTTCTTCCTCAACGACTTCATAAATGAGATAATTTGAACGTCGTCCATCTCCTGGGGATGCTCCTGCCTCCACCAGTAGCAATGAGTGCATCTTAGGTTGCAGCGATTCGTTATATCGATTGCCGCGGCAGTCGGGCTGTCCGCTAAGAGCCACCTGGCAATGATCACGCTCCAGGCAGGCAGCTTCTTAACCACCTTGCGGATCATGCCGGTATTTAAGCTGGCTGATTTCTTCAAGGTCCTTCTTCCCTGTGTTCAGGCTTTATTGTCTGGCATTCATAAATGAAACAGGACAGCTCCGTAAAAAGCCTGCTCATAGCGCTTTGCCGCAGCATATCGGGAACAAAGGCGAACTATAGGACGATTCACAAGTGATCCCGCAGATTGATGTGGAATTGGAAAGATAGCCGTTCAGGGATGGAAACCGGATAATTCCAGGCGGGTCAAGGCTTGTCCTGTCTGCTGCTTTTATCGTCCGGATCGGACTCGGAACTATCGGCCGGTCTCCTTACGATGATCAACTCGTCGCACACCCGGCACCTGAAACTGACAGCATCCTTTTTGATCTTTTCCGGGGCAATCACATATTTTTCCCCGCATTCCTCGCAAAATACTATCATCTGGACGCCCCCCTATTTTCCATCTCTCCAGAGTCTTATCTCCGCTCTCAAGGCCCTGAATTCGCTCTTTATAACCTCTTTCAATTCATCGAGGGCATAAGCAAAGGCCTCATGCGCCTGTCTCAGGTCCCTTTCTTCAACTTCCCTCCTGCCATCCTGCTCATAAACGGGCACAGGTGCAGGTTCTTCCTCAAGGACCTCTTCAGTACCCTGCCTGGATTCGACGTCCTTTTCCGATTCCTTCCGGGCGGCAGAATTTCCCGCATATGATACCTGCTCCTTCAGCTCCTTGAACCTGTTTATATCTTTTGAGAGAATCTGCTGAATATCCTTTTCACCCATTTCCGGCGAACCTGTAATCCTTTCAAAATCGGCATATACCGAGTGCAGCAGTTTTACGGAATCAGGATGGGCATCCCCTTTTTTGATATTTAGATATTTACCTAGAGATTTAAGTAACTTAAGGAAGGTAAGAAGCATCATGTCATCTTTCAGCTCCTCCGACACAGCCTCAATTTCTTCCCCGAACCTGGCCATGGCACCTTCGGTTATCTCCCAGTCAATGGCCAGTACAGCCGCCTTTAACCCTTCTATCGGCGCGGCCCCCACCTCTTCGCTGTCCTCATCCGCAAACAGGCTGTTAAGCCTTCCGTCCACCTCGGTTACGATGCTCTCATCTTTTTCTGAGTTCACTTGCACCCCTCCTCAATGAAGTTCCTTTTGCAGGGAACTGACGGTTAACGAAATAATCTTTTTCAGGGTTGCAACCACATTTTCCCCGGTTATGGCGCTGGCAGGAAAGGAAGGAACCTTAAGGCGACTGTTCATATCTTTATCCATTGTCTCAAGAGACATCAGGGGGATATCCATTTTCCGCAGGTCCTGTTTGTTGTACTGCAACACCAGGGGAATTTTGAATATACTCTTGTGGTATTCTGCGAGATTTTCCTGAAGGTTTTTCAGGGAAATCAGATTTTTCTTTCTCTGTACCTGCATGGAATCGGCCACAAAAACAACCCCGTCCACACCCTGAAGCACCAGTTTTCTTGTGGCATTGTACTTTACCTGGCCGGGAACAGTGTACATCTGGATTTTAACGTCGAATCCCTTAATTTTCCCGATCTCAAATGGAAGGAAGTCAAAAAACAGGGTCCTGTCACCATGGGTCTTAATGCTGACCATTTCAGATTTTATACGCTCCTTGAATTTTTTGTTTATATATTCAAGGTTGGTTGTCTTACCGCCCCTTCCCGGGCCGTAATATACGATCTTTACCTGAAGCTCCTTCTTTTTCAGATTGATAAAAGCCAAGATTGCTCCCTCATGATATTTTTCGGGTCATTATCAACGGATTCCGGCAGGCACCCGGTTATAATTATCTATTGAATACCTCTTTCAGTCTCCCTGCGGCCTTTTTTATCCTTAGTCGCAAAAAACCAAGAGAAACATCCTTTCCGAATATGGCCAAAAGGAGAAAACCATCTCCTACCCGGCTCGAGTGGATGCTTTCATTTTCCCCCTCGTGAAAAAGCAGGGAAAACTTGTCCTCTCCCAATATCTTTGCCATGGCGTCCACGGCTCCGAAATTGGCTGCCGAAAGGGCCGCCAGAGAGTAAATGTCATACCCGCATTTTCCGTTGTCGCAGTTTGAGACCATGTTGCCGGCCATGTCTATCACCAGCACACATCTTACGCCGATCTTAATTAGGTCTTCAGTCAAGATATCTTCTATCTTGTCCAATTCCTCCTGACCAAGGGCTAATTCCATTTGGATATTTCCTCAGAAAAGCTCATTTTCAAGTCAATTATACCATAGAAGGGATGCAACCCCTCTGCCAGCCATTGTCTTCAAGTCTCATTCAACATCATGATCCGCCGGAGGCGGGAAATGATAAAGTACACCGGGGCAGCCAAAGCATCCCGATTAATTTCCCGTGGCTGTCCGGGGAAGGATATTCCATTGCCAACCGCAAACATTCATTACCGAATACCAAGCTCAACTAGGTGCCTTTTTATTCTATGACTCTGATTTTCACAAATATATCAATTTTATCCTACCATGTTTTTTTTTGCCAGTATAATCTGTCTTCCTGAGCCTCTTGATCCACCATTAAGGCACCACCCGTCCCGCCCCAACGGGATTGCCTTCGATCACTTACGACCGGCGGCGTATCATCCGCCTGAATTAGAGGGCCGATTCCGGATTATTTCTTTTATCGATTTACCATGAGTAATATTTACCGACAATTTCTTATGATCGGAGAACAGCCATAAGGGCCGGGGTTTTCAGGATCAAGCCGTTCCAAAACAGTTGACAAGTTTCTTGACAATCCTATAGATTTGGTAATTAGTGCCCATCAGAAAACCAAACATTGCCCGGCAGCAAAGGCACATCCTTTTCACACGAAACGTGTGGTGCCATGGACAGGAAAGGCCGCACCGAATCGGACACGGGGTCGAAAAGAGGTTAATTACTGATATGTCCCTTCAAGGTAATCTGGAAACATTTAATCTCACCAGCCTTTTACAGCTGCTCTCTGATGATCAAAAGACAGGTGTCCTCCAGGTAAACAACAATGAAAACAGCGTAAAGATATTCATGAAGGACGGCATCATAGTATCGGCCACAAGCACCCAGACCAATATGCAGCTGGGAAACCTCATGCTGTCCAGAAAGATTATCTCCCACGAGGATCTGATGGGGTGTCTGAAAGAGGCAAAGGAGCAGAAGCGGAAACTTGGAGGAGTACTCATAAAAAATGGTTTCTGCTCCAAGGAGGATCTTAGAGAACTCCTTCATTACCAGGTGAAAGAGATCCTTTATACCCTGTTTTTATGGAATTCGGGCCAGTTCGAGTACAAGGATGTAAATCTCAATGTAGAGGGCAAGCTCTTAACCGTAATAAATACGATGGAAATACTTCTCGAGGCATCCAGACGAATCGATGAGTGGTCGCTTATTACGGAACTTATCCCGAGTGATGACATTGTTTTCAAGATATCCGACAAGTCACGGGATAGAGATGAAGTAAAACTGAATAACGAGGAATGGAACGTCCTCTCCCTAATAGACGGCAATAGCTCTGTAAGACATCTCATTGAGAAAAGCAGGCAGGATGAATTCGAAGTTTTCAAGAATCTTTATTCACTGTTCTCCTCCGGCCTAATCGAAAAAGCGAAAAAAGGAGAGGATATAGAAGAAATATTTCCTGAAATAATAGATCTATATCTTGAAATTGTCGAAGTCATCCAAATGGCCCTTCAAAAAGAACTGGGAGACAGGACACATAGTTTTTTTGAACAGTGCAAAGAAGACCTCCTATCGGATCAGAACTCCTTTTTCAAAGACATGCATCTGCAGAGCGAACATGAAGAAAATCGCAGATCATTGCTTGAAGCCCTGCAATGTCATGAGAAGATAGAGGATGGAAGCGAAATCCTTCAAGACGGTTTCATAAGTCTCTTTGACAGTCTTTTAGGCAAGGAAAACAGTATGCTCGGAAAACAGATAACCAAAGGCACCATCAGGGAAATAAATCAGATAGTGTCTGCCGCCGACCATTATCACAGGGAAACCCCTGAAAAGAAAAAGCATACGCAGGGGCTTCAGGTTTTTCTGGAACGATTCGATTCAGATCTGGATGATGGGAAGGATTCCGCAAGGTCATCCGGAGGCAAGTTCTCTTTTTTCAAAAAGAAATGATGTCAACGACTATAGGCCGAAACCGACAGCCTGAGTACCTGCAGGATTCGTGTCCCTAGGATCGTTCAGGCTGAAGGACTCAACCCGAGGCTTCACACTGATACGAGGTTTGGACAGGAAAGGCGTTTAATCACTCACCTGATATCTTTATCCCTCCAAAGGCAAGCACTGATAATGCCGCAGTTCTCAGCACAGTCTGTCCGATAAAAATGGCATCCTCAGGAAAATATTGTTCAAATAAAAGGATATAGTCGGCAGCAAACAAAAGCACAACGGTTAAGATAACTATATTTATGAGTCCGGCAAGCTTTCCGCCCGCAAATTTGACCCTCGCCTTGTTGAAACCTACGAGTACCAGTATGTAAATAAAAGAGATAAAAAGGAGCACAATATACTTTGTAGACATTTTATTAACCTCGGGGAACAGATTTTTTCTGCGTGATCAAAATTATATCCGGCTCTCTTCCCGCACTTAAATGGATCATCAGTCTCCCACTACCAGGCCTACGACATGGCTGCCTTTATTGGGCCCCTTGCTTATCTCGGTAATGTACTTCACAACCACACTCATCTTCCTGATGGCTGAATGAGCGTAAAACATCACCTCATTTAAAGAATCGCCCTTGGTTATGTCTTCCAGCAGTTCCGCTTCACTGTCAGCAACCATGAGCTCGACAAGATTATTCCTCTGCTCATGTACGCCTAGATGGTACACCCTCTTTCCTCCTCCAGGGGAGGGGGTAAAGATGTCAGCTGAAATAAAATTGAGCAAGGGGCCTGAAGATACCTCGATCATCTCAACTTCAGGGCTTTTTTTAATCAATTCTTCAAGGCTGTTCATCAGGGCTGAAGCCCCACTTTTATTCCCCCGCTCCTGCAGTTCGGATCCCAGTAGGGAAACTAACTCCCCCTTTTTCTGATCATTGATCGAGGCTTCTTTGATTATGTCTTGGAGCCTGTCGAGCAAATTGTCGGATGTTTCCGTCTCGAGGATAGATTGAACAATCCCCGGGACAACCTTATCCAGGGGGCAGTCTGCGTTGATAAGATTTTTATAATCAAAAAGCGCCTCCTTGTAGAGTCCCTGCTCCAGGTAGGCGTTCGCCTTGTCCAGATTGGACAAGGCGTTTTCTCTGCTACCCATGGCAGAGTCAAGGATATCTTTTTCTCTCATTGAAAGGGCTGGAACTCCCAGCTCCTTATCCTGAACATGGAGGTCTTCTTTAATAGAGGCTATTTTACCCTTTACGGTCTCAACAATCTTGGGATCAGGCCGGGTGGGGTCAGAAATAATCCCTTCGTAAACCCCCAGGGCCTCCTCATACAGACCCATGGAATAATAAACGTCAGCCTCCTTGAGCCTTGATTCAACCCTTTTGTCTTCATCTGCTGATGAGGTGTTCACCCATTCGCCCCTTATAGGATATTACAAGCCAACCGCTCCCAGCCTAAAGAAAAAAATATTCATCAAGGAATTATAAGTGAGTCAGGCGTGCCTGTCAATGATTGAACCGGCCCCCAAATCCACCACCAAGGCGTCATCTGCCCCGCTGAAGCTGGATTCCTTTTAATGGCTTAGGCCCTGCCACGCATGGTTCATACAATCTGAACCCGAAATACGTCACAATCTTACATAGAATTTTCAGGTTTCACGCATTTTCCCCCATCAGGCGACCGAGGCTGACCAGATGGGCCTTTTCCTCCTCCGCTATATCAAACAGCAGGCGTTTCGTCCCTTTGTCCTTTAATGAGACGGAATATCGCATGTACAGATCAAGGGCCTGGGCCTCCAGCATCATAGCGAGACTTAGGATATCGGGGACGCTCTTTGTCGTCTCCCTGTTCTTTTCAATGAATTCCTTCGCGGTGAAGCCCCCCTCCATTATATCGGGTGAGATTTCCTTTTCAAATACCTCCCTGTCGGCGACAGAGGAATCGAGCTCAAGATACTTTTCAAAGAGCCTCTCCTTGTGCCTTTCCTCTATTTCGGAAAGTCTCCTTAAAAGATCACTTGCCTCCTTGTCGTTAATCGTATCAAAAAGTTCCCTGTAAAAACCTCTGAGGCCCTCTTCCATGCCGTAGGCGATAATTATTACATCCCTTGCCGTCTCATCACCCTTCAAAAACGTCATCCCGGCTTCCGCGGGGCCGTAAGCTGTCCCCCCGTTCCAGGCCTTTATCCCTCCCTTGAGATTATATACCTCATCGAATCCCTTACCCGAAAGAATCTGCGCCCCGGCCCGGCTTCTTCCCCCAATGGCGCAATAGGTTATGACCGGTTTATCATGTTCGATTTCTTTGACTCGTTCGGCTAGCTCTGGCAGGGGGATCAGAATCGCACCCGGAATCCTCTCTTTTTCATACTCGGACGGCTGACGAACATCAAGGAGGGTATAGGTTCCCGCTTCATGCTTGTCTATATAGCTTCTTACCTCTTCACCGTCCATATTTTCCACCGGGGTCAGAAATTGTCTCCAGCGCATGATCTTTATCTCCCATATCTCTGAGGTCTTAAAACACGCCGCATTAACCGCCTAAAAGGACTTTCCGCCGATCTCGGTCTTCCTCGGACGATCCTTCAGGGTCTATTCCATTCTCCCCCAACCGACTGAATTGAAATGGTAATATATCACATACACACGGCATTTTGGCATAAAATGTCAATCTGTCATTACAAGTCAAATCAAGTCCCGGACACTTGTCTCATCTATTCAATGTAGGACAGCCGGTTGCAGGATCGAATTATCTTGATTTCTATTTTTCCTTATATTATTCTGATTTAAGTTATTTAAACTAATAATAAAATAGTGTGATTAATCGCACTTCACCATGAAGAAAAAAACGGCATATTATGTTTTTCAAATATTTATTTGTTTTAACTCATACTTGTCTAAGCTTATAAATGGCTATTAATACACGCATTCCGAAATTTCTGACGCTGCAATAATGAAGGAAACCGGCATGGATAAGCCTGAAATGTCAGAGACTGCCCTGGATATCAAAGCTTACGGTTATATGATCAAGCCTTCACGACCTGATGAATATCTATCCCGAAATATAATAATGGGAGATGGTGAATTTCCAAAGTGCAAAACAGTAATTTCGGACAGACCCGATTTTGCGGGTAACCGCAACGGCCGATCTTAGGGCTTTGGAATATGACATATTTCCGGAATTCAAACAGTAAAGAGTCGGGAGCCAAAGGACCGTGCGTGGGGTTAACCCCTTAAAGGGAACCAGGACATTCAATCCTCAGTTTCAACATGAAAAATTTGATATGAAAAAGACTTCTTTATCGCCAACAAAAGGGCTCCTTTTCAAAATCACATTACTGGTTTCAGTATTGCTGATATTCAGTATCTGCATATCCATGTTCGGATCTATCAAAATACAAACCAAAATCATAAAAGATGAACTTATAGGCAAGAGCATCCTTATCTCACGGCACCTTTCATCCAGCGTGGAAAATGCTTTCAGCTCCTCGAACTGGCAATTTTTGGAAAAACAATTCAAAGAAATAACTTCATCCAAAGATATCATTTTCTTAACTCTTCTGAAGCCTGACGGCAAGGAATACCTGACCTCAGGCGAAAAAGAACTGGGGAAGCTATTTCATGATAAAGCCGCCACAGTTGGTTCGAACAGCGTTTCAAGAGATGCATTACTACCTGAAACCGGAGAACACATCAAAATTATCATAACGCCCATTGAACTGGGAAAAGGCAGATGGCATCTGCTGACGGGTGTTTCAATGCAGAAGGTCAAAAAAGCCAACATCGTTATTTTCAGGGACAGCATTTACTATGGAAGCATAATCTTTCTGGTGGGCGTTCTTTTGTCCTTCAGATTCGCCAGATATTTCACAAAGCCGATCACTAATTTGATGAAGGGAACAAAAGAGATCGCCAAAGGGAATCTTGATCATTACATCGCCATAAACAGCAATGATGAAATCGGCATGCTGGCCAATTCCTTTAACGAGATGACCCAGGAATTAAAAAATTCCATGACCTCACGTGATATCCTTTCAAATGAAATAGCAGAAAGGACTCAGGTTGAACTGGCGCTGAGAAACAGCGAAGAAAACTACCGGCTTCTCGTTAAACATGCTCCTGCAGGGATTGCGGAACTTGAGCTGAAAACTCATCGGTTCTTGAGTCTTAACGATGTCATATGTGAATACTGCGGTTACAAGAAAAGCAAACTCCTTTCAATGAAATTCACTGATCTTCTGACAGATGAGAGCAGACAGGCGTTTTTAGAAAGAATGTCAAGAATGACAGAGGGCAGATCCTCACCCTACCCGGCTGAATACAATATCAAGGGCAATAACAACAAGATTCTTTATGTAGTTATAAATACAAGACATATTTATGACAAAAGGGGCAAGCCATCCAGGCTTATGCTGGTCGTACATGATATCTCCGACATAAAGCAGGCGGAACAAAAACTCAGGAAAAGCGAAGAAAAATATCGAAATATTTTGGAAAACATGGAAGACGGGTATGTTGAACTCGACCTTGAGGGTAATTTCACTTTCGTAAATAGCGCGACATGCAAATTTTTCGGCTATGAAAAAAAAGAAATGCTCGGGATGAACTACAGTCACTTTATGGACGAAGACAACGCCAAACAACTCTTCAAGTTGTTCGACAATGTATACAAAACCGGAATTCCTTCCAGGCGGATATGGTTTGAAATTGCCAGAAAAGACGGTAAAAAGGGATATCTGGAACTTTCTGTCGTCCTGATGAAAGATCAGGAGGGAAAAATCATCGGTTTCAGGGAATTCTCAAGAGATATAAGCGAAAAGATGAGAGCGGATGAACTCCAGCAGGCCAAAGCTGCCGCAGAAGCGGCCAATGAAGCCAAAAGTGAATTCCTGGCCAAGATGAGCCATGAGATAAGAACTCCGTTAAACGGGATCATAGGGATGACCGAACTTGTTATGGATACGGAACTTAATGAAAACCAGAAGAGCCTGCTTTCAACGCTTAACACCGAGGCGAATTCCCTGCTCGATCTCATAAACGACATCCTCGATTTTTCAAAAATCGAATCCGGGAAACTGGAGCTTGAGGTGGTTTCTTTCGATCTCAGGGCCCTTGTCGAAGGCATTGCCAAAGGCGCGGCCATGAGAGCTGAAAAAAAGGGACTTGAACTTCTGTTTTTTCTCTCCTCTAAAATTCCTCCGATAGTTGAAGGCGACCCGGGAAGACTTCGACAGATCCTGGTAAATCTCCTGGATAATGCCATCAAGTTTACTCAAAAAGGTGAAATTCACCTGCTGGCAGATCTTGCCAGCGCCGGCACCGGTCAAATAGAGGTTTCATTTCAGATAAAGGATACCGGCATAGGAATATCTACCGAAGAAATAGACAAGATATTTGAAAGCTTCACTCAGGCGGACAGCTCGACAACCAGAAAATATGGAGGATCAGGACTTGGAACCACCATATCAAAACAGCTGGTTGAATTGATGGGCGGGGACATCTCTGTTGAAAGCGAGGAAGGAAAAGGTACGACCTTCAGGTTTTCCGTAAGTTTCAAGGAATCCACGGAAGGCGTGCATATTCCTAAAACCGAATACCACGGACTGGCAGGGCTCACCGTTCTGGTAATCGAGGATAATGAAACCAATAAATTCATTTTATCGGAATATCTTAAGTCATGGGGATGCCATTGCGTTGAAGCTTCCGGCAGGACCGAAGCGCTTGACGTGATCCAAGGTTCGAGTGACTCGGGCACCGCAATCGATCTTATAATTACCGATATAAACATGCCGTCCTGCAACGGTTTTGAACTGGCGGAAGAGATAAAAACGAGGGACGGTTTTGATAAAATACCTATTATAGCCCTTACCTCGGCAACTGAAAAGGGCGACTCCGATCTTTGCATCGATATAGGCATTAACGGTTACTTCAGCAAACCTGTAAGAAAAAACGAGCTTAATAATGTAGTAAGATCGGTATTGGGCCTTACAAAGGAACGAGAGCCCGCACATATACAGCCCGTAGTAACCAGGCAGACCATGGAAGCGCACCAGGAAAAGACGATAAAAGTTCTGCTTGTTGAAGACTATCAGACCAATCAGGAAGTGGCCATGAGACATCTCCTTGGAGCCGGTTTTCAGGTGGACCTGGCTCAGAACGGTCTCCAGGCCGTCGAACTATTCAAAAAGGGCCTTTATGACGTAGTGCTTATGGATATACAAATGCCTGTAATGGACGGTTATGAAGCCACTGAAAAAATAAGAAGGATGGAAAACGAAAAATATTCCCAAAACCCGGGCAACAAAACGCCGATTATCGCAATGACCGCCCACGCGCTTAAGAGTGACGAGGAAAAATGCATGTCTATCGGCATGAACGATTTCATAACAAAACCATTGAGGAAAAAGGACCTGACAACAATCGTTAATAAATGGGCTGTCCGAGCGGATACGTCCGGTAAGCGAGGTTTTACCGAATCTATTGTAACCGGAAACAGTGCGGACAAAAGGCAGAACATCACGAATGGCAGGATATCGGAAAAAAATCTTCCATTTGTATATGAGGAGGCGGTAAAGGAATTTGATGGAGACAAGGTCTTTTTAGATAATCTTCTCAAGGGCTTTTTGGAAAACCTGGAAGTTCAAATTGTAAATATAAGAGCAGCTATTAATCATGGAGACTTTACGAAAATCTGGAAGGAAGCTCACAAGATAAAAGGTGGCGCGGCGAATCTTACTGCGAAACAACTGGCCCAAGTAGCCCATGATCTTGTTGATGCGGGCAAATCACGGCTGCTCGATAATTGTCATGAACTGATTGATCAACTCGAGCAGGAAATGCTGAGGCTCAAAGACTTTTTGTCTTAATTATGTTTTATCATAACATATAGATAGAGGTAATTATATGAAAATACTGCTTGTGGATGATGAACTGGTAAGTCGTGAAAAGTTGAACAAGCTTGTAAGCAGCCTTGAATACGAAACAATAGTGGCTGAAAGTGGAGAAGAGGCGCTAAAGATCTGGCAGTACCAAAGACCCAGAATGGTTATCACCGACTGGGTAATGCCCGGAATGGACGGACTGGAACTCTGTAAAAGGATAAGGGAACAGGAAGGAAGCCAATACACATACATCATAATGCTTACATCAAAAAATGATATAAGCGACGTGGTTGAAGCGATAAATTTCGGAGCGGATGATTATATAACAAAACCCTTTCAAAAGGATGAACTTTCGGTAAGGATACGTGCCGGAGAACGGATATTGGGCTTTGAAAGCAGAGATATCGTCATTTTTTCCCTTGCCAAACTTGCCGAATCACGCGATCCGGAAACAGGAAATCATCTGGAAAGGATTCGTCATTATTCCAAGATATTGGCCCAGTTTCTGGCTGAAGAAGATAATCATAATGAAATAGACGGCCTTTTCATTGAAAACATCTTCCTTACGAGCCCTCTTCATGACATAGGAAAGGTCGGGATCCCCGACCACATCCTGCTGAAACAGGGCAGGCTTGATGATAAGGAATTCACGATAATGAAAAACCATTCGATAGTCGGATGGGAAACACTTAACGAGGCCCAAAAAAGATATCCAAAAGCGGAATACCTAAAAATGAGTGCACAGATCGCCCGTTTCCATCATGAAAAATTTGACGGAAGCGGTTATCCTAACGGGCTCAAGGGAGAGGATATCCCGCTCCCCGCTCGGATAGTCGCGCTTGCCGATGTATATGACGCACTCATAAATAAAAGGGTCTACAAAGAGGCATTTTCCGATGATATGGCAAAGGCCATAATACTTGCAGGAAAAGGTTCTCACTTCGATCCTAGCATAGTAGACGCATTTTTGTCCTGTGAGGACAAATTCAACGAGATATGGAAGTGGTTCAAGTTAGGTTGAAAATAGGCCCTCAACTGTCTTCTGAAGCCAGGATTCTTTCCGCCCCCCTTCGTGCCAGATCAAAAGGATCGACAGGCTCACCTGTTTCAGCAATAAGCTTATCTCCGATCAAAATAAAATAGAGCGCCTGGATCAGGAAAAACATCCAAACACCCAGAGCCCAACTCGCAGGGGAACCGGATGCGAAAAAGGCTACGAGTGCTCCTCCGCCCATGGACAGCATCACTTCGACTCCTAACCTGCGATACGGTAAGTCTGTAAAGCATATACCGCTCCGGACCCAGCTTAAAATAATCAGAGACATCATCATAAAAGACATTTCAGGATTCCCCCATACTATAAAAGGGAAAGGGATCAGGAGTGGAAAGATGCTAGAAGCGAAACTCTTCCCGGCCCACCTTGCCAAGAAGGCCCCGTATATGACAAGATAGACCCATATGGTAAGACAAAACGCCGTTGACCAGGAGACCATACAGGCAAAAAGCATGGTAGCCGGTACAAAGGAGATCCCGCACGCCAGACCCAATAGCACTGTAGCCCTGACCGGTCTTTTCGTTATATTCATCTCTGTTCACCTCCCTTGATGGCTTCTTTTCGTTTAAGCAATTCCATTTCTATTTCCGCATCAGAGGTTTCAACGGAGATTTCCCTCGGGATCGTGGAATTAATTGATTTCTCCCATTTGCTGCGCACCAACCCCCGACCATATTCCAGGGACCTTAATCTTAATCGCTCGTGCTGAAGCCTCCGTTCTTTGAGACATTCCTCATGCCGGACGATTTCTTTATCAAGTGTTTCGATATAACAACCGATTTCCTTCAAGTAGCGGCTCAGCGGTTTAAGCTTTTTTATCAACTGGCGGGCTATATTGTCCTTATCCTTTTCCAAGGCCATTTTCAGGTCCTGTTCCACATTTTCGGTTTCGTTGTAATATATGTCATATTCTTTTTTCGCCTGATCCCTGGATAACAGAATCTTTTTCAACATAGACTCGTTCTGGTCAAGTTCCCGTTCCATATCCCTGAGATATTGCTTCAGGATCAGCCCCTTGTTCTCCATTTGGTCCACTACGCCATGGATATCCGCCCTGCAAAGCCGAACTATTCTTGTCATTATCGCCATTTTTCCCTCCTCTTAAGTACCGTCTCCTCACGAGACCGCCTCACCTGTTCAAATCCAAAGTGAACTCATAAAATTCATCTCTGATTCTTCTTAACTAGTTCCATTCCAGAAATGATCCATTTCCGGATGTTGCCTTCAGCCGTCAGCTGTCAGCAAGTAGCCAACAAATTGATATCTCAAGTGTTTTACTGACCGCTGAGAGCTGGCTGCTGATAGCGTGAGTCCGTAAATCTTGATTTACGGATGAACACTAATTAGAAACACTGCCTTCACGCCTGCCCAAATATCCCTTATACTGCAGGGCCTTTGCCCTTTCTTTTTGTTTTTGAGCCACTTCGGAAGGCACCCCGTGGAATGTATCCTGTACAGCCTTTTTCATTTCCTTGACATCCTTATCCAGATTTTCTGAAACCCTGGCCGAACCGACAACTGAATTGATTGCACTCTGTTCATCGGCGTATTGTTTAATGCTCTCAAGTGCCTCTTCTTTTTTGCCGTGCGTGATCAATGCCGCCACCCCTTGTCTCAATCTGTTGTAACTGTCACGAATGACCTTCTCCTCCCATTCGTTTTTGTCTATAGAGGCGAACACCTCTTTTCTGTCTTTCACGCAGGCTATTCTGAAAGGCTCATTAAGGGCTGCTGCGTAATTTAAACCTTTATACCGATAAGATACCGTTATACCCTCTATGCTAAATTCCCTTTCCCGGTCCGTAGGCACCCTGAAGGTGAAAAAAAGTTTTCTTTTTTCACCTGAAAGAATATTCCCTGGATTCAGACAGGCGTTACCGTTTCTGATCTCAAAAGGATATCCGGCCGCGTCTATTAGAGACATGCCATTTTTCAAGGGAATCCTGATTTCAACAGCTGAGGCCGCAACCGCCCTTGTGCGTTGAAACTCTTTCTGGAAGACAGCTGCAAAGGCTCCCGGGTCCTCCAGATAGTAATAACGGCCTGCTCCCCTGTCCGCTATGGCGGTCATGAGAACCTCGTTAAAGTCTCTGCCCACTCCCAGGGTACTTATTCCAAATTCCTCTTTTACAGCAACCGATGCCATCCGGCCCAAGGTTTCAGGATTCGTTACCCCGTGATTGGCCAGCCCGTCTGATATTAGAATCACCTTCCCCATCCGACCATCTGTCTTTGAGCCCAGGAACAGATCTATCGATTCTTTCAGGCCGCCCCCCAGGTTTGTTCCGCCGCCGGCGGATATCG
Organism: Desulfatiglandales bacterium; assembly: GCA_963666345.1. Lineage (GTDB taxonomy): Bacteria > Desulfobacterota > DSM-4660 > Desulfatiglandales > Desulfatiglandaceae. Next base: position 3,936,529 of record OY762721.1, on the reverse strand, counting down.
TATCAATCATCGACCGCAGATATACTCTGTTGGCAGGTGTAACTTTCATGAAGTTGGAATGCCTTGTTACCCGGTTCGAGTATGACACAAGGGCGATTCTGTCCCCGGCAGACAGAGTGGAAAGCAGCCTGTGAATCGCATCCTTTGCATCGTCTATCTTCAGGCCTTTCATTGAACCACTGCGGTCCAGAACGATTACCAGGTCAACCGGGCTCTCGTCTCCTCCGGCAAAATCGATTACATCGTCGGCGGTCATGGTCAGGGACAGGCTCACACGCCCTTCCTTACCCAGGAGGACCTTTTCCTGCGAAAGATTCCCGGCAAGAGCGACAATCCCCTTTCTCTCGCTGCTCACCGGGTTCCGTACAGTTTTCCTGCCCGAATATGCCATTGCCACGCAAGTAAGCGCAATGAGTCCGATTACCATCAACGATTTAAAATATTTCCTTTTCATGGCCTTTCTCCTCTTTTTGAGATTAATAAGTCCGGTCTTGTTATTCATAGTATCTGATACGAACTGAAAGGCAATTCAAAGAATTGTAAAAAGAAACAGGATTTTTTTGCATAACTTTTGCTTTTAAACCTCCCTTGTTTGTTATAAACTGACCTAGTTTCCGTGCGGAAATCTTATTAGTACCCTTGGTTTAATTTCCGGATGGGCACAAACTAGCGTTCTTTGTTTAATATCAAAGGAGATTCCATGAAAGATCCTAAAGCCATGATCCTTGTTGTTGAGGATGACCCTGCCATCCTGGAAGGTCTTTTAGATGTCCTTGTGTTTAACGGATACGGGGCCGTTGGGGAAAAAGACGGTGAGAAAGGACTTCAGAAGGCATTGAAAGAGCACTTCGATCTGATCTTACTTGATGTGATGCTGCCCAGCCTTGACGGCTTCTCAATATGTTCGGAGCTGCGCAGGAAAATGCCGGGACAGGGCATAATCATGCTGACGGCCAAGGGGGCTGAGGAGGATATTGTAACAGGGTTCAGGGCAGGAGCCGATGATTATATAAGCAAACCCTTTTCGCTAAGAGAACTGATTGTACGGATCGAAGCGCTTCTCAGGAGAAGCGGCAAATCTTTCGGAAACGAACAGATCAGCTATTTCGGTATATTCTTCAACGGAAAGACTCTCACGGCAAGCTTTAAGAATCGCTCCAGGGAACTGACCAGACGGGAGATGGATATAATCGCTTACCTGTATCATAACAAGGATAGAATCGTCTCAAAAAAGGAACTCCTGAAAGAAGTCTGGCATTATGCCGACACTACCGTTGAAACCAGAACCGTGGATATCCATATCATCAAACTTCGAAAAAAAATCACCTCCCTGGCCGAAAAGGATAATCCGATAATTCTAACAATCCGCGGTGAGGGATACCGCCTGGAGCCTGAACCGTGAAGAGGCTTAAACTACTTATTATCATCTTTTGCCTGGCGCTATCTATTCCTCTTTCCTACCTTGTATTGAGGACATATCAAAGTCTGCAGCATGAGGAAATCAGCCAGCTTCGTTACTTCGCAGAGGCCATGTTCAGGGAAATGGAAAAGGAGCTGGAAGGCCTTGTCCTTAGAGAAGAAAAACGCGACATAGATCAATACCGTTACAATTACATACCGTCGGACCAGGTGCCCGGTTTTGAAGGGATATCGAGGTCGCCCTTATCGAAGATCCCGGATAAACCTTATATTCTTGGATACCTTCAGAACAATCCGGACGGCACCTTTGAAACCCCCCTGGTAGAGAACCAGGATGCCGTACCAGAGGATCGAAGCAATCTGTTTTCAATGCTGAGACAGACAAACGAGATCTTCAATCTCAAACGGACTTCAGAGGCGGAAAGCCCTGCTGTTGAACAACAGAAGGCACCGGATAAGGAAAGGACCGATAAACAGGCCGGTTTTGCCGACAGATATCTCAGTTTTTCCAGATCGAAAAGACAGAAGGACACCCTTGGGCAGGAACAGAAAAGGATAGAGCAGGTTCCCGCCAAAAAGGCCCTGAACATTTCAAAAAGAGTACGGAGCAAACCGGTCGACGAGAACCGGGATATGATGCTTTCAGAAAAGGCTGAATTCTATCGTGAAGATCTACTTGGCCGAAGCCCTGCGCAAGAGGACGACCGGAAATCATCGCCTGAAAAAGAACTCCACTCCAATGATCTTCGGGTTGAAGTCGATCCGATGCAGTCCGTCTTTATAGATGATGAAAGGGTCCTTCTCTTCAGACGGATAATGATTCACAACCAGATCTACCGTCAGGGCCTGGTTATCAAGATAGATGGACTTCTCAGTCACCTGGCGGACAACTACTTTTCAAGCCAGCCTATGTCACGTTTTTCACAACTTCGCCTCAAGGTCATGGACAGGGAAAGGGAAGTCAGATTCATTCAGACAGGGGCATTCTCAAAACGCCCCGGATACTCTCTCAACAGGGGTTTTCCCAGGCCCTTTGCCTTTTTGCAGGCTGAGCTGGCCTGTGACCGGATCCCCTTATCCGAAGGCAGACAGACACTCAATATAATGCTGACCGCCCTTGCAGTAACAATGCTTATCGGTCTTTTTGCGATCTACAAAAGCGCCCGGGCCGTGGTGGATCTCGCCGACAGGCGCACGAGATTCGTTTCCTCGGTTACCCATGAAGTGAAAACTCCACTCACCAATATAAGGATGTACGCGGAAATGCTTGAGCAGAAGATGGCTTCCGATCCTGAAAAAGAGCAGAGTTATTTCCGCATACTGGGATCTGAAAGCGCCAGGCTCTCCCGCCTGATAGACAATGTACTCGAGTTTTCAAAGCTGGAAAACAGACAGCGTTCCTTTGACATGCGGGAAGGAAATCTTGCGGATGTCATCAAGGAAACCGTGGAAATCATGCAGGAAAAGCTGAGGCAGGAAGGCTTTGCTCTCAATGTGGAGGAGGTGGATATTCCAGGCTTCAGATACGACCGGGAGGTAATGATACAGATACTTATCAACCTTATCGAGAACAGCGTAAAATTCGGAAAGGCCCTCCCTCGAAAGGAGATCACCATATCGGTGAGACCCGAGGGAAAGTGGATAAGGATAAGGGTATCCGATACAGGACCCGGTATCCCCAGGCATGCCCTGAAAAAGGTCTTTGATGATTTCTACCGGGTGGAAGGACCGCTCACGCGAAGCACCAGCGGGACAGGTATAGGTCTTTCACTGGTCAAAAAATTCGTGACCGCCATGGGAGGCTCCATCTCGGCCAGGAATAATGACGGCCCCGGATGCACCATAACCATATCTCTCATAGGGCATCAGTAAGCGGTGGAATAAGGCCGGTTCCGCCTGCGGTCCCACGCCGATCCGCTCATATCTAATCAACCGCGACCAGAGACAATCCCGGATCATTTTCCAAACCCTGGATTTTCGCAAGATCCGGCTCATCCAGTTTTGCGGGTGCCGCCGAATGACATGAAAAGGCGAGGACGGTTTTCCCCATCTCAGTTTCCAGGGAACGGATTCCGTCAAGGTCCTGATCCTTCAGGAAAGGCTGCACAGCATTTTTTCACCTCCCTATCGTTGGATTATCATGGTCTTATATCTTTCTGTCAATATAATCAAAAGGGTAGGCATAATACAATACTGGAAGAGTGACAGGTTTATGACAGGTCAAAACCGTTATTTTTCAATGGAAAGGAGATAGGCGCGCAGGTCGGCAAACCGGGCCCTGACCATATCCCTGGTGCGGCAGACCATTCATCCTACAAACCGAAGCAAGGCCATGTCCCCCCCAAAAAAGAGACGGCAAAGCATGCAAAACGATGAATCGATTTTATTCAATTCATGCTCTTTTTGCAAACCGTCTTACCCTCGAAATATCGGATTTCCGCGCCGTTACAGACTTCGAAGGTCTCCGGGAAGTATCAACCGGCTCGACATTCCGATCTGATAGCGGTTTCTTTCTTGAATTATCTTCATCCATAAAGTAGGTTTTTAAACGAATTTGAAAGAGGAAAAAGATGCGTTCGTAAAGAGTCAAAATTTGGAGGCAATCTAAAGGCCCTCTCGCTGAAGCGGGGCGCAATTGAGCCTTTTACGAGTCCTTCAGGAAAAACCATATGATTAGACAGGGGAGCCAAGGTGAATAGAAACGTTTTTGACAACGACAAATACATAAGCGAACAGACCGAAGAGATCCTCAAAAGGGTTGAAAGATTCGATAACAAGCTTTACCTCGAGTTCGGCGGAAAGCTCCTTTATGATTATCATGCCTCCAGGGTACTGCCAGGGTACAATCCCAACATTAAGATGAAACTCCTGCAGCAGCTTAAAGACAAGGCGGATATACTCCTGTGCATCTATGCCGGAGATATCGAGAGGAAAAAGATAAGAGCCGATTTCGGCATAACATATGATTCGGACGCCCTCAAACTGATCGATGACCTCAGGAGCTGGGATATAAATGTGCTGGGAGTGGTCATAACACGCTTTGATAACCAGCCGGCCGCCAAGATGTTCAAAAATAAACTGGAAAGAAATAACATCAAGGTCTATACACATCGATTCACAAAGGGTTATCCCACCGATGTCGAGCTGATCGCCAGTGATGAAGGCTACGGGGCCAACGATTATATTGAAACGGAAAACCCCCTGGTTATCGTGACTGGTCCCGGCCCCGGCAGCGGCAAGCTGGCCACCTGCCTTTCTCAATTATACCATGAACACAAAAGAGGAAAAAAATCAGGCTATGCCAAGTTTGAGACCTTCCCCATATGGAATCTCCCGCTCAAGCATCCGGTCAACGTGGCCTACGAGGCCGCAACAGCCGATATCAGGGATTTTAATCTCATAGATCCCTTTCACCTGGAGGCATATGATCTGAAGGCGATTAATTACAATCGCGATGTGGAGGTCTTTCCCGTTGTTAAGAGGATACTTAAAAGGATAATGAATGGAGAGGTCTTTTATAAATCACCCACGGACATGGGCGTCAACCGGGTTGGATTCGCCATTACGGATGATGGAATCACGATGGAGGCTGCCAAGCAGGAAATCATCAGGCGTTATTTCAGATACCGCTGTGAATATGTCATGGGTTTCACCGACAGGGAAACGGTCCAGAGGGTGGAGCTTTTTATCAAGGATTTCAACCTCACACCGGAATACAGGCGTGTGGTCGAACCGGCCCGCAAGGCCTCAGTGGAGGCAAGGGAAGCTGAAAAAGGAAACGAGGGGATCTATTGCGGTGCCGCCCTGGAGCTTAAAGACGGATCCATTATTACGGGCAGCAACTCGCCTCACATGCATGCGGCATCGAGCCTCATTATTCACGCCGTAAAGCACCTGGCAGAGATCCCGGCCAAGATAAAGCTGCTGCCCCCTTATATTATCGACTCCATAAGGGATCTCAAGACGGAGATCCTAAACGAAAAGACCCTGAGTCTCGACCTTGAAGAAGCGCTCATAGCTCTCAGCATAAGCGCTACGGCAAACCCGGCGGCCCAGCTTGCCATGGAGAAGCTGAAAGATCTCCAGGGTTGCGAGGTCCACATGACGCACATCCCTACCCCGGGCGATGAAGGCGGCCTGAGGCGCCTTGGAGTCAACCTGACAAGCGACCCCAATTTCTCTTCAAAGGACCTGTTCATTCCATGAGTCTTTGATTAATACTTTTTTCGGGCGGGGATGGTCAAACCCGATGAAGCCCCCCGCTGCACGCAGCGGGGTATGTTGAGCTGATTTTTTCTGAATCTGACCAGCCCTCAAATTAAAACGCCCGGGGGTGTGGTTCACCCCGTCATCACTGTGGCAGCCTCCAGGATAATCGGGTAAAGGCTGATAAATCGATTTACAGCGGAATGAATCATGACCAATGAAACACTTGCAATCACATACGGCCTTGCCTCCGCGCTGACATGGGGGGCGGGTGATTTCAGCGGCGGTTTTGCTACAAAGCGGGGTAAGGTCCTGATGGTTATCCTCCTTTCCCAGCTTCTGGGCGCCCTGCTTCTCTTCTCACTTGCCCTTTTCTTCGCTGAGCAGGTCCCGGAGGTTCGACATCTCATCTTCGGGGCCATGGCAGGCATCTCGGGTGTCCTTGGATTAACCGCGCTGTATAAGGGTCTGGCCCTGGGTCGGATGGGGATAGTGGCACCCCTTTCAGCCGTGATAACGGCACTCCTGCCCATGACATTTTCCTTTCTTTTTGAAGGGCTGCCACGCCTCCCGCAGGTTTCAGGATTCGCGGTGGCTATTGTTTCGGTATGGCTTCTTTCTTATCCCGGCAGGGGCTTGAAAATAAAAGGGGAGGAACTCCGTCTTTCGCTTACGGCAGGGGTCTGCTTCGGGTTATTTTTTATCTTTATGGATCAGGCGAGCACACTGTCAATCCTGTGGCCGCTCGTGGCGGCCAGGATCGCATCCATAATCCTTATATCTGCGATTCTTGTTACAACCCGTAAGATAGGGGCACCCTCAAAAAGGCAGGTCCCTTTCATTGTCCTGGCAGGCATCCTGGATGCCGCCGGCAACGCCTTTTTCGCCCTTGCCGCCCATATCGGCCGCCTGGACGTATCAGCGGTGCTTTCTTCCCTCTATCCCGGTTCAACCGTGCTCCTGGCCTGGCTCATACTGAAGGAAAAGCTGCTCCCCCAGCAGTGGGCGGGAGTTGCCGCGGCGATCGCCGCACTCGCCCTGATCGCGGCCTGAAGCGGCGCAAGGCGGTTGGATTCAAAATGATCAGCAACGGATTTCACTCCGGCCGCCTAATGAATCAATACTATTCGTTGTTAAAGTCCTCGGGCCTGGGTAGAAACAGTATCAGCACGGTGGCGGCCAGCGGCACCAAAATCACCACCCCCAAGACCGGGCGGATTCCGAAGATCTCGGCCATCCTGCCTGTAAAGGGCGAGAGGATTCCGCCCGTCCCAAAGGCCAGGCCCATGGTCAGGCTTGCTACAAGAGATTTTCCCCGCTTCACAAAGGTCTGGGCCATGGCGGTTGCAAGGGGCATGGTGGCCAGGGTGAAAAATCCCGCAACAAAGGCCCCTGCCAGGATCATTGATCCCTGCAGATGCAAAAACAGGTACAGGCTGGGAGTTGCAAGCAGATACCCCGCCAGAAAGACCGGTTTGTAGCCCACCCGGTCGGCCAGCCATCCGGCCGCCAGGCTGCTGAGTGATCCTCCCACCACAAAGGATGAGATTATACCTCCCACGGTTATAAGAGAGCAGCCCTCCGCCTTGAGCATGATCGGCATAAAGGTCATGATCGACTGAACCACGTATACCCTGAATACGATAATGAGCCAGATTATCAGAAGGGGCTTCCAGACCGGGCCGAGCGCGTCCTTTACGGCCCCCCGGAACCCCAGCTTTTTCAACCCCTCCCCTTCAGGCCTGGGCACGATCAGAAACAGTATACTTACCAGCCCTGCCCCGGCCAGACCCACGTACGGCAGATTGACCAGTTCAAACCGGCTCACATACCAGGTGACAAAGACAGGTCCGGCGGCAAACGCGATGGTCCCGCCAAGAATAAACAGGGCCATGGAAAAACCCAGACGGCGGCCCGCGTAAGATGGGACCATGCCGGCGGCCGGGGGGTGGAACATGGACTGACCGATGGAACCCAGAACGGTGAAGGCCAGTATGGTTATGAATCCTCCGGCCCACCCGAACAGGGGTATGAAAACAGCCGTAAGAAGAGGCCCTCCCAGCACAAAGACCCTGGTCCTGTAGCGGTCGGCCAGGTAACCCACCGAAGGCTGGACAATGAAGGCCATCAACATGCTGGTGCCGGTGATCATGCCCACCTGGGTGAGGGTGAGAGAATAGGTTTCCGCCAGCACGGGAAGCAGCGGGCTGATAAACGACATGTAGAAATCACCCAGGAAATGCACCAGGAAAAGGGCGAAGATAACCTTGTAATTAAAACGGGAGTCCGTTGATTTGATTGATGAATCGTTACTCATGTTTTTCCTCAAAAAAAGATGCCGTCCCCGGATTGGTTCCGGACACGGCCCCATGTTTACAATTAATTTTACCGGTTCACAGTAACTGGGTCAATGGAAAAGCCCATACGGTCCGAAGTTTTTAAATACCACTTTTTCCATGTCCGCTCAGGAGCTATCGGGCAATGAACGATATTTCATAAGGGAAAACCCATTGGCGGCTCTTCCCGTATTTTACTCTAAAGCGACCCGTCAAGTTCATCAGCCACTGATCTTTTGCACTTCCTGCACTGTTGCGCGCCCCTGAACAGCGGTTCGCCGCAAGCCGGGCAATGATATCTTTCACATTCCGATCGTGCCCATTCCACCGCCCCCTTCTCATATCCAAGTTCGGCCTCTTTGGCAAGCCTGTCGGGAATTGCCCTTTTCATAACCCTTACGCCTGTAGCATACGGGAAGTTCTCCACCAGGGCGCATGGCCATTCGCCGCACTGGTGACAGGAATAATACCCTTTGGACCTTATGCACTGCCTTATATCACATTTTTCACACAAGCTGAAAAGCTTCTCAGGCGGGTCGACCTGCATGCATCCGTAGCATTCTATCTCCTCAGGCCCGGTTCCATATATCTTACTGAGAATACCCTTCAGCTTCTCGTTTCCATCCCTTGTCGCCATGTAAATCGCGCAGGCACCACAGTACATTCCGCACGGCGCCATCAGGTCCCTGTTTCCGATCTCTTCTTCAGTCCATCCTTTCATGTTTATCCTCCTTTCAGGGATCAACCTCCTCGATCCCGTCATTAACAGCAGGCGGTAACCACCCGTCCGGAATCAAACAGGGCAACATACAGGGCATCTTTTTGACCTTATCTCGAATCTTTATTCAGACATATAATAACCCTGCTGCTGACAGATCCGTTTCCCTATGAAAAATTGGACTCAAGATCCTCTTTAAGATGCACAATTTGAGCGCAACCGATGAATTCGTCATTTTCTAAAATCGGTGAAAGAGTAACAAGAATGTCTTTTCCATACGGCCTGGCTTTATAGTGAAAGGGCTCCCTCCTGCCTTTACTGAACGCTTGAATCATCGTTTCAAGTTTCTTGCTGGAAGCCGCCTTCTTGTGGTGTGAATAGACATCCTTTCCGATGTATTCAGGCCTGCGGTCCAGGATCTGCGCCGCCTTTTCATTGTAATAAAGAAGGATTCCCTTTGTATCAATAATGGTCACCGCCACTCCCAAGGATTCCACTGCAAGACCGATCAGGCCCTTCATCCCCTTTTCCTGCTTCATTTTTAGCGATTCCCTTCTACTTCTATCAAAGGCTGATCAAATATTTCTCCATTAAAGACATCTCATCTATTGAAATTGATGGTTATTCTCCAACTTAGTTGTCTAAGAGGGGCCAAGGAGTCAAGGAGTCAAGGATTCTTTGCTTCGCTTACGCTTCGCGCAGTCCCACCCTTCGGCCAGCTCAGGGCGGGTTCCCGGTTTCAAGGGTTTTCTTTCCAGGGATTTGATCATCGCTTTGGACATTGCCCCGACACCCCTTATTTCCCTTCTTAATCTCTGAAGCCGCTCTTCTTTCAAATAACCCAGGCCAGCTGATGTCATGTCCCGGGTTTCCAATTCACAGTCTGAACCATATGCAATAAAGAAAAATTGCATATACTCTATAGCCGTTTTTTTCCCATACCCTCAGGCGGTATCCCTTGATATGAAAACAGCGGATCTTCTGATTCGGGAGGTAAAATAGTATTGCTCATCTTTAAAAAAACGTTTAACTCCTTTATCCATATGCAAACAAGGTGTATACAATTTTTGCCGAACGTTTAACTTCCTATGATCTTTAAGCTTTTCACTCGAACCCGCGGCCCCTTGACCCCTCCAATCCTTCATTTAGACCAACTCTTTTGGAGATGACCCAATCTTATATATAGCAATTTATTAGGGCTAACTCAAGATCATTACATATAAATATCGCAGTGGGTGGTAGTAGGAAAAACAACTGAGAATATTTCCTTGCGTTTATGGTGAAAAAAAGATAGTTTCTTTCCGGGTTGTTTTCCTGTTCCATGGAAAAGCCCATGGGGTGCTCTCCGGTTGTAGGCAAACCGGTGAGATATCAGGGGGCTTCCCCATTGACTATTGACAGGTTTTAGACCGGAGGAAAAGATTTTATCGGCCTTCGGATATAAGCTCTCGGAAAAGGGCTTGATTTTCACCAATGATTGATTAGTTTATAGTAAGGAATAATCGAGACTTTCTCTCATTATACTTTTCATTTTAACCTAGAGACAATTCAGACATAGAACTCTCAAAACTCTATATGTTGCTTGCGCGCACGAATCGGAGTGACATTATCACTCGCCCCTGCGCGGATCTCTCTCCGTAATGAGATGGACAAAATTCAGAGATGCAAATCTCGAAATACTTAATATTGAAGGAAATAAGGAGCAGTAATGAACGAAGATACAAGGAATGAATTGGAAGCACAACTTAAGAAGATGCTTAATAAGCTGGATCAAACCAAAGATGAACAAAAGCAGCAGATACCTCAATCAGGTACCGGCAATATTATCCGCCGAAGGCCGGGTGAAAAGATAAAGCGCTTTTCAAGCAATATACAGTCGGGACATAAACTGCAAACAGCCTGAAATAAAAAGTGGGTGACGTCAGGCAACCGGCTGTCTTCCTCTAAATCCAGCGCCTGGTAATCACCGAGCACCGGACGTGGGAAAAGCCCCGTCTACCTCGTTTAAAAGCTCAAAAGTTGCATCCACAAAGCTTTCCATGCTGTCCCTCCGGGCAGGGTCCTTCTCCTTGCTGGGAAGGCTGACGATTTTTCCACACTCTGGGCATCGCCAGGTGGATCCATCCGAGGCATCAACCCGGCATTTCCGCCCGCACGTGCATTGAACGATGATATCCTTCATAGAGCCTCCTTATAATTTTTCAGGGCATCTGTAAACTGCTTGCGGTAGTTTTCTTCCCCAAACCATGCCAGTAGGAAATCCTCATCCCTCTATCTTATATATTTGGTACCGCCTCCGGTTCGCTGATTTATGGTAAGGAAAGTTCTCTCATAAGCTTTCTAAAAGGGATTACCCTTACTCCCTTTTTTTCATAATCCCGCGTTCCGGTATGCACCTGGAAAAATTTTGGGATTTGTGTCCTTTCCATAAAGTAAAACATGGAAGGATTTATATTTTTTTCGCCGGTCTTGCATTCAACCGCGAATAAAGGCTTTTTGTCTTTAAGTACCACAAAATCTATCTCCCTTTTATCCGTGTCACGCAGAAATCTCAGATCCATCTCAAATCCCTGAGTGTCTTCCATAAAATGACAGTATTTCAATAGATGAGATGCAACAAAGTTTTCAAATCTGGGGCCTGAATCCGATATGATGGACCAGTCCCACAGATATAACTTTTGTTCTTTTTTTACGGCTCGGATCCTCTTGGTGCCATAGGGAGGGATACGAAAACAGTAATACATCCTTTCAAATATATTTATCCACCGATCAACAGTTTCATGAGCGACCTGTAGAAGTTCTTTTAAATTTTTAACTGAGAGGGGTGCGCCAACCCTGTTTGGAAGTTCCCCCGCCAGAAGTTCGAGAAGACTTATTTCCTTGACATTTTCCAGATCCCTGATGTCATCATAAATTACCCTTTGAAGTCTCTCCCTCTGCCACCTCCTCCAGAATCTCTCTTCCCCTCGCAAACAAGGCTCAGGGAACCCTCCGAATTTCAGTAAAAGATTAAAATCATTAATCGTTGGATTTGTATTTAACTCAGTCATTGAAAAGGGATGGAGTCTGTAATAATGGTACCTTCCCTGAAGGGAATCCCCACCCTTTTTGTAATAATCCAGCCTCGCGGAACCCGTAACGATAAATGACAACTCGGACTTGTTTGTATCATAGAAGCCTTTAACCAGGCCTCGCCATCCTGCAAATTTATGAATCTCATCAAAAATTAACAACTTTTGTCTTCCGGGCAATTCACCCTTTAAAAGGCCACTTCTAATGGATATGTCATCCCAATTGAGGTAGGCTGGATGCTTTTCAGAGGCTTTGGGCAGAAAGGTCAAGGCAAAAGTCGTCTTTCCAATCTGTCTGGGGCCACCGACAAAAACCATCTTGCTTTTTAGGTCTTCTTTTACCGGTTTTTTTAGGTACCGTGCCTTGATTTTCGCCATGGTAAAATAGACATAACACGATTTTACTCATGAGTAAAGTAGATTATAGGTGATTTTACTCATTTTTTTAATCAAATTAATGAGGGAAATATTTCCCTTTGATAGCTGCTCCCCCCCCCCCCCCAATCACCAATCGCTCCTCGATCTGATCCCGGTAATCATCCGGCTTTCGCTTCCATTCCGCACTACCTGCAGACCACTCTGGCATTGCATCAGCGGCCGGAAAGCTCCGTTTGCCCCCCGGCAGAATACAGATGAGTCTGCCCATATCTCCCCTTATGGAGTTTACCAATCATTTTCAGTTACCGCGATGTGACCTGTAACGGCTTTCTCACGATTTTTAGAAGGTTCATTTCGGTATCAAAAATGGCCTTTTAAGCCCTGGTCAGCTATAATTTTGGCCTTTTATCTTTTATTTTCTATCAGTTGCCGTGGTCCGTGGTCCGACCCATAATTCGAGATTCGGCATAGAAGCTGTTATTCCTTTACGATGTCAGCATTGATGGTCAAATTGTATTCGCAATATAAAGCCATTAAACAGGACAAAACCTAAACAATCTGCTGATATTCAAAACTGCTTTTTGGGATGTATACCTCCACCATACCATTCGCCGGTGACAAGCCAGATTTCATAAAAATAAAGCCATTCTGAAATCCAGGGAATGACTGTTTCAGCAAGAAGCATATCCCCGCGCCAATCATCTATTCCTGGATAATATAGACAAAGACTCTTTCCAGGGTAGGTATGAGGGAGCCTTTTGCCTTCAGGAATAATTAATTCAGGCTTCAGGACATTAACTTGAGGGGACTTGGCAAGCTTATAGCTCAATCTGACTGTGTATGCTTGACTAAGTACCGTTGGCATCAAATCACCATGCCAAACCAGGCAATTACGTTGAATCCGGACATGTGACCGGGGAAATAACCTTTTCAGGTGATGTAACTGAACGGCAAGGTTGATTTTTTTATTCCCGATCTTACTTGCCATAGAATGTGTGGTCCCTGACTGATGTGGCGCCCATATTACCAAGAATCCCCGTCCCCGCTGCCATACTGAGTAGACCTGATTCGCGTTTTGATCGAAAATCATGACCCATTCTTTTCATTGCTTCATTTACTGTTCGATCTCCGAATACCGGCTTTAATCTATCCGCCACCCTATGAATCCCTATTTTATTGAATGCGGATACCAGATCTTTTTCTACCCGGTCAAGCCATCTTCTAAAATTTAATTCCTTTTTGGGATCTTCCTTCCATTTATCCGCAAAATTTTCGTCGGGGTTCACCGGATTGGGAATCCATGCATTTCCACCTTTCTCTAATATGTAATTGGGCATACCATCAATAATCGAAGAAAGCGCATCAAAAAGATCGGCCTCATTATTATATGTGTGGGCCGCAAGTGTTGTGATAATCATGGAGATCGGCTTATCATCCGGTGTCTTTTCAAACATTATGTCACGATGCCGCTTAAGGATCTGGACAGCCCTCTGCAGTGTTGTTTTAACTTTATAATCAGGAACATCTTCAGCTTTGGCGCTGATTGATTTAGCCACAATCATCCGCCTGGCTTCAAACTGGATTTTCATGCGCTCTTTAAACCATTCAGCGTAACCTTTTGGGTTGCTTCTCAGCCAATTTTTATCAAGGTAGTCATAATTTGGCAGGGTATTATCTGTAATGGCAATTGCATGGTCGGATATGCTGCGGGGAACGCCCCGAGATTCGAGTATCAATTTAAAGGCCGCGCTGTCAGGAATGCAGGGAAGGATATCCATGTGGAATTGAGTCCCATCAGCATAATTCAGGGTCCAGCATCTTCTTGCTTCTTCGGCCGGATGCTTCATGTTGTTGGCACGGGCATAGGCTTTGATTTCAATGCCTACCAGGTCCTTTAATAATTTCTGACTGACCTGTTTTTTAGTAAGATTCAATTCGCAGACGAGATCAATGTCGTATTTTTCCTCGTCTGTAATAGGCTTAATAACCGTACCAAGTCGAAAAGAGCCCTGGGTATAGATGGCAGGATTATATTTTTCGACGATGGATCCGTCCCGCTCCAGCCATTTACCAACAGCCTGATATCTCTCCTCTGCCTCCTCAAAACATGCTTCTGAAATATCAAGTGAATCCGCAATGTAGCCAAGTATCCTGCCGAATTGATTTTTTCTTTCCTGATCAAGCATTGAGGGACCTCCTTTTATACAAGGTGAAAAGGTTTAAATTTTTCAGCTATATGTCTGGTAAATCCTTGTTTGAACAAAGGTGCGATAGGCCGGCTTTCATGGGCTGCTTTGCTGAGCAGTTCTTCTTCTTTCATTCGATCAAGAGCGAACAGGCCGTCCGGCACTTTGGGATCGAGCCGTAACAAATCTTCTTTCCCGAGTAAGTGTGTCAATAGGCGTTGAAAATTGACCCATCATCGGCGTCCAAAATTGACCCACCCCTGAGAAAAAAATATGGTTAAATAGTTGAGTAGTTGATCCCTTCTTTATCTATGAAGCTGCGTGTTTCATTCTCCAGCTTTCGTTACCTGTTTCTATAATTTCACAATGATGAGTCAATCGATCAAGCATGGCCGTAGTCATCTTTTTATCTCCAAAGACTTGGGGCCATTCACCGAAGGTCAAGTTGGTGGTAATCACTATGGATGTCTGTTCGTAGAGTTTTGATATAAGATGAAAGAGCAGTTGACTGCCGTTTTTGGAAAAAGGCAGATAACCCAGTTCATCGAGGACCACAAGATCAAATCGAAGTAGTCTTGCTGTGATTTTGCCGGCCAATCCAATCATTTTTTCCTGCTCAAGCTCATTTGCCAGATCCACCAGGTTATAAAACTTGCACTTCCTGCCATTCCTTATGGCCTGGGCCGCTATAGTTATGGCTAAATGGGTTTTGCCCGTACCGGTGCCACCTACAAAAATCAGGTTGATATGTTCGGCTATAAAATCACCCTGATAAATAGACCTAATCTGGGCTTCATCAACACAGGCCCCGTTAAAATCAAAGCCATCGATATCTTTAAGGACAGGAAACCTGGCCTGTCCCATACGATATCGGATACTCCTTATATATCTTTCGGCAGCTTCAGCCTTGAGCAGTTCCAGGATTACCTTTTCAGGCGTTGAATGGCTCTTGCGTCCATTGGAGACAACTTCATCATAAATGGACTGCATACCCCGCAACTTTAGTTTTTCCATATGGTCCATGATATCATTGCGCAGCATGGTATCCCTCCCTTACCAAACGTTCATAGCGGTGGCAGTCTGCTATGGGCTCTTGCTTGAGAATCAGATGGGAGGGGATACCCAAATCAGGCGTGCAATCCTGATCCTGATCCCTGTTTAAAAGATTGAGAACCACCTCTTTACTTACGGCCCTGATCTCTAGGGCCTCCTTACAGGCTTTACTTACAGCCTCAAGTCCGTAGAAAGGGACAGCATTTAGAATGGCCACAAACTGACGGTCCCAGTCGGAAAAACGGTTTTGAAGCCCATTAAGGACGCCTTGCACAGGATGAGGAAGTTGCCAGTCTTTAAAGGGTGCTCCATTACGGAGAGCCCCGGGCTTACGTTCAAGGACCGGGACATAATGCCAGGGATTAAAAATAGTCTTGTTCTTTCCAAAATGCCTATCATGCTCTCCTACGATACAACCGTTATTTACTATCACTATCCGATCGGCATATACTCTCATATAGACCGCTTTACCCACCTGGCTGCAATTAACGCTGTATCGGTTCCGGTCATAGGTTACAAGTGAGCTGGGGGTAACCCTGGCTGGACGTTGTGCATATCCATCAAAGGGAGGTGGTAGATTTATCAGATAGGGTCTCTCTTCACTGTAGACCTGCCAAACCGTCTTATCAGATATTGTTGGATGCTTACGGGTCTTTGCCCAGGTGATGCATTGTTCTCTAAGCAGCTCGTTTAGGTGTGTGAAATCCCTGGCCTTGATTCGGGGAGTGAAAAATCTCCTTCTGACCACACCTACCTGGTTTTCCACCTGACCCTTTTCCCAGCCTGCAGCAGGGGTGCAGCTTACCGGTTCAAATAAATAATGGGAACACAGTTGGCTGAAGCGGCTGTTGAACTGTCTTTCCCTTCCTCCCAGGATCTTGTTAACCACTGTTTTGAGATTGTCATATATGCCTTTACGGCAAACTCCTCCAAAAAACTCAAAGGCCCTGATATGGGCATCAAACACCATCTCCTGGGTCTCTCTGGGGTAGGCAATACAAAGGAAGTAGCGGCTGTGACATAACCTTATATGTGCGACCTTTGCCTTTACTCTGCTTCCGTCCAGATCTACCCACTCATGACTCCAGTCAAACTGAAAGGCTTCTGCAGGATCAAATACCAAAGGTATAAATACCTCCTTTGGCAAGCTCCTTTGATCCTGGTGCCATCTTTGAACATATCTCCTTACGCTGTCATAGCCACCTTCGTAGCCGTTGAGTTGCAGCTCTTCAAAAAGTATCTGGGCTGTCCTGCGCAGTTTTCTGGGCAGTTTCTCATCTTCTTCCAGAAAGCCTTTCAGCATGTCTATAAACGGTCCTAGCTTGGGTCTCGGCTGGTTGCTTCGTTCGTACTGAAAAGATGTTTCTCCGCTCCTTATCGCCTTTTTTACTGTATTTTTGCTAAGGCGCAGATCCTTCGCTGTCTGACGTATGGATTTGCCATCTCTGAGAACAGCTAATCGTATCTTACGGATTGTTTCCACTGTGAGCATCCCTTTCCGCCTCCTTCTACCATAGTCACAGCAGAATAGAAGGCTTTCAGGGGTGGGTCAATTTTGGACGCCGATTCGCCCTATAGGTGGGTCATTTTTGCATGCCGATTCACAAAATTTTAAGACATTTTAACAGGGGGATGAGAGAGATACGGTCAAAAGTGGATAATTTCACTTTGCAAGTGCAAATAATAAAAATGCATATTTGCACAAAAGTGCCTTTCTGCAAATAAAGGGATGTCATATTTGCACTAATCAGGGAGTAGGTGCATGGAAATAAGAACTTTGTGGCAGGAGTCTATAAACAGCAATGGGAATTTCATAGCACCATAGATTCACTTTCTGAAAAAAACACTACGATCTACTACGATAAATAAGCTGAGTGAATGATAAGGTAGGTGATAAAAGAGGTGCTAAGTTATTGAAGTGGCGGAGAGAGAGGGATTCGAACCCTCGGTGGAGATTTCTCCCCACACTCGCTTAGCAGGCCAAGGAACCCCCTTGTAAGTATCTGATATTAAGCAACATTTATCCAGATTTAGCGTAAGAACGTCACTAAACGGGTGCCGACGGGTGCCGCGTAGATAAAGCGCTACGCAACCGCTACGCTATAGGAGCATAAATTATGCAGAAATTCAAACCCCAAGGGGGTTGTAGTCTTGCCCCCCAACATCACACCGTAAATCAATCTCAATATCATAAAGAAGAATTTTCAGGGAAGTCTGGTTCCTTCCACAAGGAGGGGACCAATGGCTGACCATAAATTTATTCACATCGAGACTGCCTATGGAATGAGGGCAGATGGACCCTACCATTACCTTTTCTATCGTATCGACCGCTTTTTTTGCGAGCGGTGCCTGGAAGCAAAAGATGTAAGGAGAGAGGAAAGCCATCGCAATTCTCCAGATTGGTGGAGGGCGGAATGAGATCGGGGAATTGGGTGCCGATATCTAAAGCCCTGCGGAGCTCATTACCTCTTGATCGGGGATATACAGAGTTGGAAGCTATGTATTCTCTCCAGCTTGATTTTGATGCTGACAACAATGTCACAATAGCCGGGTTGGCAAAATGCTGGAGATGGTCCAGGAATAAAGCGCGGAATTTTCTCAACCGCATCAACGTAGAAATCACCTATCCCGATGAATCACGCTATAAGCAAAATCAGAAAGGAACGCTCTCGATCCTACCAAGTTCAAGCTGCAAAGCTCAGCCAAAGCTTATTGATAACAAGGATTTATCATGGAAAAATGAGGCTGAAGAAAAAAGGACAGATATTGGACAGATATTGGACAGATCAGGGGCAGATCAGGGGCAGGCGAATTTTAATGATATCAATGGATTAGAAGAGAGAAAGGACATGGTAAGGACAGATCGAGGACAGAAGGGGGACAGGGGGCGTGCCACTACTAAAGATACTAATACTAATACTGATATAACTACTACACCCCCAAACCCCCAGACTTTTTACTCGAAAGATTTTGAAACTTTCTGGGAGGCCTATCCCAAAAAAGTTGGGAAGGAATATGCATACAAATGTTGGTGCGTTCCTAAGAAGAAAAATAGGATGCCCTCTCTTCAGGATATTCTCGATAAACTTGAAGCTCAAAAAGAGAGCTATGACTGGACCAAGGAAAACGGGAGATACATCCCAAATCCATCGACATACATTAATCAAGGCCGGTGGTTCGATGCAGTTAAGCCACGGAGTATCTTCTCAAACAAGACCGTGGACACAATAAATAACCTCAAGGGATTGGAGCTATCATGAAAGATCAAAAGATGTTCAAGCAATTTATCACATTGGTTTCAGAAAAATATCAAGTTGAGGTATCTCAAATAATGGCAAAACTTATTTGGAATTCCCTATCACCTTATGATGATCAAGCCTGCTCGGCAGCGTTTGGATCGGTAATCCGAAAGGGGCGGTTTTATAAAGACCTGCTTCCTGACTTAATGGATTTCTTGGAATCAAACGATGATCAAGCCCTTACCGCATGGATGAAATTCCAAGATGTGCTGACAGGATCTAAACGGATAGAGCAACTTGAAGACCCTATCGCAACTAGGGTCTACAATGTGTTAGGTCCCCACAGGTTGAGCTTGATTACGGAAAAGGAGGTCCCCTTTATACAGCGGGAATTTGAGAGGGAATATAAACTTCTCAAGAAAAAGGCCACAGAGGTCGAGGCTCTCCCCATGGGTAACGACAAGGTGGTCAAATTGGTAAATAAATCAACAAGGGCGATGCCTCAGAAATGCCAGCTAAACTAAACCGATGGAGGATGCTATGGCTTTAAGAAAAAAATGAATACCACCACAAATTGTCTTTTAGAAATCTCCGGGATGGACGTGGGGAATGTCTCTCTTTCACTAAGGGACTTCATCAATGCTGGATACCACCAACTTGACGAGGGTTTGTGAGATGACTCCATGAATCGGAGGATTGGTCCTGCTATCCATCCGCGTTCGAGATAAAAAGCAATCTCCATAATGCGAAAGCATTGATCGATCAGGGCCTCTTGAGATTTCCTTCATCATCGAAGTCCATGGTGCACGGTTCTCCGTACAGGGTAATCCCTCTCATTTTCTTGCCAACAGCCATAAGGGCCTCTGAAACAAACATCTCTCCCAGTTTGGAGGTATTCTTGATCCAGACAAGCCTAAGGCTCTTGGCGTCAACCGGGCCTGCAGTTGCGATAGCAAAGTCAATTGCATCACGGTCTGTCTCACATACTATTGGTAGACGTCCCTTTTCCGGGGTCACGGCAGTGACGCAGTTAACATAGGTCGAACGGAAATCAACTTTGTCAGCAGCCCTTCTTGTTATAAAATCAGCAAGCCCCATACCCAAAGCGTTCCCATGAGTCTTTTGAGTTAAATCCCTCAAAATGATACGTGTTATTGAAGGTTTATCAACCTCCAGTTCATAGATATTCATTATACGGCCCACAACCTTGGTGTCCATACCGGTCCCGCTGATTTCTTTTCCGCATTCATCAACTATGAGAACATCTATTTTATTGAAGGGCAGTTTGGGAGTTTTTTTAATTGCTTCTGTCAAGAGGGCTCTTTCGCTATCAGCAAAAACCTCGGGCGAGACTGCTGCAATTCGAGCGGTTTTACCATAGCCGTTTTCTATTATTCCCACACCGCATGCTATGGGGGCGTTGTCCAGGATGCACTGGCCGATGGAGAGGATAGTGTGCTCATATCCATATTTGACAGCATAGTCGTGTGCAATGATTGTTCCCTCGTGCTTACCAAGCCCAATCACCATCATTTTCATTAGGCCGCTCTCGACACTTCCCTGGAACTCGGTATGAGGCTTAATCCGGTTTACGACTATTATGTGGTCAGCGTCTGCGGCATTTCGGTCTATCATAACAGATATTCCGTCTTCGGTTTTCCCGATGGCAAGAACTTCCATGGAAGAAACTATGGATGCACCCACGCTTTGCTCGGTAATGCCATAGTCTTTGAGTATCTCCAGCTGGCCTTCTGCAGTGGCACCGCCGTGGGAGCCCATCGCAGGCACCAGGAAGGGCTGCGCCCCAATTTCTTTCACCTCCCTAACAATAGCACCCAGCACGGGAACAATGTCGGTAATCCCGCGGCTACCAGCGGTGATAGCCACCTTGGAGTCAGGAGTGATGCGTGCGGGGAGATTAATTCGTTTCAGCTCTTCTTTAACTGCGGCATGGACATCACCCACCTCAGTATTGTCCAGCTGTTGACGAAGCATTATCATGCTCGGGTAGGCCATTGATCGCTCCACTTTGACAGGTTAACCGGGGCGCAGCTGTTATCTACCAATATGAATGCGCCCTTAAAAAAATTCACGTGTATGTGTAAATAAATACTGGTCATAATATTTTACAATTCAAAAGTCGCTAGATAGTGATTGAAACGATTCTTAAATCACCGGTCCAACCATGTATATATCCATAGCCTTAGTGTACCCGGAGATTTCAGCCTTGGTGAGTTTTCCAGAGGCAACCGCAAGAATTTCATTGAAAATCTTCTCGCCTTCCTTCGGAAGTGAACTATTTCCTTCCATCAAACCACTTACATTCAGGTCCATATGATCGCGAAGTTTTTCCCAAGTCAAGGGATTGCCCGTTATTTTAATCACAGGCACGAAAGGAAATCCCTGAGGTGCTCCCCGACCTGTGGCAAAAGCAATTACCGTGCATCCGGCCGCCGCAAGGCCTGTTAGAATTTCAGGTTCCCTTCCCGGAGAATCCATAACCACTAGGCCCTTGACCTTTGGTATTTCTCCGTATTCATACACTGCCTGAATCGGAGCATTACCTGCCTTGGCGATGGCACCCAGGGATTTTTCCTCAATGGTGGTAAGCCCTCCCTTGATATTTCCCCCAGTCGGCTGACCGCCCCTAATATCAGCTCCCACGGATTTAGCCCTTGCCTCCATGCGTTCCACCAGAGAGAGAATCTGACCTGCAATTTTTTCATCTCTAGCATGTCCGGCAAGGATATGCTCAGCCCCTATGAATTCGGTTACCTCGCCTAGTATAGAGGTACCCTCCTGTTCCACGATCATGTCTGATGCAATTCCCATTGCAGGATTAGGTGCAAGCCCGGATGTAGTATCCGAGCTCCCGCATTTGAGTCCCAGCATGAGTTCCGACAAGGGGCAAGCTACACGCTTGAGGCTAGACGCTTCCTGAACCATGTCCTGTGCAATTAGCGAACCTTCTGCTAAGGTTCTTGCAGAGCCTCCTATATCCTGGATTACTACTGTTTCAACACGCTTTCCTGTCCCAGCTATTGCTTCCTCTACCGCAGTCACCTCAGTGCTCTCGCAACCCAGGCTCACCAGGAGTACAGAAGCCAAGTTGGGATTTTTTCCAAGGTTGGTCAGGGTGTCATTTACCCTTTGAATATCAACCGGTGTCTGACAGCACCCCTGCTGGTGTAAAAAAGCAGTAGTTCCGGCAACTGCCCTTGATATTGAATCGGTAACTTCATTAGCGCAAACTACGGTCGAAATTATCCCCACGTAGTTTCGTGTACCAATGCGCCCATCAGCTCGCCTGTAGCCCATAAATTCCATGCTATTTTTTAATCCTCGCATCTCCAAGATCGCCTCTTCCTCTTAAGCTTTCTATATTCTGAATGTGAGCATGAAAACCAGCACCGATATCTAAAGTTGCACAGCCCATGATTTCCCCGTACTTTACAATATGCTCACCCTGCACAATATCCCTAGTCGCAAACTTATGACCGTAAGCTATGTTATCCCTTATGGTAATTTCCTTCGTATCCTTTCCAATCCCAACTCTGGCAATATCACCGGGTGAAAGCTCCCTTAGAGCTGTAGCGACATTGTCACTAGGCTTTATCATTATTGCATCAATTGGCATATCCTTATCCTTTTTTCAAAACTTCCACTTGACCATTTTCGGTATCTACTCGAACCCAATCGCCGCTTTCAATCTCGGCAGTGACATCTTCCTGGAAACCATACACCATGGGGGTTCCAATAAGCAAAGCTCCGGCTACGGTCTGGCCTAGAGAACGATTACACACAATGGCCTTCGGCGCCTTGCCGCTACGGCCCAGATAGTAATAACCAAAGGTTTCACCTCCTCCTCCCTTACCAATAGGAAAAACCAATATCTTATCAGCCACTATCTTACCTCTTGCGTCATGGCCTACTTCCACAATTTCTCCAGTTTCCCAGTCCGCTCCTCCCCAGAAAGCAACCAAATCTTTGGTTACCAAAGCCTCTCCTTCAACCACTCCCATTTTCACGACACTCTTTCCCTTAAATACGGCCATAAATTAAAACCTCCCTTCCCATTTCCCGCTCACTGCGGATCGAGCACATTCCGTCATGCTTCCAAATTTCACTTCGTTCGGGGCGCTTGCACAGAAACCAGCATAGAAAAACACTGCCTTAATGGAATTGGTTGCGATGGTTCCTTTAACATTAGATCCAGCAAAGGCAATACACATGTCGCTGGTCATGATGCCTCCGGCATTGCGGATTATATCGGCATACCCCATATCCTCTGCCTGTTCCAGCAGGAGCCGAGTGGTGGAGACGATCATGGTGACATCTTTGCTTAGCTTCTTTCCGTCAAGTGTTTGAGCCAAGTCTCTCATCTCACTCATAGTTACATGTGGACACCCAAGCAGAATGAAGTCAATGTCTCTTCCCTTTGCCGTATTGGCAAGCTGGTAAGCTTCATCAATTTCCCTTTGTCCGACAATGCACTCATCCAAGGGCGAGTGCCCCGCCAAAGAAGCTTCTAGAGTTGGAGCTTCCGGCGTGATGCCTACGATGTGCATGACAGCAAGTCCCGATTCCACTGCGATAACCGACAAAAGGTGCTTCAGCGCCGTGATTCCGGGCTTAGGTGGTAACCCTACAAATACGGGCCTCTTTTCCTTGCATTTGCGGCTAGCGGCTAGGCTGTAGGCATCCCAGTCCGCATCGTTGAACTTGGCAAAGCTGATATCTTCTCCAGGTCTTATAACCACTTCGGCATAACGCTGTTCATCTAAATGGGCACCCGATAGGGGTATATAACCAGTTATGGCAGCAGCTAAAGAAGTTACACCATCGTCACGCTCGCAACGGGAGCCGAACATAGTATTGGACCACAGAGTGGCAATTGACTCAGAAATGCTTACGTGGTCTCCTAGTTTGGTCTGGTAATAAAGAAAAGGCATCGCAGTATAGGTAGTCATAATTCCGAGCCGCTCATAGAAGTTCACGGCATTTCCTTGGATTCTGTGCATTTCCTCTATTATGTCATCAGTGAATTGAAGGTCCTTTGCAATACAAAGATCACAGAATTTAGGTTCCACAGTTGTGATAACTTTGAAACCTTTGAGGTCTTTTGTTAACTCTGCAGTCATGTCATGTGCCCATGCGCCCTGCTTACCATAAGGGAAAAACATGAGATCCGGGGGCATAAGGTGGGCATAGGTGATCCGTTCCATCTTTTCCGCTCCAACTGCATCTCCCATAGCTGTAAGGATCTCCATGGCCTTTTGCACACCATAGCCTTCATTTCCTGCCAGCATGTCTTCTTGTTCTCTACTCAGTTTCATTTGTTTTCTCCAGTAGGATTAAACTTATATGTTCATCTTCAAGTTCAGGCTCGGCGTCCTCTATAAATCTTTGATTGCTCCTCATTCACTTTTGTTTTTAATTTTTCTCTAAAAATGCACAGCTCTATCACTTAATGGTTTATCCGTTCCGCTAAATCTCTTTAAACCACTAAAAAGCAGGTGAAAAAATTCCATTATCAACAATCTCTCTTACCACTCATTAACTTGGTTTGCCTTTGATTTTTTTCGTATGCATCATTTCCTCAAAAAAGGTTATAATGATAGAAGCATCCTTCCCCCCTTGCCCTTTAGCCACTAAAGATTCATACAATTGTCTGATCGAGTTTCCTAATAGCACTGGGGTTCCTAATCTTCTCCCAAGATTCAAAGCAATATCTATATCTTTGTTTAGAAGATCTACCGTAAAACCCGGAGCGAAGTTTCGTGGAAAAACAAAATCTCTAACTTTTACTTCTAAGGCATAGGATCTGCCCGAGCTAACAGACATAATATCTCGCATCATCGTCGGTTCAATCCCAGCTTTTACCCCCAAGGCTAGAGCCTCAGAAGTGGCGGCCATATTCATTGCTAATAACATATTGTTGATAACTTTAAGTGTATGCGCAGATCCTACCCTACCCGTGTACATGATATTCTTACCCATGCAAGACAATACATCTTTAACTCTCTCGAAGGTAGCCCGACATCCCCCAACCATGATTGTCAAGGTTCCCTCTCTAGCTCCTTTTATTCCGCCACTTACTGGCGCATCTAACGTTCGCACACCTTTCTCTTCAAATACTTCAGCAATATGACTCGTCAGCAAAGGGTCAGATGTGCTCATATCAATGTACACTGAGCCTCTCCGAATCCCGGCATTGACACCATCTTCCCCAAAGATGACTTTCTTTGTAATAGTAGGCGTTGGTAGCATTGATATCACCACATCGCTTCGACATGCGACATCTTTTGGAGACGCACTTTTCTTAGCACCCACTTCAACCAGTTTTTCTACAGGCTCTGACGATATATCGTAAACAATCACCTCATAACCAGTCTCTCGCAATCTCTTCGACATAGGCATCCCCATTATGCCGAGACCAATAAACCCAATTACATCTCCCAATTCTTTTACTCCCTTGTCACATTTGAGGATTTTATTCAATTACATGTCTTCATTTATACTGGTTAAGAACTAATAGCGCTCCCAAAAATCATATCCAGCGCGAAACAACCGTTTTTTCATCCATAAACATCCTCATAGAAGACATTCTCGATTTAGCAGTACCCAAAAAGGATTCTCTCCTAGACCCCAGTGGGAAGAATGCGTAAGGTTGAGCAACGGCCACATTCACTGCAACATTGCCCACGTTAACCTCCCTGATAAACTTACGCGCCTTCTTACCATCCTGGGTCATTATGGAAGCAGAGTGTCCAAGATTTGTCTTGCTGTTAATCCATTCTATCGCCTGATCGAGGCTATCTCCTCGGATCAGGCTCGCCACTGGTCCAAAAGCCTCCTCTTTGGCCATCGACATATCAACATTCACCTCTTCAAGGATAGTGGGGCCAATAAAGTATCCATCTGAATAGTCCTTAACCTGCACATTTCTTCCATCAAGTAATACTTTAGCGCCTTCGGCGACTGATTGCTCAATCCAGTTGATCACTTTCTCTTTTCCGGTCTGAGTGGTCATTGGCCCAAGTGTAGTTTCCTCATCAAGTCCATATCCGAGCCTCATAGCTGCGGCAGCCTCTCTAAACTTAGTTTTTACCTCATCGTAGATGTCCCCAATGATGACTACGTTATCGACACCGAGACAGCGCTGTCCTGTCAATCCAAAGCATGCCCTGACAAGCCATTCAACAGATTGATCAACGTCGGCATCTGGCATAATAACACAGTGGTTTTTACCATTACCGTTCATAGATGAAGTCTTTCCAAGTTTCCCGCATAATTCAAACAGCTCCCACCCTGCCCTATTAGAGCCTATAAACCCAACCCCTTTAATTTCAGGCTGGAGGAGTATTTCCTTGTTAATATCCCTTCCACCGTGGATCATGTTTATCACCCCAGGGGGGAAGCCCACCTCTTGTGCCACTTTGCACATAGCTTCCCCAGCGACAGGATCTTGTCTGCTTGGACTCACCACGACCGTGCAGCCAGCCGCCATGGCATATGGAACAAAAGATGACCAAGCATGCATAGGAATATTGCTTGGAGTTATGATGAGAAATGCGCCCAGCGGTTCCCATATAAGATATTGGTCAATACCGGTCGCTACTTGATCCATATGCTCGTTACGCTTGACCAAACCGTAGAGCGCAGAGCACGCCGACTCAATGTTTTCAATAACGCGGCTTAACGAACCTTTTGATTCCGCCATTGTCCTTCCATGATCCTGAGTCAGGATACGGCAAAGCTCATCGTATTTTTCAACAACTTTTCCCCGCATGTTGAAGAGCAATGTTGCCCTATCTCGCAAAGGCATCTCTCTCCATTCCTTGAAGGCTCCATGCGCTGCATCAACTGCAGATCGAGCTTCTTTCATGGTTGCGGTTGGGAATTCCGCAATAACCTCACCTGTCGCCGGATTTACGGTCTGATTTATTTCTGTAGCTTCCGATTCAACCCATTCCCCATTGATGAATAACTTCAGCATTCCATAATTTTCCTTTACTTCCTTTAAGCTCATACCCAACTCCTTTGTATTTATTACTTTAGCTAACCATGCCGGTTGCGTTTTATAAAATACCCCGATTAGTACAAGGCACTAAAAAGTAGTAGAAATTTTAGCTGTGGCTGTTAAAAGCAAGTATTCAAAACATCATAGCATTCCATAACTACACTGCAATAGGCTATCAAAGGACGCATAAATTATGCAACAGTCATTCATGGTTATGACTGGAGGGGCTATGCTGGCTTTGTTGATCTTGGTTATAAAAAGCGTTTCAGAGTCAACCATGTTACCGATAACTTTGCTAGATGCAACTGTCATCTCATGACCCTGGTTTTTTATTCTACTGTATTAACAGTAATGACAATGGCCTCAGGTATCTTCTCGTATCTCACAGGATATACTACTTTCATTTCTTCGCCTGGCTTAAGTTTAGTTTTACGAGGCACAAACCCACCACATCCAAGTCCTTCTTCTGATAACATAATTCTTACACGAAAGCGCAAAGAGCGATCAGCCTTGTTTTTAATGTTTAATTCAAAGTGACATACGGATTTTTTCCATCCCTTATAAGGCTTTACCTCGCAGCTTAAAAGAGTAGCTTCAACTTCGGCATCGACTTTCCATGTCACATCCCCAGTAAAGGCAGGCGTACTCGAAGCTTCTGCTTGCACTCCATAACAATGAAAGATTACCGCCAAAATAAAGAACATCGAAACTAGAGCAAATTGGGTTGCCTTGCTGTTGATAAATCTTTTCATAATTATCCCTCCTGAATTTTTTAATAATATTTCTACAATCCCAACTATATACCCAAGCTAAGTTCATTTTTCTGCCATTTAAAAAAATTTAAGTAGCTCCACTCATATTGTTACAGCGTACCGTTTCTTCTAATAGGAACTTGAAACAAATCAATGTTTAACTAAAGACTCATATAACTCTTCTCCCTTTTCAGCTTTCATTTTTGAATAAGCTTTGACTATAAACATAAACACAAAAATACCAAAAAATGTGAAAAGTCCTATAAGCCTCAAGGTTAAACTCGGGCAAAATATAACTATGCATATACAACCTAAAATTAATCTATACCAAATATTCAAGCGCACAAACAAGAAGCCGTCTAACGCGGCAACACCTGCCATTAGTGCAACGAGACCTTGAAGCCCTATAATAATTGCTTGATACCATCCTTGAGTTACCAGAATCTCAGGTCGATAGGCAAAAAGGAAAGGAATTAGATATAAACCCTTAGACAACTTCCAGGCATAAAAACCGGTTTTCATTGGATTAGCCTCTGCAATACCAGCTCCTGCATACGCTGCCAGACAAACTGGTGGGGTTACATTAGAATCCTGGCTATACCAAAATACAATTAAATGGGCAGCTAACATTGTAATGCCCAACTTAACTAATGCTGGCACGGCCAAAACTGCAAGCATGATATAGGCGGCCGTAACGGGAAGTCCCATCCCCAATATGAGCGAAGCAAACATTACAAGTATCATAGCAATAAACACACTATTTCCAGCAATTTCTAGAATCATTGTTGAAAACTTCAGCCCTAGACCGGTTAAACCAACAATGCCTACCACAAGTCCTGCAGCAGCACACGCGGCAGAAATAGGTACAGCCATTTTAGAGGCGGCTGCAAGAGCTTCGAAAAAGTCTCGTACACTTAATCGGCTACTAGATCGAAACATGCTTACGACAATTAATACAAGAATAGAGATGCTAGCAGAGAAAGTAGGCGAATATCCACTTACCAATAACCAAATTAGAGTTCCAAGAGGAACAAACAAATGCCATCCACTTAGTAAAACCTTCCCTAAATGAGGAAGCTGTTCTTTTGACATCCCCTTTAACCCTGTAGACACTGCGGCGTTGTGGACAAAAAATCCTAATGTTAAATAGTAGAGTAGGGCAGGAATTACTGAAACGGTGATAATAGTCAAATAAGGTATTCCAGTGTACTCTGACATAATGAAAGCGCCTGCTCCCATTAAGGGAGGCATAAGCTGCCCTCCTGTCGATGCTGCAGCTTCAATACCTCCTGCAACTTCAGGCTTGTACCCCACCGATTTCATTAGTGGAATAGTCACCGATCCCGTTGTAACTGTATTCGCAACCGCACTGCCAGATACCGACCCCATTAAGCCAGAGGCAATAAGGGCAGTTTTAGCAGGGCCTCCTGCGTATTTCCCTGTAAGAGCATAGGCTAGGTCAATAAAAAACTCAGACGCCCCTGTTTTTTCCAGAAATGCACCGAACAAAACAAACAGATACACCATTGTCGCCATAACCCCTAAGGGGATCCCATAAATGCCTTCCAAGCAACAATACATCTGACTTATAATTCGAGAGAGGTTGTATCCGCGATGGCCTAAGATACCGGGCACATAAGGCCCAAGAATACCATAGGCTAAAGCTGCCAATGCGATGAGAGTTAACGACAATCCGATGGTTCGACGGGTAATTTCTACAGTCAGAAAAATTAAAATAACGCCACATATTTTGTCAGCTAAAGTCAAATTTCCAATATGATATCGCATTTCTGGATACATAAAGATAATATAGAAGCCACTAATACAGGCCAAAAAAACAAATAGCCAATCTATAAATCTCACCTTTCCCCCTTTTTTGGTCAGCGGGTAAGAGAGAAAAATTATGGCCATGGCAAAAATTAGATGCCCGCTTCTCACACTTATTGTCGAAATGAGACCGATCGTGCTGAAGTAGATGTGAAACAAAGACATTCCAATGCCCAAAAGAAAAATAAGCTTTCCCAAAAAACCCTGAGCCTTTTCTCCTGACGCAAGTTCGTTTTCACCGCCACCTGTATTGGCAACTTCCCTCATTCAAAATCTCCCTTTTGACAGCAACACTTATTTTTATTTCAATCTGATCCCCACTACAAGCCACATCACGCAGGTTAATGCTGCATAGAGAAAAAGAGAGGAACATATCATTCAAATAACTCACCCTCATCAACAAACAATCGATTCTCTTGTGCATTCCAGTGATTGTCATAGTTTTTTCACCATAAACAACCTTATCCCCATCTTCAGCCAACGGCAGGCCGTAACCTGATGATTCCACGGTGGTTTCAGTTAGATAGATTTGTCCCTTACTATCAAAGTTATAGATTTCAAAAACAGGCGTTTTCTCTACAGAATGGATGTATTTGAGTTCGAATGTATCCTCGGGAGATGCTATCATAGACAATATTAGGCTATTGCCTTTGGAATGGTTTATAAGTTCTATATGAAATTCGCTGCCACACACTGATGCAAACACATTAGTGCCTGGTGCTATACTAAATATTAGTAGTAATAAAAATATAAAGTGCTTCATTGTTTTCAAACTCAATATCGTTTAATATTTTAGATTAAATTCAATGCAATAAGCAATTATATTTCTGATAATTTATACTATTTCCTAACATATTTAGGTCTGTTTGATTTAATTAAAATGCTAACTATAAATTACTGACATAGAGCATTAGATAGCTTAACTATTTAATATTTAGCGTTTCCGCTGGTTATATTAGTACAAATTGATATCATATATCTCCTTTTCCATCTTTTTCGCATCCTTATGAAAATCTTACCAATCATGAAAAGGCTTTTGGCCACTATTCCCCAATAATCGACCCATCAATACGAACAGAACACTATTAAAAACAACTCATTAATATAATATTAATATGTTTTATTCATCAAAGCTCTGCGTTAGTACAAATAGGAAAGGCTAACATCCAGTGTCCCTCATTGTTTTTCTACTTCAACAACCCAATTTCCTTGTAATACCTCGCTGCTCCAGGGTGAAGCGGACAGTATTTTTGAACTACCGGACTAAATTCCCAATATTTACAGAACCTGTGTACATTTTCTACCAGCCAGTCTTTATGCTTGTGTAATACTTTGACTATTTCATACACAGCTTGCTCCGGCAAATCCTTATTACAAATCATCGGCCCCGGCGTGTTCCAAGTATGAACATCTTGATCTTGTCCACGGTAAGTTCCCGCTGGTATCGTAATTGGCGGCATAGAAGGGAATGCCTTCTCTATTTTCTCTAAATTCTTCTTACTAATGTTAATAAGCCTAATATCACGCACAGTGTTTATGTCCATCACCGTCGAGGTTGGAAACCCCGCTTGGACACATGCCACATCAACACGGTTATCCTTAAGTGCTTCTACGCCTTCCCTAAACGATAGAAATGCTGGCTTAATGTCATCAAAACTCAATCCAATCAATTCAAATACTGCTCGAGAGCATTCTTCTGTAGCACTTCCGGGAGCACCTACTACAACTCTTTTCCCCTTGAAGTCCAAAAGAGAGTGGATTTTGCTATCTGCGAGTACTATCCACTGACGTGGACTTCCGTGCAACAAGAAGACAGACCTCACGTTTGGTATTTTGTCTTTCATGCCCGCTGATACAACAGCGACCCAAGACATCATTGCAAAATCACTTTGTCCCGAATTGACGAGTTTTACATTTTCTAAAGACGCAGCTGTAACTTCGGCAGTAGCACCTTTTACCGACGGACAATGTTTTCGGATTAAATCGGATATAGCCCCTCCTGCCGGGTAAAAGACTCCTCCCGTCCCTCCGGTTGCTATTGACACATATAGATCTTTACTAAATGCTCTCTCTGAAGGCAAAATTATTAGGCCTAAACAAAATATCAAGACTAAAAAGGCTCCAAATTTTTTCATATCGTTTCCCTCCCTTTTAATGTAGTTAGAGTATTTTGGTTTCAAATTTGGCCCCTGTTCACCTAATAAATATCATTCCCTCTTATTTTCTTGGTTAATCAATTCAAAGAAGAGAAGCTTCTATTCCTTTTAGACTAACAATTTCATCTTGTATCTGCTCCTCGATGTACCTCTCCGCTGCCATTGCTGCGATGGCACCGTCACCAACAGCCGTGGAAATTTGCCGAAGATCTTTTTTTCGAACATCTCCCGCAGCAAAAATCCCAGGCACAGAGGTAGCGCAGTGTTCATCAGTGAGGATATAGCCCGTTTTATCCATATCGACTAAACCACGCAAATATTCCACATTTGGTTGCTGGCCTACAGCTATAAAAACACCGCTGACCGATAATTCCGCAGTGCTGGAATCTTTGAGGTTTTGCAGCAGCAAACTGCGCACCATTTCCTCACCCTTTATCTCCCTGACGACAGTGTCCCAAATAGGTTCAATTTTAGGATTGTTTAACGCCCTGTCCTGTAATATTTTTTGAGCGCGCAGGTTGTCTCTACGATGTACCAGAAACACCTTGCTGACAATTTTAGATAGGTAGAGGGCATCTTCTACTGCAGTGTCTCCTCCACCTACTACAGCTACTTCCAGATTTTCGAAGAAAGCACCATCGCAAGTTGCACAATAGGAGACTCCTTTATTGGCGAGCTGCTTTTCCCCTGGGATATTTAATTTGTTCCACTGAGCACCGGTTGCAACTATAAGGGTTGACGTTGAATATTTATCGCGCCCCGTAGTGATGATCTTGCTACCATTTTTCAGCTCCATTTTTTCTACAATATTAAATTTACGAATTGTCAAGCCGACTCCCAATGCCTGCTGGGCAAACCTATCAATGAGCTCAACCCCTGAAATACCCTTTGGGAAACCCGGATAGTTTTCTATGGTATTAGCCATCGCTACTTGACCACTAGGGACTTTGGCCTCGAGGAGAACAGTATTAAGATGAGCACGTGCAGCGTACAGTCCTGCAGTCAATCCCGCTGGTCCTCCACCAATTATAATAACTTCGAAGTCATCCATATCGCTATTTTCTTATATGATGTGGTATTTCAACCTAAAAAAATGAATATTGGCTATCTCATTAATTTCATTGTATTACTAAGTACGATTTGCCTCAAGGATAAATGATAATCCATCAGACAACTGAGACATTCGGCCAAGAAATAGGCTACCTTTGGCTATGAACATTGCATTATTAATCTCACCCCTCTTCATCGCCTGAATTGCATGCCCTAAAAATGGAACCGAAGATGGTACATGGCCCTGTGTAGGAGAAAACCCCAACATACCCCGTTCTTTGACAAACTGTTCAATTTCCGTTTTATCAATTTGTTTATTCAAGGCAGCAAGAGCACCCATGATTTTGTAGTTAGTAGCGGGGGTATCTCCACTGCCTGAGGGCACTGTTATTTCTGGGTTGTGGAGCTCAGTGGAATACTTATCAATATCGGTCATTTTCATGCCTAATTTCTCGAGGGGCTTGATGATGAGAGAGGTCATGATAGCTTGCTGTGGTGATCCTGCACCAACATCGTGCTTTCCCACTGAATCCAATCGAATCACTGGGCTATATCCATCATCTTTGGTTATCAGAAAAGCAATAGCACCTAAAACATCCTCGAGAATAGGCATGTTGTTTTTTAGATGCCCCATATACTTCATGCCAACCTTGGCTAAACAACCACCTCCGGCTACCACGACGGTTTCGAAGATACCGGCCTCCACAAGACCTGCTGCGTTGATGATTGCGTGATTGGGAGCACAACAGAAAGCCCGTATGTCATTTCCAGTGGCATTCAGGCAACCCACCATCTCGGCCATAGCCTTTGACATACTACCTCCACCTCTATTGTACCTGTCACCTATGGCCGTTTCAGTACAATCTAAAACAAAATCTACCTCCGTTGGCGAAATCGCTGCCCTAGTTAATAGATGAAGCATCGCCAGCGAGCCAGAAGCCCTCGCCATAAGATTTTCCATTAGCACAAGGGGCTTCAATGTGTCATCTTTGGCATGGTCACGCCGCAGGGAGCCCACCATTTTTCCTTGAAAATACAAAGGCACCGCTTCCCCCTTATCAATAATCTCCTCTATCTTGTAAAAGGATTTCCCTTCTCCAAGTTTTCTCACCTGGGCTTCACCGATATATGGGTGAACGGCAAAGGTATCTCTAATCTGATCGACAAACTCGGCCTCTAACCAGATCAAATCGAAGTCGTCAGCGATCTTCATCCATCCGTAGAATTCATCCTCTGGCATAATTTCCCCAAATGGTCCTTGTCGCGTGCCATCCTTGCTCAGATTCTCGTACCACGGTTTGGGAATTTCAGCGAGTTCATCAGGAGTTTTGTTGCCTATGAAGACCTGATGGGGTGGGTAGTTTACAACATCTTCATAGTTCCTAAGGTGATCTGTTATCTCCTGCAACAACTCCCTCTTTTCCGGGATATCCCTAAAGGGTTTCGATCCGTACCGTACAAAATCAGGCACACAAATCAACTCATACGCAACTTCTTTGATGACTACAGTCATTGCTATATTTTCACTCCTTTATTCTACCCAATCATCTTCTTCAATGTAGCTTCGATGTTGTCAATGGCAGCATGTTCTCCGGTAAGACGACCCACCTCTTTGCCATCTTTATAAAATAGATAGGTGGGAAGGCCTAAAACCTTTAGAGTTAAACAGAATCTCTTGTTCCGGGACGCATCTATTTTGACGAGCTTGATTTTATCAGCGTACTTACGCTCTAGTTCCTCCACTGCTGGCATCATAGCCAAGCAGGGACCACACAGGGGCCCCCAAAAATCAACAAGTACAGGCCGTTCAGACTGAACAACTTGTTCATCGAACTTTTCGCCAGTTATTTCGTTTGCCATATATCGCTCCTCTCCTTGGCAAATTGCCTTCGGAATTTATTCTATTCTATTCCGTCCAACGTGAACATTTGTGGTTCTTTTACATTTAATTGCAGGATTTCAAGGGAACGATTGATGTAACGTCGCCTTAGCTCTTTCTCCTTATCCGGAGGTAAATTACTATCGCCCAATACATTGGTAACCTTTTGCCCCCGGAGAGCGCGATTAACTCCCACCATTTTAGCCACTGGTGGTACCGCGGTAATCTGTACAACAGGAATGCCTATTTTTTCTATGGCTGAGGCAATCGTTGACCCGCAACGAGTGCTTGAACCTCATGTTGACGTAAGGATGACAGCCTGAATACCTCTGTTAAGGAGTTCAGTAGCTATCTCATCGCCCATGTCCTTACACACCTTTGCGATCGTAGCATTGCCGGAGGTACAGAAGTAGGTTGGGTGCAGTTTTCCTATAACTCCTTCCCTTTCGAGGTCCCGTAGAACGTCAACAGGTACCAGTCTGAAAGGATTCTCCATAACCTCCAGCGGATAGTATCCGGTGTGTACCACTTCGCACTCGATCTCAGTAACATCCTTCGAGAATAAGCTATCTATTTCGTAGGTGCACCAAATCTTGTTTCCCCGACCGCTCAAGCCATTCGGATTCCCCTTCGGACACAGGCCACCATCACTCACGAGAGCAACCTCGCAGGAAGTGATGTCCATTACCGGAGGCGGAGGTGGTATCCTTTCAAATTTGGGCAACGGCAACTCGCTGACAAAGTCCAGATTTCCCAGTTTCGCTAGGAGCATATCTACCCCGCGTTCAGCAGCCGTCTTTTCCACATATTCATTTTTAACCAACCCACGCGGGAAATACCCATCCTCCGAAGGTTGCCCAATCGTTTCCCCTGAAAGCAGCCTCGATGCATCTATCTCACCTAGCAACTTCCTTCCAATTGCCACCATTCTCCCCAGATCTGCGGCCATTTTTATAGCCGAATTCCCTGTCTTGACGACATAACTGGTCTTTCGGTAGAGTTCCACTCCTGGATTTTCCTCATACATTCCGGTAATTGCCGGAATCCCAAGCGCTTCTCCCACTGCTTTACACAAGGCCCCGCAGCTTATACCATAACGTCCTGCCTCAAATGCAGGTCCCGCGAAGAACAAATCGATTTTGTAGGGTTTTAGAAGCCTGAGGACTTCAGCTGAGGCATCCTCCGTATGGGTAGCCACGTAGTTATCACCGCCGACTATGGTGGCTACCACCTCTGCCTCTCCCCCCAAAGCATTCTGAAGAGCCAAGCCAGGGCCCACCGACCCTTCTTTGAGCATCAGCTTCATGTCAGCCTTCTCCTCACGCCCCTCCTGACCAAAAAACTGGTTGAGATAGTAAGCTACTCTCAATTTCTTATCGCTCATGGTTTCTTTCCTTCCTAACGTTCGAACTAGTACTCGGTTGCGATAATCTTTGCCCCGCCTATGTGGTCATGAATACCGGCTATCAGAAACTCTTCTGTGTCTATGACGGATTCCCCAGCTTTTTGAACAAATGGATCCGGGGTAAAAAGATGCGTCTCCTTTGTGCCACCTAGGATTCTCTCCGGCTGAAATCGCACCTTGATCCTCTCCTGAGTGGCGCCTACTACAATTATAGCATCGAGCAACTCGGAGCTGAACAGAGAGGTCTCAGACAGTGTACCCTGGCTAACCAGCGGCTGTACGAACAACGTTGTTTTCACTCCCCGCTTTTCACACTCTTCTCCGACCAAGGCGAGATCAACATGTGGCATACCACCATGAATTTTCGTGAGGATCGAGCCGTTGGCCCCTAGCACGTGAGCAATGAGGTTTGCAGCCATCATCGC
Source organism: Desulfatiglandales bacterium (assembly GCA_963666345.1). GTDB lineage: Bacteria > Desulfobacterota > DSM-4660 > Desulfatiglandales > Desulfatiglandaceae. The sequence goes on along the minus strand of OY762721.1, from coordinate 3,900,406 downwards.
TTTGCGTTGCCGCTGAACAGGCTCCATGTTCGCCACCCCGCAAACGACGCCAGCGAAGAGCAAATCCTTCCCATGACGTCGATACAGTTCCTTGACGACGCCATGGTTCTGGATGCTGTAAGTGTCAAGACTTCTGATCGTTTGATGGCCGGTTACTCCACCATCCAGGATTTCATTCGGATGGATTATGGTAGGAAGAAGATTGCCAACCTCAATACCATAAAAGCACTTGTCTGAAATGCCATGATGATCGTGCTGAGGGCTGTAGAGCTGATAGTAATAGGCAATTCGGGGAAGGTTCGAATCCTTTGGCAAGCGAGGCAGATCAAGATCGAATACCTCAGTGTCATCAACTGGATGACCCTCAGCGGCCTGAGCCAAATAAACCGCTGTCTTCAGCCCCGCTATCTTTACGGCGTCCTCAAAATCCCGTTCCTCCGTATTTTCTGTCTTCTGTGGGGCAACTACGATATTCGGCATTTTAGCATAGCGGCTGAGCTTGGCCGCTGGACCAGCCATATCGAGAAATGCAGAATACTTCCTCGTAGTCTGGGGGTCGGCTACCAGAACGGCTACACCCCGGAGAGACCTTGTTCTCCCATGACCAGCCGTATTAACTTTTCCAATAAAACCGGGGAAATCCGCATCCTCTAGATCTATCTTACATCGTGGCTGAATCACATCAACCAAATTTACAATGCGTACCTGATCGCCTGGAAATACCACATCGACTTCAACAGAACTGATTCTGACGTCTTTTAAAATTAACTCCTTTAAATCAAGAAGACTAAGATGCAACACATGTTCAAGCACATAACTCTTTGAGCCAACCTTTACATCTTTTATATCAATGGATTCGATCTGAAGTCTCATTTTGGAATTCCTCTATCTATGTTTCCATTGCAATAAATTTTCAATTCTATCCAGAAGATTTTCTCAAAGCTTTTTCACGAATTGCTCTGAACTCCTCGCCTATCGTGTCGGTGTCCACAGTCATTGCCCAAATCCCAACATTTTCCTCATAGATTCCCTCTGGAATGGCATCCCTCATCTCTGGTTCCAATATATGGTAAACTGGGAGCCTCAACGAGACCCCTGCCAATGGACCGGTAAAGCTCGGGTCACCTTCAGTGACCGTTTCCGCTGAAATCAATGCCCCTTCTATATCACTAGCGCCTAGCACAACAATGATGTTGTTTGAGCTATCTTCATCACTCGAATCTTCAGCGATGTTCTTCACTCGGGCTTGATTTTCCGCATCCATTGTTCCGGCAGCCGTTCAGACAAAGCACTCAGTCACAGCGTATACGACGTCTGAACCTGCTGCCTCAAGACACTTTGCAATTGATGGCCCCTGAACTCCATCCCTTTCTCCGATAACTACGGCCTTTTTACCTTTCAACCAGTTGTTCATCCAGTGCCTCCCTAAAAATATATTTTTGGTTTTTATTGTTTATTTATTTCAATATCTGCATCTCTGACCGCATGTTTTGCATACATAAAACTGACTTGGTACTCATCTAAGTTTCTTCGCCTAAAACGATAGACATATCTGATTGAATCAAAGCTTTGGAAATTTCCCCTGAAACCTTAATTAATTTAGGTGCAAGACGTTCCTCCAAATCCATTCTGCTGTATCGTATGGTCGGAACAGCGATGTTTATCGCTGCCACTGCAACATCTTCTGCATCAACCAAAGGAGCTGCAATTGCACGATTTCCGATGGAAAGTTCTTCATCATTAATGGCATAACCTCTTTTCCGAACCTCATCCAATTCCACACAAAAGTTATCTAAGCTATTAATAGTATGATTAGTTAAAGGGTCAAAGGTTAATGCTTTTAATATATTTTGCGTTTTTTCTTGATTTCCCATTGCCATAAGCACCTTTCCCATTGCTGAGTAATATACTTTAAGCTTGGTTCCTATCCGAATATCAAAAGGCAGATGGCGTTCTTTTCTGATTCTGATTACATACAAAACATCCATACCGTCTAAAATCGACAGGCTTACCGTTTCCTGAATCTCCTCGAAAAGATTCTCCAAATAGTATTGAGCTATATTTTGCCAACCCAAAGTACATATGGAGTGAGATCCTAAAGCAAGAACTTTTGGTGTTAAGTGGTACAGCTTCTGTTTATCACGACTGAGGAATCCCAATTTCGTTAAGGTATAACAGAGCCTCGTTGCCGTAGCATTATTAGTACCAAGAGCCTGGGCGATCTCTGAAAGAGTAATAGGAGACTGTGCCTCTGCAAGAGCCTCAAATACAGCCAATCCTTTAGCCAAGGACTGAATAAAATATCTATGTTCTTTTGTTCGTTCCATAATAGATAATTACGCTCTGCGTAAGTTATTTATACTTTTGTACAAAACTAACCTCTCATGACATATTTGTCAAGTACTTTTTTATGTCTTTTTTGCATTTCCCGATGTTAGGGAGAAAAATCGTTTCCCCTTATACCCTTTTGATATTCCATCGCATAAAAGAATATCTTAAAATATTCATCTAAAATTGACACCTGGCAATTGGACCATACCAGTGTTCAAGCATAACTGACCAAGCTTCAACCTTTCGATATAACACCTAGGCCAAGAAAAGGGTTGTCACTTTCTTTCAGTTGACAACCCTCGATACCACATAAAATATTACTTTTGGACACAGGGGCTATAATCACAGCCAATTGATGCTGATCTGTATTCTTCCAGCCCTGTAAATTCCAGACCAGATACACATAGTGATGTTTTGGGGTATGCCTGATAAGGGGAAGGAAAAATAAAGGTTAAATCCTCTGGTAGAATTTGCTATAATTTTTTTTATGTAAATTTTGTGAATTTAGCAATCCCGGTCCGATTCGATCGTGCTTTTCAGGTACGCGTTACAAGCTTGGCATGCTCGGCCACCTTGTTCACCTCGAGGAGCTTAGCTCACGCTTCAGCGGCGAGGACGAGTACAACCCCGAGGACTGCGATCATTATGAAGTAGGACAGACGATGCTTCTCGTTGCAGCCATTACGGTTTTGTTATGAGCGGAAGGCCTTTCTTGAAATCCTGCACCGGGCAATCACCGCGCCCCGGACGTGGGAAAAGCCCCGTCTACCTCGTTTAAGAGCTCAAAAGTCGCATCGACAAAGCTTTCCATGCTGTCCCTTCGGGAGGGATCATTCTCCTTGCTGGGAAGGCTGACGATTCTTCCGCACTCTGGGCATCGCCAGGTGGATCCATCCGAGGCATCAACCCGGCATTTCCGCCCACACGTGCATTGAACGATGATATCCTTCATGGAGCCTCCTTGTGCCGGCACGGTTTGTATTATATCCGACGTGAGCCTGCACCTCAAGTCTTGCCAAAACGGAACAAACGAAACTGATCGAGGACATGAAAAAAACCCGCCTGCAACCGAACCTTTCCGGCGGCTGGAAACGTGGTGTTCCAGGTGGTTGTGGAGCACTGAAGTCCTGCCGGAAAGCGGTTTTTAGAAAGCATTGGGACTTTTCTAGCAGTTATTTTTCACCATATTTTTCCATGGTCTTTATACAGTATAATGACCTGTATGTAAGGCGTAAAGCCATAGGTCTGTTACAGGCCATGGAGATTGCCCTTTAAAGGTTGCTTAGGAAAATATGCGTCAGGAAAAACATACAGCCTGCCCGCCCGTCCACATTCTGGGAACTATTTCAAAAGGCCGTTAAACCCTCAGCGGGAAACGCAACAAATCAACACCGTCCCTCTTTTACAATCTAGTCGCTCTCATCTGAGAGTGAGACCGTCGAAACGCTTTTTTTACCTGCGATTCACCTAATCTACCTTGTCTTCAATTTTACTCAAAACTTCAACTTCTTCTATAATAGAATTTTTCCAATTTTTAGCGGTTCTCTTTTGGGCCACAAAAACCACAGAATTAAAAGGGTCTCTAATTATTTCTATCTTTGGTTGGCTTCCCTTGAGCATATTATACACAACATAAATATAGAAATCTTCGCCGTAAACTTTAGCTGCATCATACTCGCTATAATAAAGTTCTATTGCTCCGGGACTGCCCTTGAATGATTTTACTTCTATCTTCCTATCAGATGAATCGACATCATAGCCTACTCCATCCTTTCTTACATCCTTTGGGTCGCGCCCCCTTTCTGATTCGTACATCTCGACTATTTCAATCGCCCTACTTTCTGTTTCATGCCTAGAGATAACTGATTTTGAAAATCTGGTGGTTCCCCCGCTACCTCTGGAACCGGATTTAGGCTTTCCTTGAGGCTTCCCTTTTTGCCTCTCTATATCGATATCTATGGCAGTCTCGCCTTTCTTGTTGTACCTGAATTTTACGATTTCATCAGAGGATATCAATTCCTCTTCCTTGAAACTGAAGGTGTCCGAAGGTTTACGTCCCCTAGTAACATCCTTCTCACCACTTTCCTCTTTCTGGTTGTCAGTATCTATCTCGGGTTCACGCTTATCTTTGTCGGCTTCTCCTGAAGCTGATTCCTTTCCTTTCTTCAGTCTTTGTTCGCCAGGCTCTATGAAATCCCTCAAGACATCTTGCGGGATATCGAACGAGGCAAACTTCCTGTCACGTAATTGCTCATCACATCCTGCTGATAGAAGCGATTCTATCTGGGTCCCGATTGGCAAGCTCGTTGACTTCAGTATCCTGCAAACCTCTCCACCTATAGTAATACAGAAGTTTTCTAACCAATCTTCGGCATCCAGCACGTACAAAGTATTGCTTCCCTCATCATAATGGGCTTCGGCATTAGGCTCAGTGACCGTAAATCTTCTTTTATCCCCTTTCGGAGAAAACACATGCTTGAGGGAAAGGCTAGATACCAGCTTGACTTCCATTTCACCAATCCTTCGAAGCTCATTGTTTTTCTCAACTGTGGCGTAACCGCTTGGATCGAAGTATTTAATGTATGCGCCAATATATTCAGATAGTGAATTTATGGTTTCCTTTTCTTCATCCGTGATATCCCTTTCGACCCCCTTCCCCAGTTTCACTCTCACCCTGCTTGAAAGACTGTCAATTTTTGATTCTATAAACAAGGGAGAAAGCTTTCTCCAATCAGACCTCAGCCACATGATCTTTGCGTTTTCACCGAACATCCGTCTGAGTTTCTCATTATCGCAGTAAACCAGCGCACCTGGTGATGCGAAGCTATTGTCCGAGGCTAGGAAAATTTCATTGTCAAATAGATGGACATTCGCTGCTACTTCGTTTGGAATGGCCTCTTTAAGTCTCTCCGACATCTCACTATAAACAGGATCGATTATTCCTTTGAGCTCAAGCGCATCTTTACCGGTAGGCCTTTTAACGTATGAATGTCTTATCTCTTCAAGAATGCCCACAAGGTCCTCAAGGTCGGGGGATTGCTTGACCCCTATTACCCTGAAAAAGCCCTCAAGCTCAGGCCGATACTCCGGGGAGAGGTAGCCTTTCATCCATGAAAATACCTTGTCAAATTTATTCCAATAAACGTCCTTAATGCTCCACCAGTTTCTCCTTTCCGTTGGCAGAAAAATCAAATCCTCGCTCTGGAATTTCTGTAATATCGCAGCCGATTCCAAAAGGTCCTTGTCCTTCTTGATATCTTCATACAGGAAACCGTATATTGCTTCCATCTTCCCCAGCCAGTCAGCGGGGAAATAATCACCTTTCCATTCTTTCTTGAGCTCGACTAGGTAATTCAGGAGATGTTCTGTAGTAGGAGAATCATTCACCCCTATCGCCTTATATAACGCCCTGTATGCAGACAAGTTTAGAACGAATGGGGTATCCTCGCTGAGCAGGAGTTTGTTCTCCGAAGTACCCACATAGCATTGCCCGGGCCTAAATAGACTGAACAGATTTTCCGTTGGTACCCATTCTAGGCACTTCATCTGGTTGATGAATGAAGAGAAGTTCACTTCAGTGATATATTGGGTGTAATAGAACCGTCTGTATCTGGACGTTGCCCTTTTCTTGTACTCTCTGTCCCAGCTTCTGCCAACAAGATTCAGGAACACCTTCATTTTGGAATGCTTTGTTTGAGGTTTCTCGCGTTCCAGGCTTTCGACCAAGGTCTTCAGGTCCGGGAAATAGTGGTCATCAATCAGCTTGTGACCCTCTGTCGAATACTGAAAAGAGATGTTTTTGTATTTCAGTTCGCCCTCGTCAATGTTTATGTCTTGAGCAAGCAGCCTCGGCGAAGACCAGACTCCCATTTCTCTGAAAAAATCGTCCCATTCAGGTACCTCCCTCACCCTTCCCCGCCTTTGTCCGGTATCGACGGTTGAATATCCCTTAACGAACTTTTCTTCATAATAGGCAGGGGAAAGGAACGGCATTCCATCTATACCTTTGAAAAGCTTATAGATATCCGTGATTTCACCTTTAATCTTATAGAAATAAAGCTCCTCGGGCCTGAACAGGTCCTCCTTTCTTTTACCATTCTCGAAATAGAACCCTTTGAGGAACAGCCTCTGTCTGATGTCCTCGAATACCTTGTCATCAGAAATACCTGACCTCTGCGATCTTATTCTATTGGCATAGAGGGACATGTTTTCTCTGATAAAGTTTGTGAATATCACAAGCTTCTTCTTGCTGAATCGTTTACATCTTCTGGAATCAAAGCTGTTAAGAACCACCTTGTCTATTATGTGGTACTCCTCCATTAATTTTTCTACGCCGTATTCCTTGAGAAAATCCTTGACCCTTCGTCTCTTTTCCTCCAGCTCAGGATCTATTCGCGCATTGGCTCTCTTTTTCGCAAGCTGAAAGAATTTGTCCAGAAAAATGAGCTCGCCCTCGTCGAATATCTTATCCAGATTGCCTATGTCTTTCTTCTGCGGATAATGGGTAAGCAGCCTGAAGGGCCTCCTCTCGTCTTTGGGGGCTACAAGCTCGCCGGTGCTGGTGCGCAGGAATTTCAAAACCTGAATTTCTTTCCAGATACTATTCCCCCTCCAATGGCCGTTCTTTTTGCTTTTTAGGTAGTCATAGACATCCAGGAACCATTCCCCCTTCTTCGATCTGATGACTTGTGTAAGCTTAAGCAAACCCACGATTTCTTTTACACCAAACCGTCTTGCACCAAACTCAGTAAGGACCTTTCTTGCCCTGTCATCCAATTCATCTTTGACCTTGCGTACTTTCCTTCGGTAAAACGCTTTCAAGTCCCTCTCTGAGATGAGCCCGCTTAAGCCTTGGTCGAGCATTACTGCATCTTGGATCTTTTCCCATGAGCCCTCGCAGGCTGCAATCCGCTTCTTCCGGAGCTTAGCTAATATAGTTTCAGGGACTTTTCTTATTATTTCGTCCAAAACCTCGTCCGGGAGTGGAATTAGGTTGTAGAGCTGTTTTGAGAACAGCTTATCCTCTCTCATGTCTAAAATGCTCTCGGCTGCAAGCTCCCCTAATTTCTTTAGAAGCCAACGGTTCCACTCATTCTTCTCGATACTCTCACGTCCGAGAGTCGGAATGAAATCCCCCTGTATAAGAAAAGGGAGGTCTGTCCTTGTTCTTGTGGGAAGGAAACAATAGACTTTCTCGGCCTTAACATCAGTGTCTTCAACCGGATGAGGAAAAGCTATGACTACCGTCGACCGCACGGCCTTTTCCTTACCCTTGACCCGGATATCCTTGTTAGGTGGTACCCTTACTGTCTTCCTGAATACTTTCCATGTACTGGTTAATCCCGTTCCCGTATTCACAATCCTTATGAAGCCACCTACAAGCTCCTCTTTCCTTATCTCCCAAGTCTTCCCCTCCTCCCCTGTCATGTCATTTAAGACTATTCTCTCCAAACTTTGGAGGAAAAGCATCAGTCTTTCATTCACCTCGTAGAGGCCTTTCGCAAGCCTCTTTCCATTTAAACCTTTCATGGCATTGATTGGCAGAACGAAGGAAGCTCCTCTTGACTGGTCGAAGCTCTCAATCGAAACAGGCACTTCATCGGTCGTGTCAGGATAGATGTATTCGCTTATCTGGAAATTATACTTGCCTGATATAACCTGAGGATTCTTGGTGATATTGAAGACCGACTTGAAACCGATACCGAAGAAGCCAATTTTATTTTCCTTTCTGCTCTGGCCAGCGGAACAGATCGAGAAAACATCATCAGCCGAGAAGGGTTCTCCGTCATTTTCAACTATGATTGAATCATTCGTAATGGTGAACGTGATGGCTTTTGCCCCCTCGTCCTCCGCATTCTGAATCAACTCAAGAACGTAATGGGTTTCTTCGCTGTAGACACTTTCGGTGACCATTTTTAAAAGGTTCTCTTTATCCTTGTCACCTCTGTACCTTTCTTTTTCCTTTCTTATACGACGGACATGTTCGTGGTCCCACTGGAAGTTGTTTGCCTTTCCACCCATAAAATTTCCCTTAGCAAAGGTTCATTAAAATACGGTATAAATTAAAAACAATCAATATTGATAGAGATGCATAAAAGAAGGAGCGCCCATTTTTACATTTTTACCAGCGTCCCGTGATAAGCCATAGGGTGCGCTAATAATTTATAGTTGTTAATTCATTTTAAATTTCTTTATTGAATGCCATCTGCTTTTAGGTCAGTTCCAATTATTTATGGACGTGCGCCTAATCAGGCTGCAATTTTCCAGTTATGATACGCCAGACGGCGGTACATTTTTCTTTTGGTCCTTCGGAACTCTTTTCAATCTTTTCGAGGTCCAACAGCTCAGCGCGAGCCCTATGCAAGTAAGGCGCCTTGACGATTGCATCGTCAAAGATGTTCATAGCATCTCGGAAATTATTTTCATTAAATGAAAGGCCCTTGAACCTACGGGGGAAATAGCTGTCGATCAAGGACTCTCGCATAAGGCGGGCCGATCGAAGCAGAAGAGAGAACGGCTGGCTCCAGTTCTCGGATGGAACGCTGGAAGTTAGATCGGGTGGAGCGATCTTGTTGCATATGGCACAGGGGGTGATGCGAGAATTCAGGGCTACAGTGAGACGATCTTCGATTTCATCAAGTACGCTCTTAACCCTGTCGTTTGGGACAAATTTTCCTTGGCCAAGCTGTCGATACATCGCATCCAGATCATCCCGGATTTTATCCCGGCGTTTTTTTATGAACTCACGAACGTCATTTCCACCAAGCCCCTCCTTAAGGATGGCGCAGCCTCTTTCATTACGCGCTTTCAGTTCTTTCTCCAAAAGGCTTTTTGCAGCCTCAGGGAGCCACCTATTCCCCATGCTCAGCAGGTAGCTAAGCAACTCCATAATATCGTTAACCAAACGACATTTTTCAATTTGTTTGTCTAGTAATTCATCCAAAACCTGCAGCTTGAAGGATTGCTTTTGAGTAAGGGCCCCGACTGTTCGTTCCGACCTCTGGCCAAGCAACGCAGCTTTCACGGGGGTGGCCAAGGGCTTGATTCTAGTTCTTTCATCTATAGTGACCAAGTACCCGTTCGAGTAAACCTGTTGAAGCAACTGCGCCAGGGGATCAAGCTTGGTTTTGTTATCGTCCCATGGTTCAACGGCTGTTCCATCCGGTTCTTTCGAAACCTCACCTGTTTCAGGATTTATCTTTGCCAGAGCAACTTCATTTCCGTATGATCCTAAGCATATGTTACTGAATGCAGTCCATATCTTGGCTGCAGCAGGGTCTCCCTCCTCGGGTATGAGATGTGGTATTTGAGCGGTCTCAGACATAAGTGGCGCGGAGCTAGAAAAAATAAATTGGAACCATTTCCTCCACTCGTTACGTAAGCCGTCGTCCGGCTGAAAAGCCATATTGAAGCTGCCGAGTTCTGCCTTATCTCGCCCGGAGTCACCAACAGAACCTACGCAAAACATGGTCTTGCCTGATTTCGAATCATGCGCCTGAAGAACGGTGGGTGGAAGCACCATCCTCTCAAAATCCTTCCCATGGGACCGGTCAAACAGCAGAAGACGCAATTCGAGCTTTTTGTCATCCCCAATTAGCTGATTTTGAAATTGCAATAACCTCCGGAGATGCTCCTCTCGCGTAGGGCAAGCAGGATAGACAACCAAAACCAAAACAACCACGCAGGCCCCGTCTTTTTTCATTAAGGTATTGACCCATTCAACGGTCCCATTCCAAGCCCCCACGATAACACCATTGATTAAATCAGCATCCATAAGGGAAGAATCGAATGGGGGGTGGTATTCGTAAATAATGTCTTTGGTATGCCATCTCGCTTCCGGCCAGATAAAAGGCGGTTGAGTAGATAATACATTACTTGTGTTTTGAGGCTGTTGATTACGGGATGGTTCCTTTGTCATGTTTCGCATCCTTTCTGCATTTGAAAGGGTCGGAAAAAATTCGTGGGTTTCAGTTGCCCTGTCTTCTATTTGGGCACGTTGTTTTTTAACACCATTTTGCTACTACTTTTCCGTTTCGTGGAAGATGGAACTAAAAATCAAATTAAATTCCGATTCTTTCATAAATTCACCATCACGCTCAAATTCCTGCTCAATGCAACAGTCGAGCACTGCATCGCGGGTCTTACATTTCACACAGAAGTCCTCTGCTTTGGATGGCTTATCGGGTCCCGCAATATAATCTGGATAATAATTCTCAATCGCACCACGCTCCAAAACATACACATCTTCCTTTCTTAACATTTCAAGGAGCTGCCATTTCATTCGCAGCATTTGCGAGTCGTCACTATTCATCAATATGGCGAGACGGTCCGACTTGCGCTGCCAGGCAAAGAAATTATCTACAGCTTGGTTGAGGTCGTCTTGTGCACATTCACCTTTTATAAATTGAGCTTGCCGTTCTTGGACAGTTTTCCATAACCCTCTTAACTCTCCGGAATCATGCGCTTTACGTGCTTCCGTAGCCGTCGGCTCCTCATTTTCAGCATCAGGTTCAATCAACTCATCCAATTTCACCAGAAGATTGTTGCATGCGGATTTTATTTCTTTAGACGGCGAGACATGGTGAAATCCGCTAAGCAGTAGATCGAGGTCTGCAATAACAGGCACCCTAACATCAAATTGTCTGAAGAATTCTCTATAGCGTCGAATGTTTCCCTTACCGGTAATTCGCGCAAAATGAACAGGGATTTTCGCGATGTCCCAGGTTGGATTTAAGGTTCTTGCGATATGTGGTAATAACAGATAATCGCTGTCACCCTCGACAAGTATGACCGTATCAGCGAAAAATGCTGCATTATTGTTCTCGAAGCATATAATCTGGAACTGATCCTTGGATCTCATGTCTGATAGGTCTACTGGCTGGACTTGAGTAAACGGCTTTTCAGAAACATTCAAATCCGTTTTTTTGTATAGCTTAACAAAAGTCTCTGTGGCATTCGGACCGAAAAACATGGGGGAATGTGTGGTTACTACCACATGGTGATCCTTGGCAAACACTCTCAATGCATCAAACAAAATGTGTTGACCTTTAGGATGTAAGAATAGCTCAGGCTCTTCAAAAAGAAGCAAATATGAAGCTGGTGCAATATTTTTCTGTTCTTTTTCTTCAACGCTTTCAGTAGGCGCAAGTTTTGTATTCAGCTCGACATAGGAACGAAGTATAGAAAAGACAATAGCACGCCGCAGGCCGTCGCCTTTTGTTTCAATCAAGCCATCAACCCCATCATTCGCGTAAATTCGGGCCGATGAGAACACAGTTTTTAATTCCGGTGGGGGTATTGTTATACGAAGCGCGACATCGGCGAAACTATCACGGACGTACTTCTCCACTGTCGACTCGATAAGCTTGACCTCGTCTAAGCGACCGTCAACAACTGTTCCGTCTGCCTTCTGAACCCGGTTGAGCTTTGAATTCAATTCTTCAAACAACTTTTGCGCATTTGGAAGTTTAGTCTCCACAGCACGTAACAGAATTGCCAGTATTTTACCGAACGGGGTGCTTTCCGTTGTTTTAATGTCATCAGCCAGATCCTTGACCGCCGGAATGTATATAGGGTCTGGAAGCATTGGAATGATGCTTTTATCAATCCCAGTTGGCAGGGGAATGTCTGTGGCTACTTTCTGATCATCAGGCAAAGAGTCAGCTAAATCCTGGATTTTTTGCCTCATTGCCTCTTGATTCATGCTTGTGTCGATGAGGTCCTTTATTTCTGGAAATGTATTCGAAACTTTTTCAACAAATGCAGGTCCAGGGCGTTGCCCTTTTAGTAACTTTCCTAAACTCTCAGAGGAAAATCGCTCATCAGTTGGCATGAGCATATCGTAGAACAGGGAGCTCTTTCCGTCCGTTCCATAGGATCGCACGAGTACAAGACGACCATCATTTAGGATACCACTGACCCTTGTACGGTGCTCTTCGGCAAGACGTGCCAAGTCAGCATCCTCAATATTTTCGAAAACAATCTCAATGCTTATCGGGCGTGATTCATCAAAATAATCTTTAGAAGAGAGCTTCGATCCGGAGAAAAAAAGGGATAATGCTTGGAGAAAGGATGATTTTCCAGAATTGTTCTCACCGATCAAACATCCGAAATGAGACAAAGGAATCGAAACATCTCTGAGAGCTCGGTAGTTTGAGATGGTAAGTTTTGTCATCCGCATGGCATCCTCCTTCGGTGATGCATTTTTAACTATGAGCGGAAGGAATGTATTATAATCGAGAAAACCTCCGTTACCTTCAAACAACTTGAGTCTAAAAGATCTTGTTTATCTGGTTTTGGGTTCTCCTTTTTTATATCTGTCTATTCGGTCGCAGTGACCTTTTCCGAGAATGTTGTGAAATTATTTGCAATCATGAACCCTACATCGCTCTCCAATGCTTTGAAGTGCTCACGTCCGCATTTGATTTTGGCGTTTTCAGACACCCTAAGAGCTTCACTAAAGAGACTACCCTTAGACTCCACCACAAAATATAGCCGTGGCTGACCATCTAATTCGACAAGAACTGCCCAATCGGGATTGTAACTCCCGAGTGGTGTATCGATTTTGAACCATCCTGGCAGTTTAGCGTAGACCTTAATATCATCGCTTAACTCGAATGATCTCGCGAAATCGGCCTCCACATCAGAATCATATACAACATGGTTAAAAACTGACTTTTTGCTTTCAAGCATATTTTTACTGAGATAGCCGTAGAGTTCGTTTTCCTCATATAGCTCTTGGGCATAATAATGCTGATCCCCTATTTTTTGATACTTGATTCCATCTACAATAAAGATCCGTATCTGGTGTTTTATGATAGCTGCAACTTGCTCGATGAATTTCTGCGGGTTATGCTTAAAATCCTGCAGGCGTCCGCTGCCAATAATAATATCAACGATCGATCGGCGAGTGAGGTTAGTTTCGTTCTGCAAATAGCTTACAATATCGGGGAGGTCATAGTCGTGTGCATCGTAAATCGATGTGCTTTTATGGACTTCATCGGCACTAACGCCCCCCCTATCCACATCAAGAGTCGCCGTCCTGGTGATGAATCTTGCCCGCCCCACCATTAGTGACTTGCAAATGTCATCTGCACATTTTTCGATCAGTTTTTTGGAGTCAAAATTAACTCTGAAAGTGGTCCGGTATTTTATCCTGTCCCATAATTGTTTGAACTCCTCACTGAGGAATACGGCCTTGTTCAGTTCAACCTTTTTGCGTTCATCAGCATTCTTGATGTTAAGTTTCCCGGCAACCTTCCGAAGAACGGCCAAAATCTGACCGGAATAGTCCGCCATCTCATCAGGCAGGTCCACATTGCCTTCCTTCAAGTCGGCTCGTAATGAATCCTGGACTTTACCTTTCGCATCTATATACCCTTTAGATTTTAAATGATTCCATATTAACTGAGACGCATCGATCCCAAGATACTTGGGCTGGTGGTCTTCTGTCTGTACCGCGATGTTTGCGAAAAGATGCTGCTCGACCACACCGAACTTTATACCTGTTTCTTTTTCGATCTCTTTTTGCAGCTGTTTTGCAAAATCTTCATAAGATTCATTAGCCATCACGGTAAGTCTGTTCACATCAAAACCATGGACTCGCTCACCGTCCTGGTTCACTGCTATTCGCAGTCCACGTCCAATTTCCTGCCGTTTTTTCATGACCGATGTGGTCTCGTTGAGCGTGCAAATCTGAAAAACATTAGGATTATCCCATCCTTCTTTTAATGCAGAATGGGAAAAGATGAATTTCAGCTTTGTGTCAAAGCTTAAAAGTTTTTCTTTGTCCCGCATGATGAGCTGGTAAGCACTCTCATCGGCGACCGTTTTTCCTTCTCCACGTGAGTCCTTAAATATTTCAATTGATTTCCCCGAAGTCGTCTTCTTCTTATCCACCGCAAAGTAGCCGTCATGAACCCCTTCAGCGGCGGTTTCAAGATCAGCACCCTCGAACAAAATGTTGTATTTTGGCTTGCGAACCTCCCGTTTATATTCCTCTTCAAATATTTTTGCATATTTTCCAAGTTGTGGATTACCTTCATCATCATACCAGCGGTAATTTGCAACTCGATCTATAAAAAATAGGCTTAACACCTTCAGTCCCTTAGGCCGAAGCTCCATCTCCTTTTCAAGGTGTTTTTCAATGGTTTTCCGGATTTGCAGCCGTTTGTATTCATCTTCGTTTACTTCTCCAATGGCTTGATCCAGCTTAATAATTTCAGGCTTGCTGGTGAAGCTAATGTACTCATTTCCTTTTTCGCAATAGATGTCTTCTATGATATAACCATCGTAAACGCTCCGGCCTCCGGAAAGCTCCAGCAGGTCATCCCCGCTGCGGATTGTCTTTTTCACTCGCTTGACGTCACCGTTGCGCTGCATCGCGTCAATTTCAATCTGAGCGATAATCGGACTCTTCCTATTATCAACCTTAAGTAACCGGATGAATGCCTTATTGTGGCTATCCTTTACTTCAATGCCAGACACCTCGATCTGTTTCACAAGCTTTCTCTGATAAGCGTCCACTGAGTCGAGCTTGTACATCATATGATATTTGTCCACATGAGTGGCAGAATAACGAAGGGTGCAGAGCGGATTTAAAGATGCGATTGCCTCCTTGCTTTTGCTGGTCGTATCTACGCTCTGAGGTTCATCGATAATAACAATAGGATTCGTCGCCTGGATGAATTCGATAGGACGGTTCCCCGTCATCCTGTCATGGGGCCGGTGGATAATGTTGGCCTTGTCTTTTTTCTCAGGATCGGTAAAGCTTTTGCGAAAAGCATCGATATTGATAACCATGATCTGGATATAATCGCTGGTAGCAAAGTTTCGCACCTGGCCGAGTTTCTGGGAATCATAAACGAAATAATCAAATTGGACGTTTTCATAGAGTCCCTTAAAGTGCGTCTCTGTCATCTGGAGCGATTTGTATACGCCTTCCTTGACTGCCACCGAAGGCACTACAATGATGAATTTCGTGAAGCCGTATAACCGATTTATCTCGAAAATTGTACGCAGGTAGACATACGTCTTGCCGGTTCCGGTCTCCATTTCCACCGTGAAATCCATGGAGTCCAACGACTCGGAATGGGCGAGGCCGTTACGGAGTTGGACCTCTTTAATGTTTTTGAGGATATCTTCATCTAAAAGACGCAGTCGGTTGCCAATACCTAAATCGTTTTCCATCCCAGGCAAAACAGTTTGAGGATCATGCTTTAAAAGTGCAACTGTAAAGTTTGTCTGACAGACTTCCTGCCCATCGAAAAGATCCACCACAGCATTGATCGCTTCGTGTTGGAAATCCAGGTTCGGATCAAATTGAAATTTCATCATATACACCTCACAGGCTCTTAATATCATCAATGCCGGCCTGTCGCAGAATCTGGACGGCGTTCGTCTTGACTACATCATCGACAAATCCGGAGTCCTTGAAGACTACCCGCATCACCTCCGGCTTTAGTTCATCCTTCAAAGCAGCGATGCCTTCGACGACCTCAAGACTGATCTGTTTGGATAGGCAGACGACGAGAGCCCCAGCCCCGATTACGTAAACTGTGTTTTTAGCAATTTCACTCTCCTTGATGGGTACCGCTAAGTCCAACCCATATTTGAGCAATAGTTCGTAAAGGATATCTGTTTCACTACGGTCTGGCTTGATGTTCTCCACGGCATTGAACAGAGAATTTTCGAGGTTGTCAAAGTCCGCGTCCCAAGGCTTAATGTTACTGGAGTCGAGTTTGAAGACCTTGAAGCCGAGGTCGAGATCTGAGGCGTCAACGTCCATTTTCTCAATAACACGCCGGATACGCGCCTTCCCGATCTCAGAGATGTTCTTGTACCCGCTTTCATAGGCGTCCGAGTTCTTCTCGCATGGTTCGGGTAACTGCACCATAATGAAACGGCGATTGCCACTATCCTCCCTATTGAGCCGAAGTACCGAGTGTGCGGTGCTGCACGATCCAGAAAAAAAATCAAGAACGATATCTTGAGTTTGGTTGGTTGTTGCGGTCTGCTGCAGTCTGAGCATCAACTGAGATGGCTTCGGGTAGGACATAATTTTGTCGCTACCCAATAGATCTGACAGCTCGCGGCTTGCAGCGCCATTGTCACCCGCAAATTTACGATCAAAAAGGGAGGTCGGCACAAGGCCATCTTGAACCTCCGAGAGATATCTTTTTACATGTGGATACGTGCCCTTTTTGCTCCAGACAAGCCTCCCCTCCTCAATGAATCTCTTTATGCTTTCTTTACTATAACGCCAGAATTTACCTTCCGGTCTCTTAAGCTTCTTTCCGTCAGGTCTGGTAATAGTGTAATCGGCGCTGTATGGGTTGTTTGCGTAGATGCGGTCCAGTTTCCACGGGCCATTTGCATCGTTGTCAGGATTTGAATAGTTGGTGTCCTCGCCTCTTGGAATAAGGTTGCGCTTCCATGCTTCTTTGCTCCTGGCATAGCAAAGGATATAATCATGAGATTCAGAGAAATACCGCGCAGAATTTTTCCGAGTCTGTATTTTTTCCCACACGATACAAACAACGAAATTTTCCTCCCCAAACACCTCGTCGCACAAAAGGCGTAGCTTAGCTACTTCATGATCATCGATAGATAGGAAAATAGCGCCATCCTCTCTGAGAAGATTCCGAGCAAGTTTGAGACGAGGCAGCATCATGTTGAGCCAGTTGGTGTGATAGCGGCCCGAAGCCTCCGAGTTGGCCGAGAGCTTCAGGCCTTCCTCATCAACTTGCCCTGTGTAACGAAGATAGGTCCGCAAATTGTCCTGGAACTTGTCAGGATAAATGAACTGATTCCCCGTATTATACGGCGGGTCGATGTAGACCATCTTGACCCGCTTGTGGTAGGACTTCTGAAGCAGTTTAAGGGCTTCCAGGTTATCTCCTTCAATGAATAGGTTTTGCGTGGTGCCCCAGTTAATCGATTCTTCCGGGCATGGACGCAAAGTCCCAGTCGAGGGCGTCTGGGCGATTCGACGGGCGCGGCTCTTGCCGTTCCAGTTGAAGCTGTAACGTTCCTGGCGGTCGTCTATATAGTCGCCCAGCATCTCTCGCAGAACATCGAAGTCGATGTTTCCCTCGGTGAAAACATCAGGGAAAAATTGTTTGAGTTTGTCAATATTCTGACCAACGATATCTGCCGATGCGCCGTCGGTCTTTGAATCCAACTTTTCCATGCGATATATCCTCCATTCACAACTTGGCAGTTATAGCCTGAAGTTGTTTCTCAAGTTCCTTCATTTTCATATTCAACTCAACCTTACGATTGAATTGCGTTTCTTTCATAATAGTAGCTTTATGGCCTGCGATCTGAATTTCCAGCTCGTGGCAGAGCGCCAACTGGTCCTTACGCACCTTGTGCTTGATCGTTATTGGTTCGAGGCGATACTCGCCGGTCAGCCTGGCACAATCCAAAGCCACCGTCCGGTCAGTTAAGGCTGAGTAAAATGCATAGAAATGCGTGTGCGGCAAGACTGGCAGAGCTATGCTGTCAAGGAATGCCTGCTGTATGGGGGTTGGAGCTAAAAGGTCAATCCAATCGGTGATGAGAAAGTCCTCAGCAACGATAGCCCCCTTTTCTGCTTGGCTGAATCGCTTGTGGGCAAGGCTCATTGTACACATTGTCTTATAGGTAAACACAACAACCAATGGGTATGGAATCGCGCGATGTATTATCTCAGCTATTCTGCTGGTGCGATTGAGCGTCTTGAGGTTCACCTGTAGGATAGCAACCTCGTGGTACTCCCGCTGGTCGTCCTCGTAGGCCTGGATCGGAATCGTGCTCGGCTTGAGCGTGTATTGCCAAATTATAACATCAATGTCCTCCCGAAATGCCTTCTTATCGGTTGCGCCAAGCCTTGCGTTCTCGTGAAACAGTTTCTTGAAGATGCGCTTCCCGAGGTGACAGGCATCAGGAATGGCCATTTTTTTGTAGAGAGTCTCAATCATGACGCCCCTTTGTGATGTCCAAGAATAACAAGATAGGACACAACCTCAAAGTCGTTGATGCCATGGAAAGAATCCTTGCTCAATACGGTTCCCCCGCGCTGGAACAGGCTTTCAACGCCTTTTTCCTCGGCCTTTCCAGTAATGGCCGCAACGGCCTTGGCTAACAACGACTGGTACTTGCTCATGTCCGTAGCATTGCTGGTATCGATTTTGAATCTAGCCACAGCGCTTTCGTCTGGCTGGGATCGGCCGAGAGACAGTTTCTTGAACAGGTCCAGAATCTTTTTAGCCTGTGTAAAATTCATCTGTACCTCGCCAGATTCGGAAACCCAGACCAGATAGTGCGGTGCCAGTGCGTAAGTGCTGTCTATATTTACCTTGGCCGACTCACTGCGGAGACAGAAAATAACGCCGGGTTCCAGACCTTCCTCTTTAATCAGATCGTCAATGTGGGTGACGGAAAAAGCCCCTGGAGGCAGATGTTCAAGAAGATCGGCGTTCTCTTTTAGATAGTCGGTAAGGTCCATCCGAAAATCATTGAGCGTCATATCAGTAATTGAGATGCCACCTCCAAGGTCCTCCAGATCCACCACTTCATTCTGGAGTCGTTCGAGCTGTCGCCTGCGATACTCCAGGTCATTCATTTTGCCGGCGTCAGGGAATTCGATAATGTTTTCTTCGCCGGTCGCGGAAATATCCAACAGGACCATCCGCCCAGAGACACGAGCCTCCAGGTTGATGTATTCATCCAATTCCATATTCGGCCAGAAGTTGACAAGCTGAATAACCTGATTTTTTGAACCAAGGCGGTCGATTCGCCCGAAACGCTGAATAATTCGAACCGGGTTCCAATGAATATCGTAGTTTACGACATAGTCACAATCCTGAAGGTTCTGGCCTTCAGAAAGGCAGTCGGTGGAAATCAAAATGTCAATCTCCTCTGTAAGAGACTCATCGATTTTGGCGCGCTCTTTTGAAAGCGGAGAAAAAGAGGTAATAATGGTGGCAATATCCTTGCGAAGTTTCAGCATCGTGGTCTTGTTGCCGCTGTTGCCCCCAGTTACCAAAGCCGAATGAAGGCCGAGTCTGTCCTTTGCCCATGGGGCGATGTTCTCATAAAGGTACTTGGCCGTGTCCGCAAAGGCAGTAAAAATAAGGACCTTCCTGTTGTTAGAATTGATTGGGTGTCCGCATTTGGCGGTGATGCGTTCTTTAAGACGGCGAAGTTTCTCATCTCGCAAAGCATCAATCTCCCGCGCCTCCCGCAGTAACTTGACCAGAAGCACCTCATCTTCCTCAAGCTCCTGCCTCCACCGCACACGATCAACATCCTGGAGGAGCACCTTGATCTTGCTGCCAATCAAATACGGTTCAAAATCATCATCGTCAATTTCGATCTCCTCTATGCTCAGCTCTTTGATTTCAGATTCCTCATGTGAGTCGATTCGGTTGACGATATCGCGGACGTTTTCGAGGAGTCTTGCCAGCGTAAGCGCAAAGGAATTGATCGAACTCTCCATCCGTTTGAGAAGATTCACCCTCATAAGATGGATCAGGCTCTCCTCGCGGTCGATCTGCTTAAACACCGACCCGCCGGATACCTCCATGTCATATTTGCGGCTGTATTCCTCAAGTTTATTAGGGAGGACATATTTCAACGGGGCATATGAACTGAGATTGAGACGACGTATATCCCGGTTGATCTCCCTAAGTTCCGGGAACAAGTCCTTGGTGTCTATGTCGGACTTTATGTTTATGGGCTTAGCTCGCTCGGGAAACTCACCGACCTCATTAAGATCGTAGTATTTTTCAATATGTTTTCTGGAACGGGCGATAGTGAGGAGATCAAGCAGTTTGAAATAATCGAAATTCAGTGTTTCAAGTAGACCGTCAGTCGTTCGTTCAGCTGCATCAAGCCGAAGCCATCTGTTGAAACGCGTCTGTGCCTGACGAAGTGTTTGCTCAATACTGAAAATACCTTGGTTATAAAGGGCGTCATCTACACCTTCCGTGATAAAAGCTACCTGATTTTTCAAATCATTCATACGGCTGTTTACAGGCGTAGCAGAAAGCATGAGAACTTTGGTTTTTACACCCGCCTTGATAATGTTTCGCATCAATCTGGAGTATCTCGTCATCCCGTCCTTACGCGGCGGGTTGTTCCGAAAATTATGGGACTCATCGATAACAACAAGATCGTAATTGCCCCAGTTGAGAGTCTCTAAATTAATCTCGCCGGAACGCCCTCGTTCACGGGTGAGGTCTGTGTGATTAAGCACATCAAAATTAAACCGATCAGCGGCGAAAAGGTTTCGCTTATCGTTGACAGTGAAAAGGGTCCAGTTTTCGCGGATTTTCTTGGGGCAGAGAACGAGAACGCGGTCATTCCGCAGTTCATAGTATTTGATGATCGCCAGCGCTTCGAAAGTTTTTCCAAGTCCAACGCTATCGGCAATAATACAGCCGTTATACTTTTCCATCTTGTCGATGGCCCCTAATACGCCATCGTGTTGAAATCTGTATAGTTTGCTCCAAACAAGCGTATCCTTGATGCCGGTTCTGGTCTTGATGATCTTGTCTTCTTCGAGTTCACCAAGGTAATCGTGAAAAATGTTGTATAGTGTCAGAAAGTATACCAGCTCCGGGGATTTATTAGAGAAGATGGTTTCAAGCTGTTCCAGTAAAAACAGTTTTACGTTGCAAGTTGCCTCAGGGTTTGACCATATCGTATCAAACCATTTTAGGAGGCTTTCGGCTTCCGCCGGTGTTGTGAAACAGGTGTTCATCTCATATCCGTCCGATGGCACAGTTCCGAGCCCCGCAGACGTGAATGTTGAACTTCCATGAATGGCTATAGCGTTGCCGTCAGGGTTCTTAATATGGAACAGATTCTGAAGGACAGGTAACGATACTGCTCTAATTTCAGCTTTTTCCTGCAACCACTGAGAACATTCTTGGGCAAGTTCTGTCATATTCAAGGTATTACGAAAACGCCTGTCTGCTTCATTTCCAGTTAAGCCTGCCACACGAAACGGCTTTACGTTCTCGGCAGAGCCGCGGATATCATTCGACGGAATAAGGAGCCGCAAGACATCAGCAAGCGCAAGATGCTTCTTCAAGGCAGAGTAACCGTAAATGGAAAAAAAACTGGACAGGATGGAAACGTGAGCATTTGCCTGAATCTCCTCCGCAATAACGTCCCCAACCTTTCCTTGCCCTTTATTATCAATTAGAATAGCCATTTTGCTGTTTTGATTTTTAAACCTCCAAACCAAATAGATATATTAATGTCTTGTGGAATTACCATGAAGGCATTATTTCCCCTAGACTATTTTCCTCCTAATTCCTTATCAACAAAAGCAAAGCTGACTCCTCGACATCATTACCTTTAACAATTTTTAAAATACATCCCTTGCGGACAACTCTATGTCTATAATAGGCACCAGCGATTTGGCCATAGCTATCATCTGCCCACTGGCCGGCAGATAAATAACAGAGGCCATGATGTCTATTATGGAATCAAATGTGCCGGGAGGGTTAAACGTCAGTGTAGTGCACAGGGTGTCTCCTGTTGCAAGCCCCATGAGGCGTCCGGTGAATACGTTCTTATGGATAGGCCTGTTTTTTTGCATTTTTTGTCAACGTGAATCGGAAAAAGGTGCGCAGAAAAATACAGCTTAGATACAAAATCATGCAAAAAGAAATGGTTCCCATATAATATTAAATAAAATTCACAAATATTTTCATAGCAGAACTTACCCAATAAAGAAAGTGCCATTTTCAAATATCTTCCATCACCTCAGGATATCGACCAGGCAGAAAGATCTCAGATAACTCCGACTTTACGGAGGGCTTTATATTGCATAAGCATTTTGTTTGTATTCTATCAAAATTGCATGCAAAAATGCCGGAAGGCCTGACAGATGGCAGTTTTAACACGCCAGGGGCTTAGAAGCTCTCCAAAGGTAGCCGAAGAATTTTCCACGGCTTCCCACGTTCCTTTCTCTTTTTCAGATGCCCCCTTACTTGCAGCAGGCAACTTATTCCATAAAAACACACCTTAAACTCCAACAGATTCAGCCAGTCGAAATCCAGTAAGGCTATAACGCCTATCAGGCTGACGACCATTGCGAACATCAGATCGACAGCGATTAGCAATAATAGACCATGCTCCACCACGGGCAATTTTTACAGAACCTGATTTTGGCCCCACTGGATCAATAACATGTGCATCAGGATAAGGGCCATGCCAATCTTGACACCACTCTAAAACATTACCATGTGTATCATATAGCCCCCAGTCATTTGAACTTTTTCGAGCAACCTTATGTGGATACTGTTCTCCTATGTCCCATGTATTTTTCATATACCAACCATACTTATCCAGTTGACCTTCATCGTTACCAAAAAAAATTCGGTTTCTGTTCCCGCACGACATGAATATTCCCATTCGGCCTCTGTTGGAAGTCTAAAAGTATCTGTGCCCTCAATTTCATTTAATTTCTTGATGAATCTTTGGCAATCTTCCCACGAAATCCATGTAACAGGATAGTCATCTCCTTCTCTAAGATTTTCGTCATTGTATGGCCATGATTTTGATCCCATAACTCTGAGCCATTGGGACTGGGTCACAACAGTCACACCTAAATTAAATCCTCTTGTTAAAGTAACTGAATGTCGTTTCTCATTGCGAGTGTGAGTTTTTTTGTTTCCCAGATATTCTGATGTCCCCATTATAAATGAACCCTTTTCCATATAAACCATTTCATAGTCTATCGATTCTATTACCTTAAGCTTTGAACGTATCCTATTAACAGGGAAAGCATTTTCATATTTAGGGCACCATTCATCAGGCGATCTGCGAAGATGAAATTTATTGATTGTATCCTCGCATAAATAACAACCTTTTAATCGATCAGGGTGTTTACAATATTGATCTGGTGGTCCATCAATCAAATATACGCCATGATCCCGCCTAGCAACATAATGGATACAATTGGCGCATTTTTCTAAAGGACTTCTGAAGGGGATTACTTTAGTCATTCTCACCTTTAAGACTGGGAACGTCCATATTTCAAATCATCTATATAATTATAGTGCTACTCACATAGAGGATTCAACTACTTATTAGCATCTCTTAATGGTATCTCAAATTCAAACCTTTAAATTCCGTCAGTTGCGCCATCTACCTTTATGGGATCTTTGTCACCGGTTACATGGCCCCATACAACCGGCTTTTTAATCGTGAGGTGATATCCCTGCCGGAAAAACTCACCTTTACTTTCATCCCGCCAAGTTTCATCTTTAAACATCCTTAGAAATCGTCTATTACACCATGAGCAGGAAAGAGAAACCCAAAAGAAAGGTGGGCAATTACAAGATATGGTTTTTGAACGGAACCTTTTATCTTATCGGCTACTGTCATGTAAGGGATGAGATAATAATATTCGCCCTTGACCGGATAAAGATACTCCACCAGACAGACGATACCTTTGATATCCTGAAGGATTTTACGCTGGAAGAGTTCATCGGGGCTAGTTTCGGGGTGTTTCGGGGATAGTCAATCAATGTAAAGGTATGGTTTTCGCCCGATGTGGCAGGCTATATCAAAGAAAAGATCTTGCATAAGAGCCAGCAGATCCATTCTCAGGAAGATGATTCCATCATTCTTCTGGTGAAGATCTCAGGAACTGAGGAGCTCAAATCCTGGGTCATGAGCTGGGGCTCCACTGCCGAGGTACTTGAGCTTATATCTTTGCGGGATATGATCCATGGTGTTGGCACCCTTGACAGAAAAATACACGCAGAGCAATCGAATAAAGATAGAAGGCCTCCAAGCTTAACGCAAAATAAACGCTGACCTTTTGGCTATTTAAATGTCGAGAGGTCTAAAATTATAACCCTATACCTTTGAAAAAACATGACTAAACAGGATACTGGAAAACTTCTTAAAGAACTTCAGGCTAGACTTTCTTATATACATAAATCTAGTGATCTACTCGATATAACTAATAATGAATCTTACGGCTCTGCTCTTACCGTCACCAAAAAGGCCAAAAGAGCAGAGGAAATCATGAGTAATTCCTTTAATAATTTGTTATTATATATGGATGCACTCCAAGGTGAATATGACAAAATCCTTACTTATTTGCAGGATTCCTTGGAAGAAATTATCGTGATATTGAAAAACAAAGTAATTAGATCTGAAGAAGAGACAAAATTCATACACAATTTCGAAAAGCTTAAAGATGATATGCACAAGACATATGTCATTTTGATGGCTGAAGCTCCCCTAAAATGGTTAGCACCTATTATTCCACAAGTTTTGGATGAACTTTCTTCTGTTTCCTTATCCCCTGAGGAAATAGGAGAGGTGAACAGGAATTTTCAAAAAGCGAAATATTATAATGCAAAGGCCTACGAAAAAATTCCATCTGTTGATATAACAGGTCTGGGCACCGACCTTAATAGACTTGAGGATATTATTCTTCTATTTAACAATCCTGCTCAACGACCTGAAAACAGCATGTTAAATCAATTAATTAGTCTGACAACGGACATATTTTTGGACAATGGTTTCAGCGAAAAAAGAGCTTTCATAGAAACAGGTAGCCTCATGCTAAAATACGGCTATATGGAAGATAGCAAGCACCTTCCTGACAGTGTCAGGAGCAGATATAAAAGGTACAAAAACAAGAACGGGTCTTCATGATGGGTTTACAAACCTAAAACATCAATCTGACCACCCCTCGTGTTTTGTTTCAGTGGAAAGCAGACGGTCTTTCCACTCCTCAATAGACATTTTCAAAATCCTTTTCGTCTAATGACCAATCGCCTCAAATAACGGCTCCATAACTCTGGAGTGTTTATTTGAGCATCTCTCAATCAGCAATAAAATTCAATAAATCCAATCTCTTTTTGACTCAAAGTTTTCCGAAATTTCTATCTGCGACTTATCTCACTTTGACACGATATTTAATAATAATAACATGAGAATAAAAATTCATGGTTGCTTCTCACCTTAAGCGACTTCACTTAAAACATCTTCTCGCTTATTAGGAAAAGGAGAATAAAAAAATGCAAAAGCTTAAACCCCTTAGGAAAGCCAGGCTTGAAACCGCAAAATCGCAATGGGAAGTGGCCAAGGAAACCGGCATTGCCCAGTCGATGTTATCACTGTATGAACGTGATCTTAAGGAACCATCAGAGGATCACAAAAAAATCTTGGCAAAGCTCTATGCTAAATCCTTTGATGAACTCTGGTTACAAGAAATTTTGAAATAGCATTAAAATGTACCAGTTCAAAGAAGAATTAAATTATAGAGTCTTTTTTTGGTTCGATAAGTTGCTGATAAAGAATATGAATTGGGCCTTACTTCCAAAGGCATCTAAGGCAATATTTCCCGTCATCGGCTGTCATTGCAATAAACATGGGATAGCTTTTCCAGGGGAAAGAACGATAGCCATCCTGTCGGGTCGTACAGATAAGAAGGTCCGTGAAGGGATCAGGGGATTGGAGGACTTTCCCGGATTTCGAGTAAGTGACTATATTACTTCCCGTGGCAGAAGGGCGAAAGAGTATTTTATTAAAATTCCGTCGACGGATGAAAACGGAAGAAAATTTCCCTTTCATAAATTGGTCCTTGAATGCGGAAATTGGAGAGAGCTCAAACCAACCGCCCAAGCACTCTACCCGGTCATGAGATGTTTTGGTTTTTTCGACATCCACTGGTACGTTGACGTTGACGATATCGATTCAGAGGTAAACGATTTCGAAGAAGTATATCGAAACCGAAAATACGATTATTGTACTGCCGATCCTGATGTCCTTGCGCAATTTGCAGGTATCTCGAAAAAGTCAATTAAAAGCGCATTGGACGATCTTGCAAGAAATTTCCTGATAGAGCCAAGTGGAAGGTACTATGATGATACCCCTCTTTTCAAAGTCTACCTGCAGCCGTTCCGCATTTACACGAGAGAGTTTTTGAATAAGAAGATCATTAAATCTTACCAACATGAAATGTGACCTGGAAAAAAGTGCCGATTATACCAGGAAAAGGTACCCCTAAAATGGTAAAAAACCATAGCAAATAAAGTTTAAAAAATGGAAAAATGTACCCGCTAAGTAGGTTATATCAGGTTTTTAAGAATGTATAAAAAGCATGATACACTAGGCATAACAGCATGAAAGCCTTTTGTTAAAGGCTTTTCAGGTTTCATAGCTTTTCACGATAAATGATGACACTATGTGGTGGCCCCCATATACCAGTAATTTGTCTTGCACGGACATTAGCAAACAGACTGCTGGGGAATGCCTCACTTGTGGCAACCAGTATTAATCTACTAGCCTAGGTCATGGGGTACCTATGTTTGTAGATAGGCTGGAAAACCATGAATGCTTTCAGAAATTAACCGATCTACTATAACCTCTCTTGCTTCTACAGCCGTCTGTTGCAGAATGGTAAGCCGGTTGTGTGAGACCCATTAATAAACAGCTACAAAACCGTCTCCTTAATAGGTTTACAAAAATATTTCAACACAAACACTGATCGGCCCCGTTAACCGTTCGCACTCTGTGAGAGCCGAATACCAAACCATGCAATTATCGCCAATGTTCTTCGTGAAGTATCAGCATATGACTTTTCGGATGCTACGGCCGCTCAAATCGCCTTTTCTTCGCAGGCATCCTGGGGCTGGATACCTTTGTCGCTCCAGTCTTTATAGGGTATAAAGTCTAAGCACCAATTCGGAACCGTTTTCAAAAATTACATTTCACACCCTCCTCGCTTTTATTATTGACATTGTGCCTATAAAGCACTATTTTGCATTCAATAGGTTCCACAAGAAATATCCGGTCTTATAGAATGAGTTGAAACACTAACAGTTTTATGCCTTTGACGTTATCATCAAAAAAAGGGGAGAGACATGAAAAACGAGCTTTTACTTTCGTCTTGCGTACGGAAAAACCTTCAAAGAATACGGAAAGTTCTTCGCCTTAAACAAGCGGACATTGCTGATGCGTTGGGCCTGCAAAGAACTGCATACACGAAAAAGGAAACGGGGGTTGTCCCCATAACTTTGGACGATCTCGACAAAATGCTGACAAAACTTGACCATATTGTTTTGGAAGATCTATTTCTGGGATATGATACTGTTACCGTTCACAGATCGGTTTCTGGATTGACAAATGAAGCAACCCTAAGATTCCCGTTTCTCGAGCAAGTCATTCTGGCCGCAAATCTTACCGCAAAGTCTGATGATACGGCCGATCTTGACTTTCTCAGAAGCTGTTTAAGTTACGCGTCGAAAAAAATCGACGGGCAAAAAACCCGCTCGACTTAGGAGTTCTTACCAGCCTCTAACAGCGGATTATTTTTTGCCTGGAATCGTTACCTCCAAAAACGTCTATAAATTTAATTCACATCAATTTTTAAGAATTATCCAAAAAGCCCTTTACAATCACATCACTCTGTGATTTATAAAGTCATGGCAATATTACAGATAACTTTTAATTCTCTAGAGAAAACAGAACAAAAACTACTGGCAATGATGCAGAAACATGACTTGGAACATTGACCTTTCTATCATGAGATATTCTCAGCTCTGCAAAGTCCTAGGCGTCCATGAGCTTCGAGACTGGCGGGAGCTACCCCATTTCTACCTACCGGGCATGAAAAAAAATGCACGAAGCGCCAGGTTTTTTATAGACGATGTACTCACTTACCTTAAAAATAGACGGGGCGAAAATTATGTCAGCATACAAAGTTCCCAGGAAAAAGTCCAAGACAGGGCATGTGTGGGCGTACTCGTTTCGCCATGCGGGGAAGCAGTACAAAAAGGAAGGCTTTCCAACCAAAAAGCGCTCTATGGAGGCAGAGGCTCTAAGAAGAGCGGAACTAAAGGCCCTTCCCTACCATCCCCCAACGATAACACTTGGCGATCTAGTAGGTCAGTATTTACAAGAATGCGCGACAATCAAGGGGCTTGCAGAGAACACAGTTAATCAGAAAAGATTTGTCTTTACATCCTTTTTAGAGTTTCTTGCGATGGATGCTGAACGGACACAGGAGACAGATCCGGCTGATACCCTCACAAAAACAGAGGTGAAAGGATATCTAAAGGCCCGGGCACGAATCTCAGGAAACTGTGCCGCCAATAGGGATAAGAAAGAAATTAAGGCACTCTACAACTGGGCAAACGATGAGGATATAATCTTTTACAGGAACCCCTGCAAAGGCATCAAGCCATTCCCCGAGGATGAGTTCCAGAAATATGTTCCTCCCAAGGGGGACATCCTGAAGGTTAAGCTCCAAGCCACAGGTGACGAGCAAGACTTTATCGAATGTATATATGACCTTCTCGGCAGGCGCAGGGAGATACGATATCTAAAATGGCAGGATATTAATTTCCAGACTAGATGGGTAGACCTTTTCACCCGGAAAAAAGGTGGGGGCCTAAAGTGCATGCCAAAGCCAATGACCACTAACGTCATGAAGATTTTGGAGAGGAGGCAGAAAAAAGTTAAAGGTCGCCCTCTCTACGTTTTTGATTTCTCCTTGGATCAACTAAATCAAATGATGAAGCGTTTATGTAAGCAGGCTGAAGTTCCACCTTTTGGCTTCCATGCCCTGAGGCATCATGCTGCAACAACTTTACTAGAAAACGACGTCCCTATTAAACAGATTCAGTTCCTTCTCGGGCATGAAAAAGTATCAACGACAGAGACATATTTGCATGTAATGTCGGGTGATTTCCATAGCACGGTAGAACTGCTTCAAGATAAAGCGCTACGGTCCGCTACGCTAAACACATTGGGTAAATGATAAGGTGGGTTACAAAAGGGGTGCTAAGTTATTGAAATGGCGGAGAGAGAGGGATTCGAACCCTCGGTGGAGATTTCTCCCCACACTCGCTTAGCAGGCGAGCGCCTTCAGCCGACTCGGCCATCTCTCCGTGTTCCTGGAATGGCGGAGGGAGTAGGATTCGAACCCACGGTCCCTCTCGGGACAACGGTTTTCAAGACCGCCGCCTTCAACCACTCGGCCATCCCTCCGAAATGCTCATCTAATTCTTCAGGCATTGCCCTCACGTACATTTTCCGTACGTCTTTCAGCGGGCTGAATACGGGCACATGGTGTGGCAAGCCTGTACCTGCCGATCATCCCCGCAATAAACACCCATGAGCTATAACATTCTAATGCCCTTGAGTCAAAGATTTTTGAACAAAATCATTCAACCAAAAAAAGGCACCCAGTCGCCGTTGACGGGATGCCTTTGAGAGTTGCTTCAGGTGTATTCTAGGATTTACTCACATTCTTTGCCACAGGACCACGATCACTCTCTTCAACCTCAAAACTGACCTTTTCACCTTCAGCGAGGGTCTTGAAGCCGGACATGTTTATTGAGGAGTAGTGGACAAAAACATCGCCACCGCTTTCCTGCTCAATAAAACCATAGCCCTTTCTCTCACTAAACCATTTTACAGTTCCTTCTTCCAAAGCCTCAACCTCCTTGTTAAAGTTAACCTTATTTGGTCCCCCACGTCAGGTCGTCACTCACAAGAAGTAACACCGACCCGTATTAAAGCCGAGTCATCGGATATTCGCCAGAAATAGGACATATTTTTTCTTATACGTCAAGAAAAAAAACGACTGAACAAAAAAACAAATCAAAAAAACCAATTTTTTATTCAGATTTTTCAATCGAACGAACAATTTGGGCGTTGGCTTTAAGTTCATCCACACGAGCTAAGACATTCTTCTGGACCTCCTGCTTTGTCAGGAACTTAACAAGATTGCCCTTCACCTCATCATAGGGCACCATGCCTTCGGCCTTTTTATCCACGCTCTTAATGATGTGCAGGCCGTATTCGGTCTCCACCACGTCGCTCATCTCACCCGGTTGAAGGGCGAAGGCGGCATCTTCAAAGGCCTTCAGCATTTTTCCTCTCCCAAAATATCCCAGGTCTCCCCCGTTTTTCCCGCTTGGGCAGGCGGAGGCTTCCTTTGCGAGATCTTCAAAGGCCTCCCCTTTTTCCAACCTCTCCCTTATTGCCGCGATCTTTTTACCTGCCTCCTCTTTTTCAGCCGCGTCAGCGCCTTTGTCCATCTTTATGAGGATATGTCTTGCCCTTACCTGTTCGGGCTGTTTGAAAAATTGCGGATTTTGATCGTAATACGTCCTGGTTTCCTCATCGGAGATTTCAACCTTTTCTACAAATTCCTTTTCTATATACTTGTCGATAAGCATTCCCTTGCCTATCTGGGCACGAAGGGCTTGCTCCGAGATTCCGCCTTTTTCCAGTGCCTGCTCATATTCCTGTCTGCCGGCAAAACTCGCGACCACCTGCTCCATCTGCTTATCGATCGCCTTTTCATCCACGGAAACCTGCAACCTCTGGCTTTCCTGGTAGATCAGTTCCCTGTTGATCATTTCATCAAGCACCCTGTTTTTGATCTGCTCGTTTGTAACGCCTCCCACCTTGCCCGTCCTCTTCATGCGGGTCAAATACGCGGAAAGATGGGTATCAAAATCACTGCTGCTTAAAGGCACCCCGTTTACAAGGGCGACGTTGGTTCCAAGCTTGTCTTCTTCGGCAGCGTAAGCCCCCTGATGAATGCCTGAAAAGAGCGCAAGGAACAAGAGGCTCAAGGTAAATATATTGATTATTTTTTTTGTCATTAAGGTTTCTCCTTTTATAAAAAAAAGCGCACAGAAGATACGCGCTTTGCCCCTAGGGACATGGATTAAAGTTCAAACATCATAAGTCTCAAAGAGACCAGCATTAGTTATACCCGGTTCTTCTTTACAACGGCCTTTCGCATGGCCTTTATTGTTTCCCCGTAATCTTCGCTATAGAAGATTGCGGAGCCGGCCACAAATACGTTCGCGCCCGCGGCCGATACACTCCCGATAGTCTTGGTGCTTATTCCCCCGTCCACTTCGATGTCTACATCAAGACCTCTTTTTACAATCGTTTCCCTCAGCGTCTCTATCTTTGGAAGCATCGCGGGAATGAATGCCTGGCTTTCAAAACCCGGATTGACGGTCATCAGAAGCACCATGTCAAGCTCGTCAAGGATATATTCCAGGACATTGAGGGGAGTGGCCGGGTTGAGGGTCACACCGGGATGCACCCCCAATTTTTGCATGTGCTGAATGGTCCTGTGCAGATGCAGAGGCGCCTCCGCGTGCACGGTCAAGTAATCGGCACCCGCACCGGCAAAATCATCCAGATAGAGATCAGGATTTGAGATCATCAGATGAACGTCGATGGGAAGATTCGTAATCCTGCGCACGGCCTTTACCATCAAAGGCCCTATGGTTATATTGGGGACAAAATGTCCGTCCATTACGTCGACATGGATGTAGTCCGCTCCTGCATTTTCAACGGCTTTTATCTCATCTCCGAGGCGGGTGAAATCCGCGGAAAGGATTGAAGGCGATATCTTGTACATGCATGTTCCCCCTGTAATTGTCCGGCAGTCTGTAAACGCTCCAAATGCCCGTAAACACCCTTCTGTATGAAACCTTAAGGCCGGTCCGGCTTGAAAGTGTCAGTTTTTCATCAAAAGGGCACCGAAAAAACCTTCCATACCGTGGACATGGGGCAGTGCCCTGAAAAACCCCCTGTCATCGATAAGGCCCTGCACCCTGCCTGTGCAGTGATCATTGAGATCCAGAAGTCTCATCGTCTTATGCCTGTCAAGGAAACCGTGAATCAAATCCTCGTTTTCTTCCCTTGAAATGGTGCATGTCATATAGACCATCCTGCCCCCGCTTTTGAGGAGAGATTCGGCATTATTCAGTATGTCTGTCTGAAGCCGGGCAAGCCTCCTGATACCCTCGGCATCCTTTCTCCATTTGAGGTCCGGATGTCTTGAAACATTACCCAGTCCGGAGCACGGAGCATCCACCACTATAAGGTCAAAAGGGGTTCTGAAAGGGGAATATGATCCTGATGAAGCATCAGCCAGCACCGGGCGGATGCAGGAAATCCCCAGCCGGTCTGAGGTATCACAAAGCCTTAGCAGCCTGTGGCGGTTTATGTCAAGGGCAACAATCATTCCCCTGTTATTTATAACCTGGGCAAGGTGGGTGGACTTTCCGCCAAGGCCCGCGCACAGGTCGAGGATTCGCATACCCGGCCCGGGAGAAGCAAGAAAGGCGCACAGCTGGGAGGCCTCTCCCTGGACCTGGAAAAGGCCCCTGCCAAATGATTCAAGGCCGGCGAGACTCCCCCTCAGTCCTTCAAGTACCAGCCCGTCGGGCGAATAGCCGGTAGGCACCGCATCCAACCCCTCATCTTTAAGTGCCTTTATCAACCCCTGCCTGTCTGTCTTGAGCCGGTTTGTCCTTATTACCAGAGAAGGCATGAGGTTTCCGGCCTCAAGGAGCCTTTCCGCCTCATCAGGCCCTAACTCATTTATCCACTTCCTCACTATCCACTCAGGATATGATTGCGATACGGAAAGGAACCGCTCTTTGTCCCTGTCCCTGTCGGGCAAGTCAACCTCCGCCCCCTGTCGGCAGATCTGCCTTAAGATGCCGTTTACAAAAGAGGCGACATGACGCCTTCCGGTCTTGCGTGCCTCCTTAACCGCCTCGTTCACCGCAGCGGAATCCGGGACTCTGTCCATGAAAAGTATCTGATAGAGAGCAATACGAAGGACATTGAGTATGGAGGGATCAATTTGTTTAAAAGGAAAGCGTACTGATCCGCTTATAATCCAGTCGAGCCTGAGCTTCCAGCGCTGTACACCCTGGATCAGGTTGAAAGCGAAGGCCCTGTCCCTGGGAGTCGGTACACGCCCCCGTCCGATCGCCTGCTCAAGATATTCGGAAGGAGATCCCGGGTCCTTGTCGAGCCTGTCAAGGACCTTAAGTGCCAGTGTTCTAGGCATCGGACGCCTTGTTGCGAAGAAAAGTGACAATCCCCTGCTCCACCATATGCATGTTTACATCGGTGTCGAAACAGGGGCCGAAAGGCCTGTTGTTGAGTATCCCGTAAACAGGTATGGGGTAGGTATCCTGGATACCGCTTGTGAGGTCCCTTTCACAGGCAACCGCTATTATTAGTTCGGGTCTCTTCTCGACCACAATCTTTCTTGCCAGGGTGCCTCCGGTCGCCACCGCGATTGAGATTCCGTAACGCCTTGAAAGGGCCACAAGATCCTTTATCTTACATTTCCCGCAGCCCTTGCAGTTTTCCACATTCATGATGATCCTTACGGGGCATTCATGATTCTGAAGACAGTGGGGGATAAGCAGGAGAAGCCTGTCTGATTCGACCTCCGAGGCCTCGGCCAGGACCAACTGGTTGTTTATCGCTATAAAGGACCTTCTGATCTCCTTTTTGCTGATCCCCAAACACCTGCCCAGCCCTACAAGGAGAGGGAAAAGGAACCGGATCACCACACCCCTTATGCGACGGTTGAAAAAGAGGTTCCGTCCCCTGATTATGGTGAACAAAAGGGTGAGCGCCCCTCCCAGGCCGAAAAGGACAATGCCGCCGAATGCCAGAGCAAGCAGCAGGGGAAGGCTCGGATGTATGTTTCCAAGGCCCACGTAGGGTACCCACCACAGGGCAAAGGCAAGGGCCACCATGCCCACGCAGGTAAGCAGCAGCAGGACGATAAAAATCCTTTTCCGAGGGCGATCTATAAGCTGAGCCTCTTTAAATAGCCCATCTCCGTCAGCGGCTCCTGCGGTCGGATCATTTTGTATCTTTTCGGCTTGTCTTGATATACCTGTCATTGCTGCCCGATGGGCCTTCCTCTGCTTCCCAGCCGTTTGTCGAAAAATCCCGGCCCGGATCGACCAGGTACCGGTTTACCTCTGAAAGGGGAAAAGTTATGGTTTTCAGAGCCGAATCTTCCATAATGAGACAGATCCATTGGCAGCCTTATGTCTCAAATCTTGTCCCGACCTTGATCGGAAAACCCCTCATGAAATCTCCTGCAGGCAGCCTCTTTTTGCCTGAAACCTGGAGTTCCCTGACCCTTACGTTTCCTGATCCGGCTCCTATTTCAAGGCAGCCGTCAGGCGCACCAGTAACTGTTCCGGGACACAGGCACCCTGTCTGATGCTCCGGGAGTTCGGGGGAAAAAAGCTTCAACTGTTTACCCGCGACCATGGTGTAGGCCCCGGGCCATGGATCGAGCCCCCTTATAAGGGCTGAAATCTCTTCCGCCGGTCTTTCCCAGTCAATGCGTGATACTGAACGATCGATTTTGGGGGCATATGTCGCCTTTTCATCGTCCTGGGCAGACTCATTCAGGACTCCCGTTGAAATACCTTCAAGTGTCCTTAAGAGAAAATCACCTGAAAGTGCGGCCAACCTGTCATGAAGATCCCCGGCTGTATCATCCTTTCCGATCGGAACCTCCTGTTGCTGCAGGACAGGGCCCGTGTCCATTCCCTCATCCATTTTCATGGCGCTCAGGCCCGTCTTTTTCTCATTATTTATTACCGCCCACTGGATCGGGGCAGCCCCCCTGTAAAAAGGCAGAAGCGAGGCATGTATATTCAACACACCCCATTTCGGAATTTCAAGCAGCTCCTTTTTAAGGATCTGGCCGAAGGCAACCACGATTATTATGTCAGGGCTCTTTTCACGGATAAGGTCACAGAATCGGCCGTCCGAGGCCCTTGAGGGCTGGAGCACATCCATATCCGCTTCCAAGGCGCAACACTTTACCGGGCTGGGAAGCATCTTTCTTCCTCTTCCCTTGGGGCGGTCCGGCTGGGTTACAACGCAAGAGACATTGTGAGCATCCCGCAAAAGCGCGTTTAATGAGGATACGGCAAAATCAGGGGTGCCCATGAACACTATTTCGGGCCGTGCGGGGAGATTTCGTCTCATTTGCGTCTACTCCTCATCTCCGGCCTTGAGTATCTTTTTGAGCCGTTTCTTGTAAAGGGAGCGTTTCAGAGCGCTTATCCTGTCAATAAAGAGCATCCCGTTCAGGTGATCTATCTCGTGCTGCAGACACACCGCAAGAAGCCCCTCGGCCTCCAGGCTGACCGGATTACCCAGTCTGTCGAGCCCCTTGACCTGTACGCGGAAGTTACGGGTAACATCGGCGGCATAATCAACCACGCTGAGGCACGCCTCTTCATGGGTAATGGAACCCTCACCCTCGACCACCTCGGGATTTATAAGTTCGCAGGGATTCCTTCCATCCTCCCTTGGCTTAAGATCAAAGACGATTACTCTCTTCAGTTCCCCCACCTGGTTTGCAGCGAGTCCGATTCCAGGGGCCTCATACATGGTCTTGATCATTTCATCTATAAGCTTCTGAGTATCTCCGTCTATATTCGCAACCGGCCTTGCCTCTGTCTTTAAGACCGGATCAGGGTATGTGTATATTTTCATAGACAACCGTCACCGTCCTGTTTGGGAATGTATCAGGTCTCCTTTATTGAGGAAACCTATGCCATTTCATATTTTACCTCAGGCAATTAATACTAAACACTGGAAAAAAATAAATCAAGGAAACAGGGAACCAAAATCCACCATCTAAATGACACAACCGGGCGTTAGTCCGGATCTTGCCTTAACCCTGCCGGATCGAACCTACCGGTGCCGGTCCGGGATATCAAATCAAGAAACTCAATCAATTGCACGGACAAGTACATATCGTGCATCGTACAAACGGCTATGCAAATCGACTCAGATATCGGGCAAAAAGGCCATTTTCGAATGGAAACCAACTAGAGGCTTGACTTTTACCCTTCATATCCATATTCAAGGGACATTATGCTGAAAAGACTAGCGGAATTCTTATTTGAAGCCGGGATGCTGAAAAAAACTCCCCGTACAGGCTATCAGTTCCTGGGTTCCGGGGGTGAATCCGTGGCTGATCACTCCTTCAGGACAACGGTTATAGGCTATGTGCTCTGCTCCATGAATCCGGAGGCGGACAGCAACAGGGTCGTTCTTATGTGCCTGTTCCACGACCTGCCGGAGGCAAGAACCGCTGATCACAACTATGTAAACAAACGCTATACCAGGGTGGACGAAAAAAAGGCCGTCGAGGATCAGGTAAAAGGACTGGCCTTTGGTGAGGACATAAAAAAGCTGGTAGAGGAATTCAACAGCTGCGACAGCCTGGAGGCGCAGATCGCAAAGGATGCCGACCAACTGGACCTGATCCTGGAATTAAAAGAGCAGCTTGACAGCGGAAACCCCAACGCGAGCGAATGGCTCTCCTTTGCGGTTCAGAGACTTGCCACAAAAGCGGCAAAAGATCTGGCGCAAGAAATTCTGGCCGGGCACAGTACGGACTGGTGGTTCAAAAAAAAGACGGACTGGTGGGTCAATGGCCCCAAAAACCAACAGCATTAAGCAGGTCCCGCTTAAAGACCGAAAAAAGGTAAGATGGGCCAGCATTACCGTCTCCCTCCTGTTTCACGCGGCCCTGCTTCTGGTCATCCAGAAGGCATTTCCTCTCAATTGGACGATAAAACCGCTCAGAACATACCATGTCGAATTCATCAGACCCCCGGTAGACAAACTTTCCGAACTTGAGGATTGGGGTGGTAGTCGCATAAGTGTAAAGCCTGCCACGGGAAAAACGGTCGAAAAAGGCGCGGAAACCATCTGTCTTGACACGACGGACAAGAGATACAGCTCCTACGCAGCTGT
This sequence comes from Desulfatiglandales bacterium, assembly GCA_963666345.1. GTDB lineage: Bacteria > Desulfobacterota > DSM-4660 > Desulfatiglandales > Desulfatiglandaceae. The sequence goes on along the minus strand of OY762721.1, from coordinate 3,863,464 downwards.
AATAAAACAACGGCTCATGGAAAATTGGAAATACCCTAAAAGGGCGTGGGAAAACCTGATAGAGGGTCAGGTCCTCATATTATTCAGCCTCAGCAGGCAGGGGAAACTTATAGGCATCAAGGTCCTTGATTCATCCTCTCACGGCATGCTGGATGAAAATGCCTTGAATTCCATAAAAAAGGCGGCCCCTTTCCCCCCGTTTCCGGGTTCGGTCACCGTATCGAGACTCAACATAAAGGCCAATTTCGCCTACAAATTGACCCCGGGATCATAAAGAAACAGGGCTCGCCTTCATTTATTATGAAAGGGTCTATTTCTTCAAAATAATCTGTTGCCTTATCCAGGACAAGACCCTCAAAGACATCCAGCTGCTCTTCAAGGGTTTCAAGCACATCAGGCCCATCATCTACCGCCGGCAAACGCTTGTTGGCTAATCGGTTTTTCAGCCAACGCCTGTACCGTCAAAAGGAAAGCTTGCCGTAAGGATCTATTCCGTCTTGACTTATGCGATCCTGTGATTATTCTTTCGTAGGAATATTTTTTTTGTTTTTAGTCAAAACAGTTAAACTGCCTGTCATTCCTTATCGGGATGATTATATCAAACTAATTCATTCGCCCTAAGGCGGGAAAAGATATCCCGTTTGCGGGATTTAAGAACAAAGAACCTAATGGCTGGTAAAGATTATTATAAAATTCTCGGGGTTTCCGAGTCTGCTTCTTCAGAGGAAATCAAAAAGGCATACCGAAAACTGGCCCTGAAGTATCATCCTGACAGGAACAGGGACAACAAAGAGGCTGAGTCCAAGTTCAAGGAGATAAGCGAGGCATATGCCGTACTGAGCAACCCGGAGAAGAAAAAACAGTATGACATGTTCGGGGCCGAAGGCTTTCAGAACCGCTTTTCCCAGGATGATATATTCAGGGAAGCGGATTTTTCCAGTATTTTCAGGGAATTCGGGTTCGGCGGTGGTTCAGGTTCAGGAGACATATTCAGTCAACTTTTCGGCAACATGGGTGGCCGTGGGGGCAGGAGGGTTTACAGAACCGGGGGTTCACCCTTCTCTTCATCCTATGGACCGCACGGAGGATTCAATCAGGCGGTAAAAGGGCAAGACCTCATTTACGAACTCGCGCTGACCCTCGAGGAAATTTCAGAGCCGACCAAGAAGACCATCTCCTATCAGATTGAAGGCCGTCAGGAAAGCGTGTCGGTAAAGATCCCGACAGGCATACAGGAAGGCAAAAAGCTGAGGCTGCCGGGAAAAGGAGCACAGGGCAAATTCGGAGGGCCGGCCGGAGACCTTTACGTAAAGATAAAACTGCTCGATCATCCCCTGTTCAGGAGAGACGGGGACGACCTGCATCTGAAGCAGCATATCAGCTATTCGGAAGCAGTCCTGGGAACAAACATCGAGGTTCCGACCATATACAAGGGCTATCTGAAGCTGAAGGTCCCGCCCGGCACCCAGAACAACTCGAAACTTCGTCTCAAGGGTTATGGACTTCCCCGAATGAATGGTTCGCAAAAGGGCGACGCGTATGTGGAGATAATCGTGTCCGTGCCCAAGGCCCTCAACAGTCAACAGAAATCGCTGATAGAATCATTGGCGGAGAAGGGGCTGTAGAGTTGCACTTGCCTCAAAAGGGAGCGGATATTTCATGAAAGCCCTGGCTGTTTTTTCAGGGGGCCTTGACAGCATCCTTGCTGCCGAGCTGATAAGGGCCCAGGGCATTGATGTCCTGGCCATTTTTTTTGAGACCCCCTTTTTTTCAGCGGAAAAGGCTGAGCAATCAGCCGGAAATCTCGGCCTTCGGTTCAAGAAAAAGGATATCACATCCCGACATCTGGAAATAGTAAAAGACCCTAAGCATGGATACGGCGGAAACATGAATCCCTGTATCGACTGTCACGCCCTGATGTTCAGGATAGCCGGAGAAATGCTCGCGCAGGAAAACGCAGCCTTTGTCTTTTCCGGCGAGGTAATGGGACAACGACCCATGTCTCAGAACAGGCGGTCCCTTGAGCTTGTTGCCCGCGAAAGCGGGATTGAAGGGCTGCTCCTGAGGCCGCTTTCAGCCGGACTTCTGCCGCAAACCGTTCCGGAGCAAAAGGGATGGGTCGACAGAAAGCTGCTCCTCGACATCCAGGGCCGCTCACGCAAGCCCCAGATGAAGCTTGCCGCGAGCCTCAATATCACCGAGTATCCCTCCCCCGGCGGTGGGTGCATGTTGACCGAGCAGGTATTTTCAACAAGGCTTAAAGATCTCCTTCACAGGAGCGTCACTCCGGATAAAAGGGCTCTGGAATTACTCAAACTGGGGAGGCATTTCAGCCTGAACCATTTGACCAAGCTGGTTGTAGGAAGAAACAAGAGGGAAAACGAGGTGATCAGCACCCTGTCAGGCGATGAAGATCTCCTCCTTAGACCTGCATCGGTTCCGGGGCCGACAGCACTGCTTTCCGGCACTGCCTCCGATGAGGTCCTTGAGCTTGCCGCCGCCATCACGGCCGCATACAGTGACACGGAGGGCAGAGAGGAGATCGACGTCAAACTGACAGGGGGAAAAACGGAAAAGGTTTTACAGACCGAAAACAGAGACAAGCAGGAATTCGTTTCCCTCATGATTAATTGATGCCTTGCGCCTGAAGCTGCGCTTTTGTAACCGGTTGATCGCAGTTTCTCCATCTTTTCACGATCTTTGAGCCGGCCATGGCATCAAGATTTTCCCAAGTACTCCTCAGGTACAGCACTACAATCCGGCCCGGAAGACAGCCTTGACGGCAGAACTCCGCAGCAGGTCCGAACAGGCGACTTTCGGGCCCTCTTCTATCCTGGAAAATTCCATTAAAGCCCATGTCCGCGGGCTTGCGCCGACTGCAAATCCCTTCCGGCCTCTTGATTTACATACGAGTTTTTATACCCCTTCAATCTCTTTAAGAGACTGAAAGGTGAAAGAAGGCCAACGAGAATAAAAATGACTAAAAAATACTTGACAAAAAAATCTGTCGCGAATATGTCTGCATACTTATCGAAATTCTCATGTTTCTCAAACATCTATTTTAACGGACAGCTCTGATACCATTTCCAACCAAATTTAGCGGTAGATAAAAATGACCAAAAAGACAAAATCAGGAAGCATTACCATCGACAGGGAATTATGTAAGGGGTGTTATCTTTGTATATCGGTCTGCCCCAACAAGATGATAACAATTTCTGAAAAACTTAATCAGAAAGGATATTATCCTGCAGAGGTCAATGGGGGCGAAAAGAAGGCCTCAGGGTGTACAGGATGTGCACTCTGTGCAGTTATCTGCCCTGATGTGGCAATCGAGGTTTATCGTGACTGAAAAGGTATTGATGAGAGGAAGTCATGTAATCGGTGAGGCCGCGGTCCGCGCCGGTTGCCGTTTTTACGCAGGTTACCCTATTACTCCCCAGAATGAACTTGCCGAGTATGTATCGGGTGCCATGGCAAAGCTTGAGCACGGAACCTTTATCCAGGCCGAAAGCGAGCTTGCCGCGATAAACATGCTCATAGGGGCCTCCATGGCAGGCGCACGCTGCATGACCAGTTCTTCAAGTCCCGGCATAAGCCTGAAGCAGGAAGGTATTTCATATCTGGCTGCCCAGGAACTGCCTTCGGTGATCATAAACACAATGCGTGGGGGCCCCGGCCTTGGAAACATAGCCCCGTCCCAGGGAGATTATTTCCAGGCCACAAGAGGCGGAGGGCATGGCGATTACCGTACCATAGTGCTTGCACCCTCGGGGGGGCAGGAACTGGCTGATCTGACACGAAAGGCCTTCGAGTACGCGGACAGATACAGGACGCCCGTAATGATACTCGGAGACGGCATGATGGGCCAGATGATGGAGCCTGTTCAATTCCCCGAACCGGTGGATCCGGACAAGCTTCCCCTGAAACCCTGGCTGTTGGACGGTGCAAAGGGAAGGCCCAGCAGAATAATAAAATCTCTTTTGCTGGACCCCAATTCTGAGGAGTCGCGCAACTGGAAACTGATGAGAAAATATGAGGCCATCGCCAGGGAAATAACCAGTTGTGACAATTACATGACAACGGATGCCAGGCTTGTCATAATCGCATATGGTACGGCTGCCAGGATCGCGAAGGGCGCGGTAAAGCGGGTCAGAGACATGGGGCTCAAGGTGGGCCTTTTGAGACCTGTTACGCTGTGGCCGTTTCCCGCAGGCATGCTCAGGGAAATGAGTCGGCTTGTAAAGGACTTCATGGTCTTTGAAATGAGCACGGGTCAGATGCTGGAGGATGTAAAACTGTCACTGGAAGGCAGGAGCAATATACATTTTTACGGCCGTCCGGGTGGAATAATTTCTACGCCTGATGAGATTGCCAAGGTTATAAACAGCCTTTATCACAGGCAGCATCTCGAAGAGGATTGATCAATGGCAAAACAGGTTTTCAAGAGACCCAGGTACCTCAAAGAAGCGGTTTTTCATTACTGTCCAGGCTGCGGGCACAGTATCATTCATCGCCTGGTGGCGGAGGTGATAGAGGAGCTGGAAATCGGCGACAGGACCATAGGGGTCCCTCCGGCAGGATGTGCGGTTCTGGCCTACAATTACCTTGACGTGGATATGGGTGAAGCGCCCCACGGAAGAGGCGCCGCGGTTGCAACCGGAATCAAGAGGACCCTGCCTGACAGGGTCGTCTTTACCTATCAGGGAGATGGCGATATTGCCGCCATTGGTACTGCGGAGACAATCCATGCGGCAAACAGGGGAGAAAACATCACCGTCATATTTGTCAACAATGGTGTTTACGGCATGACAGGTGGTCAGATGGCTCCCACTACTCTTCTGGGACAGAATTCCACTACCACACCGGGCGGAAGAGACCGTGAAAGAGACGGCACGCCCATAGATCTGAGCCAGATGCTGGCCATTGCGAGGGGAAGCGTTTATATAGAGCGCACCGCAGTAGATTTTCCCAAAAACATCATACGCACAAAGAGGGCACTTACCAAGGCATTCAAGGTTCAGATGGCCGGGCTGGGTTTTTCCCTGGTGGAGATCCTATCCCCCTGCCCCACCAACTGGAAGATGTCACCTTTGGATGCGGCGAAAAGGATAGAAGATAAAATGACAAAGGTCTTTCCCCTCAAGGTGATAAAAGACGAGGTGGGAAAGCTCTCATAGGGTCTATCGGATTTATTAATCTACAAGATACAGGATTGATCACGATGAGCAAAAAAACAGTCTTTGCAGGTTTTGGGGGGCAGGGAGTCCTCATGATGGGTTATGTTACGGCGGTTGCGGCTATGAAGGACGGAAAAAACGTAACGTACCTGCCGTCCTATGGTGCGGAAGTACGTGGAGGAACCGCCAACTGCACTGTTGTGGTATCTGATGAAGAGATATTTTCCCCGGTAGCCTCATCCCCGGACTATGCGGTCATAATGAATCGGCCATCTCTTGTAAAATATGAGGCATCCGTAAAATCAGGAGGAGTGTTCATACTCAACTCAAGCCTTATCGATGTTGACCCGTCCAGGGATGATGTGGAAACGATCAAGATTCCCGCCAATGAAATTGCCAAGGAACTGGGCAGTGCCAGGACAATAAACATGATAATGGTAGGGGCCTTTGTAACAAAGACGGGAATAACCTCTCTGGAATCGGTAATGCTTGGACTCGAAGAAAAAGTTAAAGGTAAAAAGGCCTCTGTTATGGAGCTCAACCGAAAGGCCCTTGACAGGGGAGCGGAATATGTCTTGAAGGGAGTAAAGAAATGAAAACAGTCAAACAGATAGATCTGTTACTTGAAAACAAACCGGGGACCCTCTCGGCGGTCAGTGAACTGCTTGGCAGCAACGGCATTAATATAATAGCATTTTACGTTGTAACCGAGGCTGACAAGGGCATGCTTCATTTTATAGCTAACGACCCTGATAAGGCCGCGAACGTCCTTAAAACGGCAGGATACGGCCTGACAGTAAATGAAGTCCTGGCCTGCGAAACGCCACATCACCCCGGGGGCATGAACGCAATCCTGAAACCGCTGAAAAAGGCGGGGATAAACGTCGATTACATATATCCCTGCATAGGAACAGGCGACATAACCGTCCTGGTACTGGGTACCGGCCCCAGTGGAGAAGCGATCAAGATCATGGAAGAAAACTGGATAAGGGTTCTGGGAGAAGAACTCTACAGGATGTGACCTCTAATCAATGCCCTTTTAAAAAGACCTGCGCCCCGCTCTATGTTTCAATTGAGCGGGGCGCTTTTCTCCCTTTTCTTTGCATGATTCTTTACAAGCTTAATTTCTTCAAATAGAATAATTACGAAATCTGCTCCTCACTTTGAAAGAGGTAACGGTCATGCCGGAAAATGATCTTGCTCCCTCAATTCTTCCAGATTCCGATATAGCAGAAAAAACAGACGCCACTTTATCTGAAACCGATAACGCCTTTCTCAAAAGATTAAGAGACATAGATTGTCAGGATCCGTCCTGCGAGCCGAGGATATTTGCACACAGCCTTTATGCCCTCCTTGAAAATATCGATGATTACATACTTTTCAGTGACAGGAACGCAAAACCCGTCTATTTCAACCAAAATTACGCCCGCATCATGGAAGACCTGCTCGGAATAAAGATGGAACCGGGTTTGCAGCCCCACACATTCCTGCCGGAAAAGGAGCGATCCTGGTGGGAAGGTCTTCACAAAAGGGTATTAAAAGGGGAAAAAGTTTCCGCGACCTATGTCCATTCCGATGAAGACGGGAAGAAAAGATATTTCGAGGTCTCGTTTAATCCGGTTTTAAGCGAAGGAAAAATCGAGGGCTTTTCAGAATTCACCAGGGACATTACCAAACGAAAGATGACCGAAAAGGCGCTTGAAAAGGCCCACGGAAAAATGGAAAATCAGAATAAGGCGCTTCGAGCCCTCCTGAATGCCCCGCCCGATTTGGTGTTTCTCTTTGATACTGAGGGGAATATTATATCTGCGAACCAGAAAGTTGCCGATTTGCTGGGTCTTGAAATAGAAAAAATCGAAGGCAAAAACATACTTGAAATCGCCCCTGAACCGATAGCCAAAAAACGCATGGCCCTGCTGAAGCAGCTTGTCAGGAAAAGGACCCGTCTTGAGGTGGAAGACGAAGGGACCCTTGGCAGGATCTATAACCTGAGAGGGTTTCCCATATCTGATGAAAAAGGCACGGTACTGCAGGTGGCCGTATACGGAGAAGACATCACGGAAAAAAAACTGATGGAAAAAACCATCAGGGACAAGGAAAGGGAACTCAAAAAAAAGAACAAAAGACTGGAACAGGCAAATATCGCCCTTGAGGTGCTCCTGCGCAAAAGGCAAAAAGACAGGGAGGTAATTGAAAGAAACGTGCTCACAAATATTCAGGAATTAATAGAGCCGTTTGTTGCGAAATTGAGGGAAACCGATGTTACGGAGACCCGGGATACATACCTGGAGATAATTGAATCAAACCTCAAGGAGGTTGTATCGCCCTTTTTGAGAACCATCTCTCAGAGATACGAAACACTCACCCCCACTGAAATCACCGTGGCAAACCTGGTGAGGCAGGGGATGCCCACAAAACGTATAGCAGAGGTAATGAGTCTGTCCGCCAGGACAATAGAATTTCACCGAAACGGCATAAGAAACAAACTGGGTATAAAGAAAAAATCGATAAACCTGAGATCCTACCTTCTTTCAATGAAATAAAACCTGGATTATTTACCTATAATACAGGCATTTATTAGGTATTGACTCTTAGCATCCCTTCTGTTTTATTTCCATTGAGACCGGGGGCAGGTTCCTCAAATATTACAGTTTGCGAGCGCTGTAATAAAAGTCAATGCACAAACCGCTACTCCCTAGCTGACAAATGGATTTTTTTGCTACCTTTTATAAGCCCGGATTAGGACCTCGCCTGCAAATCTCATACTTAGCCTTATTTCTTATAAGTATTGTGGGACCAGCCCCCCTTCTCCTCCCGCAACGACCTTTCTTTTCCCGATCTCAATCAATTGCTGTCTTATGGCACTAATCAAAATCTTCCCATTCAACGCATAAACAATCCGATTCAATAAAAGCAGAGGTGCCTGCTTGCTATCTTTACATTGATTAAACCTTTTTCATGTTTAATTTATGAAAAACGGTTTATTAACTCTCATTTTTGTCCTTCCTTAAGGGGAAACATCTGAAAGGAGAATGAAAAATGGACAAGACCCGGTTCCTTATACCCGGTATTACATGCGGCCACTGCGTAATGACCATTCAGAGGGAACTTTCTGAATTGCCAGGTGTAAAAGAGGTCAGCGGTGACACGGACACTAAAGAAATCATCGTGCGATATGACGATCCTGCCACTCCTGAAATTATCAGGAATACCCTGGAACAGATAGGATACCCGGACTCTGTGGGGAAATAATCATATTGTCTGACAAAGCTGAAAACATAAGCCTGTCCGTCACTGGAATGACCTGTGCCGATTGCGCCGGCAACATAGAAAGGGCAATCAAAAAGCTCGATAGTGTTAAAGAGGTGAAAGTCAATTTTGCCTCGGAAAAGGCAAGCGTGATATTTGACAGGGATATCTCCGATATCGACCGGATCGTTACCGCCGTAAAGGCCGCCGGTTACGGGGTTGTCTCTTCCACGATCGAAATACCTGTCACGGGAATGACCTGTGCAAACTGTGCCATGGCTATTGAAAGAATTTTGAGCAACAAGGTCAAGGGCGTCTTGAAGGCCTCAGTGAACCTTTCCGCGGAAAGGGCTTTTGTGGAATATATACCTTCACTTGTAAGCCCGGAGGAGATAACCGGGGCCATCGAAAAAGCGGGCTACGGAGTCATTGCCCCCGAGATCCTTTCCCAGGGTGAAGACGCGGAGCTTGCTGCAAGGAATGCGGAGATCAGGAATCATCTTCGTAAGTTTATGATCGGAGTCGTCTTTGCAGCCCCCCTGTTTGTACTTAGCATGGGAAGGGATTTCGGGCTCCTGGGACCCTGGAGCCATGCCGTATGGGTAAACTGGTTTTTTCTTGCACTTGCGACCCCTGTTCAGTTTTACACCGGCTGGGACTTTTATACCGGAGGGATAAAGAGTCTAAGAAACATGAGTGCAAATATGGATCTGCTGGTGGCAATGGGTTCATCGGTTGCCTACGGCTATTCTTTGAGTCTCCTGTTGTTCCCTTCCCTTGGACATCATGTCTACTTTGAGACATCAGCGCTCATAATCACACTGATAAAGCTGGGAAAACTTCTCGAATCGCGAACAAAGGCAAGGACCGGGCAGGCCATCCGTAACCTTATGGAACTGCGGCCCAAGACAGCCGGTGTCCTTCGGGACGGCAGAGAAGAGGAGGTCCCTCTTTCGGCGATTAACGTGGGGGATACCATCATTGTAAGACCGGGAGAAAGCATCCCTGTGGACGGAGTGGTTATAAAAGGGGTGTCAAGCGTTGATGAATCCATGCTCACCGGAGAACCGGTACCGTCCGAGAAAGGGCCTGGAGACGAAATTACAGGAGGGACCATAAACGGCGAGGGCATGCTCAGGTTTGAGGCCACAAAGGTTGGAAAAGACACGGCGCTCGCTCGTATAATAAAACTGGTCCAGCAGGCCCAGGGAAGCAAACCCCCTATTCAGGCCCTTGCCGACAGGGTTGCCGCGGTATTCGTCCCGGGGGTCATACTTATAGCCGCAGTGACTTTTTTCATATGGTTTTCACTTGGTGGTGATTTTGTATCCTCCATGATACGATTCGTGGCGGTCCTGGTAATAGCGTGCCCCTGCGCGCTCGGACTTGCGACGCCCACAGCCATAATGGCCGGAACGGGAAGAGGCGCTCAAAAGGGCATACTGTTTAAAAACAGTGAGGCGCTTGAAAATACAGCCGGCCTTCAAACCATTGTCCTTGACAAGACCGGGACAATTACCCTCGGCCGCCCGGAGCTTACCGACATAATCGTCCTTGATCCGAAATCGGCAGATGACAAAAAGATACTGAGTATTGCAGCATCCGCCGAATCAGGTTCAGAGCATCCCCTGGGACGAGCCATATTCAGAGAGGCTGAAAAAAGAGGAATACCCCTTTTGGAGTCTCAAGACTTTAAGGCCACAAGCGGATTCGGGGTTCACGCAAGGATTCAAGGCCTTGAAGTCGAACTGGGAAGGCCTGAGTGGTTTAAAGGCAGGGGCACGGATGAAGAGCGGATAAAAGGGAACATAGATTCCCTTCAAAAGGAGGGGAAGACAGTCGTTCTCCTTGTCATAAATGGTGAAAAGGCGGGATTAATAGGCCTCTCGGACAAGACCAAGCCGGACTCAAAGGATGCCCTGAAGGCGCTCCATGGATTCGGCCTCAAGCTGGTTATGCTGACCGGTGACAACAAGCAGACCGCCGATTCGATCGCCTCCCAAATAGAGATAGATAATGTTATCGCCGGGGTAAAACCTGAAGAAAAGGTCGGGAAGATAAAAGAGCTTCAGCAAAAAGGGGAAAAGGTCGGGATGGTCGGAGACGGTATAAACGACGCCCCTGCCCTTGCCCAGGCCGACGTAGGCATGGCCATAGGAACCGGTACCGATATCGCTATCGAGGCGGGAGAGGTAGTACTTGTAAGCGGAAGCCTGTCAGGCATCCCCAAGGCCATTTCCCTCAGCAGGGCAACCATGAAAAAGGTGAAGCAGAATCTTTTCTGGGCATTCTGCTATAATATCATTCTGATACCGGTTGCAGCAGGAATACTTTATCCCTTTGACCTTGCCCCGGATTTTCTCAGGCAGCTCCATCCCATCATGGCGGCCGTTGCCATGGCCATGAGCAGTATTACAGTCGTGGTTAACAGCCTTCTTTTAGGCAGAACAAAGACAGGCTGAAACCGCCTACGACTCCCCCCATACCTTTTTACTTCTGAGTATTTTTTTTCTCACAACAGCCCACGTCGGAGTTGTAAGAAAAGAGCCCTCAAACCTCTCAAGCATTTCCAGAAACATACCGTAAGGCACCGAGAAGCTTAGCTCATCAGTCTTAAAAAATTTTCTTGCAGACGGGTCCCAACCACCCAGGACCGCCTTGTTCTCACCTGACTGAATATATTTCAGAGGCCAGGTGATCAGATTGGTGCAGGCGGCACCCCATGGGGATACCACCACTTCGGGATCATTAGTGACAAACGCGGCGAGCTGATGGAGCCCGCATAAACTTTCGGGACGGACAAAGAAGGCCACTACCTCAGGCATTTCACTACCCTCAAAAAGGCTTAGCGGCTTAACAACACAGTAGTCGGCGGGCGCTGGTCCGGGATCGATATATTCGAAGATCTTTCTAAGTTCATCGGGTGACTCGCAGTATAACTCACCATCCATATGCCCCGGTATGCCGCTTGAAACGTAATGGATGATCGTCTCGGTCTGAGGCTTCATAAATCCGAGGAAAAAGGCCCCCCCGGGACAACCGAAACGTTCCTTATCAAAGACCGCGGCGCTCTTTTTCCTTCTGGCGCGCCAGATATTGCCTATCACACAGGAGAAGTTTGAAAAAATCGTCTGCCAGTCGATCTCGTTTCCGAGTTCTTTCTCTCTGGTGGGAAGATCAAGGGCTTTGGGGGAAAAGCCTCCATTGGGCATCTCATCGGTATAATAAATTCCCATAGGTTCCTCGGAAAGGCCCAGGATGTCCAGAAAATCGTTCATTCTATCAATGACGTCCATATCCATTTCTCCCTGGTGTAAACAGTATCAGATCAGCGTAACCCGATGTTGACGGCTTCGTAAAAGGTCCGCAGGACACCTAAACACATCTTTTCATATAAGTTATCAGGCCTGATATTAACATGAACGATTAATAAAAAACAATTTTATCTAATGCATTATGTCCTATCCGACTTCCGGCCAAAAGGGCCGGATGATCCGTTCAAACAAAATTACCGTCCAAAATGCTGCGGAAAGGTCATTGGTTGTCATATGTTCCATCATACGATTGATTAGTCTGTAAAAACCTGATAATGATATCTAAATTTTTCAAAACCCCTTCCCGCTGAAAAGAATTACTTAAGATGAAAAAACCATCTCAGCCGTTGGAAAAGATCTCAAGGTCCGGATTTCTGAAGTTCCTGATGTTGGGTGCCATAGCGTGCATCGGCCTCTACATTTTTGGTTTCACCCATTTCAGTGAGCTTCTTACTCCTGAATACCTCGGCCGGCTGCTTGAGGGCTCCGGCTTGTGGGCACCGTTCATATTTATGGTATTACATGGAATAACCATATGCCTGTTCCTGCCGGCAAGTCTTATGGTCCTTGCCGGAGGGGTTATATTCGGGACTTCCTGGGGTTTTGTATATTCATGGGTTGGTTGTCTTGCAGGCGCCAGCGGCGCCTTTTTTCTTTCCAGATCGCTCGGCACGGAGTTTTTTCACTCAATCCTGTGGAAAAGGTTCAAAAAATATGAAGCGCCTATTGGACGCAACGGGTTTTTGGCTGTATTCTATCTGCGCCTGTTTAATGTCCCTTTTACGCCTCTTAATTTCGCCCTCGGTCTGACCAATGTGCGCTACAGAGATTTTCTTGCAGGAACAGGCACAGGGATGCTTGCGGGTCTTCTGGTATTTTCCATCCTTGGAGGAACGCTTAAACAGGTATGGGCAAATGGAAAGTGGGGAGAGCTCTTTACTACGGAATTTTTCATCTCCCTGACTATCCTGGCTTTTTCACTTTTAATACCCCTTCTGATCAAAAAAGGGAGGGGAAACAAAATTATGGATAATGAATGATAACCCCTAAAATCTTTAAAAGGAGCAATAGACACAATTATGGAAAAGAATATGGATGAGCTTTCTGTCAATACATTAAGAATCCTTTCAGCAGAAGGCGTTGAAAACGCAAAATCGGGTCATCCGGGAATGCCCATGGGTGCCGCGCCCATGGCATATGTCCTCTGGACAAGGTTTCTTCGACACAATCCCAAAAACCCCGCCTGGCCCGACAGGGATCGCTTCGTCCTTTCAGCAGGCCACGGATCCATGCTCCTCTACAGCCTTCTCCATCTTACCGGATACGAACTTTCCATGGATGACCTCAAAAATTTCAGGCAGTGGAAAAGTCTTACACCCGGGCACCCTGAATACCATGTTACCCCGGGCGTTGAAACAACCACAGGGCCTCTGGGTCAGGGTTTTGCGAATGGAGTGGGCATGGCGATTGCGGAACGTTTTCTTGCGGCCCGCTTTAACCGGGAAAACCATGAAATAGTAAACCACTTTACCTATGCGATCGTAAGCGACGGAGACCTTATGGAGGGTGTGTCTCACGAGGCGGCCTCTCTTGCGGGCCACCTGAAACTTGGCAAACTCATCTATCTCTATGACGACAATGAGATCTCCATTGAAGGGAGCACCCACATAACCTTTACGGAGAACAGGCTGGCGCGTTTTGAGGCATATGGCTGGCATGTGCAGCAGGTTGAGGACGGAAACGACCTGCAGGCGATCGAAAAAGCCATAGCTGCGGCTCAGGATGATACTTCAAGGCCGTCGTTAATATCGGTAAGGACACATATCGGCTTCGGGAGCCCCAACAAACAGGACACACCCTCGGCACACGGTGAGCCCCTTGGGGAGGAAGAACTAAGGATCACCAAACAGAAACTGGGTTGGCCCTCTGAAAAGCCGTTTGAAATACCGCAAGAGGCGGAGACCCATTTCCGCCGGGCCGTTGAGAAAGGAACCGGGCTTGAAACTGAGTGGATCTCTCTTTTTCACAGCTATAAAGAGACCTATCCCGAACTTGCCGAACAGTGGAAAAGATGGATCAAGGGAGAGTTTCCAAAGGATTGGGAACAAAGCATACCTGATTTTCCGGCAGATGAAAAAGGCATTGCCACAAGGGCCGCCTCCGGCAAAATCCTTAATTCATTTGCAAAAGACATCCCCAATCTCTTTGGCGGATCCGCAGACCTTGCCCCGTCAAACAAGACTGTGATAAATGGCGAAAAAGATTTTCAGGCTCCGGACTATTCAGGACGAAACCTGCGATTCGGCGTCAGAGAGCATGGCATGGGATCGGTTATGAACGGCATGTCCCTTCACGGGGGGATCATACCTTACGGGGGGACGTTTCTGATTTTTTCCGAATATATGAGGCCCGCAATAAGACTCGCAGCCCTTATGAAACTCAAGGCGATATATGTATTCACCCATGACAGTATAGGGCTTGGAGAAGACGGCCCTACCCACCAGCCGGTGGAACAGCTCGCCAGTCTCAGGGCCATACCCAATCTGACGGTCATAAGGCCTTGTGATGCGAATGAAACCGCTCAGGCCTGGCGTTTCGCCTTAAACCATTCAGACGGGCCGGTCGCGCTTGCACTGACTCGTCAGGGCCTTCCCGTGCTTGACCGGCAGGTCTTCGGGCCGTCGGCGGCCCTTTCAAAAGGCGCCTACATACTTAAACAGGCCGATAAAAAGACACCGGAGCTGATAATCCTTTCCACAGGCTCGGAAATACAAATCGCACTCGAGGCCTCCGGAAGGCTGGAGGAAAAAGGCGTGGCGGTCCGTGTCGTAAGCATGCCGTCATGGGAACTTTTTGATGCCCAGCCTGACTCATACAAGGATGAGGTCCTGCCCCCTCAGGTGGAAAATCGAATCGCCGTTGAAGCCGGAGTGACTCAGGGATGGCACCGCTATGTCGGACAAAAGGGCGAAGTTGTGGGAATCGACCACTTCGGGGCCTCCGCCCCTTATAAAAGGCTCTACAAGGAGTTCGGCCTGACAGCTGAAAATGTCGCAGAAAAGGCCATGTCAATGATTTCCCGATCCTAGGCCTCATATCTCCAATGGGCAGGTATTCCCTGCCCATTTTCCTGCAAAACCGGCTGTTAAAGTACAAACGGAGGTGCCGGGATTTTTTCCCCGGTCTTATCTCACAAAAAAATACCACAGGAAGTAGCAGTGGCCGCAGACAGGGCTTTGTTCCACGGTGCCATATCAGCCAAGGTAACGTCTGCAAAAGCCCGGGGATGCGGCTACTTTTCCGTAAGGAATAGAGAAGACCGGGGAAAAAGTGCCGGTGACGGAGCGGTAACTGCCTGATCCGGCAGAGTTATTCGTTACTGGTTATACGGAAAAACCGGGACATCCCTGCCCGTCCTTGAAAGCCCCTGTTTGTTTACACACAAACGGAGGTGCCGGAGGGGTCTCTTCTTTCCCTATCCAGCCAAAAATGTTATAAAAATGATTGTGATTTGATAAAAAATAAAGGAGGGAAAGACTCCTAAACCATGCAGGAAGTCCTGGAATCAGCCGAATTTGTTGCCGAAAATGGAAGCCTGGTCCGTATAAACATAAAGGCGCTGGATAGATTCGTTAAAAGGCTTGATTCCGGCTCACTTAAAGCACCTCCATGGGATTACAGGCATCACTTCTATGACGGCTCGGAGAAAACCGTTGCCTACCTCCTGGCGCTTGACACAATCAACTTCTGCTTCTGGCCCGGCCCGGATCAAAAACCATGGACCTTCAGATATGGAGGGAAAAACCTTTCAGGTTACAACGCCCTTGCAGCAGCGCTGAAAAATGCGATGGAATCGGGCGTACCTATGGACGATGCGGAATTTCTCACTTCTCTTGACACACAAGGGTTACAAAAGATATTCGGCACTGAAGGCCGGCTTCAACTCCTTGACGAAAGAGTGGGAGCGCTGAATGAACTCGGGCTCCTTCTCCTTAAGAAGTATCAGGGCAGGGCCGCAGGGATTGTCGAGGAAGCTGGAAACTCCGCGCTTTGTCTTGCCAGGAACCTTGCAAAAGAGCTTTTCTCTTATCGCGATGAGGCGATTTTTAAACACAGGCGGGTCTTTTTTTACAAGAGAGCCCAGATCATCTCAGCCGATATATGCGGCGCCTTCAAGGGGAAAAAATGGGGCAGGTTTACCGACATCGACAGCCTCACGGTCTTTGCCGACTACAAACTTCCCCAGGTACTCAGGCATCTGGATATCCTGGCATACTCCCCCGAACTTGCCAGGAAGGTTGAACATATGATTCTACTGGAGCCGGGAAGCCGGGAAGAAGTCGAGATAAGGGCAAACACCATATGGGCTTCAGAGTTGATAATGAGACGGCTGAAGCAGAGAGGGACAAGATTGAAAGCATTTGACATAGACTGGATTTTATGGAATCTCGGGCAGACCGATGACTACAGGATAAAACCGTACCACAGGACCATAGGCGTTTTCTACTGATGAGTTCATTCAGGATCCTTTCCACGGAAAGCAGGGCAAGGGCCGGCAAGATAATAACACCCCATGGAATAATCGACACGCCGTCATATGTTGCCGTGGGGACGCTGGGTGCAGTAAGGGGTCTTTGCCCCGCTGATCTCGAACTGACGGGGACCAGGGTGATAATAGCAAACACCTACCATCTGCACCTCAGGCCGGGAGAGGGATTGATCGAGCGGATGGGCGGTCTTCACCCCTTTATGAGATGGAAAGGTCCTCTTATGACGGATTCCGGCGGATTTCAGATTTTCAGTCTGGGCGCCGGAAGGGAACAGGGTGTGGGCAAGATCGCATCTGTTTTTCCGGAACAAACAGGACTCAAACAGAGGTCCATTGAGGGTAAAGGCCCCCTGGTAAAAGTGGGAGAAGATGGAGTGGAATTTCGCTCCTATCTGGACGGATCAGTTCATTTTTTTACGCCTGAGCATGTAATAGAGATAGAAACCAGGCTGGGAGCCGACATCATCCTGGTGCTGGACGAATGCACCTCACCTCTCCACAGCTACGGACACACCCTGTCCGCCCTGAATCGTACCCATCGATGGGCGCTTCGCTCGCTTGAAAAATTCGATGAGCTTTCGGCCCCTTCGCAGTCCCTTTTCGGAATTGTCCAGGGAGGTCCCTACAGGGATCTCAGGGAAAAGAGCAGCACCTTCATCTCGAGCCTGGGTTTCGACGGCTACGCCATAGGGGGTTCACTGGGAAAATCCAAAGAGGATATGCATAGGATCCTTGACTGGACCCTGCCGAATCTTGACCCTGAAAAGCCGAGGCACCTGCTCGGTATCGGAGAGATTGAGGACATATTCGAGGTGGTTGAAAGGGGGATCGATATGTTTGACTGCATAACGCCTTCTCTTATGGCACGTATCGGCACACTCTTCAACAGGAGATCAAAACGGTTCAGGATAAACATCTTGAACTCGGCTTTCAGAGAGGACCTCTCGCCCATAGAAGAGGGTTGCGCCTGTTACACCTGCATGAACTATACAAAGGCATATCTCAGGCATCTTTTCATGGCAAAAGAGCTGCTGGCTCCAAGGCTCGCCGCCATCCATAATCATTACTTTGTTGAAGCCCTCATGAAAGACATCCGAAGCGCAATCAGGCAAGGCGGGTTTTCCAGGCTTAAAAGGGATTGGTTGGGATAAAAACGGCTCACGAAATCAGGTTAAAGCGTGCAGCGCCTGAATACCCACCTGGCTAATATGTTCGGACCTTGCCTCCGATCAACGTCAACGACTTATGCGGTTCAGGAACCTCACCAGGAGCCCTTTTCTGAACCTGATGGCATCTTGCGGGCATATCTCCTGGCAGCAGTAACAGCGAATGCACCTGTCGTAATCCATGTGGAAATGTTTTTCACCCACCTCTATCGCATCAACCGGACAGATCTCGGCGCACTGCCCGCACCTTACGCACCTTCCATCATCCTGAACAGGTTTTGAAACGAGAAAACGCTTGGTAAACCAGTCAAACCCGCCAGGCAGCAGGTTCAATGAATCCAGCTCCGGGACGATGAAATCTTTGACGGAAAGAGAATCAGGCGAATCCCCTCTGAATTCTATTCCCTGAAGGTTGGTCTCACCGATACCCCTTTTTCTGGCAGCCCTGTACAGAGGAAATGAAGATAAAGGCACCCTCAGTATACTGCATACGGCCATATCAAGAGCCACACAGTCCTCTGATGCCGCAATCATATCGAGTTTCCGGGGGATTCCGTTTGAAGGTCCGTTTCCCTCCATCCCCCAAACACCGTCGACTATTGTCAGGGAAGGACCGACGCCCCTGTAGATGTCCAGCAGAAGTGAGGCGAAGATGTCCCTGTCAACACCTGCCATGTGGTGCCATTCAGCCTTTCTCTGCGCCACTATGGTACCGAAGAGGTTCTTGACGCCCAGGGTGAGACCCATCTGGCAGTGGGCCTTAAGCTTGGGAAGATTGATAACCACATCGGCCTCAAGCGCCTGGGAAGCTATCTCCAGATTTTTGAACTCAGCCCCTTCAATCGCGCCCACAGGCCTTGGATCTCTCAATTCCACACATTCAATCGAAAGTCTTTCCGCTACCCCTGCCATACCTGATTTTACGGCAACCCGCTTGAACGAATCTATGCCGGGGCTGTCTCCGATAAAAGGTTTTCCGCCCGCCTCAATTACCATCATGGCCACGGCACGAACTACTTCAGGATCGGTAGTCACTCTCTTCTCAGGCTTGCGCGCGGAAAGCAGATTAGGCTTTAAGAGCACCCTGTCCCCCTTTTTTACATATCTGGATATACCTCCCAGCAGTTCGGTTGCCCGGCGCACCGCCTCATCGACCGCATCAGGATCATAACTTTTACACCTAACGATGGAAACAGGAGTCAAAACATAAACCTTTCTCAAAATAATTATTTTTTACCTGATGCCATAAGCCTGTCGAGTTTTGATTTAAGCTGCATCTTAACAAGGCTCGTGTTGCTCATTTTTCCCCTGGCCTTTCCAAGCCTTATATAGGCCTCCGTCATATTTCCGGGGACCCTGGGCTGATCCTTCTCAGGCTTACGCACCAGCTTTAATGCGCCGGTAGGACAGGTAGTGACGCAGAGGCCACAGCCTATACACCTGTCGCCGTCAAGGACCGCCACGCCTTGTTCAAGCCTCAATGCATCCATCTGACAGCGTTCGACACAGACCCCGCACCCCTCGCAGTCAGCCGTCTTGAGTTCCGCCCTGAAGGGAGATGACACCAGATCGGATGGTCTCGGGTATCGTTTGAAACTCCTTAAAACCTGACAGCAGCAACCGCAACAGCAGCAGATATTGACGATCTTCTTTGCGTTACTGGGCTGAAGAACCAGGGCCTCCTTATCGGCCTTTTCAAGTATCTCAAGGGCCTCAGTGCTGTCTATGAAGCGTCCCAGGCCGTTTTTGTGATAATATTCGGCACCCAATCCAAATACAAGGCATGTCTCATCCTCTTTTCCGCATCCTTCACCTATCATCTTGTGCTCCCGCCTGCAGATACAGGGTGCGACAATGATCTTCCTTTTGGAGGTAACAAGCTCTCTTGCATCTTCATAGTGCATAATGTCCTGCCGGACGGTCAGGCTTTTATTGACAGGTATGGTTCGCAGCTGAGGGGCCTTTTTCCATGCCTTAAGATCAAACAGGGTCGGTATATATTCATTCATATCCCTTATAAGCTGTGGGTCAAGGTCGTTCAGGTGATATTCCCATATACCGATAACATACTGGGCGGACATATAAAGGGGCGGCCGTCTTTTCAGCTCTATCCTGAAAAGCAGTCCCTTCAAGGCCATCTGCTCCAGCCGTTTTTCGGCCTCTTCAACAGTCATGCCGGCCCTTGCGGCGATAACCTTGGATTCCTCCGGTATAAGGGTCAAATGCATCGCAAGGTCCGCTTCCATGGGGCTGAAAAGTCTTTGCAGTATACGTATTTCCACACCGCTTTCAGTAGATGGAAATCCACCCGGAAGGCTGTCAAGGTATAATGCCAATCTTCGGTAGATATCGTCCGCCATAAGGCCGGCCTCGTTTATGGATTAAAAAAAGAAAAGCCGATTCGGCTTTTTCCCATGGCGGGTTCCATGCATCAGGGATTCGATTTTCTGCCGGCATCGGCAAGGGCCATGTAAAAGGTCCCAACGGCCAGTTCGGCACAATGGAAATTCTCCCGAGGCAGTGTCTCAAGATACCCTGATAGATCTTCAGGTGTAATCTCCCAGGCCTCCTCCATGCCCCTGCCTTCAGCAAGCTGAGCGACCGTATTGGCACACGCATTTGTGCTCATGCACCCGTCGGTCATGAAGCTGATCGCAATTATGCGGGCGTCTTTAATGCTGATAAACATCTCCACAGTATCACCGCACTCCCCCTTCTTTTTGCCGTATCCATCGGCATTTTCGGGCCTTTCGCACCTGTCGGTCCTGAGTGCCATTTCCAGATAGCGCATAGAGTGATCCTGCAGAAAATCGAAACCACCTTCATTTCTTCCCATAAAACATCTTTCCCTGCTATTGGGTTTATTCCGTCCTCTGCTCAAATTTCACGGTTTCTGGATCGATTGACAGATCAGGTGAGCATAGAAAAAAGGGGGCTGAGTGTCAAGACCGCCACCTGATCGGACACCGTTATTCGTTACCGGTTATAAGTGGGAGAGAAAGACGTGAAATGCGGGAAAAGCCAACCGACCGTTTTTTTAATATCTCTGCCTGCCTCACTAACGAGCGCAGGTGCCGGGGCACTTTTTCCGGTCTTCTCTCACAAAAAAATACCACAGGAAGCAATAGTGGCCGCAGACAGGCTTTCTTTCCCGGGTGCCCTGTCAGCCAAGGTAACGCCTGCAAAAGCCCGGGGATGCGGACACCTTTCCGTAAGGTATAGAGAAGGCCGGAGAAAAATTGCCGGTGCCGGAGCGACAGACATTTTTACATACAGGATTATATACCCGACAGGTCAGATTCATCCAAAAAAGTTGACTAGTCCGGATAAAAATAGGAAAAAGGGACATGAAAAAGAAACTTGCAAACGAATCGTTGATATTCATCTGCGCCATCTCCTTTGGGGCGGTGATTATTCCCACCACGTTCATACTCATTCTGGCGATTTTCGGCGAAATGCCCAGGAATGAATCCCTTGTAGAGGGATATGACTCGCTTCGCGCCCTTCTCAGGGGCAACATGTGGATATTCTATTTTTTTGTATTCGGACCCTATCTGCTGCTTCAGGTTTTGAGATTCGCCAGGTGGAAATGGGGTTTTATGAAGGGACACGCCCTCGACCCCTTTTTAGAAAAGAAACCACCATACATTCCGCCTTCCACACCGGGTCTGGAATGCGATTCCTCAATGCTCAGCTGGAGGGACGGACTTGACGATTTCAAGATGCAAAAAGAGGTAGAAGAAAAAAAGGATGATTAGCATCGTAGTTGTCATTATCTCGGCGGTAGTGCTTTGTCTCATAATACTGGGCGTGAAGTCTTCCCCGAAAAATCCTCATGCCTTTGCGAAAATGATAGCAAAGCAGCAGTTGATGGCCTTTAACACGGTCAAAAAGGCCAATCCCGGACTTAGTAAACAGGAGCTTTATCTAAAGGCCCTCACGACAAGGATACAGCACAAGGAAGAGGAGATAGTCGAAATCCTTTCGAAGGCCGGGGAAAAGGCTGAAAGGGAGCGCGGCACTCTCAGGTTCAATGATATCGTAGCCGAAATCGTGGTACTGGAATATAAAAAGAGGGTTGCCCCTTCAAGACAGGATGCCTCGGTTATTTCAGAAATGGAAAAGATAACCAGGTCCGTCATACCTGATAATTTATGAGCGGCCCCCATACCTCACTTAGTTTTTGATTTTTTCTCTGCTCTGGTATAGTGTACGAAACTCAAACAAAGTCGTTATTGGGTTAAGGCCGTTATAATATCGGCCTTGTTTCGTTACAAAGGGAAAAAATCATTAAGACACAAGGCACGTGGCCTTAATATTATGTCAAGGAGTTAGGACGCTATGCATGAATTCAGAAGGATGGACAGGCTCCCCCGCTATGTCTTTGCCGCCGTGGATAAAATCAAGATGGAGGCAAGGCACAGAGGCGAGGATATAATAGATCTGGGAATGGGTAACCCCGACATCCCTACCCCCAAACATATAGTTGAAAAACTCGTTGAAGCCGCCCGGAAGGGTCAGAATCATCGTTATTCCGCTTCCAAGGGGATAACCAAGCTTCGTCAAGCCATATGCAGCTGGTACAAAAGGCGTTTTGACGTGGATCTTGACCCGGATGACGAAGCTATAGTGACTATCGGATCAAAAGAAGGTCTTGCCCACCTGGTACTGGCAACCATCAGCCCGGGAGATGTGGTGTTTGCACCCAACCCCACATATCCTATTCACCCCTATTCTGTGATTATAGCAGGAGGTGATCTGAGAAGCATTCCCATAGGCCCTGACAGGGATTTTTTTGAAGACCTGCTGAACGCAACCAAACAGACCTGGCCCAGTCCAAAGATGCTTATCGTATCCTATCCGCATAACCCCACGACAGAGGTGGTGGAAAGGGAGTTCTTTGAAAAGATAGTGGACTTCTGCAAAGAGCATAATATGATGGTCATTCACGACTTTGCATACGCGGATCTGGTATTCGACGGGTACAAGCCCCCCAGTTTTCTTGAGATACCCGGGGCAAAGGACATTGGAGTCGAGACATACAGTCTCACAAAAAGCTATTCCATGGCCGGATGGCGTGTCGGATTCTGCGTGGGTAATCCGGAGATGGTGGCAGCCCTGAGAAGGATAAAAAGCTATCTTGACTACGGCATGTTTCAACCTATACAGATAGCAGCGATCATTGCTCTCAACGGTCCGGATAATTGCGTCAACGAGATAGTGGACGTCTACAGGGAGAGGCGTGATGCCCTGGTGAACGGGTTGAACCGGGTCGGCTGGGAGGTGGAGAAGCCGAAGGGGACCATGTTCGTATGGGCCAAATTGCCCGAGCAGTTCAGGAAAATGGGGTCGATAGCCTTCTCTGAGATGATGATAAAAGAGGCAAAGGTTGCCGTATCCCCTGGAAAGGGTTTCGGAGAGTACGGAGATGAATATGTCCGTTTCGCACTCGTGGAAAACCATCACCGCATAAACCAGGCAGTAAGAGGTATAAGACAGATAATGCAGGGTTGAAGGCCTCCTGTCTGCTGCACAGCGACTCTCATGATCCCCCTGTTAAACGGATATGAAGAGGCCTGATAAATTTTAATTCAAGATTTTTTGAACCTCACCGGGATGGAAGTGATGGAAAAGATAAACATTGGGATAATCGGGTTTGGAACGGTAGGCGCAGGCACCTGCGAGGTCCTTTTTTCCAACCGGGATGTCATAGCCAACCGGGTTGGTGCCGAAGTGGCGGTCAAGAAAATCGCCGACCTCGACATTGTAACCGACAGGGGGATTCCGGTAGAAAAGAGTATGCTGACCCGGGACGCCATGGATATCATAAATGATCCTGATATCCATGTGGTGGTTGAGCTTGTAGGCGGTCTTACAAAGGCAAAGGAGTTTATCCTTGAGGCGATGGACAAAGGTAAACACGTGGTCACCGCCAACAAGGCTCTCCTTGCCGAATGCGGGCAGGAAATTTATAAGAAGGCGGAAGAAGCGGGTGTAAGTATTGGTTTTGAAGCAAGCGTCGGGGGGGGCATCCCCATAATCGGGGCATTGAGAAGAGGCCTTTCCGCCAATCGGATCCGGACAATAATGGGCATATTGAACGGGACCTCCAACTATATTCTCACAAAGATGACGCAGGATGGCATAACCTACTCCGAGGCGGTCGGTGAAGCAGTCAAACTGGGGTTTGCGGAGGACCCTCCGGATCTGGATGTCGACGGGACTGACGCCGCGCACAAGATCGCCATACTCACTTCTCTCATACTCGGCTATCCCGTATCTTTCAATGATATCTACAGGGAGGGGATCACGGAAATCACGCCGGATGATATCGGGTATGGAACAGAATTCGGCTACAGCCTGAAACTTCTCGCAATCGCTAGAAACCAGGGAGACATGGTCGAGGCAAGGGTTCATCCAGTCATGATTCCAAAAGACCACATCCTCGCCAATGTCAATGATGCATTTAATGCGATTTACCTTGAAGGTGATTTTGTCGGTCCTAATCTATTCTACGGCCTGGGGGCGGGGAAAAAGCCAACGGGAAGCGCTGTGGCCTCCGATATCATAGAGCTCGCAAGGCAGATCAGGCTGGGGATAAGAGGTTTCATGCTGCCGCTGGCCCATGCCAGATGTTCTGAAAAAAGGGCCGGGATTCAGCCTCTGGAGGAACTACGTTCCCCCTACTATTTCAGATTTTCAGCCATTGACAGGCCCGGGGTTCTCTCTAAGATCTCAGGTGTCCTGGGACGAAACAATATAAGTCTCTATTCGGTTATTCAGAAAGGCAGGGATCTGAACGGCTCCGTGCCTGTTGTAATGATGACGCACGAGGCAAAAGAAAAGGATGTGAGAAAGGCCCTTTCAATGATGGAAGAGCTTGATGTGCTGACCGCCAAGACCATAATGATAAGGGTTGAAAGACAACGACACGATAATAATCAATAAAAAAACCCGACCCCAAGGACCGGGCTTTCCATAGTGAAATAGACATGACCTCAGACCAAAAGACAAAACACCTGTTTCTTGTCGGTGACGGAATGGCCGATTACCCCATCTCCGAACTTGGGGGAAAAACCCCGCTTGAGGCCGCGCACACTCCCAACATGGATCGCATAGCCTCTTGCAGGATAGGCAGACTCAAGACCATCCCGGAGGGGATGGAACCAGGAAGCGATGTGGCCAACCTGAGTCTTCTGGGCTATGATCCCGGACGCTATCATACCGGAAGATCCCCGTTTGAGGCAGCAAGCATGGGAGTAAATCTTAGGCAGGATGATATGGCATTCAGGATGAATCTGGTTACCCTGAACTGGGGCCAGGGCGGTAAGATAGTAATGAAGAGCCACAGCTCAGGGGATATAACCACTCCGGAAGCAAGGTGCATCGTTGAAACGCTGACAGATGAACTGGTAATCAGGGATGCGGTGATTTATGCCGGTGTTGCCTATCGCCACCTTCTTGTATGGAAAAAGGGGCCTGAAAACCTCCTGACCATACCTCCTCATGACGTCCTGGATCAGGATATGGCCTCATACCTGAACGGAAACGGTGAAGATCCGATCCCCGGGATCATACGAAGCTCATGGCCTCTTCTGAAGGATCACCCTGTCAATATCAGCAGGGCCGAAAGAGGTCTTTCAGCCGCAAATTCCATCTGGCTCTGGGGAGAGGGAAAGGCCCCTACGCTTCCGCTCTTTGAGAAAAAATACGGGCTTAAGGGTGGTGTAATCTCCGCTGTGGACCTTCTTAAAGGGATTGGCATCTACGCCGGTTTTTGCACCATCGATGTGAAAGGAGCAACCGGATATCTTGACACAAACTACCTTGGCAAGGCGGAATCAGCGCTCAAGGGTCTTGATGAACTGGACTTTGTTTTCGTCCATGTGGAGGCCCCCGATGAGGCGGGACATAATGGAAGTTTTAAAGACAAGATAAAGGCGATCCAGGATTTCGATAAAAAGGTGGTGGGTACCGCGCTCAAGGGATTGGCCCGATTCGATGATTACAGGATAGCCGTTGCAAGTGATCACTTCACCCCTGTCATCAAAAAAACCCATACATCTGAACCGGCACCTTTTGCATGGGCCAGCAAAAGGGAACTCGGCAAGGCTGCAAAGAACAGGCCCTTTTCAGAAAAAGAGGCCGTCAAATCAGGGCTTTTCTTTGAAAATGGTCATGAGATGATTGACAGCTTTATTGGCGCGTCTTGATTCCTATATTCCGGATAGGAATGAATCCAAGAAAGGAGCGGGGAAAATGAACATACTCTTTTTCGGACCCAACGGCAGTGGGAAAGGAACACAGGGAGCTATTGTAAAGGATAAATTCGGGATACCACATATTGAAACAGGGGTGATTTTCAGGGAAAACATATCCCGGCAGACTCAACTTGGTAAAGAGGCAAAGGGTTATATAGACAGAGGAGAACTGGTGCCTGACGCTATTACCATTCCCATGATCCTCGACCGGCTCAGGGAGGGCGACTGCAAAAACGGATGGCTTCTTGACGGGTTCCCCAGGAACCTCACTCAGGCAGAAGAACTTGATAAGGCCCTCCAAAAGGAAGGCATAACCATCGACATAGTAATAGAGATGGGACTTGATCGTCAGATAGCAAAAAACCGAATCATGGGAAGGCGCCTGTGCGTAAATGACAACAACCATCCCAATAATATCTATATCGACGCGATAAAACCGGATGGAGACAGGTGCAGGGTCTGTGGCGGTGAACTCAAGACAAGAAGCGACGATCAGGATGAAGAGGCTATCGATCAGCGACACAATATCTACTACGATACCAAAACAGGCACCATGGCCGCGGTTATCTTTTACAAGGGCATATCTGCCGGAAGGGGCGGAGTTCCCAAGATAGTAGAGCTTGACGGCACTCCCGGCGTAAAGGAAGTCTCGAAGGAGCTTCTGAATAAACTCGGCAATTAGTTCGACATATTAATCTCGGATGCTTTTTAACAAAAAGTACTTGACATAACGGCATTTATTGATATTATTTTTGATTATATTTTAGTGATGTTTTAATTACACACAATGGCGTGTGTGACATATCTTGAATAAGACAAAGGCGTCTTTTCCGTTTATGGAGAGGCGCCTTTTTTTATGCCCCGCCATGAGTCAGTGAAAAGGTCTTTCGCTCTTTCAATTTAATCTCCCTGTTCTCCTGAAGAATTCTGCTCCTCTGCATGAAGCAAAAAGACCGGAGAAACAGCCAAATTTCCATATAGAGCGAATATTGTTTCTGTCTTACGGAAACATGGAGTTTTTTACCCTCTAACAAAATGGTTTTAAATAGGAGAAATTATTATGGCAGACATGAGATTTTCAAAGAGTAACGACGCACTGGGCACAAACAACAGGGGTAATCCGACTGAAGCGGGCCTTTGCACCCTCTGCCGGGCGGATTGCAAGGGCAAATGCGAGACATGGCTTTCAAGCCTCGTGGGCAGAAAACTGCTCTATCCGAGAAGTTTCGGGTTTGTAACCGCTGGCGCCAATAACACCAGCCATGTCGGAGTTTCCTACAACTCGCTCCGCGTTCAGGGATATGCCTACGGCGCTCATGGAGTACCGAACGGCCTTTCAACCGATCCGGACGACTGTATCTTTCCGAATGTAAATCTTGAAACGCAATTCGGCAATGAGATAAAGACCAAGTCACGCATACCGCTTATGACCGGAGCCCTCGGATCCACATTTATCGCGGAAAAATACTGGGACTCCTTTGCCATAGGAGGCGCGCTTGTGGGAATACCTATAGTAATCGGCGAAAATGTCGTGGGAGTCGACCGAAAATCGGAAATCAGCCCTAGCGAAGACAGAAAAGGGAAAATCAAGATTTCACCTGAGCTGGACAGACGTATTGAAACATACCTCCGCTATTTTGATGGATACGGGGCGGTTATTGTGCAGCTTAACGTTGAAGATACCAGAAACGGGGTCGCCGAATATGTGGTTGATAAGTATGGAGACAAATGCATCATAGAACTGAAATGGGGACAGGGGGCAAAGGATATAGGCGGTGAAATCCAGGTGGCCAGTCTTGATTATGCCCTTTTTCTCAAGAACAGAGGTTATGTGGTGGATCCGGACCCGTCCTTGAAAGAGGTTCAGCAGGCCTTTGAAAACGGCTCAATAAAATCCTTTGCCCGCCACAGCCGTCTGGGTGCCACCAATCTTAATTCATGGGACAAGGTGCGCGAGGATTTCATGAACAGCGTCGCCTATCTCCGAGATGCGGGGTTCAAGAGGATTACCCTCAAGACAGGATCCTACGGCATGGAAGAACTCGCCATGGCGATAAAATTCGCCACTGATGCCAAACTGGATCTACTCACCATCGACGGTTCAGGCGGAGGAACCGGAATGAGTCCATGGAACATGATGCAAAGCTGGGGTGTGCCGTCCATAAATCTCCACTCAAAGGCATATGAATACGCCAGTATACTTGCTGCAAAAGGACACAGGGTTGTAGACATGTCCTTTGCGGGAGGATTTGCCCTTGAAGATCATATCTTCAAGGCCCTGGCTCTCGGCGCTCCATTTACCAAGATGGTGTGTATGGGAAGGGCCGTAATGATTCCCGGATTCGTGGGATCCAATATCGAAGGTGCCCTTTTTCCGGATAGGAGAGGAGAACTCAGGGGCCACTGGTCCGAACTGCCCAGGACCGTCAAACAGATAGGTAACAGCGCAAAGGAGATCTTTGCCAATTACTTTGATGTGGAGAAAAAGGTGGGCAAAGACGAAATGAAAAACATCCCATACGGCGCCATAGCATTCTATACACTTGCCGACAAGCTTGCCTGCGGTCTGCAGCAGCTAATGGCAGGCGCCAGAAAGTTTTCGCTGAATCAGGTCTCAAGGGGAGATCTGATGTCGGGAAACAGAGAGACTTCACGAGAAACAGGGATACCGCACGTCTCCGATGTAAACGACGAAAGCGCTAAAAAAATTCTCAATTCCTGATACGGTTTTTTTGAAAACAGGATATTCGCATTAAAAGGCCTTCCGGGCCAATCTTCCGGAAGGCCTTTTAATCTTCACTTATCCTCTTTTCCAATTCCAGCGCAAACCGGATTTCAGTCCGAACTCCCTCTCTGCCGAATCTCACAAAAAAGACTTATCATTTACGAAGGCCGAATAAAAAAGGGAGCATATAGCTCCCTGTTTTACTTTGCATTTTATGGGGTGAGTGAAGGGACTTGAACCCTCGACCACTGGGGCCACAACCCAGTGCTCTACCAACTGAGCTACACCCACCATGAAAAATTATTTATACCACAAAGACATTTCTTTTTGCAAGCATGTTTCTGTTGATCGGCATAGAATTCCATCCCATCCGGGTCCGCCGATAAGACTTCACCCTTCCCCCCGGCAACCGCAGGATACCGGAAGCAAGCGGAGAGCCATTGCCGAGGCGTATGCCCCATTATACGTCGCACATTTCCTCCTGATGGAGGTTCAGGGCGCTGCTGATTGACAACGATTATATTTTCAGCTAGCCTCTCACATTATCTCAAGGAGGGAAAACCGATGACAACCCCCAAGCAAGAACTGTTAAGAAACATCCCTGCTGTCGATCGACTGTTGATGACCGAAACCGTTGTCGGAATTACAGGCACATACCCCCGTTCACTGCTGCTTAAGGCCATAACCGAGGTACTCGACGAACTCAGGGAGGAAATTCTTTCAGGCCAAATATCAGAAGAATCGGATATCAGACTTGAATCGATAGAAGACCTCGTCGCGAAAAAGGCGGCGTTCATATCACGGCCCAGCCTGAGACCTCTTGTAAACGCAACCGGGATAGTGGTACACACGAACCTGGGCAGATCGATACTGGCCGAGCGCGTCCTTGAAAAGATCCACCCGGTTGCAGGCGGGTACAGCAATCTTGAATATGACCTGGAGGAGGGCAGGAGAGGGAGCAGGTACAGCCATGTAGTCGACATCCTAAAAGAACTGACAGGGGCTGAAGCCGCCCTTGTGGTGAACAACAACGCCGCCGCCGTTTTTATAGCCCTTGAGACACTGGCAAAAGGCCGTGAAGTACCGGTCTCCAGAGGTCAACTCGTAGAGATAGGCGGGTCCTTCAGGATTCCCGATGTGATGAGAAGCAGCGGTGCGATACTGGTGGATGTGGGTACCACTAACAAAACTCATCTCAGGGATTATGAAAGTGTTATAGGTCCTGAAACCGCGCTGCTGCTGAAGGTACACACGAGTAACTATCAGATTGTCGGTTTTACCAGTGAGGTCCCGTTATCGGATCTCGTCAAACTGGGCAAAAAATATGGAATACCGGTTATGGAGGACCTTGGGAGCGGATGTTTTGTGGATTTCAGCAAATACGGGATCGTCAAAGAGCCTCCGGTCAAGGAGGTATTGGCGCAGGGCCCGGATCTGGTAACCTTCAGCGGGGATAAGCTTCTGGGAGGACCACAGGCAGGGATAATGCTTGGAAAAAAGGAAATAATAGAGGCAATCAGGCAAAATCCGGTTAACAGGGCACTCAGGATAGACAAGATGACACTCGTGGCCCTGGAGGAGACACTCAGGATTTACAGGGATGAAAAAAATGCCCTGGATGATATACCCACACTCAGAATGATCTGTGAACCATATGAAAAAATGGCGGCAAAGGCTGAAAGGCTCGTCAGGATGATAGGAGATACGGACAATGGCAATTTTACCATAAAGCTCGTTGACGGTGTCTCAAGGCCGGGCGGAGGATCGCTTCCCCTTGCCGAATTTCCTTCACGACTGATTTCCCTTTTACCAGCCGGGCTTACCGCTAATTTCATTGAAAAATGGCTTCGAGGATATGACCCGCCGATAATCACCCGGCTTGACAGAGACAGAGTGCTTCTGGACGTAAGGACCATTCAGGAAAGGGAGCTTTCAATAATCTCAAGGGCGATCAATGAACTGGCCTCTTTGAGCTGATGATATAAAAGGTGTTAGGGTGGAAGTTTAAAAAAAAGGCGGGTGGCACATTACCGCCCCCGCCGTTTTAATATATAAAGGCCGTATCCTTGAAGACCGACTAAGACTTAAAGCTTCTCCTTCAGAGCCTTCCCAGCCTTGAACCTTACAACCTTACTGGCTTTGATTTTGATCGGTTCACCTGTCTGAGGATTTCTTCCTTTGCGGGCCTTCCTTTTTGACACTACAAAGGAGCCAAAGCCTGCAAGAGCAAGCCTGCCCTCTTTCTTAAGAGTCTTTTTGGCTACGTCGATGAATGAATTTAAAACTCTCTCGGTATCGGCTTTAGTTAAATCTGCCTTCTTGGCCAATTCAGCAACTAATTCTGCCTTAGTCATGATCTTCCCCCCCTTAATTGATGTTTATTAGATAAAGAAACCCTTCCGCCAATCAACGAACTTTGACCTCTACCCTCCTGCAATTAATGTAATGAAGTAATCTCAAAATGCCACCGCACATCAGGCGGGCATATAGTCTTTTGATAGGTGGAATTGAATTCACCGTTGATTACGTTTAAGATACGGATTTTTTCGCTTCGTTTCCAGAGACTTCATGGCACCTATAATGCATTCCCATCGAACGAAGCCAGCTTCGGGTAATTAAACCTCTGTTCGCCTCTGGCGGATTAAAATGCGAGAATTAATCAAAGTTGTATTTGTCTATCACATGGAATAGACATTTTCAATAAAAAATAGACCTGCGCAGCAATTGAAAGGCAAAAAATGGACCATATTTTATTGATAAAAGGCTTTCAACCCTGCATAAAGGATCAAAATCAGGAATTCGAGTAATCCATAATCAACCGTCCATCAGGGTTACATGTTGTCTCAGGCACCCGTCAGGACGTTGGGTGCAGGCGGATATAATGCCTTTATGGCGGACCGGGGTGCCCTTTGCCAAGTTGACATTCAGGCTCAAAAGCTTTAGCTTTTGAACTGCCGGACAGTATTTTTCATCTTAGGAGCGAGAATAATCAATTGGAAAACTTTATTCATGGGATATTAAAGGAAAGCATAAGCCTGAAGGAAAATTTCATCGGGGAAAATACCTCAAACCTTATTCTTCTTGCCGAAAAGGTTGTATCAGCTTTTACCGGAGACAGGAAGCTCATGATCTGCGGAAACGGCGGAAGTGCGGCTGACTCTCAGCACATTGCGGCGGAGTTTGTTAACAAGATTTCACTTGAACGCCCTCCCCTTCCTGCGATGGCGCTTACCACCGATTCGTCAATAATTACCAGCATCGGGAACGATTATTCCTTTAATGAGATATTTTCCAAACAGATCAAGGCGCTCGGCATGGATGGAGACGTCCTGCTCGCAATAAGTACCAGCGGTAATTCGGAGAATCTCCTATCCGCCGTAAAAGACGCCAGGATTCAGGGTATGTATACGGCTGCCTTCCTGGGCAAGGACGGAGGCAAGCTTGCAGGAATAGTGGATCTTGCAATAATTGCAAAAGGCCAGTGTACAGCGAGGATACAGGAATCCCATATACTTGCCGGCCATATACTATGTGAGCTTGTGGACCATATGCTCTTTCAGGGGCACATGACAAATGAGACGGTTTAACAGTGGAATGATATGACGGAAATAAAACCCATATCACTTAAAAAGGTAAAATCCTATCCGCTTAAGGGAAGGAAAAGCAAGATCAGGCTTGAACATTTCGGCCGTGCCTGGGCGCCCGGCGGATCTCTTTCCGATTGGTTCAAGACATTGCCGCATACCCTCGCAGCGGAAGACATGAAAGAGGCGGTGGAGAGAATTTTAAGGGCTCACTCTTCAGGAAGAACCATAATACTTGCAATGGGTGCTCATCCTATCAAGGTCGGATTAAATCCCGTCATTCTCGAACTGATGGAAAGAGGGTTAATAACCGGGCTCGCCCTGAATGGAGCCGGAATCATACATGATTCCGAAATCGCGATGGTAGGGCATACATCGGAGGACGTGGCTGCTGAAATCGGTGAAGGCAGATTCGGGATGGCGGAAGAGACCGGACGTCATATAAACAGGGCCATAGTAGAGGGAGCCTCAAAGGACATGGGTCTGGGCAGATCAGTGGGAGAAATGCTTGTCAGGGAAGGGTTCCCCTACAACAGGCTCAGTCTGCTTGCCAGGGCCTTCGAACTGGAAATACCCGTAACGGTTCATGTGGCAATAGGAACGGATATAATTCATTTTCACCCACAGGCCGACGGGGGGTCCATAGGAAAGGCATCCCACAAGGATTTCAGGATATTTTCAGGCCTCGTGTCCGGTCTTGAGGGAGGTGTTTTTATCAACCTCGGCTCAGCCGTAATCATGCCGGAAGTCTTTCTAAAGGCGTTGAGCCTTGTCAGGAACCTCGGGTTTGAGGTTAAAGACGTGACCACCGTTAATATGGATTTTATCAAGCAGTACAGGCCTATAACAAATGTTGTCAACCGACCTACTCTTGAAGGGGGAAAAGGCTTTAATCTCGTTGGCCATCACGAAATAATGTTCCCTCTTATGGCTGCGGCAATAATTGAAGGGCTTGATCAATAAAACAAACAAGGAAAGGATTTTCTATGCCTATATATGAATTCAGATGCCTCGACTGCGAAAATGAATTTGAGGCACTTGTCTTTAAAAGCAGCGGCAAGATCTGCTGCCCGCAATGCGACGGGGAAAAACTGGAGCGGCTCATTTCCGCCTGCGGATTTAAGAGCAAAGGCGAAGAATCAATCGACTCTTCAGGTTCATCTTCTTCCGCTTGCGCCTCCTGTTCCGGTGGAAACTGCAGTACATGCCACTAGAATAAGTCATGGGTCATCTCCCGATCAGATTTGAAGCTTGTCAGACAAAACAAGCGGATAATCCGTAACTGAGCGGCTGTAATCCCGGATCAAAGGAAGACACTCGCATCGATCTTCGCAAACAGCTTATATTCTTAAGAGGGTAATTTGTTTCGAATAGGTTTTGGATACGACGCGCACCGTCTGGTAAAGGGCAGGCCTCTTATCCTGGGCGGGATAAATATCCCTCATGCGTTCGGGCTTGAGGGGCATAGTGACGCCGACGTGCTTACCCACGCCATTATGGACGCCATTTTAGGGGCCCTTGCATTGGGCGATATAGGCAAACATTTTCCTGACAAGGACCCGCTGTACAAAGGTGCTTCAAGTATATCCCTCCTTGAAAATGTAATGGAGATGGCTGAAAGGGAGGGCTTCGGCGTAAACAATATCGATTCCACCATCTGCGCCCAGGAACCGATGCTTTCGACATACATTGACGGCATGAAAACAAATATTTCAGGGGCGCTCAAATCCGATAAATCCTTAGTCAGCATAAAGGCCACGACCACGGAAAAGATGGGTTTTTGCGGCCGGCTTGAAGGTATAGAGGCATATGCGGTTGCAAGCCTTGTAGCGGCACCTCGCAATAACAGGGACCTGTAGCCGAGTCTTTGCACACCTAATTTCGGAGATAAAAAATCAGGAGGCGATGCCTCCTGTTAATTTTTCCGGGATATTTTTTTGTCCTGCCATTAATCGGTTGTTTGTTACGGAAGCCGCGACCGGGGGCAAAAAACACCCGGACAACATGGGTTTCCATAATCAAACAGTCTTAAACGGAATAGTCAAATGGGCGCACCCTTTTCTCTTGTTACCGACCTGACACCGTGCGGTGATCAACCCAACGCCATAAGTCTGCTCTCAGAGGGAATAGATAAGGGACTGTCGCACCAGGTGCTGTTGGGAGTGACGGGATCTGGCAAGACGTTCACCATGGCGCATGTCATTGCCAAGGCACAGAAACCCACTCTGATAATGGCGCCCAACAAGACCCTTGCAGCCCAGCTATATGGAGAGATCAAAAATCTTTTCCCTCAAAATGCCGTGGAATACTTTGTCAGTTACTATGACTATTATCAGCCCGAGGCATACATACCCCAGTCGGATACCTATATCCAGAAGGATTCCTCCATTAACGAACAGATAGACAAGATGCGCCATGCCGCGACCAGATCCCTTCTGGACAGGGATGATGTCATCATAGTGGCAAGCGTGTCATGCATATATGGACTGGGATCCCCTGAAGCGTATCATGACATGCTCTTATACGTGGAAAAGGGCTCTCTTCTTTCAAGGGATGATGCGGTCAAAAAGCTAGTCGAGATCCACTATGAAAGAGGTGAGATAGATTTTTTCAGGGGCAGGTTCCGTGTAAGGGGCGACATACTGGACATTTATCCGGTTCACGAGGAAGACAGGGCCGTTAGGCTATGCTTCTTCGGAGACGAGGTGGAGGAGATAAAGGAGATAGATCCGCTGACAGGGAAGATCATTCAGGACCTTGGCAGGATAACCGTCTACCCCGCCAGCCACTATGTCACCACCACAAAGATAAGAGAGCGTGCCATAACCGGGATAAAGGAGGAGTTGAAGGATAGGCTTCGATATTTAAGGTCTCGGGACAAGCTCCTGGAGGCCCAGAGGATTGAAGAACGGACGCTTTTCGATCTGGAAATGATGCTGGAGGTGGGTTACTGTCACGGCATAGAGAACTATTCGCGGCACCTTACGGGAAGGAACCAGGGAGAACCGCCACCCACTCTGCTCGATTATTTTCCTAAAAATTTCCTTGTCATCATAGATGAAAGCCATATCACCATACCTCAGTTGAACGGGATGTACAGGGGAGACCGATCCAGAAAGGAAACCCTTGTAAATTACGGATTCAGACTCCCCTCGGCCCTGGATAACAGGCCTCTTCAATTCGAGGAATTCAGGGAAAGGGTGCCTCAGACCATTTATGTCTCCGCCACACCCGGGCATTACGAGCTTGAAGTTACTCAGATGACTGCCGAGCAGATAATAAGGCCCACAGGTCTTCTGGACCCTGAAATCATTATAAGGCCCGCCTCAAATCAGGTTGACGATCTCCTCGGGCTGATAAGACAGAGGGCGGAAAAAAATGAAAGGGTCCTTGTTACGACCCTTACAAAAATAATGGCCGAAAATCTCACGGAATACTATTCCGAACTTAACGTGCGCGTTCGTTATATGCACTCCGACATCAAGACCATAGAGAGGATGGAAATCATCAGGGACCTGAGGCTGGGCCTTTTTGACGTCCTAGTAGGGATAAATCTGCTCAGAGAGGGGCTTGACCTTCCCGAAGTCTCCCTCGTGGCGATCCTGGATGCAGACAAGGAGGGATTTCTGAGATCAGAGAGATCCCTGATACAGACCTGCGGCAGGGCCGCAAGAAATGTAAACGGAACGGTCGTCCTTTATGCGGACAGGCTGACCGAATCCATCAGGCGTACCCTCGAGGAAAGCGACAGGCGGCGGAGCCGCCAGGGGGAATACAACCGCCTGAACGGCATTACACCTACCTCCATACGTAAAAACATCCGGAATATATTGAGTTCGGTCTATGAAGCCGACTATGTGGATCTTCCCATGGCGGCTGAGGATGAGGCATTTTATGCAACTCCCGAAGATCTTGACGACATGATCTCAGAAATCACAGAGAAGATGAAGGAGGCTGCCGCCGGACTTGATTTTGAAAAAGCGGCTCAATATCGTGACAGGATCAAAGGGCTTGAGAAAAAACAGCTGGAAATAAGATCCCCTGATTAGAAAAACATGATATAATCCACATTATACACGTTTCCATAATCGCGCCCGGTATTCTATTATCGATCTTCCATCAACTTGGTTATGCTGCAGGTTATTTGACTTGACAAGCCCTTCAGCGCTGTTTTATAGTCACTTTATAGCTAAATAATAGCCATAATTGTTTACTTTCCATTTCCCCACTTTGTTTTCTTCCAGATGTCTTAAAACCGGCTGAGGAGGTCAAGAAATGGATATAATACCTAAGATTATCCAGATCGTAGGCCAGGAAAATGTCTTTACCGGTCCTGTTGAATGCATTTCCTATTCAAGGGACCTTTCCGTTCACGAAGGCATTCCTGATGCCGTTGTATTCGCCACTACCACCGAGCAGATATCAGGGATAATGAGTCTCGCGAACAGCCATGGAATGCCGGTAACGGTTCAGGGTTCAGGCACCGCGACAACGGGCGCCTCCCTTCCGGTAAAGGGCGGCATCCTGCTTGATCTCCACAGGATGAACAGCATCCTGGAAATAAACAAGGACAACTTTTACGCCACCGTTGAACCGGGCGTGATCTGCAACCAGCTCAATGCGGCTCTCGCCGAACATAACCTTATGTTCCCCCCCAACCCGGGAAGCGAGGCGATAGCCACCATAGGCGGCATGATGTCAACCAACTCAAGCGGCCACAGGGCGGTCAAATATGGAACCGCCAGGGATTATCTCAAGGCCATGAAGGTGGTACTTGCCGACGGGACTATCATTGAAACGGGGTTCAAAACCCCGAAATCCTCCTTCGGTTACGATCTCAACCGGGTCTTTGCGAGTTCTGAAGGCACCCTCGGCATAATAACGCAAATAACCGTCGCGATTCAGGTAGTTCCTGAATACAACGCCCTGGCCCTGGCAATATTCGATGACCTGTTTGCCGCGGGTAATGCGGTCAAGGACATAATAGGATCAGGCATTCAGTTGACGGCCTGCGAAATCTTGGACAAATACTCCCTCAAGGTCGTTGAAAAGGCCATTGAAAGAGACATCACCGGCATAGAGGCCATGCTCATCATAGAGTCAGACGGCGTGGAGGAAACCGTCGTAAAAGACATGGAAAGGATCAGGGAGATATGCCGGAGCCGTGATGTAAAGGAATTCACATGGAGTGACGACCCTGCCAAGGCGGCCGAGATAATGGAGGCACGCGGAAAACTTGTGCCTACCCTTTCCAGGATAAAACCGGGAAACAGGCTCGTGGCCATTTCAGAGGATCTGGGCATCCCCCCGACAAGGATTCCCGAAGTCATAAAAAGGGCGCAGGAGATCTCCGACAAATACCGGCTTCTCATAACCACATTCGGCCACATCGGGGATGGAAACGTTCACACGACCTTTGTAACCGACATGAGAAGCAGGGACGAATGGGACAGACTCAAACCGGCCGCGGATGAACTTGCCGATCTGGCCATCGAGATGGGCGGGACCGTGACAGCCGAACATGGGACCGGACTTGCACGGGCGCCGTACATAGAAAAGCAGCTCGGGCCTGCGCTTGATGTCATGAGGACCATAAAGGACGCACTCGACCCCAACAACATCCTGAATCCCGGCAAGATGGGGCTTGAAAAGAAAAAGTACGACATATATGACTACTTCGCCTTCAAGCCGCTGCTTGATCACCCGGAAGGTGTCAATTCACTCGGCCTTGAACTCGACAACGAGGTAATCGCCTGCATCCACTGCGGATTCTGCAGGCTGGGTTGCCCCACATTCAGCATAACCCACAGGGAATCGAGAAACGCCAGGGGCCGTAATGCACTCGCCTTTAATTACATCTACGGTACCCTTCCAGCTTCATCCGACCTCGCGGAGGCATTTTACAGCTGCACCACCTGTCAGGCATGTACCTACTTCTGTCCGGCCCAGGTAAAGGTAGACGAAATCGTCGAAGGGGTCAGAAAAAAGCTCTTCAATGACGGACTCACGCCTGAACCTGTCATGGCGGTAAGGGAGAATATCGGCAAAACAGGTAATGTCTATGCAAGCGCCGAAGAAGACAGGATTGACATCTATCCTCCTGTTCTCAAGGAGAGGATAAGGAACGGGAAGCTGAAGTCCAGGGCGGATACGCTCCTATTCATGGGTTGTGTGCCCAGCTATCTTGACATGAAAATGGTGCCAAGCCTTATAAAACCTCTTGAGGAGGCAGGAATCGAATATACCACACTGGCTGCGGACGAGGGCTGCTGCGGTTTTCCGCTCTTTCTCATGGGCGCGGACGACTTCGAGGAACACGCGGAAAAGGTCATTGAAAAGATAAGGGCCACAGGTGCCCGCGAACTCGTCACGCCCTGTGCGGGTTGCTACAAGACCTTCAAAAAGATCTACCCTCAAGTGGGAGACCTGGGCCTTGATGTCTACCACTCGGTGCATTATCTGGAAAGACTTATCAATGAGGGAAAGATCACATTCAGCAAAGAGCTGGGCAAAAAGGTTACCTACCATGATCCGTGCGATCTTGGAAGGGCTTTCAAGATTTTTGAGGAGCCGAGAAACATACTCAAGGCCATACCGGGACTAGAATATGTGGAAATGGCGCGCAACAGGCTCCATGCCAGATGCTGCGGCGGAGGAGGCGGGGTGAGCGCCAACAACCCTGAAATGTCGGTTGACATGGCTGAAGAAAGAGTCAGGGACGCCCTTGAAGTAGGAGCCGAGATTATCGTTTCCGGCTGTGCCGCATGCAAGGACAACCTTCGAAAAGGCGCAAAGGCCATCCCCAAGGAGGAACGCGGGAAGATAAAGATAATGGACATCACCGAAATTGTTGCCAATGCCATGTAAGGACAAGGGAAGTATCACTCGGAAAGTGCCGGCGGGCGCTCACTGTAACCCAATCGACAGAGGGGGGGGTATTATGACGACCAGCAAGTGGATGCATGCGGGGACAGTATTAAAGATGAATGCCGTCAATTATCCTGACAGGCTCGGGTGGCAGGATAAGGTCAATGAATACACATTCAAACAGTGGAACGAAAGATCGTGCCGCCTTGCAAACGGGCTCGCCGGTATCGGAGTGGGATACAAAGAGACCTTTGCAGTCATAGCATTCAACAGGGGCGAATGGATGGATATCTACGCCGGGTGCGCCAAGGGGGGGCAGATAATAGTCCCCATAATGTTCAGGCTCGCCGCCCCTGATGTCGAACGCATAGCAAGTCATTCCGAATGCAAGGCCTTTATAGTTGAAAAGCCCTTTGTGGAGCTTATAAACGGCATAAGGGACAAACTGTCTGTTCCGGCCGACGCCTATATCTATCTGGGGGACGGAGAGGTCCCTGAAGGCTATATCGGTTACGAAGACTGGCTTGCCGGTTCATCGCCCGAAGAGCCGGATATCATGGTGGATGGAGACGACACCTGGACCATCATGTACACATCCGGTGCTACCGGCACGCCAAAGGGAGTGGTAAGGACACATGAAAGCTACATGGCGCAGTATTACCTGAACGACATAAACATGGGGGTGCTTCCCACAGATAAGGTCATGCTCGTGATGCCGATGTGCCATGTCAATTCCATATTCTATTCCTTTCCCTACACCCTGGTATCAGCACCCGTCTTTGTCTACAACATGACAAGTTTCGATCCGGTGGACCTGCTCAAAACCATTGAAAAGTACGGAATCACCTTTACCTCCCTGGTTCCCACCCACTACATAATGATGCTCGCCCTGCCTGATGACATAAAAGGCAATATCGACGTCAGTTCGATACGCCAGCTCCTCATTTCATCGGCGCCCGCAAGAAAGGACCTCAAACTGGCCATAATGGAGTATTTTAAGAATGCCGAACTATGGGAGGCCTACGGCAGTACCGAAGGCGGACTGGTCACCCTGCTGCGTCCCGAAGATCAGTTCAAGAAACTTGGATCCATAGGCAAGGAGATCTTCGGCACAGACAGGATAAGGATACTCGATGAAAATAGAAACGACGTGCCGGATGGCCAGGTGGGAGAGCTCTTTTACAGGACCCCCATGCTCTTCAAGGAATACCTCAAGGAACCTGAAAAGACAAAACAGGCATTTGACGGAAAGTGGTCGTCAGCGGGAGACATGGTAATACGGGATGAAGACGGCTACTACGTCCTGGTTGACAGAAAGGCCAACATGATAATAACGGGTGGGGAAAATGTCTACCCCTCGGAAGTGGAAAGCGTTGCCGGGGCGCATGAGGCGGTAAGGGATATCGCGGTCATAGGTATTCCTGATGACAAATGGGGAGAAGCGGTAAAGGCAATCATTGTGCTTAACGAGGGTTACCGGGGCGATGAGGCCCTGGCAGAGGAGATACTCGAATTCACCAAAGGGAAACTGGCCGGGTTCAAGAGACCCAAGACAATCGACTTCATACAGGATGACGAAATGCCGAGGACCCCTACGGGCAAGATACTGCACAGGATACTGAGGGAAAAACACGGCAGGTGGAGCGATGCCTGACAGACTGCCGCATCCCCGGTCGAGCATTTGTAATCCTGATCATTCAATGGTCTGAACGAACTGCCATACAATTCTAAAGATCTGAGCGCCCGGCAGTAGCCAAGACAAAGGAACTCGGACCCTTTTCTCCAATCTGAATTGGAGAAAAACCATTTAGTTTAGACTCATATCTTAACAAGCGGAGGTAGACATCCATGTTAAACAAGGCATTTATCCCCTACGGGGGCTACTACTCAACCCCTTTCTGCCGCTGGCAGGGCACAATGCAGAATGAAAATTCCATAGAACTGGGAGCAAAATCGGCCCGCAGGTGGCTCCTTGCAAGCGACTATGATCCAAAGATGCTGGAGTATCTATATTTCGGTATCACCATCGGGCAGCCTGAGCTCTTTTACAGCCACAACTGGGCCGCTGCCATGCTGGTTGACAATGAAAAGGATCTTCCCGGCCTTATGATCAACCAGGCCTGCACCACCTCCACCACATGCGTTCATCTGGCCGCGGTGAACATAGAATGCGGAAGTTTTGACACTGCCTTCGCGCTCATGACGGACCGCTGTTCAAACGGTCCGCATACGATATGGCCCAACCCTATGGGTCCGGGCGGAGAGGTGATCTCCGAGAACTGGATGATGGATCACTTTAACAGCGATCCGAATGCGGGTCTCAAGATGATACAGACCGCCGAAAATGTGGCCAAAGAAATCGGCGCCACAAAGGAAGAATGTGATGCGGTGGCCTTTCGAAGATATGAACAGTACCAGGATGCCCTGGCGGACGACAGGGCCTTTCAGAAAAGATATATGTTTCCCGCGGAAGTAAAGATATCAAGGAAAAAGACAATCCTTGTGGAAGAAGATGAAGGGGTTACCCCTTCAACGGCTGAAGGTCTTGCCAAATTGAGGTCGGTGGAACCTGGAGGGGTGCACAGTTTCGGCGCGCAGACGCACCCTGCCGACGGAAGCTGCGGCTTCATTGTAACTACAAAGGAAAAGGCCAGGGAACTGAGCAAGGACCCGGCCATGGCCGTACAGATTGTCTCCTACGGTTTTTCAAGGGCAAAGAGAGGCTACATGGCCGCCGCCCCGGTGCCCGCAGCCGAGATGGCCCTCAAAAACGCCGGGCTCAAAATGGATGAAATCAAGGCGGTCAAGACACATAACCCCTTTGCGATAAACGACATAAACATGGCAAAAAAGATGGGATTTGATGTCATGTGGATGAACAACTACGGAAGCTCTCTCATCTACGGCCACCCGCAGGCGCCCACCGCGGGAAGGCTTATGATGGAAATGATAGAGGAACTCGCCCTTATGGGCGGCGGGTACGGTCTGTGGGCCGGGTGCGCCGCCGGTGACACAGGGGCATCGATTATCTTCAAGGTTGGTTCGTAATACGCCTGCTTTCCTCCTCCTTGCCAGGCGAAAAGGGGCCTTTCCGGTTTATCCGGGAGGCCCCTTGTTTTGCACGGTTCCACATCACTGATTATAAGTGGCGAGAAAGGCGTGAAAAGCCTCCGCCCGTTTTCCGATATCTCTGCTTGCCTTACAAACAAACGGAGGCGCCGGGGCTTTTTCCCCGGTCTTATCTCACAAAAAAATACCACAGGAAGTAGCAGTGGCCGCAGACCGGGCTTTCTTTTACGGTGCCCTGTCAGCCAAGGTAACGCCTGCAAAAACCCGTGGATGCGGTCACTTTTCCGCAAGAAATAGAGAAGGACGGAAAAAGAGTGCCGGTGCCGGAACAGTAACCACCTTGAACGGGCAGTGTTATTCGTTACTGGTTATATGGAAAAATTGGGGACACCCCTGCCCGCTCTTAAAGACATCTGTCTGTTTACGCACAATCGGAGGTGCCGGAGGGATAGCCCCCACCCGAACCCTTTGCCCCTGGAATCCTTGAATCCTTAAATTCAATTGACGGCAGGCTGCTGGTCTTCTATGTTGATTTTTTAAAACAATTAAGACAATAAAAAAAGGGGAATTCTGAGGCGCATCAAGATGGAGGCACAAAGAACAAAATGCTTAAGATGCGGGCAGTGCTGTCTCAAATCGAGCCCTACCCTTCAGCAGGAGGATATCATCCTTGTTGAACAAGGTTTCATAGCTCTCAAGGACCTTTTTACCATAAGACAGGGAGAGCTGGCCGCCGACCCTATCAAAGGCGGACCTGTCATTATTGGAAAGGAACTTGTGAAGATAAGGGAAAAGAAAAACGGGGGCTGTGTCTTTTATGAAGAAGACACTCATTCATGCGCTATCTACCGGAACAGACCCACGCAATGCGAGGCCCTCAAATGCTGGGATACGGATGATTTCATGAAGGTATTTTCAAGACCTAAGGCGGACAGGAAAGGCATCCTCAAAGACCCCGAACTTCTTGAACTGATTGATGAGCACGAAAAAAGATGCGGCCTCAAAAGGCTTGAAGGGATTGTAAGGTCTATTGAAAAAGATGGTGAACGTGCGGTGGAAGATATTATTCAGATCCTTCGCTTCGACCTTGCCCTGAGACCCAATACCGCCCGGACATTCAAACTTGAGGCAGGTGAGCTCGACTTTGTCCTGGGCCGGCCCCTGATCGAAACCATAACCATGTTCGGCCTTCGGGTAAAAAAGGAGGCTAACGGCAGTTTTTTACTCACTTCATTGTAGAAGGAGCATGGTGCCTCGACATTATACCAAACACCCGGTCAAAAGATCTTCACCTTGTCCAGCCTGCGCCGCTTTTTCTCCGGTTTCACCCCTGTTTTTTTTGCCTTTTCCACTATCTCCTTTCCTATCATTGCCGCGCCGACCGCACCTGTAATAAGGGGTTCAGGAGGAACACCCGCCTTACATCCAAGCCTGCGTGAAAGCATATCCACAATGGCGGCATTTTTGGCCACACCGCCTGTAACGACAATCTCCTTTGGAACGGAAAGCCTCTTGACCATATTGGACACCCTGCCTGCGAGCGATTCCAGGATGCCCGCCACCAGATCGTTCAGCGCGACGCCATCTGCGAGCCTTTCAACCACCTCCTGTTCCGCGAATATGGTACACAGGTTGCTTATCTGGACAGAGGACTTACTTGCAAGGGCTATCTCACCCATCTCTCCCACCTTTATGCCGAGCGCATCCGCTGTTATCTCCAGGAACCTGCCGGTGCCTGCCGCACACTTGTCGTTCATTACAAAATCAACAGGTTTCCCGTCTCTTATCCTGATGCCCTTGCTGTCCTGGCCTCCTATGTCTATGCACATCTCGGATTCGGGGAAAAAATATGACACCCCTTTTGCATGACAGCTTATCTCCGTTATCTGCCTGTCGGCGAAAGGCACATTGATCCTGCCGTAACCTGTTGCGACGATATAGATCAGTGAATCAAATGAGACGCCCGCTTCCTTAAGGGCCTTTTTCATTACCTGATCCGCAAGGCGCCGCTGTTCCGCTCCGGTAGGTCCGATAATGGCTGAGGCTATGCCCCGGTTCATTATCACCACCTTGGTCATGGTGGAGCCTATATCCACTCCCGCGTAATACTCCTTCAATTCCACAACCTTTCTAGGCCTGCCGGCCCTTTACCCCCTCAAGGGTTTCTATGAAGGCATCTATCCTGCTCCTTGTCTCGACCTCCGAGTAGGAGCTTATGTCTATGATATCGCTTTCAAGGATAAGGGCGGGGATTTCCCTCTGCATCTCTTTTTCTTTCCCGTCTCCGCCCAGAACCAGCACCGGTACCGGCTTGTATATCTTCTGGAGCTGGTTTACCTGCCATATGAGGCTCAAATGCCATGTCCTGCATGAAAAGGCCTCATGCATTACTATCCCGTCTATCCTGTAATCCTCGATGTACTGTATCAGGCGTTCGACATCCGGGTGAGATCCCGGCCGCTTCTTTGCCTTGTCATACCAGTAGGTCCAGTATCCGAGCCATCTCCAGGCAAGGCGTTCGACCGGGTCATCCGTGTCAGGCATGTTCAGTTTGTAAATGGGTTCGATCATCCTGTAGGTGGTCTCGGCCGGAAATACCGCCCCCTTGCTGTTGAAATAGTTGAAATCTTTTAGCGCGAACCAGGCGGGCAGGCCCCCGCCCCAGAGAAGCCTGTATTTTTCATCCTTTACAACGCCCTCTTTTTTCGAGATTTTCT
Source organism: Desulfatiglandales bacterium (assembly GCA_963666345.1). Taxonomy (GTDB): domain Bacteria; phylum Desulfobacterota; class DSM-4660; order Desulfatiglandales; family Desulfatiglandaceae. The sequence goes on along the minus strand of OY762721.1, from coordinate 3,818,786 downwards.
CTTTCAGCTCTGCATTAAGAGACATGAAAAAATCATACGCCTCCTGTGTGCCCAGCATAAAGACCATGGGAACCATTGTGTTCATTGCGTCACCGGTACCCATCGGGGTAGGCACAGCCCTTCTCAGTTCATAGGTCTCCCAGATCAGGTTCCATGTCCTTTCCCCCAGATCCACCAGTTCTCTCAAACGGTCATAATCGATCTTTTTGCCTGTCTGCTCTTCCAGGAACCTAATCAGACCCCTGAGTTCGTCCGTGATATGTCTTATGTAATAATCCTGGACATCGGAGACCTCTATATCGTCCTCGTAAAGGGGATAAGGGAGATCCACATTGAAGATGGGCACATCAGGCATGAACTCCTGGACCGCCTGATACCACTTGTTGCGCGGGTCGCACAATATCTGGCCGCTTGAGAGCATGAAGTCCGGCCTTACCTGCCCTCCCCAGGGGGCCTCGGGCGGCATCTCCTTCAGCTCCTCCCTCCACTGATCGAATCCGATCCCGCAGAGGGCATAAGTGCATAGGGATCTTGAAAAACCGAGAGACTGGGCCCTTTCAAGGAATCTTTCAGCATCCCTTTTTGCCCCGCATATGCCGGCGTAGTTTTCCGTCCACACCGGCACTATATCCATTGCCATCAGGATCTCATCATAGCTGCAGCATATAAAGGAATAGGCAAGCTTTTTCCCTTCCTCAGCGGCCTTCAGGGTGCCGGTTATCGACTCCTTTACCATGGGGGCTATATTGCTCGCGGCAACCGTTGCGGTCCTTCTCTTTCTTGGTCTTTTTTTCTCTTCTGCCATCTGGCCGCACCTCCTTTTATGAAAGACAGCTATAAAATATGTGCACACAAGCTATACAAGATTCAATGCGGCAACAATACCATGCTTAAATATCATCCCGTTGAAGCCTCGGATACTGGAATCCCTGAAGCCTTTTTCAAATCCTTGCCTTTTTACTCAAGCATCTCCACAAAGGCCTGGATACGTGTCTTGAGCTGGCCGATCGTGCCTGAGGAGTACTCATCCTCCAGGTATAGTGAAGGAATCTCAAGGGAATCGAAGAATGTCCTTCTCGCATGTATCTCAAAACCGAAAGGGTCACAATACTTGTAATGATAGATTATCGCTCCGTCCGCCTCAAAATCTCCGGCAAAGCCCCTTATGTCACCAAAGCGAAGTTCGAGATCATCCTGATAAATCCCGGTCTGATTCCCCCTGTAGGTCCTTGGACAGTTGAGATCCTCCAGGTAACGTTTTGCAAGGGACCCCACGGGGTCCCCTTCCTCATCGACCATGGGCCAGAGATCTCTCGTGCCGAGGCAGAGTGTATCCACCACAACGTTGGCCCCGCTTTTCTCTATGACTTTGATGAGATCCACATTGTCTATGCATGCGCCGTCTATCATCACCCTCGGAAATTTTTGAAGAGGCGATACACCCCTTTTTTTGAATTCATCGAGGGCCTCGTCAAGCAGGTCGTTTGCCTCCTCCACGGGCAGGCCGGCGCAAACCGTGACAAGTTCTGCCGTCTCCGTGCCTGAAATCATGGGGGGATCGGCCTTTCTCAATTCATAAAGTGCCCTGACCTTTTCCCTGTTCCTGTTGTAAAGTGCTATGGACTCCCTCAATTTTTCATCGGTAATATCGCGCCCCAAGAACCTGCCGAGGCTTCTGATAAAGCCTTTCAACTCTTCCCGGAAGAATTCCATTGATGATTCGCTCAGGGTATGGGGGATATTGATAAAATGGGAATAAGGCAGATTCAGGCAATATTTCCAGACCGAATATGTCCTTGCCATGCTGTCGCATGCGTGGGGAATGATTAGACCGCTTAAAAAATCATATCTGCCCTTGACCGACAGATCAAAGCAGCTTCTCATATATGGACACGCTATCGTCTCCATATTGTTGTCACCCTTCGTGATCGGCTCATTTACATCCCCCCTGAGCCTGAAAGGAACAGCACCGGAGGCATGAATTATCTCGGCAGGCACAAAGGAGCAGGTATACCCGATGATCTTTTCCCCCTGATCTTTCAAAGCCCCGGCCCTTTTCCCGTAATCACGATAGAGTAAATCGATCTTTGAAACCACGCCGCCGCTATTTTCATCCATCGATTACATCTCCTTTTTGAATTTATCTCTTTTTGACTTCAGGTGGTCAGCCTGCCTGATATTTGACGCAGAATGATGCGAAGAGAATACAAATGTGCCAAATCCGTTAAACTGTCTTTTGGAGGTACGAGGAAAAGATATTCTTTGAGGAAAAACTATATAATAGTTATCAGGAAATAACAATAAAAACATTCACATTATAGCTATATATTAACTATATACGATTATCCAATCGGCTCGAAAAACAGATTTGATACGCCCCGAATCTTACGGACGGACCATGTCGGCTGCAAACATTGCCGCGCCGATCGATGCGGTCATTATCGGTCTTGGCGGGATTACGACCTTAAGAGGAACCGCTTCTCCGGTTGCCGCGACAAGCCCCTTGTCCCGGGCCCAGCCCCCTGTGAGTGCGAAATCCCCTTCGAGCCCCACTCTCTCCGCGAGGCTGAGGATCTGAGCGGCAAGGGCCCGGTGAATACCGGCCACAAGGTCTTCCTTTTTCGTCCCTTCCGCTATGCGGGAAACCGCCTCGGATTCGGCGAAAACCGCGCAACCCGTATTAAAATCCACCCTGGTTTGAGAGGCCAGAGACAGTTCGCCCAGATCCTCGACAGGGACCTGCAGGACCCGGGCAAGGACCTTCAGGACTCGCCCGCTCCCTCCCGCGCACTTGCTGCTCATAAGGAATCGGACCAGGTTTCCGGCCTCATCCATCCTGAACGCCTTGCTGTGAAGATCACCGACATCGACCACCGTCCTGACGGATGGAAATGCCCTGGAAACGCAAAGGTTGTGGCAGGAGATATCCGTCTTTGTTTCATGGGCAAATGACACCGTTTTCGCTCCAAGCCCTGTCGCAACGATCATCTTTATATCATCTTCATTAAGGCGGGAGCCGGACAGAAGCCTTTCCCTGACCTGATCGGCTGTAGAGCCGTAATTGCCGCCCGATGGAAGAACCACGGAGTGCACGATATCACTTCCGCTCATGAGAACGCCTTTGGAATATGCGGATCCAATGTCTATACCTATCACGCCCTGCATTGCACCGGTCCTCAAATAGATGTCTTGGTGAAAGAGTTTTCGAATCGGATTAAACATTATCCACCTTCAAAGGAATAAAATCAATCCGGCAGGCACAAAAAAAAGGGGGCCTTTAAAAAGGCCCCCTTATCTTCTCTACTTTCAGCTGTCGTTTAGAACAGGCCGGTTACCTTTCCTGTCTTGGTGTCCACATCCACCCTCCTGAAGGCCGGATCGGAACTGGTTCCAGGCATAAGGCTGATGGTTCCCGCGCACGGGCAGAGGAATTTCGCGCCGGAATAGATCAACACGTCTCTTATCGGCAATGTCCATCCCTTGGGAACGCCCTTGAGCGTCGGGTCATGAGACAGGCTCAGATGTGTCTTTACCATCATCGTGGTATATTCATCATATTTGGAATCGGCTTCAAGCATCTTTGCCTTTGCCTCTGCATCCGCAGTCCAGCTTACTCCGTCAGCCCCGTAGACCGTCTTGGCAATGGTCTCGACCCTGTCACGCAGTTTCATTTCAACAGGATAGAGGAATTTGAAATCATTTTCTTCCTCACATGCCTCTTTGACCGCTTCGGCGAATTCAACCGCACCGTCTCCGCCGTCGGCCCAATGGGTCGACACCGCACACCTGGCGCCTGCTTCTTCGGCATACTTCCGCACCATGGCGATCTCGTCCTTTGTGTCCGTATGAAAGCAGTTGACGCAGACCACGGGATTTATACCGGCCTTGCGGATGGTATTGATGTGATGGACCATGTTTGAGATCCCGTTTTCCAGGAGACCAAGGCCTTCCTTTGTATAGGCCTCGTCAAGCGGAAGACCTGCCACGACCTTGGGACCTCCTCCGTGCATCTTGAGGGCCCTGATGGTGGAGGTCAGAACCGAGACATGCGGTTTAAGCCCGCTGTAACGGCACTTTACGTTCCAGAATTTTTCAAATCCTATGTCAGCCCCGAAGCCGCTCTCCGTAACATGATAATCAAACATCTTGAGGCCGATACGGTCGGCAATGATTGAGGACTGGCCCACTGCGATGTTTGCGAAAGGCCCTGCGTGAACCATGCATGGCTGATACTCCGCCGTGCACATGAGGGTCGGATTGATGGTGTTTCGCATCCAGGCCGTCATGGCACCGCCCACTTCGAGGTCTCCGGTTGTGACCGCCTTACCGCTCTTGTCAAAGGCAACCGTGATATTATCCAGCCTCTCCCTCAAATCTGCCAGATCCTTGATAATGGAAAGAGTGGCCATCAACTCTGAGGAAACAGCGATACCGAACTTGGACTGCATGGTAAAGCCGTCATATCTTCCGCCGATCCCGATTATGATATTTCTAAGGCTCTGGGCGCAGTAATCGAGGATCCATCCCATCTCGACACGGGTAGGATCTATATTGAGACGGCGCATCTTGGTCAACCGCTCCAGCTGCTCGTCATTGTAGTTTCTCTCATGCTGCATGCGGGCGGTCAGCGCTACCATGGCCAGGTTATGGGCGTTCATGATATCGTTGATGTCGCCGGTCAGCCCCATGGAGAACTCGGTCATCGGTATAAGAAGAGAATTTCCGCCGCCGGCCGCGGTTCCCTTGATATTCATGGTAGGTCCGCCGGAAGGCTGCCTGAGGCAACCACCCACGTTAAGCCCCAGCTTTCCCATTCCTTCCATCAGACCGCAGGCCGTAGTACTCTTTCCCTCACCCAGTGGTGTGGGAGTAATCGCTGTGACCTCGATGTACTTGCCGTCAGGTTTGTCCTTGAGCCTGTCCATGATCTTCATGAAATCGAGCTTGCACAGCCTTCCATTGATAAGGATCTCATCCCTTTCAAGTCCAAGCTTTTGACCCCACTCCTCCGGGGTTGGCATGTTTGCTTCTGCTGCCTCGGAAATCTGCCAATCCTGCATTTCGACTGCATTATATGCCATGCTGTTCAACCTCCTTTTTGATTGGGTTATTATTGCGGGAAGGAAATCAATCCTTTCCCATTATCTATATAAAGGGGTGTTTTTTTGAAAGATCTGTTGAAGCAGATCCTTGCTATCACAATTTTTTTGGGCCGTCAAGCATTCTCACCTGATTCATCATTCAATTGAAAAGGCTTAACATTTTTCTATTTATAACACCAAATATTCATGGTAGAAAATTGACGGACAAATAAATCTGAAATTGTACATGGAGGCGAAATGACTGATATTCACCGGAAGATAGGTTTTATTGGCGCGGGAAACATGGCCTCGGCCCTTATAAAAGGAATCGTTGAAAGCGGCATCTGCAGGCCTGACACAATTTCCGTCTCTGATAAAAGTGAAGAGGCACTTGAGAGACTCTCAAGCCGTTTCAATGTGACCCGGTCCACAAACAGAGGGATAGTAAGCCGGTGCGACATGGTAATACTGGCGGTCAAGCCGCAAAAGACAGCGGAGGTATTTGAAGAATTGAGCGGCTCTTTCAGAGAGGATCAGATCCTCATCTCCATTGCGGCCGGGGTATCCATCAGCCGGCTGAGGACGCTTGCGGGTCTGGACATGCCGATAATCAGGGTAATGCCCAACACACCCGCCCTCATCCAGATGGGTATGAGCGCCCTTGCCGGGAATGAAAGAGTCAGCGCTCAGGCCCTTGCGGCGGCAAAGGTTATCTTCGATTCGGTCGGTGAAACGCTCGAGGTCGAGGAGACCCTGATGGATGCGGTTACAGCGGTTTCCGGAAGCGGCCCGGGCTACATATTCAGGATAATGGAGGCGATGGTGGCGGCCGGCACCTCAGTAGGGCTTGACAGCGATATGTCACTCAGGCTTGTTGTTCAGACCTTTTTAGGGGCCGCCCGCCTTGCAAAGGAATCGGACAAGCCCCTTTCCGTTCTGAGACGGATGGTGACCTCTCCCGGGGGCACAACCGCGGCCGGGCTTTCAATATTCGACGAACTGGGCCTTGAACAGATGACTCAAAAGGCGATTACGGCCGCCAGAGATCGATCGCTGGAACTCGGAAAGGATTGATATGCAGCCAGCCGGAAGGCCGCTTATTATATCAATGCTGGCAGTGGGTATTGTTTCCATATCCACGGCCTCCATATTCATAAAACTCTGTCATGACGCGCCCCCGGTAGTGATAGCCGCGGCAAGGCTCGGCATCGCCTCAATTGTCCTTATACCCGGTTCCATGATTTTTAAGGATAAAAGCCCTCTTAGCATCCCTTTACATCACCTCAAATTCATCTTTCTTTCAGCCCTGTTTCTGAGTCTCCATTTCTTTTTCTGGATCACATCGCTGAAGCACACCTCGGTCCTCAGTTCCGTGGTAATCGTCACATCAAACCCGATCTTCATAGGGATCGCCTCTTATCTGTTTTTTAAGGAAAGGATACACAGCTTCCTTTTGATCGGCATATTGCTGGGACTGGCAGGAGGAATTCTGATAGCCCTGTCAGACATGCATGCGGGAGCCGGAAACTCCGCGTACGGCGATCTGATGGCGCTCGGCGGGGCCGTTATGGCCTCATGCTATTTCCTGGTGGGAAGAAAGGTCAGAAAGGAGCTAGACCTGCTTTCATACATCGTCCCGGTTTACGCGCTGACATCCCTTCTGCTTCTGGGCCTTGTAATCATCTTGGGCCATGGTTTTTCCGGCTACAGCCAAAGCACCTATTTCTATTTCGTGTTGCTGGCGCTTATCCCGCAGCTTCTGGGCCACAGTTCGCTCAACTGGTCCCTCAAGTATGTGACGGCCACTACTGTTGCCGTATTCGTGCTGGGGGAGCCTGTCTGCTCAAGCGTTCTCGCCTATTTTTTCCTGGGTGAAAAGGCCACCTTTCTACAGGTGGCAGGCGGCCTCCTTATTTTGACCGGGATCTTTCTCGCCGCAAAGGAGCGGACAGACACCCCTGACAAGGTAGAGGGGCTTTCATCCGGGCGGACCCTCTAGGATCACCCCAGTTTCTTTAAAAGCTGATTTGCGGCCGTGAGCATAGGGTCCCACGTCGGGCTGAACGGGGGCGCGTATGCAAGGTCGCACTGGCTGAACCGCTCTACCGTCATCTGCTGGTGAAGCGCCACGGCAGGGGCATTGACCCTGTGAGCCGCACCCTCCCTTCCCAGAAGCTGCGCACCCAGGAGCCTGCCCGATTTTCCGTCCCCGATCATCTGTACATAAAGACTCGTGTTCATGGGATGCGCATGGGCACGGGATCTGCCCTTTATCATCACCTCCACAGGATCAAAGCCGAATTCTCCCGCCTCCTTCATGCTTAGGCCGGTCCTTGCAACCTGCAGGTCAAAGACCTTGAACACCGCTGTGCCGGCCACACCCTGAAGTTCGACATCCCTGCCGGTCACATTATCGGCCGCGGCCCAGCCCGCCCTGTTTGCCCTTAGCGCCAGGGGGACCCACGTCTTTTCCCCTGTGACGACATGATACGCATCCGCGCAGTCGCCGGCCGAATATATGTCATGATCGGTGGTCCTAAGCGCCCTGTCAACCGAGATGGCGCCTGATGGACCAAGCTCCAGTCCGGAGCCCACGGCAAGCTCGTTTGAAGGCCTTACCCCAACTGCTACCAGCACCATATCGGCCTTAAGCTTATTTTGAGTGCATATCACATTCAGGGTGCCGCCGTTTCGTTCGATACGCACAATCTCCTCGCCCGGATGCATTTCAACCTGATTGTCTTCCACCTCCTTTTTCACCACCCTGGCCATATCCTGATTCATCCAGGGAAGGAACATGGGCCGCGGTTTGACCATTGAGACCTCAATCCCGCGCGCCCTTAAGGCCTCGCTCATCTCGAGCGCGATATACCCCATCCCTATTATGACCGCCTTTCTTACATCCGCTGACCTGATAAAACTCTTGATCCTTCTTCCGTCGGCAAGGCTCTTAAGGGCCATGACCCCTTCAAGATCGAACCCGGGAAGTTCCGGCATGATCGGTCTTGCGCCCGTAGCGATAAGGAGTCTGTCATAAGGGATACCGAAATCGGTGCCGTCCATCCTTTTCCCTGTTACCACCTTAGATTCTCTATCCACAGACAGGGCCTTATGGCCTGTTTTAAGGTCTATTCCCTGCTTTTCCCGGAAGACCTGTGCCTGTCTGACCACCAGGTCTTCTATCGGCACGCCGGCGTCCGCGATATTATAGGGCATCCCGCATGCGCTGTAAGAGACATCAGAGGTAGCCTCAAGTACCGTCACATCCATGTCAGGGGCATTTCTCTTTGCGCGACTTGCCGCGCTCATTCCGGCCGCGTCACCACCGATTATCAGAAATTTCATCTCTTCTTCCTCCGCATGTCTCTGGATTTTACCGACTCCTTGACCTTCAACCGTTTACGGTGATTCTAATACATATGGAAAGGTTGCGCAATCCTGTCTTTTGACAGGATCAGACATACAGGAAAAACGCGAAAGACTTAAAAAAAACAGGTTCTTCTCCAACTTAGTTGGCGAAGAGGGTCCAAGGGTTCCAGGATTCTTCGCTTCGCTCAGTCCCACCCTTCGACAAGCTCAGGGCGGGTTCCCGGTTTCAAGGATTCAAGGGGTTTCTTTCCAGGGATTTGATCATTGCTTTGAGCATTGTCTCGACATCCCCGATTTCCCCTCCTAATTCCTGAAGCCTCTGTTTTTCAACATAACCCAGGTCACCTGATATCATGGCCCGGGTTTCCGATTCACAGGCTGAACCATATGCAATATAGAGAAATCTCACATGCTCTATAGCCGTTTTTCTCCCATACCCTTAGGCGATATTCGATGGTATGGAAAAATCGGATCTTCTGATTCAGGAGGTCAAAGCGTATCGCTCATCTTTTGAAAAACGTTTTGTTTCTTTATAGATATGCAAACAAGGCGTATACGATTTTTGCCGAATGTTTAACTCTTTATAATTTTTAAGCATTTCACTCGAATCCTCGAACCCTTGACCCCTTGAATCCTTCATTTAGATCAACTCTTTTGAAGATAATCCAAAAACCAAAACAAGGGCAGGGTCCGATGATAACGGTTATATAAAAAATCCGCAAGGCACGGATTTGCCCACAAATAGAAGCGCCGGCCCCTCAAATCCTCGCATCCTCGAAATTTGATCGCCGCCTTTACTGAGGTGGTGGACCCGGATTTTCATACTTTTCTTGACAAAATTCGATTTCCTATCCCATATATCTTCTGTGACTGAGTGATGTATGACTGACTCGAAAGGAGTTTTTAATGTCGTTGCATTCAGATGTAAAAAAAACCGATAGCCTAATGAAGGGAAAAGACCAGGTAAGTCGATTTCACATGCGTCAAGCCTTGTCCATTCTGGTGGCTTTTACCCTTCTTGTTACCGCTCTATTTATTATGCTGGCCGAACAGTATAACTTAGGCCAGAAGCATAAAAAAGAGATCCTCCAGGGGCATTTTAAGGAGCGGACCGCTCATATGGACAACCTGATTGCCGGGGTGAACGAGCACGTGGACGGCATGCGTATAGCGGCCGAAGCGGACCTCCTGCAATCCAGCGCCGTCGAAGTGTTGAATCAGCCTCTCGAGTTCAAGGATCTGACAGACGCAGATAATATAAAACGCTATCACCTTGATACATTCAAACCGCCTATCAACCGGAATATGATCGGTAATTTGACGGGTCAGGGCTCCATTCAGAACCGCAGCATAGATTTTTACAGGGAAATACACATGGCCCTGAGCCTGAACCCCCTTTTTCGAGCCTCAGCCCGGGCCATAAAGGGCTCAGCCTGGGCTTACTATACATCCAGCGACAATTTCATCAATATCTATCCGTGGGTTGCCTCAAAAAATTTCAGATTCTCAAAGGAACTTCTTACCCATGAATTTTACACCCTAGGACTTCCACAAAACAATCCGGATCGAAAAAGGTTCTGGACAAAGTTATACGTTGATGAATTCGGCAAAGGTCTCATGACTACCTGTGCCTCACCAGTTTACGATAATGATCGTTTTATCGGCACAGTGGCTATAGATCTGACCGTGGATTTCCTTAATACCGTGGTGCAAAGATTCAACCCTGAACAGGGCCTGATGTTTCTGGTAAACGACAGTGGTCAGCTGATAGCCCATCCCACGACCATATCATCCGATAACAGAAGGGAAAAAACTTTAAGCGCTGCCCTTCCTGAAACGCTTCGAGGTTCAATTGATGGATTAATGCGGATCCCGGATAACGAGATCACCCGCATGGCTTCTTTTAACATATTGCGGAGCCGTCTGAATCAGGCCCCCTGGCAGGTCATTTATATTGAGCACTCGAACTCTTTTTGGAGTTCAATTATAAAGCTTATAGGCATCGGGCCGATGACTGTTATGGTCATGCTGTTGCTTCTGGGCATTACGGCATTTGCAGTTACGCAGCGACAATTTATTTTACCGTCAAAAAGATTCGTTAGCTTCATCATGGACAGGAGTGAGCGCATACACACGCCAGTGGGCCATGGAATTCCACTCGTATGGAAACCATGGTTTGCAGCTGTAGAAAAGGTTTTCTATGAAAATGAAAAGCTGACACAAGTGCTTAAGGAGCAAAACGAGGATCTTGAACAGCGGGTCAAGCAACGGACTGCTGAACTTGAAAAAGAGATCGAAGAGCGTAAGCATATACAGGAAACTCTCAGGAAGAGCAAAGAGCGTTTCAGGGATATCTCATATAGCATGGCAGACTGCATCTGGGAACTCGACAGTAAAGGCAAATACACTTTCATATCAGACACGGCCAAGCAAATTATCGGATATGACCCCGAGGAACTTATCGGGAAAACCCTTTTTGACCTGATGCCGGAAGACGAAGCGAGATGGGCCGTGAACGCTTTTAAACGACTTGTTTCGGCGAAAAAACCGATTGTTGATTTAAAAAATTTTGCCCTGTCCAAAGAAGGTAAAAGGGTTTGCCTTCTGACCAACGGCTTCCCCGTACTGGATGAAAGCGGTGAATTAACCGGCTACCGCGGCGTTTGTAAAGACATCACCGACGATAATATAGCAGAACAGGAAAGAATTAGGCTTCAGGCCCAGTTGCGACGTGCTGAGAAGATGGAATCCATAGGAACCCTTGCCGGAGGCGTGGCTCACGATTTGAATAATATCCTGTGCGGAATCGTAAGCTATCCTGACCTGCTCCTGATGCAGCTGCCTGAAGAAAGCACTCTAAGGAAGCCTGTTGAAACCATCAGAAAGACCGGGATAAAATCCGCCGCAATCGTCCAGGATCTGTTGACCTTGGCAAGGAGAGGCGTCGCTGCAACTGAAATCGTGAATCTTAATAATATTATTACCGAGTATCTGGATAGCCCTGAATATGAGAAATTGAAATCATTTCATCCTGAAGTCGAGGTGAAGACCGATCTTGAAAAAGATCTTCTGAATATTATGGGCTCTCCCGTGCATGTCTCGAAAACGGTTATGAATCTGGTATCCAACGCCGCCGAAGCCATGCCCGGCGGGGGCAGGATTATCATATCCACTGAAAACAGATACATTGACACACCGGTAAGAGGATATGACGAGGTAAAGGAGGGTGATTACGCCACCCTTACGATTTCAGATACAGGCGTTGGAATCTCTTCAGAGGATAAGGAAAAGATATTCGAGCCCTTCTACACCAAAAAGATCATGGGAAGAAGCGGAACCGGTCTGGGCATGGCCGTTGTATGGGGCACGGTTAAGGACCATAAGGGATATATCGACATTCAAAGTGCACCTAAAAAGGGGACATCTTTTACACTCTATTTTCCAGTAACCAGAAAAGAATTGCAAAAAAATGCATACGAATTATCTATTGATGAGTATTCGGGAAATGGAGAGTCCATTCTGGTTGTGGATGATGTAAAAGAGCAAAGAGAAATAGCCGTGATGATTTTCTCTAGATTGGGCTACAGGGTGGCTGCGGTGTCAGGCGGGGAAGAAGCGGTTGAATATATAAGAAGCACCTCAATTGATCTGTTGGTTTTAGATATGATCATGGATCCTGGGATAGACGGTCTTGAAACATACAGGCGGATACTTGAAATATGCCCTAAACAAAAGGCAATCATTGCAAGCGGTTTTTCTGAGACACAGAGGGTAAAAGAGGCACAAAAATTGGGTGCGGGAAAACATGTAAAGAAGCCTTACACCATAGAAAAGATAGGGATTGCGGTAAAAGAGGAACTGGCTAAAATTAGAGGATGAAATAATAGGGATTTCCTTTTTTATCTGTGCGATCCAAACATGACCGATCGATATTTCAGAGTAAATCATCGAATTGATGTATAATGAAGCCTGAACGCTTTTATTTTCCATCCGGTATCCTGATCATACGCAAGAATCCCCCTGTGCACGGCTACCCGTGCGCCAATGCCCTGTCTTGAGACCGGCAACCCATTTAATTGCTTGATTTTTTTGCCGAACATCTGATATGTTTCACAACCCTGTAAGGCACCTGGAAAAACAGACAACGGCCTCAGTAGATTGCACGCAACCACCGGCCCAAAGGACCTGGCACTCTTTTAAATAGCGGAGCAAAGCGACTCCGCAACTTTAGGCACTTTCAACTTTAGTTCACTTTAGGCACTTTGACACATTTTTTATTATGAAATAAAGGCTCGTCCAAAATGGAAAGAATATACATCGCAAACCAGGGGGACATCCCTGAAATAGACGAGATAAGGTGGCTTGTCCACGCCATCTCAAGAAGGAACAACATAGCCCTTTCAGGCGATCCGGGACATGGAAAATCAAGCGCCATAAGGTATGTGGCCTCTATCATGAAAAAGGCGGTCTTTTCAAGGAACTGCCAGCTCCATGAACAGACCTACGACTACCTCGGAAGGCCGATGCTGGTAAACGGAAGGACCGAGTACTCAATCACGCAGTTCAAGACGGCGCTCAAGCAGGGAGGCATCCTGATCAACGAGGAGACAAGCGAGATGCCCCGCGAGATACAGAAATACCTCTCCACGCTTCTGTCTGACGACTACCTCGACTTTGTCATTCTTGACGATCTGGGAAACGAAAGATCCCTTGGTTACATGCGGGACAACGAAGGCTGGGACATAGAAAATTTCATATACACCGAGACTTTCAATCCGCCCAAGAGCAACACGGGACGGGACAACTTCGAGTTCTCGCACAAAAGCAGGGTCAATCCCTTCAATTTCAGGGACCTTGATTCGATCCTTTCCGCTTATATCGCCTTTGAGAGGATGGGCGAGCATTTCAGCATACCCCTGGTTGAAAGGGGCATACTGCGCGATGGTTCAAACGGCGCCTACATCTTCACGGAAAACAGGGAAGGACGCTGGTCGACCAGTGACGGAAAGGCTCTCAGCTCCGAGCAGACGCGGCTCCAGGAGACATACCGTTACTTTGACAGATCGATCATCGAAGACAGGGACGTCTCAAACAGGCTTACAGGCGAGCTCAAGGGCAAGGGGGATTTTTTCTATGACTTTCTGATTTTTCTTACCGCACTCAGGGGGCTGGTAAACCCAAATGTCTTCTCCTATGACTCGCTTGGCGAAAGGGCAAACCGTCTGCTGCAGGAAAGGGAGAAAAGCGAGACACTTTCGATCGTATACCCCGACCAGAGGGTCGTAACCGACGGGTTCAGGGCGTACAGGGATTACCTGCCCCGTTACGGTGAAAAGGCGGCAAGGATGGGCGTTACCTATGACACCCTGAACAGGGTGCTTCACGGTGCCTTAAAGGAAAGAGAGCTCAACAACAACAGCAATCAGGATACATTTCTCAGGATCATTGCGACCGAAGTGGGGCTTCTGCCCAGGCCGGAAGACGGAACAACTCTTTAGACATGCTTGATCAAGCTGAAAAGAAGACCCTGCTGGAGATCAGAGCCGTCCTTGAAAGCGGTTGCACGGATGGTGTTTCTCTAACCGATTTTCTCTTATCACCCCTTTTTTCAGACCATTTCCACGGGGTGACCATTCCTCTTTTAAACAATTACGTGCCTGTAAGACCGGGAAGTTCGCTTGCCGAAACCGTTGTAATAAAACAGAGGGAGGGGGCGGGAAAGGACCTTTTCGAGATCAGGCTCTCCCCTTCAATTGATCTTTTCCCCGCTGACGGGCCTGCCGTAACTAACAGGAACAGGAATATCACCATATACAAAGCGCTCCTGATTCACGAGGCGGCCCATATACTTGAAGGAAGTTTCCTACCGCTCAATCTTGAAGATATCTTCGAGGAACTGGGTAATGCCGAACTTGCGCGGAGAATCTTAGGCTGCCTTGAGGACTTCAGGGTCGAGGCCAACCTCATTGCCAGGTTCATGCACAGGAAGGACTATGGCCTGTGTCTTGACTTTCTGAACCTGGTCATGATCGGGCTTAAGGGGAAATACAGGGGCGATGATCAGGAAGACTTCATCTGCGCCCTTCAAAGGAAGATAATGTGCGGGAAGACCCTTGCCGAACTTGTCTCCCGGGACCCGGCAAAAAGGCTCGCCATAAACGGCAGCTACGGCTCACTTGATGAGCTGACAGGTAAAGAGCAGGACTTTTTCGCCAAACCGACCGTACCGGAACTGAAGGCAAAGGGAATAAGCAATTACCTTGAATTGACAAATCATCTCTACTCAGAGGTAAAAGGCCTTGCCCTCGGATCTATTGTTGATTCCATAAGGATGCTGCGCCGTTTTTATCCCCTTTTAAGGCTTCAGTTTCCGCAATGGGCAGACAAAGAAAATAACACCATGCCGGCCGCTTCCGTGCGCGCGGCCCATGATTTCAACCGGGGCCCGGTAAAACCGGATTCCCTGGAGCACCTCCTTTCCATCGAAGATGAGGTGCTGGCCGGGATAAAAAAGATCGCCTCCGACCTGTGCATCGATTATACGGAGGCAGGCGAACCTGGCGGGTTTTCGCAATCTGAGCCTGAGGGGGGGGTCGTGTTCGGATACGGCAAATGGGGGCTTCAGTCCGTTCCATTCAAGGTCAATTATCAACGGCTTGAGCAGGGAGACCCCAGGTTTGTTCACATGATCCGCAGGTATTATCCCACTTTGATATCCAGCATAACCGAGCAGTTTGAAGAGCTTAAGCTGAACCGGCTCCAGGTGAAAAGGATGCAGGGCATACCTGAATCCTTCAATCCCGTGGGGGTGGTCTATGCCAGTATCGATCCCAAGTTCGCAAGGGAGCAGAGATATTATGACGCGTCCGTCCGAAACAGAAGAGATTACGCGATCTATTACCTGATCGATGCCTCAGGGTCCACCTCCGCCAATATCGTCCCTTTTCAGGCGGACCTGCTGGACCCCAAAAAAGACATGAAGGTGCTTGATATCGAAAAGATCGCAGCGGCCGCCATTTACACGGCCATTGAGGACCTGGAGCTCAAGGGCTCCTTCACCCAGAGGCTCTACATGTACCAGTCCAAAAACGAAACAGACATTTATGAGGCAAAGGATGTGTCCTGTCTCACAGGTCTTGACTCTCATTACGCGAACAGGGACGGGGCCGCCATAAGGAGCATAGCCGAAAGGCTGCTCATGGAACCGAAGAAAACCAGGATACTCTTTATATTCGCGGACGGAATGCCTTCGGACAGTAATTATGAAAACGCCCTGTATGATTCCGGGATGGCAATCAAGGAGGCCGCCGATACCGGCATACTGGTCTTTTACATGCTTACCAGGAACAGCACGGATCTGACCGGTGATGAAAGATCCCGGTTCGGAAAACTTACGGCCTATGCCACGGACAGGAAGATCGTATCCGATCCTTCGGATCTTCCCTACAAGACAAGGGACATATTCAGCCAGCATCTGATCTGATACAGCCGGGTTTCGTATCGGACAGGGCGCAACCGGTTAAGGCCACGGCCTGCCGGATCTCAAAACAGAAGTTGAAAAAGATGAAAATGATATCAAAGTCGTCACGCAGGATTTCAAGGCATTATCCGGGCAATGATTTTTTCCTGTATCCCTATTCGAAGCATAGGAGGTCGGGTTATGAAAAGGCTGTCCCCTTCCTGTCAAAGGTCCCTGAAATAAGGGACGTGCTTTCGATCTACAGGGGATCTAAACTTGAGGGAAAGGTAGAGGCCGCCCTCAAATGGACGGCAAAAAAGACAAAGGACTACGATACCCTGAAGGCGGTTGCCGACACGCTCATGCTGTATCACGGAACGCAGGAGGCCCGGAAGGTCGCCAGGATCATAACCGGGGCCGCGGCCTATAACAGCGGGGTCACAAAGACCGCAGCCCGCCTTCTGGCCCGTCGGTCGGACCTTCTGAGGCTTGAAACCGATACGTTCATAGTCTTCTGCCGTATACATGAAAACATGAACGACACGGGTCTAAGGGACACCCTGCCCCTTAACCGGATTCACGACCTGGTGCGATGCCACGAAGTGGTTTTTGAGAGATATTCCGAGGCATCGGGGGAATTCGAAGAACAACTGAAAAAGACATTTTTCGATGTAATGAACAATAAAATAGCCCGGGGCAGTAATTTTGAAGAAAAATCGGACATAGTCTCGCAGTGGTCAAATAACGTGTCAAACATGGTAAATAGATTGTTCTGATCGATTCATCTCCCGATCCGGTTTTAAGCAGGGATGGACAGACATGAAGACACGGGGACAAGGGAACGGGGGCACAGACGCAAATCAGGATAGACTTTGATACCTTTATAAAGGTATGTTAAGGTCCATTGCGTGCCGCAAACGGCGGGCCGCCATTGTTTTCAGACCCGGCTTTGAGAGCCGGTTTTTCCAAAATGAAACAGGACCTCAAAACTTGATGCATTCGCAAAAAGTCAAAATTCAGACGGCACAGTAGAAAGTTCAAATGCAAGGCTTGCGAATCTTGAGGAATGAGGCGTACTAACAGTACGTCGCAATGACGAAAGATGAAGCATAACGCAGCAGTTGGACTTTTTGCGACGCCGTCAAAACTTGAATCAGGAGAGACAGACATGGACATAGATGCGATCAGACTGAATGAAAAGGATAACGTGGCCACAAGCCTCAGACAGATAAGCGCGGATGAAAAGATCCTGATTGCGCAGGGGGAAGAAAAAAGGGAGTTTTCCGTGCGTGAAGACATTCCTTACGGCCACAAATTCGCTATCCGGGGGATAAAGACCGGCCAGGAGATCCTCAAGTATGGAGAGGTGATAGGGGCCGCCACCCGGGACATACAGGCGGGGTTTCACGCGCATGTTCAGAACATTGAGAGCCTTAGAGGCAGGGGCGACAGGAAGTAGACATTTCAACCGGAAAAAAAGCAGGAGAAACAAATTCATGGAATTCATGGGATACAGAAGGCAGGACGCAGTGGCTACGAGAAACTACGTTGGGATTCTTACAACGGTCACCTGCGCAAATGAGGTTGCAATGGCAATCTCCAAGAGGGTGGCGGGAAGCTCCCTTTTCATACATCATCAGGGGTGCTGTCAGACCCCTGTCGACATTAAGAGGGTGACGGACGCGCTGATCGGGCTCGGAAAAAATCCCAATCTTGCATCGGTGCTGCTGGTGAGTCTCGGCTGTGAGAGCGTTGATGTCGAAGAGGTGGCGGATGCGATCAGGCTTACCGGGAAAAGGGTGGAGAAGATTGTAATACAGGAGGAAGGCGGGGCCGCCCGCTCGATAGCCGCCGGAGAACTGCTGGTGCAGAAGATGGTTCAGGAGGCATCAAAAAATAAAAGGGTCCCCTGTGACGCATCCGAACTTATACTGGGTCTTAAATGCGGAAGTTCGGATACGACCTCCGGGCTTTCCTCCAATCCCGTGCTTGGAAAGGCCTCGGATATCCTGATTGAAAACGGGGGCACATCCATACTTGGAGAGGTAACCGAATTCATAGGGGCCGAGCATCTCCTTGCAAAACACGCCAAAGATGAAGAAACAGCCGGCAGGATTTTGGAGTTTGTCGAAAGAATGGAGAACAGGGCCAAGTCGGTGGGCTGTGACATACGGGGGGGCCAGCCAACGGGCGGAAACATCAAAGGGGGGCTTACCACCATCGAGGAAAAGTCTCTCGGCGCCATTGCCAAGGCCGGAACCGCCCCTATCCAGGCGGTTTATGAATACGGGGTCCGTCCCGAAGTAAAGGGGCTCTCCGTCATGGACTCTCCCGGAAGGGAGCCTGAAATCCTTACAGGCCTTGCCGCCGCTGGATGCAACATGATCTGCTTCACCACCGGCCGGGGCGCCCCGCAGGGATTCCCATTTGTACCTGTAATCAAGATAACAGGCAATGAATCGACATGGGAGAGGCTCAACGATCATATGGACATGGACGTAAGCTCCGTCCTTGGGGGATCGGAGTCTATGGACGCGGCAGGCAAAAGGCTCTTTTCGGAGATCCTGGAGGTCGCTTCAGGCAAGCTGACAAAGGCTGAGATCTCCGGCTACACCGCATCCATGGATATATATATGGTGGGACCGGTCATCTAGTTTCCATCAAGGATGGTACTTTTGCCCGATATCCGCCTCAATCAGTGTAAGCGGAGGCGCCGGGGCTTTTTCTTTGCTCCGCTCCGCTTCGCTCAGTCCCACCCCTCGGAAACCTCGGAGCGGGTTCCCGGTTTCCCCGGTCTTATAAGTTGGCGAGAAAAGCGGGAAACGGCTCCCCCACCTCGACCCTTTAATCCTTAAACCTTTGAGCCCCGGCATCACCCTGCAGAATCAGGAATCCCTTCTGACCCGGTAATATCCGGCCGATTCTCTTTCAACCTGTTCCACCTGACCTGTTGAAAGAAGCGAATCCAGATATTTTATTACCTCGTTTCTGTGCACGCCCAGCCCGGACGAGATATCTTCCAGCGTACACGGCCGCCTTTCCAGGAGTTCAAGGATATCCGCCTCAAGGCCAGGCTTGCTTCCCGGCGCATCATGGTCTTTAAAGGATGCGACAATCTCAGCCTTTTCCCCGAGCAGGCGGCAGAAATTATCCAGGCCCGGCATATCAACCGCGGACACCTTGCGCTCGGCCGGCGGGCGAACGGCCGTGTTTATCTGCACCCTTTCAGGATCCATCCTTTTTATCCACTCCCTGAAACGCCCCGCGTCCTCTTCCGTTGAATTTATCCCTTCAAGCAGGAAGATCTCAAGCCATATGGCGCCGGAGTATTCCCTGCTGAATGTCACGAGTCCTTCAGCCATTTCATTGAACATGATCCCGGAATTGGGCCGGTTAATGGTCTCAAAACCCTTCTGATCCCACGCATCAAGTGAAGGCAGTACCAGATCCGCGCCAACGGCCGCCTTTCTTACCCGCTCATCCCAGAACAGAGATCCGTTTGTGATAAGGGAAAGAGGCAGGTCCGAAATCTTTCTTATCTCTTTTATGATATCGCCGAGTTCGCTGTTGAGCGTGGGCTCGCCTGAACCGGCAAGGGTTATAAAATCCGCTTTTACCCCGCTTTTGAGCTTTTTGGAAAGCTGAGAAAGTATGGCGTCAAGAGGGATGTAGGGTTTGCGCTCGATTACGGTTTGGCCTGTGGAGCCCAACTGACAGTACACGCAGTCATAAGAACAGACCTTATAGGGTACAAGATCGACACCCAGTGAACGTCCCAGCCTCCTGGAAGGGACCGGGCCATATACTATGTTTCCTTTCAAGACAAAGACCTCCGAATTTTTTACACGATTTTGATCATTTACGATTTTAACCATAAACCGCTTCAGGTCAATAATCAAATATTTTGGGTCCTTTTTTCCAAGACCGTGCGCGATTTTCGATTTGATATTGATAAAAGGGCCGTTCTCGTATAATCTCTTCAAATTGTTTACCGCCCTTTTTTCATTTAGGCCGCCCCTTTCAACCTGATCTTTATAAGATCGCTCGGGCTTCAACCGCGCAGTCGATGGGATACCCATGCTGGAAGACATCATAAACAGACCCGATCTGAAAAAGTATGTCACGAATTATGATGTCGGACAGATAATCTTCCTTGAGGGAGACAATTCAGAAGACCTCTACCTCCTTATCTCAGGCAGTGTGGATATCTTCAAGGGGCAGAAAAAGATATCGGAGATCACCAAAGAGGGGAGCCTTTTCGGTGAGATGTCTTTTTTCCTCGGGGCAAGGAGGACCGCGACGGTCAAGGCCTCAAGCGATGTGGAGGCACTGCGTGTTCCCAAAGACGCCCTGTCCACGCTGCTCAATGAGTCCCCCGAGATTACAAGGCAGATAGCGACCCTTCTGGCTCAGCGGCTGGATGAGACAGGGCAGATGGTATACGGGTTCAAGGAGTTCTGTGATCAACTCCCGGACGCGGTCCTGATCACCGACAGGGACGGCAAGATACTTACCTGGAACAGTGCGGCGCAGAACCTTTACGGCACCGACTGGGACGCGAAAAAAGAAAAACGCGCCGACGACATATATGAGGACCCCGCGGCCTACAGGGACCTTCTCAAGAAGATCAAGGCGGGAAACCGGCCGGATAAGGATGTCTTCAAGATAAGGCACCCTGAAAAGGGTGTTCGCTTCATCTCCACCACCACTACGGTCCTGTACGACGGTCACCACAATTTCCAGGGCATTCTTTCCCTTGGCCGCGATGTCACTGAGACGGTAAAGATCGAAAGAAGATACAAAATGGCCAGGTACTGGCTTATCCCTTCGATTTTACTGCTCCTGCTCATGGCGGCCGCGGTCTTTTACGGGTACCCCTATTATAAAAAGGGCTCATTCAGTTCAGATATTCAGAAGGAATACCTCCGGAACCAGCTGGCCAAGGACTATCTTGTCCTGAAATCACTACTTGAAAAACCCTTTTCAGCCGGAAACAGACGGGAAACCACCCGCCTGATGAAGCAGTTTTTCTCTGTTCAGACCGCAAAGACCGCGCCATACTCAGGGCTTGTCCTGCTGGGGCGGGGCAAAAAGGTCTTTGACGCCTATTCCATTGATAAATCGATTGATCCTGAGCAATTGATAGGAAACAGCTATACGGGAATCTGCTTTGAGGGGGACGACAGATCGATTCACAAGGTGCTCTGTCTCTACAGAAGAGACAGCGACCACCCGATGGGCAAAAAATGCGTTGAAGTGGCAATGAGACTGCGGGAAAAAGATCGCCCCACAGGCTGGATAGTATTCCAGATGGACCTGGAGGTACTCAAAAATAATTACGACATGGATGAAGAACAGTTAAAATCATTCAGGATAAGCGGACCCTGATAATATGAAACCGGAAAGATATTCGGAAAATACGGGCTTTGAAATAACCGAGGATGGTGAAGACGGTATCACTATCGCCCTGAAGGGCAGTCTCGATGCCGCCTCATCACCCGGTATAATCAAGCGCCTTGTTTCCATTCTCAGAAAATCCGCGCCCGGTTCGCTAACTGTGGACATGGAAAAGGTGAATTATCTGGATGATTTCGGTGTGCTTCTGCTATCCGAGCTTAAAAGGATTTCCTCTGAAGGCGCGGGTGACTACAGGCTCAAAAACCTGGGCAAAGAGGCAAAGGAGATATTATTTCTCCACCATTTCCCCTCCCTGGTAAAAGGCCTTTCCCTGCCCCAGAATCAGAATGAAGGGGTCATGGTCCGGCTGGGAAACTCTATCATCCGTGATATGGCAAACGCCAGAGACATGATTTTTTTTCTGGGCTCGGTGATCTTTTCATTTTTTTCAATAGCAAGGCGGCCCAGAGGGCTGAGGCTGGATGACACGCTGTCTTTCATGCACAAGACAGGGGTGGCGGCCCTTCCGATTGTGGGACTCATCAGTTTCCTGCTCGGGCTCATAATGGCCTTCATGTCATCTGTTCAGCTCCAGCAGTTCGGAGCCAACATATATGTGGCCTCCCTTGTAGGGCTTGCAATGACCCGGGAGCTGGGGCCCATTATGACCTCGATTATCGTGGCCGGCAGGTCAGGGTCCGCCTTTGCCGCGGAAATAGGCACCATGAAGGTGTCGGAAGAGGTCGATGCTCTCTTTACCATGGGCTTTGATCCGGTCCTGTTTCTTGTCGCGCCCAGGATGATCGCGGCCGTGATCGTGGTACCCCTGCTGACCCTTTTTTCAAACATCTTCGCCATGGCGGGAGGCCTTGTAGTGGGTGTGTCCATGCTGGATCTTACCGCAAGCGCCTACATAAATCAGACGGTCGACACGCTCACCCTCTTTGATATCTACTGGGGTATCTTTAAAAGCGGCGTATTCGCCCTCATAATATCCTTTATAGGATGTCTGAGGGGCTTTCAGGTGATCGGAGGGCCCTCATCGGTAGGCCGGGCGACCACCTCGGCCGTGGTAAGCAGCATATTCATGATAATCGTGATCGATTCCCTTTTCGCGGTTATTCTCCGCTACTGGGGATAGGACGGCTAATGAGAGGCGACAGGCTGATTCAGGTAAAAGAGCTTACAGGCGGCTATGGGGACAGCACCATACTTGAGCGCGTATCCTTTGATGTATATGAAGGCGAGGTATTTGTCATACTTGGCGGAAGCGGGTGCGGAAAAAGCACCCTACTGAAGCACCTGATAGGGCTGATGCAGCCTCAGTCAGGCAGGATAACCATCGACGGGATCGACATATCGGACGGCAATGAGGAGCAACTCAACCAGGTATTTCGAAAGATAGGGGTCCTCTACCAGAGCGGGGCGCTTTTCGGATCCATGACCCTGTTTGAAAACATTGCCATGCCCATACTTGAATATACCGACCTGCCGGTTGATCTGATAGGGAAAATAGTGGGCATGAAACTGGACCTGGTAAATCTCGGGGGCTACGAAAACCACCTTCCTTCGGAGATAAGCGGGGGCATGAAAAAAAGGGCGGGTCTTGCTCGCGCAATGGCCCTCAGCCCCAAGATCCTTTTTTTTGACGAGCCGTCCGCAGGCCTTGACCCGGTCACGTCGGCTGAGCTGGACAGCCTCATCTTAAGGCTCAACAGGAGCCTCGGCACGACAATGGTGATCGTGACCCATGAGCTTCAAAGCATCTTCAGTGTGGCCCAGAGGGTTATCATGCTGGACAAGACAGTCAAGGGAATAGTGGCTGAAGGCGATCCCGAATACCTGAAAAAAAACAGCCGCAATCCGTTTGTTAAAAGGTTTTTCAACCGGCTTGCGGAAGATGACTCACAAAACAGGGAGGATATTTCCTGATGGCCTCCAAGAGGGCTAAATTCAGTGTAGGGCTGTTCGTGGCGTTTGGAATAACCATCGCCCTTACCTCTTTCATATGGCTGGGCATGTCCAGGTTCCTGCAGAAGGGTAAATTCTACGCCACCTATTTCAACGAATCGGTTCAGGGACTGGACAAGGACTCGCCCGTGAAATACAGGGGGGTGCCCATAGGCAGGGTGGACAGGATAGGGGTTGCACCTGATGAAAAACTGATTGAGGTGATTCTCAAGCTGGAAACCGATCAGAGTCTCGACAGCAGCATGGTTGCCCAGCTCAAAACGGTAGGAATTACCGGAAGCATGTTTGTTGAAATCGACAGGAAAAAACCGGGACAACCAGACCTGTCGCCCCGAATCGATTTTCCCTCCAACAATCCCATTGTCTCTTCAAAACCTTCCGATATAAGCAAATTGATACACGGGCTTGACGATATCATAAACCAGGTCCGCCTGGTTGACCTGGCGGGTATTTCCCAAAAGATCAAGACGACCCTGGACAATGTATCGGCCTTCCTTTCAGATGCCGACGCGCAGGGGGTATCCGGGCAGTTGAAGGTCACACTCAAAAATGTGGACAGGATAATCGACAGCGACAGATGGGAGCAGATACTGGCTTCAACTGAAAAGACGCTTGGCTCGGCCAGGGCACTCCTTGGCAGGGTCGGAGGAAGCCTGGGCAGGATAGACAGCACACTTGAGCAGGCAGGAGGCCTTATAAGGGAAAACAGGGAAAATATCGCAAAGGCCATAGAGGACCTGCGGGTCGCCGTAGGAAAGGCCGATATGTTCCTGGAAAAGGGCTCTGACCTGGCAAAGGGATCCGACGACGCACTTGCCAATCTTACCCGTCAACTCCTGGTGGTGGGGCAGAACATGGAAAGGGCGAGTGAAAATCTCAACAGGGTGTTTGAGCTGCTTGCGGATCAGCCGTCTCAGCTTATTTTCGGGGAGCCTCCCCTGCCCAGGAAGGTTGAATCAAATGAAGGTAATTAATTTTCACCGTTTAATTTCCGGATGGGGATTAATCGGAAAGGGAGAGCAGGTCATGAACGTAAAACGGGTAGGGATGATAATCGTCCTGGTTGCATCACTGATGCTCGGTGCATGTGTCAATCTTAAGCAGCCTAGGAACAAGATATCCTTTTACACCCTGGAGTATGCCGAACCCGCCTTTACTGAAAAAAGGCCCCTTCCGTTTGTCCTGAAACTTGAAAGATTCAGTGTGGCGCCCTTTTACAACACCAACCAGATAGTCTACAGGGAGAAATCCTTTGAAAGGGAGCACTACGCGTACCACCGCTGGAGGGCGAATCCGGCCGATCTGGCTACCTATTTCATAGGACGCGACATCAGACGTTCCGGCCTGTTCAACGCGGTGCTCTCTCCCGGAAGCGTTTCCCGCTCCTCCCATCTGATCGAAGGCTCGGTCGATGAGTTCTATGAACAGGACAGCTCGACCGGCTGGAAGGCCACGCTCGGCATAGGCATCACCCTTATAAAGCAGAACGAGCCCGACATAAGCAGGCGCGTGATCCTGGACAAGGTGTATCGCGAGACCCGGGAATGCTCGCAGAAAACCCCCAGGGCGCTTGCCGAGGCCATGAGTAAGGCCATGAAAGGCGCATCGGAAAAGATCATAAAGGACATATATGACGCCTTGAGCACCAGTTAGATTACATCCGGAAATAAAAGGTTCATGTGGGGTCGCCTATCATTTTGATCCTTATTCTCAAAATTGGACATCGCAAGGAAGTGTACCGCCGACTTTCTTAGGCCCGACCTTTTCCCTCGTCTTTCCATTTCAGTCTTCTAATCGGGATAGGGAGGAGCCTCGAGACTCCCCTTCTTTCAAACCACCCGGCATACACGTTGGGAATCAGTGGGCGTATGCTTTTTGTGACCCACTGAACGCC
This sequence comes from Desulfatiglandales bacterium, assembly GCA_963666345.1. Taxonomy (GTDB): domain Bacteria; phylum Desulfobacterota; class DSM-4660; order Desulfatiglandales; family Desulfatiglandaceae. The sequence continues at coordinate 3,793,615 of OY762721.1, read as the reverse complement.
CTGGTTCGGTTTCTTCAATCATTTTCCTGTTAGCATAAGGATTGCTTTTTCCAATGCTTTGTTGAAATCAATGGCACGATCCATCATCAAGAAATGATCCGCTTCCTCAAGAACAATAGCATTGAAAGAAAACATATGCCGACGGTTTGCTTCATAGTTGATGGGCCAAAGGCCTCCATTTACGGTTATAACTGGAATTCGGATTTGTTTAAATACCTTTGCCGCTTCACCGGTGATGTATTGAGTCATCATTTCATTCATAGCGCTAATGGCAACGCTGGGCGGCGCAGCTGACATATCTGAAAGTATCCATTCGCGGAGCTGCGGATCGGTCTTAGGTCCTATCATCTCGCTCACAAACTGCCTGCTTCCATCTCGAAAATTTTCCTTCAGGGGAGCGATCATCTTTTTGAGTTCTTCGCGAGTCATCGGATACTCTATGTTTTCAAGGGTATCTATACCGATTAATCCGATGACACGATCAGGCATTATGCGGGCCGCTTCGGCAATCACTGAGCCGCCCATTGAATGACCTATTAGAATAACGCTATGACTGCCCGTTGATTCTGTTGCTGCCCGAACATCCTCTCCGAAGGAGCCCATGGTATATTTTGCGCGGGACATCCCTGAATGGCCGTGGCCTGCAAGATCAATAACGACAACACGATGTTTTTTAGAAAATACTGGCACCTGGGCGCGCCAGTAGCGAGCATCGCAACTCCACCCATGTACAAATACCAGAGTCGGTTCTCCTACGCCGAAGATCTCATATGAGATTAGTGTACCATCTTTTGAAAAGGCAATGTGGGGCCATTCCGCTTCTGCCGGTGAATATCCAAAGGCTGAAATTAAAAATACCAGGCAGGCGACCAGCCCCACAAAATGTATTGTACCTGACTTGCTTAGCAGTCCCCTATCTTTCCGAAATATTGTTGTATCGACGCTCACTATCTAATTCCTCTTTTAGCCGAATCGGGATAGGAATGGGTCTCACGACCTCCCCTCCTCCCACACCATCCGGTTTGTAAATTTGTCATTTTGGGGCCACCCATCCAGCATAAGATATTAATTTTCAATGCAATGTATTGCATAATAAAATTATATAACATTAAATTTATAAAAATATTTTAATTATCATAATTTAGCGTTTATAGGATTGTTTTGGCATAAAAATATACAAAAATACTTTTTCGACAGCCTCAACATTTGAGTTCACCTGCATTTTGGAGTGAAGCGGAAAAATGCCAGGTGGAACGATTAGGTGGTTCTAATATTTCGTACATTCTGTTCATTAAAACTCTCTAAGAGATTCCTGAATCCCTTTGTGCATTTCATACCAGAAACTCAGGGCAGCTTCATGTTTGTTTTTTTTAAAATAATTCATCCATTTAATAAGTTCAGTATCATTGTTATTTTCCAGAATGTGTTTTCTTTTTAAAAAGGCATAAACAATATCGATATTTCTGTCAGGTTCCCAAAACACGGATGAGTTACGGCTGTTTATCCGGCTGGCTGTGATATGATTATTTTCTATAAATTGCTGTTTTAACCCATACAGCGAATCAATTATTTCGGGCATGATTTCTTCTGCCCAGTTTCGGTGGAAGCGGCATATTCCGAGATTATCCATTATTAATTCTCCTCTTAGCCTTGCTGCACCTCTATTACCCAATTCCCTGGGAGGAATGAAATCCTGTCCATAATACATGTAGTATTTCCCCATAATAGCCAAAGGAGAAAGCACCCCCGGCGTCCAATACTGATTCGGCACCATCCATCCTTTGCGGCCATAGGCAGCATAAACAAAAGAATCCAGAATTTTCTTTCCTTTTTGTCTCGATAAGCGCCGGGCAAATTTGCGTGCTCCTTCGCTAAGATCGAGAATGCCCCGCTTTTCGATAATCGAATCCAGGAGCGCAACACCAATATCTGAGTTATACATTGAAGTAGAAACTTCATCGAAATTTTTAATTGAAAATACCGGGATATTTTTTATGCCTAATTCCAGGGGTGTTATATTTCTTTCAGACAAGCACTCCATGAGCCAGGAAAGTACACCTCCGGCAGAGATGGCATCAAAACCATACATGTCAGCATGATGATTTAGTTTTTCGGCGGCACGTTGATCAAAAATTCCTGCTAGTGGTCCCATTGCCTGATAGGGTTCATAATCCTTTTTGAACTCACCGTGCATTTTTTTGCAGACCGCAACACATGGTTCGCCGCAATTTTTTTGTTTTTTCGGTTTAATTGTTTCTTCGTTAAATTGTTTGAGATAGTGATTCATGATAAATTTATCATGGATTGCCAATCGCTCACTTTCGTCCATATAAACGCTTTTATAATTGAAAGAGAACATGCTGCCGCCTAAACTTGCATAATTTGCCCCAAAGGTTCCTCCGGTTTCAAACTTGGGATCGAAACGATATTTGGCAGTAGCCTCCATGTCTTTTGCCGACATTTTCATCTGATATTTATCAATAAACCATTGGTCGGCGACTTTGCGGTCGCGAAAATCTTCATCAATAAATGTTCCGCCGTAAATTATTGCTGCGATACCATGGTCTCTGAAAAGTTTAGTCCCAAACCCACCTCTGCCTGCCCATGTATCGACAAAGGTTAATTCCCCCTTGTTAATTGGAACAGAACATATTGCCCCGAAATCGGTAGCCTGAGATGCCGGACCTGTTGCCAGTATCCTGGGATCGTTACTATAGCTATCTCCAAACAGGTTAAAAGTATGATTCATCAAAGAATATACCCCTCTTCGCCCTTCATTCCATACTTTTTGGATTTCTATCGGACGAACTTCGATTTGAATCTCTTCACCATGTTTTCGGTTGAGGTATAAAACAGAGAGAGGGGCAGCCTTACCCACAATGGAAAGCATATTAATACCCAGGTTATCAAAAACCAAACCTGCACCACCCATCGAGGATATAAAAAATCCGCCCCAGCAGGGAGAAAAGCCGGAGAAGATTAATCGGTTTGATCCTGGAAAAATGGAACCTGCCAAAAGTCCTGTCCCGATATTTAAGCTGTTGTGTTTGCCAGATAAATACAGCCCTAAATCAACTGGTCCGAAAAAATTGCCCACTTTATAACGATTGATTCGATAAAACGATGTTCCGGCATCAACAAAAAGCACTTTTAAATTAGTTTCCATAGTACTTTCATCCTTTTAATTTTAACCAGTCAATGTTTGAGCTCACCAGCGCCAGGCTTTATGGCGTCGGGTGAAGTGATTGTTAACTACCGCATGACAGGCTATTATTTGAAGGCGCTTTCTCTACTTCGTAATTTACTGATACCATCCAGTCGGAATAAGAAGAATCAACTATTTTTAATCTTTGAATCAATTCCTGTCTGAACGAGGTTTCGATAGGGGTACCTCGCCCCGGCCAAATCCTGAACTTGATACGGAAAATTTCTTTTCCAGGAGCAGTTTTAATAACACCTTCAATACTGACTGGTTTTATGAGGATGCCCGGGAATTGTTTTATAAAAGAGTTGGTGGTTTCTTCGATGAATCCCTTTATCTTATCTCTCGATCCAGGCTCATTTGATAGTGTCACATCAACAATACATCTCACGTAGCCACAAGAATAACTAATTACATTCATTATGCTTCGATTCGGAATAAACACCTCTGCGCCAAGGGCGTTCTCGATAACAATGAAACGCATTCCAATGGAACGAATTATTCCTGTCTGGCCCCCGATTTCCACCATATTCCCAATTTTAATCAAATCTGACAGAACCAATGTCAAACCCGTTACAACGTCTTGAACCAGTCCTTGGGAACCAAAACCGATTGCCAAGCCGAGGACAGAAGCGCTAGCTAAATAAGCGGTTAAAGAGACACCCAGCTCGCGAAGAATAAGCCCGAACGCTCCGAAATAAAGTATAAAAATAAGAAAGCTCTGTGTCAGGCTTGCAATAGATTTGAACTTCGATTGAGGCTTGGAAGAGGCGATTCCCTTTAGATGCTTCCATAGTGCTTTGACCATCAAGACGAAGCCATGAGATCCAAGTGCCAGGAACAATATTACAAGAACTCTTTGTAAAGTATTTTCGCTTTCCATGAATTGTTGTGCGATATTCATCATGATCAATCCTTTCGGTAAATCAAAGACGCTCCTCAAATGTAGTCATACCGGGTAGGTCAGGGGTGTCTCCCCCCCTAAGAACCTTACTATTACCCATAAGTATCATAGCTGATCCGCCAGTTTCAAGCCTTCACTCAGATCTGCAAGACGCTTCCATCCTCTCCATAATGTGATAGTACCAGGAGGCCCATCGTTTTTTCGGGCTAGGTGACCTCCTAGTTTTGCAATCCAGATGACTACAATACCAATGGTTGGTGGCTTTTTCGGTATAGGTTTGTTTATATTTGCATGCAGGAAAAGGGCTTTCCACTCCTGATCGGTAAGGAAAGTTGAGCAGGGTGTTGTCGGATCGGTACGAGCGATCAAGGTAATCATGAAGATCCTCCAAGCTACAATGCTCATAACTGTGAGGTATTTTGCCAGCCGATCGGCATGCCCTAGCCGACATGATTCGACCCTAAAACCGGACTTTAAGACCTTGAAGTACATTTCAATTCGCCAGCGTAAGCAGTACCACAAAACTTTTTCATAAGCATCTTCATACGACATGACTGGAAGATTGGTCAGGAGCATCCACTCGATAGCTTCCTCGCTATCAGGCGGATTTGTTTCTATAACATAGACTGCGTGCATCTCAATGTCTGGAAGTTTCTCAGTGCTGTGCCTGATACTATTGCGGGGAGGATTGAGGGTAAAAGAGCCGAAACGTACAGAGACCATCGCGGTGCGTGCTTCCCTTTCTTTGGCATGCTTCGACTTAGACCTTTTCGCGATTTCTACCACGTAAGAACCTGAATCAGGCTGTTTTCGCATATTCTCCCAAAGTTTTTCGACATTCTTTTCTGCATAACGGGATTTACGATTTATAATCCTATCTACGTTTGCTCGAACGAGGACAGGGGCATTGATTTGATGGCTACGCATAAAGAAATCGTATAGATCGGCTTCTCGATCGCAGACTGTGACGATTCGGGTACAACCTGTTAATTCCTTAGTGTTTTCTAATGCCTCAAGCCATCTATAGCTTTCCTTTTCCTCTATCGGGAGATTGGCGTGAGGTTTTGCTTTTTTGTTATCCTTTTTCCGGAGTTTCCGTGAAAATATTTTTTGATCCAACAGTCCGAGTGGGAGGCCTTTAGTTGTTACAGCCAGACATGTATGCATTATCAGGCCGTTGGAATAGATATTTTTCACGTTTTTACCCTTCTTTAAAGACATCTTCCCGAGTCCTTCGGTCTTCGGATGGTCAGTATAGACAAAATAACTGGTATCTTGGAGTGCAAGAACCGTTTTGTGTTCCTTAGTACGCTGAGCTGTTTTACATCGGTGGGCCGCCAACATCTTACCAACCTCAACTTTGTTGTTTTGAAAAAAACGATAAGCAGCTTTGGTCTCTGCCCAATCCACGCATGCTTGGTTGATGGGGCTCTCTGGAGCATCCGAAAATCTATCACACAGCTTAATCAGCCTTGCATCGAGTCTTTTATCTCCGAGCTTGACCTCTGCAAACTCTTCCGCCGCCCAACTTGATCTATTTTTTGGGTTCATTGAACGCCTCCCATTAAAAGTTGACATTTGTATAGTAGACGTATTATATACGTCTACTATTACGATAGGGAGGTGTCAAGGATGAATCCTGTCAAAAAACGAAATGATCTTTTAAAAAAATTAGCCCAATTCCCTGAATTTGTTCGCGGGTCGATTACAAGCGTTTGTTCCACATGCAACAGAGCGAGATGCATATGCTCAAAAAAGTCATCCCGGATGGCATATCGGCTGACCTATAAGGATAGCCAACAAAAAACACGTAGCGTTTATGTTAAAAGAGACCAGTTAACCAGAATGCGAAAGATGATCGCCAATTATGCCCGACTAAGGAAACTGATCGAGCAACTTGTTGAGGCAAATATTGAGGCTTTTAAGGAAGAAACTCGGCGATAAAATCGTCTAGACTTATGGGTAATAGTAAGCCTAAGAACCGTACGTGATAGTTTCCCATCATACGGCTCAAGCCTCTCAAAAGGCAGCCCTTAGGGAGTTGCCCGGCTGTTAACCTCCTAAACGGCCTGCATGGCCCGAGACTCACGAGCAGACAGTGCCGCTAACAGTTTGCTGCCCTTCTTATTCCGTCTGTACCAGAAATATCCTGCATACTCCGGCAAGTAAGGGTTTGAATCGGCCTTTATCTTGATGTATCTTTTGATACCAATGGCATGCCACCTTAGGACCTCATAAATGGTGATTTTGACTGAGGCCATTTTGGCACAAACGGCGAACCGACGTTTACGTCCGGTAGCTGACCAATAACGTTTAATTGTTTCATTTGTTCATTTGGGGTCGGGTCACGCCACACAGCAACAATCCAGGCGGTATCGTCTTTGATTTTATAGAAAAATCGATACGGCGATATGATCATTTCTCGATAGGGGAGTTCCGGAAACTCTGGTATGATTTTTCCGGATTCAGGAAAATCCTCAAGTCCTCGCAGAATTTTTTCAGCTTTATTACGAAAGTCAAGGGCCGCCGAAGACTTATCCTTTCGAATAGATAGCGCGGAAAGAAATTGAGTCCTTGCAGAGGGTGCAAATTTGACCTTCACAAAGGCTCCTTAGCCAAAAGGGCGTCGGCTTCACCAAAAATTGTATCCAGATCATACCCTTGACCCGTTTCGGTTTCCCTGTCTCCCTTAGCCAAAAGGCGCAACTGCTCTTTCTCCCGCTCAGATTTCTCATAGGCATCAACACCGATTATTACCGCTGTTGCCCGTCCTCTTTGTGTAATTATCAAAGGCTCTTTGCTGTTCTGTAATTGTTTCAATAAATTTGCAGCATTTTGCCTTAAATCGCTCACCGGAATAATATTTGATAATTTTCCCATATAGTACCTCCTTGCGTACCTTTATAAGCACCACCAACAAGACTTCAAGGCAACCTTTAAAAAAACCTCACGGCATTATATGGGTACGCCAACGCCGGCCTTAACCGATGTCACTTGACGCCCATTAAAGGGGATGTCAAATACAAACACACCTCATCCAATCTATGTTGTGCCATATAACGGCTGAATTCATCAGGCGAGCGGTACGGTAAGTGAATCTTTATGCCTTGATTTCATCTATCGGCAATATCTGTTTGCCGTGTCGGATAGTTAGTATGGATATTTGTTTTTTTTCGATATGATAGATGATTCGATAATTTCCGTAAATCAGCTCCCTGAATTGATGCTCATTGATTTCAGGGACAATCCGCCCAATTTCCGGATTAGATCGAAGCCGGTCAACTTTTGAAAATACCGTATGAATCCATTTATCAGCTGCCAAAGGTTTATCTTGAGCGATGTAATCGACTATTTCCGATGCCCTTTCAACAGCATGGGGAGACCATACTATTTTCATTCAGGAACTCTCTTCAATAATCTTTCCTTGGCCTTTTGGTGGGATATACCTTCTCCTTTTGCCAGTTGGTTGAGAGAGGTTTGGACGTCTGATAAAAGCTCTATTTTTTCCTGCATGGCTTCAAATTCATTTGCGCCCAACAGTACAGCAACGCCTTTACCGTACTGCGTAATTATTACCGGACGCTTAGTATCATGACCTGCTTGATGTAGGAAGCCATGGCATTTCTCACTTCTGACAGTGGCCTGATGTCCTGATCAATTTTCAGCTTTTGCATTTTGCACCTCTTTTGGTCTTAATTTTGTACACAATAACATACAATTTTTGGTGCAATCAAGTGCTTATTTAAAAGGCATAACCTGCTGCTCAGGCGCGTGAGGTCTTTGTGCGTCCATCGCAGCATAATGTTAACCATAAAGTTGTCACTTGGGGTCTCCAAGTCAACTTGCTGATTATACATGATAATCATCCCAAAAGCACCCCTTTCGGCCTTCTTTCTTTGTTATTTCATATTGTCATCGCGGCCCGACCCAATCCAACAGCCTGTGGGAAATTATCGCCATCCATTCCTCCAACAGCTTGTTGGAGATTTTCCGCTTCGCTTGTCCAAGCGAGGAACAGCGATCGCATGTGCCAAAGATTTTGCGGCGAGAACCCACGAATGCCGGGAAACTCCTTCTGAATATCTGTGGAAAGCCGTTCAACGACAGATCGGCCCCAGCCCTCTATCTCCTGTCGCCGGACGATCGCCTTGCCGATGTCCCAGTACAGGGAGATAAGTTCCCGATTGACCGACAGTGAAGCTCTGATCTGAGCGGCACGAATGCGATCCTTAACGTATTCAAATACCTCCGGGTAGCGGCTTGGCAAATCCGACGACGACCCGCAGTCTGAAACGCGACTAGTACTATGTAACATTTATAATTGCGGATAGAGCTGTTTCAGTCTAATCCTCGCATCAGGAGTTGTAAATTGCCAAAAAATTTTCCTTGCGTGGTTGTTTCGGATTTTTTCCATGCGACCACTTGGCGCTCCATGGTCGCCATGTCGGGGATCCGGTCATTAAGACATTGGCCTTTCAAAACACTGAGTTCAATCTCGGCCATGTTCAACCAACTGCCGTGTTTCGGCGTATAATGGATCTCCAGTCGTTGCGCCAAACGCCTAGCTTCATCGGCTTCAAACATCTCGTACAGTGAGGCGGTATTGTGGGTATTGAGATTGTCCATAACCAGACGCACCTTGATCGCATTGGGATATCGTTCATCAAGCATTGCCTTGATCTGCACAGCCCAATCCTTCCTCCTGCGATGTTCGGCAATCGCCACATGCCTTCTACCTGCAAGAGGCTCTACTTCCATAAAAATTTGCGCCACACCTTTTCTGACATACTCGTCGTCCATACGCAAAGGGCGCCCCGGCTTACACGGAATCGGCTCACGCACTTGGCCCACCATCTGTTTGCAGGACTCATCCATGCATACCACTGGGTAGTCCGGATCGTACGGCAGGTGATAGAGGCAAAGAACATCCTCCATGCACGCTACGAACGCGGCGCTGCCTTTCGGTGGGATTTTCCAGTATTTGCTTCGGTGAGGCTGAAGTTCGTTTTTTTTAACACCCGTTGTATTGACATATGCGATACGGATTCTGCAAACTTCAGCTCAACCGCCTTTTCGGCCAAAAGCCTTACCGTCCAGCGTCGGTATCCATCTGGGATTTTCGAACAGGCCAACGCGATTAATCTCGCTTCGAACGCCCCATCGAACTTGATCTCTCGGGGAGGTCTTTCACGCTTCTTACGAGCAAGGGCGGCCTCCAGCCCCTTTTCCACAAACCGTTTCTTTAGATTCTCGATCGATCGTCTGCTCATCCCAAGGGCTGACGCCACATCAGCAACTTTCCAGCCAGGGCCCTCCGGCCCAGCATCGCAGAGCAGCAACGCACGAGCATTTTTGAATCGTCTCGCTTCGATTTTCCCCTTGCGCGTCATCGTTTCAAGCTCTTGGCGCTCTTGTTTGCGCAGCGTTACTCGATATCTTGGTGCCATAGCGACCTCCTCTATAAGGTTGTCGCTAGTATATCATAAAAACATAAATACGCAATCTTAACTGTTACATGGTACTAGATGAGCGCGCCTGTTTTTTACCGGCCTTCTTCTTGATCATGGTATGGTCCTTTGGATCCCCTGGAGCTTGTCGCCTGGGGTAGCCCATGATAACTTATTGGTTATACATGATAATCATCCCAAAAGCACCTTCTGAGGCCTGTATCACCGGTTTTCGTCCCAAAACAGACGATGCAGGGACTCACCGCTCCTCAAACTCATAGCCATTTCCGGATTGTCTTACCTTTCTGTCGATTGCGGTTCCAGGCAGAAGTAATTTTTCAATAAATGCCTTTTTGCTCTTGCCATCACGCAGAACCTATAATGCCCTTTTCGGTATCAAAAATCGCAATATAGGCCCTATCTTTGCTCTTTTTCAGACTTCTTTCTAAGTTATTTCGTAATATTATCGTGGCCCGTCCCCCAATCCATCAGACAAATTTCTGTATCTCCGCCGATTTGTTAGCGGCTATGCTACCTAATCTGGTGTTATAGGAGTTGGCGCGGTTCTATATGCTCTTACATAAACAGGCGCACTGGGTACGAGCGAGGCTCCAGTTTGGGCATCTGCTTGACCACAGCGGCAAGCGTTCCGGCGAAGTTGAGCGTGACCGGCATGCGGTCATAGGGGCTGTCGTTGTTCCAGTCCATTTTCGTGAGCGCAAGAGTCTCTTTGCACAAGTCGTCCATCGCACCACGGCCGGCGTGTCGGTTCAGTATAAGAGGCTCAGGCGTCCCTTTGCCTTCCTTGAAGTAGGAACTCCCGTCAGCCACGACCGGCAGGTCACCCTGCGTCCAGAGCAAGGAGGTATGCTGGCCAAGTTGGAACGTGCTGCCCCGCAAACACGGATAGCCATTCGGCTGCTGAGGCTTAGTGATGTAAACACCGCGCCATCCGCTATTCTGCTGTACGTGGACGAGTTCGATGTTCTCCGTATTCGGGAAGGCGTCGAAAACTCCGTCGATCTCGTAGGGCTTAAATTCAGTGTTCTTGTGCACCACGATGCGTGAGGGCACAGCGCCTGCGTGTTTGCGCTGATACACAGCCAGGCTGCGGGACATCACCTTCATCATCTGATCCCGGTGGAGGAAGGGGTTCTTCCCAAACATCCGGACACCACTGGCCTCGTAGGCGACAAACTCCAGGCCCGAGCCTTCAGCGTCGAAAACCTGGCTGCAACAGATCGCAAACCGCGAATCCACGTCCGTATTTGGTCGGAGGGCATAGTCGATTCCAATATACGCCGTTCCCGGATCGATATTGGCCAAGACCCACGGCACGCCGCCAGCCTTGGTATAGAGGGCGATGCCCAAACGCCACATCACACTGGCACGGCAGCGATACACCAACGCACGATCTTCATTAAGGAACTGGGTAGGGATGCCTTCGAAGGCGGCAATGGCCTTCACATAGTCATGAAGGTTGAAGTCATCCCCCTCCCCGCCGAAGAAGCCGGCCTCCCACGCCTTATCCAGTAGGATGTAGACGACATCGAAGGCATCTCTCTGATGGTGGAGGGCGTGGAGCGCATGCTGAAGCGCCTCGGCCAGCTTGAGATGGGGCTTCTCGACCCGCTTCATCTGCTCTGTCAGGTCCACTGGCAGCTCAACGTTCGCGTGCGGGCCTGCGGCCCCCATGTTCACGTAAAAAACCTTTGAGAAGCCCGGAAAGCCCGGCAGGTACTGGCGTCGCTCACGCGGCTGATGGTATTGCTGAAGTTCCCGCAAGAGGCCGTTGACCCGTTCAAGCTGTCCGGCAGGCGCGATGATGGCGACTCGGATTGGATCGGCGATCGCCGCAAGCTTATCGCGGGAATACGGGCCAAACCGAAGCAACCCTCGCAGCGGATGCGCATCCACGGCCTTTGGGTCCGCCGCTCCAAAGCGTAGCTCCTGTTCCGTCAGGACAGAATAGCCGGGCAGTTGAAATGGCTGAGGGGATGCTGTCATCGGCTCACCCCGCTAAATCCTGTGATCGACGACACCTCGAAGGTCGCATCAATGCCGTCGGATATGCCGAAGCTACGTAGCGTGACGGATCGGACGTTTCGGTCTGTCCCGAGAAGAAGGCTAGCCCACCCGCTCAGCATGGCGTTGGCCTTTGGGTTAAAGCGACCCGCCAACCTCGAACGCACAAATTCCTTGGACTCGTCGATCTGCGCTGAGGTGGCCTCTACCGGAATATCGCGGTGGATGCGCGGTTCCATAAGGAGCCATAACCGGTCAAGCTTGTAGTCAAGACGTAGTTCGCAGCACTCAGTCCAGCGAATGCCTGTTTTCCCTACCGTGCCGGTGAGACTATCAACGGGCTTGATGGTATTAAACTGAAAGTGGCCCGGCTTCACGGTTTGCATGTTTGGAAGCGCGAGAACATGCCACCCACGGCGTATGATCTCGATGCCCGGCCGACTGCTCAGGGCACGCACAAGCGCATCCCGGATGAGGCGGCGTTCCTCGCTCTCGTAGGAGAGGTTCTTATCGGGAATGGAACGTGTCTCGAACCTTTTAATGCCGAATGCATTAAAGGCTGCCCGGATATCCGGATCTCGCCCGAAAGCGATAACGCCGTCCTTAATCCGCCTGGCAACGATATCAACGCCAGCCGTCTCGATTGCTCCCTGTATCTCCGCCCAACCCCCGATGTCGCAGTCGATCAGCTGACACATAACAGGGTGCGAGATGATCGGCAACGCATTGGTCCGGATTGAGGGGGTCGTTGCACCTGGTGCCTTCAGCGGTGCACTACCAAGGCGCGGTGGCTTGGCCCCTTCAATATCCCCGAGCTTGCCAGAGGTTTCAGGCAAAAACCGAACAAGGTCAGACAGAAGCTCGTCAAAAGTCTCGTTGTCGATAAGATGGGCGTCCACCCGCAGGCGACGCGCCTCTGTGATCAACTCCGTCACTGCCTCGAAGGGCTCTTCACCGGACCGCTTAAACCAGAACAGCCCATTCGGGAATCCCCGCCCATCGTCCAACGCCTCCCTCAGGGTTTCCATGACGGAGGCATCCCGACCGCTGTAGCCAACCACTGCCAGCCCATTCGTCTTGCACGCTTGAAAAAACGCGCGGCACATCTCGGCGTCTTGCTCTCTGAGCTCTTCGTCCGTGTTTTTGAGGGCGACGGAATGATAGTCGCCGTGCAGTTTGCCATAGATCGGAAAGCGCTTGGCATTGAGCGCATCGGCGACCTTTTTCGGCTCACCAAGGTCCGCCACCACGAGGTCGTTCGTTGTCCCGTAGATCTTGGCGGCCGCATCCTCCACTGTTCGGTCGAAATTGGTCGTCCAGACTATGCGACAACACCCTTCGCGCATCAACAAGGCGAGCGATAAATGCCCGTAGGACGGCTTACCGAGCCTGATGAGCTTGTCGAGATACGCCCGCCGGTCATTGGCATGCGGATAAGTGGCCTCGAAGTACTGCGCGTACTCGTCAGGTGCTCCGCCTGCTGGAAATTCCGGAAGCTCATCGAAATACCGCTGAAGCTTGCGCTGAACGGCCGGGTCACCCAGGTCGGTAATCGCATTGGGCGGGAGCTTCTTGTGCGAGCGGTAGAGGTTCTGTTTGAAGTCCCAGATCATGTCACCGGCAGTCTTGATGCCGCCGGAACGGGAGGCGCCAGCGCCTAGAAGCCACATAACGCTGCTCGTACGCATCTGATAGGCACGAAGGAATGCCGCTACGTCCATATGCCCATAGATAGTCTGCGCAGTTGCCGAATTGCTACTGTACATTTCGCCCCACTTTACAATTCAAAGAAAATCTATCCACAATACTACACTTTCCGGCATCCAGTTGTCATCTTTCGCCTTTCAGTAACTGTTCAACATAGGTCATAGCTAACGATCCGGATAAGTCGCGAGCGATTAGCGAGCCGATCATGATCCGCTGGTTCGACGATTTCGCTGATAAACATTTCAGAGGGTAGAATGTAAATCACGGACAGAATCTCCCTTTATCTATTGGAGACATCATTAGACCGTCTTAATAACCACCGCCGCCACCTCCACCATAGGCGGGAGGAACCGCGTACCGAATTGCTGGTGGCACAGGAACGTTGATATCAAAAAATGAAACTCCCTGAGCCTCCATGTATGAGAAGGCCGAGTCGGTTTGGAGATTAACTGGACCACCTCCAGGACCAAGGCACGTCATTAGATTGCCTTGGTAGCAAAGAAGCCATTGGGACTCAAACAGAAAATTATGCTGAGAGTAACGATGAAGCCCGGCCAGATTTGCCATGCTTGCTAATCCAGCTGTAGCCAGACCAAGTGCCATTAGCCCAACGACAGAGTCTTCGCTATCACCTACCGCCTGTGAACATTTATCCTGAAGATTTATATCAAGAATTTTCATGAGCCACATAGCCCACGCGACTTCACTAGCTTGCCCCAATGGAGTCTTTTCTATTACAATATTATTTAGACAAACAGACCAAAGGTCTGTCTTCACCGGGTAACCCAAAGAAAGGTAGTAAACAACCTGATCGCATACTTGTGGGAGGCAAGCAGGCTCAATCGATATGCAATGCATCAAGAGACCTTCAAGAAGTTCCCAGTTCTCTTCTTGGACATTTAACCCCCTCAGGCAAGCAACTGCATATTTCATGAGACCTTCTTCCCGATACCTTTTGAACAATTCAAAGGCTGTGTCGAAAAATGCCACTAAATCGTTCTGTTGCCCTGTTACTCCAGCATCGCGGAAGATGAAATATCTTAGATTAGTAGTCCATATACTCTCTAGAGGCCCAGGCAATTCAATGATAAAAGTTTTATTAGGATTAATCGCAAATTCGAAGTTATTAAGCAGAAATTGTAAGTATCCAAGTACTTCCTCTGCCTCTGATCTTGTTGTAAAGACAAACTCGTAGTCATCGATATATCTTAAACACTTGAGATTGGGAAATTTCTGGCTGAGTTCTAAATCAATTCGTGCGAGTAGTACCTCTGCGATGAGTAGTGATGTGTCAGGGCCAATAGGAATGCCTACTGTTTGATTACTATTCAATGACCGGGACAAGAGGTCCACCCTATCTTCCCAAGAACCTTTCAACGTTCCAGCCGCATGAGCATTTTTTGCCGCGGTCTTTCCCATAATGGCCCATGGAATCGCATGAGTGTAAACAGATGGGAAGAATCTTGTTATATCTGCCTTTAAAAGAATACGACCCGTTGATCTAAGATGGACTCGTGAGGCAGCTCTCTCGGCTAAACGATGTTCAGGAGATATAGATCTGCCAAGATGGATATCAACAGGTTTGCTGAACGAAAAGGGCGTTGCATTCGTAAGCGTTGTCATATTGGCCCAATTCGCGACTATGTGTTCAGCCAAACGGAAGTAATGCTTTGGGTTCGGAATGCTGAGGTTCCTGCGAAGTCCTCCTGTTCTAACAAGATTATGGGTACATGACATAGAGAACCACGGGCGAGAAGAAAAACTGCCAGGAGGCGGGGTAGCCTGTGGACCAGCTAGAGCCTGAGCGTAGGTTTCTGTTGTGAATGGCGGCGGTAATTCTTTCGGGAAGTAACCCTTGCTCAGTAGGTCAAAAAGTTGAAGTGGCATTAGGCCCTCTTGAATGTCATTTAGTCTATTTGTGCTGTGGTTGCGTACCGGAGTAAGTTGTTAAATAACCCCTTAATCCACCAGTTTTACTGGTGGGTCCCAGCTATGCTAAGCGGGTAGCGTGGTGGTGACAAAAAAAGAATACCTCCATAATATCGGGGTAGGTGACCCTGAAGATAAAAGGAGGTATTCAATGAATGATTTTAGAAAATTAGCACATGCGATCTGGGATTGCAAATACCACATAGTTTGGTGCCCGAAATATCGATTCAGGATTCTGAAAGGTGCAGTAAGAAAATCAGTCTGTGAAATTATAAAGCAGCTGTGCGAATGGAAGAAGCTTGAAATTCTGGAAATGAATGTCCAGAAAGACCATGTGCATCTTGTGATATCAATACCACCGAAGTTATCGGTTTCGGAAGTAACAGGTTTTTTGAAAGGCAAATGCGCCATAAAGATCTTTGATAGGCATCTGGAGTTGAAAAGGCGGTACTGGGGAAGGCATTTTTGGGCGAAGGGATACTGTGTCAGTACCATAGGACTGGATGAGGAGAAGATCAGAAAGTATGTCAAATGGCAGTTGGAAAAAGATAAGCGCATGTAATTGCCTAGTATAAGGATGTAAATGTTACCCTTTTAGGGTCACCTTTTAGTCCACCCCTTTTAGGGGTGGTTGTTAAATCTTATATGCAAACTTGCTGTACAGGGCCAGATCCATTATTTAGCCGAACGAGGCTGTCGAAAAACCAGTTTGCGATACGATTTTCGTGACAGCAGAGTAAAATGTTAATGGAACTTGGAATATTCACGAAGATGCTATTGCTCTAATTACATGCCGGTTGCGAAAATAAGTGCTTCTATCATAGCGAATAGGGCTTTTGTGTAAGATATATCTCCTATCATCATTAAGCAATGGCATAGCTTTTTCCAAAATTGGAGATCTTTTCAATGTTGTGAACAAGGCAGTATAACATCCATTGAATATTTACTTTGACATGCCCCCGTAAGGTAAACCTGTCCATTCTCTTGCACGTGCCAATATTCCCAAACACCGGTTCTACTATGCCCATCCTTTTACTATAAATGCGGCGTCCATCTTCCGCTTCATTTTATCTGTAAGGCTGCCGGGACGTTTTCCATAAAAAACATGAACCTGTCGTGATACCGTGTTGGGTTTATGCAAGCATTTGGAACGTAATCGGCAATCACGGCAGGCCGTCTTCGGTGCCTGATATGCAATGGCCTTGTATCCTTCGGCCGTCTGAAAATTCCGATTCTTTATATATAGCCCGTGGCCCGCAGGACAGATAAGTTTGCCGGTGCGGTCATCAAGCTTAAAGTCTTCTACGCTGAACCAGCGCTTCTTCGATTTGTATCTTTCATGGCGTTTGTCCACCGAACGGCGGTGACGACCTGCACCTGCAAAACGGATGTCTCGTTTTCTAAACTGACGGTCCGGCACATAAGCATCAATCTCATAATCCTTACATGCCTCCAGATTCTTCACGCTGTAATAGCCCGTGTCTGCACTGACCTTTTATCTTTCAGAGGATCCTTCCAGCCAATAGCTTCCAGTTTCTCTTTCGCTCCTTCCAGCAACGGCTCCATGTTTGTGCCGTCCTCACCTTTTCCAAAAGCCTCACCATGCACCACTATCTGATGTTTCTCATCCACTACTGCGTTGGCATTATAGCCCTGCAATACACCGTGTGAAGTGGCCATCTTGGCTGATTCATTGTCCGTGACGTTACTCTGGATCTCCTTGCCCCTGGAACCGATCTTCGGTTCGTTCTCAGAAAGAAACTTCTCAATGCGATCCGCTTTTTGTTTCAGTCTCTTTATCCGCTTTTTCCTCCTGGCACTATCTGTACCATTCCTTTTGCCTTCTCTTTTATCCTCTGCACGATGTTCTCTAACTGCTTCCTTTACTTTACGCTTAAGGGCTTTCTGTTTTTTCTTCAAATCCTCGAATTTACCACTCCATTCCTTTGCTGCATTCGAAGAAAGTTTCAATCCATCCAAACTGAAATGAGTTCCACTCAACAAATCCTCTTCATCGCAAATCAGCAGCACTTTCGTGAATAACGGCTCTATTTCTTTATCTAAGGATGTTACAAAGGCTGCAATCGTACTGTGATCCGGTTTCTGGCCACAGCAAAGAGCCATAAACGTAATGTTTTCCTTGCAGGCCCGCTCCAATGATCGTGATGAAATCAAACCTCGTGAATAACCAAAGAGCACAATCTTTATCAGAACCTTGGGGTCTATCGCCTTGCGGCCCGTCTCATCGTTGCAATAGCGGTTGTCAAAGATACTCAGGTCAAGTCTTTCTTCTGCAACATGATGAATCGCATATTCCAAGGTGCCTGGTATAAGCTGCTCTTCCAGTGATACCGGCACCATCATTAACTGTTCGTAGTCATAATGCTTATAGCGTGCCATCTTCATCTCCATTAGAAGAAAAATCACTGTCTTTACTTTTTAGAGGATGACGAAGACTATACTATATAATTGATTGCATGTAAATGCTTATATTTATTGCCTAATAACATCATCTAACATTAAACCTATCAAAGTATTTAAATTATCATAAGTTAGTGTTTTATGGGGTTGGGTTGACATATAAATATGCGAAATTACTTTTTCGACAGTCTCAACGCCGGGCATCAGCGGGCGCGCGCTTTTTTGCGATCCGCTGAATGCTCTTGTTGGCCGATCATCGGTTCAGATATTTTTTTTATTATCCTTCCGCAATATTTCTTCCTGCTTTCTTTTAAAGCCTTAAGAATTATTTCGTTATCACGGGGACTAACCAGCCACCTTTTTTTGTCATTAATCGTGACTTTTGAATAATAGGGGCTTCCGTCTAAATACTTGCGGAGATGAATAAATTTTGCTTCCTCGTATTGTTCGCCACCTGCGTTGGTACCATGAAAAAGAAAAAAATCGTTTTTTAAGCTTGGGGAAATTGCTCCGAAGAAATCTGGATTATCTCTTTCATGCCAAGTTTGAATATATCTACAACCAGAATTTTTTGAAAAATTTAGTTCCTCTATTTTTAAGAGCGTTGCGATATGGCACCTCTGGAATAAAGGCCTTGTGTGAACATATATAATAGCACAATATTTTTCACTTGTTTCATGCGTTGTTCCAAATATTGTCCAATTAAACCCAGCCGAGGTTGACACTTCACCAAGTGTTACCCGAACTTCAGTTATATGTGTTTCAAAACCGCGATTTTTATCAGAATCAAAAAACAACTGCGGATACTCAATGCGTAGTTGTTCTATCGGATTGATTGAGTCGCCATGGACATCATAGAAGGCGTCATGGCAGTATTGGCTTGGGGGTTCAACGGAACCATCTTTAAATTCGATTTCGCAACTCCACCCATCTTCGCCTACCTGAAGATCATTACGCACAACTTCAATAGCCGGTGTGTTTGATAAGGAAAAACGAGACTTAATCCTATCAGAGCATGTTTTAATTTCTTCAGCAAATGACATGTTTCTTCCTCGGCCAACTAGTGAGTAGTGAGAATTATTTCCCGTTTATTGAGCCCTTCCGCACCTCTTTGGAACAAGCCTTTGCACAAAACATATTGCATTCAGATCGACTCTTTTGGAGATGTTCCATGATAGCTTTCTCAGTCAAAATCCACATCACAGACAACAAAACCCCACCTCTCTTTTTTGAGAAACGGGGTCTGATTATTTCATGGGTGCCTCCGGCTATATCTATTTAATGCAGGCAAGCATAAATAAGTGGGCGCTTGATATACTCATACTTTTATTGCTTTTTGTCAATTATTACCATTTATGGCGAGAAAGACGTGAAAGGCAAGAAACGCGGGAAAAGGCAACCGGACGTTTTCCATATCCCTGATTGCTCTGCGAACGAGCGCAGGCACCTTGACTTTTCTGGAGCTCTTATGAATCGGCGGGAAAGACATGAAAGGCAAAAGACGCAGAAAGCCCCTCTCCCCACCCGGACCCTGCCCCCTCGAATCCTCGAATCCTTGAATCCTATTGCATTTTTTACATAAACTTCTAATTCCAACAGGTTACAACCACGGCCCATTTACCCGGCAGCCTCAACCGGAGGAACTCTTCGGAGAGGCCCGGAAGAAAGGCTGCAAATCGCGGTTCTTGAACAGAGCCCCTTATGCTGGGGGCTCATTTAATTTGACAGAGAGAAGCTTTCTTCTTATATTATTTCGTTACAAAAATGCGCAAATCGAAGGAGCAAAGCAAATATGCCTCATGCCCATATAATCGGCACCGGATCATCAACCCCTGAAAGAATATTGTCAAATAAGGACCTGGAAGGAATCGTTGAGACCACGGACGAATGGATTACCAGAAGAAGCGGAATAAAGGAAAGACGCATATCATCAAACGAAAAAGATGAAAACGCAACCGACCTGGCTACCCAGGCATCCGTAA
The DNA here is from genome assembly GCA_963666345.1 of Desulfatiglandales bacterium. Classification (GTDB taxonomy): domain Bacteria; phylum Desulfobacterota; class DSM-4660; order Desulfatiglandales; family Desulfatiglandaceae. Next base: position 3,773,998 of record OY762721.1, on the reverse strand, counting down.
AGGCCCTTGCCATGTCCGGGGTATCGCCTCAAGAGCTGGACATGATAGTGGTAGGGACCGTAACTCCCGAACGTCAGTTTCCTTCAACCGCCTGCATGGTGCAGAAGGAATTGAAAGCCTGCAAGGCCGCGGCCTTTGATATTTCCGCCGGATGCTCCGGCTTCCTGTACGCCCTTTCCACGGTAGACAACGCGGTTCAGACCGGCAACTGCCGAAAGGCGCTCGTCATAGGTGTTGAACGCCTCTCAGGTATAGTGAACTGGCATGACAGAGGCACATGCGTTCTTCTTGCCGACGGCGCGGGCGCGGTGGTAATCGATTCCGTTGAAAGTGATAAAGGTATACTTTCAACACATATCAGATCGGACGGCACGCACTGGGAACTGCTCTATTCCTCGGACGGCAACACATTTGTCCCTGAGGCGCTGGAGGATATCGATCTAAAGCCGTATCACCTCAAAATGGAAGGCAACAGGCTCTTTAAGAGGGCGGTCGAGTATATGGCCTCCATTTCCGAGGAGGCCCTTGATAAAAACAGGCTTTCAAGTGACGACATAAGCCTTGTAGTGCCCCATCAGGCCAACATAAGGATAATTCACGCGCTTGCCAAAAGTCTCAAAATCCCAATGGATCGTGTGTACACGAACATTCACAAGTATGGAAACACATCCTCGGCCACCATACCTCTCGCCCTTGACGAGGCCTACAGGGAGGGCCTTGTGAAGAAGGGTGACAACGTCCTGCTTGTAAGCTTCGGTGCGGGGCTTACCTGGGCCGCCACCCTGCTGCGATGGACCATTGACCCTCTCAGCTCAGCCCTTGCGGAAAAGCGGCAGCAGGAAAAGATAGAGGCTACGGCATGATTTGATTCGGGGTGTTATGCGGCCCCCGTAATATCAAGGAACCTTGAGGCTATCTCGCGGGCTATCAGCGGGGCGTTTCCTCCTGAACGGTTGTTTATTACGACATTTATCCCGGCATTATTTTCAAAGGCGTCTTTCATTATATCAACGGTCTCATTTATCATCTCACTGCTTAGCATCCCGTGGACAAGCCGGTCAAACGGATGAGCCTTTTTGTAGGCGTCTTCATAACGCATGCCTCTGGGCGTCATCAGACGCATGACGGAGCTGCCGGACCTGTTAAAAAGGACGTCCCCCATGAGCCTGTACTGGCTTTTAAGAGAGGGAAGCCATGTCCAGTGAGACAGGACATAACCGATACCATGATCCTTCAGTGTCTTGACAACCGGGGCTGACAAGAGTGCCTGAGTCCGGATTTCCACATGATACCTGTTGTCTTGAGGGATTTTTTCAAAAAACCGGCCCAGCTCCCGCGCAAAGGCCTCCGGAAGAGGCCTGAGTGAAGCACGCTGATATTCCTGCTCAAAGACAAACGCCTCGATCCGCCGGTCAAAAAGCAGGCAGGCAGGTTCATAGAACTGTCTTATGAACATCTCGGAGTCAAGGTAATGTTCGTTTTCGACCTGCCCTTTTCCCCGCCTGAAGCTCCTTGCAAACACCGCTTGAGGTACCTTCAGGATTACCCTGTTCCCCTCCCTCATATGACCGGCGTAGCTGTTTAAGACATGCCAGGTCCTGGTGGGGTTCCCATCCATGTCGAGTAAAGGGGAGTAAAAGGTGAAATCAAGTTCCAGGACCTTGAAATGCTCGAAATATTCTTCAACGCTTTCAACGGGAAGCACCTTCTCGGTATAATAAGCCGATCCGAACTTCTTTTTTCTGCTGCTGATTCGTCCTTCATAACGCCCCTCTGAATATATCTGTCCCAGCCACCCGGCATACCTGTCACTGGCAGTTCCGATGGATATAAGAGGATGAAGCCCCCTGAAAAAAAAGGAATCGATCCCGGATCCGCCTTCCATTTGCATTGATCAAAACCCCCGTTTTCCCGCCTCATCTCAAAATCGCCGCTATGGGCAAACCGGCCTTGAACGGCGTTTACTGTTTTTGATTCTTCTCCCGATTAATTGGGAGAAAGGCTCCAAGGGTTCCCGGTTTCTTTGCTCCGCTTAATTGGCGAAAAACGCGTGAAAACGCAACCGACCGTTTTCCAATATCTCTGGTTGCCTTACGAACGAGCGGAGGTGCCGGGGCCCTTTCCCCCCGGTCTTATCTCACAAAAAATACCACAGGCAGCAGCAGTGGCCGCAAGACCGGGCTTTGTTCCACGGTGCCATATCAGCCAAGGTAGCGCCCGTAAAAGCCCTGGGATACGGTCACTTTTCCGTAAGGTATAGAGAAGGCCGGGGAAAGAGTGCCGGCACCGGAGCGACAGCTATTTGGTCGTACAGTGTTATTCATTACCGGTTATACGGAAAATTCGCAAAGTGCGGATACCCTCCCAGCCTGCACCCCCTCCAATCCTTCATCTAGATCAACTCTTTTGGAGGTGATCCGGATTTTTCTATGGCACCGCCCTTGTTTTCAGGTATATCACAGGCAGCCTGAAAAAAATCGTGCTCACATTCCATGGCGTATCTGTAGGTGGATCTCAGCAGAGGGGTATCGGATGCGTAACGGTCAGTCAGCTCCTCAAGCCTGACCGCAAGATCTTCTATGTCCTGGCTGCTGTAGGTCTTTATCCAGTCGGAATAGGAATGTTCAGGCGGATTTTCCTTTGCCAGCTGTTGGCCCAGAAAGGAGTAGAGTCTCATGCAGGGACTAAGAGCGGCTACCGTAATACCCGTGTCGTGTCCCCACGCAACAGCCATGATAAAATCGGTATACCGCCTGGTTGCGGCCTCAGGTTCCACATCCTCTATCTCCACCCCCCACCTGGCCGCGTATGAGGCGTGCAGTCTGAGCTCTTCCAGCACGCCTTCAGCCAGGCCGTGCAGCGAGCAAAAGCCTTCCCAGTCGGGCGATTTGGCGCCTGCAATGGTATAGGCCCTGGCAAATGCCTTAAGGAAAAAGGAATCCTGGCTTACATAATAGGAAAAACAGCTACGCGGAAGGTCTCCCGCGGCCAGCCCCCTTATAAAGGGGTGAGCCAGACATGCCTCGGCAATGTCGCGGTTGGCATGCCACAGCTTTCCGGAAAGTTTCATATATCATCTTCTCCCGTAAACTCAGGTTCCTTTAAAGGCCTCGTCCATTTGATTGCCCGGCATGAAAGAGGGGCGATTCCTTACATATCAGCTGCGCTCAAATTTCCCCGTTGCCCATTTGAGTTTCAGCAACTCCTTTTCCTTGAGATCCACCTCTTCTTCAAGCTCTTCAATGGCGATCAACTGGTAAGGCTTAACTGAGTGTGGAGGAAGCGCCCTTTCCCTTTCATCCAGCTCATCCTTCAACCGGCCGAGTTCATTTGCAAGCCTTTTCTCTTCTTGAGCCAGTGCCTCTGAGGCGCGCCTGATCTCGGCTACAAACTCCCTTACCCTGGAAAAATCTTTTCTGAATCTGAGTGAACCCTCCTTTTCATCATGCAGATTCGTCCCGGTGCAGCTGTCCGCGCCCGCGCTTTTCACATCACTGACCGCGTCAAACACATTTTCAGGACCCAGCCCGCCTGCAAGGATTACCGGGATGCCGCTTGCACGCACAAGTTCCCTTGCCATGTCAATATTGCATGTCTTCCCTGTGATCCCGATGTAGCCCTCCACAGGCTCTTTTCCAAGCCAGGTATCGGTAAGGAAGATATCGCTTACATGTTCAAGCGCCCCGGCTATCTCCAGGGTCGGAAATTCATCCCCTGCCCCGCTTTCAGGAATCGGTATGGAACGGATGATACCGACTTCAGGGAACCTTTTTTTCATTTCCCGCTGATAGTCGATCCAGGGCGCAAGGTCCTGTTTGCCCCCTTTTTCGTCGGTGAGGCTCTCGCAGAAATGGATATAATCGGGCCGGTAATAGTCAATGCATCTGTAAAGGGTGTCGGCATGCCTGAAAAGGGGGATCAGGCTGTTTTTAACATCTGTTCCTGATGACAGCTTAACCAGGTCCCTTATCTCGGGCAGGCGCCATTCGTCCTGATGCAGGAGAACCGAGCCCACATGATCAACACCGATTTCGATACACTGCTCAGCCTCTTCCGGTTTCTGTATTTCGTATACCTGTACTATCATATCTTTCCGCCTTCTCTGTCTGAATGTAAAAAATAATGTATTTATCAGGCTGTAACGGCTCAGATATACGGCTCAATCGCCTCTTTAAATCTTTCCGCCATTACGGTGTATCCCTTATCATTGGGATGTATCGGATCGCTCATTAAGGCCTTTTCACCCATTATCCCCTCAAATACGTTTTCTATCAGCACCGAACCTGTCTCTTCTGCCACCTTCCGGTACTGCTCGCCGAATCCCCTGCCGTACATCTTGAAATCCAGCCCCCCCACCACAACGAGCGCCCCTTTTTCCTGAATCGATTCAATGATTTTTCCGAGGTTTTCAAAGGCCTCCTGTTTCGGCACCCTGTTTTTGAGATCATTTCCCCCAAGGGTAATAAGCACTATCTTAGGGGAACGTGAAAGCACATCCCTTTCAAGCCTTAATAACGCCTTTCCCGTGGTATCCCCTGCAGCCCCCGCGTTTATGACCGGAATTGATAGCATCCGGGAAAGCTGGGACGGATAATCCATCCCGTCAGACGCGCCTGTGCCGGATGTAAGGCTGTCTCCGAAGCATATGATGTTTTCGCCTTCAGGCTCACTGTTTCTTATGGAAGGAGATGAGGGCCGAAGCATTAAGGCTGCAAACAGAACAGCAAAAACAAGCAGGGATATTTTGAAGGCTCTGTTCATGACAAATTCATAATCAATCAAATGCCGGAGGATCAATGCCCGACTCCGGCCGGTCGTTTACGGAGGTCCACGCCCTGTTGAAGGTCGCAGCCGAGATCTCATAGCTGAACCCCCTGCGCATGAGAAAGGAGACCATCTTTTTCTTGAAAACCATCTTTTCAAGTCTTTTCCACACCTTCAGGCGGGACTCAACCGCCGACCAGGCTGAGGCCTCTTCATCGACCAGGGAAAGGGCCCCTTCTATAAAAGCATCCGGTATACCCTTCTGTTTAAGTTCCCACCTGAGGCCGTGGATACCCCTTGGTTTGAAAAGCTCCCTGTTATTGACCCAGTAACGGGCAAAGGCCTCATCATCCAGGATTTTATCGTTTGACAGTCTTTCAACCGTTTGATCGATCACATGTTCCGGGTATTTCCTGCCCCTCAGATAATTAACGACCTCACGGCTGCTCCTCGGCCTGAATTTTATAAACCCGAGGGCCCTGTCCCACGCATCCAGCAGTTCCTGCTCAATTCTCAGGACCTCCCCTGTTTCCCTGCTCAACTCATCACCCTTTATGATCCCCGATGCCGCCTCCTCTCTAACCGTCAGGGAAAGGCCGTCTTCGAACAGTATCCTGACCCTGTCTTTGGGCAGTTTTATTATGTTTTCAACCTTGCGCGCCATCGCCTTTAAGTATCCTTGTCATGGTCGGCCCGTCGATATTGCCTCCGCTTATTATCACGCCCGCTCTCCCGGCCTCTTTTACCCGGCCGCTCAGAAGAGCTGCCACACCGAGCGCGCCCGAGGGCTCCACAACCATCTTCATCCTGAAGAAAAGAAACCTCACCGCCTCCATAATGGACTGCTCAGAGACCGTCTCCATCGCGTCCACATACTCCATCACAAGGGGAAATGTCAGCTTGCCGAGGGAAGGGGTTCTGGTCCCGTCTGCTATGGTGGGTGGGTTTTTGACTGTGTGAAGCACGCCGGAGCGGAATGAGAGGGTCGCGTCGTTTGCGCATTCAGGCTCTATTCCCATTACCCGGCATGAAGGATCAAAGGCCTTTGAGGCTATGGCACAACCGCTCAGAAGGCCTCCCCCTCCGCAGGGGACAAGGAGAGTATCGAGCCTTTTAACCTCTTCCCACAGTTCAAAAGACGAGGTGCCCTGTCCCGCTACCACGTCTATGTGATCATATGGGGGAATCAGGGTGAGACCCTTTTCTTTTCCAAGGCTCTCCGATATCTCCTCGCGTGTGGCCTTTTCAGGGTCATATTCGACGACTGCTGCCCCGTAACCCTCTGTTGCCGAGCGTTTTATCAAAGGCGCGTCCACAGGCATGACCACCGTGGTCTTTATGCCGAGTATCTTTCCCACCAGGGCCACCGCCTGGGCATGGTTGCCTGATGAGTGGGTAATCACCCCCCTGCCCCTTTCCTTTTCCGAAAGCCTGCTCATGGCATTGTAGGCCCCGCGGAATTTAAAGGCGCCCATCCTCTGATAGTTCTCGCACTTGAGGAACACCTCGCACCCGGTCATCATGTCAAGCGTCTTTGACGTCATAACAGGGGTTACATGGGCCTTACCCTTGAGTCTTTCGACAGCCGCTCTTACCTGTTCAATCATGGAACTCACCCCGAAAGCAAAAGATCCCGGCCCTGTAAGGGCGGGGCGTTCGTTTTCCCCTTAACGGGGACGGATTGCGACCCCGTACATTCACGCGCCTTTAATTCCGGTAGCTCTATCCGCTCCGATTTACAGGCACTTTTCCCGCAGCACCCGTCTAAATGTATCTCCTTGCCCCCACATACCTTTTACTGAAATAGGCGCTGGAGATCCGGTCCTGCCTTATATCCTTGTTCCTGCCCGGCGCATGTATGAAGCTGTCTTTTCCGGTATATATGCCCACATGAGACACCTTTTTACCCGATCCGGTCGCAAAGAATACAAGATCCCCCTTTTTCAGTTCCCTCCTTTTTATCGCCGCCCCCCTGCCGTACTGCTCGCGGCTCGTCCTGGGAAGGGAAAGCCCGTTGAGGTGATATACCGCCGATGTAAGCCCGCTGCAGTCAAACCCTCCGGACATGGATGAACCTCCCCACCTGTATGGGATGCCGATAAAGCTTTCCGCCGTCCTGACCAGCTCCCGCCTGAGGCGGCCTTCGCTGAACCCCTTTGTTTCGGAGGCCGCGTAATCGTTCGGCGACACGATGAAGAAGGCTGATATGACACCCATGTCCTTAAGATCGGCAGCCTTTTTCAAGGCCTTTTCCCTTCCCGCGAAATCCCCGAATCTTACCTTATAGAGTCCCGAGCCATGCATGAAATAGTAGGCGTCTATGCCCTTTTCCTTGAGAGACATCACAAGCCTGACCGCGTTCTGCAGATCTGAAAAGGCCCCCGCCTGGATCGAATAACCTGTCCTTGAAACCGCCGTTACATGTCTTTCAGGGGGCGGGAGCCGCACATAGGCCTTTTTGCCGCACCCGGACGCACTCATCAGAGAAAAGATGAAGAGAATAAAAATAACCGCTTTTGTCCCGAGCATTCGGTTTCGTTCCGCAACTTTCCGGTTCACCTTTTTTTCCTGCATACCCCTGCTGCCCTTGAATCCGCTCCTTCGACCTGTTCCTCTAAGGGTGTATTATCTCAGCGCCAGTTCCCTAAAAGGCAGGCCCAGCTCACTTGAAAGGGCGACAAGATCCTGTCTGAGGGTTGTCTTTTCATGCGCCTGCCTTTTGATCGGGATATTTCCATCCGCCACGATAAAGATCTGAAGTCGATCCGGATTCAGAAAACGTTGCGCCAGCTCCTTCAGCTCTTCAGGCTCGGCACTTAAAAAGGAATCCTGAATCCTCCCGAGCGTATCAAGCGGCTCCTTTCTCATATGATACTTTGCATAGGCCTCCACAAGCCTTTCAGGACTGTCCACATTAAAGACAAAGCTGTTTAACGCGTCGAGCCGCTTCTGTTCAACCGCGTCCGCGGGGACCTCTTTTCTCAGAGACCTCATTATCCGAACCGTCTCCTCTATGGCCTGTGAGGTCTTGTCTCCCTTACAGCCCATATAACCTGCCAGGATTCCCGCCTTCCACTTATAGGTCTGATAAAACCATGAGGAATAGACCAGGCCCAGATCATCGCGCAGCCTGGTATAAAGGAGAGAATCGCTTCCGCCGAATATATCGGCCAGGAGATTTATTTTCCAGTAATCGGGATCAGTCCTTTTGACACTCGGAAGGACAAACCTGACCTGTGACTGAACCTGCCCCGGCTTATCTATGAATGCAAGCACGGGAGGAGTATCCTCCGGTTCATCCAGTTTTCTCAAGGGTGCCCGTCTTTTCGGAAGGCCCGACAATAATCCTTCAAGCTCTTTGCTCAAATCCGCCTTGTCGATGTCGCCCGATACGGCGATGACCATGTTTGAAGGCACGAAGTATCTTTCGTGGAACCCTTTGAGATCCGCCCTGGTAATATCGGGGATGCTTTCTATGCCGTCCAGGGGATCCCTGCCGTACGGGTGTCCCCTGAAATGCCAGGAATCCCTCTCTCGCGCCGACACGGCCTCCGCATCTCCGCCCTGTCTCTTGAGACTCATTACGGCCTGAGATTTTACGACATCGAGCAGATCCGCGTCAAAGGCAGGTCTTGAAATCAGGCCTCCCAGGAGTTCAAGCCCTTTTTTCCACTCCTTTTTGAGCGCCGTGAACCGCAGGGTCGTTACCTCTTCATCTACCGTAAAGGAAAGGTCCACCGCGTGCGCATCAAGGGCAGCTGCAAACTCACCGGGGCTGTAATCCTCTGTTCCCCCCCTGATCATACACTGCTCAAGCAGTCCGGTCAGGCCGGTTTTGGCCTCCTTGACATCCACACTTCCCGCCTTTATCAGGAATGTCATGTCCACCAGGGGGAGTTCCTTGTCCGGCAGATAAAAAATCCTGGCGCCCGAAATATCAAATGAATCCGCCTTTGGGTATTCTATTTTGTCAGGTCTTCTCTCAAAAGAAAGGGGGTGTCTCCAGCCTGACGGCGTAGGATAGATTGACCTGTTCTCGAAGTTTTCAGGCCTTGAAAGCCTTTTTGCGGCAGAACCTGTTGCGGTCCTGATCTCTTCATATTTTTCAGGGGCTTTTTCCGGTCTGCCCCCCGGGATGACATAGACCACCGTCATATTATCTCTGCGGATATACTTTTCCGCGGCCCTCCCTATGTCACGGGGAGTAATCTTTTTCATCTCTTCAAGATATCCGTTCAGGTATCGCCACCCTGCCTGAACCTCAAGGGTGGCCAGTATTCCGGCCAATGTCTCGTTGCTTCGCATGTTTTCAATAAAATCAAGCTCATTGAGTTTTTTAATCCTTGAAAGTTCCCGATCGGTAACAGGATTATCCCTGATATCTTTTGCAACGTTCAGAAGGATCTCTTCAAATTCCTCACAGGCCCTGACATAGGCCGTTTTCTTTTCTTGTTCATTGAGCCCCTGTTTTTTCAGCGCCTCAGGTTCGTTGGGCGAGCCTCCCAGTATGAACATCCCCCCATAACGGTTGTCCGGGTTGTAGGCCCAGGCCGAGGAGGCAAGCCCCTTGTTCAGGATACCGCTCTCGATCCTTGAACTGCGGCCCTGGCTCAGGACCATGGTCAAGGCGTCCAGGGCGTAGAAGTCCTTTGTCCCCATGCCGGCCGCATGGAAACCTATCCTCACCTCAGGGGTGCGAGCACCCTTCAGATACCTTATGCTCCTTCTGACCCCCTCCTGCGCGGGTTCGGCCGTAACTTTCTCTGGCGCCCTTCTGCCGTGCGGATATCTGCCGAAATAGATCTCCGCCAGGGGCCTTGCCTGATCCACGGTAAGGTCGCCTACCAGGACACAGACCGCGTTGGCCGGATTGTAATATCTGGAATGAAATCCGGCCGCATCGGTGGTATTGTACCCGGCCATATCGGATCTCCACCCTATGGTCGGATTACGATAAGGATGAGCCCTGTATGCGGTCGCGCTCAGGTCAAGCCATGCGGCACCCGCCGGGTTGTTGATATACCTGAAGGCCCACTCCCTTTGAACCACCTCCTTTTCCACATAGAATTCCCTCCAGGAGGGCTCGAAGAGCTGTTCGCTCACGCTTGAAAACCACTGCTCTATCATGTCGGAGGGGACAGACATGGTGAATTGAGTCTGATCCTTGCTTGTAAAGGCATTGACCCCGAAGGCGCCGTTTCTTTCAAGATGGGAGGAAAAGGCCTGGGGAACATATATCTCCTGCACCTCCTTGCGGAGCCGGGCCATTTCATCAAGCTTTTTCCCGATAAGATTCCTGTCAGGGTCACGCCTGGTCTCTTCGGCCAGGATGGTCTGATATGCAGCCTCGATATCACGCTGAAGCTCCTGATCCCTTTCAGGGTCAAGGGTGCCGAAATTTTTCGTACCCTTGAACATCATATGCTCCAAAAGGTGCGCGATCCCGGTCTTTCCCGATTCCTCCAGGGCCGAACCCGCTCGTATGGCTACCCGGCACCCGATCTGGGGGGTGGTGTGGCGCTCCACAACCAAAAAAAGCATGCCGTTATCAAGTGTAAAATCCTTTACATCGAGCCTGAAATCCTCTGAAGCGCTCTCTGCCCGACAGGGGGCGGGAACACATAAAAAAAGAAAAAAAAGGACAAAACAGTATCTCAAAAAATACTTATATGACATCGCTACCTCTTTGAATTCAACTTGAAAAATCTAAACATCGGAACCCCGGACCTGCCCCGACAGGAGATCAGGGGATACAGGTGCCGCTGAGGATGAGCCGAGGCATCTCTGAAACCAGGATCTCAGCGGCAGGGGAAATCCGATTACAAAAAATCCTCCAGATGTTCACGCATCACCATTCCCTCTCGAAGTATCAGGGGAGGACTCACGGTCACATCAAGGACGGTCGATCCCGTCTTTCCTTCGGTCTTTCCTCCGTCCAGGATCAGATCCACCTTATCCTCAAGACACAGGGCAACCTCCTCCGCGCTGCTGCATGAAGGTGAACCGGATATATTGGCACTGGTGCCCGTGATAGGCGCCCCCAGGCTGCCGGCAAGGGCCGTTGCCACAGGATGGCTTGAAAGCCTTATCCCTATCCTGCCGGTCCCTGCCGTAAGAACCTGCAGGACTTCTCTTCCGGCCGAAAAGACCAGGGTCAGACCTCCGGGCCAGAATCTCTCGATCAATCCGGCCGCCACGTCGGGGATATCGGTTACGTATCTTTCAAGCAGATCAGCGGAAGGTATAAGGATCAGGACAGGCCGGTCGGTTCCCCTTTTTTTGACTGCGAAGAGCCTTTCTACTGCCTCTGAATTTGTTGCATCGGCTGCCAGCCCGTAAAACGACTCAGTAGGGTATGCCACAAGCCCGCCTTTACGAAGTACATCCCCGGCACGTTCGATCGCCCCTGTGAAATCGGCTGAGGAGCCGATATTAATCACTCGGCCCATCTTTTTTACCCGTCAAGAGAGTTCACTTTTTGGGCCGCCTTATCGGTTATACCCTGCCGGTATGCCTTGAGCCTTTCGGAGATGGAAGGATGCTTGAGCGCGAGGATCTGCGCGGCAAGCACGGCCGCATTTCCGGCTCCCCCGCTTCCAACCGATACGGTAGCGACCGGTATTCCGGGAGGCATCTGCACCGTTGAAAGCAGGGCATCAAAACCCTTTAAGGGAGAGGAATCGATAGGAACCCCTATGACCGGGAGCAGTGTATTGGACGCTATGGCCCCTGCCAGATGCGCGGCCCACCCGGCACCGGCTATGATTACCTCTACACCTCTTTTTGCCGCAGTTGAGGCGTACTCTCTTGTAAGATCAGGCGTACGATGTGCCGAAAGCACCTTGACCTCGTGTGCCACCTGAAGTTCATTGAGTACATCCATGCACCCCTTCATCATTTCAGAATCCGAGGTGCTCCCCATAATGACCCCTACCAGTACATTACCGTCATTCATAAATCCTTCTCCTGTTCATGATCTTTGCGCCTGAATAAGGAGCAAACACATAGCTAAGCAGCAATCATTACATATTCTTTGACATTCCTATAAGGGGATAAACGATCATCCCGGCCAGCCACGCGATATCCTCGGCAGAGAGGATACCGGAGATACTGCTGTCAAAAAGGATATTTCCTTCGGGCGGAAATTCGTCATCCCCTCTCCATATGATAAGGGCTACAGGGACCTTTGCAAATGCATCAAGGCACGATGAGACATCCCCATGTTCAAAAGGCCTTGCGCCGTATCGCTCGGCGGCAAGCCTTTCAAGCAGATCGGGATTCCGTCCGAAAACCTGCACCAGAGGGATCTTCGCCCTTCTCAGAAAGGCGTCGAGATAAAACCTTCCGTCAGGGATATCCTGATAGGAGACCCATTTCCCTGACGGCTGTGACCCTTTCGCCCCTTTCAGATAGTGAAGTATCAGCACCTGTTCCTGGAGCGGTACCTCCTCACCTGAATCGGCATGGGAAAAGTTCATTTCAGGAAAAGAGAGGTCAACCCGCCTGTTCAGAAAATCAAGACCCAGGACACCGTTTCCTTCCGGATTCGCCTTGAAGTCAGAACCGCTGAACTCGGCAATTTGAGCCGGATCAAGTCCCTTCAGTTCCATCTTCCCCAGTTTTAACGCGTTTTTATAATCATCTATTCTTGCCATGTTTTATCCCTTTTGTAAAGAATCCCGGCCATGTATGACCGGGCGTGAAGCCGGTTGACTCCACAGTTTCAGGTATCCTTTGAGTTTCTCTCATTACGGCATTTACCCCGCTTTTTCAGGCAGGGCGGATTTTGTCCCGCCTTTCAGTATGGACAGGATATTCCATATCCCTTCAAACAGGCCGCAAGATCCCGGCGAGTGCTTTTTTGGAGATGACACATAATATTTTATCTGTTATATATTTCAAGTTCATTCTATAACTTATTAATTTCATTAGAACAAAGAATTGTTTAATGGCCCGCGGAAAAAAGAAAAAAGGCCTCAAAAAGGCGAAAAAAAAGTCACCTGGAATCTTTAATCCAGCGCTGAGCCGATCCGACGGTCTCAGACCTGAAAGGCGGACCGCCCCTGAGAGGCCTCGGAAAAAGGCCCAAAAGGACATAGATGCGGAAGAAGAGGATTCCCGCTTTTTTGTCGAGGCCATGAGCGGTGTCAAGCCGATCTCGGGCGGGAAAAAGCTGGTGACCAGGGAACCTGATCCCAACCTGAGGCCCTCTCACGGCCTGAAGGACGAAGACATGGAGGTCATGGCCCATCTATCCGACCTTGTCACAGGAAGCGCTGAGCTGGATATCACATTCAGTGATGAATATATAGAGGGATCCGTGCAGGGTTTCAGCCTAAAACTTATGCAGAGGCTCAAGAGGGGCCGCTTTCCGATTCAGGACCATACGGATCTGCACGGTCTTAATAAGCGGGAGGCTGAAGTCAAGATAAGGGATTTTCTGGTAAACAGCCATAGAAGGGGCCTGAGATGCGTCCTTGTTGTTCATGGAAGGGGGCTCAATTCGGAGAACAACATCCCTGTCTTAAAAGAGAGGCTCCCCGGCTGGTTGAGAAAAGGTCCCGCGAAAAAAATCGTACTGGCCTTTTCAACTGCCAGACCCTATGATGGAGGCACAGGCGCGATCTATATACTGCTGAGGCGAAGGAAAGGCATCAAGTTTTAGAGTTGTCTGATCATACAGGTTATTTTTAGATGAAAGAGAGGTCATAAGTGACATGAAACTCGGAATTGCAGGGCTTCTGCAGACCGGAAAATCGACTATATTTACCGCCCTGACAGGCGCAAGGGGAGAGCTGGACTCTGCCGCGGGACGATCCGACACCCGTGTTGCCACGGTTACGGTTATGGATGAGAGGGTGGATTTTCTGAGCCGGATGTTCAAACCGAAAAAGACGACCCGTGCCAAGATAGAATATTTCCTGCCCTCCGAGATTTCAGGCGCTTCTGCGTCCAAGTCTGAAAGCGGCGTATGGAATCAGCTCAGGACTGCTGATGCGTTATTTCATGTGGTACGCAATTTCGTGAACATGGGTGGTGAAATGCCTGCCTCGGAAGATGATTTCCGGCGTGTAGAGGATGAAATGATAGTCAGCGATCTGCTTGTTGCTGAAAAACGCATCGAAAGGCTCGACGCCGACCGCAAGAGGGGCAGAACGCCGGAGGGCGATGAAGAAGACCTCCTGAAAAGATGTATTGAGGTCCTTGAAAAAGGGCGCCCTCTTCGCCTCCGGCCGGAACTGGCCAAGGCCCCGCTGCTCAGGGGATTCACTTTTCTTTCGGCAAAACCCCTGCTCATAATCTGTAATAATGACGATGAAGACGAGGCCCCTCCGGAATGGAAAAAGATGCCTGAAGGGGTTGAAATGCTTGTAGTGCGGGGGCGTCTTGAGATGGATATCTCTTCCATGGAGCAGGAGGAGGCGGAAGAATTCAAGGAGGCGTATAATATCCGGGAAACCGTCCTGGACAGGGTGATAAGCAGTTCTTTCAGGCTGCTTAACCGGATATCATTTTTTACCGTAGGCAGTGACGAAGTAAAGGCATGGCCTATAGCAGAGGGCACAGCGGCCCTTGATGCGGCCGGAGAAATCCACTCCGACATAAAAAAGGGGTTTATAAGGGCCGAGGTAGTCTCATTTGATGACCTCAGGCAATGCGGCGGCATGCAGGAGGCAAAAAAGGCGGGGCTGGCCCGTCTGGAGGGGAAGGAATACATCGTAAAAGACGGCGATATAATTAATTTCAGATTCAACGTATGACGGTCCCGCACAGGCGGGAGAAACTTTCTCCGATATCGTCTGAATTTGACTTTTTTCAAATAGATCAAGAGAGGTAAAGCAGGCATGAAAAAGATAAGGGTTGGAATAATAGGTGCGGGAGGATACGGAGGCTGCGGGGCCGTTGAACTGCTTCAGGCCCATCCTCATGCGGAGATAGCGGCCTTGATCGACATGCAGGATGTGGGCAGGCCAATAAGTGAATTGTATCCTCACCTGACAGGTTTCTGCGACCTTCCGATCACGGCCCCTGAAGATAAAAACAGACCGGATGATTTTGATGTCGTATTTTTTGCCACCCCTGACGGTGTCGGGCAGAAAGAGGCGTCCGCATGGCTTGAAAAGGGCGCCAGGGTCATTGATTACAGCGGGGACTTCAGATTCAATGATCCCGATACATACAGAGGCTATGCGGAAAGGATCGGGCGTTCCGGTGAACACTCGGCCCCCTCGCTTCTGCCCCGTTCGGTTTACGGACTTGCGGAGCTTCACAGAAAGGATATCGAAGGATCGGATCTTATCGGGAACCCCGGATGCTTCGCGGTCAGCTGTATCCTGGGAATCGCGCCCGCCGTCAGGGACCGGTTGATAGACAGGAAAAGCATAATATGCGACGCAAAGACGGGGGTATCGGGGGCGGGGAAGAAGCCGAGCCCGACATTTCACTACCCGGCCAGATATGACACCATGAACGCCTATAAGATCTCGGGTCACCAGCATGTATATGAAGTGGAAAGAGAACTCGGACTACTGGCGGACGAGGATATAACCATAACCTTCACGCCCCATGTAGTACCGCTCTGCCGCGGAATTCTTACCACCATTTACGCCAGGCTGGATCAGGGGATTGATATAAACGGCGTAATAGAGGCCTACGACTCCTTTTACGAAAAAGACAGGTTCATAAGGGTATACGGCCCTGACAAGCCCCAGGCGAGCGTAAACGTCAGAGGCAGCAATTTCTGCAATCTTTCGCTCAATATTGATGAAAGGACCGGAACTCTCGTCGTGGTAAGTCTGATAGACAATCTCGTAAAGGGGCAGGCTGGAAGCGCGGTTCAGAACATGAACCTCCTCTTCGGCCTGGATGAGACCGCGGGGCTGCTTCATCCCGGGATCTACCCCTGATGCCGGGGGGACGGTCTTGCTACTTGATGCAGACCTTTCTTACCTGAATCAGATCGGTTATGCCGAGACAGACCTTTCTTACACCGTCCTGCAGGAGCGTGGCCATTCCATCCTTAATGGCCTGCGCCCTCAGGTCCTCCATCTTGGCCCTGTTCTGGATGGCCGCCTTCATCTCGTCGGTGCCCACAAGCAGTTCATGCAGTCCGGTTCTGCCCCGGTAACCGGTATTTCCGCATTTGTCGCATCCCTTGGGCCGGTAGAGGACGAAATCATCGTTATATTCAAATCCGAGGGCCTCGAAATCACCTGCATAGGCCCTGACAAGATTGTCGTACTCCCCCCTGTCCGGGTGATATTTTTCCCTGCAGTCTTTACAAAGGGTCCTTACCAGCCTCTGAGCCAGGACCCCCAGAAGGGCGTCGGCGAAATTAAAAGGGTCCATACCCATGTCCAGGAGCCTGGTGATCGTCTCAGGCGCGCTGTTCGTGTGCAGGGTGCTGAAAACCATGTGGCCGGTGAGAGAGGCCTCGATACCGGTTGAAACGGTCTCCTGATCCCTCATCTCTCCGACCATTATCACATCCGGGTCAGCCCTCAAAAAGGCCCTCATGGCGGTGGCAAAATCAAACCCTATCTTGGGTACGACCTGGACCTGGCGCAAGCCTTCCTGGGTTATCTCTACAGGGTCCTCGGCCGTCCAGATCTTTGTTTCAGGCTTGTTTATGTGGGCCAGTGCCGCATGCAGGGTGGTGGTTTTACCGCTGCCTGTAGGGCCGACCACAAGCACGATACCGTAGGGTTTTGTAATCATTTCCACAAGGGAATCATAGGTCTTGCTGCTCATACCCATCCTGTCAAGCGGGATGGGATCGCCTGCAGCCAGCAGCCGCATGACTATATCCTCGTTCTGGCCGGCGGTGGGGATGGTGGCCACACGCAGCTCAATATCAAGGGGAGCGAACCTCCTGAATTTTATCTTCCCATCCTGCGGTATCCTTCTTTCCGCGATATCCAGATCCGACATGATCTTGATCCTTGAAACGATCGCCCGCTTGAACGTATAGGGCAGGGTCTGATACACCTGACAGGCCCCGTCGATCCTTATCCTTATTACCGCATTTGCCTTTCCCTGCCTCGGTTCTATATGAATGTCCGATGCCCCCCGGTTGGCCGCATCCACGATCATCTTGTTGACCAGCTGGACAATGGCGCTGTCCTCTTCATTCATGCCTTCGATTTCTTCGTCGTACTCGTCTTCCCCGGTTTCCAGCTGCCCCAGTATGTCCTCGATACTGCCCGAATCCTTCAGCAGATCCGTTCTCTTGACGTCGAAAAAGAGATCGATAATCTTGAAGATATCCTCTTTGAGAGAGACACAATACTCAAATTTCTTGTCGGGCATCATCCTTTTTACCGCATCACGGGCCGGCAGGTAATTGGGATTTTCAAGTACAACAGTAACCCTGTTGTCCGACTCGGAGACAGGAACAAAGACATTGCTTTTCAGATAGCTTACCCTGAGGCCTTTAAGGAGTTCGCCGGGTATTACCATCTTGTCGTCATACGGGATGAACCTGGTGTTGTAAAAAGTGGAAACCGATTTGCCTATGTCCTGCTTGGATACCTTGAAATCACTTATCAGGACGGACTCCACCGTCCTTTTCCCCTTCCTGGCCCGGATCATGGCCTCGGACAGGTCCTTGCCGCTTACGATATTGTTCGAAATAAGGAAGTCGAACTTGGTGGGCTTGCTTTTCTTGGTCGCCTTCTGGTTTTTGAAAAAGGCGATCCCCAGGACCTTACCGATATCCTGGACGGCATTTTCATCATCGCCCGTGAACCGCTCCCCGCTCCTCTTGTTTATCAGCTGGATAACACCCAGGAGGTACCTGTCGTACATAATTGGGGCCGCAAGCATCTGCCGGGTCTTGTACCCGGTCTTTTCATCCCAGCTGCGGTCAAACTTCATGGGGATGCTTATGTTCCGAAGTTCTTCGACATCGTTTACATCACCTATGTTTATTACCTTTCCGGTTGATGCGCAAAAACCGGCGATGCTATCGTTTGAGATATTCACGCGGATCTCGCTCACCTCGTTACCAGTCTTGAACTTTGAAACGATCTGCCTTCTTATGCCGTCCACTACATAAACGGTTATCCTGTCGGCATCAAAGAAGCTCAGGATCTCTTCCTGCAGGTTAAGGAGGATATCATTCGTATCAGTGGCAGCATGGATTCGATGAGTGATATTGTTAAGCCTCTTCTGATACTCGAGTTGCTGCTCGATAGGCTTGTCGTTTGAATCTAAATCATCTGTTTTTTTGAGAGATACAGCCATAATAATTACCTTTTAATAGAGGCCGATAAAGTATGATATCGCATCCAATTGTAAAAAAAAATACAGAATATGCAACATATTTATTTGCCAAACCATTATACTTACACTATATCTCGGATCTTCACCGTAGCCTGAAAGATCAAATCCCGGCCATTGGCTCCCCCCTGAAAGAGGACGGGGCGCTATGCAGGGAGCCAGGATGCCTGGACCAAAGGGCTCCTGTGCCACCTTTAAAAAAGGAGCAGCGGTTCCGTAATTTTACGGCACTCTTAACTTTAGTCACTCTAGTCACTTTAGTCACTTTAGTCACTTTAGTCACTCTAGTAACTCTAGTAACTCTAGTAACTTTCCCGGTCCATCAGGAAAGAGCTGTTTTATCGAGCCCGGCCAAAAAAACCGGGTCTTATAATGAAACAGAGGTAATATAATAATGATCATAGACAGTCACGCACATCTTGACATGGAAGATTTTGACGAAGACCGTTCAGAGGTAATCGAAAGGGCTCTTGAGGGCGGTCTTACGCACATCGTAACAGTGGGGACCGATCTTGAAAGCTCTGTAAAGGCGATTGAACTTGCCGAGGAAAACCGATCCGTCTTCGCAACGGTCGGGGTTCACCCGCACGAGAGCAAATCATGCGGCAAAGAGGTCCTGGATAAACTGGCGGAGCTGGCGTCAAGGCGCAAGGTAGTCGCATGGGGTGAAATAGGCCTCGACTATTTCAGAAACCGCTCACCCAGGCAGGACCAGATAAGGGCATTCGACCGGCAGCTGGCAAGGGCAAGGGATGTGGGCTTACCGGTTATAATTCACAACAGGGATGCCCATGATGATACACTGTCCATGCTGAAAAGATATGGAAAGGGTGAAAATCTCGGGGTCATACACTGTTTCTCAGGCGATCCTGAGCTGGCCCGCATATTTATGGATCTGGGCTATCTTATCTCCATACCCGGCACCGTGACATTCAAGAATGCCGCCACCATCAAGGAGGTCGCGTCAGGGATCCCGCTGGAGCATATGCTTGTGGAAACCGATGCCCCGTTTCTGGCGCCCGTGCCCAAAAGGGGCAAAAGGAACGAACCGTTGTATGTAACTCATACTGCCGGGGAAATCGCCAGGCTCAGGGGGATTGACTACGAGCTGCTCTGCGCCGAGACCTCGGAGAATACCAGGAGGCTTTTCAGGCTTGATCAAGTCCTTTAGGGAGGTCCGCATATTAAGAGTTCAAAGACAATAACAAAAAACACCCCGCTGATTCTGGCCTCTGCGTCGGACAGGCGCAAGAGCCTGCTTTCGCAGGTGCACATACCTTTCAAGACGGTAGTCAGCAGCATAGATGAGAAAGAAAACGGTTGCGGCACTCCGGAGGATCTGAGCCTCATCCTGGCCCGCGGCAAGGCATCGGACGTATTTGCCCGAACCTCGGGAGCCTGGACACTTGGGGCTGATACGGTCGTTGTCATCGACGGCCAAATCCTGGGAAAGCCTGCCGGCAGTCGGGATGCCCGCCTGATGCTCGAATCGCTGAGCGGCAGGGAGCACAGGGTGATAACCGGTTTCTGTCTTCTTGACCCCGAAGGAGCTGTTTGTCACTCAGAAACCGTCACGACAATGGTACGCCTAAAGGAGCTTGAAACAGATGAGATAGACCTGTATATAAGATCGGGCGAGCCTTTCGGCAAGGCGGGCAGCTACGCCATACAGGGACTCGGCTCATTTATGGTAGAGGGGATCTCAGGATCGTACACGAACGTGGTGGGCCTGCCGCTCTGCGCGCTTATCAAGGCGCTGCTCACATCTGGTGCCCTTGAAAAATTCCCGCTGTCCTGAATCATTTCTTTATAACCACGGCTCAATCTCATCCCTGCCCCGGCATTAACGGGTCATGCCGGTTTTCTCTGTCTCGCTATCTCGGAAAGGACCACACCGGCGGCAACACCCACATTTAAGGAATCAAGACCTCCCCGGCCCGGAATGGACAGGACCTTATGACAGCGCTTTCTGATCCCCTTTGTAAGCCCCTTTTCTTCATTTCCAAGTACCAGCACCAGATTTCGACGCCAGTCAAACCCATGTATGGTTTCAGGGCTCTCGCCTCCGGTTCCGACTATCCAGAAATCTCTCTTATCCAATATATCCAGTGCCCTTCCGAGATTCACAACCCTGGCGATGGGGAGCCATACCGAAGCGCCGGCGGAGCGTTTTGCCACTCTTGGACTGACACCTGCGGAACGGTCTTTCGGAATTACCAGACCCTGAGCCCCGAAAAAGGCAGCCGTGCGTATGATCGAAGCCAGATTGCCTTCGTCGGTGATATGGTCAAGCGCTATTATAAGAGCATTGCCTTCCTGAATCCCTGCCTGAGCGATCTCATCCAGCTCCCTGTACCTGAAACTGTCCACAAGGGCGATGTAGCCCTGATGAGATATGTCAGGGAACAGCCTCTTTATCTCGGCGCTACTCCTGAACCTGACGGAGACGTCTCTTTCCTTGCACAGCCGAACCAGCCGGCCCGCCCTTTCAGATCTCTTGTCCCGGGCGATCCAGATCTCCCTGACCCTTGAAGGGATCTTATCCAAGCACTCGATGACCCCGTGAAAACCGGGTACGACCTGATCATCTGATCTTTCGATTTTAAGACCTCCCGGAAAGGATGTTTTCAGGTTAAAACAGGAGAGGAAAAAGCCTTTTTATTTTGTCGCGTCTATGGCCGGATCTGCATCTTTCGGAGATTATGATGGAGCTGATTTCCTTTACCGCCTTTTCAAGCTCATCATTGATGACGAGATAATCGTACCAGAGACAATCCCTTATGGAATCCGAGGCCTTTTTCATTCTTCTCTCGATTACCTCTTCCGCATCCGTACCCCTTCCTTTGAGACGCCTTTCCAGGATTTCAAGGGATGGAGGCAGAAGGAATATGAGGACACTATCCACGTAATTACTCTTTATGTTTTTCGCCCCCTGAGGATCGATATCCAGCAGCATATCAACCCCGCTTTCCATCTGTTCGTCAAGGGCTGAAAAGGAAGTGCCGTACAGATCGTCATAGACCCTTGCCCATTCCACGAATTCACCTTGAGAGGCCATCCGCTCAAAGGTCTCCCGATCCACGAAATGGTACTCCTTCCCTTCAGACTCCGACCCCCTCGGCCTCCTGCTTGTATGGGATACCGAATAGCCCAGATTTAAGGCCCGCTTTCTTAAGGCCCCTATTACCGTTGATTTTCCGGCTCCGGAAGGAGCCGAAATCACAAAAAGCCTGCCTTTCATATCTACAGTTCCAGATCTTCCTTTGTAATAGTGCAGTTAGGACTGAACCTCTGGGCAATGGTCTCGGATTGAATGGCTGAAAGTATGACATGATTGCTGTCGGTTATTATGACGGACCGGGTGCGCCTTCCCTGAGTTGCGTCTATCAGCCGCTTTTCTTCCCTGGCCTCGTCCCGGAGTCTCCTTATGGGAGCTGCATTTGGTGAAATAATGGCTATGACACGCTTGGACACGATCGAGTTGCCGAAGCCGATGCTTACAAGACTTGGACTCATTTAATATCTCCTTTCATTCCACATTCTGTACCTGTTCCCTGATTTTTTCCAGCTCCGCCTTCATCTCCACCACATACTTGGAGATCAGGGCGTCGGAGCCCTTTGAACCGATCGTATTGACTTCCCTGTTGAACTCCTGGAGAAGAAAATCGAGCCTCCTTCCCATCGCGTCATCTACCTGGAGAAAAGAACCGAACTGTTTGAGATGACTTCTTATTCGTACGATCTCCTCGGTTATATCGGATCTCTCGGCAAAAAAAGCCACTTCTTGATATATTTTTTCTTCATTTATTTCTATATCTTGAGTCATTTTATTAATATTTTCCTTAAGTCTTATGGAGTATTCCTCCACGACCTGAGGCGCCCGTTTATGGATCTCCCCGAGATACTGCTCAACAAGCCCCAGTCTTCTTATGAAATCCTTTTCTATTTCAGCACCCTCCAGTGCCCTCATCTCTTCGAATGAATCGAGTGCCTTGTCAAGGACCTCCATGAGACAGGGCCTTTCTTCTTCCAGATCCACTTCTTCAGGTTTGAACAGAAGCAGGTCCTTGAGCTGCAGCAGTGTGTCAATATTGATCTTTTCATCGATCCCGAAATGATCGGCCAGCTGCCTGAATATCTTTAAATAGGCATCGGCGAGCGGCAGGTTGAGCTCCAGGCTGTATGGGGCCTCGCCGCTTCCGTTTGCCGTCTGAATGGTCGTTTCGATACGGCCCCTTCTGATGCGGGAAGAAATAAGGCCTTTCAGGTCCTTTTCCAGCTGTTGAAACTTGCGCGGGATCCTCAATACCACATCACAGTACCTGTTGTTTACCCCTTTTATTTCGGCCACATACAGATTGTCTCCATGTTTCAGCTCAGCCCTTCCGTAGGCGGTCATGCTTTTGATCAAATTATCATATCTCCCTTCATCAGGCAGTCTGTTATACCCCCTGCCGATTCTTATACCCCTGTTTGCCGGCGCACAGACGCAGGTGCAGAGGCTCTTTTTCCGGCCTTATCTCACAAAAAAATACCACAGGCGTTTCCAGTGGCCGCAGACCGGGCTTTTCTTCCCGGATGCCCTATCAGCTAAGGCGACACTCGCAAAAGCCCGGGGCTGAGGTCACTTTTCCGTTAGAGATAGAGAAGGACGGAAAAAGAGTGACGGTGCCGGAGGCCTTATGCATCGGCCAGAAAGACATGAAACGCGAGAAAAGAGGAAAAGGCCTTTGACCGTCTTCCCATATTCCTGCTTGCCTTACGAACGAGCGCAGGTGCCGGGGCTTTTTTTCCGGCCTTATCTCACAAAAAAATACCACAGGCGTTTCCAGTGACCGCAGACCGGGCTTTTCTTCCCGGATGCCCTATCAGCTAAGGCGACACTCGCAAAAGCCAGGGGATGAGGTCACTTTTCCGTAAGGGATAGAGAAGGCCGGAAAAAGAGTGACGGTGCCGGAGGCCTTATGCATCGGCCAGAAAGACATGAAACGCGAGAAAAGAGGAAAACGGCTCCAACACCTGGATCCTCGACCCCTTCAACCCTTGAATCCTTTATATTATCCATCAGCAGGGTAAACTCACATATCAACAAACAACAGATTGCCTTGCAACCTAAAATGCCGCTCATTCACCCGGCAGGTCCGATCGCCTCATCCAGGTCGGTTACCATGCGCAGTTCACGAACCTGATTCATGTACCTGTCCCTGATATCGTTAAAAAACGCAATAATTTCCTTATCAGCATAATCAGGATAGGTCCATTTCAGAGGCACAAAGCTGCCCTTTTGAAAGATCAGGGTCAGATCCGCGAAAATCCCTTTTGAAAGATAGACCCTGTGGATATAGTTTTTGCCTGTGGCAAGGATAAGCCTTTCAGCCGATATATATCCCGGGTCTATATTGACGCCGCGGCTTCCCTTTTCCATGTATCGTTTTTCCAGGCTGTTGGTCTCAAGCTTTATATCGACAAGCCTTTCAGGGGGGACAAGGTCACGGAATGAAACGAATCGCCTGTAAAGCGGCCACCCCATTTCCCTCTCATAGTACCTTGTCCTGTCAAAAAAGAGCATCTCGCTCTTGCTTTCCACAGGCGAAAAGACCTCTGAAAGCCGCCGGCAGACCTTGTCGACCAATGATGCCTCAGGTCCGAAAATACTCGATACAAGCTTGACGGGGACCGGTTCGTCTGGTCGGCTCATGTATCCTTCCTCTTCTTTTCAGGTTGGCACTCGATCATGGAACCCTGGTCCCGTTTACCGCCGTTTTGAGCTGATCCGCCCTGACAACGGATGTTCCCACTTCTCCCACCACTATCCCGGCGGCAAGGTTTGCAAGGATTGCCGAAGACTTGAGATCAAGCCCGGATGCAAGCCCCAGAGAAAGAGTCCCTATCACGGTATCACCCGCGCCGGTCACGTCAAACACCTTTTTTGCCATGGTGGGGATATGCACAGGGTCCATGCCTCTTTCAAAAAGCGTCATACCTTCACTTCCCTGAGTTATCAGCACGGAGCGGCATTCCAGTTCCTCAAGCATCTGATTGCCCGCCCGCACGAGGCTTTCATGATCCACGATCTCAAAACCGCAGTATTTCCCTGCTTCATGATGATTCGGGGTAATGGCATCGACACCCTTATAATGTTCGAAATTACCGGTCTTGGGATCAACCGTTATTATGACAGGCAGATCAGATGCCTCTTTCATAAGTTCTCTCAGCCCTCTCATCAGCGGGGTTGAAATAACCCCTTTGCCATAGTCGGACACTATTATCGCATCAATATGATCAAGCCGGTCCCTGATGACCGAAAGGATGCCTTCGGTGGTTTCAGGGGCTATCCTGTTTCTGCTTTCCCTGTCAAACCTGACCACCTGCTGATTATGCGCCACGATCCTTGTCTTTATGCTCGTGGGCCTTCCTTTTTCGCATATTATCCCCTTTGTGGTAAGGCCCAGTTCCCTTATCTTGTTAAGGAGATAATTACCGTCCGCGTCTTCTCCCACAACCCCGCACAGGACAGGACTTGCCCCCATACTTGCCAGATTGTAGATGACGTTTGCCGCGCCTCCGCACATCCTTGTCTCACGGCGGACATCCACGACGGGAACGGGCGCCTCAGGAGAAATCCTTGATACGTCTCCCCACACATATTCGTCCACTATGATATCGCCTACGACAAGGACGCCTGCTTCAGGAAATCGGTCCACATATTCTTTGAATAGGGTCTTCTCATCTTGTTCATTTATTGTATCTGCCATATATCGTCGGTTTTTCCTTTTATATCCGGATATTTTATTGAAGCACCTGCAGTTGTAACTAAGATGTTTAAACGTGATTTTATAGCATCGTGGGGATGCATTGTCCACAGGTAACTAGGGCGCTTGATATACAGGCAATTATCCCAAATCCACTGATTTTCATTCAGATATCTAAATAGACGCTGTATTTGGGCCAAAGCCCATGATACCCCCATCTTGAAATATCTATTTGAAAACGGTTTCGCATCCGTCTCATCGTCCCCATGGAAAGCATAAACATTGACTTTTTTCTCTACCTCCATTAAATATTCCAACCGAAAAGCTCATTTTAAGGAGAAGGCCCGTGAAAATAATAATAGTCGGCGCCGGTGAGGTCGGTTTTCACATCGCTCAAAGGTTATCCGAGGAAAATCAGGATGTCGTCCTTATCGACAAGGATCCTCAAAAGATAAGGCGCATCAATGATCACCTGGATGTGCAGGCATTTCTGGGATCGGGCACCAGTCCCAATGTTTTAAAGGACTCAGGCATAAAAGAGGCGGACATGCTGGTTGCCGCCACAGACAGCGACGAGGTGAATCTTATCGCCTGCCTGCTGGCCCGCCATCTCAACCATTACATGATCAAGGTCGCGCGTATAAGAAACTGGGAATACCTGGCGGAAAAAGACCTCTTTGACAAGGAACTCCTTGGCGTTGACCACATCATAAATCCCCAGTCGGAAATGGTCGATCTGGTATTGGATCTCATGGAGGTGCCTGGGGCAAGCGAGGTTATAAATTTCGCCGACGGCAGGGTAAAACTCATAGGGTTTAATATCTGCAAGGACTCCCCTTTTGCCGGAAGTGACCTCCTCTCCCTGAAAGAACTTGAGGAGAAGCCTCTCATAGGGGCTATCGTCAGGGAAGGCCAGGTAATAATCCCCAGCGGTGAGGACACGATTCAGACCGACGATCTGGTCTATGTGGTGGTAAGAAGTGACGGGCTTGACCAGGTGACAAAGATCTTCTGCCCGCATGAAGAGACACTGAGAAGGGTCATAATAATCGGCGCGGGACAGACCGGCTCGGCACTCGCCGCAGCCCTGGACAAGACCAGGATAAATGCGAAAATAATCGATAAGGACACCGACAACTGCTCAAAGCTTGCCGAGACACTGGAACGGGTGGTTGTGATTGAGGGAGACGGAACCGACAAGGAACTGCTCCAGGAGGAAAACATCCAGGGGACGGATTTTCTTGTCGTCGTGACGGGAGACGAGGAAAGCAACATCCTGATCTCACTTCTCGGAAAGGGGCTGGGGGTAAAAAGGACCATAACCCGCGTAAGCAAACTCAGCTATATCCCGTTTCTCTCAACTATCGGCATAGACACCGTTCTGAGTCCCAGGCTCTCCGCCATAAGGGCCATCCTTCAGTATATAAGAAAGGGAAAGGTCATCTCGGTGGCGCCTCTGAAAGGAGAGTACGCAGAGGCTATAGAGGCCGAAGCCCTTGAGACGTCAGACATTGTAAATATACCGCTCCACAAGGTAAAATTTCCCAAAGGTGCGATCCTCGGGGCGATCGTCCGGGGGGATGAAATAATCATCCCGAAGGGCGACAGTATAGTAAGGCCGAATGACAGGCTTATAATATTTGCCGCCAGAAAGGTGCTGCCGAGGCTGGAGAAGCTGCTCACGGTAAAGCTGGAGTATTTTTAATGCACTACAAGGTTATTGCCCGATTTACAGCAATCCTGCTCATATTTCTCGGCATCTCCATGGCGGCCCCACTGCTGGTCAGCGTAATCTACAGGGATGGAAGCACCTTTCCCGTTCTATGGTCATTGACCGTAACGACCCTTTTCGGCCTTATGCTCTTTATCTGCTCATGGGGAAAAAACAGCACCCAGATGAATCACCGAGACGGTGTGGCTATCGTGACCCTGGGCTGGGTCATGGCTGCCCTGTTCGGCACCCTCCCCTACCTGTTATCCGGCTCGATTCCTGATTTCACCAATGCCTATTTTGAATCGGTATCAGGCTTTACCACCACAGGGGCCTCCATATTAAACGACATAGAAAGGCTTCCTGAAGGTATCCTGTTCTGGCGAAGCCAGACCCAGTGGCTTGGTGGCATGGGTATAATCGTACTGTCCATAGCGATCCTCCCATACCTGGGAGTGGGCGGCATGCAGCTTTACAAGGCGGAGATCCCCAGCCCTGTTGTCGACAAGCTCAAACCGAGGATATCCGAGACCGCCAAAAGCCTCTGGAAGGTCTACGTCTTAATCACGGTCCTTGAGATACTGCTGCTGAAATTCGGGGGGATGAGCGTCTTTGATTCCATATGCCACAGCTTCTGCACGCTGCCTACCGGCGGTTTCTCTACAAAAAACGCCAGCATGGCCCAGTTCAACAATCAATACTATGATTGGGTGGTAATCCTTTTCATGCTTGCCGCGGGAATCAATTTTTCACTCCATTACAGGCTTCTTAAGGGAGATTTCAGGAAATTCGGCAGGGACGCGGAATTAAAGGTCTTCTTTGTTATAGTAGCCCTGTTTGTCCTTGTCATCACCTTCGACATCTACGGACCGGTCTATGATTCCCTGGGAAAGGCCTTTCGATATGCCGCTTTTCAGGTCAGTTCCATAATAACCACCACCGGTTTTGTGACGGCCGACTATGATGTCTGGCCCTCTTTTTCCAAATTCATTCTTCTCATGTGCATGTTCCTCGGGGCCATGGCAGGATCCACCGGAGGGGGCATAAAGACTATGCGCGTTATGCTGCTCCTGAAACATGGGTTCAGGGAGATATTCAGGATCGTTCACCCGCACGCGGTGACACCGGTAAAACTGGGTGGAAAGGCGGTCCCGCAGGACGTCATGAGCAGTATCTGGGGATTTTTCATACTCTATATGGGGCTGTTCATTGCCGCCGCCATTATAATGGCGGCGCTGGGTCTCGACCTTGTCTCGGCCATATCCTCGGTTGCAGCCTCAATCGGAAACATAGGCCCCGGCCTTGGAATCGTGGGCCCTGTCAAAAACTACCAGTCCATACCCTTTATCGGCAAGTGGGTGCTCCTGTTCTGCATGCTTTTAGGCAGGCTCGAGATCTACACGGTAATAGTCCTTATGACCCCTGAATACTGGCGAAAGTAACGTCCTTTAATCATCTTTATACTGCGTCCCTACGATCATCGATTTTGAGCCGTAGCCGGTCTTCTTGGTGAATCGCCACAGACCTTCTTTAAGCGTCAACATAAAGCCGACTGCCGTTACTGGCAAGAAATTTATCGCGTGAACCACAATGCCGTAGGCCAGACCTTCCTCCCTTGGAACTCCGAAATAAATAAGCGAAATCTGACACAGCAGATGGTAGGTGCCCACATATCCGGGGCTTGACGGCACTGCCACGCCTATAGTGGAAGTTACCAGGCAAACCAAGGCGGCCACTCCGCCCAGGGTGAAAAGGCGGTCCATTTCAAGCGTATGGAAGCCGATAAGCATCACCGCCCAATAACAGATCCATATGAGGCAAGTCTGGAGCAGTACAATAAGCCAGTCTCTTCTCCTCTTCAGGTTGCGGATACCAAGGCAAAAACCTGATATCGCATGTTCTGTCCGGGCTGAAAAAGAACCGGGAAGAGGTTTGAGAAGCAACGCCAAAATTTTTCCGCGGAGCAAAGGAAAGGACTTTATTACTACGAGACTGACCAGCATGCAGATCCCGCTAATGAATATGACATAACCGCTTTTCTCGACCCAGTCGGGTAAAGGACTGAGCAGCATGGCCGTCACGATCAGACCGAAGAGTGAGAGAGCGTCGATAATTCGTTCAAGCAGGATCGTTCCAAGCACCGTGGAGGTCCTGACGCCCCCCTTTCCTGCCGCAACCCCCGCCCTGGCTATTTCCCCCAGATGCGCGGGCAGAAGGCCGTTGACGAAATAACCTATAAGAAGGGCTGAGAACAGTTGATTCAGAGGAATGGGCTTAACGGCATTGAGAAGATATTTCCAGCGAAGGGCACGAATCAGATGGCTCAAAAATACCACTGCCACTGCAGCGACAAACATCCGCCAGTGGACACGCCCGAAGGCATGTCTTAATTGCACCCAGTCCAGGCCGTAAAAGGCAATTAAAAGAAAGGCGGCCCCCAGGCAGATACCGAAAAGGACCTTGAGTTTTCCGGAAAACAGGCTCATCACAGAATCTCTGGAAATATGTTATCAGAACTGTGCAAATGCAAAACGCGCTTGAATATCTTCAAACATAGGTTTCGGGAGCTTTTGCCTGCATATCTTGTACAGGTCGCTTTTGATAATAAGGGCCACATGCCTTTTCGGTCCGGACTCGGAGATAAGATCCGCCAGGCCCTCCATATCCAGAAGCCTTGATCCTGATTTTTTCATGCCATAGGTCAGCTCCCCCGCCCCTCCTAGCACGTAGACATCATTTCGTTTGTAATACCAGCACACGGCCCTTTCAATATCATTGGTCACAATAAGGGTATCAGGGCCTATCCTGTCTGCGTGCTCAAGAAGGAATCTGCCGGGGGCCTTTTTTTCTTCGTAGCTACCGGGCAGGCTCACTTGTGCGATTGCCATAAAAATCAGAGGGGCCGCACTGAACAGGACGATTTTTTTTCCAGTTTTCGAGGTCTTTAGGACCAGAAGAAGGAATGTAATCCACAAAAACAACCCCATAATCAATAAAATCCACTTCCATGTTTCAGCCTCGTTATATGGGGGCCGGTCAAACAGGCCCGGCATCTCCATTACTCCAAGGCCTGCCGCTGCAATACCGAGCATGAGGATGAAAATTGCGATAGAGCCCCTGAAGAGTTTTCCTCCGGGATCTTCAAGGTATGAAATCAATCCCATTGCCATAACAATGGCAAGGGGCGGATAACAGGGCAATATATAGGTGCCGAGTTTTCCGCTTGAAGCCGAGAAAAAAATAAATGGAAGCAGAAGCCAGCAAAGGGCAAAACGCATAATCGGATCGGTTCCCCTTTTCTTCACTCCTGCAAGGGCGGACGGCAGCAGAAAGATCCATGGCAGGGCCCCTGCCAGGATTACCGGTATGAAATACCAGAAAGGGGACGCATGCTGTGCGCCGGAGGAAAAAAAACGATGTATGTGTTCGGTCCAGAAAAAATAATTCCAGAAATCGGGGGCCCTCAAATGCACCATTACAGACCATGGCAGCGCGATAATGCACGCAAACGCCGCCGGAACAGCCAGAAAAACGCAAGATTTCTTAAAACGGCCCTCCCATATGATAAAGGGCACTACCACGCACAGGGGAATAGCAAAGGCTATGAATCCTTTTGTAAGAAAGCCAAGCCCGCACATGACTCCGGCCAATGCCAGAAAAGCGTTCCTCTTTCTTACGTTCCCTTCCATGTGCCCGGAAAAAAATAATACGAGCGCGCCTGTCATAAATAGAGAAAAAGCGCTGTCAAGTACGTTGATCGTTGCTACAAGATTCACCTCCATGAAAGTGAGAAAAATCAGCGCGGTGAATGCCGAAGCAAGGCGATCAAGGCAAAACCTCTTCATAAACAAAAAAAGCGCCAGCGCCGCAAGCGCCGCGGCAACGGCGGAAGGAAGACGAACTGCAAAGGCGTTCTCACCCAGAAGGGAGATGGAAACGGCATTAATCCAATATCCGAATACCGGTTTTTCAAAATAGTCGACGCCGTTCAATCTCGGAACCACCCAGTCTCCCGTGTCGAGCATCTCCCTGGGAATCTCGGCATAACGAACCTCATCAGGTGCTATGAGAGGGCGAAATCCGAGAGGCAGCATATAGATCAGCAAAAAAATCAATATGGCCTGCATTAAATATCTTTTCACGCCCTTTTATCCTTCACTTCTTTTCTTTCCATCTGAACCGATACCCATCCCTCTCTTCCTGAAAATTCCTTTTTTTCTATGTGGTGACTATTCAAATCACCCATCAACGGCAGCAGGTCTCCCAGGGTAGAGAAGGTCACACCTTTTTCCCGGGCCTTTTTCATGAAGGAACCGAACAGCTTCAGACGGGCGATTCCCTCCACTTCCGCGTGGATGGTCAGGACATTAATGCCTTCTTCACTTATCACAGACAGCAGGTAATCATTATAGTTTGAATCAGTTATGCCATCCTTTCCTATGACCTCGTCATAGGTCGGCAGGGTTACCGGTATCTGCGGCTGAACCGCATGGGGGGATTCGGGAACCGGCAGAAAAACGCTTTTACCCCTGCAGTCGCTGTTAAAAAGAAATGGGAGCCCACTCTTTGCACGGAGGGCCTCATCCGTACATTTCCAGGCAGGCGCTGCGG
This sequence comes from Desulfatiglandales bacterium, assembly GCA_963666345.1. Taxonomy (GTDB): domain Bacteria; phylum Desulfobacterota; class DSM-4660; order Desulfatiglandales; family Desulfatiglandaceae. The sequence goes on along the minus strand of OY762721.1, from coordinate 3,742,879 downwards.
AACAGACAGGGGGACTCCCCGTAATATCGGTCAGGATCTTAAAGCCCGTTTCAAGCCCTCTAAAGATCTCAAGGGCATCCATTTTTTCTATGTACCTCTGCCAGCGGTAGTGATCCCATGCATGAAGACCGACCTCGTGGCCCTCTTTTGCGGCGGCATGAATGACGTCGGCGGTTCTTTTCCATATCAGGGGACCTGGACCCAATGTTCCCATTAAAAGGATGTCCCAGCCGTAAAGGTCTGAGGCCTCCGTCCTGAGCATCTTTGACAAAAAGGCCGGGTTCAGGAGTCGCCACAGATTGCGGCCCATATTATCTGGACCGACGCTGAAAAAAAATGTCGCCCTGACCGAGTGGGCCGCCAGCACCCTGCAAAGTGAAGGCACACCATATCTGGTGCCTCTAAGGGTATCCACATCTATCCTGAGGCCTATATTCATGGAAGGCAATCCTGGGGCAGAGTCCCGGCGGAAAAAGAACGAATCAAGACAGGTTGAATCGGTCGCTTCAGATCCTTTTTCACCACCTTGACCCCGGCGGCCTGCCTGAGAAAAAAATCAAGGGTCCGCTCCACGGAGGTCCCCAGGTCCACCACAGGTGCCCATTTGACGAGCCTCCTCGCGTTTTTGATGCTGGGTCTTCTGTGCTGAAGATCCTGATACCCTGCTCCGTAATAGACCCCGCTTTCAACCTCCTGGAATCCTGCAAAGGGAGGGAAAAGGGAACGCAGAGGGTGTTTATTGAATTTCTCCAGAAGCAACCGGGCAAGATCCCTGATGCTCAACTCATTTTCAGGGTTTCCTATGTTGATAATTTGACCGTTGCAGACCCCGTTGTCATTATCGATGATTCTCTTGAGGCATTCCACTCCCTCTGAGACATCAGTAAAGCAGCGTTTCTGAAGACCTCCATCTACGAGCTGTATGGGGGAGCCTTCCACCAGGTTAAGGACAAGCTGGGTAATGACCCTTGAACTGCCTATGCGGGCAGAGTCGAGGCTATCGAGTCTCGGGCCTATCCAGTTAAAGGGGCGGAAAAGCGTGAACTGTAGCCCTTTTTCCTGACCATAGGCCCAGATAACCCTGTCGAGGAGCTGTTTACTGCATGAATAGATCCATCTCTGCATCCTGATGGGTCCAAGAACCAGTGAGGAACTATCCTCATTGAACTCGTCTTCCTCGCTCATGCCGTAGACCTCGGATGTGGAGGGGAAGACAATCCTTTTCCCATACTTGACGCAGTAACGGACAATCCTCAGGTTTTCCTCAAAATCAAGGTGGAATACCTTCAGGGGATTTCTGGTGTATTCAATCGGCGTGGCGATTGCCACAAGGGGGATCACGACATCGCACTTCTTTATCTGGTATTCGATCCATTCCCTGTGGATGGAAATATCACCCTCGAAAAAATGGAAATCCTTCCTGGCCAAAAATCGCGATATGGATCCGGAGTTTAAATCAAGGCCATGAACCCTGTACCTGCCTGAATCAAGCAGCCTCTCGGTCAAAGCGTTCCCGATAAATCCGTCCACACCCAGGATGAGGACATTTTTCTTTCTCTTCCCCTCCATCCGTTTATCGGCGCAGGCTCCGAAGCGCATACCCTTTACCAGTCCCAGTTCTCTGGAAAGCTGCCTTCCGGTCATACAAACGGAACCGGCGGGCTGGCAAATATCAATTCTCACCGACCCTTCCGAAGCCGCGATCAGCAACGGGTCCGTTGATATGACAGCGCCTGGAGATGCCTTCTCATCTGCAATAGGCAAAGCAGTAACAGCCTGGAACATGCATTTCCTGTTTCTCACATAGCTGAAGGCGCCCGGATATGGATCCGCCACGGCCCTCACAAGGTTTCTTATTGCCGGCGCCGAATTTTTCCAGGAGATTTCTCCATCTTCAGGACATCTGCCTCCGAAATAGGTCGCCCTGGAATTATCCTGACTTATCCGGTGGACTCTGCCGTCCCTGATGTCCGGAAGAATTCTATCCAGCATCCTTGCCGAGGCCTCTTCCGCCTTTCCAAAAACCGTTTTTGCGGTATCCTCGTCGGATATGGGGAATCTTTCCTGACTTACGATATCGCCTTTATCGGGCTCCGGTGTCATATAGTGAAGGGTTACGCCCGTTTCTTCCTCACCATGGATTATGGCCCAGTTGATAGGGCATCTGCCGCGGTATCCGGGAAGCAGCGACCCGTGCAGATTAAGGCAGCCTTGAGACGGGATATCGAGGATCTCCTTTCCGACCAGATTGCGGTAGTAGAAGGAAAATATTATATCCGGTTCCAATTCTTTAATCTTTTCAACCCATAAAGGATGATTGATATCTTCCGGTGCGAATACGGGTATATCGCGGAGGGCGGCGTGTTCGGCGACCGATTTAAACCAGATGTTTTCTTCACGGCTGTCCTTGTGGGTAAAGACCGCGTGGACCTGAAATCCATTCCTGCGAAGGGCGTCTATGCCTATGCAGCCGATTGTGTGATACGCAAAAACCACGGTTTTCATATTTAATGCTCCCGGATTAAATTTATATTTTTTCTTTTCCTGCTATTGCCTTGCCCCAACCACTTCTTTTACGAAATACCGGGGCCTTGCCCTAACATCCTGATATATTCGCCCTATATATTCCCCGAGAAGGCCCATGCCCACAAACTGGGCTCCGATAAACATGAAAAGGACGGCAAAAAGGGTGAACACCCCCTGGGCGGCCCAGGTTGGTCCGTGATACAAACGAAGGGCAAGCAATGCGACTCCCAAACCCCCACCCAGGGCCGACATAACGCCTCCAAGCACGCTTAGGAGTCTGAGAGGAAAGGTTGTCATGCAGGTAAGAAGATCAAACTGGAGATTTATTAATTCCCAGAGGCTGTACTTGGAGGTCCCGCCGTTCCGTTTGCAGTGTTTGACCTCTATTTCCGTTGCATTGCGAGCAAAACCGTTGGCAAGAACCGGTATGAAGGTGCTTCTTTCAGGACACTTGAGCATCGCGTCCACGATGGGCCTGGCATAGGCCCTCAGCATGCAGCCGTAATCACTCATCATGACACCGGTAGATTTTCTGACGGCCCTGTTGACAAGATGGGAGGCAAATTTTCGAAAAAGGCTGTCTTGCCTCGAAACCCGGACCGTACCGACCACGTCGAAACCCTTCTCCATAACGTTCACGATTCCGGGTATCTCCTCAGGGGGATTCTGAAGATCGGCATCCAGCGTTACCACTATCCGGCCCCTCGCCCCGGCAAAACCCGCCATTACCGCTGCATGCTGGCCGTAATTCCTGTTCAGGATAATTCCGAATACCCTGCCGGAATTGGAATCGGCGGCATGCCTTATAATGTCCTCGGAGGCGTCTGTGCTGCCGTCGTCTACGATTATTATTTCAAAGGATTTTTCCATGGCTTCGCACGCCTTAAGGCATCTGGCTATAAACTCTTCAAGGGTCGCCTCTTCATTATATGAAGGAACCACCAGCGATACATGAGGTTTTCCGCTCATCTCTTCAACACATCCTTTATAGCTTCTACTACATCATCCACATCGTCTTCGGTCATGCCCGGAAACAGGGGCAGGGAACAGATCCGTTCAGAATTCCATTCCGTGTTTTCCAGGCTTTCCCCCAGCCAGGCCCCGGATCTTTTATAATAAGAGTGCAGATGTACGGCACGAAAGTGATATCCTGTTCCGATGTTTCTCCTTTTGAGCTCCAGCATGAATTGGCCCCTGCTCATTCCCGCCTTTTCCGGATCAAGACGTACAATGAATAAGTGCCAGGAGTGCTTCATAGGATAGTCCGGCAAGGACAAAGGCAGGATTTCATCAATCTGCGAAAGCCTTTCCAGATAGATTCCTGCGAGTTCGCTGCGTTTCCGGTTGAATTTTTCAATGCGCTCAAGCTGGCAAAGGCCCATTGCCGCGCAGATATCGGTCATGTTGTACTTATATCCCGGCTCTATCACCTCGGCGGTTGGGGAGCGGCCCTGCATCTCGCGGTCGTATGCATCCTCCCCCAACCCATGGAATTTCAAGCGACGAAGTCGCTCCACAAGATCAGTATCCGATGAACAGATCATACCTCCTTCACCGGTTGTAATATTTTTTATGGGATGAAATGAGAATACAGCCGTGCCTGATCCGCCTACGGGAACGCCTTTGTAGGCCGATCCGACGGCGTGCGCCGCATCCTCGACAATCGGTATTTCATTTTGGGAGGCAAGCCTGTTGAGTTGAGTCATGTCTGCAGGGACACCTGCAAAGTGCACGGGAATTATCAGCCTGGTGCGGGGGCTCAGGCATCTTCGTACTGATTCGTAATCTACCAGCAGGGTGTCTCGATCCACGTCGGCGAATACGGGTCTTGCACCGGCAAGGACTATGAGATTAACTGTCGATACCCAGGTCATCGAAGGCGTGATGATTTCATCCCCCGGAGCAATGTTGAGCGCCCTCAGGATGATATGCATGCCGCCCGTACCTGACGATACGGCCACGGCATTTTCGCACCCGGTATATCTGCGGAACTTCTTTTCAAAATCGGCTGTTGCCGCTCCGGTGGTAATCCATCCTGATCTAAGAATTTTTTCAACGGCACTGACCTCGCTTTTCGAGATTGAAGGCCTTGAAAAGGGTAAAAATTGAGACCGCATTCCAATCATCTCCCACATAAAATATCAGCACGGCTGAAGGCCCTGTTGTTTTCATATGCGTACTGAAAATTTCACCGCACATTTCGTCTTTTCCATTGACGGGTACATCACGCTGTTTGAATCAATCGAGGATAAAGGCTTCGAAATAGAATACTGCATAAACGAGTACTATGAGCAGGGCATTTAGGTGTCCGTTGTTTTTTATAAGCCATTTAGTCCTGAAACCGCTTAGGGACCGGAGAGAGACCCCCCTGAAAGAGGGCATAAAACGGTTGACCTTCGCGCAGTATTGCTCATATTCATTTCCGAAAATGTTACGCAAAACACCTTCCTCTCTCTTTACCCTGTTTACCATGTAAAAAAAGTAGCCAATCATATATGCAAAAATCAGCCACAGGTTCTCAAAAAGCACCAGTAATCCGAGAAGAAGAAAAAAACGCCCCAGATACATGGGATTGCGTGTAAGGGCGTAGGGGCCTCTCGTCGCAAGGATGCTGTTTTTCCTGAGACAGGAAAAGCTCCAGAGCTGGATCGCTTCACCCATGACGCTCACTGAAAAACCGAGCAAAAAGTGGACAAGAGAGGGTTTCACATATGAAAAGCACAGGACGAAGACCCCGCCGAAAAGTAAAAACCTGAGTTGCTCAAACGACTTGAGTAATATTCTATTGTTAAAAGCCGAATGTATTATCTCGACTACCTTCACCATAACATCCGCGTTTTCGTTTCTAAGTGTGCTCATGGCCGTCTCCTCATTCCTATTATCTCTTGCATTCCGACCATGATACAGGGGCAGACCTAACGAAAGGATGACCTGAAAATGATCATTTGGTCATTTTTAAAAATTATTATTATAAGAGGTCGTTGAATGAGATAGGCGGAAATGAATTGAGGCTGCTATTATGGTTTTTTCAAAGGGAAAGCCCTTGGCGTTGAGGGGAAAATTCAGGAAATCGAAGGAAGATGGATTGAAAACAAACTACCTTTGCCCTTGCCGCTGCTTACGGTGATTTCACCATGGTGAGCGCGTGCAATGGCCCGGGCCAGATTAAGCCCCAACCCGAAGCCTCTCCTGGTTCTGCTTGCGTCACAGCGGTAAAAACGCTCAAAAATACCGGGGATGTCTTTTTCAGGGATACCGCAACCTGTATCGCTGATACTAATATGGATCCACCCATTGCTTTTTGCGGTACTGATGCGTACCTTGCCTCCGGCGGACGTATACTTTATTGCATTGTCCAGGATATTTGCCACCAGCCTTTGGAGTTTTCGAGTATCACCCTTCACCAGGCAGTCATCCGATATATCATTGATCAGAATAAGTCCCTTATCCTCAGCCATTGGAAGAAAAAGATCCAAGGCGTCGGAAACCAGCCAGGACATGTCCACCCTCTCAGAAGCAAGCTCGGCGGCACCCGATTCCACCTCGGAGATATCCAGCATCGTATTAATCAGTTCCAGGAGGCTGTCGCATTCGGCTATAATCTCAACTGCCATGCTGTTTTCGTCTTCCCCAGGACTTCCTGATGCAAAGGACATCTCCGCCATCGCCCTGATTCTTGACACAGGGCTTCTCAGATCGTGAGCGATGTTGTCGGACATGTCCCTCCTATCCCTTATAAGTCTATTGATCCGGTCCAGCATCTGATTGAACGTCAAAGCCAGTTTTTCAATCTCGGATCCCCCCCCCTTTATAGTGACCCTGTTATCCAATTTCCCGCTGGAGATGGTCTCTGCCGTTCGAGTGATCTTTTCAACCCCCCGCAGGGCGCGCCTGGCCATAATCCATCCCGCCAGGCAGGCAAATACCGCAAAAATTAAGAGAGTGATAAGGAACACATCCCGCATAAGATGGCTGACCTGCCTTCTCTCGTCAATTAGAAGTCCCATCTGGAAGACCAGTCCATCATCAAGCCTGCTGTATAGAGTCCGCGCGACATGAAACGGCCGGCTGGTCGTCACCGTCTCGAAGTAATTCCCGCCTGTCCGGGAAATGGTCTCAAGGGCGGTCTTGTTTACTCCTATCCATTTCCAGGAAGTCATGTTGGATGCGGCTGTTTCCTTTCCCTCAAAGGTTAAAAGCCTGAGAAAAACCTTTGCATTACCTTCGGATTCGGCCTCAAGCGACATGAGTGTTTTAGCTTCCTCGATTCCCTTAAGCGCATAGATCTCGGAGAATTCCTTTGTTTCGCTCAAAAGGTCTTCATCTATGCCATTCTGCATCTGGGATTTAACGGTTATATATACGGAAAAAAATGCAGCCAGGGAAAAAAGCATAAAAATGGCCGCATACCAGACAGTGAGCCTGAAGGCAAGGGTCTTTGAGTGTTCACTAAATTTCTTTAATAACATAGCCTGCCCCGCGAATAGTGTGGATTAGTTTTTGTTCAAAGTCTTTATCGACCTTTTCTCTCAGCCGGTATATCCTCGCTTCAACGACATTTGTACGGGGATCGAAATTGTAATTCCACACATGCTCCATTATCATGGTCTTTGTGGCTACCCTGCCCTTGTTCCGCATAAGAAATTCCAGCAGGGCATATTCTCTCGGTTGAAGCTCAATTTTTTCCCCTCCCCTGAACACCTCGTGGGTGACGAGATCGAGGGAAAGATCACCTGCCGTCAGCAGGGACGGCTCTGAAAGGCCCCTCGCCCTCCTCAGCAATGCCTGTATCCTGGCGAGGAGTTCCGAAAAGGCAAAAGGTTTTGTAAGGTAGTCGTCACTTCCAGTCTGAAGCCCCTTGACACGGTCCCGAATAGATCTCTTTGCACTTAGAATAATGACGGGGATGGTGACCTGTCGGCAGCGCATCTTTTCTATAAGTGTAAGCCCGTCCAGCCCGGGAAGCATAATATCGACCACGGCTATATCATATGGTTCATTCAGCGCAAGATAAAGGCCCTCCTGTCCATCGGAGGCATGGTCCACGGCAAACCCCTCCTCCTTCAATCCCTTTGTTACAAAAGAGGCAATAAGTTCATCATCTTCCACTATCAAAACTCTCATTTACCGCACTCCCTTTCAATTGCTATTCAAAGGTATAAAGGCCTGTTGTCGCAGTAGATACGGGACCAAGCACCTCTCACCTGCTTACATGGTAATAATCTTATCAAAAACGCCGCAGCCGATTAAGAGATCAGTCCTCTAACCCCCGGAATTTCTTTAGCTGCCCCTTGTAGTAAGCCCTGTTTTCCTTGGCCCCATCAATAGCCTCTTCAATTATCGTAATCGCCTTTTGAGCGGAGCCGTTTACAAAATGGGCCTCCGCCAGGGTATCGAGGAACATGGGGGAGCGCTCGATCGAGACCGCCCTTTGGGCCAGCGCCACCGCGCGTGGCGGGTTCAGCAGGTCCTTTTGAGGCGCGGTTGCAAGTATCCATGCCAGATTATTGAGTGCGGCCGCGTTTTCAGGCTCAATCGCGATTACCCGTTCATAGGCCCCTGCGGCCTCCGGATAGCCGCCCGTCTCAAGATACAGGGAACCGGCCGTTTGAAGGAGGGCCGCATTATCGGGATCTTCCACGACCTGTCTCTCAATCGCCCTTGTCACGGCAAAACGGTTGAACCGATCCTTTGCACCGCTCAAATGGAGGAAGTATCCCACAGCGCCCATGCAGACGAGATATATGATAAAGGCCTTAAAAACGAAGCGGTTGTGCCTTCTGAACATGCCCGGGTCGGAGATCGTTTTCCACAGATACTCAACCCTTTGCCTTACGCTGAAGTGGTGCCAGCTGGGGACGTTTCTGCTCCTGCCGCCGGCATAGGCTATCTTTTCAAGTGAGCTTATTATCGGCTCAGGTGTCCCCATGAGGGAGGCTGAATAAAGATCCGCCTGGCGCTCATAGTTCCTCATGAAAAAGCCCATGACGTATCTGAAATAGATAAGGAGCGAAATCAGCATCGGGATCGAAAATATGAGATAAAAGAGGCTTGCGGATTGGGTACCCTCCGAAACCAGGATGTCCTGGAAAAATGGAAAAAGGAAAAACAGGGAGACCACCATGTCGGGCATGCCCATGGATATTATCATGAAACCTATGAAGAAAAGGAGATAAAAGGCCAGGTGCCGGTATCTCGCGTGCCCCATCTCGTGGGCGAGCACCGCCTTGAGTTCTTCCATTGAAAGGATCTCAAGCAGCGAGTCGGCCACAAGTATGTATCTGTATCTGGGGACTATACCCATGATACCGGCGGTCATCATACGCCCTTCAAAGATCGGCCAGTCAAGAAGCCCTCTGTACCTGAACCCGTTATCTTTAAGAAATTTCTCAAGTTCTCTGCCTTTCAGGCCGTCCCTTATGGGCCTGCACCCCCACCAGTGCTGGATCAGGGCAGGCATAAAGATCATGAGCAGCACCAGGAATACCGCGAAAAAGATTACCTGCCCCCGCACACTGCTCAAGAACCTGTCAGGCCCTAAAAGGGCCGTCAGGCCCACAATGTCATAGACAAGGGAAAGAGAGGCCCACGGGAAGAGTATGGGGAAATTGAGCCTCAGGTTTGAAACGATAAAAGATTTTTTCCTGATTCCGGGCCGGAATATTGCCTCATAGGCGGGGTACGCGAAATACCATATCGTGCAGAGGTAGAAAAAAAACAGGGAAAGCGCCGCAAGCCCCTGAAACACACTGAATTTCTCCGCAAACGGGACAAGCAGAATCCAGTATTTTATATTGAAAAGGAACACCGCAAGGGCGAACAGAAAAAGGGCCAGCACCGACAGTCTTACTACCAGGCGCTGATAAAAGGCGGAAAGCGCACCTATGTTACCGCCTGTATAGCCCCCTTTCCTTACATCCCTTTTAAAATTCCTGAATCCCCGGAAGCAGTAGCCTGCGAAGACCGCCCAGCTCAAAAAAAGCATCGATGCCGTAAAAAACAGAGATCCGGCCGGTGCTTTTTCAGGGTAGCTTATGTTGAAGATAAGCAGGGCAACGATAAAATAAATAATATTATTAAACATATCCAGGCCGCATCAAGGTATATCCAAGATACGGAATCCGCACACGAAAGGCATCTTACTCGCTCGTTTCCTTGATAAATTCCAGTTTCCCTCCGCCCAGGGGAAGGGAAGGATTTACCTCCAGGGTAACGTCCACCCCGTACCTCGATTCGAATCCGGAGATCTCCTTTCGTTTCCTGTTCTGAAGATATGTACCCACCTCAACGGGCAGTTCGCCCTTTACCTGAACAACACCTTTTTTTGACGCCCCCATCCAGATCCTCCTCAGAAATGAAAGAGAGGCGGACTCAACCGACTGAACAAGCCCCCTGCCCAGGCAGTAGGGGCATGTCTGATAGCTCTTTGACTCCAGAGAAGGCCTCAGCCTTTCCCTGGAAAGTTCCATAAGGCCGAATTTTGAAATCCCCGCCACATCTATCTTTGCCTGGTCCGTTCTCACCTCATCCCTGACGATCTTCTCGATTTCCCTGTTATGGCCCCGATCCCGCATATCAATAAAGTCTATTACTATCAGGCCGCCCATGTCCCTGAGCTTGAGCTGCCGTGTGATCTCAAATGCCGCCTCCTTGTTGGTATTGAACGCGGTGGTCTCCACATCCTTTCCAAGCCTTCCCCTGCCCGAGTTGACGTCTATGGCGACCAGCGCCTCTGTCGGGTCGATCACTATTGAACCGCCCGATTTCAAAGGCACCTTTTCGCTGTAGATCTCCTCTATCTGTTTTTCTATCTCATAGTGGGAAAACAGAGGCCTTTTTTCCTTGTAGAGTTTCACCCTTCGCTGGTGCTTAGGAGAAATTATCTTCATATAATCCTTTACCTTGATAAAGGTCATCTTGTCGTCCACCAGGACTTCGCCGATCTCCCCGGTAAAATAATCGCGCAGGGTTCTCAGACAGATATCCTCTTCCTTGTGGATCAGGGAGAGCGCCGGCATATCCTTTACATCCTTTTTAATGCTCTTCCACATCCTCAACAGCCTGTTGACGTCCCTTGAGAGCACCTTTTTGTTTTGTTTCAGAGCCGCGGTCCTAACAATATAACCGACCCCTTCGGGAAACTTGAATTCAGCCATTATCGATTTAAGGCGCTGCCTTTCCTTGTCCTCCTCGATCTTCTTCGAAACACCACCGGTCGTCTTTCCCGGGGTCAGCACGATGAATCTGCTCGCAAACGACAAAAAGGTGGAGAGCTGAGCCCCCTTTTTCCCCGGCATCTCCCTTAAGACCTGGACCAGGACTTCCTGTCCCTTTTTGAGCACCTTTTCTATGCGGAGATTTGACTGTTCGCCGGAATGCTCCTCCCCCTCCCTTCCTGAAAAATATTCAGGATGGACTTCACTCAACTGAAGAAACCCGTTTCTTTCACCTCCGTAATTTACGAAACAGGCCTGAAGGCTGGGCTCGACCCTCTCTATTATCCCCTTGTATATGTTCCTCTTTATATGTTCCGAACTGACGGATTCTATGTAAAAGGCGTCAAGGATACCGTCTTTCACAATGGCGACCCTGTATTCTTCCGCTTCCACGGCATTTATGAGCATCTTTATAGTCATTTGGCTCTTCCTGTGTTTTTCTTCTATGGTATTTTTCAGTTTTCTCTCAAGACCGTCTTGATAAGTGCATTTTTATTTCAAGGGCGCATTGCGCGATCATGTCTGCACACCCCTTGAGTGTCGTTTGTGGTGTTGGCAGGCCTGATACATGAATGTCCTTATGGCCGCTTCTCTTCCCGGCTGAATGCTTGAATCGTAAGGCGTATCAAGATATGGCACCCCCAGCCTGCTCATTACCGGTTTTGCCACTGCGGACGCGATGGTGCTCGGCATGCAGGTGAAAGGGTAGATGTTGACCACGCCGTTAAAGCCCGACCTGGCGTATTCAACCACGCTCGGTATGCTCAGGCATGCCTCGGTTCCGATGTCAAAGCTGAAGAGGTCTTCCTGTTTGAGTGTCTTTTCAAGATGGGAAACCTTGTGATCCTGCACGAGATCGATGAGAGGCGCTATCCGTCCGTAGGCACGCTTCTGCACATGCTGCTGATACAGAAGATCCAATCCGAAACCGGCGATCTTCTTTATCTGTCTTTTCATCTCATTTATCCGGAGCTGCTTCATGGCCAGCCTGAAACCCGTCCTGCTATCCCTTAGCTTGTCATATGTCGTATAATTAATCCACTCACAAATGGAGGCGTTAACCACCTCGGCGCCATATTTTTCAAGCACCCTTATGGTGTCCTGATTAGCCCCTGTATGGGTCCTCAGATATATCTCCCCTACAATGCCTATAAGGGGCTTCCTCGGGATATCCGGATCGATAACCGATCTTCCCTTGATTATCTCCCTTTCCAGGCTTTCAAGTATCCCGTCGGAATCCGCCTTGCCGGCACGCTCCTCGAACGCGCGTTCCAGCCTGCCCATGGCTGCCTCGATAAAATCATCGGCCATGCCCTCTTCCCTCTCATAGGGTCTTATCCTCCAGAGAAATCTGTCAAGGATATCCGCTACCACCGCGGAGAGATAACTCGCCTTTCTGAGATCGGTGACCTTTCCCTTTTCTATCATACCGTCAAGCGAATACCCGTCTTTGGTGGTCATGGATCCGATTTTCACCCTTTCAAAATCAGCAAGGGAATCAAGCACTATACGCTGATACTTGTTGTACATCCCGAAACGGCAGGGCCCGTCGGCCTCAGGCATGAAGTAGACATACTTTTCAGGATCAAAGTCCTTTTCCAGAAGCTCCTTTTCCCGATCCAGGAAGTAGAGTATGTCCGCCATCGTGATCTGGCAGGGGTAACACTCCTTGCCTGATGTGTACTCCATTCCAAGGTCGAGATTCCTGCATGTATCCATGACCTGGGCGTTTATACCGAAGCCCCTGAATGTCGCGGCCAGAAGATGGCACCCTATCCTGTTCATCTGCGGGATCAGGAATCTCTTCCCGGCCAGGTTGAAACGCCCCAGCCCTTCCCTTAAGGATCCGAATCTTTCAGCAGTATCATGATTCATTGTAAATCCTGTATCCATGCGCCTAGTTTGCCCATTTCCTGTTTCCGACCAGATCGGCACGGCTTTTCCGCATGATATTGTTTATCACGTTCTTATAGGCCTCAAGCCTTGTCATCACTCCGGCCACAGCACTGTGTTCATCAAGCTCCAGAACCAGGAATGCCTTGTCCTGCATGATGTATTTGTAAAAATGTTCAATAAAGGAATCCGCCCCGCAGCTGAAATTGGTCACATGCAGGCCGAAATAATTGGGATGGCTCATTATCAGTTTCGCCGTCCTCAGTATCTGGGCGCCCAGCCCCCAGTACATGGAGGGAAAATCCGAGAGATCCACGTCCGAGACATCCACGAAATCCATCGGGATCCCCGGCACACCTATTCTGGAAAGGTTCTGTCCGAGCCTCAGATTCAGTCTTTCATCATAGAGGTTATAGGGCCTGCCGGTAACCACGACAAGCGGCTCGGAAGGGTCATGTCGGGCAAGCAGCAGTTCCCCCGCCTCATACATCGCCTTGGTGAAGAGGTCATGTCGCTCAAGCCCGTATAAAAGCGCCTCCCTGATCTCCCCTTTACTCTTCGCAAGTCTTGAGCCCAGCTGTTCATGGATCTCGATTGCCAGGGTGTCCGGATCATGCTTAAGATGTATCACAGGCGCCAGGAGTGAGGAGCGATCCACCTTCATGGCCACCCTTATCATGTAGGAGTTTCCCTGCACCAGCGGGCAGAAGAAACCCGCCTCTTCCTCCTCGGGGGTTGTCATTGAAATCATGGTAGGCAGGAAAAGATAGCGGGTCTTGCCGATAAGCTCGCCGACATGCCCGTGTGAGATCTTGACCGGGTAGCAGGTCTCCGCAACCATCTTTTCTATCCCCGCTTTGGAGATCAGCGGGTTGGTGGGAGGGGTAAGCACCAGTCGCATCCCCAGCCTGTCAAAGAAGTGCGCCCACAGCACGGAGGTCTGATGCCCGTAAAGGGCCCGCTGCATGCCTACGGTGGGACGATCTTCCACCTCCATGAGAGGTTCTCTTCCCAAAAGATCAAAAACCCCATCCATATGCTCATTCCAGATGCGGTCTCTCAACCTGAAGAAATTTTCCTTTTTTTGACCGCTTGCCCGGGAGACCTCGTAGCGTCCGCATTCCCCCCCCCAGATGCTCTTCCTGCCGTCAAAATCATAGATCTTGAGTTTGCACTGGTTGTGGCAGTCCGGGTCCGCCTTGCAGACCTTTTCCGTATACTGCATGGAGTCGTTTATCGCGCTTTCAAGCCCCCTGAAACCGCTTTTTGCCCCGGCCCCGGCCGCCATTTCCTCCTGCACGCTCAGTGCCGCTCCGTAGGCACCCAGGACCTCCCTGTGCTGGGGTACAATGAGCCCTCTTTTCAGTACGTTTTCAAAGGCCGCCACCACTCCCTTGTTAAGGGAAGGCCCGCCAAGGAACATGACCCTTTCTCCGATTCTTCTCTTACCCACCACCCGGTTCAGGTAGTTGTGGACAATTGCATAACAGAGCCCCGCTATAAGATCCTTCTGTTTCATGCCTTTTTGAAGGTAGGAGACAAGATCCGACTCCATGAAAACCGTGCATCTTTCGGCCAGTTTTACCGGGCTTTCAGACGATAGGGCTATCTCCTCAAACTCCCCAACGATATTGATACCGTACTTGTTTGCCAGCTCATGGAGAAAGCTGCCCGTGCCTGCCGCGCACACCTTGTTCATGTCGAAATCAAGGGGATATGTATTTGAAAGCGAGATATATTTCGAGTCCTGGCCTCCTATCTCGAATATGGTATCCACCGACGGATCTATGCTTACCGCACCCTTCGCATGTGCGGTGATCTCATCAATTATCAGATCCGCGTTCAGGAAATCACCCACAACGTTTCTTCCCGATCCTGTCGTGGCCACTCCCGCTATCTCTACATCCACCCCCAGATCGCTCAGAATGTTCCCGAGCAGTCCCTTGGTCACCTCTACCGGCCTTCCCTGGGTATGCACATAGCTCTTGTGAATTATCTCTTTTCTCCTGTCTATAAGGGCATACTTGCTTGTCGTGGAACCTATGTCTATGCCGAGAAACACTTTGGGTCTGCCGCTGAGGGCTCTCTTATTTACCCGGTTTGTCCTTGAAAAATCCGTCAAATTGAGAATAAGCCGCCCGGCACGGGGCACGTTTTCATCCTCCTGCGCGCCTGAGTTTTGAAGCGTTTCAGGCTCAGGCCTGCCCGTCATACCCTGCTCCAGGGCCTGAAGGGCCACACCCAGCGCCCCTACCGAGGTACTGTGCTCCGGCACCCTCAGGGCCGGGAAATAACCCTTAAATGCCTTTACCTGCAACTCGTTAAGGGAAAGGCCGCCGGCAAACACTATCGGTTCTTCAAGCTCCCTGTTGTTTACTATGGTACTCATGTAGTTTCTTGCGTTTCCCAGATGAAGGCCGAATATTATATCCTCCAGCCTTTCTCCCTTGTTCTGAAGATGTATCATGTCCGACTTGGTAAACACGGTACACCTGCATGCGACATCGGAGGGACTGGTGCTTTTCAGACCCTTACGGATAAAATCCGCGAGGATCTTTTCGATATCCCTGGAAAAGTCCTTTTCCTCGCTGTAAAGCGAAGTCGCCAGCCTTTCGGCCTGCTGCTCGATAAAGGACCCGGTGCCGGAGGCACAGGGTCCGTTGGTACTGAAATGCTCCAGGTCCCAGGCGCCCTCATAGTGTCTTATCTGCAAAAGGGCGGTCTCCTGGCCTCCCATGCTTATAATCGTCCTTGTCTCAGGCTCTATGAAAAGGGCGCCCAGCACCTGGCTTATGGTCTCGAATTCGAAGAACGCACCCAGTTTCTCACTCAGCTTTTTGCCAAGATTTCCTGTAAAGGAGACGGATACGACATTCTGCCTTCCGAATCTGTCGTAAAGCCCTGCCAGCAGTTTTGAAACCTCTTCCTCCACCTTTCCGAAATGCCGCCTGTAAGGGGCTTCGTAGACCAGTTCCCTGTCCCCGCTTAAGACAACGGAGTTAATACTCACCGAACCGGCATCAATGCCTATATAAAACCCTCCAGGGCCGATAGTCTTGTCCAACACCTGATCACACTCCTGACATCAAATTTTCCCGGCAATCAAACAAGAGGGCCGACAACCCCCATATCCACTCCTTCAAGGTTTATCCCTTATCAATAAGACCGCACGATTTCAATCCAAAACAGCCTTTGAAATCGTCATATTGATAATTTTCCGCTTTTCGCCCGTCAGAGGCCATCGAGGTCAATGCGCCTCATCCCAGTTTCCGCCCTTGTTAATATCCACCTTCAGGGGTACCTTGAGCGGGTATACGTTCTCCATCTCATCTTTTATAAGCGGCATCAAACTGTCGAGCTCATTTTCAGGCACCTCGAAGACCAGTTCGTCATGGACCTGAAGAAGCATCCTTGAGCCCATCTTTTCACTCTTTAGCCGCCCGTGGATATTTACCATTGCCATCTTTATGAGATCGGCGGCAGTCCCCTGGATAGGGGTATTAACGGCGATCCTCTCGGCCTCGGCCCGGATGACCCTGTTGCCGTGGGTTATATCGGGCAGATACCTTCTCCTTCCGAAAAGGGTCTCCACATAACCGTTTTCACGGGCCTGATTCACAATCTCTTCCTTGTAACGGGCTACCCCCTTATAGCGCGCCAGATATGCGGAGATATAGTTTTTTGCCACCTTCAGCTCAATGCCCAGCTCATCACCCAGCTTTTTCGGACCCATACCGTAGATTATACCGAAGTTTATAGCCTTTGCTATCCGCCTCATATCATCGGTGATCTCACCCGATCTGTCTCCCATGATCTCGGATGCGGTTCTGGCATGTATGTCCTCATCGGCCTTGAATGCCTCGATAAAGGCTGCATCGCCTGAATAATGGGCGAAGATCCTCAGTTCCACCTGACTGTAGTCCGCCGAAACGAGAAAATGCCCCTCTTTGGGCACAAAACCCTTTCTTATCTCTCTTCCCTCTTCCCCCCTAATCGGGATATTCTGCATGTTCGGGTTGCTGCTGCTCAGCCTTCCGGTAGCGGTGACGGTCTGGTTGTAGGAGGTATGCACCCTCCCTGTTGCGGGATTAACCATCCTGACAAGGGAGTCGAGATAGGTCGACTTGAGCTTTGTCAGGGTCCTGTATCTCAACACCAGCCCGGGAACCTTATGCGGATACACGGTCAGTTTTTTGAGTACCTTTACATCGGTTGAATATCGGCCCGTCTTCAAGGTCTTTTTCTGGCTGGGAAGCTGAAGTTTTTCAAAAAGCACTTCTCCAAGCTGCTGGGGCGAGTTTATATTGAAGTCCATTCCCGCCTCTTTGTATATCTCTGATTCGAGTTCCTTCAGCTGCCTGGTGAAACCGGCCGACATCTGCCTGAAGAAGGGGGCGTTTATCGATATCCCTTCAAGCTCCATATCCATTAGCACGGGGATAAGCTTCATCTCCAGTTCGTAAAAAAGCGCTTCATTCTTATCAGACCTGAGTCTCCTCTCAAGGACATCAACCAGGAGCAATGCTATATCGGCATCCTCACAGGAATAGGCCATCGCCTCTTCGACTCCGACATCTGAAAAAGAGCGCTCGTTTTTCCCCTTGCCCACGACATCGTGATACCCGATCATCTTGTGATTGAGATACTGCTGGGCCAGAGAGTCGAGGTTGTGCTGCCTCATACCGGGGTTGATCACGTAGGATGCGAGCATGGTATCGAAATGAATGCCCTTGAGTTCAATACCGTGGAGCCTCAATACCTCTGCGTCGTATTTGATGTTCTGCCCAACCTTGAGGATTTTTTCATCCTCCAGCACATCCTTAAGGACCTCCCTTGCATCTTCCCATGAGACCTGCTCGGGTGCTCCCAGATAACTGTGCCCGAAAGGCACATAGCAGGCCTTGCGGCTTTCACAGGAAAAAGAGATCCCCACAAGCCTAGCCTTGAGCGGCTCGGTACTGGTTGTTTCCGTGTCTATGGACAGGACACCCTTTTGCCTTATGTACCTGACATGGTCCTTTAGCTCATCAAGACTAAGGCAAAGGCTGTAATCGCTTTCAGCCTTTGATCTTGAAGCGAACTGATCCCAGAGACCGCGAAATTCCATCTCCCTGAAGATATCCGCAAGCCCCTCGCCCTCCGGCTCTCCCACTTTCAACTCTTCCACATCCTTTTCAAGCGGAACAAATCGGTCTATCTCCACGAGTTTCCTGCTCAAAACCGCCTGGTCCCTGAAGTCCCTCAGGTTTTCCTTGAGCCTTTTCTTCTTTATCTTTTCCAGGTTTTCGAACACCGCTTCAAACGATCCGTATTCCTTTATCAGGCCTATGGCGGTTTTTTCCCCCACCCCCGGCACGCCGGGAATGTTGTCCACACTGTCACCTGAAAGCCCCATCACATCTATGAACAATTGGGGTTCGAATCCGTGCTCTTCCTTTAAGGCCTCATATTCAAAGACCTTATCCTTCATGCTGTCCCACATGCAAGTGTAAGGGGTCAGAAGCTGTCTGAAATCCTTGTCGCCGGTCACCATGACCGATTTAAAACCCTTTTCCTCGCACATTCGAGCGAGTGTGCCTATGATATCGTCCGCCTCGTAGCCCTTGAGTTCCAGCATCTCAAGGTTCATCTTCTTGAGTATGGATTTTATCACCGGGATCTGCACGGCCATGTCCTCAGGCATGGGCGGGCGGTTGGCCTTGTAATCCTTGTACATATCATGTCTGAAGGTCGGTCCCCTGGAATCGAAGACAACCGCCATGTATCCGGGATTCTTATCTGAAAGGAGCTTCAGGACCATTTTGGTGAAGCCCAAAACGGCGTTTGTGGGAAAACCCTTTGAGTTCGCCAGGTTTCTGATTGCATGGTATGCCCTGTGTATGTAGGATGTACCGTCTATAAGATATATTATTTCTTTGTCTTTGTTCATGGCCGTATTATACTTCAAAATTAGAGAAACTGAAGGAAAAACATCCCGGCTGCGTGCTTAAAGGAGGACCTTATGATCAAATCGAATCAAAAAGGTGTCTTTGACTATCGCCGGTACCCTGAACCGGAAATGAAAAAACGGGCAAGGCTTTTTCATAAACAGATGAGCAGGAGAAGGTCCGTCAGAAGATTCTCGGATCACCCGGTGCCGAAAGAGGTCATAGAGGCATGCATCGCAGCAGCCGGTACCGCTCCAAGCGGCGCCAACATGCAGCCCTGGTATTTTGTCGCGGTCAGTGACCCGCTGATCAAAAAGACGGTAAGGCGGGAGGCGGAAAAGGTGGAATATGAATTCTACAAAAAACGGGCGCCCAAACAATGGCTGGATGCCCTCTCCGCATTAAAGACCGATGCGCAGAAGCCCTTTCTTGAAGAGGCCCCCTACCTTATAGCGATCTTTGAAAAGAGGTACGGCACAGGGCCTGACGGAGAAACAATAAAACATTATTACGTGAAGGAATCGGTCGGAATCGCAACCGGCATGCTCATAACCGCGGTACATAACGCGGGTCTTGTCTGCCTGTCATACACGCCCAGTCCCATGGGCTTTTTAAACAGGGTGCTTGAAAGACCGAAAAACGAGCGCCCTTTTCTTATCCTGCCTGTGGGATACCCGGCCGATGATGTCGAGGTTCCGGTCATATGCAAGAAAGAGCTCAAGGAGATAGCACGATTTATATAGGTATTCTTAAGACGCCGCTACTCCATTTCACCCTCCCTTACCGGTTGCCATGGCCAGCGGCCCTCGATTTCAAGATGGAGCACGATGCTCAAAAATGACCTTATAAGTATGATTAATCCCAATATCGCTACATTTTTAAGGGTATACGCCACAACCACGGTCCGGATGATGTCTCCTGCAATAAGAAATTCCAGACCAAGGATTATCGAACGCCCCAGTCGGCGACGAAGCACACGGTAGGCAACACCTTCCAGGTTTTCTCTATACTGCGTAGCAAAGCAAAACAAGGAATAAACAGAACCGGTGATAATCATCAGGACACCGACGCACTCGATTACGTAACCGGCCACCGATATAATCTCTTTAAACTCATTCATTGCTCGCTCCTTAAAGCCCGGATCGGCTCAATTACATTGATAACGGTCTTTTTGCCGCCCCTGTCTGCCCCTTTAAAAGTCATCTATCTTTATCCTGCCTTCAAGATATTTTACCGCCCTGCCCGATATAAACACCCGGTCACCGACTACCTCGCAGCTCAGCTCGCCGCCTCGGGAAGACACCTGCCTTACCCTGAATCTCCTCCTGCCTGTCCTGGCCGCCCAGTAAGGCGCCAGCTGCGTATAAGCGGAACCTGTTACGGGATCTTCCGGGATTCCGTATTTGGGGGCGAAAAACCTTGCCACAAAGTCATAACGCTCCGAGCCGGCCGTAATTATGACACCTCGTAGGTCAAGTTTCTTAAGCTCCTCAAAATCCGGATCTGCCGACACGATATCAGACTCATTTTCAAAAACCGCTATAAAGTCTTCAGACCTTAGACACTCTTTAGGCACCGGACCAAAGGCCTTTACGATTTGTTCCGGGATCTCGCAAGACACAGGGGGCTGGGCCGGGAAATCCATGATCAGCCCTTCCTTGCCTTTTGTAACATTGAGAGGCCCTGATCTTGAATCAAACTGGATCATCTCTTTTTCGTAATCCAGGATATCGAACAGGACAAAGGCGGATGCCAAAGTGGCGTGACCGCACAGGTCCACCTCGCTTTCAGGGGTAAACCATCTGATACGGAATCCGCCCCCTTCAGGGACGAAAAAGGCCGTTTCAGACAGATTGTTTTCCTTTGCAACGGCCAGCATGATTTCATCCGGCAGCCACTCGTCCAAAGGGCAGACCGCGGCGGGATTACCTTCAAACAGCTCGGAGGCGAATGCGTCAATCTGGTACAGTTTTATATCCATATATATTTCTCTCCAATTTTAGCATTACAGATCACATACCCTTTCAGACAAAACCCTGAATCGTTCGATAAACAAAAGTCACCATATAAAGTAGGATATCAGGGTATAAGGCGAAAGCCAAGTCTTCCGGTATGTAACCTGTATAAGGTGCAGGGGTGTCTCTGCTTCAACCTTTGGGAGAAAAAGCTTAGCAGATGCATAATTTGGCTATATATTGTTACATATAATTTCTGAAACACTTCAATTCCATTTCATTCATATCTTTACTTATATGTCATGAATTTGCCAATATTTTTTAACATGCACCTTTTTTAACAAAGACAATCTATCAAATATTATCATTATATATCAGCATATTACAACTTAACATCAAAGGTTTCAGGACAAATATTTCTCAAAAACAAAAAAAGCTTGACATGAACTTTAGCCTATGAGACATTTTCAGAAACCTGTTTCATTTGGCTTTATCATTCATGGCCCTTGTTTCATCGAAGGAAAAATTATTAAACCCCATCGGGGAATTCTTTCACACTGAGGATTCAGCTTATGAGCCGGAAAAACAACACACCGAACATGGAAGACGTCGCGACCCTAGCCGAGGTATCCAAGGCCACCGTATCGCGCTGCATAAACTCACCACACCAGGTAATGCCGGTCACACTCAAGCGGGTGGTTTCAGCAATTGATCGGCTCGGCTATGAAGCCAAACATTCAACAAATGCTCTACTGCCCAAATCCCTGCCTATAGTCGCCCTTATGATCCCTACGGTGCGAAGTTCCCTTTTTTCCAACACCGCCCTTGGAGCGGAAAAAACAGGTGAAACAGGAAACCATCATGTCCTGATCGGCAGCAGCCATTACTCCCCTGAAAAGGAACGCAAGTTGCTTGAACTATGGCTGAAACTTCCCCTTTCAGGCCTGATTCTGGCCGGCTTTTTTGAAAGTAACCGGGACCTGGTCTACAAGTTCCCGAAGATGGGAATACCCTCGGTTGTCACCTACGAAATCCTTTCAAACGACGAGATCAACTATGTGGGATTGGACAACTTCGAGGCAGCTTACAAGGCAACGGAATACCTGCTGTCTCTGGGTCACAGGAAAATCGCCACTATCATAGGACCTTTCAGCGGAATCAGGAGGGCAAAAAGGCGTTTTGAAGGCTATATTTCGGCTCTCGAGGAAAAGGACATCAAGTATAGGCAGGAGTACGTAATAGAAACGGAACCCACCCTGCTTGACGGAAAAGAAGGGGCTGCAAGGCTCCTTTCACTGGATGAGCCTCCCACCGCCATATTCTGCGCCAGTGACCCCCTGGCCATGGGAGCCATCACCGAGATAAAGACCTGCGGGTTGAAGGTGCCGCATGACGTTTCCGTCATGGGATTTGATGATATAGAGTTTGCCGCTTTCTGCGATCCGGCCCTTACCACGGTAAGGCTTCCATCCTATGAAATGGGCACGCTCGCCATGAAAATTATCATGGACGCCAACAGGGCAAACAGAAAATTCCGCCAGTACAAGTTGCAGACGGATCTGGTTATTCGCGATTCCTGTGCCCCTCCCCGGGAAGCCACCGCGGCTGAGCCCTCCCGATCGCCTAAAGGGGGTTTTCAAAGTGCCCGGAACAAATGAAACATGCATCAGGCTTTTGAGCCTGACATATTTTACCTGTTAGGTACCAATTTAAATGAGGTTAAACAGAAAAAAAAGTTTTCACATTCGATGGTTACATATGATGGTGTCGTGCGTGAATCGATCATCGAAGAATTATCAGGCCGAGTGTATAGCGCTCACCTCTTATCCGTAAGCCGTTATACGGAAGCAGAATATTTGGCCGGCACCGCTTATCAGAAACATCAAAATGTGAGGGTAACTAAAGATTGGAACATTTATTTAATCATTATTTCAAATTAAAGGTCACAGGAGCTAATTATGAAATCAAAAATAACAGCATTTTTAATGGTTGCGGCAGTATCGTTCATGTTCATCCCCTCAATAGCCTTCAGTGAAGGCTTGGATGTGGGTATCGCCTATATCAAACCGCTGAAACAGACGTTGAGATTTGCGCACGGACTGCCTCAGGACTCGGCCTATGATAAGGGCGCGCGCAGATTTGCCGCATTGGTCAATCAGTATACCAGGGGGGAAATCGAGGTTAAAGTTTTTCCTTCCGCCCAATTGGGAAAGGAACAAACCACGGCTAAAATGTGTCAAAACGGTACGCTGGATTTAAGCCTGCAGGCGGTCAACAACATCTCTATGTGGTACCCACCCTTGGATATCTATATCATGCCGTTTATTTTCAGAGATCGGGGGCACGTCAACAAAGTGCTTTTTGGACCAGTGGGACAGAAACTTGAAAAAGAGTTTATCAAAGCCAGCAAAATGCGTATTGTCAGCTGGTTTGAATGGGGTGACCGATGCATCTTCAATAACAAGCGGCCTATCAATCAACCTTCTGATTTAAAAGGCATCAAAATCAGAGTCCCTAAGAATAGGGTTATGGTCGACACCTACAATGCCCTTGGTGCGACGGCTACGGCGATCGACTGGGGCGATCGCTACAGTGATCTTCAGCAGGGTCTGGCCGATGGTCTTGAGGGCCCGCCCCAGGGTATGGTCGACATGAAGTTTTACGATTTTCTGAAATATTATTCCTATATCAATGTCTTCTACGGGTTGGCTAATGTGGCCATGAATGAAAAAGCATTCCAGGATTTATCCGAAGAAAATCAGGCCGCGGTCCTGAGGGCCGGTAAAGAGGCAGGCGAATATCAGCGCTGGCTGTCAAAGGTTTCGCATGTCGACGGATTGGCCAAGCTGACCGAACTTGGAGTTAAGGTGAATAAGGTAAGCCAGAGGCAGGCCTTTGTGGACAAGGTCCAACCCATATGGGCCAAATATCGTAAAAAGCTGGGTGATGAGCTTTTTGACGCGATCATAAATACAAAATAAGGATCAAATACCCTTCTGGGGCCGGGCCGCCGGGGTTCGTTTTCCCGATGGTGTTTTAGCGGCGGCCTGGCTTCATATTGCCGTCATTACGGGGAAAGGTGCTCCGGCGCCGCATTTCAGGGAAGCGGAAAGAAATTTTACCGGCTCCGATAAATCCCACCAAGGCCATTCAGTTTCTCCTTTTGCTGCCGTGGCATAGAACAAGATTGAGGTTGAGTTTTCCACCCGCTTATACTATTTTTATATTTAAGATCAAATCCGCACAATCAATCGAGGTACACCGTGAAGATACAGGTAGAAAGCGAAAGAATCGTCAAGGCGGTCCGGAAACTGTACGATATTCAGATCGTTCTGGAAAACGAGGAAGACGCACGGGGTGCGCTCGACCTCATACTCAAAAAGCAGGAAGAGTTAGGTGACGACATCTCATTTCTGCGGAATTTTGCCGTAAAGGCACTAAGGCACTATGAAACATCCGCAGTCGACTACAAGACCCTGTTTCTCCTGGAATTTCAGTTTGATGAAAAAATCGACCTTGATACAAGGGTCAAGGCTGTGCAGACCCTCCAGCATTTTTTCGATAAGATCTGAGCAGATATCTGCCAAAACTTATCATTTCAGAAATAGAACCAATTAGTTGCCGGTCACTAACGACTTAAATCCTTCAAACCCGAGTTTTTCGATAGTATCCGACAGCCGCTGGAATTGTTTATCGGGATTTGAGTGCTCGCAGTA
The DNA here is from genome assembly GCA_963666345.1 of Desulfatiglandales bacterium. Classification (GTDB taxonomy): domain Bacteria; phylum Desulfobacterota; class DSM-4660; order Desulfatiglandales; family Desulfatiglandaceae. Next base: position 3,718,646 of record OY762721.1, on the reverse strand, counting down.
TAAATTAATCGCCTTACCCAGGATCTTAAACGCCTCGTCTTCCCCTACCGTTTCTGGCAGAGCCCGGCCCATTACCGGGTTGATGCCTGATTTGCCTCCTACATAAACCCTGTACCCGCTTTTTCTGCCTATGAAACCGATATCAGCCAGGGTGGAATGCGCGCATGATGCGCGGCAGCCGCTGACACCGATTTTTATCTTATAGGGTATATCAAGCCCGGAATATCTCTCATATATGCGCTCACCGAACTCAAGGGTGTCCACAAGTCCCAGTTTGCAGTATCTTGACCCCACACAGACCCTCGGCTGATAGACCTGTTTGGGGAACTTGAAATCCGCCCCCGCCCTGTTCAGCAGTTCCCTTGCCCTTTGTGCCGACTCCATTGAAAGGTCAAGAATCATGATCTTCTGGGATGTGGTCAGATGCATTCGGGCCCCTTCATCTTTAACAACGCGCCTTACCGCGTCAAGGATCAAGGGGCTGACCATGCCTGACGCGAACTCCAGGGTTAACGCGTAAGAACCGTCGTTTTGAATAATTTCAGGATACATGATTTATTACTCCTTAGAACAAATTGTCAGATAAAGGCGATGTGCTGTTCAATTTTTCGTTTTCAGCTCAAGCCCCCTTTAAACTCGCATACTTTAATCCAATCCTATATCTGAATTAGTCACTCAATGTAACTTATTAGGAGATTCCTCAATATATCAGTTTACGGCCCCTTCAGCTACATATTTTGGTTCTTCTCCAACTTAGTTGTCGAAGAGGGTCCAAGGACCCAAGGAGTCAAAGGTTCGAGGGCTTTCTTTCCGGGGATTTGATCATCGCTTTGAACATTGCCCCGACATCCCCTATTTCCCTTCTTAATTTTTGAAGCCGCTCTTCTTTCAAATAACCCAGGTCAGCTGATGTCATGTCCCGGGTTTCCAATTCACAGGCTGAACCATATGCAATAAAGAAAGCATATACTCTATAGCCGTTTTTCTCCCATACCGCAGCCCCTTGAGACCTCGAAACCGGGAACCCGCTGCGAAGCAGTGGGACTGAGCTGAGCTAAGCGAGGGCGAAGAATCCTTCATTTAGACCAACTCTTTTGGAGATGATCCCATATTTTGAACTTTACCCCCGCATATCATATCGTTATTATGATGGTTTCCGTTTCCCTTATCCCACCGGAAGGGTTTCTCATGATACCAGCGTCCGACACAGATTCAAATTGCATAAACCCTTATTTTTCTGTATATCCAGACCTGGAAACCGGATAATTTAAAGCAGTAACATCAGAGGATAAAGGACCGGAAAAATGACAAAACAACATGCCCGGGTATTCGCGCAAACACTTAAAGATACAGGGATCAGATATATCTTCGGGATTTCCAGCGGAAACTGGGTCGATTACATGGAGGCAATCAGGGAAACAGAGGGCATCGAGTTTGTCCTTGTAAGCAACGAGGCAAGCGGAGGTTTCATGGCGGACGCATGCTGGCGCCTGACAGGCCAAATGGCCGCATGTTTTGGAACCTTCGGCCCCGGGGCCTGCAACCTCTCTACCGGGGTTTGCTGTGGCCTGCTCGACCGCTCTCCAATGCTGGTTTTTACAGATGAAATGAGCGATCAGATGCTTCACCGGACGACCCAGATGAACATCGACCATCAGGCCCTTTTTGCCCCGCTCACAAAGTGGACCACCCGCCTTGCGGGCGACCGCATCGAAGATACCCTTCAAAAGGCATCGGCCATCGCCCGCTCCGAAGTGCCCGGCCCGGTCCACATCGGTCTTCCTGCAGGGGAACTGCCTTTCAGCAAGAGCCGGGAAAAACGGGCGGCTCAAGCAGCAATTCCAGGCATGCCTGAGCCTGACCCTGCCCTATTGAAAAAGATGGCTGACATATTCGCCGGAGCTGAAAGGCCGTTGCTGGCAGTGGGCCTTTCCGCGGTCCGCGCGAAAGTCAAAAGCCTGGTAGAAAAGATCACCGAAAGATACCATGTCCCGGTTGTGATGACCCCCATGGCCAAGGGAATGCTCGCAGAAGATCATCCTTCCTACGCTGGCGTCCTGGCCCATGCCCTTGCCGACCGGGTCGGAAAGACCCATCAGCAGGCGGATCTGATCGTGGGAATCGGCTACGACCCGATTGAAATAAACTATGAAGACTGGATGCCAGCCGTCCCTCTGCTCCATATAGACACCACCTCTGCCGATATCGATCAGGAAAACTTCACACTGGCCTGCGATGTGGTCGGCAATATTTCAAGTTCCCTGAAGCGGCTTTTGAGTATCGACACTCCACCCAAAAAATGGGACCTTGCAGCCCTGGCCGAGAGAAGGCAGGCCATGTTCGAACGACTGGCGCCACCTGCTCAAGGTTTTGATCCAAGGACCGTCCTGGGAGATCTGAGGACCGCGCTGCCGCCTGACGGCATCATGACCTGCGATGTGGGTGCGCATCTGCACCTGATCGGTCAGCAGTGGAGGACGCCTGATCCTGAACTCCAGCTCATGACCAACGGCTGCTCTTCCATGGGATACGGGATTCCCGCCGCCATAGGCGCCAAGCTGGCAATGCCTGAACGCGAGGTATGCTGTGTGGTGGGAGACGGAGGTTTTCTCATGATGGCGGGCGAAATGGCCACGGCCAAGAGGCTCGGCAAAAGGATCGTATTTGTGCTTATTACCGACAAGACCCTGTCACTGATTCGTATCAAGCAGAACAGGAAAGATTATGAAACCTACGGAACGCCTCTTCACGGTGAAGCCTACGCATCAAGCGCCGGTTTTTTCGGGGTTCCGGTCGTGCCTGTGGACAACCGTAATGCCTATCAGGCCGCACTCAAACAGGCATTTGCGGCCGACGGCCCCACCATTATCGAGACGTTTATCCGATCATCCGATTACGACGACCTGGTATTGAGAGGGAACAAATGAAAAAAAACGTAAATATTGTTCTATGCGGCCTCGGTGGAGTTGGCAGGGCCTTTCTTGAGAGTCTAAAAGATCGAAAAGGCCTTGTTGAAGATGAATACGGCCTCTCGCTTATCCTCAAGGCGGCGGTTGATATAGGAGGCGCGGCCATCGCACCGAAAGAGAACGGAATCGACCCTGGTGAGCTGTTGACGCACCTTAAAGAGGGCCGGCCGGTGGAAACATTCGCACATGGCGGAAGACCCGGTTTAAGCGGGGAGCAGACGCTTTTGGAGATCGAAGCAGATGTGCTCGTTGAAGCCACCCCTACCAACCTGATCGACGGAGTGCCCGGGACCACCCATATAATCACCGCGCTTAAACAAAAAATGGATGTTGTCAGCGCCAACAAGGGGCCCCTGGTTCTCTATTACAGAAAACTGCACGACCTGGCCGAGGCGAACGGCTGCGCCCTTCATATCAGCGCGGCAACGGCTGCCGCGCTTCCCACCCTGGACGTGGGGAGCATCTGTCTGGCGGGAACCCGCCTTATATCGGCCGAGGGAATTCTCAACGGCACCACCAATTACATCCTGACCCGCATGCAGCATCAGGGATGCGACTACGAAAGCGCCTTGAAAGAGGCACAGGAAATGGGAATTGCCGAAACCGATCCCACCTACGACGTGGAAGGAAAAGACACAGCCAACAAGATCATCCTGATCGCCAACCGCCTCTTTAAAACCGATTTCGGTCCCTCCGATATAGAGGTTCAGGGGATCACCCGTATCAGGCCGGAGGACATCCGGAAGGCTGAAGACAAAAACCGCATAATCAAACTGATCGGAACGGTAGAGCGAGCAGGCGACGCCGTCCGCATAGGGGTCGCCCCTAAACTGCTTGAAAGGGACCACCCCCTTGCCTCTGTCAACGGCTCGGAAAAGGCGGTCAGCTATCTCACAGACAGCATGGATCGCATAACGGTCATGGGCGGCAAAAGTTCCACCGCCGGCGCTGCTGCAGCGCTTCTGAAAGACCTGATCAATGCGTTTGCCTGATCCTTTCTTCTGATTTTTATCAAATATTTGAGTCCTGATTATTGGCAGGAGTAACCCAAGAGGTTACATTAATATCATGATCAAATCATTCAGGCACAAAGGCATTGAAGATTTTTTCTATACCGGTAACAAGAAAGGAATAAGGCCTCAACATGCCGAAAGGCTCAGAAGGATTCTTGATCGGCTTAATGCGGCAAATGAAGTAAAGGATATGAGCTATCCAGGTTCAAATCTCCATAAATTGAGCGGAGATAAAAAGGGGCAACATGCCGTTAAGGTCTCAGGCAATTGGAAAGTCTTTTTTGAGTTTCACAATGGCGACGCCTTTGTTGTCGATTATAATGATTATCATTAGCGAGGTGAGGCTATGAGAAAAATGAGACGCAAACCAACACATCCTGGTAAAATAATTAAGGAAGATTACCTGAAGCCTTTGTCCATAACTGTTACGGAAATGGCATCCACACTCGGTTTTTCAAGAAAAACAGCATCTAAAATCATAAATGAAAGGGGGGCAATAACGCCGGAGATGGCTCTTCGTCTGGCAAGGGCCCTGGATACCACACCTGACTTGTGGATGAATTTACAGAAAAATTATGATTTATGGCAGGTTGAAAATATATCAAAGGACTGGAAAAAGGTTAAGCCGATATCCCCTCAGCTGCTCCGCTCCGACAGATAAAACGGGAAACAAGACATCTTTTCCGGCTATCCTGACCTCGAAGTCATAGATATCAGCGCAGGTTTCATCCTAGAATAGATTTTATATTCTGCTGTTATTCCACACCGTCATTGTTCTACTCCCGGATTCGATAAATATCTTGGATAGAAAACTTTTCTATGTCCATACCCCGTTCAAAGTCGGCTCCGACAGGAACGCAGGTCACGACTCCCTTACTTTTCATTGTTTCTGAAGACCTGCATATAGAAGTGATCCCCCACCTGAACCGTATCTACGGGCACAAGAGGAATGGCCTCCTTCAGCTCCTCAGGTGAACGCCTCAGCTCCATGGAAGGTCCGAACGGGGTTTCTTTTTTTTCTATTTCAACAATGGCCAGGAGGGCCTCCGGTTTAAGGAGGCGTTTCGTCTCCCTTATGAATCCCTGCATCTGCTTTTTTGTAAAGATGTGCAGCACGGTCGATATATAAATCAGGTCTAATGATGATTCATCAAACCTGGTAGGCCTTGTTATATCTCCTGTGATTGCCTCGATATTGGTCCCTTGAGTCTCCTCCGTCAGGAGCTCTATAAAGTGTTTATCAGGATCAAGCGCGTACACCTTCCCGGACTGGCCGACCGCCTTTGAAAAGATCCTTGACATGTAACCGTTACCGCAGCCCGCATCAAGAATCGTCTGCCCGCTCTTTACATTCAGTGCTTTCAGTATAAGGCGATTGTCCAGAAGGCCTTCAGTAAATTTTCTCATCTGTTGAGCCCTTCTTTTTTCTTGCCCCGGATCCCTAGGAGGCGTTCCCGCTCCTGCTTATTATATCCTTTTTTATGACCGCCTTGTTGTAGGCGCCTATGATATCCCTTCTTGTCAGGACCCCCAGAAGTTTCCCTGGTTCTTCCGGGTCCACAACCGGGATTATGGAAAAATCCCTTGCCGAGAAAAACTCCATCGCATCATACAGATTGTTTTCCGTTGTCACCGTCTTCACGTCGCGCGTGGCTATATCCTTTGCCAGCACAAGGTTTTTGAGATCCTCGTTGAACAGGGCCTCCGAATAATCCCTGTAGGAGAGGATCCCTGTGAGCAACCCCTCCTTGTCCAGCATGGGAAAGCTGTTGTATTTGCTTTTTGATATCAGCTCCGCCAGGGCACCCATGCTCATCTCCTCCGACAGGGTCACCACATCAGGGTTCATGACATCTCTTACACGCATCGATTTGAGGACGTTTACCTCCTTTCCACCCTTTATATCTATGCCCCTTCTTATAAGCTTGAGGGTATAAATCGACTCGGGCAGCAGATGCCTGGCAAAAAGGGCACTGACGATACATGTAATCATCATGGGGAGGATGATCTTGTAGTCCCCCGTCATCTCAAAGAGCATCAGCATGGCGGTCAGCGGGCCATGGGTAGTGGCGCTCACCACGGCCCCCATTCCCACTATGCAGTAGGCGGCAGCCGGGGCCGTTACAGCCGGGAAGATACTGTTTACCAGGATGCCGAAGGCCCCTCCGGCCATCGCCCCCATGAAAAGCGAGGGAGCAAATATGCCGCCCGAGCCCCCCGAGCCTATGGTCAGGGAAGTAGCCGCGATCTTCATTATTACAAGCAGAAAAAGGATATGCCAGCCCAGCTGCTCGTTCAAGGCTTGATCTATGGCCTCATATCCCACACCCAGGACCTGGGGAAAGATTATTGCCATGCAGCCTATCAGCAGCCCGCCTGTCACGGCCTTCAGATAATTGGGGAAATGAAATTCCTCATACAAATCCTCGGATGCGTAGAGGGCCTTTACAAAAAGCACGCCTACCAAGGCGCAGAACAGCCCCAGAAAAAAATAGAGGGGAAACTCCCAGGCACTTATGAGTTTATATGTAGGAACGAAAAAGGCGGGAAAATCGCCCAGATAGTGACGGGATATGGCGGTTGCGGTCACCGAAGAAATGACTATGGGGCTGAAGATGGCAGGCCCGAATTCTCCCAGTATTATCTCAAGTGCGAACATGGTCCCGGAAATCGGGGCATTGAAGGTAGCGGCTATTCCGGCCGCCGCGCCGCAGCCCACGAGAGCCCTCATCCTGTCGTCCGAACACCTGAGCAGCTGTCCGACAGCGGACCCGATGGCTGAGCCTATCTGGACTATGGGGCCTTCCCTTCCGACCGATCCGCCCGTTCCTATGCAGATGGCTGAGGCAAGGGATTTGACCAGCACGACCCTCTTTCTGATCACTCCTCTTCTAAGGGCTACCGCCTCCATCACCTCCGGTACTCCGTGCCCCTTTGCCTCACGCGCGAAAAAATATACGAGAGGACCGACCACGGCTCCTCCTGCCGCTGGGATCACGATTACCCAGTACCATGGGATACCTCCGACAGCCTCCAGCAGATTCCCACCCGAGCCGAAGGCAATCGATTGAACCGACATTATGAGGTAACGGAACCCTACCGCACCGAAACCCGCGGTAATTCCGACGATTAACGCAAGGATCGCCATCCTTGCGTGCTCACTGCCTTCGATTGTCTTGACAGGTCCTATCTTCCCAATCAGACCGAAAAACATCCAAGCCCTCCCTCAAAAAACGTACACGGAATCCGTCTCAAACCGCCTCATGAAAGACCTGCCCGTTGCAGGGGCCTTTTCAAAGCATGCCGCACGGACAGATTCAGCTTCCCTGTTGAACTTACCTCCGGACTGTGTTCATACAATTTCAGACAGATGCAGTCAATAAGCGTTTTTTTCACGCCTCTTTGGAGAGCTGTCGGAGTAAGGTAAAATGGATCGGAGAGTCCTGAAGGGCTTGGGTTTTCAGCCCTTTTACTGAACGTATCCAACTTGAGTCCATAATCTCTTCCAACATATCAAAGTCATTTACTCAAATGCTCACTTTGATATCTAAATTGATGCGTTCAAAGAAACTCATAAATTGGACGGCACAGCAGGAAGTTATCAAGCCAAGGAGAAACAAGGCTTGCAGGTCTTGAGTAATGATGAGTGCTTATCCCGCTTCAAACGGGACCTCAAGGACAAGGGCTGCAAGACAAAAGAGGCTTAACAGGGCAAGCTGGATTCAGATGTGGTCAAGCGCCTCATTCCTATCGCCCGGTCGCGAAAAGAAAATTAGAACCTGCCGCCTTGCTAATTTCTCAGGGTTGCCCTGATCCTGTCCGGGATCTTGAGATAGGCAAAGACATCCATGATCGATTTGCAGGCGATATCCGCGGCCAGAAAAGATTCCACACACACGCCTTCATCCAGGATTAGCGCGATACCAATGGCTGATTCCTTCAGCATCAGCATATCGTTTCTGCCGTTTCCGACGCAAAGGGTGGTATCTTTTCCAAGACTCAGGAGGTAATCAAGTTTGCTTGCGTCCTGACTTGCTTCCGGAATCCTGACGACTTTACAGTTGACACCCGCAAGTTCCTTTTGAACGGATCCGAAGGTATCGGCCGTAATAACGTGGAAATCAAAAGCCTCTGCCAGTTCATTGATTACTTCTGCCACACCCTCGATCAACCGCCCGTCAACCGCGATGGTACCGTTGTAATCAAATACGACATTTTCTATTTCTATCGGTTTACGCCCCGGTATTTCTAAATGCATTTTCAGCCCTCTTTTTTTTGATTCACTTTTGTATCAAAGTAGAATATCAACCTGGGACAATAGTCCATCCGCCTGGACCAGACATTGTTTGGCAGGTCTTTACGTTCAGTCCTGTTCGACCTTCAGTTGAGGGCCGTTTCCGATCTCCATCTTTCCCTTGTAATACCTCTTCTTGAACTCACATGATTCCTCTATGAAGCCTTCCAGGCCGTCTCTTTTGATCGTGCATAAGTTAAAAACCTTCAGATTATGAGGAAGGACATCCGCCCCGTCCGCCGAAGGATTCAGTTTCGAACATGGAAACTCTCCGCAGTCAAAACAGAAATCAACATCTTTTTCAGACACACACGCATACGTGGCGCATTGGCTGCCGATAACGGGACAATTTCCCTCTATATCCCGGCATCCGGCACAGGGCAGCTTTTCCTTAGGGATCCCCTTTGAGATAAGATAATAGAGCAACTGCTGATTATCCTTACACCTGTATAACTCGCAGGTGCCGCAATCAATACCGCAGGGAGCAACCAATCTGATCCTTTCATCTTTTGTCATGATCAAGATCTCCTTTGCCTTCCAGATATGTTCACATATGCGAATAGCGGAAAAATTTCAATTTATGAGGAAAAAACTTTGAACGATTACCTTACTTTTTTGTTCTACAGCTGAAGTTCTCATTCAACCCGCATTTTACCGGAGACGAGCTGTTTAATCAAATTCATGTGACATCAGAGGACATGCTTGAATAACTTGAGATATGAAACTCGCGGGCGTTGGGCGGAATAAAGAGTTCGTGATAATAGAGGGGAATCTGATTTGCCCCGCTAGTTACGATCCCCACCCAAAGGCCCTTACCGCCTGCCTTCATACCTGTTACCTCACAGGCCCTTTTAGGCAGTTTAACTATCTTCATCTTGTACGATATGTCCTCGATTTCGATATCGTACTGGTGCCGCAGGATATTTTTTAAATTTGCGCCGTCAAGCTCACCGACCGGCAGGGTCCAGAAAAGGGGGAAAGCCGCGCTGTTCACGTAAAAAACAGTATATACCGTAAATTCATGCCCTATATCGATACTGCGCTCGATCATAACTATATTCTTGCCCTGGGCGGCAAGCAGCTGCCCCCACGGCGTTTTTCCTGAGACACGTTTTCGCTTTAGCAACCTCGGGTATATTGAAAGAAACACTCCCTCTTCATCACTCAGGAAGCGACAATGGAGAGGAACCACCACCTTGTCGATCACGAATGTACCGAGCCCGTGGCGGCGTTCCACCACTCCCTGCCTGGCCAGATCCCCGAGCGCCCTTTGAACGGTTCCGAGGCTGTAAGGAGTACACATTGTAATTTCCTTTTCTCCGGGAAGCTTTGAACCAGGGGGGAAATGCCCGTTTTCCACTGCGGCAAGGATGATTTCCCGAAGCTGCGCATATTTAGTGGCTCCCCTGAGCGCGGCCCCTCTGTACTTTTGGTAAAAATTATCTTTTTTCATTCGCCCTTCCTTATTCTAATCTTAATCAAGTCCTTCCGCGACGAGGAAATTTTCTCATGTTTTTGTCGGCACTCTTATATTTGAAATATAGCAAGCATAATACAATCTGAAAAATATTTCAAAAAAAATTGATTTTGTTTTTCCTTAAAGATGCTTTATCAATACTATGATATTGAAAAAACTGTATAATATTTTTTTAAAAAAAACTACTTGCTTTAGAGCTATATATCTCTTAAAGTATTTTACACTTGTTATCGTTTTTTTTTCATAGACCTCTTATCGAGGAGAAAATTGATGACTCGACGCTCTGGTTTATTTTTCGTTATTCTCCGCAGGGATTTTCTTGAAGGCCTTGGATTCCTACTTTTTTCAGGCATAATATTTCTTTTCACATCACCACTAACCTGGGATGCCGCACTCTTTCCCAGGACCATGGCGGCTATCATAGCTTTTGTAGGATGTGTGCTCCTTTACAATGCGATTGGAATGCCTGCGGGATTAATGACAAAACAGAAGGCCTCATCTGATACGGTGCTGAGCAGGGGACTTGTTGCAACCATAACTCTACTCTGTTTCTGGGGGCTTCATCAGACTTTGGGTTTTTACGCTTCTTCCTTTCTTTTTGCTATTGTGTGAATCGGCATGCAAAAATGACCCACCTATAGGGCGAATCGGCGTCCAAAATTGACCCACCCCTGAAAGCCTTCTATTCTGCTGTGACTATGGTAGAAGGAGGCGGAAAGGGATGCTCACAGTGGAAACAATCCGTAAGATACGATTAGCTGTTCTCAGAGATGGCAAATCCATACGTCAGACAGCGAAGGATCTGCGCCTTAGCAAAAATACAGTAAAAAAGGCGATAAGGAGCGGAGAAACATCTTTTCAGTACGAACGAAGCAACCAGCCGAGACCCAAGCTAGGACCGTTTATAGACATGCTGAAAGGCTTTCTGGAAGAAGATGAGAAACTGCCCAGAAAACTGCGCAGGACAGCCCAGATACTTTTTGAAGAGCTGCAACTCAACGGCTACGAAGGTGGCTATGACAGCGTAAGGAGATATGTTCAAAGATGGCACCAGGATCAAAGGAGCTTGCCAAAGGAGGTATTTATACCTTTGGTATTTGATCCTGCAGAAGCCTTTCAGTTTGACTGGAGTCATGAGTGGGTAGATCTGGACGGAAGCAGAGTAAAGGCAAAGGTCGCACATATAAGGTTATGTCACAGCCGCTACTTCCTTTGTATTGCCTACCCCAGAGAGACCCAGGAGATGGTGTTTGATGCCCATATCAGGGCCTTTGAGTTTTTTGGAGGAGTTTGCCGTAAAGGCATATATGACAATCTCAAAACAGTGGTTAACAAGATCCTGGGAGGAAGGGAAAGACAGTTCAACAGCCGCTTCAGCCAACTGTGTTCCCATTATTTATTTGAACCGGTAAGCTGCACCCCTGCTGCAGGCTGGGAAAAGGGTCAGGTGGAAAACCAGGTAGGTGTGGTCAGAAGGAGATTTTTCACTCCCCGAATCAAGGCCAGGGATTTCACACACCTAAACGAGCTGCTTAGAGAACAATGCATCACCTGGGCAAAGACCCGTAAGCATCCAACAATATCTGATAAGACGGTTTGGCAGGTCTACAGTGAAGAGAGACCCTATCTGATAAATCTACCACCTCCCTTTGATGGATATGCACAACGTCCAGCCAGGGTTACCCCCAGCTCACTTGTAACCTATGACCGGAACCGATACAGCGTTAATTGCAGCCAGGTGGGTAAAGCGGTCTATATGAGAGTATATGCCGATCGGATAGTGATAGTAAATAACGGTTGTATCGTAGGAGAGCATGATAGGCATTTTGGAAAGAACAAGACTATTTTTAATCCCTGGCATTATGTCCCGGTCCTTGAACGTAAGCCCGGGGCTCTCCGTAATGGAGCACCCTTTAAAGACTGGCAACTTCCTCATCCTGTGCAAGGCGTCCTTAATGGGCTTCAAAACCGTTTTTCCGACTGGGACCGTCAGTTTGTGGCCATTCTAAATGCTGTCCCTTTCTACGGACTTGAGGCTGTAAGTAAAGCCTGTAAGGAGGCCCTAGAGATCAGGGCCGTAAGTAAAGAGGTGGTTCTCAATCTTTTAAACAGGGATCAGGATCAGGATTGCACGCCTGATTTGGGTATCCCCTCCCATCTGATTCTCAAGCAAGAGCCCATAGCAGACTGCCACCGCTATGAACGTTTGGTAAGGGAGGGATACCATGCTGCGCAATGATATCATGGACCATATGGAAAAACTAAAGTTGCGGGGTATGCAGTCCATTTATGATGAAGTTGTCTCCAATGGACGCAAGACCCATTCAACTCCTGAAAAGGTAATCCTGGAACTGCTCAAGGCTGAAGCTGCCGAAAGATATATAAGGAGTATCCGATATCGTATGGGACAGGCCAGGTTTCCTGTCCTTAAAGATATCGATGGCTTTGATTTTAACGGGGCCTGTGTTGATGAAGCCCAGATTAGGTCTATTTATCAGGGTGATTTTATAGCCGAACATATCAACCTGATTTTTGTAGGTGGCACCGGTACGGGCAAAACCCATTTAGCCATAACTATAGCGGCCCAGGCCATAAGGAATGGCAGGAAGTGCAAGTTTTATAACCTGGTGGATCTGGCAAATGAGCTTGAGCAGGAAAAAATGATTGGATTGGCCGGCAAAATCACAGCAAGACTACTTCGATTTGATCTTGTGGTCCTCGATGAACTGGGTTATCTGCCTTTTTCCAAAAACGGCAGTCAACTGCTCTTTCATCTTATATCAAAACTCTACGAACAGACATCCATAGTGATTACCACCAACTTGACCTTCGGTGAATGGCCCCAAGTCTTTGGAGATAAAAAGATGACTACGGCCATGCTTGATCGATTGACTCATCATTGTGAAATTATAGAAACAGGTAACGAAAGCTGGAGAATGAAACACGCAGCTTCATAGATAAAGAAGGGATCAACTACTCAACTATTTAACCATATTTTTTTCTCAGGGGTGGGTCAATTTTGGACGCCGATGATGGGTCAATTTTCAACGCCTATTGACATGCTATTGCATTCTTTCTTTTTTTTGATCGTCCTGTTCAGATAAAAACCGTTATAAAGGCAGTCATTTTCAGTCTAATACTGAATCTTCTGCTGTATGTTTTATTTTATCGAGCCCTTAGGCTGATGACACCCGATGGCCTATTGGCATGACCCCTAAACAAAGGAGATGAAAAATGAAAAATGGTTTGATGAAACTCTTAGTTTTTGCCTGCGTAGCTTGTATTGTTTTTATTTGCGGTCTGCAGTCAGCAACGGCTACAGATTATCCCAGAAAGAATATTTCCGTTATAGTGCCTTATGGGGCAGGCGGAGGTACAGATACCCAGGCGAGACTTTTTCTCAGTTTTGTTGAAAAAACAATAGGAAAACCTGTAATTATCGTCAACAAACCAGGTGCTCGCGGTGAGATTGGAAACACAGCAATATTTAATGCGAAGCCGGAAGGGTACATGCTCGGTGTGCTCGCCTATCCTGACTCTACTGCCTTGGAAGTATACAAAGAGGTAAAATATAACGCCTCGGAATTCATATATATAGCGAGCTACACCAAATCCCCTGTTGTTCTCATCGCGAAGAAGGACGGACCACTCAAGGACCTTGAAGGATTTATAGCATATGCCAAAAAAAATCCTGGTAAAATTACCGTATCAATGGCGGCCGACTCTCATACATTGGCAACCGTTTTTCTCCAAAACGAAGCAGGAATCAAGGTAACTCCGGTGTTCTACAAATCAGGCTCGAAGGCATTGAATGGACTTCTGGGAGGGCACGTTGACGCGGCAATGATTGCAACTCAATTCGGAGTGGTTGCGGAGAGTCAAGGCTTCCCCGTAATAGGAGTGGCTGGAGATGAACGTGTTCCAAAGCTTCCTAACAGCCCAACCTTCAAAGAAAAAGGTTACAACTTGAAAGTAATGCAGTCCAGGATTCTTGTGGCCCCGAAAGGCACTCCAGAGGATGTGGTCAAAGTCCTGACCGAGGCATGTAACAAAGCAGCCGAAGAAAAAGAACTCAGAGCCAAAATTGAAAATCTGGGTGAGGTATACCATTTCCTGAGCGAAGACGCTCTTGTTTCCTATGTCAATGATACCAATGCGCAAGTTACCAAGGCAGTTAAGGAGAATAAGGGCAATTTTCTACGAAAGAAGAAGTAAGCTGTAATTAATTTTCAAGGGGCAATCAGTATGGATATCCTTGGTATTTTATCCTATGTGTTAGGGGTTCGAGAATTAATCCTCATCTTTTTGGGGACTCTTGGAGGCGTTTTTATCGGAATTCTTCCCGGACTCAGCGGGCCCACTGGGGTCGCACTTCTGTTGCCCTTTACTTTTAACCTGGACCCAGCCGGGGGGCTTCTCATGCTTGGGGGCATTTACATGGGATCCTCCTTCGGTGGGTCTGTATCGGCCATTCTCCTTAATGCGCCGGGGACGTCCTACGCTGCGGCAACTGCACTGGACGGATTCCCTCTTGCTCAACAGGGAAGAAGTAAAGAGGCTCTTTATGTATCACTTGTATCAAGCGTTTTTGGTGGCGTAATAGGGGTAGTGACTCTCATCCTGTTCGCTCCCATGCTGGCAAGGTTCGCTCTCAAGTTCGGCCCGCCTGAAATGTTTCTTCTTGCAGCAGCGGGACTGGCAATTATAGGCGTACTCGCCGGTGAAAATATGTTCAAGGGAATTGCCGCAGGTGCGCTGGGAGTTCTAATAAGTATGGTTGGCCCGGACATCATGACCGGTGATGTCAGACTTACCTTCGGAATTGAAAACCTCGAATCAGGTATACCTCTTATCCCTGCTCTCGTTGGTCTATTTGCCATAAGCGAGATGATAAGCCAGTCCATGCGCACCCACGGCATGTCTCTTGTCGAAGTCCCAATGAAGCGCACGTCCCTTGCTAGGGTCATAAGAGATATTTTTCGCAAAGGGGCTGTTCTCCTGGCGAAAACTTCTGCGCTCGGTACAATAATCGGTATCATGCCTGGGGCAGGTGCCGCAGTGGCCTCCTTTATAGCATACGGTGAAGCGAAGCGAAGCTCAAGCCACCCTGAACTGTTCGGGAAAGGGAACCCTGAGGGGATCATTGCCGCTGAAAGTGCTAATAACGCATCGGTAGGAGGAGCACTAGTGCCCCTACTGGCTCTGGGGATTCCAGGGTCATGTACAACTGCCATTTTATACGGAGCCCTTACCATCCATGGACTTATACCCGGACCCCGTCTTTTCATGTCGAATCCTGATGTGGTTTACAACTTTATGTTCGGCATGCTTCTCACTGTTATATTCATGGGAATAATTGGGGCTCTTGGGGCAGAATATTTTTCAAAAGTTATGAAGCTGAACTTCAAGTATCTTGTACCTATTGTCTTGCTTCTATGCTTCATGGGAGCCTATTCCATTAGAAACAGTTCTTTTGATATTTTGCTCGCTGTATGTTTTGGAATACTTGGAGTTGCTCTGAAATGGTTGAATATGCCGGTGGCACCTATTGTTCTTGGCATAATACTGGGACCTATCGGAGAGGAGGGTCTCAGACAGACCCTGGTAATTACGCATGCAAGGGAAATCAGTCTTCTAACCTACGTTATAGCAAGGCCTATATCCGTTGTCCTGTTTTTCCTACTTGCCGCTGTGATATTCACCTCTATAAGGAGCTTTCAGAAACTGAAGTCACCTCAGGAATGCGATGTCGACGTAACCACTTCCGATAAGAATTAAAATGGTATAAATTTGACTGGCATACAAGTTTTCTATCTTATGATCGCAATTCCAAAAAAATTCACCGGAGGAAATAGATGAATTTCATTCTAGTCATTATTGACAGCCTAAGAAAAGATCACCTTGGAGCGTATGGAAACCAATGGATAAGGACTCCTTTTTTGGACAATTTCGCACAGGAAAGTGTACGATTCGACAGAGCGTACCCGGAAATTATGCCAACGATACCTTTTCGACGGTCTCTTCTGACCGGCAAACGCGTCTTCCCAATTAGGGATTGGGAACCAATGTTTAGTAGTTATCCATATACTAAGCTTAACACGATAGGTCTGGCCGGTGTTCCAGGGTGGACTCCTTTGCTTCCTGAGGATACCTCCATGGCCGAATTGTTTGGATCATACGGCTATGAAACAGCTCTTTTTACCGATGTATTTCATCAATTTTATCCTGGAATGAATTTTCATAGAGGTTATTCCTCCTGGAACTGGATAAGAGGTCAGGAGTGGGACCCAGTTATGACCGGGCTTATCCAGCATCAAGTTGATGAAACCTTGCACTGCACCGAAGGGGTAGATAGGAGCCATCAAAAAATTTGGGAACTTCAGAGATATCTTCTGAATGTGGATTCACGCCAATCGGAAGAGGATTATTTCGCACCTAGGGTATTCAGAGCTGCAATGTCATGGCTGGAGCAGAACTATAAAAGAGACAATTTTTTCATGTGTGTTGACTGCTTTGATCCACACGAGCCATGGGACCCTCCTCAATACTACCGAGATATGTACGACCCTGGCTATGAGGGAACTGAAGCGCTGATTCCGATCTATACAAATCGTGCCTCCAGCTATCTTAGCAAGGAGGAACTTGCACATATGAGGGCGCTTTATGCAGGTGAGGTGACCATGGTTGACTTCTGGTTTGGTCACTTTATGAATAAGATTATACAGCTGGGACTTGATAAAAACAGCGTTATCGTCGTGATGTCTGACCATGGGCATCAGCTTGGAGAAAAGGATTTCACAGGAAAACTCGCCTTCGGACTCATGCCTTGCATACTGGACCTTGCCCTCTTTATCAGGCATCCGGAAGGTAAAGGTGCAGGCCACTCGGTGGATGAATTTGTCTATAACCATGATATCCTTCCCACGGTATGTAATCTACTGGGAGAGGATGTACCCCCGTGGGCGGAGGGTGAAGACCTCTGGCCGTTGGTGGAAGGCAGTCGCTCGGGTATCCGTGATCACGTAGATACGATCTTTAAGGACTATGTGTGGATCCGTGATGAACATCATGCAATGGTCTCACGAATAAACAGGACTGAAACAGAGTTGTACGACCTGGCAGTGGATCCCGATTATAATAATAACATAGCCGAATCAAATCCTGCCCTGATTGATAAATTCTGGAAGATTCTGGAAGAGGATGCAGGAGGAGAGATACCATATTATAATATTATCGTACCTTTATTTGATGTTAAAAGGTAAAGAAGTTCTCTAACCTACTTGTTTAAGGAGTGAATTGTGGATAGTTTTACGAAGGACGTAAAGGCACTTACCTTTGATCTTTTCGGGACCGTACTGGACCTGGGGGGAAGTCTCGCCCCTGCAATCGGAGCAGTCCTCAAAAAAAAGGGCAGTCCGCTCACACCCGATCAATTCTGGGGCAAATGGCGAGCAAGACAGCGACTGGAACAGTACCAGGACAGCATGTTCATGGTAGGTCACAGCGGCTATCTGGCCACCTCCCGCAGGGCGCTTGAATACACGCTCGCGCTTGAAGCGATTGATTCATCCACGGAAGAAATCGACGAACTGATGGCCGCATGGCAGCAGCTTTCCCCCTTCCCCGAGGTAAAGGAAGCGCTCCCGCGTCTTGCCGGGAAATTCACGCTCATGGCACTATCAAACGGAGATCCCGCGTTTCTCGAACACCTGGCCAAAAGCCGGATACAGTGGGATTTCGATTATATATTTTCCGTAACCAAGGTGGGCCGTTTCAAGCCTCACCCTTCGGTCTATCGCGCAGCAATGAAGGAGATGGACCTTGAACCTGCGAATTGCTGCATGATCTCCTCCAATTCCTTCGACGTACTTGGGGCCCGTCATTGCGGATTCAGGGCCGTGTACGTGAACCGCTCCGGATTGCCCTACGAGCCCTCGCCGCTCAAACCGGATGCCACGGTAAAGGACTTCACGGAGCTGGCCGATCTTCTGGCAGGATAGCACCCTCCTGTCACACCGGATCATGGGGTTTAACCTGCAATCAGCGGCATAAGGCATGTTTCAGGCCTTATGCCGCTCTATACTCACAGGCCGCCTCCATGGGAGTTGCAGTACAAACACTAAATCAGGCCGTTATATCTTCCAGGAAGAGGTCTGATCCTCTTATTTGAATTCAAACTCTATGGTGCCGAAATCCCCGTAATCGGCCAGATACATGCCTGCTTCGGCCGGCATAGGCTGGGTAAGAGAACCTGTAATGACGATATAGCCGCTTTTGATCTTTCCACCCCCTGAAACCGCCGAGTTAACCGTCCATTTAAGCGCGCCCCATTGATCACCCAGGGCGTTTGAGCCTATGCCGCTTCCGACCTCCCTGCCGTTATGAAAGAGTGTTACGTTTACTTCATTAAGCTCTTTTGCCCCTTTCGCCACCTCCTTACCGATCAGCACAGTGCGCGCCGCCACATTGCTTGCGATAATGTCGCAGCCCTTGGCCAGATTCATGTCCGTGTAGGACAGATCCGGAAGCTCTATGGCCGGGAAAACAGAAACAACCGCGCTTTTGAGTGATTTAATATCCTTAACCGGCTCGGTGACCTCCTTTTCAAACCGGAAGCCTATCTCTGTTTCAATAAACATGCGGGAGAAGTCCCTTTTGTAAACCGTTCCGGGCTGCCTGATCATCGACTCAAAAAGGGTTCCCCGGACCGCCTCATTTATCCCGAACTTCTTCTGCGCAGGGGTAGTGGTAAGGCCCGCCTTGTACCCCATGACAATTTCGCCCTTGCCTTGTCTAAGCCGGATAAGTTCGTCCTGGACCCCGTATGCCTGCTCAAGGGTAAGCCCCTTTATGCCTTGTGAGGCAAGAGGGAGCGGTTTTTTTTCAACAAACGCATCTTCTATCATTTTGGCTGTCATAATCTTTGTGACTCCATAGGCTAAATAGATTTAAATTAAGGGATCATCTCCCGATTTGTTGGTGTTAAACAGGGCCACATGAAGAAATCCGTTGGTTTTATTGCGCCACTTGTAAAGTAAGATTCCATATGTCCGGATCGCCTGTGCTGGTGGTAATCACAGGCCGTTTGGCCACACCAAGCACTTTTTGTGTTTCGTCCGGCATTGCGGTGTTCATATAGGCACGAAGCTCTCCCATTGTAACAACACTGTCTTTCGGCCCCATGCTTTGATAACCGTCTGCTTCACCGTTCAGACCTTTGATGAGAGAGTGAGTAAAGGCACCATTTGCCCACGATGAGTGTTCAATTGACTGCCGGTCGGTGTCGGCACCTACCATGAATACCCAGCCTTTGGGGATCTTTTGTTCACGGGCCATCTTGTTGATATTCGGCACGATTGATATTCCTCGACTTTGATCTCCCCTTGTGATTAGTTTCCCGGCGTGGCAGGTGTCGGCAAGCAAGACGACATTCTTTGATTTTCTCTCTTCCAGTGCTCTTCTTACCTGATCCATTCGGTAACCGGTTGCTGGAATTTTCATATCCGTATCATAACAGGCAAAATATACTTTCTCGGGATCTTCCGGATCAGGAAAGCCGTGACCGGCCCAGAAAAGGACTATCTGGTCATCAGGTCCGGCTTTTGACAGCCATGATTCAAGGGCTATCATTATGTTTCTTTGGGTTGCTTCTTTGTTTGTCAGAAGTTTGATATGGCTTTCATTCCAGCCGAGATTACGGAGAGAACCGGCAAAGGCCTTTGCGTCATCGTCCGCGAAAATGAGGTCGGTCAGGCCATTGTCGCCGGAATGTTCATATTTGGAAATACCGATAATAACAGCCCAGTTATTTGCCGCATTTGACGATAAATTTTGATTCTGTTTTTGAAGAGGCAAATCTGAATATTCTATCATAGAAGTCGTAGCCGTCATGTAACCTTCATTATCATAACAAAAACGTGACAATTCATTAATACGAAAAAGGAGGGCACCATCTTTTTTGGGTTCAAGGATATATTCGTCGCCGATGGCAAAGGGTGCACCATCTTCGCCTACTTTGGCAATAAGCGTTGACATTGTCCAGCCTTCAACAACAGGGAAACTCTTGGGACAGATAAGAGTATGGGCACCTACCCCGTCCGGGCCTGTCCAGTTACACGCTGCACCTCCCTTCCACTTTCCTTTTGCCGTTATTCGGTACGAAGAGCCTTTCATTACCTTGATCCCGGAATTTCGCCATTCTTCCGCTTTAGCGAGCACCCTGGTGCTTGAAATTCCTTGACGATATTGGGAGAGCTCAACTATCTCGCCTGGTTGCTCAGAATAATTTATGCCGCCACATCCTGTTATAATGAAAATCAGGAGGCCGAATACAGGGTACCGGGATTTCATATTATTCTCCTAGCCGAACGGCTTAGCTGAGGGGCGCGGATTTATTACCGCGACCGTTTTCCGTGATTGGATTACAATAACAGGGCCTGTTTTTACAATTCGATCCCCCATTCAGGTTTCAAGGCATGTCCCCTCTCCCTATTACAACACCGCGCCCAATTTTACAATGTTCTCACGGCTTGACCCCGCTCATTATCCCGGCATCATTAGGAGAACTTATATCAAGCCTGTGAATATTCGAGATGCCGCATCTTTCGAGCATTTTTCGCAGCTGAGCTTCTGAATAGGCCTGTCCCTTATCGGTACCAATCAGCATGTTCAGGGCAAACAGTGCCGGAAACAATGGGCCGTCCATTGTGTTATCAAGTATGAAATCATGTATGAGGATCTTCCCGCCCGGTTTAAGTGCTTTAACGGCTTTGGCCACGATTGCTTCCGCATCCTCCGGCCCTTCTCCGTGCAGAATTTGAGAAAGCCATACCGCATCATATCCCTGTCCAAGATCACTGTTTTCATCCAGATAACTTCCCTCTTTAAATCGGATTCTTCCTGAAAGATCAAAACAGGCGATGGTTTTTTCAGCGAATTTCCTGGTAGTGTGATAATCAAAGACCGTTGCCTTTAATCCTGGGTTCTTCAGGCAGAAATGGATGGCGTATGTTCCAGGCCCGCCCCCCAGATCAAGCAGGTGTGTTCGATCACTCAAATCTATGATTTCGGAATAGATCGGGGCGTTTCCACTGGCTATATTAAACATCCCCATCAAAAAGCTTTCACGCTCGATCTCTTTATCCGTATCGGACATACTTGAGCGATTTGGATTCCCGCTTAATACGGACTCGGACATCTCAGCCCAGGACGCCACCAAGTGATGATGATGCATAATAATGAATCCAGTATAATCGGGAGAGTCTTTTGAAAGAAATTGTTTTGAAAACTCTGTGTTGGAAAATCCGCCTTTATTTTTTTTGAGCAGCTCCATTGCCGTGAGGGCATTCAGCAATGCCGATACCCCGCGCAGATCGCCCTTGATCTTTTCAGCGATCTTCGCTGAAGATTTATTGCCGGCTCCGATAATTGTAAAGATATCGAGTTTAACACCGGTATGAAGTGTACAGGACTTCCAGTAACTGCCGGATGTCTCAAAAAGAGTTCTCTTATTCCAGTCCATGCATGCCTCTAAAATTATTTATATATTAAAGAGTTACTCTGATGAATCTGATCCTGATTTACCTCTCCTGCTTTTTTTACGCCTTTTCCAGAAAAAAAGTCTGCTTGAAGCCATTATACATGGCGTCTGGGGCGGAGTTGACCCTTTTGTAACGATTTACTTCAAATTCCACAGCCTTTCCGCATTTCCGTGAGCAATCATATGTGACACATATTGAGGAAGCTTTGATAATGCCTTTCGCCGGTATTCCATTTTTTTATTCTCTATAGCAGTCCCCGATGTCTTTCCTTGAAATCCCCCAATCCGACCGGATGTGGCAACAACCCGGTGTCAGGGAACCTCGGGCGCATAGGGGTTCTTTCACATGGCCTGCCCGAGCACCTGATATGCTCTGGTTCCCATGGCATGGGCAATTTCTTTATAGATCGTTACGCGTCCGTCAGGCACCTTCCTTAAAAGATCGTACGCCTTATGGGCAAAGGTTTTCATTTTTTTCTCCTCTCCCTATTCCTACAATCCGCCATATGTCCTTTATCCAATACTTAGTATGGGTAATATCGATTCTTTATTCGCTGAACAATAGAAGCATTTATTTCAAATGGATTTTCAGGTTTTGCTCTATTACCAAGGCACTCTAATTTAAAGGGAATATCTTTTAGCTTGCGGTTGTATGCTTCTATCATCAGGTATTCGAGATTTAAAACATCCTCGATATTGTATGAAAGAAGGGTTTCCAGTGATTTATTATTTCCTTTGCTCTTATAATCATCCCACAATAAGACAGCAAAAAAGCCGTCAACATCTGCAAGGCTGCCGGTTCTTCCAATCCCAAACTGCCTTTCACATGATTTCAGCCCCCCTGAATAACCAAGGCTATGCAGAATATATCTTAAATCAAGGTGGGCATGGGGCATATTGATTCCAAAAAAGCTTCTGATAAATGGGACATCGAATGTTTTCCCATTGTATGTAACTATCACTTTGTATTTTTTAATGTCCTTTTTGAAATCATCTAAATTCTTCCCGTTTATGTAGTATTTGATATTCCTTCCATCATAGAGTGCAATCGTTGTGATTATATCTTCCGTTGCGCCCAGCCCCGTTGTTTCAATATCGATGTAGGCGGTTGCGTCTTGATATTCCTTGAAAAGTCGCCAATGCTCTTTTGACGGCAAATTATCATAAAAATAGCGTGCATCTTTGGTTCGTATTTTTTCTTTTGATAAATGAATATGGCGCACGATTTTCTTTTGTTTCTTCAATGGAAAACATTCTGGAGGGGATTTCAGAAAATCATCCATTGTTCTTACCCCACTGCCCCATATTTTCCTTTCAGTCACTTTCCCCACGGAAGGGATATGTGAGAAGCTACTATTCAACACGATTTACTCCTTTATCGGCGCCAGAATCGATTCTGCCTTTCTTGATCTCGTAACTTATCTATATAAAATATCAGAAAATTTTTATTTTGAATATATGTAAGCAGTGTCAAAATTTGTTTTCCAAAAAAAATTGATTATCCTTGAAAGAATAGCTTTTTCAGACCTATTAATTGACCCATGAAAATAATCACGAAAAGAGGAGTATAAACACGAAAGTTGTTGGATTTAACAACCACCCCTAAAAGGGGTGGACTAAAAGGTGACCCTAAAAGGGTAACATTTACATCCTTATACTAGGCAATTACATGCGCTTATCTTTTTCCAACTGCCATTTGACATACTTTCTGATCTTCTCCTCATCCAGTCCTATGGTACTGACACAGTATCCCTTCGCCCAAAAATGCCTTCCCCAGTACCGCCTTTTCAACTCCAGATGCCTATCAAAGATCTTTATGGCGCATTTGCCTTTCAAAAAACCTGTTACTTCCGAAACCGATAACTTCGGTGGTATTGATATCACAAGATGCACATGGTCTTTCTGGACATTCATTTCCAGAATTTCAAGCTTCTTCCATTCGCACAGCTGCTTTATAATTTCACAGACTGATTTTCTTACTGCACCTTTCAGAATCCTGAATCGATATTTCGGGCACCAAACTATGTGGTATTTGCAATCCCAGATCGCATGTGCTAATTTTCTAAAATCATTCATTGAATACCTCCTTTTATCTTCAGGGTCACCTACCCCGATATTATGGAGGTATTCTTTTTTTGTCACCACCACGCTACCCGCTTAGCATAGCTGGGACCCACCAGTAAAACTGGTGGATTAAGGGGTTATTTAACGGGAGCCCCAGGAAAAAAGGGAATACAGCCTGTTCTTTGAACATGGTTTTCGCTGAATTGGAAAAGGCCGGTATTGAGACTGAGATGATCCATGTCGGCAAAGAAAAGGTCCGGGGATGCATTGCCTGTCACGGCTGTCTTAAGAATCAGGATGAAGCCTGTACCTTTACGGACGATCCGGTTAATGAATGGATTCAGAAGATAAAAGAAGCCGACGGCATTCTGCTCGGCTCTCCGGTCCACTTTTCCGGTGTTGCTGGAACAATGAAGTCTTTTCTTGACAGAGCCTTTTTTGTTTCTTCAGCCAACGGTGGGCTGTTCCGGCACAAAGTCGGCGCCGCTGTTGCTGCTGTCAGGCGATCCGGAGGAATTCCCACTGTTGACACACTTAATCATTATATCAACTACTCCGAGATGATCATGCCCTCTTCAAACTACTGGAATGTGGCCCACGGGCTAAAGCCGGGTGAAATGGAGCAGGATGGTGAAGGCAGACAGATCATGGAGGTTTTAGGCAGAAACATGGCATGGATCATGAAAATTATCGAGCACGGGAAAAAGCAGTTTCCCGCCCCTGAGCCGGTTGCAAAAACATTAACTAATTTTATAAGGTAATTCAGAATTTATGACTTGCCGGACCTTTGGTTCGGCAAGGCTGCCTGCCTCATATCCATCAACAAAAACCTATAGTGCCCTTTTCGCAATCAAAAATGGCGATATAGCCCTTATTTCTGCCGCTTTTCAGACTTCTTACTAAGTTATTTCATTATGTTACCGTGGCCCGTCCCCAATCTAAGACCTATAGAAATGCTGACTATTTTCATGTTCCAGTTTTTTGAATTTTTTGGAGACTTAATCCTGCCCCTACACTCATTGCAAGGATCTCTTTTGCCATACAGCCGTAACCGGAGGCACGGCTGTATGGAGACGGCATTCTCTATTAGAGAACAGAAGGTTAGTCTTTATCTTAGAACATGTTTAACTTTGTCAGCCCTTTACCCGCTTGATTGTCCCATTACTTAACATTTGCTGAAATTGAGATAGCAAGGCCTTTTCCTCTTTGTCAATATGACCATCCTCGTGAGCACAGTCCATGATTTTATTATACTCGTCCAGTGTTACTTCAAGGTCTTGGATGGCATGATTGATAAGTTCTTTGAGGTTTGAAGCTGACTTGCTTGGCTTTTCCATAAGTACAGTCTCCTTGATTAAATCTTAATGGATATTCAATTTCTTTCATTCTCCCTTTTACCACGTATCACAATTCATTTTAGATCACCATTCATTAAGAATCCTATTGCACATCTCACATGTAATCAATTTATCTTGTTATTATTATGATTATGCCACGGCTGAGTATTCCGAGCGATTCCGGCACCCCATTCCGATTGATTCCGACACCCTGTTCCGAACCATTGCGACACCTTATTCCGTAAGAATTCGGGTCGGACCAAGCCAATATACTGATTTTTATGCACTATCGTTCCAAAAATAAGTATTTTCAGACCTTAAAAGGCTAATTTCAGGGTCAAAATTAGCAATATAAGGAATCGCCGGGTCTCTTATCTCGGAACTCCTTTCACTACCGACAATCTTCCGCCCCTTTGCCTTAACACCAAGCCTTTTAAATGTACCCTCAATAAACTTCTTGTTTCCAACAGCAATGCTCTCTGTCCACCTACTTTCTCTTAAATCCGTTGATCGATCTGTTTCAGTAGACCTTTCCTCAACCATCTTTCTGCAAACCCCCTGAAGGGCTTCCATGCTTCTCATTTGAAGCAAGGGGATCAATCTCCCGTAGTCGATCAAAGAATATCTTTGCCTCGGTTTCTGTATTTCATTATAGCCGCAAAATGGCCACTCTGAAGGATGATTTACAACTCCAGCCCTTACCATATTCATATCAATGTATACCATGCATTTGAACAGATGTTCATCCAACGCAACTGCAGTGGCATGATAACGGTCTTCCCAAAAGGCACCCTTCCTTCCCTTCCTGTGATTATATTCCTGACCTGTTCTACCGGCTATCAGTTGAATTGATTTAGGTATTGTGTCCCTTTTACCACTGTCTGAGACCAACAAATGAATATGGTTTGATGTAACCATGTAGTTGAGAATGCTTAAACCATATCTCTTTTTCGCTTCGAAGAGCCACTCTATCCAACGCCGACGGTCCCGGGCAAACTTAAGGAGAAACTCTTTCTTGTGGCACCTATGGGTTATATGCCATACATATCCAGGTATATAATGACGATTTGCCCTTGGCATATTATTACCATTTGCTTAATCAGCCAATTTTGGCATCAAAATTGATGGTTTGAGCATTGAAAAACACTTAATTTCCAAGCTTTTAGATGTTATTTTAGCTAGTTATCTCGGTCCGACCCCAGACCCATTATAAAACTGCCAGGGGCTTGCTCAGCGCTCTCCCGTTTCGCCAGATCGGTGGATATAATATCGCTATTCAAAGTGCCCAAAATTACCGGGCACTCCGAAAATCCGCGGTTACGGTTCGAAAACCAATTGATGTAATTATCGGAACCTTCTGCATCATGGAAGGATTGCCCCTGCTCCATGATGATCGCGATTTTGATCCGATGGTTTCCCGTTTCTCCCTGAGGAGACCTTCACCACGGTAGCTTCGGCTCATTACCTTCGGCAGAATGTCTATATGTACAATCCACAGTTATTCGATTTTAAGAACCCTGCCTTGATAGGTTACCTGCCAGCCATCGAGAAAGATAAGACCTTCATTTTTAATGAGGGATGAAACAATGGAGGCGACGCGGACATCAGAGAACGATCCATGAAACCGTATTTCAACTTTCCCAAAAGCCAGCATTGCAGCCAGGGCATTGCCCTTGTAATCGTCTTCGTAAGAGATACCCGGACCTTTCATGTCTCTGTGATGTTTGTCCACAGAGAAGAATATGGCACCATTCTCATTGAAGACCATTTTGACTTCAAAGAAGGGCTTCACTAACTCATTCTGTAAGAATTCCACGTTAATCAGCATAGTCTCGACCTCGACCCTACGTTTGTCTTGCGGTTGGACCTCAACAATCTATTGATCGTGGATAAGAATCATTCCAAAAATACCTGTTATTGAGTCATATACCGCCCTTTTCAATATTCTTGACCCTTTTTAGTATTCTTTCCAAGTTATTTCATTACGTTACCGCGGCTCGACCCCTAACCCTATATGCTGCAAAATCGCGTCATAATATCCCTTCTCTGAACTGGCATAAACCTTATCATTACAAGCAATTAAGCAGTTTTCAACCCTTAGCGAGGAGTGATATATGGTTTATATATAAGAGACCATTGTTTCACCTTCACAACTCGTCCAAGGGGCTCTTTACTCCCTAGCGCATGCTTCAAATGCTCCAGATGAATCAAAAGAAGCACCCTCAACAAACAGTCTGAAACTCTACCAGTCAAAAGCCTGCCGCTTTTCGAGTGAGCCGAAAAATAAGCTTCTAAAAATATATTTGATTCTTTCAAGCACCCCCCGGCAGAAAAGAAATCTTCCGTCAGGAGGGGGATAGGCAAAATTTCAGGTGAAGCGTCATGGTCAGGGCCCTTTTTTAATAAAAAGGCTGTTTGAAGCAATGGTACGAAAGGTAGGTTAGTGGAATGACAGGTTATGTCAAGAAGAAAACATGTTTTTAGCCGATTTATTGCAATTTTTTATTGAATGCACATAAACATGTGCATTGTGAAACAAGGATGCACAAAAACATGTGCATAAAATTATCCGTGCACATTTTTATGTGCATAAATATATCGGAGCCGTAGCAGGCCTGCTTCTATGCGTGCTCCCATTTAACCTCTTTAAGCTTGAGGGAAGAACTCTCAAGCGAACTGATAACGCCGTGAGCAAGCTTGTCTGTAATGCCGCGGTGAAAGAGCCGGATGTACAATCTCGTAAGGGAAATGCCGGTTTCATAGTTTTTCTCTATGTCACAGGTAAGGACCCTTAACCTGCTGCTCTTGACGATATCTATTATCCGGGAGGTATTAACTTCGATCGGAGTGCTGATACACAAGATTCTGTAAGAATCCTTGGAGTACAAGCTCTCGAAATATTTAATGATTACAAGGCCGATTAAGGCAATACCGGTAGTAGAAACGGCAAGCAGGTAACAACCGCTTCCGGCCGCCATTCCGATTGCAGCCACTGTCCACAGGCACGCGGCGGTCGTCAAACCGCGGACATTGATGCCTTCCTTTATAATCACACCGGCTCCCAAAAACCCGATGCCTGTCACGACCTGAGCCGCGATCCGACCCGGGTCGCCTTGAAACCCCGATGGTCCGACACTGCCGGCAATGACCCCGGACAGGATCGTAAAAACCGCCGCTCCCAGGCTGACCAGCAGATGAGTCCTGAGACCGGCCGCGCGTCCGTGAATATCTCTTTCCAGACCGATCAATCCGCCCAGCAACGATGCTATAAGTATCCTGATCAGAAACTCGCTGTAATCGGTAAAAAATACTGACATTGGAAATCTCCTGAAAAATGACATCTGTTTGTGTAAGCGGTCGCCCCGCCTGTATGCTGCCGAAGCAGACGCAAGGAATTACCTCAGGTCCCCATTTCCCCAATAACCTTATGAAAAGACGGCTAATACGATAGAAGAAAAAGGCGGCATGTCAAGCGGAAAAGGATATTCTAGCCTAGCTAACGACTATTATAAGATTTTGCAGAGACTTGGAGTCGGGCAACTCCAGAGGCATTCAGATCAATGGAAAAATATCTTAAAATTTCACTAGGTTTTTTCCCTGAAATTTTGGAGCGTTTTGAGTACTTGTTTTTAATAGTTATGACTAGGACTTATACCGCTTTTAATCATCTGCTCCACTCAAGACCCTGTATTTATAAAACCAACTTGCCTTCGCTGACCAGGGTGGCATAATCTGCAATAACGGTCGGCTTTAGCATCAGTCCGTCGAGATGCACACTGCTTTCAACAACTCCCCCAAGAGACTTATTGTCCCCTACGGCAAAGTGGACCGTACCGGCCAGTTTTTTGTCTTCCGCAAGATTCCCGATAAGTCGCGCGTTGGGATTTGTTCCGACGGCAAATTCAGCTATATTTCGCGCTGTCGGGTCTTTTTCAAATATCTGCTCAAGAAAGCTTACCTCTTCTATTCCGCCTGAAACAGAAACGACTTCACCCTGTCTGATTTCAAGCCTAAGGGGCTGGCTCAGTTTTCCGATGCCATCCATGGAATAATCAAAAACCAATGTCCCTTCCATTGTTCCTTCCACCGGACAGGTCGGCGCCTCTCCCGGCGGCAGTGTGGCAAATCCGTATTCTTCATGAAAAAAACCGTCAAGCGAAAAGGCATTACGGCCTGCAATACTGAAAGTGACATTTGTACCCTCATGGGAAGTCACTGAAATATTGTTCGCCTTACCAAGTTTTTCTGAAATGGTCCCGGTCCTTTCCTTAAGTTCATTAAAATCTACGGTCATCGCCCCTCTTACCATCATGTCTTCGGTCACGCCTCTCAGTATTATTACGCGGGCCCCGGCTTTAAAGGCATCCAGTCTCGCCCGGGTATGTGTAAGGGCATGGGTTGTAGGAGCAAATACCACATCGGCAGCCTTCATAGCTGCTGCAACTGTTGCCGGAGGTTCCTGGCCGTGTTCACCTGTTAAGGGAACAATTGTGATGACTGTTTCAGAGCCAAGTCCCCGGCAGGAGAGCGAAAGCGCCTTGGCAACGTTCAATTTATCAGCGTCAGTAACCACAAGCACGCTGTCTTCCTTTTTTACCCTTATTACTTCCCTTACCAGTTTTTCTGCCGATTCTATTAATTCGAGTTCATACATTTGCTGATATCTCCCCTGATTATTTGTCAATTGGTTAATTCGCCGGGTATGTCTGTCGTTTCAATAAAGACTTTTAAGGGAATAACCCGTTCAATGACGTTTACAGCCCAAGGATCTTTTTCGGATTTTTCCTTATCATTATATCAATTTGTTCTTCTGAGATACCGCAAGAGAGCATTTTCTCAATGAATTCCTTCATGCCCTCAACAGGAGAAATGTTTTGGGATTGGCCCAAATCGGTGGACATAATACAATTTCCAGGTCCAACCGCTTGGATTTGTGCAGCCATCTTTCTTAGAGCCTCTAAAGGTTCGCTGCACGCAAGCGGTGTGCAGGCAAAATAACAGTGTTCTATGATTGCACCCATTGAGACAGCCTCTTTCTGGTCTTTCAAAGGCATGTCAACCGAGTGACTCATAGGGTGAGTTACCAGTATTTTATCGACACCAAGCGCCCTGGCTCTTTTTATTAAACCTAAAGATTCATGAGGGGAAATATGACCGGTCCCCAGAATCGTGTCACTTTCGGCAACAGTTTTCAGGATTTCATTCAAAGCTCTCATAAAGTTTCCCTCATTATCCACGATTTTAATTCCAACATCTTCATTTTGCGGGACAAGATCTCTGTATGACTCCCTGACACCTCCCCCCTGCCTTATATCATGGGCAGCAGAGAAGGTAGGCATGTAGATTTGCTTGACATCGCTACGAACGGCCGCACGTACCGCATGGAGGTTTATCCCACCCACCGTATAGTTGAGAGCAAGGGCTCCAAAGACCTGAATGTCCGGAAATAAACGACTCAACATATATGCCCGATCAGAAGTAGGTTTAACATGATCTTTTATGAGAATTCCGGCCATTCCGACATCCCTGGCCTCTGAGACCAGATCGACAGCATCCATTTTCCTGGGAACTATGTCGGGTCCCGCATGTATGTGGATATCGAATGCTCCTATGAGCAGGGATTCTGAAGTTTTCATTTTACCTCACTGACATTGAAACTCATAAATGATGCTCTGATTTTTAGCAAAAATATCAGAGATTTGACAGTAGAAACTATTTTTTTTGCGCATCCATAAAAGCGTAACCGATACTGGAATCATAAAAAGATGCACCATATAGTTAATTTTACTAAATGCACATAAACATGTGCAATGAGAAGCAAGGATGCACAGTTTTATGTGCATAAAATTATCCGAGCACAAAAAAAACATGCATTAGCTTACCAAAGGCCTGAATTCACTTTGAATATCACAGAGTTGAAACATGGGTATCGAAGAGAGATTTCAAATTTCAAGAATCGGGACATCGATCCTTTTTGAGGCCTCTATCAGCCGTCTGTCCGATGTGGCAATGGGAATGCCCTTTCTCATGGAAAGATCGAGATAGGAGGCGTCATAGCTTGAAAGGTTATTGGATCTTGCAAGTGCCAGGAGATCCTTCATCGTCCTTTCCGGACGTTCATATTCCACAACTATCGGCAGATGCGACAACAGTGTCATAAACCGGACGCTGTCCGCTTCGCTGAGGCGTTTTCGACGCTCCGCCACCAGCAATACATTTACTACTTCAAACGGCCAGATCGACGGGACAAAGGCGGTTGCCTCGGAAAGAAAATCCAGCACCGCATCGGCATATTGATTTGCCTCATCTTTAAAACACCATGACATCACAATTGAATTATCCACCACAAAGGAGCCCATTATCATCTTCTTCCTTCATCAATCATCTCACGGATTGAGACGCCGTCAAGCCGATGCATGTCCCGCAATTCACGGATTTCGGCGATAACCGATTCGGTATTCACCATTTTTTCAGGATCAGGCGACTGGAGTACCGCGACAGGGATACCATGTTTTGTGATTGTGATGCGTTCCCCTTTCATCACCCGTTCAAGCAACTTGGGCAGGTGCGTCTTGGCCTCATATGCTCCTACTTTTTCCATGGTTCACTCCTCAGACTAGTTTCAGACTAGTCTATCATGCCCTGAATCATTTTTCAATATCATTTCAGGGAGTAACCACCACTATCAGAGATTTTTGCACATAATCATGTGCACTCATGCACAAAAAAATGTGCAAAAAAACGAAAAAATCAAAATCGCCCCTTTACCCTCCTTCATTTTTCATGCCCTCTCCCAAGATAAGAAAATTTTCCAAAACCCACTGATTCCCTTACCATATCTGTCTTCCACAGGCACCTGCCTGATTCATTCATCTTTTTCCATTTGGGTTTTCCACGGCACACAATAAGGGGCACGCTACTTGCTTCATATATCATGCGTAAGTGTTCTTTTTACAAATTCAACCTATTGATATTATGTTTAATATTTGGCTTTTGTGATTTTTTAAACTTTCAGGCAGGACCTTATCCTAATGATGCACAAATTTATGTGCATCATGTGTCTCAATAACGCCCTCACTTAAACACTCCGCCGCCCTGTAGGGAGGGATACGAAGTTGTCCTGGTAAACAAAACCATCCTTATATCGTAAAAGGAGGTATCCGGAATGGACAGCTTACCTGAAGAGAGCCAGAAAAAGGAAAAAGACCGGCCCGGGATCATAAAAAGGCGTGGGAAGACATTCGCCTTTCTGCTCGGGCTCACCCTTGCAACCCTTGTTTTAATCGTTTATCTCAACGTCAAGACATCCAATGTGGCGGCCTTTACCGAGAGCTGGTATTTCTACGCGGGAATTGTCCTTCTCATCTCTTTTCTACCCTTTACATTCGTATCATACCGCACACTTCGACTTCCAAGAAAAGAGATCGAGCACGAAAGGATAATAGAGAATCTTAAGAACGTGGACATTGAAGATGCCCATACCCTGATCGTGTCGGACAGAAGGTACAGCCAGTGGGACTATGCCCTGCCCCTCCTGTTTGTGACCATATTCAGCCTAATGGCCTTCTGCCTCATGTTCTGCGAGGGAGGGAAAAGGCTCCTTTCCGTGCCGAAGCTCGTGCTCGAGCATGACGGATCGGATCTTACCTGTTCGCCGGCGCTTCTTTCCATGCTCATAGCATTCCTCGGCGCCTACATATGGTCGATACGCTACATCCTGAGACGCCTTATCACCATAGATCTTCCTCCTGCCGCCTATTACGGGGTGGGTGTCAGGATGGTGCTGAGCACCTTTGTCTCGCTCATATTCTACTACTTTATCTCGGCCCTACCATCAGGTGAGCTCATGTCGGGCGAAATCAGGGTGGACCTGGTGCCTGACGATACATTGACGGATATGCTCCCTGTGATCTCGTTTCTTATAGGCTTTTTCCCCCAGCGCGCCCTTACCTACATGGCGGAGCGCTTCAAATTCTCGGCAAGCAGGCCGGAGCAGAGGGCCTCAAGGCTTCCCCTCGACCTGCTCGAGGGCATAACCTCCTACCACAAGGAGAGGTTCTTTGAGCAGGGGATCGACAACGTGCAGAACCTTGTAAAGGCAAGCCTCATTGAGCTGATACTCAACACCCCGTTCAAGCCGAGGGAACTTGTCGACTGGATGCTTCAGGGAAGGCTCTGCCTCCAGTTCGGCTCGGACGCGGCAAAGCTGAGGGCGGCAGGGGTAAGGACCATCCTCGGTTTCAAGATCCTGGGACAAGAGGAAAGGCTTGGAAGGCTTGCCGAGACAACCGGGCTTAATGCCGCGTATCTTGAAAACGCATACTGCATCATAAGTGGAAGCCTTGCCATAGAAAGGCTTAAAAAGGCAAAGGACAGTCTTCACACCATATAAAGGCCCTGAGGCGGAAATGAGCTGGAGATGGAAAAGGACTTTCACTTTTATGTGACATACGCCATTGCAAACAGACCGCAGCGAGCAGGGATAATGAAAGCCGCCACCTTGAGTCTGAAACAGGGTTTGAAAAGACAGACCGTTACCGATTTCAGATGGCTGCCAGGGCAAACCTGGTTCTGGTAACGGACATGCTGAAAAGCTATTGAAACAAGAGGAGGGAAAATGGATCTGCCTGAAATAGGAGAGGTCATGAACGCTCGCGCGGCACTTGAGCTGTGCCGCCATTTTGATCTCGATTACCTGGTTGACAGGATCGAATCGAAACCGGACGACTACAAAGACTGGACCTTTGATGGCTGCTCCATG
This sequence comes from Desulfatiglandales bacterium, assembly GCA_963666345.1. GTDB lineage: Bacteria > Desulfobacterota > DSM-4660 > Desulfatiglandales > Desulfatiglandaceae. The sequence continues at coordinate 3,685,192 of OY762721.1, read as the reverse complement.
CTTCCCGACAGGGTAATGGGTCTTTTTACCGGCTGTGACTGGAAGGATATCACCTATAAATGCTGCCTGCCCCATGACCTCTGTTACGCCTACGGGGACCCGGGCAATGACCCTGAAAAAAAGCGTGTGGACGCCAAGTTCTACAGCGACCTTGTCACCAAGGCGGGCATGAAAAAGTGGTTGGCCTCCGCCTTTCTAACGGCGGTCAGGGTGGGCGGAAAGGAAGAATTCGGCATCTCTTTTTCATGGGCATTCGCGCACAAATAGGATTTTACCCGATCATGCCTAACAGTTGAACACAACTTTTGAAGCACCACAAAAGGAGGAATTGAGATGCCACGCAGGTCGATATTCATTTTTATATCCTTCCTCATTTTCTGCTCATGCGCCCAGGTTCCCAAGGAGTCGGTTGAGCTTTCAGCAACGGTCGGCCGGGACCTTACGGTGGTTTACAAGGCACATCGAGAGCTTGCACAGTTATTTTTCACAAGGATGAGGCGTGACGTGAACCGCTTCATAGACGACGTTTACGCACCCTTTCAGATCGGAAACGCCATGAACCGCCAGTGGGAACTGGCAAGAAGTTCGAAGGAAAAGGAAAGGAAGAGGTCTCTACTTCTTGCGATAAACGCTGCATTCAAGCCGGATGCCTCCCCGAAACTTCAGGAAAATGTCCTAAAGGGCATGGCTATAATGGTGGGCAAGATCAGACAAGATGTGGAGGCGATGCGCAGTGAGCTGCTCGACCCGCTCAAGGCGCAGGAAAAAGAGGTGACAGGCTCCATAGACCGGGCCTACCAGCAGATTCATTATGCCAATTCGATTGTGACCGGTCATCTTTCCTCTGTTGCAAAGGTGCATGAGACACAGGCAGAACTGCTGGATAAGATCGGGGTTGAACGAGACCTCGGAAAGGATATCGGCGACACGCTGGCCCGGGCATCCGAGAGGATCGGAACCCTTGTTGAGACGGCCGAGAAGGCCGATGACAAGATCAAAAAGGCGGAGGAGTTTGCCATTGATCTAAAGTCGGCAATAAACGAACTTAAGGATAATATCGGCAAAGGCAATAAGGAGGGATAAGAGATGTCGGATGATTTTGATCTTGAAGGATTTGAGGCGGACCTTGAAGAAACCCTTGAAAAGGGACGGGAGGTATTTAAGGGGATATACAAGGATCAGCTTAACGAACTGGAAGGTCTCTCGCGTGCCGAGGTGGACACAATCACGCCGGATACCACGGACCTTGAAAAATATGATGAACTCATCACCGTTGTAAAGGAGGCCTCAAGGGTCAACCTGTCTCAGGCACAACTCAAGGCGCAGATAGAAAAGCTCGGTCAAATAGCGGTCAAAATTGCCGAGCGGGTCCCATCCATTGCAAGTCTGTTTTTATGACTATCAGCATTTATTCAGCATGAGTCATATCTTCCCCAGCGGGCAAACAGATCGTGCTCCACGCCCAGGTAGTCGAAGATCTTTCCTATGGTCTGATTGATTATGTCGTCGATGGTTTCAGGCTTGTTATAAAAGGATGGGACCGGGGGAAGTATGTGGGCGCCCACATCGGCCGCCATGGTCATGAGTCTCAGATGCCCCTTGTGAAGAGGGGTCTCCCTTACAACCAGCACCAGCTTGCGCCCCTCCTTTAACGTGACGTCTGCCGCCCTCACGATCAGGTTGTCGTTGTAGGAATTGGTAATCCCTGACAGGGTCTTGATGGTACAGGGCACCACCACCATACCCCCCGTCAGAAACGAGCCGCTTGCAAGCGGGGCCCCCACGTCCATGTTTTCATGGCTGTAATCGGCAAGCGCCTTTATATCCCTGAGCTTAAAGCCTGTCTCGATCTCGATATTCTTCTTGCCCGCCTCTGATATTATAAGATGCGTCTCAAAGCCGTGTTCCCTTATCAGTTCGAGCATCCTCACACCGTAAATCACACCGCTTGCGCCGGTTATCGCGATAATGAGTCTTTTTTTCATTTTAGAACCATCCCCCACGCCTGACAGAGTCAGCTTTTTGAAGATGAAAACTCCTTTACAATCATCCCGATCAGAATCTCACAGTTTTTTATCACCCTTTTAATGCCCTTTTCTTCCATATCATCCCAGTGGATACCTGCCGTTACCACCACCTTCTTGTTCAGGGCGGAGGCCAGGGTCTCTGAAGCGGGTTTTGCGAGAATGTCCTCCTTGTGCCCCACATACGTGAACACGGAAGCAGTAGCACTCAGCTTTGAAGGGTCCCTGAGGCTTGCCCTGGGCTGGGCCATGGATACAGCGCCGATATGGGGCCTGTCTCCGCCCCATATGGCAACCAGCAGATCGTCTCCCACCAGTCTTGCGTTCGCCACAAGATCATAGCACCCCTCATGCGTCATGAACCTGTATTCCATGTAAGGCCCCCGCGCGTTTATCAGGCAACCGGCACCTGATTCTCTCTACGAAATAATTTCCAGAAACGAATCCACGATAACCTTTGCGAATTCATCCGTCTCAAGGTCCGCGTCCACTTCCCTGACCTCGATATCGTCCCGCAATTCCCTTTCCAGCGTCTCGACAAATACCTGATCCGCCTCACCATCATAAAAGAAGCTTCCCTTCTTATCAACGGATGACCACCCGCCAAGCGGGATTACCACCCTCACCGGACCCGCTGCGCGGTTCAACTTTTCCGCCATGACGGTCGCCACCCGGACCAACTCGTCTTGCGAGAGCCTTATAAAGGTGCGGGCTCTGTCATACTCAATTTTTTTTCTTGACTCATATTCAGGCTTGTACCTGTACTTCCAGGGGGAGCCGAAATTGACCCCGCTTGTGGCAATCACCTGCGGTATCCCCTTTTTTCCCGCCGCCTCAAGCCTTGAGGCCCCCGCTGCCCTGGCAAATCCCAGCAGTTCCTCACCCACCCCGCCCGTGGCAAGATCTATGACCGCAGAAAAGACGCCGCCCGATTCGATTATCTCCTCCATGGCCCGATCCCCGATACCGGCAGCGGAAAAACCCACCACCTGGTAACCGCGCTCCTCAAGTAGATTTCGAACCCTTACCGCGCAATGTTCGCACGGCCCGAAGTGGGTCATGGCTACAACCGGACTCACACCCCCCTGTTCCGGCGCGACAGGCTCCCTGAGCCCCCCCTCCACCATGCCGCACACGGCCCCTGCCGCGCGTGCAAGCGCGTTTTTCATGAACCGGTTAAGCCCCGCGATCTCGACCACCGTGTGCATGAGCGAGACATCCGATGTACCGAGGTATCTTGAGGCGAACCCCTTAAGCGATGCCGTGCTTGACACCGCGAGCTTGGGAACGCCGAATGGAAGCGCCTTCATGATGGAGGTCCCCATCTGGGTCCCCGTGGTCCCCCCAAGGCTCACGACCCCTGTGAGCATTCCCTGTTCGTAAAGCTCTTTTACCTTTTTTCTCCCCCCCTTTATCATAAGGGGCATCCTCTTGCCCCTGTCCGTTATAAGAGAGGCCTCGTCCACGCCTGTGCCGCCTGCCGCTATCACCTCCTCCCGTCCGATAGCGCAGGGCCCGGCAGGCCCTCCGGTAAGGCCCATATCAAGGATCTCGGCCCTGTGGCCGAGAGAGGTAATTTGAGCACGGAAAAAATTCGCCTCCACCCATTTTTCCTCAGCCATTACCAGAACTATGATCGCACCCTTTGTTCTATTCAATCTAATCCATCCCCTCGCTCATTATGTAAGCCACTATCTTGACCATTCCCTTTTCAAGGCTCTCCTCGATCTCCTTTATATACCTCACGGGGTATTCGTCAGGCCATATCCAGGCGCCGGTGTCCTTATCAACAACGGGCAGTTTCATGGGATCACCTATATCGAGGTCCCCTTCCGGGCCGAACACGAACTCCCTGAGGGTATGGACCCTGCCTTGGACCTCCGGATAAAAGAAAAGGATCTCATCCCTTATCACCCGATCTACGGCAAGTATGAGAAGGGCATCTGTGACAAGACCTGAGTTAATCCGCCTTGACCTGTATGATGCTACGTCTATCCCCTTTTTCAGGAGGTAATCCACGGCATAGGTATTGGCCTTTTTTGAAAAAAAAGGTTCTTCGAAAAAGACCCCGTTTTCCCCTGCATGCTCTAAATATGACCTGGGGAATATGCCGGCTGAGGCCGCATCCACCCGGTCTGATAAATCAGGATATCCCTTTTTCAGCATCTTTTTAAAAAGGTTTTCCGCTATCACGCTCCTTTCCCTGTTTCCGCAGCATACAAAGAGGATCAGGGGCCTTTTGCCGTCATGGGTCATGGGGGGGATTCCTTCCTGGCATGGAGCAACCACTCGTTTGCCCACGTTTCCTTAAAATGGCACACTGGTTAGGCATCTGGTTGTTCGTTATTGGTTAGAAAGATTGCCGGAAAACTAGAGTACGCAGCCGAAGACAAGGCTTCTGTTCACTCATTTTCAAATAACCTATAACATATAACCCTACACCACGGCTATATTCCCGAACCGGGGAGGCCGTTAGATCTTCCCCTCCTCCTTAAGCTTCTCGGTTATGATCCTGACCATTTCCTTGTTGTTTATCTTGCCGCTTTCCCCGACCAGGGGAAGGGCGTCGAGTACCTCGAGCCTTTCAGGCAGCTTAAAGGGAGCGATCTTCTTTTCCTTGAGATATGCGATCATCTCCTCGAATTGGAACATCTCTCCCTTTTTGACCGTGACAAAGGCGCACGCCCTCTCACCCATCTGAGGATCAGGCATGGGAACGACGGCCGCGTTAGTGACCTTTTCGTGCGCCAGCAGATAGTCCTCTATCTCCCTTGGATATATGTTCTGCCCGCCCCTTATGATGATGTTCTTCTTCCTGCCCATGATCTTGATATAACCGTCATCCATAAGCTCCACAAGGTCTCCGGGCGTGGCAAAACCGTCCCTGTCAAAGGCCTCGTTCATGGTTTTATCTATATCCCTGTAATAACCGATCGAATTTCCCGGCCCCTTGAACCATAGGGTGCCCACGCCCCCTTTTTCAACCCGGTTTCCCTCATCATCCAGTATCTTTATCTCTATTCCCGGATGAAGCCTTCCAACGGTGAAGTTTCTCAGGTCCTCGGGTGCGTCGATCGGCACCCCTGATATGGAACCTGTATCCTGCGTGCCGTATGTCCCGAGGATGGGGCAGTTGAACCTCTCCTGGGCCTCCTTTGCAAGCGGGGGCGGCAGGTACCCTCCGGCGGTCTTTATTATCCTTAAAGATGAAAGGTCATATTTGCCGGTGGGAAGTTCCAGCAGCCTTGCGAGCTGGGTCGGCACAAGGGCGATCACCGTGACCCGCTCCTGTTCCATGAAGGCGAGCGTTTCCTCTCCCCTGTACTGGTATTCAAGGGCGATTTTGGCTCCCCCCACCGGTGCCGTAACATAGGCGGGCGTGCCCCCGGCGGCCCCTGCGAGCGGGGCGATGGCGATCACGCAGTCATCAGGGCCGAGCTTCCAGTTTTTCACATGCGATCTTGCGGTCCAGATCTCGCGCGCCGCTATCCTGTGCTCGATAAGCTTCGGAAGGCCTGTGGTGCCGGTGGTCGTGATAAGAAAGCCCACCTCTTCCACCGCGTCAAGCTTCCTGGCGATAAGCTCCAGGATGTCGAACTCCTTCTCATATGGGTGAGCCATGATCTCGTTCAACGAGATGCAGCCTTGAGGCACGTCGTCCCCCGCCACTATGATGTGCCTGAGTCCCGGCAGCTGAGCCTGAAGTTCCCTTGCCATTTCATGGTGGTCGAAGTTTCTGTAGCTCCTGGCAATTACCATGCCCGCCGCGTCCGTCCTTTTTGCGATGTCCGCAAGCTCCGTCTGCCTGAAGGTGGTCATCTCGGGTATGGAAAGGACCCCCGCCTTTTCACAGGCAAGGCGAACAAGGACCTGCTCCACGCAGTTAGGAAGCTGCACCATGAGCCTGTCATCCCTCTTAACACCCGCCTCCTTTATAAGCCCGAACGCGATCCTGTCGATCCTCTGCGCGGCCTCGGCCCAGGTCAGCCTGGATCCGAGGGAATCGACAAGGGCCTCCCTGTCAGGCCACAGCCTGGCGTTTTTCTCCCAAAAGTCGGGCAGGATGGTCTTATCCCAGAAACCCTCCCTCAAATTTTTCTCTATCTCTTCCGGATCATAGCGGATAGGCTTCATATCGATTCTCCCCCTGTCTAAAACCCCAGTTCAGACCATCGGCCCTTTATCTTTTCCACCAGCTCCGGATCAAGCTCAATAGGGATCGGCTTTTCCTTCCAGTCATACGGTATGGTGGCGTCCAGCAGGAGCCTGCCTGTGATCTCCCTTGCGTTTAAGGGAAGAGAAGGATCAAGCGGGGTGGACCTCCCTCTTTTTATTACCTGACTCCTGTTAGGCTGAAACCTGAAGCTGAGCGCATACATGACCCTTGATATATCCCACGGGTCGATATCATCATCCACCACGATAACGGTCTTGAGGCCGTAGGCGCCCATCTCGGTCGATATGGCGGCGGTAAGGACCTGATCCGCGTGTCCCGGATACATCTGGGTCATGGAAATTATGGCAAGAAAGCGTCCCGAGCCCTCGGGCGGGCAGTAGACCGCCTTTATGCCGGGGATTTTCATGGCGACAAGCTGCTGCCACAGGGTCGCGCCGTAGGTAAGCGCCATGGTCATGTGGGTGTCCGTCACCGCGCGTCCCACCGTGGTGGACCAGAACACGGGATTTGTCCTGTGGGTCACGCACTTTACGTCTATGAAATTTCTCGGGTCGGTCCCCACACCTGAATAGTAGCCTGTGTACTCGCCGAACGGGCCTTCGTCCATGAATGTGTCCGCGTCCACCTCCCCTTCCACCACGATCTCGGCCGTGGCCGGAACCGGCAGGTCGTTTGTCTCAGCCTTTATTACATCTATTGCCTCACCCCTTATGGAGCCTGCGAAATCATATTCACTTTCAAAGGCCGAGAGCCTTGAGGCCCCCATCAGAAAGAGTATCGGGTCGCATCCCACCACTACCGCAACAGGCATCGGCTCCTTCAGCTTCTGGTATTTCTTGAGCATGATATCCGCATGCTTTCCCTTTATGAACTGGGTTCCGAGATGATTTTTGTCCAGGAGCTGGAGCCTGTATGTGCCAAGGTTGACCCACCCGGTATCAGGGTCTTTTGTGACCACGAAATGGGCGGTACCGAAAAAACGCCCGCCGTCCATCGGATAAAACTTGGGCGCGGGAAACCTGAAAAGATCCACATCATCACCCATCATGATGTTTTCCTTGCACGGCGCATTGTCCACATATCTGGGGGGAATCCTGTCTTCATTTTTCTCCACCCACATCCTCATGATGTCCACCAAGGACGATTCCCCCGGCATGCCCATTATGAGGGCAAGTCTTTCGGTGGTGGTGCACACGCTCGTGATGACTGGGGAGTCGTAATCCTTGACGTTTTCGAAAAGCAGTGCCGGTCCCTGGTTTTCCTCGTTAAGTTTTGCGATATGGGACAGCTCAAGGTTCCAGTCCACCTCGGCCTTTATCCTGTGGAGCAGGCCCCGGGCTTCCGCCTCTTGGATAAAATCTCTCATGTCTTTCATCGATCCTGTTTACCTCCCTTTCTGCCGGTTAAAAATGCGGTTCTTCTCCCAATTAGTTGGGAGAAAGGGTCCAAGGGTTCCAGGAGTCAAGGATTCGAGGGTTTTCTTTCCGGGGATTTGATCAACGCTTTGAGCATTGTCTCGACATCCCCGATTTTCCCCCTTAATTCCTGAAGCCTTACTTCTTTCAAATAACCCAATTCAGCTGATATCATGGCCCGAATTTCCGATTCACAGACTGAACCATATGCAATATAGAGAAATCTCACATACTCTATACTCGTTTTCCTCCCATACCTAGAACCCTTGGCCCCTTCCGGGAACCCGCCCTGAGCTTGTCGAAGGGTGGGACTGAGCGAGGAATAAGAAGAGCAAAGACTCCTTCATTTAAATCAACTCTTTTGGAGATGACCCTTAAATGCAAAATCCTTCTATCCTGGTTTTCCCTGAATGCCGGATTATTGAAAAGGTTCTTCTCCAGCTTAATCGGACAAGGGGATTTTATCTCATTCATGTCCTCAGCTTTATCCTTGTCATCGCCTTTTCCATCAAAAGCTGATAGCCGCTCTTCGCCCCTATGACGGGCTTTGACTCCTTCCGGCTCCAGACGGTCTCGGGCCGTGCCTGAACGATAAATATGTTCTCGGGAAAGGACGCGTCTTCTTCTATGGCCCACTCGATGTCCATGGGGCATCCGTAATGGACCTCTATTTCCTTTGCCAGTCTGGCCAGTTCCCTTACCTCACGGCCCTCCAGGCAGCATTTCTGCTGTCTTTCCGGCTCCACCTCGATGTTGACCACCTTTTTTTCATCCGGGTCATACAGGCATTCTATATGCTTTTTGGATATGTCCCTTTCATTGATCTCCAGCATCACCTTGTCCACCACGAACTTGTCCGGATTAACCGAACCTGAAACAACCGTCTCGCCCAGCCCCCAGCTTGCCTCTATGACCACCTTTGAAGGGTCCCCGTTGGTCGGATTGAGGGTAAACATGACACCGGCGCTCCTCGAATTGACCATCTTCTGGACACCGACGCTTATGAGTACCTTTTCATGGGAAAACTTGTTCCTAATCCTGTAGCTGACGGCACGGGGGGTAAACAGGCTTGCCCAGCAGGCCTGGACATTGCCTATGACCTTATCCGCCCCAAGGACCCAGAGGAATGTATCCTGCTGGCCGGCGAAACTGGCGGTCGGGAGGTCCTCGGCCGTTGCGCTTGATCTGACCGCCACAGGCAGGTAATCTTTATTGCAATCCCGGCACAGTGTTTTATAACCGCCTGCGATTGCATCCCTCCCCTCCCTTGTCATGGATGAATCCATGATAAGCCCGCGCGCCTTGCCGCTTGCCCGGTCGAGCGATTCCACATCCTCAGGATCAAGACCTGCGAGGGCCTCATAGATCTTCTCCTTTATACCGGTCTTTGTTATAAAACCAAGATAACTGTCGGTTGTAACGGCAAAACCGGGAGGCACGCGGACCCCGCTTTTTATCATCTCACCCAGGCTCGCGTTCTTTCCCCCCACAAGGGCGAGGGAACCCCTGTCAAGTCTTTCAAAACCGAGTATATGTTCCATGATCTCTTTTCACCTAGAAGCCCCTTTCAACAGACAGGAAGCGAAAAAGTGACCTGAATGGGAAAGGGGCTTTCCGGTTAAATTCGTATCACTGCGCCCGCTTCACTATGGTTACCAGCCCTGTGTCTCCGTCGACCCTGATTATGTCTCCGGTTTTAATCACGGATGTGGCCACTCCCGTTCCCGTGACCGATGGTACTCCGTATTCCCGGCAGACTATGGCCGCATGACTTGTAAGCCCGCCGATGTCCGTGACAGCCGCCTTGATCTTGGTAAACACCGGCGCCCACGAGGGATTGGTCGACGGGCACACGATAATCTCACCCGGTTTTATGTCGACGATCTCCTTTAAGAGCTTGAGCACCCTGGCCGGACCTTCCGCGGCCCCTGCCGAAGCCGCAAATCCCTTTATCTCGCTGATCTCAGTTCCTTTCGGGACCTCCACACCCTTGAGCCATTCCTTTACCTTATCGGTCGTCACGCCCCAGAGCATGATCGTGAAGGGTTCCGCCACCTCCTCGGGTGGTACGCCGAGCGCGGGGGTGGGTGCCCATTCGGATGCAGCATCCAGGATCTTCCTCCTCTTTTTTGCCTTTGCCTTGTAAAAATCGCCCCTTAAAGGTATGTCCACTCCCAGGGCCCAGCCGGTGGAAAGCTCGGTCAGCATCTCCGGGATCTCATAGCGGGTGAACATGAATATATCGTCCACCTCGTTGAGCATTCCGTTTCCTTTGAGAAGGCTTCCGAATCTCCTTATCTTTTCATACCAGATGGTGTGAAACCAGTGCTCCACCCAGAACAGATGATCCTCCGCGTACCGGTATATGGTCCGGATGGTCTTGTAGGCGTCGTCAAACGATTTTCGGTCTTCATCGGTTTTGATCAGTTTGCGGTACTCTTCTACTATCTGGTCCCTTTCTTTGTCTATCTGGTCAAGGGAGCGCTCGATCTTCTCGCCCCTTTCAAGGCTTTCCACATAGCCCTTTATATAGCTGTAGGGTATTTCAAGGTTGGTAATCCAGCTTCCCTCATGATGCAGCCACCCGCTTCCGCAGGACACGTAGAACCAGGGGTCCTTTGATTTCTCAAACTCCTCCAGCCAGTGTTTGCCGTCGGTTATCTTGTTAAGCTTGGAGACCTTCTGCCCTACCGACATATCGGTCTTCAGAATATCCGCAACGCCGCGGGATGAAGAGGCTAGCCTTGCGAGTCTGCACAGCTCCTCCTCCGGCCTGAACATCGACACATAGGCGCCTGCCACCATCTTGCCGATGGCACTCTCGCTGATTCCCGGAAAGAGCTTTCTTGATACGTCGCCGAACATGAGGTAGGCAAGATAAGTGAGGTTAAGCATCTCGAAGTGGTACTGCCATCCCTTGAACATCATGTTTACGAGCCTGTCGAATGCCTCCATCACGTCATAGGATATGTAGTAGCCCCTGGGCGCGGGAAGCACCTGATCTTCAGGCACGAATTTGGGCATCTGCTCCGGGATCTCAACCGCGGACATCTCGTTGCCGAGGGCCTTGAATTTGTTGAGCCACTTGTCCCACAGTTCGTCATAGTGCTCGAACACGTAGAAAACGCGCTTTTCGAAATGGGCCGCCTTTTCTCCGATAACCTTATCGGGCGGCGGCGCGATGGCACAGATGTACATGTAGCACCCGACCATCCTCTGGGCGATTCCCTGGGCAGGGGGGATGCAGAACACCCTTGTGGTGTACTGTGAAAGGGAGATCTGCCAGGCCTCCTGGAAGATCAGGTCCAGGGGGGGCACCGGTTCAGGGGCATGAATCTTGTCCTGATACCAGAACTGCTGCTTTTCCCATTCCCCCCTCTCCTTTGAAAAAAGATAGTGCGATGGATACATCTCTTCCCAGCCCTCCAGGCCGGGAGGCACCTTGAAATCGTGAGGATCCGGAAATCTTCCTGCCTTTTGATCTGCCATTTTTCCCCCTCCTGTGATGTTGTTGGTTGGAATGGTTGCGTGGAGCGTCGATGCACTCCCAAACCGGGGAAATAAATCTTAAATAGGGGACAGGGATTTGAGGGGCCGGGGGGTCAGGTGGAGGGGCTCCTCTTTCCTGTTTTTTTCTTTTTATCTTTCTTGATTCCGGTTCTTACGTTTAAGGAAAACTGCATTCTGCAATTGGACGGGAAAAATAAACACCCTGCTCTTCCGGACTTTGCAATGCCTAAAAAACCCAGATTCAAAGGGCTATGGAACCTCTAAGAAAGCGGAGCGAAGCGACTCCATAACTTTAGTCACTTTAGTCACTTCCAACTTTAGTCACTTTAGTCACTTCAGCTCACTTTTCCCGTTCCATTAAGGCACTGCTGTTTTTTTGAGGCCCACAGAGCCGGGAATTCCGTTACGTCAGGACAGAAAAAACACGTTCAGATAAGGCTTTCAGGAAGCGACCTGCGTTTTCGCTTAATGAGGAATCCTTTTTGATAAGGTCTCAGGACTGGTGGAGGGATCGGTACCAGGTTCTTGTTATGGAAATAAGTCTTATAATTTATTACTGAAAAGTGTCTGTCAACTTCATAATATTTATGATATACATAAATTTTACTTATGCATCACCCTGATCCATAAATTTTGCTTAGGCTTTATTTTTAAAGGACAGGCACATGATCAATTTCAATCAACTCAGGGTCTTTTACCACACAGCAAGGCACCTCAGTTTTACCCTTGCAGCCAAAAGTCTATACATCACCCAGCCGGCCGTTACCGCCCAGATAAGGCTCCTTGAAGAACACTGCAGCTTCAAGCTCTTTAAGAGAAAGGGCCGCAGCATATATCTTACGGACGAGGGTAAGACACTTTTTGAATACGCCGTAAAGGTATTTGATTATGAAAGGGACCTTGAGCACCTGATAGAGGAGATGAAGGAACTCAAAAGGGGAGTCCTGAGGCTTGGAACGACAAAGACCTATGCCCGCTACTTCATGCCTTATCTTCTTACCGGTTTTCATGAAACCTACCCTCAGGTTAGGATCTACCTGGATGAGGGAAGCTCCCTTGACATGATTCACAGCCTGCTGGACTTCAAAAACGAAGTGGCCATCATCGCCAAGGCGGAGGAAAACCCCGATGTCCGTTTCATTCCCTTCAGCGAGGAAGAGCTGGTCGTGATACTCGCACCTGATCACCCGCTGGCCGCAGAAAAGACCGTCTCCATAAGGGATCTGGCCAGAGAGCCGGTCATCATGAAGGAGACCGGATCAGGCACTAGGAGGCTGGTAAACGAGCTTTTCACTCGAAACGGCTGCACACCCGACATACTCATGGATACCAGCAACACGGAATTTATCAAACAGCTGGTTCAAAGGGGAGAAGGGATCTCCTTTCTGGTAAAGGAGGCGGTCGCCCTTGAGCTCAAGGGGAAAAGCCTTTCAACCGTGCCCCTTGAAGGAGGCAGGATATTTCTTGACGTGAGCATCGCCTTTTTGGAGGGGCAGTATCTTTCAATGGCGGCCCGGGCATTTGTGGACATACTCCTCAAGCTGACCCCGAAAGACATGACGCCCCAGGGGATAGGGGCGCTCATGAACAGGATACTTGCAAGAAGGAGGTAAGGCGGGCAACAGGTTCGTCATCCACGATCAGGCATGGGACTGCTTATCTATTCAGTGGAATATTCCCGGATCATGTGATAGGTTCTTGAGTCGACCGCTTGACTGTTTACTGATCGGGCGTCATTTTATAAAAGGAGGATAATTCATGTCTGAAACCGCTTTGCTTGACGGTAAAAGGGTCTTGATAGTCGATGATGAACCTGACATTCTGCAGGTACTGGAAGAACTTTTATTCATGTGTGACGTGGTCAGTGCCTCCACGTTTGAGGAGGCGCGGGAACTGCTTGAAAAAGAGGAATTCGACGTAGCAGTGCTTGATATCATGGGGGTCAACGGTTACCGACTTCTTGAAATCTGCAACAGTAAAGGCACAACGGCCGTCATGCTCACAGCCCATGCGTTTACGCCCGACAACCTGGTAAAATCGATAAAACAGGGTGCAGACTCCTATATACCGAAAGATGAGATCGCGGATATCGCCTCTTTTATAAATGACATTATCGAGGCCAAGAAAAAGGGGGAAGACCCCTGGGGAAAATGGCAGGAGAAACTGCCTTCATCCTATTTTGAAAGAAGATTCGGGGCTGCGTGGCAGGACAATGACAAGGAGTTCTGGGAAAGTTTCAAACAGGGCTTAAAATCCAAGGGGAAAGCGCATGATGCCTGACTCGCCTGCCGCCGTTCGATCATCCGATCATCTTATGCATGATTCGGGCGGCAAGCCGCGCAAACGCAGGATCATTAATATGCATCCCGACCTCCATGACCTCTATTTCAGGATCAAGGGTCCGCTTCAATCTATCAAGGAAAAGCCCACTCAATGCCGGGTCGTAAAGAGGACCTCCCTGCCTGTCCGCCTCTGACCATCCATCCAGGGGGACAAGAACCCTTGTCCCGGCAGGTGACTTGTTCAATTTTTCCGAAAGCTGCGCGGCAATGAAAAGACTCTCCTTTTCATTCAAACGGACGGCCGAACGGAAATCATAGAAAAATATCTTCCTGCCCCTGTATTTTTCAGGGATCTTTTCTCTTGTAAACTCAAGGACCGCGCAGTCAAGACCCCCCGGAACCACGAGCCTCGGCAAAACAATGCCCGGCGGGAGGACAAGCCTTTCAGGCCCTATGCCGGAGCAGTATCCCCCTTTCAGTTCATCGGCCAGTTCATGTGTCCCAAGATCGAGAATGCCGCTGAAATAGCCTTCGGACGCAAGCTCCTCCATTGCCATGCCGCCCGTGCCGTTGGCATGAAAGGCGATCACCTCGTAGTCAAGCCGCTCAAGCCGCTCCTTTATCATTTCAGCCGCCGGAGTGATAAAACCGAAAAACGTGAGCGCGATCCTTTTCTTTTCAATCCCCGGACTCCAGCCGTTACCCGTCATTGCGCAGACCGCGGCCGCGGCCCTGTCAAGCACGGCTCCTGATATGCTGTTTACCCCCAGAAGGTCAGCCACACTGTGCATCATGGTGATATCCCTGGTACCCACCACCTTCGACATATCCCTTGATGCCACAGTAGATACCATTACCTTGGGAACACCCATCGGAACCGCCCTCATTATGCCGGTGCCCAGATGCGTGCCGGTGCCCCCGCCGGCGGAGATTATTCCACAGATTTCCTTTCTTTCATGGAGTTGTCTTACAAGCTCCTTTGCCCTTTGAAGCATGGCTGCGATGGCTCTGTCTCTGCTTTCATGGTCAAGCCCGTCCACTTTTTCAAGCCGGATGAACAGATCGATATCCGCCTTGAAGGTCCCGGGTCCTTTTGTGCCCACGTTTATGGTGAGGGCTGAAAAGCCTCTTTTCTCTATCCGCTCCTTTAAAAAGAGATGCTCCTCCCCCTTCGAGTCAAAGGTGCCTACCACGGCTATGGTCTTCATCCGGTTCATTGTCCTCCCCTGATGTGAAGTATGAAGGATCGATCCGTAAGCCTGTAAAAAAATCAGACATAAATGTACCATCAAAAAGGAAAAATGCCAAATCGGTATCTCTTTCCGACCGGTCTTGATAATCCAGGATTGCTCTGTTAAGCTTCAGGGAACATCATTTGATTAATTGTGATCAAATAGGATTCAAGGGGTCAAGGGGTCAAGTGAAATGCTTAAAAATCATAAAGAGTTAAACATTCGGCAAAAATCGTATACGCTTTGTTTTCATATTTATAAGGAAACAAAACGTTTTTCAAAAGATGAGCGGTACGCTTTGACCTCCCGAATCAGAAGATCCGCTGTTTCCATACCATCGAATATCGCCTAAGGGTATGGGAGAAAAACGACTATAGAGTATGTGAGATTTCTCTATATTGCATATGGTTCAGTCTGTGAATTGGAAACCCAGGCCAGGATATCAGGTGACTTGGGTTATTTGAAAAAACAGAGGCTTCAGGAATTAAGGGGGAAAATCGGGGATGTCGAGACAATGCTGAAAGCAATGATCAAATCCCTGGAAACCAAACTCTTGAATCCTGGAACCCTTGGACCCTTTCTCCCAACTAATTGAGAGAAGAACCCAAAAGAGTTGAAGCCCCTGCAAAAGTCATGCGAAATCTTTTTAAAGAGATACTGAGTAAAAAAATCCCGGTCTTAAGGACCGGGCCGAGGAGGTAATAAAAAATATGACATCACCATCTCCTGTGAAGGTCGCGGTGGTACAGGCAGCTCCTGTTCCCTTTGACAGGGACGCCATAACGGATAGGGTGTGCGAACTCATTCATGAGGCCGCATCTGAAGGGGCCAAATTCATACTCTTTCCCGAGGCGCTCATACCCGCCTACCCGAGGGGACTCAATTTCGGGATGGTTGTGGGAAGCAGGAGTCCTGAAGGAAGAAAGGTGTGGCAGCGTTACTGGGAAACAGCGGTTGACGTACCGGGCAGGCAGACCGAGCTGATCGGAAAGGCGGCAAGGGAAGCAGGCGTGTTTGCTGCTATCGGGGTCATTGAGCGCGATTCGACCTTCAGCCGCGGGACACTTTACTGTACCCTTGTCTATTTCGGGCCCCATGGAGAACTGCTCGGAAAACACAGGAAACTCAAACCCACAGGTTCCGAAAGACTCATATGGGGCGAGGGGGACGGAAGCACCCTGACGGTCATAGATACCCCATTTGGAAGGGTAGGCGGACTCATATGCTGGGAAAACTACATGCCTCTTGCAAGAATGGCCATGTACGGCAAAGGACTGGACATATATCTTGCCCCCACCGCCGACTCAAGGGATTCCTGGCACGCCAGCATGAGGCATATTGCGTGCGAAAGCCGCTGTTTTGTGCTTTCCTGTAACCAGTTCATGACAAAGGATATGTATCCTGAGGAGATAAGGAATCTTGAGGAACTAAAAGACCAGCCTGATATAATCACCAGAGGTGGAAGCGCTATCATATCCCCGTTCGGGGAGGTGATTGAAGGACCCCTGTATGACAGGGATGGCATACTCTATGCCGAACTGGATATGGCCGAAGTCGTAAGGGCAAGGGTCGATTTTGACGTAACAGGCCACTACGCAAGGGCAGACATATTCACTCTCACGGTAAATGAGGAACCGGCCCTGCCTGTAAAGGGGGCCTGAGAAGGCCGGGCACCTGACATTGAATAGATAAAGAATGCGGAAAAACCCAACTGGTGATAACGTATAATCAAGTTTAGCTTTTTTTGAAAGGGACGGCAGTGTCCCCATGTGGTATCAATTGAATTGACAAAAAACGATTGAGCCACAGGAAGGAGAGCACTGCCGTAATAATCCCATAATACACCAAAAAGAGAAAAAAGCATACAGTTTAATGAAGAGGCCATCCAATATCATCAGGGTGAAAAGGCATTTCATTTCCCCCTGATTCCTCCCATGATAGGAGTAAAGTATCAATCCAAATGAATGAGCGGGTACCAATTAAGAGAGAGCTTGTTTCAATCTATGGCCTCTTTATTAAAGAGTCTTAGCCTTGCATACAGCTTACGATCACGGTTGCGCCTAACAGAATCGGCAGCCCCTTCTGTATAGTCATAAAAACCCTTTGAAACTTTAAGTCCTAAGCAACCAGCCTTAACCTGATCAGTTAAAAGGCGAGGAGGTTTAAAGTGCTTTTTCCCCAATTTTTCATAAAGATATTCAAAGATGCTTAGATAAGTGTCTGCTCCTGCTTGGTCAATTATTTCAAAAGGGCCATAGGCACTCAAACGGAAGCCGAATGATGTTTTTACGATTTGATCTACTTCATTTGGGGTTGCAAGACCATTTTCAACCAAAGCGATTGCTTCTGCGGCTAGTGCCATTTGGAGACGATTAGCTACAAAACCTGGGGCGCTTTCGCATTTTGTTGGAATTTTTCCTATATCCTTGAGAAAATCCACTACAAAGTGAATCGTGCTATCATTTGTCTTTTCGGAAGGAATGACCTCGACACAAGGCGTAATGGGTGGGGGGTGGAACCAATGTGTGCCAATAACCCGTTCCTCATTGGGAACCCCTTTGCCAAGTTCATTTATATCATATGATGATGTATTTGAAGCCAAAATGGCATCGCCATCTGAATATTCTCCCATTATTTTCCATATCTTTTTCTTTATTTCCAAATTTTCAGTAATTGCTTCTAAAACGTATTTAGAACCTTTTATGCTTTCACTCAATTCTGTAGCGAAAACAATTCTAGACAACAAACTTGAAATTTCGGTTTCTTTGATCTCTCCGAGATCAACCATTACTTTTAAGTTGTCATCAATCCATTTTTTTGCCTGCTCTAAATTTTTCTCATTATTATCAACTAATGTTACCTTCAAACCATTATAGGCAAGGAACTGAGCTATACCATGCCCCATAACTCCAGCACCGATTACAGTTGCCTGCTGAATTTTCTTTTCAGTTTTTCTATTGATCATACCAAATCCCTTAGATTTTTTGTTCTCTCGATTTTTTTTGAAGTAACTATGCTTTAATCAAAGTTTAATGTGCAGTCCAGCCACCATCTACCATAAGCACATGCCCCGTTACCAATTTTGCAGCATCCGTTGAAAGATAGAGAACTGCGCCAGCTACATCCTCGGGTTTTCCCAAACGTTTTAAAACATTTTTTGACAATGCATATTCCCGAAAGTCTGGATCAGCCAAAGCATCCTTGGTAAAATCAGTTTCTATAAAGGTGGGGGCCACCGCATTGACAAGAATCCCATATTGTGCCCAATCAACTGCCAGGACCTTTGTGATAAGATTCATTCCTGCCTTGCTGGCACAATATACAGCTCTTTTTGCGAGTGCAACAGATCCTGTCTGCGAACTGATATTGATTATTCTTCCCCCACCTTCGCGCAAAATCATCAGCTTTCCAACTGCCTGAGCTAGAAAAAATGCAGATTTAAGGTTAAGATCCATTATGGCATCCCATGCATCTTCAGTAACATCTATGGATTCCTGAGGTATGTTGATCCCGGCGTTATTGACAAGGATATCTATACCGCCCATCATTCTATCTACATCTTGCGCCAAAGATGCTAAACTCCCTATCAGATTCAAATCGGCTGAAAACACCTCAGCACTTTTCCCTAAAGCCCGTATTTCATCCGCGACTAAATTGAGTTTGTCTTTATCTCTGGCCACAAGAGCTATATTGGCGCCCGCCTCGGCAAGAGTAAGGGCAATCTTCCGCCCTATCCCTCGATTGGCTCCGGTTACCAATGCAACTTTTCCGTCTAAATCAAACATATTGAACCTCTGCTCTCTTACCACACTTAACAAACAATATCAGTGAGCACATATCAAATTTTCGCTTACTTTCTATTTATGCTCAAAGCCGTGCTAAATCTAGGCGCCGTAAGCTGCCCCTTAAGACTGGAAAAATCGGGAAGAGCCCCGTCGGCATCAGCCAGAGTGAGGCCAAACATTTCTTTTACCACGTTCGGCTTTTTATCAGCGATATTGTCGTATTGACCCGGATCCTCTTTTAGATCAAATAGTTTCGCATTTTCGCCATCCATAAGTGAAAAATACGCATAATCATTCGTCTTTGCCCAGACAGTTCCCTTAAATGCACAGGTAGCGTAATCTCTCTTATTCGTCATATTCATCAAATCAATTCCATCCACAGACCAGTTAACCGGTATATCTGCAAAATTAAGCATAGTTGTGAACAAATCATGGTTATAGACATAACCATCAGTCTGTTCACCTGCTTTTAAGCCTGAAGGATGACGAATCATGAGCGGGATATCCAACAATTCGGGATACATTGCAGCAGGAGTTTTTCGTATTAGATTGTGCTCTCCTAGAGGATGGCCATGGTCAGACAATACAACTACAAGAGTATTTTCATCTAAGCCCAATTCAGACATCTTTTCCATGAACTTGCCGAACCAGGTATCAACCATGGTAACCTCTCCAGCATAAAGGGCTTTTGTATGAGTTAATTCCTCCTCAGTCATAAATGTGAGAGGATCGCCATAGTCAGGGCAGATGACCTGATGACCTTTATAATCTGGATCATGGTACAAACCCCAATACTTTGCTGGTGGGTCCCAAGGTTCATGAGGATCAAAGCTATCTAAATGTAGATAAAAAGGACCGTTATCTTTATTCCTATCTATCCAATTTATGGCCTCCTGGAACACCGTTGGCGCAAAATGATCTTCTTCTCCCTTTCTGTGTCTAACATTTGTGAGATATTGGGCTGTTTGATTTTCAGATACCAGGCCCTTCATCCTGGGAGTTATATAATGATCCAAATTTACCTCAGGACGGGAGCAATCCAGGAGATCAAGTTCCTGTCCTCGGATGAATCTCCATTCACAAAAACCTCTATGAAAATTCATTGAGGGTTTAAAAAGATGATATACATCTGTAATGAAGGAAGTTTGATACCCAGCTTCAAAAAATACTTCTGACAATGTAACATCATCATCAGCTAATGGTTGCCATCCAGGCGCTGATATAAAATCCCCTAAAGCAGAGCCTTTCCAATCTTTGAATGGGTAAACCCTCCGACCGGTCATAATACCTCTTCTTACGGGTAACGTCGCAAGAGTCTCTGGGTATGCTTGTGAAAAGCTGAAGCTCTCAGAATAAAATTTGTCGAGGTTCGGAGTCTTTATCCATTCGTTGCCATAGCTACCGACATGATCTTTCCTTAAACTGTCAAGCACAATTAAAATTACATTTTTCATCTTTTACTCCTTAACAAAAGTATTAAATATAACATTATAAAGTTATTAAATTAGTTGTTTTTTTGCCCTTTAAGCTCTCTTCGTAAACTAAAGATAAAAGTTCCCACTGCTACTATCAGGAAAAATAGAGACACCGGTCTAGTTATGAAAGGAGAATAATCACCGGCAGACGCCATCAAACCCTGACGTAACGGTAATTCTGCAAGCGGACATAGTATTAAACCAATAATAAAAGGAGCAAGCGGAACTGATGCCCTTTCCAATAAATAGCCCACAAGTCCAAAGCCGAACATGACCCAAACATCAAACATTCTGTTATGTAAAGCAAAAGCTCCTACCACACAAAAAGCAATAACAACCGGAATAATGAACTCTTTAGGCACATCAATTATCTTGGCTATCAATACAGTGGCAAAAATCATTACAATAAACATTATTATATTAGCCACTAGACAGGCTGATATTACACCATATGCCATTTCGGGATGAGTTTTGAATAAAAGTGGTCCTGGCTGAACGTTATGAATAAACATGGCACCAAGAAGAACTGCATCAATAATACTTCCTGGAATCCCGAGAGTAATAAGCGGAATTAATGCGCCTCCAACGGTAGCATTATTGGCAGATTCAGATGCTACGATGCCTTCTTCAGAACCAGTCCCAAATTTTTCCGGCGACTTCGATGTGTTTTTAGCAGCCCCATACGCGATTATTGAGCCTATATTTGCACCTATCCCGGGAAGAATGCCGATCCATGTTCCAATAACTGAAGATCTTATCATATTGACTGCCTGACTCTTCAATTCTTTGAAAGACATAAACATGCTTTTAAATCTAAATGGGACTTTTTCAGGCCTTTGTTCGATATTAACCATATCCGAAATAATCTGGCTAACACCAAATAGCCCAATTAGCACAGGTAAAATGTCAAAACCTCCAGCCATCTCATGAAATCCGAAATCAAGTCTTTGCATAGCAGTTACAGGATCTATTCCTGGCGTAGCAACAAGCAAGCCTAAAAGACCAGCAATGAAACCTTTTAATAACGACCCTTCACTCACAGATGCTATAAGCACCAGCGCCATTAAAACCATGGAAAAATATTCAAAAGGTCCAAATCTTACAGCAAGTCTACCCAGTACAGGAGCGAGCACAGCAAGGAATATCCATGACACTAATCCGCCCACAAAAGATGCGGTTATTCCTATCCCTATAGCCCTTCCTGCCATTCCATTTTTGGCCATTGGATAACCGTCAAAAGTGGTCATTATTGAAGAAGGCGTTCCAGGCATGCGAAGTAATGTTGCAGTGATTAGTCCTCCACTAATGGCTCCAACATACATCGCAACCAGTAGAATCATTGCAAGCGTGCTGTCCATGTAAAAAGTCATCGGCAAAGTAAGAACTATCAGCATTGATCCTGTAAGACCAGGAATAGCGCCTACCGTGCAACCTAAGACGACACCAATAACCAGGTAAAAAAATGGAACAGGAGCAAATAGACTGAGTAACGATGATAAAAGCATTTATAGACAACCCCCTCATATTAACTGCTTAAGATATTTCCAGTGCTTTTGTTTGTATTTTGAAAGTACCTAAGGAAGATCGATTATGAATACGTTTGTGAATATATAATGCAAGCCAAGCCCCATAACCACCGCTATTATAATAGAGATCAAACTATTCTTATAATTGAACCTTGACAACAGCGTCCCTAGAAAAACACCAAATAGAACGGTTGATATTCTGAATCCCATTATTCTAAAGTAAAGAACATTGATATATAATATCGTTAATATAACGCCTAAAACAGCAAGTCCTGGTCGCCTTTTAAAAACCGCCGGCAAAGGCTCTGATTGACTAACGCCTTCGACATTACCTTGGTGATTTTTAAATACATTGCGGACTGATTTCCCCAATAATATAAGTGAAAGTAATGCAAGAACAATACTGATTGTTTTTGGAATAAAGCCTGCTCCGAGGGGCTCATAAGGTGATTCACTTAGGCTCATACAGCCAATATATGCTAAGGCACATACAAAAAGGATAGAAAGAGAAAGAATTATATCCTTTATAATATTTGAATATTCTTTAAGCATAGAGGCACCGATTAAATATTTTATAGGTTAAGGTCACGCTCCTTGCTTTAACAAAAGCAAGAAGCGCTCTGTGAATTAGACAACTATTTTTTCTTTGGCTTGGTGATATTGTATTTTTTAGCAAGTCTGTCTATTGCATCTTTGTCAGCTTTAATGCTTTTTATGACATCTTCACCACGATAAAATATTGCGTCGGTAGTCCTAGCCTCAAGCGATTTCAATACTTCAGGATCTTTCATTGCCTTTTCAAGGGCATCAGCCATTACTTCAATTTTCGCTTTTGGAGTACCCTTAGGAGCAAACCACCAAAGATTCATAGCTAGAAAGCTACCTGGGTATCCTTGTTCTCCAGCCGTTGCAACCTTCGGATAAAAACGATTGCGCTCTGATCCTAAATATCCAAGAATGCGAATGTCTCCAGAATCATAGGTTGCTTTGGCTTCTGCTGTACCAAGTATGGCAACATCAGCGTGGCCTCCTAGGATAGCAGCAAGCCTCTTCGCACCACCTCCAGTTTGAACATATCTCATCTTCAGTCCTCCTGCTGCGTCACAGAAAGATAGCGAGATAAAGTGCACTATTGCTCCAATGTTGATTGCTTCTCTTACAGTATTTGGATTCTTTTTTACTTCTTGAACAAAATCCTCAAGATTTTTAAAGCGAGAATCTGATCTAACACATATCATACAAGGAGCCCTTCCAGTTTGTGCTACTGGCTCGAAGTCTTCCGGACCAAAATCTGCTACACCAAGTGTTTGCGCCGTCATCATGGCAGCAATCTGCATCAAATATGTATAGCCGTTTGGATCAGCATCCTTCCCTTGCCTACTCCCGATAACAGCACCACCACCAGGAACATTTAATATGACCACGGGTTGAGGAAGAATTTTTTCGAGAGATTTCTGAAGGATTCTGGCTGTCGAATCGACAAACCCTCCAGCACCAAATGGAATAATTGCTTTTATCGGTTTTTCCGGGTAGGACGATCCTGCCATTGCTGTACCAAAGGAACCGATGGCGAATGAAATTCCAAGCACCAACACTAAGATATTAACCATGTGTTTCATGAAATATTCCTCCTTGTCTAATTTGCATTTATTGTTAAAAGCAGCTTTATCCCAGATACTTCTCCTTTCTCATTTTACATGTGATCCCATGAGCAAGCATATTTTCATAATTACAGGCCCTTTCACATACATCTGCAATCTTTGCAGAACCTTCCCTGTTTGCATACTGATATGTAACTGTCTTAACAAACTTACCAACATACAACCCCCCGGTATAGCGCGCCGATCGCATAGTAGGCAGCACATGATTAGTACCGATCGTTTTATCCCCATAGGCAACGGTTGTTTCTTCCCCCAAAAATAGTGACCCATAATTAGTCAGGTTATCTAAATAATACTTCCAATCCTCTGTCTGAACCTCCAGATGTTCAGGCGCCCATTTATCTGATATTTCTATTGCTTCATCAGCGCTGTCAACTACGATGACCTCTCCGTTGTCTCTCCAAGCAATCCCGGCTACATCTCGCGTAGGCAAATCTTTCAACTGAGAATCAACCTCCTTGATGGTTGCCTCAGCAATATTTTCGGAAAGAGCTATAAGGGCCTGTCTGGAATTAGGATCATGCTCTGCCTGTCCTAGAAGATCTCCAGCGACAATTACAGGGTCAGCGGTATCATCTGCGATAATTAAGATTTCGGTTGGTCCGGCAAGCAGATCAATTCCGGCATCACCAAAAATTTGCCTTTTGGCCTCAGCAACAAACTTGTTTCCGGCTCCCACTATCATATCGACAGGTTCGAGCCCTTCCATGCCATAAGCCATAGATGCAAGAGCGTGAACCCCTCCCATGCAGTATATTTCTTCCGCTCCAGCTGCAACCATTGAATAGAGTGTCGCTGGCCACATACCTTGACCCTTCACAGGTGGGGAACAAGCAACGATTCTCTTTACACCAGCAACTTTTGGCGTGATAATAGTCATATGGGCAGACCCCAACATGGGATAACGACCACCCGGGATATATGACCCGCTTGCTGCTATTGGAATTATCTTTTGCCCAAGATGGACTCCGGGAATTGATTCAACCTCAAAATCCACCAATCGCTTCATTTGCTCTTCCGCAAAATATTTGACTTGCTTTTGGCAAAAGTCGATATCTTCAATTTCACTTGTTGGAAGGGATTTTTTGGCTTCATTTTTTTCCTCTTCAGATATCTTGAACCTCTTAGGGCTCCAATTATCAAATTTTTCAGAGTAATACCTAACAGCTGATTCACCTTCATTACGAACTTTACCTAATATTTCTCTCACTGCATCCTGAACATATTTGGTATCTTCTTCTTTTCTCACAACAGCATTTTTTAAATATTTGGCCATTCATCTACTCCTCGTTATCAATTATTTATTAAAGTAAAATTGGTGCGCAATTATATGTTTTTGATATATTTAGTTATTTTGTTGTTTTATTGTGGATGAACCCCTGATAATTAACTTTGGCTCCATAGTGATTCGATGAAAATATTCTGCACCTTTTGTCTCGATGCAATTCACCAAGATGTCTGCCCCTAATTTTCCCATTTCATATTGATTTTGGCTTACCGTTGTCAGGTTAATTCTTCTGTTTGAAGCAAATTCAGTGTCGTCAAAACCTACAACTGCAATATCCTCCGGGATACGCAAACAAGCCTCCTCAAGTGCATCGATAACCCCCATGGCAATAAAGTCATTTCCCGCAAAAATAACGTCAGGCCTTTCAGCACACTCTAATAATTTTTTCGTTCCTTCATAACCTGTTTCTTTTGTAAAAGATCCCTGCAAAAGGTAATCATCGGAAATTTTAACAGAGTTATCTTCCAACGCTTTTTCATATCCTTTCAAACGATCCAAACCTGTCGAAAGTATCGGAGGACCGGATATTATTGCTATTCGCTTATAACCGCATTCCACCAAATAGTTTGTCATCTCATAAGCGCCCTTAAAATTGTCAACTACTACGTAATTATATGACTCTCCACTGAGTTTACGATTTACGACAACAAGAGGAAATTTATCTCTAATGAGTTCTTCGACAACAGGTTCATTTAACCGCACAGAAGCAAAAACAATTCCTTCTACTCCAGCATCCAGCATGTGTTCAACGTAGCGTGCTGTCCTTTCAGGCTTATTATCGGTGCTGCAAAATATTGTGCTATACCCGTTTTCAAATGTCCTGTCCTCAATTCCTCTGGCAAGTTCTGCGTAGAATGGGTTTCGTATGTCGGCTACTATTATGCCGAGAAGAAAGGACTTTCTGTTTGCAAACATTCGAGCGGTAGGGTCGGGACGGTATTTATATTTGTGGATAACTTCTACAACCCTATTTTTGGTTTCCTCTTTAACCTTTGGGTCATTATTTAAAACCCTAGAAACGGTCATATGAGAAACTTTTGCGAGTTTTGCAATATCTCTTATTGTTAATTTTTTCGACATGGGATACTTTTTTGAAAGTATTTGCTAAGTTTCGGCTCAAAAATGAGAGCCAGAGAAATGTTACCGGTAACAATAAAGTAAGACATAAGCCCTGTCAAGTATTTTTTTAGCCGACTTATATTATTATAAAATATGTTATTACTCTATTTATGAAGTGTTATGTTAATGTTACTAGTATCACTGTTCTATTCATGTATTTAGGCATATGATATTTGGCGCCCATTGCCCAAGACTGATGATAAAAATAGGAAGGAGAGATGGTAAATTTTTATATCTATCTTTTTCACTCTTATAAGGGCAAATTCATAAATTTATGGGCGCAAGGGATAATGGTGAAATGATTCCTAGTTAGAGACAATTCCCAATGAACATATTTATTGATTTCAAGAAATTACTGTGGTTACTTACTCACATCAAAAAAAAGCCCCACCAAATAAATGGCAAGGCTTGTGGATAAAAGGGGATGTTTCTGAGATAATTAATATCTTAACAGGTATTTTAAAATTCATCTGACTAACATCTGCTTACCCTGCACATGAAGTTTCTGCTCGATGGAGTGCAGATGACCTCGTCTCTTATGTTATCGTCGGTAAGGTTGTTGAGATTGTAGTCGGGGCTTACATCTCCCCACCCCCAGGCGATTCTTATAGATCCGGGATGGACCAGCTCCGAGATCTTGGCCTTCATTATGACATGCCCGCGCGGGGTCTCAACCTTTACCCTGCCTCCGACTGAGATACCGTAAATTTCAGCGTCTTTCTCATTGATTTCCACATGGCACTCCTCCCCTTTCCTTGAAAGAGAGGGGATGTTTCTGAACTGGGAATGGGTAAACCTGTTCTGACGTGCCCCGCTCATACCTATCAGCGGAAACTCATCTTTTCTGTCACTGAAGCTTATCGGATTTCTAGCCCTCCCCTCAAAGACAGGCACACCGGAGTGTCCATGTTCTTCAAGCCTCTTCGAATAAAGCTCCACCCTGCCTGAAGGGGTTGCCACGCCGATCGTCTTGTATTTTTCAAAGATCGTCTCGCCCACCCTGATTCCCTCAGGTTTTTCCCTCAGCATCTCGACCGTGATACCTGCAGGCTCAAGCTGATAGTCTATGGCCTCTTCCGCGGTCTGCCATGGAAATTCCTTTTCCATGCCGAGCCGTCTTGCAAGCTCGAATGTGATCTTCCAGTCGGGCCGGCTCTCCCCTATCCAGTCTATGACCTGATTTTGAATCATTACCATGTTGTTTCGTATGTAGGCCCGGTTGAGCTGCGTCTTTTCAAACGAGCTGGTCGCGGGAAGCACGACATCAGCCATCCGGGCGGTGCGTGTCATGAAAAGATCGACTACCGCCAGGAATTCCAGTTTTTCAAGCGCCTTTAGCACCCTGTTTGAGTCCGCCATGGTCACAACCGGATTTGCCGACTGAACCATGAGCATCTTGAGAGGATAAGGCCTTTCAGCCAGGATAGCGTCAATGATGCAGGACTGGGCGTTTTTCCCCCAGGTCTCATGAAATTCATTAAAGAGCGGATACTCATGGGTGACAGGTTTTACCCCTTCAGGCAAACGCTCCCTAAGCTGCAGATTTCTTACCGGTATGGGCTGGGGGATAAGGTCCCCCCCTTTTTGATCCAGATTCCCGGTAAGCGCCCTCAGGATACATACCGCCCTGGTGTGCTGAAAGGCGTTTATCTGCATGTCGAGCCCGTTGCCCTCTATTATGCAGGCGGGCTTTGTTTCCGCATAGATTCGTGCCGCATCTTTGATCCTTTCAGGTTCAAGCCAGATTGCCCGGGCAATATCCCCGGCCCTGTAGCGGGCTGCCGCCTCCTTAAGCCGTTCAAAACCGGTTGAGTAATTTTCGACCATGTCATGGTCATAGAGTCCGCAGGATATGATCTCGTTTATAACGGCCATTGCAAGCAGGCCGTCGTGACCCGGCTTTACCTGAAGCCAGATATCGGCCATTGCGGCAAGCTTTGTCCTGACCGGATCGATTACGATCAGCTTTGCGCCCTTACCTCTCGCATAAAGGATCGCCTCAAAGGCCTGTGGGTTGGTATCGCTGTCGTTTTTCCCCCAGACGACAATACACCTCGAATTTTTTATATCGGGAAATGTCATTGCCCCGTATGTGTAGGTATGCGCCATTTCCCTTCCCACATGACATACGGAGCCGTTTCCTATGGTGTTGGGTGATCCGAAAACGCTCATAAGCCTGTTTGCATAGTCCCAGGGCGCCCCCCAGTCGGAGGCCATGCCCCTCAGCCAGCAGACCGATTCCGCTCCATATCTCTGCCTGAATGACAAGAATTTTTCCGCCACCAGACCGAGGGCGTCTTCCCAGGAGGATTCTACAAAGGGATTTCCCCTTTTTCCCTTTTTCCTGACCAGCGGCTTTTTGAGCCTTTCCGGTGAATATACTATATCTGGTGCCGCCTTGAGCTTGGGGCAGAAGGTACGTTCAGCAGTCTGCAGGGGGGAGCGCCTGGCACCGGCGATAAGCCTTTCGGTCTCTATCTCCACCTCCACAGGACAGCAGGATGAACATAACCGGCAGACCGTATTTGTTTTCATGGGAACCTCTTGTCTTTAAATGGAATGTTATTATCTTGCGGCTTTTATAAAACAGCTTCTGATAAGTTCGAAGTGGTTTGAATGGGTCCTGATCTTCCACCAGACATGCCCCTGCTCTTCAATGTCCCATACAGGTGAAAGGTCGCCCTTTTCGCCCTTCAGGAGCTTCACGATGTTTTCCATCCCCCTGCCCGCATAAGGGCCCTTATCAGTACCCCCCAGCCACGCCTTTTGTTCCGCCACATCCGTTGACCAGGAAAAAGGATCGGACAGGAGAAACTGGGCCTGCCTTTTCTTTGTCATACGGTTCATCTCCTCGATATGCCTGACAGGGGCAGGGAGTTTGTCAACCAGGTTGAGGCAACCGAAACTGGATATGCTTTCAGACCTTATTGGAAGGGCCTGAGCATCTCCCACAATGAATTCAACATTATCAAAGTTCCATGTCTCCGGAAGGGCTAACTCCTCATATTTTTCAATCATTCCCTCCTGCTTGAGCCTCAGGGTCATGCGTCTTTTTTTCATGAGTTCCCGTGATGCCCTGATAAAACTCATCGAGTTGTCAATGCCTATTGAAAATTCACTTTTAAGGGCCATTTCAAAGGTAAAGCGCCCCACGGCGCATCCCGCGTCAAGGGATACTCCTGAACCGCTCCTGACAAGTTCCGACCACTGCCTGTAGGCCTCGGACTCATCAGGGTCTTTCAGGATATCGCAATAGTGACTCCAGAGATAGGATGAAAGGACTGATTCATCTTCATATTTTGAACCTGAAACCGTCTCTCCTTCACGGTTTGCAGTATCCAGAAACGCCACTCCCTCCTTGATCTCGTAAGACCTTTTACATCCGGGGCAGTAAAGCGACCCCTCAATTATATCATCACCTTCCTCTTCAATGACCCTGCATTCCGGTTCGATTTCATCAGGCAGGCAGGATGGACATATGAGTATAGGTAGCATAAATTTCTTCATTAAAGACTCCCAGGATTAGATATAATAGCTAAAGGCAAATAACCCCACAATTTTAGTCACTCTAGTCACTCTAGTCACTTTAGTCACTTTGACCACTTACCCGGCTCATTCAGCCAATCATTTTATCAAACAGGTTGGAGCAGCTATAAAATAGCACCCTATTACTTATAATTACTGAAAGATTTTTTTCAAGTTTTCGAAAATGACCTGCAGGATTTTCCGGAAGTTTAAATGACATCTTCAGGGGATAAAGAAACCCGGCTCCGCTGAACGGGTAGTGATTCACCCCTGGAAGGTACTCAGTCCATGCCCTGGCGCTTCATGAAACGGGCCTTATATGGGAACAGATGCCCTGAAAAGGATGGTCGCGCCCCCTACTTCGTATTGTGACACCGAAGCGGGCACAAAAGCGGCCTGTCCTTTTTTAAGAGACAGGCACTCTCCATTTTTCGAATCTCTTATATCAGCACTTCCCCCGGTGCACAAAAGTATTTCCGGACCTTGATTCGGCCTGCTCCTGAAAATCCCTTTTTCTTTTATGGTAAGGATTGAAAGGAGGAACTCCTTTGCAGGTGTTGAATACCGGATTTCGCCTTTCCCTAATACAGAGGGCACGATACGGTCAACAGGCCGCTCCCTGAAATCCACGATCTTCAGGAGTTCCTCGACATCCACATGTTTATTCGTCAGACCGCCCCTTAATACATTGTCCGAATTTGACATCAGTTCGATTCCCATACCGTTAAGATAGGCGTGAAGCTCACCTGGCGCGATATAGACGGCCTCACCCGGCTTAAGCTCGACAACATTAAGCATGAGCGGAAAAAGGGCCGCCGTATCACCGGGGAATTTTTCACAAAGTTGTCTGACCCAGAAAAAGGCAGGGTCGGTTCCGCCCCTTTTTGCGGAAATCTCGCCGGCCATACCCAGAATACCGGCCTTACTTTTTCCTTTCATTTTTATAAGGGAGGTAAAAAACTTCTCAAGGCCCTTTGGTTCCTTCAAATCCCGGAGCATGGCCAGTTCCGCATCCAGAACAGAAGCGAATGCCTCTTCAAAAAGTTCGATAATCTCTTTGATCTCCCTAAACCCGATCAATCCGCAAAAATCGGTAAGGGCACAGATAATCTCATGCTTGTGGTTTTTATCTCTGTAATTTCTCTCTGGCGCGCCCAGCGGTATCCCGGTTCTGTTTTCTCTCATATATCCCAGTTCCGCCCTGCCCATCTCCGGATGCACCTGAATTGACAGAGGACTTTCAATTGCAAGCAGTTTGAAAAGAAAGGGCAATGCGGCACCAAAGCCCTCTGATACCGCGCTTCCAAGGACTGTCTCAGGGTCTTCGCTTATGACCCGCTCAAGAGACCTCCATTTCCCGTTCACCATAACCTTTGAAGGCGCTTTAGGATGTGCCCCCATCCAGAGCTCCGCCATGGATCTTCCAACCTCATCAGGCATTCCCAGGAACTCCTGGATCTCCCTTTGAGAGCCCCAGCCGTACTCCATTACACTATTTTCCATCAGGCTTATGCCGATCACACGTTTCTCCTCGAATTGGCCTCTTAAAACCGGTTTATTCTTATCCGCTCAGTCGGATTCCGCCCCTAACCCCAAGGTTTAATTTGGCGTCTGAATTACCGCTATCTTTCACAGCAGTTCGGCCCTGCCCCTCTTTTTAAGCTCCTCGACGACTTTCCTGATATCCTGGCTGCGATCTATATCGGCAACCAGCAGTACATCTTCCGTGTCCACCACCAGGCAGTTTTTTATCCCCAGGCAGGCTATGAAACGGCCTCCCTTTGCCGAGATAAAATTTTCCCTGCAGTCGATCAGCAGGGTGTCTTGATCGGCCAGGTTTTTATCCGCGTCATGATGCCCCTGCTTCAGTTCATAAAGGGAGTTCCAGGACCCCACGTCGCTCCAGCCGCACTCACACGGTATGACAAACACATCCTCCTTTGTCTTTTCCATGACGCCGTAGTCAAAGGAGACAGCCTCAATCCGCTCATAGATCTCGAGAAATTCCTCTTCAAAACCGGGGCTACCGAGTAACTCCCAGATGCGCATGAGCGCCTTGTGAAGATCAGGGATACAAACACTTATTTCCTTCAGTATCGTCTCAGGTGTGGCAACAAAGATCCCCGCGTTCCAGTAGTATTCCCCGCTTTTAAGATACCTGAGTGCGGTTCCAGGATCAGGTTTTTCGACAAATTTATCTACCCGATAGGCCTCGTCTTTTCCATGGCTGCCTGAAGCGCGTTTTTTGCGGATATATCCGTAGCCTGTCTCAGGACGCACAGGCACTATGCCCAGGGTGACTATTCCGCCTGACTCGGCCATATCCCCCGCCCTTTTAAGCGCATCGACAAAGGCGGAAGGATCGGCGATATAGTGATCTGCAGGCAGAAAGGCGACCGCCCCTTCATGGCCGAGGTGTCTTGCGTATATAGCCCCGAGCCCGATGGCGGGCCCGGTATTCCGTCCGAC
Source organism: Desulfatiglandales bacterium (assembly GCA_963666345.1). Taxonomy (GTDB): domain Bacteria; phylum Desulfobacterota; class DSM-4660; order Desulfatiglandales; family Desulfatiglandaceae. Next base: position 3,653,704 of record OY762721.1, on the reverse strand, counting down.
CGGTTCACCGATCATATGGACGCCCCGGTCTTTAAATAACTTTTCCGCCTGATCAAGATGCCCCCTGCCCATGACAAGGATAGTTTCGGTGTCACTGCAAAGGCCTTTGAGCCTGTCACAGGTCTCCACTACCAGGGAGCCCTTGCCGGTTATATTCAAAAACTGTTTGGGCGTTTTCTTTCGGCTCAGGGGCCAGAACCTGGTCCCTGAGCCCCCGGACATTATAACTGCATACATCTTTTGCGCCTCCGGTCACGGTGAATGAGATATGTTATACAGGGATCTGAATTGTCTGAAAAGATTAAGAAGATCGGTTCTTTCCCAATTTAACTGGAGGAAAGGGTTCAAGGATTCATTTTACCAGGTGTTTGTTTTCCTTGAGACTTCACCGCTTTTGAAATCCTTTTCATCTCTGCCCTATCCTTTATTATTCGAAATTTTACCGTTATTCCATGTATCTCTAAACAGAGTTTCCATGCCTTCCGCCAGAGCTTCAAATTCATAAATCCTTCGACGGTTCCTCGACCCCTTTAAATCCTCCTGGATCTCGACTACTCGGTTGCGGATAATCCGCTTATTTCATCTGATGTGCTGAAAATATCAGCTTTTACAGACAGCACAATTACTTCCACCTGACCTCAAGCCGGTTGCGATTGGGAATACGGTGGTATTTGAATTTCGGGTAACCCACCATCATAGCCCCGTACGCCTGGTGGTCATCCGGCAGACCCAGTGCCTCAAACAATGGGGGACAGGCGTTTACTGCCTTGTAAAAATACCCTCCCCAGCAGGCCCCAAGCCCGATGCCTGCTGCGTACAAATCAAGCAGGCTCAAGGCCAGGGCGCTGTCTTCAGGGCCGAACAGCCAGTCCCTTTCACCATGAACCACTATGATATGAGGCGCACCCCGGCAGATACTGTCATATCCTTCATCCCAGTATGCCACAGCACGGGTAAACCCTCTGTTCACAGCCTCTTCCGGGTTGTCCCGGGCAACCGTTCGCATCCATTCAATGGCAATATTCGCAAACCCTTGAACTTTTGATGGGTCCTGAACCACAACCCAATGCCAGGGTTGACTGTTTTTGGCCGAAGGGGCTGAACAGGCCACCTCCAGGAGATTTCGCAGGATTGATCGCGCAACAGTCTTTTTCTTGAAGGTCCTAATGGAACGCCTTGCGCGCAGAAACTGCCCGGCCTGTTCCGGTGTTATTGTCAGGTCCCCTTTTATTTTTTCACAGTCTTCAGGCCTGAGCCAGTCCAGTCTGACGGCTCCGGTGGGGCAGACGGCAACACAGTGACCGCATCTCAGACAGTATTCTTCAAAATCCGAGACCGGAGTCGGATAATCTTCCCTTGAGTTCATAAGGATTACATGAGCCGGGCACTCGGCCACACAGATACCGTCGCGGTTGCATTTTTCCTGATCAACAACAATAAAGCCCATTCGCTGCTCCTTTTCACTAGGCTCAGGCCGGTTCAGCCAAAATTATAATCGGAATATTTTTACTTCTTTGATAAGTCTTATCAAATGAAATTGTATCCTAACACAAAAGCCCTTTTGCTTACACAAGTATTGCCGCAGACATATATGTCTTTTGACCGGCACATATTTTCCCGACCGATAAAGAAGATAGCCCCTTTTGAACCTGGTCAAAGAAATTTTGGCTATTTGGTTTAATATATATTATATAAGCTGATCAAATATTAAATAATCGGGAGTTTCCATGTTCGGTAAAAAAGACAACAAGGCTGAGAATATCCTGATACTGGGACTTGGGGGAGTAGGCTCCTACCTGACCAAGCGGCTGTCCCATGAGGGATATAATATTACCGTCATAGAATCAGATGGTGATCTCTTAAGCAACGCGGCTGAAAATATCGATGCCCTGCTTATCAAGGGCGACGCCATGGATGTGGATTGCTGGAGGACTGCCGAAGCAGGGGATGTGGACATCCTCATAGCCGTGACGGATAATGACGCGGTTAACATAGTATCTTCGATGATCGCCGATCGCTTCGGCATTTCCCGCAAGATCGCCCGTATTCGATCCCGGGATTTCGGCTACGGCACCGGCATACTAAGCACAAGTGATTTAAAAATCGATCTGATCATCCGCCCTGAAGAACTGGCGGCCCAGGAGATTGTAAGGTTTATCAAACGCACGGCGGGAAATGAAATAATAGATATCGCCGAGGGACAGCTTCAGGTCATGGCTACCCGTATCCATGAAAACTCCCCCCTTGCCCATAAAAAGCTGAAAGATATTTCCCGCATGCATGAGGGGCTGCCTTTCAGGGTTGTTGCCGTTACCAGAGGGATCGATACGATCGTACCAGGCGGAGAAGACATACTGCTTCCCCAGGACCATGTACTCATAATGGCCCGCAATAAATATAAATCCCTTTTAATGGAAATTACCGGAGAAAAGCACAACCGGCGCCGTGGAGTCATGATCCTGGGAGGAGGGCTGGTTGGGAGCCGGGTGGCTGAGTTGCTGGAAAAAACCGTTGAGGTGAAACTGGTTGAGAAAGATTTCAAGCGGGCCGAGGAGCTTTCCTACAGGCTGGAAAACACAGAGATCCTTCATGGCGACGGAAGGGAAGAGGATATCCTGGACATGGCGGGACTCGCGGATGTGGATACCTTTGTGACAACCACGGCGGAGAATCAATTCAATATCCTGATCTGCATGCTGGCAAAAAAAAGGATGAATAAAAAGGACCACCACAATATAGCGAAGACAATAGCCATGGTTAACCGGGAAGACCATCTGGTACTGGCCTCAACCATCGGCCCTGATATCGCCCTGAGCAAAAAGATCCTGGCAGGGGATCAGATACTCAAATTCATCCAGCGGGGGGAACTGATCTCCGTGGCCCACATCCATGGATTTGATACGGAAGTCGTTGAGCTGGTAGCTGAGCCGAAATCCCCGATTACCGGCGCACCTCTTTCCGGGCAGCACATCTCTTCAATGGGGAAGATCCTTATCGGCGCCCTGTTTCGGGATGGGAACTGGAAAATAGCAATGGGAGATACCCATATCAAAGAAGGTGAACGGGTTATCGCGGTCTGCACTTCCACCTATCTGAAAAAGGTTCGGGAGCTTTTCCGATCCGGTTATGAGGCTGATACAGGCCTATCTCTTCCAAAAGGATGGATAAAAAATAACTAACGCGGAAAACATTTCCAGCCTGCCCACAAGCATGTTCCAGGACAGGAACCACTTGCCCGCGTCAGATATGAATGCGTAGTTTTCAGAAGGTCCCACTGCACCGAATCCGGGGCCGATATTCATGAGCGTTGCTATTACCGAGCTCATTGCCGTAAGATAATCCATATTATCCACAAGCACCATGAAGCAGCCCCCGCCCAGCACCATGAATATGTTCACGATAAAATAACAGATGGCAAGATCCACGATTGAGGAACTGACAGGTCTTTTGTTCAGCTTTATCGCTTTCACATAAAGGGGCTGCAAAAAGATCTTCTTTACCGCCACAACCATGAATTTCCAGATCAACACATAGTGGACCACCTTGATGCCGCTGGTGGTTGATCCGGCACACGCACCTACAAAGCAGACTGCAAACAGAAACATCTGGGCGGCCTGGGGCCACAGCTCATAATCCGCGCTTGTAAAACCGGTTGTGGTCAAAAGGGACATGACCTGGAACGTGCCGTATCTCAAGGAATCGGCAAAAGTGGCATAGGTGTTGTTCTGCCAGAGGATCAATGAAACAGCTCCGCAGAAAAACAGCAGGAAACCGACATACCACCTGAATTCCGTGTTATTTTTCAGGGTCTTCCAGTCTCCCCTCCAGATGTGATAAAAGAGCATGAAGGTCATTCCGCCAAGGAACATGAACAGGATGATTACCCAGTCGAAGTAGGCGCTGTCATAAAAACCGATGCTTGCGTTTTTAGGGGAATACCCGGAAGTGGACACGGTTCCGAACGAATGACACAATGAATCAAAAAGGGACATCCCGCCAAGCATCAGGAGAATTGTCTCGGCAAGATTCAGGAACAGATAGATCCCCCACAGCCAGACCATGGTATCCTTATTGCGGGGCTTGAATTTTTCCTTCGTGATGATCTGCCCCGGACTGGACTCGGCTCGAAACAGGTGAAGCCCGCCGATCCCATGGGGAAGGAAGATGACGGTCAGGGTCAGAAATCCCATTCCTCCAAGCAGATGCGTCTGGCTGCGCCAAAAAATCAGTCCGTGGGGTACTATCTCGATGTCGGTCAGTATTGTGGCCCCGCTGGTCGTATAACCGGACATCATTTCAAAGAACGCATCTGTAAATGAAGGGATTGAACCGTGGAACATAAAAGGAAGCCCGGAGACTGAAGAGACCAGAATCCATCCGAAAAACGCAATAAAAAACCCGTCTTTGATCCCCAGCTCATGACTTTTTTGAAAAACCAGATGCAAAACCAGACCGAGTGAAATGCAGATCAACACAGAAAAAAGGATCGAGTTGAGATCTCCTTCATCGTAATATATGGAACACAGCACCGGAAAAACCATTGAGCATCCGATTACGATCAGCAGGGTCCCTAATATATGTGCGATAGTACGATAGTTCATAGAGATATCAACTTAAGTCGGTTTATTTGAAAGATGTATTATAGGGGGTAATATATATGAGGTTTTTCACAATGTATCAATAGAAAAGAAATTCAAAGGAATCGGGTTTTCAAAAGGTACGGTAGGGGTTAGGGGCCATATTCAAATCGGCAGGGAACAAATTATATCGGTTGTACCCCAAATATAATGCTTCAATCATTGTCCCACTCCATGACTCATTCGTCTTTGAGTGCCCTATAGATAATTTGAAAAAAGTAGCCAAACTGACCAAAAAAGTGATGTGTCAGACTGTCAAAGGCCACTTCCCTGACCTTGAGCCCAAGGTAGAGGTAAATATCAAGAAACATAACTGCTGGAACAAGGACGGGAAGGATCAGGCATTCAAGGAATGGATAAAGGAGTTACAAGGTCTTTTGAAACATTAGATCCCAATAACGTTTTTACTAGACAGCCATAACTGCGCTCTTAACTGCGTAAATTATAGGCCTTAATACCCATGCTATAGTAAATAAAATATAATTTAAACTGCAAAAACCAATGATAAACTATTTTGATATTTCTTCAACTACCTGCTTCAATTGGTTTATCCATGAGTTGTTGGGAAAGATTGATCAGTTGACCTGACAAAATGACTTATCAAGTACAAAAAACAGTAATTCTTTAGGCAGGTCCAGGTCCCTGATATTAATAGTTTTGAAGTTTTCTCACAGAAGGGTGTTTTTACGATCAATCAGGCGGTTTTGAGTGAGAAACTGTGAAAAAGATGCATGAATCATCACATTTTTAACCGTAAACTGGTATTTTAAAGCATCAGTCGCATGTTTTTAGTCTTGAAATTATGAATAAAGGCCTTGCGAGAAGAAAAAATCGAGTGGTTTTATATGGGACAAAACCTCATTATCCCGCATATGGATCAACTATAAAGATATGTTAAGCGAGTTATAGCCTATTAAGCTTTTCTTTCAAGACACTGGAGCACTTAAAACTAACTACTCTTCTGCCATCAAGCATTATGGATTTGCCTGTGGCAGGGTTTCTCCCCTTTCTAGGGCGCTTTTCCTTAACTGCAAACCTACCAAAACCTGAAATCAAGACATCTTCCCAGTTTCAGCTTTCCTTTAGCCATCCATTTTTTAGAGTTCTCGCTATAAATTATCTTTATTCTGCATAATCGCAAAAATATTACGGCTTTTCAATTGCAGTATCAAAGGTTCTTAAAGACTTTTTTACGTTCTACGAAATACCCTTGTAATATTGTTCTAAAATCTCTACAACTTCAGGTCTTGAAAATTCTGGAGGTAACTTACCACCTCGGGACAATATTTCCCTCACTTTTGTTCCAGACAAGATGAGATGATTTTCCTTGCCATGAGGACAAGTTTTAACTGAAGCCATGGTACCACATTTATAGCAATAAAATGACACATCAATATTAAGATTTTTGCACTTTAATGCTCCCCTTGGGATTTCATCAAATATTCGCTGGGAATCAAAGGGACCATAATAACTGCCTACACCTGCGTGGTCTCGCCCAATTACCAGATTGCTGCAACCATAATTCTGACGAATGATAGCGTGCAAAAGGGCTTCCCTAGGCCCAGCGTAACGCATCTCCATCGGGTAACCCCCTTGAATGGTAGTTCCTTTTGCAAAATAATTATCCAATACTGCCTGCACAGCTTTTACGCGAACATTTGCAGGGATATCACCATCTTTTAGCTTACCAAGGGGTTGATGAATATATATTCCATCCGAAATCTCTAACGCTATCTTTGCCAAATACTCATGGGAACGATGCATAGGATTTCGCAATTGCATAGCTGATACCCGTTTCCAACCAAACCTGTTAAATATTTCCCTAGCCTCCATAGGCGTTTGATAAATACCCTTGAATTGGTCTGGATATAAACCTTCGCTCACTACTTTTACCGGCCCACCAAGATTGTATTTTCCTTGCGAAATTACCTTAGCGACACCAGGGTGTTGTTGATCCGTAGTATAATAAATACGTTGGCATTCATGCACCTTATCAATACAATATTTTTCCGATATCCTCATCGTGGCGACAATTGTGTTAGACTCATCATCTACGAGCGAAATTTCGTCTCCTTCCCGGATAACTTCGTCATCTGTCGAAAGAGTAATGGGAATAGGCCAAAAAGTCCCATCTGACATAGTGAAATCATCACAAACCCCTTCCCAATCAAGTTTATTCATAAAACCTGCTAAAGGACTAAAAGCACCAATTCCCATCATTATAATATCACAGGTTTCCCGTGACGTAATTCTCATTTTTCTTAGACTGTTTGCCTTTTTTATCTCATTCTTACAGTCTTTTCCCTCCAGACAGAGTGGCATTAACTGTTCTTTCTCTCCATGAGGTTCAATAAGATGATCCATTTTTTAAGCTCCAATTCCATTCTTCGCACTTTCAATAATAAAACATAGCTCAAACTTGCCAATATCATTAATTTCAAAACGCCTAAAATACAACTAATTAATCCAGGGTAAACCCCCGGCTGTGCCGGGGAGACTCCCAGAGTTTGACAATTCCGGGAATATATGAAAGCCCCTCTAAAGTGAACCGCTCAAAATTCACAGAAAGAGAGGCTTTCAATGAACAACGTAAACAGCTTAAGTCATACGAAATGGGAATGCAAATATCATCTAACATGGATACCGAAATACCGAAAAAAGGAGATGTATGGTGATTTGCGTAAATACTTGGGTGAAGTTTTCCATGAACTGGCGAAGAGGCGAGACTGTGAAGTGTTGGAAGGCCATATGATGCCGGATCACGCGCATATGTTGCTGTCTATACCACCAAAATATTCGGTTTCACAAGTGGTAGGGTTCATCAAGGGGAAAAGTGCCATCCATATTGCGAGACAGTATTTTGGCCGCAGAAAGAATTTTACAGGTCAAAAGTTTTGGGCCAGGGGTTTCCATGTTTCAACTGTAGGTAAAGATGAGGATTCAATCCGCAAATATATCAAAGAACAAGAAAGAGAGGATCGAAGACTCGATCAACTCAGTTTATATTAAATAGCCGCCACCTTTGAGGTGGCCCTTGATTTTACAACCGCTTTGAGCGGTTCACATATTTCAAGCCTCCGGCTATGCCGGAGGTATATGACTATCACTAAATTAACGATTAGTGTTCATCCTTCCTGTTTCAGCACTTCGGAAATCATGTTAAGCACATAGTCGACATCGGCCTCTGTGTGGGCCGCGTTGAGCTGGAATCTCAAGGTTTCATCACCCTTGGGAACAACGGGAAAAGTGAGTCCGACAACAAGAATTCCCTGATCGCGGTAGGAATGCCGATTGCTCGGCACCCCCCGCATCACGCCGCTGGCGTGACGTGCACTGCTAATGCACTGCTCTCCTGCCTCGGGTAATGACGCACAAAGTTATTGGTAAACATACTCTGCCGTATTCTCGTAAGCTCACTTTGCAAGGTTCCCCGGTTCAGTGCCCGGCCCTTGTTTCGCTCTACCGAATTCCCCTTGGCCAACCCCCTTTTCTCCACCTTCTCCGCCTCAGACTTGTTGTCGCCTGTCTTGTTCGAAGGCTTCCTAGATACTATGGGGCTGTCAGACTCCCTGTAACCATTCATTACTGCTTTACTCCCTTGGGATTTTCAGTACGGACCTTTTGCAATCTAATCAAGGCCAGTTACAGGGCCTCCCGATTCCCGCGCAACAAGCTTCCGTGCATGTATGAGGTCTCCGACCCCGCCAAGCCCTGCATCTCCTCACCATATCGGACCTGCAGATACTGCCTTCTGTGTCTTTGAAGCACATCGGCGCTTGGGTTTATGTCTATTACGAGGCTCAATACTCAGCCTGCACTTTCCCCTGTCAATGCTTCGCCGACAATGTTACCATTGCCAGCGCATGACTCAAGGCTGATGCGGGTGGCTAACCCTTCATCATGGGACACTTTCAGTCCCTACTTCTTGCCGGTTTTAATCGGCGCTCTCAAAGAGAAACCTGACCATGCTGTGCGCCTTATCCGTATCCCTTACAAGCACCGGAACAACCGGATGAGGACCTGGGATAGATTCAAGACCCAATCCTTCTATTCCATTTCTGAATTGTGTGATCCTTTCCCTCAGGTTCAGCAAAAGCCCTGCTCCTTCGGCGCTGTCGCAGATGTCTATCGCCTTTATGGCAGCGGCACAATCAGCCACACCAAGAGGATTGGTATAGATATATGTGTCCGCCTTCTGTCTGACCGCCTCTATAACACTGTCGCTAGCCGCGATAAAACCGCCGTTTACCCCGAACGCCTTTCCGAATGTTCCTATTATCACGTCAGGACTGGCGCCTGAGTATTCGGCCGTACCCCTTCCGGTTTGTCCGTATGCGCCTATACCGTGTGAGTCGTCGACAACCGTTATCACTCCTTCTTTGAATTTGTCGTCAAAGCGAAGGGCGGTTTTCTGTATCTCATCTATCGGTGCATAGTCCCCGCGCATGCTGAATATGCCGTCAAAGATGATTATCACCCTTTCCGCCTCCTCCGGTACCTGAGTGAGGCATTCCTCAAGGGAGTGCATGTTGTTGTGTTCATAGATTTTTTTGTTTGCGCCAGGGATGTTTGCGATCCTCATCGCCCTGATAATACTGTTGTGGTTGAGCTGGTCGCCTACCCAGAAGGTTTTTTTGTTTGAAATGGCCAGGGCCAGTCCGCAGTTTGAGGTGTAGGCCGAATTGAAGATCTTTGCACATGGCTTTTTCACAAACCGGGCGATTCGTTTTTCAAGGGTAATATGGGCTTCGAACGTCCCGTCGATGAATCTGACCGCTCCGGGACCCACCCCGAACCTCTTTGTTGCGATATCGGCGGCTTCTGCCAGGTCCTCGTGGTTTGAAAGGGAAAGATAGCTGTTCGAATTCATCCTGATAAAACTGACCATCAACCCCATTCAATCTATATCTGGGGCCATTTTTGCCGCTCGGAGCGATGTAGTCGGTAATGATCCTTTCGGGAGGTTTGGCACGGCCTTCTTGTTGCAGGATTTCAATCTCTCTGTCTAATGCTGTATCCAGCTTCTCAGTACTCATCAAAATCTTCGCCTATATATCCTCTATTCCCAATTAAGTATGACTTTGCCTGAATTACCCGATCTCATAACCTCAAACCCGTCTCTGAATTCAGTGTATGGGAAATGATGGGTAATAACAGGTGATATGTCCAGACCGGTCTGAATCATGGAGGTCATCTTGTACCAGGTTTCATACATCTCCCTTCCGTAGATGCCCTTGATGGTAATTCCGTTGAACACGACCAGGTCCCAGTTTATGGGGGTGTTGTCAGGCATGAGCCCGAGCATGGCGATCTTTCCGCCGTGACACATGTTTTCAAGCATGGAGGTGAGGGCCGCGGGGTTACCCGACATCTCGAGACCTACGTCGAATCCTTCCTTCATGCAGAGCCGTTTCTGAGCCTCTTCTATTTTCTCATGACTCACGTTTATGGCAAGAGTCGCTCCCATTTTTCTGCCAAGCTCAAGGCGGTATTCATTTATGTCGGTAACCACCACATACCTGGCACCGGCGTGCCTTGCGATTGCCGTTGCCATACATCCGATGGGACCTGCTCCTGTAATAAGCACGTCTTCTCCCAGAAGATCAAAGGAAAGGGCCGTATGAGTCGCATTTCCCAGGGGGTCGAAACATGAAATGATATCTGTGGGAATCTTAGGATCGCAGTACCATACATTGGTAACCGGAATCGAGAGATATTCGGCAAAGGCACCAGGTCTGTTGACTCCGACTCCGCTTGTGTTCATACACAGGTGCCTGCGGCCTGCAAGGCAGTTTCTGCAGCGGCCGCATACAACGTGGCCCTCGCCCGATACAAGATCGCCGGGTTTAAAATCGTGAACATTCGCTCCGATTTCAGCGATGCGTCCCACGAACTCATGTCCCGTTTGCATTGGGACCGGGATAGTTTTTTTTGCCCAGTCGTTCCAGTTGTATATATGGACATCGGTTCCGCATATTGCGGTCTTTTCTATCTTGATGAGTACATCATTTATCCCGATATCAGGAACCTCTACCTCTTCAAGCCATAACCCAGGCTCAGGTTTTGCTTTTACAAGCGCTTTCATCTTTTCCATTTTTAGTTCCTTCTATCAATAATTCATCATCAGGATCAACGAAGTATGCTTTTCAAATCTCTGCTGAAGTCGCCAATTGATCAAAATTGAAAGATGTGAAATCGATTTCCACAATGGTTGATAAATTTCATAAAATCTTCAAAGGAAATAGTCACAGTCTTATCATTAACATTGGGGTGAAAATTTAGTTTAGGCTTTGATTGGAAGGAGTTATCTATTAAAAGAATCGTGCCAAGGTCCTTGTCGTTTATAAGAGCTAAAGGAGAAACGCTACCTGTTTTAACACCTAGATATCTGAAGAGCCGCTCTTCAGATGCAAAGCTTAAGTGCTTTTCACCAAGGCTTTTTGCAACATAATCCAGTTTTATCGATCTGTCATGCTTTGAAGTGAGAAGATAATGCTGACTGCCCTTTTTGTTTCTCAGGAACAGATTCTTACAATGCATACCTTCTATCTGGCTTGCATATCTCTGTGCTTCTTCAACTGTATAAACAGGTGGATGTTCATGCACAACGAAAGTTATATTTAATTCGTTGAACACTTTATATACCACCTTTTCTGCGTTCATCTAATGTTTTTCAATCCCTTCTACAGATCGGCTGTTTTTATTAAAATAGTTTAATTACATATAGCCTAGCATTCTCAGTCGAGCCATGGTTTTTTCTTTATCCTGGCGCCTTCCTGCACGCTCCACTGTATTTTCCAGATCCTGTTCCCATGCTGGGTTATTAGATGATTTTTGACTAGTAGTCTTCGCACCGAGCGAACGGTATCCTTCTTCATATAGTTTGCAGAAAGGAATTTTAAAATGAAAAGTGGTATCCCACACATCTCTCTCTGTAAAGTGAAGAATAGGTCGATATCTTACATGCGGGGGTGTCATCTCACCACCAGCCACTTCTTCTGTGTACGGATCGTTTTTTCTTGCAGGTTGTTCATCCCACCGAAGGCCTTGGAACACGGCTTCTATACCATTACTTTCAAGATAGGTATTAAACACTACAGTTTTCATTAAATGATTTCCCACATAGGATTCTGCCTCAAATGGAAACGACTCTAAATCAAAGCCAATGCGTTTTATCTCAGCTCTATTTCTTTCATTGAGTTCATTAACTTTAACATCTCCATTTAACCGGTAACCACAGGCCTCCAAGACATCTCTATTTATTCCCCAGTCAAGATTCAATTTCCATTCATTTTCATATTTTTTAAGAAAGTTCTCAATCTCATCAAAGCTATCTCCCTCATCTATAGTAAACACTTTAGGTAACTGGAGGCTCTTCTCTTTGCAGTATTCACAACAAATCCAAAGAGTAAGTGTGCTGTCTTTTCCACCCGACCAAATAATTCTCATATCATCAGAAGAAAATCGTTTGAAAGCCTCATCAAATATTTCTTTTGCTTTTTCAATTTTATCTTCCAAATCTGTAATTCTATTTTTTTCGAGCATTAACATTCTCCTCACTGTTAAAAATAAGTTGCCAATACTATATTTATCATATTTCTCAATGAGATCTATCTGTTATAATTTAATTATATCATTGTAATGACTTACTAATATTCATTATCTCCTTTACTGCATCAACAGCTGCAACCGCATCTGAGGCAAAGCAATCAGCTCCAATATCATCTGCATATTTTTGGGATACCGGCGCTCCACCAATAACAGTTTTTACTGAGCTATCATCAAATTCCTTTTTTATAAGATTTATAGTGTCTCTCATTCCTGGCATTGTAGTCGTCAAAAGAGCTGACATTGCACAAATTTGTGCTTGATGTTCAGCAACTTTATTAACAAACTTTTCAGGTGTTACATCAACTCCTAAATCAAACACTTCAAATCCAGCTCCTTCCAACATCATTGCAACCAAATTTTTGCCGATATCATGAAGATCTCCTTTAACACTACCAATCACAATTTTGCATTTTTCAGAAGCTCCAGAATCAACTAGCATTGGTTTTAAAATATTTAGCCCTTGCTTCATGGTGATTGCTGCTTGCAACATCTCAGGAACAAACAGTTCACCTTCTGAATATTTTACGCCTACAATATCCATAGCCTTAATCAATCCTTCATTCAAGATATCATCAGGGCTTAAACCTAATTCTAGTCCTTTTCTAATATCTACCACTAGTTTCTCTGAATTATTCGCTATCACATCATTGCATATCTCGGCACTATTCATAAAAACCTCCACATTATAAAACCTTTAAGGTTACCACTTTATCATTAGATTTTTGAAGATTCAGTTCTTATAGAACTTTTTATCTAGTGAGCATCGCCTGCTTCAAAATTAAATATCTGGAACATGCGCTTCGACAAGTTTTGCAATTTTGGCAATAACAGCTTCTGGAATATATGGTCCTTTATGCGACTTGATTATCTCTTTCGCCTTATGATTTAATCGGGATAACATATCCTTATTTTTCTCTATATCAGAAGCATTGAATCTTGATCTGTCCATCAATTTCGGAATCCATAATGTCTTTTTGAAGTTTTCTGCTGTGTGTGGTTCAGTAATAAAGCTTCCCCCAGGACCTACTCTGTCCATCATTTCAAGCGGTACGGTTTTATCATTTATTTCAATTGGCTGTAGCATATATTTCACCATATCAATCACTTCATTCGCAAAAAGAACTGACTCAAAACTTGAAGTAAGCCCAGCTTCTAAATACCCACAGTCATGAATTATGTTGCACCCATTGAGGGTAGCCAGATAAATTGATAGTGCATATTCTACTCCAGCTTGAGCATCAAGTTTGCTGGAATCAGTGGCACCTCCAATACAAAATAGAGGAAGCTTATAATAATGCGCCAAATCTGACAAAGCTGCATTTAACAAATTCAATTCTGGAGCACCATAGGCGAAGATTGAAGTTTTCATATCCATTGAGGTGACATCACCACCATAGACAAACTTTGCACCTGGATGCTTACATTGACAAATTACTAAACCTGAGAGGCATTCGGCATTCGCCTGTACCAAAACTCCAGGCAGGGTTACTGGACCATTTCCACCCATAAATGGGCTTCCAATATAGATGAACGGGACTCCATATTCAGCACATACGAAACATTTACTAATTCCCATATCTGTATGAATTAAAGGGGACATCGGCTCTGAATACAATACCAATGGAGGTTTATTCTTCAACTTATCATAACCTCCGATTCTTGCGGCGGCCATATCCACCATGGTCTTCATATCACTACGTCCATGCCCCGTGACAATTATTGGCTTATCCGTATTCAATAGCATTGCTTCATACTGATGGACAAAATTCCCTCCCTTAGGGGAGTCAGAAGCGATCGCGTAAGACATACAAAAGTCAATATTAGGTAGGGCGTCACAAAACCTAGTCAGTTCCTCGACATCATTCTTGGTGGTTTCTCTTCTTTCACCAGAATTTATATCTATATGAGTTGGGCAATCGGAACCGGTTCCATAAAAACACTGGTCCTCCCTGAGCTCCATAACAAGATCACCTTTATGATTAAAAACATCAATTTTTTCAGGTGACGATTCTATTGCCTGCTCAATCAATTTCCTTGAGATCTTTACACGTTTCGCATCTTCAACATCACATCCTGATTTTTTTAAAACATGCAGGGCTTCCTCACTCTGCACCCAAACTCCAACCTTTTCAAGAAGTTCTATTGAGTACTCATGGACCTTTTCGACTTGTTCGCTGGAAAGGATGCGATTGCCAGAAGTCATTTTTTGAGTTTTATTCATCTTGCCCTCCAGGATTGCTAATAAATCAATCACTACCTATCATTGTCTGTCATATTTCCATCTTTTAATCCTTGGGATTAACTTTTCTTTCATATACCCAGATCGCTCTGATTTTTCGAATATGTTTTCCATTTCTTCCGGATCTTTTTTTAAATCATACAATCTCCAAACTTTATTTGATTCCTGATAAATAAGTTTATAACCGTTTTCTACATAGCAATATATTTCCTCTTCGTCACCGGTTTCTCGACTTCCATGTTTATCTACTGCTTCACTATATATTCCTTTATTTGTATAGTTTGAAGTTGGTAAAAGGGAAACACCTTCAAACTTCTTGATTGCTTCTAGTTCAAATAATTTTATAATTGTTGGTGGTATATCAACGGTTGTTACAAGGGTATCACATATTTCTTTTTTCATAATAGCTTTGTCATATACAAATAATGGGACTCTTAATAGCTCATTGAACATTTTACCATCATGAGACAACCCACCGTGCTCGTTGAATTCATCACCATGATCGGAAGTAAATATGATAACGGTGTTTTCCAGATAACCATTTTCCTCTAAGTTTTTGAAAAGCTCCTCAATTGCCCTGTCAAGTTCAACTAGTTGAGCCAGATAAAGCATCTGAAGACTCTCAACATTTGTTTTATTGGAAACATCCCTTTTTAACAAAACATCAGTAAACAAAGAAAGCATCTCATCTTCATCATATTTTAAAGAATCATTCATAACTTGAAGGCTATTTTTAGATGGAATATATGGTTCATGAATATCCATATAATGAGCCCAAAGGAAAAATGGCTTCGCAGGTTTATCTCTGTTCTCTATCCATGTATTTATTTTTTTGTTTATCATTTTAGCTTCGATATAAGGAAGTTTTTCATTAACTTCGTCTTCCATTGAATCATAAAAATAATCCCATCCTCTATTCCATCCAAAATAATCTGAAAGATATGCATTTGAATGTATGCCTGCTGTTTCGATATCGTTATTTTGAAGTATTTCAGAAACTAAAACTCTCTTTTTGGAAAGCACTTTCTGTCTACCGTATTCCAGATAATAAGATGAAGTCAGAATTCCGGGAAAAGCTGCTTGTGTATATGGCCCAGAGGAATAACAATTTTCAAACTTAATTATATGATTATCTATCGATTTCAAAAATGGCGTAAGACGTCTACTGTAGCTATTATTCAAAGCATCTTTTCTCAATGCATCGACTGTCAGTAAAATTACATTTTTCATTTCACTATCTCCGGCCCATCTTAACTCTTACTTATTATTATGGTGTCCTTAAGCAGCCGTTTGGTCAGCACATAATAATTGTGTGTATGCTCTCACAAATTAAAATATCATTTTAATATATCTAATTGATCATGTTCCGCTGGAATTACCAAGGGCCTTTCTTCAACAGAAACATCCATAGGAATAGTTTCAATATTAAGATGCATTTTAAACATTGCATGCTGAGCCAAATAAAGAACTCTTCCAGACATGATAGGAACACCTAACCGCGTCCAAAATATTACACCGCGAACTAAAACAGTGCTGTTGTTATCGACGCCCATTACTTCAGCATCACCATCTGCGATTACAGCAGCCTGAACCTTAACCTCCATTTTTGCTATTTTTGTTGCTGGATTCTCATTCAGATAATCTAGCATTGAACGATTTTCTACATCGTCATATCTCATTTTATTTCCAAACTTATGAGGCACAAAAAAGCTTCTCAGGCCAATTGATTCATTGCCCATCTTCATTATTCGCTTTACCTTTGTGACCAACTCATCCGGTTTGAGGTTGAGTTCACTTCTAACCCTTTCTGTTGGATAAACGTTTTCGAATTCAATCAATTCCTCGGTAATATCAATCCCTAATTTACTCATCTGACTTTTAAAGAAATAAAATGGCGAGGTAATTATAATATTCTCTTTTGCAGCCACAAAAGATCCTCGTCCGTGGACCTTGAATATATCCCTGTCATGTTCAAGCCTGAGCAAGGCATTTCTTACAGTAATCCTACTTATTTTATACTTTTCCATCAGGCGTGCTTCAGAAGGAATTAGGTCATTTTCCTTCAAAATGCCTTCACGAATATTTCGTTTAATAATATCAGCTAACTGAACATATAACGGAATTGGACTTCTTTTTTCTAAATCATAGAACTTCATTGCATACCTACATCTTTACTTTTCTAAACTGACTCACCATATTGATCATCTGGACATATATCCATAGATCACAAAGTCAAGTCTAATTATTGTTAATATTCATCATAAAACCAAAGTAACATTTATCTTAATCACTGCTCATTTCTACTATAAAAATTACTATTATGACTTACAGAGTTCATACCTAATTTATATGAAATATTTTTACACTGGCTTCACTTCTAAAAGTTATTTTAATAAGTCTGTATGTTCTGTGATTGTATTATTCTATAAATCTGTATCTATTGGTTCTAACTTCCATCCAATTTACAATTGAATTGAGAAAAACTCCCAATACTGCCAGCACACTCACTGCAACCAAAATTCCAGCTACATCAAAAAAACCACCTGATTCTTCGATTAGATATCCAAGGCCTTTGTTCGATGAAATTATTTCTCCAACCACTGCAGCTATTAAAGCTCGAGGCAATGCAAGGCGTAGACCGCTGAAAACCCATCCTGCTGCATGGGGAAGCACGACTCTTCTCAATATATTAAATCGAGATGCCCCCATAATACGCAAAGTGTTAATATAAATCTCTTCAACATTCCGCGCCCCTACAAAGGCATTGAAGAATACCAGGAAATAGACTACTACCGTTACTAGGGCAACCTTCGAAGTGATCCCAATGCCGAACCAGATTACAAAAAGCGGGGCCATAGCAATCCTTGGGATTCCATATACTGCTGCGACATATGGTAGAAGAGCATCTGCTATCAGCTTGCTTGATCCCATAATAAAGCCCGTAAAAACAGCTAAAAAAGTACCCAAAACCGCGCCTATCACCATTTCAATAATCGTTGCTTTCAAGTGGTAAAAAAGTAATCCCGTTGATATCCACTCCCATCCCTTTTCAAATAGAAGAATTGGACTTGCAATCCAGTTGGCAGGGATAATCCAGCCTGAAATCAGCTGCCAAACTAAAAGGAAACATCCAAGTAAAATCAATCGATAGATCTGGATCTTGATATAGCGCTGATAAAAAGATGGCAGGGAAGCTTTCCTTAAGGCCTCAAGGTCTATACCATGGACTTCCATTGAACTCTTACTGCTCATAATTCTTCACCTTTTGCGACCTCTTGCTGCAGAGACTCCCATATTTCCTCATAAAGGTTGCCGAATTCCTTGGAAAACCTAATCTGAAACACATCTCTTGGTCTTGGTATAGGAATCTTTTTGATAAGTTTAATTTTCCCTGGCCGACCGGTGAAAACTACAACATAATCAGCTAGAGCAATCGCCTCTCCCAAATCATGTGTTACAAAAACCATTGTTTTTTTCGTTGCATTCCATATTTTAAGAAGTTCTCCTTGTAGAACTAATTTTAACTGTGCATCTAAAGCGCCGAATGGTTCATCAAGAAGCAAAGCTTGTGGTTCATAGATTAACGTTCTAGCTAGTCCAACTCGTTTCCTCATACCTCCAGAGAGCTGGGAAGGAAAATGCTTTTCAAAACCTTCTAATCCTACTAATTTTATGAATTCATGAATTTTATCTGAAGGATTGATATCGTAGCTTTTAGCATTTTTTCTTACTTCTAATGATATCCCGACATTTTCTTCGACAGTAAGCCATGGAAAAATTGAATCGTGCTGCGTAATATACCCAACTTTTTGATTCACAGTTTTAAGTTCTTCCCCCTCATAGATAACTCTTCCTGCTGTCGGAAACATAAGACCAGCAATTATGTTCAAAAGAGTTGATTTACCGCAACCGGAAGGTCCTACAAAGGCAAAGAATTCACCCTTTTTAATTGTCAACGAACAGTCTTCCAAGGCAAGTATATCGTTCGCGCGGGTAATAAACCACTTATAGACATTTTGTACATCGATGACTTTTTTAGTATTCATTGTTCTCTGTTTTTCCAATGCAAAACCTTTTTTTCGATATGTTCAACCACTTGATTAAGAATCAATCCTATAACCATTAAGTTAAAAAGCCCCGCAAAAACTCCAGTGGTATCCATAACGCTTGAGGCATCTTCAATTAAAAATCCGAGCCCTTTTTGTGAGGCAATCAATTCTCCCACTACTGCAGCGACCATTGTATAGGGAATTGCGTTTTTAAAGCTTGCAAAAATCCAAACAGCTGAAGCAGGTAAAACAACTTTTCTAAATATCTTGCCATTGGAAGCGCCCATAATTCGCATTACATTTATCCACTCCTGATTCACCTCTCTAACCCCAGTAAAGGTATTAAAGAAAATCAGGAAAAATACCGTTACAGCTACAAGAACCATTTTGGCTGTAAATCCAATCCCAAAGTAGAGGATAAAAAGGGGGCCAAACACAATACCCGGAACGCTCCATATGGCCATCATAAAAGGATCCAATACCTCAGCAAGGCTCTTTCTCGTTCCCAACAAAAGGCCTGCGGCTACCGCCAACACTAATCCAATTGCGAAACCGACTGCCATTTCCGCTAAAGTAATCCATAAATGTTCAAATATGAATCCTGTAAAATACCATTGCCTCAGCCTAACCACAATATTAGAAGGCATGCTAATCCAAAAGGGATCGATAAGACATCTTGACGCCAATTCCCAAAACGAAATGATCCCAATACCAAAAACTAACCTTAAGCCCCATAAATTTCGAGACCGTTTTCGCAAATTACTTTCAAAATTACTTCTAAGTATTCGGGGGTTTAAGGGATCGTGACCATGTAATGCTTTTGATTCCATGCTTTTCTTTCGTACCATCGATAAACTACGAAGTTAATTTTTTGTAATATTTGACCTTAAAGTGTTGCTATTTCTTTTTAGTTTTGAACAATTAAATGCAGTACAAATTTTCAGTCTCTAATTGGAATAATGGCGGAAGAGAATCTGATATGGCAATCACTTCCGCCTATTGTTCACCTACCTAATTCCTTCAAAGCCTTTTCCACAAATTCATTTGTTGCCGTCTTTTCGTAGGCTATCCTTTCTTTTTCGACTCCTTTTGCATCAGAAAAATGCAGCTTCATATTTATTTCCCAGCCGGCCTTTGTAAGTCTTGGATCCTTCGGTACAGCACGGTTTATATTTTCATAGGCTGCGTCAAGAAGTTCAGGGCCAGCCTCTTTCCATGTCTTGGCAATAATTTTCATTGTGCCTTCTTTATTACTGTGAATGTAATCCATTGCTTTTATTATTGCTTTGGTGAAGGCAACCAACACCTCAGGGTTTTTGTCCATATATTCTCTTGTAGTAAAATAGCTGTCCCACATATATCCATCAAATTCCGGCACATCGCCTCGAGCCATGCTGAATAAGATTTTTCCAGTTCCCTTTTGTTCAAGCAATTCAGGAATCGGAGAGACCCATTGATATATATCAATCTTGCCCTTTTCAAATGCAGCCACCCCTGCTTTCCATTTTCCGAATGGCACCATTTTTACCTCAGTAGCTGGATCAATACCTCTATTTTTTAGAAAAGCGCGCGGGATTAAGTCGGTACCGCTTCCAGGTGATGTGCATCCTACAACCAAGCCTTTCATTGCATGTATTTTGTCATCAATACTTGACTGGACAGTAATCCCCTTTTTTTCCATCATCTCTGCTTTCATCAAATATGCCAAAGGCCACTGATTTAGCGGACAGCCAAAGGCTACCACATCAAATCCTTTTCGGGCTGCCTTCAGAGCATGAAAATATGCAAGATTTACAATGTCCGCACTTCCACCCAACAATGCTGCAGCTGCCTTGGACCCACCTGGAATATTTATAGCCTCAACCTCCAAACCTTCCTGAGTAAAAAAATCATTCTCCAAGGCTACAATTCTTGGCAGATATCCCATATGAACACTGGAATAAACAAATTTAACTTTTTGACCTGCGAATGAGGTAACACTGAACGCAAACAACAGAAGAATTACAATAACAAGAGTAGCCAAACTTCTCTTTCCACTTCCTCTATCAGAAATCATCGTTTCCATGCTTAAACCTCCTTTTCCTGTGCCAAATGTGCAGGCTCTTTAATAATTATTAACTGTCATTTAGCCAATTCATAAAGCGCTTTAGCATCACCCCCTTATTACGATATTCTTCATTTTGTGAATACTTAATAAACATTCCACCTATTAGCACCTTTTGCAGTTATAATTCTTTCACCATATTCTTATTCTATATATCCAAGCATTTGTAATCTTTCTGTTAGTTTTTCCTTTACCTCATTGTCCATTTTAAAAGTAGAATCTTTTCGAGGTCTGTATTCTTCGCAAATATTTCTCCAATTCGTTAAAATATTTTCTTGGTTTTTTGATAAAGAATCCATTAAATTGGTTTTCTCGACTGGATCTGATTTTATATCGTAAAATTCTTCCTGCCCACCATTCCGATGATCTATTATATACTTATGCAAATCATCACGAATTGCCTGAAAATCCCCTGGCCCTCTTTTCTCATAAAGCTCCTCAGCATATGCCAGCAGTCCTTCCGCCTTTCCATTTTTAATAAATGAGCATAACGATACCCCATCTAAGTCATCAGGAATAGCCATGCCCGCCAGATCGAGTAAGGTTGGCACTATATCTACTGTTCGGACCATTCCTGGGATCACTTTATTCTTGGGGACGTCCATATCTTTTATAATAAGAGGGACTAACAAGTCACAATCATACATAGTTGTATGCTGTGGATAGACCAAATCCAGATGAGGGAAAGGAGGGACCTCGTGTTCTTCAAGATTCGTACCGTGGTCAGAGGTAATCAAAACTGTAGTTTCATCTTCGATTTGAAGGTCGGAAAGCACTTCCCTTAAAGGACCGAAAAATGCCTTATCCATATATTCAATTTTTGGATCATAGTAGCCGTATTCGGGCATGACTCCTTCCTTGATCTTACCTAGTTCCAATAAAATATTCTCTGCAGCTTGATGCACATCGAAATAGTGGCACCATATGAAAAACGGTTTATCCACAAATCTAACCCACTCCAGCATACGTGGAATCCACCAATTACCCCAAAGTAGTTCACCTCTATCATCTCCAGCAAAGTCTGAAATTTTCCAGACCTCTTCATGCTTAGGTTCATCAAATGTCAGGAAACCTTTGTCAAAACCGTTTGCCTTCCCAATAAGATTAACTCCAACAAAACCGGCTGTAGCGTATCCATTTTCCTTGAAAATTTCCGATATCATTTTCCATTCAGGCATAGAAAAAGGATCCCTCATATTGTGTTTACTAGGGTAAACTCCCGTCAAAATTGTGGCATGACTGATCGGAGTAAAGCAGGTTGTAGAAGCGACCGTTTCAAAAAGGACACCATCATGCGCAAAATAGTCCAAATTTGGAGTATTTATTCTAGTGTATCCGTAACAACTCAAATGGTCATGGCGCACTTCATCCATTGTGATCAGTATAACATTCTTGCCCTTCATAGTTTTCCCTCCATAATTATGCCTACCGAATCCTGTTATTAAGGATTTATAAAAATACTGCGCTTCTATCATTCTTGGAAAAAGCAGGAGACCATATAGCACTTTTTTCAGCATGAAATGATATCATGATCGTACACTATAGTACATGTTATAATATGTCAAGGAAATATTTTTCCTTTGGTTTTTTTTAAATCTAAACTAAGACCATTCCTAAGCATTTTAAACAATATAAAAAACATAAATCAGACGATAGCTTGGTATCCTAAACCATAAGGGATTATGGACAAAGCATGCGTGGTTTTCCTGCTAATTCATTTGGGGTGTATTTCCAAAGATTGAAAATATCATCCATTTCAAAAATCCAATTTGTAGCAAACTTATAATGTTACATTTACCTTAATGATATATTGCAAAAGAAAGCACTTGAGGCGCATGCTGCTATTTTCAGAAAAACCGATCAATCCCATGCTTCCTACTCACCATAGCCTTCGATCTTAAGGATCTGCCTTCCAGGCAGGCCCTTAGCATTTTTCAAATAGTCAAGGATAAGAGGGTTTTCCCGGATGCTCTTAAACGTACTGCCATCTTTAAAGGTAACTGTGACGTCAGGTCTTGTTTTCCTTCTAAGGTACTTCTTTAAGTGGATATAGCCTTCCTCTTCATAGGCTTCGATCCCGGTGGGTCTGCCATGATAGAGGACAAAGCCCTGGTTCAGGCTGGGGGTGATAGCGGAAAGAAAATATGGGTTATCTGCCGCATGGTAGGTCTGGATGAAGAAAATATCCGGGAATTACCGCGCCCCTAAAGGGAGGTAGTCGTGGAACTCCCGAAATTCCACGACAAACCCACCGGATTTATTTTGCGCGATAAGTCGCGCGCAAGAAAATAGAACAGCTTCTGGCAATATCGCACACTCTTTATTCTATTTGTTTTAATTTCAAAGGATATCTATGATGAGGGAGGGGGGTTAAAATCTACCGACTAATTCTTTGTCGGTTAATCTGCTTAGTGCTTATTTCTGACCATTAAATTAACCTTCCGGGCGCCTTGATTATATTTTCCCATTATGTTCGACTATCCAAATTCCCGTCAGTTACTCAAAACTTAAATTTTGTGACTCTTCCTTCGTTTCACGCTTTCTAACCGTATCAATGTAGTTTTGGAGTTTTGCTTTAGCGGACTCAATTTCCAGATTTACAGTTTCATCACCACTAATAGCCAAATAATCGAGTAAGGGAAGCCTCTTTTCAAGAATGCCTGCGAGTGAACCAGACCAACCGCTCGGATAAAAACGTATGACAAATTTCTTAATAACGGTCGTCTTGTTTGGGGCCGCTTCCAAAAGAGCCCTGGCGGTGTCAGAAATTGTTAAAGACATTTTTTCATCATCTTGCTTATCAAACAATTTACAGGTACTTGCAACAAACGAATAGCGAGTATCCGGCTTTTCATTGCACCAATCAATTAAAGCATCTTTTGAGACGACTCCGAGGATTGTTTCATTCCGGTCTGAGTGTACATCGGAGACGAGTTCCTCTAACCGTTGAAATGTTCCATCTTCATCCGGCACGCAAATCATTTCCAATGCAAGTTTCGGGAAATACGTAAAAAATAGCTTCAGAATAATCTTTCTAGCTTGGTCGTAACGTAGCTGATCGTTATCAAACGTTTGCAGTATACTTCTGAGTATCGGGGCGATATTATCCACAGATTTGGCCGACTTCAAGGAAAACTCCAAAACAACGTGAAGATCATAGTCCATCTTTGCATTGTCTTCGTTCAAGAGTGACCAGTCTACGTAGCCAAGAAACTCTAAAAGCGCCTTGGCAAGTTCGTCTTTATACTGATCATTTTTTTTGTCTAAACAGTGAATAACCATAGAAAGAAGCTCAATTGCTGTTAATAGGCCATGGTCGGGTCTCAACGTCAATTTTTTTGATAGCTCCATAATCTGTGAAACAGTTAGAGGGTCTGTCACACGACCTAAGGCAAGATACCCGAATTGCCCCGTCGGGCAATGCCTCGAATCTAGCACTCGAACAAGACGATGAAAGGCTCTCGTATTAAGACTTGCCTGACATTGAAGCTCAACAAACCAAACGCGCCATACAACATCATCGATTGCGCCATCCAAGAAAGATTCGACAGCGTCGGGATTAGTCTCCTTCCATCCTGCTATCAGACCTCTCACCCAGATCAGGCTCAGATCGCGAGAGTCAATACGTTCGATATGGGTCCGCACAGCCTGCAACAGTCCAGCCATATCATTATGATGCCTTCCGATTCCCAAGCCAAAGTTGTAGATCACAGCGCTGCAGCCCGTGGAAATAAGATCTGGAATTAGAACTTCTATTAGCGGGGGTGAAATGGCTGCCTTAGCACCAAGCTTCTCAGCTTTCAACCGCGACTTTTGGATCTTCCCAGATGCTGAAACTGGTTCGCGATCTTCAACTTCAAGCTCATCTTCGATTTCAATATCATAAGCAAATGAGCCATGTGCAAGGAGACGCGCACGAATCTCAGACATTAAATCAGAAGGTTTAAGTGTCTTCTCGAGTTTTCTCAATTGGCCAAGCGATGGTGGCAAAAGCTGATCTGCACCCCAATGCAGTATTCTCCGCACACCCAACCATCCTTCGGGCCAGCCATCTATGGGCCGTAAAAATTTCGCAGCATCAACCAACTCATCATCAAGTCCTACTCGCCAGAGGCCTGGTAATGCTTCTCCCAGCATAGTCCGCGCTTTGGAGCCATCCTCATTATCCTGCTCCCCGATGGTAGTAATTATTTCAATCCATGGTTGAAACCAATCTTTTATGTCAGCCTGGAATCGCGGATGCCACCCATAATCTCGTCGTCTCGCACCAAACTCAAAACCGTAGTGCGTGCTGAAATGCGAAGTCTCTAGTCCAGCATGTATCAAATCAAATCCAAGCTCGTGCTCCTTTTTGCCATCTGTTAAAAAGAGGTTTTTAACCACTTCATGTCGCTGCCCAGGACTTGCCTTCGTACCCGATAGACTACAAAAAAACAGTGATTTCAAAATATCTCGAACGGGTTCGTAATGGTAGTCCTCCGGTTCAGCCAAGGCGAATATAATTAGGATCGATACTGCTTCATCGAAATAAGTAGGATAATAGGCAATTAATCGTGCAACACGGGCAAATCGCGCTCGGGAACTGTTGTATGTCGATAGAAAGTTTTTATTCTCCGATGCACGCCTGATAGCGGCCAATGCTCCTCCAGGATCTACAGGTGCCAGATTCACAAACATTTGCTGCTCAAAATCGGTTAGCAACATCAAATTCCCAAGCATTCCATCGCCAGCAAGCATTCGCGATGCCATCCGCACTGCTTCCGGGCAATCGTGTAGAAAGCCCAACCTCTTGCTGAATGATCGAGCGATCCGCTCACCGCCATGTTTGATGAGCACATCATATAAACGATCCCAAGGCAGATATCGGAGCATACGTATCGCCAAGCCATTTGCTATCGCATGGGGTAAAAGAGCCCGCCATCGCCCCCGTTTCTGCAATAAGCCACGGCTTTCTAGCTCCGCTATGTTCCTTGAAAAAGCCAAAGGCGTTACTTCTGCGAAACCGCAAAGTTGCGAAATCTCTCCATTTTCAGATTGATCAGAACCATCAAATGAATAAAGAAGGCTCGCAGCTTGTGCGCAACGCAGTAGCTCATCATTTGGATCATTCTTTTGCTGAAACACTCGATCGAAGAGGTCTCGGTCTCGCAAACTCGAGAGTTCCCCCCCTGTCTCAACGTTTGATGCCAGTGCAAAAGCCATGCGAGCATTGCCATTAGAAAATTCGGCTATGCGTTTCACATCATTATTTGAAAGATTTTCATATCGGACCTTCAAGAGCTTTGTGATAATCTCGGGGGACGAGCCTTCCAGCCGGTAGCAAAGCGTGCTTTCAGGTAAATCATCGCGAATGTCATATTCTATGGTGATTAGCTTCAGTTTGCTACCATTACGCTTGATGATTTCAATCAGTTGTTTATGAGTTTCTGGGCTGCAATTATCAATTATAACGATCGAATCTGATAGGCGATCCTGCAAAGTGTTCAGCATCGTTTGTGGTTGTGGTTCAGGTTCATCAGCGAGATCGACATAGAAGACATTCTCGGACGATGGGACGGCGGAATCAGGACACACACGTGAATCAAACAAGGCCTGCACAAGTCTTGTTTTACCAACACCAGACAGACCGACAATCCTAATCGAAACTCTTTGCTTTAATTCCTGCCGCATCTGTGCGATTGCATCCTCTATACACCATCCCTCATCGGCATTTGGCACGAAAACTCTAACTTGATCATCAATGAGGTACTCTGCCTCAAGATCGTGCTCATCGTAGGCCCAGGCGCCGTAGGGGCGCCAACCCTTAATTGGCTCGCCTATCTTGTGCCTAAGCCATGCTGCAATTTGAGGATGCTGTTCTACCCAATCAGCAAGACGTCGGCTGTCGTAGAAGTCAGATTGAACAGAGGTGCCTAGACCATGGTCACTGAGGCAGTTATGGATAGCATCGCGTCTTGGCTTTAAGGCCAAGTAAGTATCATCATCTTTGGTCGAAACTATGATATAGGAACCACGAGTTTCTTGGAGTTCCGCGATGGCTGGCCGTAGAGTGCCATCCGGAGCCATCTCCTCTTTAATTTTTGAGGGTGGGAATGACTCCGCCTTGACCTGAAATACGGTGTGGGACGTCTTGACGAAGTCCGGCTCCCAAAGCGGGCTGGGACAGTCCACGAGCACATCGACGCCACCATCTTTGGCTCGTTGATCACCACCCCAAGTTACAGCAGATTCGGGAAGCCCTTGGCCTCTTAGCTCTGCACGACATAATCTTGCAACAAGTTCCCGGGCCGTCACATCATCAACGGCTTTAATGAACGATTTATCTATGTTAAATAGTTGGCTCATATGAAAACACACTTTGCTTTCCTAACGCAAAGATCAGGCGTTGGAATAGTTCGAAGATTGTCAGATCCGATTTGCTTTAGCGATGATCCACCTCAAAAAAAGGCTAGGCATTTTCCATCTGCCGGCTCAGCCGTGTTTAGCCGTATATGGATGGCTGTGTCATCAAATAGTTGGATAGCTCTATTCGTCTTTATTTGCTTTTTCAGATAGGGAACATAATTCATCGACTGTCATGGATGTTGTAGTAACCTCTACCGCTACATTAAGCTCAAATTCCTTTGGACTAGGAAGATTATCGGCGTACAATAAACCAAACAGACAAAAATTTCCGCTAATCATCTTCCCAATATATATAAAATCTGAAAAAATTCGGCGTCCGGGTTGAAGATCGCCACAGTCAATTTCAATTTTATACTGCTTTTCATTGTGCTCGATAACAATGTCACCTGGACTGCGATTGGAGAACACATTACTTTTGATAGCGGTAATGTCAGAAAAATCATAATGCATTTGGGGGGGGCAGGCATATCGTCTTGATCAAGCAGAATTACCCCCGATTCTATAGGTACTGTCACTTCGACTAATATTTTTTTAGCTGCAAGGTGTCCTACGTTTGTTATTACTAAACGGACAGGCTTGAACCAACATTGATTGGATTTATAATCAGCTAATTCACGAAAATAATCTTTATTAATATTTATCATAAAATCACTAAGACGAGGTATCCCTATTTCAAATGGATTTTGGTTTTGCTGATCTGATAAGTCAGGGATGCTGTTTTTTTCGGGCATTTCACAAAACTCAGTCTCCAAATCAATTTTTGTTCCGAGCGCTTCTTCCCGATTTACATGAGCAAACTCGATACGTAATTCTGCGGGAAGATTTTCTAAACGGCTGCGCATCATAGCTATTTCATCTATCGATGCAGGGCTGGTTGGATCTGTTGAACTTCCTCGGCGAATGAAGACTTTTTCTTTTTTAAGCCTTCCATAGTCTCTTCTGAGATAAACGGGTCGATTTTGTGCACCAATTTTGATTATCCCAACCTGTTTTCCCTCAAATCCAAATGCTTCATAGCTAAAATGAATTGGTTGATTAGTAAGGTGATTAACGAATTGCTGGAGTGAATGCTCGTCCAAATGCTCGTTTGCTGATATGCCAACGACAACGCTTCGCCCTCCCCTAATTTCTTTGACACCGACGATAATGTAGGCATCTGATCGGCGCCAAGCATTTGCGAAACCTAGAATGTCCTTTAAAATCTCTGACTTTTCTTCATTAGTCGCCCTAGCAAAGCGATATTGTTTTTCTTTAAAATCCAGTGTGTTACTTTCTTCTTCATATAGGAGTTGTTCAAACAATGCATTGTTCATTTTTAATCCTTATAAAATACAAAACCCCACCTCTCTTTCCAAGAAACGGGGTCTTATTGCCTAATGAATACCTCCGATTGTATTTATTTAATGCAGACAAGCATAAATAAATGAACGCTTGACATGTTCATACTTATATCCCTTTTTGTCAAGATGTTAGGCTTTGATTATTTAACAAGGTAAATCCGTAAGATAAAGATCGAGGGTTTTTATTTTAAGGCTGGTTTGTAACTGGATTTTTATAATTTGATTACACAGGCGCTTTCATGGACAATAAAATAAAAAAAGCCTTCAGCCGTTAATACGGTGAAAGCCTTTGCTAATACTGGTGCGCCCGGCAGGATTCGAACCTGCGACCTACGGATTCGTAGCCATGAACCCCTGGTTTCCTAACCTCCTCAAAAGACTTAACTAATTGATTTTATTGGTTTTGACTTTTAGTGATTTTAGCAGATTTTCCACGTTTTTGCTGATTTTGGAAGGTTTTTCTCACACAGATTCTCACACAGAAATTGCCACTAAAAACTAGATATCGGCGGATAATTGATTGATGCATCGCTTTCAATGAACCGGGCCGACTACAGAAAGGGCTCAAAGAAGGCCAAAGTGCATATCGGCTTTGACTCTTGAACCTTTCGATTCCACGCAAGGTGTTCCTCACTGATGACAAGGGCCCGCAACGACCCTTCGTTTCAATGATTCTTTCTCCGGGGCACACAGGTGTTCTGGACCTAGGGTATAAGGCTCACGACCTGTTTGACCAATGGCAGGAGGAGAAAAAACATTTTGTATGCCGTATCAAAGCCAAGACACGCAAAGCCTGCATTGAAGCCAAACCGATCAAACCTAACGGCGGTGGTCTCTACGATGCGATCCTCTTGCTCGGCACCGCCGGAGTCAACCAGACCAAAAAGCCTGTCAGGGTCGTCGGATATGTAGTAGATGGCATAAAATACTGGGTTGCAACAAGCCGATACGACCTTTCTGCTGACCAAATTGCTTTCATCTACAAGCTCAGATGGGACATCGAGAAATTTTTCGGATGGTGGAAGCGCCACCTTCGAGTCTACCATCTGATTGCCAGGAGTCGCTATGGCTTGATGGCCCAAATACTCGCCGGTTTGATCACCTACATACTGCTTTCCGTCTACTGCTGCGAGCAGCACAACGAAAAAGTCAGCATAAAGAGAGTGCGACAACTTCGGATTCAAATCCAAAATGAGCTTCGTGAAGGCTCTACCGAAATAATCGGAACCGACTTCAATAAACTCAAACCCTTATGCAAGTACCTAACCGGAAATTGCTGATAATTTCTAGATATAATCGGCTCAGAAACTCAAGAAGAACAAAAAGCTTCGACCATATTTTAGCTACTGCAGATTAGTGATAATCAAGTTTCTTCCAGAACTCCTTGTCCTGATCCTTCCAATTAGGCCCAAATCTGTCTACAAAATAATTGTTTCCTATCCTCTCAAGCCAACTCCACCAAGTACTTTTACCAGATTCTTTCGCTTCAAGTACGTCCTCAAGATAACTGGCAATGCTTCCAATCTTATCTTTCGGAACATAGAATGAAGCCCCCTCATTAAAAGATTTAGCAGCATTTTCAGGGTCTAAGGCATGTGCAGTTAGCATTACAGCAGTTAATTTTCTTTTATTGGCAATATTTAAAAGCCTGTAACCGTCAACCCCCATAATATCCAGAATAACGATATCATAGCTCTCGGTCTCAACTAAGCGTTTTGAATCTTCGAAATTGGTTGATTTTACTAAATCACACATATCTAGAATTTCTTCGAGTGTCGCCAATACATCCGGCTCATCATCAACTATTAGTATTTTCTTTCCTTTTAAACGTCCATCATATTCCATTAATAGCCCTCCTGGGTAATACTTAACTCATATGCGCTTTAGAAGCAAATAATGACTTTTTCCGTTTGCCATGGTCATATAACTTTTTTTAAAATATCCTTGCAAATTATATTCTTATTTTTAAAACCTAATTATTATAAACTATCGGTCTTGACTAAAAAAGAGCATTAAAAAGCACCCTAGAATTTGCTATATCTTGACCTAAAAATAGATAAAATTCTAGGCACCATTCGTTTTTATTCCTAGCATATCGCGCGCTTCATCGGCATCAACAACATTTCTTCCCAAACGTTCTGCTAAATCACTTGCTACTTCAACCATTTGAGCATTATTAATAGCTAACTTATTCTTTGCTAGGTAAATATTGTCCTCAAAGCCTACCCTGATGTTACCCCCCAAAAGGATACCAGTGTTGATCATGGGTATTTGACTCGCTCCAATACCAAGGACACTCCATGGTGCATCAGGTGGTAATTTGCTTTTCATAAAAAGAAGGCTTTCAATTGTAGCATCAATGCCCCATCTGACACCCATGCAGAGCTGAAAATATGGTGGAGGATCTATAAATCCTTGTTCAATAAGGTATAAGGCTTGTCGTATATGACCTACTTCAAATACCTCTATCTCTGGTTTTACTCCAACACGCTGCATACTTTTTGCAGCTTCCTCTCCCCACTGAGGGGGGTTATTGAATACTTTATTATGGAAATTCATAGAACCCAAGTCCAAAGAGCACATTTCAGGCTCAAGTTCCACTGGTTGCAGTCGCTTTTTGATAACATCTGAGCCAGTGAGCCTCAAACCGCTTGTTGTCAAATTTACTATCATGCTGCATTTTTCACGGATACGTTCCAAGACTTCTTTAAATAATTTTTTATCGTATGCGGGTTTTCCTGTCTCAGGATCCCTAACATGGATATGGGCAATAGATGCCCCAGCTTTATTACTTTCAACCGCCGCTTTTGCAATCTCTTTGGGTGAATAAGGCACCCCTGGATTCATTTCCTTAGTCGGGAAGGAACCTGTAACTGCCACAGTAATGATTATCCTTTTACCCATGTTTCCTCCAGCTAGCAATCTATATGACAAATGATTTTTATAATTAACATCTTACTTTCAGATAAAGTAAAGAAATCGCTTGAATCGGACTATCCACGGCCAGAGGCCATGGCTTTTCGCCCGATTCATGGCTTCGCCACCGCGATTTCAAAAACATTTTACAGGCGAAGCCTAATTACTCTCACCCCACCCAAAGGGCGGGGTTTTCTAGGCATAAATAAAAATAGAGGTATCGCTAATTATTAGAATTGAGCATCACAACCAATTAACACGAGGTTTATTGCGTACTGGAATACGACTATATTCAAATTTTGGGTAGCCCACCATCATTGCTCCGAAAACCCTATTGCCTTCAGGCAGATCTAGTGCTTTGAACAAAGGAAGATAAGAATTCACTGCCTTAAAAAAATACCCACCCCAGCAGGAACCCAGCCCCATACTAGTTGCATATAAACTAAGTTGGCTAAGAGCAAGGGCACAGTCCTCAGGCCCATAACCCCAGTCATTTTGGCCGTGAACTACTATGATATCAGGTGCACCTCGACAAATAATGTCATTTCCTTCCATCCACAAGGTAACAGCACGCTCAAAACCTCTCTCTTTTGCAAGTTTAGGATTCTCTCTTATAACTTTTTTCATCCACCTGATAACCAAATTGGCAAGCCTTTGAACCTCTGAATGGTTCTCTACAACAACCCACTGCCAGAGCTGCCGGTTTTTGGCTGAAGGAGCTAAACAAGCCCCCTCAAGGAGGTTAAAAATTACAGATCGAGGGACAGCATTTTTTTTGAATCTCCTGATGGATCGTCTTTTACAGAGAAATTGCCAAGCCTGCTCAGGTGTTATGTTTAATATATCCTCAATGCCTTCACACTGTTCAGGTGAAAGCCAGTCAAGACTAAAAGCTCCAGAGGGACAGACCGCAACACAGTGACCACATTTAAGGCAAAATTCTTCAAATTCCCTTTTAGCAGAAGGATAATCATCCTCTGGTCTCATATGGATAACACGGGAAGGACAGACAGAAACACAAATACCGTCCTGAATACATTTCTTCCTATCAATATGTAAAAATGCCATACTCCAAGCCCTTTTACCAATTTCGATCTTTTAAAATCATCTTATTATTGCGTATATCTTTGCATATTTTTTTATCAAACAACTTAAATAATTTTTCAATTTGCAATCTATATCAGATAATTCAATTTATAAAATATTCCAGGTTTATTTATTCTACTTCATTCAGATATTTTGCTAATTCCTTGGCAAAATAGGTAATAATTAGATCTGCACCAGCCCTTTTGATACATATCATGCATTCTAACATTGCTTCTTTATAGTCAATCCAATTTGCTGAACCTCCAGCCTTAATGATTGCATATTCACCACTGACGTTGTAGGCGACTATCGGACAATGGCAAATTTGTCTGACGCGATAAATTACATCCAAAAAAGGGAGTGCTGGCTTAATCATAACCATATCAGCACCCTCAGCTATATCTAACTCAACCTCCCTTAAGGCTTCCCTCCCGTTTGCCATGTCCATTTGATAACTTTTCCTGTCTCCAAATTTCGGGCATGAATCAGCAGCTTCCCGGAAAGGGCCATAGAAAGCCGAAGAAAATTTTGCCGAGTAAGCCATTATTCCAGTTTCTTGAAAACCGTTTTCATCTAATTTTTTCCTAATTTCGGCAACTTGACCATCCATCATAGCTGAAGGCGCAACAATGTCTGCCCCAGCCTGTGCATGAGACAAGGCGATTTCAGCTAAAAGCTTAGTAGACTCGTCATTATCAATCTGATTATCTCTTATAAAACCGCAATGGCCATGATCAGTGTATTCACACAAACAAACATCTGTTATTACGACAATATCTGGAAATGTCTTTTTTATGCTTCGAAGTGCTCTTTGTATAATTCCATCTATCGCATATGCCTGAGAGCCGATTGCATCCTTCTCTTTGGGTAACCCAAATAGTATTATTGCATGGATTCCCGCCTTTTCTACTTGTCCAATTTCTTCCAACAACAAATCAATTGAAAACCTAAACTGATCAGGCATTGCTGAAATTGGCATTTTGAGATTATCACCCTCGATCACAAAAAGAGGATAGATTATATCATTGACGGATACCCTTGTTTCCCTTATAAGCCCTCTTAACTTCTCAGTTCTCCTTAATCGACGCAAACGCAATTTTGGATAGTACAAATCGTCCTCCAAACTTTGTCAAATTTCTATATCAGCATTTTTTTATAAAAACATTTAAACTTCCATTCCCACTAGAGCTCCCTCATAAATTGCTTCCAAGGCACTTCTAGGTTCAATACAATCTCCTATTAGAAAACATTTTTTTAGCTTGGGTAAGATAGATTCCAATTCATCAAGCAATTCATTTTCAGGTTTAGCTCCAGATGCCACTACCAAAATATCACCATAATATTTTTCTCTCTTACCAAAATGAACCGTGGAAACGCCATTCTTGTTGATTTCAGTAACTTTTCGATTTTCACATATTTTAATCTCTTCTTTAGCAATTCTATTTAACAAAACCTGTCTATTTCTTTTGGGTATATTCGCACCAACCTCTGATAACATTTCCAATATTGTTACCTTCAGTCCTTTTTGAGCAAGATATTCAGAAGTTTCAAGACCGGTTTGGCCACCTCCAATTATAATTGCCGAATTTGCATCGATTTGTTCCATTTCCAGAATTTCAGTAGGCAAGTATATTTTGGTTTCCTCTATCCCAGGTATCACCGGAATAACAGGCTTAGATCCAGTTGCCATAACAATTACATCTGGATTTATCTGGGCTACAAAATCCTTACCAACATTTTGATTTAAATGCGTCTCAATTTTTGACTCCTTTATCTGCTTAATTAACCCAATCCGCAACTGATCAAACTGATCTTTTCCGGGCGGTCTATTTGCATATTTAAGTAAACCACCTAATTCCCTTTTTCTTTCAGCCAATATAACATCATGGCCTCTACTTCTAGCAACTATCGCAGCTTTCATTCCAGCAGGTCCACCGCCAACTATTAGTACTCTTCTTGGATGATCAGACTGAGTATATGAAAAGGCATCTTCTTTCCCAACAGATGGATTGACAACACAGGTTATAGTCTCTCCTCCAAGAACTTTGCAAATACATCCTTGATTACAATAGAGGCATTGTTGAATTTCTTCAATTCCACCATTTTCCACCTTTTCCGGTAAAAAGGGATCAGCAATTAAACCTCTGCCGATAGCAATACAATCAGCTTTTTTATCAACTATTACCTTTTCAGCTAGCCAAGGATCACTTAATTTACCTACAGCGATAACAGGAAGTTTTACAGCTTTTTTAACCTGTTGAGCCAGATATACAAAACATCCATTTTCAATCGACATTGGGGGAGTTGATACAACATTTTTTGAGATACCAACTGAGACATGCAGGCAATCTGCACCTGCCCGTTCTAATAAAACAGCGTTTGCCTTAGCATCTTCAGTTGTTATTCCTCCTTTCATATAGTCGCTTCCTGTAACTCTACAGATAATTGGAAAGTTGCCTACCCTTTTCCTTATATTCTCAATTATTTCAGATCCAAACCTTATCCGGTTTTCAATATTTCCGCCAAAAGCATCTTTCCTTTTATTAAATCGTGGAGATATAAATTGATCCACTAGATAGGAATGGGTAAAATGCAATTCAATACAATCAAACCCTGCTTCTTTTGCTCTTACGGCAGCATCACCAAAACTCAAAACTAATTTTCTAATCTCACCCTTTGTCAGTAATCTAGGTCTATTTCCATAGTTATTTCTATATTCTTCCAATACCGATGGACATATTGGTTGATTCTTACTTACTCTTTCAGTGACTTTACCTCCTCCATGATGCAATTGTATACAGGCTTTCGCTCCATTTCCCTGTATTGCCCTGGCCAACTTGCTTAGCATCGGAATATATTTGTCATCATCAATTAATAGCTCATGTGTTGCAGATCTTCCTCTCCTTTCAACAGCAGTAAATTCAACAATGATTAAGGCTACACCTCCTTTTGCCCTTTCTTCATAATAGCGTATCATCCTATCTGTGACGTATCCTTCGTCGGAACCAAAGCCAGTGTGCATTGCCGGCATTACGATTCTGTTCTTTAGTTCCATAGGGCCGATATTTATTTTTTTAAACAGCTTCATTTTTCTCACCACCAATTTTATTTTCATAAAATATGAAATAACTTTTTGTCATAATTAATTTAACGATTGCCGGTTTTAGGCCATTTGGTTTGTTAATCAATTGAAACAGAGTGAAAATCCAATCGTTTTGTTTCAAAAATCTTTTTTTTCTAAGTTTCATTAACTATTCCATTTAGCCAGCCTTTTCTTCCCCAGATATTGAGTCAGATAACCCATACCCCAATAAGGTGCTAATCACTTCAAATAGACTTTTTTTGAACCATAGTCTATTTTTACCTTGCCTCTATAAACCATCCTGGTGGCATCGCTTCTCCAAACCTTTAATATATGGTTATCTTATTTATCTAATTTTAAATGTTATCTTATCAAATTATTTTGATTTAACTTTATAACGTTCTTCCTCCGTCTACGATATAGTTTTGTCCAGTAATAAAATCTGCGCTTTCTGATGCAAGGTACGCTACCATTTCAGCTATTTCCCAAGGTTCTCCAAATCGCTTTATATATAATGAATTTAGCAGGTTTTCCCTTCTTTCCAAAGAAGCCGCCTTGAGAAGAGGGGTTTCAACAGGCCCAGGTGAAACAGAGTTAACATTTATATTAAACTGAGCTACTTCTTTCGCCAGAGCAATGGTAAAACCAATAACGCCAGCCTTCGCAGTTGAATATTCTACTCTTGACGGCGTTCCCTTAACACCAGCAACAGATGCAATGTTAACAATCTTCCCAGCTTTTCTTTCAATCATATGTCCTATAATTGACCTTGTACAGTTTCGAACTGACTTTAAATTCAAATCTATCTGCCAATCCCAAATGCCTTCCTCCAATTCATGAAAAAGACCGCCTTTTTCTCTAGGAGTTCCTCCGACATTATTTACTAAAATATCAATTTTTCCAAATTTATCTAAAACCTTTTGTGTCATCTCCTCTGTCTCTTTAGACTTTGTGACATCTACTTTAATTCCAATGGCATTACCGTTATTTCCTGCCAACTCTGAAACAACCTTATCAGCTCCATCCAGTGAGATATCAGCAACCACAACACTTGCACCATCATCATAGAGTTTTTTGCATATTGCCTTTCCGATTCCACTTCCACCACCTGTGACAATCGCTACTTTATATTGAAATGACATGGCATCTCCTTTTTTTAAAGTATTGCCTTTAATAAACTCATTTTTACAACAATATCCCATTTCTTTGAGTAGAGTATCTTCAAAATATCTCTTCCCTCTTCTGTGTTTCGAAGTGCCTCTCTAAACTTCCCAAATGTTT
The DNA here is from genome assembly GCA_963666345.1 of Desulfatiglandales bacterium. Classification (GTDB taxonomy): domain Bacteria; phylum Desulfobacterota; class DSM-4660; order Desulfatiglandales; family Desulfatiglandaceae. Next base: position 3,616,954 of record OY762721.1, on the reverse strand, counting down.
CGTAATTATCAAATTTAAAAAGCCTTAGGAGTTGATTGCTTGGGCCACCAACACTATAGATAAATGACCGGATATGACTTGCCCCATATTTCTCCCAAAAAGCTAAGATCTCTGATGACCAAAAGTCATTAAATTCCTTGATTAGGTTTGGTGCAATGGTTACTCTGACAAGCAAATAAACATTTTCAGTATCATTTATGGCCTGGCTTTTCATTTTTTACCCCCTTTGGAATTAAAGACTTCTACCACCATCAACGATAAAATTTTGTCCAGTTATGAAATCCGCTTTCGGCGATGCTAAATAAGCTACCATTTCTGCAATATCGGTTGGTTTTCCAAATCTGCCAAGCGGAATTATATTTCGAATTCGATCTTTAAATTCTTCAGTATTACTAATAAAAAGTGGCGTTTCAGTTGGGCCAGGTGAAACCGCATTTACATATATTTTGTAAGGGGCAACCTCTTTGGAAAGAGCTTTAGTAAATCCTATCACTGCAGCCTTTGCAGCTGAGTAATCAACTTTTGTAAGAGTTCCCATGACACCACTTATAGACGCAATGTTTACTATTTTACCTTCTCTTTTTTCGATGAAGTTATTGATAATTGCTTTAGTGGAATTTATGACTCCTTTAAGATTAAGTGCTATTGTCCAATCCCATACTTCTTCCTTTGAGTCCCAAAAATATACTCCTTTATCTGGATGGCTTCCCCCGGCATTATTTACTAAAATATCAATTTTTCCAAATTTATCTAAAACCTTTTGTGTCATCTCCTCTGTCTCTTTAGATTTTGTGACATCTACTTTAATTCCAATGGCATTACCGTTATTTCCTGCCAACTCTGAAACAACCTTATCAGCTCCATCCAGTGAGATATCAGCAACCACAACACTTGCACCATCATCATAGAGTTTTTTGCATATTGCCTTTCCGATTCCACTTCCACCACCTGTTACAATCGCTACTTTGTTTTCCAATATCATTTGTTTTCTCCTTGTTTGATATATTAACAGTACAATAATTACATTTTCACCTCTTAGTTATTAAGTATCAATTAATAATATTCGTTTTTCATATAAACCCTTTTTAAGTTCTATTCATGATTAGTTAGCCGGCATGATTTGGCAGAAAAAGAATGATTTGTGGAAATGCTATTAATACAGCAATAGTCAAAATATCAATTATGAAGAAAGGAATAATACTTCTAAAAACTGTCTCAACTGGCTCGCCTGTAACATTGCTCGTAACAAAAGCATTTATCCCAATCGGAGGGGTAATCATCGCAACCTCACAAAGCTTTATAATTATAATACCAAACCATATCGGATCGAAGCCGGCTGCAATCACAACTGGATAAACAAACGGAATTGTAGTTACTAACATTCCAAGCACACCAATAAAGCATCCGAAAATGACGTATATGCATAATATTCCAGTAAGTAATAGATATGGTGGCAATGTTAAAGCGTATGTGACCATTATTTCAGTTACCCCAGTAGCAACTACTAAGGTAGTAAACATACTTATTCCAATTATTACAAAAAATATCATACATGAAACTCGAGCTGTTTCTAAAACGGCTTTTTTTGCATTTGATATATTAAGCTTTCGCCTTGCTACAGCAATGATAAGAACTGCAGCTGCCCCAACCGCTCCAGCCTCAGTGGGGGTAAAAACACCGAAATAAAGTCCACCAATTACAGCAATAAAAACAACTATTACTGCCCATAACGGCTTTAGAGAACTTATTTTTGCTTTGATAGGAGTCCTAGGGCCAGCTGGTCCTAGTTTGGGATTTATCACGCACCTGATGTAAATCATGGCACAATACAAAATGCTTGAAACCACCCCGGGTATAATGCCTGCAATAAGAAGCATGCCAATAGATTGCTCTGTCAATGAACCATAAATTACAATATTAGTACTAGGTGGAATAAGGGTAGCCAAAGTACCGCTAGCAGCTACAGTCCCCAATGAAAGTCTTTTGTTGTACTTATATTTTGCCATTTCAGGAATTGCTAATTTCGAAAACATTGCGGCTGCAGCAGTGCTTGATCCTGAAATAGCACCAAAAAAGGCACTTGCAATGGTCGTAGCCATTGCAAGTCCACCTCTAAGTGCCCCAATCCAGTGCTGGGCAGCATTAAATATCTCTTCTCCAACAGCGGCATAGTATCCAAAATATCCCATCAAAACAAAAAGTGGAATAACAGATAATCCATAGGTTATACTTTTCGCGAAAGGCTGTGCACTAAGTATTGCTATAGAAGGCTCCCAACCATACAAGCAGATCAATCCTATGAACCCGGCAGCAAAGCCAGCATAAGCGATTCGAGCGCCAGTAAATATCAATAAAAGAAATATTGCCACTCCTATAAGGCCAATAATTATTGGATCCATAACGATTGGTTGCCTCCACAATATTCAGTTTATTTATTTAAACAATATCCGCCATCTTTATCGATCGCAATATCGTTTTACCGCATTTGAAAGGTCCACATTCGGATCCATCTTTAATCCGGCAATACAACAACCTTATTTCTATTGAACCTATTATGTCATTTCGTCAGTTCCTTGATATGGCCTATTATTTTTAATGTCAATCTAATACAAAGAGATCCAAATCCAATTGCTATTATCAATTTCAGCGGCCAATATCTTATATATAATGGACCAAAACTTGCTTCATTACTCACATACGCATTATAACTCGACAATATGAATAATCCGCATGCCAATATAAATATAAAGAGCGGAAAAACAAAATTGAATATTTCAATTGCATGATATAGTTTCATCTTTTCTTTTCTTTTAAGCATCTCTGGAATAGCTGACATACTAATATGAGTACCTGACATTTCAGTATTCGCCACTGCAAAATAAATAATTATCACGAGTAATAATTCAGTAATCTCAACTGTCCCTATAATTGGCTTCCGTAATGCATAGCGCCCGAATACGTCCGAGGTTGTCAAGCACATAGAGAATAGTATTCCAGTCCCAGCGATATATAAAAATACTATTTCAATCTGTGAAAATGTTAATTTGGCTATAATTGACGAAGCTTTCCGTTTAAAGCCTTTTTTATTTTCCATTGAAAACTCCTTTTTACTTGAAGGTATTATCAGAAATACCTTCAAGTACTGAGTCATTCCAACTTAGGCTTTTACCATCCTTTTTTTTCTATTTCACCTAATATCCAGTTAGACATTTTTTCCGCTGGCAATCCAAGTTTTTTGGTTTTTTCAATCCACTCCGGCCATGCAACCTCTTTCGCTACTTCTTTTAGCTTCGCCCTATCTTCTTTAGGAAATTTAAATACAGTTATTTTTTCATTATCGTTGAGTACCTGCCTGCCGAGTGCCTCTTCCTCATAATAGGTAGTCCAAAATTTTGTAAGAGCCTCTTTTTTTAATTGAAGTACAATTTTCTGTAAATCTTCAGGTAATTTATTGAAAGCAGACAGCTTTATAACCATTGGATCCATTGTAGTGCCCATTTGCATATCATCAATGAAGTATTTGCAGGCTTCAAATATTTTATATCTATGAAAGAAATATACACTATGCAAGAAGCCATCAAGTGTACCTTTCTGAAGTGCTTCGAAGGCCTCTGATGTTGATACCCAGACTGGCACCGCATTAAATCTTTTCATAACTTCTACATGGGGACCGGTGACCCTTATTCTCATGCCTTTAAGATCATTCAGATTTTTCACTACTTTATTTCCAATTAGTTCATATTGGGTAAATCCGTGTGGTACAATATACATAGCATCCCATTTTTCTAGTTCCTTTGTAATGTTTGGATGAGAAAAATATTTATCGGCAATAAGAAAAGTATCTCTTATTCCTTCCTTAGATCCACTTCCCGGCATAACAAAGGGGTATGAGAGAAATCCACATAATGGTATTTTGCTGTGGTAGTAGGGAGGAACAAAAACCGTGCTCTCACAAACACCTGCCTTAAGAGCCTCTGGCGCCTGTTTCATCGGTACAAGAGACGATGCGAGATACAGTTTTGCCTTTATTCTGCCACCAGACCGTTCTTCTAATTCTCGAAAAAACCAAGCGGGAAGCATATTCCATGGACTGGTTGCTGATCCATAATTTGCAAATTTCCAGACAATTGGCTTTTCAGACTTAGCAATTGAGGGTGATGTAAACAAAATAACAAAGCCTATCATTATCCCAAAAATAAACAGCACTTTTTTCCTCATCATATCCCTCCTATTGTGTTTTTTTAATCGCTATAATTCACCTTAGCTTTTTATCTTTATAACCTTTTCACCCCCTTTCATTTCCATGCTAGTTTGTTTCTATTTTTAATTTTGTTTTACTATTTTTCACAACTTTACATCAAATAGATGATTCAATCCTAGCTCACTTAACTTGCTTTCTTTGGGAAACCCAGTCTCTGCATTCCAGCCACGTTCATCGTAGTAATCCATAACCATTTTGTTCAGGTCATCTTCTGTTAATCGCTTTCCAGTCCAATCACAAAGATATCTATTGCCTTCGACAGCTTGTAGCGGAGTTTTTGTGTTTTCCATATAATGGTAGGGAATAACATCATCTTCACGACAGAAACCTTCCTGAATATTCAGCATTTTTTCCAAATTCCAATTTCTCTCCCCAGCACGAAGTAGTTCCCTTGGTTCAATTTTCATCCCTGTTACTGCTCCATACATTTCGGATAACCATCCCATATCCCTCATTGGATCATATAAATGATGAAAGGAAGTGTCACATATACCTAAAGCATTATATGCAAACTCTGCATCACCATCATAAACTTCCAACTTGCCGGAATTAAAATTGTCTTCAGTAAATATACCTTCAAGTTCCTCCTTGTTCACTCCCATTCTTTCCACATCAGCTTTTATATCGTCTAAGGAAAGTTCTTCCTTTGGCCAATAGGTATGGGAATGGGAGTGTTTAGTTTTTGCATTAAAAACTGCCGCAAGCCCCATAGCAGGACAAAATCCAGTGGAAGGAACAGCGAGTGAGGGCCATGCTCTACTATCAACAATTACATCTACACCTTTTGTAATGGGATAACCTGCCTCCCAGTCTTCAGCTGCATTTATTCCGACTCTGTTACAAAGTGAATGCCAGCCTTCCGCCATATTTTCTCCAATTCCTTCGCGATTTATCATCTTATCAACTAAGGTCAAATAAGTCTCAATATCTCCTGTCTTCAGCTTTATCCCGTCAGTATCATGTTGCGTTAGAATTCCTCTTTCAGTGAGATTAACGAGAAACCACATCATATTCATTGCAGTTATTCTACATAGCCCGTGCTTATTCATTATTTCAATTAATCTGAATCCATCTTGATAATTGTCGAGCTTTAGCCGATATTGGGCTCTGAAAGCTGCTGTGCGAAAGCTCCCTCCGAACCATGTCCCTTTATAATTACCACTTTTAAGTGCATGGATTGTCTTGCACGCACAATTCATTCCACCACTGCACCCCCTCACACCAACTAATGTCTCATTCAATATTTCTCCTTGTTTTCCGGCAGGCATAGGACGATATATGTCAAACTTCGGATGTGTTAAGATTTCCTTTTTCTTTTTCTCTAGTAAAGCTTTATACTTTTTAACATTAGCAATTGATATCCCCTTTGAACCAAAAGTTGCAATTGCCTTTAGGTTTTTTGAACCGGCCACAGACGCAGCAAATCTACCGGCATTGTGCCAATCGTCAGTAAAGCCTAATGAAGGCCTAACCATATTTTCTCCAGCTTTTCCTATAACCCATGTGCCACAAGGTCCATTGCCTCTATGCCTCGTTCTCAGTATCTTACCAACTTCATATATTTCTTTTCCCCATAAGTCTGTTGCATCGCAAATTTCAACATCCTGATCTGTTATCTTTATATAACTCGGCTTTTTTGCCTTCCCCTTTACGACAAGGTGGTCATATCCGGCATTTTTTAACATTACACCAAACCGATTACTTCCAAACATTGATGATGAGATGAAATATTTTGTCTTTTCCTGATTTGCAGGGCTTGCAAATTTTGTAACAAGGTAACATTTACTACCGCCAGGAATAGTTGTGCCTACCAAAGGACCGGTGCCAAAAACCATAACATTATCAGGGGAATGCGGATCGATACCGGGTTTTAGCATTTCCTGTAGTATCTTCAGACCAATGCCTGGTCCTCCAATAAATTTATAAGCCAAATCGGTTTCAATTTTTTTTCTCCATATTTTTTCCTTTGTTAGGTCAATATAAACAACATAGCCCGCATATCCTCCAATACGATTTTCCAGTGCCATTCCCGCCCCCTCAACTAGTAGTTGGTTACCTAATTTAATGTATAATCCAAAGGCTGTTTTTTTTAAGGTTTTGACAGAACATTAGCCAATTGCACCCCTTTTTTCTTTGTCTTAAATTTGCATCAATAATTTCTTTATTTAAAAACTTTGTCATTTTTTTATGATAATTTATTTCCAAGTTGTTTTACTTCCTCTAATAGCAAGTGCATTAAATTACCCCATATACTTCTAGCAAGCCAATTGGCAGTATATATAGGTAACCCTCAGCTCTCAGCGAATAATCTTCCCTTTTAACTAGCCATAGGCAAGGTTACATTGAGGCTAGTTGCAAGAAGCCACATATTATCATTGTTTTTTTAAAAAAGGCTTTTGTTTGAATCTACGCGCTTATAAAAATATATAAATTTCCAACGGAATCATTATTCCCTTTTGATCCCATGTTCCATTATATTTTACTGTTAAAGCAATATAATCTAATAGCTACTTTGATACCATTGTAAGTAAAAGCACGTATGTTTTTTGTGAATTGAAGTTGATATCTTTCTCTCAAAAAGCCAATCAGCAAATTGAGTTAACGAAAAAACATCACTACCGTGGCAGCATCTCAAATATGTTTTGAGACAATCGATTTTGCGAAAGTGGTTTAGTTGATATATTATCGCTCTATTTTAAATCACTGATCTTTCTACCTAGCAAGTAACCTTTAAACACTTCTATGATTTGTATTTGTTTCCAATTTAGTCCTTCATTTTATTATATTTAGTCATCCATCAGGATGATCTCCATCAGACTTTTAAATCGTTTTTAACGCTTCTTTTCAATGAGGTTAGCTCTATTATCTACCAAATACATACCTCTCTATTTATTGATATCTGCGGTCATATAAATTGGTAATTGGTTTATTAATGTTATTTTATTAAAATTACCATTCTTCCTTTGGCTATTCCCTTGTCCGCTTTCCCCTTTTGAACCAGCTTCAAATTTATATGACTGACGTCTTGTTTCAACCACTTATATTTTTTCTAAAATGTAAATCAGCCCATTATTTTGACATTTTCGTATGAAAGAGCATCCGAAAGACAATTATTAACACAGAGAAGGCAACCCCCCACACATTCACTATTGAAATGGATATTGTTTTCATTATCAAAAACAATTCGACTTCTTTCTGGATTGCATTTCTGGGTATATGCAAAGGAACATGTCATTTGGCAAGAGTAACATTCTACACACTTCGTTGTATCTATATTTATTGCCAGAGCCAAGTCACAAAGAAGGCATCTTTTAGCTTCATTTTTTGCCGTTCCTTCTGTGAATCCAAGCTCAACCACTTCAAAGTTTCTTACCCGATTAAGTTTCGGTGATAATCTCATTCGCTGTCTTGGAATATCTAAAATGCTTTCATCCCAGGGAGCAGTATCCTGGCTAGCCTCTTCATTTTTATCAAATATGTCATGTCTTTTTGTGCCCAAATATTTTACAATATTTATTGCCGCCTTTTTACCAGCTGCTATAGCTTTAACAACTGTTGCAGGGCCAGTAACACAATCTCCACCAGCAAATATTCCATCACGATTTGTTAATAATGTTTCCTTATCTATCTTTATTTTGCAGTCACTTGTTATATCAATTTTGAAGTCTTCAGGAATTTCCGGATTTTCACCTATAGCCGTAATGACTGTGTCAAAATACATGTCAAACTCTGATCCTGCGATCTGAATTGGTTCCCTTCTTCCAGTTTCATCAAGCCCAGCTAATTTAATATTTATAAATGTAAGTGACAAACCTTTCTCTTTTTGTTCTATCTTCAATGGCGCGACTAGATAATATATCTTTATATCTTCTTCTAGCGCCTGCTCAATTTCTTCAGACCTTGATGGCATCTCTTCTCTACTTCTGCGATAAAAGATGCAAACATTTTCAGCCCCTAATCTTCGTGCTACCCTTGCAGCATCAATTGCAACATTTCCACCTCCAATAATTGCAACATTCTTTTTTACCTCAATAAACTTTTCTGAATTAACATCCTTAAGAAAGGATAGACCGTCGATTGTTCCATCAGATTTTTCACCATCAATCATCAATCTCTTGGTTTTCCATGCTCCTACGCTGATAAATATCGCATTAAATCCTGTCGCAAAAAGGTCTTCAGTCGACTTTATTGATACATTTTGCTCAAACTTAACTCCACATTCCTTGATCATCTCAATTTCACGGTCCAAGACCTTCCTCGGTAACCTATATTTGGGTATTCCGAACCTCATCATTCCACCTGCATCCGGCAATTTGTCAAAGACAGTAGTATCAATGCCATAGCTGTTTCTCAAATAATATGCAGCGCTTAATCCTGATGGGCCTGAGCCAATAATAGCCACTTTTTTATTGCTCACTTTTTTATTCATTGACTCCGGCCTTTCCACCCATCTATCTAGGACGAACCGCTTCAGGGCATTAATTGCAATAGCCTCATCAATTTCAGCACGTCTGCATTCTCCTTCACAATATCTTGGGCACACATAGGCCAAAACCCCAGCCAGAGGAGCATTACGTCTTATCACTTCTGCCGCTTCACGGTAGTTACCTTCCCTTATCAACCGAATATAGAGCGGGACTTCAACCCCAAGAGGACAGGCCTGTTTGCACTTAGGTTCTTCAATTCCTCCTTTGTGAACTACAAGTCGCGTGCCCATTCCACACCTCCGATATTTTTAATTAACCACATTTAGCCTATTTGAGCCCAATATCTCTTCTATGTTCATCAGCGGTTGCAATTTCACGGCCAAGAAGTTCACATAATGCCTTTGCCGTTTGAAAAGATTGCAAATTGCTTTCTAGTTTTTCATCACGATGGGGATAACGCCAGATCGTATCTTCAGTCCCAACCCTTATATGTAATCCCATCAATATCGCCAATGCGCTTAAATATACTGATGCTCGCCCTGCAGCGGCAATCGATATTTCGCAGTCTGGGTCTAGTTCCTTAAGTCGATTGACTAAAAGGGTTATTCCTTCCACCATTGCTCTTGGATTAGGCATGTAAAACATTCCCGGTAAATCAGAAACTATTCCAAAGTAATAAGGCTTTTTTAAGATACCTGGCCTTATCAGAAACCTATTGATATTATCTATGCTGGCAGTATCGTGAACAGAGACCTTGACCTTTTTCCCAAGAGCCTGGAAGTATTCGCATTGCGCCTTGATAACTGGCGGAGGAGTATACCTCACATTATCTCCGACAAAAGTGCAAACAGGATTTACGATACCAATTTCAAATAAATCCTCCGTAACTGGCCCACAAGCTTCTTCAAAATCCTTTCCGAAAAGCGGGCATCCATCGATGAAAACCTCATCCCCATATTTTTCCCTTATCGGATAAACAATTTTCTTGTATTCTTCAATATCTCCAATATTACGGCCATATTCATCTCTTACATGGAAATGAACCCATTTGGCCCCGGCCTCAATACAATCGAAGACTTCCTTAAGTATTTCATCAGTAGTTATAGGCTGGTTTGGGTTCTGCCTTTTATCAATAAATGATCCGGTGATAGCCACGCCCAAATGAATTTTCTTGGGAATATCCCACTTAGGTAATGAGGTTAAATCACAATATACATCATCGTTATAGCGGATAACCTCAACCATTTTAGAATCACCGTACTGCTTCATTATTTCCTTAGCATCCATACTATTTCCTCGTAATTTTGTGGTTTACTTTGTCATTTACCAATACAAAATATTATTTAAAAGTTTGTTAATAGCATTTTTATTAATTTTTTTTCTTCCCTTTTTGTATTCATTAATGTCCAGGTATCTATTTTAATATTTCTAAACCTGCTTTTCCGCAGGCAACATCTTCTTCACCTGTTCCGCCACTCACACCAATACCGCCAACAATATTATCGTTAACTTTGATAATAAATCCCCCTCTAATAAATACAGGTCTACAGCCATTTGTAAAACAAAGGGGAAAAGCTGGCTCGGAATACCGCGTTCTTTTTTGGTAGACTTCGGTGTCACCTTTAAAAGCAACAGCAGTCCAGGCTTTATCAATAGCTATACTTATATTACCAATTTTTCCATCATCTGATCGTTTGAAACAAATCAAATGGCCACCAGAATCTACAATTCCTACTGAAATTGGTTTTTTAATTTCTTCTGCTTTTTTAAGTGCAGCATCTGCCATCTGATTTGCTACTGATAGATTGAATTCCTTCATTTTATGACCTCCCAATTTTAATTTGATTCAAATATTTTAAAAATTTGTCACTTAATTCATCAGCATTTCCGGTGTAAACCTCCTGACTCTTTTTCTCTACACCTCCGTTCATAATTAGTTGCATCCTTTCTACTGCACTTAGATTGCTATCTGGTGTAAATAGTTTTTTAGGTCTTGGCCTAGGTGCCTCAGTTTGAATCACCTTTGACCAATTTTTTGCAACTTCACCTTGACTGGTAGATTTCATTATTTCTTCAATGCTTACTTCTTTTATCTCTTTTCTAAGAGCTTCTATCAACAGAGGTAATGAAGCATATCGTGGTTCACCCAATGTTTTATCAACCGATATAACGCATGGGATATCTATTTTCATCTGTTCACGATAACCACGTTCAAGTTTTTTCTTCAGATAAATTTGCGTTTTCTTCTTTTTTATCTTTAGTTCAGTTACCCCTGATACAATTGGCAATTCAAGTTCACTCGAAATAATATAGGGAACACAGCCAGCGAGTGTATCTTCAGCTTTACTTCCACATAAGATAAGATCATATTCAATTGATTTAATTTTCTCTGCCAATACTTTTCCAGTTCTATAGCTATTGAAAGTGCCTATTTCATCATCAACAATTATTATTCCTTCATCAGCACCAATAGCCAGACATTTTCGTAAAAGGCCTATATTTTCATTTGAAGTCATTGATACGATCAGTATTGAACAATCTTGTTTTTCTTCCTTTATTTTGAGAGCTTCCTCAACAGCAACCATATCAGCTGAATTAATAATATATAATAAATCGTCAAAGCCACCTTGATTGGTGTCAAAATAATCAGGTGTAATAACACTGATATCTGGAACGGGTTTTACACAAACTACAATATTCATATCTCTTTTCCGATTTTTTAATACCTAGCTATTCTGATTGCACACACCAAACCCCCCTCGCGGGTAACTCCAACTTATGGCATCGTTTGGACAAATTATTCTACATGCACCACATTCCATACAACCTTGCCATACAAAGACAATATCATTTTCAATCAATGTATAATTCTGTACAGGACAAACATAAAGGCAAGGCTTCTCGCTACATTTTCTACAGAGTTCTGTTGAAATCTTTATATGGGCTTCCCTATCAATATTAAACCTAACTTTTGCTATCTTTTGTTCTATTTCCATAATATCGCTCGAGCAATTTGTATGGCATCCTTGATAAATGTAAGACAGGATACTTTATCTTTTACCTGCTTCCATAGGAGGCTTCTTATATTTCTTTTAGGCTTACCATCTACTTTATAAAAATTACTGACTGTCTCGCAAAGTATAGATGGGTAAACATTATAGATTCTGGGATTTTCAAGAATTCCTGTAAATTTTCTATATGCCTTTAGGTCACTTAGAACAAACGACTCTCTAAGCTGTTTTCCATACTTGGAAAGAAATCGCTCTGAAAAATCTTTGGCTTTTTTTGAAGATACTGCGACATCGGCAGCAACAGCCCCTGAACCTATCGCAAAATTCATTCCCTCAATTGTTAATCCAGTCGTGCACACTAGACCTGCAGCATCACCTACGACAAGGATACCATTGCCATATAACTTTGGGACCATACCTATTCCACCTTCAGGAATTAAGTGGCCTGAATATCCTTTAATTGTTGTATTTTGAATTAACTCTTTGATCATGTTTAGGTTTTTAAATTTTTCCAGAAGATCAGCAATTGATATTTTACATTCCTGAAGTGAAGTTAATTTTCCAACGACCCCTATTGAAAGACTTGTTTTATTTGTATATAAAAAAGCCCCACCTTCTACACCTTGAGTGGCTTCACCCATAAATAAATGGGCCAACCCTTCATTTTCTTTTAGATTGAATCTATTTTCTAAAACACTTTTGGGTATTTCCAAAACTTCCTTTGCAGCGACCGATATTTTTTCCGGAATAAAGTCTGATCTCAATCCGGCTTTTTTACTCAATAAGGAATTAACCCCATCTGCGACAATTACTAGATCAGAGTATAAATATCCATCTTCTCTGTCTGTTTTAACTCCAATTATTTTTTTGTCTTTATCAAAAATAAAATCAGTTACTGTTGTCTCAGGTATAAGTAAGGCTCCAGCCTCTTGAGCTTTCATGGCAAACCATTTATCAAACTTTGGTCTCAAAACAGTATATCCATTATAGGGCGGTTTACCGAATTCATCGTTTTTCAATGAAAACGACAGTGAAGTCTTTGAGGATAAAACAGTTGTCTTATATTTTGTAACGTATCGTTCAACTGGAGCCTCTTTCCAAAACTGTGGGATAAGTCTGTCGAGATGCTCTGAATAGTGTAAAATTCCTCCAGAAACATTTTTTTGACCTGGTAATTCTCCTCGTTCAAATAAAGCGACCTTCAAACCAGCCTTTGCCAAAGCCAATGCCGACGTCGTTCCACCTGGTCCAGCCCCGACTATGATTACATCAAACTTCTCGTAGTTTTTGTTATCTTTTAAATTCATTTGGTTTTCAACTTAGCAAGCTTATCAATTATTGCAGGTAATATTTCAATGGCATCGCCCACAAAGCCCATGTCACAGCACTTAAATATTGGTGCAGAAGGATCTTTGTTTATGGCAATTATAGCTTTTGAATTTTTCATTCCTAGTATATGATAGATAGAACCTGATATGCCACATGCAACATAAAGATCCGGTTCCACTGTTGTTCCAGTTTGCCCAACTAATCTTTTTCTCGGAGCAAATTCTTCATCTACCGCACCCAATGATGCTCCAATCACCCCTTGTAGTTTTGTAGCCAACATATTGATCAATTGAAAATTATCAATTGATCCCATTCCCCTTCCACCTGAAACAATAATGTCAGCTTCGTCAATTCCAATTTTATCTGAGTCCTCCTTTGTTATACCTTCTGAAATAATTCTTAAGTTTCGTTTTGAAAGCTTAATTTTCTTCTTAATTTGATCTCCATTAGCGACTTTATTAGCTTTTATTTTGTCAAAGGCTCCAGCTTTAACCGTTGATATTTGTATTCCAGCCAATTTACTTACTTTTGTTGTTGAAGCTCTGCCACCATGGGTCAATTTTGTCTGCAGCAAATGACCTTCATCATCAACTGCCAAGTCAATACAGTCAGTTTCGATTGGTAATTTCAACCTGGCAGCAAGCCTGCAGGCTAAATCATTTCCTCTTATTGATGCTGCAAACAATATAATTGCAGGCTCCAGATCTTGTACAACATCAAATAGGGCCTCTTCATAACATTCTATGCTCTTTTCCTTAATCTCCTGGCAATTATATGAATAGATATTGTCAGCGCCATATTCAAAGAGAAGACTCAATTTACCTATTTTTTGATGGCTGAATACAATTGCATAGATGTCTTTGTTTAACTTATCGGCAAGCTGACGCCCTTTACTCAAAACCTCAAGAACATCCTCTTCTATTTCGCCATTATTAGTTTCAAGATAAATCAAAATGCAGTTATTTGAAGACATTTTCTCTGGCATAATTAATCCATCATAATAATTTGCCAACTCGATAACCATCAGCAATGGAATCAAGCATTTTTCGAGGAGATACACACTGACCAGCTCTATATAGTTCTTTAACTTTGGATTTTAATTTACGATATAATAAATCATCGCTCCTGCCATCTGTGCATACTACTACTGTATCAATCCCATCAATTGTCTTCTCTCTATTTGTAAGAAGATTGTATGTTATTACTTTGTTTTCAACTATCTCCTTTATCGCTGTCAAAGGGGTTATTTTGACACCTTTGCTCAATACGTTTGTATACATTGTATTTATCGATTGATAATCTACCATTCCTCCGACAAAAACTGATTCATTTATCAGTTCAATTGTCTTTCCTCTATGTGCTAGAAAATCCGCAGTATCTAATCCATATAGATGATTTTGATAATCAGCTATAATTATATTATCGCCAACTTCAGTCTTTTCATTTAAGACATCTCTCATTTCAACTAACCTGATGCTACTGTTTTCGATACCATTAATTCTGGGGATGAAAGGTTTCGCCCCAGTTGCAACAACTACGACATCCCAATCATTAGTTAAAACAGTTTCATCCGTAATATTTATGCCTAAATTAACTTCTACTCCAAGCAATTCCATCTGATAGGCAAAATACCGTAAGGTGTCTTCAAATCCCTCTCTTCCTGGTACCTTTGCAGCTAATGTCAACTCAGGAGCCAACTCATTTTCTCTCTCATATAGCTTTACCTTATGCCCTCTTAAAGCTGCTACCCTTGCAGTTTCAAGACCGGCCGCCCCACCACCTATAACAACAACATTTTTTTGGTTATCTGCTGGAGTAATGACAAATTCCTTTTCCCTCCCGGCTTCAACATTCATAGCACAGCACAGAGGCAACCTCGGATAGTGCCCCCCAGCGCATCCTTCATTACAACCAATACATTTCCTGATTTCTTTAACCTTTCCTTCCCTCGCCTTTTTGGGAAATTCTGGATCTGCTATAAGTCCTCGTGTTATCCCAATCATATCTGCCTGATAATCATCTAAAATCTTTTCTGCCAAAACGGGATCATTGATTCTGCCATTTCCGAAGACAGGAAGTTTGACCTCATCTTTTACGGCTGCACAAAGATATATAAAAGGTGCCAAGGGGTAGTTCATTGGAGGTACATGGGCAGGACCAAATGCAGTAGCACAGGGGAATAGGTAGTCAACCTTTTGTGTGGACTCCAATATCTTGGCAATTTCTTTTGCATCGTCCAATGTATTCCCGTGATTTTTTGTCCACCAGACTCTGTCCACAAATTCATCTGCTGTGTATCTTACTCCTACAACAAAATCAGGTCCTACTGCATCTCGTATTGAATCAATTGTTCGCAAAAGAAATTTCATCCGGCTTTTTAATGGACCACCATATTCATCATCTCGAATGTTCATAGCCGATGACAGGAACTGTGCCTGCAACAGGCCGACCATTGCCATTATTTCTATCCCGTCATATCCAGCCTCTTTAACCCTCTTTGCAGCCCCGCCATAATCACTTACAAATCGATCGATCTCATCTTCATCCATTTCATGCGGCACCTCCTGCCACCCTGGTGCAAAGAGGTTTCTTCTCCAAACAGGAGATGGCCCCCAAGTTGATCCACCCCCACATCCTCGCCCAGTTACATAATTACCAACATGGCCTAATTGGGCAAAAACCTTGGTTCCATATTTATGAACTGTATCAGCCTGTCTCTTCAAACTTGGTATGACCTCATCACTCTGGTATGCAGTAGGCTTTCCAGATGTGGTGAAAGGAGAAATATAGTGAGGGCCTGTTATAATCAATCCTAATCCACCTTTTGCTCTAGCCTCGTAGTAATATAGTGCCCTTTCATTTGGCCCTTCACTACCAGAATAAAACCTATGAGCCGCATTTGACATGAAGATTCTATTGGAAATCTCCAGGGAATTGATTTTTAGGGGAGTAAAAAGGTTTTTAAATTGTGTGGTAGCCACCGTTTCTCCTTTCTTTCTTATTTTGCTCAAAGCCCAATAGTTTCTAAATTTATTGATATCCTAGATTCAATCAAACGTGCTGTTGATTTTGTACCTACTTCCCGATATGTATTATATAATAGAATTATTTAATTACTGATTCTAATCAGTTCACGAAATTATCTTAATGGGAATGGCCTTTAGTTGGTATTTAGTAAATCTTTTATATTGCCAATTTATACGCGAACACTAAACACAGATGTCAATGTTGTTTCTATTATATTGACATTATATCTCAACTTTCGGGTTTAAGCATTTAGAGTAATAAATTGGTTCTTTGACAACTTCACACAATCAAGAGCTGCAGCGATGATTTTATCGAAAAATGTTTGGACTGTTTTCTCACAAGCAGTGCCCATACTATGTACATTTGCCATTGCAAGAGTGAGCAGTCTGTAAAGAGCCTGGATAAAACTGATGTCTTTGATCTCGTCACAGCAGGCATAGAACATATCTCCAAAGGTTCGATCATCGATGCTGTTGCGGTTCTGATAAGCAAGGAACATATACCGCATGAACACGATACTGGTATGGGCGATAAGGGCGTCATAGTCTCTGCTGTGGATCTCTTTAGCTAGCTTCAGATGCTGCTTGGCCATTTTAAAGAAAATCTCTATATCCCAGCGTTTGCCGTAGATCTGTACAACCTGTTCATCATCCAGCGATACATCAGTGCTCAACAGAGCCAGCCAATCTGTTTTGCGATTGTCACGGACAAAGACCAGCTTTGCAGGGATGCCATCGGTAAGTTCTACAAGCACACTGGCTTTAATCTTGGCACGCCCACGACGTTTTTTAACTGTCTTGTATATAGCCATCACATCCATACGTTTATCACCATAGCTGTAATGCACCTTGGGGGTCTTTTTAACCATGCAGATTACATCCAAATTTGATGCAACTTTGGCAATGGTTGCGGGCATGCCAAACCAACTGTCCATAAGAACATACTTGGCTTTGATACCGGCAGCTAAAGCCCTTTTGATCATGGCATCTAAATGAGCGGTTGCTTTTTGCATCGCTTCAACACGTCGACGATAACCACATGTGCGTTTATCCAAGGATTTACGGATATCCTGCAACCGGGATTTGGTGTTGCTCGATGACAGCAGTGCAAAGTCTAACGGCAGACAGCTTACCCCGTCGGACCAGCACATGGTCAGCATCCTAAATCCCGCTAAATATCTGCCCGTGGAATGATCTTTCACCCGGCTGAGCAGTTCAACAACCTTTGATCGGGATCTATCGTAGGTGCTGTCATCAATAATGAGTACGCTTTGTCTGTCTTCACTAGTCAGGCCAGTGAAGAATCTATGGAGTTTTACTGCCAGCATTAGGATCAGTTTTCGCCAATTATATCTGGAGCACTTTAAAACTTCGTAGGCGGCGTCTTTACCAAACCCAACATCTTCATTGATGACGATGCCCCGGAAAAAGTTCTTTCCGATGAACGGCAGTGTGAATATCGTCTTTATCAAAGAGCTAACTCGGTATCCATGTCGTTTTCTTATACCGGCTCGGTCAAGCAAGGTGCCAACGGTGAAAACCTTAAAAAAAGCGTCAATTTGGCTGTTTATTTGAATCTTATCTTGCGATTGGGAGACATTCATTGTATGTTGCATATGAGCCCTTTCCTTTTGATATTATTGTGTTTTTTCACAATCTCACTATAATTCAAAAGACTGGGCTCTTCAACTTATTTATGCATTATTTCAATAAGTTATCTCCTTTTTTATGCTACTCCTCCCAATCCCGAAAGTTGAGTTATATGATAAAATCCCATCCAATATCTTCAAGAGCTTTACCTATATCTTCGGCACTTCTTAATGCATGGGGTGCGATTACCTTTGATAAATATTTGATGTCGTGACGTTTTGTTGGAACATTAATATTTATGGCAAATATTGCTGTTCCTTCAGGATTTCTAACAGGAACTGCTATTGATCGCAGACCTACAGATAATTCTTCATCGGATATTGCATATCCATTTTGATTTACAAAATCTAATTCATTTAAGTATTCTTCAAAGCTAGTTATTGTTCTATGAGTTAGAGGCTTAAATTCAATATTTTTTAAAATGTTTATAGCATCTTCTCGAGGCCTAAAGGCCAAAAGGGCTTTTCCTACCGAAGTGCAATAGACAGGGAATTTGGCTCCAATTTGTACATCATAAGGGAGCAAATGTTCCTTTTTTACGACCCTTTTCAAATACAAAACTTCATTTTCATCTAATATTAATAGCCCGACAGCTTCCTCTACCTGCATTGAAAGGCTTTCCAAATAGAACTCAGTAACATCCAGCCAAGTCATTCCTTGTATTGATTTGTATCCAAGAGAAAGAATTCGAGGAGTTGGATAATACAACTTTTCCCTATTGCGTTGGAGAAATCCCAACTTGATTAACGTATGACAAAATCGCATTGTGGTTGATTTGTTGATGCCTAGAGAGGCAGATACCTCTGAGAGAGGTAGGGGTCTACCTGCATTAGCGATTACCTGCAGAATGTCCAACCCCTTCGCAAGTGCAGAAACAAAATATCTATCTTTTTCCATTAATTTTTTATTCATTTCGCTATTACATAGTTTTACTAGATGAAACGTTGTATTGCTAGATCAAACGCTAATTTAAATATCATTATTGTATTTTGTTGTCAAGATGAAAATTATTTCCGAAATTTATTCTGATATTTCTGATAGTTGGTATCTGAATGGTTCACATATACTGAAATTATTTGCCCAGATGAGTATTCCGATTGATTCCGACACCCCATTCCGAAGCATTCCGGCACCCCGAGTGCGGAGGTGATTGAAGAGACGCTGTATAATTGAAACCCTGGCCTATAACCTTCTGAAAAAAGATATCAGGAGGCAATAATGGCCGGCAGGAGATTATCCATGCGAAAGATTAAAGAAGTCCTCAGACTCAAGTGGCAACACGGCCACTCCAACAAACAAATTGCTTTGAGATGACAATAATCGCGGCAATCTCTGAAATTTCCGGTAAAAAACCTTACCTCTTAAGGAAAAACCTCCGGACAGAAAAGAAAGTTGAGATATACTTAACCTCAAGAGGGAATGAGCCGAATTTCAAGCAAGGGCCAAAAATGTAAGCGTTTTCTCTCTCAGTTTAACAAGGACCTGACCCAATCCAAGGAAAACAACAGGCCAATGCTAATCGCAGCTTCTTACAAAAAGAAGGCTGAAGAGCTCAAAAAATACATAGAAAAGGCCAATGGGTCCAAGGAAAACATCAAGCTAGTTACCGGGAAAACCACAGAAGAGGAAGGGATGCTTGATATCATCAGGGAATTTGACAAGCACTTATCCCGAGACAAACTGACTTACCTGATCTACAGCCCAGCCATCACTACAGGGGTGGATATACGAGAAACTAAAGGCACTAATGTATACCATTTTATAGACGGGATTTTACTAGGTGCTCACACCCACTACCAAATGACTATGCGGGGAAGAAATGCAAGGAAATACAAGGTTTTGATGCCGTTATACCTGGCAGACAATGGATATAACGAAGAAACAGACTCTGACAAGGTTTTTAGCTTAGGTTTGCTAGAACTGTTTGAAAACGTCAAATTTAGAGGGAAATACCTTACACGGACCTTAAAAGACACTGTTGGCAATCTAAAATTGAAGATGGGTTCCCTTTTGACTTTCAAGGCTTTAGAAGAAAGTCACAGCAAAGAAGAAAAAATCAAGAGGATGATCGGCAACAACAGCTTTTTAGACTTGATCAACTGTGAGGGTGTCAAGACGGCAATAAGACTGGAAAAGGCATGTATCGAGTGGGAGAGCTACGACAGAAAGTACGGGGTCTTAGGTCAGTACAGAAACCTTCTGGCCAGGGAAGGATGCTTGGTTTCAGTTCAAACCGACTCTAAACCCAAGAAAAGTACATCTAAAACTTCCAAAAATTACTTAGAACAGAGCAAAAAGGCTGTAAGAGAAGAGTTAAACTACAGAGGGGAGTTAAAGGCTAAGTCTCAAACTTCAACGTACGAAAAAATACGTAAAATCAAGACTGGTCAAAGAATCTTAAACAGTGCCTTAAACAACTGTGAAAAGTCTAGTATCACTGTCAAGACTACCCATATCCTGGAAAGCACTTTGAAACCCTACGGGTTAAGCTTCAAGTCACCTAAACCTGTAAAACTTACAAACAATGACTGTGTCAAGATATACGAGTCTTTAGTCAACAAAGTGTACTCATCTGAAAACAACATAGAACCTGAGATTGATAAACTCTTGAAGAAGGGTGTAAACATACCTAACAGTGGTAAAATCAAGAAAACAACGTCAATTTTGAAGTTTTTCTTCTATACTCAGAAAAAACGAAAAGCGAGAGTAATGGAAGTGAAACTTAACATGGATTTAGTTGAAAGTGTCAAAGACATGGATGAAAACCATGAAAAGAATCTATACCGGTAAATAGGGGACAAAAGTCGTAAAAGCGTTCGTATAGTATAAGAAATGTTTTACGGTTTTTGTCATGCACACCAAAACTACTATCAGATTACGGATTTTGTCTCAAACACTGCTTCAAGCCACTTATCTCCCTCAACCTTGGACATAGTATTTTCAATACCACAAATGCCCTCTTAACCCCATAAATATAGGTCCCACTGCCATGTAAAAATAAACGACAAAATTACAATTTAAACAGTCACAACAAATAATAAAATCCTCTGAATCTTCACCAACTACCTAGTTATAGCGATCTATTAAAGAGTTGTTGGATAGACTGACCTAGTGAGCTTGGAAAAACAGTAATTTATGAAGGAGGTCCAGGTCCCTGATGTTAATGGTTTTGAAGTTTTTGAACAGAAGGGTATTTTATCGCTCAATCAGATAATTTTGAGCGAGAAACGGTTAAAAAGGAGCGTGAAACATTATATTTTTAAACGCAAACTGGTATTTTAAGACCTCAATCGCATATTTTTGATCTTACAACTATGTTTAAAGGACTTGAGAAAAGAAAAATTTGGGTGATTTATACGGTATAGAAGTCCAATACCTCGCAATTGAGTGACTTATGACTTATTTAGCCTGTCTTTTAGGACACCAGAGCACTTAAAACTGACGACTCTTCTACCATCAAGCATTATGGACTTGCCTGTGGCAGGATTTCTACCCTTTCTAGGCCGCTTTTCCTTGACTGCAAACCTACCAAAGCCTGAAATCAAGACACTTTCCCCGGTTTCAAGCCTGTTCTTAATGATATCGATAATGTCCTTTAAGGCATCACCCGCTTGGTTCTTTGATAAACCCGTTTCCTGATGTAATTTTTCAACGATTTCAGCTTTAGTAAGGCTCATTGCATAAGACTCCTGTCATGATTTTTTGCTAGTAATGATATAAAATGGTAGGCGGTTTAGGCAAGGACTGTATTTCTTGCTTCAGTTAAAACTTCAGCCAAGATAGATGGCATTTTCTTATCACAACATTGCCTAAAGCTGTGATCGCACCAGAAAAAACCAGGATATATACACAATGAAAAATCACTGATCATCTGATCATATCACAGGCCTTCACAAACCTAGGATGCTCTCTTTAAAAAGGATTTCCTTCTTTTATGATACCATTTTCATGTCACAACATATGCTTCAATGGTGACACCCAGTATCAATCACAAATCTATCTCATCGACAAGCCACAATACTAATTACCCTTCTGATTACTGTGAATCGGCATGCAAAAATGACCCACCTATAGGGCGAATCGGCGTCCAAAATTGACCCACCCCTGAAAGCCTTCTATTCTGCTGTGACTATGGTAGAAGGAGGCGGAAAGGGATGCTCACAGTGGAAACAATCCGTAAGATACGATTAGCTGTTCTCAGAGATGGCAAATCCATACGTCAGACAGCGAAGGATCTGCGCCTTAGCAAAAATACAGTAAAAAAGGCGATAAGGAGCGGAGAAACATCTTTTCAGTACGAACGAAGCAACCAGCCAAGACCCAAGCTGGGGCCGTTTATAGACATGCTGAAAGGCTTTCTGGAAGAAGACGAGAAACTGCCCAAAAAACTGCGCAGGACAGCCCAGATACTTTTTGAAGAGCTGCAACTCAACGGCTACGAAGGTGGCTATGACAGCGTACGGAGATATGTTCAAAGATGGCGCCAGGATCAAAGGAGCTTGCCAAAGGAGGTATTTATACCTTTGGTATTTGATCCTGCAGAAGCCTTTCAGTTTGACTGGAGTCATGAGTGGGTAGATCTGGACGGAAGCAGAGTAAAGGCAAAGGTTGCACATATAAGGTTATGTCACAGCCGCTACTTCCTTTGTATTGCCTACCCCAGAGAAACCCAGGAGATGGTGTTTGATGCCCATATCAGGGCCTTTGAGTTTTTTGGGGGAGTTTGCCGTAAAGGCATCTATGACAATCTCAAAACAGTGGTTAACAAGATCCTGGGAGGAAGGGAAAGACAGTTCAACAGCCGCTTCAGCCAACTGTGTTCCCATTATTTATTTGAACCGGTAAGCTGCACCCCTGCTGCAGGTTGGGAAAAGGGTCAGGTGGAAAACCAGGTAGGTGTGGTCAGAAGGAGATTTTTCACTCCCCGAATCAAGGCCAGGGATTTCACACACCTAAACGAGCTGCTTAGAGAACAATGCATCACCTGGGCAAAGACCCGTAAGCATCCAACAATATCTGATAAGACGGTTTGGCAGGTCTACAGTGAAGAGAGACCCTATCTGATAAATCTACCACCTCTCTTTGATGGATATGCACAACGTCCAGCCAGGGTTACCCCCAGCTCACTTGTAACCTATGACCGGAACCGATACAGCGTTAATTGCAGCCAGGTGGGTAAAGCGGTCTATATGAGAGTATATGCCGATCGGATAGTGATAGTAAATAACGGTTGTATCGTAGGAGAGCATGATAGGCATTTTGGAAAGAACAAGACTATTTTTAATCCCTGGCATTATGTCCCGGTCCTTGAACGTAAGCCCGGGGCTCTCCGTAATGGAGCCCCCTTTAAAGACTGGCAACTTCCCGATCCTGTCGAAGGCGTCCTAAATGGGCTTCAAAACCGTTTTTCCGACTGGGACCGTCAGTTTGTGGCCATTCTAAATGCTGTTCCTTTCTACGGACTTGAGGCTGTAAGTAAAGCCTGTAAGGAGGCCCTAAAGATAAGGGCCGTAAGTAAAGAGGTGGTTCTCAATCTTTTAAACAGGGATCAGGATCAGGATTGCACGCCTGATTTGGGTATCCCCTCCCATCTGATTCTCAAGCAAGAGCCCATAGCAGACTGCCGCCGCTATGAACGTTTGGTAAGGGAGGGATACCATGCTGCGCAATGATATCATGGACCAGATGGAAAAACTAAAGTTGCGGGGTATGCAGTCCATTTATGATGAAGTTGTCTCCAATGGACGCAAGAGCCATTCAACGCCTGAAAAGGTAATCCTGGAACTGCTCAAGGCTGAAGCTGCCGAAAGATATATAAGGAGTATCCGATATCGTATGGGACAGGCCAGGTTTCCTGTCCTTAAAGATATCGATGGCTTTGATTTTAACGGGGCCTGTGTTGATGAAGCCCAGATTAGGTCTATTTATCAGGGTGATTTTATAGCCGAACATATCAACCTGATTTTTGTAGGTGGCACCGGTACGGGCAAAACCCATTTAGCCATAACTATAGCGGCCCAGGCCATAAGGAATGGCAGGAAGTGCAAGTTTTATAACCTGGTGGATCTGGCAAATGAGCTTGAGCAGGAGAAAATGATTGGATTGGCCGGCAAAATCACAGCAAGACTACTTCGATTTGATCTTGTGGTCCTCGATGAACTGGGTTATCTGCCTTTTTCCAAAAACGGCAGTCAACTGCTCTTTCATCTTATATCAAAACTCTACGAACAGACATCCATAGTAATCACCACCAACTTGACCTTCGGTGAATGGCCCCAAGTCTTTGGAGATAAAAAAATGACTACGGCCATGCTTGATCGGTTGACTCATCATTGTGAAATTATAGAAACAGGTAACGAAAGCTGGAGAATGAAACACGCAGCTTCATAGATAAAGAAGGGATCAACTACTCAACTATTTAACCATATTTTTTTCTCAGGGGTGGGTCAATTTTGGACGCCGATGATGGGTCAATTTTCAACGCCTATTGACATTTAATAACCATGTTCTTGTCCCAACACTGTCAATCAGTAGATAGATTAAGTTAATAATTGTCATAATGATATTGGAAAAGGAAAATGACGGTTAAAATACTTTGTAGAGATATTGGGGAATTGGATGATGAGCATATTAAAGCGCTTATGGAATATTCAGAAATGCTCAAAAAAAGCTTTCATAAAGAACATAGCTCCCCTTTTCCAAATAATAATAGTCCCATATCATTAAAGCATAGGATAAAGGACATTTATAGATCTTATGCAATAAGTTATCATAACGACCCAAACTCAAAAGTTAGCATTATTGCATGTCATTCTAATATAACAAAATATAAATACTATTTTGCATTCCATCCTCTTTTTAATTTTGATATAGAAAATCAGCATAATGAGCCGCAACCGGTTTTAGGAACCGGTGCTCATTTAGGACCGTTACCGATAAATGATAATATGGTATCTGTAAATCAACATATAATTCATGAGAGAAACTACTACTTATTCAAAAATAACATCTATTATTTTGACCCTGATGATATGCATACTGAAGATGAACAAAAACTACTGGTCAAAGAGCACTATTTTAAAGAGGAAAAGAAATTCAGAAAACTGCAAAAGGAAATACGGCTGTTTGAAAAAATGGAGTCGATGGAGATTCAGCGATCAAGGGAGCCGATTCCTGAAGAGGTCAGATTTGCCGTATGGAGAAGAGACCAGGGCAAATGTGTAAAATGCGGGAGCAAGAAGAACCTTGAATTCGACCACATTATACCTGTGTCCGAAGGCGGTAGTAATACCGAACGGAATATCCAAATTCTATGCCAGAAATGCAACCGAGAGAAATCTAACAAAATCTAAATGTTTTTTGGAGAAAGTTATGTCCAACAAATACGAGGATGAACCTATTATTGAAGTAACAGCAACTCCGATAGGCGGTAAGCCTAACACCCAGATTTTTCCATATTCCACTGACGTTGCAACGATTTCTGCTTCGACTGTCCCTCAAGTCGAACGTGAACAACCTGATACTGCTATTAAATTTGCCTTGCAGTTTCTTAAAAATCTGAAAGATGAATACAGTGCTGAGAGACATGATTTAGTTGTTGAGGTTGATGAGGAGGAGGAAGTTGATAGAGGATGGTTTACACATATGGATTTTGGTGGTGGGATTGATTTTAATTGTGGTAAATGGGAGGCAAAGATAAAAGGCACCCCAAAAAAAGTTAAAAAAAAGAAAAAAACGACTGTTAGAGTTAGCCTTGAAGAAAAAGGCTAATAAGGATTATTGAAATATGATTCTGTTTCGCTAAAAGCACATTTTGTATAAGGGTTACTACAATCGCATTTTCCAGAGAATATCGGTCAAAAACTCAGGTTTTGAAGTGGGATTCAAATGGCGCTAAAGGTT
This sequence comes from Desulfatiglandales bacterium, assembly GCA_963666345.1. Classification (GTDB taxonomy): domain Bacteria; phylum Desulfobacterota; class DSM-4660; order Desulfatiglandales; family Desulfatiglandaceae. Next base: position 3,591,348 of record OY762721.1, on the reverse strand, counting down.
TTGAGTACAGGATTCTTGAAGACCGAGAATGAGAAGGTCAAGTTTGATCAAATTACGATAAAAATTCTGGGTCGACCATGCTTGATTGAGTTTTCTTCGCAAAAACATATGGCTGAATTTAAACGAACTCAAAAAGATGATCCTCAACTATTGTCTGCAGCTCTGTTAAATATTGACTTAAGTAATATAAAAGTTCCTAATGTCCCTCCTAAAAAACCTAAAAGATATTACACTTATGTTCCTGAATTTAGAACAGCTCTTGATCCTTTTGACCGTAGGTACGATATAGCTAAAAGCAAGCATTGGGATAGAGAATGGGCTGCAGAAGACAGGGATAATGACAGAAATGAAAGGGAAGCACAGAAATATGAAGAAGCAATGGCTAAATTTAGCGAACGAGTGAGAAATGCTAAAGACAAAATTCATACCAAAAAAAATGAAATAATGAAGGAATTTGAAAGCTATACTTTCTACGTTTATAAAGAGAATCTATATTATTTCAATAAGCCTGACATACATAGTCAAGAAGACCGGCAACTATTAGTTAAAAAATATTATGTTAAAGAGATGAAAAAGCTCGACAGGTTCCAAAAGGAGCTTCAAATAATTGAGAGATTGGCATCTGAACCAGAGTTAGCAAGAGAACCAATACCTGAGGCTGTCAGAATGTTTGTTTGGAGAAGAGACGGAGGGAAGTGTGTAAAATGTGGTAGCAAAGAAAACTTGGAGTTTGATCATATCATCCCAGTTTCAAAAGGGGGAAGCAATACTGAAAGAAACATTCAAATATTATGTGAGCACTGCAACAGGGAAAAATCTGATAAGATTTAACCGAAAATACATAATGTAGCTTGGAACCTTCCAGTTTATAAATAAGAACTACAAGGCAAATATATGGAATCCAGCACCTCAGAAACAATCACCTGGCTTGCAAGAAGTATCTTTCAGTCCTTTCCAGGTGAAGTGACAGGCTTAAGGTTCTATCTGCTTTCTTGTGGTTGTATATACTACCAGAGGGTCTTCAGGAATGGCGGTCTAGATCCAACCATTGGTGCTTATAGAGATGCCGATAGCGGAGCATGTGGCAGCTGCATGAGCCAGAAAGATCCATGGGAGAAACGGATACTTGATGAGATGGTGGTTTATTACGAGGGCTTTGAGATTAAATAGAGATTGAGCTGTATGTTTTCATCAGTAATTGGAACTGCACATTCAGACAAAGCCTCTTGTTTCAGATATATTAATATTGTGAGGACTTATGAAATATAAAGTTTTCTTTAAAATCTTCATAGGACTCCTAATTCTTTTGGCATCTAACTTGTACGCTGATTCTAATGGACATTTTTTAAATGATGTCCGAGTTGAGTGGATGGTGGAGCCCGAGCCAGATAGAAATGTCATACTTCTTGACGATTTTTATTATGTTGATCCTAGTGGAAAACAATGGCCTGCTCCTAGAGGTTCTGAAATTAATGGAGCAAGCATCCCATGGCTACTATGGAATAAATGGATTGGCCCACCATTTGTAGGTAATTATCGCAGGGCGTCTGTAGTTCATGATGTAGCTTGTGATCTTCGTGAAAAAATTTGTCGATCTTCTCTAACAGCACATAGAATGTTTTACGATGCTTGCCTGTGTGGAGGCGTGAACAAAATTAAGGCTAAAGTAATGTATTGGGCTGTGAAAACATTTGGCCCAAAATGGGGTGATCAAGATCCTAAAGATGTCTTATCAAAACGACAATTCCTTGAATTGCATGAAATCGAAAAGCTTATAAAAGAGAATGGCATTACGGAAAATTCTACAGATGAAGAAATTAAGAAATTCTTGACTAGATTTGATCCTACGTCAAAATGATTTTTAGCAGTTAAAAGATAATCCTACAGCTTTCCTCTCCGAGGCTTTTAGTAAATATACATGTAATGTGATAGCCATGATCAATGAAACTAGGTGGACAACCAGGCGTTAGAAACAAATATGAGATACCTTACTAAATATTTGCACTGTGGCGAGGTGCTGCTATCCTCTGTTAATGCAGAGCTTCAGGAATTGTCTGATGTCCTTACTGCTCACGCATGGTCTCCAGATTTCTCATTGAACACAACCAAGAACTTGCTTCATCATCAAGCTGCATATAACAGATCGTTTTCTGATGCCTTATCTGAGATAGGTTGGCGATTGCAGCCCCGATTGAGTAAATCCCCTCGTTTGATAGGCGATTTTTCTAAGGGTCTTGTTTTTGGTGAGATACAGTTTGGCAATAGTGCTACGTTGTACCGTGATTTCTACAAGTTTCAATATGGGCTCCAGAATGGATTGCTTAGCCTTGCAGTGTTAATTGTGCCACATAATGAATACGAATTTTTCCCTAATAGAAGATCAAGTGTTAGGAACATGGCCAACTTTGCCTTGGCCTTAAGATATTTCACCGTTTTACCCATATCGGTGCCAACAATTATATATGGGCTGTTAGCAGATGGTGAAAATGCATCTAACCAATAGCTGTTCAAGCTATACTAGAAGGAAAATTAATGACTGAAAAAAGTGATCCCCATATCGTAGATGTTACTGCAGCCATTATGGTGAAAGATGGTAAAATTCTCATAGCCAAAAGGAAGGTTACTGGGAGCCTACCAAATAAATGGGAGTTTCCTGGCGGAAAAGTTGAGAACGGTGAGACTGCTGAGCAATGCTTGAAAAGAGAGCTAATGGAAGAATTTGGGATAGTTACTTCCATTGGAATGTTTATAGGCTCTAGTGTTTATCACTATGACCACATATCAATAAACCTTCTAGCTTTTAACACCTATTGGCAGAGTGGTGATATCATAGCCAGTGCTCATGATGATTACAGATGGGTTGAGCCTAGCCAGCTAGATCAATATGATTTTGCACCAGCTGATCTTCCCTTCGTTGACAAATTGAGGAGGAACGAAATTGACATTTGAGCCAAATCTAGAGGTAGGAGATATCCTCCAAAACGACCAACTGCGAGAAATATTTAAATGCAGCCCACAAAAGGGGGGATGAGACGATCCCTTACAACGAATAGTCTTGTTCTTGTCTCTGATCCTACAAAATCCATTTATGAAGACCGATGGATAGATGATGTCTTTCACTACACTGGCATGGGATTGAGAGGTGATCAACGAATTGATGCTAATCAGAATAAAACGGTGGCTGAATCTCCCGAATCTGATGTTAGTTTATTTCTTTTCGAAGTGTTTGACAGAGGAAATTATATATACCAAGGCCAGGTTGAACTGGCCAGTGAACCTTATAAAGAAACACAACCAGACATAGACCACAATTTGAGATATGTTTGGGTTTTCCCATTAAAGCTTCAAGCAGGTGTAGCTTATAAGCCGACACCGGATAAACTCATACAGAGCAAACAGGAGAAAAAACAGAGGGAGGCTTCTAGGTTAAGCTATTCTGAACTTGAGAGGAGAGCCAAATATTCAAGAAAAGGAGTTGGACGTAGACAGGTCATCTCAAAAACCTACGAGAGGAACGTTTATGTAGCTGAACTTGCAAAAAGAATAGCTAACGGAAAATGTCAGCTTTGTGGGAATGATGCTCCATTCAAGGATAGAAAAGGAGTGCCGTATCTTGAAGAACACCACCTAACCTGGTTGTCAGAAGGCGGTGAGGATGTAATTGAGAATACTGTTGCCTTATGTCCAAACTGTCACCGAAAAATGCATGTCTTGAATCTTACCGAGGATGTCAGAAAGCTGAATGCAATAGTGAGCGAAAGATTGAGGCCCTACAATTAAATGAACTAGCTAAGATCAAACATAACAGCTCTCCTCTCCGAGGCTCCTACCCCATATCTGACAATCAAATTTATTGAGACATCGACAGCCAGCTGTGCAGATACAGCAAATATCTGCTGTGATTGCACAGCTGCAGCTGTACCAGCTATTCTTTCTTATCTGCTGGCTTATCTTTAGATCCTTGTTCATGGTTGTCTTTTCTGGACAGCTTCAAAATCTTTCCTCCAACCACGAAGCCTGTCTTGTACAGTGGATGATCCAAAGGCAGCTCTTCCATCGATAATCGATGTTCCTGCTGGGTCTTCTTTCCAGTTGTGGCCATATCCATATTCTCCTTTTCAATTTTCAGCTGTAGCTATTCTTTCTTATCTGTTGATTTATCTTCAGAACTATTCATCCTGGAGGGTTTCAAAATCCTTCCTCCAGCTATGAAGCTGCCCAACGGCAGCACTTGCTTTGTGAACGACCAGTCCGTGCATAATGGACGTTGTGATTTTTGTTCCTTAGGGGTCTTCTTTTTATTTTCGGTCATATCAGCTTCTCCTTTGTCTATGGACAAATAAAAAAACCTCTCACTGAAATAGGGAGAGGCCATCTGTCCGTTTGTCTTCTTGACCTCATGGTTCCCTTACGGGCTGGTGCCACCTTTTGGAGCTAGGTTGGCTTGACGGTCACAGGCCCAGTTGCCTCACGTCAATCTTCATGATTATTTACAAACTATTTTATTGTGATTATGCCGGAATGTCAAGATTTGAAGCTGCTGAGCTGGTGATATGGATTTGGAATAGCTGAGGTAGCTAGGTAGATCAGCCATGCAATAACAGCTATTGATGCTGTATATGCATGGCTGTTGAGCTGCCTTTGGTATCATGTTAGCGAAGTATCAAATAATAAATTCCTAATCCTCTAAGAGTAATGGTAAGAAGGGCAAAAATGGTGGTCTTGATGGATCTGTGCCGTTAAGATATTCTTGATAATTTAAAACCCCATCACCATCTAGATCGCCCGATGCATCATCTACCAGAGGATCAAGACCATATTGCACTTCCCATCCGTCTAACATCCCATCATCATCGCTATCAGGATTAAGAGGATCAGTTTCTCCCGAATCAACTGCTCCGTTTTGATTTACATCCTCAATAATATCTTGTAGGCCATCATCATCGTCATCTAAATCAATACAGTCTGCAGCCCCATCTCCGTCTGTGTCTGTATCTGGCACACCACACCCACATATGCCAGGTTCTGTTTTGTTTGGATCATCGGGACATAAATCTTCTATTTCTGTTGTAAACGCCCAAGTTGGACCTTTTGTAATTGCTTGGCCATCACTTGCAATAATCTGCCAATTGTAAAGCTTCCCCCCTTCTAAATTTTCCAATGTATAATTGCTATTTGTTAAGTCAGTAACAACTGGCACCATAATACTACCTTGCTTTCCAACAAAAACTGAGTACTTTAAAGCATGGAAATCTGGATCTCCAGACTCCCAATCTAGGAAAACATCTATATCTAAATCAGTAGCCCCATCATTTGGAGTCGGACTATGAGGACTTTCGGGAGATGAATTATCTGTGAAGCCCATACCAGCTTCATTGGCTTTTCCAGTTTCACCCTGTGAAATAGCATAAATTGTTTCAGCAACACCGGTCTTTCCCCAAAAATATAAAGTAGATCCCGGACCGAAGGCAAAATCCCCGCCTGATGTTCCAGCATCAAATTGCCATTTTTTATCGTAGCTATTTCCATTATCCTGATAGCCGTAAACGGTATAGGTTTCAGGGTCTCCACCTGTTTCAACAGTAAAGCATACCATACCATTACCAGCTGTATATGGCTGCCAAATATCATCTTTAGAAGGGTCTTGCTGAAATTTGATTTCCCATATTTCATCACCATTTAGGGTATTCATTGCTCGTATTTTATTATACCATTGACCATCCTCCTGTTCCCATAATGGAACATATATCTTTTCACCATTAGGATCTAAACAGCCATTTCTGCAGTTTAAATTTTTAGTCCACTTTGTTGGACCATTTATATCACTATAATTAAGTGCATAAAGAGTTGTGTATATTCCTATATAAATAGTGCCATCAGGACCTACTATTGGAGTTCTTATGGTTGGGATGGTGACAGATCCAAATGATCTTGTGTTCATAAAACTAGGCCCAGATGCCCTGGATAGCTGGACAAGATAAGGCGTTTTAGAATTTGAATCATAATATACAACATAGACTTTATTCCTTTTCTCATCGATTGCGGGATTTTTCCCACCTCCTAAAAACATCGTGTCACCAGGTGCAGAATAATGCCATTTTTCATTTCCATTGCAATCTAATTGGTAAAGGTTATGAAGCGTGCAAGCATATAAATAGCCGTCTGAATCTATTTTTAAACAATCGATGTCATCACTATTTGGTTCTGTCCATATTTTATTACATGTTCGACTGCGGGTATCTATCCTGTATACGAATCCGTTTTCTGTGGAAATGAATACATACCTATCTGAGCTTTCAGGATCTGTTTCTTGGCATATAAATTCAATTTTAACATTTTCTGGAATATCAATTGGATCTCCAGTTTTTGAACCGAACTGGTTGTACATATAGACTTTGGGGTGCTGGGAAGTTCCATCTGGTGAGCAAGCAGCATAAATATTATTAGCTGATCCAACTACTAAGCCACTGAAACTATGGCTTGAAGGGCATGTAACTTTCCATTTCTCTTTTATAACATTTTCATCTGGTGCGTTATAAAGTGTGCTGAAGGAATTTCTTTCATCTGCACCCCATTGGTTCCAACCTTTGTAGGGAGCTATATTGTAAACAATTTGTTGTACATATTTATAATCAGTCCCAGTATCGGGTAAATTTATCCAACCAGTGTAACCAAGGCCCCATCCCCAATTGGTGTGGAAACGTTCAACACCTGAATCTTTGTAACCATCTACAACTATTGAATGACCATCTGAGCCATCCGTGATGATCCCAATTTGAACTGGCCATCCCTTCTTTAAATTTTCAATAATAGTGTCTTCATATTTGTTCCATATGCAATAATCCTTAAACTCCCATATAGCTGAACCATAGTTAAAACCCTCTAGGTAAGCATCCGCACTTAAACGTATACCTGATTCTTCTTTATGATATTTCATTCCAAGTTTGGCACCAACACCAAAACAAAAATAGGCCTGTTCATCTCTAGCACTAGAGCTAGATTGAGATTCTTCATCAGTATAGTAATCTATGGTTTCTAAAGCGTTATTAAGATCATTTACTGAGGCATATGAATCTTCAAATATATTTATTTTATTTATTGGCAGAATTCCCCATTTATCCCAATAATCATAAGCATCCCCACCTTGCTCCTTTGGCAAATCTGAAAAACTTACGCTTGTGGGATACTCCCAAAAATTAATTATTTGAGCCATTGCTGTTGCCGTACAACCGACCGGAGCCTGCTCTCCTCTAATCTCAGGGCATTTAGTATTGTAATGATAACCCTGATCCCAGAAAGTTTTTATCCATCCATCATGTTTATCACCAACTTCAGAAATATACTGGTTGCCACAGCTTTCACATACCCCTGAATTGTAATTGTCCTGAACATGGTAGCAATATGGACATCGATACCATGAGTTAGGAGGCCACTGTTCACAGAAAGCCCAATTGGCTAGAATTATAAAGATCAGAAAGGCTGTCAAGAATGTAAATCTCGTGATTTTGAAAACCATATTGTCCTCCCTACCCCAAATTTTATCTATTCATTTTGGTGGCCTTAAACAGCTACAGCCGGGCACCTTTCGGCAACCCGGCTGTCTATTTAAGACCCGTGGCTTTCCGTCCCTCGATTGCTCGGGGTTTGGCTTTTTCAAAAACTGATAAAAAACCAAATACTAGAAACTAATAAAATTGATAATCAAATATTTATTGGCATATAAATAAAGTAAAAGTCAATATAAAGCATGATAAATATATACCAGTAATATACCTAATAAATACCTAATTACATTAAGTAGCAAAGTTGCTTTTTGTATAGATGTGAAGAGGTTATATGCTTGTTGAAATCCTGAATATTTTTGATTTGTGGATGGAAAGACCAAGAATCTTGGACGGTTGCTTTATCATAGCCAGATAAAGGGTAGCTACAGCTTGCCCGGTTAATAAGATAGGCTTATATGCCGGGCAGCTGCTTTACCTTCTCCCTGTCTTCCAGGTAAGCCTTTACAAACATCTCCAGCTAAAGACCATCAAAGCCAATATCTAATCTTATCCCAATATCTTCAGCTACTTATATCTCTTTAGAAAACAAGCTCATACAGCTGCTTTTATTTCATCCATAGGATTGTCAATAGGCGTTGAAAATTGACCCATCATCGGCGTCCAAAATTGACCCACCCCTGAGAAAAAAATATGGTTAAATAGTTGAGTAGTTGATCCCTTCTTTATCTATGAAGCTGCGTGTTTCATTCTCCAGCTTTCGTTACCTGTTTCTATAATTTCACAATGATGAGTCAACCGATCAAGCATGGCCGTAGTCATCTTTTTATCTCCAAAGACTTGGGGCCATTCACCGAAGGTCAAGTTGGTGGTAATCACTATGGATGTCTGTTCGTAGAGTTTTGATATAAGATGAAAGAGCAGTTGACTGCCGTTTTTGGAAAAAGGCAGATAACCCAGTTCATCGAGGACCACAAGATCAAATCGAAGTAGTCTTGCTGTGATTTTGCCGGCCAATCCAATCATTTTTTCCTGCTCAAGCTCATTTGCCAGATCCACCAGGTTATAAAACTTGCACTTCCTGCCATTCCTTATGGCCTGGGCCGCTATAGTTATGGCTAAATGGGTTTTGCCCGTACCGGTGCCACCTACAAAAATCAGGTTGATATGTTCGGCTATAAAATCACCCTGATAAATAGACCTAATCTGGGCTTCATCAACACAGGCCCCGTTAAAATCAAAGCCATCGATATCTTTAAGGACAGGAAACCTGGCCTGTCCCATACGATATCGGATACTCCTTATATATCTTTCGGCAGCTTCAGCCTTGAGCAGTTCCAGGATTACCTTTTCAGGCGTTGAATGGCTCTTGCGTCCATTGGAGACAACTTCATCATAAATGGACTGCATACCCCGCAACTTTAGTTTTTCCATCTGGTCCATGATATCATTGCGCAGCATGGTATCCCTCCCTTACCAAACGTTCATAGCGGCGGCAGTCTGCTATGGGCTCTTGCTTGAGAATCAGATGGGAGGGGATACCCAAATCAGGCGTGCAATCCTGATCCTGATCCCTGTTTAAAAGATTGAGAACCACCTCTTTACTTACGGCCCTTATCTTTAGGGCCTCCTTACAGGCTTTACTTACAGCCTCAAGTCCGTAGAAAGGAACAGCATTTAGAATGGCCACAAACTGACGGTCCCAGTCGGAAAAACGGTTTTGAAGCCCATTTAGGACGCCTTCGACAGGATCGGGAAGTTGCCAGTCTTTAAAGGGGGCTCCATTACGGAGAGCCCCGGGCTTACGTTCAAGGACCGGGACATAATGCCAGGGATTAAAAATAGTCTTGTTCTTTCCAAAATGCCTATCATGCTCTCCTACGATACAACCGTTATTTACTATCACTATCCGATCGGCATATACTCTCATATAGACCGCTTTACCCACCTGGCTGCAATTAACGCTGTATCGGTTCCGGTCATAGGTTACAAGTGAGCTGGGGGTAACCCTGGCTGGACGTTGTGCATATCCATCAAAGAGAGGTGGTAGATTTATCAGATAGGGTCTCTCTTCACTGTAGACCTGCCAAACCGTCTTATCAGATATTGTTGGATGCTTACGGGTCTTTGCCCAGGTGATGCATTGTTCTCTAAGCAGCTCGTTTAGGTGTGTGAAATCCCTGGCCTTGATTCGGGGAGTGAAAAATCTCCTTCTGACCACACCTACCTGGTTTTCCACCTGACCCTTTTCCCAACCTGCAGCAGGGGTGCAGCTTACCGGTTCAAATAAATAATGGGAACACAGTTGGCTGAAGCGGCTGTTGAACTGTCTTTCCCTTCCTCCCAGGATCTTGTTAACCACTGTTTTGAGATTGTCATAGATGCCTTTACGGCAAACTCCCCCAAAAAACTCAAAGGCCCTGATATGGGCATCAAACACCATCTCCTGGGTTTCTCTGGGGTAGGCAATACAAAGGAAGTAGCGGCTGTGACATAACCTTATATGTGCAACCTTTGCCTTTACTCTGCTTCCGTCCAGATCTACCCACTCATGACTCCAGTCAAACTGAAAGGCTTCTGCAGGATCAAATACCAAAGGTATAAATACCTCCTTTGGCAAGCTCCTTTGATCCTGGCGCCATCTTTGAACATATCTCCGTACGCTGTCATAGCCACCTTCGTAGCCGTTGAGTTGCAGCTCTTCAAAAAGTATCTGGGCTGTCCTGCGCAGTTTTTTGGGCAGTTTCTCGTCTTCTTCCAGAAAGCCTTTCAGCATGTCTATAAACGGCCCCAGCTTGGGTCTTGGCTGGTTGCTTCGTTCGTACTGAAAAGATGTTTCTCCGCTCCTTATCGCCTTTTTTACTGTATTTTTGCTAAGGCGCAGATCCTTCGCTGTCTGACGTATGGATTTGCCATCTCTGAGAACAGCTAATCGTATCTTACGGATTGTTTCCACTGTGAGCATCCCTTTCCGCCTCCTTCTACCATAGTCACAGCAGAATAGAAGGCTTTCAGGGGTGGGTCAATTTTGGACGCCGATTCGCCCTATAGGTGGGTCATTTTTGCATGCCGATTCACAAGCAGTCCATGTCTTAGAAAAAAACAGTGTAGAAGTAGTCTATAACAGGACTTCAAAAAAGCGTCTGATAAAACTCAAAAGTAAGGTTGTTTCAGACTAATTTCTTGTGACGGTATGACGGTAAAAATTTTTATATTTGTTAATTTAATTAAGTAATTATATTAACTATAAAAAATAATGTTTGAAATTTGCTGTCATACTGTCACTCAAGTTTTTTTCTTTTTTTAATTTGGTTTTGAGGGAGCGGTTTTTCCGAATTCCATAAGCTTTGATATTTGATGACTGTTGGCTCTACGATATTATCCTCTCTGAGAGTTTCCTGCAGTCTTTGATGATATTTATCTGACTTAATTAAAAGCATTGAGAAGCCAGGTTCATGCCCTCAAATCATCCATTGATCACTTCAAAATAAAACAATTTAAACTGACATAATCAATAATAAACTGTATTGATATTTCTTGAACTACCTGCTTCAATCGGTTTATCCATGAGTTGTTGGCAAAAATTGATCAGTTGACATTACAAGATGACTTATCAAGTACAAAAAACAGTAATTTATGAAGCAGGTCCAGGCCTCTTATGTTAATGGTTTGAAGTTTTCTTACAGAAGGGTGTTTTGTTGTTGAAAAAGGTGGTTTTGAGTGAGAAACGGTTAAAAAGGAGCGTGAAACATCAATATTTTAAACGCAAACTGGTATTTTAAGACCTCAATCGCATATTTTTGATCTTACAACTATGTTTAAAGGACTTGAGGGAAGTGAAAATCGAGTGATTTATACGGTATAGAAGTCCAATACCTCGTAATTGAGTGACTTATGACTTATTTAGCCTGTCTTTTAGGACACCAGAGCACTTAAAACTGACGACTTTTCTACCATCAAGCATTATGGACTTGCCTGTGGCAGGGTTTCTACCTCGCCTAGGGCGCTTTTCCTTGACTGCAAACCTACCAAAACCTGAAATCAAGACACTTTCCCCGGTTTCAAGCCTGTTCTTAATGATATCAAGGATGTCTTCTAAGGCATCACCCGCTTGTTTTCTTGTTAAACCCGTCCCTTGGTGTATCCCTTCAACGATTTGAGCTTTGGTTAGACTCATTGGCATAAGACTCCTGTCATGCTTTGTTTCTAGGGATGATATAAAATGGTAGGCGGTTTAGGCAAGGACTGTATTTATTTGTTTTGGTTCAATCTCCAGCTAGGAAAGATACCACTTTCATATCACACGGATCGCAATTGCTGTGATCTCACCAAAAAACACCAGAATATTTTCATCATCAAAGATCACAGATATTCTGATCATATCACAACTTTAATTCTTTTATTCATTATACTTATTAACAACTGCTGTTAATTCCACCATAATCTTTTTTTTCAACCCTTCAGGCTCCATCACTTTAGCATCACTACCATAGGAAAGGACCCACCTGATAATATCCCATTGACCTGAAGTTTTCATCGATAAGATAATTGAACCGTCTTCCTGGTTTTCTATTTGTTGGGTCTTTGACCACATACGTTCTTTTATATAACGTGCCTGGTGGGCGGAGAACCAGATTTTGACCTCGACCGGATCTCCGTAAACTAAATCAAAGGCAGATTCCAGCAACTCTTCCGGATTAAAGTTTTTAGGGTATTCAAAGCATGATCCAGCGTCCCTTATCTCTTGGATCCTCTCAACAGCGAGCGTGAGAATATCGCCAAAACTTGTAGCATTAACAAAAATATATAATCCACCGTCATTCTCGAAGAAATGCAATGGATCAATTTTAAAATTCTTTATCCTGTCCTCATAAAAGGAATGGTATTTCACATAGCAGGTCTTTTTCTGGAGCATCGCGTCCATAAGCTGCTCTATGATTTTTTCTTTTCCTGCATAGTCTTTTCTAAACTTTGATGACGGGACAAATAAGGCGCTGATTTTTTTTAGTTGTGTAAACAGGTCCTTGGGGGCAAAAAGACTGATTTTCTCAAAGGCTGAGTTGATATGTTTATATATTTCAGTACCTTTATAAAGAACGGATTCACTCTTCAATAAATATAGCGACATTATCTCGGATATCGATAGTTTGACATCCGGAAGTTTCATATTGGGCAATTTTTTTAGATAGCTTTCCTCAAGCTTCCATCTTTTACTCTTCTCTAATGGTATTTCCTCGTCATATATAGGGAATCCGAGCTCCTCAACCAAATTTATCACCCTGTAGACAGACCTCCGATCTATTCCTAGGTGCTCGGATATCTCTTCAATAGTAGTTCCCTCAGGTTTTGAAAAAAGCTCGAGAGCCCTCAGGAGTTTTATTAAATTTTTCCCTCTCATTTTTTTCCAGAAAATTTTTAGTTCATATGGCCAAAAATGTCACATTCGTGGAGTAATGTGATGTTAACAATAATAAAAAAAAGGGTCAAATAATTATAGCTAGTTACAATTAAAGGAACTTAAGGAGAAAAAGATATGGATAAAAATGGCCAACCTGAAGGCAAGGGTTTAAAAGAATACGGAATTATTTTTTTATCCGGCACTATCAGTAATGGGGTTTCGGAAAATGTGTGTAAAGACATAATCGAATATAATCTATCTGGCAGCACTGATCACATACAGATGATTATCAACTCACCCGGGGGCTTGTGCCCTGATGGCTTTGCGATAATAGACATAATGGAGTGGTCACGCCTGCCAATCTACACAACCGGAGTTGGACTGATAGCGTCGATGAGCCTCCTTATATTTATGACAGGAGCAAAGGGTCGAAGGGTAATTACTCCCAGGACTTCTATGCTTTCACACAGATATTCAGCAATCACCTGGGGAAATCACAGTCAATTAATTGCTGAACGCAAAGAACAGGATCTCGAGCATTCAAGAATTGTTAGCCATTACTTGAAGTACAGCAATCTAGAGTCCCAGGAGAAGCTTGAGCAGTATCTTCTGCGGGATGTTGACACATGGCTTACTCCGGAAGAAGCGTTAGAATTTGGTATTGTTGATATCGTTGAACCCTTAAAACCTGATTTGAAAAAATAAGGAGTTAATAAAATGGGCCTTAATACAATTGAAAGGACATTATCAGGAAATGATTTCTCAGTTTATATGGCAATCAATAATCCCAAGAAGGAAAGTATCTTTAAAGATAGTATTGAACACCTTGAAGCGCTGGAGTATTCCGCAAGGGTTAGAGTTGTTAAAGCATTCCTTCGTGATGCTTCCTCCAATCAGGAAAATAACGACGTATTAATTCTTAAACATAAAAAAATTAGCGGTTTTACTCAGGAATTGAATTTTAATTCTTCAGGTTTGTCGCCTGATGAGATAACTCCTGAAAAGTTGGAGATGTTGCTCAGAAAAATTGAGATGGATATAAATCAACGGGTACGGAATTCTCTTGAGGCAGGAATACATCTTAATTTTGAACATTTCTGTAAGCTTAATGAGCTTGATGATACGGAACGTATTATTTTAATACTATTGATTTCATATGAGACATCAAAGAGCTTTCGTAACCTTTTCAGGTGCTGTGAACTTGATCCTGAAGATCGAACCGATAGCGCTATGACTATTGGATCAATCTTATCAATTGTTCATTCAGAATATCGGGATCAAATATCCAGCAGAAAATATTTTAACATTAAAGCTCCTCTGATAAAAAACGAGATTGTTATTCCCGGTTCTTTTTACGTTAATACAACAAATATTCTAGATATGCCGGTTCATTTACATGAGCGCGCTATCAGGTTCATTCTTGAGGATAACAATATTTATGATACAGACCTTCAATGTATTTCCAGGAAAAAGGGAAGCATCGGACTGGATCAGGTAATTATTTCCGGGGGAGTAAAAAGAGAAATTGTAGAACTGACCAGGAACTATCTACATAGTCAGGTAATAGAGGAAAGAACTATTGTCGAAAAATTCTACGGATATGGTACTGGATTGACATTATTGTTTTATGGTCCATCAGGTACGGGTAAAACCATGCTGGCACACGCCTTATCAAACGAGCTGGACATGGAGCTCCTATCTGTAAATTTTTCCAAGGATTTTCAATTCAGAATTTCAAATAATGAGTTGATAAATACTATTTTCAAAGAGGCAAAGTTATGTAATGGAATTGTCTTTTTTGATGAGTGCGATGATGTTTTCAGTAAAAACACAGAAGAGAGTCGAAACCTGCTTATCGAAATTGAGAAGGCAGGGTGCATTACCATATTTGCAACCAATAAAGTTATTAAACTTGATCCTGCTCTTGACCGGCGTATAAATTTAAAAATCCCTTTCCAACTGCCGGACGAACGTGAAAGGCTGAAAATATGGGAAGCATTGCTTCCTCCCAATGCTTTATTTGGCAAAGATGTAGACCTTAGCAAATTTGCAAGAAATTATGTTTTCACAGGAGGTCTGATCAAAAATACTCTTTTCATGGCAACAACTAATACGCTGGTAAAAAACAAAAATTCAAATCTGATATTGACGTCTGAAGAACTCGAAAGAGCCGCAGAACATCAAACGTGCAGGATGCTTGAGTTCAATTTATCGGAGAAAATTTTCACGCCTCAGATTAATATGAAAGATCTCTTTTTAAGGCACAGAGATAAAGAAGTTATAAGCAATTTGATAAAAGCTATAATGAAAGATTCTAGTAACAACACGGATATAAAACTCATAATGGGTTGTTCCGATATTCAGACAGGAACTGATTGTGCCGCGGCAGTAGCTAAAGAATGTAATTTAAAGGTAAGAATGTTCAACCTGCCCGATATGCTTATTGGTAAAAGCTCTTCGAGGATAGTAAAAGATAACTTAACACAGGATGAGATTGATCCATTGGAATACATATTCAGGACCTTTATAGGTCACAGCTCAGTGACCCTCCTTGTAGATGATAAGTCAATTTTTGAACGATACCTCAAGTATAAAGAAGATAATGATAAGGAAAAAGAATCTTTTGATTTTTATAATTATTTAGAGAGGTTTAAAGGTATCCTTTTTTTAATTACAAATCCTGTCAGAGAGGAAGAAATACCCATTGAGTTCAACTATTTTCTAAATATTCATCTCCCTCCCGAAGAATTTCAAATAAGACAATGGGCAAAACACTTTAACGCCCGAAAAGATATTGAAGATAAATTTATTCAGGTTGTGGAGCATCATCCACTGCATCTAAATGAAATAGATCTTATAGCAAATCAGTTCAAAAGAGAGTCCTCTTTGAACGGTGATGGGAAGTCCATTATCAATGATCATTTATTTAAAGTTATAGGAAGATATAAAAACAAAAAACATATCCCTGTATTGTTTGGAGCAAATGGAAACTCTTATAGATAATCCGTCAGAGGTTAACAGCTTATCATAATCTGAAGGATAATATCCCTTCTCACAATCTTGAAACTGAAAATGCCAAAAAAATTAAATATAACACGCCGTCAATTCCTCGGTATATCATCAATATTCGGGCTCACCGCCTGTCTCCCGGGTTTTGTCAGTGCGGAAAATGAACAGCGAAAAATCGGATCGTATATTGTCGAAGGCTCAGATCAGTTTCGATACATAGTAGGAATTGAAAAGGAATCCTTTGAAAATCTAAAAACTGAATCCCGAACGCTCAAATTCAAAGGTCTTTACCTTGGGATGCCGATAAATGACGCCAAGGCTACAATTAAAAGAATCACAGGATACCATTGGGAGTTGATGCAGCTTCCTACTGGCCAGCATTATTGTTTCAGGCCAGAGGAATATAGGGACGCATTCGGGATATATGCTCACAGAGAAAGCGGCAAGGTCTATAAATTCCAGTTTAGCAGTATGTGCGTGGATAAGATGTTTAACGTATATGAGCTAACCCCTAAAGATTTTGCTGAAGCCTTTATAGATGCTTATAAAATTCCAACGCTTGATTGGGATTGGGATAGCTGGGCTTGGTTCTATAAAAGCCCTCATGGCTTTACCCTTATAATCACCTCAGAAAAAGAGCTGGTAGTTTTTGAATCTGAGAAGCATTCCATAGACAGTAAACCCAAATTTGATTAATAGCTTAAAGACTGAGGGAAATAGAAAGGAAGGCGGTATGGCCACCTCAAAGAAATATAAAGACGGTCTCTTCTTTAGAGGGTTATACCATAGAAGTATAGAGAATTCGAGAATTTTACTCCCTGATATATGGATCGGTTTATTAAAAAATGAAGGGGTGCGTATATTATGGAATGGAGAAAAAGGTTCACTAACAATTTTGCCTGAAGATTATTTTTGGGAATTAACCGAAGAATTATTCTCACAAAAGGTTTCTTTATCTCCTGGCGAAAGGCCTTTCTTTTGTTTGGATAAAAAATCCATTTCGGATGCAGGGGAAATATTTATTTCAGATCAAATCAGGAAGATTACTGGGATTAACAAAGACAAGGTTATACTTATGGGTGCGCTTAAAAAGTTTGAAATATGGGATCAAAAGATCAGGGATAAGAAATTACAGGATATACAAGCTGCATTCAATTTCACTAACAAAATAAAACTATAGAAAAGGCAAATATTGATCGAGATTTAAGACCATTTTTTCCTGTCACGCAAGTTTTATTGCTTCCTTAGTGTAGACATGCTCTAAAGACCAGCTAGCATAAGTTGGATGCTTCACAGCATACCCCAATGCTGAATGGAGTCCACTTTTACTTTCAAAATGATAAGTTTGACTACGCCTTGCTCCTTTTATTATTGGACCCATTTTTATTTTACAGGGCGGGTTAGAGACAAAATAATCCCACATTCGGAGCATTACTATTAAAATCAAATTTGGTTTAAGAGCATCTAGAATATCAGGTAGCGGCTGATGCTGCTTCAACATTTCTTGAGTAGGTGATCTATAAGGACCGCTTAAAACAGTTTTAAAATAATTGAAAAAAGATACTGAATGCCAAAATTCAGCAATTTCCTCTCTCGTTTCATTATCTTTATTTAAAAACATTCTGACTAATTTCGTCCTGTATTTATCTGAGTGTGGCTTATCAGCGAAATGATCAGTAGCCATTGAAATATTCGGTTGTTGACCTGACCAATATGTTGATTCACCAATTATAATGATGCGCTTTTCAAAAATTCCCCCATTTTCATATTGGTTTCCAATCCAAATAGGTGGATCAAATTTATTCATAAGATTCTTATAGTTGAACATTAAAATCTCCTTGAATGCCTTTGAACAGATATAGAAATAGGGTTCCAGCTTTTCACGATATCTTTAAAGTCAACTTATTGACATTAAAACTATCTATACTTAAAAAACAATAACATAAGCAACTGAGAGATGCCAATAATACTTTTTCCGTATTTTTAAGTGTATATGTGTGAGCAATGAGCTGATCTAGAGATATGCGTCTTTTAAAAACAAAAATCTGCCAGAAAGGCTAATTTTGTGATATTTGCCATGTACCGCAAAAACATCAATTTCTATGGTCATCTGATCATATCACAGATATTCACGGATCTGGGACTCCCTCATTTAATGGGGGTTTCTTATTTTTTATGACATCATTTTCATATGACAAGATATGCTATAGCTGTTATATCCACCAACAACTTTTGGTTTTGCATTATCAAATGACCACAAGATGAAGTCGCTACGCTCATAATTAGATTTGGATATCGCAGCTTTTGATAGCTGGAGAAAACCTCATATTGCCCCTTTTTTCTATAATATTCTTTAGCAATAACCTTCCTCTGCACCTTTATATTTACCAGCCATTATTCGGTATCTGCGTTTTTTGAACGCGACCGCCAGAACTGCAGCTGCGAGAAGGACCACTCCTGCGAGTATGAAGGATGCATCATATCCCCCTGTGGCGGCGGTAAGCGTCTGAGAGATCCTGGACATTACGAACCCACCGGTGCCCCAGGCGGTGAAAAGCATACCGTAATTTGCGCCAAAGTTTTTCAGGCCCCAGAGGTCCCTGGCAAGGGCTGGAAACAGGGCGGAATTGGTCCCGTAATTGAATCCTATAAAGGATGCCAGGAAAACAAGTGTAAATGCCCCTGTACCCGCACCTCCAACTATCCTGATGGCCAGGAACATGAGGCAGGCCTGAACTACAAGTACCGCCAGGATGGTGTTTTCCCGACCTAATCTGTCTGATACCGATCCAGCCACAATCCTGCCCAGAGCATTTCCTATTGCAACCACGGCAACAGCAACAAAGGCCGTTTCACCCATGGAGGCCTTTGCCATCCCCGCAAGAGACCCTATGACCATGAGCCCGGCACCTGATGCAGCAAAATACAGAAGCCAGACCTGCCGGAAGGTTGCGCTCCGTAATATCCGGCCAGGAAGAACCTCCGTGTCACCGGTAACATGGTCCTGGATGCCGCAGGCCCCGCTTTTCCCGGGTTCGATTTTTCTGTCATGCAGAAAAAAGGAAAGGATGCCGACTGCGCCAGCTATCATTACTCCAAAGATAAGAACTGTTTTGCCTAAATCATGTTCATTTATCAGATACTGCGCAAGAGGCGCGATATAGACAGGGGCAAGTCCCGCTCCTGCAACCACGATCCCTGCGGCCATTCCGGTCATGGAAGGGGGAAACCACTTCAGGGTAACAGGGGTGGTACAGGCGTAACCGCAGCCTATACCACCCCCCACCATGACCCCGAAACCGATTATCCAGACAATGTACGATGAACTCAAAGAGGCGACAAGCATCCCGCCTCCCACCAGAACGCCTCCCATAAGGGCGGTAATCCTGGGCCCCAGCCTGTCCTGGATCCAGCCGGCTGGCACCATGGAAAAAGAAAATACCATGAGGCTTACCGCATATGGATCATTCACCGCAGAGGGGCTCCAGTTAAATACTCCGTCTCCCGACTCTATGGAGCGGACTATCGGTTCCTTGAATATGCTCCACGCATAGAGTATGCCGAGGGCAAGGTTGATACCCACACTAGCGCCCATCACCGACCAGGCCCGCAGAACCGGTTTTTCTTTTATAATAACCATTTTGTTCAACTCTTGGTTAAAAAATCATCAGGCCTGTCACGATTGAAAAAAATACACGAAGACCACAGGCCTAAGCCCGTGATTGAAAGCATTGTATCAAGGTGGATGAAAAACATAAAAGATAGTCTGCGAACTCCGGCAAAGCCTGAGTTTTGTTGTGAACTGCACAATTAAAACTGTAAGCCTTCTGAATAGGACCTACCCTAAAATATATTTGATTGGTCGAGTTTTTCATCAAACTCCTGCTGCCTTTTGATATATTGCCACTCTACCTCTTTATCTCGACCTGCTGTTGTTACATAAAAACCTCTGGCCAAAAAATGCTGACCAGTGAAATCGCTCTAATAACCCACATATCTATGGAACTATCTTCATGGTATTTATTCCTTTTATACAGCCCGCTACTTGGGAAACTGAATATTTGCGAAGTATTGGAATCATCATTTGAACATGATTTCGCATCAGTTGATCATTGTTAAATCCTCATTTGTATATTGAACTTTGAGCAGTTCACATACGGCAGATTTCTATATGTTTCCAAAATTGTTAAACTTCAGGAGTCTTCTGGGCACAGGCGAGGGTGTTTTGTCGCGATCAGTTAGGATATGCTTCCATAATGGAGACAAAGCTAAGGAGTCACATATTATATAAGTACCTATATCACGAAACAAAAGCCATTCCATTTGCCCATCATATCGCATTCATGCTAAATGCTGTAGCAATCACTGTCCAAATATCGTACCTGGCTTTCTCTACGTATTCTGGGCATAGTATTTTCATGAGTCATCATGCATAGCCAGTCAGGTTTCCAAGACCTTAACCAAGTGTTCCTGGTAGCCATAAGGTCACACCTGGAAATATTATAATTATCGCGATTAAAATTAGTTCACATAACAAGAAAGGAGCGATTCCCTTGAATATTGTGCTAATTGGAATATCCGGGACTATGCTCTGCATTATAAACACATTCACTCCTATGGGGGGGGTTATGAGTGCCACTTCAGCCATAATTACAACAAACACACCAAGCCACACAGGATCGAAACCCAATTGTATAATGATTGGAAAAACAAAGGGTAATGTCAAAATCAACATCCCGAACACATCTAAAACACAACCTAGTATGGCGAACAGAAACATGAGACAGATCATAAATACGAACTTGTTAAGATTCAGACTCACTATATAATCCACCAAGCTTGACGTAATTTCAGTAAGCGCCAGAAATCGTCCTATAAGATATCCGCCTATTAGGATGGCAAATATCATAGCACTTATGATCCCCGTGTCATCCACGGATGCCTTGAACTTAAGCCACGTCATTCTCTTCATGATCAAGCTGCTAGCAATTACTCCGCTAACACCAATTCCTGAGGCTTCAGTGGGAGTGAAAATACCCCCATAGATACCCCCTATTACAACGAAAAAGATAAAGGCCACGGGTGTGATTTTTTTTAAAGAGCTAATTTTTTCCTTCCAAGAATATCGAGGGCCTACAGGTCCGAGGCTAGGGTTGCAGAGACAACGCACGTAGATTGTTAAAGAAAATAAGACAACTGTAATGATACCGGGAACGATTCCAGCGATGAAAAGTTGAGCAATGGATGTATCAGTCATGATACCGTAAAATACAAAAATGATACTGGGAGGAATGAGGATGCCCAGTGTGCCCGAAGCTGAAAG
Source organism: Desulfatiglandales bacterium (assembly GCA_963666345.1). Taxonomy (GTDB): domain Bacteria; phylum Desulfobacterota; class DSM-4660; order Desulfatiglandales; family Desulfatiglandaceae. The sequence continues at coordinate 3,570,116 of OY762721.1, read as the reverse complement.
TACTCCGGTAGCAAGTTTGTCGTCATAGTGATATTTCTTCATCTCCGGCATGACGATGGCCCCCATCGTAGAAACCGCAGCCAAGCTTGATCCGGTTACAGCGCCAAAGCCACCGCATGCAAACACAGATGCGATGGCGAGCCCTCCCGGGAGGCGTCCAAACCACTTCTGTACACAGTCATAAAGGTCCGTTGCAATCCCGGTATGATAAATAAGCTGTCCCATAAGAATATAGAGAGGGACGCAAAGGATGACGAAGCTGGTCCCTTTGTCCCAGGAAATCATGGCAATTTGGGTAAGAGTGGGAAGCATTCCCGCCACTAGAAACATACCTATAGCTCCTACGGCAATTAGCGAAAAAGCGATCGGAACTCCAATTGCGATGAGAAGCAGCATTGCCACAAGGCCGATAACACCTATTGTCATAGCTTCCATTATTTTCCAGACCTCAAAAAAGTTTTTAGCGAATCGATGAAGTAAATCAACATGCTCAAAAATAACAGAATGCAACAAAGTGCAATAAGGATTTTGAACGGCCAAAATAGGATACCCAACTCTTCCCCGCTTTCTCTAGTAGTGATCACGTAAGGAAGGTCGCGAATTAGTTGAAAACTCAGAAGTCCAGAAAACATCATACCAGCGATTCCGGTGATGCAATCGGTACATAATCTAGCTTTTTCTTTCATACGTGAATATAAAAGATCGACTCTTACATGACGGCCCTTATCCCAACAGCGAGTAAATGAGAAAAAAAAGACTATCACCAGCATTAAACCATTTATCTCTTTGCTTCCATGAATGGGCGAATTCATAACATAACGCATGAACACATCAAGGGTGACTAACCCAGTTATACAGGGAAGGACGAGAACAGTACCCGTTTGGTGAAATATGCTCGAAATGGAATTAAGGATGGAATTCAATCGATTCAACATGTTCTACCTCCCGCAAGTGGCCAGACTTCCATGAAAAATCCGCAACGTGTTTTAAGATCTTCAGTCCAAGTTTTTAAGAAGACATAGAGATGAAACGATCTGCACGGGTCAACGTAAAAATCACTGGCGTAACCCGTGCAGTTCACTTCTAGCTGTCTTCACGTTACTTACCGAAGGTTATTATCCCTTTGACCGGTTCTTCTTTCGTCAGTTTTCTTAGTTGTTCAGGAGTATAATCCGAGTACTTTTCGGTGAGGGCTTTCATTTCCTTAACCAGTTCTTTCGCAGGGAGTCCCTTGGCCTCGTTTTTCTCTATGAATTCAAGCCAGATAGGCTCTAAAACGTCTTTCCATCTCTTATATTCTTCGGGAGAAAGAGTGATAACCTCTATAGACTCTTTAAGGTTTCTCTCCCGAGCTAAACGGTTCTGTTCGTCCATGGCATTTGCCCACATTTGGCTTTCAAGTCTCAAATACCCATACATTTCATTCTGTAGCTGTGGTGGTAAGGAATCAAATGTTTTTTTGTTAAAACCCCATGCACTCGCACTAAGGCCGAGATCTAATCTCGTAACATATTTTGCCATTTCAAAAAAACGGTATGCGTATCCAGCGAAAGTGGGGGTAAGCACACCGTCGATAATTCCGCGCTGGAGCCCTGTGTAAACTTCAGCAATGGATAGAAAGACGGGAACCGCTCCAAGCCTTTTGGCCATTTCGGCCATTGGCCCAGCAGGAGTTCTAATTTTCATCCCCTTTAGGTCTTCTAGTGTTCTGACAGGTTTTTTCGAGATCAGATCGTAGGTTGCCATCGCTGAGTAGAAAGCTAAATAAATGCCCTTTTTTTCATATTCTTTTTTCAGATATTTGGGATAGAGCTCCTCTGCGACTCTGGCAGCTACTGAGGCATTGGGGAAGGCAAAGGGAAGACCGAAAACATGGTTGAGGTGAAAACCTGCAGGCGACCATACCGGATAACACATGGTCAAATCAGTTATGCCCCCTCTGACAGCCTTGAATCCGTCTTTGGCAGAGTGAAGAACGCCCCCGAGATGGGGTTTGATGACGAGGTTGCCGTTACTCTCTTTTTCAACGATTTGAGTCCACGGCAACACCATTTTTTTCCAGATCAAGTGCGTAGCCGGGACATGAAGTGAAAGGCGTATTTTTTTTTCAGGTCCAGAGTAAGGAGGATTGCTTGTTGCGAAGGCAATGTTTACAGTCATCAACCCTAATACGATAACAAAAAGGCATGCTGCGATTTTTTTCATGGTAGATCAACCTCCTAAAATAATGGTATGTTTATTTATTGAACTTCGCTTGAACGCTTGCTCGCGCCTAGCGAGCTTCCGTCGATTGGCCACCTCCTTTCTTTTGTACCCCTCAGACGTAGCGCACATTATGATCTTTCAGGGCAGTTCATTAACCGTTTGCTAATTCAAGGGGATTACGTAATCCGCATGAAGCATTGCTGTTATTTAGATCAGAAAAGATCATAGCTCGAAGATTTTTTTCGGTGTTTTGTGAATGCATTCACTTGCACCTTGTTCCGTAACAATGTAGTTGTCACAAATCCATGCAAACGCGGTTTTGGACGCAACTATGGGATGCACCGTGATATTCATGCTCGATGCAATCTTCATGGGCTCATCTTGTCTTATGGCTGGTCTTTCAACAAGATCATAGCCTTGGCCATGGGCATATAGACGTTTCTCCTCCGGATACCCATTTCGTCTAAGAAAATCATTATTGGCAGCAACCAAATCCTTCGGATCTGCCCCCGGCTTTAGAAGATCAAGTGTAATCCGTTGAGCTTCTTTTGCTATTTCACATGAGTCGAGCAGTTCTTGCGATGCTTTACCCAGCACACATGTCCTACCTAGCTCGGTATAAAAACCTCCAGGCCCGTTCGCCTCAAGCATCAGAGTGAACTGATCTCCTTCTTTCAACTCCCGGTACATGAAGTGGCGCTTTAGCATTGGGCAAGGAGTACCCATTGGGCTGGAGCCCGCCATAATCAATTGTTGTTCGCTTCCAAGTTTTTGAACAGTGTACTGGGCTAAAGCCATGATTTCGTGATCCCGCATGCCGGGCTTTATTGCCCTAAACGCCTCCTCCATAGCTTTGTCCTGTACATCAGCAGCCAGCCTTATCAAAGAAAGCTCTTCGTCACTTTTTATTGCCTTAATGTCATCTACCAAGTCTGTAGCATCCACAAACGTAGCCGAGGGAAGGTGCGTTCTCAGATAATCATTGAACGCTGCTGGTATAAGTCCCATATTTACCAATCCGACGGTGCAGTTCTTCATAGGGACCAAGAGTTCAACAACCAATTCCGCATCATAGGTTTTGCTGTAGTGAAGAGAAGGAAAATAGGGTGCCGTTAAGCGATTCTTGACTCCACGGTACGCCCATGCTTGTGTGCTCAAGTCGGTTAAACTGCTTTTGGAATCCATCCGGGGTCCAATGTTGATAATTGACATATCATCTTCCCGGGGAAAAATGACATGCGTTGGATAAGCATTGAATGCCGGCACATCAGTGAACCATTTCACATAACCCCCTAGAAACTGATTGGTATTCTGCATAAGCAGCACATCTATCCCTTGATCTTTCATGGCAGAACGTGTGGCATTCCATCTTCGCTCGAGTTCCTGAGTGGAAATTTGTTTACTAATTCTTAGTTTTGCTAAATCCATATGCCTCTCCTTTATTTGAAGTAACATTTGAAACCCGTTGATCCATGGCCAAACACAAAAGTAAATTTAAACCCGACAATAGCTGACAAAGATACCCGCAACTCCCAAGACGAAAGCGAATAGATATGCAAAATATAACAAAGAAATCGCTTGAATCGGGCTGACTCCATCCAAAGAGCGCGGTCAGCCAAACCTAAATAAAATCACAGGAATACATTCAAAATTCAGCAGAAGGCAGCCCGTTAAATTCATACGATAAATCAGGCTCATCTTTGTACCAACTTTGTATCTCCAGAAGGTATTTTTCAAGACACATGCAGGCTTCATATGCCCTTCTTTTCACTATGAAATCCAACACAGCCTGATGCTGTTCTATGATATATTTTTGCATTTCAAAATTTAGCTGATACCTGCTGAGGAACACAGCTAGAAGAGCCATAATTGATTTCATAATTATTACAAGCACTTCATTTTTGGTGGATTGTGCTAGCAGAATGTGAAAATCGAAATTTTCCATGCGTGCATGACTTTGAGTGTTGATCTTTTTTCTTGCTGCAACAATGTTCGCCTGCATAGCTTCAAGATCATTCTCATCGGCAGATTCCACGGCACATCTAACGACAAATTTTTCCAATTCAATGCGCACTGCGGTAACTTCTTCCATCGTGATTTTTTTCATTCGTATTGCGTCCACAAACGAATTACTGATCGTATTTAGAACGGTATCTTTTACGATAGGGCCGCCAGCCCCACCTTGCTGGACGCTTATAAAACCTGAGATCTCAAGCACCCTCAGAGCCTCACGGACGGTTTGACGGCCGACCCCATATCTCCGAGCCAATTCAACCTCTGAAGGCAATTTGTCTCCTGGTTTTAGGCTCCCTTGAAAAATCAATTTCTTAATTTTAGTGGAAATCTTCTCAAAGGTCCGTTTGTTTTGAATGGGCTTGAATAAAGATTTGTCCATGATAGATAAGGCTCCAGATTGGAATGTGCGTATGTCTGACAGATAGACAATTTATAAATTTTGCAAAAAACTTTGTCAAGATTATTTTATAAATAAGCTAATGAATAAAAATGGGTAATAAACAAACCTTTAGGAATTAGTCGTTAAATCTAAAGGCTAAAGACCTCGCATTTATCTTTAGGGGCATTGAGATTACAAAGCGTAGCTACTGTTGTTGGCGCACCTGTTATTTCATTTCAAATCAAAATTATATCTTCCTATTTAAATATATTTGATAAATCTGACTAGTCGCCGCCTTTTTAGCCGGGGCAAGGAAGATATTTTGAATGATGAGTCCTGGCCAGTCAAATTTCTGATATTTGCCATGTACCCGAAAAGCAGCAAAACCATTGATATCTCTAAGTTATGCCAGTATTTAGCTAAAGCAAAATGTTGCATGTATGCCTAGGATATTTAATCCCTTTCCCGTAAACTCACATCTCCAAAAGAAAAAACATTAAAAGCCAATCGAGCCGGTTTTAAGGAAGACCTTCTTGATTTCAGACTCATTTCTTAAAGCCTCAACAAGGGTCTGATGGTTCAGGCCATCATCGGAAATAAAGATAAACCTATCCCTTACCGTCTTAAAATCTCCTGGAGCAAGGTTACGGATATCTTTTAGCTTAGCGATATTCTCATCATCCAATGGTTCATCAACCAGCCCTTCTAAAAGCTTTTGATAGAAAATCAGATTACCTTCAGCATCCAGATAATCAAACCCAAGCTTATGCTGAAACCGCCTGATACTCGCCTGATCAAGGTCTTTCAGCCTATTGGTAGTGCAAATAAGAATCCCTTTGAACCTTTCCAACCTGGCCAAAAATTCATTGGTAAATGATATCTCCCATGAGTGAAGGGCATAATCCCTGCTAAAAACCAAGCTATCTGCCTCATCCATGATAAGGATTGCCTCTTCTCTTTCTGCTTCATAAAAGGCATCCCTGATATTCTTCTCTGAATCACCTACCCATTTGCTCTGTAGGTCACTTATCCGTTTGACAATAATTTCCCTATCAAGGTGCCTTCCAAGGTATCTGGCAAACTCGCTCTTTCCAGTACCAGGTGGTCCATAAAGCAAGAGATTAATGGTTAATACCCTGTCATCATCAGCCTTCCTTAAAAACTGATCAAAGGCTTCCAGCTGACCTAAGGCTCCTTTAAGATCACCCCTTATATTAAGACCTTCCAAGGAGTAGTTTTTCTCGATTCTTTCCCTGTCTATTTCCTTCTCCCCGCCATTTTCCAAAGCCAGGTAGGCATCCAAGGCAAGTCTTAAGGCATTTTGATAATCAGGCTTTGATGTAATACCCGTCTCTTTAGCCTTCTTGACCGCTAGATCTATGACCCCGGCATTTACCCTATACCTGACGGCAAGGCTATTTACCTCATCACTGGTGAAAAACCTCTTGACCCTGTTATATCTTAAGATGTTCTCCCATAGAAGCACTCTCTGACGCTTGTTAAAGGGTTTAAAGTGTAGGCTATAGGAAAATCTCCTTAAAACCGATGGGGCAATGTCATCTATCTCATTGGTTATCCAGATCATCCTTACCCCTGGCTCTTCCATCAGTTTATTTAGCCAGCCCTTATCTTGAGTCTCACCCCTTGAAAACCATGAGAACCTTGTGTTAAGGAGGTTGTCAGCCTCATCTACGACTACCAGGGACCCATCTCCACTGTTTGTAATGTTTAAGCAGGCCATAATTGCAAGTCTCGCACGCTTAGTCTTGTTGTCAGCATCTTTTGTGATGGTATATGCTGGTATTTTCAATTCTTTTGCCAGACCCTCAGCAAAGGATGTCTTTCCCGTTCCTGGGGTGTGAATCGGCATGCAAAAATGACCCACCTATAGGGCGAATCGGCGTCCAAAATTGACCCACCCCTGAAAGCCTTCTATTCTGCTGTGACTATGGTAGAAGGAGGCGGAAAGGGATGCTCACAGTGGAAACAATCCGTAAGATACGATTAGCTGTTCTCAGAGATGGCAAATCCATACGTCAGACAGCGAAGGATCTGCGCCTTAGCAAAAATACAGTAAAAAAGGCGATAAGGAGCGGAGAAACATCTTTTCAGTACGAACGAAGCAACCAGCCAAGACCCAAGCTGGGGCCGTTTATAGACATGCTGAAAGGCTTTCTGGAAGAAGACGAGAAACTGCCCAAAAAACTGCGCAGGACAGCCCAGATACTTTTTGAAGAGCTGCAACTCAACGGCTACGAAGGTGGCTATGACAGCGTACGGAGATATGTTCAAAGATGGCGCCAGGATCAAAGGAGCTTGCCAAAGGAGGTATTTATACCTTTGGTATTTGATCCTGCAGAAGCCTTTCAGTTTGACTGGAGTCATGAGTGGGTAGATCTGGACGGAAGCAGAGTAAAGGCAAAGGTTGCACATATAAGGTTATGTCACAGCCGCTACTTCCTTTGTATTGCCTACCCCAGAGAAACCCAGGAGATGGTGTTTGATGCCCATATCAGGGCCTTTGAGTTTTTTGGGGGAGTTTGCCGTAAAGGCATCTATGACAATCTCAAAACAGTGGTTAACAAGATCCTGGGAGGAAGGGAAAGACAGTTCAACAGCCGCTTCAGCCAACTGTGTTCCCATTATTTATTTGAACCGGTAAGCTGCACCCCTGCTGCAGGTTGGGAAAAGGGTCAGGTGGAAAACCAGGTAGGTGTGGTCAGAAGGAGATTTTTCACTCCCCGAATCAAGGCCAGGGATTTCACACACCTAAACGAGCTGCTTAGAGAACAATGCATCACCTGGGCAAAGACCCGTAAGCATCCAACAATATCTGATAAGACGGTTTGGCAGGTCTACAGTGAAGAGAGACCCTATCTGATAAATCTACCACCTCTCTTTGATGGATATGCACAACGTCCAGCCAGGGTTACCCCCAGCTCACTTGTAACCTATGACCGGAACCGATACAGCGTTAATTGCAGCCAGGTGGGTAAAGCGGTCTATATGAGAGTATATGCCGATCGGATAGTGATAGTAAATAACGGTTGTATCGTAGGAGAGCATGATAGGCATTTTGGAAAGAACAAGACTATTTTTAATCCCTGGCATTATGTCCCGGTCCTTGAACGTAAGCCCGGGGCTCTCCGTAATGGAGCCCCCTTTAAAGACTGGCAACTTCCCGATCCTGTCGAAGGCGTCCTAAATGGGCTTCAAAACCGTTTTTCCGACTGGGACCGTCAGTTTGTGGCCATTCTAAATGCTGTTCCTTTCTACGGACTTGAGGCTGTAAGTAAAGCCTGTAAGGAGGCCCTAAAGATAAGGGCCGTAAGTAAAGAGGTGGTTCTCAATCTTTTAAACAGGGATCAGGATCAGGATTGCACGCCTGATTTGGGTATCCCCTCCCATCTGATTCTCAAGCAAGAGCCCATAGCAGACTGCCGCCGCTATGAACGTTTGGTAAGGGAGGGATACCATGCTGCGCAATGATATCATGGACCAGATGGAAAAACTAAAGTTGCGGGGTATGCAGTCCATTTATGATGAAGTTGTCTCCAATGGACGCAAGAGCCATTCAACGCCTGAAAAGGTAATCCTGGAACTGCTCAAGGCTGAAGCTGCCGAAAGATATATAAGGAGTATCCGATATCGTATGGGACAGGCCAGGTTTCCTGTCCTTAAAGATATCGATGGCTTTGATTTTAACGGGGCCTGTGTTGATGAAGCCCAGATTAGGTCTATTTATCAGGGTGATTTTATAGCCGAACATATCAACCTGATTTTTGTAGGTGGCACCGGTACGGGCAAAACCCATTTAGCCATAACTATAGCGGCCCAGGCCATAAGGAATGGCAGGAAGTGCAAGTTTTATAACCTGGTGGATCTGGCAAATGAGCTTGAGCAGGAGAAAATGATTGGATTGGCCGGCAAAATCACAGCAAGACTACTTCGATTTGATCTTGTGGTCCTCGATGAACTGGGTTATCTGCCTTTTTCCAAAAACGGCAGTCAACTGCTCTTTCATCTTATATCAAAACTCTACGAACAGACATCCATAGTAATCACCACCAACTTGACCTTCGGTGAATGGCCCCAAGTCTTTGGAGATAAAAAAATGACTACGGCCATGCTTGATCGGTTGACTCATCATTGTGAAATTATAGAAACAGGTAACGAAAGCTGGAGAATGAAACACGCAGCTTCATAGATAAAGAAGGGATCAACTACTCAACTATTTAACCATATTTTTTTCTCAGGGGTGGGTCAATTTTGGACGCCGATGATGGGTCAATTTTCAACGCCTATTGACAGCGAATTAACAAAATTAAAAAAAAGAAGTATTTACAATATGATATATCGAGGCATTTTTATTAAAAATTATCACTACTGCAAGCCCACGAGAAAGCTCTTACTGTTTAACATGGAGGCAATTAAAAGGTGGATGCTTGGCGAAAAAGTTGAAACTAGCATTCTTGACGACATCCCTTCCAGAGATGAAACCATTTTGAATGCTAATTCAAGGAAGGGATCTGACAATCTGATAAACATATAAATTTGACCCGCCGCCTTTTATTATGGTTCACTATCTAGTAGAATAATGATGGCGAAAATCAAAGGAAGGAGGTGGGGTATATGAAGGGAGCTTGAGATGCAAAATAATAAGGATACACAGGCAAAAGAAATTTTATCCTTACCTAAAACCCTTAAACCAGAAAGACCTGGCAGGAAATCAGGCCTGAATCAAAATAAGCAAGGCTCTGTGAGAAAAGTCAACAATAAGGTCTATGTAGATTTTATCTATTTGGGAGAAAGGGTTCGAGAACCAGCAGGCCTTCCCTGGAATGCTAAAAATGCCAGGGTTGTCAGGAGTCAGCTCGATAAAATCACTGTGGAAATCGACTCAGGTACCTTTAGGTTTGCTGATGTCTTCCATCATAGCAAAAAGGCAAATTATTTTACCGAGAAGGAAAGGGCTCTATCGGGAGACAAGAAGTGTCCAGAGGAGGTATTTTTAAAAGACTATTTTGATATATGGTATGGATTGCGAAAAGGTTCCGGCAAGGTTACAGGAAGGACACTTCTAGGATATAAGAGTCATATCGATCTTTACCTCAAACCTTTCTTCGGTGATATGACCTTTGCGGAACTCAATCCTGTCCTTTTTGATGAATTTATCGTCTGGGTGCGCAAACTGTGTCTCCGCAAAAAGGAAATCGCAAATGCCACCATCAATAAAATCTTCATACCTCTGAGGTCTGTTTGCAACAGTGCATCTATTAAGTATGGATGGGGAGATAACTACAATCCATTCGACAAATTTAAAAGTCTGGAGGAGGACGATCCTAGTGAAAAGATATTCCCCTTCTCAATTGAAGAGCAACGAAAAATAATTTCTAGCTGTCCTTCCCACTGGAGACCTTTTTTTAAATTTGCCTTTTCTACCGGAGTAAGGCAGGGAGAACAGATCGCTCTCAAGCCTGAAGACATTAACTGGTCAGAAAATTCTTTCCGGATAAAAAGCGCAATGACCCTTGATGAGAATGGGCAAAAGGTAGAAGGAAGGACAAAAAATCGCCGTAGCAGGCGAACTATTAAAATGATCCCTGTAATGCGTCAGGCAATTGACGAACAGCATAAGATATACAGTAAATTCAAAGGCGAATACTTTTTCTGCGCCACTACCGGGAAACGGATTGATAGCAACAATCTTCGGGAACGGGTCTGGAAGCCGGCCTTGGAAAAAGCTGGGATCAAACCTAGGGAAATGAGACAGACAAGACATAGTTTTGCAACTTTGTGTTTAAGTCAAGGGGAAGATCCATTGTGGCTAGCAGATGTCATGGGACATCGAAACACTGAAATGATTATCAAGGTCTATGCCAAGTACAACGGATCTAATAGCCAAAATAACCACGGTCATGCATTTAATAAGGCTCTTTCAGAGGGCCAAGATTAACGATGGGTAAAATTAGTTAGGTTGAATTTTGGCAAAATTATGGCAAAACCACATCAAAAATAAAAAAATGACTTGTCGCAAAAGTGATAAGTCATTGATATTACTGGCGCGCCCGGCAGGATTCGAACCTGCGACCTACGGATTCGTAGTCCGTCACTCTATCCAACTGAGCTACGAGCGCATGAAATTAAACAATATTCAATATCACAGAAAAATATCTTTGGCAATAGATCATGACATAAAATATCTTCCCGCTGCCATACCATTTTTCCCCATGGCATCCCACTCCAATCCCCGCATCCAGACAGGCCGGGCCTTTAATCCTCTTCTGAGATGATCCTTTCGATTATCCCCGTGGTTGAATAACCATCCACAAAGGGTATTCGTCTTACCTCACCTCCCGCAGCCTTTACCACATCGGCTCCTACTATCTCATCCTCTCCCCAGTCTCCGCCTTTGACAAGGATGTCGGGCAGAAGAAGGGTAATGAGTTCAAGGGGCGTTTCCTCATCGAATATGGTGACCCTGTCAACAAAGCTCAGAGCCGCCAACATCTCCGCCCTTGCGTCCTCGGAAAACACGGGCCTTTTGGGGCCCTTTATCCTTTTTACCGAACGGTCGCTGTTTACCGCAACTATGAGATGATCCCCAAGCCCCCTTGCGGCGCTCAGGTACCTGCTGTGGCCCGGGTGCAGGATATCAAAGCAGCCGTTTGTAAATACGACCCTTTTGCCCGAATCCCTTAAGAGATCACGCTCAGCCTTGAGCGCATCAAGTTCCATTATCTTGAGCCTGTATTTCTCCATAACTTCTCCTTATTTTTACTGACAGCTGAGAGCTGATTGCTGACAGCATGAGTCCATAAATCTTGATTTATGGATGAACACAACCTAATTCACAGCCCTTGCAAACACCAAGCAGAAGACCTCTTTCGCCTTTCCCTTTTTTAGGGCCAGCGCGCACTGGCTCAGGGTGTTTCCGGTTGTTGAAACATCATCGATAAGCAGCACGCTCCTTCCCCTGACCCTTGAAATGTTCTCAAGTGCGAAGGCACCATTGACGTTTCTTTTTCTCTCCTTTTTACCCAGTCCGGTCTGAGGAAGCGTCTTTTTGATCCTTCTGAGAGAGAGAAAATCCAGTTCCGCCCCCAGCCGCCCGGCTACATGCCTTGCCAGAACAAGGCTCTGGTTGAATCCCCTCTGTCTAAGCCTTGCCGGATGGAGCGGGACAGGCATGACCAGAAGGTTCTCAATGCCCCCTATCCACTCCTGCGCGAAATCGGCAAGCAGCACGCCCAGCTGATCTCCCAGGATAAGCTTCTGTCCGTACTTGAAGACATGCACGGCCGTCATCGCGGCCCCCCTGTAGAGATAAGGGGCGCGGCAGATTTCATAAAAGGGCCTTTTTATGTGACATTCCCCGCACAGATGATCGGTCTGCCTGTCGGAGCCGTGCGGAGTACCGCACACCGGGCACAGGGGGGGATGTATCCGATCAAAACCCTTCAGACATTGTTCGCAGAAAGGTTCTTTGCCATGTGTCCCGTCCTTTGAAAGGAATGAAAGGCATATGGGGCAGCGAGGGGGATAGATAAGATCCATGAACCCCGCCAAAAGGTTCATTTTCCTGCCTCCTTCTTGAAATCCTCAAATGAGCACTCTTTATTAATACCGGGGCAGGCGTTCCGAGTGAGTCTCCAGCTCTCCTCGTCTTTCAGATTGCCCGGATAAAAGGGCCACAGAGAACATGACTCAGGCTTTACCGTGTGTATAAGACAGAGTTTTTCCCTGTCATAGAAGATGCAGTATCTGTCATCCCCGGTCCTGATATAGTCTTTCCCGTTTCTTTTCTCACAAAAGCGCTCAAGAAAATCTTCCTCGGATATTTCCAGAAAACGTGAGATCCGTCCTATCTCGTCTTTTTTCAGAGATATTCCGCCCTCCCCATAGCAACACCGCCCGCACCTCCTGCATTCAAAGGCCTTCATAAGCCCGCCCTTTTCTCTTTTAGACATAAAATCTGTTTTTTCTCCGACTAAGTTTTGCAACGGCGTCCATGGGGTCAAGGAATCGAGGACTTCAAAAGCTCCTCAAGGCTCCAGTCGACAAGGAGTCTCATCTTTTTGTCCTCCCCCTTTTTCCTGTAAACAAGATGCCCCTTTTCAAGGCCGTACAGGAAAAGGTCCCTTGTGGCCCTGACATCCTGCCTGCAGTATTTGGTGAGCTTTTCCATCTCACCTTTCTTGAACCACTCAAGGGCCTGAAGCCCGTCGGCACTTTTGCCCTTTCCCAGTGTCTCGCTCGCCAGATGGTCGAGCCCCAGCCGATAACCGAGTCTTGCGTAGACATCCTCCAGTATATCAAAGGTCGGCAAACGACCGAGCCCCCCGTTTGAATAGGCCTCCAGCACCTTGTAGTCAAAGGCCTTTATGTTGAATCCTACCACAAGGTCCCCTTTCTCAAGATATTCGAACAGCGCATCCATATCCTGCTCGTAAAAGGCATGATAGCGCCCTTCCAGCCCGTCATACAAAACCGCGACAGACACACCCATGAGATGGCACATGTTCCACCCGCCCACCTCTTTTGCGCTCCTTTGCGTCTCGATATCAAGATAAAGGACCCTTGGTTTGACCTCCCGCCCTTTTTCTGCAACAGGGGTGGACAGGGGAGGCATTTCTTCCACCTCGCACTCGCATATCTCCTCCATGGCAATGTTACCAAGAAGACAATCGATTATGACGACGGCCGCAGCTTTGTCGAGCGGTTTATTGCCTGAACCGCATTTCGGAGAATGAATGCATGACGGACACCCATCCTCGCACTCGCACTCCCTTATGAGTTTCAGGGTCCTGGCCAGCAGTTCCGATATTATATCATACCCTCTTGAAGCAAGCCCCACCCCGCCCGGATAGGAATCATAGATAAAGATGGCGCTTTTTCCTACCTGCGGGTGATATGGATAGCAGATTCCTCCTATGTCATTTCTGTCACAAAGGGCGAATAAGGGAAAGATCCCTATGGCGGCATGCTCTATGGCATGGATTCCGCCCATGAAATTATATCCGGCAGCCTCCACGTACGCCTTAATGAAATCCTCTATTTCTATCCAGAAACCCCTCCCGTCAAATGTCTGGGACGGCAGGTCGAGATCAAACACCCCGAGCAGTTCCTGTCCCGGCAGGGCCCTTTTTTCATAACCTGTAACCTTTTCGGTCACTTTCAGCTCACCCTCGCGGATCAGAAATTGCCCGCAGGGTCTGCTCCTGACAGTCCTTATTATCTCGGTATCCTTTTCACTCCTGGCGCGGGTAAAATATCTTTCCTTTACCGGCCGGACGATTATATCCCTTTTATCCAGGATAAGCCTTTCAACACAGTACTGACGGGCCATGTGAAGATAGACCGCGCCCGGGTGGCACTCCTTGAACGCCCGCATACCGTCCACGGTGCCCACCGCACTTCCGGTGGCCGCATTAAAGATGGTGTAGGTATCGCCGCTTGATCTGAGATCCACATTTCTGTGGGGATTTCTTCTTGAGGAAAACCACATGGGCTCGCCTTCCGCCGTCCTTTGAAGTCTCCCCTCAAGGTCAAGCCTTTCAAGCATCGCCTCAAGGCCGCTGGGCCAGTATCTGGCGTCACTCAACGTGATGGGCATCTCGTCCGCCGCGCATACAAGATGCGCCCCCACCACATGGGGGTTATTCGGGTCCAGGACCGCCGACTCGTAGGATCTTCCAAAGAATTCCTCCGGATATTTCATGAAATATTGATCCAGGGCATCAGGCTTTGCCACAAGTATGACCATCGATTCCCTGCCTGAGCGGCCTACCCTGCCCCCCCTCTGCCAGGTGTTTATGACCGTACCCGGATATCCCACAAGCAGGCATACATCGAGAGAACCTATGTCGATTCCCATCTCAAGTGCACTTGTGGAAACCACCCCCAGAAGCTTCCCTGAGGCCAGCCTCTTTTCGATTACCCTTCTTTCCTCCGGCATGAACCCTGCCCTGTATGAGCAGATCTTGTCCTTAAGCCGGGGCAGAAGCTGGGACGCCCACAAATGGATCAGCTCGGTTACCTTCCTTGACTGGGTAAAGGCGATGGTGCGAAACCCGTTTTTAAGGCATTCCGCAAAGAGCCTCGCAGCTGAAAAATTGGCGCTGCTCATCGGGTTCAGGAATAAAAAATGCCGGGCCGCCCTTGGGGCTCCGTCTGATTCGACCACCCTCACATCCTCACCTATCAGGCTTCGGCCGAACTGCTCCGGATTGGCCACCGTGGCTGAAAGCAATATGAATCGAGGATCCGAGCCGTAATGACGGCAGAGCCTCTTGAGTCTGCCTATCACCTGATTTACATGGGAGCCGAAGATACCCCTGTAGGTATGCACCTCGTCAAGCACCACAAAGTTGAGACGGCTCAAAAACGCCTCCCAGGCCTGATGATGAGAAAGGATGGCCCTGTGAAGCATATCAGGATTGGTAAAGAGTATATCGGGGGGGCTGGTCCTTATCTTCTTTCTCTTGTAGGCGCTTGTATCCCCGTCATATATCTCGGCCCTGATCCGGTCCGCGCCCGATGCGGCAAGCCAGGTCGCAAGATTTTTCATCTGATCCTGTTCAAGCGCCTTTAATGGAAAGATATAGAGTGCCTTTGAATCGCCCTTTTCACAGATATCTTCCGTCACAACCGTATTGTAGATAAGGCTCTTTCCGCTTGCGGTCGGGGTGGACACAAGGACGTTTTCCCGGTTTCTTATATGCCCTATCGCCTCTGTCTGATGGCTGTAAAGCCCGTTTATGCCCGCCTCCTTCATGGCGGAGGAAATCTGAGGAGAAAGAATTATACTGTCGCCGAACAGGGCCTTTTTAGGGGCTATATGCTTGTAAAAGGCGAACGCGTCGCCGAATTCATGGTGTCTTTTAATATGGTCGCTGAATGAGGAAAGATTCATGTCGGTTATCCTTGAAACCGCACCGGGCTATGGATTGACTGGAAGGCCTTTATAAGGCTGACCTGCAAGGCCCCCGGCTATTCGGGATCTTCAGATGAAGGAGAGAATTTCTTCTTAAGCGCCCCTTCTATTTCACCTTCAGGGACCTCTTTTTTTTCAATATCCCGGAGGCCTTTTTCGCTAGCCCTCATCAGATCGCTCATGAAGGAGTCATCTTCACTGCTCCAGGCGCTCCAGCCGTCGATTCCTATGTATTCATCATACGAGGTCTGATAGAGGGGATCATACAGCCGCACGCCTTTTTTGTCGTCATATTCGTAACCGACCAGTTTCCCGTCAAAAAGCTCCATGTCTTCGGCCTTTAAACCGATACCGTTCAACAGCCTCATATGTTCCTCTTTTATCTTCAAAGGCTATCCCTCCCCTATTTCAAGTTCCTCTTTGACCGCCTCCAGTTTTTCCTGGTATTCCTCCCACCTGACAAGGAGGCTCTCCTGTTTTTCGCGTATCATGCCGTACTCCTTCATGAGCGGAACACTCCTGTTTTTATCGCTGAAAAGATCGGGATCCGCAAGCTGTTTTTCGACCTCTTTCTGCCTTGTCTCAAGCCCCTCGATACTCTCCTCGATACTGTCCAGTTCCGCCTGTACAGGTCCGAGTCTTTCACTTATAAATTTCCGTCTTTCGGCCCGTTCCCGTTTCTGATCCTTTTTACTCATCCCCTTTTTGAGATCGGAATCCTGGCTGGCACCATTCACGTCAGGTCCAGCGCCGCTATTGTGGTCATCATCGATCTTCTCCCGCTCATCAAGGTGACGGTAGTATTCACTCAGGTTTCCCGGATACTCCACAAGATCCCCTCCGGTCATGTCCCATATCCTTGTGGCGAGACTGTTTATGAAAAACTGGTTATGGGAAACAAAAAGCAGGGTACCGTCATATTCGCCGAGCGCCTTTATGAGGATCTCGGAGGAGCTTAAATCGAGGTGGTTCGTGGGCTCATCCATTACCATCAGATTACCCGGTTTCAAGAGGAGTTTGGCAAGTGATACGCGCGCCCTTTCCCCCCCTGAAAGCACATGCACCGGCTTATCCACGTCATTTCCGGAAAACAGAAAGGCACCGCACACCCCTCTCACAAAGCTGAGGCTCTCCCCGGGAACAACCTGGTAGACCTCTTCAAGCACGGTGTTGCCGGGATTGAGCATGTCGGAGTGGTGCTGGGCGAAATAACCCATTTCCACGCCCTGCCCGAGAGAGATCTCTCCTTCGTCACTTTTTATCTCACCTGCGATGATGCGCAGAAGGGTCGTCTTTCCGCATCCATTGGGGCCGATCAGGGCGATCCTCTCCCCCCTCGAAACCCGCATATCAAGCCCCCGGTAGAGGCAGTTGTCACCGAAACTCTTGGTCACCCCGCTGATCCTGACCACATCCCTTCCGCTCCTTTTAACGGCCGGGAATGAGAAATGTATCGACTTCTCCCTTTTGTGGGTGTCTATTATCTCCATCTTCCGGACAAGCTTTATCTTGCTCTGGGCCTGTCTGGCCTTGCTCGCCTTGGAGCGGAATCTGTCGATAAACTTCTGCGCGTCTTTTACCTTCTGATCCTGCTTCCTGGCCTTTGCCTCAAGGAGCCTCTTTTCCTCCTGCCTTGTCTTGAGATAAAAGTCATAATTGCCTGTATAGATTCTCATCCCCTCCGGCTCAAAGCTGAAGATGCGGCCCACCTGCCGGTTCAGGAATTCCCTGTCATGCGACACGAGCATCACCGCACCCCTGAACCCCTGCAGGAACTGCTCGAGCCAGTGAACAGAGGGGATGTCCAGGTGGTTGGTGGGCTCATCAAGAAGGAGCAGATCAGGTGCCCGGTACAGGATGCTCGCAAGAGCGGCCCTTGTCTTCCAGCCTCCGCTGAGCGAGGAAACGGGTGAAGAAAAATCCTTTTCATGAAACCCGAGACCCGCGAGGATCTTTTCCGCCTCATGGCGCGGGAACCGGAAGTCCAGGGTGCTTTTGTCCTGGTGAAGCTCGGCAAGCCGCTCGCCCAGAAACGACTGGTCTTCGGGGGTCTGCGCCGCCGCCAGCTCCTTTTCAGTCTTTTCAAGTCTCCTGCCAAGGCCGGTCCTGCCCGGCACGGAATTGAGCACGGATTCAAGAAGGGGGCCTGACAATATCTCCTGCACGTCCTGCGAAAGATAACCCATGGACACCCCTTTTGCCGCCCGCACCTCACCGCTGTCCGGGACTACCTCTTCATTGAGAAGCCTCAAAAGGGTAGTCTTACCGGCCCCGTTCGGCCCGATGAGACCTATTTTTTCACCCGGTTCGACCTGAAACCCGATATCCCTGAATATCTCCCTGTCTGCAAAGCAGAGAGACACCTTGATCACGTTGATAAGACTCATGGTTTAAAACACCATTCCAAAATTCCGACGGCCCTCATGCCCCGGCCCGAAGGGAGGGCTTTTCGGCTTACCGTCCTGATTTCGTTTTTCAAATACATCAAAGTTAAAACATTCCGCCGCATCGAAAAAAAAGCAAAGCAGAGCTGCTTCATAATTTAAGGCACTCTTAATTTCAATTCGTGCCTGTCTATCACAGATATTCCTTTTCCGCCATCTCCGCCATCTTGAATTTAAGGGCCTTTCCGGTCCTTGTCATGGGGAGTTCTTCCACGATCTTGAAATAGCCCGGAATCAGGGCTGCCGGAAGGTGCCTGCGCACATGGGATTTTACTTCATCCGCGCACAGTTTTGACCCATCCTTCACGGTCATCCAGGCGGCCATCTCCTGCCCCTTTTCAGGATGGGGGAAACCGAACACCTGCACCTGGGATATCCCTTCCAGGCGGTATATGACATCCTCCACCCGGGCCGGATATATCCTGATCCCGTCCCTTTCGATTACATCCTTTATCCTGCCGGCTATCTTTACATAGCCCTTTTCATCCATTTCACCCAGATCGCCCGTATGGAACCATCCTTCGGCATCCATCACCGCCTCGGTCGCGGAAGGCATCCCGAAGTAACCTTTCATGAGAAAGCCCCTTGTGCACAGTTCCCCCCTGCTGTCTGCCGGCAGGTCCTTGCCTGTCACAGGATCCGCTATCTTTACTTCACAGCATGGCAGGCTCTTTCCTATGGTGGAGCACCTTATCTCCACAGGATCATGCGGCATGGTCATCGTGATCCATGAACAGGCCTCGGTAATTCCGTAGCCTACCGTGATATCGCTTATTCCCATATCCGCCACTATTTTCTTCATAAGCTCCACCGGGCAGGGAGCACCTCCCAGGGTGCCTTTTTTAAGGCTTACCCAGTGCTCCCGCCTGAATCCCGGCTGCTCCATGAGATCGATTATCATGCCGGGTGTGCCGTAGATGGCGGTGCACGCCTCCTTTTCCACGGCCGAAAGTATCAAGCCCTTATCAAAAAGGCTGCAGGGCATGACAATGGTCGCGCCCGCGATCAGGCCGGAAAGCGCGACGCAGGTATTTCCGAACATGTGAAACAGAGGGAAAAACAGGCACAGCCTGTCATCAGGACCAAGGCCCTGCCTTTTTATAGAAGAAAGGGACTTGTTGACAAGCCCCGAGTGATCGATCACCACGCCCTTCGGCCTGCCTGTAGTGCCTGAGGTGTACATTATCGCGGCAGGGTCTTCAGGCCTTACCTCACGGGCGAACCTTGAAAGCGTCTCCTTTTTCACACCTTCCCCCATTGAGACAAGCTGTGCCCAGGGAATCATACTCTGTAGATCCGTCTGCTCCAGAGAGACCAACGTGTCAACAAGGCCGGGCTCCTTTTTCAGATCCAGCAGGGTCCTGAAAAACTCCCTGTCGATTGTCTCTTTAAGCGCGACCACCCCCCTGCACCCGGAGTTGCCGAGGAAGTAGCGAAGCTCATCTCCTTCCACCGCGGGATCTATCGGCACGGCCACCGCGCCGATCTTCGCAAGCGCCAGAAAGCATATGACCCATTCGGACAGATTTTTGCCTATGATTGCCACCCTGTCGCCTTTTACAATGCCGGAACTGATAAAGCCCGAGGCGGCCCGGTCCATTTCCAGAGACAAAAGCCGGTAGGTGAACCGCTCGCCTCTTTCGGTGTGGATGACGGCATGATCTTCACTATGTTCTTCGACCCTTTTTCGGATCATCTCGCCGATGGTATCTCGAACAGGATCAAACATGTCTGATACCTCCCTATAATTTTTAAGAGACGGTTATCCCGACCGGGGATCAGATGCCCAGAAATTGCCTTATAATAAAATAGATGAGAGGAAGAAAGATGGCGGGCAGCATATTGCCTACCATTATTTTTTTTATCTCCAGGGTGTTAAACCCTATTGCCATTATCAGGATGCCCCCTACAGCCGACATCTCGTTTATCACCTGAGGAGTAAGAAAATCCTTGATCATGGATGCCCCGAGCGTGATGAGGCCCTGGTAAAGAAACACTGAGACAGAAGAAAATATAACCCCGATGCCGAATGCAGAGGTGAGCAGGATGGAAAAGGTCCCGTCAAGCACGGATTTTGTGAACAGGGTATGATGATTTCCGGTCAATCCGCTTTCAAGCGAACCCACCACAGCCATGGCCCCCACACAGAATAATAGGCTTGCGGTAAAAAAGCCCTTTGAAAAACCGCCATCTCCTCCCTTTGAGAATCTCTTTTCAAGAAAATTGCCGATACCCTTCAGCCGATCTTCGATCCTGAAGAATTCGCCTATAAAACTTCCCACCGCCAGGCTGATTGCGACAAGCAGGATATCATTGGTCTTTATCGCCCCCATAAGCCCTACAACTATGACAACAAGGCCTATGGCGTTCGCCACGGTGTCATTGTATCTCTTTGGAAGACCTCCCTTTATGAGAAACCCCGCTATACTTCCCGCCACTATGGCGGCGGAATTTACTATGGTACCTATCAAATCAATCTCCCTGGATTTCAGCCGGAAACCGTCTGCGGCAGTTTCATATGCTCTCTCATGATGCACATATTCATCACAACCGTGATGCCGGCGGCCCTCGCCTTGACGGCGGCTTCGTTGTTTACCACTCCCAGCTGCATCCAGATACAACGCACACCCATCTCTATGGCCTGCTCCACCACGGCCGGCACCCTGGAAGGTTTCAAAAACAGGTCTGCCATGTCCACCTTAAAGGGTATATCGGAAAGGGTCCTGAAGCAGGGTCTTCCGAGGATCTCCTTCTGTCCCGGGTTAACGGGGGTAATATCGTAGCCCTTTTCAATCAGATACCTGGCGACCCGGTTACTGTCCCTGGTCTCTTTCGGAGAAATCCCTACAACGGCGATCTTCCTGCATCCGGCAAGAAGATCGACCACCTCCAGGGAGGGAGGATTACAGTCGGGCAGTTCGCATTGCGTTACAGCCATATTGAATGTATCCGTAAAAAAGTCAAAATTCAAAAAGGCCCTGTTATCCCGAGGACAACCAGGGCCGAAATAGCTGAGTATTTCAGTTTCAATAATTTATCGGTCTATTTTATTATCCGGGATATCTTTTCAGCCTTATCCTTTACAGACATCACCTTTTTTACGCCGGGCATCTGGTTGACCACACTGTTCACGACCTTGGATTCCAGATCAAAGGATTCCTTCTTGTCTTCAACCTTTTTTCCCTCGTACCCGCCGTCAGGCACCTCTTTTGAAGGGGCCGCCTTTTTGATCGACTTAAACTCCCTTATTGCCCCGCCGAGGCCCTTTCCGATCTCGGGGAGCCTCTTTGCACCGAAAATGAGAAATACGATAAGTCCTATTACCAGAAGCTCCGTGTGACCCAAACCGAACATCGCGTCCTCCTTAAACCTGATTGAGAATATACCGCGTGATTATGAAAGGGCACCTCCATGGTACCCGGCATCTTTCATGAGTCCTGCAAGCGCCTCTACCCCGTAGCCCGACTCTTTAAGCGCCCTCAGGATACGCCCGCCGGGAAAGGGGTCCTTTCTTCCAACCTCGACCATCCTGATACGCCGGGAACGGAAAACCGACGCGGTGACCCCTATTCCAAATCCTGAAACAGTTTCGCAGTAGGGGGTTCTGAAACCACAGGAAGGGCTTTTGTCTTTCATTATGCAAACCCTGACCCCGTAAAGCTCGGCAAGACGCACCGACTCTTGAGCCCCCCTCAAAAAGGCCCCTGTCACATCAAGTCCTTCCAGATTAACTATCCTGCCCCTTCCGGCTGCTATATCGGAGCCGTCGCCACCGGTTATGTTTGCCGCAGGTCTCGGTGTGGGAAGCCCTCCAAGCTGCTCGGGGCAGAAAGGTACCAGAAAGAGGCTGCCGGCCAGATCAAGCAACTCCCTGCATGCCGAATGCCTTCCGTCATACCTGCAGTTTACTCCCATCAGGCATGCGCTTACCATTATCAGGGGCCTGTTTCCTAACAAGGTGCCTCAGTGAACTCAACGGCATCCTCGCCTTCTTCCCTGGCCTCGACCGTTCCGACCAGATAGGCGGTCTCCCCCATAGCCTTGAGTCTTAAGAGTACCTCGCCTGCGTCATCCTCGCTTACCACGATAAGGAGCCCCAGTCCGTTGTTAAAGGTTTTCATCATCTCCCGGTCGGATATCTTTCCCGCCTTCTGAATGTAGGAGAATACCGGGTGCGGGGTCCAGCTTGAGGTATCTATAACCGCCTTGCATCTTTTCGGCAGCATACGGGGCGGGTTATCGATCAATCCCCCCCCTGTTATATGCGTAATCCCGTATATCTGAAAATCCCTTCTCAGGTTGTTTACCGTCTGGGTATATATGCGGGTGGGCTCCAGGATTTCCTCCCCCAGGCTCCTTCCGAAATCCTCGACATAATCGCTCACGGACATCTTTAGGCCTTCGAAAAAGATCTTTCGAACCAAGGAATAACCGTTGCTGTGAAGGCCGCTCGATCCTATGCCTATCAGTTTATGCCCCACCGCGATCTCGGAGCCGTCCAGCAGGGCTTCATTGTCTACTATCCCTACCACAAATCCGGCCAGATCATACTCGCCTTCCGCATAGAAGCCCGCCATCTCGGCTGTCTCTCCTCCTATAAGAGAACACTGTGCCTCAAGACAACCTACCGCTATCCCGGTTACGATCTCCTGTGCCTTATCCACGTCGAGCTTACCCATGGAAAGATAATCCAGAAAGAAAAGCGGGGTCGATCCCTGGACCATTATGTCGTTCACGCACATGGCAACAAGATCGATGCCTATGGTGTCATGCTTGTCCATCATGAACGCGACCTTAAGCTTTGTACCCACCCCGTCGGTTGAGCTTACAAGCACCGGATTTTTCATATGCTGCACGTTGAGCGAAAAAAGGCCGGCAAAACCGCCGAGTTCGGTAATCACGCCGGTCTTGAAGGTCTTGCTCACGATAGGCTTTATCATCTTTACAAAACGATTACCGGCGTCTATGTCAACTCCGGCCTCTGCGTACTTGCCCATTTCATTCTGATTGACCATATGTTTAGCACCCTTTTTTTGGTTATCCCAATACCCTGTTATCACCAGATTTCTATTATCTCAGGCCTTTGTTGTCAATCTCTTTTCTCCCCCCCGGTCCCTCGATGATGCCTGCGGCATGGGGAGCTTAACGCAAGGAAAGGGAAGAAAAGACAAACAGACGGAAAGGTATTTCTAAGGCCTCTTATGCCTGAGAAAAAACTCAAGGATCATTTCACTTGCGTTGAAATCCCGGCACACGGCGCCAATGATCTTCGGCCTGAAATATTGCCCTCCGCCGGGCCAGCTGTGGCCTCCGCCTTTGACCCTGACCAGAATCGCCTCGGTTCCGTCCCTGCCGTTTGCATACTTTTCAACCCAGGCGTCCGTCCCGTCGTCCGGGGCCCTGTTCGGAATCCTGCGCATCTCAGGCGTCCGGTCACATCCGTTGTGAAGGCGGAAATGTTCAACCGTTTCGGCAGTCGACATAATCTCTCCGCGGCTGCGGCCGAACCCGGCCAGCCCGATGTGACCACCGTCAAAAGGAACGAGCGGGTCCATAGTCCCGTTTATAATCATGATCGAAATCGGAAACCTGGGTGTCTTGTCCTTAAGGACCATTGAAAGTTGCGCGGCAACAGGGGCGACCGCCGCGATCTTTTCGGAAAAATCCATGGCCAGGCGTATCGACATAAAGCCGCCGTTTGAAATGCCTGTGGCATATAGACGCCCGGAATCGATGCCGTAGTTTTTCACCATACGATCTATGACGACGGAGATAAAACCTGCGTCATCGTATCCCCTTTCCGTCTCGAGAATCTCGGCCCGGCCGTCGAACCAATGGCTCTTTACAGCCTCGGGAAATACAAGGACGACACCCCGGCTGTCCGCTGCTGCCACGAGGGTGCCCCTTGTGATGGACCTGTCGAACCTTCTCCCCTGACCGCCCCCTCCGTGCAGGGCAAGCACCAGAGGAGACGGCCTGTCGCTTCTGAAACCGGGCGGCAGATGAATATGATAGCTCCGCCTTATACCTTCATGAAAAAACGTCTCTGTGAGCTCTTTTGACTGACTTTGCATAAGGATCGTGTCTTTTGCCGTTTGTGTGCCGCAACCGACACTGAGCAGGATGCATGAAAAAACCATGGCGATGCCGTTCAGGATGGACCGGAGATAAAAAGGACCCCCGCCTAACAAGCCTTTGTTGTTATTGATTGAGGCCCTATTGCCCATTGGTTCACGCCCGATCAAAAGATATGGGTGTAATGTCTCAAAGATTCATCTGAGATAATCCTTAAATGACTGGGCCCGGCATGCTCTGAATGAACATTCCACCTTAATGTTTCAGTGTCCGACAAGGTTCAGGCGATGATATCAACCCTCCCCTCTTTTCGGAACAATGCAGACAAATTCAAACGAAGCCGACCCGGCGTTTCTGAACTGGTGAAGCTCACTGCCGTTTACATAGACGAAATCGCCAGCTTTAAGCTCATGTTCATTTCCCGCCTCATCGGAAACAACCCCGTTTCCCGCCTCGACTTTTACCAGATGAGGGAAATCATGGGTATGATGCGGGCTCGACCCCCCCGGCTCGAGGCTGAAATAACGCATTACTATTTCCTCGGATCCGTCTTCCGGCCCTATTACGATCTGCTTTTTCACCTTCTCATACCCCTCAAGTTTTGCAAAGGGCACATCACTCAGTTTTTTAATAATCACGATCTTCTCCTTTGTCTGTTCATTCGATACCTGAATGGATATGGCGGCGCTTACAGAAAGTCTAATACCACGCTATCATGAGCCGGTTCAAGGTTAAAGACCCGGCCCCCCTATGTGCTTCAGCCAGATGTTTCATGCTTCCTGCAGTACCTTTATAGAGACATCCGCTACAATGTCCTTGACCTTTTCCTTGTAGCCCAGCATATGAGGAGCAGCAAGATGATCGCGCAGAGCGTCCGGGCTGTCCCAATGCTCAATAACCGTCACAACATTTTCGTCCAAAAGCTGTGGAGGCAAGTCGCAGTTGATATCTACCGTCGGGAGATACCGGATACATCCTTTCTCTTTTCTAACGTCAGGTACATTGGATTTAAATATCTCAATGAAATCTTGAAGCCTTCCCTTTTTCACGCGTATCGATGCAATCACATAAACCATATCATTTCCTCTTCATTCTATAATTATAAAAGATCATTTTTCAATTTCCCTTGGTTTCATTCCGCTGAAACAGCCTTCGTGCCGGTTTTTCCTCAGACATCTTAAAACCGAATCAATGTTCTTCTGTCAAATGTGCAGACCTGACCCCGCCCCCTTCATCAAGCCGGTTCACGTTCCAGGACCTTACGCAGCCGGCCGCATCAAATATCAGCGAGTGCCTCCTCAAGCTGGTGGATCCGGCGAACGGCATCCCTGTATTCCATGTCCAGGGTCTTGAGTTCGGACCGAAGCACGGCCCTGCGGGCGCCGGCGGTGCGGGACGCATACAGTTCCTTTTCTTTTGCCTTGATCTTTTTTTCAATGGCCTTGACATCTCTTTGCAATGAATGGATTCGAGTTTCATATTTGCGGATCAACTTACCATTCTCATAACCAGCCAGAAAATCAGGTTCAAGGGAAGCGGGACAGACAAACCGGTAGGCCCGTCCCCTCCTGCCCTGACTCAGCCCATTGTCATAGGTGCAATAATGTTTCAGGCCCTCGGCCCGGCCGCAGAAATAGGCGTCTCTCTGGGCCTGAACACCATATTCAAGACATCTCTTATAATGCTTCTGAAACACTTCACGGGCTTTGCCCTGGTTTCCGTCCTGGCGCCCGATTTCATACCAGTCCGCCTCAAGACACTGATTTCCAGACATCCCTGCGCAGCCGATCATTGAACAGGCAGCAAGCAAGAAGACAAGAAGCACTGATATCCGTTTCATCCATTCCTCCCCGGGGAACCCCATATAAATCAATCGCTTTTCCAACCGGTCTACCTTGTGCGACAACACCTCATTTTTGAAGGCCGTTTCACACATCCTAACAAAAGCCCTTACGATAAACACTCTCATTTTATCGGCCTGTTCCGAATTCGACAGGTTCGCAGCCTGCAGGGCGCCATGTTCGGTAAAAACCGGCGGAGGCTTCCGTCGGCCACCTCATCCTGAACTTGATGCCCCGATCCGCGGTTTCAAGTTTTTTCAAATTCCTCCTTTGCCAATTGGAATACGGAATCATCAGAAAACTCATGGATATTCCGCCGCGCCTGTTCATTTAGCCGTTTTGTTTCCACTCCACATAGTTCTGCCGGGTCGAAATCCAACATGACCTTTTGATCCGGTGAAAATTTGATTTCAATCTCATGTATTTCCCTGGCAGCCATAAAAAATACGGGACTGCAAGACCATGAAGCGGCAGGCCCCTTCTATCGAGCCGAATCAAGTTTCAAGACCTCACCCCGTTTCCCTCAGCTAGCTGTTTTCAGAGACCCATATCGCCCTAACTCGACAACCAGGCCTCTGCTTCCGCTTTTTGGTCCATACCAAAAGCCTTGATTTCCAGCCCCGGGTATAAAGCCCCCTCAAGTTCACTTGCTTTTTTCAGCCAGGTCTTGTCAGTCAATACCGCAGCGCGATCGAATTTTCTCATAAGTCCGAACATCGAAGGAAGGCGGGAAAATTCAATTCCAATTGCACCTAATGACGGAAGATGAAAATCAATAATCTTATACAGCATCCTGCCATTTTCGATATTCTTCGACTTACCGACAAGTTCATCCAGTGCAACTTTCATTTCCTCAGAGTCCAACTTCCCACTCAGCTCAATATCTAATCGATTCACGCCGTTTTGCATTATTTTGAACATAGGACCTCCTGCATCATGGATAATCTTTTTGTAGCCGGCGGATCTAATCAGGTGCGCGGTCTTCCGGCCTTTTTCCTTTCACTGATTTTGGTTTCCTCTTCTTTTCGTAGGATTTCAACTCGCGGTACGCGACAATGTTTCGGCCCCTGTATTGTTCATATTCATTGATGAAGACCTGAGTGCTATCGTAGGGACCTGCAAGGAAACCGGGACGTTTTGAGTCACAAAAAAAGTATTTCTTGCCATCCTTTTTAAAACTCACCAACCAGTGCAATCGAAACGTATGTCCATTTATTTGTATCGGAACGAATTTGATCATGAGATAATTCGGATCACTATGAGGATCAATTTTTTTGAGTGTTTCAACGCCAAAACAAGCAAGATCGACACAAACCCCGGCCTTTGTAACAAAAAATTCGGACGGCTCGTAAACCGGGACCCCCTTTTTCTTGTTTTTCCGGGCAGAAGAAAACTTAATCGCCCTTTTCCTATCGTATGTAAAACTACCGCCGACCCATTTATTAATATCTTCCGCTGTCTTCCAGGTTCCCAAAGCTTGAGCATAGGAATCGATCATTTGCTTACCTATGGATTCATGGCGCTCAACCCCGGGCTCATCCGGCAAATAACTCTCAGCATAAGAGACATCGGACAGACCAAGAATAACAGTAACCATAAGAAGGATAAAAATCTTGGTTCATCCGGCAAATGCCGGGGTGTCATTATGTAAGAAGTAGAGACGTAGTTTAAAATACTCGTTGTCTCTGAAACCATATGCTTGTCGTTTGAGCACTTTGATTTTGTTGTTAAGGCCCTCAAGTGGACCAGTGGAGATACGGTGAGCAAAATATGATAACAAACCTGGTTTGTGTCGCAGCAGTGAATCAGCCAGCTTTATGAAGCTTTTGATACCTGTTTCGTATGCTTCCTTGATCCAGTTATCCAAGAATTGCTCACCTAACCATGCATTCGGTAGATTCCAGAACCAGCGAAGTTCTTCTTTCAGTATATATGCTTTATACAGCGGCTCATTGATTTCCATAATAGCAGAAAGCTTTGAAAGTGAGGCCTCACTTAAAGCCTCTAGCGGTCTGAGCAGCAAAAACCTCGATCCTTTAATGATGCCACGCTGCTTGCCTGTCATGGTGCGGTAAATATTTTTCCTGGTTTCATCAATAGCCTTGTTGACATTAACCACCACATGGTAAGGATCGTGTACGATATCAACATTGGGGAATACTTCCTTAACAGCATTCATGTAGGCCGGGGACATGTCCATTGCCACTGCCATGAGTTTTATTCTTCTCCTGCGCAGCGTTTTGAGAAAAGGGATCAAGGCCTGTGCATCCTTGCCCTTCTCAGCATAAAGGATCTGTCCGGTTTCAAGATCCATGACCACAGTCATGTAATGATGCCCCTTTCGAAGAGCAAACTCATCAACCGCAATGTAGCGGACTCTTCTCAGCTTTCGTCTGCTCAAGCGCTTTTTAAGATCTTCCTTGAAGATGCCTTTAACCAGATCCCATCCAACCCCAAGGAACGCAGCCACTGCCTTGATGGTAGCAATAGTGCACAGATCAACGATAAATCGATCAAAACATCTCAAAGAACGCTTTTTCCCTCTGGCAAATTTAATGGGTTCCCTCAATATACGTCCACAATGCCGGCAGTATTGTTCATGCCCATGAAGCACTATCTTCTGTGGCTTTCTGCCAATGGGCAAGGCATGAAAAACCCTGGTAAATTTTCCTGCTTTTCTGAGATAACGCCACCTGGCACCGCATCTTCTGCACCTGCGTTTGGTGTTCCTCAGTTTTACATGGTAAAAGACAACACCATAACGATACTCGGTACGAATGTGTCGGTAGCCTTTAAGGCCCATTGTGTGATACAAAAAGCTTGTCGTCGCCATTGTCGGTCTCCTCTCGTGTCTGTAGTGTCGTAGCTCAGAAACGAGATAACCCATTGGCGACGATTTTTCTATGGCTTTTTACAGTAAATTCACCAACCAATATTATTACCCCGGCATTTGCCGGATGAACCAAAATCTTATTCATCTTTCCTCACGCTATATGCCCCCCGACCACAGGCATCACTGCCGAATCCTTTTGTTCAGGGTACCGTTCCAATCGATTTTGCTCTTTACCCGTCGGCCGGAATGCATGTAAAAAGGGATATTTATCTGAACCCATGGGTTGATCCAAGTTTCAGGACTTAACCCCGATGCCATTTTAAAAACAAGAGAGGGGTCTTAATAAGATTATCACTGCCGTTAAAATATACCGAGACTATAAATAGTGCAAAGCAGTTTTTTAAAATCGTTTTGGATCCAATGTCCCCCTTTGGTTTCATCGTACCTCCCCAGCCCTTCCCACCAACCCGGCCCCCTTCTAAAAAAGATTCCCTTATGGTATAAAACAAGAGTTTTTAAAGGACGTTTCAAGGGTTTGCCCCCTGTCAGGGCCGCAGTTTCAGCGGAAAAACCATGAGTCGGGATATTGATGGTTTGAAAAATGAAATGCCCGAAATGCCAGACTGAAAATCGTGACGGCGTCAAGTTTTGTGAAGAATGCGGGACAAGAATGGAGATCGAATGCCCCGGTTGCGGAGCAAAGATCCCCTTAGGAAATAAATTAGGTGAATGCGGCCGCAAGATTGATCAAACCGCTGCCCCCCCTTTTCTCGATTACGACCAACCCAGATCCTACACACTTAAATTCATGGCCGACAAAATCCTGACCACCCGCGCCTCCATAGAAGGGGAGCACAAACTTGTGACGGTCCTCTTTGCTGATGTGGCCGACTTTACAGGTATCTCTGAAAAACTTGGCCCTGAACAGGTGATTCAGATCATGGACGGGTGTTTCAAAATCCTGATGGATGAGATCCACAAATATGAAGGCACCATCAATCAGTTTACAGGCGATGGACGGCCCTTTTGGGCGCCCTTCTCTCTCTCGAAGACCATGCTCAGAGAGCCTGTTATGCCTCGCTGGCCATCCAGCGGGCCATGGGGACATATGCCGAAAAAATCATGCTCCAAAACGGCGTCGATTTTCAAATGCGCATAGGGCTTAACTCAGGCTCCGTTTTGGTGGGCACCATCGGCGATGATCTTCGAATGGATTACTTTATGGGAGGATCCTATTGGAATCCGGGCCGGCCGGACAAGGCATCGGGCTACCTGAAGGGGTCGGCAAAGATATTTGAAGAGATGGGCATGGACTATTTGCTTTAATATGACGCAGGCCATCCTCGAAAAGCTGCCATGAACGACCTGAATACCAAATCTCCGTTTAAAATATGCAACGTACGTTATTTCATTGCCTTTCGGGTGTTTTTTAACGCCCGATTCTATTATCCCGTATTCACTATCCTGTTTCTGGACTTCGGGTTGACCCTGCAGCAATTTGCCTTGTTGAATGTGGCGTGGGCCGCGGCCATAGTAGTGCTGGAGGTTCCTTCAGGGGCTCTTGCAGACACGATCGGCCGGCGCAATCTTCTGGTGTGTGCGGCCGCGCTCATGGTTGTGGAAATTGCGCTTCTCTGTTTCGCCCCCATGGGTAAACCCAAGCTGCTGTTTGCGATATTTCTGGTAAACAGAGTTCTGAGCGGGGCTGCGGAAGCTGCCGCAAGCGGTGCCGACGAAGCTATCGCCTATGATTCCCTCAAGAAAGAGGGGCATGTCAGTGACTGGGGCGCGGTCTTGGAAAAACAAATGCGCCTGCAATCGATTGCCTATATCGGGGCCTTGAGCCTGGGGGCTGCCGTATACGACCCGGCCTTGATGGGGCGGGTCGGGCATTGGCTGGGATTGAATATCCGGTTTACACAAGACCTTACGCTGCGCTTCCCACTTTTCCTCACCCTGCTGATGGCCGTAATGACGCTCATAACCACGCTCAGGATGAAGGATGTTTGCGATGCAGATGATGCTGAAATTGAGATGGAACAAGGGCGAGGGAATGCGATTATCCAATCCTTCAAACTGACATTTAAGGCAGGCCGATGGATATTGACCACACCATTTGTCCTGGTTATCATTCTTTCAACCCTCGTCTTTGATAACAGCATCAGGATGGTTATAACCCTGAACAGTCAGTATTACCGTCTCATCCACCTGCCGGAGGCCACCTTCGGGTTAATAGGGTCCGGGATGGCGGTTTTTGGGATTTTCATCCCGCATATTGCCCGGAAACTGGCAGAACGTCATTCTCCTGCATCCAATTTGGGCGTCATGTTCGTCCTTACTCTCCTCGGGCTTATTGTGATGACTTTTTTTCTGCCCGTTATCGGACTTTTTCCAATATTGCTGCTTTTTAGCGGCATGTATCTCTTGCGTTTTTTTTCAAGCTACTATTTGAACAGGGTTACGCATTCGAGTCAGCGGGCCACCGTGTTGAGCTTCAACGGGCTCTCACTCAACCTGGCTTACGGGCTTATAGGGTTGTTATATTCTTTGCTGCTGGCGACTTTGAGGTCGCATGCTTCAGGAAACCAGCTCAATCTTGACGGACAGAGCCTGGAAAATCTTCTCTTTATAAAATCAATTTCATTTTTTCCGTGGTATTTCCTTTTGTCATTTATCACTTTGTGCCTGTTTGCCCGATGGAAACTGCGGGGTTCAGACGAGCACAAAAGGGCCGGCGTTGCTTTGGTTGATGAATGAAAAAGGGCGGGCTGATAAAAAAGGTGACTGTTTGGGGGCAGGTCTGCCCTAGACTTCTTGCCGATATTTTGGCTAATTCTTTCTTATATATCAAAATATTTGTCCGTTATTATTTTTTGTTTTACCCTTTCGATGATACCGCTTACCGCACTGGAATGGGTCTAAGGCTGCGGTCAATTATATTAACTTCAAACAAAGATCACGCTGAGCCCCTTCAGGTAAGAATCAACAGCAGTCCTGCCCCCTTCTATCGAGATAATTCAAGTTTCAAGCCCCCCCCGATGCCCTTCACAATCTTTTTTGCCTGTCTCAAACCAATTTAAATATCGATTTGGGAACAATACCGGCAAAATTGATAAAGTTGATTGCAAAATGCGCGAACATAATGGCCGGTAGAGACCGAGTTTCCAGGTATACAGTCATGAAAACTGCTCCGATAATCGATGTGATCAGTATGGCGTGCAGGCCTAGGCTCCAGTGGATAAGACCGAAAGCAACCGAAGAAATCGCGACTATGGCAAACGAATTCTCGGTGTACCTGCTGATGAATGTGTGCATAAAGCCGCGAAAAATGAGTTCTTCGAATATTCCCACCACCAATAGTCCGAACGTAAGGTCTATCCAGTTCCAGGCAGGGCTCGTAATCGCCGGCATGCCGCCAAGCGGCGAGTAGCCCGGAAGTTTTTTTATTAACTGATACCCATTTTGGTCTATTACCGTGCCGACAAGTGCCACAAGCAGGAAAACGACAAAAAATGACGGCATGCTTTGGGTGGTGAGCCCGAACTCGGGCGGTCGCATTTTCTTGGTTCGGACCAACCACAGCGTGACCACAAAAGGAAAAAGCTTCACCCCGACATAGTCGATAATCAACCACAGGTGCCAGTCTTTGATAAAGATACTCGCAAAATCGTTCAGATAAAACGGGCTAACCAACAGAATTAGAATCAGGATATACAATTCAGTTGCCCTCCTCTGTTTCAAGTTCTCGGATGACCAAGACATTGATTTTCAATGCGGAGTTGAGCACCGATTTTTTCGGCATAATAGGCTGCAAAGCTTACTGCTTATGGGTTTGGAAACAACCTCGAATCTTTATTTGGGAGGATCTTGGGGGGGCACCCATCAATGGGTGGCCCCTTTTTCATTGAGTTGCCAAGGAACAATATTCGAGCCATAAAGCTTAAGCTCAACGTCGTCAATGGAGCAGGCCGGAATCGTCGTCCGGTGAAGCGTCTTCGCAGCCTGTTAATATTTGATTTCCGCAATGACCACACTTACCGGTGGCGATAACAAGCTGCCTGATGCGCCCAAGGGGTCTTTTGCAAACCGGACACTTTAAAAATTGTGGATTCGGCCTCCCGTACCAAATCCTGTTCCAGAGGAACGGCATCCCAAGTAAGTACGCGAAGAAGAGGACAAACCATGCAACCGTGAAAACAGGATGCTCATTCATCTTTTTCGTTGCAGGTAAAAAACAGCATATGATCCCAGCAACATATACAACCAAAAATAAAAAAGTCATTCTGGGATTATATCGTTTCTGCCAGAATTCAATAAATGCCTGCCGGTCAATCATTTTTCCCTTCACAGAAATACCTGCTGCATCATGACTCATCTCGCTTTATTTGCTCCAGTTTCCTGTTTACAAAACGAATACTTATTGGAAATAAAATACCATACGGAAGCCATATAAACCATTTATATGGAGATGGGAGAAGAAAAAGAAGAGTTATGAAAATTATACCGAGAACCCAGAATATCCCCGAAGCTTTTATCATGAAGGCCCGTTCTTTGGGCCCATTTGTATTTTTGATACTGAAATAGGTTCCGATAACCCCTCCGATAACACCAATAATGCCGCCAATAATTCCTCCGATTACACCAGCATTCATTTTTTCCTCTCTATTCTTTTTGGAAGTCAAGTCTGCCTTTGATTTTTGTCAATATTTTTGGCGAATTCTTCCTTTTACATATCAAATTATTTGCCCCATATTATTATTTTTGGTTTTTCTCCAACTTAGTTGTCGAAGAGTGGCCAAGGACCCAAGGATTCAAGGATTCTTTGCTTCGCTTACGCTTCGCGCAGTCCCACCCTTCGGCCAGCTCAGGGCGGGTTCCCGGTTTCAAGGGTTTTCTTTCCAGGGATTTGATCATTTCTTTGAACATTGCCCCGACATACCCTGTTTTTCTTCTTAATTTTCAAAGCCTTTTTTCTTTTAAATAACCCAGCTCAGCTGATGTTATGTCCCGGGTTTCCAATTCACAGACTGAACCATATGCAATATAGAGAAATCGCGCATACTCTATAGCCGTTTTTCTCCCATACCCTTGGGCGGTGTCCCTTGATATGAAAACAGCGGATCTTCTGATTAGGGAGGTAAAATAGTATTGCTCATCTTTAAAAAAACGTTTAACTCCTTCATACATATGCAAACAAGGTGTATGCGATTTTTGTCTAACGTTTAGCTGCCTATGATCTTTAAGCTTTTCACTCGAACCCGCGGCCCCTTGACCACTCGAAACCTTCATTTAGACCAACTCTTTTGGAAATGATCTAAGTTTGTTTCACCCTTTCAATGATACCGCTTACCGCACTGTAATGGATTTTGCGGTACCTCATTTTAATTTCAACGGTCGAGAGCAGACTTAAACCCTTTTTTTGTGGCAAACAGCGGTGGTTCCCCGCGACAAACCTATAATGCCTTTTTCGGCATCAAAAAATGGCGATATAGACCTTATTTTTGGCCCTTTTCAGACTTCTTTATAAGTCATTTCATGGAGTTATCTCAGACCGACCCCAAATTCACTGATTCGGCACGTCATCTCAATAGCCAGTCCGCTCAAGCGTCTTGTTGACCTATGAATTCAGTCAGAAGCCCGGCATTTTTTGCAGCTGTTAATTGTCTTTTGTCTGATGTTATAAAAAGATCTGCCTGCCATTCTAATGCGCAAGCCACATGGAAGGAATCCATCGCTCGTAAGACATTATTTTCTAAAAGCTTCACTGAATGAGAAATTACTGATGGCGTTATCTGAATCACAGTCGCATCATGGACATCTTCTAAAAGTTGATTTTTTAACTTCCGGTAGTCATTAGTCGATAAAATTTGCTCTCTCAGTCTTCGGTTAAGTCCGGAGATAATTTCGGGCACCAAAATTATACAAACCGCTAACTCTGAAGCACGTTGCAGAAGAGATTCCATATCTTCACTGCCGTGTTCTTGTACATACCTTTTCGCAAATGCCGATGAATCAACTAATAATTTCATGCCGCCGCTTCTCGTTCTTCCAAAATGGCGGACGACAGATCGCTTCCCTGCAACTTTAAGCGAATACCAGGCTTTTTCCAGGCTGGTATTTCTTGCAGCCTGTCAGAAAACGGGATTACTTCCGCAACGGGCTTTCCACGGCGCAAAAGGATAATTGTTTCCCCATGTTCTACCTCAGCTATAAAGCCTGATGCCTTTTTACGAAAATCTGTAAAAGTAACTGTTTTCATAGGAACACCTCCGAATCATTCGTAATGTACACCATAATGTACATATAAGAGGTCATTTTGTCAAGATCATCTTAAGGCCAACGGGCAAGCTTGCTTGTCCACGGGATTGTCGTCTCCGACCGCTGGATAGGACGCGCGGACTATTCATAGCCCCGCCCCGATAGGGTCGCGCGCAGCGTCGGCCCTATCGGCAGGTTTCACGGGGAGCGGTGGGTCTGCCGCGATCCCGTGCAAACCTTATGTTGCATGTGCTTATTCCCCGTTCTTGCGCCACTTCCATGGCGGTATAGGGTTTTCGGTTTTCCATAGGCCTGCACTTTTAGATTTTGCCCACCAAGCTTTGGATACCGTCTCTGAGGCGCACTCTGGAGGTCAGCTGCATAAACATCAGATGGGCGAATTGATTCCATCGGCTAAAGGAGCGGGGTTTTCCGCCTGTGCCGTGCTGTCTTTCAAGGGTTGAAAAAACATGTCTTGGAATAATTTTAAGCATAGAAGTAGATACCCACGGGCTTACGCCCGTGGCACTTTATGGCTTTAGATCTAAACTTAGTTGAACTTGGCCCTTATTGGCCTTTTCTTGATATTCTATATACTTTCTTATCACCTCTTCATTGATTCCAACTGTAAATGAGAAAAATCCAGGGGACCAAAACTCATTACGCCAGTATATATCTTTTACCCAGTCAAATTCTTTACGAATCTGTCTGCTTGTATTGGCCTTTATCTTACCAACCACACCAGAAACTGAATATCTGGGGGGAATGATTATTACCAAGTGAATATGATCTTTTTGAATACTATAATTCTTTATCTCAACATCAGGATGATAGCCTTGGATATCAAAAAGATGTTTTTCAACAAACTCTTTTAATTCACCTTTCAGTACCTTTTTACGATACTTGGGGATCCATACAACATGATATTGGTGATGGTATGCTCCGTGACCACTTAATCTTATCTCCATTACATTAGCTTATCATAATTCCAATATCATTTATATTTCTGAGCTACTTTCAAAAAACGCTTTCATCCACGGGCTTACGCCCGTGGTCTTCAGCGTATCTTTTGATAAAACGTATTTAGACCATAAAAATAAATATAAAACATTTTTGAAAAATATTTTTGAAGTAATTGATATAAAAGGGCTAAAGAATCGAATTTCATGACATAAGTAAAAGTGAAAGCAAAGGGCGGCAAAAAGTATCAGTCTTATCGCAAGGTGTCTTGGGACCCTTATACGGCACGGCTGACAGGTCGGTGCCTCACGATCCTGTCAAGAGGCCCTATCCAGTTGACCGTCATGTTAACTACGCCAAAGTCCTCTTCCACCTTTCCCTCGATGAGACAGGCACGCATAAGCGCAAGCCCTCTTGAATACTTGAATCCTTTCCTATATTCTACTTAGTGCAAATGCATAAACCGCCGTTTTCCGATTCGTGCGGCCGGCAAGACCGGTTAAAAACGTACCCCCGCAGGCAAGGGATTTATGCGGGATTCAAAGGAAAAATTTTCAAGTCGAGTAAAAACCATGAACAGCACCGTAAGCTTTCCGGATATGCCTGATCTTTCAAGACCGCTCAACACCCTCAAAGGCATAGGCCCTACAAGGGAGTCGGCCTTTTACAGGCGCGGGATAAGCTCCATAGGGGATCTCCTTGAGTTCCTGCCTTCAAGATATGAAGACAGGAGCCGTATCACCCCCATGGAAGACACCTCTGATACCCAAAAGGCACTGGTCAAGGGAAAAGTGGTCTACTCAAGGGAGGAAAGACCGCTCAGGAGAGGTAAGGGGCTTTTCAAGATTATCATAGAGGATGATACCGGAAGGATCGAGCTTATCTGGTTTAACTACAGAAAATCCCACCTTTCCGCCTACGCGGAGCAGGGTCTTGAGATAAGGGCGTACGGCACGGTAAGGATCACAGGTAAAAGGCGGCAGATGGCCCATCCCGACATCTCAGATATCAAGGAGCAGCAGGATGACGGCTCCCTTCTCGGTTATTATCCGGTCTACCCGGCAATCGAAGGAATATCCGCCCATGTCGTGCGCTCGGTCGTGCGGGAGGCGCTTAATCGTTTCAAGGGGGCGGTAAGAGATCCGATCCCCGCGGATATCCTTGAAAGACACAACCTTCCCGGGTTTCTTGAAACACTTGAAAAACTCCACTTTCCGCCGGATGACATCCCGTATGAGAGGCTCATCAGCGAAGATACCCCCTATCACAAAAGGATCGTATTCGGAAGGTTCCTGGGGGTCATGCTGAGGATATGCGCCATGGCAAAAAGGCGCAGGGCGAAAAAGGGCATAACCCTTTTGATACCCGAAGACCTGCTGAAGGAATTTCAAAAGGCGTTTCCTTTCAAATTCACCCGGGACCAGGTAAATGCGATCAGGGAGATCATGGATGACCTTCAAAACGGCTCGCCCATGAGCAGGCTCCTTCAGGGGGATGTGGGCTGCGGAAAGACCGTTGTGGCGGCTGCGGCCGCGTGCGCTGCCGCAAAAAACGGGCTTCAGACAGCCCTTATGTCACCCACGCAGGTCCTGGCAGGACAGCACTTCGCCTATTTTTCGGAGCTTTCCCCCAAACTGGGATTCAGGCCGGTGCTCCTTACAGGCGCACTTGACAAAAAGAGCCGGCTTGAGCTTTACCGGGACATTGAAAAGGGGTCCTACAACCTGGTGATCGGCACCCAGGCCCTCATTCAGGAGGCGGTCACCTTTTCAAGGCTCGGCCTTGTCATAATAGACGAGCAGCACCGCTTCGGGGTAAGGCAGAGAAATCTTCTGAACAAAAAGGGGCATAACCCGCATCTCCTTGTAATGACCGCCACCCCTATCCCCCGCACCCTTGCCATGACCATATACGGGGACCTGGACATCACCACAATAAGACAGATGCCTGAAGGCAGAAGGACTGTTATCACACATCTTGTCGATGAGGGTAAAAAAAGAAAGATCTTTAACACGGTAAGAGACAGGATGGAGAAAAACGAGCAGGTCCTTGTGGTATGCCCCGTGATCGAGGAAAGTGAGGAAGAGGATCTCAAAAACGCAACTGAGATGTATGAGAGCCTGAAAAGGCTTTTTTCAGCCCGCTTCAGGGTGGAGCTGATCCACGGCAGGATCCCGGGCCGGGAAAAAGACCGGATCATGGAGGCGTTCAGAAAGGCGGAGCTCGATCTTCTGGTAGGAACCACCGTGGTGGAGGTGGGGGTTCATGCCCCGAATGCCACACTGCTGGTGGTGGAGCACCCGGAGCGGTTCGGGCTTGCCCAGCTTCATCAGCTGAGAGGCAGGGTGGGACGCGGCTCGCGACAGGGGGTATGTCTTCTTATCGGATCGGACAGGGTTTCTGAGGAGGCGCTTGCCCGGCTCAAGGTGATTGTGGCAAGCAACGACGGCTTTGAGATAGCCTCAAAGGATCTTGAGGCAAGGGGGCAGGGGCAGTTCATGGGCACAAGGCAGGCGGGGGCCGGAGAACTTGATTTCTCGGAGATGCTCAGGGAACACGTACTCCTTGAGGCGGCAAAAAGCGAGGCCCGGGAGATCCTGGCGCTTGATCCCGACCTGTCAAAACAGGAGAACAGGTTTCTTGCGTCCATAGTGGATGCGTACGGTAACCTCTGAGACCCGCGGACCTTTTATCAAAAAATTTCAGAAAAAATCGGTTTTTAAATCACAGGAGGTTGTATGGAAATAATAAAGATCATAATCGCGGTTCTGATTCCTCCCCTTGGAGTCTTTCTTCAGGTGGGTATTGGGAAACATTTCTGGTTAAACATAATACTTACCATTCTTGGGTATCTGCCGGGGATAATTCATGCGGTATGGGTAATAGCCAAAAACAAATAGCCGGGTAACAAAAGATTCCAGAGGAGATTTTTTGATTATGAAGATCAGCAGAAAGCTGTTCGCACTTATCGCTATATACGCTCTTTCTCTTATCTCTTTGAACGGCTGCACAAAGGTCTACTACGACGCGATGGAAAAGGCGGGCGTGCACAAACGGGATATCCTGGTCGATCGGGTTGAAGGCGCAAGAGACTCACAGAAACAGGCCCAGGAGCAATTCAAATCTGCACTTGAACGCTTTGAGTCTATCGTGCAGATAAGGGATACTGACCTGAAAAAAGCCTATGAAACCCTTAATGCCGAGCATGAAGACTGCAGGAATGCTGCCCAGAGGGTCTCGGCAAAGATAGACAAGGTGGAATCGGTTGCCGATGCCCTGTTTGAAGAGTGGCGGAAGGAACTTGACCTTTATGAGAACCGGGAGATGAAGAAATCAAGCGGGGAAAAGCTTGATGCCACCAGATTGCAGTACAGAAAGATGCTTGTAAAAATGAAGAGGGCGGAAAAAAGCATGGCACCCGTACTTGCCGCCTTTCGCGATAATGTCCTTTTTTTAAAACACAACCTGAATGCCCAGGCCATCGGTTCTCTAAAATCGGAGTTTTCAGTCCTACAGGACAAAATAGACGGCCTTATAAGGCGTATGAACGATTCCATAGAATCATCGGACAGATTCATCCGGGATTTCAGGAAATAAGATTCTCCGCGGTGGGAAAATTTCCACAGGACAGCCCCGGTATGGCGCAAGGCTTTGTCTTTGAAGGCGTGCGTTTATCCTTTCTTTACCCCTGTCTGATATAGGAAAATATCACACTTCCAAGGAAAAAGGCGATAAGCCCGCCCGTCCTGACCACCCTGTCACTCGCCTTGCCGTACCACCACTGCATGAGGGCGGCTATCCTGTCCGACGGCCCCAGAAAAAGGAAGATCCCTTTCAGGATACCGAGAAGCCCCAGGACAAAGGCAAGCCAGAACATCTGGGTCCTGTAAAAGGCCCCAATGACAAGGACCACCCCGAAGGCAAAGGGAATTACGGCAAAGACCTTTGCCCTTGAAGGCGGAAACACCCCCTTTATAAATGACCTTGCCTGCCCGGTGTATATGACGAGAAAGGCCCCCATGGCTATCCATACCAAGGATACGATATATAGGGCGATATCCATTTTTTCCTCCTCAAGATGTTTATCCGGCAGATATCTAATATGAAAAAGACAGGTTGACCGACCCGAATCGCTGGTGATTCTGCTTCTGGCCGCAAAACTCCTTTGTCCTCAAGACATGGGACAAGGAGAACTTCATCTTCCAGAGTATAAAGCTTATTCCGGTCACAAAATCGGCCACCAGGTTCTTCTTGTCAACGCTGTGGCTGTCCGTAAAGGTATTTCCGTCAAGAAAGATATCCCTTAAAACTCCTTTGACATCGACTCCTGCAAAGAGGTGAAGGCTCAGCTTCCTTATTGAAGAAAATCTGGGATCGCTGCCGCCGAGCGGGGCGTTGGTATCTCCCGCGGGCCTTATAAGGGCCGTGCCGAAATCAAGGGGGATATTCCACCCGATGCGCCCCACCATGCCGACGTTACCGTATGTGTAGACATTTCCCAAGGCCCCGCCCAGGTGAGCTATCAGGTCTGAGCCGAATCCGCCTGAGTATTCATGTCGCCATAGCCGTACCTTTCTTTCATATATCACCTCAAGACCCGGCTCGTTCTTGAGCTGGTTGTCCCAGCCGTTCGGTTTCTGATACCCGCCTATTTCATGCACGATGGTCTGGGCCTGCTCGGCGAACGATTCGGGGCCCACAAGACCCATCTGAAATTCGAGGGAGTCCTGTTTCGACACGCTCCTGCTGTGAAACCCGATCGCAAGATATGTCCATCCCGCATAGGGGCGGTCATCGATGATCAGGTCGCTCCCTGAGATCTCCTCAGGTGTATACATGCTCTGGCCTATGGCAAGGGAGATATTCCTCTGTATCGATTCAGGTTCATTTACAAACGGAAGAAATCTGACCGCGGGAAGGGTGAATTCGGGCAGGCTCCCGCTTTCCTCGTATGTCCTGAGATCAGGGGACATCCAGGACAGTTTCACGCCGTTTGTGTAATTCTGATCCGATCCGGTGAACAGATCGTTTTCAAAATAAAAGCTGAAGGTCCAGCTCTTCTCCTGGGTTGAGGTCTCCATTCCGAATGCGGGGGAAGAAAGGAAGAAGAAAAAGGCGGCAATAACCACGCAGGCCCTGAGCGTATTCATTACAGGGGGCCCTCTTCATCGGCCGGCGCGGGATATTTTCTGATACTTGAGAGGATCTCCTTTATCTCATCGACATACTGCTCAGGGCCGCTCACATAACCCCACCCTTTCTGGGTCTGGTAGAGTCCGTCAAAGGCGGTGTCATGGTACGATCTTATGAGGTGAGGTATGCCCCGCTCATTGAGCACCGAATCAACCAGCTGTGCCTCAAATTCATGTTCCAGCATACCCGCCTTTTTGTATGCATTCATATACACTCCCTGAGAGAAACCGTTTGTTATAGTGTTTTTTTTAAAACAGCGAGCGGAAAAGGTCAATCAATCTCTATCTAAACCATCCATCATCAAGCGGCAATACCGCAAGCATTGGAAGCCCTGCTCATTGTCTTTTGGCGATTTTTTGCAATAGCGACTTTTATGCCTTGTGCTATCCAAAGATCCCGGGGTTTTGCCGCATCTCAATCAGACAATGGACTTTGGTTTTTCATATAAGGCGTACCGGGAGCCCTGTTCAGCTTGAGGCCCAGCTCAAGAGCCCTTTTTTTATAGGAACCAGACGAGAGGCGGAGCTCTCCTGTCGGCTCTATGACGATGGCGGATTCCCCCTTGACAGGGCACTTCATCTCACAGTAGCCGCAACCATTGCATCTGGATTCCTCAACAACCGGAACCGTAGCCTTTTTGCCTTCAGCCGGCTGGTGGGAGATGGCGTTATAGGGGCATATCTCGTCACAGATGAGGCATTTTTTGTCCTGCTCCCATGCTATGCATCGAGACTTTATTATGCGTGCTGTGCCTACCTTCGCAAATTTCTTTTCCTCAAGATCAAGAGGCCTTATGGCCCCGGTGGGGCAGATCCACCCGCATATGTTGCAGTTTTGCTCGCATCCTGCAAATCTCGCAAAGAGCATGGGAGTCCAAACCCCCGTCATCCCCGCCTCCCACCAGACAGGCTGAAGGGTGTTGGTCAGGCATCCTTTCATGCACAGCCCGCAACGCACGCATCTGGCCTGAAAACCACTTTCAGGAAGAGCGCCCGGGGGCCTTATGAGTCTTGCCGATCTGAGCGCCTTAGGATGCTCCAGTTCATGCAGATATCTCAGGTTAGTCATTGAAACCGCCGCAGTGCCCATACCTGCTGCAAAGGCCCCTAGAAGCCTCCTCTTTCCCATATCCACCTGGGCCGGCACGTGCCTTTTCCAGCCCGGGAAAAAAGAGATCGCATCCTCCGGGCATAACTCCTGACATTTGAGACAGACTATACATTCGCTATATGAGGTATTAAAGAAATCATCATCAATGGCGGCTGCCGGGCAGGCCCTGGCACATCTGCCGCACAGGGTGCAATCTTCTGATACCCTTCTTCTAAAAAAGGGTCTGAAGGACAATATCGCGAATATTGCTCCTGCAGGGCACAGGTTCCTGCACCAGAATCTGGGTGCCAGAAGCCCTAGGCAAATGATGGTTGCCATAAGGAACATGACAAAAACGTTTGTGTTGAAATAGGGGGTTTTTATGCTCACAAGGCTCAGCGCATCCATGCCCAGATATTCAGACAGAGGGCGGAAGGTTTCAAGCAGAAGCCCAAGGATGAGCATAAAAAGGGGATAGATTACAAGAGAGTAAAAACGGGTGATTATCGAAAGGGGAGAGAACAAAAATACCGACGAAATCCCAAGAAGCGAGGTGCCCGCCACAAAGAAAAGGATGAGATATTTGAACTTCCTGTATTGCCGCCCTGTTGCGGCACCCCTTGCGGAATCGCTCTTATTTTTGCCTTTTATGAACCTTTGACAAACATCCAGTGTAGTCCCCATGGGGCAGATATGCCCGCAGAAAAATCTTCCGAGTACCAGAGTAATCAGCAGGACCAGGACTGCAAGGCCCATCCCCTCTATAACGGCGCGAGATGAGGCGGCCGTGCCCAAGGCGATCAGCGGGTCCAGTTTCAAAAATACGTTCAGGCCCTCCCACGCCGGAAGCGGATAGGCCACACGCCACAGCAGCAAAAGGAACAGTAAAAGGGTAAGGGTCTGAATAACTCGCTGAAATCTCATCAGCCCGTAACCTCTTTTACCGACATATTCGAGATATTCATACTGCCCAGTCCCCTGTTATGGGCCAGCCTTATATGTTCTATGCCTGACGCCTTTATCTTTTTTCCGTACC
Organism: Desulfatiglandales bacterium; assembly: GCA_963666345.1. Classification (GTDB taxonomy): domain Bacteria; phylum Desulfobacterota; class DSM-4660; order Desulfatiglandales; family Desulfatiglandaceae. The sequence goes on along the minus strand of OY762721.1, from coordinate 3,526,851 downwards.
AGGTACCCAGTTCAACCGCTGTTGAGTCCGCCGCAACCATATCGTTTGAGGCTATCACCCTGTTCATTGTAATTACCTTTCCAGGGCCTCCGGGGCCTCCCTCGCTAAGGATTCTCGTGGCATCTATTACAGTGAGAGAGGGCTTGAGGATCGTACAGAGATCCACTATCGCACTGTTTAGGTCCATGGCATAATGGAAAACGCTTCTGTTGTAGATAAGACCCATCATCCCCTTCATTGAAAGACTCACACCGGTGGCACTGTGCGATTTGGCGACAGGGGCAGCGATGAGCACGTCAGCCTTCAGCACCTGTTTCATGACCATGGTGGACTTGAGGTCCTTTCCGCCCGGGACCTGGACCTTTTTGAAAGACCCCTTGTCTTTGAGACCTCCCAGTCTGGAGCCCTTGAACCCCCTGCAGACATCCTTTAATCGCGATCTTTCAAGGCATATCTCTATGTCTCTTAAGGGGTTATCCAGGACCAGGACCGATGACGCCCCCGCCTCGACGCACTGTCTGACGAGTTCTCTTATGACCTCAGGGTGGGTGGTCGTCGCCATCTCAGGGGGATTCGGGAAACTCATGTTGGGCTTTATCACTACCCTCTGACCCTGACTTACGAAGCGCCTCATACCTCCCAGGGCGTTTACTGCCGCCCTCGTGGCCTTTTCAGGACCGCCCTTTGCCAGTACAATATCAGGAAGATCTCCCGCATCGGCCTTTATGCCGGTCAGCCCGGGAAGTGCAATATCAAGGGCGGCAAGAGCGGCACACCCTGCCGTTTTCACAATAAATTCTCTCCTGTTCATAATTCACACCTCCTTTCTTTTAATCTAAGAAAGATTTTTCAAATTAAAAGTGGGGTGTCTGTTGATAAAAACGACATTGCTGATTCATGGAGTGTGAAACCGTGCCACGGGATGGATTGAGGCTGTCTGTGGCAAGCTGCGGAGAATAAGCGGGTCGGGAGGCGAGTTCAAGGCCTGCAATTTTATTTGTCAAACAGGGAGCACGCCCCGCACAATCTGCAGTCACCCATCCGGCACTCGTCTGATTCCTCAGCCTTTAATGCCAGATCGTATTCCCTTTTGAGATGGGCCTTTCTTACGCCGTTATCGATAAAATCCCACGGCAGTATCTCATCAAGGTCCTTTTGCCGGTACACGAAAAAATCGGGATTAAGTTCCGAGCTGCGGAACGCCTTTTTCCAGTCGTCTTTAAGTTCATGGGCCTTAAGCAGGATCGATCCGACCCTCCTGTCTCCCTGGGAAAGAAGGGTCTGCAGATAGGCCCATTTGGGCACATCAAAACCGACACTGATGCCCCCCTCTTTTATAAGAGCCTTTTTGAGCCGTTTCTGCTTCTGCTTGAGGCTGCCGAGCTCCTCCATGGGAAACCACTGAAACGGGGTAAAGGGCTTGGGGATAAAGCAATTGAGGCTCAGCCTTATCTGCCCCATGCTGCCCCTTTGAGCCGATGCCTTTATCATATGGTGCCGTATGACCTTTACAAGATCGACCAGGGAGGCCACGTCATCATTGGTCTCGGTGGGAAGCCCTATGAGGGCGTACAGCCTCAGAGAGAAATCACCTGTCCCCGATATGAGCCTTACCGCCTCTATTATCTCCTGCCGGCTGAGATGCTTGTTGATTACCCGCCTCATTCTTTCAGAGCCCGCCTCAGGCGCTATGGCGAGGCTCTTCTGTCCCGAATCCCTCAGGTCCTCGATGAGTCTTACGGTGATCGAATCGGCCCTAAGGGAGGAGACTGAAAAATGCGCCCCCTTCTCAAGGATATGGGAGGTTACCTCCTCGATTCCGGGCACGTCCGAGACGGCAGCGGCAATCAACCCTACCTTGTCGCAGCTCATAAGCACCTTGTCCATGGTCGATTTTATGGCCTTTACGCCGTGAATCCTCGGGGGACGGTACACGTAGCCTGCCGCGCAGAACCTGCAGGACCTGCCGCAGCCCCGCCCGATTTCGGCCAGGACCTTTCCTGAAAATTCCGTCTCCTGTGTCCGGATCGTTGAAAAAGGCACGGCATCTGCGTCTGTGACATGCCTGGCCGTCCTGATCGTCTCCGGCACACCCGCCTTTGGGTAAAAGGCCCTGATTGCTCCCCCTTTTTCATATTCCTGCGCGTAGAGCGCGGGGGCATAAAGGTTGGGGACCGATGTCGCAAGCGCCTTGAGCAGTTCAGCGCCTTCGGCCCGGCCGTCATGAAGATCGATAAAGGTGTCCAGGAAATGGTCTAAAAAGGATTCGGCCTCTCCCATGAGGAAAAAATCCATGAAATCCGCGATCGGCTCCGGGTTCAGAAAGGTTGTGATTCCCCCCGCCATGACAGGGGGAAAGCCTCCGCCCCTCCTGTCTTTTGAAAGAAGCGGGATACTCCCCAGTTCAAGGATTTTCAGTATGTTGGGATAATCATTTTCAAAGGAAAGGGAAAAGGCCACGAGGTCGAACAGATATAGGGGCGTCTGCGATTCCAGCGACATCAGGGGTTTTCCCGACTGAAGGTAGAGGGACATTTCTTTTCCTTCAGGCAGGAAGAACCTCTCCGCGACGACCTCGGGCCTTTTGTTGAAGAGATGATACACGACCTGGAATCCCAGGTTTGACATGCCCAGGCGGTAACTGTTGGGATAGACAAGCGCTATCGAGAGCCTGCCTCCCCTGTCCTTTCTGACCGTCCCTGTTTCTCCGGCCACTCTGGCAAGATAGAGGGACACTATATCCGTGGGCACTTCCTTTTCAACCTTTCCGCTGCTAATCGGCCTTTACCCTGAGAAACGTGGGGTAATCAAGGCTGTCCTTAAAAAAGGACTTGCTGAAAAAACCCTTCTTTTTCCTCTGCGCCCTTCCCATCTGGGCCTCAAGGTCTTCCTCCCGGTTCGTCATGCCTTCATATTTCCGCTGAAATGTTGGGGTATCCAGGTTTTCTCCGTTGAGCCTGACCGTCCAGCTGTCCGCGACATCCTCGGGGGTTGCCTCCCTCAGGTTTACCACGTTGTCGTAATTGACGACCGCGCGGGGGGTGGAATAACGCCTTCCCGCCACATCACCGCCTTTATCGGTGCCGGTGGCGATAACCGTGACCTGGACCTCGTCTCCGCAGGAATCATCAAAGACCACGCCCCAGAAGATCTCGGCATCCTCGTTTACCTCTCCCTTGATGTAGGTGGATGCCTCGTCTATCTCGTCCATAGTCATGTCGCTCGGACCTGTCAGGTTCATGAGAAGGCCCTTTGCCCCGCTTATGGAGATGTCTTCAAGCAGCGGACTGTTTATGGCCATCTGGGCCGCCTCGGTAGCCCTGTTTTCACCGCTCGCCCTTCCCACTCCCATTATGGCGGTTCCAGCCTCAAGCATTACCCTTTTTACATCGGCAAAATCAAGATTTATAAATCCGTTGCTCATTATAAGCCCTGATATGCCTTTTACCGCCTGAAGCAGCACCTCGTCCGCCCTTGCTATGAGATCCTTGAAAGAGGTACTCTTGCTCCCGAGCACCTTCAGCCTCTCATTGGGGATGACAATGAGACTGTCCACGTCGGCCTTGAGATTTTCTATCCCCTCAAGGGCCCTTCTCATCCTCTTTTCACCCTCGAATTTAAAGGGCTTTGTGACCACCGCCACGGTCAGGGCGCCGCTTTCCTTGCATTCCCTTGCGACCACCGGTGAGGCCCCGGTACCTGTTCCGCCTCCCATCCCGGCCGTTATAAAGATCATGTCGGCGCCGTTGACGCTCTCCTTGATCTCGTCCATGCTTTCTTCCGCCGAATTTCTGCCTATCTCGGGATCGGCTCCGGCGCCAAGGCCCATTGTTATGGATGGGCCCAATTGCACCCTGTCGGTGCACAACGACCTGTCAAGGTCCTGGCGGTCGGTGTTTGCCACGGTGAAATCAACACCCTGAAGCTTTGAATTGATCATGTTGTTGATGGCGTTTCCCCCTCCTCCGCCCACACCTATGACCTTGATCTTTGCGTTGTACCTCTGATTTTCCGTCTCCTCGACAAATTCAAATTTCATGGCGTCCCTCCTTTTTTTTGTTTACGCGCTCTGAAGGTCTTCAGCTCGCAATTGACGTTTATCTTTATACGAGTCGTCTTTTTTTTGAAGACACTCATATTACATCCTTAAACCATTTCTTCATTCTATCTATTACCCGGTTAAAAATATTCGCGTCCCTGATCCTGAATTTCCTGCCCTTTTTCCTGTTCTTTGCCCCGTAGAGCACAAGGCCCACCGCGGTCGCGTACATCGGCTTGTTTACGACCTCGACAAGGCCGGTAATGCCCCTGGGGTATCCGACCCTGGAAGGGGCGTTGAAGATCTGCTCGGCCATTTCGGTTATACCGGGCAGTTCGGAGGAGCCGCCCGTTGCAACGATTCCGGAGGTTATGCTGTTTTCATATCCCGACTGGGCAAGCTCCCCATATATGATCGAGAAGATCTCCTCGACCCTCGGCTCCAGGATCTCCCCGAGTATCTGTCTTGAAAGCATCCTCGCTTTTCTCCCTCCCACGCCCGGGACCTCTATGGTCTCCTCTTTTCCGATCAGGGATGAAAGGGCGCAGCCGTACTTTATCTTTATCTTTTCAGCGTCAAGTTTCGGGGTCCTGAGCCCGACCGCGATATCATAGGTAAGGTTGTCACCCCCGAGCGCCAGGACCGAGGTGTGCTTTATGGACCCCCTTGAAAAAACCGCCATATCGGTCGTGCCCCCGCCGAAATCTATGAGCGCGGCGCCCAGGTTGCGTTCCTCATCCGAGAGCACCGCCTCGCTTGAGGCAAGCGACTGAAGCACGATATCGCACACGTCCAGCCCGGCCCTGTTGGCGCACTTGATTATGTTCTGGGCCGAGGTTACGGCACCGGTCACGATATGGACCTTTGCCTCCAGCCTTACGCCCGACATGCCGAGGGGATCCATTATCCCGTCCTGCTCGTCCACTATGAATTCCTGGACAAGGGTGTGGATAACCTCCCTGTCCATCGGGATGGCCACCGCACTTGCCGCCTCGATAACCCGCTCGATATCCTTTTTTGTTACCTCTTTTTCCTTTAGGGCTATCACTCCGGGGAAGTTGAAACCCTTTATATGACCGCCGGCTATGCCGGTATAGGCGGAACTGATCTCGCAACCTGCCATTGTCTCGGCCTCTTCAACCGCCTCTTTTATGGAGTTGACGGTCTTTTCGATATTTATGACCACCCCTTTTCTGAGCCCCTCGGAGGGGTGGGTTCCCATTCCGATTATCTCAACCATTCCATCAGGATGAGCCTCTCCGACAACCGCGCAGATTTTCGTAGTTCCAATATCAAGGCCAACAATGATTTTTTCAGCCATACCTTCGAAACCTCCCCTTTCAGATACCAGTCGATATCGATTCAACGCCGCTCTTTTTCATATGACTCCCGTTGTCTCTTCCTTTACCCGTTCTTAAAGGAGATAACGGCCCCGTCCCGGTAATCAAGATCGATCCCGTTTACCTGATCGATCTTTCCGGTTCCCACGAGCCGGTCGGTAACCTTTTTGAGCCCTTCCAGCTTCTCTTCAAGATCGGTGGGCACAAGCTTTATCTCCGCTGAAAGATCGCTGAAATAGATGGACAGGCCCCCGTCCCTGTTCAGATGGATCTCCGAGAGATCCTTAAGGCAGGCCGGATCCTTCCGCCCCTCCAGCATCCTTACCAGATGCCCCGCCTCGGCCAGCTGTTCCCTGGCCTCGGAGCTGTTATTGGAAAGTCCCGTAATAACCGGAAAATCGACATTATCTCCCTCCTCTACGGTCTTGAACACCTCCCCCATCACGTTGACATAATATATACCGTCCATTACCACCATGGCGCAGGGGACCTCCTTTTCCGCCTTTACCACCAGGCTGCGGGGGAACCTTCTCTCGATGGTCACGGATCTCACCCAGGGGTGTCTCTCCATTTTCGCCTTCAACCTCTTGAGGTTCATCTCCAGGAGGCTCAGATCAGGACTCAATCCGGCAAGACATATGAGTTCCCTGCGAATCTCATCATCGACCCCGGTTACCTCGACGACCCTGAGCTTCATATATGGAGACTCAAGCATGTAGTGGTAAAGGAATACAAAGGAAAGGCTTATGATTACCACTGCGGAGGCGACAACGAATGCCTTTAAAAGGCAGGAGCCGAGATCCCTGAAAAGCCTTTTGATGCCTTCCGGATCAAACCTCCATTTTCGCCTTGATTTCCTTTTCCCCGCCCCTGACCTTCTCATTTGCATGGAATCCCTTTGTAAGTTTTTCCTGCCCTGACGCCTTACGTCTCAGTCACCCAGTATCCTTATTTCAGGTTCGAGCTCGATCCCTGTCCCCTTTTTCACCTCTTCACGGGCGATCGACATCAGTTCGATAATGTCCCGCGCCTTTGCCCGGCCGATGTTGACTATGAAATTGGCGTGCTTGCCCGAAATCATGGCCTCCCCGACCCGCCTTCCCTTAAGACCCGCCCGTTCAATAAGCCTTCCCGCGTATTCACCCGGAGGATTCTTGAAAACCGACCCGGCGCTTGGATAATTGAACGGCTGAGACTGCTTGCGCCTTTTCATGAACTCCTTTACCCTTGACTCGATAACGGATCTGTCCTCGCTCATGAGCCTGAGGACGACACGGGTGATTATCGCGCCCTGCTCAATGTCCAGGTTCCGATATGAAAAAGACAAATCCTCCCTGTTCATTGTCTTCCCACGTCCGGCCGGGTCTATGATCTGAATCTCCCTGACATATTCGGACATCTCCTTTCCAAAGGCCCCCGTGTTCATCCTCACGGCCCCGCCCACGGTCCCCGGCACCCAGGAGAGAAATTCCAGCCCGCCGAGCCCGTTTTTCCGGCAGTAAAGAAGCAGGTCGACAAGACCCAGCCCGCCACCCGCGACCAGGCTTTCCGGTCCTTCAGGGCCCTTTGTCAGTTCCTCCAGTGTCCCGTCAAGTATTATCACGACGCCGCTTATCCCCTTATCGGTTACGAGCAGGTTGCTTCCCCTTCCCACCACAACATAGGGGATCATTTCCGAGCCGAGATAGGCTATTACCTCCGCCAGTTGCTGTATGTCACCCGGCTGGTAAAGGGCCTCGGCAGGTCCTCCCACGCCCAGTGTGGTATAAAACGACATCGGGACCTTGAAACTTGCGCGGCTTCCCGCCATGCCGGACAATTCCCTTTTCTGATCCGCGTTCATTGATATAAGACGCCCCGGGTTTTTCCATTCTCGTTATTTGCCAAGCTCTTCCACTATCCTCTCGCCTTCCCTGTATATGTTTCCCGCGCCCAGGGTGAGCAGGAGGTCTCCTTCCTTCATCCTGGGAAGGAGAAAGGAGGGAAGGTCCCCCTTGTTTTTGATAAAATGGACTTCCTTATGTCCATGCTCCCTTATTCCCCTTACGAGCGCCTCGCCCGAGATCCCCTCTATGGGATCTTCTCCCGCCGGGTATATCTCGGTAACCACCAGCATGTCGGTCTCGTTGAAACTCATGACAAACCGGTCGAAAAGGGATTTCGTCCTCGAATATCTGTGAGGCTGGAAGGCCACTATCAATCGTCTCTCGGGCCAGGATTCCCTTACGGTTGTAAGCACCGCGTCTATCTCGGTGGGATGATGCCCGTAATCGTCAAGCACCAGTATCCCCCGGTTTTCCCCTTTGACCTGGAATCTTCTCGCCAGACCGCCCAGATTCTCCAGCCCCTCCCTGATAACTTCCATATCCAGATCCAGTTCAAGGCCGACCCCTATGGCCGCAAGCGCGTTGTGGACATTGTGCTGTCCCGGCATCGCTACCAGCACACCGCCCAGGGGCCTGTCATGGAGACTCACGTCGAACCGAACGCCGCTTACGTCCTGAGCGATGTTATAGCCCCTCAGATCGGCCTGGGATGCCGTCCCGTAGGTCAGATAACGTTTTTTCAGCCTGGGCAGTATCCCCTGGATCTCCTCGTTATCCAGGCAGATGACCGCGGTGCCGTAAAAGGGGATCTTGTTTATGAAATCGACGAATGTATCCCTTATGCGATCCATGTCGCCGTAGTGATCCATATGTTCATGGTCCAGATTGGTAACCACGGCTATGGTGGGGGAAAGTGCGAGAAAGGAGCCGTCACTCTCATCGGCCTCGGCAACCAGGATTTCACCCTGACCCAGTTTCGCGTTGGACCCGCCCCATATATCGAGTCTCCCTCCGATCACCACCGTCGGATCGAGGTTTCCCCTGTTCAGGATGGATGCCACCATGGAGGTAGTGGTTGTCTTTCCGTGCGCCCCCGCCACCGCGATTCCATGTTTGAGTCTCATCAGCTCGGCAAGCATCTCGGCCCTCGGGATCACCGGGATATAGCAGTCTCTGGCCTCCCTTATCTCCGGATTTTCACGGGTCACGGCCGAGGAATATACCACCACGTCGGCCCCCCTGATCTGCTCCCTGCCGTGACCTTTGAATATCTTTCCGCCGGCCGCAGCAAGACGCCTTGTCACCTCGCTGTCTTTCAGATCGGAGCCGCTTACCTCATAGCCCAGGTTCATAAGGAGCTCGGCTATGCCGCTCATGCCGATGCCTCCGATACCGACGAAATGGATATGTTTTGCCTTACCGAATTGTCCCATTACATTATCCGTCCTTTGCCCTTTTCCTCGATCAATTCAATTATCTGATCGGCTATTACGGCCTGGGCCTTCCCCTTTATCATCCTGCCGGCGTTTTCTCCCATGCGCCTCAAGGAATCCGGATCATCCATGTATTTCCCGATGAGCCGCGCCAGCATCCGAGGGTCAAGCGACTCCTGTTTTACCGTCTCCGCGCCCCCCGCCTCTGAAAGGCTCAGCGCGTTTGTGTCCTGGTGCCTGTTGGCGGCGTATGGATAAGGTATGAGTATCGACGGCATGGAAAGAGCTGCAAGCTCGAATATGGTTGTGGCACCCGCCCTCCCAATTACCAGGCTTGCCCGGGCGTACGCGCCGGCCATATCGTTTATGAACGCACTGATCTCCCCTTCAAGCCCGAGGGCTGCGTACCGCTCAATTATCCTTTCATGGTCCGCCTCACCTGTCTGATGAATCACGTGCACGGTTCTTCCCTCTTTTTTAAGCAGGTCAAGGGCCTCCACAAAAGCGTCGTTGACCGCCCTGGCGCCCAGGCTCCCCCCTACCACAAGCAGGGTGAATGATGACGGTCTTTCCACCCGACCGGCCAGGATCTCCTCCCTCACCGGGTTACCGGTCAACACGCACCCGGCAGGCAGGTGCGCCCCGCTTTGCTCAAAGGATATAAAGACCCTGTTCACCAGCCTGGACAGCAGCCGGTTGGTCAATCCCGGATAGGAGTTCTGCTCATGTATGGCGGTCGGTATTCCCATCAACCGGGCCGCAAGGCAGACCGGACCTGCCGAATAGCCTCCCATCCCGAGCACCACATGGGGGGAAAACTCCCTCAGCAGTCTAATGGACTGAAAAAGGCTTTTGGGGATCTTGAACATCGCGTAAAGCCCCTTTTTCCAGCCCCGGCCCTTTATGCCCTCAATGTCTATGGACCTCTGTTTATAGCCGTAGCGGGAAAGGATCTCACCTTCCATCTTCCTGTGCCCCACCACGAACAACACCTCCGCCTGATCGAATCTTTTTTCCAGCTCACCGGCAACGGCAATGCCGGGGAAAAGATGCCCCCCTGTCCCGCCTCCCGCTATTATCGCCTTAAAAGCCGTCACGCGGATCACCTCTTTGCCTTTTTACGCGCCTTTGTCCGCGCGGCCGGGCCCCTCTTCTGCTCCCCGGAATAGGAGGATATATTAAGAAGAACGCCGATTATTATCAGGTTCAGGACAAGGGACGAGCCCCCGTAGGAGATAAGCGGAAGGGTGAGGCCCTTTGTGGGCAGCAGGCCCATTACGACACCCATATTCACAATGACCTGCAACCCGATGAGGCATGTAAGACCGAATGCCAGGTAACTCCTGTAGAGATCCCGCGCCTCAAGTGAGATCCTTATCCCCCTCAGGATGAGAATCGAGAACAGTATTATGATTATGGTTATCCCGACAAAACCGAGTTCCTCGGCCGCTATGGAAAGCACGAAATCGGTGTGAGACTCCGGCAGATAGAACATCTTCTGTTTGCTGTTGCCGAGCCCCGCCCCGAAGACCCCCCCCGAGCCGAAGGCCAGAAAGGAGTGTATTATCTGAAAACCTATCCCCTGGGGGTCCTCCCACGGATTCAGGAACGCCTTCCATCTGTCCAGCCTGTAGTCGGCCCTGAGGATAAGGAAGTAGAGTGCCGCCGCAGCAAGCATCAGAAGGGAAAAGAGCTGAAGTGAATTGGCACCCCCCACAAATAGAAGCACAAGTACCCAGCAGCCGATAATGGCGGTCGTGCCCAGGTCGGGCTGGAGCAGGATGAGGAGCATGAAGGCCCCTGCGACCGCCAGATGCGGCACAAGGCCTTTTGAAAAGGTCGACATTGCCGAGCCCTTTTTGGCCATGGAATAGGCCAGGTAAACCGCCAGGGAAAATTTCGCCAGTTCCGAGGGCTGAAACCTGAGGCCCGAGAATTTAAGCCACCTGTAGGCGCCTCCCACTTTCGCGCCTATCCCGGGGACAAACAGCAGCGCGAGCAGGGTGAAACTAAATGCCATAAGGGGATAAACGAGCCTTGAATAAAGCGTGCAGGGGATGTTCTTTGTCATAATCATGAGACTCAGCCCGAGCAGGCAGAACAGGCCCTGTCTTTTGAGATAGAAATAACTGTCCCCCAGCCTGTGCGCGGCCGTGTGAGAACTTGCGCTGTATACGAACACAAGCCCCAGACCCAGCAGGCATACCACCGGCACCAGTATCAGGTAGTCGTATCCGAAGGTGTTCGTCTTATTTTCGGCCATTTAAAAGCCTCTTTACGGCAAACATGAAAAACCGTCCCCTCTCGCCGTAGTCCGAGTACATATCAAAGCTTGAGCATGCCGGGGCCAGAAGCACGGAATCTCCCGTTTCGGCATGAGAAAAGGCCAGTGAAACCGCCTCGTCCATATCGCCGGCCATTTCATAAGGGATAACCCCTTCAAAGGATTCAGCGAGCATATCCCTCGACTCTCCCATCAGGACCGCCCTTTTCACGTTTTCCCCGGCCGCCTCGACCAGCGCCCCGTAATCAGCACCCTTGTGCCTGCCGCCCGCGATCAGGATAATCGGGGTATCAAGGCTTTCCAGAGCCCTTACGGCCGCATCCACGTTAGTGGCCTTTGAATCGTCATAAAAGCGAACCCCGTCCAGTTCTCCGACGAATTCAAGGCGATGGGAAAGTCCCCTGAAATCATCGATCGTCTCCTGGATTGCGGCTTTGTCAATGCCGATGACCATCCCGGCCAGCACACCTGCAAGAAGATTTTCCCGGTTGTGATGACCGGGAAGTTTGAAGGAACCGGCCGTAAATCTCTCCATCCCGTCTTGCCTGACACCGGCCCTTACATCACCTTGCTCAAAGTATGAATGCCTTCCCATCCTTTTTTCAAACCCGTATCGCAGGACATCCGCTTCGGTCTCAGGGACAAGAGCCCTCAGCAGGGCGTCATCGTCGTTGAGGATCATGTAGTCGCCTTTGCCCTGGTTCCTGAATATCCTGAGCTTTGAATTCACATACGCACCATAATCGGCATACCTTTCCAGGTGATCGGGCGAGATATTTAGAAGCAGAGAGATAAAAGGGCAGAAATTCTCCGTGGTGTCGAGCTGAAAGCTGCTTACCTCCACCACCGCATAGTCGGCGGACCATTTCCCTGCCGCATAGGCGATAAGAGGCAGCCCGATATTCCCCCCCACAAAGACCCTCAGACCGGCCCTTTCTATCATCTCCCCTATAAGGGCGGTTACAGTGGACTTTCCGTTCGTACCGGTAACCGCGATTATCGGGATGTCCACAAGGCGGCTTGCGAACTCCAGCTCTCCCATGACAGGGATGCCTTTTTCGGAAGCGGCCCTTAAGGGCTCGATATCAAGCGGCACACCGGGACTCACGATTATCTTCCCGGCCCTCAGGAACGTCTCGGTCCTGTGCCCCCCCGTCTCGAGCCTAGCGCCGAGGCTGCGGATCTCGTTCAGGGTCTCCGGAGAAAGCCTGGAGAGCTTTTCCGAATCGCTTACCACCACGTCGGCTCCCTGTGCCGCGAGCCACCTGAGGGTCCAGAGTCCGGATATACCGATCCCCACCACCACTGTTTCGGCTCCCGGAACGATATGGGATGAATCGACCATCGACACTACCTCAGCTTGATAGTACCTATAGAGAAAAGGGCCAGTATTATGGCAATAATCCAGAACCTGACGATCACCTTCGGCTCGGGCCATCCCTTGAGCTCGAAGTGATGGTGGATCGGGGCCATCCTGAATATGCGGTGCCCGCCGGTCAACTTGAAAAACAGGACCTGGAAGATAACCGAGAGGGCCTCAAATACGAACAGCCCCCCCACGAGCGCCAGGATTATCTCCTGCTTTGTTATTATGGCTACCGTGCCCAGCAACGCCCCCAGCGGCAGGGAGCCCACGTCTCCCATGAATATCTCGGCGGGGTAACTGTTGTACCAGAGAAAACCGAGGCCGGCCCCCACGACCGCCCCGCACAGCACCACTATCTCGCCTGATCCCGGCACATAAGGTATCTGCAGGTAACCGGCTATCTTTACGTGCCCGGAAAGATACGAAAATACGACATAACTGCTGAATGCTATGATAAGAGGCCCGATAGCCAGACCGTCGAGGCCGTCGGTCAGGTTCACCGCATTGGATGTGCCCACGATTATAAAGACCGCAAAGGGGATATACCATATGCCCAGATCCGGCAGGATGTTCTTGAAAAAAGGTATGTTCAGGCGCGTATCAAAGCCCGGATACACGTAAAAGACCAGGGCGACCATGAGGGCTGCAAGGATCTGGAGAGAGAACTTGGCACGGGCACTCAACCCCTTGCTGCTCTTTCCCATTATCTTGAGGTAATCATCCAGAAAGCCTATCCCGCCGAAGGACAGGGCCACAAAGACGACTATCCATACATATATGTTTACCGGTTCGGCCCATATCACGGTTGAGATTATAATGGCGGGCAGTATAAGGGCTCCGCCCATGGTGGGGGTCCCCTTTTTGGATTTATGGTTGGGTGGCCCGTCATCCCTTATGTACTGTCCTATCTGCAGCCGGCGAAGCCTTCTTATCATCCACTCGCCGAATATGAAACATATGGCCAGGCCGGTCAGAGTGGACAGAACCGTCCTGAACGTGATGTATCTGAATACATTCAGAAAAGACAGATCAGAATGAAAGAGATATAAAAGTTTGTAAATCATCTTGGCCCTTCTAACCTTTTATGATACATGTCTTCCTCGACCCGATTCCGGCGTATCCCCGTTTGCCATTGCCGCTGTTACTACATCGATGAAATGACCTATCTTAAACGGTTTTGAAAACCGCTTGAGTACTGGTGGAAAATCGTCACTGATAAATGCGCCGTCCCCGGAATCCCCGCTCATGACTATGACCTTTTCCTTGCGGCCCGTTTTTTTCATCCATTTGAGCACCCCGAGCCCGTCCAGCCCCGGCATATTGATGTCCGTTATGATGAGGCCGAAGTCTTCGTCCTTCATCTGCTCAAGGGATTCGTTCCCATCCTTTGCCATTACGACATCGAACCCGCAGCTGGAAAGGACATCCAGAAGGAGATATCTGATGCCTCTTTCATCATCCACCACCAATATCTTTTTTGAAGCCCCCATCATGATGCCTCCTTTTCTTGACCCGCGACCTTAACGGCCTTTGCGACCTTATCAAGGCCCGCCTTTCTGGAACCCTTCAGAAAAATGACATCCCCCGGCCTCAGGCTCGCCTTTATGGCCTCCGCCATTTCTTCACGGCTTCCCAGCTCAAAAATTCCGCCCGGCGCCATGCCCGATTTCACGGCCCCGTCCGCCATCCGGGCCGCGTGTTCTCCGATCACAAAGAACCGGTCCGCTCCCAGCTCACCCACCCATCTTCCCGCTTCAAGGTGGGCCGATACCGAATCCTCGCCAAGCTCCATCATCTCACCCAATGCGACGAGGATCCTGCCCCCTTCCGTTGCCAGGGACCGCACCGAATCAAGCGATGCCCTGAGAGAAGAGGGGTTTGCGTTATATGTGTCATCCACCAGAAGGATATCCCCCTTGATCGGCACCAGCTTGAAGCGGCCGTCCACGCCTTTGAATCGGCCCAGGGCCTCAATGATGTTTGAAGGAGGCTCATCGAGAATGAGCGCAGCCGCTGCCGCCGCAAGCGCGTTCAGGATATTGTGACGGCCCGCGTTTATCATCCCGACCGGCCAGGAGCTGCCGCGGAAGTTGAGGTTGAACGCAACCCCCTCCCTTCCCCTGTCCCTGACATCGGATGCCCTTACATCGTTTCGCTCCCCCATACCGAAGGTGACAAGATCCTTTCTCATGCCTGAAGCCCTCTGCATGAGTATATCGTCATCCCCGTTTACGATTACGCCGGAGGCGGGTGAAATTCCTTCAACAAGTTCCGTCTTGGCCGCTGCAACGCCTTCGATACTTCCCAGTCCCTCGATATGGGCCCTTCCCACGTTCAGGATAACCCCCACGTCAGGGTTTGCTATCTCGGTCAGTCTGGCGATTTCTCCGGGGCTGTTCATCCCCATCTCGATCACGCAGTTTTTATGCCCCCCGTCAATATTTAAAAGGGTGAGGGGAACTCCGATCAGGTTGTTGAAATTACCTCTGTTTCTGAGGGTCCTTCCACCCATCTCAAGGATGTCGGCGGTCATCTCTTTTGTGGTGGTCTTGCCGGCGCTGCCTGTAACAGCCACCAGCCTTGCGTCATGCCTACGTCTCCACCATGCGGAAAAATCTCCCAGGGCCTTTAATGTATCCCTTACCGAGATTACCGAGGCGGAACTGCAAGCGCCGGCAAACCCTTTGAGAAAAGGAGGCTCCCCCTCCACTACTACTGCGGCGGCCCCTTTTTCGAGGGCCTTTAACGCAAAGGAGTTACCGTCGAAATTGAGCCCCTTTAGCGCCCAGAAGATCTCACCGGGAGAAATCCGCCTTGAATCGGTGCTCAGACCCGCAAGCAGGGCCTTTTCCCTGCCTACGACCAGACGGCCGCCCGTGTGAGCCAGCAGTTCCTCCACCCTTATTTTGCCCCAGTCAGCGGTCATTTTCACCTCACGCAACTCCCGGACGATCGGTTGCGGATTCGCATTCCAGGTCGGATCTGACGGAAGCGGCAGCCTTGGCTACCTCTCTGTCGTCAAAATGTCTTTTCCGCCTGCCGATTATCTGGTAATCTTCATGCCCTTTTCCGGCAATCAGTATCAGATCCTTTTGAGAAGCCGACCTTACGGCCAGTTCTATGGCCCTTTTTCTGTCAAGTTCAAGCATATACCCGGTCTCTTTCCCGGCATTCTCAATCGGCGGGGAAAGCCTTTTTTTACCCGACGCCCTGACCCCCTCCTCGACCTGAGAGGCTATTGTCATCGGGTCTTCCGTCCTGGGATTATCTGATGTGATAAAGACCAGGTGGCTCTTCTCTCCCGCCGCCATCCCCATAGGCATTCTCTTTCCGCTGTCCCTGTCTCCCCCGCAACCCACGACGCTGATAAGCCTGCCTTCGTTCAAAGGCGCGACCGCGTCAAGGGCCTTTTTCAACGCATCTGGGGTATGGGCGTAATCCACCAGTATGGTCAGGGACCTGTCATTTTCGACCGGTTCAAGCCTTCCCGGAACGCCCTTGAGTCCTGCGACCCCCTTTTCGATCGCATCCATGGATATCCCGAGACAGAGAGAAACCGCTGCCGCTGCAAGGATGTTTGAGACATTGAAACGACCGATAAGAGGTGACCGGATCTCCCTTTTCTCATCCGCCGTCAACATATTCACAATTATTCCCTTTTTGCTCAGCCTGATGTCTTCGGCCCGAAGATCGCATTCAGATCCGAAGCCGTAGGTAAAAACCGATGCATCGGTAATCCCGGCCAGGGCACCGGCCCTGGGGTCATCTCCGTTTATCACCGCCCATGTCGCCTGCCCGGAGACCTCTTTTTGTAATTCCCTGAAAAGACGCCCCTTCGCCTCAAAGTAATTTTCCATGGTACCGTGATAATCGAGGTGGTCACGGGACAGATTGGTGAAAAGAGCCGCTCTGAAGGGGCACCGCTTTACCCTGCCCTGGGCCAGGGCATGAGAAGACACCTCCATGACCACATCTGAAACCCCTGAGTCTTTCATCCGTCTCAACATCTTCATAATCTCAAGCGATTCAGGCGTTGTCATGGGAGCGTCAAACGTCTTTCCAGGAAGCCGGTAATTTACGGTCCCCATGACCGCAGGTGTCTTTCCCGCTTCAAACATAATCGACTCGAGCAGGTAACTGGTTGTGGTCTTTCCGTTCGTGCCGGTAATTCCTATCAGATTCATGCCTTCAAAAGGCCTTTCGTAGAAATTTTCAGACAATATCCCGAGCGCTTCCCTTGAGTCTTCCACCCTGACCGCGGGGATCCCGCTCTCCAACCGGCCCGAATCAAAGATCACCGCCTGGGCCCCGTTTTCCAGCGCTTTTTCAATAAAGGCATGGCCGTCAAGCTCGCTTCCCCTCATCGCCACGAACAGGTGCCCCTTTTCGACCCTCCGCGAGTCATAACTCAGACCGGTGATATCCGAATCAAGATCGCACTTTACCTCTTCTGTTGAAACACCTTTAAGCAGATCTGTCAGTCTCATCCGATACATCTCTCACACAGGAGACCTGAAGGTCACCTCTACCCTTTTTACGCCTTCCAGAGGCGTGCCCGGTTCAGGCATCTGTTCCACCGCAAGCCCGCTTCCCTCTGCCACTATCTCCAGCCCGAGCGAACCTGCCTTTTTAAGGACCGCCCTCATGCCCAACCCTGAAAAATCCGGAACAATGCCGCTTCTCACCTCAAGCGCTATCCTCTTTACATCCTCGCTCAATTCCGGCCTTGGGGGAGCTTTTTCGACCTCACCCTTCTCCTGAACCAGCCTCACCTGAGGATTGATCCTGAGATGATTGAGCGCCCACTTTCCCACCTCTCTGAACACCGGGGCCGATACAATGCCTCCATATGCGTTTCCCTTCGGTTCATCAACTGCGACAAGTATCACAAGCCTTGGCCTATCCACGGGAACGAGCCCCACAAATGTGGCCACATACTTGCTTCTGGAATATCTCCTGGTCTTTGGGTCGACCTTCTGCGAGGTTCCGGTCTTGCCCGCGACCCTGTAGCCCTCGATTGCCGCCTTGGGGGCGGTCCCGCCGTCGGCCGTGACATCCTCGAGTATTGCGGTGACCTTCCTCGCGGTCTCAGCTGAAAGTACCCTCCTGACCATCTCCGGATAATTTTCCTTTATGACCTTGCCAGATTCACTCACTATCCTCTTGACCACGAACGGCTTCATGAGCCTGCCTTCGTTGGCTATGGCGGCCATGGCCATTGCCAGCTGAAGAGAGGTTGCGGTCATCCCCTGACCGAAGAAAAGATTTGCCCTGTCCACGGGTCTGGCCTTTCTCGGAGATCTTATGAACCCGCTTCTTTCACCAATCAGAGCGATGCCGCTCCTGACGCCGAAGCCGAATTCCTTGAGATAACCGGTAAATTTCTCATACCCGAGCCTCTGTCCGATCTTGATCGCGCCGATATTGCTCGATTTGACCACTATGTCATGGACGCTTATCACTCCATGTTCATGGGTATCGTGGATTACGTGTCCGCCTATCGCGAATTTACCGTTCTCGCAGTCAAAGGTGGTGGTGGGAGTGACTGAGCTTTCTTCCAGGGCGGCTGCCAGCAGGAAGGCCTTTATCGTGGATCCCGGCTCAAAGCAGTCGGTGATGCTCCTGTTTCTCCAGCACTCGGCCTCGTATTTGGAGAATATGTTGGGGTTGAATTCGGGGACAACGGCCATGGCAAGTATTTCTCCGGTCTTGGGATCAACCACCAGGCAGTGCCCCCCTCTGGCCTTTGTCTTGTCGACAGCTCTTTTGAGCGCCGCCTGTGCCTTGTATTGGATGTCCTTGTCTATTGTCAGGACAAGGTCCCTCATACCATGCTCCGAGGGGACCGGCCTGCTTACCGCAAAAGGCCTGCCCAAGGCATCACGCATCTGAATAAGGCTGTTATGGGGGCCTCTCAGATCCTTGTCATATCTCTTTTCCAGACCTTCAAGCCCCTGATTGTCGGTACCAACAAATCCGATGAGGTGCGCCCCGATTTCCCTGCCGGGCAGGAATCTCCTCGTCTCACTGGCGACCCCTACCCCGTCCAGACCCAGATCCTCGACCTTCCTCGTCCTTTTGGGATCTATCCTTCTTTCTATCCACACAAAGGACCTCTTGGTCTTGAGAAGATTAAGGATCTTGTCTTCCCTTATTTCCAGGGCCTGTGCCAGTTTTACCGCTGTCTTTTTCTTCGCCTTTATTCTTCTTGGATGGGCGTATACAGAACCGACCTCCACACTTACAGCCAGTTCGTTACCTTCCCTGTCGCGTATGGTGCCACGCTTGGGTGGGAGCTTAATGGTCCCCTTGTAACCTGACCTGGCTATCGCTTCGAGACGGTCCTTCTTGAGGACCTGCAATTGAAACGCCCTGAAAAGGAGTGTCCCCAGCCCCAGGACAAAGAACGAGGCAATCAGATAGATTCGCAGTCTTATCCATTTTTTTTCCCTTACCTTCATGGCAAAACAACAATCTGATCAGGAGAAGGCTGCCTCAGCCCCAGTCTTTCCTTGGCCACCTTCTCTATTCGCCTCGGGGATTTTACTATGGCCAGTTCAAGTCTTAATTTCCTGTTTATCTCCGTAAGCTGCATCTCCTTCTTTTTCAGCTGGCTCAGGTCATAACCTATCTGTGTTCTCTCGAAATTGGACCACACATACCCGATACTGCTTCCCATAAACAGGAGCATCATAAATACTATGAGCAGGATCTGCCTTCCGGTCATATTAAAGGAGCGCTTCTTTACGCGGGAATTCCTGGGGCTTACGCCCGTGACTGCGTTCCTTGAAACCATCATGCTTTTCACCCTCTCCGCTCCGGTCATCTTCAGATCCTTTCCGCAGCTCTCAGGATGGCGCTGCGTGCCCTGGGGTTTTCATCGATCTCTTTTTCCCCCGGTTTTACTCCGCCCCTGCTCAGTGCCCTGAACAGAGGGACCTTACCGCATGCGCACCGGGGAAGGTCGGGAGGGCAGGTACATGGTTTTTCCCAGCCGTTCATGGCCCTCTTGATCATCCTGTCCTCAAGTGAATGGTAGGAGATTACAACCAGCCTGCCGCCGTTTTTGATGAGAGAGGGGATTTTCCTGAGAAAGAGTTCGATATTTTGAAGCTCACTGTTTACTGCGATTCTCAAGGCCTGAAATGATCTCACCGCAGGATGCTTTGCCTTGTAACGATAGGAAGGGGGGTAAACCGACTTAATCAGTTCCGCCAGTTGAGAGGATGTCCTGATGTCCCCTTTCATACGCGCCCTGACAATTGAGCCTGCAATCGCCCTTGATCTCTTCTCCTCCCCGTATTTCCACAAAATTTCCGCAAGATCTTTTTGGGAAAATGTGTTTACTATCCGGTCGGCGCTCAACTCCTGGTCCTGATCCATTCGCATGTCAAGGGGTTCGTCGCCTCCGAAGCTGAAACCCCTTCCGGAATGATCAAGCTGGAATGATGACATCCCCAGGTCCAGCAGGACTCCGTCGACTCCGTCTATCGCCATGGTCTCCAGGACCCTGTCCAGGTCCGCGTAACTGGCCTTTACGATAGAGGCCCTGTCGCCCATAAAGGCCAGCCTTTTTTCGGAAAAGCCTATGGCCGCGCGATCCCTGTCAAGGCATATCAAGCGGCTTTGCCCTGCCAGGCTCTTCCCGATCTCAAGGCTGTGGCCCGCGCTTCCAACGGTTCCGTCCACATATACGCCTTGCCGGTGGGGCTCCAGATATTCCAGAACTTCTCTGACAAGGACCGGTTCGTGAGGATAATCCAAGTCTTCAAACCTTATATGCCCAGCCCGGACAGGGACTGGCTGACATCCGGGAAGGCTTCCCTGGCACGCCTGAATTCTTCCTCCCACCTGTCCTTTTCCCAGATCTCGAACCGCTTCAACTCTCCCACCAGGACCACTTCCTTCTTAAGACCCGCGATCTCCCTCAAATCGAGCGGGAGGGTTATCCTCCCCTGCTTTATAGGACATTCGACCGCACCGGAGATAAAATATCTGAGATAGGTGTTGACGGCCATATCGAGTTGAGGCAGGCTCGCCGCCTTTTCCTCGATTACCCTCCAGTTTTCCCTTGAAAAGGCCCACAGACAACTGTCATGATTGGTCACCACAAGACAATTTTCATCCCTTGATTCAAGGACTTCCTTGAACCTTGCAGGAATTGCCAACCGCCCCTTGCTGTCGAGGGCATGTCTTGAGCGACCTCTGAACATTTCAGACCCTTTCTGACACTTTATGGAACTCTATACCACTTTGTGACACTTATAGCCACAAACAATTTCCTTTGTCAAGAAAAAAAGGCCTGCAACAGGAGAAAATATCTTGTTAATTGGAGGAGTTAAAAAGAAAAATAATCATGGAAAGGATATATAGGCAGATAAAGAAAATGTTCAATACGAGCCCTGAAAAGGCATAGTCCTTATCACCCCTGTCAGCTATCCTGGGAATGGACCTGATGGATGAAACAAGCCCGGCAAGCAGCAGAAAAGGGACTATCGAAATATAACATATTGAATACCCTGAATAATTCATATCGCTACCCGCAATCAGAAGGACCGCTCCGGCGGCTCCGATCGCAACGAAGGGTAGAAGAAAACCTAAAATAGCCATGTGGTTTATCTTTTTGAAACCACCTGTTTGCATCAAAACAGACCTCGATTTCATCTCGTGAATCAAAAAGCACCCAAAGGGCCGCCCGGCTTCTCAAAGGCCTTTCAGTCACTGCAGATGATCGGCAGCACGGAAGGAACCACCTCGACGACCGCGGGAAGCCGTCCGCACTGCTCGCCGTCCATGTCGATGAGGACACTGCTGTCTGAAACCGCCGTTATGCGCCTTCCCCTTACCATTTGAACCATTTTCTGTTTATATATGCTCCCGTTGTAAAGCCTGTGCAGGTTCAGAAGAATCTGACGCATGGACAGATCCCCTATTATGGTAAGCTGAAAAGATCCGTCCGCGACCTCTGATCCGGGGGCGATCCACATCCCTCCCCCATGATACTGGCCGTTAGCGACAGCCACGTTCCAGCACCTGATCCGTTCATCAAATATATCATCCACCGCAATGCGTATCACCTTTTTTTTGTATGATAAAAGGGATGCCAGCGTGGCCCATATGAACGAGACGGAACCTCCCAAGGCCTTTCCGCTCCCCTTTACACGCAAATCGACCTCTCCTCCGAGGCCGAAACTTACCACGTTATGAAAATACCTGGACCCGGTGCCGCCCCCGTTTTTACTGTAGCTAAGTCTTCCCAGATCTATAATCCTGTGCCTGCGCGTCCTTATGTCTTCAAAGGATCGGACGGCATCTCTTTGAACGGGAACGGACCTGGCAAAATCGCACCCTGTCCCGCTGGGGATGAACCCGAGAAGCGTGCCCTGCCTGAGAGGGCCTTTTCCACCCATGAATCCGTTTATGGTTTCATTCAGAGTGCCGTCGCCGCCCATGCAGACTATAATGTCCGCGCCCGACGCAATCGCCTCCCTGGTCAATGAGGTCGCATCCCCGGGGCCTCCCGTAATAAAGGAATCGATGCGCCCGAACCTGCTCCTCGCCCCGGCGCGGATCTCCGGCCACTTTCCGGCGGTGAGTCCCCCGGCTGAATTGGGATTTACGATAAAGGCGATCCTTGCCGAATCCATCAAACTCACCTCAAGGTCATGCCGGCACAAACGGCCCGATATGATGACGCGAAGGGTTCCCGCACCGGAGACCGGCAGAACCGCTCAACACAAGCAACCCGGCCCGTTTATCTTCAGCCGGACAACTCCGAGCTGAAAAAACCGGATTGCGCGGGTTGATGCGGATACAGGACAAAAGGGGCGTCCCCGGATTAAGACCGCCTCAATAATCGGGCCTGGATAACAATATGCGGGCATCCGCGACCCTGCACCCCTTTCCTTCCGAATAGATGATAAGAGGATTTATATCCAGTTCCTTTATTTCATTGTGCTCTGAAACCAGCTGGGACAGCCTCAGAATGCAATCCTTGAGGGCCTCGATATCGGACGGCGGATTTCCCCTTACGCCTTTCAGCACCTTGTAGGCCTTTATGGATTGAATCATGTCCTCTGCGCTCGATTCCCACATAGGGGCCAGCCGGAAGGTAACATCCTTCATCGCCTCTACGAATATGCCTCCAAGACCGAACATGCACATCGGCCCGAAATTGGGATCCCTCGTAGCACCCAGGATCGCCTCCATACCGCTTTCAGCCATTTCCTCCACAAGCACTCCCGTGATACGCACATCCGATCTGTATGCCTTCGCATTCTCGATTATCTCTTCAAAGGCCTTGCGCGCCTCCTCCACGGTCTTTATCTTGAGCCTGACGCCTCCTGCGTCCGACTTGTGAATTATATCAGGCGAATCTATCTTCATCGCCACCGGAAGGCCTATTTCTTTGAGCGCGGATTCAAGCCCCGAGATATCCGGCACCACGGAACTCTTGAGCATGGGGAACCCGTAACAGCTCAGGATCTCCGATGCGTCCTTTTCAGGAAGATAGCATTCGGTTTTTTCCGTGAGTTTTTCTTTTATGATCCGGGTGGCCCGGTCCTTGTCAACGGAGATTTCCTTGAAATCCCTTTTTTCCCACCTGCGCGGCTCCAGATCTTCGGCGAATCTTACCATGGCAGCCATGCTTCTGACCGCGCCCTCCGGCAGCTCATAATTGGGTATGCCGTTTTGAGCAAGATATCTGACCCCTTCCGAGACATCAACAAGCCCCATAAATGAGCAGAGGATAGGCTTTTTGACGGCCTTTGCCACCCGGGGGACTATCTCGGCGGTCTCAAGGATATCGGTCATGGCCTGGGGAGTAAGGATAACAATGGCGCAATCCACCCCGTCATCCATCAGGGTGGTCCTCAAAGCCGCCTCATAGCGATCATGAGTGGCATCACCTATGACATCCACCGGATTTGCAATGCTTGCGGTATCAGGCAGCTGATCCTTCAGTTTGTCCTTTGTCTTCCGGGACAGTTCGGCCAGTTTCAGGCCGTGTCTTATGGCCGCGTCCGTGGCCATAATACCAGGCCCCCCTGCATTTGTAACGATAGCGACCCTTCTTCCCTTGGGAAGCGGCTGCATGGAAAATGCCTGGGCATAGTAGAAAAGCTCGGTCACTCCTTCCACCCTCTGAATCCCGCTTTGCTCAAAAATGGCGTCATAGCTTGTGTCCGAACCTGCAAGAGAGCCGGTGTGAGAGGCTGCGGCCTTGGCACCTTCGGCGGATCTTCCCGATTTCAGGGCCAGTATCGGTTTACCCGTTTCCAGGGTAATCTGCCTTGACACCTCCATAAAGGCACGGCCTTCGGTTATGTCCTCGAGGTAGAGGAGTATGACATCCGTATCCGGATCATCTTTAAGGTACCTCAAAAAATCGACCTCGTTTACGTCCGTCTTGTTGCCGAAGCTCACAAATTTTGAAAATCCGATGTTTTTACCGGCGGCGATATCAAGTACCGAGGTACATAGTGCCCCTGATTGTGATATAAAGGCGATATTCCCCTGAGAAGGCATTACGCGGGCAAAGCTTGCGTTCATGCATACCTGATTATTGGTATTTATTATACCGAGACAGTTGGGACCAACCAGGCGAATGCCATGTTTAGCGGCCAGTTCCCTGAGTTCTTTTTCCAGTTCGATTCCCCGGCCTCCCACCTCCTTGAAGCCCGCGGTTATAACGATACAACCCCTGATCTTCTTATAGGCCGCTTCCTCGACAACGGAGGCGACCCTTTCGGAGGGGACGATAATAACAGCCATATCAACAGGGTCGGGAATGCTTACGAGCCTCGGATAACTCTTGACGCCCTGGATTGACATTGCCTTCGGGTTGACTGGATAGAGCACACCCTTGTATCCGGCCTGAAGCAGGTTCTTGAAAACTGCCAAACCGACGCTTCCGGGGCGGTTTGTGGCCCCTACGATAGCTATCGATTTGGGATTTATGATTGACTCAATATCACTCATTTATTCCTCCTTAAAAAAATATAGCTCCATCAAAAAGAACACAATAATAACACGTTATATCCTATGACAAGCATGTTGCCGTGTCTATCTCCAAAAGCGCTTCATGTCCAGATTAATTTATCTGGTTCTGCTCCCAATTAGTTGGGAGAAAGGGTCCAAGGGTTCCAGGATTCAAGGATTCTTTGCTTCGCTTACGCTTCGCGCAGTCCCACCCTTCGGCCAGCTCAGGGCGGGTTCCCGGTTTCAAGGGTTTTCTTTCAAGGGATTTGATCATCGCTTTGAGCATTGTCCCGACATCCCCGATTTCCCCTCTTAATTGCTGAAGCCTGTCTTTTTCCACATAACCCAGGTCACCTGATATCATGGCCCGGGTTTCCAATTCACAGACTGAACCATATGCAATATAGAGAAATCTCACATACGCTATAGTCGTTTCCCTCCCATACCCTCAGGCGATATTCGACGCTATGGAAACAGCGGATCTTCTGATTCGGAAGGTCAAAGCGTAAACGATTTTTGCCGAACGTTTAACTCTTTATAATTTTTAAGCATTTCGCTCGAACCCTAGAACCCTTGACCCCTTCCATGAGAAACCGGGAACCCGCTGCGAAGCAGTGGGACTGAGCGGAGCGTAAGCAGAGCAAAGAAACCTTCATTTGGATCAACTCTTGTGGAGATAATCCATTTATTTTTCAGGGTCGAGATATCGGATCGGCAGGTGTTGTCCGGCCCGGCCCATTCGGCTTTCAGAACAACGACTCCTGTTCTTCTTCTCTTTTGCCGACGGCACAAAACCGGGGAAGGGCGTTTTCTGATGAGAATTAGCCTGTGGCACTGATTGCTTTACAGGAAACCGTTTGCAGTGCGGTTCATGTTGCAGAGGTTGTTAATCACCTGTTGGACAGTGGGAGACTCCTATTCCCCTGCCTCGTCCGCCTTTATCTCCTGAAAGATGGCATTAAAAACATCCGTAAGCCTGAGTATCCCGACTATCTCATCTTGCCCTGTCACCAGAAGTGACTGATGCTGACCGATTACAAACTGATGAATGGCCTTGTCCAGAGACGCGTCTTCTTCTATATATTCACCCTCTGTAGGCCTGCTGACAAAATTTTTCACCCGTTGCTCCGACGCCTTTCTCAAAAGATTGTTAAGAGGCTTATCAAGCAGGGAGTACTGATCCATCATCGACCTTATGAATTTCTGCGTGAACCCGTAGTAGGACATCCCCTTGCCGTTACTGATTTCCTTGTATTTAGGCTCAAGCGCGCTCAACACATCGAGCTGGCTGACCTTCCCCACGATCTTCCCGGCCTTATTGTAGACGAGCACTGCCCTGTGCAGATACAGATGCCCTGTCCTGGCAAATTCTTCCTGTGCCTTTTCAAGGGCCATAACCGCCTCACGAAGGGTCGCATCCTCTGATACGGTTGCGTATTCTGAAAGTGGCACCATCAAATCCTTTACTCCTATCCAACCCATTACACACCTCCATTACGGAAATTTTAATATATCTATATTTCACCTTAGCACAAAAAAAAATCAAGGGAAATACTCAAACACGGCAGGCACCTCCTTTTGCACACCCGAAAGGAAATCTTGGTTTTTTTCTTGACTTGAACGTTTTTTTATCTTCTCATCAATCAGATCGACATAAGCCTATAGTGATAAAACCGCTTCAAATACCTGCTGCTCAAGAAGAACATCCCGGCCCAAAGGGCCTGGCGCTAATTGAAACGACTCCACAGACTCAGGCACCCCACATTGACGGCAGAGCCGTTCTATTTCCGATCCGTCCCACGGAAACAGGTTTTCTCAAATTGAACAAAGCGGGGATCGGCTGCGTTCATAAGGCTTTCTAACCCTCAATCGCAATCCACTCAAACATGGGAGGAAAATCATGCTTTTAAAGGATGTGCCCCTGTTCAAAGGAATCGGACCGCAACTTCTGACTGAGATAGAAGAAATCTGCAGTGAAGACACCCTTCCCTTTGGTCATATCGTATTCCGGAAGGGGGATTTCGCGGATTTCCTTTATATCCTTATTGAGGGGGAGATAGACATCACCATCCGGGGTCTTGACCGTTTCCATTTCCCTGTTGACAGGGAAGGCCAGGTATTCGGATGGTCGGCCATGGTGGAACCCCGCAGAAACAGGACAAGGGCCGAATGCCAGAGCAGGTGCAGTGTGTACAAGATAGATGGGGAAAGCCTCAAGAATATCCTTGAAAAATATCCCCTGGATGCGCTAAAGGTCATGGAGCGGGTGGCGGGAGTGATTGCCGACAGATACATAGGCAAGTTTTCCCTCCGCATGGGTGGAGCCGAATGACCCTTTTCCTTTAGCCTGAGATCAAAATCAGGGCCGCCGGACGCCTCATATTCCCGAGCCATATTCCACCGGGACTTGAGGTCTGTAAGACGGCCTTTTTTGGGGGTCATATGGTTGCAATAGATCTATCCCACGGACAAGGCGGGTAATACCCTACCCGATTTGAGGACAGGCGGATGAAAAGTTACAGAAAAGAGCTGTGGTTCGAGGTTCCTTCAAGAAGAGCCTTTATAAATATAACACCCAGGGTCGAAGAATGCCTTGAGCAAAGCGGCATAAAAGAGGGGCTCCTGCTCGTAAATGCCATGCACATAACGGCATCCGTATTTATAAACGACGATGAATCGGGCCTTCATCATGACTATGATGTCTGGCTTGAGAGACTCGCACCCCACGCGCCGGTGTCTCAATACAGGCATAATATAGGTGAGGACAATGCCGACGCCCATATGAAAAGGCAGGTCATGGGCAGGGAGGTCGTGGTCGCCATAACCGACGGTAGGCTTGACTTCGGGACATGGGAGCAGATATTCTACGGCGAATTTGACGGACGCAGAAGAAAACGGGTACTAATCAAGATAATAGGAGAATGAAAATAGATGAAAGATACCGAAACGCTGCTGGCTATACTTGATACTATAAATCATCCGATCGTTTTTGTTGATAATGACCACATCATCAGATATCTCAATAAACCGGCGGAGAAAAGATACTACGATAAACGGGGTTACCCGGACCTGGTTGGAAAATCCCTTTTTGACTGTCACAAACCGGAGTCAAATGAAAGGGTCAGGGAAATCCACGACAGGATGAAGAAGGGTGAAGACGAGGTATTCCTCAAGGTGAGCTCGGAGAATGAAAACCTGACCGTCATTGCCGTTCGAGACAGGCAAGGTGCGCTCATAGGCTATTATGAACGTTTTGAAAAAATAGGTTAAATTGAAAAGACCTTTGATTTCATGGCCTGCAACTCCCATGTAAACAGCAGAAAAAGAATGTGAGACATGTCCGACGACAGAGGCAGTTCACCATGGATAAGGCTTGTTGCCCCTGATATCAAAAGACCGAGTCTTGACGACAACTCGGCCGATGCCGATCGCCTTTCAAGGGCCGTCAAAAAAGTCATTAAGGACAAAAGAGTTCACATCCCCTATACCCTCCTTGCCGGACTCCCCCGCCTCCTGAGGGAAAACGACTACGATGTCCTTGCGGCGCTCTACTTCGGGGAAAACGGCTGGAACCTGATTGATATCTACCCGCCCGGAAAACACAGGATCTATGGAATCGCGGTTGATCTGGGGACCTCCACGGTCGTATTGGGGCTGATTGATCTTGTCACCTCAAAGGTGATTGAGGAATCCACCTTCACAAATCCGCAAATCCATATCGGCCCGGACATATTGACCAGGATACACTACGCGGCCGAAAGCGGCGGACTCAAAAGACTCCAACGGCTTCTGGTTGAGGGATTAAACGAGGAGATATCAAGGGTTGCAGGAAGACATGGCATAGAGGTCTCCTCGATTGTCGGAATTTCGGCCGCCGGAAATACAACCATGACCCATTTTTTTCTGGGTCTTGATCCCTACTGGATCTGCAGAGAACCTTATATACCTGCCGTAAACACACCTGAAATCCTGAGGGCGGAAGAGATCGGACTCAACGTCAACAGATGCGCCCCGGTTCTCATATCCCCTAATGTGGGCAGTTATCTGGGCGGGGACCTGATGGCAGGCATCATCGCCTCCGGCATGAGGGAACAGGACAGGGTATCGTTTCTCGTGGACGTCGGCACCAACGCGGAGGTGATCGTGGGCAACAACGAATGGCTCATGGGCTGCGCAGGGGCTGCGGGGCCAGCGCTTGAAGGAGGTGTCGCGTCAATGGGCATGATGGCCGGACCGGGTGTTATCGACAGGGTCTCTTATGACCGGGATTCAGGCCGCTTCGACATAAGCACGATCAATGGCGGCAAACCGATAGGCATCTGCGGGTCGGGGCTCCTGGATCTTGTGGCTCAGATGTTTGTATACGGGATGATAGATCTGAGGGGCAAATTTGTAGTCAAAAATTGCGGAAAACGACTCATGAACTCCGGAGGTATGGACAGGTTCATGCTTGTCCCCGCCGATATCTCCGGAACAGGAAGGCCTCTCACGCTCAGCCAGCCCGACATTGATTCCCTGATGCGTTCGAAGGCGGCCATGTATACCATACTTACCACGGTGAGCAATATTATAGGCATACCCCTTGGTGACATAGACAGATTTTATGTGGCAGGGACGTTCGGCTCCTATATCGATCCCCGCTCGGCCATCACACTCGGCATGATACCCGATCTGCCGGTGGACTCCTATGTCGTGCTGGGAAACAGCTCTCTTAAGGGCGCGATCAAGGCGCTTGTTTCACTTGATGCGCGGCAGGAGCTTGTTCGGATAAGGGAACAGCTCACATATATCGAACTCAACGTGAACCAGGAATTCATGAATCTTTTCAGCGCCGCAAAATTCATACCCCACACGGACAGATCCCTGTTCCCCTCCGTAAGGTAGCCGGTTCAGTTTTGCTTCAAGACCTCCAGCATCCTGGAATGTACCGTGGAATTTGAAAACAGGAGGTCACTTCTTTTGCATTCCCATTCCTTCCCGTAAAAGTCCGAGACCCTGCCTCCCGCCTCCTTGACGAGGATTACACCGGGGGCCACATCCCACGGATCTATCCTGGTCGTAAAATAGGTCTCGCTCCTTCCTGAGGCCACCCACGCAGTTTCAAGCCCGGCGGTCCCCAGTTTACGTATATCCTTTACCTCACGGTAGACGCCTGTGAGGATGCCTCCGGTCCTTTCCCTGTCGGTATCGCCACCTTCACAATACAGGGAATAGCTTTCCCTTAGATCCTCGACATCTGAAACGGAGATCCTTTTCCCGTTCAGCCGGGCCCCTTCCCCCCTTGAGGCCGAGTAAAGCTCTCCGATGGCAGGGGCATACACAACTCCTGCATCAGGGATTCCTTTTCTCAACAAGGCGATGCATACGGAAAAAAGCGGGTTCTGATTCGCGAAATTTCCGGTTCCGTCAAGAGAGTCTATTACCCAAAGCATTTCTGGGTCTCCCTTGAAACGGCCGCTTTCTTCGGTCAAAAGGCTGTGACCAGGGTATCTTCGCCTGATTTCCCCGATCAGGAATTTGTCGATTATGAGGTCATACCCGGTAGCGGCCTCTTTGGCCGTGCTCCGCATGCTGATAAGCCCCTGGTCTTTTCTGAAATAATCAAGGAGTTCTTTTCCCGCATCCCCTGCGATCTGCGACATAAAATCGATGAATTCATTTTTCATTAGGCTGTCCCCGTTCCTTGCGTTTAAACTCCTGCGAACCTGAAGCCACGGCGTTAAGCCATGCCGATCCGGGTGCTATCAAACCCGAATCCACCACCCAAGCCGGGCGCAATCAACCATGCCTTTAAAAATTTTGATTGCCCCCGGACACCGGCAGGGTGTCAGATGCAGGCAAGGGGCAACGAGCCGGTTGACATATACGCCTCGCATTACCTCTTGATGCCGGATCATGGAAAAGGCAGTTATATACTACAAAAGCGGTATTGTTCAACTACCGGTTGCAGAGTTTTCTCGTTTCCCGTCCTTTTCGCCGGATTGCTGAGGCGCCCGCGCTTATGAATCGGCAAACAGAGGTGTTAAGGAGTTTTCATGGGTATGTTTCCTGTTTTCCCGTATAACCGATAACGAATAACCATGCCAGTATTTTTCGCCTATCACTAGACCCGCGGCAAGAGTCTGTTGACAAGACCTGCAACTCCTTTCTAAAATACCCTGAAACGCGATGATCGATCCGTTTCTTTTAAAGGCAAGACAAACTTTATCTTTCAAGGAGCTTATCAAAAATGGCAGGCAAAAATAAAAAGCCCGAAAAAAAATCAAAAAAGATGGTGTTTTTTTTGATCATACTCTTTCTGATTTTTGTCTTTGGCGTCATGTTTGTTAACTCAAAAAAGCCTGAGAGGCTCGCCGTAAGCGGCATCAACAAGAAGGTAGACGGGTCCGCTTTCATAAAAACCAACCTCGCGCTAATTGAACAGATGTACGTCAACTGGATGCCGAACGATCTATTCTGGCCCACGGTTCTGCTCGACAACATGCCCAACTTTCAGATCGGAGAGCTGGAGGTCGTGCGATACAACAT
The DNA here is from genome assembly GCA_963666345.1 of Desulfatiglandales bacterium. Taxonomy (GTDB): domain Bacteria; phylum Desulfobacterota; class DSM-4660; order Desulfatiglandales; family Desulfatiglandaceae. Next base: position 3,496,053 of record OY762721.1, on the reverse strand, counting down.
CCGGGTCCTGCGGGACAATCTCACAAGGATGAGGACGACCGACAAACTTGACCCCCTTGCCGAGGAGGCATTTACCTCACTTTCAAATGATCCCTTCAAGTGGTGGTTTCCGTCTGCCGAAGGCAAATGGAAACAGGCGCACAAGGCGCTCGAGAAATTCGACGCGAAGCTCTCCTCAGGGGCTTCAGACTTTTACTCCAGGGCCGACAACCTGATTGAACTACTCAGCCAGTATGCATCCCTGATGGGCGGGGCCAATACCAGGCTCATAAACGCCCCCGGAGACATCGACCGCTCTCTTGTTGTCGAAGAAGACACTAAAAAGGGAACCGGCACCCCCAGAACAGTGGATATAGATATCCCCTGGTACAGGGTGGATGATAATTTCTACTATGCCCAGGGTGTCGCCTACGGACTTTATGAGTCTTTCAAGGCGATAAAGATTGACTTTCTGGATGTGCTCAAGGACAAAAACTCCGTTACGCTTGTGGACAAAATCCTTGAAAACCTGCGCCGCTGTCATTTTGAACCGCTTCTTGTCTGTAACGGCGACCCCGACAGCATATTCGCCAACCACTCTCTCAACCTTTCAGGGGTGTTTAACGATGCAAGGCAGAAGGTGAATTCCCTTATCGTGTCACTCACACAGGGCTGAGCAATTTTGAGGCCGTCGTTTTCCCCATGAAACGGCCGGAAAAGAGACGCCCATGCATGAGATGGCCATTGCGGAAAACCTGATAAAAATTATCAGGGAAGAAATGAAAATCAACGGGGCAGACCGGCTTAGATCGGTCCTTCTCCATGTGGGCGCATTAACGGCTGTTGTTCCGGAGGCCCTCTCTTTCTCCTTTGGGTTGATAATATCCGGGACCGAGCTTGATGGAGCGGATCTGATAATAGAGTCCATCCCCTTAAGGGGAATCTGCGCCGACTGCGGCAGGGAATTCGAGATCAGGGAATTTGAATTTGTATGCCCCGGGTGCGAAGGAACGGATATCTCGGAGCTTTCCGGGCAGGAACTCTCCATCATTGAGATGGAAGTCGGTTGAGGGAAAAGCAGACTGTCATGAAGATTGAAGTGGTAAGAAATATTCTTGAGGCCAATGATCGAATCGCCCTTGAAAACAGGGCGATTTTCGATTCAAACGCCCTATTGGCCGTTAACCTGATGAGTTCTCCGGGTGCGGGCAAAACCAGCCTTCTCGAAAGAACCATCGATAATCTGAAGAGCGAATTGAATCTGGGAGTTATAGAAGGGGATATTCAGTCGAGCCATGACGCCGAGAGAGTAGCGAAAAAGGGCATACAGGTAGTACAGATAAACACCGGGGGAGCATGCCATCTTGACGGCAACATGGTCAGGAATGCCTTTGAAAAGCTGGATCTTTCCCTGATAAACCTCCTGATAATCGAAAACGTGGGCAATCTGGTCTGCCCTGCCGAGTTCAAGGTCGGGGAACACTTCAAGGCGATGATACTGAGTGTGACCGAAGGAGACGACAAACCATCGAAATACCCTCTCATGTTCCGGGAATCGGAAGCGCTCCTCATCAATAAGATTGATCTGCTTCCCTATGTTGATACAAGTCTGGACAGGATCCGGGAGGAATCGCTCAAGGTGAATCCCGGACTTGTAATCTTTGAGATTTCATGCAAAACCGGCCAGGGCATAATGGAATGGTGCCGATGGCTTCGGGAAAAAATATAGAAAGCTCCGGTCAGGCAAACCATGTTTGAACCAAAACCCTCAGATCTTACCAAACGGAAATGCACCGTACTCAGAGGCCCTTCCAGCACAAGGCCTATGATATGGCTTGTCGAAAACAAGGATTCAAAAGCGGTGGTAAAGGATTTCAGCTCCAACAGCGCCATTTTCCGCAATATTGTCGGAAGATTCCTTATATGGCGAGAAAAAAGGGCCTACAAGGCCCTCAGGGGCGTCAAGGGTGTCCCTCAATTCTACGGGGCGTCCGGACTGGCAATCGTTACGCAGCAGATCCCCGGGAAAAACATGGAACAACTCGAATCCTACGACATGATTCCGCCCGATTTTTTTGAGGCCCTGACTGATCTTGTAAAAAGATTCCATGAAAGAGGAATCGCCCATTGTGATCTTAAAAGGGCGCCCAATATAATTCTGGGTGAGGACGGGACCCCCTATGTTGTTGACTGGGCCGCATCCATCAGCAAAAGGGAGTTCCGATTTTTTCCTCTTGATTTTATATACCGCAGATTTCTGGAGGACGACTTCATCGCCATAATCAAACTAAAGCTCCGCCATGACCCGGAGTCGGTGACCCCTGAGCAAAAGGCAAAATACCACAGCAGGAGCAGGGCCGAACTGGTCATAAGATCGATAAGAGACAGGCTCAGGGCCTTTCTTCAAAGGATTGCCTGACTTACCCGTTTTTCTCCATTTATCCATACCCCCTCCGGTCTCATCAGGGCCTCGGGAAGGCCCTCCGGCCCACCCGGCACGGCGACAAAAGTGGCGGGAATCCCGGCTGCGATACGGCCCAGATCTTTTTCAAGCCCCATAATCAAGGCACCGTTTGAAGTGGCGCTCTTTACGACCTGTTCAACGGATAGGCCTGCCTGTCTGAAAAGCCGCATCTCCTCTATCACCGAAGAGCCGTGGTGAACCCCAAGGCTCCCGGAGTCCGTACCGATCGCCATGACCACACCCAGTTCATTTGCCTTTTGGATCTGTTCGAGCTGATGCTCAAGGTTCTGCCATGCCACCCTCGATTCGATCGTGCCTGAGTCTAACCCTTCCGAATAGGCCTTCATTGTGAATGCGGTGGGAACCCACGCGGTACCGCTATCGGCAAGCATCCTGATGTTCTCATCACCCATAAAAAAGCCATGCTCGATCGAGGTGCAGCCCGACTCCACGGCAAGAGACACGGGGATACCGCCGTTTGCGTGAACCATTACACCGATACCTAGTCTCAAGGCCTCGGACACGGCCGATCTAAGTTCCTCAAGGCTGAATTGAGGAGGCCCCTGCCTTGAAAACTCCCTGAGGCTGTTAAGCCCGGAATTTACTATCTTTATATGGTCGATCGGGGCAGTTTCCTCTGATATCGCCTTACCGAGCCGGCCACCCGGTGAGACAGGCCTTCCTATAAGTCTTCCATAGCGTCCTGCGGCTCTCCACGCCTTTCCGGGAGATTTCACCTGAACAGGCCCACTCTGTTTCATACACTCCCTCTTATACCTGAGCGAATGCCCCCCGTAGTCGCCTCCGTCCCTTACAGCCACAACCCCGCAGGACAGATGCTCATCAAGATGCCTGGAAATGACTTCTCTTGCATCCTCAAAGCATAAGTTGAGCTGTCTCTTTCTGATCCCTTCATCGGCCGTCCCGGACATGAACAGATGGACATGTGAATCTACTAAGCCCGGAAGTATTGTGCAGTCCGAAAGATCCACCACACCGGCCCCCTCTTCCGTTTGAAAGGCGCCTTCTTCAATCGAGGAAATCAAAGCTCCATTCAAACAGACGGTAACATCCCTCTTTGCCCCGGCCCCTGTTCCGTCTATAAGCCATCCTGCCTTTATAAAATGTTTTCTCATCATTAATTCCAAATCCATATTCGTTTTCAAAAACACACTATTTACACTTTCCCGCGCCTCTTTTCGCCTTACGCACGAGCGCAGGCACCGGGGCTCTTTTCTTTGCTCCGCTCCGCTCAGCCCCACCCCTCGGAAAACTCGGGGCGGGTTCCCGATTTCTCCGGCCTTATAAATCGGCGATAAAGACGGGAAAAGCGGGAAACGGCTCCCCCACTTGGACCCTCGGCCCCTTGGCCGATTGAATCCTTTAATATTTTATACGACAGGTGAACATACTCACACAGCATCAATAGACAGCAATTTGCCTATAATCCCCATATATGAGGTCACTTTTCCGCAAGGAATAGAGAAGGCCGGAAAAAGGAGTGCCGGTGCCGCAGCCGTCCAGACAGGTGCAGGCAAGGTAAATTATCTCTTCTCTCGTTTTATATACCCCGGGGTTGGGACCCTCAAGGAAATTAACGCAACCCTTTCCTGCGGAAAAACAGACCGGCTCATAAATATGGCCCTCATGGGACTGTGCCGCAAAAAAACGCCGGAAAATTAATTTACCAGCTCCTGAAATATTATAATCAAGGGTTGATTTGATACCTTATTATGGCCTATAGTTGAATTCTGAAATCCCTTTTACTTATGACGAACAAGGAGATACCGATGAGAAAACACCCTGATAAAGACCTGGATGAAATAGAGATCATGGAAGATTTTGAACAAGACCCTGACTACGCCTACGATGAATCCGACGCCGGCCGCAACAGGGCTCGTTACGGTTCAGGCTCCGCAGCCAGGCTCCCTCTATTCCTCGGTATCGCACTGGGTATAGTTGTTGTCATCCTGGTCCTCCTGTTCAGGGGCGGACAAGGCATTTCCCAGGATGAGCTTAAGGCCCTTAACTCGAAGCTGGAAAGGATGGACACGAAGATAGCCCGAATTGACGCGGTGGAAAAAAGGATCACCCTGCTTGAAAAGGAAATTAGTCGGGCCGCGGCCGATCTTGAATCCGATTCAAAGACCCTGGCCGGGTTAAAAAAGAGGATCGATTCCCTTGACAAGAAAGTGGCGCCTCTTCCAGCTAAAAAGGCCTCGGCAGGTTCGTCCCCCGGCAAAGGTACCGCTTCTTCAAAGACACTCTACTATGTCGTCAAAAAGGGAGACACACTTTACGGTATTTCCCGCAACCGGGGAATCCCCCTGAAAGAGCTCTGCAGCATAAACGGGCTGAATGCCAAGGCCGGGATTAAACCGGGCCAGAGATTGCGTTTATCAAAATAACGCGGCACGGCCATCCCGCGGTTAATCGAAGTCACCGGTAAAATTTCCGGACGCCGAGTCCGCGCAATTCCGGGCACTTTCAATTTCAGTGATCTTTGGCCACTTATCCCGATCCCTTAAGTCAAAACCGTTATTTCCGACCTGGTTCATAGAACCGGGTTTTTCATCTTTGAACAGGCCCATCCCGTTTGACGACAATCCGGTCAATGGAAGGAATCGACAACCCCCAGGCAGTCCCGGGACACAGGCATTGAATATAAAGGACATCTTTAAACGAACTGAAAAGGAAGAGGGGGTCATCCGCGGCATACTCCGGGCACTTCCCATCGTAATGGGCTATGTGCCGGTGGGTTTCGCCTTCGGGGTCCTGGCTCAAAAGGCGGGCATTTCCTTTTTGAATACCGTTGCCATGTCCCTGCTGGTATATGCGGGCGCGGCCCAGTTTATCGCGGTCGGCCTCATTGAGGCCTCCGTACCGGGTGTTTCGATCGTCCTGACCACCCTCATAGTAAATCTCAGGCACCTCATAATGACTTCGGCCCTGGCTCCCTTTCTCAAGGGGTGGAAGGCATCGGAGCTTGCAGCCTTCTCCTTTCAGGTCACGGATGAAACATTTGCGGTGCATTCGACCAGTTTCGGATCCACCAGCCTGGTCAAAAGGGAGGTCTTCGCGACAAACGTGACCGCGCAGTCGGCATGGGTCGCAGGGACATGGATCGGCGCCCGGGCCGGACGTCTGGTTGCCGATGTAGAGGCATACGCACTCGACTATGCCCTTCCCGCCCTGTTCATAGCACTCATAGTGCTTCAGATAAAAAAAATAAATCAGGTCTTACTGGCAATTATCACCGGTTCCCTGTCGGTTTTGCTTCTGCTGGCCGGCATGGATCGGTGGAATATAATAATCGCGACACTCATAGGCGCCACCCTGGGGGTATTATTTGAACAATGGGATCCGAAGGCATCTTCCTGACAATAATGGGAATGGCGGTTGTGACCTATATTCCCCGTTTTCTTCCTTCCATGCTTCTTTCATCGAGACCGCTTCCTCCACGCGTAATCGCGTGGCTCGGGAATGTCCCTGTCTCGGTACTTTCCGCCATGCTTCTGCCTTCACTTCTGATAAGGGATGAGGGGTTGAAACTTGGATTGGACAATGTCTTTGTCTGGGCCGCCATCCCGACCCTGATTGTGGCCTGGAAAACGCGAAGCCTCTTCGGTTCCGTGCTTACAGGTATGCTGGCAGTGGCATTATGGCGGTCTCTGGCAGGATTATAGTCCGGGCACCCGGGGCCTCATCTCTCTGAGGGCATTTCAAAGGCCGCATCAAAACCTGAACCCTTATATACCCAGGTATGCCTTTCTCACCTCTTCGTTTGAAAGCAGATTGCCCGCCTTGTCCATCATTGTGATACATCCGTTTTCCATGACATATCCCCTGTGAGCGACCTTCAGGGCGAGGTTTGCGTTCTGCTCCACGAGAAAGATGGTGGTATTGTTTTCCCTGTTGATTTTTTCAATTATATCGAAGATCTGTCTTACAAAAAGAGGTGCAAGCCCGAGTGAAGGCTCGTCCAGCAGGAGCAGTCTGGGCCTGGCCATAAGCGCCCTTGAAATCGCCAGCATCTGCTGCTCGCCGCCGCTCAGGGTCCCTCCGGCCTGATTCCTTCGCTCCGCCAGGATCGGAAAAAGCCCGAACACATACTCCTTGTCCTTTTGTATCTCATCGGTGTCGTTTCTTAAAAAGGCCCCCATATCAAGATTTTCCGAAACCGTGAGGTATGGGAATATCCTGCGTCCTTCAGGCACCTGGCTGACACCAAGCGCCACTATCAGGTCGGGACTCATATCATGGATAGGTTCATCCATGAAGAAGATTTCACCCGATCTGGCAGGAACTATGCCGGAGATTGACATAAGGGTGGTTGTCTTCCCGGCGCCGTTGGCACCGATGAGTGTGACGATCTCTCCTTCGGAAAGCTCGATGCTGACATCCTTCAGGGCCTGGATATTTCCATAGAATGTTTGGATATTTTTGAGCTTAAGCATCGAGTTCTTCTCCAAGATAGGCCTTTATGACCACGGGGTTGTTTTTGATCTCTTCAGGCGTGCCCTGGGCTATCTTTTTCCCGTAGTCAACCACAAAAATCCTGTCCGACAGACTCATCACCAGCTTCATGTCATGTTCGATAAGAAGTATGGAGATGTCCTCCGTATCCCTGAGCTTTGTAATGAGTTGATCAAGCTCTCTCGTCTCAAGGGGATTCATCCCGGCCGCCGGCTCATCCAGCAGGAGCAGAAACGGCTCGGTACCCATGGCCCTTGCGATTTCAAGGCGCCTCTGCGCTCCGTAGGGAAGATTCATTGCCAGTTCGTTCACATACTGGGAAAGCCCTATCTTCTCAAGTATGACGTAACTGTCTTCAATGATCCTTTTTTCCTCTTTTCTGGTGGAAATCCCCCTGAAGATGGCCCCGGCGATTCCCGAATGAGTGCGGCAGTGCCGGCCGATCATCACGTTTTCGAGCACCGTCATGTTCGGAAAAAGCCGTATATTCTGGAAGGTCCTCGCAAGCCCCTTCTTGGTCACCTTGTTGGGCTTAAGCCCGTTTATCCTGTCTTTCTTCTTGCCTGGCGGCTCGATAAATATGTCCCCGGCCGTGGGATCATACATGCCGGTAATGCAATTAAAAAAGGTCGTCTTGCCGGCCCCGTTAGGCCCTATAAGGGCTACGATCTCACCTTTTTTTACATCTATGTCCACCTTGTCCAGGGCCCTTAAGCCCCCGAAATTCATAGTCAGTTTCTGTACGTTGAGTATAGTTTCCATGTCTTCTATTCTTTTCGGCCTCCGCCTTCACCACCTTCAAACTTGTATCTGCGACGTACATTGGTGATGAGTCCCCCCGGACGAAAGACCATCATGGTAACAAGGACCGCCCCGAAGATCAGCATGCGGTATTCTGAAAACGCCCTCAGATACTCCGGCAGGAGGATCAGAACCAGCGCCCCCATTATCACTCCAACCACTGAACCCATGCCGCCCAGCACAACCACGCAGAGGATTATAACCGATTCCCAGATGGTGAAGCTGGCAGGGTTTACAAAGGTGGTCTTGGCCGCGAAAAGCACCCCGGCCATCCCGGCCCATGTTGCGCCCAGGGCAAAGGCGGTGAGCTTTGTCTTTGCCTTGTCTATTCCCATGGCCTGGCAGGCGATTTCATCCTCCCTGAGCGCTATCCATGCCCTTCCGATCCTTGAGTCCTGGAGCCGGTTTACCACAAAAATGGTAAATATGCAGAGTCCTACCATTATATAATAGGTATATATCGTGGCACTGTGAACAGACAGGTTCATACCGAAAAAGGAGGGCCTCGGTATGTTGGCGATGCCGCTCGGGCCGAATGAGAACTCGTTCCAGTTTTCAAGAATGAGCCTGATTATCTCACCGAACCCGAGAGTCACGATGGCAAGATAGTCTCCTCTGAGTCTCAGTACCGGATAACCGAGAAGTATTCCGAACATGGCCCCCAGCCCTGCCGCGATAGGTAGGACAGTCCAGAAACCGAGCCCGAAATGGTAATTCAAAAGGGCGTAACTGTAAGCGCCAACGGCGTAAAAGGCCACATATCCCAGGTCGAGAAGCCCAGCAAGGCCTATAACTATATTGAGACCCAGACCAAGCATCACATATGTAAGGGCGGTTATCAGGATACTGGTCTGATACATTGAAAACACAAAGGGAAAGAACATTACTATGATGCATACGGCCACAACCACAGGCACCGAGATCTTCCGGTTTTCAAGGATCTTCTGGGCCAGAGGTTTTGCGTCCGATGGGCCGTTATCAGCCTTCTTACCGCCCCTCTCCTTGCGCTTCAGCATATACCGCCACACCATTGAGAGCGCGAAACTGCCGATCCCGACCATGTAGAGGTTATTCCAGCGCCATTCGACCACGTTTTCTATGGTGTTCACCCTGATGACCATGATTGGAAAGGTCAGGAACATGAACCAGGCGGAGGCGAGAAGTGATTTTTTTATTTCATTTAAGGAAAACATGTCAAAATATAAGGAAACCCCTATAAAAGGCCTTTACACCTTCTGATTCTCTGATCGTCCCAGGATGCCCGCAGGCCTGAAGATCAGAATGAAGACAAGGAAGAGAAAGGCGAATACGTCTTCATAATCGCTTGAGATATAGCCGGTGGCAAAGGACTCTGTCCACCCCAGCACGAAACTGCCCAGAACGGCTCCCGGAATGCTCCCGATGCCGCCCAGAACCGCCGCGACGAATGCCTTTATTCCCGCGATAAAACCTATGTAAAAATTTATCATGCCGATATGAGAGGCTATAAGCACTCCGCCTAATGCGGCGGTGGCCGATCCCACGACAAAGGTGACCGAAATCACCCTGTTTACATCTATCCCCACAAGGGCGGCCATCTGCTTGTCCTGGGATGTGGCACGCATCGCCTTGCCCGTCCTGGTAAACTTTATGAGATAGGTAAGAAGGATCATGACAACGGCGGTGCAGATCAGTATGACAAGCTCCTGTGAAGAGATGATATGCGCAATAGGCTCCATGAATTCAAAGTCTGGAATCAGGCTCGGAAACGGCAGAAAGTCGGAGGTCTGGGCGATCAGCACATAGTTCTGGAGGAAAAGAGACATCCCGATGGCACTGATGAGTGCGGAGAGTCTGGGTGCGTTTCTAAGCGGCTTGTAGGCGATTTTTTCGATCGTAAAACCATAGGCGCTTGAATAGATAACCGCGACAATGGAGGCGATAACTATGATGGCAATGTGATTCAGACCGAGCAGGGTCAGGACACTGGCGACTATGAGCCCTATAAAGGCCCCGATCATGTAGATCTCCCCATGGGCGAAGTTTATCAATTCAATGATCCCGTAGACCATTGTGTAGCCCAGTGCTATCAGGGCGTAGATACTGCCGCGGGTCAATCCGCCGAAAAATAATTCAAGGAAATATTCCATATCGGGTATTATTCCAAAGGGCCCTTGAGACAGCGCGGGGCGCAAGATAATTGAGACGGCTTGGAACAAAAACCAGGGGCGGACAAAAACGTCCGGCCCCCGGTTTCAGATTCCTGGTTAACTACTTGAGTTCCACATACTGGCCATTCTGGACCTGGTACATGGCAAATCCGATTCCGATCGGATCACCCTTCTTATCAAAGCTGATATTTCCGAAAGGGGTGTCCACATATTCGGTCTGAAGTGCCTTTTTGACCGCGTCGAAATCGGTTGAACCTGCCTTTTCCACGGCATTGAGAAGCGCCATGGTGGCGGTATAGGCATTCAGGAAAAAGGCGCCCGGATCTGAGCCGTATGCCTTCTTATGGGCCTCTGTGGCGGCGACCGCCAGAGGGTTTTGGGAGACATCATTAGGTCCTGTTGCGTATACGTCTTCAGCGTACTTTCCAGCGACCTTGATAAAGGTGTCGTCCTTTACACCGTCATCAGAGATAAAGGGTATTTTCAGTCTCTTCTTTTTCATCTGCATGACGATCTTAGATGCCTCGGGGTGATAACCGCCGAAGATTACGCCGTCGGCCTCGGAACGTTTGATCTTCTGTACTACCGCCGAATAGTCAACAGCACCGGGGGTAACGCCTTCAAAAAGAACGACTTCCGCCTTCCCGTCCTTTTCGATGAATTCCTTGGCAAACTCGGCCAGGCCCTTGCCATAGTCACCCTTGTCATGGATAACGGCGATCTTTTTGAGCCCCAGTTTGTCTGTGGCGAAATCAACCTCAAGCCTTGCCTGTGCGTCGTCGGAGGCGATCGTCCTGAAAAAATTGGGGTAGTCGCCGCTCTGGGTCAGGGGAGGATTAGTGGCCGATGGTGACATGCATATGATATTTGAATCCTTGTAAATACCCAGGGCCGACTTCGTGGCGCCGCTGCAGATGTGTCCCATCACAATATCAACGCCCTGAGACAGCAGCTTTGTGGCCGTGTTTGTGGCAACTTCAGGCTTGCATGCATCATCTTCCACCAGAAGCAGGACCTCCCTGCCCAGGATTCCTCCCTTCGCGTTGACATCTTTGACCACCAGTTCAGCAGCCTTTACGGAAGGTATGCCATAAGACGCAAGATCTCCGCTGTGAGCACCGGCAACACCCAGCTTAATGACAGGTTTCTTTGTTAATTCTTCTATCTTCTTTTTGAGTTGAGCATTTTCGGCTTCTAAATCAGCGATCTTTTGTTTTAACTCCTGGATTTCCTTGGTCTTGTCTTCTGCTTTTTCACCGCAAGAACAAACCGAGAAAACCATGAATACAATCATTACAAATAATGATAACTTTCGCATATACCCTACCTCCTTAATGTTTTGGAATTGCAACCTTCGGGAACTCCCGTTTATAATGGGATAAAAAAGTCAAGTCAAGCCAAAATCACATAGGAAAGAGGCTCTTCCCATTTTTGCCCCAATTACGGGATCGAACTCAGGGCTCCCTCAGCAACCTCTTTTTTGCCTGACGCACCGACCCGGTAATCTTTAAAATCAAAGCGGGTATGCACTCTATTTTATTAAAATCGCTAAAACCCCGCCCTGCTTTTATTTCTACCCGAAAAATATTGTTCTTGCATGACCCGTCTCAGATAAGTAAAATTGAACACGACAGTACGGCCTTAAGCGATTGATTCACACATGTGTTTTCCGCGCGGATTAGATGCATGCCCGTTCATGTTTCTCTCGTCAAAAGGTCTGCTGAGGCTCAGCTTTTTGGAGGATATGATGACCGGTTTAAAGGCAAAAGATTTAATGAGAAGTGAAATCCTGACAGTCAACCCCGATTGGTCGATCGACCAGCTGGCGGATTTCTTCGTTGAAAACTCTATCTCCGGAGGCCCTGTCACTACAAGGGAAGACAAGCTGATAGGAGTTGTCTCCTTAACCGATATCGTCCGCCACAGCAGCATGCCCGGAAGAGACCTGCCCAGGGAAGACACAAGCGATTACTACCTTTACGGCCTCGAGCCACAGTATTCCCCGCAGGAACTCAAGACCTTCCATATCGAAAACGAGACGGAGACAAGGGTACGCGACATAATGACGCACGTCATATTCGAGGTAAACGAAGACACATCGATCAAACAGGTTGCGGATGCGATGATTCGAGGAAGGATTCACAGGGTTTTCGTCACAAAAGAGAAGAAGCTGGTTGGAATTATAAGCGCGCTGGACATGCTTGGTATCATAAGGGATATGTAAACGCCGCCTGGACCCCACGAACCTGAATCAAGCCGACCTTGGTGTGATATGACGATTTCCGAAATCGATTATTCCCACCTGGACAGACCGGAGGTAATAACCCTCCTTTTTCATCCCAGACCGGAGTGGGGCGGAACCGGACCCAGGACGCCCGTGCGGGACGTCATGGTCGATGTCGATGAAAACATCGCCGTTTCAGGCCGCCTTCATATGAGATCAAACAGCGGGGCCAACATCCTTTTCTTTCATGGAAACGGGGAGATTGCGGCCGACTACGATCAACTGGGACCTCTCATAAACAATATGGGAATAAATTTTCTGGTCTTCGACTACAGGGGCTACGGTCTGTCTACAGGCTCACCCACGGTAACCGCCATGATGCGCGATTGCCACCTCGTCTATGATTTTGTCGCCAGGTGGCTCAAGAAAAACAGCTTCACCGGCCCCCTTATCGTCATGGGAAGATCACTTGGAAGCGCGTCGGCCCTGGAACTGGCATCCGCTTACATGGGACAGGTGAGCGGCCTTGTGGTGGAAAGCGGATTTGCCGATACCGGACCGCTTCTCCAGGTGCTGGGTATCGATCTCAGGGCCATGAGATTTAAAGAGAAAAAGGGTTTTGGAAACAGGAAGAAGATGGCGGGGTTCAAAAAGCCCACGCTCGTTATCCATGCGGAAAAAGACCACATAATATCTCTTTCGGAAGGCCTGGCGCTCTACGAGGCCTGTGCTTCCGAGAGAAAATATCTCCTCCAGATACCGGGGGCAAACCACAATACCATCTTTTCACACGGCCTTACCGAATATATGACGGCCCTGAAAAATCTTGCGGAAAGCCTCCGGTAGTCTTCTATTCATCGGCCTCCAGAAAAGCCCTGCACCCCTTGTAGGTCATGTAGAGATCCCCTTTATGGGCGACTTCAAAGGGTGCATGCATGGAAAGGACCGGTACGCCGTAGTCTATGACGTCCATCCCGTAAACGGCCAGAAACTTTGCAACCGTGCCGCCTCCCCCCTCATCCACCTTTCCGAGCTCTCCTGTCTGCCAGGTCACCTTTTCCGAGTTAAAGAGCCTTCTGAGCCATCCCGCGTATTCGGCGCTTGCGTCATTGGCTCCTGATTTGCCCCCATGGCCGGTAAATTTTGTCACGCACACACCGTAACCCAGGCGGGCGGCGTTCATCTTTTCGTGGACCTCCTGGTAATCCGGGTCAAGCGCGCCGTTTACATCGGCTGAAAGGGCCTTTGATCTTGAAAGGATATCCAGAACCTTGTGCGAACCCGCATCATGCCCCATCACGTTCATGGCCCTTGCGATGACAGCTTCAATCAGCTTTGACTTCGCCCCTGTGGCCCCTTCGCTTCCTATCTCTTCCTTGTCAACGAAAATTATTACGGAGGTCCTGTCACTGTCTTTTATGTCAAACAGGGCCTTGAGGCTCGTAAAGGCCGAAGACCTGTCATCATGCCCGTAGGCCCCTACAAGGGATCTGTCCCACCCCACATCCTTTGCCTTTCCCGCCGGGACCACCTCTATCTCGGCACTTATGAAATCCTCTTCCACAAGACCGTATTTTTCGTTAAGGATGTTCAAGAGCGCCAGTTTAAAACGATCCTTTGTCTCCCTGTCCCCGATCGGAATAGAGCCTGCGATTACATTGAGCTTTTCTCCCGGGATAGCCTCCCCCAGCTTCTTGTCATACTGGCTCTTTCTGGCAAGATGGGGCAGCAGGTCGAGCACGCAGAAGACAGGGTCTTTTTCATCCTCCCCCACCACGATATCAAGGGCTTGACCGTCCGCTCTTATGAAACGGCCATGAATGGCAAGGGGACGGGTCACCCACTGGAACTTCTTTATCCCTCCATAGTAGTGGGTCTTCAGAAACGTAAGATCCACATCCTCGTAAAGGGGGTTCTGTTTCAGATCGAGCCTGGGGGCGTCTATATGAGAAACGATAAGTCTTACGCCGTTATCGATTGCGCCTTTACCCGGCCTTACAAGGGCGATCGTTTTTTCCTGAAAGACCATGAAAAAGGGTTTGCCTGATCCGGGCTTGGGTTTCTCTGAAAATCCCTTTTCTTTTGCCGCATCCCGTATCGCGACAACTGCCTCCCGCTCCGTCTTTGCCCGATCCAGAAATTCCTTGTATTCATCGCACAGGGCAAATGCCTTTTTTCTTTCCGAGGCACCAAGCTCATCCCACACAAGTCTCGGCTCCCTTACAAGCCTTTGCCTGATCGCCTTTATCTCCTTTTTTGTCAGCTCCTTTTTAGACATAAAACTCCTCTCTTTTAAAAAATTTTACTATCCCCCGGCCCGCAAATCTAGTCACTCCCAATTTTAGTCACTTTAGGCACTCCCAATTTTAGTCACTTTAGGCACTTTTAACCGTCCCTATTATCCCGTTGATATCCGGGATATCCTTCACCCTCAGATATTCCTCCATCCCCTCGATTATCTCAGCACACACACCGGGAGACACGAAATTGGCCGTTCCCACCTGGACCGCGCGCGCCCCCGCAATCAGAAATTCCAGGGCATCCCTGTATTCAATGATTCCTCCCATCCCTATTACGGGAATCTCCACCGCCTGAGCCACCTGATAGACCATGTGAACCGCAACAGGCCTGATCGCTGGTCCTGAAAGCCCTCCCGTAAGGTTGAAAAGCTCAGGCCTTCCGCTTTCTATATCTATGGACATGCCTGTCAGGGTATTTATTAGCGATACGGCATGCGCCCCCGCCTTCTGAACCGCCTTTGCAATTACCCTGATGTCCGTGACATTGGGAGAAAGCTTCACTATCACCGGCTTGTCTGATTTTTCCAAGACCTCTTCGGTTACCCTGGCCGAGGTGTCAGGGTCGGTTCCAAAGGCCATTCCCCCCTGTTCCACATTGGGGCAGGAGATATTCACCTCAAGTGCGTCAATGGCGTCTATGCCTTTGAGCCCGGCCGCCACCGCTCCGTATTCTGTTAGGCTGTGCCCGTAGATATTTACTATAATGTTCGTGTCCAGGGTTTCAAGAAACGGGACCTTTTTTTCGATAAAGGCCTTTAGACCCGGATTTGCAAGCCCTATGGCGTTAAGCATGCCGCAGGGGGTCTCTATGATCCTTGGAGGAGGGTTTCCTTCCTTAGGTTCGAGTGAAAGCCCCTTTACCGCAATGCCCCCGAGGCGGTTTAGATCCACAAGGTCCTTGTACTCCTCCCCGTAACCGAAAGTGCCGGAGGCGGTGATCACCGGGTTTTTAAGCCTCATGAATCCGAGGTCCACACCAAGCTCAGCTCTTTTTCCGTTCATATCCTGTCCCAGTCAATCTGATTCATTTCAAACACAGGCCCGTCCTGACACACATGATAATAGGTTTCATTCATGGCAACCGAGGCGGGAACGGCGCACCCCTGACACGCCCCGAGCCCGCATGCCATGTTGGCTTCAAGGGAAACCTGGCAGGGGATACGGCTTTCAGCCGCGATTTTGACCGCGTTTTTCAACATCAAAAGGGGGCCGCATGTAAAAAGACAAACTCCTTCCGGGCCGTCCCGTTCGATACGGCCTTTGAGCAGATCGGTCACAAAGCCCTTTCTGCCGAACGAGCCGTCATCGGTTGAGATTTCATTGTTATTTAAGATAATCCCCGTGCCATCCGCCCCGATTATCTCTTGCTTTGAGCGAAAGCCTGTCATAAAGCGATATGAAGCGGGCTCAAGCCTCTGGGCGACAAACAGAAGGGGCGCGATCCCTATGCCCCCTGCCAGAAGGATCATCTTCTTTTTAGAGGCTTCAAGATCAAAACCGTTTCCCAGCGGGCCCAAAAGGGAAACGCTCTCCCCCTCCTTTTTTTCGCTCATAATGGATGTGCCCCTGCCGACCGCCCGGTAAAGTATAAGCAGGGTATCCGTCCCTTGAACACCGCTTATGGAAAAGGGGCGCCTTAAAAGAGGATCGATCCCTTTGGTTACGCGAAGCATCACGAACTGGCCCGGCGCAGCCTTTCCAGCGATTTCAGGGGCATTGAGCCCCATTAAAAAGGTGGCATGAGCCACCTTCCTGTTAAACACGATCCCGGCATCCTTTTCGATCATATCTTCTCTCTTTTTTCGGCTATAATTTTTTTCACTTTAGCCAATTTTTCATGGAAACTAAAGACAAAACCGCCCTGCCTTTTTTTCCACCTATGATTACGGCCTTTCGGCCGGCTCACAAAACTTATCAAGACCGGACACAGGTGCACGTTCTTCGGTACCCGGATAATTTATTGAACCCACAAAACGCATGCCTGGAATCGTTTACACGATGCTGCATTTGTGTTAATTTTGTTACTATTTGAGATCAAAACAAAAATACTCCTTTTCAGACAAGCCTTAAACTCAAGATATCGACTGTTATTTTGTTGGTGAACCGGGTGGTTGTCACAAAAAAAACCGGAGTACCACTTTCCCATACTCATTTCCCGACATGCTCTGTAACCGGGGGAATAGAGGTACCCCGACTTTTTCACCGGCATGGTTTTCCCGCCTTAAAATGGATATCTCAAAGATTCAGTACCCGGGCTGATCACTTCGTGACCAGGCCGGAGCTGCGCCCGTCACCCGATTGTGATACAGGTCTTGATACAGTTTGTTTTTTTTGGATTTATCATTGTTAATCAGAAAGTTATCCGGGGGGAAAACCAATGGCATCGACGCAGAAATCATTTATCAGCCTGAAGGATTCAATTATCGAGCTGGCAAAGGAGCACCTGTCACTATCCGATGAGGATGTGGCGGCGGAAAGCCCCTTCAGCCTGGCCCTTGAACAGATGCTGAATAGGGCGTACAGGGATGAAAATGCGGAACTGCGGAACGTGACCATACTCCTGTCTGATCTGAGGGGCTTTACAGCGATCTCCGAGCGCTATTCGGCAACCGTTGTCCTCGGGCTGCTTAACAGGTACCTGTCAAGGATGTCGGAGATAATCTATTCTCACGGAGGCCTGATCGACAAGTACATGGGCGACGGCATCCTGACGCTTTTCGGTGTCCCCAAGGAAAAAGCGGACGACCTTCAGCGTGCAATCAGCTGCGCCATAGAAATGCAATGCGCCATGGACGACATAAATCATAATAACCAGGCCGCAGGGCTTCCCAAGATCTATATGGGCATAGGTATCAACACCGGTGAGGTAGCCACCGGCAATGTCGGATCAGACGTTCACAGCGAATTCACAGTGATAGGCGACGAGGTAAATCTTGCATCCCGAATTGAGGCCTTCACTCTTCGGGGCCAGGTACTCATAAGCGAGAAGTCCTTCCGCCTGGCAAAGGAATTTATCGAGACCCGTGACGCCAAGGATGTGCATGTAAAAGGGAAATCGGAGCTGGTCAGGTTACATGAGGTGACGGCGATAAATCGGCCCGACAGGCTTGAGCTTCCGAAGCGGGAGATAAGAACCAGCCATCGTATCAAGGCATCGCTCCCCGTGCGCTTTCAACTCCTGGACGGTAAGACAGTTCTTCCTGAAAAACATGACGGCGAAGTCATGGACATAAGCTACAACGGAATACTGGCGCTGGTTCCTATGGAACTGCAAACCTTTTCCGAGATAATGATAAGCCTCACCCTTTCCCTGATGGGAGACGAGATCTCAGACATTTACGGCAAGATCCTGCGCTGCAAAAAGGTTAAGAGCGGCTACGAATGCAGCATAGAATTTACAACGCTCGATGACAAGGCACAGAATGCCATAAACCGGTTCGTGGACCATATGATTTCCGGCTAGACCGTGCCCGAAAGCCCTTTTGAAAGGAGGTTCAATATGCCCGGCAATAACAAGGCTTCCAGGCCGGTTTGGTCCCGGGATATCCGGAAATATGAAAAACCGGACCTTCGAACTGCGATCTGGCAACTTTTGAATACTTTTATCCCTTACTTCCTGATACTGTATTTGATGTATCAGACCATTCAATCCGGTTATTCTTATTGGGTTACCCTGGCTCTGGCAGTGCCTGCAGCCGGCTTTCTGGGCCGCATTTTTATCTTTTTCCATGATTGCGTTCATTCTTCCTTTTTTGCCTCCCGCAAGGCAAATACCATCCTGGGCCGTATCTGTG
The DNA here is from genome assembly GCA_963666345.1 of Desulfatiglandales bacterium. Taxonomy (GTDB): domain Bacteria; phylum Desulfobacterota; class DSM-4660; order Desulfatiglandales; family Desulfatiglandaceae. Next base: position 3,477,865 of record OY762721.1, on the reverse strand, counting down.
GTGTTTTGACCTTCACGCCGTACGAAGACTGGCGGCGGGCACACGGTATCCATCACGCCACGGTCGGAGACCTGGATCGCCGCAGTGTCGGGGATGTGTGGACACTCACCGTGGATGAGTTCCTGACGGCACCCAGACGCACCCGGATATGGTACAGAATCTTCCGAAATCCCTTTATCCTGTTCGGTTTTGGACCTGCTTATGAATTCCTTATCTCTCACAGATTTTCTCATGAGGGGGCCGGGAAAAGCGAACGCTACAGTGTGTATTTCAATAACCTCGCCATCCTGGCCATTATCGCGGCTGCCGCGATGACCATCGGATTCCGGGCATACGTGCTGATCCAGCTTCCGGTTATTATCATTTGCGGTTTTATGGCATTGTGGATGTTTTACATACAGCACCAGTTCGACGGCGTTTACTGGGCCCGGCATGAAGAGCGGGATCCTGTCCGCATTGCGATGGAGGGCAGCTCTTACTATAAATTGCCCCGGTTGCTCCAGTGGTTTTCCGGTAACATCGGATATCACCACATTCACCATATCAGACCGCGTATCCCAAATTACAACCTTCAGCGCTGCTACGACGAAACGCCTGAAACGAGAACCGTCCGGCCCCTCACCATTCGTAAGAGCCTGAAGTCGCCATTTCTTCACCTCTGGGATGAGAGCCGGAAAAAGATAGTGAGTTTCCGGTCGCTGAAGGGTTACAGGCAGCGAAAAAAAAGCGCTGGATGACCTCACGGCTCAATAGAATCTACGAAATGGGTCTGGAAGGTGGAGGCATGCAACCACAAGATTTCCTCTGTCGGTGAAGGCCGCCATCAAAGGTTTTTCAAATAATTAATGACGGGCATAAAAGCGCTTAAAGGAGGGGGGCGGATTTTTACAATTACCCCTCTAGCACTTATGCAGCTCAATACTTAAAAACAGGGAGGTTGCACTTGGAGGAAACAACATCACAAGATCAATTGCCTGAAAAATGTCAGCAGTGCGCCAGGTCATCAAGGCCATCTGTTCATGGTGCCTGCAATTTCTGCCGGGATTTGGGATTTCAGGAAGAGATATTGTGCGACCTGAATCGTTGCGTACAAGATCCCCCATCTTTTGAGTGCCACGCGTTCCAGCCATTACTTAAATTGCTAGGGGAATCCAGGCAGAATGACCCGGCCTTACCAAAAAGCCTTCAGAAAATTACTTGATTCGGACAGGTTTAAGTATCAGCGGGCATTGGCTCTGCAGAAAATTAAGATCGATCCTGAAGGCGTATTTATGATGATCAGATATCATTTTGCCTGGAATGTAAGTCATAGAAGACCGCTCTTTTCTCAGCCGGGAAAGATGTTTGATTTCATGACCAATATTTTAACTGATTGTAGCGAGCAGGTCGGCGGCTTCGTCAGCCTCCTCTGGCTTGCTCCGGACCATATCCATTTATATGTGGAATCAGACGGTGAACAATCCCCTGACTTGATAGCTCAAGAAGTAAAGAGGTCTTAAACTGCGCCTGTTCTTGCAGAATTGGCTAAACAAAGAGAAGACTTGATCGGGGAAAATATGCTTTGGGATGAGGCCTACTTTGTTATGAGGTAAAAAGCATGAAATCAATTTCCGGAGAAGTCCTGTCACTGACACAAAAGCTGCTGAGCTTTAATACCATCAACCCCCCGGGACAGGAGAAAGAGTGTGTGGATTTCCTTGCAGAGCGCCTTGAAGGTGCAAACTTCGACGTCGACACCTACGAGTTCAGTGCCGGAAGACCGACCCTGGTTGCCCGCCTTCGGGGATGCGGAAGCGAATTGCCGCTCTGCTATGCAGGGCATATAGACACTGTCCCTCTGGGTGATTCTCAATGGGACCGGGAGCCTTTTTCAGGGGAAGTGGACGGCAACAGGCTGTATGGTCGCGGAGCCTCTGATATGAAGGGCGGAATCGCCGCCTGCGTGGTCAGCGCACTGGAAATGGCAAAGCATTCCAATCGTAAAGCGGATATTCTTCTGGTGATAGCCGCAGGCGAGGAAACGGGTTGCGAGGGCTCAGCCCATCTGGCTTCGCTGGACGGCGTGCTCGGAGAGGCCGGAGGCTTCGTTATTGCCGAACCAACTTCAAACAAGCTTTATGTGGGTCACAAGGGAACTCTCTGGCTTGAATTGAAAACCAAAGGTATTGCTGCGCACGGATCGATGCCCGAGAAAGGAATAAATGCGATATACCCCGCCGCTGATGCCGTGCTCAAGCTCAAAGATATAGAACTCGGTTATCCACCCCATCCGGTTCTGGGATCGGCTACGCTTAATGTCGGGGTGATTGCCGGCGGAACAAAGATAAATATTGTTCCGGATCAGGCCTTGATTCATATAGACATTCGTACCGTACCGGGCAGGACTTCAGAGGAAACCATCAGGCATCTTATAAACACCTTGGGACCTGAAGTCGATATTAATTCCATACTGGATCTTGACCCAGTAGCTACTGATCCCGGTAACGAATGGGTTCAAGAGGTATCTGCAATCCTATCGAACCGTTCTGGTAAACCTTCTCCACCCAAAGGCCTCCCCTACTTCACGGATACCGCGGTATTAACCCCGGCATTTGATTCGGTTCCGACAATAATACTCGGACCAGGTGAAGCGGAAATGGCCCACAAAAAGGACGAATATTGCTATATTTCAAGGCTTTCTGAGGCGGTTAAGATCTACACGGAAATTTCCCGCCGTTGGTGTAAACTATAGAATGGACCGGATCTACCTTTGATATTTGTCCCCTTTCATCAGCCACCGTAGCATCGCTTCCGCCCTACTGACGCGCCGTAACCTTTGGCCAAGGGGGTTGTCTTAGGCTGGTATTTTGGTTAATATATACAGTATATTAATCGGATTCATCCTGATACGGTTTTTCATATTTCTTCTGAACCATATTTTGTCTGTGTTGAGATTGGGCGATATTTCAAGAAAAACCCTCTCATAGCTGCACGTCAGGCACAGAGAGGACCTTCACCCCACTAATTTACGTCCATGGCAGGCTTTGAGCGCACGATTTACCGCTACCGCTTAAGTAAAGCCTTAGGTTCAAAAAAAGGCAAACAGAAGAAAAAGGAGGCGTACAGTGAAAGGTCTTAAAATTTTAGTGCTAATGCTCTGTTCTGTAATTTTCACAAGCCCGCAAGCCCTTGCCGAAAATCAGTTTCCCGGGACAAAGCGTAACCAGTTCAATAAATTTTATCCGCCCTCCATAAAAAACCCAAAAGGCGCAACTGTTGTGCCGGGGGCCTTTCAGGTACAGCAGGTAAAATTTGAGGAGATATCTCTTAACGGAGTCCCACATCTTTCTGCGGCTGTTATTTTTAATAAGGAAATAGACGCATCGACCGTCCGGCAGAACAATAATATCAGACTCTTAAAAAAGAATGAAAATCATTTCTGGGTGGATGCCTCAACCCGGGGGAACATTGTCCGGATAAGGCCGAATTTTATTACATGGGTCAGCGGAGCGCCTCTTGTGACAGGCGTTTATATCATGCATTTAAGAGGCACGATAAAAAGCAGAGACGGCATTTTCCTTGACTGCGACAAAGACGGAAAAGGTGAGGGAGGAAATCTTCCGGCTTACGAGTCCCAGATGTATAACGCGGTTGTGAGACCTCTTGGGATTATTGGTAGCGAGGCCGGTAATATTCTGAGGAAATAAGGCGGGCTTGTGCATTCGGGGTCGCCTATTAGAAATCATGAACCGGAAATAGGTTCTCTATAGCTTGGGTGGATTTAAGGTTGATGATTGTTTACTGAAGGGCGTTCACTTTCATTACATTAAGAAAGGATTCAGTTTATGAGGGACAAATTCGGTAGACCTCTTTTCTTGTTTGCAGCCACTGCTCTCGCTCTAACGCCATTCGTGACAGGTTGCGCACTTCTTGTATCCACGAAACCAAACCCGGTGGTCAGGCATTATCTTGGACATGAAAAGTTCGCGCAAAGCAACAGACTTATGGCCAACGAACTTGGTAAGTTGCCTGAAATCCAGGATGGCATCTCCCATTCCGAGGCCGCAGCACTGGAAAGGCTCGCAGAAGTCTATAGAAAGGACCCGGAACGGTTTGATAAGGTTTTTGAAAAGATGTATAAAGTCGGCCTGCCCGAGGTGAGAAAGTATTGTACACCTTTGCAAACGCTTTTCTGGATGGCACAGGATGGCAATGTGGAAGAACTGGACTCAATACTTCAAACGTACACTCTATCTCGTTTGCTTACCCGCGCATGGTACTTCAAGGATCGCCTTAGACGCAAAGTGCTCAGGCTATCGGAAAAGGATTACCAGCAAATCATAGAAGCTACGAAAAAAGAAGACAGAAACACATTGAGGAGGGTTCAACCGGAGCAGCGAAACGAATTCATTGTTTACATGTACAAGAGCGTCCCTGAATTCTTTTCAAGAGAGGCCCGTCAAATCATAGACAAAGCGCTGGTCATTGACACGCGCTGGGAGGATTTCGATGTCGTTACCGCTCGTTTGAATTCACCTGAGTTGGTGGACTATTATGAGAGGGCGAGGATTCGCTATCATTATGAAACGGGCATGCTTGAAAATTACGGGTATGTGTTTCGCTATAATGTGGGGCACTGTATGATGATCACGGCGTTCACGCGCTACTGTCTTCAAAAAGCAGGGTACAAAGCGGTTAGCTACATCGTCACTGATTCGGAAATTTCAGCTGGGGGATATAACCACAGGGCGTGCCTCTTTGAGGTAAATGGAAGAAAATACATTATGGATAATGGTCGTAATCATCAGCTTGGTATAGTGCGATTTGAGGACTACAATTACAATGGCCGTCGGTGGTCGACTGAATCATATCTAAAGGCTTGGAAGGACTTTCAATAGATACTCGTGGATGAGTGCCGAGCAAAAGACAAAAAAGGGGTCAGGCCACGATAATTTAATAGAATAACATAGGAAAGGCATAAAAAAAGGTTGTAAGACCCTATATCGTTATTTTTGGTACCGAAAAGGGCATTATAGGTTTTTGGTGATGGCAAAAGCAAAAAGCCATTTGAGATGAAAAAAGGACCGATGGTTTAGGGAGCAAAAAATGAATGCACTTTTCAAAAATCGTCGCACCGATTTTTGGAGGATGCTGAGGATGAGGATCGGTTAACTACTAAAAAGCGTTAAAGAAAAATTATAAAAAACCTGTATTTAGGGTCTATATCAAGCTTTTTCGGAGAAAAAAGGGCGTTTTTCTCAAAGGATGTTATGGCAGGGGCAAAGCGACTTTTTATTGAAAATGTTAAAGCCCGTCTGGGCTTTCGAGTTAAAGGACGGAAGGTGGTCGAAGTTGGGGAGGAGCATCAGCTGCGGGAGATTATCGAGTGGATCGTTGATCAAGCATTGGAACCGTATAATCAGTCATATACCTCTCAAGCCATGTTTCCCTAGATAACCGTTTGGGACGTAAAAAAATAAGTTTGACAAATATTTCCTAATACGGTTAAGTTCAGACATCAAATATACAATTTTTGTTGAGGTCTATCGAGATGACGAAAAACACGCTGGCCAGATTCTATTTTATCTTCGGTTTTAGGGGGAGATATCTGCCCATGGCCTGAGTGTCGAGTTACTTTCTTAAACCGTGGGCAAGCAAGCCCACGGTTTTTTTTTGGTTGAAAATCAGCAGTTCTTGAAAAAGGAATCCTAATTCCATGGACCAAAAAAACTTCAAGCCGATAGCTATTCAAGCGGGAACGGCCCGAAGGATTGTCTCCTCACATCGTCCTGTTGAACGAAAGAATTTGAGCCTGAACGAGAGGCTCGGATTAGTCTCCCTGATTGATGAAGGGATGCGACTCGGCCTGGCCGACGCGCCTGTTGTCTCGGATCTTTTCAACAACCTGTGGGAGCTTGTCGCCGCTACCGCCTCAGGGGCGAAGATCAACCGCAACACACCGGGCAACGCCCAAAACGGTTTCCGGGTCCTTGAGATCAGTGCAGAGTCGGGAGAAAAGCTGGGGCGACTCAATATGCTGTACCTCAAAAAACCCCTCCCCTGCTACTACCTGGTATACGTTGAAGTGGCCGTGCCCTATAGAAAAAGGGGGCTGGGCAATCAGATCCTCACCCACTTTGCCGATTTCTTGTCGAGCAAATCGGCGATTGGTATCCTGGATAATATCATCCCCAACGACGACCCGACATATGATATCTATCTCAAACACGCATGGAATCCTGTCGAAGACATCATCGGGGAGTCACCCTCCGGCAAGGACCATAACTACATGATTTATCTGCCCAGGGGATTCGAAAACAAGGACCTGAAAGAACCCATACTGAAACTGCTCTACCACCTCGGAAGAAAACGAACCATCATCGATATGAGAGACAACCAGATGATGGTGAAGAGAACCATCGCTGAATTCAAGGAGTTGTATCAGACCCTGACGACCTATTTTGAGACGGAGTTGAAAAACCGGGAGTCATCCCCGTTCATGAGATTTATGTTCACCCGCTTTGTGACAAAACTCATAGCCTTCAGGAGACGAATCGGAAATCTTTTGGGGTATACGGGCGGGGAATCCATGATGCAGATTACCGTCTCCCCCGAGGTCTCGAGGCTGAAGTTGAAGTCCTACGCCCCAAGTGAACTGGAGACAAAAAATCCCATGGTCGTCGGGGACCTCGAACTGCTCTCCAGGATCCGGGACGATTTTAAGATCAGGCCGGCCAGGACAGTTGAATCCCTTCCCAATTACCGAAGACCCAACCTCAAGACCTGGCTGGAGGAGAGGGAAAAGTCCTTTGAAAATCCCCTCACCATCGGCGACATTATGGACCTGGGCTTTGATCCGACCCGTCTGAAGGAGATCACCATCGACGGTCAGGAATTCATATTTGAGCGTGTACAGGCCAGACAGATCCCTGAAATTATGAAAAAGAACGAACTCCTCGAGCATATTTCCATCAAAATGGCCCAGGAAAAGGTCAGGAATACACCGGTACGAACCAACCCTGCCCTGTTGATCTTTCAGGACAGAGGTAATGCCTATGTATTGCGCAGTAAGATCGACGCCATTCACTGGGAGGAAGCGCTGGAACAGGTGCAAAGCCATCCGCACCTGAAAGAACTCAACCGTACAGTGAAGATGGATAGCATTATCCTCAGCACCGTGAAAGAAGCTGTCGAGGCCATCACCCATAAACTGGGCCTGGAAAATGGGATGGTCCTCGATCAGTTGAGCCCGTTCATTTCCTGGGACCTGAAAAACAACCAGCCCAAGATGATGATCGATTTTTCGACCACCTACCTCGAGTCCGCCTGGATGGCCTAGCCCGGTGAGCACCCGGAAATGGCCCTTGAAAAGTGCAATAGATAGACGGACAATCCTTAAATAATCAAAATAACTTCTAACAACTTAACATTATTGAATTATTTAAGAACGTTCCCCTGGTCCCCTGTTGAATTTTTCAAGGGGAACCCTATTCATGGGGATGTAAGACAACGTTTCGCAAGGGTGTAAGGCATGGCCCTTATGAAAATTACCTTAAGAATAAAAATGGCTATATAGATAAACCCATCAGAAAATGGCATAAACTTTAGCCATAACTCTTCAGTTCATATCAGACAACAATAGGGATTAGTTGTATCACTGCATTCAATAATACCCTAATATCCCTACCTCCGGGCAAGAAGACTGTGAAGGGAATATCTTTTCCAAATTAAATGAGATTCAATCAGCCGACACAAAAAACCGCGCGGGTGATTAGCAGCGCTCGCAGTCAAAATTCAGCCTTGACCATAGGACCGTATTTGGTACTATATACAAATCGAACGTGTTAAAGATGAAGATTACAAATGATATAAAGCCTCTTACCTACCTTAAATCAAAGGCAGCTCTTTTATTAGATCAAATCAATGAGTACATTTCAGCAGAAAACACTCAGAATGCGCTAACTATGCTAAAAAAATAAAGAAAAAGGCTTCAACTCTCTTTACCCTTTCAGAAAGAGGCCGCATTGCACCGGAACTTCAGGGCCAAGGCATATTCCAATACAGGGAATTGGTTATCCTGCCATATCGATTAATTTGCAGGATCGCTGGAAAAATAGTCTTTGTTTTATCCGTGATTGATACACGACGGACTGTTGAAGATATTCTTTTGAATAGAATGATTTATAGAGAATAAGAACCCCAAACACCCGGGTTCACCTGACCGGGAATCCGCTGCGGCTCCTTATCGGCAGTTGACCTAAGCGTTATGCACTTAAATTAATTCAAATAAAGATTTCAAAGAGATATGATTCGTGCAAAAACAGGCCTATTTTCGGTTTTATGCCGAGCTTAATGATTTCTTATCAGCTGGTCATAGATATCATTTATTCGGTTATTCGTTTAAGGGTACCCCTGCCATCAAGGACTGTATCGAGGCCTTGGGCGTACCTCATACGGAAGTGGATCTTATACTAGTTAACGGAGCCTCGGTCCGGTTTGACTGCAAACTGCAGAATGGAGATTATGTATCGGTATATCCGGTCTTTGAAAGCGTAGATGTCTCACAGGTAACAAGACTCAGGGCGAAGCCCCTTCGAGATCCCAGGTTCATAGCGGACGTTCATCTGGGAAAACTTGCAAGGAAATTACGCATGCTCGGATTTGATATCCTTTACAGAAATGATTATGATGATATTGAAATTATAGATCTCTCATTGACTGACAGGCGGATCATCCTGACTCGCGACCGCGGGATCCTGATGAATAAATCGGTTACACATGGCTACTGGATAAGGGCTGACCATGTCTACGATCAACTCACGGAGGTCTTGAATCGTTTTGACCTCTTTGCTCAAGTCACGGCCTTTCGCCGCTGCCTGGTATGTAACGGAGTTCTCACTCAAGTTGACAAAGAAGCGATCAAGGCCCGCTTACTGCCTAAGACAGACTTATATTACGATGAATTTCATGTGTGTTGCGAATGCGGCAGGTTTTACTGGAAGGGATCTCATTACCGGGAAATGAAAATCTACATAGAGAACCTGTTAAAGCATCAAAGACAATGATATTTATGAGAATAGGTCAAATTCGCCTTTAACTTTTGAACAGATGAAAAGAGTAGAACTCCCCCATTCTTGATGCCGACCGTAAGTGGAGACCGGGGTTTGGCTGTTACAAACCAAACGGGAAATTATGATGAAACGTTTGATAGACAGGGTTTATTTTCAGGAACTATCAGAACAAAATCCCATGGAAGTATGCACAAGGGCATTATGCTCGTATGATAATGCGAACAAGTTTTACACAGTGTCCTTATGGGGTGAAGGATACAGGATATATCCACATCAGTTTAGAATTGAATGTATCGGCAAAAACCCTCAAAGATTTCATTCCTATTTTGAGCTTTTTATTGTTCATTATCTTCTTAAGGTAAAGGAAATTGAAGCCTCAAGCCAATGGATTTCCGAAAAAGACATCACCGAGGGCATGACGTTTTTCCGAGGCCCACATGCGATTCCGACGAATTTAATTTCAACTCGATTTGACAGCGACATGGAAGGTTTCAATAACAGATGTGAAGAACTAAAGGGTATCCCCGTCAGCCTGGCCGATGCTGCCTATATTTTTGAAATAACGCCCAGAATTCCGGTAGCTGTCTTGTATTGGAGAGGTGATGATGAATTCCCGACCGAATCTAAGATTCTTTATGATAAAACCATTGTTCGGCATTTTGCATCAGATATCATTTATGCCCTTGCAGTCGGGATTTGTGAAAGACTTGCAAAACCCATGAGTTAAATTTTTTGGATTATCTCCAAAAGAGTTGGTCTAAATGAAGGATTCTTTGCCCTTGCTTAGCTCAGCTCAGTCCCACTGCTTTGCAGCGGGTTCCCGGTTTCGAGGGGTCAAGGGGCCGCGGGTTCGAGTGAAAAGCTTAAAGATCATAGGCAGCTAAACGTTAGACAAAAATCGAATACACCTTGTTTGCATATGTATGAAGAAACGAAGCGTTTTTTTAAATATGAGCAATACTGTTTTACCCCCCCGAATCAGAAGATCCGCTGTTTTCATATCAAGGGATACCGCCTGAGGGTATGGGAAAAAAACGGCTATAGAGTATATGCAATTTTTCTTTATTGCATATGGTTCAGACTGTGAATTGGAAACCCGGGACATGACATCAGCTGACCTGGATTATTTGAAAGAAGTAAGCTTCAGAGATTAAGAAGGGAAATAAGGGATGTCGGGGCAATGTTCAAAGCGATGATCAAATCCCTGGAAAGAAAACCCTCGAATCCTTGGACCCTCTTCGACAACTAAGTTGGAGAAGAACCAATTTTATAAGGGAAGAGGAAAATGTTGAGATATCCTTTTTAAGGCTGCTTTTTGCCCTTTAAGGTTTTACAATAACGCAACTTAGGACGGTTACCTCCCGGCCCCGAACCTGACCACCTATTATCTAACATAAGTCATAAGGTATTCTTACCTTTTCTTATTCTTAACCGTGGCATTATAGATATCTTTTGACAAATTTTGAGCCGGTCTATTGGGAAATATTTAGAGGCGGGCTTGTAATACTGAAAAAGGGAATTAGCTTACCCTTTCGCCCTCAAGAATCACAGCGAGGCATCAACAGCATCGTAAAAATCTAAGGAGACAAAAAAAGATGACGGACATGTCAAAGATTACGCTTTACAGCGGCGGCCACAAGGGAACCGAGGCGGAATTCGGCAGACTAGCCGAGGCCTGGAACATCGATGAGGTTAATATATCATTTGAAGGGCACATTGCCGAGCGCACCAGGGGCATCAAGATGCTGAGCCGGGAAGAGCTGCAAAAAGGCGATGTCAGCATGGAAATCGTGTCCAAACGGATGAAACGCACATACTCCCGGGCGGACAAGATCCGAAAGGTCATCCAGTCCATCTTTCATATGGTCAATAACGGCCACCATGTCATTACGGTTGGCTGGATACAGCCTGACGACACTGTCAAGGGGGGAACCGGCTGGGGGGTCGAACTGGCAAAGCTTTTCAACCGGCCGCTGAACGTCTATGATCAGGATCGAAAGGGATGGTTTTCCTGGCAGAACGGCAAATGGGTTGAGAACACGCCTGTGATTACCTCGGATACCTTTGCAGGCACCGGAACCCGAAATCTGTCCGATGACGGCAGACAGGCACTCCGTGACCTGTTCATCCGCTCCTTTGGCCCTGGGCAGTAAAAACCGAACAGGATGGGATCTGGTCCGCGGGATATTGTGGCTGCCCTCTCATCTGAGTGAAGGTTCTATTCATTGGAGTAACGCATGGATTTGGTAAAAACGCGCACTCGCATTTACCTTTCGGTTCTCTTGAGCGTTATGGTCCTTGGGGCTATCGGGTTTTCCTACGCTGAAAAGGTATCCTTCATAGATGCGCTTTACTTCAGCATAGTGACCATGGCAACGGTGGGCTACGGAGACATTCATCCCGTAACCCCCATCGGGAAATTTCTAGCGGTAATGATCATCATATCGGGCGTGGGGACCTTTCTCGGCCTGATAGCAAATGCCACGGACATGCTCCTGAGCAGGCACGACAAACAGGTTCGAATGCAGAAGCTCCATATGCTCCTCGGAATCTTCTTCAGTGAACTCGGCACAGGACTGCTTTCACGCTTCATCAAGTTCGATACGGACATTGCCCGGGTGAGGCAGGACTTTCTGATCGATTCTAAGTGGACGGCAAAAGACTTTTCCGATCTTTCAAGGTCCCTCGGCAGATATGGTTTTGATATCGATGCCCGCAAGGCAGACCTTAACGAGCTTCGTAGATTTTTGGAAGAAAGGGGGAACACACTCCTCCGCCTGCTTGAAAGCCCCTATCTTCTTGAAAACGAGTCTTTCACGGAACTCCTGAGGGCGATCTTTCACCTGAGAGAAGAGCTTATGAGCAGGCAAAACCTGGATGACCTCCCAAAGACCGATTATCAGCATCTGTCAGGAGATATCAAAAGGGCCTACAGGCTCCTTATCCGCTATTGGCTCGAATACATGCACTCTTTAAAAAAGCTTTTTCCTTACCTTTTCTCCCTTGCAGTTCGCATGAACCCGTTTGACAAAAACGCCTCTCCGGTTGTGAAGTAAGGCGATTTTCCCGGACATGCCGGGAAATATTTTCGGGCGGCCGGCTGAAACCCGTCGTACAGTTTCATTATGGATTACGGCACCTGCCGGCTATTCCGCCGCCACTCCATATGTTCAGGTAAACTTTTTGCAATGTCTCAAAAAAATCCGGAAGGAGCCCCCTTATGGAAAAATGGCACAAACTCGGCAGAGGACTGAGACGATACATCAACCCCGGTACGTTCCCCCTGGCGGTTCGGCTTTTATCCCGCAAAGACGAGATTCCTGAAGGAACCCGCACTCCCGCAAAAGACCTGAAAGCAAAAATCGCCCACTGTCAGGCATCAACCATCGCCCGCAGATACGGCTGGACCCTGGCCATGACCCCCGATGACCTGGGCTGTGCGATTTCAGGGCACACATACGGCTGGAAGCCAGCTGACACAGAGGGGGCCGTCGATTTTTTCACGCGCATGAATTACGCGACCGACAGGAACGCGGCCGTCAGTCTCTTTGAATCCTTGAGGACCCTCGAGCCCGGCAGGTGCTCTGCGGTGGTCTATTCCCCCCTTGAATGGACCAAAGTGGGACCTGATGTCGTGTTGATCTACCTTAATCCGGCCCAGCTCATGCGCTGTCTTCACGCCGCTACCCGGAAAAAGGGAAAGCCCCTTATCTGTTCGCACTCAGGCCGTGCCGCGTCGTGCACCGAGGGAGTGCTCGGGGCCTATCTGGACAAAAGCCCCAAGGTAGTGGTGCCCGGCAACGGGGACAGGGTCTGGGCCGCCACACAGGATCATGAGATGATATATGCCCTACCGGCATCACTTCTTAAAGCCCTGGTTCAGGGCCTTTCCAGAACCCACGAAACAGGCATCAGGTATCCGATTCCGGCCTACCTGCGCTATCAGCCCGAGGTAGGTCTTTCACTCCCTCTGGCTGATATTTTTAACAGAAAGTGATAAGGTTTATCATAACTTCTTGCTAAACAGGCCCTTTTTACATCCATCTCAAATGAGGGGATAAAGGCATTTTAACCATTTATCTAAATTCGGCAGGAACGATAATGACGTTAAGCATCAATCAGGATCTGTGCAGGGCATGCACTGGTATATCCGTTGGTACAGAGGCGGGAAAAGCGATGAAATCCTTAGAGACTGCCCGGCATTGATGCTGTTTCACAGCCCCGTAAACGAACCGATGGGGGCGGAAAATTGTCTCATTGCGGCCTTTCATTCCATTATGATGGCACAGGTCATGGGTATAGGGACATGCTTTAACGATTTAATTCCGTCTGCGTGCAACAGGTCTCCGGATATAAGAAAACTGCTTGACCTGCCTGAGCACCGTGAGGTCTATGCCGGCATCACCATGGGCTATCCCAAATATAAATTCAAACGGGTCCCACCCAGAAGATTGGCTGAGGTCCGTTACAAATAAACGCTGAATCTTGCAGGGATATGCATATACCTAAAAACGAACTTGTGGAGAATCCGGTTTTTATTGGACTGGGTTATCTGAACGTAAAGTTGACATAACTGCATCAAAGTATTACTAAGATGTCATTCCAGACAGATTGAGGGTCAAGTGTTTCATAAACGCTTGGGATTGCATGGTTAAGCCCCTGTTTCAAAGGAGAATAGCCAATGGTTTTCTTGCTTTTAATTTCTTTTAAGAGGAGGTCTTATTATGGCTGATTTTTACATTAATTTGTTCCTGGATGATGAAAAACTCAAAAAGATCGAAGAGATAGGTCTCGCGGACCAGATTCAGGAAATTGACGGTAAAAAGGCCCTTCAGGTGGGTATGACCAAAAAGGACCAGAAAAAACTAATCAAGGGATTTGAAGACCTGACCTTTGATTCCAACAATGCCTGCGTGCTTCCTGAAGAAGGAAACAACACCCTGATGAATATCATCCTGGAGATGAAGTCCCTGGATGTCATGAAATTCGCGATTATAAAACTCTATAATCCGCTTGCCGGAAGAGGCATCTCAGGCAGGGGAATGAGCGGTAGGCGCTAGAATCAAGGGTCAAAGAAAAAGGGGCCTACGTCCTAACAGGACGCAGACCCCTTTCATGCGATATCGCCGGGTATTTTTACTTTACGCTTTATCCAGGTGCCCTGCCGAACAGCGCCACTGGCACTTTCTCCCTAGTCACTGCCCTTATCAGATGCGTTGATTCCTTATACCCCACGAACCCATATTTGCAGTTATAATGCCGGCAGGACTCTCGACCCATGAGCAGAGCATATTCCTGACGCATGATACATCAGAGCACACATCGTTTGTGATTCCTGAAATCAAGGGGGATATGAACATGAATTTCGGTTTTCTCGTATTTCCAGGTGTTGAGGAGCTTGACCTTATCGGGCCGTGGGAAATGATCACCCTGTGGAATAAATATGCAAATGGGCCGGATACATGCATCACCATATCCGAGACCTCCCGGATCATCGAATGCGCAAAGGGCATAAGGCTGAAGCCCCATGCCACATTCAGCCAATGCCCGCGGCTCGACTTCCTGCTTGTGCCGGGTGGTGAAGGCACAAGAAAAGAGGTGCACAACTCGCGCCTGATGGACTTTGTCGCCCAAAAGGCCGGGGAGTGTAGGATTGTCCTGTCCGTCTGCACAGGATCATTCATACTGCAGAAGGCAGGGCTCCTTGAAGGGAAAAAGGCCACCACACACTGGGCCTCTCTTGACAGGTTAAGAAAATGCGGCGATGTAAAGGTCGTTGAAGAAAGAATCGTAAGGCAGGGAAGTGTGTGGACTGCATCCGGGGTATCGGCAGGTATCGACCTGGCCCTTTCGTTGATTCAATATATCGCAGGAGACGAGGCCGCCGCAATCGTTCAGATGAAGGCGGAATACTTCCCTTCCCGAACTATGTACGGGGATTTCAAAAATTACAAGGAAGCCCCTTCATATATAAGTGGAACCGATCCGGATCCCGAACCATGAATTATCCGTGATGCATTTTATAAAAAAAGCAAATTCTTATCCAACCTGGTTACAAAAGATATTCCAGGTAAATATTGCTTTACCGCTGCGTCTTCTTGTCTTTATAATCGCCTTTAATGCCTTTGCCGATTTTGTTTTATACTTCATTACTTAAGGATTATGACGGGACCCGGAAGTACGGCATAAAAAATCATTGTAATGATCCGGGCTCCGTCAATGTCTTTCTACTTTCCGGCCATCATCGCTTCGATGTCCGCCGCAACCTCTCCAATCGGTTTGATATCGAACTTCTCAACCAGCACATTGAGCACTGTAGGAGATACAAATGCAGGGAGTGTGGGTCCTAAACGAATCCCCTTGACCCCTAGGAAAAGGAGGGCCAGAAGAACCGCGACCGCCTTCTGCTCATACCATCCGATATCAAAGGAGATCGGAAGCTCGTTTATATCATCAAGCCCGAAGACCTCTTTGAGTTTGAGAGCGATTACAGCGAGGGAATAACAGTCGTTGCACTGCCCCGCGTCAAGCACCCTCGGGATGCCTCCGATATCGCCCAGATCGAGTTTGTTGTAGCGGTACTTGGCGCACCCCGCAGTCAGTATGACCGTGTCGCAGGGAAGCTGCTCGGCCACCTCGGTAAAATAGTTTCTTGCCTTCTGGCGGCCGTCGCAGCCTGCCATTACGATAAAGCGCTTGATCGCACCTGATTTAACGGCGTCAACGACCTTATCTGCCAGTGCGAGGACCTGGTTGTGAGCGAATCCGCCCACGATCTTTCCCGTTTCGATCTCAACGGGAGGGGCGCACTTCTTTGCCCGTTCCATGACTTCCAAAAAGTCCTTTGCTCCGCCTTCGGACCTGTCAGGGATATGCCTTGCGCCCGGGTACCCTACCACTCCGGTGGTGAAGAGCCTGTCCAGATATGTGTTTTCTTTCCTTAGAGGAACAAGGCAGTTGGTAGTCAGTATGATCGGACCGTTGAATGATTCGAACTCCTTGTTCTGCCGCCACCAGGAGCCGCCGTAGTTGCCTGCGAAATGATCGTATTTCTTAAATGCCGGATAGTAATTCGCAGGCAGCATCTCACCGTGCGTATAGACGTCCAAACCGGTTCCTTCGGTCTGCTTGAGAAGTTCCTCCATATCCTTTAGATCATGACCGCTGATAAGAATTCCGGGATTGCCGCGAACCCCGATATTAACTTCTGTTATCTCCGGATGCCCGTAGGCGCTCGTATTGGCCTCATCAAGAAGGGCCATTGTATTAACCGCTGTTTCTCCGCATTTCATGACAAGGGCCACCATTTCATCCACGGAAAGGTCCCTGGTGGTGGAGGCAAGTGCCTCCATCATGAACCGGTAGATATCATCCCTTTCAAATCCGAGGATAGCCGCGTGGTCCGCATAAGCCGCAACGCCCTTCAGACCGATGATAAGCAATTCCCGCAACGATCGCACATCTTCGTTTTCCGTGGCAAGGATCCCAACCGATTTTGCCTTCTCATCAAATTCCGCCTCATCATCCGAATACCATACAGCCGAATCATGAAGCTGCTCTGAGAACTCCTCACCCTTTTTTTCCTTGTATGCGGCAAGAAACCGGGCCTTTAGTTCTTCGCGAATGTTCAGGGCCGCCCTTGTTTCATCGACAAACCACTGTTTTTCCCAGTTCGCGTTCGTAATGGTTGCGAAAAGGGCCTGCGCAATAAACAGGCCGATTTTTTTGTCGAAAACCCCGATCTCTTCCGCCTTTTCGCCGTATATGGAGATGCCCCTCAACACGTAAATCAACAGATCGTGAAGATTAGCGAGGTCCTCAGGTTTCCCGCAGACTCCCTTAACCGTGCAGCCGGTATTTTTGGCTGTCTCCTGACACTGAAAACAGAACATGATCCCCCTCCTCTATTAAGGTTAGTTGCTTTTCGAAATACGATACCCGCTATTGAGACCCGTTTTATGTCACAAACAGGAGCACCGCATTGACTTAAGTCAAGACAGTCACCTTTTTTCGGACCCAAGGTTTTTTTGAAATTGCAGAGGCCTTCAGAAAATGGGTCACGATTTTAAACCGCTGTTAAACGAAATCATTCTCCTTGTGTTTTTGTGAAATCGCAGAAGCCAGATCATCCAATGCCTTAAACGCCTCCTGCAAAGGCACGCCTTTACAAAGGACGGGTTCGAGGACTTCTACCTTGAGATTGGGGATCATTCCCGCAAGTGTTTCCACGGTCTTTCCTCCCCAGCCGTAGGAGCCGATAATGGAGAGAAATCTTGTTTTGGGTCGCAGGGCATTTGCCAGAAACACGGCATAGGCGGCATAAGGATGAGGGCCTGCCAGGATCGTGGGGGTACCGACGACGATTGTTGCCGCATCAACCAGGGCCATGGCCAGTTTTCCGATATCGGTTACGGCCAGGTTGAACTGTTCGACCCTGACGCCTCTTTCCACAAGAGCAGCAACAAGATGGTCGACCATCTGCTTCGTGCTTTCGTGCATGGACACGTAGAGCAGGACCACCATGTTTCCGGGAGGACCGAGGATCCAGTCACGGTAGGCATCCAAAATAAATGCCGGATCGGGAAATATCTGACCATGACCTGGGGCTATCATCTCGATATCGTAAGGCGCAAGTTTCTCCAGGTTCTTTTTTATCACGCACCTGAAGGGCATCATGATCTCGGCGAAGTAGCGCTTGGCCGCCTCATAGACTCGTCCTTCATCGTTGACCAAAAGATCAGACGTTGCGATGTGGGAGCCGAAAAAATCACAACTGAAAAGGATCTTGTCTTCTTCCAGATAGGTCACCATGGTCTCAGGCCAGTGAACCCAGGGGGCATAAATAAACTTCAAGGTCTTATCCCCGAGAGACAGGGCCTCCCCGTCTTCGACGGTTATGAAAGACTCCCCCGGTATCTGCAGAAAATCGATCAGCATTGCCTTTGCTTTGGGGGTTGATATGAGCTTTGCGTCCGGGTATCTTGCAAGCACACGAGGGATGGTTCCTGAGTGGTCCTGCTCCGCATGGTGTGAGACGACGTAATCGATCCTGGGGATGCCCTCAAGCTGTGCCATGAGTTCATCGGCCATGGGGGGATCAACCGTGTCCAGCAGGACGGTCTTCTCACTTCCTTCAATGAGATAAGCGTTATAGCTGGTTCCGTCCGGAAGGGGGATAAGAGAGTCAAACAGGCGACTGTCCCAATCCACGGAACCCATCCAGTAAATGCGGTCTTTTATTTTTCTTGCTTTCATATCCGTGTCTCCTTTGGATCTCAGGGGTTATCGTTTTCAGGCCCAGACCCACCCTTTCCATACTGCCCGCCCGCTGCAACACTATAGATAACGGGCAGGCGGGTGCTCGGTGAACCGCACCCTGAT
Source organism: Desulfatiglandales bacterium (assembly GCA_963666345.1). Classification (GTDB taxonomy): domain Bacteria; phylum Desulfobacterota; class DSM-4660; order Desulfatiglandales; family Desulfatiglandaceae. The sequence continues at coordinate 3,459,434 of OY762721.1, read as the reverse complement.
CTTACGTTGCCGTCACCTTGACTTCCGGGTTTTTCTCGCCGAATTTTTCCATAAGCTCACTCATCACCTCTTTCCGTGTTTTCCCTTTGCCTTCAAGGGTCTTTATGGACTGGTATGCGCCGAACAGGGTTGAAGTACCTATCTCCGATGCGAAGGTTCCTATCCCGCCATTCCATACAAGCAATGAAAAAAGCTCATCCAGCTCACCCACGGTAACACCGAGTGAATACGCCTTTACCAGTTCACGGGTTGCCTGGCGATATCTGCCCGCACCCGCCCCGTTTGCAAGTGACAGAAGCAATTTCGTCTTCAGATCAATTGCAGGAGCCTCTTTTGCCCAGGTCAAATGCCAGAAATTTACCGCTATATCGGCCAGAGAATTATCTATTTTCTTGAAATTCAGCATGGCTGTCGGTTTAAGCGGGACATCACCGGTACCGGGAAACGGCGCCTCCTTATTTTCTTCCCTGTAAAAATATACCCGGTATTCATTGTCCGAGATCTTGTCGGTAATATGCTCGAAACCGAGAGAGGCCATCGCTGAATAAAGGGGGATGGGTTCAAAGGTCTGAACCACGCACATCCCGTCGCCCACTTCAACCTCCCCCGCCTTTTTGAGAAGCCCGGGTAAAAAGTTGGTCGTAACTTCTCTTACATCCACCACCTTGAACAAATCCTTTTTGTCTTCCCATTCCATGGTTAAAGCTTAACCTCCCATTTTAAGTAAAAATATTGATGCGGTTGTTTGCGGCTTTCATATCGCAATCTCGGGAGCATTATGGAATATGGAAAAAAATATCTCCTTGACCTAAGTCAAAAATGAGATTTTTTCTTGGCCATTCAGCTCCATCCATAAATCGATTCAGGTTATCGGCTGTTTTTCGATCAGGGGATGCGATATATTTTCAGATTCAATCGTCCGGAGACAGGCGCCCAAAGCCTGGGGTCTGAGCATAAAGCAAAGGAGGAAACCCGGTGAGAGGCAGTGGAGTTAAGCAAAGAGAATCAAATGAGATCAATGGGGTTAATAAAATCAATAGAAGGACGCGATAGTGATGCTGCTTCTTGATGCCGAAATCCTGAAAGATGATGGATGGACGGGTACTATCAGGCCCCTGCCTTTATCAGGGGCCTTCTCAAATTGCTTTATAAAGGCGCTAACAATCAATGGACGCACGTGAAGTGGGTAAAGGTTCTCGCTCCAGAATCTCGCCGAACCGCTCTCCTTTTACGCAGTGGCTCTGGTAATGATCCAGGCAACCCTCCATTACCTCCAGGGCTTCAGAAGGGGTATGGATTCCACCCAACTGTGTCGCCAGCCTTGGATGCCTTCCAAGTTTTCCTCCCACCATGACGCGGTAGCCTTGTTGCGCCTCCTTTATTGAACCTGTGGGACAAACCCGGACACACTGTCCGCAGCAAAGGCACCTGGAATAATCCACAACCGGGGTATTTTCCTTGATGGAAACGGCGCTTTCCCTGCATGCCTCCACGCACGCCCCGCACTGGGTGCAGGGTTCATCCGTAACTTCCGGCCTCAAGGCCCCTATGAGCCCTATATCGACTATCTGGGGACGGGAGCACGCATTAGGGCAATCGGAGATTGAGATTCGAAATTCATGGTGCATCTTTAAGGCGCCGTTCACCCGCTCTTTTAGAAACGACTTCATGTGCCTTTTTGAAAGGACCTCTTTGATCTTTTCAGGCAGGCCGTCGGAATCGACCGCCCTGTTCGGGCAACCGTCCAGGCCGAAACAGGTTTCCACCTGAAAACCCTTGACCTCATCCTCCATGAGGTTAAGGAATTTTTTCCTGCATGTCTCAACATGCCGGATGGTCACTTCACGGCAACCACAACGGACGGCTTCCTCCTCGACCCGTTTCCTCACCCGCTTTCTCACAAAAAAAGGGACTCTGTTTAAGGCCTCATTTGCTTCGCTATTCCATTTTATCATAAATAAAGGACCTTTTCTTTCTCGAAATAATTCCAGTATACCCTTTTTCCGATTAACCTGCTTGACTTAAGTCAATAAACGGGGTTTTTGAGCGCAGAAAACGCAATAAAAGGCCATTCATGAAGTAGCCAAAGCCAGCACACCCGGTGGCATCATGTCATTGTTTCTTTGGTTGAGAGAAGAGGCCCGGGGCCGTAGAAATGAACCGACGGAAGGAAAACCTGTATGCAGGACCGGGGAGGCCGGCCGGATGCAGACCAGCTGCAACCGGGAATGATCATCCGCTGCCGGAACAGCTCGTTTTGTTTTTCAAGGAAGTTTCCGCTTAACGCCTATACGCTTATCGACTTGGCACCCTTACCCTGTCTTCTTCGTTCCTCGTCCCGTATATCACGGCGCAGAAGCTTACCCACCTTGGATTTAGGGAGCATGTCCCTGAATTCGATATACCTTGGAATCTTGTATGAAGCCAGGTGCTCCTTGCACCATTTCATCAGGTCCGATCCGCTTACGCCTCGCACATCCTCCTTGAGAACCACGATGGCCTTTATCCGCTCACCCACCGCCGAATCGGGGACACCCACCACACAGGCCCCTATGACCGCGGGATGGTCCTGAAGCACCGCTTCTATTTCCGAACAGGACACCCGGTAGGCCTTGTACTTTATCACGTCTGCACTTCGATCCACGTAGAAGATCTCTCCCCCCTCATCCTCCCTCACGTAGTCGTTCATCCGGTACCAGGTCCTTCCTTCTATCTCCACATAGGAGGCGGCCGTCTCATCAGGCTTGTTCCAGTAGCTGGTGGACATGTACTCGGAGGTGACCAGGAGTTCCCCCGCCTTTCCCGGCTCAACAGGCATTAAGGTCTCGGGATCCACGATCATTGTCTGCCTGGATGGAAGGGGACGCCCCACACTCCCGGGAACCGGTTCCCTGTCCAGCGGACTCATGGCCGTAAACCCCACTTCTGTTGAGCCGTACACCTGATGTATCGGTAAATGGAACTTCTTTTTCCAGCGGTTGTATACCTCAAGAGGAAGCACATCCCCGCCGCTCCAGCAGAATTTAAGGGAACTCAGGTCAAAAGAATCAAGGCGGTCGTTTTCAAGCATCATTCTGTAAAGAGTAGGCGCCCCGAGAAAAAGCGTTCCCCGGTGTTTTTCTATTGCGTCAAGAATGGGGTCTACCTGTGGTATGGGCATCAGCACCGCGGTGTTCCCTCTGGTAAGCACCATCCCCAGGATGATTCCCTGGGCAAGCTGATGGAAAAGGGGGTTGACCATTATGAATACCTCCTTTCCATCCTCTATATGCCCTGCTCCCAGATCACGGACCTCGTTCACAAAGGAAACCATGCCGGTATGAGTCGATATGCACCCCTTTGGAAAACCGGTAGTGCCGCCGGTGTAGAGGATATAACAGAGATGTTCGTCGGGATTCAAAGACACAGCGGGAAGGTCTTTCGGGGCCTTTTTCAGCAGGTCCTTGAATGTTCGCACATGGTCATCCTTTTCAATCACGCCGTCCGGCACGATGTCGAAGAGGAACCCGAAGGCACGCTTGTACATCGGAAGCAGGTCCACGTAGTTCGTCACCACGACACGTTTTATCCCTGTCGAAGGTAACACCTCTTTTATGTAGCGAAAATTGGTGTCCTGGCAAAGGACCGTTTCGGCCCCTGCGTCGTTGATCAGGTATCTGAGTTCGTGGGGGGTGTAGATTGGTGAGACCGGAACCGGAATCGCTCCTATCTGCTGCGCTCCAAGGTAACCGATCAGAAACTGCGGACAGTTCGGCAGATAGATCATCACCTTGTCCTGCTTACCGACACCCATCTGATGCAGCCCTGAGGCAAACCGGTCGATAAGCCTGCTCAGGCGGGTGTAGGTGAAACGTTCCCCCAGATAGATAATGGCAACGTGGTCGGGGAATCTTTCGCAGGCGCGGTGAAACCCGGCTATTAGCAGTTCATTTACTTCCGACATCGGCATTCCTCCGAATGCAGCGGCTTTATGAATCAGTTTGGGGGTTAAGGGGCCTACATACCGAAATAGGCGGACTTCACATCCGGGTTGTCCATCAGTTCTTCAGAAGTTCCTTCCAGAACTACTCCCCCGTTTTCAAGGACATACCCATGATGGATAATCGGAAGAATCGGTCTGGCGTACTGCTCCGTGATGCATACGGTTATCCCGGTCTCCCTGTTTATGTTCTCGATTGCGTCTGTCAGCATCTCCTCCATGACCGGGCTCAAACCGAGCAGCGGTTCGTCGAGCAGCAGCAGCGTGGGCTGGGCCATGAGGGCGCGGCCTATTGCGAGCATCTGTTGCTCCCCCCCGCTCAGGAATCCACCTTCCCTTTTTTTCAATCGCCAGAGCGGAGGAAAAAGATCAAACACATAATCGAGGGTCTTCTTTGCCTGAGCCTTTGTTGCAAGGATACCGCCGATCCTGAGATTCTCCATTACGCTGCTTTCCTGAAAGATACGGCGCCGCTCCGGGCAGAGCACGATTCCCTGCCTTGCCCGAAGGCTGGGTTCCATGCCGATGATCTCCTCTCCCATGTGCAGGATACTGCCCATGACTGTAATACGTTCCCCTCCCCGCATCTTCTCCTTCCGTTTCAGATCCAGGATGATTCCGGAAACCGTGTACATGAAGGTGGATTTTCCGGCGCTGTTGGCACCGAAGGCCCCGGTGATCTCACCTTTTACGCAGGAAAGATTCACGTTATTAATGGCAATGGCGTTTTCATAGAACACCATCAGGTCTCTTACTTCCAGGACATTCATCCGGTTTTCTCCTTACCCAGGTAGGCCTCTTTGACCCTCGGCTCCTCCATAACCTCGGCCGCAATCCCTTCGGCGATCTTGCTCCCGAAACTCATTACCATAACCCGGTCCGCGAGCCGGAACAGTTCCCGCAGACGATGCTCAATCATCATAAGGGTGACACCCTCCATCTTGAGCTTTTCCAGGAGGGGTATGAGGCTGGAGATCTCAGACATGCTCAGCCCTGAAAAAATTTCGTCACACAAAATCACCTCCGGCCTCAATGCCATGCAGCGTGCCAGCTCCAGCCGCTTGAGATAACCCAGTGGGAGTGACCCGGCTGTCTTGTAAGGGACCCGCGCGTCTCTTTCAAAACCTACCTCCTCAAGCAGATCGATCGCAACCGAGTCTCTGTCACCCAGTTTTCCTCCGCGGGTCCTGCGAACCCTGGGAGAATTGAGCGGAACGATAAGATTTTTGTAGGCGGGAAGGCTGTGATAAGGTCGCATGACCTGGAAGGTGCGAGCAAGACCCAGGTTGGCGATCCTATGCGGAGGCTTTCTCGTGATCTCCTCACCCTTGAACATGACCTCACCCCTGTCAGGTGTGACAAAACCGCTTATCAGGTTTACAAGAGTGGTCTTTCCTGCCCCGTTCGGTCCGATTACGCCGAGGATCTCTCCATGATTCAGATCAAAGCCCACGTCAAATACCGCCTGAACCCCGCCGAACGACTTGCTCAGTTTCTCGACATGAAGTATAGGTTCTTCGGCCATGCTAAACCTTTTCCCATTTTTCGAACTGGTGATATTTCCTTTCAAGCACATTCATGAGCCCCTCCGGTTTGTAGAGGATGAAACAGAGCAGAACCAAGCAGTAGAGAACCACCCGAAGCTGCCCGAATCCCCTCAACGCCTCTGAAAGGGGGGTTAGGATGAAGGCCCCCAGGACCGCACCCACAAGGCTTCCCATACCGCCAAGCACGGTAGCGGCTATCGGGAGTATTGAAAAATCCATGGCAAACAGGCTGAGCCCCACCCACCCGTAAAGATGGCACAGGTAGGCCCCGGCGAAACATCCGATGAGGGAGGCTATGAAAACCGCCTTTATGCGGTAAATGGTGATACTGATACCGGAGGCCTTTACCGCCTGGTCATTGTCTTTGATACTGCGAAGGATTAGGCCGATATCCTCCGAGACCAGTCGTCTGACCGAAAAAAGGGCCACCAGTACAACCACCAGGATCAGGTACTGTTCCACCCATGAATTGGGAAAGGTCGCCAGGGCGCTGAGTCCTTCGGTGCTCCCGAAAAGGCTTAGCGCGATTATAACGTAGACGGCAAACAGGGGAAGCATAAAGCTCACGATGGCGAAATATATGCCGCGCAGCCTCAGACATGGAACGAGCACCAAGGTGGACAGAAACGCCCCCGCCACCGTGGCGATAGGAATCGTGACAATCGGGGCCCATCCCATGTATTCGTTGAGGCTCCCGGAAATGTAACCCCCGAAGCCTATGAACATGGCGCCTCCCAGGCAGACCAGTCCCACGAAATGCGCCAGAAAATCAAAGCTGAGCGCAAGCAGAGCGTAGATACCGGCCGCACATAATACCCGCTGCCAGTACATGTCCAGAACCAGGGGCAGCACCAGAAGTCCGGCAATCAGAATTACTCTGGGGCATGCCAGGTAGGTCATTTCACGCCAGGAAGCAAGGCCGTAGAGCCCCTCACTGCGCACCTTGATACTCCTGTCCAGCCGTTTCTTACGACGGGTCTCTGCAGGCATTTAGACTCTTTCCTCCAGTTCCTTCTGTTTCCCCAGCAGGCCCGAGGGCTTAACCAGGAGGATTAGTATGATGGTGCCCACCAGCACGACCGATTCCCACAGGGCACCGAATAAAGACGTGCTTATGATCATTGCAAAACCGAGCACGAATGAGGCCAGTATGGTACCGGCCCAACTGCCCAGCCCTCCTATGATACATACCGCAAGGGCATAGATGAGCACCCGGTAGCCCTGTTCCGCGGCGATATTGCCCAGAGGCAGGATCAGAACCGCGGCAAGTCCGGCAAGTGCGGATCCGATGGCAAGCGCGACCATGGCCACTCGGTCCGAGTTTATACCAAGCATCATTGCGGCCTGCTCATCCTGGGCGATAGCCCTTAGGGAAAGCCCCATCTTGGAGTAATGGGTGAAGGCCCACAAAAAAAGCAGCATAGATATCCCGCCGCCCATGATAATGAGCCTCTGATAATCAACGAACACCCCCATTACAAGGATTTTTCCCTCGATCAGGGGCGGCAGGACGTAAAAGGGCCCTATGAAACCCTTGAACCCGGCAATACCCTGCATCCGAAGGCCTTCCAGGATAATGAGGCTGACCGCAAAGGAGGCTATGATCTCCGAGGTTGGAAGTCCCCTGAGGCGCATGAGCACGAACCGGTAAATGGCAAGGCCCAAAGCGGCCGCGATCACAAGGGAGCTCAATATGGCAGCCCAATAGGGCATTTTGAGGTCGTTCAGAAAACTCCAGGTGAGAAATCCCACCAGCACGTAAATCGAGCCGTGCGCGAAGTTGGGTATCCGGCTCACCCCGTACACCAGCGAAAACCCCACTGCGATGAGCGCGAAGACGATGCTGTTAATGGCGCCGTATATGATTATTTCCATATCTCTATGTGGTGTGTGGTTGCCGCTCCGGCAGTCAGCCGGAACGGCATAGATCGATTACGGAGGGGTGAGGGACATACTCTGCGGGGTTCCCTCACGCGAAAATAACCGCCGGGGTTCGACTAGTTTTTCAACCAGGGCGGAATCTGGATCTTCCCTGTGGCAGCTGCCTCGGGAAACACGCATACCCGTTCGCCGTTCTGCCACTGGACCCAGTTGCCCAGCACGCTGGTCTTGGGGTCGTAGCCGTACACTATCTGGTGGTTCTCATCAAAGCGTATGGTTCCTCTGACAGCGGGAAGGTTGGTTTTGGAGAGCGCCTCAATCAAGGCTGCCTTATCAAGACTCCCGGCCCGCTCGATAGCATCCTTGAGCACAAAGAGCGCCTCATAGGCGCTTACGCACCCGGTGCTTCGGGGCGGCACGCCCCATCTCTTCTCGAACGCATTATAAAAGGTCATGGTGCCCGGCATTACATCGGCAGGCACATTGCCTGTCTCCGAAAGGGTCACTATGGTATATGCGCCCTTTCCGTTTGTGGCCTTCCAGAATCCGGGGTCTTCGGCCGCCCCTATGAATCCTATCGGAAGGGCCGGCACCTCCATGTCGGCCCACTGTTTCAGAAGTATCGAGGTTTCAGGGGCATAGGCCCACATGAAAAGGACCTGCGCGCCCGACTTCTTGCACTCGCTCAGGGCCATTGCATAGTCGGTCGTTCCGATCGGATGCTTGTCCCTCCCCACGATTTTCCACCCAGACTTGGTTGCAAGCTTTTCCACTATTCCTGCGGCTTTTCGGCACATGAGGCTGTCATCGATTGAGATGAACATCTTGTCAAAGCCGTAATCCGCCTTGATCTTTGCCAAAAGATCGAGCCCTTCCTTTATATACCACTTCACACTGCCGCTTACCCTGAAAGAATGTTTGTATTTGTCCCGGGCCTTTTCCACTTTTTTGTCCCAGCTGGGGGTGTAGCACCCTATACTGACAAGATCTATCACCTTGTACCTGGCATATAGATCCATGGCCGCCATCCCGCATTCCGACATACAGGGCCCGCCGGCCACCAGATCCACCTTTTTCTGAAGAATCAGTTTCTCAATGGCAAGAAGGACTTCGTTGGTGGGGACCCCCGGTTCCTCGTCCCTGTCGTCGATTATTTCCAGCTTCAACGGGCGCATGACTCCACCGATTTTTATACCTCCCTCGGCGTTGATCTGTTCTGCGGCAAGTATCATGCCCCTTTCGCCGTTCTGCCCGTATGCACTGGCCCTGGGCACCGGTGCGCCTATCACGATAGGATCGGATGCGGCCATGATGCCGGGAACCGCTATAAAGGCCCCCAAGGTGATGGTTATCGATGTAAGGATGATTAAACCTCTAAGCATGAATCTGATCATTTTACCCCCCTTTCTCTTGCTTGGTGTCTGACTAAAACCTCAGTGTCTTCGGCTTCCAGTCTAAAACCCTTTTCACGCAGGCAGAAAAACTCATCGCACAAATCGGAAATTGAATGCCGAACGACGACTGTCTCATCCGCAAGCGGATGATTTTTACGACGGACACCAGTTTAGAACAATCGGGATATCAAAGACCCTCCCTCGAAAGGGAGCGGAAAATTCCATCCTAAAGGCGAAGTTACCGGGTGAACAGCTACCCAGCAGGAGAAGGTAAAAGGAAACGGCACGATTGTAAGAGATGGAGGGGGAATTTGAGATGTACCGCAAGAACAGGAGGTTCTATATTGCAAAGTTGGTGGATATTAACAAATAAAAATCATGTTGTCATTGCAATATTCATGTTTGAATAAAAAAATATATAAGACATCAATATCACATGCTGATTATTATGAGATTAGGCCTTGAACCAAGGCTTTCATCCATAACAAGACACAAATCATCAGGTATCTGACAATAGCCGGCCGGGGTTCGGCATGTAAAAACAAAAGGCATACGAGATAAAACGCCCTTCTGTTTACCAGCGCCTTAGGGCCGCATGAAAAGTATTGGGAAGAAAAAAAGAAGGATTCAATGAGCCTGCTGCGGATATGGGAAGCGCTGAATCTTATTCAGGCTTCTCAGTGTCCTTTGCAGAGCCGTCCTTGTCTTCGATAAGAGTCTTGCCCGTCACCTGACAGGCCTGCCTCATTCAGCTGTTTATGCCGAGCTTGGGAAGGATAACCAGTTGTAACAGAAAATATATTCCAAAAAATACAGCGAATATAGCCAGGGTTTTCATATAAGCTCCCTTAAAAAAATAGAATCACACCGATTATGTCTACCTTGTCATCGTGCATAAATGAAGATTTATGGCCTCATGCCATCAGCAATCAGATTTCAGTTAAACATCTGCGATATCAGCTTATTGGTTACTTGCCGATAGCCGCCGGCTGAAAGCAACATCCAGGAATGGTGTGTTTCCGGATGGGCACCACATAAAATACTTTCCTATCAAGATAAGACATCCTGAACCGATGGCAACACCTCAATGGCTTAATCACGACCGTTATCCTGAAATTTCCCTTATTATCCCATAGACATCGACCGGGCTCATATCCATCTTTTCGCCTATCTCTTTCATGGTCATCTCGGCGGAGGCCTCGATCTTTTTTTCTGAAAGGCCCCTGAGGACCTCCTTCATATTGAGCCCGAATTCACTGCATAAATCAGCCAGGGGTCTTCTTCCGATACCTGGAGGAGGTGAATCAGGAAGGCTTCCGGTTCCTGTCAGGGAATCCTCTTTTTCAGGCTTCATCATGAGATACAAACCATGCGGTGACAAACCGTTGGCATTCGCGATATCTTTAAGTGTCTGTTCAGGGCCTTCTATCTTAAGCCCTCTCTTTTTAACCTTTTGGATTGCATCTTCAGCATCAAAGCCCATCTTTTTTGCAAATGTCTTGACAGTGGAAAGCTCGGCATGTCCGTAAGGAGGTTCTCCATATTTTACCGATGCTGCATCTTTGATTGATTCACTGAGATTGATTACCCAGCTGAGGGGCGGGATCATAAAATAGGTACCGGCCACGAAAATCACGGTTACAAGCAGGGCGATGTTGAAATCCCTCGTAAAAATCTTGATTTCCTTTGCCCTGTTTTTGAGATAGGACACGATCTGTTTCCAGTTATAATAGATATGGAGAAAACCTGACAGAATGAACAGCAGGCTCACGTTAACATGTATATCTGTCCATTGAGTCTTTGAAAGCCCCCACAGGCGCCAGTCGGCCCAGTACGCCACCCTGCCGTGAGGCACTATATAAAGGATAAATCCTGTGATCAAAAGCAGCCCAAAGCAGAGCATCGCCGTAAGAGATGTTATTTTTTTTATTTTCATGGTCTCCTCCAAAAGAGATGGACATCATGAATCCGGTCTAAACAAAAAACACCCGAAAATTTGAATTGTCGGAAAATCTTCATTTAACTTGCCAGGCATGTAAGGCCCTAATTACTTTGCAGTAACAATTAAGTATCATTATCCGATAATCAAGTGAGAAAAATAAATCAGCAAGGATTTCCGGCAAATACCTTGGGGCTGCTGCCGGAATAAATCCGAGACAGGCGGAAGGATTGGTTCCGGCAGGACCGGGATCCGGGAACAGATGAAGAAACGGGATATCCCATTGAGGCGCCCACGATCTGTAACTCTTTAAATCATATAAGCATTTGACTTATATATGCTCTTTCATGTATTCATCTCATATTGGCCGTTCGGGTTATTTCAACAGGGAGGCTTATCTATGGATATCAGGGAATCCGCGCGCGCGGCAAAAGCCGCCTCAATAAAACTTGCCGCCACAGGAACAGAGACAAAAAACAGGGCGCTAAAGGCCGTCGCAGATGCCCTCGATTCAAACAGGCAGGCCCTGTTTGAGGCAAATGAAAAAGATCTCGCCGTAAGCCGGGAAAACAACCTCGCGCCCCCCCTTTTAAAACGACTCAGGTTTGATCGGGCAAAACTTGCCGGAGTAATAGACGGGATCGGAAGTCTCATCAAGCTTGATGAACCTGTCGGCAGGACGATCAGTGCCAGGGAACTTGACAGAGGACTTGAGCTTTATCAGGTAAGCTGCCCCATCGGGGTGACCGGAGTGATATTTGAATCAAGGCCTGACGCACTCGTTCAGATATCCACCCTTTGTCTCAAGAGTGGAAACTCAGCACTTTTAAAGGGAGGAAGCGAGGCTGCAAACACGAACAGGGTCCTTGCCGAGATTATAAAAAATGCAAGCGAGGCGGAGGGCATCCCTGCCGGCTGGCTGCAGCTTCTTGAGACCAGATCCGACGTGATGGAGATGCTCAAGATGGATGACCTTATCGACCTTGTCATACCGCGCGGGTCCAATGAATTCGTCAGGTTCATTATGGACAATTCCGACATCCCTGTTATGGGGCATGCCGACGGTATATGTCATCTCTACATCGATAAGGATGCGGATCTCCAGATGGCATGTGACATAACGGTGGATTCCAAGTGCCAGTATGTGGCGGTCTGTAACGCGGTTGAAACCCTTCTGGTTCATGAGTCTGTCGCGCCCGATTTTCTTCCCCTGGTATGTAGCGCCCTTTCGGAGAAGGGGGTTGAATTGAGGGGATGCCCCGGTACCGCCGGTATAGTTGATGTCAAGCCGGCCACAGAAAAAGACTGGCGCACGGAATACCTGGACCTGATCATCTCCATAAAGGTGGTCAAAGACGCTGATGAGGCGATAGATCACATAAACACCTACGGATCGGGACACACCGATTCCATTGTCACGGCCGATGAATCGGTTGCCGGAAATTTTATGAATCTGGTCGATTCCGGAAATGTATTCTGGAACTGCAGCACCCGTTTCAGCGACGGATACCGTTACGGGCTGGGGGCCGAGGTAGGCATAAGCACGGGGAAGATACACGCTCGCGGGCCTGTGGGGCTTGAAGGCCTCATGATCTACAAGTGGAAGCTCAAGGGCAAGGGCCAGGTCGTGGCCGACTATGCGGACGGGAAAAAGACATTTACCCACAAACATCTTTAACGAGCTTTTTAATCCTTTACGTGTTACTTAAAGACCGGTTACATCAGACTCCATTTTTTTCTCTTTCATCGAAAGGATGAGGGAAAGGCCCGCCCCTGTCAGGGCTGCTGCAAAAAGCATGAAAGGGGCGGATTGCCAGGTCCCCGTGTGCGAAACAAGCACTGCCAGCACGGGAGGTCCGACCAGCTGCCCCAGCTGGCCTCCCTGCATTATGAGACCATTTGTAGTTCCTACCTGATCGGAACAGGGAGCATGCACAGGTGCCCCGCTTAGGATTGAAGCCGGAAGCAGCCCTCCGAATCCGGAAAACGCAAGACACCCTCCATATCGAATCCAGAAATGCAGCCCGGATGAGTAGATCACAAAAGAGTTGAGTCCCATTATAAGGATTGCAGTACAGATAAGTTTTCCCCTGCCGATACCCTTCTGCATGAGCCACCCGCCGGCCAGATTGCCGGGGATATTAACCGCCACCATGACAGCCGTAAAAATCGAGGCCGATCCCTTTCCTATCCCGAAATCATCTATGAGAAGGGTGGGAAGAAAACCCATGACGGTAAGCCACTGCAGTGTATAGGCCGCAAAAATAAAAGACAGCAGCAGAGGACCGGCTGAAGTGACCGTACCCGCAAAATCCCCTATAAACCGCTTCAGATTAAGGCTGGTTTTCACCTCGGGCATAGACATCCCATCCGTCTTTTTCATGAAAAAAACAGCGAATAGGACCAGGACAGCCCCGTTTGCAAGCCACAACCCCCTCCACCCCGAAAAAGAGTTGAACATGGGCGCAAGCAGCATGATAATGGATGCGCCTGCAGGCAGAAAACAGCTCCATACCGCAAGGGAAAACCTCACGTCTGAGGGCCTTGTAACCTTGAAGATCAATACAGGGGCCGAAGACGCGATCATAAGAAAACCGAGGCCTTCAAACAACCTGGTTGTCAGAAGAATGGAAGCCACGGGAGAAAAGGCGCCGATAATGCTCCCGGCGGCCTGTAAAACAAGGCCGGAGAAGAGCACGAGGCGGTGCCCCAGTGCGTCTGATACGGCACCGGCGAGGGAACCCACTGCAAGCCCCAGCACGTTGAAGGTCGAAAGCACCCACCCGGCAAGCACCAGGCTCATCCCAAGTTCATCCCTGATGGAGGGGAGCATGGGAGGGGCCTTACCGACCTGAAAAGAGGCGACGACCCCCGCGCCGACAAAAAGCAGGACAAGGTCCCACCTGTTTTTTTTACCACCGGAAGAGGCAGAAATGCCTGAAATGTTCATCAAGGCTCTCCATATAATAAGCTCCCCCTGAGAAAAAGGCTCGCACGAAGATGATCAGGATAAGACATATAAAGGGCTGCATGTCTAAGGAAGATAAACCAGCGCATATGATCAGTAAAAGATCCCGCCCGGGAGACAACGCATTGACCCTGCAAGGATACAGTTTGCCATGCCGAAACCTGGAATGCCCGGGTTTCAAAACCAGGTTTTCTATAATGGAATGACATCCGCTTTTAAGGAGGGGATTTAAATATACAAATACAATATTTTCAAGTGTTATTATTTCTGAACATACTGAAGAAGAGATATCTGGCCTGCAGCCGGTAATACCCGGTTCATCCATAAATCAAGATTTATGGAGTCACGCTATCAGCCATCAGCTTTCAGCAGTCCGTAAAACACTTGATCAACTTATTGGCTGCTTGGTGATAACTGTCGGCTGAAAACAACATCCAGAAATGATCCATTTCTGGATGGGTTCTAGATAAAACCCTGAATTCTGTCGTGCCTTTATTCATACAGCCTTCTAGCCATGGCACTAAGTATGAGATAGCAGGAGGTGGCGCCCGCATCCTGATGCCCGATGGTCCGCTCACCCAGACGGCTTGCGCGGCCCATCTTTGCAATCATTTCCCTGGTCGATTCCATCCCCTTTTCCGCTGCCTGCTCAAATATCGAAAACGCCTCATTCAGTTTTTTGCCTTCCTTTTCCGCATGCTCAAGCGCCCTCACCGCAGGTACGAGGGTATCAAGGAGGGTCTTATCCCCCGGCTTGGCCTTTCCGATTTCAAGTATTCCCTTTTCAGCTGCCTGAAACATCCTGACAAGGTCTGAAAGCGAAGCCTCTTTGAGCCCGGCCGCCTCCTTGGCAAGCCTTAAAAAAAATGTGCCGTAAAGGGCGCCCATGGCCCCTCCCACCGAATTTAGAACAACCATGCCCACTGCCTTAAAAGGCGCTTCGATATCCGTTGCCTCGGTATCGGCCAATTTCTTCTTAACCTCCCTGAAGCATTTGGCCATGTTCACCCCATGGTCTCCGTCACCTATGGCGCCGTCGAGTTCCGAGAGGTATTCCTTATGTGCTTCGATTGCGTCGCAGATATCTTCCAAGGCCCTGTGGACCTGATCCGGTTTTATTGTTTCCGCCATTTCATCCGCCCCTCTGTATCTTGTAGTATGGTGTGTCGGCCGGGGCCTTGAGAAGCCCCTTGAGTTCGTCATCAAGTCTCATGAGTGTAACGGAAAAACCGGCCATTTCAAGCCCTGTAAAAAACTCCCCCACATATGAAAGCCCGACGTCTATCCCGATCTCTTTCAATATCCGTCTCACCCTTCTGTAGCAGATATAGAGCTCCAGATGAGGCGTTCCGCCAAGCCCGTTTATAAGCACCGCGACTTCATCGCCTTTTTTAAAAGGAAGATCATCGATAATTTCACCCGTCATTCTCTCCGTAATCGCATCGGCACTCATCATCTTTATCTTGGCCGTACCCGGTTCCCCATGATGACCGACAGCATATTCCATCTCATCTTCTGCGAGCGTGAAGGTGGGAGAACCTTTGGCCGGTACCGTGCATGGCGAAAGGGCCACACCAAGGGTCCTAGTATTGCCGTTTACCTTTTCAACGGCCTTTTTACATTCCTCGAGGGTCCCCCCGGCAGCGGCCTTGGCACCCGCAACCTTCCAGCCGAGAAAAGAACCCACGACCCCCCTTCTCTTGGAAGATTCCTCCCTGGGCATGGAGCCGACATCATCGGTGGATATGGCCTGGGCCACTTCTATACCTTCGGCCTTTGCCATATCAGAGGCCATCTGAAAATTCATCACATCCCCTGCATAATTGCCCAGGAGAAAAAGCACCCCCTTTCCGGAATCGACCGCCTTGGCCGCCTCAAGGCATGCAAGCGGAGGAGGAGATGTAAAGATCTCCCCTACTGCAACCGCATCAAGGATTCCTTCGCCTATAAATCCTATGAAGGCGGGCTTGTGCCCTGAGCCTCCTCCCGATACTATTCCGACCTTTTCCCGCACCGGTGCGTCCCTTCTTACCAGGACCCTGGCAGTGTCGAGCTTTCTTACATAATCCTTGTGAACGTCAAGAAAGCCTTCAAGCATCTCATCGACAACATCGTAGGGATCATTAATGAATTTCTTCATCTTCCGCCTCCATGATTCGAAAAATGGGTTTGCCTTGTGCTCTTTTATTTATCATGCTGAGCAGCGTATTCAAGGATCCGCTGTATCTTAGGCTCCGACCTTCCACCCGGGACATACTCCGATTCCATCCAGATAGTAACAAGGTACTTTGCCACTTCATGCCCCAGGACCTGAGACCCGAGGGTCAGGATATTGGCATTGTTGCTCTTTATCGAGCGTTCCGCCGAGTATGGGTCAGAGCAGTTGGCCGCATAGGCCCCCGGCACCTTGTTGGCGGCAATTGACATACCTATTCCGGTACCGCAAAAAAGGATGCCTCTTCTGTGCCTTCCCGCAGAAACCGCCTCAGCCACCCTGATCGCCACATTTGCGTAGATGGAATCATCGCTTCCGTAATCCTCCCACTCGTATCCAAGCTCGTTTAGATGACCCTTTATGATCTCCTTGAGCCCAACCGCATTAGGGTCACATCCCAGCGCTATCTTATCCATATCATTTTTCTCCTATATGGTTGAATAAAAAACCCGGGATTGCGGAGTCCGCCCTCCGCCCACATTCATCAGGTCATGTCCAGGATATCCCTTACAAATCTTACCGAGTTTTCAAGCACCTCGATTATCCTTTCAAGTTCAACAGGAGAAGACTTTCTCAAAGGAAGAGCATCCTTTCCCCTTCTGATTCTGAGGGGAATCTCCAGGGAGACGGGAAGACATTCAGGCAGCAATTTCAATTCATTGAGTACGGCCCTGTAATCTATTTCACCCTTGCCTATCTCCGTAAAATACCATCCCTGTTCATCGGATGCCACATCCTTGATATGGAAGTATGAGATATACGGCAGGGCATCCTTGTAATCGATTTCAGGCCTGACCCTCTCGAAGAGATGGGAGATGAGATTTCCGAAATCGTAATTTATCCTGACCCTGTCGGAACCGATTTTTTCGATTACTCTCTTTGCCTGCGCCCCCCTGTCCAGTATATTGCTTCTGCCGTCACCGGGGTTTTCAAGCGCGATATCCATATCGAGCAAATCCGCAAGTCTTGCGAGCTTAGCTATATTGGTCATAAACCGGCTTTCCCTTTCAGCCGGTGCCGCATTTGAAATAATGAACCTTGCTCCGAGGGACTTCGCAAAATCCATGCGTCTTGAAAACCTGTCTGCCGCGCCCTCCTGAGAAAGATCGATATGCGCCGAAAAGCCAAGGCAGGTCAATCCGTTTTCATCCAAAAGAGAGGATATCGCCCTTGCATTTTTCCCAATGAAATAGTCATCTGTAAAGGGATCGGTATAACCTTCTATAAAAGCGAATTCTACCAGGCTCACTCCGAGTCTCGATATCTCCCTTAAGGAAACGGAATAATCATAACCGTCAAAGGCGGCCGTGCTCACTACTATCTGAGTTTCCATACTTCACTCTAATCCAGTGAAAATATATTTTCTTCGATAAACCGCCACATCTTGAGATAGTCCTCAGCATTAAGCAGATTTTCGATTTTTCCGTTGTCGATATTATCAAGCATCTTCCAGATCTTGTTTGAGATGCGACTGTTTATTTCAAACACCCCTCGTATGTCCCAGCGTGTGGGAGAGGTATCGGAAGTGAGATAATCACGGTATTCATATCTCTTGAGATAATAGAGGAACTCGACATATTCCAGAAAATGCTTGCTGCCGCAGAAATAGTCCCAATCCCATTTCCCGTCGTTGTCGTTTATATGGATATAGTAACGGTACGGACTCTCCGCAAGGAGCGCCAGGGCCTCTGCGGGGTTTTCATTTCCATAGGTCGAGTGCCCGAAATCCAGGGTTACCCCCATTTCCCTGCACTGGATGTCATTTAAAAGGCACATCGCCTTTGCGGCAGTATCGACGAAGCAGTGGCCCCTCGTTTCACTGGGTTTGTATTCTATAAAAAGCGGTATCTCTTTTTTATATGACCCGGCTTCCCCGAATGCATTCGCCAGATGTCTCCATGCCTTGGCATAGTCATACTGAAATGCGAACTCATAACCGTCACCCAAAGGACAGCAGGTCACCTTGTCCGCACCGACACCTGAAGCGAAATCCTTTGCCTCTTTGATAAATCGCACGGCCTTTTCCCTAACAGACCTGTCCCGAGAGGTCAAACCTCCGTTTCGAAATTCAGGCTCCGCCTTCACATTTACGTTTATCGCGGCCACCTTTAATTTGTACTTTTCGAGCAGGTCCCTGGTCTTATCCACACTCATCACTTCATAAGGATAAACGATTTCCACCCCGTCGTATCCGTCTATTTGGGTCATCAACCGAAATTTCTCTTCAAGGCTCAAAGGCACATTATACTCATGAAAACGATCCTTTGTAGCCGACAGAAACCCTGTTATTATCGCCAGATTCAACATGGTTGCACTCTCCCTTCAGGGATAACACTGTTTTCAATTTACCTGCAGCAGGGATTGGATAAATCCCAGAGCTGCCTTATATTCCCTTTCCGTATCTTCCTTTGCACATATGATCTCAACATCAAAGGAGCCTGGATAACCTGCAGAAATAAGCTCCGATATCAGCCTGGGCCAGTCAATCGAACCCTTTCCCGGGCCAAGAGACAGGTTTTCTTTGCCGAAGTTGTCGCACAGGTGTGTCCCTAAAATGCGCGATCCGAGCCTTGACGGGACATCATAAAGACTCTCCATGGATGCCCATGTATGCCCTGTGTCAAAATTAAGGCCGAGCCCCTCAGTGCCGAGACGCTCGCAAAGGACATGGAATCCTTCCATGCCGTCGATAACCGCCGAAGGCATTATCTCCAAGGCAATTTTACGTTCGATAACCTCCGCCATTTCAATCAGACGCCGTATCTTTTCGCCGACCTGATCCAAAAAAAATCCGGCCTCATTATTTGATCCCCCTGCCGGAGTCTCAAAGGGCCCCAAAGGAATCGTAATGACCCTGCATTCATCAAAAGGCTCAACTATTTCGACGACCGATCTCATATGCTCAAAGATCTCATCTGAGGCAAGCTCATAAGGGTTGGAAAATGCCTTGATCATAAAGTGGGCCACAAACTGCGAAACAGTCAATCCCAGATCAGTGGAACGATTGCGTATGTATACGGCACCCTTAGATCTCCATCTGTCAAGGTTTTCATTATGATAGATCTCAAGCTGAAAGCCGTCAAAGCCGAGCCGAGCTATATCTGCAAGGCATTCTGCGACATCCTGCCAAGAGAACCTGTCCGTGTACCTCGATATAAAATAGGCAGGAGAAACCCCGATTGAAAAACCGGTCCTTTTTTCCCCCATCAACAGCCTTCCTTAGGATTATCTGTTTTTTTATTAAAGACCCTCTTTTTTATCCAGGTTATGAAACTCTTGTAAAAACCGAACTGGCTTATGACGGTCCATACAATAACCAAGAAGAGCAGTAATGAAACAGGCCTTGTAAATACCGGCATGAAACTGCCTTGAGACACCATAAGCGCCCTGCGCAGGTTTTCATCCGCCATAGGCCCCAGGATAACGCCGATTACAAGGGGAGCGATAGGATAGCCCATCTCCGTCAGAAAATAGCATATTATGCCCACAGGCAGCATAAGATAAAGGTTGAATATATTGAGCCCCAGGGAATAAGAGCCGATAATGCAAAGCATCCCTATTATCGGCATAAATATCTGAGTGGGAATTCGCAGGACCTTGACAACCTGTTTGGCCAGGACCATGCCGGTGATCCACATTGCCACGGAGGCAAGCAGCAGTATCGCGGCCACCTCAAGGATAAATGTAGGATGTTCGAAGGTAATCATGGGGCCTGGTGTAACCCCGTGAAGCATAAGCGCGCCCAGGAGCATCGCCGCCGGTGGACTGCCCGGTATTCCCAGATTCAGAAGGGGAATCTGGGCACCGCCTACACAGGCGTTGTTGGCGGTTTCACTGGCTAGAACCCCTTTAATTTCTCCCCTGCCGAAAGTCTCCGGATGTTTTGATGTGTTTTTCGCTGTCCCGTATGATACCCATCCCGCGATGTCTTCTCCTATCCCTGGGACAGCGCCTATGCCGACACCGATCAAGGCCGATCTTATTATTGCGGGTATATTCCTGAAAATCGTACCCAGTTCAGGCATTATACGCTGCAGTTTCTGGGTCTCACCTATCTTGAATTTGTCCTTTAGAACCTGGATAATCTGCGGAATCCCGAAGGCCCCTATGAGCACGGGGACTACCTCAATGCCGCTTTCAAGCTCGGAATATCCAAAAGTAAAACGAGGGAAAAACTGCAGTTGATCCCTGCCTATGCAGGCCAGAAACAGACCCAGAAAACCCGCGATCCATCCTTTTATTACCAGGTCAGGGCTTGTAAGGGTGCCGCTTATTAATATTCCGAAAAATGCAAGCAGGAAAAACTCAAAAGAGGTAAACTGGAGTGCAAAGTGGGATATGATTGGTGAAATACTTACCACAAAGAGCATGCTGATCGAGGTTCCTATGGCTGAGGCGGTGGTTGTAAGCCCTATCGCCCGCCCCCCTTCTCCCTTGCATGCGAGCGGATAGCCGTCCAGGGCGGTTGCAGCGGCGGCAGCCGTGCCCGGGATATTTATAAGGATGGACGCATAGGAGCCTCCATATGTGCCTCCGACATAGATAGCCAGCAAACACACCATGGCCATTGAGGTATCCATGCCGTAGGTCAAGGCCGTCAAAAGGGCCACTCCAAGGGTCGAGGTCAGCCCCGGCATTGCTCCGAATATTATTCCCAGCAGGACCGAACCGAACAGAATGGCGATATTCATCGGATCGGCTGCGATCTGGAAAACGATCTCGAAAAAAGAAGCGATACGTTCAAAAAGCATCATGGCTGCAGGTTCTCCCCATCTTTCATGCTAGAACTCCAAATACCAGACAGCGTCCAACAGCGCTACGACCAGGCCTTCTTTAGGCATGGGTACCATCAGAAAATATTTAAATATGGGACAGATCAAAAAGGGGGTTGTCAGAGACAATATAAGGGCGGTCCTGTATTTTTTCCCCAGTTCCGGGTTTTCACGCGTAAGGCTGAGACAGTATAGGCAGTAGAAAACGATAAAGACGAGGGCCATCCAGTCACTGGGATAGGGAAGGAAAGTCTCCATTACCGTTTCAAGACCGGAGATAAAATATGCGACAAAAAAGAGGCTTCCGCCGCAATAGAAAAAAAGCATCTTTTTCAGCAGGATATCGTCATCAAAATAGAACATGCTTATAAATGCCGCCAGGAAGAGGATGCTGCTCAGAAAAAAATCGATTCGAGGTATATTCAGATATACAAATGAGAAAAACAGGACCACTGTTGCATAAAACCTGAAGATCGGCACCGACCACATAAATTTGATCAACTTATTGCTGCATAACCAGTTAAGGACCTGCCTTAGTTGTCCCAATCCCACAGTCTTGAGCGCGGTTCGGATAAGCAACCCTCCCAGCAGGGCTATCACAGTTCCTACCAACAGAGGAAAAAGTGCGGGCGAGACATACCAAACGTTCTGAACCCCGCCCCAGGAATCCTTCATAGGCATCTGAAGGGCCTGGCTTATGACCCACAGGCCGAAACAGCAAATCAGGCCACCTGAAAATATATCCGCCCTGCGCAGTTTATCTTTCTCTAGCATGGTGAGAGCGCCTCAAAGGTAAGATTCAAAACGTTTTCACAACCATTGCTCGCAGCGAGGGCCGGCGTCACTGTCGATACCGGCCCTTTCACTACATTTTACTCATGGTTTAGGAATACCAAGATCTGCAGGATTAACCTTTGCGGCCTTCAGTTCCCAAAGGGTCCATGCAAAATTTGATTCAAGCGCATTAAACACGGCCTTTGACTCTGTCCCGGTTTTTCCGGAGAGCAGGTAATAATTGTCTTTGGCCCATTTTTTAACCTTATCCGTGGCGATTGCCTTTTTAAAGGCGGCAGCCAACACTGCCTTGGCCCCTTCGGGGGCGTCGGCAGGAACCGCAAATCCGATTGCCTGTGAGATCGGCAGGTACTCCGATAATCCCGGATAAGAATCAAAGGAGGAAGGGATCGTTCCCAGTCCCTCTACGCTGAAAGGATCAGGAATAAGCATGCCCAGTGCACGAAGTTTCCCGCCACGGAGCAACTGCTGTTGTTCGGCCAGGGAGGTTACTACCACCGATACCTCGCCCGTCATAGCGGCATTCTGGCTTGGAGCGGAACCCTTATAAGGAATAAAATTAAAGTCCGCCCCTGATCCCTTTTCAAGCGCCAGCAGATTCAAATGGTGTATGGAGCCGGCACCACTTGCCGCGGCCTTGATACTGTTGGGACTCTTTTTAGCGCTTTCGACAAGGTCTTTTAAGGTCTTATAGGGGGTATCAGGCGTAACCGAAATTATGTCAGGTGATCCGCCCACGATGAAGGTATCCCATACGTCAAATTTTTTGTCCCAGCCGCCCTGCACGCCGGCGGTGACATTCGATTCAGACAGTCCGCAGAGGGTGTATCCGTCGTGCGGTCTTGAATAGGCATAGCTCATACCCACCGAACCTGCAACACCGCCGGTTTTGTTGATAACGTTTACATTAACACCAAGAAATTTGGACATCTCCGCATGGATGATCCTGTTGCAGGTATCGGTCCCGCCACCGGCACCCCAGACCACGGCACAGGTTATGTTTCTTTTTGGATAAGCCTTACCCGCATAAGCACAGGTAAATACCGTCAATATCAAAGCCAGAGTCATCACCATTACCTTCTTCATTGCCAATTCCTCCTGCATATATTGGTGTTAGCCTAAAAGGCATACCAGGTTATCTTGCCGCAAAATCATCTTTAAAAATTTTCCGACTATCGCAACTAAACCGAAAGCAATCACTGACAAGCAACATGGCGAGCCGATTCCTCAGGAATCCGAACGACGGACCCCCAACGCATGGACCTTTATCATCTACGGCATTGAACTTTAAGCCCGAGGCCCAGGAGAATTATCACCCCCCTTCATCCTTCTCAAAAGCATTCCATGTCTTGAAAGCGGCAAGGTCATCCTTTTAAACCTGGAATACCCAGAATCTCTCTCGCCCGATCAGGATCGACAACCTTGCGTCCCACCTCTTGAGCCGCTCTGACGATTTCATCCACCAATTTCGCATTTGATTTGGCCCTGTCTCCGTTTGAAAGAAAAGGACCGTCCTCATAACCCACCCTGACATGCCCTCCCAACTCCAGGGCATCCATAAAGCCTAGAGCACCTTTTGCATGATGTCTGGTAAGGAACCAAACACTGTCTTCTTTAATCCGGCCGGTAAAAAACTCAATTACATCCCTTGAATAGGGCAATGCCTCAGGCACGTCCAAGACGAAATTGTAGATCAGAGGTTGTTCCAAAAAACCCATATCGAGAAATATCCCGGCATTATTAATCATGGACAGATCGAATATGCAGAGGGAGGGTTTTATTCCTTTTCTCATCAGTTGCTCTGAATAATAGCGGATATCGGAGAAGGGGTTCTGGTAGACACCGCCTGCCATATTTACCGAGCCCATATTCAAGGACCCCATTTCAATACCAGGCACGGTAATGGCAACACAGCGTTGTTCAAGGGAATGTTCAGGTGTACCCCCTGTTGATCCCTCAATTATTATCCGACAGGCAGAATGAATTCCCCGCACCTGTCCTGTAAAACAGGTCGGATCCGCCGTCTGAATTCCTCTGCCGTCACGCACGTGCAGATGCGCGATCGAAGCGCCCGAGTCATAAGATCTAATGACTTCACGGACCACGTCCATTTCCCCTTGAAACTTCTCGCTCTGATTTTCCCCTGCTACCGGTGCGACGCATATTATCAGGTCTTCCATGGTCTTCCCCTTTTCCATATCTCTTCTTAATTCAAATCGTTTTATAAAACTCGAACTTATAAAAAAATCCAAGATATGCATTCCAGGCGCAAAAAGGCACTCAAACGGATCAGCAGCCTCCTGTTCATATCCGCACTTAGGTATAAGCCATGTCCTTTTCTTCAAAATCCCTCTTTAACACCTCAAGGGATTTTCTTAGATGAAGGCGCATTAATTCCTCGGCCTTCAGTTCGTCTCTTTTTGAAATCGCATCAATAATACTGAGGTGCTCCTCCAAGGTGTCGATGGGAGGCCTTACCAGGCCTTCCGTGGCATCAAGCTGATAACTGAAGGTGACGATATTGCAGGTCTCAAGAATACTTTTCAGGAATTCCTTCGACCCTACGTCTGTCACAAAATTATGAAACAGCCTGTCTTCCGCCGCATATGCCTTGTAATCTCCAATTTCCTTAACGCCCCTGAACTTTTTGAAAAAGCACTGAAGTCTCTTTTTCTGCTCATCGGTAATTTCATGACAGGCCCTTCGAGCTGCGAGACCTTCAAGAATTTCACGCAACTCGAATATGGATATCATTTCCTCATAGCCGAATAGGCGGACGAAATAGCCTCTGCGGGGCATGGATTTTATAAGTTTTTCATGTTCAAGATACTTCAAGGCATTTACAAGAGGGGTACGGCTTATGCCGAGGTCGGAAGCAAGTTTTTCCTGAGGAATTTTCCGGCCGGGCAGGAGTTTTCTATTGATAATCATTTCCTTTATGACCTGGTAGGCCTTGTAATCCAGGTTCTCGTGCTCAATTCCCAGCTTTGCCATCAGGGCACTCCATAGGGTTAGTTTGAGGGTTATAAGGAATCGTTCAGATGATTATTCAACAGCACTTTTTGAATTAAAAATTTTGCATACAAAATTCAATATACGCCCCCCGGCATGCTGTCAAGAAAAAAATCATTGACCGTTAAAAAATCCCTTTACAGATTAAGGGAAAGAGGTCCCGCACCGGATTTTCCAGTTTAAAATAGGAGTATTTATTTGACTCAGAACGGATATGTACTTGCAGAAGGCATGAAAGATAAAATACAGGAGGATCTCAAATGAAAGAGATCAAAAAATAGAGCCAGGGAAGGATCGCCAAAAGACCGACGGTTGTTGTAAACCAGCAGGCATTCGCCAGATCTATGTCAAGGTCGTAGAGTGACGGGGGAACCAATGCCGTGAATGCAACGGGCATGGAACTTAGTATAAGAACGACCTTCAAGGGAAGGCCCCCTTCTATTTTTCCGAAACCAAGCATATAGGCAAGGCTCCCTATGACCGCAGGGATAGCAACAAATTTTATTGCCGCAATCACCATCCCCTGAGTCAGATATTTATTTATACTCGATATCCTCATTGCCATTCCTATCGATACCAGAAGGATAAAGGTGCCGACAGGAACAAAAAGGGAGGTAACCGCTCCAAAAAAGGGAGGCCTTTCAATCCCCGTCAGGTTCAAAACTCCTCCCACTGTCAGCGCGCCGAGCGCAACAAGAACAAATGCATCGGTAAAGACCTTTTTCAATCTGCTGCCAAGCCTTTCTTTTTTGCCCCGCTCCGAGGAATAAAACTTGGTGATCGGAAATCCAATGGCGTAATATGTCATCTCTTCGAACAACTTATAGAGCGGTACCAAGGCAAAGGCCTGTTCCCCTAAAAAAATAAAAACAACCAGCGCGCCTACAGACCCTATGTTCGTAAATGATCCGCAGGCATAGTACGCCCCGGTCTGTCTTCTGCCGAGGCGCATAACACGCGCGGCGAAAAGGGCGAGAACCCCTCCGAGCAGAAGCGCTAAAACACAGAGTGCAGGCAGTGTTATAATCCTCATATCACCTATCCTGATCACCCATACCGCGCCCAGGAATGAGATCGACATAAAGAAAAAAAGCCCGATTTTCTGAAGAAATTTTCTGACCTCTTCCAAAGGAAAAGGGAGTTTTAAAGCCCCACATCTGTCTAATTGCTGAATCAAATAGCCGAGAGTCAGACCTGACAAAATAAGACCCAGGGAAAAAAGGAGGTTAAACATCTTTTAAATTATCCATTAAGATACGGTTTTATTCCTTCAGTTAAACGCGCACAGATCAAATGATTCAGAATCAATCCAGTTCATCCTTGTACTTTCTGTAAAGGCCCCTGAATTGATGGTAGGTGAGGCCGAGAATTAACGCGGCCTTTTTCTGATTATACCTTGACTGCCGCAATGATTTTTTCAGAAATACAAGCTCAAGTTCCTTTTGAGCCGACTTAAAAGGCATGGAAAAAAAGCCTTTTTCAAAAACAGTATCATTTTTTTCATCATCCCTGCCGACCGGTAACTGTCTTGAAACAGGCTCGCCTCTTTTAAATGGATCAAAATCGACCTCTTTTACAAGACAAGTCCCGGAACGGTATACCGCCCTTTCAACCACATTTTTCAATTCTCTTATGTTCCCGGGCCATTGATAGGCTTCAAGCGCCCTGATTGCATCATCATCAAAGCCGGGGATCTCCTCCCTTTCCAGTTCGAACGCCATCCTGGCGGCAAAATGGTGGGCAAGAAGGAGGATATCATCTCCCCTTTCTCTCAGAGGCGGCAGGATTAATACCTCAAAGGACAGCCTGTCCAAAAGATCCTCCTTGAAACCACCCGAAGAGGCGATGCCCTTGAGGTCCGCGTTAGTGGCTGCGATGATCCTTACATCGATCTCGACCTTTTGAGGGCTTCCAACCCGCTCAAAGGAACCGTATTCAACAACACGAAGTATCTTTTCCTGTACCTCAAGGGGTATGCTTCCTATTTCATCCAGGAACAGGGTGCCGCCGTGGGCAGCTTCGAATCTTCCGGTTCGGCGTCGATCTGCCCCTGTAAAGGCGCCCTTTTCATAACCGAACAGCTCAGACTCAAGCAGGGTGGGACTCAATGCGGCGCAATTGAGCGCCATAAAGGGGCCTTTCCATCGCCTTGATAGATAATGGAGCCTTATCGCGGCAAGCTCCTTACCCGTACCTCTTTCACCCAGAAGTATCACCGGCCTTTCAACCGGAGCCACAAGGGAAAGTCGTTCCTGGAATTCGAGGAATACATCTGACTGGCCCAAGGCCTCGGGCAGGTTTAAAGGGTCCTTTTCATCGCTATCAAACATGCGGTCATCTTCAGATATCATGGTAATTATTACCAACAAATAGCTATATCGTTAATTAATAGTTTTTATTACTGCAGTTAAACCATTTTTGTCAAGGCATAACACCCTGATTTTTCAAATATATCGTTTAAGCAACCCTTTTGGCACGATTCATGCCTTTTAGATATCTGAAAAAACATCTATCCGGAGGTCGTGCCATGGGAATTTTCACCAGATTTCGCGATATTGTCAGTTCAAACATCAATGCCATGCTTGACAGGGCTGAAGACCCTGAAAAACTTATAAGACTCATGATAAGGGAGATGGAAGACACCCTTGTCGAAATAAAGGCATCCTGTGCGGGTATAATGGCTCAGGGCAAAAAGGTTGAAAGGCAACTTGAAGACGCTAAATCCCAGGAATTCCTGTGGAAAGATCGGGCCGGACTTGCAGTAAGCAAAGGTCGCGACGATCTCGCAAGGGAGGCTCTCCTGGAGAGACGCAGATTCTCTGAAAAGGCCGGCTCGCTTGAAAGAGAACTTATTGAAGCCAAAGCCCTTGTGGAAAACTACCAGGAGGATATCAGCCAGCTTGAAGACAAGCTTGGCTCGGCAAAAGACAAACAGCGCATGCTGGTACAAAGGCATATTCATGCCAGGACAAAAAGGCAGGCACAGAAAGAGATAAGAAAAATAGAGTCTTCAGATGCCATCCTCAAGTTCGAGGAACTGGAAAACCGCATCGAAAGGATGGAGGCTGAAGCGGATCTGGTTAACTACGGCAGAAAGGAATCCCTTGAGACACAATTCGTAAGCATTACGGCGGACGATGACATCGAAAAAGAGCTCGAAAGAATAAAGTCTTCTATCTCAAAGGATCCCGGCAAAGACAAGGAAGGGCAATAACAGGCATCAGATATCATTTTTCCGAAGGATAAGGGTGATCCCCGGAAATGATTGAAATCGCTGCCGCCTGCATGTATCATTTCAAAAGGCGGTACAGAGGCAAAATCAGATGGAGCTTCCTGCGGCAAACTGCAGGAGATTTTAACAAAGCCTAATAAAAGCGGGAACAAATTTTCCGGAGATAATTGAAATATGAATGCACTCTTTTTCTTCGCAACCATCCTTGCAGCCATCGTCCTGGCCCTGGCCATTATCGGAAGCACTGTAGTGATGGCGATTAAGATAATAAGGGGGGAAGACTCCCCAAGAGGAAAAAAAATAAAGGCCGACGAAGCCAGGATGATTCAGGAGATATATCAAGGCCTTTCAAGGATGGAGGAAAGGATAGGGGCACTAGAAACGATTATTCTGGATCACAAAGGAAAGGACCACTCCTTATGAAAAGATTTGACAGGTTGGTTCATGGCGGCATGTACCGTTCCCGCAAAGGGATCATATTGGGCGTATGCAGGGGAATCGCGGAATACTTCGATTTTTCCATCTTCTGGACAAGGGCAACTGCCTTTATACTGCTTATCTTTACAGGGCTTTGGCCTTTAATGGCAATGTATTTTATTGCAGCACTTCTTCTAAAGCCTGAGCCTGTAATACCTATAGAAAACATCGACCAGCAGGAATTTTATGACAGCTACCTCAATTCAAGAAGGGGCGCGACAGAACGGATAAGGAAAAAATATGAAAACCTGGAACATCGCATCCAGAGGATGGAGCACAGGGTAACCGAAAGGAATTTCGATTGGGAACAAAGGCTCAATTCCTGATCAGTGACGCGGGGAAAAGTTATCAATGGATAGCAATTACAAAAACCGGCCGGGGCATAAACCTGCCGATATATTCAGAGGCCACACCCGGATCCCCTGCCGGAAGGTTAACCATTCACGACCTTTCTGACGGCCTTACAGACCTGAGAAAAAACAGTAAGGACGATCTCCGTGCCGACCTCAAAGGCGGCTTCAGTCCTTGCCCCTTTTGAGACACCTGCCGACCTGTTCCCGGTGCCCAGAAACTCCAGCAGTCTTTCATAGGCGATGTTGGTCTCCTTTAGTTTTTCCTCAGCCTTTTTCTTGAGTCTCTGGTTATGGGAAAACCGATCAGGGTGCCAGACGTTCACCAGATCTTTGTAGGCCTGCTGCACCTCCTCAAGGGTGGCATCTTTTTTTACTTCAAGGATATCAAAGGCCCTGGACACGTCCATAACTTTTTTTCCGATGCCCGGGAAAACCTGTTCCAAGGCAAAAGGCATGAAACTGAAACAGCAAAAATCAACGGTGTTTTTTCACTTATTTATCTTTTCCCTCAGTAAGTTCGAGCATTTAAATGTAACAACCCTGCGGGGGCTGAGCATCATTTCCTCGCCGCTTGCAGGATTTCTGCCCTTTCGTTTCCTCTTGTCCTTTACGGAAAACTTCCCGAAGCCTGAAATGAGAAGGTCATCGCCTTTTTCAAGCGTGCCTTTGATAATCTCCAAAAGCGTCTCTACCATATCAGAGGCTTCTTTTCCTGAATATCCATTATTTGCAATATGATCGACTACACTTGCTTTCGTAAGCGTCATGGTCCCTTATCTGCTCCTTCATTGAATATTTCTGTTTCTGTTAAAAAAGAAGATAAGCGAAATCAACCCTGATTAGGCGAAACGACATATCCCCTCCAAATCCTTTCAAACTGTCTTACGTTTTGAAAGCATTCGAAAAAAACCGACTGCAGGTCAAAATAAATTGGAGACGCCATTAAGTCAAGATGAAAAGGGCAAAGGCCCGATAACCTTGCCTCTGTATTATCCTGAATGCCCCTCGAATCCTTTCTGCCGATCCGGTTTATTAGGAATCTATATCTTTTCACCCGAAAACATATTAAAGTAAATATTCAGCGATAAATGTAAATCAGCCCAATAAATAAGGTTTAAAAAGCAAATATTTACTCAAATTATTTGTTTTTTCTCAGTTCAATGGTTGAATTTTCATATATTCGGTATTATTTTTTAAGGAATTTAGTTTCCTTTATTTGTTGTGAAGTAGGGGAAACCGTTACAAAATATGATTGGAAAGGAGTTCATCATGGCACAGATAATGACAACAAAAGAAGTAGCCAAATATCTGAGGCTGCATGAGATCAGCATTCTAAAGTATGCTGCAGAGGGAAAAATTCCGGCAGTCAGGATAGGAAGCAGATGGCGTTTCGACAAAGAAGCCATTGACAAATGGATCAGAGGAGAATAGCAGGGCATATTTTCAAGGTGCCCGATATCGATCATCTAAAATAAACTACGATTTGGCGCAGGATACATTTTCTTATCCGATAGAAATTACCTTCTCAAAAGTTTTTTCTCAGATGTTGGCCACTCCTAATCATTCCTAGAGCATCCCACAAAACTTTCTCCATGCTCAATTTCTTACTGAACCGGAGGATGCCTCAACCTAGGTAAAATTGCGACCGCCTCGGGAAGCCATGAATTGAGTTTAGGCTGGTATACTGAATTTTGTTGGTTTTTTTAAAGGTGTCCTTACGACCCGGTGAATCAGTCACCGGGTCGGCCAGTAGTTTTAAAGGCCGCACCCTTTAATTCGGAAACAACTTTGTCCAGATCAAGTTCATACCGCATGACCATCTGCCTGACAGTATCAAATAGTGCATTGCAGCACACGCACTCTCCCGCAATCTCATCATAGCCTTTGAAAACCGATTCGGTTTCCCGCCAGTTGTCGATGATATCAAAAACAGTCATATCAGGGTCTATGTCCGGATTTTTTCGGGTATGCATTTTCCCCATCCCTCACAGCCCTTCTCTCCCAGTTCAGAACTGCGTCTATTAAACCCGTTATTCAGCTAATCCAAAGGCCCCCCTTAGCAGCACCCTCACAAGGATCCGCCTCCGCCCGATTATTGCCTCAGTGACCTTAACACATCCACTACCTCGGAAGGTTCCGCACGTCTGGAATAGTCTTCATCCATGAAACGGCCGATAACAATGCCGTCTGAATCTATCACAAAGGTGCCCGGCACCGGCAGTTGCCATGATTCATCCCCGTTGTATTTGGGAAGCAGCATACCGTGATCTGAATAGACCCTCTGCATGTCCCGGGAGACCCTGAATGCCAGGCCGAAAGAACCGGCGATTCTATTGCCGGCATCGCTCAAAAGCTCATATTCCAGGTCGTTCATGCGGCGCGTGGATTCCGAATATTTGATCGTCTGAGGTGAAACAGCCACAAGGGATGCGCCGAGATCCGCTATATTTTCCACGACCTCATCATAGGCCCTCAGCTCCAGATTACAGTATGGACACCACTGGCCCCGGTAAAATGAGATAATAAGCGGTCCTTTCTGCAGCAGGGATTTTATGTCGCGTTCCTCTCCATTGCTGTTTGGAAGGGTAAAGGCGGGTATTTTTTCTCCCACATCGATCGCGCGCTGGCTTATATCGGATCTGACAAGTTCATCGATGCCATCTTTCAAGACCTTGAGATCGTCTTCGGGAAAGTCCTTAAAAAATGACTTATTCAGTTTTTCAATTTTATCTTTGAGCAGCATGACATATACCTCTCCATATTTTTAAAATCACGCCCCACTCTGCCAGAGGTGGGCTCTTTAGATCAATGATTTTCTTGGCCCCCCCCCTCAAAACCTTGGAGGCCCTCGACTGATTTCATCCACCCTCCACTGACCCGTTGATTAAGGAACTGACGTCCCCTATGCCGGGTCATTCAGGCGGAACCGGATTTTCCATAGTTGAATAAAAAGTCCCTTGTGGAAAACCTGAAGTAAAGGAACCGGATAGCGGAGTGAAGAAACCGGCATTCGGTTGCTGAATCTCTAGCGCGTTTCTTATTCCTCGTCTGATAAGGGCATGAATTCATCCGGCAGGTCTTTAAGAAGGGGATTTTCACCGTCCTTTTCAGAGATGACAGGCTCCTTAACGGGCCAGTCTATATCCAGGTCCGGGTCATTCCAGAGGATGCCCCGCTCGGTTTCACGGTTGTAGAAGTTACTGCACTTGTAGATAAAAAGGGCATGATCGCTCATAACGCAGAAACCATGGGCAAAGCCCTCCGGGATATATAACTGCTTCATATTAATCTCTGTCAGTCGGATCCCGGTCCATCGCCCGAAGGTAGGAGATCCGCGCCTGATGTCGACAGCCACATCAAAGACCTCACCCCTGAGGACCTGGACAAGCTTTGCCTGCGGAAAAGGATACTGGAAATGAAGCCCCCGCAGGGTGCCTTTAGACGAAAAAGACACATTATCCTGCACAAAAGAGGCTCCCATTCCAAACTCCCTGTACCTCCGCACATGGTATGTTTCCTCAAAATATCCCCTTTTGTCCCGGAACACATCAGGTTCTATGACAAGCACTTCGGGTAATGAAGTAGCAGTTACTTTCAAAACGGATATCCTTTCATGGTCCGGATGCATGGCCCATGTACCGGCCTCTTCCTGCCTTTAAAACCTCTGCCGGTCTACTTCAGGAAAATGGACCCGGGCATCCTTAAATCACCTAATCGATTATGCCGAGCCCGATGTTTCATAATGTCTTACCAGTTCCATGATATACTGACCGTAGCGGTTCTTTGAAAGCGGCTTTGCAAGGGCTTCCAGTTGCCCTGCGTCTATATAGCCCATTCTGTATGCTATCTCCTCAACGCATGATACCTTCAGACCCTGTCTTTCCTCAAGAACCTGGATAAAATTGGACGCCTGCAGCAGGCTGGCATGCGTGCCTGTATCAAGCCAGGCGATTCCCCTTCCCAGGGTTTCCACGAACAGAGACCCGGACTCCAAATATGCCCGATTCACATCCGTGATCTCAAGCTCACCCCGTTTTGAAGGTTTAAGGCCTGAAGCGATCTCCACTACCCTGTTATCATAAAAGTAGAGCCCGGTGACTGCGTAGTTCGACTTTGGCCGGGAAGGCTTTTCCTCTATCTCCTTTGCACGGCCCTTGTCACCGAAGCTTACCACTCCGTAACGTTCCGGATCCTTGACCCAGTATCCGAAAACGGTTGCCCCGTCTTTTTTGTCTACCGCCTTCTTCAGTTTATCAGGCATTCCATGCCCGTAAAAGATATTGTCCCCAAGGATCATACATACATTGTCCTTACCGATAAAATCGCGTCCCAGGATAAACGCCTGGGCCAGACCCTCTGGCCTTGGCTGTTCGATATATGACAGGTTCAGCCCCCACTGAGATCCGTCCATCAGAAGTTCCTTGAACAGGGGCAGATCGGTGGGAGTCGAGATCACAAGTATATCGCGAATGCCTGCAAGCATAAGCACGGACAGGGGGTAATATATCATCGGCTTGTCATATACGGGCAGAAGTTGTTTGCACACCACACGTGTAATGGGATAGAGCCTGGTACCGGACCCGCCCGCGAGAATTATTCCTTTCATACCTCATCCCTTTCGGTTTCATATTATATGGAGTCATTCGGTAAATTTCACCCTTATCCCATACAGAACATGCACCGCCTTTGCAATAAAAAAGACCGCACTACCCGATTAATTTGCAGTTCCATAGTGGTCGATAAATGGACGAAAAATACGTAAAAACAAACCAACGGCGGCCTTATTCGTTACTGGTTATAAGTGGGCGAGAAAGGCGTGAAATGCGGGAAAGGGAAAAGACCCCCTCCCTTTTTCCCATACCTCTGCCTGCCTTACGCACAAGCGCAGGCGCCGGGGCTCTTTTTTCCGGCCTTATCTCATAAAAAATACCACGGAAAGTAACAGCGGCCGGAGAAAGGAGTACCGGCGCCGCAGCGCAAGATCTGTCTTGCTAAGATTGAGGAAAATTACTAAAGTAGCATATCTGAAGCATGCGGCATCAGCATGCACTCTAGAAAAACCAGGGGATTGAAATGCTTGCAAGATTTCTGAAAAAACTAATTTTCTGGGGCGGTCTCGCAGCCCTCCTCTACTTTCTCATGGGCTACCATTACATCATTCTGGACGGCTGGAAATTGAGGCTATTAAAGAAATCGGAATTCACGCTGGAGCAGACCATATTCAGCACCCATGCCAAGAGCAATGAGAAGATCCTTGAGATTGACAGCCTGAGAAGGAATGGAATCGCCGAAATCCTTGTGGAAGAAGGGTTTATGAGTGAATCAGAGGCCAATGAAATACTTTCCCGGTATGATGACTGATACTATCAAACATCAAAGTCGACCTTTATCTTGAAGGTCTTTACAGCCGGCATGCTGTAAATTTCCTCTATACCCGTTTTTCTTGAAATCTCCTGAAGGGAGTCTTCTATCGTTTTCATGTCTTTGGCGATAAAGGTAAACCAGATATTGTATCGGTTGTTCCTGAGGTAATTGTGTGTGACTCCCGGATAGGAGTTAACTGTCTCAACAAAATCTTCGATTTTATCCTGAGGCACCCTGGCGGCACAGAGAGTGCTCGAAAAATCAAGCCTTCCCGAATGAAAGTTCCCGCCTATTCTCCTTATGACGCCTTTTTCCCTGAGCCTGCCGACCCTTTCAAGGACCTCATCCTCTTCAATACCGAGTCTGCTGCCAAGATCCCTGAAGGGACGCGATGTAATAGGAAAATCCGACTGTATCTCATTTAGTATGCCTCTGTCAGTATCGTCCATCCTGGTTGAGCCCCGATCTTGCGGTTTGAGATCTTCCATGTCACAGGAAAATCGAGGGCTTAAGGTCATCCCCCCTTTTTCCCGCCTCCGGCTGGTAGGCACAAAGCGGTTCCTCGGCCAGGTAATCGCCTGTCGCGGCATACGCCCTGGCCCTGCAACCGCCGCAAAACCTTATGTATTTGCACCGGCCGCATTTGCCCCTGTACAATGAAAAATCCCGTAATTCCTTGAATATGCCCGAATTCTTCCATATGTCTTCGAAAGAGGTCTTCTTGAGGTCCCCGCAATCAAGCTCAAGATATCCGCAAGGCTGCACTATACCGTCATGGGAAATAAAGCAGAAGGCCGTTCCTCCGAGGCAGCCTCGGGTAACGGCATCAAGCCCGTAGGTATCGAAATCCACCTCTTTTTCCTCTTTTCGCGCCTCCTGCCTCAATATCCTGTAAAAGTGCGGTGCGCACGTGGCCTTGAGATGAAGCGGCACCTTGTCTCTCATCCTGTAGAACCACAAAAGGAGTTTCTCATATTCCTCGGAATCTATTTCCTGATTGACCATCTCCTTTGCCCGACCTGTAGGGACAAGAAGAAAAAGGTGATGGGCAACCGCGCCGAGGCCTGTTGCCAGTGCAAGGATATCTCCTACGTTTGAGACATTGTGTCTGGTAACCGTGGTGTTGATCTGAAACTCCATACCCTCCTGTTTCATCAGTTCGATCCCGTTCAGGGATCTTTCAAAGGCACCCGGGACCTTTCTGAAATCGTCATGCTGCGCCGGAGTGTCTCCGTCAAGAGATATGCTGACCCTCTTTATGCCCGAATCTTTCATCTTAAGGACCATCTGCCTGGTCAACAGGGTCCCGTTGGTTGCCATTACCATCCTGAGGCCCTTTTCGGTTCCATATCTTGCCAGTTCGAATATATCCTCCTTTAACAGAGGTTCCCCTCCGGTGAGGATCACGATCGGTTTGCCCACAAGACTTATCTCATCCAATATCTGCAGGCATTTCTCAGTATCAAGCTCTCCGGGATAGGGGCCTTTCCGGGATGCGGCCCTGCAGTGAACGCAGTTCAGATTGCACTTACGAGTCACCTCCCATGCCACAAGCCTTAACTGACTGCCGGGTCGCACTTTCTTTTCAACTGAACTTCGCAAAACAACGCCCTCCCATGGGCAACTCGGGTAATTTCATCATAGCACTCCTCTTTTATAGGCTGTTTCCTTAGGAAGGAAGCCTGAGGCTAAAGCCCCTTAAGGCTGCGGGCTGCTTCTTCTGAAAAATATGAGATAATAAGGTCGGCACCGGCCCTCTTTATGGATGTCAGCATTTCCATCATGGCCCTTTTGCCGTCCAGCCACCCCTTGCTATCGGCGGCCTTTAGCATGGCATATTCCCCGCTCACGTTGTAGGCTGCCAGAGGCAGAAGGCTGATCTCGCGCACATTTCTTATTACATCCAGATAGGGCATGGCGGGTTTTACCATGATCATGTCGGCACCTTCCTCGATATCCAGCAGGGCCTCTTTGATTGCCTCCTGCGAATTTGCAGGGTCCATCTGATACCCCGACCTGTCACCGAACCGGGGCGTGGAATCGGCCGCGTCACGGAAAGGCCCGTAAAACGCGGAGGCGTACTTGACCGCATAGGAAAGTATCCCGGTATTCTTGAAATTCTCCGCCTCAAGAGCGTCTCTTATCGCCGCCACCCGCCCATCCATCATGTCGGACGGGGCCACGAAGTCGGCGCCTGCCGCCGCGTGGGATACCGCCTGCCTTGCCAGCAGCTCAAGGGTTGCGTCATTGTCCACTTCGCCGTCCCTTATAACCCCGCAGTGGCCATGATCGGTATACTCACACAGGCACACATCCGTGATAACCACGATATCAGGAACGGCATTCTTTATCGATGATACCGCCTGCTGGACTATGCCGTCCTCCGCCCAGGACCTGCTGCCGGAATCATCCTTGCTGTCCGGAATTCCGAAAAGGATAACGGACGGGATCCCAAGCCCATTCAACACCTTTGTCTTTTCCGTAAGGGTATCCACGGAATACTGGTACTGCCCCGGCATTGAGGCTATGGGGTCCGCCTTGCCTTTTCCCGGTTTTACAAAAAGAGGCGCAATGAAATCTTTTACGGAAAGGGAGGTCTCTCGCACCATGTCCCTTATTGCGGGGGTTTTTCTCAGTCTTCTGGGTCTTATGATCATATTACGATTTGTCCTTTCCTTTGTGAGGATTCGGTTTTCCGTCAGGAGATCTCTTCATCCGTCAGATAGCAGGCAGGATCCGGGGCCCATATATCTCCTGTAACGGCCTCCGCCCTGACGCGGAAATTCCCAGCGCAAACGGACAGCCACCGACATCCGGCGCAGCGGCCCTTTACATATCTCTTTTTTTCCTTCAGTCTTGCCATAAGCGGATCTGAAAGATCGGACCAGATTTCACTAAAGGGCCTTTCCAGAACATTTCCGAAGCTATGATGCCTCCAGAACTGATCCGCATAGACCGATCCGTCCCAGCTGACGCAACCTATTCCCCTTCCCGAGCTGTTTCCCTGGTTCATTTCAAGAAGTTCCAGTACCTCACCGGCCCTCGGATCATTCTCTTCCACCATCTTGAGATAGAGGTATGGACCATCTGCATGATTATCAACAGTCAGGATCTCCTTTTCAAGCCCCTTCTGATGCATCTGCCTGGTCCTTTTCATTATGAGGTCTACGACATCCCTGGTTTCATCGTGATTCAGATCGTCATGAACAAGGTTTGAACCTCTGCCTGAATAGACGAGGTGATAGAAACAGGCCCTGGGGATATCATATTCCTCGAGCAGATCGAAGATGGCCGGTAGTTCCCCCGCATTCATCTTGTTGATGGTAAAACGCAGACCTACCTTGAGTCCTGCCTCCTGACAGTTTTTCAAACCCTGAATAGCCTCTTTGAAGGCGCCCTTTTTACCCCGGAATCGATCATGTATAGGCTCCATCCCGTCAAGGCTGACCCCTACGTACGACAGACCGATCTCCTTGAGCCCTTTTGCCTTGTCTTTGTCTATGAGAGTGCCGTTTGTTGAGATGACCGCCCTGATCCCCTTTTTGACGGCATAACTGGCGAATCTGATGAGATCAGGGTGCATGAGCGGTTCACCGCCTGAAAAAAGGATAACAGGCACCCCGAAATCGGCGAGATCGTCTATCAGACAAACACCCTGTCCGTAGGAAAGTTCCTTTTCCCGTACTTTTTCACCCGCCCTGGCATAGCAGTGAACACAGTTTAGATTGCATGCCCTTGTAATATTCCACACCACCACCGGCTTCTTATCAAGAGAAAACTGGAGAAGATGTGAGGGAAGGTCCTTTGAGCGCCTTCCATATCTTAATGCATCCGAGGGTTCCACCGTTCCGCAGTAAAGTTTCGATATTCCAATCATATGTCTCCCAATCAGTCTCCTTTTTCCTCTGATTCACGTACCGGTTCGTAATCCTGTCTGTAGTAAATCTTAATAAGCCTGTTTATAAAATTTTCCATGTCCCGCACGGCCTCATCGTTTATGGTGAACTCATCCATGCCGGATCTGTCTTTCACAAGCTTAAGCCCATACTCGAGCCTTTTTACCACC
This sequence comes from Desulfatiglandales bacterium, assembly GCA_963666345.1. GTDB lineage: Bacteria > Desulfobacterota > DSM-4660 > Desulfatiglandales > Desulfatiglandaceae. Next base: position 3,421,440 of record OY762721.1, on the reverse strand, counting down.
TGCATGGCGAGTTCCCCGGCCTGCTGACCTGTCTCGATGGCCTTTCCGACTATCTCATCAATTGCGCTGTCATCAAAGGAAAAATTCACCTCAAGGCTTTCCACCAGCGATGACTCCTCAATCCTTACCTCGTTATACATCTGGCGGAAATCATCTATCGCCTTTGTTATGGCCGACGGCGTTTTCATGCTGAGCACGGCTATCAGGTCCACCCTCTTATCGTAAATCTCCATACCGAGTCTTCTGCCCAGCTCCTCCGCCCTTTCCAGGATATATTCCCTTATATGGGCGAGTTGTTTTTCCCTCGCCTTGTCGAATCTTAGGCACGTATCCTCATTATCAGGGTTATTTATCAACCAGTCCAGGTAGCAATGAGGATCATCAACCAGTTCAGGGGTAACCAGAAATTTATTCATATCTGTCGATGGAAGCCTCTTTTCAAAAGGTATCAGTGTCCTTTCAACCGCGCTCACTATCCCCCTGGCCCCGGTCGTTTCAATGGCTGCAAGGTCGGCTATCCTGCTCAGGGCCTCTTCTTCAAATTCCATGTCTATTCCGTAGGCCCCGAAATCGAGACGCTTGCTTATGACAATAGGATTATTCGGATTTTTGAGGATTTCAAACAGATCTTCCTTTTTCAATTCATCAAAGACCACGATAACCGGAAGCCTGCCGACAAATTCCGATTCAAACCCGAATTCTACAAGATCCTGGGCGGTTGTCTCCTTGAGAATCTCCCAGGGGATCTCCGCTGGTCTCACATCCGCCTCAAAACCTATACCCTGACTCTGAAGCCTCTTTCTTATTATCTTGGTGAGTTCACCAAAGGCACCACTCATTATAAAAAGGATATTTTTGGTATTTACGACCTTTTTTTCCTTTTTCCCCGTCCTTCGGTACTGCTCTATGGCCTGTATCTGAGAGATCGGATCATGGGCTACCTTGAGATCCACGTCCGTCTCTTCCATGGGTTTCAGCAGAGCCCTCTGAACTCCGGTCCTTGACACATCGTGGCCTATGATATTCTGAGATGACGAGATTTTGTCTATCTCATCGATATAGATTATACCGTTTTCCGCAAGTTCGATGTCTTCATCCGCCTCATAAACAAGATCGCGTACAAGGTCCTCGACATCACCTCCCACATATCCGGTTTCGCTGAATTTGGTGGCATCTCCCTTTACAAACGGGACACCAAGTTTTTCGGCGATAAGTTTTATAATATATGTCTTTCCCACTCCGGTCGGTCCGATCATCAACACATTGTTCTTGATCATTCCGACACCGGATCCGTTCTTCCTTGATTTCAGTTTTTTGAAATGTTTAATCCTGTTGAAATGGGTACACACCTTTGTGGACAAAACAGCCTTTGCGTCATCCTGCTTTACCACAAAACTCTGGAGATAACTTTCAAGTTCTTCAGGCAGAAGGTCGAAATCGGCCAGAACTCCTCCGCCTTCCCCTCCTGACTGTTCCGTTGACAGTTCATCATTTTTCGGAAACACGAGTGGCGACATTATCTTTACCCTGTTTCCATACTTCTTTGAAAGATAATCACCCAGTTCCTTCTCAAGCTCTTTCTGATCAGGAAGTTCCCCGTCACGGGAATCCTCAAGTGTAATTTCATATCCATCCATATTTTACCACCTATATTTTATTTCATTATAGAATACTTGGTCCTTTGACCCAGGCCTGATAAATCGCTATCCCCGAATGAATCGAAGTACCTGTAATGCTCAAAAGCTAAAACTGCCTAAATGAGGATCGGATCCACTCAGCCGTTTCTTGACCTTGCAGGGTTCCTTAATTTTATGAATGCCGGGCACTTACCTTTAGGCATCTTAAAATGCCCTGCATAGCAGCCTGCTCTTTTCAGGGGTAACCCTATTCCCGACCCTCCGGGCCCGGTTTTTTACTCTTTCCCATTGACGCCCTTTGGTGCGTATGCAGGAATATATTCATTGAAATATGGGATTTCAACCCGCATAAACATTTTCTTTCCTTTGCTTAAATAAGTCAAATTTAACGTTATTCTTAAATTAATTCAGTAAGTTAAATGCCTATATGATACCTAGTGACATAAGGTGACATAGGGGGGTATTTTCCGCCAAGTGTTAGCAAAATGTTAGCAAAATGCTGACTATGAACCAGATTTCTTACAATAGCGTTTTGATTTTTCTTGAGTTTTATTGTGTGGCCCTTAAACTGGTTGTATGGGGGTATGTTATCTTTAAATTAACTGACATAGCTGATACTTTTTGGGCTGATATGACCCGCTGGAAACCAGCCAACGAAAAGCGGAAATCTCTATATATGCCTGAAAATGACTACAAGGATTGGCTATATCCTATAAATAGACCTCCAACAGTTAAAATCAATCAGACAGACACAGAACCAAATATCCCCAAGAAAGAGCCAACAATCAGGAAGCCTTGCAAGGCAAAAGGTTTTACTTGTGAAAGATATGATACTTGCAATCGGAAAGCAGCGCGCAGATTCAAGAGATTTTCAACTACAACAACTGAAAATGATTTTGAAGATCGAACACTGACATGGGTAATGTGTAATTCAAAAAGGAAATATGTTAACCACGGTTTAAATAAAAGATTTAGAGACACAGAAGCTAGGTATGGTCCGTTATTAGATGCTAGCGATACTGCTAATTTTGATTTAAGCGATCTGATAGAAGCCAATAGAATTGTCAATAGGCGTTGAAAATTGACCCATCATCGGCGTCCAAAATTGACCCACCCCTGAGAAAAAAATATGGTTAAATAGTTGAGTAGTTGATCCCTTCTTTATCTATGAAGCTGCGTGTTTCATTCTCCAGCTTTCGTTACCTGTTTCTATAATTTCACAATGATGAGTCAACCGATCAAGCATGGCCGTAGTCATTTTTTTATCTCCAAAGACTTGGGGCCATTCACCGAAGGTCAAGTTGGTGGTGATTACTATGGATGTCTGTTCGTAGAGTTTTGATATAAGATGAAAGAGCAGTTGACTGCCGTTTTTGGAAAAAGGCAGATAACCCAGTTCATCGAGGACCACAAGATCAAATCGAAGTAGTCTTGCTGTGATTTTGCCGGCCAATCCAATCATTTTCTCCTGCTCAAGCTCATTTGCCAGATCCACCAGGTTATAAAACTTGCACTTCCTGCCATTCCTTATGGCCTGGGCCGCTATAGTTATGGCTAAATGGGTTTTGCCCGTACCGGTGCCACCTACAAAAATCAGGTTGATATGTTCGGCTATAAAATCACCCTGATAAATAGACCTAATCTGGGCTTCATCAACACAGGCCCCGTTAAAATCAAAGCCATCGATATCTTTAAGGACAGGAAACCTGGCCTGTCCCATACGATATCGGATACTCCTTATATATCTTTCGGCAGCTTCAGCCTTGAGCAGTTCCAGGATTACCTTTTCAGGCGTTGAATGGCTCTTGCGTCCATTGGAGACAACTTCATCATAAATGGACTGCATACCCCGCAACTTTAGTTTTTCCATCTGGTCCATGATATCATTGCGCAGCATGGTATCCCTCCCTTACCAAACGTTCATAGCGGCGGCAGTCTGCTATGGGCTCTTGCTTGAGAATCAGATGGGAGGGGATACCCAAATCAGGCGTGCAATCCTGATCCTGATCCCTGTTTAAAAGATTGAGAACCACCTCTTTACTTACGGCCCTTATCTTTAGGGCCTCCTTACAGGCTTTACTTACAGCCTCAAGTCCGTAGAAAGGAACAGCATTTAGAATGGCCACAAACTGACGGTCCCAGTCGGAAAAACGGTTTTGAAGCCCATTTAGGACGCCTTCGACAGGATCGGGAAGTTGCCAGTCTTTAAAGGGGGCTCCATTACGGAGAGCCCCGGGCTTACGTTCAAGGACCGGGACATAATGCCAGGGATTAAAAATAGTCTTGTTCTTTCCAAAATGCCTATCATGCTCTCCTACGATACAACCGTTATTTACTATCACTATCCGATCGGCATATACTCTCATATAGACCGCTTTACCCACCTGGCTGCAATTAACGCTGTATCGGTTCCGGTCATAGGTTACAAGTGAGCTGGGGGTAACCCTGGCTGGACGTTGTGCATATCCATCAAAGAGAGGTGGTAGATTTATCAGATAGGGTCTCTCTTCACTGTAGACCTGCCAAACCGTCTTATCAGATATTGTTGGATGCTTACGGGTCTTTGCCCAGGTGATGCATTGTTCTCTAAGCAGCTCGTTTAGGTGTGTGAAATCCCTGGCCTTGATTCGGGGAGTGAAAAATCTCCTTCTGACCACACCTACCTGGTTTTCCACCTGACCCTTTTCCCAACCTGCAGCAGGGGTGCAGCTTACCGGTTCAAATAAATAATGGGAACACAGTTGGCTGAAGCGGCTGTTGAACTGTCTTTCCCTTCCTCCCAGGATCTTGTTAACCACTGTTTTGAGATTGTCATAGATGCCTTTACGGCAAACTCCCCCAAAAAACTCAAAGGCCCTGATATGGGCATCAAACACCATCTCCTGGGTTTCTCTGGGGTAGGCAATACAAAGGAAGTAGCGGCTGTGACATAACCTTATATGTGCAACCTTTGCCTTTACTCTGCTTCCGTCCAGATCTACCCACTCATGACTCCAGTCAAACTGAAAGGCTTCTGCAGGATCAAATACCAAAGGTATAAATACCTCCTTTGGCAAGCTCCTTTGATCCTGGCGCCATCTTTGAACATATCTCCGTACGCTGTCATAGCCACCTTCGTAGCCGTTGAGTTGCAGCTCTTCAAAAAGTATCTGGGCTGTCCTGCGCAGTTTTTTGGGCAGTTTCTCGTCTTCTTCCAGAAAGCCTTTCAGCATGTCTATAAACGGCCCCAGCTTGGGTCTTGGCTGGTTGCTTCGTTCGTACTGAAAAGATGTTTCTCCGCTCCTTATCGCCTTTTTTACTGTATTTTTGCTAAGGCGCAGATCCTTCGCTGTCTGACGTATGGATTTGCCATCTCTGAGAACAGCTAATCGTATCTTACGGATTGTTTCCACTGTGAGCATCCCTTTCCGCCTCCTTCTACCATAGTCACAGCAGAATAGAAGGCTTTCAGGGGTGGGTCAATTTTGGACGCCGATTCGCCCTATAGGTGGGTCATTTTTGCATGCCGATTCACAATAGAACCGAATGGGCTAACATTGAAGGGCTTTCCATTCAAGAAAACATGGCCTTAAATTTAGTTTATGGTCAAAAGTATAAATATCCAGACGCAGCATATTTAATGGAGGTTGATACAAAAAAGGTTGATAACTTAATTCAATCTGCAAAAAGAAAAAAAATAAAAGATGGATCTTTGACAAAAAAGCCATACCTAAAGAGATTTTTCAAAGATCTATGCAAGCATACAGGTTTGAAAGATGCGCTTATCCCCTGTCTGCCCCTTTATGCTTTTATGAATAGGGACCCGTTAAATAAAGCGAGCAGAAAAAAACTTGCCGGGCTGGGGACAAAATATAATTGTGATTACGCCTTTCATTATGCACTTAGAGCCGATAAGGGAAAGATGCTTGCTGTAAATGGCGAAGCTATCCCACTACTTCAAGATCCTTTAAGGTACATAAAAAACAGAATCAGCTTACATAGAATGATGAAGATTTTTTGGTTAATCGGTGTCCGTGCGATGCCAAAGCAAAAACCTTTTGATGAGGAAAACTGGAAACCGGAATTTTCATATAATCAATATAATGATAAGTTTGATGATAAAGAACTTTTTGAAGTGTTTGGTAAAATTGACAGGGGAACAGGAGAAAAACCGGGGCAGACCCTTATTGATAACGGGTTAGAATCAATAGGATCTAGGGGGGAATCAGACCCGTTTAAATTAACCATTGAACAGGGAAGTTTTATTGAAGCAAGCCTTGCATTAAAATATAAAGAACCTGAAAAGACAGACACAAGAAAGGGACAAAGCTCCAGGGGCTTACTATGTGATTTATGTCACAGGGATGTTGGATCGGCAAAGTGCAAGGAATGCACCCCATACATACAGCAAGGCTTGTATAAATTTCTAAAGTTCTTTAGAACGACTTCTTGTGGAACAGATGGCTATTCCCTTTTGCTTATAAACAATGAAGTAGGCAAGCGGAGCCAGGTTTGCCAGGGGTTTTTGGTAAACAACATAACCCAAGCCGATGATATTCTGAAAAGATTCGATAAGGACAATTTATTTATTGAGCGGCGTTATTTAGATAATTCAAGCAATGGGCCAGAATCTTTCTGCTTTCTCTGTATTCATGGATTACCGAAAGAACAGTGCGGGACCTGTGCAAAGCTTAAAAGTCTGGATCTAGGCCGAGAATATGATTTAATGCCAAGAAATTACCCTGAAGACAGAATAGACTTTTCAAAATATAAAGACGAGTACACAGAACACGGTTTTTTCGTAAAAACGCCCATTGACTAATTTGGATTTAATATCAATAAGATATATAACATTTTAGGAATTTATGCTTATTAGTGAAAGGGAATAACCATTAATCTGATTTATGGCCCATCAATGCAGCATTAGCGCTTGACATATATTTTTTTTACTTTATTATAAATCATAAATCTGATTACGACTTTTAAATTATGGAAACATACACCCGAAAAGATATTGAAAAACTTATTGGCCTACCAGGGCGACGGATACAGTTCTATTCAGATGAAGGGCTGTTGACGCTTGAAGAAGACAGCAAGCAGCCTGGAAGAGGTGTCCCCCGCAGATATACAAAAAGGAACTTACTAGAGTTAGCATTAATTAAAGAACTGGCCGAATTAAACATTGAGTTCCGCAAGATAAAGAGATTTTTTCAACTATACAAAGAATTTAGAAACGAACCGAATTTCGATTTCCTAGACCCCAACAATTTTATCGGCAACACTAATGAATGGTACACAGTGGAAGTGTCGGAGCATATCAAGGTTCATCGTTCACATAAACACAGAGAGCTTACCCATAAGCTAGGTAATCGAAGGTCTCTTCTACTTGTCAACCTCAACGCCATAGCGGAAGGCATTCTTTAACAGTCTTTTTTTTGATTCATATAAATCAGTAATTTGATTTATCGTTTATATCTGTCTGATATTTCTCCTTCCCCAGAACCTAACTTCAAAACAAATGCCTAAGTCTTTTTTATGGAGATCCACCACTTACCTATAAGCAGATAGCTAGTAGAGTATCGGGGCCGGGTATGATTTATCCGCATAGGCGGATAAGATACCAAATTGACAAGATAAAACAGATAATTTTGTCTAAATTGTCAATGACGGGAAGGAGAAATGTTTTTTTACCGTAGATTCAAACAATATTTATTTAAGGGAGGTGATCATGGAAACTGAAAGAAATATCAAGTTACGGAATGCAATTTTTCTGAAGGGTGTAAGCCAAAGAGATTTGGCATTTCAAACACGGATTGCAGAAAGCCGAGTTTCAAAGGTTATCCGAGGGTACGAAACGCCCACGCAGGAAATGAAGGAAAAAATCTGTCATTTCCTGGGGGTCAGTGAAAAAGAGGTTTTTTAACACCTAACTCCGAGCTTCTTGAAAGCCAACTTCCGGGCGGAGTGTCCGGGATAGGAGCTAGAACAAAATGAACTTTTCAAACGATGCCTTAAGGTATGAAAGCGCAGGGCTTTCAGTAATTCCCATTCAGGCAAAGGGCAAAAAGCCCCTAGTCAAATGGGAAAAATTCCAAAAAGAAAGGCCGACTACGGATCAAGTCAATGAATGGTGGCAAAAGTGGCCTGATGCAAATATCGGCATTGTCACAGGTGATCTAAGCAATGTTGATGTCATAGACATTGATTCAGGCAAGGGCTTTTCTGAGGTCACAAAGCTACTTCCTGAAGGGTTTAAAACGGCAGAAGCGACAACGCCGCGCGGAGGTCGGCATTTATACGTTAGTCATAGAGAGGGCCTAGGCAATGCAACAGGCTTTATTCAAGATGTCGATTACCGGGGTCAGGGCGGATATATCGTCGCACCTCCAAGCATTGGAGAAAACGGCAAGCCTTATGCCTGGGTACCGGGTAAGTCATTAGGCGAGGTTCAAACCGAGCCGCTGCCGCAGCCTATATATAATTCTTTAAATAAAAGCATTTATATAGAGGGGTCCAGTCCAGATAGTAACAAAAGGTTACAAATAGTAACAGATAGTAACAATTTACTTACACAAGGCCGTCGTGATAATGACCTTTTTCACCTTACCAATTATCTTGTAAAAGGCGGGATGCCTCAAGAAGAAATACAGCAATATCTTAGGGTTATAGCATCAAAAGCCTGCAATCCTCCATATCCTGAAAGAGATATTTCAGTAAAAATTCAATCAGCCATGAAAAGGTTACAGAGGCGCGAGAGGAACCTTGCTGAAGAGGTCCGCGAGTGGGTGTTAGTAACAGATGGTTACTTTTTAGTAACAGATAGTTACAAAGAGTTACAGATAGTAACAAGGGAAGAAAGAAACGCTGTAAAGGTCTATTTGTCAAGACTCAAGGCAGAAGGAATAATTGAGAAATACGGAAACAAGCGCGGGCAGTATCGAAAGGTTGAGTCTGAATGCGATGCCATAGACTGGCAAACGGCAGATGATGCACCCTTTAATATTCAATGGCCTCTAGGGATCGAAAAACTTGCAACGCTATATCCTAAAAACATTGCTGTAATCGCAGGGACCCAAAACGCAGGCAAAAGCGCCCTTGCCTTAAACCTTGCCTATATGAACAGGAAGCGCCACAAGGTGCGTTATCTTTCCTCAGAAATGGGAAGTCAGGAACTAAAGACAAGATTAAAGCTGTTTCCTGTACCTCTTGATGAATGGAAGTCTCTTGACTTCAGGGAAAGGTCCTCAAACTTCTCAGATGCAATCCTACCGAATGACTTCAATATAATTGACTTTTATGAAATTAGCTCTGACTTCTGGAAGATATCGGCGGACCTAAAGCGGATATATGAAAAGCTAGACAAAGGAATCTGCATTGTATGTCTTCAGAAGTCACAAGATAAGGCAGAGGGGCGGGGCGGAGACTTTGGCCTTGAGAAACCGAGGCTTTATCTAAATCTTGACCAGAATCCGCCAGACGGAACCATTATCACAATCAGGAAGGCTAAAGCCTGGGCAAGGCAGGGACATAACCCAAATTACCTAAAGCGAACTTTTAAGATCGTTAAGGGGTGCGAAATTGTGCCAACAGATAAATGGCATAAATAACATATTTGGTGTGGTCCTTCGCTAGCTCCGGGGACCGGGAACGGGCGGGCAATAAAAAATTAGAACAGGGGCTAAAAACAATTAAAGGAGGTGGATTCTTGGAAATAACTTTTGAATGTAAATCAGACAAAGGATGTCCGATTGAAAGCGTTAGGATTCAGGGTCTAACTGAATCTGATAATACAAAGGGTTACGAGGTATTAAAAAGGATTCTTAAGAATAAGTGTTTCCGATGTCTTGTCAACAATAACAATTTAACCAAAGGGGGGCGTCATGAGCCAGGAGCAGCGGCAACTGTTATCAGTTGAACAGGTTGCCAATAGATTAAACCTTTCACCGCGCACCATACGAAATAGGATTTGTCGTAAAGCAAAGAACCCTTTTCCTATCAAGGCCAAGCGGTTAGGCCGCCGAGTTCTATTTGACTCCGTTGATGTCAGAAAGTTTATTGAATCCCTTCCCTACTCCCAAAATTAAATCTCTTATCAATTATACAATTAACACTGAACAGCACACAAAAGGCAAGCGATGCCTGGAAGGGATAGTTATGCTTAGCGTCAAGGTGGGGAAAAGTGACCTTCGATTAGCGATCTTGAAACTTAGGAAAAAAGTTGAGAAAGACGGCAGTTTCAAGACCCTCTCTGAAAGGTTGAAAAACCCCAAAAAATCAGACCGTAAAAGAGCAAAGAGACTGCAGGCAAATATACGCCGAAAGAAGATCCTTAAAAGATGTGGGGCTTTATAAACAAAAACACTAAACAAAATGGAGGCATTATGGAAAACACAGCATTAGAGAAAAGGCTTAAGGAGATTGAAGAATCAGCAGGAATAAGAGCAGCGCGGGAAGCAGCAGAACGCGAAGTCATTAAAAAACGAAAGGCGGCAGCAAAGGAAATCGACAAGCTGAAGACGGAAGGAGAAAAGAGGATTTTCAAACTTAATGACGATCTTGAAAAAGCGACACAGACTATGAATTCCGCAGCAGATGCCCTAAGAGATGCAGAAAAGGAAGTGAACAGGTTGCGATTAAAAAAATGGGGTGAGAGTGCGAGGTTGAACAATGCTATAAACAAGTGGCAGGAAATTATTTATACAACTTACGATCCTGAAATTGACCGGGGGATTGAGTTTTTTAATACCAAGCTAGCTGACTTCCGAAGGTTGAAAGCCAATAGCCAAACACGAAACATGGGCTTAAATTTAATCAAGCTGAAAAAGAAGCTAGTTACCTATAGCAACAAAAATTCTATATTGAGAGCTGTAGAATACTGTCAGCAATCTATCAAGTTGCTTGAGGCCATGAAGCTAGAGCCAGAGTTTGACGAAGTATTGCTTGAGAAGCTTAAGGATAATATTCCAGATCCGCACCAACTAGAAGACTTTAACATTGAAAAATCTGACCGCGATGTTTCCGACATAAACCCCTTTCACTTACTACCAACTGACGAAGATCTTGCTTCAAGGGTTGCAAGGATTGACGCAAAACTAGCCAAACTATAAGCCAGTCGGGTTTAGCGGTCCCCCCTTTTACAGGGGGGCCTATATAGCCTTATACGACCTATGCCTATAACCATGTGCCTAGGAATTTCTTTTTTAAATTGAGTTTTTCCTTAAAAAAAATTGAGGAGTCTATGGAATGGACTGGAATGACGTACCAAGTCACTTGAGGCCATGTAAACATTGGCCAAAAGAGACTGTTTTAAGAATAGAATCTTTAGCTGACGAATATCTTATTAATGATGTTGCCGGATTACTGCTTTTACAGCAATACGGGAACGCAGAGTCGCGAGAGATCAAATGCCGCAAGCAGATTAAAAAGGAAGGTCAAACTATTTTGGACCGTTTTCAACAGAAAAAATTACATCCTCTATTAGGGATTGAACGCGATGCCAGGGGACAAAAATTCCACGCGTTAAGGGCCTTAAACCTGGACATTGAACCGCTAAGGGACAAACCGGGAAGGCCAGGCGGAAGGAGCTAGAATGCCAACAAAAAGGAAAAAAATTACAAGAAAAAGAGTAAACGCCAATAGCCTTGAAGATTGGCAAGTGAAATTTTTACTTACTGGGGATGAGCCACAAAATGAAGGTTTTAGGGGTTTTTCATTTTGTTGGGCCATACCGGGTGAACCTTCAGTCAGGCATGGTAAAGGACCGACATGGTTTGAAACATGGGCTGAAATTAAAAATTCAGCAACGGTTATAAGCTGGTTAAAGGAACATCCAGGGCAAAAACCGTTTGCATGGTGGCAGCTTGAAGCGCCGGGAAATCGCAAAATCTTGGAATGCCCCCAAAATTACCAAAGAAAACCAGATGAAGAGCCGCTTGAAGAGACACAATCTTTTGTTTTTGGAGTACCAATATTAGACCCCTATGAGTTTAACCCGGATGAACGGTTAATTGTTGAATCACAGGCCGCTTACTTGGATCGAGTGGGGCTTTTGACAGACGCGGAGAAAAGCAGATTGAAGGATGCCGATTTTGAGCCGGAAATATTGACGGCAAAAGATTTTGAATAAAGGAAGCGAGAGGCTAGATCCATAAAACACTATAATGAAAAGCATTCCAAGTCATAACAAGAAAGTTGGGGCCTGGACAGCCCCCCTATCCCCTGGGCGGTTTTGCGCCTTCTTAGCCGCCTGGGGGAACCTCTATCTAGTGTCAAACTAAAATGCGCCTTTTATGGGCCTTAATCGGCACGAGGTTGTATTTAATATATTACCCTAGGGTTGAATATGTATATGTCTAAGTCAAAAAACGATCCTGGGGCTTATTTTTAAGGAAAGGAGACGTAATGGCAAATAAAATGGACATTGGCAGTCTGGTAACTGACCTGATTGTCAATGATGATAAATTCAAAGCAGACCTAAGAAGCGCGGCCAGCTCAGTCAATTCCTTTTCAGCCAAAACAAACAGATATCTTGCAAAGGCTGAACGGCAATGGACCTCCTTAAGAAAGTCAGTTTTAAACTTCAGGAGCGGCATGGTTCTAGCGGCTGGTGCAACTGGTCTAGGGTATCTGATCAAAAGAAATATTGATGCCGCTGACACGATCGGAAAGACAGCAGACAGAATAGGCATATCTACCGATAAACTTCAGGAATATAGGTTTATGGCTGAACGTTCGGGGGTTGAAACCGGCAAACTCGATGGAGCCCTGGAAGCATTCACAAAGCGAATAGGTGAACTCAAGGTTGGTACCGGGGCGATGCTCACCTATCTGAAGAAATACGATGAAGAGCTATTAAATCAGCTTGTAGCCACGAACACAACCGGGGAAGCCCTTGATATTTACATAAACCGAATGGCCGGTATTGAGAATGCAACGGACAAGGCCGCTTTTTCATCTGCCGCTTTTGGCCGGTCGGCTGGTGTGGGAATGACCAATGTCGTAAAGGGCGGCATGAAGTCAGTAGAAGAGCTAAGGGCCACTTTTGAACGTCTTGGCCTTGCCATAGATGAACACCTTATCCGGGGGTCAGCAACGGCAAATGACAGATTAACAGACCTATCAACTGTTATAAAAACACAAATGACGAGTGCTGTTATTTCCGCAGCTCCTAGCATTGCAGAAATCGCCGAAGACATGACCAGTTGGGTTGCACAGAATCAGGAATTTTTAAGACAGGATATCCCAACTTATTTGGGAAATATCGCGCAGTCTTTAAAGCTGGTGAGTAGTGCCGCTGGTGGCGCGGTGGGTAGTGTTGCCTTTGCCGCTGAGTGGTGGGCCGGGCTTCTGTATGGTCCTGATACAGTCATGGGTAGGCTTAAAGAACAGCGAGAAGACCTACAAAAGGAACTGAATAAGTTTCAGAGTGCCACTACAGGATCAGACTTTACTGACAAGGCCCTTGCATGGGTGCCGGGATATATCACGAAAGAAGAGGCAAGAGAGGGCGCAAAAAGGCTGACTGCTAATATTGCATTGATAGACAAGACCATTTCAGACCTTCAGAACAGACAGCAATATGCCGAGCTTAACAAGATCAAAGATAGTTGGATGCTTTCCCAGCCGGATTTTTCCTCTTTCACCCCTAAAGCAGCGAACATTAAAACAATACAGCCAAAAGTTACCGGGCTGACTGAGGCCGACAAACTGGCATTCATTTCAAAGGCAAACAGAAACGCAGACATAGAAAGACTAGCAGCCGCAGCGGACAGGATAAGACAGGAGAACCAACTTAACATTGAAGGTTGGGAAGCCAGGATCAGCTTAGAAAGCGATACCATAAAGGACATCCAAACCCTATGGAATGAACATTTCCAGACTGAAGAACAAAGGCTGTCTGACTGGTACGACGTACAGCGGGAATATATAGAAAAAAGCATTCAAGATGAAGAGGCCAAACAGAAAGCCATAGAGCAATTAACAGAGGTCTATTATGAAAAGCAGAAGACCGAAGTCAAGTCTTTGAGTAATGAACTTGAAAACGCTATGTCCGGTTGGGCCTCTTCATGGTCAAGCACCCTCAATGAAATGGTCTGGGGTGCTGATACCTCTTTTAATGACATCCTGAAATCATATTCAAAAATGGTTACACAAATGATGCTTCAGAAGTACACCATTGAACCGCTATTTAATACCTTGACCGGAGGGTCTTCAGGTAATGGTTTGATAAGTAAAGCGGCAGGCGCAATTACCGGGATGTTTAGTGGTGGGTTTACTCCGAATTTTGATAACCCGGTGCAGTTCATGGCTGGTGGCGGGACAATAAACGAGCATATCAAGGGTATTGGGGAAAGCGGACAACTCTATGAATTTGGAGAAAGGGGACCGGAGAAAGTATCCCCTATGAATAACTTGGCACAGGTAGACAAGGAAAGCGTAACTCCCGAATTAAGAGTAAGAAATATCAATGTCCTAGACCCTTCTATTGTAGGCGACTACCTGAATGTCAATAGGCGTTGAAAATTGACCCATCATCGGCGTCCAAAATTGACCCACCCCTGAGAAAAAAATATGGTTAAATAGTTGAGTAGTTGATCCCTTCTTTATCTATGAAGCTGCGTGTTTCATTCTCCAGCTTTCGTTACCTGTTTCTATAATTTCACAATGATGAGTCAACCGATCAAGCATGGCCGTAGTCATTTTTTTATCTCCAAAGACTTGGGGCCATTCACCGAAGGTCAAGTTGGTGGTGATTACTATGGATGTCTGTTCGTAGAGTTTTGATATAAGATGAAAGAGCAGTTGACTGCCGTTTTTGGAAAAAGGCAGATAACCCAGTTCATCGAGGACCACAAGATCAAATCGAAGTAGTCTTGCTGTGATTTTGCCGGCCAATCCAATCATTTTCTCCTGCTCAAGCTCATTTGCCAGATCCACCAGGTTATAAAACTTGCACTTCCTGCCATTCCTTATGGCCTGGGCCGCTATAGTTATGGCTAAATGGGTTTTGCCCGTACCGGTGCCACCTACAAAAATCAGGTTGATATGTTCGGCTATAAAATCACCCTGATAAATAGACCTAATCTGGGCTTCATCAACACAGGCCCCGTTAAAATCAAAGCCATCGATATCTTTAAGGACAGGAAACCTGGCCTGTCCCATACGATATCGGATACTCCTTATATATCTTTCGGCAGCTTCAGCCTTGAGCAGTTCCAGGATTACCTTTTCAGGCGTTGAATGGCTCTTGCGTCCATTGGAGACAACTTCATCATAAATGGACTGCATACCCCGCAACTTTAGTTTTTCCATCTGGTCCATGATATCATTGCGCAGCATGGTATCCCTCCCTTACCAAACGTTCATAGCGGCGGCAGTCTGCTATGGGCTCTTGCTTGAGAATCAGATGGGAGGGGATACCCAAATCAGGCGTGCAATCCTGATCCTGATCCCTGTTTAAAAGATTGAGAACCACCTCTTTACTTACGGCCCTTATCTTTAGGGCCTCCTTACAGGCTTTACTTACAGCCTCAAGTCCGTAGAAAGGAACAGCATTTAGAATGGCCACAAACTGACGGTCCCAGTCGGAAAAACGGTTTTGAAGCCCATTTAGGACGCCTTCGACAGGATCGGGAAGTTGCCAGTCTTTAAAGGGGGCTCCATTACGGAGAGCCCCGGGCTTACGTTCAAGGACCGGGACATAATGCCAGGGATTAAAAATAGTCTTGTTCTTTCCAAAATGCCTATCATGCTCTCCTACGATACAACCGTTATTTACTATCACTATCCGATCGGCATATACTCTCATATAGACCGCTTTACCCACCTGGCTGCAATTAACGCTGTATCGGTTCCGGTCATAGGTTACAAGTGAGCTGGGGGTAACCCTGGCTGGACGTTGTGCATATCCATCAAAGAGAGGTGGTAGATTTATCAGATAGGGTCTCTCTTCACTGTAGACCTGCCAAACCGTCTTATCAGATATTGTTGGATGCTTACGGGTCTTTGCCCAGGTGATGCATTGTTCTCTAAGCAGCTCGTTTAGGTGTGTGAAATCCCTGGCCTTGATTCGGGGAGTGAAAAATCTCCTTCTGACCACACCTACCTGGTTTTCCACCTGACCCTTTTCCCAACCTGCAGCAGGGGTGCAGCTTACCGGTTCAAATAAATAATGGGAACACAGTTGGCTGAAGCGGCTGTTGAACTGTCTTTCCCTTCCTCCCAGGATCTTGTTAACCACTGTTTTGAGATTGTCATAGATGCCTTTACGGCAAACTCCCCCAAAAAACTCAAAGGCCCTGATATGGGCATCAAACACCATCTCCTGGGTTTCTCTGGGGTAGGCAATACAAAGGAAGTAGCGGCTGTGACATAACCTTATATGTGCAACCTTTGCCTTTACTCTGCTTCCGTCCAGATCTACCCACTCATGACTCCAGTCAAACTGAAAGGCTTCTGCAGGATCAAATACCAAAGGTATAAATACCTCCTTTGGCAAGCTCCTTTGATCCTGGCGCCATCTTTGAACATATCTCCGTACGCTGTCATAGCCACCTTCGTAGCCGTTGAGTTGCAGCTCTTCAAAAAGTATCTGGGCTGTCCTGCGCAGTTTTTTGGGCAGTTTCTCGTCTTCTTCCAGAAAGCCTTTCAGCATGTCTATAAACGGCCCCAGCTTGGGTCTTGGCTGGTTGCTTCGTTCGTACTGAAAAGATGTTTCTCCGCTCCTTATCGCCTTTTTTACTGTATTTTTGCTAAGGCGCAGATCCTTCGCTGTCTGACGTATGGATTTGCCATCTCTGAGAACAGCTAATCGTATCTTACGGATTGTTTCCACTGTGAGCATCCCTTTCCGCCTCCTTCTACCATAGTCACAGCAGAATAGAAGGCTTTCAGGGGTGGGTCAATTTTGGACGCCGATTCGCCCTATAGGTGGGTCATTTTTGCATGCCGCCTTAAACCAAAAACCATTCACAAAATACACGAAATCAATGGTGATAAAGGCATTTGATAACGACCTGATAACAGGCGAACCACTGAAGGCATTAAGAAGGGTCAAGTCACTTCTCAAAGGAAATACTAATGCCAGGGATAGGATATTGACTGTAAGTGAATACAGCAGCCTTTTTGAGCATTCTCAAAAACCGTTAGAAGGTATTATATCCCTAGGGTACTGGTCAGGGATGCGAAAAGGTGAAATTGTCAATCTGACATGGGATAAGGTGGACCTAAAACATAGAATGATAACCCTTGAGGCTGAAGACACAAAGGAAAGTAAAAAGAAAAGCATTCCGATATCAGAAGAGACCTTCCAGATACTTAAGAAGATTCCTAGGTCAATACATGACGATCATGTTTTTTCTATTCAATACAGAGACATAAATTATTTCAGAAAAGCCATGATGAAGGCTTGCAAGGATGCCGGGATTCAATGGGGATCAAGGGTCAAAGGTGGTTTTATATTCCATGACTTGAGGCATACCTTTGTCACAGATGCAAGAAAGGCCGGAGTTTCAAAATCTGTCAGGATGTCAATCACCGGACATTCATCAAGAGATATGGATTCAAGGTATGACAGAATTGACGATCAAGACAAAATCCAGGCAATAAAGATATTAGAGACCTTCAGGAAAAATGTTAGCAAAACCGTTAGCAATGAAGGGAACGGGAAGCACTAAAAACGAGTTAAACACTTAAATTTATTTGATTTATTTTTTTAGATTAGGTAAGAAAATATGGGATTTCAAGCCATATTAACTCAAGGGCTAATTGTATTGACTCACCGGGGCAATTCATTTACCCTTTGTCTCAGCGTTTTCCACTACCGGAATGCAACCCCCGCATAGGATTAGGGGGAATAAACCATCGAACGCCTGTGGTGGACTTGCCCGCCTCCGGCAAGGCTCGTTCGCACAGGACGGATCAGACAGGGAATCAACAATGATTTCAAGACTTGAGATAAGGCTTAAAAAAGATCTTTTGGATGCCGAGGGCTCCGGGATAAAAAGAAAGGCCAGAGAATATTTCGGTTTTTCTGTCGATGACATAAGGGTGATCAGGATACTGACCATTGATGCCGAACTTGATAGAGCCCAGTTGACGAGAATAAGCAAGGAGATCTTCACCAATCCTGTAACCGAGGAGTCCTCATTTTCTCCCATGGCCGGAGACTTTGACTGGCTTATCTGGACCGGTTTTCGTCCCGGTGTCAAAGACAATGAAGGAAGCACCGCAAAAGAGGCGATAGAAGACCTCCTGGGAATAAAATTCGGTCATAATAATGCAGTTTACACCTCAAAGCTCTATGAAGTCAAAGGAGCGCTCACAGAGGCCCAGATCAACACAATCGCCGCGGAACTCCTGGCAAACGAGGTCATTCAACAGTGGAAGGTCTACTCCAAAGGGCTATGGAATGACAGCGAAGGGGTAGGATTTCTCCTGCCTAAAGTGATCCTCGATCATGAACCATGCGTCCATAGGATCTCCATAAAAAGTGACGCGGAACTGAGAGGTCTGTCCAAGGAACGCAATCTGGCCCTTCAAGACAGGGATATCCCCGTGATAAGGGAATATTTCCTGAGAAAAGACGTTATCGAAGAAAGAAAAGGAGTCGGGCTGGAACTTCCCACCGATGTTGAACTTGAATATATCTCCCAGGCCCGCAGCGACCACTGCAACCACAATACCTTTACCGGCCTTTTCCACTATCGCGACCTGGAAACAGGGCATAAGGAGGATGTGGACAGTCTGTTTGAAACCTGCATTGAGCAGCCGACACTGAAGATAAAGGATGAAAAAGACTGGGTCGTATCGGTGCTGTGGGACAATGCCGGAGTGGGAAAATTCGATGATGATCATTATTACGTGATTACCGGTGAAACCCATAACAGCCCCTCTAACATGGAGGCCTATGGAGGTGCGATAACCGGAATCGTGGGCATATACAGAGACCCGATGGGTACCGGAAAGGTCGCCAAGCTGACCATGGGCATGTACGGTTTCTGCGTCGGTCCCAGGGACTACGATGGGGATCTGAAACCTCACCTGCACCCCCGCCGACTGCTTGACGGTATTATCGAGGGAGTTAGGGACGGAGGCAACAAGAGCGGCATCCCCACCCCCTTCGGGTTGCTCCTGTTTGACGAAAGCTACCTCGGAAAATGTCTCGTTTTTGTCACCGCACTCGGCATAATGCCTTCCGTCACAGACGGCCGATCTTCTCACCTCAAGACCACGTCACCGGGAGAGTTGATAATAATGTGCGGGGGCAGGGTCGGCAAGGACGGCATACATGGTGTTACCGCCGCATCAGAGACCTACACGGAACACACGCCGGCCGGGCATGTGCAGATAGGCGATCCTTACACCCAGAAAAAGATGCACGACTTTCTGATAGAGGCAAGGGATGACGGGCTTATCACCTATATCACCGATAACGGGGGTGGGGGGCTGTCCAGCTCGATCGGAGAATCGGCCCGATTCAGTAACGGCTGCAGGGTAGATCTGGACAAGGTGCCGCTCAAATACGAGGGGCTTGATCAGTGGGAGATATGGGTCTCGGAATCCCAGGAAAGGATGACCGTTGCCGTAACACCGGCGAATCTCGACAGATTCATGCGGCTTTCAAAAAAACATGCCGTTGAAAGCACCGTAATAGGCGAGTATAATGATTCTGGTTTTCTCAGGCTCGATTACAATGGTGAGACCTGCGCCTACGTACGCATGGATCTTCTGAAATCGGACTTCCCCCAGTGGGAATTTGACGCTCACTGGATACCTCCCCGACTGAGGGGGCTGAGCGAGCCGGTCATAAATGAACCTGACGATCATGACAGGCTTCTTCTTGATATGCTTTCAAGGCCCAATATATGCTCCCGCAACTGGATCGCAAGGCAGTACGACCATGAGGTCCAGGGCGGAAGCGTT
Organism: Desulfatiglandales bacterium; assembly: GCA_963666345.1. Classification (GTDB taxonomy): domain Bacteria; phylum Desulfobacterota; class DSM-4660; order Desulfatiglandales; family Desulfatiglandaceae. The sequence continues at coordinate 3,401,902 of OY762721.1, read as the reverse complement.
ATAAAGCCTCTGGTAGGAAAAGGCCGCGACATACCGAGCGATGCCTCCGTAATAAGGCCGGTACTCGATTCAAAAAGGGGGATTGCAGTCTCCCAGGCCATCAATCCCTGGTTTTCCCGGATAGACACCTATCACATGGCCGCCGCCGTTATAGATGAAGCAGTCAGGAGGGTGCTGGCAGTGGGTGGGAACCCCGAACATATAGGGGGAGTGGACAATTTCTGCTGGCCCACGGTGGAGTATGATCCGAAAAAAAATCCGGACGGAAGATACAAGGCGGCCCAGCTCGTGAGGGCCAACTGGGCACTCAGAGATTATTGTCTCAGCTACGGCATCCCTCTTTTGTCAGGGAAAGACAGCATGTATATCGACGGGAATCTGGAAGGCCCCTATGGCGAAAGGAGAAAGATTTCCGGTCTGCCTACCCTCCTGTTTACCGCCAACAGCGTTGTTGAAGATATAGGCACCTGCGTGACAATGGACTCAAAGGTACCGGGCCATCATATATATGTGCTGGGTGAGACAGCGGATGAGCTCGGCGGTAGTGAATTTTACCAGCTCATGAATTACGTGGGGCTCAACGTTCCAAGCGTGGACGCGGAAAAATTCATGCCTCTTTACAAGGCGCTTCATCGAGCTATTTCAATGGGTACGGTTTCCTCATGTCACGCCGTTTCAAGGGGTGGTCTGGTAGTGCACCTGGCCATGGTCGCCATGGCGGGTGAACTGGGAATGCAGATCGACCTTGAAAAAATACCCGCAAAAGAGGACCTTTCCCCCGCCCGGATGCTTTATTCGGAATCATGCGGGAGATTCATAGTAACGATAGCCGTTGAAAAGGCTGCGGCATTTGAGGATATGCTGTCCGGCCTCAGTTTCGGCATGATCGGAAAGGTTACTGATTCACGACATTTTACCGTTACAGGCCCTGGAAACAGCCGGGTAATTGATCTGGATATAGAGGAAATGAAAGACTACTGGAAAAGGCCTTTTGGGGATTTGATATGAAACAGGTCAAAGCACTCGTCCTGACAGGATATGGACTCAATTGCGATTATGAAACCGATTTTTCCCTGGTTACCGCCGGGGCTGAGTCGCACAGGCATCACATCAACGAACTCATAAGATCTGAAGGATCCGACAGCCCCGTAAGACTTGAGGATTACGACATACTCGTTTTTGGAGGAGGGTTCAGCTGGGCGGATGACCATGGAGCGGGTATCCTTCTCGCGACAAAGATGAAAAACCACCTGGGTGAGCAGATCGAAGCCTTTATCGAAAAAGGGAAACTCATACTTGGGATCTGCAACGGGTTTCAAACCCTTGTAAACATGGGGCTCCTTCCGGGATTTCAAGGCACCAAAGGCGAGCGCAGCACAGCTCTAACCTATAACGATTCCGGAAACTTCATAGACACATGGGTAAGGCTCAAGATCAATCCTGATTCACCATGCGTTTTTACAAGAGGCATCTCCTCCATCGAACTGCCGGTGAGGCATGGAGAGGGCAAATTCTACGCCTCCGGTCATACGATCGAACGGCTTTTTGAAAACAACCAGGTTGCATTGCAGTACGCGGATGGAAACGGCAACGCAGCGGAAGGCAGATGGCCCCTCAACCCTAATGGGTCTATCGGCGATATAGCCGGCATATGCGACCCGAGCGGAAAGATTTTCGGTCTTATGCCCCACCCTGAGGCATTCAACCATGTAACCAATCATCCTGACTGGACAAGGGACAGGGATCGACTTTTTGAAAAAGGCAAAGGCCGAATTCCAGGCGAAGGCGAAGGCATCAGGTTTTTCAGAAACGCGGTCGATTACATAAGAGAAAATGCATAGAGGTCCCTATTTACATATTTTCCCTTTTGTTATTGACAAAATTAATAGAGGTTAGTAATAAGGTACGGATTCATAAATATTAAATCGGAGAAAAAAAATGGCGTCAAACAGTAAAAAGACATCGGCAATCCGAAACAGAAAGAAAAGGCCCAACAAGGCCAACCTCAAGGCCAACCAGAAACGACTTCAGAAAAACATCGAGATCATGAGAGAACTGTCTACTAAGGACAATGCTTAACCCCTTTTCTTTTCCCCGAAAGCAAGGGGTATCTTCATATATGAAACCCGCCTAACGGCGGGTTTTTTCTTTACTTGCCCTTCCCTCTGGAGTATAAATATTTTCTAAAATGAAGTACCATTCATTTTTATTCCTTAACTGTCTTATAATACGAGTAAAGGAACCGCTCACAACAGATTTGATTTAGCCCTTTTCCGATCTTTCGTAACAGGGATTGAATTAACCGGGCATTTTTATATTCCGGCTGTTTACTCGATTTCCGATTTCTTGATCCATCTCCAAACTGGAGAGGAACTCCTCCTTTCTTAGGATCGTCTTGCCGTGGATACTGGTGAATGCCTGGTAAAAAAACCGGTCGGCAAAAATCCCGTCCGCTGATTCAAGACCCCTGCGATTAAAGATAAATCATTGAGGGTACCGGCCCGCATCCTGATTAAAGGTAATTCGGACTTTTCCATCCGGCGGCCAGTATAACGAAACTGTTTTACCACCCTGTCAGGTCTTTTTGAGATGAGCCTCACAATCCTTCAGATCGAAAGGAGGCTGCATGAAAGAGGTAGTAATCGTTTCCGCCTGCAGGACAGCCATAGGGGCGTTCGGTGGTTCACTGCGGGATCTGAATGCGGCGGAACTCGGCAGCGTTGTCATGAAAGAGGCCATAAGGCGCGCCTCTATTGAACCGGGGATAATAGATGATATTCGCTTCGGTTGTTGTATCGAACCGGTCGATGCCCTTAACGTGGCCAGGGTATCGGCACTCATCGCTGGCATACCTGACGATATACCGGCGGTTACTATAAACAGGGTATGCATTTCAGGGATGGAAGCGGTTATCTCAGGCGCGGCCATGATTCAGTCTGAGATGGCCGATATTATACTGGCGGGGGGAGTCGAACAGATGTCGGGAGTGCCCTATATCGTTCCGGATGCCCGCTGGGGATGCCGTCTGCAGGACAAGGTATTTGTCGACGCCATGATACATGCCCTTCACTGCGGGTCTCACCTTATACCGCACCCTGAAGACGGCCCTTTAAAGGAAGGCATGCCGCTTGAACTTTTTAAGGGTAAGCCTTACATAATGGGGCATACAGCGGAGTTTATCGCGCAGCTTCATGACATAAGCCGCGAAGAGATGGATGAGGTGGCGCTCAGGAGTCACAACAATACTGAAAGGGCGACCTTGGAAGGCGACTTCAAAGAGGAGATCGTACCGGTTGAAATTCCTCAAAAAGGGAACAAGCCTCCCCTGCTCTTTGAAAGGGACGAGCACTTCAGACCGGCTCTGACCATGGAGCAGCTGAGAAGTCTCCCTCCCGCTTTTCTGCCCAAAACCGGAAAGGTGACGGCAGGAAATTCTTCAGGCATAAACGACGGGGCCAGCGCCCTTATCATCATGTCCAGGGAAAAAGCAAAGGAACTCGGGCTTGAGCCTTTGGCCCGCATAAGAGGATTTGGAAGGGGCGCTTGTCATCCCTCTGTAATGGGACTCAGCCCGGTTCTCGCGGTAAAGGACCTTTTAAAAAGAAATCCGAACTTCAAGATGGACGACTTTGAGCTTACAGAGGTAAACGAAGCATTCGCGGCCCAATACATTGGTGTTGAAAGAGAACTGGGCCTTAATCGTGAAATAACCAATGTAAACGGATCAGGTATCGGGTTGGGTCATCCGGTCGGATCAACGGGAAGCAGAATAATAGTCACCCTGATCCATGCGATGAAAAAAAGGGGGGGAAATCTCGGCCTTGCCACGCTCTGCGGAGGTGGTGGAGTCTCCATGGCCTGCGTCATTGAGATGTTGTAACGGCAAGGTTTATCTCCTGTCTTCAGAACTCATCCATGTAACGGGAGGTTTTTAATCTCCTTCCCAGCCAGTAGTCGATATGGATCCTGAGTGCACACGCTATCTCCTTTGTGTTTTCGGAGCTTAAAGCCTCCAGATCCGGAAGGCCTTCGCCGTTACATGCGAGGGTCTTCAGTATCTTTACACTTGAAGGGTCCATACCTGGAAATGAAACCGATTCTTTCCTGCACCCCAGGCATGACAGCCCCCCTTTTTCCCTGTTAATGACCGCCCTTCCCTCGCCCCTGTAAGATCTACCGCAGTCACAGCATTTGGATAGTTCTATTTCATATCCACCCAGGGCCATTGCCCTCGCCTCGAAAAACAGTCTCAGCCTCCCCGGCTCCACACCCCTGTCAAGGGCCGAAAGAGAATCCTTCAGCAGGTCAAAGATCCTGCTCTCCGAGATCTGGGCGGGAAACAGGACCTCGGTCAGCTCTACCATGTAACTTGCAAGACAAAGGGCGGAAAAATCGGATCTGAGGCCGAAAAATGAGTCTATCAATTTGCAGGAATTGAGCATATAGAGATTCTGCACCCTCTTCTTCCCATATTCGACACTGGCAAGGCAGAACAGATCCAGGCAATTGGAAAACCTGTGTTTGCTCCTTTTGGCCCCCTTGGCAATACCCCTTAGCAGCCCCATGTCCCTGGTAAAAAAGTTCACAAGGAGATCGCTTTCTCCAAGTTCTCTGGTTCGCATGATTATCGCGGGGGAAATTGTTGGTTCCATGCCTGGCTCTGATATCCTTTCATCCTTTCCACAGCTTCAGGCCCTTAAGGGAGACTTGAGTGTGTATGGTTCACAGAGAATCGATATCTTTCCCGACTTTCAAAAAAACCCGTTCACCCCGGCATATTGGCATTATACGATATCATTGGCGTAATATCGGGAAAGCAACCATCTCACATCTATTCTCCTGCCCACCCTCTTGTCAATATTTAAGACCGCCGGATCTTTGAACAGGCTAAAAACAGGGTCTGTCTTATTTGTTATTGGTTATAATTGGGAGGGAAAGGCGTGAAATGCGGGAAAGGAATAAAACCTCCACCCTTTTTCCCATACCTCTGCCTGCCTTACGCACGACCGCAGGTGCCGGGGCCGCAGCGTAGGTCTGCAAAAAAAGCCCCTTTAAGTTAAGGGGCTTTTTTCTGTAAAAGTAGGATCTATATGCTAGGACTGCCCGTAAATCTCCTTGATCTTGGCCCTGTCCACGCCGCCGTCTTCAAGAAGAGGGAGTTTTTCCACGAATTCAACATATTGAGGCCTTTTAAATCTTGCGATCCTCTCCCCGACAAAGTCCATCAGCTCCTTTGCCTCCAGTTTTTCCCCCTCCTTCAGAACACACACCGCCTTTATACCCTCTTTCCACTTGGGGTCAGGCACTCCGAAAACCACGGTCTGCTCAACTGCCGGGTGTTTCAGTATGACCTTTTCAACCTCTGCGGGATAGACGTTTTCTCCACCGGGCTTGATCAATTCCTTTTCTGCTTTTCTTCCTGCATACCAGAGGAATCCGTCCTCGTCGAACCTGCCCATGTCACCCGTATGGTGCCATCCTTCACGAAAGGTGTGAGAGGTGTCTTCTTCCAGGTTCCAATAGCCCTTGAAGACCATCGGACCTTTCATACAGATCTCCCCGACCTGTCCCATCTCCACCGGTTTATCATAATCATCGAAAAGTCTCACCTGCGCGAGCGGAAGCATCCTTCCGGCCGAACCGGGTCTATCGTTATATCGGCTGAAGGAGGCAAGGCATGAGGTCTCTGTCTGTCCGTACATGGACCAGAAAACACCTCCCGTGACCTCCTGATACTTCTCGATGGTCTCAGGGGTCTCAAGGCCAGTAACGGCCCTGAGAGAACAGATATCTTTGCCGCTTTTTTCATGCGCCTCAAGTATCGAGGAAAGGATGGGTGAGAAATCCATCATAAACGATATCCTCTTTTCCTCAATCAGTTGAACCGCCTTTTCAGCATCAAACTTGGTTACATTAACGTTGAGAGCACCCGCATGGAAACTTGCCGTGGACATGAAAAGCCCGCCTACATGAAAAAGGGGCAGGAAACTCAGATGTACATCCTCGCTGGTAAGTGAGAAAAAATAATCAAAATGCGTGTCAGCGCAAAGCACGTTTCCATGGCTTAGAAGCGCCCCCCTGGGTCTACCCGCCACGGCCGCGGTGTGGATTATGACAAAACCGTCGTCACTCGATACCTCTTCCGGCGTGAAATTATCACCCTTTTGCATGAGTGAGTCAAAATCGGAGAATGAACCACCTGATCCGCCCAGGTTGAAATAGTTTTCAACCGTGCCTAGCCAACCTTTCAGGCCGTTAACCATCTCCTGATACTCATCCCCGACAAAAACCGCCTTGCACCCGCAGTCATTCAGATTGAACTGTACCTCTTCGGCGGAGAGCCTCCAGTTCACCGGAACAACGATTGATCCAAGGGCCGCTGCAGCGCCGAATATGAGGAAATATTCAGCACAGTTTTTGCCCAGGACTCCTATTCGATCACCCTTTCCAACACCTGAGGCCCGCAAACCGTTCGCAAGTCTGTCAACGGATTGCTTGTACTGCGAAAAGCTCATAGTCCTGTCGTCTTCTACATCGAACCAGGCATCCTGCTTCCCGAAAGAAAAGGCATTACGCTCCACAAGATCATAAAAGGTGAAATCATACAGTCCCATGGTTTTTCTCATTCCTTTTTTTTTGCGGGGCCGGGCGAATCCCCACCGGCCCCGACTCTGTCCAGTTAGGGATATGTAATGTTTACGGGCACGACTTTTACCACCCCGTCAGCTGAAAAGGTGAAATTGCCGTCTTTCAAATCAATGGGGAAGGACATGTCCGGGAGTCCGGTCCACCACTGTGTTATCTTATCCCAGGGCTTATCGCCTCTCTTTAACGCCAGTTCCTTGCTTGCCAACAGGAACTTGACATAAGTTGAAAATGGGGTAAGGGTCACATGAAGGACCTTGTAATTAGTCTTTCCCGCAGGAATCCACATCTGATTGTCATCATTTACAACTCGCAGCTCATAATTATCAAAGAACAGGAAGAACTGTGAAGAATCAAGGCTTACGGGATATTCATTGGGATTGGTTATTTCAAATACAAAGTCCAGCGTTACGGGTGACGATCCGCCTCCCTTGGGCGCTTTGCCCATAGCGGTTTCGGTTTTTCCGCCATAGTACCAAAAGCCCTCATAATAAGACAATTGCACGGAGTCAAGGGCTACTTGAGGGGTTTTAAAATTGTCTGAAGTGGGCTTCACCTGCATTCCGACGCAGGATGTGAGAATAATGCCCATGCCGAAAAACAGCACGGTCAGAATGGCCAGTTTCTTGCTCATAATAGGACCTCCCTTTTCGATTTCGGACTTCAAAACAAAATATTCCGGCAAAAAAGATTGGTTTTGAAATCCGATATGGCGAGATTTCGTTGCTAACTCAACCACCTTTTTCTTCGCTTATAGTGTTTGACTTCACGAAAGCTCTTTTTTCCACCCTTGTCTCCAAGGCCCAGATAAAAATCCTTAATATCTTCGTTTTCTCGCAAGGTCTCTGCCGTATCATCCATGACGATTCTTCCGGTCTCCATCACATACGCATAGGGGGCCACATTCAAAGCCAGCTTGGCATTCTGTTCAACCAGGAGGATAGAAATTTTTTCTTCGCGGTTCAGCTTGGTTATGATATTAAAGATTTCATGAATAAGCATGGGTGCAAGTCCCATGGAAGGCTCATCCAGCAGCACCAGCTTGGGCTCGGTCATAAGCGCCCTTCCGACCACGGTCATCTGCTGCTCGCCACCGCTGACAAAACCCGCTACTTCGTTTCTTTTTTCGCGTAGTCGGGGGAAATAGTGATACACGAGTTCAAGACCCTCCTTGACTGTTCCGGTTTTGCGGAGGTGGGCTCCGACCTTCAGGTTTTCTTCAACCGTAAGATGCTCGAAGACCCTCCTTCCCTCTATAACCTGCACTATCCCCATCTTCGCGATATCAGCGGCCTTGGCGTGATGAATGTGACGGCCCTCATACTCGATTGCGCCGTCGGTGACCTCACCGTCTTCGGTCTTTAAAAGGCCTGAAATCGCCTTAAGCGTGGTGCTTTTGCCGGCGCCGTTGGCCCCCAGAAGGGCTGCTATACCTCCCCTGGGAACCTCTATCGACACCCCTTTAAGTACCAGGATGACTTCGTGGTACTTGACCTCTATGTTATTCAATTTAAGAATAGACTCTGAGCTATCCAAGACTTACCTCCGAGGATGAAAATGAGCGTTCTTTACCATCCAAGCCATTCTTTTTCCCACTTATCCGGCCAACGCTCCTTGAGATTGACTCTTTCGACTTCCTGGAATTTGCCGTTTTTCCACTCCTGCACGAGGCATCCCGTGGTCGGTCTGTGATCCCCGGCTGAAAAAGAGATGGGTGAAGCGCCCAGGCCGATTTCAAAATTTCTCATCGTCTCAAAACCCTTTTTCATGATTCCCGGGCCTGAAAGATCTCCGGCCTTGTCGGCCCGTTTCATGGCCTCCCATAAAAGAAGAGCGTCACCCCAGGCCTGAATGGTCCTGTTGAGCCGTTTCTCTTGCGGGATACCTGGATTGTATTTCTTGGCGGTCTTGACAACGACATCCATATTCTTGTAGTCCTGACCGTAAAATGCGCAGGGAGTCGCTCCCATCACACCTTCCGCTGCCTCTCCGGCCAGACGGGGAAGGTTTTCGTCGATCCCCCAGTTATTGACTATATGACTGGCACCCAATTCCAGCGCATAGGCGTCCCTGATTGTTGCTGAAACCGACATCGTGGTGTTACCGTGCCATACGAGATCAGGTTTAAACTTCTTGAGTGCCATGACCTGACTCTTTGTGTCGAGCGCGAAAAGGGACACATCCTGATCATCACCGACCTCGAAACCGAGGAGCGTTGCCTGGTCCTTTATGGCTTTTATGGGGGCACTGGCATAGGGAGACGGAAACATATAGCAGCATGCAACCCTAGGCTTCCTCTTCCCGAAATCCTTGTGCTTGGGCCATTTTTTGTCAAACCAGGCTGTAATGCAGGCCCTCGCGTTGGTGGAATAATCAGATGAGAAGAAAAGATTGTAAGGAGTTTTCTTCGGATCCGTCAAATGGGCTGAATAGGAAGCAGACACGTAAGGTATCTTGTCCTTGTTGATGGTGGGCGAAAGCGCCTCGGTATCACCTGTGCCCCATCCCATGATGGCGACACATTTGAGCCTTTTCACAAGTTTGTACTTTGTAATGGCCTCAGGGATACGGTATCCGTAGTCAAACCATGTATATTTGACCTTCTTTCCGTTCACTCCACCCTGCTCATTGATGTATTTGAACGCCTCCGCCATACCGATGGCATAATCCTTTCCCACATCTGAAGTAGCACCGGTGGTATCCATAATTCCACCGACCTTTATCTGTTTTGCGGCTCCTATCGCGGGGAAACAGGCCACAAACGCTACTACAGCAAAAAGTGATAAAAGCTTCAGAAAAATGCTCTTTTTCATTGGTTCTCCCCCTTTGCTCTCATGAAAAACGAAGTTGACTTCCACCTCCAACCGAAAGATCCGAAAGATAAATGAACCCTCCTCACCTCCTTTCTACTTATAGGAAAATGGCCACAGGTTAAAATAATTCTTGGCCTGCCACCAGCGGTAGGCAATGCCGTTAGGCTCATAGATGAGAAACGCACAGATTGCCAGACCAAAGGCCATGTCCTTGATGTAGGCGAAATCAATAAGCAACTTGGGAAAGTACTCGGAAAGGGGAATTACCGCCAACTGTAACAGCTCCATGATTACTACCATGAATATCGACCCGAAAATCGCCCCATGAATTGAACCGACTCCTCCGATCAAGATAACACCCACCAACCATAGAGACCAGAACCATGGAAAATGCTCCGGGCTCAAAGCGGCGGTATTACTCACCCAGAAGGCCCCGCATACTCCCGCCATAAACCCCGCGACAAAAAAGGCGAGCAACTTGTACCATACTATATTTATACCAAGCGCCTCGGCCGCGATATCGTTATCCCTTATGGCGACCCACGCCCTTCCCGGCTTGGAACGCAGCAGGTTGGCCATAATTATGACCATGAGGGTAAGAAGCACCACCATCAGGTAATATATTTTGATATCGCTGTCGATGACCCAGGGCCCGATCTTTATTGTGCCGGGGGGCAGAGAAAATGCCTGTCCCCTCCCGCCGATCTGACTCACATACTGGGTAAGGATAAAATCCACTGTGATAAACTGAGCCGCCATGGTCGTCAGGATAAGGTAAAAGCCCTTTACCTTTGCCGATGGAAGTCCGAAAAGCACACTCCAGATGCCTGCTACAACACCGGCCACAAGGATGCTTATCGGGTAGGCAATCCCCCAGTCGATTATAAACTGAGGCCAGGGAAACTGCAGCACAAGCATTGTGCTCGTATAAGATCCCACGGCTATAAATGCTGCGTGACCCAGGGTAATGAGGCCGGTATATCCGATCAGCAGCTGTACGCCCAGCGCCCCCATTGCCGTGTAACCGATCATATTGCTCACGCCGACGACATCAAACATCCAGGTCTTGGGGGCAAGGGGAATCAGCACAAAGACTACCAGCAATAAGAGAAGCATCTTGCCTTTAAGAAACTTCGTCTGCCACCAGCCCTGATCCTCTCCGTAGTTCTGATGGTAATCACCACAGGGTAACCACACATTGGACATAAAGCGACCCCTCCGAATCTATAGTTTCTGAATCAAGGTTTATGCTCTTGAAAAATCATTCAAATTACCCGGTTTTCATCCGGAAACGTCCCTTACCCTAATGAACAACCAGGCAAGGTTCTTATCCGAAACAGGGGTTTTACATGTCGGCCTAGAGAAAACCGTCCTCTATACCCTTTCTATACGCTCCCAGCCCCATAGGCCGTAAGGTTTGAAGAGAAGAAAGACGGCCATAAAGGCGAAGGGAACGATTTCCTTGACACCGCCCGGGAAATATCCGTCAAGATAGGTGCCTGAAAAATTCTGAAGCAGGCCTATCATTATCCCCCCCACTATGGCACCGGGAACCGAATTAAGCCCTCCCAGCACAACCGCGGGCAACACCAGCAGGCCCAGGTATCCTACTGATATGTTTATCCCATTTATATTTCCCAGAAGCGCACCGCCTACTCCCGCGCTCATAAAAGCTATTGCCCACGCAGCCGCGTACACAAAACGAGCGCTTACCCCCAGCGACAGGGCCGCAGTCTCATCATCGGCCGTGGCCTGCATGGAAAGCCCCCATTTGGTGTATTTGAAAAAGCATACGAACACAATTAGAAGCACGATCGAGAGTATGAATGACCACAGATATACAGGCGATATCTTTAACATGCCTATACTGATCGGCTTTAGGGGGAAAACCGCCGGCTCAAAGACCCTTGTGTCGGTTCCCCAGATGAATTCCACAAGCCCCTTGAAGAAGAAGGAAAGCCCCACGGTGACCATTATGACGGCCAGTATCGGCTCTCCTATAAGCTTGTCCAGAAAGATCCGTTCCGTCAGATACCCCAGGACAATTCCGACAATCAGGGTAAATACGACGGAAAGGATAAAGGGTATTCCCATCTGATAGAAGGTAAGGGTCACGTAGGCGCCGATAATGGTCAACTCACCCATGGCCAGATTCAAAACGCCGGAGCACTTGTATATGAGCACCCAGCCGAGGGCCACCAGGGCGTAGATGCCCCCCACCATAATACCCGTTGTCAAAGCCATCAAAAAAAGCTCCATCAATCACCTCCCTGGACCTTGATTTCCCGTATCCCCAGATCCGTCTTTATTCGCTGTTCCCTGCCGTCTTCATAGGTTATCGTTGTATCCATGTGCACCGTGCCGGTGTCGGAATAAAGTGCATCGACTATATCCTTATATCTCTCTTCCACAAATGCCCTTCTAAGCTTGCTCGTTCTGGTAAGCTCTTCGTCGTCAGCGTCAAACACCTTGTAAAGGTTGACGAATTTTCTGATCTTGGCCGGTTCCGGCAGATCCTTATTGGCTTCCTCGATCTGTTCTTGAACCAGGTCGTAGACTTCGGTTTTCTGGGACAGTTCATGATAGCTGGTATAGTTGAGCTTCTTGTCGTCGGCCCATTTTCCGACAACCGAATAATCAATACACATTACCGATACTATGTAATCCCGCCTGTCACCTATTACCCATACCTCCTGTATAAAGGGGCTGAATTTGAGTCTCGTTTCCAGGTACTGAGGTGCGAAGGGCCGTCCGTCCTTAAGTGTCATGACATCCTTTGATCGATCAAAGACCACAAGGTGTCCTTCTTCATCTATAAAACCCCTGTCCCCCGAATATAGCCAGCCGTCCACCAGGGTCTTGGCGGTTGCCTCGTCATTTTTGTAATACCCCAGGAATACCGATGGACTCTTGGCTATGATCTCGCCTTCTTCGGTGATCTTGATCTCAGTTTCCGGAATCGGCGTACCCACGGTATCGAACTTGACGTCTCCGTCCCTGTGCACAATGGAAATACCCGCTATCTCGGTCTGACCGTATATCTGCTTGAGGTTCACTCCAAGGGCGTGGAAGAAGCGGAAATGATCGGGCCCCATTGCAGCCCCTCCCGTGTAGCAGTGCCTTAGTCTCGACATCCCCAGGTGATCTTTCAGTTTCTTCTGCACAAGGGCGTATGTTATCCAGTTCAGGATCTTCCACTGCAGCGGGACAGGCTTTTTTTCAAATTTGAGATTCGCGACTTTGTATCCTACCTTTGTTGCGAATTGATATAGATGCCTCTTACTCCAGCTGGAATCTATATGCTTTACCTGGACGCTTCTTGTCATTCCTTCATAGAGCCTGGGAGGGGCAAACATGACATGAGGCCCGATTTCCCTGATATTTTCCTGGGCCGTATCGGGTTCTTCAGGGAAGTTGATGGTATATCCGATCTGAAGACCACATGATATGGACATCATCTGCTCACCAATCCAGGCAAAAGGCAGATACGATACGAAGTCGTCGGTATCATAGCAGGGGTCGACCGCCATCAGGTTCTTACCCATAGTGAGCATATTCCAGTGGCTCAAAAGGGCCCCCTTCGGCAGGGCGGTGGTGCCTGATGTATAGAAAAGAAGGCATATGTCGTCCCCATGGCCCAGACTTATCATCTCTTCGAAAAGGCCCGGCTCCTTCTTGTCAGCTTCCCTTCCAAGTTCCTGAACCTTCTTTATGCTTATGAGATGGTCCTGGTGATAATTCCGCATGCCCTTCGGATCATCCCAGATGATCCATTCAAGTTTGGGGCACTGATCCATTATGGACAGGGCCTTGTCAACCTCCTCCTGCGTCTCACCCACGAAAAATTTCGTGTCTGAATGGTCGACAATGTACTTCACCTCCTCCATCATGCAGTCCTGGAATAACCAGACGCCTACGCCTCCGGCGCACATCGCCGCCATCTCAGCCCAAAGACCCTCGGGACGGTTGTCCCCTATCATCGAGACCTTGTCTCCGCGCTTCAGGCCGAGGCTGACCATCCCCAGGCAAAGATATTTCACATTGTCGTAGTAGTCTTTCCAGGTAAAAGGAATCCAGATTCCAAACTCCTTTTCCCTCATGGCGACCTTGTCTTTGCCGTATTTCTCACACTGCTTGGCAAATAATTTGGGAATAGTGAGGTCCTTGTTGATCTCTATCCCGGATTCAGTCATTTCCGCCTTTACCTCCTTGTAGAGTACAAATCCTCTTCACCCAGGTAGGCCTTGATCACCTCCGGGTTTCTCTGGACATCCTCAGGTTTCCCGTCCATAATCTTATTTCCGAAATTCAGGACAAAAACATTGTGGGAGATGTCCATTACGACTCCCATATCATGTTCAACAAGGATACAGGTAACCTTCCACCTCTTCTCCTCGTTGAGATCAAGTATGAATCGGGCCATATCCTCGACCTCCTCCAGGTTGAGTCCTGCCAGCGGTTCATCAAGCAGCAGCAATTCCGGATTCAATGCCAGGGCCCTTCCCAGTTCAACCCTTTTCTGCATTCCATAGGGAAGCATATGAACGGTCTTGTCTCTTATGCTCTCTATCTCCAAAAGATCTATGATCTCCTCCTCGATAAATTTTCTGCTCTCCAGTTCTTCCCTCTTTGTCTTTCCCACATAGATTGAACCGCTTACGATCCCGGTTTTAAGATGGACATGTCTGCCGAGTCTGATATTGTCCAGCACCGTCATGCCGCCGAACAATTCTATCTTCTGAAAGGTCCTCGATATCCCCATCGCGGCCCTGCGGTGCGGCTTCAGATCGTTTATTTTTTCACCCTTGTAATAGATGCTTCCTTTCTGAGGTCTGTAAAGGCCGTTTATGCAATTCATCATTACGGTCTTGCCCGCCCCGTTCGGACCGATGATTGAATGGATCTCTCCCTTTTTTACCTCAAGGCTGACCCCGGCAAGAGCCGCCACTTTTCCGAAAAACATGTGGACATCTTCAAGCTCAAGTATTGTGTCGCCTTCTTTTAGATCTGCCATATAACTGCCTCCATTGCTCAGCTTTTCTTACAAAATCAGCGATCAATAAGGAAAAAACCAATCAGCCCGAAAGGGATACTATCCAGACAATAGCGTTTGTTGAAAAGCCATCTTCTGGTTTCTAAATATTCTTATCCCTTTTGGGAAAATATACGTATGGGATTTTGAACGAACCCGGATGAGAGCAGGTCAGGCGGCATAACCTGGGAACGCAACTAGAAAACCGCCGATCAAGAATCTTGAATCATGTAAAAGGGTAATGAATTTTACGGCCTGTCCAGAATATGGAATGGGAAAAATGCGGCCTAACCCCGTTTTTTTAAAGCTGTTCGCCGATCTAATTCTGCAAAATATACTAAAACTTCTATAGAACCCGGCGCAAATATCTCTATTGATATGAAAGGGATTTGGATGGTTATTTGGATATCATTATTAACTTCTATTTAGCGCCTATACATTTACTCGCTTGAATACTGTTTGTCAAATAGTTTTGTAAAGCACTGCTTCACAAAATAGCATTATAACTGACGCTAATTGTCTCTATAGATATTAAGCCGTTGATTTTAAGCTAGAAAAGGTTTTGTTTAATTTGCGGGACAAGGTGTTTGTAGCACTGTTTCAGGAAATACTCATCTGTCATTCCGGCAATAAAGTCACGAACTATTTCAGGTGATCTTCTTCCTTCAAGGTAACTGTCGCTCATACCTTCAAGAAAATCCGTATATATGCCGGAATTCTCATTTCCCTGCTCAAGGTCCTGAAAATATTTTTCAAAAAGGAGGTTAAACATAAGGGTAATCTTGCCTATCTGCTCCTTTACCTTATGGTTTTTGTATATTCTCTCTTCATTGAACTCTTTCAGCTGTTTTAGGGAATCGCCCACCTTGCTGCTGAAACTGACATAGGGCACATCAAGACTGCTGGTCACGAGATCCTCCACAAGCGTGTATACGATCGTTCCGTTTGTATTTCCCAGGACCCTTGAGCATTCATCCGGGATATCCTCCCTCTTAATTACACCCAGTCTTATGGCGTCTTCGATATCTCTTCCGATGTAACTTATGGTATCGGACATCCTGACCACGCATCCCTCAAGGGTCATGGGCCTTATTGCATAGTCCTTATCCTCTCCCTTACGCCTCATTTCGTGCTTTAACGATCTGAAATCCTTCGGCCTCTGGGGCTCCAGCGCCTGCGAATAGATCTCCCCGTCATGGGACAGTATCCCGTCAAGCACCTGAAGGGTGAGGTTCCATCCCTTCCCCTTTCTTTCTATATCCTGCAGAAACCTGACACTCTGAATATTGTGAAGAAAAAATCCGATACCATGGTCAATGCAAAGAGACGACAATATCTTCTCGCCGTCATGTCCGAAAGGGGTATGGCCGATATCATGCCCCAGCGCGATCGCCTCGATCAGGTCTTCGTTCAGCCTCAAAAGACGGCCTATTGTTCTGGCTATCTTGGATACGAATTGGACGTGAAGCACCCGGTGGGTAATGTGGTCGTTTTTGACGAGATAAAAGACCTGAGTCTTGTCAATATAGCGTGAGTATGAAAGGGAATGAAGGATCCTGTCACCATCTACCGAAAAGCCCTGTCTGTGGCCCTTCAGGTTTTTATCATCCCCTGTTTCCCTTACGGCTTCACTGCTCAGACATGCAAAGGGTGAAAGGATGTCACGCTCCCTTGAATCGAGCTCATTTCTTATCTTAATCAAGGATTCAGGAGCCTTCACTTATCCGAACCCTTGCTACTGTTTCTGCCTTCATTATATGCCTTTTTTACCTCATTCCAGACGCCTTTTCCCCTCCCAAGAATAAAATCGTTGGCCTGCCTGGATATCTGTCTGGACTGCATTTGCAGCGTTTCATCATCCGGGACAGGCCGCCCATCCCTCTTATATTTCCAGCTCAGCAGGGAGCGTACGATACTTGTCTGGGTCTCCTTAGCCATTTTTTTCAAATCTTTTTTGACATCATTTTTCATATCAAATTTTTCCCTGACCTGATTTCAAAATAGGCCCCGTTATTGCCCCGGCAGCCAAAAAGCACGCCGTGACGGAACCATATGCCGGCGACGAACGACCGGAAGAATCATTAAATCATCAGGCCTGTCAACAAAGATGAAGGAGCTTTTTTACTTGCAAAAACAAAACAATATTGTTTATATTATACGCTTATGTTTTTTGGCTTCTCAAAGGGCGATTCCGATTATTGAGAGGTCATGGAAGGCTGTTAAACCTTCAGGATGATAAATATCACGGTCTTGGTTATTATAGCAATCGTAATCAATGATCTCAAGGCCCTATTTTCATCCTGCCAAATCAGACTCGGGATAATGCCCGGTGCCCTGTCGCCCTCAGGGTCCACAAGATCCCGCGTTAAGAAAAAACCGAGGCAAAAGGAGAGAATTATGGCAGTAATCAACATGAAGGAACTTTTGGAATCAGGTGTGCATTTCGGACATCAGACGAGGCGCTGGAATCCGAAGATGAAACCCTATATATTCGGGGCCAGGAACGGAATCCATATCATAGACCTGCAGAAAACGGTAAGGCTTTTCAAGATAACCTACGACTTCATAACAAAGACCGTGGCAGATGGTTATTCCGTTCTTTTCGTGGGAACAAAAAAGCAGGGTCACGACTCTATAGTCGAAGAAAGCGAAAGATGCGGAATGTTCTATGTGGTCAATCGCTGGCTAGGCGGGACACTTACCAATTTTCAGACAATCAAGAAGAGCATCAACCGCCTCAAGGAACTTGAAAAAATGAAAGAGGACGGATCAATAAACCGCTACACCAAAAAAGAGGTCCTGAAGATGGAAAAGGAGCTCTTCAAACTGGAGAGGAACCTGGGCGGAATCAAGGACATGGATGAGCAGCCTGGAGCGGTTTTCGTGGTCGACCCCAAGAAGGAAAAAATTGCCGTCAGGGAGGCAAGGAAACTTGGTATCCCTGTGGTTGCAATCGCGGATTCCAATTGCGACCCCGACGAGATAGACTACATTATCCCCGGTAATGACGACGCCATAAGGGCGATAAGGCTCATCTGCTCCAAGATTGCCGATGCCTGCATAGAAGGTCACAACCTTGCCGAAGAGAGGCTGAAGCAGGAGGCGAAACTGAGGGAGGAGCAGGAAGCCGCGCAGCAGGCCGATCAAGTCGATCAAGAGGAGGCGACGGAAGAAGGCCCGGAGGTGATAATCCTTCCCAAAGAGGAGAAGAACACCGCTGAAGAGCAAAAACCGGACGAATCGGACAAGGCGGAAGAATAAGAATGGAACCTGGCTCAGAGGGCCAGGTTTTTATAATGGAATAAAGACATAACGAAAATACGAAAAATCGTTAAGGCGTCTTAACAACGGAAGGAGATCAAAGGTGACGATTACCACTGAGCTTATAAAGAAATTGAGAGAAAAGACAGGCGTAGGCATAATGGACTGCAAAACCGCCCTAAAGGAATGTGACGGCGACATAGACAAATCGGTTGAATATCTCAGAAAAAAGGGTATAGCCACCGCGCAGAAAAGAAATGACAGAATTACCTCCCAGGGACAGATCCAGTCCTATATTCATGCCGGAGGCAAGATCGGGGTAATGGTGGAGGTAAACTGTGAAACGGATTTCACGGGAAAGACAGAGGACTTCACCATCTTTGTCAAAGACCTTGCCATGCATGTGGCGGCGACCAATCCTGTTTCCATAGACAGGGAAGGCGTACCGTCAGAACTGCTTGAAAAGGAAAAAGACATCTACGCGACCCAGGCCAGGGAAACCGGAAAACCGGAGAAGATCATCGACAAGATCGTGGAAGGGAAGCTCAACAAGTTCTATTCCGAGTCATGTCTTCTTGAACAGGCCTTTGTAAAAAATCCCGACATCAGCATCCAGGATCTCTTGAACGAAATGATCGCCAAGACAGGCGAAAAGATGGTGATAAGGCGATTTGTAAGATATCAGCTTGGAGAATAAGATGAGTGATTTCACCCCCCGTTATCAACGGATACTTCTGAAGCTGAGCGGCGAGGCCCTTATGGGTGAAGGCGAATACGGGATCGACCCCTCGGTTCTCAAGCGTGTGGCAGCCGAGATATCCGCCGTACACAAGATGGGAGTACAGATCGCGATCGTTATCGGCGGGGGGAACATCTTCAGGGGTCTGCAGGCCGATTCCTACGGAGTCGGCCGTGCGGCGGCCGATAACATGGGGATGCTTGCCACCATAATCAACGCCCTTGCACTTGGGGAAGCGCTTGACAGGCTGGGTTGCGAATCAAGGATCATGACCGCAATTGACATGATCAAGATTGCCGAACCCTATATAAGGATGAAGGCCATCAGGCACCTTGAAAAATCACGTATCGTGCTGGTCGGTGCAGGCACAGGCAACCCCTATTTTACCACGGACACGGCGGCGGCACTGCGGGCCATGGAAATGGGCGCCGAAGTCCTGCTTAAGGCCACAAAGGTCGACGGGGTCTATGATTCCGACCCTGAGCTGGAGCCATCTGCAAAATTCTTTTCAACTCTGAGCTATGAGGAAGTTCTCAGGAAAAACCTGCAAGTGATGGATATAACGGCGGTTTCTCTTGCAATGGATCAGGAAATGCCAATAGTAGTCTTTAACCTGCTCGCTCAGGGAAATATACAAAGGGTGGTTTCAGGACAACCGATAGGCACTACAATTGGAGGAGAAAAATAATGAAGGATGAAGTGCTGGCTGAATCCCGCGCAAAGATGAACAATACAGTAGAGGCCCTTAAGAGAGATTTCATGAGGATAAGGACGGGACGTGCGTCGACCTCGCTCTTGGATGGAATCAAGGTGACCTGCTATGATACGCAGATGCCTCTCGAACAGGTAGCTTCCGTTTCCGTTCCCGAGAGCCGGCTCATCACCATCCAGCCCTGGGATCTGAGCATAATCGGTGAGATAGAAAAAAGCATTCTGAAATCCGAGCTTGGTCTGACTCCCATGAATGACGGAAAGATCCTGAGGATCTCCATACCGCCTCTGACTGAAGAGCGGCGCAAGGAACTTGCAAAGATGGCAAAAAGGATGGCAGAGGAAAACAAGATCACGATAAGAAATCACAGGCGGGAAGCCAATGACAACCTCAAGGAGATGAAAAACGAGAAGTTATTGTCGGAAGACGACCTGCACAGGGCTTTTGACGAGGTACAGGAAATAACGAACGATTTTATCAAGAAAATCGACGAAATTACTTCAGAGAAGGAAAAGGAGATCATTGAGTTCTAACTCTCCCCTGCCGAAAACAGAGTTAAATCTATCCACCGGCCCATTTTCCTCTGGGCAAAGTGGCTGACCACTATTTATAAACAGTACACTATGACCCCAATAGATCTCAAGAATCTGCCGCGGCATGTCGCTATAATCATGGACGGCAACGGTAGATGGGCAAAAAAGAAAAAGATGAATCGCATATTCGGTCATCAAAAGGGCGCGGATGCGGTACGCGAAGTTGTCAGGACCAGTCGTGAAATAGGCATCAAGTGGCTGACCCTGTATGCCTTCTCCGAGGAAAACTGGAAAAGGCCCGCAAAGGAAATAAAGGCGCTCATGGGCCTGCTTAAGCGCTTCCTTAAAAATGAACTCAAGGAGATGCAGGAAAATGGGATACGACTTCAGGCTATCGGGAGGATTGAAAAACTCCCGGAAGACACCAGACAGGTCCTATATGATACCATGGAAAAGACCGCCTCAAATAATGACCTGTTACTGACCCTGGCACTCAGTTACGGTGGAAGGCAGGAGATTATCGACGCGGTTAGGGCAATTGGCCGGGATCTGAAAAATCAGACCCTCGTTATTGACGATATCTCTAAGGATACATTTTCGAGGTACCTGTATAACGCTGATATGCCCGATCCGGATCTTCTCATACGATCGAGCGGAGAATTCAGGATCAGCAACTTTCTACTTTGGCAGATAGCATACACTGAGATATATATCACCCCGAGCCTGTGGCCCGAATTCGGAAGGCAGTCTCTGCTGGATGCGGTCAGTGACTTTCAAAACAGGGAGAGAAGATTCGGGGCGACAAAAGAGGAGTAATGGGAATCGGGGCGAAGGCGTATAGTCCCCATATCAGTCTCAACCTTTTATATTTGGATCATCTCCCGATTAGCTGGTGTTAAACAGGACTAAACGATGAAACCCTTCTTATTTAAGCGGCTGAGAGTTCGTAGGAAGGGGTCGAGGATTCTTTGCTCCACTAACGCTTCGCTCAGTCCCACCCTTCGGCCAGCTCAGGGAGGGTTCCCAGTTTCAAGGATTCCAGTGCTCCATTGAAACGGCGGATAACACCGCTAATGCATTACAAAAATCTAAAGCTGTTGCAGAAGTTCTACAAACTTTTTTTAGGTATAGAATAAATGAAAAATCCTCAAATAACATAAGGCAGACAGAGATCAATAAATTGTTAAAAATACTGATAAAGTCTCTAGAAAACAAACCCTTGAACCCTTGACGCCTTGGATCCTTGAACCCTCTTCGCCAACTAAGTTGGAGAAGAACCTTATATTTTGATCTGAAATCCAGTACCAAAGCACTCTATGTCATCAGATAGCAGGACCGCTCACATAAAAAGATGGCTTACCGGCATTGTGGCCGTACCGGTTCTGGTCCTTCTTTTGACGGCAGGACCCAGATGGCTGTTTTACGCCCTTGTATGTGCCGTTTCAATTATCGGTACTGCTGAGTACTACACGATTACCGCTGCGGACGACTCAAGGTTTGTCAGATGGCCGGTATACTTCCTACTGACTCTTCTCTTCTTTTCCCATTTTATTCATCAAATCCATATTACTCCCGCGATTATCGCGATCATCTGCTTCCTGCCTCTTGCCTATTACATGTTTGTTTCTCCGGACGGAGATAAGGGAGGAACTCAGGCCGTGGGCAAGATCGTTACCGGGCCTGTCTATGCGGCCCTGCCACTTTCGCTTCTGTTGCTGATAGATCTTATGCCGAAGGGTAACCTGTGGATACTCTTTCTTCTTGTCGTTGTTTTCACAACCGACACAGGGGCGTTCTATTTTGGAAGGAGCTTTGGAAAACGGAAGCTTTATCCGGCCGTAAGCCCGGGCAAAACCTGGGCAGGCGCAATAGGCGGAACATTAAGCTCCATTTTGGCGGGGCTTGTGTTCCTTCATCTGTTTTCAATCGGAAGAAGAGACTGGACACTGGTGGTTTTGATACTACTTCTTTCCGTTTCAGCCCAGATCGGTGATCTTGCCGAATCGATGATAAAGCGAAATCACGGATTCAAGGATTCAGGCAGCATTCTTCCCGGACATGGAGGGATACTGGACAGAATCGACGGCCTTCTTTTTTCTATCCCGATCCTTTATCTTTACCTGATTATTTTCCTCTTGTGAAAGACACGAAACCTACCGGGGTTGATCAGGCGTAAAAAAAGGCAACAAATTTACTTGTAGGATATGAAGTCTGTTATTAACTTACTATTTGTGCCTCAATAACTTTTTATGGACACATCAATTTTACCGATTGAACACGGGGCCCCTTACAGGACCCTTACTGAGAATAGGAAATGAAAAACATAACCTTACTGGGTTCCACCGGCTCGATCGGTGTAAATGCCCTTAAGATTATAGCGCATAATCCTGATAGATACAGGGCGGTGGCCCTTGCCGCGGGAAAAAATATAGACCTGCTCTTGCGACAGATCAGGGAATTCAGACCTGCCGCCGTCTCCGTTCAGGATGAATCCCTTGCCGAGGAGCTCAAAAGGAGTGTCCCGACACAGGAAATGCCGGCCATCTATTTCGGCAGTGACGGTGCTGTCAGGCTTGCCACCCTGGATGAGGCGGACACCGTAATATCAGCCATAACCGGCGCAGCCGGACTCCTGCCGACATACGAGGCTATAAAGGCCGGAAAGCAGATAGCCCTTGCCAACAAAGAGACCATGGTCATGGCGGGAGATCTGGTCATGGCCATGGCGGCAAAAACGGGGGTGTCGGTTCTCCCCATAGACAGTGAGCACAGCGCCATACTCCAATCACTTCAGGGTCATCCGAAAGAAGACCTCCTTCGTATAATTCTGACCGCTTCGGGAGGCCCTTTCAGGGACTTCAGCCTGGAACGGATGGCAAGTGTTACCCCGGAGCAGGCCCTCAACCATCCCAACTGGATCATGGGGCGCAAGATAAGCATAGACTCCGCCACAATGATGAACAAGGGCCTTGAGACCATCGAGGCCAAATGGCTTTTTGACCTGAAAATGGATCAGATAGAAATACTCATACATCCGCAGAGCATCGTACACTCAATGGCGGAATACAAGGACGGTTCAATAATCGCCCAGATGGGGGTTCCCGACATGTTGATCCCTATCTCTTATTCCCTTTCTTTTCCGCACCATAACGGCAACGGCCTTCCCCACCTGGATCTTGAAGAGATAGGCACACTCAGTTTTGAAAAACCTGACCTGAACAGATTCAGATGCCTTGACCTGGCCTTGAAGGCCGCGGCCGAAGGCCGGAGCATGCAGACCGTCTTGAACGGCGCAAACGAAATCGCGGTTGACGCATTTTTAAAAAATCGGATAGGATTCCTCGATATACCGGCGGTTATAGAAAAGGCCATGGACTCACACGTCACACATAGACTGGAAGATGTGGAAATGGTGATCGAGGCGGACAGATGGGCCAGAGAAAAGGCCGGAGAACTGGTTTCAAGATATCGGTAAACAGGACTGAAAAATGGATTTTTTGATTTACTATATATTGCCGTTTGTATTCGTATTGGGTATTCTGATTTTTTTCCATGAACTTGGACACTTTCTGGTTGCCAAGTACTTCAATGTAAAGGTCCTTAAGTTTTCTCTGGGCTTCGGCCCGAAGATCTTCGGACGTACCTTCGGAGAGACCGAGTACCTGGTCTCCGCGGTCCCGCTGGGCGGCTACGTGAAGATGCTGGGGGAAAGCGGCGATGATGAGGATGAGGCCCCTTCAAGCCCGGAGGAAGAAAAAAGATCGTTCAACAATCAGTCCGTGATGAAACGTATCGCTATTGTGGCGGCCGGTCCCTTTTTCAATCTCTTTCTCGCACTTTTGGTCTTCTGTCTCTTTTTCATGACCACCGGCAAGGAGGTAATGACCTCTGAAATCGGGCAGGTAACCGAGGGCTCCCCGGCCCATCAAGCCGGCCTTATCAAAGGAGACATAATAGTCGCGATCGACGGTATCGAGGTCGGAAACTGGCCCGGCATAAAACGGGCGGTAAAAAAGGGCGGGTCCGAAGAACTGCTCATAACCGTGAAAAGGGATAAATCCCTTTTGTCCGTATCCCTTGAGCCTGAGATCTCCGTCGTAAAAAATATCTTCGGAGAGCAGATAAAGATCCCGCTAATAGGGGTGGTTGCTTCCGGAAAAAGCCGGTTAATAAACCTGGGCCCTATCGACTCTGTAAAAGAGGGTTTTATAAAGACATGGGAGATCACGGAGCTGACCCTTCTTACCATAGTGAAACTGTTCCAGAGGGTGGTGCCGATAAAGACGCTGGGCGGGCCGATACTCATAGGGCAGCTCACTGGTCAGATAGCCAAAGAGGGCATCATATACCTCTTTCCCTTTATGGCGGTTATCAGCATAAATCTGGGCATACTTAATCTGCTTCCCGTGCCTATCCTTGATGGTGGGATGATACTGTTTTTACTGTTCGAGCTGATAACTGGAAAACCGATGAGCACCAGAAAAAGAGAATGGGCGCAAAAAATCGGGCTCTTCCTGCTCATAAGCCTCATGGTGCTTGTAATCTATAACGACGTTACAAGACTCATTAAATAGCCCGTGGGATACCCCTAAGAAAACAGGTCCGATAAACATGCTTCTTGCGATCAACACATCCACGACCCAGTTCAGTGTCGCCCTTATGGAAAATGATGCAACCATACTGAGCGAATACACGGCATCAAAAGGGGCGCGACACTTCGGGGGTCTCATGCCTGCCCTTGATTTCATGATAAAGGGAACCGCTACTTCAACAGGTGATATAAATGCAATAGCGGTTGCCAACGGTCCCGGAAGCTTTACCGGGCTAAGGGTGGGCATATCCTTTGCCAAAGGCCTCGCTCACGGGCTCGACATACCGCTCATCGGGGTATCCACCCTTGAGGCGCTTGCCAATCAACTCCCCTATTCCGCTCTCTGTCTGGCTCCTCTTTTAGATTCCAGGAAGGATGAGGTTTTCACCGCCAGATTCGTAATGGAATCGGAAACCCTGATAAAACGGATTGGAGAGGATATCACGGTCAAGTTCAGGGATCTTCCCGAAATTTTTAAAGGAAACACTCTTTTTGTAGGCAACAATTTTGCTTTGCAGGCAGGAATCCTAAAAGGCATATTCGACTCAAAGGCACACCTGGCACCCCCTGACCTGTGGAATCTCAAGGCATCATCAGTAGGTGCTCTGGGTCTTAAGGCCCTTAAAGAGCGCGGTCCGGACGACCCCCATGACCTAAAGCCGGTCTACCTCCGTCCCCCCGACATACGACCCAACCCCTACTACACACCCGGAAGCTGAGCGCCTCCACCCCATGATAGGCAGCAGATCAAAAAAGGAGTCCGTGGCCGCAGCACCAGCAGGCTGGACGTGCAGCGTTATTCGTTATTTGTTATAATTAAGCGAGAAAGGCGGGAAATGCGGGAAAGGGAAAAGCCTCCCTTTTTTCAATACCTCTGCCTGCCTTACACACAAGCGCAGGCGCCGGGGCTCTTTTTCCCGGTCTTATCTCATAAAAAGATAGCACGGGGAGTCACAGCGGCCGCAGACAGGGCTTTCTTTCCACGGTGCCCTGTCAGAGAAGGTAGCGTCTGCAAAAGCCCGCAGATGCGGCCATTTCTCCGTAAAGGCTGGAGAAGGCCGGAGAAATAGCGCCGGGGCCGGAGCGTACCGGAAACAAATACCCCAAAAAAAATAAAACAGGAGGCATGCTCTCCACTGGAGCCCCTGGCTCTTCGAATCCGCCCTCATGCCTGGCAAAGCGACTCAAAAGGCCGTCAAACACCCGGATAATCATACGGTTTCCGATAAGGACATTGACAAAGTAACATTTAGAAATATAATGTAGTTTTATTATTTTACATAAGCCCCGGGTAAGCGCGGTTTTAGCTATCTGCAATGTAGGCGTATTAATCCGACTTTTCGGGGCACAATCAGAGACTCAATTTTGAAATCAAACAACAATCGTATCTACAATAAATGGCCCTTTGCGAAAGAAGGGCTCCCGTTCATGTGCGCAGGCTGGTTAATTACCCTTGTTTTTGCATTACTCGGACTTTCTTTTATTGCAATTATCACAGGGTTGATCAGCCTTTTTATATGTTTCTTTTTCAGGGATCCTGAAAGGAACAACAGCGCGAAAGAAGGAGAGATCCTTACCCCAGCCGACGGCAGGGTCCTGGCGGTTGAGGAGATAACAGGAGATGAAAGCCCCTCAGGTGAGGCCGTTTTAAAGATCAGCATATTTATGTCGGTCTTTAACGTGCATGTGAACAGGGTTCCGGCAGAAGGCACAATAAAAAAGATCTCCTATCTGCCGGGCAAATTCTTTGCCGCCAGCCTGGAGAAGGCCTCAAAACTTAATGAAAGGAATATCATTACCCTTGAAACCACCGGCTCAAGGCCGATAGTCTTTATACAGATCGCCGGTCTGATAGCAAGGCGTATCGCATGCTGGGTAAAAGAAGGGGACAAGGTCGACAGGGGTCAGCGCTTCGGTCTTATCCGTTTCGGCTCAAGGCTTGAGGTATACCTTCCTGTTGGTTCCGAAATAAAGGCCGTGCCGGGTCAGAAGGTAAAAGCGGGAATGACCGTCATAGCGAATCTGCCATGAGACATAAAAAAAGAGAGATGGTTAAAAGGGATAGAAAAGGCATATACGTGCTCCCCAACATGTTCACCTCGGCGAGCCTTTTCGGTGGTTTTTACGCCATCATAGCCGCCATTCAGGGGCGTTTTGTAGCTGCCTCCACTGCAATTCTCATATCCTGCGTCTTCGACCTGCTGGACGGCAAGGTGGCCAGGTTTACCGGAACGGAAAGCGACTTCGGGAAGGAGTATGACTCACTGTCCGACCTGGTGGCCTTTGGCGTGGCCCCCGGGGTGCTGGCGTTTCAGTGGGCGCTTGAGCCCCTCGGAAGACTCGGGTGGCTTGCATGTTTTACTTACGTGATCTGCGGGGCCCTTCGTCTGGCAAGGTTCAACATACAGAAGGAGATAGTAGCGCCCAACAGATTCAAAGGGCTTCCAATACCGGCCGCCGCCGGCTCAATTGCTTCTCTTATACTCTTTACCGACGCCATAGGCTGGATCCCCGAGTCCCCTCACATATTTGTCTTCGCGCTCGTGTATGTCCTCTCATTTCTCATGGTGAGTACCATAGATTATGCCAGTTTCAAGGAACTGGAATTGAAAAAGCAGAAACCCTTCAGCGTGCTGGTCGGAACCATTCTTATATGCATTGTTATTACCTACAGGCCCAAAATACTGCTCTTTCTAATGTTAGCCAGTTATCTGGTTTCGGGTCCGATCCAGGCCCTCTTCCGCCATAGAAGGGTGGAGACGGCAATAAAAAAGAAGGAGACGGATGAACCCGCCGCCGGCAATCAGGTAGCCTTTGATGAGAATCACCGGCGGTAAGCACAAAGGCCGGAGTCTTTCCACGCTCAAAGGGCTCAAAATCAGGCCTACCTCCGATAACGTCAGAGAGGCGATATTCAACATCCTGGGTCAGGACGTGAAGGGATTTCGGGTCATGGATCTCTTTTCCGGAGCCGGAACGCTTGGAATTGAGGCCCTCAGCAGAGGGGCGCTCGAAACGCTGTTTGTAGACAAATCTTCTCGGGCCCTCGGTATCCTGCAAAAAAACCTGGCCCTGTGCGGATTTGAAAAATCGGGCCTTACATTCAGGTGGGATCTTGCAAGAGGAATCCCGTCCTCGCGATTGTTTGCCACGGGCCTTTTTGATCTTGTTTTTCTTGATCCTCCCTATGGTAAGGGCTTGCTTCCCAAGATTCTCGAAGAAATCTCAAACGGGAAGATACTCTCGCCGGGGGCCTGTGTGGTGGCGGAGTCCTACAAAAACGAAAAAGTTTCCTCTCCTTCGGGAGTCCTCGAACTTGAAGATGAAAGATTGTACGGAGATACAAAAATTACTTTCTACAGATGTGAGGTTAGCCAAATATGAATGGAAGGCTGGCAATTTATCCCGGGTCTTTTGACCCCATTACAAACGGACATCTGAGTATCGTAAGGAGGGGCCTTAAGATATTTGACAAACTGGTGGTTGCCATACTGATCAATCCTCAAAAAAGGCCGCTTTTTACTCTGGGGGAAAGGATATGCATGATAAAGGAGGCCCTAAGCAGAGAAGGGGACCATGTCGAGGTCGACTCCTTTGACGGCCTGCTTGTGGACTATGCCGTAAGAAAAGGCTCAAATGTCATATTAAGGGGCCTTAGGGCACTTTCCGATTTTGAAAACGAGTTTCAGATGGCGCTCATGAATCGAAAGCTGAACAGGAATGTCCAGTCAATTTTCCTGATGACCGAATATAAGTGGTTCTACACCAGTTCAACCATAATAAAAGAGGCCGCCAGCCTGGGCGGCGATGTCAGTTCACTGGTGCCAAGTGTGGTAAATCATAAGCTAAAAGAGAAATTCCGGCAAATAAAAAACACTTGACACCATTTAAGGCATAATTCATATTATTTGATGTATTTTCCGTAGATCTTTACTTGTCGCCTCAAACCGCACTTATACCAGGAGGAGGAAAGGTGGCCCTTACCAAAGAAAAGATAATCGATGATATCTACCACCAGGTAGGACTCAGCAAGAGCAACTCCCGTTCTGTTGTGGAAAAACTTCTGGAGCTGATCAAAGGATCTCTCGCTGAACAGGAGGATGTCCTCATAAGCGGATTCGGAAAATTCATAGTAAAGGGCAAGGCGGCAAGACGCGGAAGAAATCCCCAGACCACGAAAGACCTTCAGTTGAGGGCCAGACGTGTGGTCGTTTTCAAGACTTCAGGCGTGCTCAGAAACAAGGTAAACCAGGACGTTAAAGGCTGACCACGAAGGCCTCCTTGAACCCCATATCCTCCAGTTTCCTTTCGGCCCTGCCCGCCTCTTCCAGGGTCTTGGACTTGGAGACGCGCAGCCGGTAAAGGATTCCCCTGTAGGCATCATCGAAGATGGTAATGTCCACATAATTGAAAATAACACCAAGTCTGTCAGCAAGCCTCAAGGCATTTTCCTTTTTCTTGAAGGCCCCTATCTGAACCACGAATTCACCCTTTGTCAGGCTTCCCACCTCAAGAACCGGTTTAAGACCCTGAGGCGACTTGAGCCTTCCGACCTCTTTGCCCAGTGCAATAATCTTGGCCCGGGCAACGCCCTGTCGAACCAGTCCGACCTCCTTTGCGGTTGCATATGACAGATCTATGATCCTGCCTTTCACAAAAGGCCCACGGTCATTGATCCTGACGACCGTCTCTCTGTTGTTGTCGAGGTTGATAACCTTCACGATCGTCCCCAGGGGAAGGGTCTTGTGCGCGGCGCTCTTCTTGTACATATTGTAGATCTCACCGCTTGCTGTAGGACGGCCGTGAAATTTTTTTCCGTACCAGGATACCTTGCCATATTGAACAAAACCGTCCGCGCTGGGAAGTGGATAATATTTTTCCCCGTTTATATCATAGGGCCTGAACGAGGGATCTGTGATCTTATCCGGAATTACAAGCTTTTTTATGGGCTGAGGGATCGATTTCACCACATGCCTTTCCCTTGCACATCCCGAAAGGCAGAGCACAATTATCACGGTCAGAAAGACTCTTGTCGTATCATACGGTTTATTTGGCAGCATTATAATCCCTTTTGTCGTCTATTTGCCGAGGGCAACCGAAAGGGCGGTCGAAAGCCTTGTTATGTCTCTGCTTGATTGCCTGAGTCTGGCTATGAGCGATTCTGAGATCTTGATTAGAACCCTTGCACCCACCGCCGGGTTTTCTTCCAGTAATTTCATGAAATCTTCCCTGTTTATCTCAAGCAGCCTGCAGTCGCTCATGGCGGATATGGTGGCCGACCTGGGGTATCTTCCGATCAGCGCCATCTCCCCGAAAACCGCGTGATCATCTGGCCGGTATCTCGTAAGGATCTTCTCGCCCTCCCTGTAATCGTCCTCTTCAAATTTCATGGTAAGTGTCTTTGACACCTCCAGCTCTCCCTCAAGCACCAGATACATGGTGTCCCCGTCGTCCCCTTCCCTCATTATCACATCGCCTTGAGTGAATCTTTTCTCCCTTGTGATCTTCATCACATCCGAGATTTCAGACTCATCAAGTGAACTGAAAATCGGGATATCTCTAAAAGTCCTATCCATCGTACGGGCACCCTTTGAAATCGGATTTACCAAGGCGCTCCCCTAATAGGGTCTTTCCTTTGAAAGCACGAGCACCCAGTCACCGGGGTTTAATTCGTAATCATAATCAGGATTGAGTATGACCGATACGTCCTTTTTTTCACCGAAAAAATCCTTGCCTGACTCCTCAAACTTTCTCTTTATGAACTGGTCCACAAGAGTGAGGTCATCAGAGAGTATATCATTGATGGACATGCGCTGTTTCTCTTTTATCACCGCGACGATCATCGCCCCATGTCTTTCGCGCATGGCAGAGGCCATTTCGGCCACTGCCCTGCCTTCATATCTGGTCGCTGGTAAGCGCCACAACTTGTTTTCGTCCCTGTCGTTAATCAGAAGCCTGAGCGCGTCGGTTATACCGGGGGCGGTCGCGGCCTTTGCCAGCATGGAACCGGCCGACTCACCCCTCACCAGGATCTCGTCCACATTGGCCCTTCTCAGGTGTTCCCTGTTTTCCGAATGGATCAACTCGGCACAGGTCCTCACCTTGGAGGCCATCGCCTTTATCGCCATGGTCCCGAAGATGGTCCGCTCGTCCGCCTTTTCGATGGCGTGGCCGCCCGAGGTATCGGCCAGAACTATGGCGGCTCTGGCCCTGGCAAGATTGGCCCTGGCAAGCACATCCTCCTTGACGAAATTTCCCCTTACAAAACGAAGCTCCTGCTCTTTGTGCCTGTACTGAATGGTCTGAAAGTCGTCTCTGTCAAGCTCGTTTACGAGCACGATAACAGATCCCTCTGACTGGTCCGATATGCCCCCTATAACGGCATCACCGTTTTCGTTCCAGCCGCATACAATTACGTGATCCTTATCTCTTACGGCCTCCAAACCCTTTCCCTCCATTATCTTCTTTTCAACCAGCACGGATGCCACAGAGGCGGTTACAAGAGAGAGAAGCACCGGACCGCTTATGATTACTATAAGACCGGCTATCTTCCCTACGGTGCTGGTGGGCACTATATCCCCGTAACCGACCGTTGCGATCGTTACCACCGCCCACCATACCGCGTCGAAAATACCTGTGAGGCCCCTTTCGCTGTAATAGTTGTCCGCGAAAAAGACGGTAACCGCCCCGAAGAGGATAACCGAGATGGTACCGAGAAGTATATTGAAAAACCTCTCCTTCCTGAGTTGCACAAATGTGTACCTCATCCCTTAACCCCTTCTCCCTTTTCCCGCCTTTCCCGTATAAACAATAACGTTGCCCTTCTTTTGCCTTTCCTGCCGATCAAAGACGTAATCGTGCCCCTTTTCCCGACATGGCCGTCGGAACCGGATCTTCTTTATTGAAATAAATCTTGTCAGAGAAGATAATTTATTCGACCTTCTCTGTTACCGATCGATTTTAATGATTTCGGCCTTTCAAAAACCATTTTTTCCTTAAAAGAGATACTTCAATTTTCCTTGACAACAAATGTGCTTTTTCCTAAATTATAACTATATTGTAACTATATTGTAGTTATTTCTGCCGATCTCATTCAACTTCCCCGCCCTGCGGGAGGGCTTTTTTTGTTTGCCGTATCAATCTTGACGAAAAACAATCGGAAACCTCAAAGCGTGATTTTCAAGAAAGGTATAACATAATGAGGCTAAAAAATAAAATAGCTCTTGTAACGGGAAGCAGTAGAGGTGTGGGCAGATCCGTGGCCCTCGGTTTTGCAAAGGATGGAGCGGACCTGATCGTAAATTACACCTCAAATGAAAAGGCCGCTGACGAGGTGGTCGACGCCATAAAGGCCATGGGCCGCAATGCCTTTGCAGTCAAGGCGGACGTGGCTCAAAAATCCGAGGCGCAGGGGCTTGTAAATGCCGCCATCGACCGTTTCGGCAGGCTCGACATACTGGTAAACAACGCAGGTTTTACCCGCCCCGCCCTGATGGTCAAGATGACCGAGGAGCAGTGGGACCAGGTGGTGGACATACATCTTAAGGGCGCGTTTCTCTGCTCACAGGCGGCAGCCCTTCATATGAAAGAGCAAAAAAGCGGCAAGATAATAAACGTTACCTCGGTTGCCGGACTGGTGGGCACGGTCGGCCAGATAAACTACAGCGCGGCAAAGGGGGGCATACTGAGCATGACCAAGTCGATCGCCCGTGAGCTTGCCCGATACGGCATATGCGCCAATGTCATCTCTCTTGGAATCGTGGCCACCGATATGACCGAAAAAATCAGAACGGATGAAAAACTGAGGGAGATATATATGAACCGCATACTGCTCAGGCGCTTTGCCGAGCCCGAGGATATAGCCCCGGCATTCGTCTTTCTTGCATCCGATGAGAGCAGCTATATCACGGGCCAGCTCCTCTGCGTGGACGGCGGCTACGGGATGGTGTAGTTTCGGGGAAGTGTCTGAAAGGCAGCCAGGTACCGGTCAAAGCGGGCCTCAGGGCACATATGCGGTTGAGGACTGATTTATCACGCAGATAGAAGCAGTGCTGTTTATCCTGTATGAGTTTATTTTTTCAAGTGATCTCCAGTCAAACATTTTGAAAGGAGGCAAAAAATGGCAGCAGTACCTGACAAAATTCAGACATGGCAGATGGTACAGCCTACGACAAAGGACAGGGACACAGGGGAGGTTACCCCCGGTAAACTGGAAAAAACCGAGATACCCGTTCCGGGGCTTGCACCGGACGAGGCCCTTGTGGAAATCGCCGGCTGCGGAGTCTGCCACACTGACCTCGGTTTTTTTTATGACGGAGTGCCCAATGTCTCAAAGCCCCCGCTTACCCTGGGACACGAGATATCCGGCACCGTGGTGGCGGGTGATGAGGCATGGGTCGGCAAAGAGGTTATCATCCCGGCCGTGATGCCCTGCCGCAAGTGCATCCTGTGCAAGACCGGACGCGGAAACAGGTGCCTTAACCAGAAGATGCCCGGAAACAGCCTCGGTATCTATGGCGGATTTTCAAGCCATATCCCGGTACCCACCATCGATCTGTGCGAGATAAAGCAAAGAGGTGACACCCCTCTTTCACATTTCGCGGTAGTGGCCGATGCGGCGACAACGCCTTACCAGGCCGCCAAAAGGGCGGCCCTGCAGCCCGGAGACAACGTGGTGGTCCTTGGCATCACCGGAGGGGTGGGGCAGTACATGGGCCAGGTCGCAAAGGCCCTGGGAGCAAGGACCGTGGTAGGAATCGCCAGGAACCAGGACAAGCTGGACAGGGCTCTCAAGTTCGGCGCGGACTATGTGATCAATTCCACGGACAAGGACGCAAAGGCGGTGTCCAAGGAATTCAGGGGACTTTGCAAGGAAAAGGGCCTTCCAAACTTCGGCTGGAAGATCTTCGAGGTGACGGGCTCAAAGGCGGGACAGGAGATAGCACTCACCCTTCTCGGGTTTGTCGGAAAGCTGATAGTGGTAGGATTCAGTCTGGCAAGAACCGAGTATGCGATCGGCAGGCTAATGGCATTTGACGCAGAGATCATAGGGACCTGGGGATGTCTTCCCGAATACTATCCGGTAGTGCTCGATATGGTGCTTTCAGGAAAGATCAATATGGAGCAGTTCGTTGAGACCCGGCCTATGAGCACCATCGCCGATACGTTCGCGGAGGCGCACAAGACGCCTCCGATGAAGAGGATCGTGCTGACCCCCGATTTCTAGCTTTATTTTAACAGGTTCATCAGGCAACAGGCGAAAACAATCCGCTATGCGGAGCAACCATAAACTGCTGAAGAGCTAGATCAAAGGAAGGAAAGGAGGAGCGTATTATGTCATTAGAGTGGATGCCGAGAGACAACGAACAGAAGGATCACGCGCTGCACACGGATGTACATTGGGGAACGGATGCCGACGCCCCATGTGTGGTGTACGAAAAAAGACCCCTTACCGATCCTGAAGGAAAGGTGATCGACGGGCTTTTCGTGAGCTGGATCCGCCTCAACAACCCGAGACAGTTTAACTCATACACCACCGAGATGGTCAAGGGGGTTATCGCAGGTTTTGAG
This sequence comes from Desulfatiglandales bacterium, assembly GCA_963666345.1. Taxonomy (GTDB): domain Bacteria; phylum Desulfobacterota; class DSM-4660; order Desulfatiglandales; family Desulfatiglandaceae. The sequence goes on along the minus strand of OY762721.1, from coordinate 3,368,006 downwards.
AACGCCTCCCTGGACAGAAGCGTCGTTGCAGCGGTGTTTACGGCGACAGGGCCATATGCCTTCTGCACCGGAGGAAACACCAAGGAATACAGTGAGTTCTACAGCATGCGCTGCGACGAATACGGCCAGTACATGGAGCTTTTCAACCATATGGTCGACTCGATCCTGGCATGTAAAAAGCCGGTGATCTGCAGGGTAAACGGGATGAGGGTGGCAGGGGGTCAGGAAATCGGCATGGCCTGCGATATCGCCATCTCCTCGGATCTTGCGATCTTCGGACAGGCAGGCCCCCGACACGGGTCGGCCCCCGACGGCGGCTCATCCGACTTCCTGCCCTGGTACCTCGGGATTGAGGATGCAATGTGGAACTGCGTATCATGCGAGATGTGGTCCGCCTACAAGATGAAGATGAAAAACCTGATCAGCAAGTGTGTGCCGGTGCTCAAGGTGGACGGAAAATGGATGAGAAATCCCCAGATCGTCACCGACCGCTACGTCGAAGACGGCGAGATAGTCTACGGCGAATTCAAAAAGGGTGAGGAACTAAAAGAGGCCAGGGCATTTGTAAAGGAGCATCAGCCGAATGCCGACTTTGAACTCCTGGACAAAGAGGTGGACAAGATCGTATGGACGTTCGCCAACCTCTTTCCCGCCTGCCTGATCAAATCGATCGACAGCGTGCGCGCAAAGAAAAAATTCTTCTGGGATTACTCCAAGAACTACAACAGGCACTGGCTGGCCGCCAACATGTCGGGCGAGGCGTTTTTGGGCTTCGGCGCCTTTAACACGAAGAAGATAACGGGCAAGGACACCGTGGACTTCCTCAAGTTCCGCCAGAACATAGCCGAATGCAGAACCTGGGACATGGACATGTACGCAGAGGTAATGGGGAAACCGAAAGAATAGTCCAATTATCCGAAATGGAAGGTCTTTCATGCGGCAGCCAGGACGATCGGAAACATTGACCTGCCTGCCGCTTCTTTTTATAACCTTTATAACCCTTGAACCCTTGGCCCCTTGAACCCTTTTTTTAAACTTGTGGCACCGTCCGGAAGGAGCACAAAATGGCCTATCAATATATTGAATCGGTTTTTGACGGCGGCCTGGGCACCATCACCTTGAACAGGCCCCCTGTAAATATCTTGAACATTGCCATGATGGAGGAGATAAACAACCGGCTCGATTCCTGGAAAGGCAAAAAGGATCTAAAGGCCGTGCTTTTCGACGCAAAGGGAAAGTGTTTTTCAGCCGGAGTGGACGTGGGAGAGCATATGGGGGATCTTGCCCCTAAGATGATAGAGGCCTTTCACGGCATGTTCAGGAAGATGGAAGCGCTGGGGATTCCTACCGTCGCCTCGGTCTACGGCTCCTGCCTCGGCGGGGGATGCGAGCTTGCCGTATTCTGCGACCTTGTAATCGCCTCTCAGGACGCCAAATTCGGCCAGCCGGAGATACAGGTGGGGGTGTTTCCTCCTATCGCAGCCCTTATCATGCCTAGGATTATGGGTAGAAAGGCCGCCTCCGAGCTGATATTCTCCGGTAAGATCATATCGGCTCAGGAGGCGGCAGGAATGGGGCTTGTCAACATGGTGGTCGAACAAGGCGAGCTTGAGGCTGAAACCGAAAAGTTCCTAAAGCCCTATCTCAGGATGAGCGCGGAGGTCCTTAGAAAGACCAGAAAGGCGGTCATGGCCGGTCTTGGAGACGACCTTGAGGCCTCTTTGCAGGTAATAGAAAAGATCTATCTTGATGAACTCATGCCCACGGCAGACGCCCAGGAAGGGCTTAATGCGTTTCTTGAAAAAAGAAGGCCCGAATGGAAAAATGAATAACTCCCGGGGCGCAAACAGCCATTCAACCGACGGCCCCGACATCTGTCTGACCGGTGGCACGGTCCTGAATGTCTATTCAGGGGAACTCCTTAAGACAAACGTCGCGATAAAGGGTGAAAGATTCGATCATGTGGGCACCCTTCCGGTCCCGCAGGAAAAAGACACGCAGATCGTGGACGTTAAGGGAAAGGCCCTTGTCCCGGGATACATCGAGCCCCACTGTCACCCCTGGTTCCTCTACAATCCCGTGACACTGGCCCAGGAGGCATGCACCCTCGGCACGACCACCTTTGTCTGCGACAATCTGGTATTTTTCTCTCTTATGGGGGTCGATCTCTTTGAGGCCTTCATGGACCGGCTTGCAGATTTTCCGGTAAAATTTTTCTGGTTCTGCCGGTCGAATCCCCAGACACCCATGAAAGATGAAAAGGAACTCTTTTCCGTCGAAAATGTGGAAAGGTTGCTCATGCACCCGGCTGCCGCCTCCCTGGGAGAAATCACCCGGTGGCAGGATCTTCTTTCAGGTGATCCGGATATCCTTGAGCTGATCGATATCGCAAAAAGTCTCGGGAAAAGGGTGGACGGACACACCGCGGGAGCAAAACATGAAAAGATACAGGCCCTTGCCCGGTGCGGAATCGAATCGTGCCATGAGAGCATAAACGCGCTTGAGGTGATGGAGAGGCTTAGGGCAGGTCTCTGGGTCATGCTGAGGCAAAGTTCCTTAAGGCAGGACCTGAATGGCCTTTTAAAGGCGGTGACAGAAGGGGGTGCATTAACTGACAGGATGATGCTTACCACCGACTCATCAAGCCCCGCCTTTTACAGGGAAAATGGAATTACTGATCATCTCCTTAAAACAGCCTTTAAACAGGGTATAGATCCTGTGTCCGCCTACAGGATGGTCACTATAAACCCGGCGCTTTATTTCGGAATGGAGCGCGACATAGGAGGAATCGCACCCGGCAGATACGCGGATATCCTGGTCTTAGACGACCTGCTCGATCCCGTGCCCGAGATGGTCTTTTCAAAGGGTCTATTGGTCGCAAAAGAGGGGAGGCTTTCAGGGGATTGGCCTCATCCGAACTGGAAGAAATTTCTGCCCGGCTCCTCTTTTATAAAAAAGCGCTGGAGGGCAAAAAGGGATTATTTCGAGATAAGAAGCAAACAAAAGGAGGTATCCTTTCCGGTCATAAGGCTTATCTCGGCCGTCATCACCCGCATGGAACAGGTCTTGTTTCCCGTTAAACACGGCCTTATCGACCTTGAAGACAGGGCAGGTTTTTCTTTTATCTCCCTTATAGACAGGGATGGAAAATGGGTTTCCAACGGGATACTGAAGGGTTTTGCAGATGATATCGAGGCCCTTGCCTCCACCTTTAACACGGCAAACCAGATCCTTGTAATAGGCGGAAACCTTCAATCCATGACAGATGCGGTAAACCGTCTCATCGAGCTGGGAGGCGGCACCGTGGCTCTCGATAACGGCCGCGTTGCCTATGAATGGCCCCTTCCCCTTGGAGGGATGATGTCTCATGTGCCGATGCGCGAGCTTTCTAAAAGGGAAAACGAATTCAAGGCATTCCTTTCCAAAAAGGGCTACCCCTTTCATGACCCCTTTTACACCCTGGTCTTTCTTCCGAATGACTTTCTTCCGGAAGTAAGAATAAACTACGCAGGAGTGTTTGACATTATTAACCGGAAGACACTCTGGGATAGAAGGGACCTATCCCATTAGGTTACACTTTTGCTTTATTATCCTTATCAAAAAGTGAGGTTCAAGGCACAGAATATAATGACTTTGGGGAGTATTTTGTGCGCAAATGCACATTTTTCGTCTGAATAATGTGCATAAAATCACATTTTCCGCCCGAATACCCTTGACCCCACACCCCGATCATGGCAAAATACAATGCCATGAAAAGAGATATCTATAATAAATTATTGGAATGGAAGACGTCCTCCAGAAGAAAACCGCTCCTTTTGCAAGGTGCCAGACAAACAGGAAAGACATTTATCCTGAAGGAATTCGGCCGCAACGAATACGAAAATGTTGCATACTTCAATTTCGAGGAAGACCCCGGACTCGACCAATTCTTCAAAAAGGACCTGAATCCTGACCGAATACGAAAAGAACTCTCCATTTATAGGGATCTGGACATCCAACCAGGGGCATGCCTTATTATCTTCGATGAAATCCAGGTTTCAAACCGTGCCCTGAATGCGCTGAAATACTTTGCTGAAGAGCAAAGCGATATCCACATAGCCGCTGCTGGTTCTTTACTTGGGTTGAAACTTTCCGGTCCGGGATCCTTCCCCGTTGGAAAGGTAAACTTTCTAAATCTTTATCCCATGACGTTTCAGGAATTCCTAGATGCCATGGGTGAGTCCAGGTACAGAAAGCTGCTCAAAGAGATCAGTCGACCAACTCCCCTCCCTGAAGCCTTTCATTCACATTTGATAGATATGCTTCGCCGTTATTATTTTGTCGGAGGCATGCCGGAAGCGGTAAAGCACCATGCCGGGGAAGGTAATGGCAGGGAAATCAGAGAGATTCAGGAAGAAATCATCAAATCTTATGTCATGGATTTTGCCAAGCATGCCCCGGCGCCCGACATACCAAAGCTCACAATGATTTGGGATTCAATACCCAGGCATCTTGCAAGGGAAAACAAAAAGTTCGTTTTCTCCGCTGTCAAGAAAGGGGCTAGAGCGAGGGCCTATGAAGATAGCCTGAGATGGCTTGAAGATACAGGTTTGATTTATCAGGCAAATGCGATTGAAACAGTCAGACATCCCTTGAAACATTATGCAAATACCGATTGTTTCAAGGTATATGCCCTTGATGTAGGTTTGCTGGGAGCCATGGCCAAGGTGCCTGTCGAGCTATCGGCACAGGGAGAACGGCTCTTCAACGAATATGAAGGAGCCCTGGTGGAGAATTATGTTGCCCAGCAGCTGGTTTCTCATTTTAACCAAGGGCTTTACTACTGGCGAAGTAAAGGCGGAAAGGCCGAACTTGACTTTCTTTTTGATTTTGAAGGGAATATCTGCCCGCTTGAAGTTAAAGCCGGTATTAATCTAAAGAGCAAGAGCCTGAAGTCTTATGACTTACAGTTCAAACCGGACCGGCTTCTGCGGATAAACCTCCTTAACCTCAAAAAGGACGGAAAAATCTACAATCTTCCATTATATGCCATATCGCTTCTACCCCAATTTTCAGCGGCCGTCTGAGCTGTTGCCCCTGCTCTATCACCTACAAATTTTGTAGAAACCTCCTATATCATTGATCTAATTCCAATTTAATCGCTTTAAATTCATGCATCAAAAAAATCCCTCCGCCACCCTTCCCTGCCGCGTGCACAGAAATATGTGCACGCTGGTTATCATGCACATGTTTCTGTGCATTCCTGCCAATTACATTTTAACAATGCACATGTTTATGTGCATTTAGAAAAATTAGGTTTAAAATCAGCTATAAATTTTATTTTCACTTGACATAACCCTGTTTTATTTTATGGTTCTAATTGCATTTATGTTTCTTATCTTAACCCCTTTCAAACAAAAGGGCTCATCATGCGGGAACACATCAAATTATGTATATCCACTTCCCACATCCTGACAGGCATTGATTGCACTGGCAGGAGAAATCACGATCCAACCTCAATGAGGCCTGGAAATGTTTAATGATCGCCAAAAAATCCCGTTTCTCACAAAAAGAGGCGGCGCTTTCTTTTTTGCAATGTTGCAGTAGTTTGCGGGCTTTCTGATTTCCTTTAATGTTACCTGAAAAGAATTAGAGCATTCGATTTATTAGCTTACATAACCGGGAAGATAATATGCTTTACGAAAATTATCAGTTTCTATGCCGTTTGACTGATGAGGCCATGCTCCCCTGCTATAAGGGCTCCACTTTCAGGGGGGGGTATTCGGCCGTGCCCTGAAACGAGTAGTCTGTGCCCTCAAACGACAGGAGTGCGACCAGTGCCTGCTGAAAAAAAGATGCGTCTATGCAATGGTCTTTGAGACCCAGGACACCATGGATACGCCTGAGGGTTCGAGAATTGCCGCAGCCCCTCATCCCTTTGTTATCGAACCTCCGCTTACCATGGAAACCCGTTTTTCAGAAGGATCCTCCTTTGATTTTCGGTTATTGCTCTTTGGTGAAGCCAACCGCAACCTCCCCTATTTTATCTATGCCTTTGAACAGATGGGAAAGATCGGGATCGGAAAACGCGTCAACGGGAAGCGGGGACATTTTTCCCTTGAACAGGTCAAGGCCGGTGAAAAACCCATTTATTCAAGTGCCGACCAGACACTCAAGACTGAAAATCCGCCCATTCTTTCACTTAAGGATAACGGAGAGTTCCAGAAAAGAACGTTCAGACTCAGGCTGAGCATGATAACGCCCCTTCGCCTCAAGTTTGAAAACCGCCTCAAGGCCGATCTGCCGTTCCATGTCCTTGTAAGGGCCATGCTGAGAAGGATGTCTTCTCTTTATAATTTCTACGGAGAGGGTGAACCTTCGCTGGATTACCGGGGCCTTGTCAAAAAGGCCATGGACGTCAAAATCGTGGACGAAGATCTCAACTGGTTTGACTGGAGGCGTTATTCCTTTCGCCAGGACAAGGCAATGCTCATGGGCGGCATGGTCGGATCCGTCACATATGAAGGCGATATGGGTGAGTATATGCCGCTGATCGAGTTCTGCTCCAAAGTTCATCTTGGTAAACAGACCTCCTTTGGCCCGGGAAAGATACAGGCGGAGATAGTGGAATGAAAAACACGCTGCTGGCAGTGACAGGCTTGAGCCCCCAGGTCATCACTGAAACCCTGTACGCTTTGCACCAGAACAACAGAAAAGTCGACGGCATTCATGTCATTACCACAAGTGGACAAGGGGGACGCCCATGATTTCATGCTTTTCTTTAGCCCTGCCGGCTCACTCGGTAAAGATGAGACCACCTCCATTTTCTTTATCTAATTTGAGTGAAGACAGGGTTGTAAGGGACAAGCCAGGTTTGCCCTTAAGCTTCTTGAAATCTTGACAAAAATAAACATAAAAATAATAATCTGACATACTTATCTATCTACGCCGGTATGTGTTAGATAGATATCCGTAGGCATCCATGTTAATGATCGGGCACCCTTTCTCATTGAGGAAGTTCCGTTTTCTTCTTTTTTGGGGGTAATCCTATTCCGCGAGGTGAGTCGTGCGCAAAAAAATCAGGCTGTATCTAATAGCTGTTTGTGTCCTGTTTCTACTGCCCGTGTATGCATCTGCCGGATCATACACACTTGACTGGCAGTCCACGGGGGCCGGCGAGCTTGACCATTACAACGTATATTGCGGAACGGCTTCCAGGGTATATGGCCCGCCTGTTTCGGCCGGGAAAAATACAAGCCATACCTTTACGGATCTGGTTGCCGGAAAGACCTACTACTTTGCGGTCACTTCCGTTAATCAAGCCTCTGTTGAAAGCCCCTTTTCAGAAGAGATCACGATCACGATCGCCCCTGAACCGGAGTCTCATCAGATAATGGAAAAACGATTGCAGTCAGCCGATGAGCTATGGTTCCCGATAAACGCGCTAATTGAGAAGTTAGAAAAAGACGGGCAGTTGAGCCAGGAGGAGATGCTGAGGCTTCAGTTGCTAATAAACAAATATAATCAGCTTTATTCCACCGATACATTGCAAAAAACATCTAAGGTACCTGAAAGCCGGCAGGTCAACAAACTGGAATAATGAATCACCAGGCCAATAGATCAGAGCCTCATTCTTCACTTTCGATAAAAAGTGAACTCGCCGGCTATTGCTTCTTTTTCTCTGTTTTACAATAAATTTTTACTTATTCTTACCAGTTATGCGTCGGGATCAAGGCCAAGCGATTTATGAAATATTGAAGAAAGGAGTCTAAATCATGATAATCGAAGCAAACGGTATCCGCGTCAATTGTGAATTGTCCGGTAAAAAGCAGGCACCCGTGGTGGTGTTGAGTCACTCCCTGGCCTGCAGCATGGTGATGTGGCACCCTCAGCTTGATTTGCTGGAATCCCGCTTCCAGGTCCTCAGATATGATACGCGCGGTCACGGAGGAAGTGACCCGCCGCCGGGGCCTTACACCATGGAGCAACTGGTTGACGATGCCGCGGCTATTCTGGATGAACTGAATTTAAACAGGGTCTACTGGGTCGGCCTGTCTATGGGCGGCATGATCGGACAGGGCCTGGCATTAGATCACCCGCAGCGCATAGAGCGTCTGGTTTTAGCGGATACGGCCGCCATCATTCCCGATGAAGCCCAACCCCTCTGGCAAAAACGTAGCGATGACGTGCAAAAGGGGGGCATGCAGGCGGTTGCGGAGGCAACTTTAGAGCGCTGGTTTACCCCCGATTATCTTAAAGAAAACCCTCCCGGGATCAAGCAGGTCAGGCAACAGATCCTGGACACCCCTGTGGCTGGTTATCTTGGGTGCAGTGAAGCCATACGGCGTCTCAATTATTTGAACCGGTTGTCGGCCATTGAGGCTCCCACCCTGATTATGGTCGGTGCCGATGACCCGGGCACACCGGTGGCGGCATCCGAGGCCATGCACGCGCAAATCAAAGGCTCGAGTCTTGTGGTGATCCCTGATGCGGCCCATCTTTCCAATATCGAGCAGGCTCGGCATTTTAACGACAATCTGATAAGGTTTTTACAACCAAAAGGATAAAAGTCTCCGTTCAGCTTTTGCCTTGACCCGCTGGTAAGGGGAGTGAGCCTAACCCATTAAAGGAAATCCCCACCCCGGAAAGGGCCGCACGGCGGCACATCAACAGTTCCGGATACAGAGCGGCAGATGGACAAAACTGTGAAAAAAAATCGCATGAGTTGAAGGACCTCAGGCCCCATTAATTATTCTTGTTTCATTCTGGGCCTTAGCCGTTATTTTGTGGCAGACCGGGCGGTTACAGAAGGATTGATCGCATCCTTGCCGCCCGCAGGCAGCATGGTTAAATTCCAGCGGATAAACAGATGAAAACAGCCTGGGTTTCGACATTTTTAATTGTCCTGATATGGTCGGCAATAGATCCCAACGACTATTTTATCTGGTTTCTGGAAGTGGCCCCCGCCCTTATAGGTTTGATTTTAGTGACCTTGACATACAAGAGGTTCCGCCTTACAAACCTTACGTACGTCCTGATACTGATTCACTGCGTTATTCTGATGGTCGGCGGACATTATACCTATGCGGAGGTCCCTCTGTTTGACTGGATACGGGACTGTCTTGAGCTTGAAAGGAACAATTACGACAAGGTCGGGCACTTCGCACAGGGCTTTGTTCCCGCTGTTATAGCGCGTGAAATATTTATCAGAAAAACGGTTATAAACGGCATTGCGTGGCGGAATTTTATCGTTGTATGCTGCTGCCTTGCCTTGAGCGCGTTTTATGAACTTATTGAATGGTGGGTTGCGATATTTACGGATGAATCAGCTGAAGCCTTTTTAGGCACGCAGGGTTATGTGTGGGACACCCAGTCGGATATGGGCCTGGCACTTCTGGGTGCGGTTCTGGCACTGATGCTTTTATCAAGACTGCACGACAGGCAATTAAATAGTATAAAAACCGGACCGGGTCCGGGCTGACAGGAGGATCTTCGTTTGCTTCATATCTTTATTGATGCGGACGCGTGCCCGGTCAAACAGGAGGTGTACCGGGTGGCGGGCAGGTGCCGCCTCGATGTAACACTGGTGGCCAACTCATGGATGCGGATTCCTGATCAAAGGGGGATCGCGCTTGAAGTCGTGGGGGCCGGGCCGGACGAAGCCGATGACTGGATTGTCGAACATGTGCAACCTCACGACATAGTCGTTACAGCCGATATCCCGCTTGCGGGCCGATGCCTTGAAAAAGGCGCGGGTGTAATCGGTACAACCGGAAAACCGTTCACAGAAGACAACATCGGTCAGGCCCTGGCGACTAGGGAACTGTTGTCAGGGCTTCGTGATGCGGGGGAGATAACGGGCGGCCCCCCGCCGTTAAAAAAGCGTGACCGGTCACGTTTTCTTCAACAGCTGGATGAGATGATCCAGTCGATCCGTCGCAGGCATCAGGAGGATTCAGCCTGATCGCGGCCGGACAAAAACGCGCGGAAAATGCGCCCCTGCCCATGGCGATCTAAAACGGGATCTGTTTTTCGATCCGTCCTTTTTTCATAACAAGAAGGACCTTTTCAAGGCCCTTCTCAAAAAGGGAAAGATCCCTGAGGGGATCTCCGTCAATAACGATCAGATCGGCCAGTTTTCCAGGCTCGAGGGTCCCAGTGACATCGGACAGGCCCATGAGTTCAGAATTGGTCCTGGTGGCGGAAACGATCACCTCCATGGGGGTCATTACTTCCCCCTTTATTGCCGGTTCCCTTCCTTTAAGATGTTGCAGGGGTCCTATGATGTCTGAGCCTGACGCGATTTTCACACCCGCCCTGTAAGCCAGTTCCAGTGCCTCAAGCCCCCTGTGCCCCACTGTTGCGAGTTTCTCCAGGGTGAATGAATCGAGATTTTCCCTGCCTTCCCTTACAGCCAGGTCAAAGACGGTCAGGGTGGGGACATAGAAGGCCCCCTTAGCCCGCATCATCTCGGCTGTCTCAGAATCCATAAGATTGCCATGCTCGATGCTTCGAACCCCCGCCTCAAGGCAGTTTTGAATGGCCCTTGGGCCGTAGGTATGGGCCATGACATAGGCGCCCGCGGCTTCCGCCTCGGTTACCGCCGCCTTAAGTTCTTCAACTGAAAATTTTGGCTCACCCGGCCTTGCCCTGTCTGTTTTCGACTGGGATACCACCTCTCCGTCCGCAAAGACCTTGATATGATCCGCCCCCCGTTTAAGGGTCCTGCGAACAGCCGCTTTCACCTCGTCGGGGCCTTCACATACCTCATTACCGATACCGATGCTGTTTCTGGGACTTGGCCCTTTTCCAACTCCTTTTGCCTCAGATATGGGCGTTACGCTCAAAAGAAGATCAGGCCCCGCAATAAGCCCCTGATCGATTGCGTCCCTGAAGCCGCGGTCCAGGCCTGCCGCATCCCTGAGAGTGGTAAAACCTAAAGCGAGATCGGCCTTGAGTGTCCTTGTGACTCGATGGACATAGACGGCTGGGGGAAGCAGGACCGTCTCGGGAAGGCGCCACTCCACATTGCCCGGATGGACATGGGCATCAATCAACCCCGGCATGAGCGTCCGACCCTTCAGGTCAATGACCCTTCCTGAAGGGAGACTTCCTCTCTCCCCCGCCCGATGGATCTCCCTTATGGTCCCGCCTGATACGACAAGGGCCGCATTCGGTACCGGGTCTGCGCCGGTTCCGTCTATCATAAAGGCGTTTTTAAAGATAAAGGTATCATCCATCAGGGTTATTTCCTTCTATCAGATCCAATCGGCTGTCTTAGGGATTGGGCCGTTTCTAAATACACAGGAACGGCGCCAAAACTTTAGGCACTTTCAGGCCTTGCGTTCTATCTTGGGATTAAGTTCCTCCCTCAGCCAGTCGGCAAAGAGATTGATCCCCACTACCAGAAAAATGAGGGCGGCCCCGGGAAAGACTATCATCCACCACATTCCCGCATAGATATAGTTCTTGCCGATTGCTATCATCATGCCGAGAGACGGTTTTGTAAGAGGCACGCCCACGCCCAGAAAACTGAGCGTTGCCTCAAGCATTATAACCACGGCCAGATCCACCGCCATAACCACGAAGATGGGCGCAATGGCGTTCGGCAGGATATGCCTCAGTAGTATCCGCAGATCTTTTGCCCCGGTTGCCCTGGCCGCCATGACATATGCCTCTTCCTTGACCTCAAGGACGCTACCTCGCATGGTCCTGGCATAGCGAACCCAGTCCGCCATGCAAATGGCGATAATTACTATCATGATTCCCTTGGGACCAAACACGCCCAGGAGAAGAAAGGCCATCAGGGTAGTGGAAAAGGAAAAAAAGGTGTCGGCAAGCCGCATGGTAACGGAATCGAGCCAGCCCCCGTAATACCCTGCGAGCAGACCCATGAAGATCCCGAATGTGCCGGCGATGAGCACCACCCCGAACCCCACGATGAGGGATGTCCTGCACCCGTAGACTATGGTGCTCAGTATCCCGCGGCCCTGATCATCGGTCCCCAGGGGAAACTGCGCCATCCCTTCTTCCATCCAGACCGGAGGGGTCAGAAAATGCTCGAGAGACACTTTTTCCAGGTCATACGGGTCATGTGAGGTGATCCAGGGTGCCAGAATCGCGGCCGTGATGAACACCACCAGGATAAGGCTGCCTATAATGGCGGATGGATCATGCAGATAGCTGTACAGCATCCTCGATTTTATCAGGTGATTATTCATAGCGGATCTTCGGATTTATCAATGCGTAAAGTATGTCCACAACGATGTTAAGAGTAATAATGATCACCGCGACCATCATGATATAGGTAACCACCACCGGCCGGTCCGACTCATACATGGACGTGAGCAGGAGGTTGCCCATGCCAGGCCACTGGAAAATGGTCTCGGTTACTATGGAAAAGGCGATGACCTCCCCGAACTGGAGACCGGTAATCGTCACTACCGGGATCAGGACATTTCTCAGGGCATGCTTGAAGATCACCTTCATGGGGGAAAGACCCTTGGCCCATGCCGTCTTGATGTATTCCTCGGTCAGCACCTCCCGCATGCCCGCCCTGGTAAGCCTGAGAAGCACTGCGAGCTGATACATGGCAAGGGTCGCGGCGGGAAGTATAAGGTGTTTGATGCCGCTCAGGGTGAGAAACCCCGTTCTCCACGCGCCCACCTGCACCGTATCACCCCGGCCGAAGGGAGGAAGCATGCCCAGGTATACGGAAAAGACCATGATCAGAAGTATCCCCATGAGAAACGTCGGGATGGAGATACCCCCTAAAGACGCAGTCATGATCAGACGGTTTCTCATGGCATACGGTTTTAAGGCGACCACCACGCCCAGGACCACCCCTATGGCAAAGGCCATGATAACGGCCGTGCATGCAAGCTCGAAGGTTGCGGGAAATCTTTCCAGTATGAGTCCCAGGGCCGGGACCCGGCTCACATAGGATTTGCCGAAGTTACCATGGGCCGCATTAGAGATGAACCGCCAGTACTGAACATATATGGGCTGATCCAGTCCCAGCATATGCCGGACCTCTTCCCTCTCGTCAAAGGTCGCGTATCTGCCCGCCATGGTGACGACCGGGTCCCCCATGTACCGGAAGATAACAAAACAGATCATGGAAACGGCCAGTAGGACTATCAGGCCCTGGATCATTCTTCTTGCAATGTATGCGGCCATATAATCTCAACAAGGGTCACAAAAGGACCCTTAAGTAGCGGCGCCGGGCCAGCTGTGAACCTGCCCCGGCGCCTGTCAGTTTTATTTTTTCGAAATTTCCTTGTATACCATCCAGCGGTCGGGACGAGGGTTGAATGTAATGCCCCTGCCCTTATTGACGGCATAAAGGTCTTCCTGATAGTGAAGCGGGATCCAGATTATCTTGTCTGTCATGGCCATGGCATTCAGCTTTTCAAGGGTCTCTTTTCTCTTCGGAGGATCAACGATGTCGGCGGTTGATTCCAGCAGTTTGTCTATAGCGGGATCGCCGTAGGCCGCGCCGTTCAGACCGCCGTAACCCTTGTCCCGATCCCGGCTGTGGGCGAGCTTGAAATAGGTCCTTCCCATGTCGAATGTGCCGTCGAACCAGCCTATCAGATAAAACTCCAGTTTTCCCTCGGCCACGTCAGGGAAAAAGATTGATTTGGGTTTCACATCCAGCTTGGCCTTTATGCCCACCTTGGCCAAGTAGCGGGCCACGGCCTCGGCGATCTTGGCATCCTGGACATAACGGTCGTTGGGACCTGAAAGGGTTACCTCAAAGCCTTTTTCATAGCCAGCCTCCTTGAGGAGTTTTTTGGCCTCTTCAGGATCATATTTCAGCCTTTTTATATCCCCGTTGTAACCTATCGTCGGGGGATCCGGGATCTGTGCCGCAGGTGTTGCGTGCCCCCGCATGATCTTTTCGATTATTTCATCTTCATTGATGGCCATGTACATGGCCTTTCTCACCCGAATGTCCGCCATGGGAGAACCTGGCTTATTGCCTAGGGCCAGGAAGATGGATCTTCTTGCTGCGCGGCTTATTATTTCAAGCTTGGGGTTCTTTTTCACCTTGTCAAAGAGTTCCACCGGGATACCTGTGACAATCCCCACCTGTCCGGACACAAGCGCCGCGAATCGGGTCGATGATTCCTTTATGGGACGTACTTCCACCTTCTTCAGAGAAGGCGCGCCCTCCCAGTATTCCTCATTTGCAGACATGCGGACATAGGAGCCCTTGACCCATTCCTCCAGCTTATAGGCGCCTGTCCCGACAGGCTTGACCATCACATCTCCCTGGTCTCTCGCCTCGGTTGACTCCTTGTCCATGATAAAGACCTGGTGCATGTTGTTCGCAAACCATGGGATCGGCTTCTTGGTCTTTATCTCCACGGTATAGTCGTCGATGATATTGATCGATTCGATTGATTTCCCCGTGTTCAGGAACTCGGAGACCTCGGGATTGCTCAGCCTTTCAAAGGAGAACTTCACATCGGCTGCGGTAAAAGGGTTTCCGTTATGAAACTTGACACCCTTTCTGAGGTAAAACTTCCATGTCAGAAGATCGGGATGCTCCCACCTGGTCGCAAGCGCCGGTCCCAGCTTTCCCCCGGGACCCGTCCTCTGGAGGAGCCCGTCGAAAAAATTTGCCATATACTGCAGACCAGCGTCGGAATCGTCTCCGTGAGGATTCATCATCCTGGGAGGCGTGTCCTGCGCTACAACGATGGAGGAGGCCGCAAGGGCCGACCCTGTCGCAACCATTGCCCCAATAAGCAGAAAACTCAAAAAGATAAAGATTGACTTTCTCATAATTACCCCCTTTCCTTTTCACCGGTTCAGAAAAAGTGTTAACAACAAAGACCGTTCCTCAGATAAAAAGATCTGGAATTCATTCATACAAAAAGCAATTGACAAAATGACCGTTTGAAACCTCCTTCAGCCCGGGGGGTTCTTTATCGCAGATATCCATCCTCCTCGGGCAGCGGGGATGAAAATGGCACCCGGCAGGGGGATTGATGGGGCTTGGGACATCCCCCTTAAGGATGATCCTGTCCTTTTTCTTTTTCGGGTCAGGCGCCGGGATGGCTGAAAGAAGCGCCTCGGTGTAGGGATGTCTCGGGTTCGAATAGAGATCCCTGTAGGTGGCAAGTTCCACTATTTTCCCGAGGTACATGACCGCGATCCGGTCACAGATATGTTCAACAACGGCAAGATCATGCGCGATGATGATGTAGGACAGGTCGAACTCGGTCTGCAGATCGATGAGAAGATTGATGATCTGTGCCTGAATCGAGACGTCCAGTGCTGATACCGGTTCGTCTCCTATAATCAGGCTGGGATTAAGGGCCAGGGCCCGGGCGATCCCGATCCTCTGGCGCTGACCGCCTGAAAACTCATGCGGGTACCGGCGGGCCTGCTCCGGGGAAAGCCCCACTTTCTCCAGCAGATAGGCGATTCGGTCCTTTCTCTGCCTGCCTGGATACACATGATGAATCTCCATCGGGTCGTTCAGGATATGATTCACCGTCATGCGGGGATTCAGGGATGAGTAGGGGTCCTGAAAGATGATCTGCATCTGCCTTTTCATGGCCCTCAGCTCGGCCTTGCTCGAACCAGACATATCCCTTCCCTGAAAGGTCACCCTGCCGGCCGTAGGCTCGATCAGCCGAAGCACCGCAAGCCCGGTAGTGGTCTTGCCGCATCCGCTCTCCCCGACCAGGCCGATGGTTTCACCTTTTGCCAGGTCAAAGGATACGCCGTCCACCGCATAGACGTAATCCACGGTCTTCCCCAGAAGGCCCTTTTTGATCGGGAAATGGACTCTCAAGTCTTTAACTGTGAGAAGATCTTCCAAAATCCTCAATCCGCCATGAAAAAGATTGGGTTATCAAATTCCCTCAGATTGGAAGGCCCCGGGATTCCTCGGCCACGTTTATAAATCCTCTATATAAATGAACGCCGGGAACAGGCTTTTTCATCACTTCCCATTCTCATAGAGCCAGCAGCGCACACGGTGTCCCTCCCCCATGTCCCTGATCTCAGGCAACCTCTTTCTGCATATGTCCATGACATCGGGGCACCTGGGGGAAAAGCTGCACCCGGGACTCAGTTCATATAGGCTGGGGACGACTCCTGAGATCTCTTTGAGCCGCTCCCGCCCATGCAGCGCCCTTTCCCCCAGTTTGGGAATGGAACGGAGGAGCCCCCTGGTATACGGGTGATCAGGCTGCTCGAAGATCACATCGGTCCTTCCCTCCTCAACCACCTTACCTGCATACATGACCACTATGCGCTCGGCGATCTCCGCAATCACGCCCAGATCGTGGGTAATCATCATAACGGCGGTTTCATAGTCCTGTCTGAGTTTCATCATCAGGTCAAGGATCTGGGCCTGAATCGTCACATCCAGTGCGGTGGTGGGCTCGTCCGCTATGAGAATTTCAGGATTACACGACAGGGCCATGGCGATCATGGCCCTCTGCCTCATCCCCCCTGACAGCTGATGGGGGTACTCATGCACCCTTTTCTCAGGTGCGGGAATCTGTACCCTCTTGAGCATCTCGACCGAGCGTTCCCAGGCCTCCGACCTGGAACTGTTCTCATGAAGCACAAACATTTCCGAGATCTGGTTACCGATGGTATAGACCGGGTTGAGGGAGGTCATGGGCTCCTGGAAGATCATGGAGATACGATTGCCGCGAATTCTTCGCATCGCCTCCATGTTCAGGCCCACTACATCAATGTCATCAAACAGGATTTTGCCGTGAACGATTCGACCGGGCGGCACAGGGATAAGACGCATGATGGACTGGGCTGTAACGCTTTTGCCGCAGCCGGACTCTCCCACTATACCGAGGACCTCTCCTTTATTGAGATAAAAGGAGACATCATCGACGGCCCTGGCTGTGCCCTCAAAGGTATGGAAATAGGTCTTCAATCCTTCGACCTGGAGAAGATTTGAGCTTTTGCTCATTGCGGCAATCCGGATTGTCCACGTAAACTTCAGGTGAATTTTCAGTTAGGGCTGTAATTTTTTTAAAGAAACGACCTGAAACCCATTCTGTCGGCTTCAAGTTTAGATATTAAGTGGATGGAATCCGCAACATCGCCATATCGAACAGAGACATCTATTGTTTTGCTTTTTTAACTAACAGCAAGGTTACTCAATGTCAATTATATTTTGGAGATCACCTCCCGATCAGTTAATCTCAAAAAGGGCCGGATAAGGATATCCTGATTGAGTGAAAAGGGGTGAGCCCTTGGACCCTTTTCTCCAATCTGAATCGGGAAAAACCTGTTTCAAACGGTTTCCGGATAATGCCTTTGCCGGTTCGAATGACGGCATCGCCTCATCCGGGCACCGGGCCGAAAAATACTAGGCTGTCATCTCCTTTTCGTAAACCGCCTTCATGAAACCTTCAAGGCGCTCATACAGGCCGGCAACACTATCCAGGTTCACGTGCTCGTTTTCAGAGTGCTGACTCACATCCCCATCGGCTCCCCACACGATACCCCTTATGCCGTGGTCTGAAAGGAAGCGGGCATCACTTGCCCCATGTTCGAACCCCACCTCGGTATCCCCGGAAATCTTTAAAAGCAGATCCAGATAAGGGGATTCGCCACCTGTAAAAAGGGGTTCTTTCGTCTCTACCACGAGTTCACCCTTGATCCGACTCTGGATTTCCCCGACAAGGGCATCCATGTCGTCATTTTCCGTGTAACGGATGTCAAAGAATGCCTCTGCGTAATCAGGGACCTGATTGACAGATTTTCCCGCATGCACGATACTGAAATTAAGGGTCCGGTGCCAGTGATCCGGGGCTGACTCCTCAAAAAAGGAGCTTATTTTCCGGTAATCGTCAATCAGTTTCTCGATCGCGTTTTCACCCAGCCAGGGCCTGGCCCCATGGGCGGTCATGCCTCTGGAGATCAATTTCAGTTTAATAAGCCCTTTTTCCTTGACCACTATCTTGCTCAAAGAGCCACCATCCAGGGCGATACAGAAATCCGCGCCGACCCGGTTCAAGGAGTATTTGGCGCCGTTGTAACCCCCGACCTCCTCATCGCCTGTGATAAGGACTCCGAAGGGCAGGTCCTGCTGGCCCAATCCCCTTTCCCTGAAGTCCTCAAAAAAGTTTTTGAGCAACACCAGGGACAGGGCCGCGGCATACTTGTCGTCGAGACTCCCCCGGCCGTAAAGGGCGCCCCCTTCCTGCCTGGGCGTGAACATATCCTTATCCGCGTCCACCACATCAATGTGTGACATCAGAAGCACCGGGGCATAACCCTCCTTTGGAAGCGCCAAAACGGACGGGACGCCATTGTGCTCGATACGCCGGTATTTGATGCCACGCCCTTCCAGGTAATCCTGAATGAACTCAGCGCACCTTCCGATTTCATCAGGGTTCGAGTGCATGGTCCTGAATCGAACAAGGTCCTTTGTCAGCTCAATTACCTCTTCCATATCAGATACCTACCTCCATAGATCGTTGAGAGTAACAGGAAAACCGCAACTATAATTCAGATAACCGGCATTGACCCTGTTGTCAAGCAGGCATTTACCCCCTGGTCAGCCACAGTCTGATATCAGGATAGGTCTTGCATCTACATTCATTGGTGTGATGCGATCCGGGCACGAAGGTAAAAGCCCCATGCGTTTGCCCGTGCATTTACAAAAACAACGGCCCCTTTAAGGCCAAGATCAGGAATCCCGGCCAGGGTAATCGGTTTGGATCATACCCGGGTCCTGGGAACAAGGCGATAGCAGAATCCTCTCCTTTGCCTTGATCGGTATAGGCCTGGAGAAAATATAAGGCCGTTTCCCATTAAGAAGAAACGGCCTTTGTTTTACTTCAATTATCACTTGGGTAACAACCGGGACTCACTTGTCAGCAGGCCTTTTTTCCTACTTCTTTGCCAACTCATCCAATGCCGCACGAACTCCTGCGCCGTAATCAGGGTGCACCTTTTCAAAGTGCCCGAGCTGGCGCTCGATGATCTCCTCCGGCACTCCCTGCATGGCCTCGGCAATGTTCGAGAAAAGCCGGGCCTTCTGCCCCTCGTCAAAGAGATTGAACAGGGCTCTGGGCTGTCCGTAGTCGTCATTTCCCTCTCTGTGGTTGTATCGGTCCGCATCACCGCTTATCTTGAGAGGCGGCTCCTTGAATTCAGGGCTCTCAACTGGTCCGCTAAATGAGTTCGGCTCATAATATGCGTCAGGGTTGGGGAAGTTGGGAGAGAACCTCATCTTCCCGTCCTTGTGGTAGTGATTCACCGGGCATCTGGGAGCATTTATCGGCAGGGCTTCGTAATGGGTCCCCAGCCTGTAGCGGTGCGCATCCGCATAGGAAAACACCCTTGCCTGCAGCATCTTATCGGGTGAAAAGCTTATGCCGGGAACTATATTCGAGGGTGAAAAGGCTGCAAGCTCCACTTCCGTAAAATAGTTATCCGGATTACGGTTCAATTCCATGATCCCGGCATCGATCATCGGGTAATCCCCGTGCGGCCACACCTTGGTGAGATCAAACGGGTTATATGGGGTCTTTTCAGCATCTTTTTCAGGCATGACCTGGATCTGGAAGCTCCACTTGGGGAAATCCCCCCTTTCAATGGCGTTATACAGGTCCTCCTGCGTCGATTCCCTGGTCCTTCCCACTACCTCGGCTGCCTCGGCATTAGTCCAGTGTTTGTGACCCTGCATGGTCTTGAAATGAAACTTGACCCAGAAACGTTCATTTTCGTCATTGATGAAGCTGTATGTGTGACTGCTGTACCCGTTTATGTTACGAACCCCGACGGGAAGACCCCGGTCGGAGAAAAGGATCGTTACCTGGTGTAGCGATTCGGGTGAAAGTGACCAGAAATCCCACATCGCCTTCGGTGATCGCATATTGGTCCTGGGATGTCTCTTCTGGGTATGGATAAAGTCAGGAAACTTGTAAGGGTCCCTTACGAAAAATACAGGCGTGTTGTTTCCCACCATGTCCCAGTTGCCCTCTTCCGTATAGAACTTTAGAGCAAAGCCTCGCACGTCCCGCTCGGCATCGGCCGCGCCAAGCTCGCCAGCCACGGTGGAAAAACGGGCTATCATTTCGGTCTTCTTTCCCACCTCGGAGAATACCGCGGCCTTTGTGTACTTCGTAATGTCGTGGGTGACCGTGAATATGCCGTGCGCGCCCCACCCCTTTGCATGCACGACACGCTCAGGTATCCGCTCCCGGTTCTGGTGTGCGAGCTTTTCCATAAGCGGATAGTCCTGCACCAGAAGAGGCCCTCGCGGACCGGCGGTAAGCGAGTTCTGGTTGTCTGTAACCGGTGCCCCGGCCGATGTCGTCAATTTTTTTGCACTCATAGCAACCTCCTTAACGCTAAGGTTAAAAAAAAGTCCTCGATTAAAACGGCCTACAGGATCTGTGTTGGAGAATCTTGTATCTTTAAATGGAACAGGGATCACTAACAGACAGCCAAAAAATTTTGAGAAAAAGATTAAGTGCTTTCACATTGAGCGAAAAAAATGTAAATCGCAAAAATCGATTTCGGTTTAAGGTAAGAAGATCGGGGAAAAAGCCGACATTTAAATTTATGGTTCTTCTCCAACTTAGTTGTCGAAGAGGGTCCAAGGGTCCAAGGATTCAAGGGTTTTCTTTCCAGGGATTTGATCATCGCTTTGGACATTGCCCCGACATCCCTTATTTCCCTTCTTAATCTCTGAAGCTTACTTCTTTCAAATAACCCAGGCCAACTGATATCATGTCCCGGGTTTCCAATTCACAGGCTAAACCATATGCAATAAAGAAAAATTGCATATACTCTATAGCCGTTTTTCTCCCATACCCTTAGGCGGTATCCCTTGATACGAAAACAGCGGATCTTCTGATTCGGGAGGTAAAACAGTATTGCTCATCTTTAAAAAAACATTTCGTTTCTTTATACATATGCAAACAAGGTGTATACAATTTTTTTTACCGAACGTTTAACTTCCTATGATCTTTAAGCTTTTCACTCGAACCCGCGGCCCCTTGACCCCTCCAATCCTTCATTTAGACCAACTCTTTTGGAGATGATCCAAATTTATATATAGCAAATCCATAGCATGGACTCAATTGTTTTCATTTTTTCAATGAAAATGTTCCGGAATCCGTTAGCAGCCGCTCATGGTCTTTGCCTTGATTCGCCTGGCTATTCGCGGCAGGACCCGCTCCCCGTCTTAGACCTTGCCGTATCTTCACTTATTTACCTTTCCGCGTGAAAGGGAAGCCACGATACCGAAGCAGCAGAGCACGATGGAAATCGTAAAGCATATCCTCATTGTTTCAAGGAGTGCCGGAAAAGTCTCCGCTGCGATCTCGTTTCTTCCTATGCAGATGGAAATGGTAACCGTTGCCACGGCCATGCTCGCGGTCATGCCGAGGCTCCTCATGGTCGCGGTAACACTTGATGCGATCCCGTAATGGCGCTTTTCAACCGATCCCATTATCGCATTCATATTGGGGGATGAAAAAAATGCATACCCAAGCCCCAGAAGCATCAGGCTTATAATGATAAAGGCAGGGGATGAATCGGTTTTAAGAAAGATAAGCAGAAGCAGACCCAGTCCTGTTACCGCCATGCCCAGGGATGCTACACGACCAGGGTCCTTCATGTCGGAGAGCTTCCCTGCGACAGGTGTAAAAACGGTCTGCATAAGGGGCTGGGCAAGCAGAACGAGGCCTGCGGTCTGGGGAGAAAGCCCCAGCACATACTGGAGATAGAGACTCATCAGAAAGGTTACGGCAAAGATTGCCGAATAATGAATAAGCGCTGCAAGGCTTGAAAACGTAAAGACCCTGTTGCTCACAAAAAGGCGTACATCGAAAAGGGGCGTGGAAGAACGCATCTGATGAACCACGAAAAAAAAGAGGCAGACCGTTCCTGCTGCGATAAAAAAACCTGCATCAAGGGATGGAAGCATGGTAGCCCCGTAGGTGACAAGAAAGATGGAAAGGGAATAGAGAAAACATCCTGAAAAATCAAGCCTCTCCCCTGCCGCGTCCGCCCATTCACCCTTCAACCCGAAAACTATGAATAAAAGGGCGATAAATCCCATCAGCGCGGCAGACAGAAATACGCTCTTCCAGCCGAATGTCTGGGTAAGAAACCCTCCTGCAAAAGGGCCGACAGACAGGCCCGCGTAAACCGATGCGATCACTATTCCCAGCACCTTTCCCCTTTCCTTCGGGGAAAAGACAGATGAAACAATGGCAAGGCCGGCAACCGAAACAAGCCCCCCGCCTATCCCCTGAAATACACGCAGGGCAATCATGACCCCGGCTGTTCCGGCAAAGGGGCATAAAAAAGAGGAAATCATTATGAGTCCGATCCCTGTTGCAAGGCTTTTCTTTCTTCCCCAGATATCCGAGACCTTGCCGAGCGGAAGCGCGAACATGGCATTTGTCAGGACATAGGAAGTCGTAATCCAGCTCAAAAGCACCGCATCTATGGAAAGGTCCTGCTGCATTGCCGGCAGGCATACATTTACCGCCGAGCCAAGATATGGGGAAAGAAAACATGCGATTGTCGACACAATCAATGTTGATCGTTTGATCCGTTTTTGTTTTTCTTCGGTTTTCATATATCAGGATGGTTTCTCTTGAATTTATTTATTGTAATTGCAAGTTATATGCTAATAAATTCATGCCTTTTTATTCTTCAGATTCTGCATAATTGATCGCAGCCCGGCCTTTAATCGTTCCACCTCTCTTTCCGACAGCCCGAGACACGCCTCTTCCAGATTTTCGCGGGCAAGCCTATTGAGCACCTCTTTTGAACTCCTGCCTTTGCGCGTGAGATAGATCCTCTTTCTTCTTCTGTCCTTTTGATCGGGGATCCTCACCACGTAGTCCCCTTTTTCAAGGCCGTCTATAAAGCGGGTCGTCATGGTCTCATCCCTGCCGATCATTGAAGCAAGCTCCTTCTGGGGAACCCCGTCCTTTGTCCAGAGATGCTGAAGTATTTTCCACTGCTCCGCGGTAACCCGGTGGCCGCCACGCACAAACATGGCATTAAGACAGGCATTGAGACTTCTTGAAGCATGGGACAGCAGATAACCCAATGATTCGCAAGGTACATGTTCCATAAGATAAGCCCCTTTTTCGTTTTGTCCCCCGGTAAAATATCGTGCATGCAGATCAACAAAACCTTGTTTTAAATGAACGGCCCAAGTCAGTTTGGTTGCATATACAAGCATTTCATATGC
Source organism: Desulfatiglandales bacterium (assembly GCA_963666345.1). GTDB lineage: Bacteria > Desulfobacterota > DSM-4660 > Desulfatiglandales > Desulfatiglandaceae. Next base: position 3,344,806 of record OY762721.1, on the reverse strand, counting down.
GAGTCAACCGGTATTTTCAATCAGGTTTCATTATGGCATTGAGATCTTAACTCTTTGTTACAGTCAAAAATTTTGTTAGGATGTTTATAATATGCAAAATATTTATAGGGAGGGACAAAAAACATGCCGGACACTGTGACTGATCCAAGGCAAGACAGGGTGATTATCACGATTTCAGACATGCCGTTTGTTTCTTCTTATGACAAAAGGGTTGATAAAACAGACCGCAATGATTAATGTAATAGATAATTTTGTCATACGCGGCTCAAGCGACGGGCCGTACGTCTGAAAATACCCCACAGGGTGTCACCACCGTACCGCACACAAGCCGTCCGGTAAACCGCCGGAGCGGTTTTTTTTATGCCCATTTTTTCAAATGGACCCTGTCTAAAGGCCGTGTAATGAGTCGCTTCAGGCACAAAGGGCCGTAACCCCATTTTAGGAAGAAGAATCAATGGAATTTCATAAACTTGAATTGAAACCGGAGATCCTCAGGGCCGTTGAGGACCTTGGGTTTGAATACCCTACCGCGATCCAGGAGAAGGTCATTCCTGAGATCATGAACGGAGAGGCCGATCTGATCGGCCTGGCTCAGACCGGCACCGGCAAAACCGCCGCCTTCGGCCTGCCCATGATCCACCTGATCGATTTTGAATTAAAGGAACCGCAGGGCCTGGTACTCTGCCCCACACGCGAACTGTGCCTCCAGATAATCAATGATCTCAAACTATATGCCCGCTACGTAAAGGGTTCACGCATTGTGGCCGTATACGGCGGTGCCAGTATCAGCGATCAGGTCAGGGAGCTTCGTAAGGGGGCCCAGATTGTGGTGGCCACGCCCGGAAGGTTGCGCGACCTGATGCATCGAAAGGCCCTCCGGCTTACAGGCATCAAATACGCGGTCCTGGACGAGGCGGATGAAATGCTCGACATGGGATTCAAGGAGGATATAGACGACATACTGAGCCAGACACCCTCTCACAAGCGTACATGGCTTTTCTCCGCAACAATGCCGAAGGCTGCCGAAAGGATCGCCTCGGCCTACATGACCGCCCCCGTCGAGGTCACAGTGGGGGGACGGAACAAGGGAGCTGAAAATATCGCTCACACCTGCTATGTTATCAAAGAAAAAGACCGTTACGCGGCACTAAAACGCATCATTGATTACGTACCTGATATCTTCGGTTTGATATTCTGCCGTACCAAGAGCGAGACCGGTACAGTGGCCGATAAACTTATAAAGGACGGCTATAATGCCGAGGCCCTGCACGGGGATCTGTCACAGGCCCAGCGCACCCACGTCATGGCCAAATTCAGGGAAAAAACCATCCAGATACTGGTAGCCACCGATGTCGCGGCAAGGGGACTGGATGTAAAGGATATCACCCATGTGATCAACTACAATCTGCCAGATGACCCTGACAGGTATACCCATCGAAGCGGCAGAACAGCCAGGGCCGGAAAATCGGGCGCATCCCTGGTCCTGATCAACACAAAGGAAACGGGCCGTATCAGGGACCTTGAAACCCAGAGCGGTGTCCAATTTCAATTCGGGAAAATACCTTCAGGGCACTCCATCTGTGAAAAGCAGCTCTTCGCCCTGGTGGATAAGATGGTAGGTGTGGATGTAAACGGTCAGGAGATCGAAAAATACCTGCCGCCGGTCTATGAGGCCCTGAGCGGCTTGAGCAAAGAGGAGCTGATCCGGAGGTTTGTCTCAACCGAATTCAACCGATTTCTCGATTATTATCGCGACACAGTAGACATCAATGCCAAGGTCCGGCATCGCGCCAAACAACCTACCCTCCCGGGCCGTGCAGGGAAGACCCAGCGCTTTTTTATCAACATCGGTCGGCTCGACAAGCTGAAAGAAAACTCATTTGTCAAACTTATATGTGAAAAGGCGGGTATCAATTCGAATAAACTTGGCGGAATCGCGCTTAAAAGAGAATTTTCCTTTTTCGAGGTAGAAAAGGGAGCTGCCCAAAAGGTACTCAAGGCACTTAAAGGGGCCAGCTTCAGCGGACGAACAATTCACGCCAGTTTCGCAAGGCAGGGCACGGGAAAGTAAAGGGAGAACGGAGGAACCAAAGGCCTTCCATGAAACATTCCGCGAAGCCGGAACAAATTCTGAATCAATGCTTCGGCTACGGCTCTTTTAGAGAAAATCAGCTAGAGATCATTGAACATCTGCTGGACGGCAGGGACGTCTTTGTCCTCATGCCCACGGGCAGCGGCAAATCGATCTGTTTTCAGATCCCCGCTATCATCAGGACAGGGGTCGGGGTGGTGATTTCACCTCTGATCGCCCTGATGCAGGACCAGGTCGAGGGGCTGCGCCAAAACGGGGTAAATGCGGACTTTCTCAATTCCAGCCTTGATGCCGGTGCCGCCGCACGGGTTGAGGCACGCATCCTGTCCGGTGAAACCGACCTCCTTTACGTGGCGCCGGAACGGCTTCTGACCGAAGGGTTTCAGCGTCTTCTCACCCGGTTTCCCATCTCCCTGTTTGCCATTGATGAGGCACACTGCGTTTCACAGTGGGGACACGATTTCCGGCCCGAATACCTCAGGATAGCCCAAATCACCCGGCTCTACCCGGATGTGCCGCGGATCGCCCTTACCGCGACGGCCGATGAGGTCACCCGCGAGGAGATCCTCGACAAGCTGGAAATGACAGGGTCCGAGTCGTTTGTTTCAAGTTTCGACCGGCCCAATATCTGCTACAGGGTCAATCTCAAGGAAAACGGCAAACAACAGCTGCTCAACTTCATAGGAACGGAGCATGCGTCCGAAACCGGTATTGTCTACTGCCGCAGCCGCAAGCGTGTGGACGACACTGCAGCCTGGTTGTCGGAAAAAGGCATCAGCCCCGTCATATCATATCATGCCGGACTGCCGACCGGGGAACGAACGGCCCGGCAGCAGCGCTTCTCCAGAGAGGAATCTATCGTCGTGGTGGCCACCATCGCCTTCGGCCTTGGGATCGACCGGCCGGACGTGCGTTTTGTGGTGCACTTCGATGTGCCGATGAGCATGGAAGCCTACTACCAGGAGACAGGGCGGGCTGGTCGAGATGGTGAGCCTGCCGACGCCTGGATGCTCTATTCACTTGCCGACGTGGTGGCGGCTCGCCGGATGCTTGGCCGTTCCGAAGGTCCGGAATCCTTCAAACTCATTCAGCAGCGAAAACTTGAGGCGCTTCTGGGCTACTGCGAGACGATTGAGTGCCGTCGACAGGTGCTGCTGCGCTATTTCGGGGAGACCAGGGACGAGCCGTGCGGAAATTGCGGCACATGTAAGGAAGGGGTCGACTCCTGGGACGGAACCATAGCCTCTCAAAAGGCCCTGTCCGCAGTATACAGGACAGGTCAACGCTTCGGAGTCCGGTACCTGACCGATCTGCTCACGGGCAAGGCCGACGGGCGCATACTGCGTTTCGGCCATGACCGGATCAGGACCTTCGGCGTGGGCAGGGACCTGTCCGTGCGTCAGTGGCGTTCGGTGTTCAGGCAGTTGATGGCTGCGGGCTATCTCACGGTGGACCTGTCTCAACGGGCCGGGTTCCAATTGACGGAAAAGGGTTTGACGGTCCTCAGGGGGGACAAGACCATCTTTTTCCGAAAAGATATCCGGCCTGCCGGGGCCGCCGTTGTTCACCATAAAAAGCCGACGCTGCATCCTGATCTGACGGACAGCGGCTCTATTAATCTGTGGGAGGAACTTCGACGGCTGCGTCTCCTTATTGCGCGGGAACTGGGACTTCCGGCCTACCAGATATTTCACGACAGAACACTGAAAGACATGGCGGTCTCCCGGCCTTCCACCGGCGAGGATTTCCTCCGGATTCCCGGTGTCGGAGAAAAAAAGGCCCAACGGTTCGGGGGTCGGTTCCTGGCTGCGATTCGCGCCTGGGAAGAAAAACGGCCCTCTAAAGGCTAGCCCCGATGCCCACGGAATCCCACAGATCCCGGAAAGCGGGGAATAATATGGTACCATGAATCCGGCATAGGGTCACGATATAAGGAGGGCCGATACGAACTGACTGCTCAGGCCTCCCCGGCTTTTGATTCAAACATCTGAAGTTCAAAAGCATGCATGGCAGAAGAGATTATTAATTTACCTTTCCGGGAAAATCTATCATCGCCTTTATGACCCTGCCCCCTCGTGGCCAACACAAAGGGCTATTGAATCACCTGGTTCCCGATCCTGCCCGTCCGGTAATGATGGACATCGGAACCGCATATGCCCACAGATTTCATCCTTACAATAATACCGGTGCCTTTTTTGATGGCAGGGTCCGGAAGATCCGTCATCTCCATGCCGCGAATACCTTTGAGAATCTGTGCTTTCATATATTATCGTGCCTCACTTAGTAGAAGATATTGCCGTTCCGGTTCACGGTTGATTTTGTCTTATCAGGACGATGGCTTCAAAATAAAAGCGCCTACACATTAAAGGGCTGGTCAACCAAAAACAACGCCCGTTGATCACCCTGTGGCACAAAATGAAAAAGTCTTTCCCCTCAGGGAGTTGATGGAAAAGGTTAAATAGGTTATATAACCGGATAGATAAGGAATAAATCGGGGAATTGCGATCAACCATGGCCGAGGAGTCTATCTATTAACAAACTTTCAAACTATTTTTCAGGAGGTTGATATGGCATCTGGTCTGTCTTTTAGGAAGGAAAAACTTATAGGGGTCCTCATTTTCGCTCTTATTATATTTCTTTTCAATTCACACTTTTCCACTGCCCTAGCCGGAAGAAAGATAACCAGTTTTTCAGCCGAGCAGGTGGAGATTTCTCCCCAGGGCAGAGTCGTAAACACATCAAATATTTACATAACTCCCGACAAAATCAAAATTGACGGCATGCCCGGTGCCGGAGGAGACAATTCCCGAAACATCTCCATGCTCATCCTGAAAAAGCAGAAGCAGCAATATTTTATCAATCATGACAAGAAGTTATATTTCCAGACCTTATCGGATGAAGATCAGCTGGAGCAGCAGCTTAGAAGCTTTAAAGACGTGCAACAGGAAAAAACCCTTGGCAGGGAAAAAATAAGCGGATTCAAATGCACAAAAAAACAGATTACAACGTCATTCGATGTCATGGGCATAAAATCGACCCACACCATGCTGGTATGGCAAAGTGACAGGCTTGAGATACCCCTTAAGACCAAGACAGAGGACGGCGGCATAACCGAGCTGAGAAATATCAAAAAGGGCTCGCCTTCCGGTAAACATTTCAGACTTCCAAAGGGTTACAAGAAGGTTTCAAATATGATGGAGGTCTTTGGAATGAATTTTGAGGAAATGGAGAAAGAACAATCCGAGGAAGAACAGACTCCGGAACAGCAGGACATGCAGAACATGGATATGGAAGAAATGATGGCCGCCATGAAAAAGGCAATGGGCGAAAACGCGTCTCCCGAGATGATGGAGCAGATGCAGGAGGCCTTAAGCCGCGCAAGGCAGACGGAAACCGGGGAGGAAGCGGTAAGCGGCCTCTGGAAGATCGTTCCCAGAAGACCTGGGGACAAAGTCACGGATGGAATAAAGACCCCGCATGTCATCAATGCCGTTATGGCGACAAAGGCCTCCCTGGTCCAGGTCTTTTCCTTTTATGAAAATCGCCTTAAGGCTGAAGGGTGGAAAAGCGGCGGGAAACACATCCAGGGCGCTGAAGGGCACATGATATTCATGAAAGGGCAGGATCAGCTTATAGTTGCAACTGCATCCAACCCCGGCATTTCAGGTAACTACAAACTCTTTTACGAGGTTAAACTGAGCGGGCCGGACCTGTAGTACTTATCAAGGTCCATGAAAAAACATATATTCCGCCGAAAAGATGAAGCTGTTATATACAGACAAATTCACCTTGTTCTCCGTGCGTAACTTGCCGATTTTGACAAGGCAGGATAGAAAAATCGGATCTTGCCGTAAAGATACCCCGCTTTTCCAAGCGGGGTATCAAGGCATTGGGATTTAAGATACTTCCGCTCTGATCCCTGCATAACCTCAATCAGGACGATCTCTATTAGGCCTTTTTAAAGGCCTCATGTGTAATCCTGAGTTTCGTCAATCCCGCTGTTCCCAGGGACATCGGGATGGAGACGAAGGTCGAGCATTTGTCCTTAAAGGTCTCAAACTCCACTTCCTTACCTTCGACCATCACCTTCTTGATTTCGTCCTGCCTCATGCGAAGACAGAGTTTAAATTCAAGCGGAAGATTTTCTCCTATATATCCCACCTCAGCAAGGGTAGTTTCAGGATCATCGAGCATCTCTCTTTTGAGGATGTCGAAGTTGACCCTTTCCTTCCATATCTTCTCCCTGGATATTCTTCTCTCACCGGGGTTTTTACCTGTCGGTCTTATGGAAATCCTGAAATCCCCGCACAGGATGTTTGTGGGATAACCTGCGTCTTTTTCCCAGGGGAACCTCTTGTTTCCCATTTCCAACAGGGCCTTACACGGTATCATGCCGCTTTCGCCCAGGCCGTCCTCAGGTTTTATGGCCCAGTGATTCGTCTCCATTCCAAAGACAAGCGTGTGCCATCTCATATATGCCGGCCCGCAGGTGTAGTTGCTATAGCCTGGCAGATTTCCGGTAAAATCGTAATGCTCATAGGCATTCTGGATATGGAGCAGAAACACCTTTTCCTGCATGTATCGATGGGGAAGCCTTCCGGTCGGTTCTCCGAAATAGTAGAAGCTGAGATCCTCCAAGGTATGGATTTCATAAGGCCAGCCTTTTTCCTCGGCAGCCTCCAGCATTTTTCCTGCCACATACTGATAGATCTGCTCATCCATTCCCCACCTGGTGCTGTTCGCGGGGATGATCACTTCCATATCGCCCCGGTCGTATTTTGTGGCGCCTGATTTGCCGAGGCTGTGATAGTCTATCATCATATCCGGGGTAAACTGCGAGCAGAGATTGCCGAATATCCTTTTTTCAAGATCTGTTATTCCGTACATGGTGGAATTGAATTTGTCCTGAACAACCCCTTCCGGGTTCACAACAGGGACAACGACAACGGTCTGGTTGTCTCTTGTCTCACACGCCTCATCGCTTGCCAGATAACTCAGGATCTCAGGGCCAACGACTCTCGCGCCTCTTTCCTGTCCGTGTCTTGCAAGGGTAACGAAGGCGATCTGCTTTTCAACATCCGGAACGGACCTGTTGGTTATGATGACGGCCGGGATTTCATATCTATCATTTTCAGATCTGCCAAGGATCTTCTTTTCCGCAATTGCGCTGTTCTTTTTCACAAACTCATCCAGCCAAGAATAGATCTCCTTAAGGCCCTGCTCTCCCATCGGCATATGATCGAAGACCGCCATGTTTTTTCCTTTCTTTTAAGATTTCGACTCCCTGGTGCCTACGCAATCTCCTCGATCAACCCAGTGCTACCGGTTACTGTTCATAACGGGATTGTGAGTTCTCAGGGGACGGGTTTAAGATCTCCTGATCGTCGGCATAGTTTACCTTTTTTTGCCTTTATCATTTTTAAAAATCTCCGGATCGGGCGTATATCTTACCTTTCCGACAAAAAACTTATACCACCTGGGAGCACATGTTGTCTACCCCGCATCTGCCGGTCAACCGTGTACGCAACGGCCGTAAAGAGGACCTTATCACCTGTTTCGGAGGTTATTCAATCAGTTATGGATGGGTTATCACTCAAATGATCTCTTGACATCATTTACGATGACGATATGATGGAAACACGAGGATGACTCTTTCAATAGACGATGAGATGCAGAAGAGAACGGGGGCATTACCGGACAAAACCCCATGCGATTGTTCTTTCGGCGCCGGCGCTTTCCGGAACAGGCCCCTGCCCGTTTTCCCGGGTTGAAACACCCCACCTTCCCCCGTCGATATATGGCAATCGTGTGAAAGGGGTTATTTCAACTTCGCATCAAGCGGTAAATTTTAAATATTAACATACGTGGAATCATTTAGATGCTTAACAGAGATTCAGGAAACCCTACACCGCTTTATTACAAACTGCAGATGCAGATTCAGAGGGAAATAGAAAACGGGCACTTGGGACCGGGTGACATGATCAGCCCTGAAAAGGACCTTGCCAGGGTCCATAACGTCAGTCCGGGGACCGTGAAAAAGGCAATTCTGAACCTTGTAAACGGAGGTTTTCTTTACAGGGTGCGAGGAAAGGGGACTTTTATAGCGGGAACTTCCATAAAAAGAGAGAGCATGCGCTACTACCGCTATCTCAAAGACTTCAGGAGCAAAGAAGCCAGCCTGAGGATCAGATTCCTTGACCTTAAAAAGACAAGTGCCGTCGACACAATCAATCGAAATCTGAAGATCGGGCAAAAAGACGACCTCTTTGAGATAAAGAGGATCTTCATCTCGTCGGATAAAAAACCGATAATTTATACCGTGTCCTATCTGCCGCATGACAAATTCAAAGACATTGAAACGATCTCCCCGAGAAACTTTGAGAGAGTGCCTCTGTTCCTAGTGCTGGAAAATAAATTTGGAATGCCTACCATCTCCAACAAGGAGCTTATAAGTGCCGTTCCCGCCGAAAAAGACATCGCTGGCATACTAAAAATACCTGAAGGCTCTCCGGTCCTGTCTATCGAGATGATTGCCTTCACCTACAAAAAAAGGCCCTATGAATACCGAATAAGCTACTGTCTTACCGGGTCAAGGAATATCTGCAGGGAATTCTGAATCTAAAACAACCTCATAAATTCCCTCATATCCTCAAAGTTGACAAATTCTTCCATTCCCTTGAGTATTTTCTCCCTTGCATCCCGCGGGTATTTCTTTGCCGAATTATCCAGACAATTGTTGAATTTCAGAACGAGTTCATCTTTGGTAAGGGGATTTTCCCTGCTTCCTTTTGCAGCCGGAATCCTCGCATGGAAATTTCTTCCGTCCTTTAAGATCAGATCCATTTCAACAGGAACAAGGCCGGATTGATTCTTTTCGAATTCAACAGTGCTGAACCTTTTTGCAAGCGTTTTAATATCCTCGCGGGAGATGACATTTTCCTTTTCAAAGTCATCTATCACGGGCCATCCCCTTATAAATGAAAGCGCGGCCGTATATTGCGCGCTGAACTGGGCATCCACGGTCGGGTTATCACGGATCTCGAATTCGTTTCCTATCTGCCCCATTGCCTGGGGAGGCAGATATATGATGCCTCTGCTGATATTATTCCAGTCAATGGAATGCTCCTTTTTAAGAGTAAGCGCCGCATCGATCACCGGGTGGGTGCAGCGGCAGCAGGGATAAGGCTTGATGCTTACGTTTACAGTCTCAAAAAAGGTCCCCAAACCGTCACGGATATGCCCCTTGTCGATCCGCCCTGAGGTATAAAGCGCCCTGATCCCGAAATCACCGTCAACTATGTTCCTGGCCCCCGTTATGTTATCGGCCGCAAAAAAGGCGGAGTTTACACCGGCGGAAGCGCTGAATGCGGGTTGAATCCTTTTGGTGAGGACACCATCCAGAAGGCCCTGCCTGTTTGCATGAATCTGCGAATAGGCAAGACCGAAGGCATTGTACATCCTTTCGGTATCAAGCCGCAGCAGTCTCCCGCATGCCGCAGCGCACGCGAAGGGACCCCAGAGGGTTGTGGGAAGCCAGCCCACATGAAGGTAGGGGATAAAGGCCAAACCCATCCTGTTTGATATATCAAGACCTATGGCAAGGGCTGAGATGATCTCCCGTCCTGAAATCCGTCTGAATGGAATAGCGCCTGAAAAGCTCCGACCTTCATCCTCACTCAAGGCCTCGCAGGTGGCAAGAAGCGCCGGTACCAGGGTGACGCAGCCATGATTCACGGCACTGTCATGGGTGTCATCGTAATCATTTGCATGCGCCATGGCCGCATTCAGAAATGCCGCTGACGGAGCGCTTGTCCGCTCACCGAAAGGAAGAACCGTGGCGTGTCCGGCCCCGCCCCAAAGGTCCGTTATCTCTTTTAGTTCCTTCATCCCTGTGGCGCTGCTGCCTGAAAGGATGCACCCGATCGTGTCCTGAAAGAGATCTTCCGTTTTTCTTATGACCTGGTCCGGGATGTCCTCATCACGCATTGCCGCGGCATATTCAACCAGTGGATAAATGGAATCGTTCATCGTCGTTGTCCTCTATTTTCTTGGCCACTCAGGCACTGTTTTTCTTTCCCGGTTCATTCGCATTTACCTCGATACCCTTCACCGTAATGCGGAATACCTTATTTGACTTTGTTCCTGGCCATGGCATTCTTTTTCCGCAGCAGGAATATGACCGCAACTACCGTAAAGACAAGGAATGCCAGAGAAATGGGTTTGGTAAAAAAGACGGTCAGATCGTCTCCGGAAATCTTGAGGGCCTGACGGAATTTTGATTCAAGCATCGGCCCCAGGAAAAAGGCGACTATCACCGTAGGCAGGTTGACCCTGAATTTTGTCAGCACATATCCGAGAACCGCAAAGGCCAGCATGACGAATACGTCGAATACGCTGGCATAATTCACATAACTTCCTATGACGCTGAAGACAATGATCCCGGTAAACAGATAAGGTTTTGATATGGATGCCACATTTTTTACATGTTTTATGTAAAAGTAACCGATACCGAGCGTGAATATATTGCTCAAAAAAAGCACTATAAAAAGCGCGTAAAGCATGTCCCCGTTCGTCTGCATGAAGGTTGGACCCGGGATCAGGCCCTTGATCATAAAACCGCCCAGGATAAGAGCGGCCGCAAGATTTCCAGGGATACCAAGGGTCACCAGAGGGATAAGGTTGGGACCGTTCACCGCATTGTTTCCCGCCTCGGCGGCGGCGATCCCTTCAAGGGCGCCCTTTCCGAACTTATCAGGATTCTTGGATGCCTGTTTGGCCATAATATAGCTGAGGTAGGAGCCTACAGTTGTCCCGATTCCCGGTATGATGCCTATGGCGGCACCAATGCCGGTTGAGCGAAACACGGTCGGCAGGGTTTCTCTGAATTCCCTCCAGCTCAGGCTGTGATCCTCAGCCAGGGCCTTGACTGCTGAATTACCCGCCCCTCCCGCGCCCGCGGCATTTGCTTTGGAAAATCTCTTTTCCAGACGCTTCAGCAGTTCCTTTTCCAGCTGAAGCAGGACCTCTGAGAAGGCCAGCATCCCAATGACCATCGGCATTATGTGGAACCCGTCGGCCAGGTCCAGGGTATGAAATATGAGCCGCGTTGTGCCGAATTCAGGATCCGTCCCCACCGTGCCTAGAAACAGGCCCAGGATAACGGCAAAGACCCCCTGAATTGGATATTCCGACGCGGCGACACTTATGACGATCAGGGAGAAGATTATGATGGAAGTATACTCGGGGGGGCCTATCTTGAGAGCCACCATCGCAACCGGCGCAGCCAGGAAGATCAATATCAGATCACTGCAGGCATCCGCCACGACCGATGAATAAAGTGCCTGCTTCAGGGCCTTGCCGCTCTTTCCCTGTTGCGCCAGGGGATACCCGTCCATACATGTAACCATTGCCTGGGGTGTCCCCGGGATATTGAAGAGTACAGCGGGGATGGAACCTCCGAAGTTGCCTCCCTTTGTAAGTCCCATGAGCATGGCAATACCCGCAATCGGGCTGAGGTAAAAGGTAAAGGGAAGAAACAGGACAATCCCCATGTTATCGGTCAATCCCGGGATGGAACCGAGAATCATGCCGAACGCCACACCGGCAAACGCCCAGAGCAGATTCTGGGGAACCAGAACCATGCTCAACCCGCTTAAGATCTGTTCGATCATAAACTGCACTCCTCAAAGGAATTTAAAAAAGCATCCCTTCCGGGAAAGGAAAATGTAGGATCTTTCCTATCACGGCATAAACCACCAAAGGCATTGCGATAGGGAAAATTATCAGAATCAACGGCTTTCGAGCCCCGAAAAAGAGCAGAAAAATCAGAATGAACAGGCCTGTGGTCACGTAAAACCCTATTATATCGATCAAAAAGATATAGACCACCATAATGGGAACCACAAGGAGCGCCCTGAAGGTCACTGCCGCAGGCACTACAGCCGCCTGCTGTATTTCTCCGGCCCTGCGGGCTCTTAACCCTTTGATAAAAAGAAGCACACAGGGAATCAGCATTGCAACGGTCAAACACCTTGGAAAAAGCGCAGGCAAAAATCCCTTTATATGATAAGGGATGGCGTAAAACCAGAGAAACCCGCAGAAAACAAGGATGATTGAACCAAGCCTTAAATCCTCTTTCACCTAAGCCCCCTTTTGTACGAAACGGGCGCCCCATGGGCACTATAATTCAGGGCGCCCGCATTAGCCGGTTTCCGATATACTACTTGACGTCTTTCACATACTCCTGCAGAGCGGGAGTGCTTTCTATGGCCTCTTTCACGATTTTTTCATAGCCCTGCCCCGAGACAAACCTGGGCGTGAAACCTGTTTCACCCATCTTTTTCATCAGGTCCTTGTCCTGCATAACCGTCTTCAGCGCATTTTCCAGTTTTGCCCTTATCTCTTCGGGAACTCCCTTGGGCAGCACCATGCCGTATTCCAGCATGGTGGAGAATTTGTATCCGTAATGCTTCATGTTTTTCACATCCGGAAAAAACGGGACGCTGTCCGAGCCCAGATCCACCAGCGCTATCAGCTTACCCTTACGGGCGGACTGATATGCGGGCGTTCCCGTTCCTGTTTCACAGACGTCGACATGCCCGCCCAGGATGGCCGATGACGCAGCCCCGCCGCTTTTGAACATGACATATTTCCATTTGATATTTTCCTTTTTGGCAATGCTCTTCATAACCTCCAGCGCCCACTGTGCGCCTCCGGAACCCACTGAAACCTCACCGGGGTTGGCCTTGCTGTAGGCGATGAATTCTTCCCAGGTCTTGTAGGGTTTGTCGGGGGTTGTGAAAAGCACGCGTTCCTGAGGCATGTAACTGCCTATAAGGGAGAAGTCCTTGACACTGAAGGGTTCGGCATCCAGGAAGAAGGGGGCCGTAAAACCGAGCGTCAATCCTCCGGAGGCAATGGTGTACCCGTCCGGTTTTGCCTTCTTCAGGGTGTTAAGTCCTATGATTCCGCTTGCTCCAGGCTTGTTAATGTAGACTATCGGCTGACCCAGGATCGATTTCATCCTCTCCCCCAGCATTCTGGTACTGACATTGGACATTCCTCCCGCACCCCAAGGAACGATAATCGTGATAGGCTTGTTAGGATAGTTATCCGCCGAATAGGCGTTACCACAAAGTCCAACCATTAATACAAACATAATGAGTGTAAAAAAAATCTTTTTCATTTAGGTCTCCTCTGTTAATGGTTTTTGTTTATGCCTTTCCAAAAACAAACTGAAATTCCGGTACATTTTGTTTTATCCTGCCAACCGGTAATCTCCCTTACTACCGGAGTAGATAGGGTACCTCGACCCACAGCGCCTCTTCAGGACACTCCACCTCGCAGGGAAGGCAGAACCAGCAGTTGCGATATCGCCCGAAAGGACCGCCGCATGAGTAACATCGCCCGGACTCCATACCTGCCTGCCCCGCGGTAAAGGGCTGCTCTACCGCATCGAAGTCGCCCTTGCCTCTACATCCATGAATTTCAGGAAAAACCCTGTCAAGATCGCTCCCCCTGCTCGTGTCGATATCGAACTCGGTCTCCACCGGCCCTGCATAGGAGCGATTGAACATGAGATGCTCTCCCCTCAGGAACCTGTCGACTGATTCAGCGGCCCTTCTGCCTGAAGCCATCGCCTGAACCACGGATGAAGGGCCTGACTCACAGTCTCCCGCCAGGAAGACTCTTTCCCTGCGGCACTGAAGGGTGATGGGGTCGGCCTCAAGATCCCCGACCGGCATCCAGCTCAGAGTATCGTCTTTTTGGCCTATCGATACAACAACATAATCCGCCTCAATCGCTTCCGTGACACCACAGTCGAAATAGGGATTAAAGCATCCTTTTTCATCAAACAGGGAAACGCAGCTCTTCAGACTGATACCGGCTACCCTGCCCTGTGTCCCGGTAATCGCGTCTACTCCCCAGCCGCATTTCAGTTTGATTCCGTTTTCAACCGCCCGCAGCAGTTCTTCTTCGCTTGCAGGCAGATCATCTTCTTTCTCAAGGCTTATTATAGTCACTTCCTTCGCGCCGAGACGCAGGGCAACCTGGGCTGCATCCACCGCGGCATTACCGCCTCCGATTACAACGGTTTTTCCGCTCAGTTCCTTTGCCCTTCCCTGTTTTACCTCTTCCATCAGTTCCAGGCCCTTTATGACCCCTTCAAGTTCCTCACCCGGGGCATTCAATTCCAACTGCCCCCCGAGGCCGGTCGATAAGACTATGGAATCGAATTGAGCCTCCAGCTCATTCATGGTTATGTCCCGCCCCACCCTGACGCTGAACCGGAAAATCACCCCCAGCCTGTGAAGCACTTCAACTTCCCGATCCAGAACATCGGAGGGAAGCCTGAAAGAGGGTATGACCCTGTTCAAAAGTCCTCCAGGTTTTTCATCGGCTTCAAAAATCGTCACACCGTGGCCGGCCACGGCAAGATCATAGGCCGCCAGCATGCCGGCCGGACCGGATCCCACTATTGCCGAGCTTTTCCCTGAGGCAGGTTTCTTCTCCGGCAGGGAAATGCCTTTATTACAGGTTTCTGGATTAAAAAGATAGTGCTTGAGAGATCTGATCCCCACAGCCTGCCCTGTAACCACCTTGCGGTGGCAGGCCCGTTCGCAGGGTGCATCGCAGATATGCGCGAGGATTTCCGGAAAAGGAAGCGTTTCCCGTACCGCCTCCCTTGCCTTTTCTTCTTCCCCCCGATTTATGAGCTGCACATATCCCTGGACGTTTACTCCAAGGGGGCAGGCCTGGCGGCAGGGGGCCAGCTTCATTCGCAGATTATCAAGGATACAGTGATCCACACATTTTCCGCAAAAGATGCATTTATCCTTATCAATCTTGATGTTGTCACTGAGCGCTTCAAGAATATTTGAACTGTTCATCATTTCCTTTTACTCCATGATTGGCGATGATATTTTACGAAAACCTCTTTTCCGGTAAAATCGTTTTCACTTGAATCAGTGCTTCATTTTTTCTATTTCCTGGAAGGAGACCCTGGCATCTTCGAGGCCGTCTCCCATTGTAAGCACTATATGCTTCAACCATTCACCGTCGTTTCGCTCAGGGTAGTCGGAACGATGATGCCAAAGGCCCCACCTGCTTTCCGTGCGGGTCTTGGATGCAATCGCGCTCATATGCGCACACTGAATTATGTTTTCCACTTCATAGACCTTGAACAGGTCATGTGCGCCTTTTACCCTGACCATCGTTTTCAGCTCTTCACGGAACCGGTTCATCCACCACAAGGCCCGGTTCAGTTTGTATTCGTTTTTCGGCGGCTTGATATAATCGTTAATAATGCGCCGCACCTTGAATTCGAATTCTTCGATGGAAACCGGGTTCCCGGTTTGAGACATCCTTTCGGCCCTGTCTTTGATAACTGAATCCACCTGACCGAAATCCAATGTCGGCCCGGAGAGGTCTCTGGAATATTCGCTTGCCCTTTCAGCTGCTATCATTCCGAATACAAGCGCCCCGCTCAGATGTCCTCTGGCGACAAGGGATGTGTCACCTGCCGCATAAAGCCCCGGAACGTTTGTCTCCGCCCTGTCGTTGACCATCACCCCTGTAAGCCCGTGCCCGCCGCACAGATAGCAGTCGGTGGGCCACAGTTCAATTTCTCCGGAGCGGAAATCAACGCCTCTTCCCTTGAAAAAGCGTTCCTGCACGGGCCGCTCCGTTGTAAAAAGGATATCTTCCACCTCTTTGATCTTTTCTTCGGGCATATGCCGCATATCGATGCGCATCGGGCCTCTGCCGGCCCCATGCTCATCATGCATAAGAAGGATGCCGGGGTGGTTTTCATGAAAGGTATCGTTAAAGGCATTCAGTAAATGCGCTCCCCTGGTAAGGGTAATGTAGAGAAGGGGGGCGTTTATATCCTTGATAATGTAATATACAAGCGTGTATTCGAAACCGCTCAGCTTTGCGCCGGCCCGGTAGGCGAGGATATAGCCGTCTCCCGTGTTGCCGGGAAAATCATACCCTCCGTAGAGATACCCGTTTTCCGGCAGGCCGAATCTGGCTGTTCCACCCGCGCACAGGATTACGGACCTGGCATGGCAGACGATAATCTCCCCGGTCCGCACATCCATCCCGACCGCCCCGCTGATCCTTCCGTCATCCTTGAGCAGGCGGAGTGTTACGATCCGGTTTACCACCCTGGCACCCAGATCGACAGCCCTGGTGGAAAGGATTGACTTGAGTTCAGGCTCTTTCATGGTAACGCAGAACCTTCCCTTTGGATGCACCTGAAGCCTTTCATACTCTCCATTTTCATCCTGAGGAAAATAGACGCCCAGATCTATGAGCTTCTGCATCATCTCCCAGCTGCGCTTGGCCATTATATATGAGGGGGATTCATCCATAATCCCCTGGCAGGCCATGGCATTTGACTCCACATAAAGATCCGGGCTTTCCTTTCCCGGGATCGCCACGATATTAAGGGCGTCCATGCCCCGGGCAATGCAACCTGAATATTTGAACTCCCCTTTTTCAAAAACAACGACTTCCTGATCAGGAGCGACCTCTTTGGCGCGTATGGCCGCCATTGCACCGGCGCTTCCGCCGCCGATTATCAGGACATCGGCATTAATGACCGGGTAATCATGTTTGTCTTGACTTTTCACAATAATCTCCTTGTGGTTTTACGACCCCGGTGACTTATGGAACCCGCATGAAACACGAGGTCTGTCAGCAGAAAATTTGATACTTTTTGTACTTGAAAAATACAATGTCTGGATTTTGGGACAACCGACTGGGGATGATGCAAGAGAGGCTGTGGCATTATTAGAACCAAATAAGTAATAGATATTACATGCAATATGCAACATAAGAATATACATCTATATGTATATTTATATAAGATTTTTTTGTCAAGAAAATTTCAGGAGGGTCAAAGGTAAAAAGCACCCGGAAGCAACTTAAAACCCCCGGGCTGGAACAGGCTGAACCGAGGCCTAGATGGTTATAATGAAATCGAGGCAGGCACGCATGGCAGGACAAAATAAGCGAAGAAAATGCGTTTTATTTCAGTAAAAGGGGAAGCCCGCTTACCATGAATATAACCTTCCGGGCCAGCCTGGCCACGGCCTGATTGAGATACCCTATTTCATCCCGGTATCTGCGGCTCATCTTGGCTTCGGGAATCAGACCCATTCCCAACTCATTTGAGACAATAATCATATCACAGGGCGGATCCGCCAATACGGCGTAAAGGTCCCTGAGCTGACTGCACCCTTCAAACTCCTCGCCCCTGTAGTGCATCAGGTTGCCCAGCCACACGGTAAGGCAATCCACTACCGCGACCTCGATATCATGGGGCAGGCCCCTTATCGCCTTCGCCAGCTCCAGAGGTTCTTCTATAGTCAGACAGGCGCCATTTCTTTCCTCCTTGTGGCGTCTTATTCTTTCCTTCATCTCATCATCAAACGGTTCAGCGGTCGCTATAAAGGCCTTCCTTTTATAGGCCTCCGCCATTTTGAGGGCGTAAGAACTCTTTCCGCTTCTCGCACCTCCCGTCAAAAGTGTTATCATCGGCATATCTTCTTGATCCTTTTAAGTTTTTGGATTGATTTTGAAAAATCACTCTCCCCGAAGATCTCAAGGGTTACTGCATTTTCACTTGACAGGCCCTCTGAAAGACGACCCATAATCATGCCGAGCAGTTCATCTGAAAGATGACTGATTGCGCGGTGATCATGCCCGTTATCGATGCCGTGCAGGTGAACTACCCTGGTCCTTTCAAGATACCGGTCAAAATGATCCTCCAGGCTGTAGCCGTAATAGATGAGATGGCCTATATCCATACAGACCGAAAGGTCCGTGTCAAAAACAAGGTCTTCTATAAAGGAAAAGGGATAATCAAGTGTCTCCACACAGATTTTGCGGGAGGGGGCAAAGCCTGCCAGTTCTTTTACCGATTTCAGGCTCTTTTTCCTCCACCGCTTCATATCCCTTGAAGGCACCCTTCCCCTTTCATCGCCATGCAGGTGGAGGATGTATGCAAGGGGCGAAATCGGACTCATAAGCTCGATTATCCTGCGGCATTTTTCAACGGACCTGCGCCTGACGATTTCACTTTCATGACCGGTTTCTATATCAAGGGGGAGATGAACCGTGTAGGTAAGATCGTTGGCGCACGCAAGCTTTCCCAACTGTTTTACGGCATCCGTAGTGGGTATGTTGGACATCTCATCCGATTCGAACAGCACTAGTTCGATATCATCTATCTTATCGGCCAGGAAGCGCACGTTTGGAATAATATCGTCAGGCACTATGTATGAGGTTGTTCCCAGACGAAAGGAAAATGACTTTTTGAGACCGTCAGGCACCTCTTTGTCCAGGTCTGGCTTTACATTTTCTACGCACATGTTTCACCGCATGAAATTAAATAGAGTAAATAGCTTCCGCCCCGGTTAAAAAGGAATAAGAGCACGGTTATAAACCGATCGGAGCGATTGCCACCGCCGCTGCCAGGACAATCATCTCGGAAAACTCGCTTACGGCGCCCAGGGTATCACCGGTATATCCGCCTATCTTTCTGTGGACATAAAAAACCGCAAGAAGCCCGCACAGGGTAGAGATAAGGGATGCGACAAGCCCTTGCAAACCGGCCAGCAAAAGACCGGCAAGGGCCGGGATAAAAAGAACCAGGACTCCTTTTCCCCTTGAGCGGTACTCAAGAAAGAGCTGAGGCAGGCCCGGGGATTTTCTTGCGTAGGTAAAAAAACTCATGCATGCCACAATCATACATCGTCCTGAAAGGGGGGCCAGCATGATTATCGCCCACCTGCTCTTATCAGGTAAAGAGGCAAGCGCCCCGATCTTGATTAGCAAAACCATCACCAGGGCAAGCACTCCCATGGTGCCTATGCGACTGTCTCTCATTATCTCGAGCATCCTGTCTCGGGGCCTTGCACTGAACAACCCGTCCGCGGAATCGGCCAGTCCGTCCAGGTGAAGCCCTCCTGACAGGACGGCAAGTATCACGATATCTATCGTGCTTGCGAGCCACAGTGGAAATATATGCCCTTTAATACAAAAATCCGCTGCCGATACCACCGCGCCCATTAGAAGACCTGTAAGGGGGAAAAACATGACGGACCTGCCCAGGTCCCGTTCCGAAAAAGAGACATGCACAGGGATCACGGTCAGAAACTGGATCGCGGCAAGAAATGACCTCATTTTTCCGTAACCCCTGACACACCAGCTTCCTCAAAGGTTGCCACCCTTTTATATACATTAACCGCACCGTCCAATATATTGAAGGCAAGCGCCGCTCCTGATCCCTCGCCGAGCCTCATGCCTAGATCCAGAAGGGGTTCAAGGCCTAGCCGTTCAAGTGCGACAGAGTGGCCCTGCTCGACACTTCTGTGAGCGGCTATCATGTAGTCGGTTGAAACGGGGCATAATGCCTGGGCAATAAGGGCACCTGCGGTTGAAATAAACCCGTCCACCATGACAGGCCTGCCCAGACTGGCGGTCCCCAGTATAAGACCTGCAATGCCGCCTATTTCAAAACCTCCCACCTTTGAAAGCACATCAAGTGCGTCCCGTCCGTCAGGAGCGTTTATCCTTATTGCGTCCTCAATCACCCTGATCTTATTGTCAAAGGACTCTTCATCGATTCCCGTGCCCTTTCCCGTTACCACACTAACGGGCGCATCACAAAGAACCGAGACAATGGCGCTGCTGGCCGTGGTGTTTCCAATACCCATGTCACCCGTAGCAAACATATCGGTTTTACCTGAAAGCCTGTGAGCTACTTCGATACCCGCCTCCACCGAAGCCTGGGCCTCCCTGCGGGTCATGGCGGGTCCTTTGCGTATATTGGAAGTCCCCGGACCGATTCTTTTATCCAATATCTTTCCATCCGGATCAAATCCCTTCGGCACCTTTTTAACCCCCATATCGACCACGAACACCCTCGCGCCAGCTTGTTCCGCCAGGGCGTTTACCCCTGCCTTGCCCCTAAGAAAGGTATTGATCATCTGAAGGGTCACCTCTGAGGGATAGCCGCTTACACCTTCATCCGCCACCCCATGGTCTCCAGCCATTACGACGACAGTTCTTCTTGAAAACTTCATGTCTTCACGGCCCGTCATTCCCGCAAGGTCAACCGCAAGGTCCATGAGACGCCCGAGGGCCCACTTGGGCATGGCAAGGGATTCAAGCCTCTGCCTCGCCCTTGCCCTTGCAGCTGAGTCCTGAGGCCGTATCTTACTTAATGTATTTAAAAGTTTTTTCATTACAGACTTTCTTTACTTAAAAGAATTAGACCTTGCCGGCCTGAGAAAAAATGACCTCATCTTACGACAAAAGATGAACTCAGTTAGATAAATATCTCCGATTTCAAGGACTAAATAAAAGAGGATTACAACCCATCCTGCATCATATGATCAATAACGTCGTCAGGCCTTTAAAGTCAACAAGCAATTTTATCCATACCTTAGAGCACCGCCCTAACAGATGGAATACCATCGACCATAACGTGCCGGAGTCCCTGATTACTTTCATTGTCCGCCTCCGGCATATTATCTTCCATTACAAAAAACCCTTGACACATCAGTTCCGGAATAATATCAAATAATAATTGAGGTGCCTTTCAAGGCATAATAGGGAATCCCGTTAAATTCGGGAACGGTCCCGCCGCTGTAACCCCGCTCTTTTCTTTTGAAAAGGGAACTCTTTTAGCCATTGTGTGCCACTGTCTCGATAAATCGGGATGGGAAGGCAGCTAAAAGGGCGGGGGAGTCAGAAGACCTGCCTCGAAAATTGTCGGACCCTGCGGCGTTACAGGGGTGTTTCCGGCATACAAGGGTCAAGAAAACTGGGTGCAACCCTTCAGGCATTTTCCTGCTTGAAGGGTTTTTTTTATTTTCGGCGGCAGGAAAATCCCCCTTTCAGGAAAAGCTGTAATGCAAATCCGATTCCTCCTTTTCCTGGTTAACGATTAATAAAAAATCATGCACAAAAACAGAAGGAGGGATAATAAGGATGGGAAGAATTAAAAACTTATGGCTCTTGGCCCTGTTTTCCTTGCTGATTCCGGTCAATCTTCAGGCCGCCGACAAAACCGAATCAGAGGAGACCTATAATCTGGGCGAGGTGGTGGTAACCGCCTCCCGTTTCGAGCAGGAGACCCGCAAGGTGCCTGCAAACGTCTCGGCCATAACAAGGGAAGACATTGAAGACTCAAACGCCCAGAACATCACCGATATCCTCAAGCACGAAACCAGCGTCACGGTCAGTGACCTGCTGGGTAACGGCAAGACAGCCCAGGTGGACATACGGGGATTCGGAGAGACAGGCCCTTACAACACCCTGGTCCTGGTGGATGGACGCCGCGTAAACGAAATCGATTTAAGCGGCACGGACTGGTCTCAAATTCCGCTGGAACAGGTTGAAAGGATCGAAATACTTAGAGGTTCAGGCGGGGTACTGTATGGCACAGGCGCATCCGGTGGTGTAATCAATATCATCACCCGCACTCCTTCGGAAAAATTTGAGGCCAAGGCAGGAGTTAGTACGGGAAGTTACAGCATGCACAAAGAGGAGGTCAGCCTGAGCGGGGGCGCAAAAAACTTCTACGGTTCCATATACGGAATCAACAGCAGCACGGACGGGTACAGGGATAACAACTCCTTTAACAAACACGATTTCGGAGGAAAACTGCTCTACGATGCAAGCGACATGCTCAGTCTCCGTTTTTCAGGATCAAGCCACAAGGACGATTATGACCTGCCCGGAGCTCTTACCAAGGCGCAAATGGATCTGAACAGGAAAGCCAATTTCAATCCCCTGAACAACGGCGAAAGCGAAGACTCCTACGCAACCTTCGGCGCGGATCTGGATCTCGAGCAGTACGGAAGTCTGCTTATGGATGTCTCATATCGTGACCGCTCGTCCAACGAAAGATACCCTCTCACGCCATACAAATCCGAAATCGATTCGGAGACGTGGTCCCTGACCCCTCGTTACACACTGGACGCGGATATTTTCAGCCGTTCAAACAAGCTTATAGCCGGAGTTGATCTCGCATGGACAGACTACCGGCAGCATACGTTTAACGGTCCACTCTTAACAACCCTCTCAGGGCTATCAGACAACCAGAGAGAAAACATAGGCATCTATCTTCACGACGAACTTTCCTTTACGGACAGCCTATTGCTGACATTCGGGGCAAGAACAGGAAAAGTCAAATACGATCTCAAGACAATCGATCTGGCCTTTGGTTTTGCTCCACTGGACAACAGCACTACAGAAAGAGAAGAGGCTTGGGAAATCGGTTTGACCTGGCTTTGCAACGATCAGACATCCGCCTTTATCCGTGCAAACCAGAGCTACCGCTTCGCATTGCTCGACGAACTTGTCTTCTGGAATTGGCCCGGCATCACGATCAAAGATCTTGAACCGCAGGTGGGAAAGCATTACGAAGTGGGTATTCGCCACTCATTTCTCCCGGGTGTCAGGACAGCCGTAACCCTGTATCACGCGGATATAAAAAACGAGCTTTTCTATAACCCACTGACATTTGAAAACGTCAACCATCCGGCCACGGTCCACGAGGGAATAGAGTTTGAGGCGAACGTGGATATATGCAAGCACCTTGCTTTTCACGGAAATTACTCATACGAATCGGCCAAGCTGGACAAGGCCCCTTTTGAAAACAACCGCATACCATCGATCCCGAAGCACAGGGCCAATCTGGGATTTGAAATCCGCAATCTCTTACCGGGCATAACCGCCAACGCCGACTGCAATTATGTGGGATCCCGCTATGCCATAAGCGACTGGGGCAACGACGACGGAGAACTTGATTCCTACTATACACTGGATCTCAAGGTTTCCTATAAGCGTAAGATGCTTGAGGCCTTTGTAGGCGTCAACAATATAACCGACAAGGAATATTCCACCTATGTGGTTGAAAACTGGGCCGGCCTGAACTACTACCCGGCTCCTGAAAGGAACTGGATTGCCGGCCTGAAATTTACATACTAAACTCACTTCGGATTCAAGGCCCTGCCCGCAGAGGCGGGCCTTGAATTTCAAAAAGGGCAACCCTGCGCAAGCCACTGCACCAACAAGGTCTGTTAGCTTGTCCCTTGTTGTCATCCCTTGACTCAAAATCACTATTAAGTCTATAAGTAAACCCGATAGATCAATAGTAACAGCCGGTTGGAGGTTATAGGATGCAGGTAAACACAGATTCGATCATCCAGAAAAAAGGGGCTGAACACAGCCTCTTATACTCAGTCCTCTATTCGGACACGGAAGACGTGACTCATTTCAGAGACGAGTATATGCCCTGGAATAAACGAAGCAGCGGTAATGCAGTTACTCCCTTCCGGGACGCACAACAGATCGGCTTTCTCAGGCTTCATGAAAATCTCAAAGCCGACTGGCATCCCGCCCCCAGGAAACAGTTTGTTATGGTGCTAAAAGGGGTAATGGAGGTGGAGGCGGGTGATGGGGAAAGGCGCACATTCACGCCTGGCAGCGTGCTTTTGGTAACCGACACCGAATGTCGCGGTCACTGCACCAGGACTCTGGGAAACCGGGAAGTAATAATTGTCTGGGTGCCGGTTCCGTAAACAGATGGCACAAAAAATCAGGGGATTTGTTCAAAACAGGAGAGGACTTCTTTATAATTCATGCACATAAAGGCGGCAAACGTAGAGATTGTCTTTTTCAAATAGATATTGTATACAACCAAAAAAAGCAGTCCGCATGTTTGGTATCAGGACTGTCTGAACCACTCACTATCTCAAAGCCTTATTTCTCAACAATAACAAAGCGCCGGATGGGTCTTTCTGTGAATCTAGATCGATTCATAAAAGATCATAAAACAGGGACGATCATCGATCCTGAAAGGGGCCTGTATGCATCTTGTGCTCTGAAGGCATATGAGGAGGTCTTAACCATGATCAAGTCCATGAACATCGCATGGTGGGTCCAGCGCTGGAGTGAACTGCACCCTGACAAAACTGCCATTGTTTACGAAGAACAACGGATCACCTACCGGGACCTGCATAGAAGAGCCGACAGAACAAGTTGCTGGTTTCAGTCCCTTGGCATTGAAAAAGGTGACAGGGTGGCCGTTATGCTGGCAAACGGACCTGAGTTCATAGAAATCTATCTCGCCTGCTCCCGGCTGGGGGCGATCTTTATTCCTGTTAACTTCAGGCTTGCCGGACCTGAGCTTGAATATACCTTGAGAAACGCCCGGCCAAGGTTATTCGTTTTCTCCGAGCGATACGGAAGCTCCGTCGAATCTCTCAGTCTGGACAAGGGTCTCCCCCTCATGCTTACAGCCGTTTTAAAGGAAAAACCTGAAGGCAAAACCGATGTGGAGGACCGCTTTCTCGATTACATTAGGGACTCAAAAGCCTATGACGGACAAAGCCCCTTTCTGACAAAATCCCTCGGCCCTGCCGACCCTGAAGAGCCCCACGTGATCATGTATACCTCAGGTACCACCGGACAGCCCAAGGGTGCGGTGCTTTCCCACAGAAAAACCTTTTTCAATTGCCTTAATGCGGACATCTTCTTCAAACTCCACTTCGACGATGTAATGCTCGTTGTCCTGCCCCTGTTTCACTCGGGGGGGCTCTTCATTCAAGCCTCTCCCATAATCTACAAGGGTGCCACTCTCATAATTCACCCCAGGTTCGATCCTCTTCGAACGTTTCATGACATAGACAGATACCGGGTCACCAAATTCCTCGGGGTCCCGACCGCATATCGTGCACTTCTTAAAGTTGCCCCGGAAGATCGGGGCTCTCTTTCTTCTCTCAAGGTCTGCGCAATAGGCGGGGAAAAAACAACGGCTGAACTTTTGACGGCATGCAGCGAGGCAGGGTTTTCCCTTCGCCAGATAATGGGCCAGACAGAGACATCGATACTTCTCTGGGCCTCTGAAGAAGATTCGCTTCAAAAGCCGGGAACAGTGGGCCGTCCGGTTTTTCATGCAGAGGTGGAAATCATGGACCGATCGGACAGGAAGGTCAAGCCGGGCGAGGTTGGAGAAATCGTCGTAAGGGGCTCCATCATGATGAAGGAGTACTGGCAGGATCCCGTAAAGTCAGAAGAGACAATCGTCAGCGGGTGGCTCCACACGGGAGACCTGGCGAAAAGGGATGAAGACGGATTCTTCTATCTGGTTGACAGGGCCAATGACATGTACATCTCCGGTGGAGAAAACGTCTATCCGGCGGAAGTGGAACGGGTGCTGCGCGGGCATCCGAAGATCCGGGATGTCGCGGTGGTCGGGTTACCCGACGAGGTATGGGGTGAGATCGGAGTGGCCTACGTGATTGCCAAAAAAGGTGAGCGGTTCTCCTTAAAGGACCTGGAGGACTTCTGTGAGGAGCGTCTGGCCCGCTACAAATGTCCAAAGAGATTGGTCCTTTGTAAAGACTTCCCAAGGACCTCCCTCGGTAAGGCCCGGAAGAATGCCCTTGCGGGCCTAAACCCGAAGATCAGCGACAACGCATGAGTGCATCGCCCTGATCGCTCGAATGAAAAATGATACAAGCGAAATACACCTCTTTTTTAGAACTTGTCCCACCAATTTACACATCAAGAGAATCATTTTAAGGATCAACCCGTAAAGCTCCAAGGGCAGGATCTAATGTCCTTGAATTCGCATACAAAAACGTTATATATAAGGGCTAACTCCGAAAAATAAGAAAATCCGAAGGCTTAAAAAAATAATCATGACAAGAGGCCAAAACAGAGATATTATTTTTATTTTTTGTTTTGCCAAGGCCATGGTTAAAATAATAGCGGTTAAGAAACCGGCCTTTTATCTTATCTTCACGCATTTATTGTATGTTCCCCTTCCTGAGGGGGGTGGTTTATTTAATTTAAGGAATTTTAAAAGGAGTATGAAATGAAACATAAAATTGCCCTGATTCCGGGTGACGGCATAGGCAAAGAGGTGGTGCCCGAAGGGGTAAGGGTCCTTGAGGCCCTGTCCGAAAAATATGATTTTGATTTACAATTCGAGGAATTTCCCTACTCATGCGCCTACTATCTGGAACATGGCGAGATGATGCCTGCCGACGGAATGGAACGGCTGTCACGGTTTGACGCCATCCTTCTGGGTGCCGTGGGAGAGCCAAGCGTACCGGACCACATCTCTTTATGGGGCCTGCTGGTTCCAATTCGTAGAGACTTTGATCAATATATAAACCTGCGGCCGGTACGACTCCTGCCCGGGATAGGCTCCGCGCTGGCCAACCGTGGCCCCGAGGACCTTGACTTCTACGTTGTCCGGGAAAACACCGAAGGGGAGTACTCTGAAGTAGGGGGAAGGCTTTTCAAGGGAACCGAACGGGAAATGGCGATCCAGGAAACCATATTCACCAGACACGGGGTGGACCGTGTTCTTCGCTACGCCTTTGAACTTGCCCTCAAACGTCCTGCCGGGCACCTCACCACCGCTACAAAATCAAACGGAATAATTTTCACCATGCCTTTCTGGGACGAGCGCTTTGCAGAAATCTCAAAGGAATACCCGGGAATTCGTACGGACAAATATCATATAGATATCCTGACAGCCAACTTTGTACAGCATCCGGACTGGTTTGACGTGGTGGTCGGAAGCAACCTGTTCGGTGACATCCTCTCCGACCTGGGGCCTTCCCTGGCAGGCGGAATAGGCATAGCACCCTCGGCCAACCTGAACCCGGAGAAAAGGTTCCCCTCGATGTTCGAACCGGTGCACGGTTCGGCACCCGATATCGCAGGCAAGGGAATCGCCAATCCCATCGCCACACTCTGGTCCGTCAATATGATGCTCGATTTTTTTGATGAAAAAGAGGCGGCCGAACTTCTTATGAATGCCATTGAAGCCGTCACATCAAGCGGAACTCTCACCCGCGACCTGGGAGGAGATGCCGGCACAAGTGAATTCACCGATGCGGTAATAGAGCAAATTGAAGGCCTTTCCTGAGGACGCGGTATATAAAGGAAAAAGAGTTAAAAGATGAGGGTCATCTCCAAAAGAGTTGGTCTAAATGAAGGATTCTTTGCTCCGCATACGCTTCGCTCAGCCCCACTGCTTCACCGCGGGTTCGAGTGAAAAGCTTAAAGATTATAGGCAGTTAAACGTTCGGCAAAAATTGCATACACCTTGTTTGCATATGGTTCAGACTGTGAATTGGAAACCCGGGACATGACATCAGCTGACTTGGGTTATTTGAAAGAAGAGCGGCTTCAAAAATTAAGAAGGGAAATAGGGGATGTCGGGGCAATGTTCAAAGCGATGATCAAATCCCTGGAAAGAAAGCCCTCGAATCCTTGAATCCTTGAATCCTTGGACCCTCTTCGACAACTAAGTTGGAGAAGAACCAAAGATGAAAATAGTTGATATAAGGGAAAAGACGATCTCTATCGCATCAGAGATCAAAAATGCCTTTATAGACTTCAGTTCCATGACCGTATCCATACTCGCCCTTTATACTGACGTCATAAGAGAAGGGCGTCCGGTAGCAGGATACGGATTCAATTCAAACGGCCGATATTCCCAGGGATGTCTCCTGCGCGAAAGGATCATTCCGCGGATCATGGGTGCCGATCCCGAAGATCTGCTGGATTCGCAAAGAGACAACCTGGATCCATTTGCAATATGGCGGGTCATGATGAAAAACGAGAAACCGGGAGGGCACGGCGAGCGCTCCGTGGCGGTTGGAGTAGTGGACATGGCGGTATGGGACGCGGTCTCCAAGATAGAAGAAAAACCGCTATACAGACTTCTTGCCGAACGGTTCAATCAGGGGCCGGCAGAGGATGAGTTGTTCGTTTACGCGGCAGGTGGTTACTACTACCCTGGAAAGGGAGTAAAAGCCCTGGTCTCCGAGATGCGGAACTATCTCGATGCCGGCTACAACACTGTAAAAATGAAGATAGGGGGGGCAAGCCTTGAGGAGGACTTGCGCCGCATTGAGGCGGTCCTCGATCTTGTCGGCTCAGGCTCATCTCTGGCCGTAGACGCCAACGGCCGCTTCGATCTCGATACCGCAGTCAGATACGCCGAGGCCCTGGAGCCGTATAAGCTTCGCTGGTATGAGGAACCGGGTGACCCGCTGGATTACGCCCTGCAGGCCGAATTGGGAAATCACTACGCGCCTCCCATGGCCACAGGCGAAAATCTCTTTTCCCACCAGGACGCACGAAACCTTCTCCTCTACGGCGGCATGAGAGCGGACCGCGACATCCTGCAGATGGACCCCGTGCTCTCCTACGGCCTGGTGGAGTATCTGCGCATATTGGAAGTGTGCAGGGATCACGACTGGCCCGTGAGTCATATCATACCACATGGGGGGCATCAATTCGCGCTCAACATTGCAGCCGGACTCGGCCTGGGCGGAAACGAGTCTTATCCAAAGGTCTTTGAGCCGTTCGGCGGATTTGCGGACGACACCCCCGTCATCAACGGCCTGATCAGAATGCCTGAGGTACCAGGAATCGGATTTGAGGCAAAAAAAGATCTTATAGACATGTTTATGAAAAAATTTGACTGATATTTTTCCAGGCTCTTTAAGAAAATCAATAATCTTCTAAATCTCTTTTTCAAGGAGAACTATAAGATGCCGTGGGTAGATGAAAATGGATGCACAGGTTGTGGTATCTGCGCTGAAGAATGTCCCGCAGAAACCATATCGATTAAAAATGAAAAGGCTCAAATAGACATGGCTAACTGCATTCGCTGCGGTAATTGCCATGACATATGCCCGGAAAATGCGGTAAGGCATGACAGCGAAAAGATACCGGAGCAGGTGGAGGCGAACATAGCCTGGGCCAAAGACTGCATGGACTCCTGTGCCGAGCATTTCAACGATGAAAGCGAAAGAGGGAAATGTCTCAAAAGGATAATAAAATATTTCAATAAGGAAAAGGCTGTCGCGGACAAGACATTGGCAAGGCTTCAAATGCTTGACAGGGGATAAAGGACAACAGTAAGCATTGCCTCCTTAAGGAATCTTTCGGTTCCCTGAGGAGCCTGCAGTTCTGATCAAGTTCGGGCACGCTCCGGGTATCTACTTGATGGTGCCTGCGATCTCCCTGATATCATCCATATAGCTAGTGCTGAGGTTCTCGAACATGGAGATACATTTTTTCAGCAGGGCATCCTTTTCAGCATCGCTTGGCTCACGCTGATTGAGGATACAGAAGCTGACCTTGTTGGAGTAATACGCCGCAAGGATGTTTGATACCACATTCATCATGAGAAGCTGTTTTTCTTCCATTTGACGCCTCCATCGGTTCGTGGTTTAATCCTGAATCAATAATATTCCGGCAAAAAACCATTGTCAACGCACTTTCACCGGGAATCCACCACATAATTCAGGGTTAACCATTACCCGGGATTTCGGCTTAGCCCCGGACACCGGCAAGATGTTGGATTCAAGGCGCCAAGGAGCGACTACTGAGACACATGAGCAAACATAACCCCGGCCGCAGCGCCGCCCGAAATCCTATAAGCGCCGAAAAGTATCGTTATCTCATCTGCCTTTTGATCTTCGCCAGTTACGTCCTTGTCTTCTTTCACAGGCTCTGTCCGGCGGTCATCGCCCTGGAAATGCAGGCGGACTTCGGAGTCGGCGGGGCACTTCTCGGTCTCCTGGGTTCCACTTACTTTTACGCCTACGCAATAATGCAGCTTCCCACAGGCCTCATGGTCGATTCCTGGGGCCCGCGCAAGACCGTGTCGGCATTCTTCGTGCTTGCCGCCCTCGGATCCATAATCATGGGCATGGCCTCCAATGTGGCCATTGCCATGATCGGCAGGACACTAGTAGGTGTAGGGGTATCCACCGTGTTTGTCTCAAATTTCAAGCTTCTTGCCGAATGGTTCACGCCGAGACGCTTCGTGATCATGGGAGGCATCTTCATGGCCATGGGCGGGCTGGGTGCCCTGAGCGCAAGCGCCCCGCTTGCCTGGATAAGCGACCTTATCGGATGGCGCATGACACTTGTGACCGTGGGGCTGTTCAGTCTGATCATGGCCCTGCTCGTCTATGCCTTTGTAAGGAATCGGCCCTCGGACATGGGGTTTCCCCCTCCGGTTCAACCTCAGTGCGAAAAATCAAACGATAAAATCGGTCTTATCGACGGTCTGAGGCAGGTGGTTCTGGCGGCCCGTTTCTGGCCCATATCACTCTGGCCTTTTTTTGCCACCGGTATCGCCTTTTCCCTGGGAGGTCTCTGGGGGGGACCTTTTCTGATGCAGGTATACGGAATGAGCAAGGCCGCCGCAGGCGGCGTGCTTTCAATGTTCGCCCTGGCATTGATCATCGGAGGCCCGTTACTCAGCTGGATCGCCAATCGGGCGGGAAGAAAACCGGTCATTATAGGTTGCAGCATTATGCTTACGGCGGTATTTGCGATCCTGTATGCCTATACCGACCGGCTTTCACCTGCGCATCTCTATATCCTGTTCTTCTGTTTCTGCCTTGCAGGGGCGGCTCCCGGCCCGGTGATAGCGGCAGTTTCAAAAGAACTGTTTCCGATTGATATAGCGGGCACTTCGGTTGGAGCTGTGAACCTGTTTCCATTTTTCGGAGGCGCCTTTTTCCAGGTATTTATCGGAGCCATCCTGAGCAGAAACGGCCTGAATGGCTCCGGATATGCCCTTTCAGGATATCGGGAGATGTTTCTCGTCTGTTTGACCGGAGCTGTCATCTCCCTTATTGTCGCGCTTTTTCTCAGGGAAACCCTTGGTCGGACGAAGTAGGATATCCCATCCAAAGGGCAGCGCTGTATTACCCCTTTCACGCCCCTTTAACTTCTTTCCGTTTCATCACCATTACGGTCCTTTCAAAACTGATCACCTCCGTACCTTCCTGGTTTAGACCCAGATGGCGAAAGGTCGCGATGCCCGCTTCGGGATTTGAGGAGGAATCACGTAAGCTGACCACCTCGGTTTCGGCGTAGATCGTATCCCCGTGGAAAACCGGCTTCAGGTGACGAACCTTGTCATAACCCAGGTTTGCCACGATGGTTCCCTCGGTCATCTCCGGCACGGAAATGCCCACGATCAGTCCAAGGATAAACACCCCGTTTACAAGGCGTCTGCCGAACCGGGAATTCTTCCGGCAGAAGTCCCGGTTCACATGCAACGGCTGGGTATTCATGGTGAGGGATGAAAAGAGCACATTGTCCATCTCGGTCACGGTACGTCCGTTTATATGTCTGATTTTCATACCCAATCTGAGATCTTCAAAATATTTTCCAGGCATAATCGGCAATACTCCTTTTCTGATAAAACCAGACTGTTACTATTTTTTGACTCTTTCCCGGATAAAGGAGATAATATCTCTCGTGTCCGTTCCCGGCCCGAATATCTCGGCCACACCCGCCTCTTTCATCTCGGGGATATCCGCTTCAGGTATTATCCCTCCGCCGATAACGAGGATATCATCACATTGTCTTTCTCTCAACATCTCCATCACCTTTGGGAAGAGATAATCATGCGCACCTGAAAGGCTGCTCAGGGCGATGACGTCGGCGTCTTCCTGAATGGCGGCTTCCACGATCTGGGCGGGTGTCTGTCTCAAACCGGCATAGATGACCTCCATTCCCACATCCATCAAGGCGCTGATTACGACTTTTATTCCCCTGTCATGGCCGTCAAGCCCCGGTTTTGCCGCCAGTACCCTGATCCTTCTTTCCTTATTCATAAGAATATCTCCCTTTGCTGCCGTTTGCCTGCCTCAATGGCTATCAGCCCCCGAATGTCCCTGAGGGCCTATATTCACCGAAAACCCCTCTTAAGACATCGCATATCTCCCCTAGGGTTGCATATGCCTTTACCGCGTCAAGCATGAGCGGCACCAGGTTTTCATCCCGGCCCTCCCCTCCCTTTTTCAGATCCAGAAGGGCCTGCTCGACCTTTCTGTTGTCTCTTTTCTCTCTGAGTCTCTTCAATTTATCCACCTGGGCCACGCGCACGGCCGGGTCTACCCGCAGGATCTCCGCGCTGCTGACCGCCTCCCCCTTATACTTGTTGAGACCCACCACTATCCTTTTTTCCTCCTCTATCTCCCTCTGGTACTTGAAGGCGCTGTCCTGGATCTCCTTCTGGATATACCCCTTTTCAATGGCGGCCACGGCCCCGCCCATCTTGTCTATCCTTTCGATATACTCCACAGACCTTTCATAGATCTCGTCGGTCAGCCTTTCCAGGTAATATGAGCCGGCCATGGGATCCACGGTATCGGTTACTCCAAGCTCATAGGCGATTACCTGCTGGGTGCGAAGGGCTATCTGCACAGATTCCTCTGTGGGAAGGCACAATGCCTCGTCCATCGAATTTGTATGAAGGCTCTGGGTTCCTCCCAGCACCGCCGCCAGTGCCTGAAAGGCCACCCGCATTATGTTGTTTTTCGGCTGCTGCGCTGTCAGGGTGCATCCAGCAGTCTGGGTGTGGAACCTGATCATCATCGATCTCGGGTTTTCCGCGCCGAATCTCTTCTTCATTATTCCGGCCCACAGACGCCTGGCGGCCCTGAATTTTGCGACCTCTTCAAAAAAATCGAGATGACAGCAGAAGAAAAACGCCAGCCTGGGGCCGAACGCGTCCACATCAAGACCTGCGTCAAGCGCGGCCTGCACATAGGCTATGCCGTTGGCCATGGTAAAGGCTACTTCCTGAACGGCTGTGCAGCCCGCCTCTCTCATATGATAGCCGCTGATGCTTATCGTGTTCCACAATGGGACGTTTTTTTCACAAAAGGAAAATGAGTCCGTGATTATCCTCATGGACGGTTTGGGAGGGAATATGTAGGTGCCTCTTGATGAATATTCCTTCAGGATGTCGTTTTGAATCGTTCCTCTCAGTTTTTCTGTTGACACCCCCTGCTTTTCAGCCACCGCCATGTACATGGCCAGAAGTATGGCGGCAGGTGCGTTGATGGTCATGGATGTGCTTACCTTGTCAAGAGGAATACCATCGAAAAGGGTCTCCATATCCTCAAGGGAATCAATGGCGACCCCGACCTTGCCGACCTCTCCAACGGCTATGTCATGGTCGGAGTCGTAACCTATCTGGGTCGGCAGATCAAAGGCGACCGACAGCCCGGTCTGTCCCTGGTCCAGGAGATATTTATAACGCCTGTTGGATTCGGCGGCGGATGCGAAGCCGGCATACTGCCGCATGGTCCAGAGTCTTCCCCTGTACATGGTGGGCTGTACACCGCGGGTAAACGGGAATTCACCCGGAAGGCCGATATCTTCCAGATAATCCATGTCCCGGCAATCCAAAGGTGAATAAAGCCTGTTAACCGGGATACCAGATGTGTTTGCAAAGGAATCCTTTCGCTCCGGATGTTTTTTGATTTTCTTTTCCACCTCTTCTGTCCAACTCCCAATCGAATTGGACAGGCCCTCGATCCTTCTTGGATCAGACATATCTTCCCTCCAGGAATTGTGCTTAAAAGTTTGTCATCCGGTCTCTTTCTCAAACTCTACTGTTCAGCTCGGTAATAACAGAGGTTGAAAAACAGACAGGAGTAAATTCGATTGATAAATAGGGAAAGGTACCCGCCAGTAGTCTGCGGGATATTATCTTGAATACAAAAAGGGCAGCTGCCTTTCCGCCCTGTTATGCGATTATCCGGAGTGCCCCGTTGCCCGAGTCAGTTTCCATGTCAGGGGACAGAGAAGAGGATGAGAAAGAATCGGGCCTAAAGCGGAATATTGCCATGCCTTCTCTCAGGTATTGTATCTTTCTTGTTTTTAAGCATCATGAGTGCCTTGATAAGTCTTGGCCGGGTATTTTCGGGAAATATTATATTATCGATATAACCCAGTTCCGCCGCCTTAAACGGGCTGGCGAAATTATTCCTGTATTCCTCCACCAGTCTCTCTCTCGTGGACTCAGGGTCGTCAGATTCCTCTATTTCCTTTCGGAATACTATATTTACGGCACCCTCAGGACCCATAACGGCGATTTCAGCCGTGGGATAGGCATAATTTATATCCCCGCCGTGATGTTTGCTCGACATGACATCATAGGCCCCACCGTATGCCTTGCGCGTGACAACGGTTATCTTGGGTACGGTGGCCTCGCAATAGGCATAAATGATCTTTGCCCCATGCTTTATGATTCCGCCGAATTCCTGGTTCACTCCGGGCAAAAACCCCGGGACATCAACGAATGTAATGAGCGGGATATTAAAGGCATCGCATGTGCGAACAAATCTGGAACATTTCATGGAGGCGTTTATATCCAGGCAACCTGCAAGCGACTTTGGCTGATTAGCCACTATCCCCACGACATAACCGTTTAAACGACCGAATCCTACCACCATGTTTGTGGCGTATCGTCTCTGGATCTCCAGAAACTCACCGTTATCCAGCACCCTGGTTATGATACCCCTCATATCGTAAGGTATTCTGGGATTTGTCGGTACTATCTTGTTGAGTGATTTATCCGTTCGTTCCGGATCATCGGAACACTCCTGCCATGGCGGTTTTTCTCTGAAATTCTGCGGCAAATAACTGAGGATCTGCTTCACCCTTTCCAATGCCAGTTCATCAGATTCGGCCGCGAAATGGGCCACACCGCTTTTCCTGTTATGGGTCATGGCCCCGCCCAACTCTTCGGAAGTAACCTCCTCGGCCGTGACCGCCTTTATTACCTGGGGACCGGTAATAAACATGTTGCTCGTCTTTTTCACCATAATGGTGAAATCGGTGAGTGCCGGGGAATATACCGCACCGCCCGCGCATGGACCCATGATCACCGATATCTGGGGTATGACACCTGAGGCCCAGACGTTTCTCTTAAATATCTCCCCATAACTGCCCAGACTCTCCACGCCCTCCTGAATCCTTGCCCCACCTGAATCGTTAAGACCTATTATGGGAGCGCTGTTTTTAAGCGCGAGATCCATTATCTTGCACACCTTCCGCCCGAAAGCCCCACTCAGAGATCCCCCAAGGACCGTAAAATCCTGAGAAAAGACAAAAACCAGCCTTCCGTCCAGGGTTCCATAGCCGGTGACTACTCCGTCGCCGGCTATTTTCTTTTTTTCCATCCCGAAATCATGGCATTGGTGGACAACGAACCGGTCGATTTCCTGGAAACTGTCTTTGTCAAGCAGACAGGCGATCCTTTCCCTGGCAGTCAACTTGCCCTTGGCATGTTGCTGGTCGATCCGTGTCTGACCTCCGCCAAGCTCTGCTTCCAGGTTTCTTCTCTCAAGTTCGGCAATTTTTTTGTCTATGTCCATATGGGGATCTCCAAGCTTGGGGCCAAGAAACTAAACTAACCGATAGGGGTCATGAAAAGGCTTTGCCGCATTTCATCTTCTCACTCAAGAGTGACCAGTACCCCCTCTGCCTCCACGGCATCACCGTTGTTGCATTTTACCTCCTTGACAGTACCGGATTCATATGCGACCACCGGAATTTCCATTTTCATCGCCTCTATGATCACCACCTCGTCTCCGTCACTTACCTGATCACCAGGTTTCACCTTTACGTCAATAACCTTGCCGGCCATAGGAGCATTAATATTACCCACTGCAGATACCTCCTTTATTTAAAGTTTGAAGCATAATCCCGCTAAATAATCAAAACGGCCCACTAATCCAAAACTTACTAAATTTATTAGGAGCGATCTAACAATTCCGATTTTAAGGATATTTATGACGGAATATATAGCATTCAAAAGGCACCCATTGTCAAGGATAATATGCCCTGTTACTGTTCATGAAATATGAGACGGGCAAGGAATCCATATCCTCAAGATCGTGGTATTGCAAGACATTGCTGAAAAGATTCCCTTTTTTAAGTTCACGATTTCCAGTGAGTGTCTTTCACTAAATCGATGCTTTCCGGATGGGTCACCCGGCCGTCGGCATTCGGCTTTCTGCTTAATAATCTGTTTCTTAATCGGTTCTGCTGAAAGCCTCCGGTCGCTTGCTTACGGCACGAAGCCGCATAGGGCATGTTCGAATGAGCCCTGCCGGGCATGAATTCATACGGTTTTCTTGACATAAAGTACCACATTTTTTAATCTTCATAATTAATTTATCGATCTTGGTCTTTTATATGAAGCACCTATTTAGAGTGCACACCTTTTTTGGCCCTAAAGGGGTTCAGGGAGGACCGCGATGCCTGTCTACAAATGGGTTGCCGAAACAAGGAAGGGCAAAACCCTCAAGGGAGAGTTCGACGTAGCCGATGAAAAGATAGTAAGGGCCCAGCTGAGAAGAAGGAATCTCACGGTAAAGAAGATAAAGCTGAAACCCAAAGACCTCTTTGAAAGCATCTCCTTTCTGCAACCAAAGGTAACGAACAAGGATATCGTTATCTTCACCAGACAATTTTCAACCATGATAGATGCAGGACTTCCCCTCATCCAGGGATTGACTATCCTTGCCGATCAGACAGAAAACAAGACGTTTCAAGTGATCCTGAAGAAGGTGGTAAAAGACGTTGAAGGCGGTTCCAGTCTTGCCGAGGCACTCAGGAAGCATCCCAAGCAGTTTGACGACCTGTTCGTTAATCTCGTGGCAGCCGGGGAGGTAGGCGGGATACTCGACACGATTCTGCAGAGACTGGCAGCATATATAGAAAAAGCGGAAAGGCTTAAATCCCAGATAAAGGGTGCCATGACCTATCCGATAGTGGTCTTATGCGTCGCTGTTATAGTTGTTGCGATAATACTCATATTTGTCATTCCGGTGTTCGAGGATCTCTTTGCGGATTTCGGCTCCGCCCTGCCCACACCTACCCAGATCGTGGTCAACATGAGCCGCTTTATCAAGGGTAATATCCACTACATGCTGGGTGGTCTTATTGCAGCAGGCTTTCTGTTCAAAAAATACAGGGGGTCCAAATCAGGAAGAAAACGAACTGATTCCATTGCCCTGAAACTGCCCGTATTCGGGTCGCTTTTGAAAAAGGTCGCGGTGGCAAGATTTACCAGGACCCTTGGAACGATGATAAGCAGCGGGGTTCCTATCCTGGATGCGCTCGACATAGTGGCCAGGACATCGGGCAATGTCATATTGGAAGAGGTAATCCTGGAGGTCCGAAGCAGTATAGCCGAAGGCCAGACCATTGCGGATCCTCTTTCGGAAAACGATATCTTCCCCAGCATGGTAGTCCAGATGATAGCGGTCGGGGAGGCCACCGGGGCACTGGATACGATGCTGGAGAAGATAGCCGAATTCTATGATGCTGAAGTGGATACCGCGGTGGACGCCATGACTTCGATGTTGGAACCGATTCTGATGGTATTTCTCGGCGGCACCATAGGCGGGCTGGTCGTTGCCATGTACCTGCCGATATTCAAGCTTGCGTCTGCAATAGGATAATCTTTCCGGCATGCCTAATCCTGGACAAACCATACCTCGAACCGAACTCTCGGATCGCCTTCAGTCCCTTATGCTTTTGAGGGTGATATTTGTCTCCCTGCTTCTGGGCGCATCGGTTTTCATCCAGATCAGGGAAACCCAGGCCTATTTCGCATATATACAGAACTCGCACTATATCCTGATAGCCGGCATCTATTTTCTTACCTTCATCTATGTCATCCTGTTTAAAAATCCTGAAAACCGCTACCGCCTGGCCTATCTGCAACTGCTCATAGACACCTTCATAATCACCGCCATCATTTATACAACAGGTGGAATAGAGAGCATATTTTCCTTTCTCTATATACTGACGATCATAAACGCGAGCATTATACTTTACCGCAAAGGCGGGTACCTGGTCGCATCAAGCAGCAGCATACTTTACGGGCTGCTGCTTGATCTGCATTACTACGGGATACTCCACCCTCTTGGAGCCAAGGCCACATATTCCCCTCAATATCAGGATCTGCCGCTGTTCTTCATGATACTGGTCAATATCGCGGCCTTTTACCTTGTCGCTTATCTGACCAGCTACCTCTCGGAACAGACCCGAAAGAGCCGGGTGGAATTGAAGGCCAAACAGAAAGACCTGGATAAGCTTGAGATACTCAACGAGAACATCATAAGCAGCATTAACTCCGCACTTCTGGTGATAGATGAAAATGACAGGATAATTCTCTTTAATCCTGCCGCAGAGGGCATTTTCGGGACATCTTCCGTTATTTCAATGGGCAAAAAGTTTTATGAGGTCCTCCGATTTCTGGACGACTCCGGTAATCCAACAAAAAACGACCTTCTGAAAAAGATAAAGAACTTTTCTCCCTTTACCGATCTTTCTTATGAGAAACCTGATGAAAAACTGATCCATCTGCAGGCATCCGTCTCACCCCTGAGGTTTCCGTTCGGAGACAGGCACGGGCATATTATGATCTTCCAGGACGTCACCGAGCTGAAGAGGATACAGGAAGAGATCAAGCGGGTCGAGGGACTGGCACTCGTGGGTGAACTTGCAGCGGGCATAGCTCATGAGATAAGAAATCCGATGGCCTCCATAAGCGGTTCAATCCAGATGCTCAGGGATGATCTTGAAAAAAATGACGTAAATGCCAGGCTTATGGACATAATAATTCGAGAAACCAACCGCTTGAACCATCTGATAAATGACTTCCTCCGTTTTGCAAGACCCAGAAAGCCGACTCTGACATTCTTTGAGATCAACGATATTATAACAGAATCGCTCGAACTGTTTAAAAACAGCCAGCAGTGCATGGAATTAATTGAAATAAAAACAGATTTTCATGAACCGCTTGAGATCGAGTCAGACCCGGAACAGATCAAGCAGGTCCTATGGAACCTCTTTTTAAATGCCAATGAGGCCATGCCGGACGGCGGCATGCTTTACGTGGCAACGGGCCTGAAAGAAGACGATCCGGATCACTCGGGAAAAAGGGTAAAGATAGTGGTCCGTGATACAGGAAAAGGATTTGACAAAAAGGCCCTTTCACAACTATTCATACCTTTTTTTACCACAAAGGAGGGAGGCTCCGGTTTGGGGCTTGCCACCGTAAAAAGAATAGTTGAAGGCCTGCAAGGAAAGGTGTGGGGTGAAAATCACCCCCACGGGGGAGCAGAGGTAACTATATCCATCCCTCTTTCCATAACGGTCTCCTGATCAACTTTTCCCTTCAAAAATTTGATCTCCTCAGATACTGTTGAAATTTTTTTCACGGCTGTTTGAACCCAAAAATCGCTCAGAAAGGAAAAATGAAATATCACATGTCCATTTCAGATAACAACTGGTTTTCAAATATAAAAAGGCCGAGCAGATATCTCGGCAATGAAATAAATTCCGTAAAAAAGGACCTCTCGAAAATAGAGGTCTCCATCGCTCTGGCTTTCCCGGACGTCTATGAGATAGGCATGTCCCACGTGGGGCTCAAGATACTCTATCAGATACTCAACGACCTGGATTGGGTCGCAGCGGAAAGGGCTTTTTCTCCCTGGGTTGACCTCGAAAATGAACTCAGGCACCGGGGGCTGCCCCTGACTAGTCTTGAGTCGGAGATTGGGCTGTCAAACTTCGATATCGTGGGATTCAGCATACAGCATGAGATCTGTCTGACAAACGTGCTGACCATGCTTGAATTGGGGGGAATTGCTCTTGATGCAATCGACAGAAAAAACGACACACCGCTGGTTATCGCAGGAGGCCCGGCATGTTTTAATCCGGAGCCCTTTTCCCGCTTCTTCGATCTGATAGTAATAGGGGATGGCGAAGAGGTCAGCCGCAAGATCTGTGAAGCCGTACGGGAGCACAAGAAAAGACGAAACGCGAAAAAAAACGACCTGTTGAGAGAATTGAGCCGCATCAGGGGTATATATGTCCCATCATTTTTTAATGTCTCATACAAGAATGACGGGGTGGTCGAGTCCATAGACCCCGTTTACCCCGATTATACACACGTGGAAAAATCCATTTTGTCGGACATCGACACCTACCCCTTTCCAGAGCGCCAGATTGTTCCCTTTGCAGAACTCATACATGACAGGATGTCCATTGAAATAGCCAGGGGTTGTACACGCGGCTGCAGATTCTGCCAGGCTGGAATGATATACCGCCCTGTCAGGGAAAGAAACCCGGCAGGCATAATCAGAACGACTCAAAGCGCGATCGACAACACTGGGCATGACGAGATCTCGCTGCTATCCCTAAGCTCAGGCGACTACAGCTCAATAGAACCCCTTGTCAAGGCATTGATGGACATGAATGCCGATAAAAAGGTTGCAGTCAGCCTGCCGTCTCTCAGGATCGACAGCATGAGCCCGGGCTGGATAGAACAGATAAAAAGGGTAAGGAAAACCGGTTTCACCCTGGCGCCTGAGGCGGGAAACGACCGGATGAGAAGGATAATAAACAAGGGACTTACCGACAGGGAAATCATCGAGACGGCACAGCTTGTCTACGGGGCCGGTTGGAATCTTATCAAGCTCTATTTCATGATCGGGCTCCCGTTTGAAGAAGATACCGATCTCCTTGACATAGCAAGGCTCGCCAAAAGGATCGTTTCTCTATCGGGGGGAAAAGGGAAAAAGCCCAAATTGAATGTCAGCATATCCCCATTTGTCCCGAAATCGCACACCCCCTTTATGTGGATGCCGCAAATATCTCTTACGGAAAGCAGGAGGAAACTCAAACTGATTCAAGATGCCCTGAGGGGCAGTAAGATAAAGGTCAAGTGGAATCAGCCGGAGATAAACTGGCTTGAAGGGATATTTTCCAGGGGAGACAGGAGGCTCGGAACCTTGATCCTTGAGGCATGGAAAAGGGGAGCGAGATTTGATGCCTGGGGTGATCAGTTCAACATCGACATCTGGAAGGATGCGTTGGCCCACACCGGCATTGACCCCTCCTTTTATCTGGAAAGGGAGCGGCCTTTTCATGAAACACTGCCATGGGATCATACGAGAAGCGGTGTGACAAAGGAATTTTTCATAAATGAGATGAAAAGAGCGGTTAAAGAAAAATTCACTCCCGATTGCAGGGAAAAATGCCTCAACTGCGGGGTCTGCGACCATAAGACAATCGACCCTGTTCTCTTTAAGGGGAACCCCGAGGGAATCGATTCCCCTGTCTCAACCGCCCAAAGGAATATCCCTTCGAGATTTCTCAGGCTTCACTTCACAAAGCTTGAAAAGGCAGGTTATCTGAGTCACCTGGAGCTCATGAGAACGTTTACAAGGGCCTTCAGACGGGCTGGATTGGACCTGGCATACTCAAAAGGCTTTCATCCGATGCCGAGGCTTTCTTTCGCCTGCGCCCTGCCGGTTGGTCTGAAAAGCGAAGAGGAAACCGTTGATATAGAGGTTTTTGACCTTTCCGATCTGAACTCTCTCAAAGACCGCATAAACAATCAACTTCCTTCAGGCATATCCGTAACCGATATCGAGGCTATCCCGCAACAAAGGAGAAAGGAGCGACTCAAAGAAAGTCACTACCAAATCCGATTCGAAGGGATAAAGATCGATCAGGAGGCCGTGGACCGATTTTTGAAATCAGAACATTTCACGGTTGTAAAAGTAGACAAAAAAGGGCAGCATAGTGTGGATGTAAGGCCGCTTGTCAAATCAATTAGGCCTGATTCCGGCGGCAGACTTCATCTTGAGATGTTAAACCTTGAGGGACCGGGGATTAAGGTATCCGAGCTGATAAAGGGGCTGTTTTCCCTTGCGCCTGAACATATTGAAAGGATGAAGATAGTCAAAATAAAGCAACTCCTTGAATAGACTCATTTTAAAAGTCGCTGTCAGGGATGCAGGATAAACACCCAAAGATACCTTGAAGTGCGCTTCCCTTTTTCCGTTGTTCTGACCCGCCCTTCTTTTAAACCCGGAGCCGGCCCCCTGCCTGCAGGAGCAATAACCGGGAAACACAGTCGGGAGAAAGACCAATGACCACCGAATTAATTATCAATGGCAGGCCCTATGAGACAAGGGTCGCACTTGTTGAAAACGGGGCTGTAATCGAACTGCATAGTGAGAGAAGAACCGGGCAGGAGTTGATGCGAAACATATACAGGGGCAGAGTGGTAAAGGTGCTTCCCGGCATGCAGGCCGCCTTTGTTGATATAGGACTGGACAGGACCGCCTTTCTATACGTTTCCGATGTTTTCAAGGACTTTCTGGATCTGGAAAAACTCATGTTGGGCGAAAACCTTGCCGAAGGAAACGGCATGACTGAGGATGAGGAGCCTGCTAAATCTCTCCATCATAATCAGATCTCCCATCCGATTGAAGACCTCCTTAGTGAAGGTCAGGAAATCATGGTACAGGTTGCCAAGGAGCCTCTCGGCCACAAAGGGGCAAGAATCACCTCCCATATATCACTTCCGGGCAGGCACCTTGTCCTGATGCCGACTGTCGATCATATCGGGGTCTCCAGAAGGATAGAGAATCAGGAGGAAAGAGAGAGATTAAAGGGCATAATGGATGAAATTCGGACTAACAGTTACGGGTTCATAGTCAGGACGGTC
Organism: Desulfatiglandales bacterium; assembly: GCA_963666345.1. Taxonomy (GTDB): domain Bacteria; phylum Desulfobacterota; class DSM-4660; order Desulfatiglandales; family Desulfatiglandaceae. Next base: position 3,302,300 of record OY762721.1, on the reverse strand, counting down.
ACAGAGGGAGCATCCGGGAAAAAACTGAAATCGGAAATGGATTTTCTGCTGAAGCTGTGGGCCAATATCCAGGCCAAAATGGAAAAGAGTTCAGGACCGGGCCTGCTCTACAAGGACCTCAATATCTCCTTGAGGGCGGTCAGGGATCTCTTTACAAGAGAAGTGGACCGCCTGATCATCGATTCGACAAAACAGTATGATGACGTAATGGAGTTCATAGAGACATTCGCCCCGAGGCTTAAATATTCGGTTGAACTCTACGAGGGTTCCGACCCGATTTTTGATTCCTTCGGCATTGAAGTTGAAATCTCACGGGCGTTAAACAACAAGGTATGGCTCAAATCGGGGGGATACATAGTAATAGAACACACAGAGGCCCTGACCGCGATAGATGTAAACACGGGAAGTTATGTGGGAAAGAGGAACCTTGAGGAGACGATCCTCAAGACGAACCTGGAGGCCGTAAAAGAAATAGCTTATCAGCTCCGTTTCAGAAATATAGGGGGTCTTATTGTAATAGATTTCATTGACATGGAAAAAAGAGGAAACAGGGAGAGGGTCTTCATGGCGCTTAAGGATTCGCTTGACAAGGACAGGGCCAAAAGCAACATCCTGCCCATGTCGGACCTGGGCCTCATTGAAATGACGCGAAAAAGGACAAGATCCAGTCTCAGCCGGCTTTACGGTGAGCCCTGTTTTTACTGTGACGGCAAGGGGACGCTCAAGTCGAGAAAAGCGATCTGCTATGAGATATTCAGGCATATCGAAAAAGAATGCGCATCTGCGCAGGATTGCGGCAATGTCCAGGTGATCGTTAATCCGGAGATAGAAGACATGTTAAAGGAAGAGGAACAGGAATCTATCATCGAGCTGGAAAAAGAACTGCACAAGAGAATAAATATAATCGTAAAACACGACTATCACCTTGAACAATTCGAGATAAACATCTGAGGCCGCAAACGTTAACGGGCAGCAGGGGTCAGGCTGTACAGACCCCTTATCTGTCTTTGTATTTCTTTTTCAGCTCAATCAGACCATTTTCCATTTCAGCCCTGGTAAAGGTCTTTTGGCAGTTGGTGCACTGATACAGTTCTTCAGTTAACTCGTCATATATGAGCTTGTCTGAAAAGTTGACCTTATGAAGCCTGAGTGAAAAATTATAGATCAACTTAAAATCCTTGTTATCGCAGCTGTCACACACAAAATAGTCTCGGAAATCACTCATAGGTGTCTCCTCCTTGGATTGATATGGGGAACTTCGGGGACAAAAAAGAGGAGAGGCGAAGTCTCCCTGAAATTATTTAAGCCGAACTGAATGCCCTGAAGATATTTGATGGTATTATTCCGGGAAGTTCTCACAGTCTTTTTACTGGAGCCACCGCGCGGAATCGAACCGCGGACATCCTCATTACGAGTGAGGTGCTCTGCCATCTGAGCTACGGTGGCCCTTAGTCTTGAATTTTTGAATATAGTTTCTTTTTTTTTCTATGTCCAACATTTTTCAACCTTCCTGAGTTGCACCCTTTGCATAAACCTGATAAAGATGCCTCTGTTTTAAAGGCCTTTAACCCGGAAGATGAGGTAAAACATGAAACAGCCGAAGGATTACATCGTATTTCCGCTGGATGTGCCGAGCTATGACCTGGCAATGTCCTATGTGGACAGATTGAGCCGACATGTCGGCCTTTTCAAGGTCGGCCTCGAACTTTTCATAAGCCAGGGGCCGAAGATAGTTGATGCCATAAACAAGGCGGGCGGGGCCGGAGTCTTTCTGGATCTCAAGCTTCACGATATCCCCGCCACCGTGAAAAGGGCCTTTATGGCCGCAAGCCGTATCATGCCCAGATTTGTAACCGTTCATTGCGACGGAGGGAAAGAATCCCTGCGGGAAGTCGCGGAAAATAATCCGGGCGACACCATGATTCTTGCCGTCACCGTGCTCACCAGCCTTGACGGGGAAGCGCTGTCCCTGCTCGGCTACAGGAAGGAGTATACCGGGGATCTATCCAGGCTTGTGCTTCTCAGGGCAAAGCTGGCAAAAGAGGCCGGGTGCCAGGGTGTCGTATGTTCCGGAAAAGAGGTGGCACGGGTCAAGCAGGAGATGGGCCCAGATTTCATCGCCATTACCCCCGGGATAAGGCCTAAATGGTCCCTGGTTGTGGGAGATGATCAGAAAAGGATCGTGACTCCTGCCGACGCGGTCAGGGACGGAGCCGATTATATAGTAATAGGAAGGCCCATAAGGGATGCGGAAGACCCGGCAGAGGCCGCAAAAATGGTGGCGGAGGAGATTTCATCGGTCCTTTGAGACAAGCCTTTTCCTCTGAACCGGCATAAGTGTAACCAGGCTGCGGGCAACAGGGACCTCTCCGTCATCTCTGATATCAAACACCTCTGATTCGGATATTACAATGCGGGATCCCTCTCTTATGACCTCTGATTTACATATGAGGGCTCGTCCGAAGGCGGGCCTAAGAAAATTGATCTTGAATTCGATGGTAAGGATCTGGAAGTCCTCAGGTACCGTTGTAAAGGCGGCATACCCCGCAGTATGGTCGGCCATGGTAGCCATGACACCTGCATGAATAAAGCCGTCCTGCTGCCTGTGGTGCTCCCGGATGAAGACCCGTGACTGAAAATAACCTCTTTTTACTATATCGGCTTCCAGTTGACAGTACTCGATGAACCCCCGCTTGAAATCCCTGGCCAGAAATTCGGCCCTGGCTCCTGAAATTTCTCCTGCCATATTTTCAAACCTCATTAGGACTTGTTACGGCCCATAACCTCTTGCTGGACCCGTTGTATCTTACCTCCCCTGTCAACGCCTGAAAGACCCAGACATACCTCCATTATACGCCTGCCTGTATCAACATCATCGGAAAACGCCTTTGCCATTGCATCGGCATTGGCCGGGTTGGAATCTATAATTACATCAAATAGGAATATCCCGGTTTCTCTTTCCATTGAGCTTCACTCCTTGACTTTCCCCCTCCATCCCACAGCGTGCAAAGGGTTTTTGTCCCGTCTCCCCAAAGGTTCATACCAACCCATGTTAAGGATTTAACCCGGGATGTACGGCCTGCTTCGGCGGGAAATCATGACACGGTTCTTCATGTGTGGGTTTTTATCTTAGGATAAAGACGGGATACTATCAAGCCCGATACGGGCACTTTTTCATTCAATATAGATGAGTTCATAAAAAGTCATAATTGAGACGGCAAAGTAAAAAGGTCCAAATGCAAGGCTTGCGCTTCCGGGAACCCGCCCCGACTATCAGGAGGGGTGGGACTGAGCAGTGACCTAGGGGCAACTGCAAAGAATCTTGAGGAATGAGGCGTACTTATCCCGCTTCCAGCGGGATCGCAATGACGAAAGATGAAGTATAACGCAGCAGTTGGACTTTTTACGAGACCGTCAATATATGCCGGTGCGCATCCGGGGTCCATTTCCTGATGGAGGTTTCAGCATTCAGCCGTCAGCCTTCAGCAAACAACCAAGGCATTTATATCTGATCTATTTTGCTGAAAGCTGAAAGCCGGTTACGCAGGCCCATAAACCCCGATGTACGGATAGGCGCCGGCTGAAAGATATGCCCCGGGACCTCAATTACCTGAAAGACCCCTGCAGGACTAATCGGTTGTGATTCCATATTCAATTATGTAAAATTATAAATCATGGATTCCGGGGTTTCAGGATTAAAGGATTTAGATTAAAAACCCGACCGTTGTCCCGTCCGGTTTGGATAAAAATCGTTTTTTCTGACAATCGCTTAAAACTACGCACATAAGCGGGAGGTAAGATCTGTGCTTCACACAGCCAGTTCGCAGCAGATAAGAGAAGGCCTGGTAACGGACGTCTATTTTGAAAGGACCGAAAAGATACTCAGGGCAAAGGGAATCAACAAAGAGGTGCGGGCCGAATTTATGGCAAAGGGCTTTCCTTCATCATGGCCCTGGGCCGTATTCGCGGGCGCAGAGGAATGTATTGACCTGTTGAAGGATCTGCCCGTAGATGTAAGGATCATCAATGAGGGCTCATTGTTCAGACCTTATGAGCCTGTCATGGAGATAAAAGGAAAATACCTGGACTTCGGAAGATATGAAACCACCCTGCTCGGCTTTATCTGTCAGGCATCCGCTGTTGCCACCATGGCGGCACGATGCCGCAAGGCTGCTGAAAAAAGACCGGTGATAAGTTTCGGGGCCAGGCGCATGCATCCTGCAGTAGCACCCATGATTGAAAGAAACGCCTATATAGGGGGTTGCGACGGGGTGGCGGTCGGATTGGCGGCGAAGCTCCTCGGCATTGAACCGGCCGGAACCATCCCACACGCACTGGTCCTGATGTTGGGCGATACGGTTGAGGCCACCCGTGCGTTTAATGAAATAATGGATCCCCATATCAGCAGGGTGAGCCTGATCGACACGTTCAATGATGAGAAGATCGAGGCCGTAAACGTTGCGGAAGCACTGGGAGGAGACCTTTACGCTATCCGTCTTGACACACCCGGTTCAAGGAGAGGAGACTTTGTCAAAATCATGGAGGAAGTCCGATGGGAACTGGATCTCAGGGGCTTCAGCCATGTAAAGATATTTTTGAGCGGAGGCCTTGATGAATATCAGATCCTTGAATACAACCGTCTTGCAGACGCCTACGGGGTGGGCACTTCGATAAGCAACGCCCCTGTAATAGACTTTTCCATGGATATCGTGGAGATAGATGGAAAGGCCATTGCAAAAAGGGGCAAGAGATCAGGCCCCAAAAGCCTCCTTCGCTGCCCCGACTGTCTGAATACGGATGTCGTTCCCCTTGGAAAGGGCCCTCGTAGCTGCGGATGCGGTGGTGAGAAAAAGGAGATTCTTGAACCGATACCCTATCACGGCGGCGGTAAAAATAAGACGCCTGCTGCCGGGGAGATCAGGAACTACGTGCTATGCCAGCTGGGAAAAGTCGATCTGGACCAGGCACTTTAAACTTCAGTCACTTCAGTCACTTTAGTCACTTTTCCAGACCTTTTATGATCGAAAAGACGACCTTTTGACAGAGGACAAGGAGACCTTTGGTGGGCAGGAGAAGCAATCAGATCAGGGTGGACAACCTGAGCAGTTTTCTTGGCTATCTGCTCGGCAGACATCCGGATGAATCAGGGCTTGTTCCCGACAGGGAAGGCTTTTTCCCTTTCAAGGAGATTATTCAGGCCATGCATGAAGAGCCCGGCTGGGGCTATGTCCGCCAGTCTCACATAAACGAGGTGCTTATCGGAAGAGAAAGGCACCTTTTCCAGGTAAAGGGGAAAAGGATCCGTGCCGTTGAAAGAACCTTCACGCCCCCCGAACTGATCGCTTCCGCAGAAGTCCCCGGGCTGCTCTACACCGCAGTAAGAAGGAAGGCCCATCCCGTGGTCATGGAAAAGGGCGTAAGGAGTCCGCAGGAAAGATATGTCGTCCTGAGCGGCAAAAGGCAGACGGCTGAAAGATTAGGGAAAAGGAAGGATAGCAGGCCGGTCGTGCTGGAAGTTATGGGCAGGATGGCGGAATCGGAAGACGTATCCCTGTACTGCTTCGGTTCACTTTTTTTATGTCCCTACATCCCGGCTGATTTTATCGCGGGCCCTCCTGTTTCAAAAGATGCCCTGCAGCAACTCAGAGAGGAAGAAGAGTCGAAGCCGGTCGATTTCAGACCGGGGACATTTGTAATGGACCCTTCCATGGATCCTGACCCGCGCAGGCGCGGCAAAGGGAAAAAGCCTAAAGGCTGGAAAGAGGATTCAAGGAAGATAAGGAAAAGGAAAGGCTGAGATCTATCTTAAAAGCTCACTCCGGCATCTTACCCCCGCACCTTTTGAAGACATTTCACCTCTGATCCCATCTTTTTGAACCTCTTTGAGACGAACCCCGATCAGTTCTCCGCTAAGATCATCGCTGGAAACGAAGTTTACGGCAAGATAATTATCGCTTCTGCCGCTCATGAACCGGTTCATACGGGGATGCCTTCTTTCGGCCAGGACCACGAACTCCCTTTCAAGGCACTTTCCGTAAAAGGTGCCCCTTTTCTTTTCCCCCAGCATTCTCAGTTCCATGGCCCGTTCCTTTATTATCTCCGGTAGTACTCTGCCTTCAAAGGAAAAGGCCTTGGTTCCCGGCCTCGGGGAAAAGGGAAATACATGCAGATAGCTTACCGGCAGTTTCTCAAGAAGACGTACCGTATTGGTGTGCGCGATGTGGTCTTCTCCCGGAAAACCCGACATTATGTCAATACCGATTGCGGCAAGGGGGATCTTTCTTTTTATTTTTTCAACCAGTCTAGCAAAGTCACGGCTGTCGTAACCCCTTTTCATTCTTTTCAATATCCGGTCATCACCATTTTGAAGAGAGATATGAAAATGCCGGCAGAGCCATTGTTCACCTGCCATCATTTCGATCAGTTCGTCACCCACCTCATTTGGTTCAATCGAACTGATCCTGACCCTCACGGGCATATTTTCCCCGGCAATCATTTTGAGCAGGCCTGAAAGGTCGAGATCTTCGCCCAGGTCCACGCCGTATTTTCCCAGATGAATCCCCGTAAGCACGACCTCCCTGTAACCTGCTTCCGCCAGCCTTTTCATCATGTCCAGGACCCCGGCAGGCGGAAGGCTTCTCAAGGGGCCCCTTGCAAAGGGAACAATGCAGTAGGAGCAGAAAGATCGGCAGCCGTCCTGAATCTTGAGATAGGCCCTGGTCCTTTCAGGAAAATCCACCGGCTCCAGGAACTCAAACGGCATGTCTTTCTCAAAATCTTCAAGCAGCAGGACCCGGCCCTCGGGCGGAGGATCATCCAGCAATAAACGGGGAAGCTCACCCTTGGAGGTGTTTCCCGCGATAATCTTGAGCCCGTCTATCTTTTTGAGTTCGTCGGGAAAGACCTGAGCATAGCAGCCTGCGGCCGCAACCGTGGAACCTGGGTTTTCCCTTATAAGCTTTCTTATCGCCTGTCTTGACTGGCGTGAGGCCCTCTGGGTAACGATGCATGTATTTATTACGCAGATATCGGCCCTTTCCGCGCCCCCCGCCTTTCTCAACCCGTTCATTTCAAGGGTCTTTGAAATGTAGTTTGATTCGTACTGGTTGACCTTGCAACCCAGGGTCGTGATCCTGTATGTCCTTTTTCCGTCTGATCCGGTATTCATGAGTTTCTTACTATCCAACCTCCTCCAAGCGCTTTGTCGTCCCGGTAACAGACGAGTGCCTGCCCAGGGGTAACGGCCCACTGAGGACTTTCAAAGGTAAACCTGACCCTGTCTGAAGACAGGATTTCAAGCCTCCCGGGGGCTGCCGGGTGTCTGTACCGTATCTGGGCTGAGGCCGCCATCATCCTGTCGTGCGGTTCCCTGATTATCCATCTGAAGCCCTCCGCCGTCACCTCCGTCGAGTATAAATCCTCTCTTCTCGCCACTACCACCTTGTTTTCAGAAGGCCTTATCTCTTTGACGTAGTAGGGTCTTTCAGATGCTATCCCAAGGCCTTTTCTCTGGCCGATGGTATATCTGTGAGCACCCGCGTGCCCGCCCAGGACTTCGCCCTTTTCATCGACTATATCACCCCTGGTCTCTATCAGAAAAGCGCTCCATTTCTCTACAAACGGCCGGTAATCCCTTTGAGAAAGAAAACATATCTCCTGGCTTTCCCGGGAGGTGCCGACAGGAAGGCTCATGGCCGCTGCAAGTGCTTTTGCTTCTTCCTTCAACATATTACCCAGTGGAAAAACGGCCTTTTCAAGGCAGTTCTGGTCCAGTCGATGGAGAAAATATGACTGATCCTTGCTCCTGTCCTTTCCCCTTAAGAGTTCCACCCCGTCATCCGTCTTTTTCAACCTGGCATAATGCCCGGTTGCGATGTTTCCGTATCCCCTTTCAGAGGCACTTGAAAGAAGAAAAGAGAATTTCACAAGTTCATTACAGGCGACACACGGATTGGGCGTCAGTCCCTTAAGATAAGACATGACAAACGGATCTATCACCAGTTCGCTGAACTCCTTTTCCAGATCCATTACCTCCAGCGGCAGATCCAGATACCTTGAAACCCTGATCGTAGATTCCAGGCGTTGTTTCCTGATCAACCTGTCGGCAGGCAGGAGGAAATGGAGCCCCCTGACCTTCCACCCCTTTTCCATCAGGATCGCGGCGGCAATAGAGCTGTCCATTCCTCCGCTCATAGCCAGCAAGACATGCGAGGGACTTTCACTTTCAGTCATTGGTCCTGCATCCTTTTTATTTACGGGCACCCTTCCGGCGCCGCAGGCTGGTCATTAAATGCCGGGGAGACAAAGAGTTGATAAAAGGAATAGGCTTTCCAAAGGCATGAATGATCAGAGGAGTGCCCTGTTAAATCCCACCTTCATGGCACGAACCGGGCAGACCACGACACACCACTCGCATGCGCTGCACTTTTCTCCGTCAAAAAGGACTTCCATTTCAGGTCTCTTGATATGAAGCGCTCCCGTCGGGCAGACCGCAGTGCATGCCCCACAGTGAAAGCACCTGCTTTCATCCCGCTTTATGTCCTGCCCGATACTTTCCACCTTGATACCCAGGTCTTTCAGGTACCGGACACCTTTGGCATAATTTTTCCTGTGACCGCTAAGTTCCAAAACCATCAGCCCCTCTTTTCTGGGGTAAATGGTGGCCTTGAGGATATTGAAACTGAGATCGAACTTCTTGACAAGGTTCACCACAACCGGCTCGTTTACGATATCCCTGGTAAACCTCAAAGAGAGCGTTTTTGAATACATGGTTCCCCCCGGTCCTAATATTTTTTCATCGCCCTTTCAAAACCCGACAAGGATCTTTCTATGACCTTGTCGGATACGCAATAGGCCAGCCTGATATGACCCGGGCCGCCGAAGCCGCTGCCCGGAACGGCCAGTATGTTCTCTTCCTGAAGGACTGATACGAACTGCACATCGTCTTTGATGGGAGTCTTGGGAAACAGGTAAAAGGCCCCTTCAGGCTTCTCAAACTCGTAACCGAAAGAGCCGAGGGCATCGCAGAGGATGTCTCTCTTTTTCCTGTAGATGTTCATGTCAACGCTCTCATCAAGAAGATGAGGTATCGCCCTCTGCATAAAGGCGGATGCATTCACATAGCCCAGGATCCTGTTGCACAGGGCAAGACCGGCCAGGATAGCGGGCCTGTCGGTCAGTTCCGGACTCGAGGCGATATATCCGATCCTCTCACCCGGAATCGAGAGATCCTTGGAAAACGACGTTACCACGAAGCTCTCGGGGTAGGCGTCAAAAATACTTGGAACGACCACCCCTTCATAGACTATCTTTCTGTACGGCTCATCTGAGATCAGATAAACCGGGCTCCCACGCTCGCTGCTTTTCCGGGCAAGTAGTTCCGAAAGCATCCTGAGTTCTTCTTCTCTGTAAACCCTGCCTGTGGGGTTGTTGGGAGAATTGATCAACACCGCCTTTGTCTTTTCCGTTATGGCCTCTGAGATCGCCTTTAGGTCAAGTGAGAAATCAGGCTTGGTATTGACCAGGACAGGCACCCCGCCATGGTTGTCCAGATAGAAATTGTACTCCACAAAATAGGGGGTCGGAATTATCACCTCTTCCCCCGGATCCAGGAGGGTCTTGAAAAGTACGTTCAGACCGCCTCCGGCACCGGCCGTCATTACTATATCTCCGGCGGAAAAGGAATAACGGTTGCCCTTTCCCACATAATCGGCCACGGCCTGTCTGGTCTCGACAAATCCGGTATTGGGCATATATGCGTGCCGCCCGGGGGATCTGTCTTTGGCAAGATCCAGAATCACCTTGCTGAAACTCTCAGGGGGCTCAAGGTTCGGATTTCCGAGGCTGAAATCAAATACATTTTCAGCGCCATACTTTTCCTTCAGCCTGATTCCCTCCTCAAACATCTTCCTTATCCATGAGGATTTCTTGATAAAGGCCTCTATCTTTTTCGCAGCTCCCATATAAATCCCTCCTTTTGATAAAGATTTTAAGCATAACCCTTCAGCCATTCATGTCAACAAAAAAGCCGAAAAATCCGCCCCTCGAAAAAATCTCAAAAACATATTACATCCGGGCCGGAGGAGACAGTCTTGGTGACGCAACGAAATTTATCAAGACAGCAAAGGTATTCTTCTCCGGGAAGTATTTATGCCCGGAAGAAAAATCATTATGTCGTATCCAGCCACAATCGCCTTGACAGAGGGGCTGCGTTGAACTACTTTTTTCTTTGGCCCAAAACATTTAGATTCCACCGGATTTGTCTTTTTAGAGGCACCTGAAACTTATGGTTGGCTCCAAATTCCGGTTCATCCGTTTTTTTGAATTCCGTTTATAACTTGAGATTCATTTTAAATCAATATGGGCACTTGATCCGCAAAGTGGAAGGTGTCTCTTTTAGAGGTGGTAAGCCCGATTTTTTTGGATGGAGGTATTTTTCTAAATGTCTCAAAAAAAAGGCAAAAAAAAGACCATAGCCATCTTGACCGGAGGAGGAGACGTCCCGGGACTCAACCCCTGCATAAAGGCGCTTGTCTACAGGGGAGTGAGCGAAGGATTGAGGGTCATAGGAATAAGGCGCGGCTGGGCCGGGCTTCTTGAATACAACCCGGATGACCCTGAATGTCGCCAAAGGTGCGTCCAGGAACTCGATCCTGCTGATGTACGCACCATAGACCGGTACGGTGGCACCTATCTTCACACATCCAGGACAAATCCGAGCGCCACGAAAAAGATGAACGCTCCCGGTTTTCTCCTTGACGCCTTTGCCGAGGGGGAAGAGGTAAAGGATTTCACCTATCATGTGCTGCAGAATCTTGACAGGCTTGATATCGACGCCATTATTCCCATCGGCGGAGACGACACACTCAGCTTCGCGGACAGAATCAACAGGGAAGGCTTTCCTGTTATTGCCATTCCCAAGACCATGGACAACGACGTGTTTGGAACGGATTACTGCATCGGTTTTTCAACGGCGGTAACAAGGGGAGTCGGTTTCATTCACGCCCTCAGGACATGCACCGGATCGCATGAGAGGATAGCCATCATAGAGCTTTTCGGCCGCTACTGCGGTGAGACCTCTCTCATATCAGCGTATCTTGCGGGGGTTGACAGGGCGATCATATCCGAGGTCCCCTTTGAGCCGGGAAGACTGGCGGAACTCATAATGGTCGACAAGAAAAATAATCCCAAGAACTACGCCGTCATCACCATCTCGGAAGGGGCAAAAATGCTGGGTGGAGACATGCTCATATCGGGAGAAGCCGACGCCTACGGGCACAGCAGGCTTGGGGGCATAGGTGAAGAAACGGGCCAGCTTCTGAAGAAACTGACAGGTGAAGACGTTCTTAATCAAAGGCTTTCATACCTCATGAGAAGCGGAGCACCCGATTCTCTTGACCTGATGGTAGCCGTCAACTTCGCCAATATGGTTATAGACCTTTTCCTGAGAGGAAACTTCGGCCGTCTCGTAGCACTGACAAGGGGCACCTACTCCGACATTGCGCTGAGCACCATAAGCACGGGCCAGAAGAGGGTGGACGTCAGGGAACTGTACGACATCGAAGAATACAGGCCCAAGGTCAGGCATGTGAGCGGAAAACCGATGTTCTTATATTAGCTGTCCATTTTTGCCATGGAAAAGATAGATCTACCCCCTGTCTTTATTCCTTTGGATCCTCTTCTTCAACTAAGTTGAAGAAACATCATGTCCTTTAATATGCGTTAAAGGATTAAACGGAAAGGCCTTGCCCGGAAATAGAATGGAACCATTTAAAACGAGAAGACAGACAAAAAGGATATACGTAGGATCTGTCCCGATCGGCGACGGAGCTCCCGTCGCTGTTCAATCCATGACAAACACCGATACAAGAGACGTATCAAAGACGGTCGACCAGATCCGGAGGCTTGTGCGGGCGGGATGTGAGATAGTCCGGCTTGCAGTACCCGATTCGGAGGCGGCATCCGCCGTTAAAGAGATCAAATCAAGGACTGGAACTCCCCTTATAGCGGATATCCATTTCGACCACCGGCTCGCCCTGGCAGCCATGGACGCAGGCGCCGACGGGCTCAGGATAAACCCGGGAAATATCGGGAGCAGGGACGCGGTCAAAAAGGTGGTCGATTCAGCCGGAAAGCACGGAATCTCCATCAGGATAGGAGTGAATGCCGGTTCCCTTCACAGGGATATCCTCATGAAATACGGCCGTCCCACCCCTGAGGCGATGATGGAAAGTGCGGTAAAGCATGTAAGGCTCCTTGAGTCCATGGACTTTGATCAGATAAAGGTATCTCTTAAATCCTCCAACGTCAAAAACACCATCAGGGCCTATGAACTTTTGAGTCAAGAGGTCGACTATCCCCTTCATCTGGGCGTCACAGAGGCGGGCACCCTTATTTCAGGAACCGTTAAAAGCGCGCTCGGCATCGGATATCTACTTGCCCGCGGGATAGGAGACACCTTCCGGGTATCGCTTACAAGGGACCCTGTGGAGGAGGTGATCGTCTCCTATGAGATTTTGAGGGCATTGGATCTGAGGCATCGCGGCCCTGAAATAATTTCATGCCCCACCTGCGGCCGTACGGAGATAGACCTTTTCGGGCTTGTTGAACAGGTTGAAAAATCGCTTGCCGGAATCGAGGCCTCCCCCAAGATAGCGATTATGGGTTGCGTGGTAAACGGTCCGGGTGAGGCAAAAGAGGCCGACATAGGTATAGCCGGCGGCAGGGGCCAGGGTATCCTTTTCAGGAAAGGAAAGGTCATAAGGAAAATCCCGGAAGACAATCTGGCTCAGGCCCTTATCGATGAGGTAAACAGGATGATCAGGGATAAGGATTTCCAATAGAAAAAGGCACTGAACCAGGCACCGGAAATAAACCAGACGAGGTAGAACGGAAAAGATGAGATATTCAAGCTATTTTATACCCACCTTCAAGGAGATCCCCTCTGAAGCCGAGGTGATAAGCCATCAGCTTATGATAAGGGCGGGAATGATAAGGAAATTGACGTCAGGGATCTATACCTACCTCCCGCTTGGCCTCAGGGCCCTGAAGAAGGTGGAAAACATCATAAGAGAGGAAATGAACAGGGCGGGCGCCATAGAACTTCTCATGCCGGCGGTACAACCGGCGGAGCTATGGCAGGAAAGCGGAAGATGGGATTACTACGGCAGGGAGCTGCTCAGATTCAAGGACAGGCACAACCGTTTTGCCTGTCTTGGACCGACCCACGAGGAGGTTATAACCGACCTGGTAAGGAAAGAGATCCACTCCTACAAGCAGATGCCCGTCAACCTGTATCAGATTCAGACCAAATTCAGGGATGAGATAAGGCCGAGGTTCGGTCTGATGCGGGGACGTGAATTCATCATGAAAGACGCCTACAGTTTCGATACGGATGAAGGGGGCGCCAACAGAAGCTATGAAATCATGCATGAGGCCTACTCAAGGATATTCAAGAGGTGCGGACTGGAATTCAGGGCGGTTGAAGCCGATTCCGGGGCCATAGGCGGAAGCTATTCTCATGAGTTCATGGTGCTTGCGGAAACAGGCGAGGATATGATCGTAAACTGTAAGGAATGCGATTACGCGGCCAATCTGGAAAGGGCCGAAGTGGCCGCTCAGGAAAGACCGGGAAAGTCCTCCGCCGAACAGATGCTGCCGCTTGAAAAGGTGCCGACCCCTGACATGAAGACGGTCGATCAGGTGACCTCCTTTCTCTCCGTATCACCCGCCGATCTTATAAAGACACTTATCTTTGCGGCGGACGGCGGGACCGTGGCCGCCCTGGTCAGGGGAGATCATGAGATAAACGAGATCAAGCTCAAAAACTTCCTGGGCGCTCAAAGCCTCGAACTTGCCGATCCCGATCTCGTGGAGGAGACAACCGGTGCCCCTACAGGTTTTGCAGGGCCGGCAGGCCTTGAAGTCAGGATTGTCGCGGACAACGCCGTAGAGGGGATGAAGAATTTCGTCACAGGCGGCAACGGTAAGGACCTTCATTTGAAAAACGTAAACCTGGACAGGGACTTCAAAGTGGAAAGTTTCTGCGATCTAAGGGTAATAAAGCAGGGCGATCCATGCCCCAGATGCGGAGGATCCATAGCATTCGGAAGGGGCATCGAGGTGGGGCATATATTCAAGCTGGGCACTAAATACAGCAAGGCGATGAATGCCATCTTTCTCGATGAACAGGGTGCTGAAAATCCTATAATAATGGGTTGCTACGGCATCGGCGTAGGCAGAACGGTTGCTGCGGCAATAGAGCAGAATCATGACGATAAGGGGATAATATTCCCCGTTCCCATCGCTCCCTTTGAGGTGACTATCCTTCCCCTTCAGATGCATGAAAAGGATGTGGTGGAGGCATCTGAAAAGATATACTCGGAGCTTTGCGATATGGGGTTGGATGTGCTCATCGACGACCGGGATGAAAGGGCCGGGGTGAAGTTCAATGATGCCGATCTTCTCGGGATCCCTGTCAGGATTACCATTGGAATGAGAGGGGTAAAAGAGGGTATCGTGGAATTGAAGATGCGCTTTGAAAAAGAGATCGAATCAATTCCTATAAAAGAGGCCTCATCAACCATCGCAGGAATTGTAAGAGACCTTTATGATTCGATTAAATGATATCATCAACCAGGTCCTGGAATACCATCCGAATGCCGATATCGACCTGATAGAAAAGGCGTACGTGTACTCCGCGAAGGTTCATCAGGGCCAGATAAGACTCTCCGGTGAGTCCTATCTTTCCCACCCCCTTGAGGCGGCCCATATACTCGCGCAGATGAAAATGGACGCGGTCTGCATTGCCGCGGGTCTTCTGCATGACACGATCGAGGATACCGACGCGGAAATCGGTGAGATAAAAAGGCTCTTCGGAGAGGAAACAGCCAATATAGTCTCGGGCGTTACGAAAATCAGCAAGATGCACTTTACCAGCCACAGGCAGCGGCAGGCTGAAAATGTAAGAAAAATGATCCTGGCGATGTCGTCCGATATCCGGGTGATCCTTGTAAAACTCGCGGACAGGCTCCACAACATGAGGACACTCGGATTCCAGCCTCCTGAAAAACAGCACAAGATAGCAAGCGAAACCCTTGAGATCTACGCCCCCCTTGCGGGCCGGATGGGAATCCACTGGATAAAATCAAGCCTTGAAGACCTGTGTCTCTACTATCTGGAGCCGCAGATCTACCAGCAGATAAAGGCAGGCATAGCAGAAAGAAAGGGTGAAAGGGAAAAATTTATTACCGAGGTCAAGGGGCTCCTTTATAATAAATTAAAAGAATACGGCATAAAGGTATCCGTAACGGGAAGATACAAGCATTATTTCAGCATATATAAAAAGATGCTGGCCCAGAATCTCACCGTCAACCAGGTCTATGATGTAATCGCCTTCAGGGTCATAGTCAATTCCATAAAGGAGTGCTACGAAGCGCTCGGACACATCCATTCCATGTGGAAACCGGTGCCCGGAAGGTTCAAGGACTATGTATCAGTTCCCAAGGGAAACATGTATCAATCCCTCCATACCACGGTAATCGGACCGATCGGAGAGAGGATGGAGGTTCAGCTCAGGACCTGGGAAATGAATAAGGTGGCCGAGCAGGGTATTGCCGCCCACTGGAAGTACAAAGAAGGCACCATCGCCAACAAGACGGATGAAAAGCAGTTCGCCTGGCTGAGGCAGATAGTGGAATGGCAGCAGAACCTCGAGGATCCCATAGAATTTCTCGATACCCTAAGGATGAACCTCTTTCCCGACGAGGTATATGTATTCACCCCCAATGGAGATGTGAAGGCCTTTCCAAAGGATTCGACTCCCATAGATTTCGCCTACGGCATACATAGCGAGATAGGTGAAAAATGCATAGGCGCGCGGGTCAACGAAAAGATGGTTCCCCTGAGGTACAAACTGAGAAACGGCGACATCGTAAAGATACTGACCTCGCCTAAACAGCACCCCAGCAAGGACTGGCTTGAATTCGTCAAGACCCCGAAGGCAAGGACCAAGATAAAGCAGTGGATAAGAAACCAGGAAAGGGAAGAGAGCATATCGCTCGGGAGAAGCATACTTGAAAAATCTTTGGAGCAGGCCAACATAACCCTGCCCAACCTTTTAAAGAGTGATCAGATAGCGTCCGTAACAAAGGATCTTTCCTTTCATTCAGTGGAGGACCTGCTGGCCCATATCGGCTTCGGCAAGGTGTCTTCCAATCAGGTTATCGGCCGCCTTAAGCCCAAGATGGGCATAAAGGACGACATTGTAACCAAGGTGGTCGACAGGATAAAGAGGAAAAAAAATGACCGCGGGATCAGGGTGAAAGGGATAAGCGACATGCTGATCCGTTTTGCAAACTGCTGTCACCCGCTGCCGGGGGAACAGGTAATAGGCTTCATGACACGCGGCAGGGGCGTGACCATTCACAACCAGAAGTGCAGACACATAAAAAACGCCGACCCGGAAAGACTTATAGAGGTGTCATGGGAACCTACAACGGAGGAAGTCCACGTTGCGAAACTGAGGGTTAACAGCATAGAACGTAAAGGCGTGCTGGCCGATATCAGCGCGGTCCTGACACAGAAGGATGCCAACATCATCCAGGCTGACATAAAGACCACAACCGACCAGAAGGGTGTTGCAATGTTTACCATTGAGGTGGAAAACTTCAATCAGCTACAGGAAATAATCAGGATGATAAAAAGGATCAAAAACGTGCTTTCCGTTGAAAGGCTGTAGCTGAACCTTAAGGCCTCAGGGTTTTTCCACCCTTCCCGACTTTATGCAACTGGTGCAGACCCTCAGTCTCTTGACCTGACCGTTCTGCACACACCTGACCTTTTGAAGGTTCGGATACCAGCGGGTCTTTGACTTGTTATGAGCATGACTTACATTATATCCAACTGTCGGCCGCTTTCCGCATATATCACAGACTTTTGACATCAAAAATTCTCCTATACAGTCTCAAGGTCAAAGGCTCCTGCCTCGGCAAAGACCCTTTGCGAAAAATTAAACATTGATTTATACAGATTTTATCAGTAAATAGCAAGCACTTTTTACAGGTCAAAACGGGTTGGAGCCGGAATTACGGTTCACCTAGCTCTTAAACAAGGAGGCGCGATCCACACCTTGGAATCGGACAAAAAGGACACGATACTTCCGCCGGAGCTTAACCGCGCACCAAAGACGATCAGGCACATTCACCTTATGGGCATCTGCGGCACAGGCATGGCCTCTCTTGCCGGAATCCTGAAGGACAAAGGGTACCTCATCACCGGATCAGACCGGAATGTGTATCCGCCCATGAGCCACTTTCTGGAAAGACTTTCCATAAAGGTGTCAGAGGGATACGGCCCTGAAAATCTTGCCTCAGGGCCTGATCTTGTCATAGTGGGAAACGTCATAACCCGGCATAACCCGGAGGCCATAGAACTGTCAAGGCTCAAGATACCGTACCTGTCCTTTCCCCAGGCACTGAGCCGTTTCGCCTTAAAGGGAAAAAAATCCATAGTCATCTGCGGCACGCACGGAAAGACCACGACATCTTCGGTTGCCGCGTGGATACTTGATCAGGCGGGCATGGACCCCCTGTTTATGATAGGAGGTATCCCGGCAGGTTTTGACAGCAGCTTCAGGCTGGGCAAAGGCCCCTACTGCGTTGTCGAGGGGGATGAATATGATACCGCCTTTTTTGACAAGGGGCCCAAATTCCTTCATTACAGCCCCATGATCGTGATCCTGACAAGCGTAGAATTCGACCATGCAGACATATACAGGGACCTTGACCATGTCAAGGAAAGCTTCGGAAGGCTCATGGATATCATCCCGGCCGACGGTCTTCTCATAGCCAACGCAGATGATCCTGCCGTAATGGATCAGGCGGCAAAGGCGGGATGCCGCGTTATAACCTACGGACTGTCTGAAAACGCCCTTTTCAGGGCACAAGATATTTCATATTCCGACAAAGGCACAAAGGCCTTGATCCTTAAAGGAGATGAGCCTTATTTAAATATCGTCACGCCCCTCTACGGAAGGCACAACATATCGAACATGCTTTCAACGGCCGCCCTGTCCAGTTATCTGGACATACCGCGGCAAAACCTTGCAGGCGCGCTTTCGACCTTCAAGGGAGTAAAGAGAAGGCAGGAAAAGATTGGTGAGGCAGGAGGAATCCTGGTGCTCGATGACTTTGCCCATCATCCCACGGCGGTAAGGGAGACCGTAAGGGGCGTAAAAGAGCGTTTCAAGGGCAGGCGCCTTGTCGCGGTCTTTGAACCGAGATCAAATTCAAGCAGACGCAGCATATTCCAGAAAAGATACGCGGCCTCCTTTGACAAGGCGGATATGATATTAATCCCTGAGCCAGCTTTAATGGAGAAGATCCCGCCAGAGGAGAGGTTTTCGTCAAAAGGGCTGGTTGCGGATCTCACTCAAAATGGAAAGGACGCCTTTTATTTCGAGACCACCGACAAGCTGCTTGAAGGGCTTTTAAAGAAGAGCGAAAAAGGGGATGTGGTACTTTTCATGTCAAACGGAGGATTCGACAACCTCCAGCGCAGGTTTTATGAAGGGCTTAAAAAAAGGGATTGATCCACTTTTCAGCCCGGTTACGCCCAGGGATTTTGGATCGGGAGGTCGCTTGCCTCAAAATCACGCACATTTCTGGTCACCAGAATCAAGTTGTGGGTATAGGCTATAGCGGCGATCAAGCTGTCCAGTGAAGACATCGGTTTCCCTTTTTTCTCGGCATTTCCTTGAATTGTACCCCAATTTTCCGCGACAGCCGGATCTATTGAGTAGATTCTACTCCGGTAGTCTTCAAGCAGCATATTGAGCCAATTTGCCAACAAAACTTTCCGCCTTGAATCCGGAAGCCTTATCAGACCTTTTCGTATCTCGCCTATTGTTATTACACTTAAGTATAATCTTTCCGTTGGAGTGGCGCTCAACCAGTCAACTACATTTGCATCCGGTGACGGCTTAACAAGTTCCGATATCACACAGGTGTCCAGTAGATAGTTCAAAATTGGATACTCCTTGGAAGATCCTTTTTCCGTTCAAGCTCAAAATCATTCCCCATCTTCGGGCAACCAAGCAGAAATTCCTTGAAAGACGGTTTGGTTGAAATGAGTTCCTCGTATTCCTCCACAGAGACCACAACCACTGCCTTTTTGCCCCTGCGAGTCACAAATTGCGGGCCTATCTTTAATGCATCCTCAACGACTTTGCTGAATTTAGCCTTGGCATCCTGCAATTTCCATGTTGTCCTCATTTTACCTCCCCCATTAGTTAACACTAGTCAGTCTAGTCAGGATTGGCGGTTTTGTCAAATATATTCTGAAATATTGAGGTTCTTACGATAAAGGTAAACGCGAGATGTGCATCGGAAAATCAAAAAATAATCCTCCACCGTCAGGCAGACCCCTGTGCCCAAGAGTAACAGTGCATGCCGTATCAAGGCTGAAAATATCATATCGATGGAGCACACCGCCACATTTTGTTCATTTTCCGACCCCCTCAATAGATTTTCAGAGTTCCGGATACAGCTGTGATACGAAACAGTAATCCCCGTCAGGTCAATCAATGGTCCACAAAATAAAGTCGCGAGTCTCTTGTGTTTACCTTTGGCATTGTTGCTTTTTATGGCTGATCTGAACTTTTAGATAGGGATAATGATTGTTAACGGTTGAGTTCAGGGGCCACCGACTGCAAGGAGGGCACTGGGTCAAGGAACGCCGCCCCAAGCGGTCTGCTGCAACGATTTGTTACATTTCAAGGTCGTAGAAAGTGAGAAATCAAATTTTTGATATGTTACGTTTTGTTTTTTTCGACATTATCATTAAGCTGCCCATGCAGTCCTCTAATATATTTTTTAAATTCTTTCTTTTTTGAAACAAGGTGAACAAACTGAGGGAATGAAAAACCTATTATCGGTGAATTTAAAGCGCCTTGCACACCACCTGACAGACCGAACATCTTAATCTCATTATTTTTACACGTCTCAATAAAATTTTTATATTCTGTCATATTTGCTTGATTAAGAAATGACTGTATATATGCATCACTGTTCAGATCGACAATAGGTATATGAACCCACATCTTATTCGCAATATGAGTTAGTGAACTCGCAGCATTTTGAAGTAGCGGTAACTGCCCAAAACTTGATGTTAACAGACCGTAATTCTTCCCAATAAGTCTATGAACATCGACAGACGCTTGGGATAAAGCATTTCTCGCATCTAAAAACTCTTGTGCTTTACCTTGGGCGTAACCAATTGAAAACCCAATCGATTCTATAGTGGAGTCTTCTTTTTGGATGTCGTTAACGATTTTGATTAATGATTTTATATAAATCGTGGTTGTGTTTATATTTTGAGCAACAAAAGCAAAAAAATTTTCTACCTCATTGGCAGCCTGAGATTTCAACTGGGCTTTCATTTGATTCCGCCAATTTATTGTAGCGGTGTGGAACGCTACAGCAAATCCAGATATCGTTATGGAGGAAGTCAGAATTGCTGTTTTATATGCTGGTGAAAGAGATATAGACCAGTCAAGCAACTCTAACGCAGAAAAAGGAGGTGAAGATGTCGCCAATTTAAAATAATAATACAAACATATAGAAAGAGATAAGGCTCCATAAACTGACGAGAATAAAAACCGAAAAAACATCGCAATACTTATGATAGCGTAGAACGAAAAATATGAAATGGAAGGAGGTAAAATCTTTAATATTTTAATCAGCATTGGTCACTCCGCAAATTTTGTAATGACACTTATTTTGTTGAACCTTATCGATTGAGAATTTAATGGGTGGGTTTATTTTACTTCAAACTTTAAATCTGTTTAATTTTTGACATTTGTTGTGAAATGTAACAATGTTTATATAGTTACTTCATAACACCTATATATTGCAAAATCGTGGCATAACATCCCTTCTTTGAACTGGCATAAACTTTGGCATTACAAGCAATTAAGCAGTTTTCAACCCTTAGGGAGGAGTGATAGATGGTTTCTATATAAGACACCATCGTTTCACCTTCACAAGTCGTCCAACGAGCTCTTGGCTCCATTGCCTCCTAGGTTCAGGACCTAGGCATAAATCATCCTCTTTATCACGTTCTTTTAGATATCCGGAACTCATGGTTTCTTGCATTTTCAGCAAGTCTCTAGCTCCAGATTTCTAATTATGTATCTAAGAGGTATCATTGACATTTTTAGGCAATCACAAATCAATGCTTGGATAATTATCATGGAACACCAAGCATAACCAGGACGAAAAAAACGATAGCTTTTTCGAATCTGGTTCACGCCTTTGTTGGGCAAAAAACAGATTTAAGCGTTACAAATATGCGATAAAATAAGATATCAAATTTGTCATTTCATATACAAACAATCGAGATTTATATTAGAAATCGCATTTCTATGTCTTGTAATAACCCTTTTCAATATTCAAAGTGACCATATCTTCAAATCGTTTTTCAAATTCATCAAATGCCGTGTAAATAGCCTCTCTCTTTGCTTGAATTAAAAAATCTGTCTCAATACCTTTTAGTATAGAACTGGGTTTATAAAGAACTGCGTGCTCAACTTGCCAAAATAATCCTAACAACATAGGTGCAATTTGATATTCACCATAAATTTCATTTTTAGTGTCTATGTGTCCGAAATATTTGTTCACCAATATTTCTTCTGAAGCATTATCACGTTTAATTGGCTTATGGGTCCAACCAGGCAAAGACATTGATATTTGTTGATCGACCTCTTCAATAAGTCGTCGTGGAAATACCAAGACTCTCACACCGGCAAGGTCTTCTAATTTGACCAATGAATATTCCCCAGCCTTAGCTGGCGAAAATTTTCCTCCTGGTGGCCTGAGCGCGTTTATTGCGCTTTCACAATC
This sequence comes from Desulfatiglandales bacterium, assembly GCA_963666345.1. GTDB lineage: Bacteria > Desulfobacterota > DSM-4660 > Desulfatiglandales > Desulfatiglandaceae. Next base: position 3,280,401 of record OY762721.1, on the reverse strand, counting down.
TTTTACTCTTGACTGCAATTCTATATGTTCATGGTTTTTTAGTTTCTTCTTTATTGAAACAAGTGCATAGCTTATAGTAGCTTCCATCTCTTCGAGTATTTTTCTTATATTTGGCAGAAGCCTAAAATATTCATCCCTTAAGTTATTTCGTATCTCTCGATCCATGTTTCTCAACCCCTCACATAGGTTGGAGCTATTTCTCTCAAGACGTCACGTTTGATTTCTTCATCTATGGTTTCGTTAAAATAAAATTGCCAATCGTTTGGGTCGCTTGCTTCGTTAATCTTTTCTTCGAGCCAGCTAACAGGATTGTCGTCAATAGCTTCGTGACTAAAAACCTTTCTCTTTTCACTGTTTATGTAAATCATTCTACTGAAATGATAAGAAAAGCCTTTTTTTTCTAAAATTCTTGCTTTCCCTGCGCTATCGCCCATTCTTACCTCCTCAAAGGCTATGTTGTTTATAAAGCCTGTTTTGATTTTTTGCCAAAATCGAAGTGCAACCTCGTCGCAAGTATGTGTTGCTACACCAAAAAAATAAATATCACTTTCTCAGCCAGCCGTCGTGGTAGGAATGCTGGTTACCCGGCCACACACACAGATCCCCGCATGAAGTTTTCCCTCACGGGGCTCCTCGGTTGTACTCGCTTCCGTGACAGCGAATTTAATTAACGTTTAAATTCCTGCATTGCTATTCCCCACAGTGAGGTTTGCTTATGTTAATCCGATCCTGCGTGTCCGGCATAAGTTTCCTTTGCGGGCTGCGTACTTCCGTCAGGTCCTTCCCCATGCCTAGTAAAGGCGTGTACGTGGCTTTCCCACGCTCAGAGTACTATGCCTGATCCGACTCCCACACGACCAGGGTTTCTCCACTTCCGCTTCGGTCCCCCTTCCTGCTTTAGGTCAAACTTAGGGCTACGCATAGTCCTGTGTCCGGGTTTCCCCTTCGTGCCTCAATATCGTCATCCCATATTTACCTCAGGAGTCGAGTGGGCCTCCCAAGTTCTTGTGTACATCTCTTCATACATGCTACGGCTTGAGAACTCCGCCGGTCCTTCACATCCTCGCCTTTAACGGATGATCTTGTATTGCGTTCGGCGTGCGTTACAACCCTCGGCGACCGGGAACAAGCTTTTCTCGAAGCGATACCAGCACTTCAGGGAGCACGGTCTCCCCTACAGCCTGCATGATTCTCTGTGTACGCTTCACCTGTTTTGTTCGACATGCTTCGCACGTCTCCTCCACAGGCGCAACACTCGATACGGGTGGGTGGCTAACCCTTACCCGACAGGGACTTTAACCCTGCAAGATGCACCTAGCTTCGCTTAGCGCGCTAACGTTACGGGTAACTTCGCGGGTTGCTCAGAAAATATTTGATATAAAGCCAATCTAATGGCCAATCGGCCCAATACGCCAACCGCAATTTATACCCGCTCAAGTTCACCCGATGGTTGTGCCATCCTTACAATGGCAGGAACGGGTCTTGTCGGGTATAAGTCCGTGGAGAATTTAGATGTGGAAAATCCGGGGGATTCTCCACATTGACTATTGACCAACACCCAGTCTGTTCTCGCGTGAAACCAAGTTTCTTTGCGATCGGATCTACCACCTGAGAGAGCAAGATCTTCAGGCACTCAATAGCAAGAAGAGCGTCTTCATTCGAAGTGTCGTCAGCTTTGTGCACATAGCTATTGCGGCTCGGCCACACTTTTTTAACTATCTGTTCCCATGCTTGAGACCCATCCGACAACTTGATACTGGTTATATCCATTTTCCAGTTGCGGAGGATGGCAGGGAGTAATTCTCTGTCATCTGCAGTACGGCCGTGTAACAATTTCCGAGATAAAAGCTCTGCCCATTCGTCCGATAAAAATGCACCTTGAACCAGAGGACGCGCTAAAAAAAACCGAATTGTTACTTCAATCCCTGATGCAGCACGAGTGAGAGCAGCACCAGGGTATCCCCTGTCACTCAAGGATTGTGCCTGATCTAGGCAGCGTTTAACGCGCTCTTCGATCGCATCACCATATGCCGCTAAATAATAAAACACTGGCTCTTCGGAAATCCGACGCAACTCGTGCTCAAGAAATTCTTCCATGGCGGCTTCTTGTTGATAATAGTGATAGTCATCCCATGACATCATAAACTCCAGATGGTTTTGTGCCTGTTGTTACCGAACGGCCCCGCGGATCAGCGGCGGGCGAACGCACGAGTTTTCTCGCGTGGGCGACCGTCGTTGCAGCCGCTTGATGGTCGGCGCGAAGCGCCGGACAGCATTCGGGTGATAATGCGCGGGGCCAATGGCGTAGGCGCGGAGCGTCCTGCGCCATTGTACGGGTAACTTGGCGGGCGCGTCGTTTTGCCCGCTCAAGTTCATCCGATTGTTGGGCGCTGTTAAAATGGTGTATCGGCATCTGGACTCTTTAATGGAAGCGTTGACAATGGAGGGCCAACACTCACTTGTCGTAGTTTTTTAGCTAAATCTGTCGAAAGTTTTGATAGACCTTCAGCGTTAGGAAGATATTTCAATACCCTGTGATGGCGCATATCGAAAGGGACATCGTTCAGTGATTGAGAAATCGGGATCACATGTTTTCCCAGTGTATGAGCGATTCCAGTCTCATACATCACATTCGGGTTCTTTCCTGTAAAGTCAACAATTACAACCTGAGCGCGAAATATAATATTGAAGATATCTTGTACAATCGTACTCTCTTCCCAAATGTCATCCGCGCGTAAACATCGAAGCCGACAATTTGATGTGGCCCGTTTAATTGCCTCATATACCGGTGTGAACTCAGCTGAGAAAGGCATCATTACGGAAACCAGGTCCAGTTCAACATACCCATCTGGGACTTCAAAAACATAAGGCGCGAATGTAATGCGCTTTTCAGCTGGTTTGGCTGATACGTAAGTTGATTCCCCTGGAAAGTGCTCGTCCATGTAGTTCTCGATGATTGTCAAGGTTCGTGGGTCCTGCTCAACAATCCGCCTCAGTACAGTTAAAACGTTGCCAGCGTAATCTTCATCACCCCATGAGAGGCTTCTCAAAAGGCGGGGATGACCATTAATTAATTCCGATGTGCCGGTAAGCAGCCCGAGTTCCTCCCAATTACCTCCATCGAAACCATCTACGATTCGAGCACGGAGTTGAATGAGTCTATTACCTAAAGCAGTATCCATTTGGAATCCTTCTTTTGCCCAACCCTTTTCGTCAAAAGTGGCGCCCCGAACTTACCGCATCATCTTGGCCGACGTTTCCGCTACCCGCTGAACGAGATTGTCAGACTAAGCTGATGCATTGATTTCATTTTCTATTCTTTCTGCCAGCTTAGCATACATTTCTTCCTGCTCTGGTTCTGGCTGGCTAAGCAATGGTTTTCTTGGGTCATTAATCGCCTGAAATATAGAGAGATTTTTATCGCGCGAAAAACGACAGGGCTTTAATATTACTGACAATATTGTAGTACCTTTTTCTTCTGCAGCTTGAAGTAATGGTGGCAATTCGTTATCTACAACAAAGTCTGATGCTAGAAAATCGGCACTAATTAGCAATACAGCAATTGCAGCTTTTTCCAGTGCTGCCTCTATTTCTTCTTTCCATTTAGCACCAGCTACAATTCTGGTATCGTCCCATAGCTCTATTTGGTTTTCTTTTTCAAGTGGTCTCAAATGGACTTGAAGTCGGGTAAGGCTTCCTGCATCAGCGTGACTGTAACTAACAAAAACTGTCGGTTTTTGAATATCGCCCTGCTCTTGACGGTAGAACGGATGGCTAAATTTTTCAGGGTTACTAATGGCATCGATAATTTGTTTAAACAACTTTCGTTTAAATGATGTCTCGATGCGTGTTGAGTCATAAATTAAGGTATAAAATGATGCAATATCAAAAATACTCGAATCTGACCCTTGGCCTATCAGGATTACTGGTTTTTCCCTTCCGTGTGCCACACCAAGTTCATACAGTACATTTGGCCTAGAATGGGAAAGGTCTGCAATTATCAAGTCCGCTTCATCCAGACTTGAAAGAACCGTTTGAACAATTGGCTTTGAGGAAATAGATTCATCTGCTTGCATAATTTCAATTTGATCACCTAACGACATGCTTGCTTCCATTGCCGCCGCTTGTATCACTGAGTAGACTTGCCGAAATTCATGAGAGAAAGGCATTATGGTAAATATTTTTTTCATCTTTCTCCTTCGTATTTAGCCCAACGGCGGCGATAAGGCGCTGGCTGATTAATGGCGCCGATGGTCGATAAAGTATGAAGACCTTTGATACTGTTGAATTTCAATCGGCAAGGAAAACAGCCAGTCGCACTTAATTGCCTGGTTATTTTTTAATGTTCTAAGACCGAGATAAAAGACTACCCTGAAAATGCTATAACCGCTGTCGCAATTGAACCAACAACAGTCGCCGCCGCTATTACGATGTTTAGCCAGAATACTTTATTAGCGATTGCATCATTCGATTTTGAATTGTCTTGTATGGTTTTATTTAATTCGCTCATTGAATTTACGATGTCATTGAGGCAAGATACTGTAAATTCAGCTTTTGCCTCTTCCCAAGTTGCAGCATTTGGTGTCCCGTGAAGAGCTCCCAACGCTTTAATCAATTCATCTTTTGATCTCATGGTACTCCTCGGTGTTTATTCAAAAATAATGAGTGAGTAGTGAGAATTATTTCCCGTTTATTGGTAAAGCGTGAATTTCTTCTTGTTTATTCAATAATCCGGAAATAATTCTCGTTTATCGGGCTAATTTCTTTCATTTTTGTATCTTTTTCTACACAGGAAATTATGCACCAATATCTTTAAAAATGTGCAAAATAGGGCTGCGTTTCAATTTAAGATACTGAAATATTATACTATTCTGTCCAAAATCCCTTTTATTATCTAAGGATAATTGGTCATAGGTGATCGGGTGAATATGACGTAATATCACGCAAAAATTCTCGTTTATCGGGAAAAATCAGGGCAAACATCACTTTCATGTTTCTATGGCTTTCTCAATGGCGCACATTCTTGCATGACTCATAACATAACATTTCAAAATCTTCACAATAGGTTGGAATCCTGGAACTGTAAGTATCCCAAAATAGATACTGCAAAAATGCCAAGGACATTTAGCTTGGACATTAAATATCGCTCTATACACAATTTAAGCATAACATATTTATTATAATATGAACATATTTTAATCTTCAGCTATTCATGCATATTGACATAGGTTTTAGATATTTCAATATTCTTAGCAGGTTTAATATTCCTGATATGTTTGACCAGGCAAAATTATTTTGCGCGCCCTTACCTCTTTAACAACCTATCCGTATCACAACCACGCAGTTATCCTGCATGTCACTTTCATATCACAACTTCAGTTACATCTTTTGTCTCTTGAACATATCGATATTTTACGATACCCGACCATAGAAGCATCCCTGATATTTTGAATGATTTCGATAGGGCTTGACAACAGGTGCCCTTTAAGCCTTAAATACGCTGAAATTGCTCCATAATGCCACACATTGATACGTCATCCAGGGCCAAATAAATTGAAACTCACCATATTCATTCCCTTCTTTTTGCTGACAACACTTCCAGCCGTAGCCAGCGACTTACACATTTACACGCCACCCGTTCACATTTACCAGTTGCAAAACGGCCTGGAACCGATCAAAAAGGAATATGGCAGGATCGTTTATAATCGCGTTTTACACTACGTAAACTTTGTGAAGGATCTACGGGCAAAAAAACCGCCCGAAAAGGAATTGCTGGACAAGGTCAACCTGTACGTCAACGGGTATGTTTCCGAACATGACGGCCTGGTGTGGGGCGAGGATGACAAGTGGCTGACGCGGGAGCAGTTTCTTCTTCGAGGTCTGGGGGATTGTGAAGAGTATGCTATCACCAAATACTTCACACTGCTTGATCTGGGCGTCAGCATGGACAAGCTTTACATGGGGGCGACAGACGACCATCTTTACAATCAGGGCCATATGGTACTGCTCTACTATCCCACACCCAGATCCGAACCTTTGGTCTACGACAATGCAAGCTTCAAAGTCCTACGTCTAACCGAGCGCAATGACCTGACACTGCGTTATGTCTTCAATCACTCAGGCAATTATGAAGTCGGGAAAAATGGTGAAATCATCCCCAAAAAAGACAACCTCAAGATCACCTACACCAAGCCATTCTACGATCTACTCAAAGCCGAGCAGCACAACAAGTATTTCAAGTGATCGAAGGGAATTTTAAGAACCCCCTTTGTAAGGAGATCCTTCCTCTATGACGGGCGACTCCTGTCCGAACTGAGCCGATGTGCATGGGACTGTCTGAAAGTCTTTTTCCAGACCATTATCCCGGAGGAGGATGCAGTCATTCACTTGACCCCTCGGCCCCTTGAGTCCTAGAATCCTTGACACTATCTGCAAACCCGGCGAAAAAAGCACCGCACAGCGCATTAGAAATTATATGGGATGGGGACCTGCTAAAGGTCCTGTGAGATGATTACCGCCTCGGCGATCTTTCTTATCGACTGTCTTGTGTCCATGCCCTTTTTCTGGAGCCACCTGAAGCCCTTGTCGGCCGGAAGATCCTTTTTCGTCATCAGTATCTCCTTGGCCTTTTCAATATCTTTTCTGGCCGCGCTGTTTTCGTTCGACATACTTCCCTACTGCAAGAGGCAGAGCCGGTCAGCGCGGTAGATTTGACAGGGTTTTTGAAAGGGTTCGTGAATAATTTCAAGATTCGATAATCCTTCTTTCTTCATAGACACCGGGATATACAGAAACATTGAGCAGTGATCTTCAAATGTTTCAAACGTTGTTTCCTGCTCTCTAACCAAAACTTTCTGATATTGTTATATCCAGCGCATATCCCATTTTAAAACTATTTTATTGTTAAAAAACTAGGCTGGAATCTGTCCTTTTACATGTTTTGTCTCCTATTGGGCTTGACAACTGCACTTTAAGCCTTAATTATAATGTATTAGATTTATTTTTAAAGGAAGAGAGTCCCAAACAATATCATAGAGTTAAACATTTTCATGATAATTTCACTCACAGCTTTACGCTTTCAGGCGACATTAACGAAGGCAAAATCGAAGCATTCTCCAAAGATGGAACGCCAAGCTTGCGATTCCTTAACCTGATAAGAACAACTACAAAACAACTGAATTAAAAATCAATTAACGGTTTAGAAGGAGGAGAAGCTATGGAGATTACAGCTGTTGTAAAGGGAGCATGGGATGCCTTTGCCACCAAAATTACCATTTTCCTTCCGGAGCTCATCGGAGCGATTATCATCTTCGTTGCAGGACTTATTATTGCCAAGCTGTTCAAGATGGGTATCGTAAAACTCCTGAGACTTGCCCACTTTGACAGTGCGGCAGATAAAACCGGGGTGAAAGGGTTTCTAAATAAAGGGAACATTATTAGAACACCATCTGAGATTATCGGCTCTCTTGCATACTGGTTTATAATGATCCTGGTCCTCATCGCTTCGTTGGACGCCCTCGGACTACCCATTGTCTCGGATATCCTCAACGATATATTCCTTTATATACCAAACGTAGTTGCAGCAATTATTGTATTGATCCTGGGGATTTTATTTGGAAATCTTCTTTCTGCTGTCGTCAGGACAACAGCCTCCAATGCAGGTGTGGCTAATGCTGAGGGTTTGGGTAAGATAGCCCTTTATGCCATTGTTGTGTTTTCAGGTTCTATTGCCCTCATACAGTTGGGTATTGGTGCGGAGATTGTCTCGTTAGCTTTTGGTCTTGCTTTTGGAGCCATGGCTTTGGCCTTTGGCCTTGCCTTCGGACTGGGTGGCAAAGAAGTGGCTGGAAATTACTTAAAGAAATGCCTGGAGGAAAAGAAAACCTCTAAGCAAAAATAGAGTACAGCCTCTTTTGATTTTTATGGTGAGAAGGGGGTCATATACCCCCGTCTCACCCTGCTATCGCATTTTCATACCGGCTCTCATAAGAAGACCAAAAGGAGAATGGAAATGTATTTCTCATTGATAGTTACGTTTCTGTTGATTTTAGGAATAATCGTTGCCAGTATACAGAACAATATATCGCTGGATCTAAAATATTTTGCCTGGAAATTTCAGCTATCGCTCGCTGCCCTGATGTTTTATTCAGCCTTGATCGGTGCAGCCATTGTTGGAATCCACACCCTGCCCAAACTGGCGAGCAAATACCTGAAGATAAGGGGTTTAAAAAAAGAGATAGACAGATTGAAAAGGAATGACTTGGTTCAGGAAAAGCTGCCAGAAGAAGATCCTGTTGAATAAAATAAGGGCGTTATGAAATTAATGATACCATTAAGGTTATCCATTCTAATTAAAGAGAGACTCAACGTATCGTTCCCCTCTTTTTTTTTACTACAGCATCTGCCATAGGTTTTTTTATCCTTCCAGGCTCCTTAATACCTAACGAACTTCTGGCAAATCAAAGGCCCTCCTATACTGTATCCATTGAAGGGGTATCGGATCGAACGCTTCTGGGCCTCCTTGAGACTGTATCAAAGACAGTATCTCTTCGAGACCCCCCACCGCTTTCCATGAATCTTTTACATAGGCGCGTCAATCAGGATATCCCTACCCTCCGGAAAGTACTCAGGTCACAGGGATTTTATGGCGCACAAATAACCTCCAAGATAGATCCAGATGTTCGGCCGGTAAAGGTTACAATCAGTATAAATCAAGGCCCTCCCTACATTTTGGAATCCGTAGACATTCAGATTATTCGGGATGACAAGGCAAAAATCATTAATGCCCCGGATATTTTTGATATTGGCTTAACCTTAAACAAGCCTGCAAAAAGCAAACCCATCCTGGAAGCCAAGATCGCGATTGCCGGTTGGTATCGAAGGAAAGGTTTTCCATTTCCTAAAGTAGATGACCCGAAGGCAATAGTAGATCATAAAAAAAGCTCACTAAGTGTGTCTTTTGCCGTTCAGCCGGGGGTAGAGGCTCAATTCGGCTACACGGACTTCATAGGACTTGAGTCTGTAATCGAATCATATATACGCAGCAAGCTCCCCTGGAAGAAAGGCGACCGATTCAATGGCGGTCTTTTAAGGATGCTTGAAGAAAGGTTGATGAAAACAGGCCTTTTCGCATCCGTAAATGCGAAAGAAGGAGCGGTTATTGATGAAACAGGGCAGGTTCCCATTAAGGTGAAATTAAAGGAGCGTAAACATCGAACCATCAAAGGAGGTGCCAGCTACCAGACTGATGAAGGACCGGGGGTCAACCTGTCTTGGGAGCATCGAAATATCTTGGATCGAGGCGAACGCCTCAAACTATCAGGATCGGCATCCGGGATTACTCTTGCCACTGAGGGGATGTTTCGTAGACCTGACTTCTTGCGACCCGACCAAGCGCTTCTTTTGAATATCCGTCTTGCTGAAGACAGTCCGGATGCATTTAAGAGTCGTAATATCACAGGAATAGCGCAAATCGAACGCAACTTTGCCAACCGTATGCATCTTAGTGCCGGACCAGGCTTAAGGCTGTCGAAAATTGAACAGTTCGGCCAGGAGGAGCGCTTTGACCTGATTTCTTTTCCCGTTCATTTTCAGTGGGATACGAGTGATCAGCTTCTTGATCCAGCAAGGGGTGGTCGTATGGTCCTGCAGATAGCCCCTTTCTACGATTTCTATGGAAACGACCTGTTTTTCTATAAAGGTTATGCCCAGTACAGCCGGTACATCGACATCTCGAGATCTCCGTCTATCATTTTAGCTTTAAGGGGGGCACTGGGGACCACAGGCGGATGCGAGAGGGATGAGGTACCTGCCGATATAAGATTCTATGCGGGTGGCGGAGGCTCTATACGTGGTTACGCCTTTCAATCCGTTGGTCCGATCCGCAATAACGAACCAATAGGTGGGAGATCACTCATAACAATGAGTACGGAACTGAGGGTAAAGATCACCGAAAAAATCGGCATGGTAACTTTCATTGACGGAGGGAGTGCTTTTGAGGCGGCCTTTCCTGATTTTGATGAAACCCTGCTGTGGGGCGGAGGGATAGGCTTTCGTTACTTTACCGCCATAGGTCCTCTCCGTCTTGATGTTGGCATTCCGATAAACCGAAGAACAGACATCGATGATCCTTTCCAGATCTATGTGAGCATAGGACAGGCCTTTTAGAGATATGGATTACAGGACACATTTGAAAAAAATATGCAAATGGTTGGTCTTGATCATTTCCATCCTGCTTATTCTAACAGGGACAATTTGGGGACTGGCCCAGACAGAGTTGGGCAAAAACTTTCTAGCTCAGTGGATCTCACAACAATTGGGTAAAGATCCTTCCTTTCAGGTCAAAATCGGCAAAATCACCGGAATCATTCCCTTCAATATCCGATTGGATGAATTTACCATCAGCGACCGCGGCTCCCAGTGGCTGGTGGTGAAAAACATCTTTATTAGCTGGTCTCCCAATCACCTGATAAAAGGAAGGATATATGTCGATGAACTAAGCGCAACCGCTGTTCACTTAAAACATCTCCCAACTGCCCGTGGCGGGAAAAAGAAACGAAAACCGGGAAAGATGACATTATCAGATTCGATACCACCTTTACACATCCATCGGCTTAACTTGGAAAGTATTTATTTAGGAGAGTCCATACTGGGGTCTAAGGCAATTTTCACCATGAAAGGGCAAACGACCGCTGGGGATCATGAAAAAACGCTTAAAGGTTCGCTGCACATCGACCGGAAAGACGGCACGAATGCCTTCTATTATATTGATTGGTCCCTGGCAGGCGGAACAATCCCGGAGATTGAATTTGATCTAGGGGCTAAAGAGGAAAAAGATGGTCTCTTAACGAATCTTATGGGAGTTAAAGACACCGGGCCTGTTACCATCTCATTAAAGGGTAAAGGCCCCATCAGCTTCTGGAAAGGGCATCTGAAAGCTGAGGCGGATAGGCTGGGGTCCATTGATACCGCACTGGAGGTAATGATTAATGACGTCTTGCGTTTAAAGGGGAATGGCCATGTCATGTTATCTCAAAGGCTTTTTGAAAAAGATATTCAAGCATTTAACATGAGTCAGAAGACCCTTTTCCATTTCAACAGCCGGATTCACGCTGGACATAACATAGAGATACAACGTGTCTTTCTTAAGAATAACGGAATCACTTTAAACCTCGCAGGTCGAATCGAATTAGAAAAAAGACATATACAAAGCGATTTCAACCTGCAAATTGATAACCTCTCCCGCTTCAAAGGGCTCGTTAATCAAAGGATTCAGGGAATGCTGGATCTTCAGGGCCGGCTTGAGGGGACCTTTAAACAACCAAGAGCGACCCTTTCAGTCACGCTGAAGGAACCGGGAGTGGGTAAAATTCATGCCTCAAATCTCTTCCTTAATGCCCGATTAACTCCCACCTTGATGTCTGCTTCAAACTACCAAGGCCTTTCAGGTCAAATAAAGGGCCACGTAAAAGGTCTTGCACACAAGACCCGAGGAGCGCTGATACCGGCGGATGAATGCCATTTTTTCCTGTCCGCGGAGGCCCAAAAGGGAGGCCCAATTAATGTCAATGAGTTAAAAGTTTTTGGCAAAGATTTTGTTGCACATTTCTCGGGTCAATTGAATTCCAGAAGTTCCTTCATTGAGGGAGATGCCTCAATGGTGATACACGACCTATCTAATCTATCAAATATCATCGGGACAAAGGTCCATGGCAAAGCGATAATGAACGCCCATCTTAATGGTAATCTCCAGTCACGGAGTCTTTCAGCGGATATAAAGGGTCAAATTGCCGTAGTTGAGCCGCTGCCGGAATCGCTTGCTCCTGTGTTGGAAGAGGATCTGAAGTATGCCTGCCATATGAGACTTGAGCAAGGCAGACACCTTACAGTAACGGATCTGGCGATCAGCTCTGTTGTGGGAGAAATAGAAACCGATGCTTCTCTTGATATTCCAGCCGGGGATATCTTGGCTCATGGACTAATTCGCATTCCCAGGTTGGCAGCCTTTTCAAAAACCTTAGGAAGACCCATCAATGGCGCATTTGAAATGGAAGTAGATGTGGGAGGAGTCTTGAAAAACCCCAAGATAACCGCCCAGGCAGATTTGAGCCATCTGCGCATAAAGCATATAAATGTTTCCAAAGCCAAGTTATCCTTAATGGCTAGAAACTTGTTCCACGAACCTGAAGGTGAATTAGAGATCCATATCCAGGGCCCAGGGCATTCTCTTAAGGCGGCTTCAAATTTCACATTCATCAGTCCCCGATTGTCATTCAATGACCTTTCAGCAAGCTCCCTTGGTACTGAGATGACAGGAGATCTCGAAATCGATCTTAAACGACATACTTCAAAAGGTGCATTACGCGGCAGCTGCATTGATCTCGCATCCTTTTCTGCCCTTTTCGGCAAAAAGGTTGAAGGAAATGCCCGATTTGATATCGTTCTATCAGATGCCGGAGGAAGACAGGATGTAGCACTTGATTTGCAAGGAAAGGGATTGGATACCGGATACGGAGCCGTTGAAGCACTGACATTAAGTTTAAGCCTGAAAAATGTTCTTCAGGCACCTGAGGGTAATGCTGAAGTTGAGATAAATTCTTTCAAAAAGGAAGCGCTTCAAATCGGTCACATGATTTTGAAGGCCGAGGGTCAAAAAGAAAAAGCGGCATTCAAAGCCCATGCCCAAGGGTATTATAAGGAGGAATTTCAGTTTGATACCACGGGTTCTATCGGATTAATGCCCGGAAGCAATGACCTCCGGCTGACTCAGTTGAAAGGCAATTTCGGGGAATTCACGATTTCCGCGCGAGAGCCTGTTGTCATTCGGAAAATATCCGAGAACTACATCCTTGAAAGGGCTGATTTCCTATTGGATGATGGACATCTTGAGGCATTCGGCAGATTGGAATCTGAAACAATGACGTTTGATGCCCGACTCGATACACTGTCTCTTTCTTTCCTGAAAGCCTTTGGGTATCCAGAGGTGTCCGGTACGGCAACGGCCCGGCTTCACATAGAAGGCCTAATTACAAGTCCAAAAGCGGACATGGATATTCAACTTGAAAAACTCAAATTCAAGGGCACCCTCTCTGAAGAATTCCCTCCGGCAAATCTCTTAGCCCATATAACCCTTAAAAACCATGATCTTAAAGCAGATCTAACCCTTGCAAATCTTGCGGATAAACCTTTAAAGGCCGGCCTTAATCTACCTGTCGACTTATCCTTTTTGCCCTTTGTATTTTCTCTCAGATCAGAAGATGGATTAAAAGGTCGAATTCTCGCTGAAATGGAACTCGAGCATTTATCCTCCTTCTTTTATCTGGAAGATCACACACTGAAAGGAAATCTGGTGATTGATCTTGCCATTGATGGCACCATGGAAAAACCTTCACTCAATGGCCATGTCTTACTCTCCGACGGGATATATGAAAATGTCAGGAGTGGAACCCTAATAAAGGACATACAGATAGTTGCCGGCTTGATCGAAGACAAGCTCATTCTGGAAAAGGCCCGGGCAACGGATGGGGAGAAGGGCACGATTGTTGCCAAAGGGTCAATCAATTTGCTTCCAAAGAAGCTTTTGCCCTTCCAGTTGGAACTTCTAATGGATAACGCCTCTCTTGTTCGCAGGGATGATTTGACGGTTACAACAAGTGGCAAACTGGATCTATCCGGTTCAATGGAGCGGATGGATGTCTCGGGCTCTCTCACTCTGGGACCTGCCGCACTTCGCATACCCGAGAGCCTTCCTCCTGATGCAAGGGACCTGAATATTAAAGAGATCAATATGCCAGTTCAGAAATCTCCGCCCAAAAGAAGTCCGCCATTGAAGACTAAAGGCAGGTTAAACCTCGACATATTATTAGAAATTCCGGGAAAGGTTTTTGTCAGAGGTCGAGGTCTTGATTCGGAATGGAAGGGAAAAGTCGGCATCAAAGGAAGTGAACAGCAACCTGCTGTTACAGGTTCGCTATCAGTCATCCGCGGACGTTATAATTTTTTTGGAAAATCCTTTTCCCTTACTAATGGATCAGTCAACTTGAATAGCGGCACACCCGCATCTACTAAATTCGACGCGATAGCTGAACACAAAAGTTCTGACATAACTTACCGCATCCTCGTATCTGGAGACCTTTCAACATTCAAAATGGATATGGAGTCTGACCCGCCGATGCCTCCGGATGAAATTATGGCCCACCTTCTTTTCGGCCGGAGTGCAACCGACATAACCCCTCTTCAGGCCTTCAGGCTGGCGCAAGCAATAGATTCATTAAGGGGCGGAGGTGGTATGTTTAGTTTCATGGATCGAACTCGAAGTCTTATAGGTGTGGATGAATTGAACATAAAACAATCGGATGATAAAAGCGGTGAGCCTTCGGTCAGCGCAGGGAAATACATAAGGGATAATGTATATTTGGAGGTTGAACAAGGCATGGGTCCCGATACGGGCAAAGTCTCTGTTGAGATAGAACTAACCCCCCATATTGCCGTCGAGACCGACATGGGGAAAAATGGACAGGGCGGTATCGGGCTAAACTGGAAATGGGATTACTGATTGAGAGTGACCTTACAGAAACCATATGCACCTTCTAAGGACATTGACGGCAGGCGGAAAAACACCACCGACATTTTCACAGCCGCTTGCAGATACTTAATCCATTTTTACATGCAACATGACAAAAACACATTCTAAATTTATATTCTCATTATTTTCGAGGCATTCTCTTTTGGACTGTGAGGCCTGGCCATCATCCCTGCCGTAAGTATAAATCGCATTGCCTCTTCCGGAGAAACCTCAACAGGACGCAGGCAGGACTTCGGCAGAATAACCGTATGACCTCCCAATTGGTAACTCATCGGCAAATAGACCGCAACGTGCTCTCCTGACCCTATCCCGGCGGGGAGACCTGTAAAATCGCGGCGTGTGACGAGCCCCATCATCTCCATTTCAGAATTTCCAATTTTAATCATAACCACTTGGCTTCCCCTGCCTGAGCTTTCTCCCGATTCGGAAACAAATTTAAGAAAATCCCGGAAGGCACCATAGACCGATTTGACGAATGGGATTTTGTAGAGCAGTCCTTCTCCCCATTCAAAAAGTGTCCGCACCATCCAGGCGTGAAGCAGCAATCCTGTAAAAAATACTATTATAAGCCCTGCCAGAACCCCCATGCCGGGCAAATAAAAATGCGCCGGAAGAAGTAATCGAAGACCCTTTCCAAGAAAAGTCTCTGCTGTAAGTACAAGCCGGTAAAGGACATAGATTGTTGCCGTAACCGGCAGAATAGCAGCCAGGCCTGTCAGGAATGTCCTGTTTAACCTCTTCATTACAAAATACCCCCGAGTCTTATAATAGAACTCATAAAACTATACCCCCTGTTTCAATCGGGTAATCGGGCCATTCAGTCTCCTAGCCCTGAACAATAAGGAAGATAATATAGGCAGCATAGATAATAATAAAAAAAGACCCTTCCCATCTCTCCAACTGCCTTCTTTTTCCTGTAAACATAGTCAAAAAAAGGAGCAGGCTGGCCAGAATGACCATACCGATGTCTACATTGTTTTTTGTCTTGAATGGAAGAGGTTTTATCGTTGAACTTATGCCGAGCACGAAAAGGATATTGAAGATATTAGAACCCACGACATTTCCAACAGCGATTTCAATATTCTTCCTATATGCAGCCGTGGCTGATGTTGCCAATTCCGGCAGGCTGGTACCAAGTGCCACGATCGTAAGCCCCACCATGGACTCGCTCATTCCCAGATTGGTGGCCAAATGAACCGCGCCGTCAACGATCCACTTCCCCCCCAGGGTCAGTCCGGTTAGACCGATTGTGATAAAAAGAAACGCCTTTTTTAACCCCTGGACTTTAACAGTGACATGTTCCTCCATACCTTCTATCTTCTTTGCAATACTTGCCGAATAATAGAGGAATATTAAGAAAAAAGAGAGAAGGATCAGGCCATCTATCCTCGTAACGGCCGAGGGGTCTCTTCCGTCTATTATCCGGTCATTTGCCACAAAACCCAGGACAATGGCGGCCAGAAGACTTAAAGGGATCTCTTTCCACACCGTTCCCTTTGTCACGGTCAAAGGATATATAAACGAAGATATGCCCAGGATAAGAAGAATATTTGCTATATTACTTCCTATGACATTACCTATGGCAATATCCGTACTGCCCTTGGAGCTTGCGAGGATGTTCACAAAAAGTTCAGGCGTTGAAGTCCCGAAGGCCACTATAGTCAGGCCTATGACCAGGTCGGAAACATTGAACCGCCTGGCAAGGGATGATGCCCCTTCAACCAGAAAATCGGCACCCTTGATCAGAAAGGAAAATCCAATTATCAGAAAGAAATAATTTAACATTTCGTCGGGATCCGAGAAAAAACCGGTTACTTTTCCTTTATCCTGATCACGCTATTTTGTGTCCCGAAACAATTGGGGCACATCTGGTCGTTTTGGGGGTCATTCCACCAGTCTCCGTCGACCAGATACCTGTATTCGTACCGGCCGGGCTCAAGCATCAAGATCTTTTGCCATATCCCGTCCCGGTTCTTTTTCAAGGAATGCGTTTTAGCCCTCCAACCACTGAAGTCCCCCATCAAATAGACCTCGTTTGCCTGAGGCGCATCAAGCGAGAAAGTGACCCTTCGCATTCCGGTGTTACCCTTCGATTTTCTCTGTTTCATGGCCGTCTCCTTTCAATGTTGAACAAAAAGGTGATGCATATAAGTCGTTTAAGCTCGCGTTTTCATCTATCCCTACCTGTGTTTTTGAAATAGGGAAACAGAGCGTGCCGCAAGGCTGTAAATAACCTCTCTTTTTACCTCATGGTCTTGTTCAAAGCCTCCCCGAAAGGTATCGAATACCAGTTTCCAAGGTTTTTCCGATGCAGGCATCTTAAAAGGGATCATTTGATGAAAGGTATTCATGAGGATCAAAAAGGTGTCGTCAAGGATCTTCCTGCCTGATCGGTCGGTCTCGGTTATAGAATCGCCCGACAGTAAGATTCCGATGGTCCTTAGGCCGGGATCTTTCCAGTCCGGATCCGACATCTCTCCTCCATCCGGTTTCAACCAGGTCAGATCCTTTAACTCGGCCCCGAAAAAACCCTGACCTTTAAAGAATTTCCTCCGCCTGAAGATAGGATGTCTCTTTCTCAGAGCAATTAGGGATCGACTGAACTCAAGCAGACCCTTTTCAGATTCCTGGAGATCCCAGCTATACCAGCTTATATCATTGTCCTGGCAATAGGCATTATTGTTGCCCTGTTGGGTCCTGCCTGTTTCGTCTCCTCCTAGAAGCATCGGCACACCCTGGGAGAGAAAGACGGTTGCAAGAAAGTTCTTTTTTTGACGGGTCCTGAGTCCGATTATCTCAGGATCATCAACAGGCCCTTCCGCACCGCAGTTCCAGCTTATGTTGTTCTCAGTACCGTCTTTGTTATCTTCAAGATTCGCATCATTGTGCTTTTCATTATAGCTTACAAGATCATTCATTGTGAATCCGTCGTGACAGGTAACGAAGTTGATACTGGCATAAGGTTTTCGACCGTCGTCCCGGTACAGATCACTTGAACCCGTCAACCGGTAAGCCAGATCAGAAACCTGACCCTCATCACCTTTCCAGAAATGCCTGACAGTATCCCGGAACTTTCCATTCCATTCCGTCCAGAGAGGTGGAAAATTTCCGACCTGGTATCCGCCCGGCCCCAGATCCCATGGCTCAGCGATGAGCTTAACCCTTGACAGAACAGGGTCCTGCTGGATGATATCAAAAAAGGCTGATAGCCTGTCCACCTCGAAAAGCTCCCTTGCGAGGGTCGATGCAAGATCAAACCTGAAACCATCTATATGCATCTCCATCACCCAATAGCGCAAACTGTCCATTATGAGCTGGGTAACGTTAGGATGCGACATACGCAAACTGTTCCCGGTTCCTGTGAAATCCATGTAATAGCGGGGGTTATCAGGGGAAGGATGGTAGTAAGACATATTATCGATGCCTCGGAAGGAAAGGGTGGGGCCTAGTTGGTTCCCTTCCGCCGTGTGATTGTAAACTACATCGAGTATCATTTCGATGCCGGCCCTGTGAAAGGCTTTCACCATGTCCTTGAATTCTTGAACCTGCTCTCCATTGCCGCCCGAGCTGGAATAGCGGCAATCCGGGGCAAAGTAACTGATGGTATTATATCCCCAGTAATTTGTAAGTCCCCTGTTCACAAGAGTCCTGTCGTCCACGTGCTGGTGAACAGGGAGAAGCTCCACAGCGGTTATCCCAAGGCCTTTCAGATAATCGAGGACAGCCGGGGCGCATAATCCTGCATAGGTTCCGCGTTTTTCTTCCTCCACTTCCGGATGTCTCATTGTCAAGCCCTTAACATGGGCTTCATAGATGACGGTCTCATCCCAGGGAATCCGGGGCAGCAGGTCACCTTCCCAGTCATATGAGGGATCCACAACAACGCATTTGGGCACATAGGGGCAGGAGTCCCGTTCATCTGGCTTGAGATCTTCATCGGGATTACCCAGTGTATAACCGAACAGCACATCATTCCACTGAATGGTTCCGGAAATAGCCCTAGCATAGGGGTCGAGGAGGGCTTTTGAGGGATTGCATCTGTGTCCTTTCTCAGGTTCATAGGGGCCATTGACCCTGAAGGCGTAAAACTGAGGGGGTTTTATTCCAGGTATATAGCGATGCCAGACAAAGGCGGTCCTTTCCCCTAATGAAATTATATCTGTCGGCCTTTGATCCTCACTGTGATCAAAAAGGAGCAGTTCGACTCCTTCCGCGCATTCTGAAAAAAGGGCAAAATTGGTTCCTTCTCCGTCAAAGGTCGCACCCAGAGGGTAGGGTTTTCCCGGCCGGAACTCTTTTATAGACATTGTTTAAGCCTCTCCGTTGTCAAAGTCTCCGTTTGCTCAAAATCCGAATGAATGCCGGTCTTCAGTATCTAGGAGATCATAGACCTCCAGCCCGGCTCCTCCATCATCGGCTGGAAGAACATTATATAAGGCCCTCTAATCAAGTGAGCCATGACCCCGTCATCATGAATCTTCCTGATCCTGTTATTTACAAGGACTTTGGCAAAACCCAGTTGCGCCATTTCCGCTGCATCCCATTCGCTGTGTATAAGATATTCAGGTGGACTAGGCCTAGCACTGGGAGTCTCGAACAGGGGCCTGGGATTTTCCGGCGGATTGGCACCCAAGGTTTGAAGGCTTTCAGCCATTGACTTAGGATCCATCATGAAGCTTCCAAGGGCGCAGACCCCGATCTGCTTAAGAATCATATACCCAAGAAACCCGGTGGAATCGGACAGTGCCTCCATTGTTGCAATCGCCCCCTGTTCGAATTCCTTCTCTTTTCCAGGCATCACCGTATGTTCGGCCATGGCCACGCATCTCCGTGGTGTGGCAAAACGAATAAAGTCCTTTTTCTGCCGGATATCCCCTGCCAGATCGACAATCTGCCCCATTGACCTTATAGGAACCATCTTTGCCTTTACAATCCTGTAGACAGGCTCCCAAGGCCCTTCTATCACCATACCCAGGCAGCTTCCGCAGAGCTCGAAGATACGGTTAAACTGCTTTTGATGAAAATCATCATGATCCTGCCAGTGTCTCCACATGGTGTATTGATAGTTTCGTATGGGATTAAGTTCCTTTTCCATATGCACCTTGCCGCCCCCATATCTGCCGGCAAGAGGCAGTATGCCTGTCTGGATGTTTGCCTGAAAGCCGACAAATCCCGAATGGGTCGCAGTGGTAATGCAGACCTTCGGACCGACCTTTTTCATCAGCCTGAAACTTTCCTCATTATTGGACACCTTGGACATGTTCAGAGCGAGATAAATCGGGCTTTCCGGTTCTTCACCTGCCTGAGCCGCACCCGGGAAAGACAAACTGCCGTGTAATGCGGCGCCACCGGTTGCAAGTGCTGCAAATTTCAGAAAATTCCTTCTATCCAATCCCTTTGAATTCGCTGACATTTTTTCCTCCTTGCTTGAGTTGTCTAATCATGCTCATCCTGGATACTTCCTACAAGTTCCTCCAGGATATCTTCCAGAGTAATCAAACCAGTAATGGAACCATCAGCTTTTTTAACAATGGCTTGATGAAGTTTCTGCGCTTGAAAATCCCTTAGCTGGGCATCAATTTTTTTGTTTTCCGGCACAAAGTAAGGAGGCCTTATAAAATCTTTTAAAAAGTCAGCGCCTTTTTCATCTTTCACTCGGAAAAGGTCCTTTACATGAATAAAACCTATGAAATCCGACTTATTGATATCCCCTACAGGAAAACGGCTGTGCCCCGTCCTTACGATGACATTGTAAATCTTTTCAAGGGGTGCATCAGAATCGATACTCATCACTTTTTCTTTCGGTATCATTACATCACCAACGGCTTTGTCATTTAAAGTGAAAACCCTTGAAAGCATAAGTCTTTCTTCAGAGGTAATCGTACCGTCGCTCCAGCCCATCTTAATGCATGTGAGAACTTCATCTTCACTCATCAGAGGTTTTTCGATCTTGGACACATCAATACCACATAAAAATAGAATCCTGCCGCTGAGATAGGTCACGATAATTACGACAGGATTTAAAAAAATCATGAGTATGTTGAGAATGGGTGCGGTAAGAAAAGAGACGCGTTCGTTAAAATATTTTGCATAAACCTTCGGAGTAATCTCGGCAAATATCAAAATTGCAAAGGTCAAGACAATTGTTACATAGACGATGCCCTTGTCTCCCCACATGGAGATGGCAAGCGCAGTTGCAATAGCCGACATTGCCACATTTACGAGGTTGTTTCCCAGTAGAATAGTCCCGATGAGCTTTTCAGGTCTTTTCAAAACACGCTCGACAAGCTTCACTCGCATTGGTTTTGTTTTGACCAGATGTCTTAGCCGGAGCCTGCTAATGGACATGAGGGCCGTCTCGGACCCTGAAAAAAAAGCTGAGAATCCCAAAAGACCAATCAAAAAGATGGCCATAATCAACACATCTGTTCCTGACATAGTCGATTACTCCGTTTTGATATATTTTTTTTTGAAAGGGAAAAGAGACCATCTTATTCAGAGTGCAAAAAAGATATCAGCACCAAAAAATAAAGACTATAAAACAGTGAACTATAGATGGAATTTGAAAATGAATAATATCTTCATAAAATATGCAGGGTAATGCCTGTTATAACCGTTAAAGTTGCTAAATATAAGAAGATTAATCCTCTTGTCTGGAACTCTGCGGTGTAGGCCGAACGAAATCTTCGCGTATGATATGGCGTCATGATCTGATCAAGCACCTTCCTTATTGATCCCGATATCTAAAGGTCGTGAGGGATCTCCTGCCAAATATACTGTTTGGGTCGGAAATGCGAAATCAATTTTTTCTTCATTAAACCTTCGAAAAACTTCTTTATTAAACTTTTCAGAAAAAGCCATGTAATCCCAATAATCGGGAGGGTGGTACCAGTAAATCACAATGATATTGAGAGAATCTGCGTTAAAATCATTGAAATAGATATGCGGCGGACGCTTTTCAGCCATTCCGTCGTGGTTATCCAAAATCTCTTTAAGAATCTCAACGGCACGGTCAATTTTTTCAGGTGGTGTATCGTAGGTAATTGTCAAATTGACCGTCCGTTTAATAAATGGACGGCTTGTTATATTCCTTATGACCTGGTTGGCAAGCTGACCATTCGGAACCGCCACAAGATGACCATCCAATGTCCTAATTTTCGTTGAACGAAAACCCATCTCTTCAACAGGCCCGTCATGACCTTCAAAAACAACACGGTCGCCGATCTTAAATGGTTTATCAATTAAAAGCACAATAAAGCCAAAAAAATTTTTGATCGTGTCTTGTGCTGCTAGAGCAAAGGCAAGGCCACCAATCCCCAAACACGCAATGATTGAAGTAATGGGTTTATCACTCAATGTTTGAGCAATCTGAACTAGAACAAGAATGATTATGGTGATTCGCAGGCTTTTTCTTATGATAGGAACCAGAGTGTCATCCAGCTTGCTCTCGGTTTTTTCCGCAATTTCAGCTAGCCATCTACTGGGAATCTCCACCAGCCAGAATAGAAAATAACCGATACCAATGCTCACAAGGATTGCGCTTGCAACTTCCGATATTGCAACTACTTTGGACTTTAATTCTAAAAAAGCTAGCCCAAGGGAAATTCCAAAAGCAGAGAATAAAAAAACTATTCCACGACTGGAAGCATCTAATGTTGCCCCTAATACCCTGCGCTGAAGGTTTTCTACCCTGACGGCCGATTTTTGTAGGATATACTTCAGGATCTTTCCAAGAATAAATGAAATAAGTATAATTCCAAATAGCGCAATAATACGCCATAATTTATTGCCGACGATTTCAAATTCCATAAAAGAACCCAAAAAACCCATCATCGCCTCATTCATCTTTTTAATATTTCAACAAAAATAGAGGTCTCTGTAATTAAGCCCTAGCATTAATAATTTATATTAACATTACCTATAATTAATTCCAACAGTGAAATCTCTACCAAAAATAATAAAGATATTCTGTAGGCCGACAATCGAACCGTGATTTCATTTCAACCCGACAGGATATCTTCCACCCTAAAAATTATAGACATATTCGGCATATCCATGTTTGCCTTGGATGCAGGTGTCTTTCTTTCAAATATGAGAGATAATTTGTTCTGGGGAAAAGACCGGCTCAAAACCTGGTGTCATTTAAGGGGTGAGGCTGGGACGGTTATTTGTTTTGAGTATTGGAGAAAAATACGTGAAACGCTTGACCCCTCGGCCCCTTGAGCCCTAGAATCCTATATGTCCAAACGATCGACAAACCAAGCGAAAGAAGAGCGCCCGTGCCGCAGCGCATTAGAAGTTATATGGGATGGGGACCTGCTAAAGGTCCTGTGAAATGATTACCGCCTCGGCGATCTTTCTTATCGACTGTCTTGTGTCCATGCTTTTTTTCTGGAGCCACCTGAAGGCCTTGTCGGCCGGAAGATCCTTTTTCGTCATCAGTATCTCCTTGGCCTTTTCAATATCTTTTCTGGCCTCCAGTTCCTCCTCAATCACCTTTGTACGGACTATAAGCCTGGTGTTATGGATGGCGATTGCCGCCTGATTGGCCACCGTTGTTATGAGGTTCACCTCTGTTTCGGAAAACGCATGAGGCTCGGAGGTAAAGCAGTTAAGCACACCTATGACCTTTTCCTCCTTGACATGGAGGGGCACGCTTACCATGGAAACAAGGCCCAGTTTTTTGGCCATCTCCTTTTCCTTGAACCGGGGCTCCTTCATGAGCTCCTTAAGGATAAGAGGTTCATTGGTGGTGGCGACGTATCCCACGACACCCTCGTCCATATTTAGGGACCTGTCCTTCATGTAGACGGGGTCAAGGGCCTGGGTCGCCTTGAGCCTCATCATGGGCGGCCTATGAGTCTCATCCATCAACCATAAAGAGCAGATCTCCACCCCGGTAACCTTGGCAGTTACCATGACTATCAGCTTGAGGATATCTTCGATGTACAGATCCGAGGTGATGGCCTGGCTTATATCCATCAGAGCCTTCACATATCTTTCATGCATTTTCTGATCTAGTCTTTCCATTCAAAAAAAAGCCATTCCTGCAAAAGCGGTCAAAGCTACCTAAATGACCTTAAATTGTTCCACGTAATAGTTGAAAAAGGGCCCGGGGATTCCAGGGGTCAAGTGTCCAAGTGCCTGACTCGAATCCTTTACCCCGTGAATCCCGATTTCAACAACCGACCCTCTTCGGGCTCAACCTGATATTCGAGTTCGCCCTATACCCAGCCTCTCAGCTTGCACGCCTCGGCAACCCTTGCAACGGCCACCAGATATGCAGCCTTGCGCATATCGGTATTCTTGTTCTTGCTCATCTCGTATACGCTCTTAAAGGCGCGGGTCATCTTTTCCTTCAGCCTCCAGTGGATCTCATCTATCTCCCAGTAGAGGTTATAGGTATTCTGCACCTGCTCGAGGTAGGAAACAGTAACCCCGCCCGCGTTCGCCAGAAAGTCGGGCAGCACGAAGATCCCTTTTTCAAAAAGGATGTCGTCCGCCTCAGGAGTTGTGGGGCCGTTTGCAAGTTCGCACAGGATCTTGCATTTGAGCCTCGGGGCGTTTTCCTCGGTTATCACGTTTTCAAGTGCTGCGGGGAAGAGCATCGGCACCTCCATCTCGAGCAGCTCTTCGTTACTGATCGCCTCCGCTCCCTTAAAGCCTGTGACACTGCCGTTTATCTCCTTGTGAGAGATAAGTTCTTCCACGTTGAGGCCCTTGCTGTTATAGACCCCGCCCTTTGAATCGGAGGCGGCCACTAACTTCATGCCGAGGATCTTTTCGCCAAGTCTGGCCGCGAACTGACCCGCGTTTCCAAAGCCCTGGACGGCCATTGCCTCACCCTTGAGCTCTATCCCGAGCGCCTTGGATGCCTCCTGGGCCACATAGACTCCACCCCTTGCGGTGGCGTCCCCTCTTCCCTGCGAGCCGCCGAGCGGTATCGGTTTTCCCGTTATTACCCCGGGATGCTTTTCACCCGTGATGGTCTCAAACTCATCCATCATCCAGCCCATGATCTGAGGTGTCGTGTATACGTCTGGGGCGGGCACATCCTTTGTGACCCCTATCTCCCTTGCTATGGCCCTTACATAGGCCCTTGCGAGCCTTTCCTTTTCGGTTTCGGACATCTCCTTGGGGTTGCAAATAATTCCGCCCTTTCCTCCTCCAAGCGGGATATCCACAACCGAGGTCTTCCAGGTCATCCACGCGGAAAGGGCCCGTACCGTATCTATGGTCTCATCAGGATGCCAGCGGATGCCCCCCTTTGCAGGCCCCCTGGCCGTGTTGTATTTTATCCTGAACCCATGAAATATCTTGGTGGAACCGTCATCCATCCTCACAGGCATGGTAAATTTGATCTCCTGCATCGGCCAGCGCAGCAGTTCATGGGTTGCCTCATCAAGCCCCAGAGTCTCCGCGGCATCATCCAGTTGTTCCTGTGCAATCTTAAAGGCATTAAAATCACATTCCATAAAAAATCACTCCTTTCAATTAATTTGATCCAGCGTCTGCTGAACCCCCTCCTGTTTGCATAACCGGTTCATGCAAATCTCCTATCCGTTACTCTTAGCGTCCCTTGCCCCAAAATCCGCAGTATCACGTCGACCCAAGGGATTTCGGTCTGCCCCGCCGTTTCGCCGGCAGTATGCCGGGCAGTGCCGAGTCAGGCGTACCCTGATGATGACTCAGGGGTACTTGTCTCCTGTTTTCTCCAATACCTTTTTATAGTATATCTGATTCTCCTCTAAAAAAGGGGAACTTTTGCCCATCATGTTAAGCTTCATTATCTTGAAATTAATCTTCTTTATATGAAGATACCTTTCTTTCTCATCCGGTATATTATCGAGCATATCCTCCATCTGCCGTATCTCCTTTCTCAGCTGCAGGTCAGGAGGAAGGCAGTCGGCGTTCTTGAGTATCTTGTGGGCAAGCCTGAGCTCTTCCGGTATACGACTGTCATCTTCGATCTCGAGAGGTTTCCCGCTACCGGGCAGGTCATTGAATTCTCCTCTTTCCTGCGCCTCTTTTATTCTCTTTTCAACGATCTTCTGAAAAACAGGCATCAAAAATACCTCATGCAGGGCCGCAAATCCCTGCTCCCGGTCTGTCACGTTTCCCTTTTGGTTGAATCAATGCGACTTAAGGTCCGGTTCAGGTCTTTTGGTCCTCCATCAATCCATGCGAAATCGCTCTGTGGGAATAACGGGGAAGATTAATGCATTCGTAAAAATTAGAGACGGCACAATAGAAAGTTCATACGCCGTGAGCCCGTCGGACGGCAGTTGGACTTTTTACGAAGCCGTCAAGATTAACCGCATCTGTCTTGACAAAGGAGATACTATCCGATATTCCCACAATAAATCAAATACTAAAAGGAGATTGCCCCGCAAATCAACCCATGTTTTTTTATCTTGCGGCATACCCCTATGGCCTGAATCTCATTTCCAGGCACCCCAAGACCCGGCAACTGATAAAAATAAGATCAAACATGGCCCACGATTCCGGTTTAACCCCGGGCACAGGTAAGATGATTGATGCAGGACGCCGGGCAGCCGCGATTGAGCATTACATTATTTAAGCGGCATATCATTTCTTGATGGTGGATCAGGGTCATGATATCCTGCTTGCTCAATATACTCGCGCATTACATATTACTGTCTTGTAAAGGGACCGGGGTAAACAGCAATTTTACAGGTGAATCATGCCCAAAGAGCTGGAAAAAAAAATTATTTCTCATATCCAGGGTGACATACCCCTTCACAAAAAACCCTTTAAAATCCTTGCCCAAAAGATCGGCATAAGCGAGCAGGAATTCATCGATACAGTAAAAAGACTCAAGAAACGCAATATCATAAGGAGATTCGGCGCAACCCTGAGACATCAGGAGGCGGGTTTCAGCTCAAATGCCATGATCGCATGGAAGGTTCCGGAACACCGGGTGGACGAAGTCGGAACTAAGATGGCGGAATTCCGGGAGGTCACCCATTGCTACCAGAGGGTCCCACACAGGGACTGGCCCTACAATCTCTATACCATGGTACATGGAAACAGCAGGCAGCAATGCTATGACATTGCCGAAGACATGTCCAGTTTAATCGAAATAGACGATTATATACTGCTTTTCAGTGAAAAGGAGTTTAAAAAGACGAGCATGGAGTATTTTTAGGGATAACAGGGGCGGCACAGGGCAACTTTTACCCAACCGGCTTTAAGAAGAACATTTTTATAACGAAAAAATCTAAGAGGTAGGCGAATGTCATCAAAATCGGAAATATTGTTTAAAAAGGCAAAAAAACTCATCCCCGGAGGGGTAAACAGCCCCGTCAGGGCCGGAAAGGCTGTAGGAGCGGTACCCCCCTTTATTACCGGGGCCAGGGGATGCGTCATCAAGGACGCGGATGGAAACGAATATAATGACTATGTCTGTTCCTGGGGACCGATGATCCTGGGTCACGGGCATCCCGACGTGACGGATGCCGTTAAGACCCAGCTTGCAAAAGGGACGAGCTACGGGGCCCCCACCGAACTGGAGATTGAGATGGCCGAACTCATTGTGGAAATGATGCCGTCCATAGAAATGATCCGGATGGTCAACTCCGGCACAGAGGCCGCAATGAGCGCAATTAGGCTTGCCAGAGGATACACCGGCAGGGAAAAGATAATCAAATTCGACGGATGTTATCACGGTCATGGTGACAGCCTGCTGGTAGAGGCTGGTTCAGGTGTTGCCACTTTCGGAATCCCCGGAAGCCCCGGGGTTCCCAAAGACCTTGCCAGGCACACCATATCACTTCCGTTCAACAGCCTGGATGAGGCAAAAAAGATATTCGCCGATATGGGAAGTGAAATAGCAGCGGTCATTCTTGAGCCTATCCCCGGGAACATGGGGCTGGTAATTCCCGACAGGGAATTTCTGGAAGGTCTCAGGACCCTGACGACCGATAACGGGGCGCTCCTCATATTTGACGAGGTAATAAGCGGATTCAGGGTGGCCCCGGGAGGCGCCCAGTCCCTATTCGGGATACCCCCTGATATAACATGCCTCGGCAAAATCATCGGAGGAGGTCTCCCCGTGGGGGCATACGGTGGAAGGGCCGATATCATGTCAAAGATGGCGCCCGAAGGTAACATCTATCAGGCCGGCACCCTGTCGGGCAACCCGCTTGCGATGGCCGCAGGACTTGCCACACTGAACGTGCTTAAAAACGATCCGCCCTATGAGTACCTTCAGAAGATAGGAGACATGTTCTTTTCAGGCCTTGAAGCGGAGGCGAAAAAGGCTGGGGTTCCCGCAGTCGTAAACCACATAGGATCCATGGGTACCCTGTTTTTTTCTTCATCTCCTGTTTATGATTTTTCCACCGCAAAGGCGGGAAGCGCAGATCTTTACGCCAGATTTTACAGGGGAATGCTTTCCAGAGGAGTCTACATCGCCCCTTCGCCATATGAACTCATGCTGCTGTCCACCGCGCATACCGAGGAAATTATTCGGGATACGGTTGAAAAGGCGGGGGCGGTCATGCGTTCGATGTAAGAAAAAGGTGTTGACCAGAAAGGGAATTTTGTGATAAACACAGTTCGGTTTTTCACCTACCGAAAAAGGTAGCAGCCCCGATCCGACAAATGGATGAAGACCTTAAAAAGGCTATCAAGACCCTAGGATCCCTCAGTTCCATCGGGTTCGCCATGGCATTGTCAATAGCAATCGGGGCGCTTGTGGGTTATTATATCGACAAAAGGTTCAATACCCAGCCCTGGTTTTCGCTCATTTTTCTAGGCTTTGGAATAGCGGCTGCCTTCAGGAATCTTTATATCCTTTACAAAAGGGCGAAAAAGCTTTGATGGATTGGCAGAAAGCGTTCAGCAACCTCAAGATCCTTAACTGGTTAGTTCTCCTGGGCCTCGCCTCGGTTAGTTTCATGCTTATGCCCGAATCCTTTACAATGGGCATAATACTCGGTGGCCTGCTCATAATTCTGAATTTTCATTTTTTTCAGAAGACCATCCGTAACGGTTTTGCCCAGGACGGCACCTTTCGTGCGAAAAAGGCCGTTATAATCGGGAAATGCTATCTTCGCCTTGCCGTAATGGGAATAATCATATATCTTCTCGTCAGCAGGGAATGGATCCATCCTGTCGGCCTTGTAATAGGTCTTTCAGTTATCGTCTTAAGTATCCTTTGTCTGGGTATCATCAGAATTTGGAAACCATCATCCAGGGAGGCGATTTAGATAATGGAGCATCCTCTTTTCTTTTTAGACGCCATACTTTCATCGATCGGTCTGGAGCATTTCGCGCATAATAATTCTCATGTAGTTCACTCGTGGCTCATTATGGCAATACTTATCGTTTGCGCCGTCCTTTTCGCGAAAGGGGTCAAGCTTATCCCGACCAGGGGACAGAATGTCCTGGAGGTCATCATTGAAGGACTTGAAAATTTCATGGTCGAGATAACCGGTCCGGAGGGAAGGTTCTTCTTTCCCTTTATTGCCACGGTGTTTCTCTATATCCTGGTTTCCAATCTGATAGGACTCGTTCCCGGATTCAATTCTCCTACGGCGAATCTCAACACCACCCTTTCCCTGGCGCTGTGTACATTCGTATACACGCATATCATAGGGATAAAATTTCACGGGGCCAAATATATCAAACACTTCTTCGGTCCCGTCTGGTGGCTCGCCCCGCTTATGTTCCCGATAGAGCTGATAGGCCACTTCGCCAGGATAATGTCGCTCAGTGTCAGGCTCTTCGGCAATATCTTCGGAAAGGAAATGGTTCTCACGATACTTTTCGGGCTTGCAGGTCTTTATCTGGCCCCGCTCCCGATACTTTTTCTGGGGATACTGGTGAGCTTTATTCAGGCCCTGGTCTTCATGCTGCTTTCAATCATGTATTTTGTAGGGGCCATGGAAGAGGCCCATTAATGAAACGTTTTTTCATGCCTTTTTAAAAGGCGCTTTTAGGAAGAAGGCCACAATAACAATCTGAAAGGAGGCTTACATGTCTAAGAAAACACTTATTGGAATCCTCACAGGGCTCATGATTCTGGGGATGGCATCGGTTGCGGCGGCATCCGACGGGTCCGCTCAGGCGGCGGGACTCTGGATATTCTTCGGGATAGCCATTGCCTGCGGTTTCGGTATAGGGGTAGCGGCCCTTGGAACCGGAATCGGCATGGGAAATGCCATCAACGGCGCCCTTCAGGGTACTGCCAGGAACCCGGAGGCGGGCGGAAAGATTATGACCACCATGATCATCGGACTGGCCCTGATCGAGTCCCTCTGTATCTACGCCCTGGTCATCTGCTTTATCATGGTATTCAAGATCCCCAGTTTCGATCTGATCATCGAACAGGTGTTCAAATAAGATACCCAAAAAAAAGGGTCCTTAAATCGGGGCCCTTTTTCTTTTACGGCGAAACCATCTCTCCGTCAAAGCCCAACATGTAAAGGCCTTATGCCAGGTTCAAGGATTTTTCTCAGATACATGCCGGTGTAAGAGCCCTTGATCCGCGAGACCTCTTCAGGTGTCCCGCACCCGACCACGTTTCCGCCCCTCTCCCCCCCTTCCGGGCCCAGATCGATAACATGGTCCGCCGTCTTTATGACATCCATATTATGTTCGATGATTACCACCGTATTATTGAGTTCAACCAGATGATTCAATACCTCAAGGAGCTTCTTTATATCCTCGAAATGAAGCCCGGTGGTAGGTTCATCAAGCAGGTAAAGGGTCCTGCCGGTATTTTTCTTGCTCAGTTCTTTTGCCAGTTTCACCCTCTGGGCCTCTCCTCCCGAGAGCGTGGTTGCCTGCTGCCCCAGCTTTATGTATCCCATCCCGACATCGACAAGAGTCTGAAGCTTACCCGCTATGGAAGGGATGGCCCCGAAAAGACCCAGGGCCTGGTTTACGGTCATATCAAGGACATCCGCGATGCTGTTCCCCTTGAATCTCACATCCAGTGTCTCCCGGTTGTATCTGAGCCCCTTGCACGCCTCACAGGCGATATACACGTCAGGAAGAAAATGCATCTCTATCTTGATTATGCCGTCCCCCTTGCACGCCTCGCATCTTCCCCCTTTTACATTAAAGCTGAATCTTCCCGCCTTATACCCCCTTATCTTTGAATCGGGCAGCATGGAAAAAAGCTCCCTGATATGTGTAAAGACCCCTGTGTAGGTGGCGGGATTCGACCTCGGGGTCCTTCCTATTGAACTCTGGTCTATGTTAACCACCTTATCGATCCTGTGAATGCCTTCTATTCCTTCCACAGGACCCACCCGCGCTTTTGAACGGTAAAGCTGCCGGCTTAAGGCCGGAAACAGTATCCCGTTTACAAGGCTGCTCTTGCCGGAACCCGATACCCCCGTAATGCAGGTAAGGGTTCCAAGCGGTATCCGGACGTCGATACCCTTAAGGTTGTTCTCCCTTGCCCCCTTGATCAGGATCGCGCCCCGGCTGTTTTTCCTCCTTGTCGCAGGCACCGGTATCTTGAGCCTGCCGGAAAGGTATTTTCCCGTAAGGGATTTCTCATCCCTTAAAAGTTCTTCAGGGCTGCCCTCAAAGACAAGTTCCCCGCCCTTTATACCGGCCCCGGGGCCCATGTCTATGACATGGTCGGCCGACAGGATGGCCTCGGCGTCATGTTCAACCACAAGGACAGTGTTTTCGAGTTCTTTTAGATGCCTCAGATTTTTTAAAAGCCTCAGGTTGTCTCTCTGGTGAAGGCCTATGCTCGGCTCATCAAGCACGTAGAGCACCCCTGCCAGACCGGAACTTATCTGAGTGGCAAGTCTTATCCTCTGGTCTTCACCGCCTGACAGGGTTGAGGCCGCGCGATCAATGGTGAGATATTCCAGACCTACGCCCTTTAGAAAACCGAGGCGGCTTCCTATCTCCCTTAGGACCCTGCCGGCAACCGCCTTTTCCATGGGACCCAGTTCCAGGTGCTCAAAAAACGCCACCGCCCTTTCCACCGACATGGATGTTATCTCGTTTATCGCCTTGCCGCTGAACCTGACCGCCAGGGTTTCAGGCCTCAACCTGGCCCCATTACAGGAGGGACAGGGTCTTATGCTCATGAACTCTTCGATCTCTTCGCGCACCTGATAGGAATCAGTCTCTCTGTAACGTCTTTCAAGGTTCGGGATAATGCCTTCAAAAGGCCTTTTGTATGAGTATTTTCTGTCATCCCTCTCAAATCTGAAATCCACATCTTCCTTTCCCGTACCATACAGGAAAAGACCCCTTACCTCTTCAGGTATCTTTTCAAATGCGCCGTAGGGATCAACGGAATATCTTTTACATACCGAGTCAAGCATCTGCTGATAATAGAAAGAGTGTCCGTTCCTGCCGGCCCAGGGGGCCACTACCCCCTGCTTTAGGGACCTCTTCGGATCGGGAATTATCAGTTCCGGGTCAAGATAGCGCTTTGAGCCTAGCCCCCCGCATTCGGGGCAGGCACCTTTAGGGTTGTTAAAGGAAAACATCTGTGGTGTGAGTTCAGGAATGCTGAGACCGCACTCCGGGCAGGCGGCCTCCTGATTGAAGAACAGCTCTTTTTTATCACCAAGGTCGATCAGGACCTTTCCCTGTGAAAGTGACAGGGTCAGCTCAACGGAATCGGTCAGTCTCTGCCTGATCTCATTTTTTATGACGAGCCTGTCTACTATGACGCCTATATCATGCTTTCTGTTTTTTTCCAGCACGATATCTTCGTCAAGGAGTCTTACCTCACCGTCTATCCTGATCCTGGTAAAGCCGTCCTTCCTAAGTCCCTGAAAAAGTTTTGCATGGGCCCCCTTTCTCCCATCCACAAGCGGGGCAAGCACCTGGATCCTTGCCCCTTCTTCAATGGACATTATCCGGTCCACGATCTCCTGAGTGGTCTGGGCCTTTATCTCCAGATTGCAGTTGGGACAGAAAGGTCTGCCCGCCCTGGCAAAAAGGACCCTAAGGTAATCATAAATCTCCGTTACCGTGCCCACCGTGGAACGGGGGTTTTTACTGGAGGTCCTCTGCTCTATCGATATGGCGGGGGAAAGGCCCTCGATGGAGTCTGCGTCCGGTTTTTCCGCCTGCTCCAGGAACTGTCTTGCGTAGGCTGAAAGAGACTCCACATATCTTCTCTGCCCCTCCGCGTAAATGGTGTCAAAGGCGAGCGAGGATTTTCCCGATCCTGAAAGTCCTGTGATTACGACAAGCCTGTTGCGGGGGATATCGAGCGAGATGTTTTTAAGGTTGTGCTGTCTTGCGCCTCTTATCTTTATGAATTCTCTTGACATAAGGTCTCAAGGGCCTGTCGCCCTATTTTTTGTACTCCAGGACCTCTCCGCACTCTTCGCACCTGTATCGGATAAGGGTCTCTCCATCATTTGAAATATTCTCGAATTCGTAATGCCGAAGTCCGCTTGTCTCGTAACACTCGGGGCAATATCCTCCCCCCAGCTCTTCCGCGGAAATGACGAGGTTGCATCTCCTGCAGCGAACCCTTTTCTTTTCTCCGGGCAGTGTCTCCAGGTTCCTGTGTCTGCATCCGTTCATAATTCAAAAAACCGGCCTTTTAATAGTCTCCGCATAAATACCCGCCTTTACCGACTCAAACATCAGGAAAGGGATGCCAGGGCCGAGTCATAATCGGGCTCATGGGCTATATCAGGCACAAGCTCCGTATAGGTGATCTTACCTGATACATCAACAATAACTATCGCCCTTGCCAGAAGCCCCCTCAAAGGGCCGCTCGTCATGGTCACGCCGTAGTCGTTGCCGAACTCGGGGGACCTGAACACCGACAGGGGGATCACGTCCTTGAGGCCCTCCACCTCGCAGAACCTTTCATGTGCAAAGGGAAGGTCGGCCGAGATACACAGAACAGCACAATTTTCAAGCTCGCTTGCCTCCTGGTTAAATCTCCTGACCGATGCGGCGCAAACTGAGGTGTCTATGCTGGGGAATATATTGAGAACAACTCTTTTTCCTTTAAAATCGGCTAGGGTGCACTCCGAAAGCTCGGTCTTTGTAAGAACAAAGGGGAAAGCAACAGAGCCTTTTGCCGGAAGATCGCCCACTGTTTCAACGATGTTGCCTTTAAAAGTTATTTGTGCCATCTTTAACCTCCTCTTTTGAAAACTTGACATTTGGGGTTCTTCTCCAACTTAGTTGGCGAAGAGGGTCCAAGGGTCCAAGGGTCCAAGGGTCCAAGGGTTCCAGGGTTCCAGGGTTCCAGGGTTCCAGGATTCAAGGATTCGAGGGTTTTCTTTCCAGGGATTTGATCATTGCTTTGAGCATTGTCTCGACATCCCCGATTTCCCCTCCTAATTCCTGAAGCCTCTGTTTTTCCACATAACCCAGGTCACCTGATATCATGGCTCGGGTTTCCGATTCACAGACTGAACCATATGCAATATAGAAAAATCTCATATACTTTATAGTAGTTTTCCCCCCATACCTCGAACCATTGACCCTTCGAAACCGGGAACCCGCTGCAAAGCAGTGGAACTGAGCTGATCTAAGCGAGGGCGAAGAATCCTTCATTTAGATCAACTCTTTTGGAGATGATCCACATTTGGAGATTCCCCGCAGCTTGCTGCCGGGAGCTTCAATAGATCCGATCAAGCGGAAGTAAAAAACGCTGCTCCTTTACCTCAGTACCCCACTGAGCACCTTCTTTCTGATCAACGAGCCTGAACCCCTCCTTTTCATAGAGGTGTCTTGCAGCATCCAGACCCTCAAAGGTCCACAGGAATATCCTTTTGTATCCCTTTTTACGGCAGAAATGGATTGCATTGTTTATAAGGAGGCCGCCTGCCCCGGTTCCCCTGAGCCTTTCAGAGACGATAAACCATCTCAGATGGGCCCCTTCCGTGTCCGCATGAAGCGCGTCGATGGCTATGGAGCCCTCCAGCCTTTCATCCGTCCACGCGGTCAGAAAACGGTCACGCCCCTTATCGTATCTCCCAAGGAACTCCGAAAGCTCCCCGGCCACCTTTGCCTCGAAAAAAAGTCCGAACCCCCAGTTATCGCAATAGTATGTGCCGTGAAGCTCGGCGATCCTACCGATCGACCCTGGTATATATCCTTCTTTGATTTCCATTTTTGCCTGTTCTTCAATGTAGCCGGAGAAAAAGTCCAAGGATTTAATTCCTGAGGGTTTTATCAGAGCCTTCGGCATTTCACTCGAATCCCCGGATCCTTGAACCCTCATGGATTACAACTGTATCAGTCCCGTGCAATATACCTGTTTTCCTCTTATCGACTTCGACTTATCTGGAGATCTTTCTCATTTCTTAAAACCATACTTTTTCAGTTTGTACCTCAGCATCCGCTCACTTATACCGAGCGACTCGGCAGCCCTTGTCTGGTGCCGGGAACACTCGTTCATGGCCCTTTCGATCATGCCCCGTTCAAGCATTTCGACATTTTCCTTTATGGTCCCGCTCCCTGGAACAATCCCTTTGAACGATTCTTCCGGCTCTGCCTGAAATGGAAGGTCCCTTTTTGATATAATGGAATCCCTTGTTATGACGACCGCCCTTTCGATGATGTTTTCAAGCTCTCTCACATTACCCGGGTAATCGTATTTGATAAGGAGATCCCTTGCCTCCCTGCTTACCGCATCTACCGATTTTCCGTTTTCCCTGCAATAGGCCTTCATAAAATAATCAATCAGAAGGGGGATATCCTCTTTCCTCTCTCTTAAAGGCGGTACCGTGATTACCACCACATTCAGTCTGTAGTAGAGATCCTCTCTGAAATCACCGTTTTTCAATCTCTCATCAAGATCCCTGTTGGTGGCGCTTATTACCCGCACATCGGAGTTAAGGGTATGGTTGCCGCCCAGACGCTGAAATTCCTTTTCCTGAAGAAATCTTAAAAGCTTCACCTGCACACCCGGGGAAAGCTCCCCTATCTCATCCAGAAACAGTGTGCCTCCGTCAGCCTCTTCAAAGCGGCCTATTCTTCTCTGAGTGGAGCCGGTAAAGGCCCCTTTTTCGTGACCGAACAACTCACTTTCAAGAAGGGTCTCGGGAAGGGCCGCGCAATTGACAGTAATCATAGGCCTTTCGGACCGGGGGCTCAGGTTATGAATGAGTTTTGATATGAGTTCCTTACCTGTCCCGCTTTCACCACGAATGAGCACGGCTGCGCGGCTTGCCGCCACCCTGCCGGCCATGTTTACGACCTCTTCCATGGCACGGCCTTGATAAATGATCTGATCCGCCGTAACCCCCTTATCTCTCAGATTATCCTTCAATATCTCATTTTCTCTTATTATATCCCTTTTTTCCGAAATTCGTTCAAGGAGAACCAGGAGTTCATCAAGCTCAACCGGTTTTGTGACATAGTCATAGGCCCCTTCTTTCATGGCGTTTACGGCGGTCTCTATCGTACCGTAGGCGGTCATCATGATAACATCTATCTCCGGGTTTATGGATTTCATCTCCTTAAGCACCTCCATGCCGTCCATGGAAGGCATCTTGTAGTCGAGCAAGATGATATCCACGTGGCTGTCCTTTACCCTGGCTATGGCCTTTTTTCCGTCTTCCGCCTCCAGGACGTCATAGCCCTCGCCAACCAAAAAATCCCTCAGCATCTCCCTCTGAGTCTTTCCGTCCTCTGTTACAAGTATTGTGGGTCTGTTCATATAAACCGCTCCCGGATCTGTGTACAATGTAAAATGATTGTGTGGTTGTCTGTGTTGAATAATTTCGGTATCGGTAAAGGGGTTGATTTGCCGAAGGCATCTCAAGGCTCATATCAGTTTCGGTAGAAGTATTTCAAAAGTGGTACCTGAATCCGGCAGACTTAGGACCTCTATCTCACCCCCGTGTCCCCTTATTATCTCGTTTGCTATGGGAAGGCCAAGGCCGAGGCCCTTCTCCTTTGTGGTATAGTCAGGATCAAAAATCCGGGATATTCTATCTTCGGGGATGCCTTCTCCTGTATCGGATATTTTTATAGATACCCAATGTCTATCCTTTTCTCTAAGGGAAAACCTGATGGAGCCACCGTCACCCGTCGCTTCCAGTGCGTTTTTTGCGACATTCAAAAGGGCCTGCTTGAGCTTGTCCTTGTCCACAGGGGCCATAATCGGAGAATCAGGGATGAACCGATCCGTTTTCACCCCCTTTGCCTCTGCCTCATCCTGCACCAGCAGGATTATCTGATTTACTATGGCGGATATGTCCTGATTCAGAAAGTTCAATCTGTCTGTTCTGGAAAACTGGAGGAACTCCTCTATTATCAGGTTGAGTCTCTTTATCTCTTCCTTGATGACACCCATAAGTTCCTCTTTGTGTTCGCGTTGAAGCCTCTGGGTGGCCATGCTTATCGCGTTTAAGGGATTTCGGATCTCATGGGCCACACCGGCTGCAAGACGCCCCATTGCCGAAAGCCTTTCCGCCTGCTGAAGCCTCCTTTCCATCTCGCGCATGCCCTTCAGGTGTCTTTTCTGGCTTCGGTAGAGGAAAAACATGGAAAGGAGCGTGATAAAGACAACAACGACCATCGAGGCAAAGAGCACGCTGCGTATCTTTTCCAGGATCCGGTTTGAACTTTCTCTTGAAAATGCTACTACGGCCCTTCCATGGGCCCCAGGCCCCAGACCAATGGGTGCACTTATCTCCAGCATATGTTCTCCCTCGGAAGATATCCCCCTTCTTGTTATCTTCTCAGGTTCCGTGGCAGGGTTATCAACCCTTTCAATCCCTGAAAAATCACCTATTCCCGCTATTATTTTCCGGTTTTGGTCCATAACGGCAAAGTATGCGGTCTCACTTTCCCTCACGATATCTTCGATTGCCGCCTGAAAAGCCACCATAACACTTCTGTACCTTATACCCTCCCTGTCAAGGCCCAATATTACAGCGCCTTGCCTTCCTTCTCTTTTCAGGATCAAGGCACCCGTATCCCTCAAAAATGCGGCCGGCCCGAAGAGATCAACAACAATTTTTTCATGTCCCTTTACCACAGGTTCGGCAAGGCCCAGCAGATGCCCATCCACGAATCCGTTCGCCTTTACCACCCCCGCTGAATCAACGACCGCAATGAGCCGGATTTCTTCTGCCCGAGCAATGGATCCGACCTCTTCGTCCGTGAGAGGTTCAGTTCCCTGATACAAGTCGATCTTACGCGCAATCTCTATGAGATCGATAACCATCGCCTCCTGAAGTGACAGGCTCTCTGAAAAAACCGGCTTGAATTCAGTATCTATTCCGGACGGACCACTTTGCATTAACCTTTTCAGATAATATTCGGAAGACTGTTCCACATCCCTTATCAGGTGGAGACCCCGTGTCTCCATATAACCCACCAGGCTGTCGTGCAGTCCCTTGAGATTGATCATTCCGATAAAGGCAAGAAGGATGATAAGGACCACACAGACCAGTGCTACTGCAACAGGCTGAAAAATTGAACGCGGTTCTGTCTTTCCCGACCCAGAACCCGGTTTTCCGTCTTTTTTTCCCATTCACCTCTGTCTCCACCCGTTTTGTCCGGTAAATTCATGCAAATACCATGCTTGAAAGGTTTACCTGACCTTAACAGCCCCTATCAACCTGCTTCACCTTTTCTGAATAAAAAAGATACGAAATTTCGACGAATTTGTCGAACAAAAAGCCCTTCAACGACATTTATTGCACCGAACACCTCCCTAAAACCATCTTTTCCCTGGATCTTTCCCCGTAGTTATAATCTGTAATACCAAAAGGTTACATACTTATCGGGTTTTTTGGCACAGATCATGCTTTATAGTCAGGCAAAATCAAAAATACTGGAGGATATCAAATGAAAAAGACTGTAATAGTTATCTCAACACTGATGGTTTTTCTTTCCGCAACTTTTGTCATGGCAGACCCATGGGACAGGAAAGGCGACCGGCAGGGACCTCCCTGGGGCATGCGCGACTTCACCTCCTCTCTTGATCTTACTCAGGAACAGCTCGACACGGTCAGGGCTCTAAGGGAAACCCATATCAAGGATACCATCCCTATACGCAGTAAACTGGTGGCGAAAAAGGCGGAGATGAAACTGCTCTGGCTGCAGAAGGAAGCCGACGTAACCGCCATCAAGGCAAAACAGAAAGAGATCCATGAACTAATGGGCCGGATGCAGGAAAAGGCGATTGACCACAGGATATCAATCCTCAACATGCTTACCCCTGAACAGCGCGTCAGGGTCCTCGCAGGCGGGCTTGAGAGGGGACATAAATTCAAAAGCGGTAAAGGAGACCGTTTTGGAAGAGGTCCGGAAAAGGGCCAATGCTTGAAATAAACTGACACTATTATATCAAAACCCCGGTCCTTCAGGGAAGAGGGGCCGGGATTTCCATTCAGGCAGTTTTCATCCTGACTTATTTTCATTTAAAGGCTGAACTCCGTTATCTCACCAGTCTCCAGATCACAATTAAGCATCCTGTTTCTCATAATTCTCCCCCTGCCCAGTATAATCTTTATTGCCTCCATCACCTGAAGGGTTGCTATAAAAGAGACGGCAGGGGCGGTTACACCCATCGACTTTTCAGCGCTCTCATGGTTTTCGCTCTCCTGAGCCCTTTCCCCGTATAGGGAACTCAAGCCGCTGTCCGCTGGAAATATTGTCATGACGCGCCCCTCAAACCCGGCGACCGCACCATGGACAAGAGGCCTTCCCAGTGCCTTTGCACATTCTTCAATCACAAACCTGTCTCTTATATTATCAAGACAATCAAGAACGACATCGGCACGCTCAAGAACCGATCCGCAGTTTGACGCATCAAGTCTTAACCTGTGGGCAAAGAACTCTACCGCCGGATTAATTGATCGTACAAGATCATAAGCCTCTTGAGATTTGAAGACTCCAAGGGAGGTCTTGCTGCTCAATGCCTGCCGGTTGAGATTGGTTTCGTCAAATTTGTCACTGTCTATTACCGAAAGCCTTCCTATCCCCATTCTGGACAGAAGAAGAATGGCCTGACCACCAAGCCCCCCCGCACCTACTACGGCCACATGCGATTCGGCCAGTTTCAGCTGATCCTGGAAACCGAGAGAATCGCTGTTTCTGATGTAGCGGTAGGGAAAAATCCCTATCCTGAGCGATTCGGCAAAAACATCATGCAATGAAACGCCATATTTTTCGGAGATCGTTTCCGCCTTTTCTTCATAAATTACCCGGACGTTTCGTCCTGCAGGGTCCTTTACGAACAAGGAATCTTCCCTTATGGGATCGTGGAGTTTTCCCGGACGGATCTGCTTCATAATTATCCCCGTTTTCCCCGTTCGATCGATCCAGCGGTCTGCTGTTTATTATGAAATTGACAGGCTGTCAGGAATTTGTTCTTTTGGTGATTATATTATAACATGAAGAGAAGGTAATTAAGACATCTTTTTTAATTCCTCGTTACAATGAGTCAGGGAATCAAAATGAAGATAGAATTGCGATTATATGCATCCCTTTCCCGTGTCGCAGCCGGGGTAAAAAAATCAGGGGGCGTGCTTGAGGTGGAGGTAAAAGAAGGCACGACCATATGGGAACTCTTAAAGGAACATGAGGTGTCTGTTGAAAAAGTCAAGCTGATATTTCTCAACGGCAAGAAGGAAGCCGGTGAAAAGCGCCTTTCAGATGGTGATCGTCTGGGTGTTTTTCCGCCTGTTGCAGGTGGGTAAGTCCTATTCGGCGATCCTGAAAAAAACCCTCTCCATCCCGGATAGACTCTCGATAAGATTACCGGATGGAGTCTCTTTGCCGTTGAGAAGGGCTGTCTCCACAAGAGGACCAAACAGATCTGATCTCCCCTTTAGAAACTCCGCCAGGTCCTTTCCGCTTAACCAGACTCCCTTTAGGACCAATTCCGGCGCGATCTCCCTTGCCATCAGATTGAAAAGCTTGACCGTCACGATATTATTCCTGTCTTCTGCCTTTACACTCCGGGCCTTATAGGATATCTCCTTCCTCATTGCCGCATAATAACTCCCGCGCCTGAGAGTCGCCCCCAAAAGGCCCGGCATCGCGGCTGAAAGGGAAACGGTCGAGCCTCCGCTCACCACTGCCCTGTCCGGGTCATCCACGGCCCTTCCGTCAAGAAACATGGTCTGGACCCTTTCATCTATGTAGGAGGGGAGCAGGCCCAGCTCTGTGGAAAGAAAATCCTTGAGTGAGCGCTCCCCGGCCGTTACGACCTGAAAACCTCTTTGAAAAAGGTCTGAAAAATCGATTGAAGGACCGGACTTTATCTTCAATATGAGCTTTCCTTCCGGATCTTTTGATATGCCGTTTTCCGTCTGTGACATACATCTGTCTCTAAGCAGGGGAGGTCTTATAAAGACCCCCCGGTATTTATTTAAAACAGCCCTTTTTACCAGTTGAAGACCTGATCGAGATCTTCATCCTTTACCTGGAACTTTATCCCGTGAGGAGGAAGCGCCTCATTTTTGAAATACTCAGGCAGCCTGTCATGCTTTGATGTAAAACCTGCAGCAGCATTGAAATTTCTTTCGTTTTTCAGGACCGATTTTCCAAGCTCCGTAACATCATCGGCCGTAAGTTCAAGACCGTAAAAGGAATTTATCATATCGATCAGGGCCTGAAAGGTCTCAGGCTGATCCATGATCGCAAAGGCTATAAAAAGGCACATGCCGGTGGAATCAATCGCGGCAGTTGCAATCTGCAGGTTCCTTGACAGCTCCACCTGCCCGACAGGCTTAAGGGGATCCACGCTCCCGCCCACACCCAGTATATTAGTGGCTATTGCGTAACCTGCTGTATGGTCGGCTCCCATTGTGCTCGTCGCATAGGTCACTCCGATACCCTGGATACCCCTTGGATCATAGGCGGGCATGGACTGGCCCTTTACAACGGGAACCCGTTCGACACCAAAGACCTTTCCCGTTACAGACGCACCATTTCCGAGTATCCTTCCAAGCGGAGTGCCTTTTCCCACCTCTTTTACCAGGTTTATGGCCGCCTCGGCATCCCCGAATTTGGCTATACCCGCCTCCATGGCAACACCGATGGTCGCCCCCATTTCAATCGTATCAAGTCCGAAGTCATCATCCAGCCTGTCCAGCATGGCAATGGAATCAAGATCGTCTATTCCGCAATTACCTCCATGGGACCAAACGGTCTCGTATTCAGGCTGTTTGGTAAGAAAATTGCCATCCTTGTCCACATAGGTACCTGAACATCTTATGACACAACCCCTGTGGCAGCCGTGGGTGGCAAGGCCACCCCTGGAGGTCTCCGTCTCGGCCAGGGTCTCTCCGCTTATCTTGGCGCTTCCTTCGAAGCGGCCCTCTGAAAAATTCCTGGTGGGATAAGCACCTGCCTCGTTTATGACGTTTGTAAGGACATTGGTACCGTAGGCCGGCAGTCCTTCTCCCGTAACCGGATGCTTTCTCAATCCCTCAACCCACGACTTGTTCGCCGCTTTGAACTTGTCCGGATCCTTTGCCGCCCTCATTTTCATGCCCTTATCATCCAACACGATCAGCTTCACACCCTTTGAACCCATGACCGCTCCCACTCCGCCCCGGCCGGCGTGTCTTGTCGGCCTGAATTCCACGTCAGTACAGGCAATGGATGCCGCCGCCATTTTCATCTCGCCTGCAGGACCTATTGAGATGCAGGCCACCTTGTCTCCGAACTCACCCTTGACCTTGTCGATCAGGTCATAATTTCCAAGCATCCTGAGGCTGTTGTCAGGTGATATCTTTACCCCCTCCCTGTCTATTACAATCCGGTACAGGGTATCGTCGGCAGGTTTACCTTCAAGCACTACGGCCGCATAACCAAGCCTTGCGAGCACCTGCGCGGCCTGTCCGCCTGAATTGGCCTCCTTTATACCGCCTGTAAGGGGGCTCTTACAGCCGATCGAAAGCCTGCCGGACATGGCGGCGATAGAACCGCTTAAAAGACCGGGGGCGATTACGACCTTGTTGTCCGCACCCAGGGGATGGCAAAGCGGCGGCACCTCCTTATACACCATGGCAGATGTCAGCGCCCGTCCACCCAGGCCGGCATATTCTCCTGTCTGCTCCTCGGTCACCTTTGGACCGCCCTCAGCCCCCATGTCGATTCTAAGTATCTTTTCCATTTGAACCTCCTTTTCAAAAACCTCTGTAATGTTTAAAACGATTGTCCTTGTTATCTCAGTTCCAAGTATATATTTCCATATGCACCCGTCTCATGACTCAATCAACAGTCGGATCCCCAAAACCAAGGGTTTTTTAAATGGAGCTGTTAAGACAGAGGTCTGTAGAAAGGGAGCAGGAGAACGATATGCAAAATGAAGCCGGATTCAGAAAGAAGTTCAACAGTATATCCCGGATAAGCGACCCCTGAGCTTTATGATTACGTTTCAGAAAGCGGTTCTCACCACGTTTCAACCCGGCCTTGAATTTCGGCAGAGCTGCCTGAAGATCTGAAACATCCCGGAAAATTGCTTATAATCATAACGTCCGCGGAAAGAGATGTCAAAAATTTTCTAATGATATTAATTAGTTATATCATCTAAGACATAACCTAAAAATTATAGCCTTGCTGTTTTTTTGTCCGAATATGTGACTGACGGGAGATCATCCAAAGGCCCCCTTCCGGGATACCTGAAACAGCGGAAGGGAACCCCTGGGTCTAGTTGGAAAGGATGGAAAAAAGCGAGGAGTCCAACCTTGATGAACCCGCAAAAAGTCATAATTGACACGGCACAGTAAAAAGCTCCAAATGCAAGGCTTGCAAATCTTGAGGAATGAGGCGTACTTATAAGTACGCCGCAATGACGAAAGATGAAGCATAATCCCGCCCGAGGCGGGACAGTTGGACTTTTTACGAAGCCGTCAACCTTTTTTTCCGACCCGGCTCATAAGACCAGGGTCTCCATACTTGAATAAAACCCCCTTATAAATGAGGGCTAGAAATGATCATGATGTGTGAATTCACTTATCTCGCGCCTCTTGGGGACAGGGGAATCCTTTGCCGGATAACCCACAGGTATAAGTGAGACCGCTTCATATCCTTCAGGCAGTTTCAACGCTTCAGCGGCCTTGTCATGATCAAAGAGTCCCACTATAACCGTTCCCAGGCCAAGATCTTTTGCTGCCAGGCAGATGTTCTGCGTCGCAATCCCGAGGTCGAACATGAACCAGTCCCCGAATTTCGTGGTCACCTGATCCTTGTAATAGCCTGAAGATTTCAACCTTCCGCAGAGAGCAAAAACAACAGGGGCCTGCGCTATGGCCTTTGAGGCGGGGTTGGTTTTCGGAAGCGTCTGCCTCAGACTCTCCTTAACGGCCTCATCCTTCACAAGTACGATCTCCCAGCACTGAGTGTTTGCCCACGAAGGGGCCCATCTTACCGCTTCAAGGATCTTTTCAATTTGATCTTCAGGCACAGCTTTCGGTTCATACCTTCTGATGCTTCGTCTTTGCATGATGTCTTCGAAAAGTTCAGACATTCTTGAATTCCTCCTATCTATGGAAAATTTTGTCTAACTATTATCGCCAAAACACTTTCATCAATATATGATATCTTCGAGTACGAAAGCCAGGTGTTCGATATAAGATCTGTTTTCAAGCTTTTCTTTCCACTTCCAGGGGATAGCCTCTATTCCGAGGTAGGCCCCTGACACGGCGCACGCCATTGCGCCGATGGTGTCCCGGTCGCCTCCGTTTAATACGGCACAGAAAAGACAGTCCTCATAGGAATCCCTGTGCGACAAAAAGGAATAAAGTGCAAAAGGCATTGACTCTTGGACAGCCACAGAACTGCCCAGGAGCCCTTTGGCCCTTTCAGGACCAGCAGACGAAACAAACAGATCATGGACCTGCTCAAGCTTCTTTCTTATCTCTGCTGTCCTTGCAAAGTCAATCAGCGAGCCCATAAAATCATGAAACGGAAATTCTTCGGTACTCTCAAACCTTAACGCGCTTGAAATAGCCAGGGCCAGTACCGCCGCTCC
The DNA here is from genome assembly GCA_963666345.1 of Desulfatiglandales bacterium. Lineage (GTDB taxonomy): Bacteria > Desulfobacterota > DSM-4660 > Desulfatiglandales > Desulfatiglandaceae. The sequence continues at coordinate 3,235,888 of OY762721.1, read as the reverse complement.
ATCCACTCCCACCGGGTGAACATGGGTCACCCTGCTTGCCGCGGACACCTGTTCGTATAGTTCTTCTGAATCATAGAAAAAAAGGGCTGCCGGAGTTATCCTCATCGCAGCCCCGTTTCCGAAAGACCCCATGCCTTTGAACATCCTTGCGGCGGCATCTGAGTAGGTTGTTCCCTCCTTTTTGACCGCGGAAAAGATGGCAGGGGGGCCGGCTGCATATCCCCGCCACGGTTCCCTAAAATAATTAGCTGCGAATGTGTCACCTAGAAACCTTTCATCTATCCCGGCACTTTGTGAAATCGCCTCTGCCAGACCGATAGCCATGGCAGTGTCGACCGTATAGCAAAGCTCCGGGATCTCTGAGAGAATATCTTCCAAAAGCCCTTTTTCAGGATTGAGGAAGGCAAGCTCACCGATCGCGTCCCCCAGAGCGCTTCCGATCATGGCTCCTAAAAATTTCAATCTTCTTTGCTCATCCATTTCCAATAAATCCCTCAAAGGTTGCGCAAAGAGCAGATACGGCACGCCTTTACCTGGCTCTCCTCGCTAACAGCCCGGGAAAAGGGCCCGGGGGGTTAAGAGATGATACATGTAATTATAATACCCGGATTCTCCCTATATAAAAAGGGAATTATTAAAGTGACGTGATAAAACAAATTGACTTGACTTGATCAACGCCTTATTTCATAGATGTTTTTTGGTAAAGCCGGAACATCCCATGATTTAATTCCTGGATAAAACCTGACTGGTTGTTGTATAATGATATTGTTTAAGGAGCCCCTTCACCTAATCAACGGCAGCAGGTCATATTTATCTTTTTCGACCTCAGGCGCTATGAAAGTTACATTCAGGCTCCTTTAACCCCCTTTACCTGAACCTGCAAAAATCAAAATGGATTTACCTCAGATATCTACAAGGAGGTTTCCCTTTGAAAAATACCCTTACGGAAAAAAAAAGAGAGCATTTTAAAAGGTTACTCACGGACAGACTTGAAGCGCTTATTAAGGGGTCTGGTGAGGCAGTAATAAACGCCGCTGACATGATTGAAAAATCGCCCGACATTGCTGACCAGGCGTCTTTTGAATCGGATCAAGATTTTATCTTCAGGATAAAGGAAAGAGAAGGTAAATTAATCAATAAGATAAAAGAGGCGCTTAAAAAGATCGAAGATGGCACATACGGCAGATGCGAAGTCTGCGGCAGGGGGATATCGGAGGAGAGGCTGAATGCGCGCCCGGTCACCACTCTCTGCATAACATGCAAAAAAAAACAGGAGGCAAAGGAAAAGGCACGCGGGATTTAGATATAAACGGAAAAGAAACTCATATCACGCCCCGGGTCTGATACAGCTGACTGCTCATCCGGAAATGACATCATAGTACTTTTTTCCGTCTAAAAGGGGAAGAGGTCGGGAATCTTCTGTGCCAGGATTATATCGCCCCTGACATTCAGTTTTCCGCTCATAAAGGCCTGCATACCGTTGATCTCTCTTTTCACCATGGCAAGCCAGACATCGGAATCCATAATCAGCGTGACGGTAGGGAATTCGTGTGAGCCCTCCCTTACCTCACAGGTCCCGTTTTTGATAGTCAGATTCCAGTTTCCTCCCCCCTCCCCGGTTATATTGAACTGAAATATCGCCTCCATGTCCCCGGCGGCCTTCGGGTCAAAGATCTGGGGTATTGAAGAAAAAACCGCATTCACATCGTTAAATTTCATTCCTGTTCCTCCATGGATATGTTTGGCCAGTGAAGAATCCCGGCCCAAAGGACCGGGTGCGAAGAAAACCGGATCCGAAACTTTAGACACTTAAAATATCAGTTCTTGCTATCAGCGCTCGGCTGTCAGCAAAAGTAGTGAAAAACAGGCTGTTAAGCCCAATGCTGGCGGCCGAACGCTCCATCCGGAAATCTTCGTATGTATTGCAGGCTCTTCGATCCATTAAAGCAGCGCCATTTTCCCCAGCCTTGCTCAGAGGATCAGCTTTTCCATAATGGAATAGCAAAAAAAACAAGGTGATTATTGCAATCCAGATTAAGCATAAACTCCTTATCTGTCAATAGTTTGCTGCGATAGCGGGTAACTTGGCCCTGCTTATTAAAGCAAAAGCATCTGGATCGAAAAATTTCATTGAGAATTCAGGAGGCATTGGTTAACGAATCATCCCTTTTTGTGTGGACTATTTGATCGTTACCCTATAGTCTACCGGGTGATACTTGAAAAGCATGAACACTTATCAAAGAAAATACGATTATTTTATTGCGACCTGTGCATCAGGGCTTGAAGTTCTTCTAAACGACGAACTGGCCTCTCTCGGCATTGAATCTATCAAGAAGATGCAAGGTGCGGTTCTTTTCTCCGGCCCGCTCAAAAATGCATACCTCGCCTGCCTCTGGTCGAGGCTCGCCTCGCGCATACTCAAGCCGCTTGCGACCTTTTCAGCAGCCGACAAAGACGCCCTGTATGCCGGCGCCGATACGGTAAAATGGGATGACCACCTTTCACCGGAAACGACCTTTTCAGTAAGATGCACATCCAGGGAATCCGCCATAAACAACTCCAGATATGCAGCCCTCCGCGTAAAGGATGCACTGGTCGATCAGTTCAGGGCCAGATACGACATCAGGCCATCGGTTCAGACTGAAAGGCCGGATATCTCCCTTCATCTTTTTCTTGACCACGACATTGCAACCCTCAGTGTCGACATGTCAGGTGACGGCCTTCACAAAAGGGGTTATCGAAAATCAGGCGGACAGGCCCCCCTGAAGGAAAACCTTGCCGCAGCCTTAATGATCCTGTCGGGATGGTCAAAAAATTTTCCCAGCGACCATATGCTGCTCGACCCGATGTGCGGCTCAGGCACGCTACTGATAGAGGCCGCACTCATATATGGAGGAATCGCTCCCGGCCTCTACCGTGATTACTTCGGCTTTACCCGCTGGAAGGGACATTCCCTTCACACGTGGGAAAAGCTCCTTTCCGACGCCAAGACACGCAGGGTCGAGGCCAAAGCGTTAAAATGGCCCAGAATCCATGGTTTTGACGCAGACCTGAAGGCGATTCGTTCCTCCCTTGAAAATATCACGGAGGCAGGCCTGGACGGAATCATACATGTGGAAAGGCAGGAACTGGGAATGCTTTCCTCCCGACTGTCAAAGATAAAGGGGTCCGATACCGGGCTCATTGTGGTCAATCCTCCCTACGGAGAAAGGATGGGTTCACAAAGACCCTTGAACTATCTTTATCAATGCCTGGGCAGAAAACTCAGAAGACGATTTAAGGGCTGGAATGCCGGTGTATTCACCTCCGGCAAAGGCCTTGAAAAATCATTGGGGATGAATCCGGTAAGCAGACACATGCTTTATAACGGGCCTATCGAATGTCATCTGAATGTCTTTGACATACCTGAATCTTCTGAACCGCAATCAGCTTCTTCCACCCTTTTGAATTCGCACGACCCGGGCCTCGACAAATCCGAGGCGTTCGGAAACAGGCTTCTTAAGAACCTCAAATCCCTTTCAAAATGGATAAAAAAGGAGTCGGTCAGCTGCTACCGAGTCTACGACGCGGACATACCGGAATACAATGTTGCAATTGATATTTATGAGGGCGACATCCACATCCAGGAATATTCGGCCCCTGAAACGGTTGGTACTTCAAAGGCCCTGGCACGGCTGGATCATATCATAATTACCGTGATGAAAATAATGGAAGTGGACAGGAAAAAGATCTTTCTCAAGGTAAAAAGCAGGCAGAAAGGAAAATCCCAGTATCAGAAGCATGGCAGCAGGGGCAGGCTTACCGAGGTGAGTGAATACGGATGTCTTTTTCTGGTTAATCTCTCAGACTATCTCGATACGGGCCTGTTCCTGGAAAACAGAAACATAAGAAAAATGATTCAGGCGAATTCACACGGTATCCGGTTTCTGAATCTCTTTTCCTACACCGGAAGCGCGACCGTGCACGCGGCCGCGGGGGGAGCAAAACGAAGCACATCCGTTGACCTCTCACCCCGGTATCTGGAATGGGCAGGCTGCAATCTCTCACTCAACGGCTTCAGCGAAGCCAACCACAGGATGGTTCAAGCCGACTGTATGGAGTGGCTTTCCGGAACCAGGGAACAATTTGATATAATCTACCTGGATCCCCCTACCTTCTCAAACACAAAAAGAAGGGCACGGACCTTTGATGTTCAGAGGGATCATGTCGAACTTATCGGTCTTGCGGCAAAGAGACTTGAGCATGACGGGGTGCTCATATTTTCCAATAATTTCAAGAGATTCAAACTCGACCAAAAGGCACTTTCAGAATTTCATATAACAGATATCGGCAAAAAAACCCTTCCTCCCGATTTTATCAGAAAAAGCAGGGCTCATCACTGCTGGGAGATAAGGCGGAATCAACCCAAAGGAAAGGCAAGATAGGGAAAACCCTCCAGTATGGAGTCCATATCCAGAAGCATCGATATGTCTCCGTTTTCCATAATGCCCACTCCTGCGTAAGCATCGATCTTGCCAAGGATTTCACCAAGCGGCATTATCATAAGGGGCGTATTTCCTATTATATTTTCAACGGCCAGTTTTACAGTCCCCTTTTCCCCTTCTATGTCAGCCTGATAACGCAGATTAAGCACATGCAAGGACCCTTCACCATTGCCACCTTCAACACCAAGAATGCCTTTGATATCCAGGTAGCTCTTATCCTTGACAATCTCGGAGAATTTTTTTCTGTCAATGGAAACCACCTTGGAGGTGGGGATAGACAGGACATATCTCCCGAGTCTGAAGGAAATAGCATAAATTATTGACAGGGAAACCGGTAATACCATCAGGAATTCAGTCGCCCTGGTCTCCTGCGATCTTAAGGAAATTTTACCTCCCAGGGCCTTGATGGTTTGGGAAACGACACTCATCCCTATGCCTCTTCCCGCAAGATCATCCGTACCGGAAGCAGAGGAAAAATCAGGATTGAATATGGTCCAGAGGAATTCCTCTTCAGGCATCCCGGATATCTCCTCCCCGCTCATGCCCCTGTTTTCTTTGAGATACCTTGAAATGGCGGATCTGCTGATGCCTCTTCCGTCGTCCGATATTTTTATGGCGATACTGTTTTTCTCGCTTTTTGCCTCAATAAGGATCCTGCCCTCCCCCTTTTTGCCCATGCCGATGCGTTCTTCGGAACTCTCTATACCGTGGGCGATGGAATTTCTCAATATGTGAATGAAGGGCTCACGCAATCTTTCAAGCATTACAAGGTCGGCCTCTATGTCACCCCCTACGACGTCAAAGACTATGTTCCTGTCGTAGTCCCTGGCCATATCCCTGATCGGTTTTACAAAGAGGTCGGCAAAATCGCCGACAGGCATGAGTCTTAACTGGGCAAGCCTGAAATAAAGCCCCTTGAGCATGGATGTATAATGATCTATCCAGTTCTTAAAACCCATGGAGATCTGCCCCTTAAATACAGGAGGGAGCCTTTTTTCCATAAACTGGATTTCCTGGGACAGCCCCAGCAACTCTTCTATCAGGGAGTATTTTACCCTTACATGATCTATCCTGCCGGCCTCAGCCGGGACGGGCCCGGAAAACTGTCCGGTTTTTCCGGTCCACTGATCAGGGTCCTTCTCAAACTGGCTCAGGATACCGTTATAGGCACCCAGGCTTTCGTTGTCCTCAATCTTTCCACCCTTTTCAACCAGACCTTTCAGGATATCGACTCCATTAAAAAGCATCTGGATCATATCGGCGGATGCGGATACCGCTCCCTGCTGAAAGGCCTTGCACCAGTCTTCCATGAGATGACTCAGCCCTGTTATTTTATCAAGAGACAGGGCCCTTGACATACCCTTTATGGAGTGGACCTTTCCATGTATGTCACCCCATAGATTCAGGTTGTCAGGATCCTTTTCCACCTCCATGAGAAACCTGTCAAGTTCTTCCAGGTATTTCCCGGCCTCTTCGGTGAAGATCCTTTCATATTTTGTCAAATCCATCGGAAAACCCGTTTACCATATCCCAGATATCATCAGGTTCAATAAACCTCAGGGGACACTCATCCGTACCGTATTTCTCTTCCCCTTCTCCCTCTCCGCTTATCCATGTCAGTCCGACAATCTTTTCAGGGATCAGCCCTATCTTCTTGCCCCCCCATTTAAGAAGTATTATCCGGCCGTTCTCAGCAGAAAGCTCCACCTTACCCATTAACCTGCCGGCCTGAAGGACATCGAACAACTCCCCCCTGTAATAGATCAACCCAAGATAGCATTCCGATACCAGGGGAACCGGCGTAATCTTGATCTCATCCACCACCCTGTATATATAGCGCGGTCTTATCCCCAGGTATTGATCGAACGCCTTGAATACGAAGCACTCCTTTTTTTTATTCTTGTCCAAGCCTGAACCCTTGCTGTGTCTTGATCATCTTTTCAGACTGCAAATTGAGCGACTTCATGGTCTTTGCCATCTCGATTATATCTTCCTTCTGTCTCTTGGTGGCGACACTTGTCTTCTGAGTGGACAAATAATTTCCCTGGGCCAGCCTGGAAAGCTCCTTGAAATAATCGATAAAGGAATTCATTTGATCGAGCTGCCTGCGGTTGACCTCTTCTATCTGCTTCACTTCCTGAAATATATCCTTGACACCTGAAACCGTTTCCCCGAACGTACCCACGATTCCGTCGATTATTTCACGCCCCTTCTTGATACCTGTCTGACTCTTTGAAAGTGCGTCTATGACCGCCTTGTTTTCTTCCATTATAGATTCCACGATATCGGCTATTTCATGGGACGACTGCTTTGAGTTCTCGGCCATGGACCTGATCTCATTTGCAACAAGTGCAAACCCCTTCCCCAGTTCCCCCGCCCTTGTGGCCTCGATAGAGGCATTGAGGGAAAGCAGGTCTGTTTTCTGGGCGATTTCATCCATCACCTTTATTACGAGCTGTATCTTCTCAACCCTGTTTGACAGCCTGTATATAGGCTCCGTATAGCCTGTCATCTGTCTCAAAACCCCGTCCAGATGCTGAAGGGTTTCTCTGGCCTTTGCCTCACCCATCTCACTTTTGTGGCGTGCCTCACCTATCTTGGAAACCGTTTCCTGCGTCTTTTTTACCAGCTCGTCCATCTGTCTCAGGCCTTCATCCATCTTCTGGGATGTCTTTTGTACGATCATGGCCTGTTCCTCCGAACCCTTCGCGATGTCCGTGGCCGACTGATCTATCATCTGGCCGTTGGTGAGGATCTTTTTGAACAGTTCGTTAAGGATCCTGTTTGTGCTCTGAATCTGGATGGACGCCCTTTTCATGTCATTCAGGACCCTCTTCAGATCACCCACCATTGCGGCAAACACCTCTTCGAGATCCCTTACCTCATCACGGGACAGCAGTTCTATTTCCTTGGAAAGATCACCTTTGCTTATCTCCTTTGCCACGTCACTGAGGCTTTTCAACCTGTTCACGATAGAGCTTGAAAAGATGCTTCCGAAAACAATCCCTGAAGCCATGGCAATAGCTATGGAAATTGCCTGGGCGATATAGAAATCATGCGCGACCTGATTCACTATGGATATGACAATCACGACCAGCAGAAGTAACAGCAGAAAGCTTAGGATTAACTTGTTTTTTATGCTTGTTCTGCCCATTCCGTGTCCTCCATGGTTATTGTCCATCCGGCGATCTCTCCTTCCAATCTCAAAACAGAGACGATAACGCCTATGTTTTTGTCTTTGTATTTGAATGCAAAGGCACTGTTTTTTACATCCTGATCCTGGATCACCTGTTTCAGGGACTGCACCAGTTTTGCCTTACAGTTTTCCGGGAAAACATTGATGATCTTATTGTTCAAGACCTGTTCCATCGACTTTTTTAAAATTTCGAGGGCCGCCCCGTTGGAGCCTATTACTTTGGCATCCTTGTCCACGACTACTATTCCTACCCCGATACTTTCGATAATAGACTTCTGAAAATTGAGGCTTTCCATAAGTTCCACCGATGCCTGTCTGGGGTACAGGTTGTCCCTTTCAAAGAACTCCTCCTTGTCCTGAAAAGGCAGGGGATCCTTTTCTATCCTGTCGAGGAGCGTTTCAAGTTCCTTTCCCATCTCCTCCATAGGCCCCTTCGGTATATAGTAATCCGCCTTCAGCTTTTTGACGTCACCCAGTTGTTCAATTATCAGATCCGAAAGGGCTATTATAGGAAATGAGGCATCAGGATATCTCTTTCTTATTATATTTATAAACAGACCTCCGTCTATCTTCGGCATGATAATGTCACAAAAAACCAGATCAAACTGATTTTCATCAAACCGCTCCAGCCCCTCCTTTCCGTCATAGGCCTTTATGACTTTATAGCCTCGGTTTTCAAGGAGTTCGGCCAAAAATTCAACGAAGAAAAAATCATTGTCTACTACCAGGACTTTTCGAGACATCTTCATTACCTTTACAAAGGCTGTTTGTGATAATTGATACGGTTAAAACACAGATTGACCCGATAAATATTCCTACTCGATACAGACTCTCCTGATCTCATTTATGTCGGTAAATCCCTGAAAAACCTTTAACAATCCGTCCTGTTTAAGGGTCGTCATGCCTTCGGCTTTGGCCTGCCGGAAAAGATCTTCTGAAGTAGCGGCCTTTTTGACAAGCCTTTTTATCTCATTTGAACCTACCATGAACTCATGAATTCCCATTCTTCCCTTATATCCGCTTTCGGAGCACTTGTCACATCCCTTGGCACGATACAGTGCAATGTCTGACGAGTACCGAATACCTGTACTCTTGAACGCCTCTTCGCCGTACTCTTTTACCAGTTCTTCGAATTCATCTTTTGATGGGTTATATTTTTCCTTGCAGTTGTTGCAAAGCCTTCTCACCAGACGCTGGGCGAGAACTCCCAGAAAGGCGTCGGAGAAATTGAGCGGATTCAGGCCCATGTCGAGCAGCCTTGTAACCGTCTCCGGAGCGCTGTTGGTGTGAAGGGTGGAAAAGACAAGATGGCCGGTAAGTGAGGCCTCAACACCAGTGGAGGCAGTTTCATAGTCACGCATCTCACCGATCATGATGACATCAGGATCGGCCCTCAAAAAAGCCCTCATCACCCTTGCGAAATCAAGCCCTATTTTTGATTTTACCTCCACCTGTCTGAGGCCATGCTGGGTTATTTCCACAGGGTCCTCCGCAGTCCATATCTTTATTCCCGGCTTATTGATATGACCCAGGGCCGCGTGAAGGGTAGTGGTTTTTCCTGAACCGGTCGGACCCACGACAAGAATCAGGCCATAGGGCTGAGATAATATCTTAAGAAGGGCGTCCAAATTCCTTTCACTCAAACCCATCTCGTCCAGCATCATCGCGCCTGCCTTTGCGAGTATTCTCAGGACGGCATCTTCAAAGCCACCGGTCGTAGGGATGGTGGCCATCCTCATTTCAAAGGCCGGCACACCCTTTCTCCTGAATTTGATCTTTCCGTCCTGTGGAAGTCGCCTTTCCGCGATATCCAGGCCTGCCATTATCTTGAGCCTTGAGAGTATCCCCCTTGCCATGGAATTCGGAACCTGCATATATTCATGGCATACCCCGTCCAGGCGGAAGCGTATTCCCGTTGTTTTGGTAACGGGGGAAGGCTCAATATGTATATCCGAGGCGTTTTTACGATATGCGGTTATCAGAAACTGGTCAACGAATCTGACAACCTGACTGGAGGACTCATCATGATCATCGGCTATCTCTTCGAGATCCTCTTCTTCCTCAAATGAGATATCGGGAATCATATCGAGTTCTTCCATCATTTCTTCGACAGGTTTTTCCCTCTTCCTTTCAAAGAAATACTGAATAAACTGTTCGATATCCTCCTTTATCCCGACACAAAACAGGATCTTTCGCGTCTTCATAAGGGCGCTTATCTGCCCCGTCTTTCCAAGGTCTTTAGGATCATCCACCAGGATCTCAACACCGGCTCTGCTCCAATTTATAGGGACCCATATGTCATGGAGTAAAAATGTCTTCTTCAGATTTCTTATCAGTTCCACGGGAATGGGCATCTTTGAATCAAAACCCTTGAATGGACATCCATAGAAAAGTGACAGGGATTTCCCCATTTCCTTCTTGGGGATCTTGAAATGATCTATCAGGACGAATTCGACACTTCTCCTCGTCTTTCTGGAGATGGCCAGGGCCTTTTGTAACTGGTCTGAATTAACCAGTTTTTTATTAAGGAGATAGTCATATCTTGAGCCTGAAAACATGGCCTTGATAATAGAATCAAGCCTTTCCTTCAATTCCATGTTGGAAGGGTCTATCTTTGAGGCTTCCTTATAAATATTGAAGGCCAGGTCCTTGTTTCCCCTGCTCTCCATTTCCAGGGCAAACCGGAATCTGATCTCGGCCCTATCCTCATTATCATCCCATTTTTGATCAATAAGTTTACCCACCCATTCCATAATGTCACCTGGCGAATGTTTCTTGGACATTATTCGGGAAAACTCATGGAGTACCTTTTGGGAGGGAAGGTCAAGATCGAAGGCCTTTACATACTCCTTGAGCGCGTCTTCAACAAGGCCCAGCTCAATCAATGCGGAGGCATTTTCCAGGATCTCTTTTGCATCCCGGCTTTCGCTGAGGGAAGATTTTATCGAGGAGGCACCTTCCGATGACATCTCCTCTTCATCTCTCTGCCTTCGGGTGGTTATCTCGTCTCTGATGTGCCCGATCTTCTCTTGTATCGTATTCCTATCTTGGGTATCCATGGTATTATCGGATAAAGAAAGGATCTTTTCATAAACGCCGAGGGATTCTTCAAGCAGGCCCATAGAATAATATACCTCAGCCTCCTTTCTCTTTGTACCTATCTCAGCTGTCTCCATAGTCAAATTTTCCTCATCTTGATACAAAACTCATTGTGCGGGTGTCGGTTTTCGCTCTCCCTTATAACACCTAAAAACCATCCAACAAAAAACCGATATTTTCTTTTATCACAGGCAAGCTTTTTAATCAATTTATCAGGATTTAAATGAATGACGAATCAAACCCGGGGGCCTTCAGGAAAGGAGCAACGCTATTCGGTCCGCCACAAGGAATCCCTTTTTCGTGGGGATAGCCCTGTCCCTTTTCAGACGGATATATCCCCCCTCCTGCAGTCTCAGGAGATTCTTCGACGCCTCGGGGGCTGAGGACAGATCCGTCAAAGGAAAACCCTTCAGGGTCCTTATGCCGGTGCAAAGGGATTCGATCCTTGCCTGTTCCGGGGATATGAGTTCCTTTTCATCCACTGGGGGAATGAAGCTATCCAGAGCGGTTATATATTTTTTGACTGAGCGGACATTCCACCATCTGGATGTACCGTCATAGGAGTGGGCCGACGGGCCGAGTCCGAGATAAGGCACCCTTGACCAATATTTACTGTTATGCCTTGAAAGGCAGGCCTCGTTCCTGGCGAAACTGGAGATTTCATAATGTATGTAGCCCTTTTGTTCCAGAAAACGGGAGGTGCAGAGGAAATATTCGCGTTCCTCTTCTTCGGAAATAAGATCAAGTTCCCCCCGTTGCCTCAATCTGTCAAACAGGGTCTTTTTCTCTATGGACAGCTGGTAACAGGAGATATGCTCGGGGCGAAAGGAAAGGGCCGTTCCAAGATCCTTTACCCATTCAACGGTATTCTGAACGCTAAGGCCGTAGATAAAATCCATACTGATGTTTTCAATGCCCTGCGAACGCAATTCTTCAAGGGCCTTTACAGCTTCAAGTCCGCTATGATTTCTTCCCAGAAAATCGAGGATATTGTCATCAAATGACTGAACTCCAAGGCTGACCCTGTTAAAACCGGCATCCTTCAGAAATGAAATCATTTCCCTTGTAAGATCGCACGGGTTTGCCTCTATCGTAAGCTCCGCTCCGGCACTAAGACATGCCTGTCTGTTGATGGCGTTCATCAAAGTCTCCAGCATCCCGATTCCGATACAGGTGGGCGTCCCCCCCCCGATATAAAGGGTGTCATAGCATCTGAAGAGGCCCTTATAATGTTCAAGCTCTCTTTCAAACGCCTTGAGCCAGCGGGGCGCAAGGGAGGTTGAAGCGATGGAATAAAAGGAGCAATAAGGGCACTTGCTCCTGCAAAATGGGATATGAACATAAAGGCCTGGTTCAGCCATAACAACCCGTGTCCCTTTTGGTTTTGAATCAAGCGGTTAAATACGGCAGAGATCTTTACGAATACCGATGGTCTTCCGTTTGAGCAGATTTTTTTTTGGATTCAGTCATTTTTTTCTCCCTTGAGCACTGAAACAAAGGCACTCTGGGGGATGGTGACCGATCCTATCATTTTCATCCGCTTCTTGCCTTTTTTTTGCTTTTCAAGCAGCTTTCGCTTCCTTGAAATATCCCCACCGTAGCATTTTGCCGTCACATCTTTTCTAAAGGGCGAGATGGTTGATCTGGCGATTATGGTTCCGCCCAGAGCCCCCTGCACCGCGATTTTGAAAAGGTGCCTCGGGATCTCCTCCTTGAGCCTGTTACAGGCGTTAACGGCCCTCAGCCTTGCCTTTTCCCTGTGAACTATCTGGGCAAGCGCATCGACCCTTTCTCCGTTCAGAAGGATATCGAGCTTAACCAGATCGCTTTCACGATAATCGAGCAGTTCATAGTCAAACGAACCATACCCCTGTGTGACGGTCTTGAGCCTGTCATAGAAGTCATAGATGACCTCCGCCAGCGGCATGTCAAACTGGATCTCCACCCTTCCCGTTGTCGGATAGTTGAATTTCGGATTCACCCCTCTTCTTTCCCTGCACAGGTCCATGACCGAACCCATATAGCGCTCCGGTATCAGAATGCCGGCCCGGATAAAGGGTTCCTCGGATCTCACGATGGAGCCGGGGTCGGGGTAATAGGTGGGATTATCGATTATAATGACCTCCCCGTCCGAAAGCGTAAAGCGGTATTCCACGGTCGGGGTCGTCATTATTATGGATTGCCCGAATTCCCTTTCAAGACGCTCCTGGACAATCTCCAGGTGCAGAAGACCCAGAAAGCCGCAACGAAAACCCATTCCGAGCGCTGCCGACGAATCTTTCTGGTAGGCAAGCGCCGCGTCATTGAGCTTGTATTTTTCGAGGGCATCCGTAAGGGACGGGTAATCGTCCGATGCCACAGGGTAGACGGATGAAAACACTACAGGCTTGACATCTTTGAAGCCGGGCTGCGGTTCGGCTACGGGATTGTTCTCAAGCGTTATCGTATCCCCAACCCTGGTATCCGCCACGGTTTTTATACCCGCTATAACATAACCCACCTCGCCCGCGGAAAGGCGCTTCTTCTTCTCCCGTGTCACCCTGAAAAGGCCTACCTCCTCGACCTTATAGTTCGCGCCGTTTGACATAAGCCTTATGATATCGCCCTCTCCCAAGCTGCCTGAAAAAACCCTGCAGCTTACGACCGTGCCCCTGAAAGGATCGTACCGGGCGTCGAAGATAAGCGCACTCAGAGGGTCATCCGTTTTTGTTTCAGGTGCAGGTATCATGTCAACAATCGCCTCAAGAACCTCTTCAATGCCTGTACCCTCCTTGGCGGAGCAGAGGATGGCCGTGTCGGAATCAAGCCCCAGGTCGATCTCGATCTCCTCCCTTACCCTTTCTATGTCGGCGGAAGGAAGATCAATCTTGTTGATAACTGGAATTATCTCCAGATCCTGCTCCATCGCGGCATACAGATTAGCTACCGTCTGGGCCTCGACCCCCTGCGCGGCATCTATGAGCAGCAAAACCCCCTCACAGGAGGCAAGCGCGCGTGATACTTCATAGGAAAAATCGACATGACCGGGAGTATCGATCAGATTGAGCTCAAATTCTTCTCCATCCCTGCTCCTGTAGGGAAGTGAAATGGCCTGGCTCTTTATCGTAATACCCCTCTCACGTTCTATATCCATATTGTCGAGCATCTGTTCGCGAAATTCCCTCGTCCCCACCAAACCCGTCGCCTGTATGAAACGATCGGCAAGGGTTGATTTCCCATGGTCTATGTGGGCTATTATGCTGAAATTTCTTATCTGAATCATACCTGAAAAGCCTTTCCTTGCCGCACCCGCCGGATGCAGCCGGTTTTATAAATCTATTTCATTACGAAAACCCCGGTTTTCAGGCCGGGTTTAAAGCAAAATGCTTTTGCCTTAATGGATCGGAAGCGCCTGTCATTCATAAATCAAAGACTTCCGGATGGAGCGCTCAGCCATCAGCATTGAGCTTAACGGCATGCTTCATCGCTTTTTCTGACTGCCGAAAGCCGAGCGCTGATAGCACCGACTGATATTTTAAGTGACTAAGGTTGTGGAATCGTGCGGGTAAAGGGAATTTCTGAAATCGCCCGCTTCTGAACCCTTGCCCCCCCGCCCCCTTTCCACACGATTAATCATACTAGATTAATACATAATTTTATATAAATCTTTATCCGGAGGGCCGGTTCAATTATAAACCGGATTATCAAAATAAAAAAAACTCCTCCATTTCAAGACCTGAATGACATCCTGAAATGAAGGAGTATGATAATTACCGTTTATATCCGATCCTTACCATCCAAGGGTCAAAAAGTCATGCATGGAATCGGAAGCTGCCCTGCCTGCTCCCATTGCAAGGATAACCGTGGCCTGCCCCGTAACTATATCGCCTCCGGCCCAAACTCCGTGCTTGCTGGTTTTGCCCGTCTTGGGATCGGCTATGATGTAACCCCATTTGTTCATTTCAAGCCCATCGGTAGATTGCGTAAGCAGAGGGTTGGCCCCCGCACCCACCGCGATAACCACAAGGTCGCATTCGATATTGAACTTGGATCCTTCAATGGGCACCGGACTTCTTCGCCCCGATTCATCAGGCTCTCCAAGCTTCATCTGGAGGCATTCCATTGAGTTTACGCGCCCCTTTTCATCTCCGATGAATCTGGTGGGAGCGGTAAGCAGATGAAACTCGATACCCTCTTCTTCGGCATGATGGATTTCCGCAGCCCTTGCCGGCATTTCTTCGCGTGATCTCCTGTAGACAATCCGTACACGATCGGCGCCCAGCCTCATGGCGGTTCTTGCCGAATCCATTGCCACGTTTCCGGCCCCGAGCACCACGACATCCTTTCCCTTGGCAATGGGGGTATCATATTCGGGGAACAGGTAGGCCTTCATCAAATTCGCCCTTGTGAGGTATTCATTGGCCGAATAGATTCCGATCAGGTTTTCTCCCGGAACATTCAGGAAGCGTGGAAGGCCTGCACCGACTCCGACATAGACGGCGTCAAAACCCTGTTCAAAAAGTTCATCCAGGGATACGGTCCTTCCCACTACCGTATTGATCTCAAGTTTTGCTCCAAGGCGTTCCAGAAAATTGACTTCGGAATACACTATCTCCTTTGGAAGACGGAATTCCGGGATACCGTAGACGAGGACCCCGCCAGGTTTGTGGAAGGCCTCGAATATCGTTACGTCATGGCCTTTTAGGATAAGATCCCCCGCCACGGTAAGGCCTGAAGGCCCCGATCCGATAACAGCGACCCTTTTCCCCGTCGATGCGGCCTTGGGAGGCAGTTCACCTTTCCCGTGCATGCGCTCGCGGTCGGCCACGAATCTTTCAAGATTACCTATTCCTACCGGGTCCCCCTTCTTGGCAAGTATACAGCTTCCCTCGCACTGTATTTCCTGGGGGCATACCCTGCCGCATATCGCGGGCAAAGCGTTTTTCTCCCATATCTTTCGGATAGAACCGGTAAATTCCCCTTCCTTGATCAACGCGATAAAGCCGGGGATATCAACTGATACAGGACAACCTTCCACACAGGAAGGCTTCTTGCACTGGAGACATCTGGCAGCCTCTTTAAGCGCCAAATCCTCTGTAAGACCGGTAGGTACTTCCTTAAAATTTCTTCTTCTTACTTCAGGCTTCTGCTCAGGCATTATCTGCCTTGGAATTTTTTCTTTCTTACCCTGTTTTTCCGCCATATTTTCCTCCCTGTAGCCCTCTCGGGTCTTTCACTCAATCTGTGTAGCATCAAAAATCATGAAAACAGAACTATCGTGCGGGGCTATCCCAGCTTGCAGTCGTTATTGTATTTTTCCACTGCCGAGGCCTCTTCCTCTTTGTAGGCTTCCAGTCGCTGTGCCAGCACGTCAAAGTCAACCTTATGCCCGTCGAATTCAGGACCGTCGACACACGCAAATTTTGTCTTTCCATCGACAGTCACACGGCAGCAGCCGCACATACCAGTACCGTCAACCATTATCGCGTTGAGACTGACAAGGGTCTTTACCTTATACTGCTCCGTGACCTTGCACACGAACCTCATCATCGGAACCGGTCCTATTCCCACAACCAGTTTTATGTCATGTTTTTCAAGGATATCCTTCAGCACATCCGTTACAAAACCGTGATGACCGTATGAGCCGTCGTCCGTGCAGACATGCAGTTCATGAGATGCGGACTTCATCTTTTCTTCAAGGATAAGCAGATCCTTTGTCCTGGCTCCTATGATAGCCTTGACATTGTTTCCCATCTCCTTGAGTGCCCTGGTAATGGGGTGCAGGACCGCGACTCCTGTCCCTCCTCCCACGCATACCACGTTTCCCACCTTTTCCAGATGCGTAGCCTTCCCCAGAGGGCCTATCACATCCTGGAAACGATCTCCCGTCTGAAGAGATTTGAACAACATCGTCGATTTTCCCACAACCTGGTACATGACGGTTACAGTACCTTTTACCGGGTCACTGTCAGCCATGGTAAGGGGGACTCGCTCGCCAGTCTCGTTTGCCTTTAGGATGACAAATTGACCGGGCTTTGCATTTTTTGCAATGAGAGGGGCACTGATCTCATTCATCACAACCGTACCATCAGCCATTTCCTCACGTCTTAATATTTCAAACATTTATTCCCTCCATAACCAAGTTTCTCTTTTTTAAAGATTTATATTTATATGTAATCCGATAACTGTAATTAAATACAAGATAGTTCAATCAACATAATCACCTATAAATAATCATCATGACGTTCATAAAAATCATTTAACACTAACATAATTCAATAAGATATTAATGAATATAAATACAGCAATGCGATTAATATAATACATAAAATTTAAAATCAATTATTAAGCACAAATTTCTTCCGGAAAAGATTATGAGCCCTTTTGACCCTTTAATCCATCCGCAGCCCTTACCTATAGGATGTCAATTTTTTTTTCAAGTCTTAAAAAAAATATTATCAGAGCCGCTTTTACCTGAATCGGCCAAAAAAAACGGCTCTTCTATCATGAAATGATTTTATCCGGACCAACCATCATGATTTGACAAAAACAGACAAGCTCATGTAACTTTTATCAAATCAAGCATAGATGAAAATTATCACAGGATGTTTTCGCCAACTATCATGAAGCCTCTTTTGACGATTAAAAGGGAGGGACGGACCCATGAAGGGAAAAATAGACATCATCGAAGGTGATATCACCAGGCAGGAGGTGGATGCCCTAGTCAATGCCGCCAACACCTCTCTTCTGGGGGGAGGAGGAGTGGATGGCGCAATCCACAGGGCCGCAGGGCCGGAACTTCTCGAAGAGACCCGCAAGATAGGAGGGTGTCCGACAGGAGAGGTCAGGGTCAGCAGGGCATACAGGCTTCCCGCCAAATGGATAATACACACGGTAGGCCCGGTATGGTCGGGCGGTAACAGAAACGAGGACAGACTCCTTTCAGACTGTTACAGGAACTGCTACAAGGCCGCGGAAAAACTCGGCATAGAGTCTGTAGCATTTCCCTCCATCAGTACAGGGGCGTACGGTTTTCCCCTTAAAAGGGCAGCGGAAATAGCCCTTGAGGAGACCAAGAGGGTCCTTGAAACGGATACCGCCCTCAAAGAGATAAGGTTCGTCTGTTTCGGAAACCGGGTATTTGACGCCTACCGGGAGCTGTTTAAAAGGCTTTTAGAATAAAGGCTGTCGATTCAATCCTAAAAACCGAGTTGCTGATTTATCAGGACCACGGTCGTGTCCGTCATCATCGGCCTTCTGTGAAGGATCGTGGTTATCCTGCATATCCTCTGGGCGGAATTGCAGTCAGAACACTCGCCCGTCTTGGCGCAGGGGGTATCCCTGTCAAGGCTCTTCGCCCTCATGGGACCGGCCACCTCCTTTACCCTGTTAAGGGCTGAGCCAAGGTCCCGGGTCACCTTGTTCATACCTGCCACGATTACGACCTTCTTGGGTCCGAAACTCATGGCCGCGGTCCTGTTTCCGATTCCGTCCACATTGACTATCTCGCCTGTTGCCGAAACAGCGTTTGCGCTGCAGAAAAAGCAGTCGCATCTTCCCTGATTGAGCCTTATCTCAGCTATCTCTTCCGCGCCGAGGCCCTTTTCCCAATGGTCATATACTGTCTTACCCATCTTCTTCAAGGATTCAACCAGGCCTATCTCCCTGGTGGTGTCTGCACCTCCAAAACCGAAAGTCTCATACCCTGAAACCATTTCCTTTATCAGCCCTAAGGCCTCTTCCGCGGTTTGTGTGAAATGGGCGTCGAATTCATGCCTTTTGAGGTTTTTTATACATTTTTTTGAAAGTTCCTCCCACAGCCATTTCCTGTATTCATGCTCCATCTTATAAGATCCCCCGATTGGATTTTGCTTACCCCCGCCTCACTTTTATCAGTTCCGCCACAATGCTTACTGCGATCTCCTCCGGTGTATCCGCGCCTATCTCGATTCCGATCGGGCAGTAAACCCTTTCAAGATCGTTCTTTGAAAAGCCCTTTTCAATGAGTTTTCCGAAAATCGCATCCCTTTTCCCGGCACTTCCGATCATTCCTATATAGCCTGCATCGGTCTTAAGCACCTGGGCAAGCACCGTTTTGTCCCCCAGATGTCCCCTGGTGACTATTACGACAAAGGCATCCTCATGGATGTTAATGCCTTCAAGAGCGCAATCATAAGAGACCACTCTCACCTCGGTTTGTTTTCCGAAGAATCTGCCGTCCGCAAACTCAGGCCTGTCATCCAGGACGAAAGCCTTGAAACCCACCTTTTCTGCAAGAGGTACAACCTGCCTTGCGACATGTCCGGCACCAAAAATAAAAAGGATCGGTTTACCTCTTACCGGCTCGGCAAAAAACTCCATCCCCATGCCGCCTCCGATCGGGGCTGAAATAATCCCGGGCTGTCCAGTCTCAAGTATGCCGGATAGATATCCCGACAGGGACTCCTCCAAAGCCTCGGAAAGCCCCAGGTTACCTCTCTTTTCCCCTGTTTTATCGATAAACAGCCTGGGACAAAAGCCTCCGGCGGACAGGTCCTGATCAAGGGCCGTCAGAAGGATGCCTGAGCCTCCCTGCCCGATCACCTCAAGGGCCTTCTTTAAGACTGAAACATGGGGACCCGCAGGATCCAAAGGCTCGAGAAGCACTTCCACCGCCCCGCCGCAAAGCATCTCTGTTGATTCCACGTCGGTACCGTCAAGATGGAAATTGAGCCGTACGGACCTTCCGCTCTTAAGGACCCCCTCTGCCTCCGAAAGGGCCTTGGCCTCTACCGCGCCACCCCCTATGGTCCCTTCAAACGAGCCATCCTCCATTATCAAAAACTTTGCACCTTCACCCCTGGGCGAAGACCCCGCCTGCCGGATGATGGTGCCAAGGACACAGGACATCTTATTTTCAGAAATTTCTATCAGCCTTTTAAATATCGCCTTCATCACGCACGAACCTTTTAGCTGTATGAACCGTTTTTCAAGGAACCCGTTATAACCCTGTCAATACCACCTGAAGGATCATCAAGTATCCTTTGCGCCAGGACGTCCGCCTTGCCGGCATCCCCTGAAAGATCCAGCTTGTTTAGAAAAACGATCCTTTTTGCCCCTTTGGGAGAACCCTTAAAGGGTCCTTTGCCTGAATTGAAAAGTCCTGAAAGCAATTCAGGGGTAACAGGCTCACCCTTATTTATGCCGGTCAGCTCCTGAAAGATCTCTGCCCTGAATACCAGCTCATGAGAAAACGGCCTGCCGAGCACCTCAAGACCCATAAGGGCTATAACCATGGTCACGGATAAGGGTATCACCGGCTCGTTAAGCGAATGAGCCTTCAGGGACATGCCTGCCGCACCGTCAGCCTCTACCAGGAGATAGTCTGACAACTCCTCCCTGAAAATCATGTCTGCGACAAAAGGTTCGATACCCTTTATCTTACGCGATGAAAGGAGCGTTTCACCCAAAAAAATATGGCCGCTCCTCTTAATCCCTGCCCCTACCTTTTCCTCAAAGCGGGTGCAATCACCCCTGAGGACCAAGACAGGGGCCTTTTCCGCTTCACTCAGCCGCACCTTTGTGGTGGTAGTGGTAATGACCTTGCTGCCCTTACTTTCCAACTCCTCTGCAAGGGCAAAGAGCAGGCTTGTCTTGCCTCCGGCCCCGACTATGGCGATATGCTCCCTTGCCCCAAGATCAAGAAAGGAAGACAGGTCCTGTTTTTTCATGTCCGAAGCTACCTCTTTCGAAGGACCCTGTTGTCGCCTACCCTTACCGTCAGCTGGCATCGGTCAAAGTATTCGATAAGAGGGATGGTGTACTTCCTTGAAATCCCGGTCATCTCCTTGAACTGAGGTGTTGTGATCTCGCCCTTTTCCCTTAGAAAATCAACAAGCTTTTTTTCCAGCTGACCAACACTTTCCTTATAAAAATACAGATCCTCCTTCACCTTGACAAGCACACCGTCCTTTACCATGAATTCGAGGACCTCAGGTCCGGTGCTCCCCGCGAACCGCTCCTTTATCTCCTTGAAATAGGGAGGCTGAAGACCGCTTTTTCTGTAGATCTCCTTGATCTCTTTTCTGGTCTTTTCCTGGTCCGCGGCCAGGGTGACCCTGTGTTCTTTAAGGCGCAGGCTCTCTTTTTCCTGCACCAGGGTACCGTCCTTGATGAGCCTGTTTACCAGAGAGACAAAGAGCCTCTGATTCTTTGCCCCGGCGGTCCTTGAACGCAGTTCCTCCTTCTGAAGTCCCGCCTTTAATGGATATTTCTTGTGATAATCAGCCAGCGTCTCCAGTATCTGATTGACCGCGGTATCGTAAAGATCCCTGTGGATCAGCAGTTCCCCCTCCTTGTTATAAAGGATCAGGCTCTTTTTTGCCAAAAGAGGTTTGACTGCCTCTTCAAGCTTTTTTCTGCTCATGTTTACGAGAAAGGAAAGCTCCCCCTTTGAAATACCCTGAAAACGGCCTTCAGCCACAAATAATTTTATAATATTGTTCGTATCGCCGCTGTTAAGGATCTCCATCTCGGAAAGCACCCTTTCGGAAAAGCGTTTCTTTTTTCTCGGAAGTGGATTCAATATCACACCTCCGCCGATGGTCCTGACAGGGGAATAACTCCTGAGCACGAATCTGTCATTTCTTAACACCGCGGTCGGTTCATTGAGCCTTATCTGCGCGAAACAGGACTCACCCTGCGCCAGTTCATCCCTGTCAAGAAGAACTACCGTGGAGATAATCTCCGATGTCCCGGTGTGGAAACGTGCCTTTGCCCTGTTCTTCAACTTGCGTGCGGCAGCTGGGAGAAGATCAAGAGTTACATCCATCATCATGGTCTTCCGTAACGAGCCCTTTGATGCAAGCACGTCTCCCCTGCGGATAGCCTCCTTCTCAAGGCCCTGAAGATTAACGGCCGTTCTCAGGCCTGCATGCGCCTTCTCGACCTCCTTGTTGTGAACCTGAAGGCCCCTTATGCGTGAGCTTATCTCCTGCGGGTATATGGTTACATCTTCGCCGTTTCCGATTTCTCCCGAGATACTGGTTCCCGTTATAACCGTGCCGAATCCCTTCATGGTAAAAACCCGGTCGATCGGAAGCCGATACAGGTGTCCCGTATCTTTTTCGGGGATCCCGCTGACCAGGGAGTCAAGGACATCGACCATTTCATCAAGCCCCCGGCCTGTCACGGAAGACACCTCCACCACTGGGGCATCGGCCAGAAAGGTATTTGAGAGATATTCCCTTACATCCTCTTTCACAAGATCAAGCCATTCCTCATCGACCATATCTATCTTGGTCAATACCACCAGGCCATACCGGATATCCAGGAGCTGGCATATCTCCAGGTGTTCCTTTGTCTGGGGCATCACCCCCTCATCAGCGGCGATAACCAGGGCCACGAGGTCTATACCGGTCGCGCCCGCCACCATGTTTTTCACGAATTTCTCGTGTCCCGGCACGTCCACTATGCCCAGGAGCATGCCACCGGGCAGCTCCAGGTGTGAAAACCCCAGTTCAATGGTTATGCCCCTTGCCTTTTCCTCTTTCAACCTGTCTGTGTCGATTCCGGTAAGCGCCTTTATAAGAGAGGTCTTTCCATGATCGATATGACCCGCCGTGCCCAGTATGATCTGCTTCATGAGATAAATCCTTTATTTCTTGAAAATGAGATTTAATTTAAATTAAATAAAGGTAACAGGTGTCCCTGTCAAGGAACTAGGGGAAGCAAAAAAATATCGAAAATATTTCTTGACCATAATATACGGTTTTGTTAAGAGGGATGTTTATTTTGCATCATATTCCCCGGTAGCTCAGTTGGTAGAGTCCCGCCGAAGGCGGGATTAACCACCCGGCTAACGGGATGAGGAAGTTATTCCCCGGTAGCTCAGTTGGTAGAGCAGGTGGCTGTTAACCACCCTGTCGGCAGTTCGAGTCTGTCCCGGGGAGCCAGAATAAATAAGGCTCGATCTTTTCAGGTTGAGCCTTTTTTAATGGTTCATCCGGCAAATGCCGGGGTGTCATTATGTAAGAAGTAGAGACGTAGTTTAAAATACTCGTTGTCTCTGAAACCATATGCTTGTCGTTTGAGCACTTTGATTTTGTTGTTAAGGCCCTCAAGTGGACCAGTGGAGATACGGTGAGCAAAATATGATAACAAACCTGGTTTGTGTCGCAGCAGTGAATCAGCCAGCTTTATGAAGCTTTTGATACCTGTTTCGTATGCTTCCTTGATCCAGTTATCCAAGAATTGCTCACCTAACCATGCATTCGGTAGATTCCAGAACCAGCGAAGTTCTTCTTTCAGTATATATGCTTTATACAGCGGCTCATTGATTTCCATAATAGCAGAAAGCTTTGAAAGTGAGGCCTCACTTAAAGCCTCTAGCGGTCTGAGCAGCAAAAACCTCGATCCTTTAATGATGCCACGCTGCTTGCCTGTCATGGTGCGGTAAATATTTTTCCTGGTTTCATCAATAGCCTTGTTGACATTAACCACCACATGGTAAGGATCGTGTACGATATCAACATTGGGGAATACTTCCTTAACAGCATTCATGTAGGCCGGGGACATGTCCATTGCCACTGCCATGAGTTTTATTCTTCTCCTGCGCAGCGTTTTGAGAAAAGGGATCAAGGCCTGTGCATCCTTGCCCTTCTCAGCATAAAGGATCTGTCCGGTTTCAAGATCCATGACCACAGTCATGTAATGATGCCCCTTTCGAAGAGCAAACTCATCAACCGCAATGTAGCGGACTCTTCTCAGCTTTCGTCTGCTCAAGCGCTTTTTAAGATCTTCCTTGAAGATGCCTTTAACCAGATCCCATCCAACCCCAAGGAACGCAGCCACTGCCTTGATGGTAGCAATAGTGCACAGATCAACGATAAATCGATCAAAACATCTCAAAGAACGCTTTTTCCCTCTGGCAAATTTAATGGGTTCCCTCAATATACGTCCACAATGCCGGCAGTATTGTTCATGCCCATGAAGCACTATCTTCTGTGGCTTTCTGCCAATGGGCAAGGCATGAAAAACCCTGGTAAATTTTCCTGCTTTTCTGAGATAACGCCACCTGGCACCGCATCTTCTGCACCTGCGTTTGGTGTTCCTCAGTTTTACATGGTAAAAGACAACACCATAACGATACTCGGTACGAATGTATCGGTAGCCTTTAAGGCCCATTGTGTGATACAAAAAGCTTGTCGTCGCCATTGTCGGTCTCCTCTCGTGTCTGTAGTGTCGTAGCTCAGAAACGAGATAACCCATTGGCGACGATTTTTCTATGGCTTTTTACAGTAAATTCACCAACCAATATTATTACCCCGGCATTTGCCGGATGAACCTTTTTAATTTAGGCTATTCAATGTCCTTCTATGTCTACATCCTCAAAAGTGAATCCACCGGAAGATTCTATTGTGGATACAGTAGTGATCCTGCCCGCCGACTTGCACAGCACAATGACCCTGAGTATCAGCTCTCAAAGACTACAAAAAGATTCAAAGGTCCATGGAAAATAGTCCATTTGGTTGAGTGCGATGATAGGGCTGAAGCTATGAAACTTGAAAAGAAGATCAAAAAACGGGGGGTTGCACTATTTCTTGATAGTGTCGCGCAGCAGATGGAATAGGTGTAAAATAATAAATTAGCCAAGTATCGACAGTCAAGGCGTAAGCCAAGATCCCGGGGAGCCATTCGATGCACTCAGGGGCACACCAATTACTTATTTGCTTCCATATAAAACCATTGTTACGATTTTGGCATGTTTTATCAGGCCAGTCCCTTGTAGCGTTTTACATTAAAGGCCTTCCATTGCAGAAGCGGCTGCCCTTGAATACGTTTCTGCAAGGCTGTATCAGAAGTCAGAATCGTAGCATTGATTTCCCCTCGGTCGAGCAGCAAGTCCAGGAATTCCCGCTCAGCGTCTGAAAAGGGCAGTACCGCCGACAGGCCATCTCGACATTCTTTTACCAGTTGCTCCCCGTATTCGGCTGCTTCCACTTGGATTTCCGCTGAATTGACGCGGAGAGTGGGAACCAACTGCTTGGCCAACTCCATGACATCGAACCACACATCGTCGGCAGAGACTTTTCTCCAATCCTTTCTGTTCATTGCGCCGTAGACGACAAAACCGGTGCGAAGGCGTTTAGAATCGATGTCGTCCAATCGGAGAATTCGATGGCCGTCAAACAGGTCCCTCGCCTGTCTGCGCGAGAGAAGTGCAGCCAGTTTCCCGGCCGCCAACTCATGGTTATCCAGTACGGGAATCTCTGTGGCCCGCCAAGACCCGACGGAATGAGAGTCTCTGATTGTCACCGGCCACAAAGGGATACGGAACATGAAATTGAGATCCACTTCGAGGTTACAGCCCAAGCCGAAGCTGTTTTCATACCGCAACGACCACTTGCCTCCAGCGTGTTCTTCAGGCATCCGCCTCACGGTGAAACCCTCACGAGCAAAGACCGCTTTAACGGCCTGCTCGATCTTGGGACGCTCAGCGAGCATGCCATCTCGATCTTGGGCTCCCACATAGTTGAGATCGATGTCGACGGAGAGTCGGGGCACATCAAAGACGAAGAGGTTCAAGGCCGTACCGCCCTTAAGTACCAGCTTGTCTTTGAGAAAAGGGTGACTCCTCAAGGCATCCAGCAGCCCTAACAGTTGAGCGGCTTTTTCGAGTTCCTCCGGTCTGAAACCCGTCGCCTCCGCTTCGGCTGTAAGCTTCTCGGGGGAAATTTTCATAACACCTCCCCCCAGGACCGTTCGAGGACTTCCCTCGGAACTACCAGGTTCCATTCCGACACGAATCGACCGGATTTCCGCTTTGAACGGTTCATGTAATGAGGCTGCCTTGGGCGCATGTCGTAAAGTAAATTGAGATGTCGGTCCTCCACCATTAATGTTTTGCGGTGCTGATCAAGAAAGAACCCCACCTTCGCCCCGGTGGTCGCATTTCCGAGCAGGCGTGCACACGCCACGACCTTGTCGAGGTCGAAGAATTCGACGGACTCAAGCGACCGCCATATTTCCTCCCAGCTTCCTGAGAGGTCTGGACGATCCAACACATCGACCAAGGTCCGTTCAAGGCTTGTAACGCTCAACTCTTGGCCTGATCGCTCCGCGATCGAAACACCGAAATGTTCTTTCCCCTGAAGTAGAAGCGCTTGACGAAACTTCGCTCCCCGGAAAACGTGCGTACGAAATGTCAAAGGTCCGATGGGGCGGGATGCCGAGTAGGTGAGGTGCGTATAAACCGAGTAAGCCTTTCCGTGGAACTCGAGCGCGGTATGGTGCGACAGCACCGCATCCGGCGTCAACTTAGCGGCAACGAGAAAAGGATCCACCGGATAGGAATCAGGGTCAGCCCCCGGAGGGATAACGGCATACAATCCTCGTCGCACCCGGACAACCCGACCGGCCTTCCGGTGATAGGCAAGAAGTGCCTCCTGCGCTCGTCCGCCTACATCACCCAGGGACGACAAATGGTCGGTCAACTCTTTTCCGTTAAAAACCGGGTGTTTTCGGAAAAACGCGTCATGTTTCATCGACTGCACCTTTGACTTTATTCCATATTACCCATAGTAATGTTATGGATTATATGCAAGAATGTCAAGTCAAAGTCTTCGTCCTAGAAAAACCGTTGCTCTACCTGCCTAATTTGACACATTCACGCATAACCCATCTTAAATTATGGGTTTCGAGTGTGCGTGTGAAAAACCAAACAATCCAGCTACCGCCGTTCTTCCTCCTTTTCATTAGAAAAACATAGAGAGCGAGCTTTCCTTGTGTAACAGGTCGGTTCTTTTAGGGATCAACACATTCAGTGGACAGTAGCCGACTAATTATTGCAGAAATTGGAGCTTTACAGCGAATGGCTGAGCACAACAGTTTCAAATCTTCATTTGCATAAAAACCCCATAATAGAGATTCATGTTCTTTTGTCCAACCGGGCATTCCAGCTGATACCACAAAGCTCTGTAGGCCAAGGCGGAGCAAATATTTCGCCAGATGCTATGGCTGAATCAGTAGGACAACCAGGGCGTACGGTTCCTTATTGACAAGGAGAAAACAGAAACAGCCTGGGAAATCGTTGAAAACGAATGGAGCCCTACGGGTAAATGCTGGGTCTCCTGCAAAGGCGGATAAAAAAGGAAACAGGTACTTTTTCTCTTTATTCGCGTTCTTGAAAGAGCGCGGAAGGGGATTGAAATTGCCGTTTGTTTTTTGTATGCTTTTTTGTGTCTCACGGCAGTCTCTTCACACTCTTATTGACAGGACCAAACTGAACGGAAACTGACTATGATCATACTGCATGCCGCATGGTTTGAAGGAAACCTGTATCTCTGGGGGGAAAAATCATCGAATTTGTCCGGAAATCTTGAAGGTCATCCCGGGCGCATCGGCCGGCCTGAGCCCCATCCGCTTGATACAGGTATCAAAGGGCTGAGGGAGGCCCTGAAGGCCTTTTCAGCAGAGCTTCCGGTCTCAAAGAAAAGGACACAAACCCTTTCAGCCTGGCTTCCCACCGCGGAAAACAGGCCTGTCCCTTCCTCTCCTTTGCTCGGGGAATTCCCCGATCCCGAGACCAGAACCGCCCTTCACCCCTGGACCGTTACCGCACGTCTGTTGACCTTTGAAGAATCCCGGGACTTTCTTTGCCTTTGTGCAGGAAAACGGCTTCTGGCCAGGGGGATACTTCCGGGTACGGATCTTCGGTGGTGGACCGCTGGTCTTAGGTTCGCAGGATCCCTTGTGACCAAACAGGCCTATCTGCCGGGCCTGCTGAAAAAAGAGCACGGATATCAGGCCCGGTGGGAACCGGTCTTCGAAATCCGGGATGAATCGTTCCGGGAGGAATGGTGCGGCGACATGCCGCCGTCAGCCCGATGCCTGACCAATCCGGATGAGGCTGATCCTCCAGAAACATCGGCACGGTTGACATGCTACGAGTTCATTGCCTCCATGCTGGACCGCCTTGTCCGGGATGCATCGAACCATGAAGCGGGACGTGGTTCGGGAAGGCGAAAAAAACCATCTTTCGGAAGCATCCATGATGCTTGGATTCATACCCTGAAGAGTTCGAATCCTTCTCTGGAATGGGAAGAACCCGAACAGCTAGATTTTCTTATACAAAATCTTCAAAGGTGGCAGGGGCCGATCCGGACGGTCTCCCAATCACCGTTCCGCCTCTGTTTTCGCCTTGAAGAGCCAACAGAAAGCCGGGAAACCACGGTTTCGGATTCCGTGGGCGGGGATGATGATCCGTGGCGGGTACGGTATCTGGTTCAGCCCCGTGAAGATCGAAGCCTGATTGTTCCTGCGGAAGAGGTATGGGATCCCGAAAACCCGTCTTTCAGGATGTTGCGGCGATACGGCAAAGGTCTTCAGGAGTTTTTGTACACATCTCTTGGGCAGGCATCCGGACTCTGCCCGGGGGTAGAAGGGAGCCTGGAATCCGAATACCCCGCAGGGTTCGACACGAACGGTTCAGGGGCTTATGCGTTTCTAAGGGACCATGCGCCGATTCTCGAATCCGCCGGTTTCGGGGTTATTCTCCCGGCCTGGTGGACGGAGAAGGGTGCAAAGACCCGTCTTTCCCTAGGAGCACGAGTCCAAAGCAAGGACATGCAGACCGAGAGCCAGCTGGGGTTGGACAATATTATCCGATTCGACTGGGAGATTGCCCTGGGCGGGCAGGCCCTGACAGCGGAAGAGTTCACTGCCATGGCAAAGATGAAGGCTTCCCTTGTCCGGGTCCGGGGCGAATGGGTGGAACTGGATGCCGAACAGCTTAGAGCCGCGGCCGCCTTCTGGGAAAAACGGCAGGACGAAGAGGCATCCGTCCGGGACATCCTGCTCATGGCACTGGGTGCTGTAGAACGGGTTGAAGGGCTTCCCTTCAAGGGTGTCAGAGCGACCGGCTGGATCGGTGATCTGCTGGAACACCTGGAAGGCAGTAAACCCATTAAAGACCTCGGCCCGCCGGAAACTCTCGAGGGAGAGCTGAGGCCCTATCAGATAAGAGGTTATACATGGCTGACGTTTCTCAGGAACTGGGGCCTCGGGGCCTGCCTAGCGGATGACATGGGCCTGGGGAAAACCATCCAGACCCTGGCCCTTATGGCCAATGCAAGGGAACATGGAGAAACGAGGCCGTTTCTGATCATCTGCCCAACCTCCGTTGTCAATAACTGGCAGCGGGAAGCACAAAAATTTACACCCCAAATGGACGTGCTCGTACATCATGGCCAGGATCGGGACAAAGGCAAAGCCTTCACGAAAGCTGTTACGAATAGCGCCGCTGTCATATCCAGCTACGGGCTCCTTCACAGGGATCTGAAAACCCTGCAACAGGTTCAATGGGCCGGAGTCATCCTGGATGAGGCCCAGAACATAAAGAATCCTGAAACAAAACAATCTCGGGCCGCACGAAACCTGGATGCACATTTCCGTGTGGCCCTGACCGGGACGCCGGTAGAAAATCACGTAGGGGACCTCTGGGCTGTCATGGATTTCCTGAATCCGGGACTCCTTGGGAACCGGAAGGCCTTCAAGGAACTCTTTTTCAACCCCATCCAGAGCAGAGGTGACCGTGAAACCGCTGCCAGACTCAAGCGGCTGACAAGCCCTTTTGTCCTGCGACGCCTTAAAACAGACACCTCCATCATCTCCGACCTCCCGAAAAAAGTGGAAACCAAGGTCTTCTGTACACTGACCCGGGAGCAGGCCACGCTCTACGCGGCCGTTATCAGGGAAATGAAGCAGGCCTTGGCCGAGGCCGAGGGCATGCAGCGAAGAGGTCTTGTCCTTTCCCTTCTGACCCGGCTCAAACAGGTATGCAATCATCCCGCACACTTTCTGAAAGACCGATCCGAAGCTTCGGGCAGGTCCGGAAAGTTGGGTCGGCTGGAGGAACTTTTGGAGGAGATACTTGAAGCAGGAGAGCGATCCCTGCTGTTCACCCAGTTTACGGAGATGGGAGAAATCCTGAAACGCCACCTTCAGGAAACCTTCGGCCTGGAGGCCCTTTTCCTGCATGGAGGGGTTTCCAGGAAGCAGAGGGACCGGATGATCGAACGGTTTCAGGAGGCCGATGATGCACCGCCGTTTTTCATTCTCTCACTCAAAGCAGGCGGAACCGGACTGAATCTAACCCGGGCCAATCATGTCTTTCATTTTGACCGGTGGTGGAATCCGGCCGTGGAAAACCAGGCCACGGACAGGGCCTTCAGAATCGGGCAGATCCGTTCGGTGCAGGTCCACAAATTCCTCTGCGCGGGAACTCTTGAGGAACGGATCGATGACCTGATCGAGCGCAAGACGGCCGTGGCGGACCAAGTGGTGGGAGCGGGAGAGGCCTGGCTCACGGAAATATCGAATGATGAACTCAATGATTTGATACAGCTCGGAAAGGATGCCGCAGGAGATTAATATGGCAAGAAACCGATACAGAGGCTATTTCTGGTACGAGCCCACAACTCCCAGGGCAGTGCGGGGCGGCATCAAGGCCCAGACCCGGCGTGGAGGGTTTGTCAGGGAGTGGTGGGGAAAACGGTGGATCGAAGTCCTGGAATCCTTTCAGATCGGTGCGAGACTGGTGAGGGGCCGGTCTTATGCCCGGCGGGGGCAGGTGGCGGATCTTGATATCCGCAAGGGGGAAATCCGTGCAAGGGTGCAGGGCTCCCGGTCAGAGGCCTATCAGGTCACTATACGGCTGAAACGTATCAACCGGCCCGGATGGAAAAAAATTGCCGAGAGCCTGAAAAAGCGCCCTATCCACCTGGCCCGCCTCCTTTCCGGCAACATGCCCCAGGCCATGGAGGAGATTTTCGAAGAAAACAGACTGACTCTTTTCCCGGAAAGGCACGGAGACCTTCGTACCGAATGTTCCTGCCCGGACTGGTCCAATCCCTGTAAGCATATCGCAGCGGTCTATTACCTCCTGGCCGAACAGTTTGACAATGACCCCTTTCTCCTTTTCCGGATCCGGGGCATGGGACGGAAGGCCTTTTTCGAACTACTCGAAGAAGGGTCATTAAAGGGGAAAGATTCCCCGTCTCCGGTCCCAGACAGCCTGGATGCACTGCCGGATCCCCTGCCTCAAAAGCCGGTGGACTTCTGGCATCCGGTAAAGGCATCATTTGCAGGGCCTTTTGATGCCGTTATTCCTTTGATTCCTGCAGTTCTACCCAAGCGACTCGGCCCTTTTCCATTCTGGCGAGGAGACACTGATCTTTCAGAAGCGCTTGAGATCATTTATGATAAAGCCTCATCGGCGGCCTATGAGATGGTGTCCAGTGAACAGGATGAATCCATGACGTAAATCGTTCCTTTTCAGTTTGTACTACCATACTGATTAAAAACAGGATAATATAGTTTTCATCGATAATCTCCAAAAGAATTCATCTAAATAAAAGGGCCAAGATTGAATGAGAAGGAGGGAACGTCATGGATCTTAAGCGGCTTAAAGACACTCCGCCCTGGGAGTGGCCGGAGGATGCGGGCCGGGTGTTTCTGGAGGTGATCCTGAACCGTGAACTGGATACACCGGAGCGGGTGCTCGCCGCGGTTATGGCAGGAGACTACACCGTCATCAATGATGATCTGGCCGGGACCCTGCTTGCAGTCGTGAAGGACGACACTGAGGATGACGAACTGCGGAGCGAAGCGACCACCTCCCTGGGGACAGCCCTTGAGAACGCCTTTATCATGGGATTTGATGACCCCGACGATATCCTGGTTTCCGAATCCCTGTACAATGAGATCCGGGCGACCCTTCAGACGCTTTACATGTCGCAGGAGCTGCCGAAAATTGTAAGGCGGAAAATTCTCGAAGGGTCTGTGCGTTCACCCGAGCAATGGCACCCGGAGGCGGTCCGGGAGGCCTATGCCCAAGATGACCGGGAGTGGAGGTTGACGGCGGTCTTCTGCATGCGCTTTGTCGACGGTTTTTCCGAACAGATTCTGGAGACCCTGGAAAACGAAGATCCGGAATTCCGCTATCATGCGGTCCGTGCGGCCGAGGCGTGGGAAGTCGAGGCGGCAT
This sequence comes from Desulfatiglandales bacterium, assembly GCA_963666345.1. Lineage (GTDB taxonomy): Bacteria > Desulfobacterota > DSM-4660 > Desulfatiglandales > Desulfatiglandaceae. The sequence goes on along the minus strand of OY762721.1, from coordinate 3,204,105 downwards.
GGCTAGCCGTAAGGCGAATTCTGGAGGCTGAAGATGAGGACAAAAGGCTACTCATTGCCGCCATGGACGCCTCTGTGACCGTCAATCCCAATGAAGCGGGCACGTATCTCCATGCTTTCACAAAGTCCCGGGACGACGACCTGGTAGAGGCGGCCTTCGAGGCCATGGGGATGATCGAAGCATTGACAGATAACGACCGGCCGGATGGGGATGGGAAAAGTGTTTTCATACCTTAGGCACCCCATTTTAATATCCGAACCGATGGGGTAAGACATGAAAAGCGCTCAAAGCCTCAGTCTTTTAATCTTATTTCACCCGGTTATTTCGGTTCGACCCGCGATCCAAGCTGAAAAAAATATGCGCTCACTACTGGTGAGCAAAGCAACTTGTTTAACAATCCGCATCGCTCACCCAACGAAATTCCAATCAGCATTGAATTCAAGCCGGATTGAACAAGCTGCGTAAATCCGATAATGGGGATGTGGAGATTCCGGAACCGTTCCACCCCTTACTGTTTATTCAGATTAGGCTGCCACCGCTACATCCCGAAATCACGGAAATCATATGTGACAAATACCTCCTTTCACCTGACGGGCAAGATAGATAAAAATACGGTTGAAACAAATGTTTACAGATTAAAAGACCTCTATAATTTGGAGTTAAGAACAGCCAAATGAGTTCACAAGTAAACAATTTAGGTTTAATATGTTTACCAAGGTAAACAATATGAAAGAGAGTGCCCTGCCGGGGAAGGCCGCTAACAGGTTCTCATAAAATAGAAACACCTTGATTATGTCCCAAAATTTTAACATATTACCCGATAGATCAATATAAATAGAATTATTCGGCCCGATCGCCGAACTTGAGCTATACCATTTTAAATAACTGAGAAAACGGGCCGGCAACCCCATTATGGCCAATTCCATACTGGTTTCATATGTTGCAAAGGGGCTGCTGCCTTACAGGGGGTTCGGCTCCGGCGTAAAGCGAGCACTGGAGGCCTGCCCGGAGACTGATTTTACTGATGACCGGGACGGTTGCCTTTTCACTGCAAAGGTTTACTGAAAGCCTGTAAAAAGGTCGGTGAAAAATTGTCTCAAAATCAGCAATTAATCATTAAAGAAATTATTCATAATCCACATGTTTCCGCAAAAGAATTGTCTAAAATTGTTGGAATATCCAGCAGGAAAATTGAAGAGAACATAAAGAAGTTTAAGGCTAAAGCCATGCTGAGACGCATCGGCCCGGCCAGGGGCGGCCACTGGGAGGTTTTATGACCTGCAACGAAGCTGAAACCCGTTATTACCTGATAGATCCAATTCTGCGTGAAAAGGGCTATGCCGACTGTCGGCGCCATGACGTAAAGCATGTTTTCGCTATCAATGGTTATCGCTATGGCCAGTTCCACAAATTCACCGGCTTGCAGGTCGGGCCGTTTCCCTTTCAGGATTTTCCCAGCCATCCGGATCTTACTGCCCGTTATGCCGGGGATACCGGTATCGCTATCCACAACCCGCAGGCGGCAATCCTCTTTATGGCGGACAGTCCCGCCCAACCCAAGGCCCGTTACTATCAGGATACAGCCATTCGGGCAGCCTTTGAAAAGATCATCTGCTGCACACAAAAAAATGAATCAGCTCACTTACTTTTATCCATGGCCACCGGTCCTGGAAATAGCATTTCAACATAAGCCTTATATTTCTGGAAGGTCGTCTTTTGTTGACCACCGCGGAACTGTCCCCGGCGGATCTCACAGGATATTTGTAACGCTTAAAACAGACAGGATAAATTAATGGGCATTGCGGCGGACATCATCTTTCTTATCGTTGCGGCATTTTTCTGCGGACTGCTGTTTCAAAGGCTCGGTCAACCATTAATCCTCGGCTATATCATGGCCGGGGTTATTCTGGGGCCATATACCGGCGGTCTCACGGTCTCAAACATTCAAGAGATCGAATTGCTCGCCGAAATCGGGATTGCGCTTCTTCTGTTCGCACTCGGGCTGGAGTTTTCACTCAAAGATCTAAAACCGGTCAGGAAGGTAGCCCTGATAGGGACACCCATACAAATTATCCTTACCATAGGCCTCGGTAGTGCTATCGGCCATTTGATGGGGTGGGACTGGAAATCATCGCTATGGCTCGGTGCGCTTATCTCCCTTTCGAGCACCATGGTTATCCTCAAAACGCTTATGAACCAAGGCTGGCTGGGAACCCTTTCGAGCAAGGTGATGATAGGGATGCTCATAGCACAGGATCTGGCTGTGGTCCCGATGATGATAATTCTTCCTCAGCTCAACGATCCGAGGGTCGGACTGCCTGTCCTCGGTTTAGCCGTACTGAAAGCTGCGGCCTTCATAGCTGGAATGATCTTACTGGGAACCAGAATTTTGCCGCATTTGCTGGCTCATATTGCCAAGCTCGGTTCAAGGGAGCTTTTTTTACTCGCAATAACCGCCATCGGCCTGGGGGTTGGATATGTTACGCACATTATGGGGCTTTCCTTTGCCTTTGGCGCATTTGTAGCAGGCATGGTACTAAGCGAATCGGACTACGGCTACCAGGCACTGAGTGATATTGTCCCGCTTCGGGACCTTTTTGGTTTGCTGTTTTTCACCTCGGTCGGAATGCTTCTGGACCCGATGTTTATGTTCAAAAATGTTCAGCAAATCCTTGTCCTGGTTCTGGCTGTAAGCATCGGCAAGGGATTTATCTTCGCGCTTATAGCTCGCTTTTTCAAATATGGGAATGTAATACCCCTGGCAGTCGGACTGGGTCTTTTCCAAATCGGTGAGTTTTCCTTTGTTCTGGCAAGGGTGGGCCTGTCAACAAACTCGATTGGGAGAGATCTTTACTCTCTGGTGCTGACCACCACAATCTTGACAATGGTACTTACCCCTCTCGTCTCGGGCCAGACCGCAAGGATATATGCATTTAAAAAACGATGGTTTTGCCATGAAACGCTCGAGAAATCTAATATTCCCGATGCCGGACTTTCCGGGCATGTAGTCATAGCCGGAGGCGGGCATGTAGGCTTTCAGATAGCACAATCGCTGAAGCGCCTGGGCAGGCAATTTGTGCTCATCGAACTTGACCACAGACGCTTTGAACAGGCCAAAAGAGCAGGGATGGCGGTCGTTTACGGCGATGCCGGTAACGAAATTGTTCTTGAGGCGGGATATATCAAAAATGCTTCCCTTTTGATTTTGACGGTCCCCGGGCTTGTTGCGGCAAGATCGGTTATAGTCAACTCAAAGCGCTTAAACAAACAAATCCCAATAGTGGCCAGGACATCGGGGCCGGATTATTTCAGTTTGTATATGGATTTGGGAGTCTCAGGTGTTGTCTTTCCGGAGTTCGAGGCAAGCCTCGAGATGATACGGCAGTCGCTTCTCAGTCTTCAGGTTCCCCCGCCCGAAATTCAGCGCTGCACCGATACGGCTCGACAGAAGCTTTATGCCTGTTCTTTTAAGGACGGCCAAAATTACAAAATACTGTCCCAGCTTCGAGGCGCCGAACAACAATTTGATCTGCAATGGACCCGCTTAACTCCGGAAAGCGGAATTATCCAAAAATCGATAGGAGAAAGCGAAATACGAAAAAAAACAGGCGCCTCTATCGTGGGTATTGTCCGTGAAGGTCAACTAAGGCCGAACCCTGACGCGGATTTCGTTTTAATGCCCGATGACCTTATCGCAATTATAGGGGGTGAAAAGGAAAGGGAGGCCTTTCATATAATGGCAACGTCCGCCCCTTGTAATGGGCTTTGAAAAGTCCGCATACCGTTTTTCCCGGTGTGTGCTGCCGGGATTGTCCCATATAAACCGTGAGGCCGACAAAAACCTGGTCCAGCCCGGAAAGATAACCCTTCGGTAATTCCGGTCCGGCCGACCGGCAGGATCCTGCCGTTTTTTCGCCCCGGCGGGTGAAGGCCTGAATCTCTGGACGGACCTAGTCAGGAGCCGATATTAAGCAGCTGCCTTGCCTCATCGGGCGTGGCAGGCTCTTTGCCCAGAAGCCGTATGATGGAAACCGCTTTTTCCACCAGTTCCCTGTTGCTCTTGGCCCGAACCCCCTTTTCCAGATAAAAGGTATCCTCCATGCCCACCCTGATATTTCCGCCCAGGATCGCGGACTGCGCCATCATGGGAAAGCAGCCGGCGGAGACTCCAAAGCCCGCCCAGATGGCGTCTTTGGGCAGTGCCTGGACCATGGACACCATGTTCTGAGTGTTGGCGGGAATGCCCCAGGGGATTCCCATACACAACTGAAAAAGGGGCGGGTTTTTGACCCTTCCTGTTTCAATCAAGCGTTTGGCGATTTCGATATGCCCCAGGCTGAACACCTCCAGTTCAGGAATAACTCCTGCATCTCGGATCTGCTCGGCCATAATATCGACATGCGCACTGTAGTTTACAAACACATGCGGACCGAAATCCATGGACCCCACGTCCAGGGAACAGAGCTCAGGCCTTAACTTGAGCACATGCTCCACGCGCTTTTCAGGCGGGGCAAGAGTGGAGCCTTCTGCCAGCCCGACCGGATCGTTTCCATCCGGGATTACCCTGGCACCCGCCCCCGTGGTCAGGTTGATGATAAGATCGGAGTGATCCCTGATGCGCTCCACCACCTCCCTGTAGAGATCAAATCCCATGGCCGGTGTTCCTGTTTCCGGATCCCGCACGTGTATATGGGCCACTGATGCACCTGCTTTACCTGCCTCAACGGCGCTTTCGGCTATCTGCCTGGGAGTGACCGGAAGGTAAGGGGTATCTGCCGCCCCCATGCTGCCTGTAACGCTTACCGTCACTACGAGTTTGTTATCTGCCATTAATTTCATCTCCTTTGGAGTATCAGTTTGAACTGGATGCGAACACCATATTGCAGGTCATATCTGTCAGGGGATGCCTCATACGAATAGAGCTTCAAGGTGCCTGACGGTTTTTCAAAAATTTTTCAACCAGCTGATTGTTTAACATCTCGGTTTCAACCGTCCGAACATCACGCCCCATATAGGAGCCTTTGACGTTATATATTTTGGATTTTTTTATATCAATCAGATAGGCGGATAAATCCCCCTCATTAACGCCTTCAAGATAATAGGTTATGACCAGATCCGCACCGATATCATTCCCTTTCCTTGTTATGGTTTCCAGGATAGGTTCGGGCTCGGAGAAAAAACCTTCTTTCCATATCTCTTTTCGCCCGATTGACCCCTTTATGTCTTTCACATATTTTTTATCGGTTTTGATACGGTAACAGGTAAACAGGGTTTCAATATCCATCTGTTTTTCCAGGGTTTCAAAGATATTACCAACAACCTCTGAATGAAATTGTCTGTCAAATTCTATTAAATAAAATGGGAAAATAGCTACCTTAAACCTTGTCCTGTCATTGTGCCGGGATAAAGAGGCCCCTTTTATTTCCTTTTGTGACTCAACTGGTCGGAATCCCTCCTTAAGCCTTCTATTTTCATCGATCAGGTCTTTCATCTTTTTCAGCTCTTCATTCTCTCTCCTCAATTTTTCCATTTCCAGAGCAACGAGCCTGTCTTGTTCATCTTTTACCGCCTTAGAATCGGCCACATCATCAGGGACCGGTTTCCTGGGTATAAAGATAAAATCACCTCTGTCCAACTGAGGGTTGTTTATCTTTCCGTATTGGGGATGCTGCCTCCGTTTGGTATAGTTGACCACCTTGTCTGAAAGATACATGCCAAGTTCGGTTCCCGTTATATATCCGTCACCCGTAAAATCGGCATCCCCTTCAAGACCTATAAGAAGACACCTTTTAAACATGCTTCTGTCAGGCACGACCTCGTCGCTTTTTCCTGCAGTGATGTATTGTCTTACCGGAAGGGTGCTCTTTTCTGAAATATCGTCAGGTACTGCCCGCACAAGGGAAAATATCGATCCTGAGAAACATGAATCAAAAAGCATCAGTACATGCCTGGATCTTATCTTGAGAGACACGGACTCTATCTCCCGCATACTTATTGCACGGTTGGAAAATTCAAGGGGATTTGTTCTTATAAGAGGGCAGTCTGAAGGGATGATATATCCCATCTTTGTTTTGTCGGCAAGAGACTCGGTCTCTCCGTGACCTGCATAGTACAATAGCAGTGCCCGGTCTGGTTCATCGCCCACATTGTAAGTCATATCTGTCAGGGCCGCCTTCATATCTCTGTAAGTTGGATCTAGACACAATTTTGTCTCAAAACCAAGCTGTTTCAGCTTACCCGCCACCTCTTTTGCATCATCCACTGCGTATGGAAGTTTGGGCCAGTGTCTGTAATTTGATACCCCTATCACCAGGGCATGATAATCATCATAGAAATGAATCTTCCGGCCGTCGCTTGAGCTTACGACAAGGCCCCTTGTAGAACCATATACAGGAGTGATGAAAACAGTAGCCATGGATATCAAAAGCCCTAGAACAAGGGAAATCTTCTTGCCCATATACTTCCTCTTAAGATAATCGCTACAGGAATTTGGTCATGAACCGGCCGATATTTTATTCTTTTGCCATATCAATACCATAGCCCGATAATATTTTTTAACATCAGATAGGCAAAATGTCCAGTTACGCCCTGAGTAACCCCCGCAGCATCATCCCTGATGCACAGCACATATAACTCGGTCATCCCCCTTCGGCCCCTTCCATGCCGCACCCCTGCTCAACCAAGGAAGGTTCCTTATTCAGCCCTGTTTTGAACCGACTGATCGGGAGATGGTCCACATTTGCAGATTCTTCTGCTATAGTGGAACATATTTTCCCGGCCCGATTAAAATACCGGCCGAGAGATCAATGGCACGGATAGCTTTGGTTTCAAAAAAAGAAGTCATTAAAAAATGGAGGCAGTATGAAAATCGCAATCATGGGGACCGGCGGTGTGGGAGGTTATTACGGGGGCATGCTGGCCCGCTCGGGCCATGATGTCACATTCATTGCGCGTGGTGCACATCTTAAGGCCATTTGCGAGAAAGGTCTTCAGATAAAAAGCGTGTATGGTGATTTTCTTGTTTCTCCTGCCAGGGCAACCGACAACCCAAAAGAAATAGAGCCTGTGGATCTGGTTTTATTCACCATAAAGACATATCACACAGAGGAGGCTGCAAGGCTTATCATGCCGATAGTTGAGCCTGACACCTCGGTCTTATCATTCCAGAACGGGGTTGATTCTTTGAAGCGAACAGGGGCCATACTGGGCGATGAACACCTTCTGGGGGGAGCCACATGGGTCTCGGCCGCTATTGAGTCACCCGGAGTTATCAGGCAATACAGTAAATTCAGGCGAATAAAACTGGGTGAGCCTGACGGACGCATGAGCCAGCGCCTTCAGGCTGTCGGCAAACTGTTTGAAGACACAGGCGCTACGGTTGAAACCGTGGATAATATCTCCGAGGTCATCTGGGCCAAATTCGTTTTTATAGCATCGGTCAGCACACTCGGTGCGCTTACCCGCGTGACATTCGGCGAGTACAAAGATGTGCCGGAATCGCGAGAGATCCTGAGAGAGGCGATGAGGGAAGTGGCGGCCGTGGCGGATGCGAAGGGCGTGATGCTCGACCCTGACATCGTGGATAAGACACTTGCATTCTTTGATGAAAGCGCACCGGGTATAAAACCCTCAATGCAGAGGGATGTCGAGGCAGGAGGCATAAGCGAACTGGAATCGATAATAGGAGTCGTGGTACGCCTGGGAAAAGAACTTGGAGTTCCCACGCCTGTGATGAAAATCGCCTATGCGGCACTTAAACCCGGCCTGTTGAATGCCCAACAACTAGCAACTTGAAATCCGGAGCGATCTGAGAACACCTTCTGCATAAAGGACTGTTTAATGTTTGGGGCCGAAAGGCTCACGACACGACAATACTTCTATCGGATGAAGAAGCCGGACCTGCATGAGCAGACGAATCTTAACCCGATATCGCCAGCAGGGGAAATTCGGCGCACACGAACTGACAAATTGATAAAGGAGTTCCATTTAATGACCGATAAGCCAAAAGGGATAAAACATTACGAGAAACGCTTCGGACTCATCGCTATTAAAAAGGGATTTATCACGGAGGAAGATCTCATAAAGGCAATTTCCATTCAGATTCGAGAGGATGTACAGTTCGAGGCCCACCGCCAGGTAGGAGAGATACTGCTGGATCTCGGCATTATGAATGCCAACCAGATCGAAGAAGTAGTCAGGGAGACGATATAAGAAAACATTAATCCGGCTTGTGCCTGATTTTCATCTCATCCGGATCACCGAAATAGATACAGTGGGCAAGGCAGACATTGTCCGCACATGCAGGGATCAAACCTGCATCAACCCTGTGATAACAGAGATTGCACTTCTGGGCGATGCCCTTGTCTCCGTCAAAAGAGATGGCATCATAAGTACACTCCTCGATGCACGCCCGGCAACCCGTGCATCTGTCATAGTTCATTATAACGATTCCGTCTTCTCTTTTTTCTATCGCCTCTTCAGGGCATACTGCTGCGCATGGGGGATCATCGCAGTGTCTGCAGATATTAACGCGAAATACAAACTCCGGACGGCCGTCAACCATCCTGGGGCTGTCTTCGGTAACTGAAATCAATTTGACTCCATCAGGCACATCTAATTCCTGTTTGCATGCCACTTCGCATGTCCTGCATCCCCAGCAGGCTTCATGATCGACAATCAGGACGAATTTTTTCATGCCGTGTCTCCTTTTTTTGCCTCTTCAGGATACACCCTGCAGAGAAGCGTCCTCACATGCGTTGCGCCCATTGCCGGATCACACGCCTCATAGGCATTGTCGGTCAGGATGTTCACGTTTGACTCTTGCCAGCCATGACTCGGGTCCTTTTGCTCCGGAAACCACCAGCCATGCTCGGCGGATATGACCCTTTTGTCCATCCCGGCAAAAAGTTTCGCCCTTTGCCTTATCCTGCCGCGGGGGGATTCGATTATCACCCACTGGCCCTCTTTAATACCTTCCTTTTCAGCCGCTTCAGGATGGATTTCAACCACTGGATCTCTATGGAGTTCCCGCATCCATGGCAGTTGCCTGTTCTCTGAATGAAAAAAACCCGGAAGCCTTCGCCCGGTGATCAGGATATAGGAGAATTTCTTATATAATTCAGGTGTACTGTAAGGACTTTCAGGTGGTTCCCTGAATTGAGGCAGGGGGTCATACCCCAATTTTTCTAAGCTCGTGGAGTAGAGCTCCAGCTTTCGTGAAGGGGTCGAAAATCCTCTTTCCCTGTATTTCAGGTTGACGACCTCCCCTCTCAGGTAGTCCATTTTCTTGAAATCCTGCCATGTAATGTCAAGCGGCTCCAGTATCCAGTCAAGTGCCTGTTCAAAATTATCCCACCACTGCTCACCCTGCCCTACCCTGTGCGCCAGGTCATTGAGCATCTCATGGTCCGAGCGGCACTCCCCCACCTGAACCACTTTTCTTCTCGGCAGGATGTACCCGTGCCGTTTCCAGAAATCACCTATGTAATCCATCTCAAGCCAGGTGGCGGCAGGCAGGACTATGTCCGCCATCTCGGCGGTTGGCGTGATAAAAAAATCGGACACCGCCATAAAATCAACCTTTTCAAGCGCCCGGTAGACCTCTTTTGCATTTCCCCTGGTCATAAGCGGATTTGAACTTATAAAAAAGAGCATCTTTACAGGGTAGGGCTTTTCTTCCAGAACGGCGTCCCACACGCATTTGGGATTGATTATGGCAAAGTTACCCCCAAGCCGGAACCGGTCCCCGCCGAGCCTTTTTTCGCGTTGAATGTCCGGCAGTATCCTGTGGGCTCCGAAATGGCCCACATTCCTGATCTTGGGCTGCTGAAAAAGGACCTGCCCGCCTGGGGCATCGATGTTGCCGGTTATCCCCATGATAGCTACCAGCAGCCTGTCATTGTCCGCGCAATTGACCTGCTGCTCGATGGCGACACCCCATTGAACCGCGGCAGATCCGGCAGAGGCAAAGACCCGTGCAGCTCTCTCTATCTTATCCCTCGGCACCCAGGTAATTTCTTCCACCCTCTCAAGAGGGTACTGGTTTACCCGTTCCACAAAAGGAGTCCACCCATGGACATGATTTTCGACAAATTCCTTGTCATGCAGACCTTCATTAATGATAACATTCAGGATTCCGAGGGCAAGAGCCGCATCGGTGCCGGGTCTCAGCTGAAGCCATATATCGGCCCTTGCCGCAAGGCGCGTCATTCTGGGATCCACTACAATGAGCCTTGCCCCATTATCCAGAGCAACGGATAAAGACTCTCCCTTATACTCGTCGGGGTTGCTGATGACGATGTTGCTTCCCCAGGCCATTATGCATTCGGGCTTGTTTTCATAATCCACGATCGGGTTGGTACCACAGGTAATTATGGATGTGGCAATCCGGGGGCCGTAACAGAAATGACCTGCGGTCAGAACGTTGGGGCTGCCCAGAAGGTTTGCAAAACGATAGATAACGGCCTCGTTCTCCCTTCCTGTCCCATATCCCATGACGACCGATTCAGCGCCGTATCTATCCTTATAATCAAGGATTCTGGCTGCAATCAGGTCGAGGGCCTCATCCCAGGAGATCCGTTTCCATCTGCCGCTCCCCTTGGCCCCCATCCTTTTGACCGGATAGGTGATCCGGTCAGGGTGATAGGCAAGCTGCGCGGATGCGATTCCTTTGCTGCATAGGGTGCCGTGATTGATCGGGCAGTCAGGATCACCCGCGATCTTTGCAACTTTGTCGTCCTTCACGTAGACAAGAACCCCGCACCCGCCATGACACATCCGGCAATGACTCTTCGTTACTGAATCATAACCATAGACCTTCATCTCCCTTTCAATGTTGGAATACTTGAACTCATACATTTTCCCTTGCTCCAAACGTGAAACATTGAAATACGATTGATTATACAAGCCCAACTATTACTCAGGACATTTGGAAAGCTACCTCCGGCTCACCAGTATTATGAGGGGTTTAACGTTCCTCATAGAATAATTTCAAAAAAGAAAGCACAAGACGTTATTCATTAGAGATAATAGTACAGCTGATAAGCGGAACTCCAAAAAGGTGTCCCAGGTGTTGCACCTATTTCTTATTACCAAAGTCAGGTTTTAAGAGGCGAGAATGATTTAATAAAGGTCAATATCCCTAATATTTACAGCATAATTTTCTAAAAAAATCAAATTTTTATCGATCTCAATTTATTGCAAATTATTAAGAGATTCTCCAGCCTCCTTCAAAAGCATTCCTTTAATGAGCATGCACTTTTTGCACATTTTTCAGTGCGCAATGCACACTAAAATGTGCATCGCGCCTATTTTCAGTGAAACAACTTCCATAACTTCAGACCACCCAACTAACTTAATTTATGGCTTTTTTTCTAATATCACACAATTTGGCACATTTATTGAAAGATATATTTTTGCTGAAGGCCATTAAACTCAAAAGGAGATTGTATGGACGTCGATTTCTACGCATTTTCAAAGGCCGTAAATGAGGCAAACAAGACCAGGGAAGAGGCATTGAAATGCAGCATATACGTGCTCAACAGGGCTCTAAGACTTTCTCCGGAAATGAGGCGCTCCATGATTGAACACCTGATCAAACTGCTGAAAGAGAAAAATCTTACCCAGTAAAAGGCACATCTTATGTCAAGGCATGAAAACAGGACAGATTCCGGTATCCCGGAAAAAGAGCGCTCAGATGGCAAAAGAAAAAGATTTTCAGGAATAGACATCAGTCCTTACAGGTATGATTACAAGGTCATTGAGTTAAGTTCCACAAGACTGATGTTTATTCCAAAAAATGAAAGAGATTCCGACAGATTCGACAGATTTGATCCCGAGATCAATTCCCTGCCAAAGGAAAAACGGCCTGATGGACCTTGCCGGCATCATATAAAAATGGTTTCAAGGCATTATACCGATCCCACCTAGAAACTCCGTTCTGCTTGTCTTCTTTCCATAAGCCTTGGTTTTCCCTGCGGAAGGGGCCTTTTGGCATATTGGCCACTGTCCCGGACAAAAAAGGCAGGGTTAGCCCCTGCCTTTTTTGAACGAAAAGATAAACTTCAGATCATTAATCATTTCATAGCGTTAATGCCTATTTAAATGCCAGATCCGTCAGATATGTAACAAGTCCGGGGAACATTGCAATCAGGATCAACCCCACAATCTGCAACCCGATAAAGGGGACAGAACCTTTGTAGATATCCCCCAGGGTCACCCCCGGCAATTTCAGGGATTTCATGAAAAACAGGGCATAACCGAAAGGCGGCGACAAAAAGGAAACCTGAAGATTGACCGCAACCAGCATCCCGAACCAGAAGGGATCCAGTCCGTATATTTTTTGAGCTATCGGGAAAAATATCGGAATGAGAAGCATCAGAATAGCCGTCCAGTCAATTATCATTCCAAGCAGATAAATAAGTGCCATTGTAAGGGCAAAAAACATCCATTTACTTCCCAGGGCCATATAAAGGGTTCCCAGGGTCTTGCCGCATCCCATTGCCATAAACATGGCCGAGAAGATATTAACCCCTACAATAATGAAAAGCACCATACATGAGGTCTTGACCGTTGCGGTGGTGGCATAGTAGAGATTGGCAATCGTAAGTTTTCGGTAACAGAGTGCCAGTATCATTGCGGCGAATGCCCCGATCGCCCCCGCCTCGGATGGAGTCGCAATACCGAAGAAGATGGAACCAAGGACAACGGACATGAGAAGGATCGGAGGTGTTACACTTTTCAGCCCTACCCTGAGACGATCTTTCAGGGGCCCGATCTCTTCCTTTGGCACAGGCGGCCCCATTTGAGGATTAATTCTGCATCTTACATATATATAGATGACGTAAAGCGCTGAAAGTAAAAGGCCCGGGCCTATAGCCCCTATAAAAAGCTGACCAACGGAGATCCCTGCCACCGCTCCAAGAACTATCAGAAGCAAACTGGGAGGGATCAAAATCCCCAGGGTCCCTCCCGCCATGATCGTTCCGACAGTCAATTTCTTGTCATAGCCATGTTCGAGCAGATAAGGCCCTGCCAGCACACCCATGCTGACGATCGAAGCCCCGATAATTCCCGTGCTCGCGGCAAAGACGGTGCAGACTATGGTAACGGCAATGGCGAGCCCTCCGTGAATGGGCGCAACCAGCTCCCGTATTCCGTCAAACATGATTTTTGCCACACCCGATTTTTCCAGTATATAGGCCATAAAGATGAAAAGGGGAATAGCGATAAGAGGAAAGCTCACCATTACGGAATAGGTCTTGGTTATCGCTATGGGCAAGGCTGCAGGCCCGATGAAAATAAGCCCCAGTATTATACCGAGTCCGCCGAAGGTGAGGGCGACAGGGTGGCCGAGGAAAAGGCTACCTATAGTTATTACTCCGATAACAGCCAGAAATAGATTATCATTCATAACTCGTCCCTTTGAGTGCAACTATGTGTTTTAGGATTGAGGAGATCCCCTGTATGAGCAAAAAGAAAAAAGCCACGGGGATTACGGTTCTGAAATGAGCGATAGGAGGACGCCATACACTGTGACCCTGTTCCATTGCCTGCCATGATTTGACGGCGATGGGTATCCCCCCCTTTATCATGGCTAAAGCGAACACACAGGTAAACACGAGGTAGCATGTTATTGACAGCAGGTGCCTCCCTTTTTCGGGAAGCTTTTCAGAAAACAGGTCGATGCCCACATGCCCTTTATGAAGCAGGGTATAGACGGACCCGAACATCATATAGTAACCGTAAATAAAATAGGAAGTCTCTGTAAACCATATCTGTGGCGCTGAAAAAACCTTTCTAAGTACGGATTCGATAATGAATACCGTCACAAGTACCACTATCCCCCACTGACTGATTTTTCCTATCCATTCATTTATGGAGTCAATTTTGTCTGCAATGATACGAAGTATTTCCATATTAACCCCTTCTAAAATAAACATACTCAAAACCGGTAGTTCTTAGACCTGAAAAACGGTAGAAGTACCTGAAAGATTGAAAAAGAACCTGTCTTTAAACTCCTGGGAAAGAACAGCGCCGGCATATGGACCTGTGCAGTGAGATACCCCTATTTTCTTTATATCCAGCCGCCTGAATTCCTCGACTGTCCGATCGAGTCGTTCCTTAGAGGCACCGAACAGATGAATGCCTCCTATGACCGCATAGACATCGTCACAACCTGTCAGTTTCTGGGCATGCTTGATTGTGTTGATGATACCTCTGTGGGCGCAACCCGACACTATTATAAGGCCCTTATCGGATTTGATAAACAGGGTCTGGTCATCTCTGAGTGGATCCGGGCCAAAGCCGTCTTCCGTCTTGACAAAGGCGCTGTTGTCGATCTTCTCATACTCAGTCACCATAGGAACTTCGCCGCTTGTAACGATATTGTCTGTGATCCAAACCGGTTCGGCCGTCAAATTAAAGGAAGCGCCCAGGCTCTCGGCCATTTCCCGGGGATAGGGGATACCGATATAACCGAAATCCTCCTTTTCCGATGTTTTCCAATACTTCAGATCCCATACGTCAGGATGGGCAATTATCTCGATCGGCTTTTTACGAAGTCTTAATAAGTTCAGTAGTCCGCCCGTATGGTCCTCATGACCATGGCTGAAAAGTATTTTATCAATCTTAGACAGATCGATGTCCATAAAAAGCGCGTTATGGGCCGCAACCATGCCTCCTCCGGTATCCACCAGGATTGTACTGTCATCGGCTTCCACCAGGATGCTCAAACCCCATTCTGCAAGCATTCCCAGCCAGCTTGCGGAATTTTCAGATATTGTCGTAGTCCGTACCTGCATTATATTCCTCTCTTAAATGTTTTAGGATGCAATGCTGAGCCTCCCCGGAATGTGGGCGGGGAGTCCGAGCTCCCCGCCCGCCGGGGATACTTAATGTCTTACATTGAATCTGTTTATTTAAACAATGATTTCAAAGAATCCTATTTTGCCCCTTTTTCAAAAATAGCATAGTACTTCGGATCGGTCTTGTCTGTGATCCATTCAAAGGTTGGATTTTCATCCACAAACTTGGGAAAGTATTTGTGAACCTTGCCCTGTCCGTAAGGTTTCGCCATTGCCCGCCACTCTCCGTAGCCTTTGAGAAAATTGTACATGGACTTGGCAGCTTTGAGGAAATCGGGATTCTTTGCTGCTTCCGATTCCGCCAGTTTGACTGTCAATTTTTCAAGTTCTTCTATGGTCTGGCTATCCAGTTTTGTAATCTTTGTGCCCGCCTTCTGAAACGTTTTGACCGCCTTGATATTAGAATATTCCCATTTTGAATATGCGACCATGTATGACGCCTTGGTGGCATACTCAACAAGAGGTTTTAATTCATCGGGAAGTCTGTTCCAGGTGTCCGTGTTCACGGCAAGCAGGGTGATCATATATGTCTGCCACCAGGCCGGAACGATCAGATAATCGGCGACTTCGTGCAGGGAGATGGACAGATCGCCGCAGGGGAACGTAAACTCCGCCGCGTCCACGACCTTTCTGTCAACCGCCAGATATATCTCATCAGGACTTATGGCCATTGTTGTCGCCCCCAGCATGGTAAGGATATCCTCACTGAACCCGGGGCATCTGATCTTAAGGCCTTTAAAATCGGCAGGTTTCTTTACTTCGTGGTGCGACCAAAGTCCGCCTTCAATGCTGCCTCCGCCAGCTGCAAAGGGCTTCATGTTGTATTTGCCGTAGACCTCGTTTGCCAGTTCCCTGCCGCCGCCATAGTAATACCATATTGCATAGTCTTCAGGAGTCATCGAGCATGGAAAAGAGCCGAATAAGGTTAAGGCACTGTTGAGACCCTTCAGAAAACCCGGCCAGCCGATGGCCGCATCAAGCGCGCCGGTTCTTGCCGCTTCAAAGGTCTCAGCCATGGGGAAAAGTTCCGAACCGTAATGGTAATCCACCTCAAGACGGTAATTGGGGGTTTGGACGATATCCTCCAGCGTCTTTGCCAGGATCTCACCGCTCCATGAAAGCGCGATTCCAGCGGCAAAGGTGTCCTGAACCCGCCACTTGATTACCTTCTGCTTGGCCTGACATGGTGAAGCTGAAAAACCGAGTATCGCCAAGCTAAAGACCAATAGCGCAACTACTGCCGGAAAAAAAATTCTCTTTTTCATGAAATTCCCCTCCATAAATCACGTTTAATGGTTATTGACCGGGTCCCGGAACGTTTTACCGGAACAGACATACTCCTTCCCCCTTTAGACTCTCATGACGGAGAGACGCTCCCGGCAAAGAGCTGAAAGCGATACCGGTTGCGGAACCGGTTTAACCTATCAGGAAGACTCTCTGTTTTCAGGCATAATCGATACGCCTTCAAAAGGTGGAAGAAATATCAAAAATCATATTTTTCTGGAATTGCTTAAAAAGTTATTAACCTAGAAAATCCAAACCCTGTTCTTTCAGCAACTTAATAGATCCGAGCATATGCTCCCGCATCGCTTTTCGCGAACCCTTCTCATCTCCCTTGGCCAGAAGGCCCACCAGTTCGATGTGTTCCCTGCATGCGGTGTCATTTCTCCCTTCGACCCTGAGGGCGGCCTTCCAGCCCTGAAAGGAGATCTTGGCCAGAGAATGCATCAGCATGGTTATGGTTTCATTTTTTGCCGATTCGGCAACAAGACGGTGGAATTCGATATCAGCGCGGATAATGGAAACGATTTCATTTTCGGCGTAGCCCTTCTGAAGTTTTATGTTCTCTTCGATTAGGCGGATATCTTTTTCAGATATCCTTCGTGCGGCAAGAGCGGCTATTTCAGGCTCAAGTATCAGACGGGCTTCAAAGTGTTTGTATATCGCATCCTTGTTATTCGACACCCACGAGGAAAGCGGAGTAAATATGTCACCGGTAAGGTCTCTTACGAATATGCCTCTGCCGGGCTTTACTTCAACCAACCCGGTGATCTCCAGCATGCGGAGGGCTTCCCTTATGGAACTCCTGCTTATCTCAAGTTTCTGGACAAGCACCCTTTCAGATGGGAGCTGGTCCCCTTCCTTGAGTTCGTTGCTCATGATGAAATCCTTTATCTCATCAATGGCGGATTCTGAAAGACGTTTTCTTTTGATCGGTTTTAGATCCATCGGCAGAAACTCCAGGTTAGCGACATCTTAGATTCTTAGCTACTGGTCGGACCAGTTTTATCACTTTTTAATTTTCCTTGTCAATAATTTTTTCCATTTTCCCGGATTCCTAACATTCCCTGTATTAATTCAAGCCGTTACTCCCCGACATAACAAAATAAACCTGTGGTTCCCGACAAAATCTGCCCACAGTAAACAAGGGAAATCAATCACAATATTTATCCCGGTTTCTGACTCCTTATCTGGTATGGCATCCGGATATCAGACAATTTTTTTTGCCCCATGTGCCCCTGCCCGCTCTAATTTTACAGAGAAGTAAAATGCAATCCTTTTCCAATTCCGGATTGCCCGAATATCTTAGAAAAATTCTAACGCCTGCTTAAGGGTAACCAAACAAAAAATTGCAAAACATCTATCAGACTGCTATACTTTTCCATAACTTTTGGAAAAATTGTAATATTCGATTTTTCTGCTGTAACCCGCTGTTTTCCTGAAACAACAATCAAGAAAGGAATCACCATGTTTAATCCTGAAAAACTTCTGGGAGGTCTGCTTAAACAAAGTACCGGAATGGGCCGGCTCGGCACCAGAGCGGCTGTCGGCATGGGAGTCCTTGGTGCTGCCATGGCAGCAGCCGAACACTTCATGAACAAACCGGGGCAGACCCCCACGGGTAAGGCACCTCCCGGCCCACCTGCAGGCGGTCCCCCGCCCGCACCTCCCCAGGCACAAAGAACTCCACCTCCGGTGCCTGGCACAAATTCTCCACCGCCTCCTCCCGGCAGGCAGGGAGACTCCCCGCCGCAAAGCGAAGATGAAAATGGTGCGATCCTGCTATTAAGGGCCATGATTTCTTCAGCAAACGCCGACGGGACGATCGACCAGGACGAACGGCGGAACATAATGAAAAAGCTTGATTCCCTAGACCTTAGCCGCGAAGAACGGGAATTCATAGATAATGAACTGGCCTCGCCCTGTGACCTTGAGACGGTTGTCGGCCAGGTTAAATCAAAGGATATTGCCAAACAGGTTTATGCTGTATCCCTGATGGCAATTGAGGTTGATACGGACGCTGAAAGGAACTACCTGAAAAGCCTGGCGGATAGGCTGAAGCTAAACCAGGACGAATGTCATCTGATTCACCGGGAGCTTGGCGTCATGATCTGACTTTGCCCCGACAATATACTGGTGGTGGCATATTGAAAACACACTATATGACAGGAGTATAGACATGGCACAATGGTATTTAAGCTATGATGGTCAGCAGTATGGGCCTTTTGATATTTCCCAGGCCCGGGCGGAATCGAAAAAGAATTCCAACGGTTTTTGTTGGAAAGAGGGATTCGCCGAATGGCTCCCTATCTGCCAGGTCGCTGAGCTGAATCAGACGGCTTATCCTACGGCTGCACCTCCTCCACCTGTTACCAGAGGCGCTGATGAAATCGATTTCAGGATTATGGGTGCCGAGATGCAGTTTGTGGAAGTTGAGCTCGATCCGGGGGAAAGCGCGGTGGCGGAGGCAGGCGCCATGATGTACAAGGACAGTACGGTTCAGATGGAGGCGGTCTTCGGAGACGGCTCCCACTGCGACGGGGGCGGTTTCATGAACAAGCTGATGGGTGCCGGGAAAAGGCTCCTGACCGGCGAAAGCCTCTTTATGACCGTTTTTACCCATACGGGACAGGGCAAGGCACACGTTGCCTTCGGGGCCCCATATCCCGGCAACATAATCCCGGTAAAGCTGGATAACGTGGGAGGAACGCTTATCTGTCAGAAGGATTGCTTTCTGTGCGCCGCCAAGGGGGTATCAATCGGTATCGCATTTCAAAAAAAGATACTGACCGGGCTGTTCGGAGGCGAAGGCTTCATAATGCAGAAACTGGAAGGAGACGGACAGGTTTTCATGCACGCAGGCGGCACGGTTGTCGAAAGAAAACTTGCGCCCGGCGAAGTTGTTCACGTTGATACCGGATGCGTAGTGGCCTATGAAGCCAACGTCGGGTTTGATATCCAGCAGGCAGGCAATATCAAGACAGCGCTCTTCGGTGGTGAAGGTCTCTTTTTCGCGGTCATGCAGGGCCCGGGCAGGGTGTGGCTTCAGTCCCTCCCCTTTTCACGCCTGGCCGGCCGAATGCTCCAATCCGCTCCTCAGAGGGGAGGCAGCAAGGGCGAGGGTTCTATCCTCGGTTCTCTGGGAGGGCTGCTTGACGGAGACAATGATTGATCTTTCATATAATTTTTAAACAATTAATCCTTGGCGCCCATATTTCGCCTTCCTTGCAAGGGATAATCAGCCCTTTTCAAAATTCCTTATATATCCTTGCAAGCGGGTGGCCGGGCGCCTTGAGATCAAGATCGAGAAAATAGCCGTAAGGGGTCTGCACAGTCCGATATCCCGCACCTTTGATTCTTTGCTCTACCCTGTCCAGAAGGCTTCGCGCCTCTTCCGGTTCAGCCTTGATTTCCCCCAGATGGGTAAAGGAATGCAGGATTATCAGATCTGTTTTCCACTTTCTGGCAAGCCATTTGGCATTTTTTACCAGCTTTGTCTCCGCAGAGCCGGTCTCTGAAACATCCTCCGGCTCAACATGTATGAAGGCGACCACGCACTTTTCATTACGGCCCGCTTCAGCTTCCCCCGCGTCATCCAGGGCCTTGATTGCGGGATCCCAGTTGAAATCGTCACAATACCAGTAAAGCACCCTCATAAGGCCCTCCTGATTCCTTCTCCGCATCATTCGTTAGAGGCGGGACTTGTTTTCACAATCTGACTGACAATACAACCTAACACGAGCAACGCATTCAAACAATGCAAAAAAATACCGCCCTCTAAGGGGTTAATTGGTTGCAGATAGTTTTCAGATATTTTCACAAAGTAGAATTAATGATATAATTTCATTCAAAACAGGCCTAACAAATTTAGCGGGAGGTGAAATCATGTCTATTTTCCTGATGTTTGGACGCTACAATCCTGAATCGCTGGAAGGAATAAGCGCCGAGCGCACGGAGAAGGCCGTAGAGGCGATAAAGAGACACGGCGGAGATGTAAAGAGCATGTATGCCGTCATGGGGGAGGATGACCTTGTCTTTACAGTCGATTTCCCCAACTCTGAAGCGGCCATGGCAAGCTCGGTGGAACTTCAGAAGATAACCGGAATCACCTTCAGGACGTCGCCTGTCGTTGAGGTGGAAAAATTCGACCGCCTGGTTGGAAAGGCCGAAAAGATATAACAGCCTCAACTCAAGCGGTTTAAGAAATCCTTTTGATCTGTCTTGTTAAGTTGTCTTATCATACTTCTTCAAGACAGCCCACATCGGTTCGTCCTTCTCCCTGTTCTTACCCGCTGTCCATCCGGCACTCAAGGGTCGGCAATCGGCAATCAGGGCCCTCTTTATTCCCTGAAGGGCTGCAACGTTTATAAAAAGTGCTACATAGGCCAGTAAAACTCTCAAATCATCCGGCTGAAAGGGTTTCTATTATCTCATCCATATATTTAAATATAAGAGAAAAGTGACCCGCCCCTTTGTAGAAGTGCGCCTTGCAACCTGAAACAGCCATTGAATATTTCTTGCCCATGCAGTAAGGGACAATGACATCATCCAGGCCCTGCCAGATATCCACTCTGGCCCTGATGTCTTCCAACCTGAAATCCCACTGTCTGCTGTATAGGACAAGATCGCTTGCAACACCGCAGTAACCGTTTCTGAACGCCTCCTTAAAAGACCTTGCATAGGTCTTCCTTGCCTCAGGATTACACAGACCTGTCTCGCCGTATCGGTTCACATGGGAGGCGAGATATCCCATGATTCCCTCAGGGTTGGATTTCAGAATTGCCAGACCGGTTATTAGAAGCCCCTGCGCAACGGCAGGAAGTATTTTTGCAAGTCTGAGCCCTATCCGGTTGAGCCATATCATGCCCTCCATTGATCCAGGTTGCTCCACAGGGCCCAAACCCGCGGCTATCCCAACCCGCTCCAGTCGGTCAGGTATGAAGCGGGCGCATGCAGCCGCATATGGTCCACCCCCTGAAACACCCAAAATTGAGAATTTTTTGATCTCAAGAAAATCGGCCAGTTCGACAACATCAGCGGGCCAGTCGCTTATGGTCCTTTCTTTCTTTGGACTAGAAAGTCCGTAACCGGGCCTTTCAACACCGATTATGCGAACATTATTATGCTCCGAGGCAGAGTCTGTAAATTCTATTTCAAGACGCGAACCGGGAAACCCATGGAAGTAAAAAAGGGGGAGGCCTTTCCCGGCACCCCCCTCGCAAAATCCGAGGGATCTGCCGTCTGAAAGGCGAAATACTCTGCTTCTTCTCATCATGATGTCACCCTTTATCTGAAAATCAACATTCCTTTTGCAGTTAGTCTCCCGCTATTAGGATGCGGCTTTCTGTCCAGAGATAAAAAAAAGCCGCGGGGAAAAATTTCCGCAGCCCTTTTATCAAACATTTTCCGGTCCTCAAACAGCCTTTACCGGAACTGAAAGCACCGGTGCGGGGGAGTGCCTGATTACCTTCTCGGCAACGCCTCCGAACCCGAAACGGCCCTGTCTGCCCTGAGTCGCAAGAATCACCAGATCCGGCTTTTCATCATCAATGGCCTTAAGTATTTCACTTGCCGGATCACCCGTTGCGATATGCCGTATGTAAAGGGGACAGCCCTTAAGGTGATTACTGCAAATGCTCTCGAGTTCTTGTTCAGCCTTTTTACGTTCAATCTCCTGGAGTTTTTCAATGTGGGAGTAATCAAAGTCTCCGTACCAGGCACCAAAACGACCTATATCTTCTACAACGTAAACCAGGTGAATCTCAGCCTGATATTTCTCTGACAGAGAAGTTACAAGCGGCAGGGCCTCTGCGGCCTTTTCCGAAAGATCAGTGGGCCATAAGATACTTTTTATCTCCATATTAATCCCTCCCTAATTTTAGGCTTGTCCGAACAAGTCGCATATTCCGTGCCGCCTCAGACTGACTAAGCTATTCAAGTAGATCGATATTTCCCGCATATCTGCCGACAGCAGCATCATCGACGCAGTTGTCGAGCTCGGACTCGGAAAGATTTTCACGGTCTATCAGGGAACACACGGGACATAGGAACTCAATGGCTTTAAGCACGTTCAATTTCAGTTCTATACGGTCACTTATCTCGATCTACAAAGGCAAAATCATTTCTTAAGAAACGAATCAGGAAACCATATTTACTATAGTAAAATCAGATTTTATTAGTTTATTATAAGCCAACCGGATTGGCCGGTCAAGGCAAAGCAAAAAAGGGTAGTCGCATCATGACATGATTGAGACATGTTTGGATAAAAAAACAGTGGAATTTTAGCGCAACTTTTTTTAATAAAGCATGGGCGCACATAAAAAAAGGCGACGCCGGTAAAAACGGCGACGCCCTTTCTTTATCTTAATTACATCATTCAAGCCATTTTTTGACCTTTTCCGGGTTCTCATTAATCCATCTTACGGCGTTTTTATAGGGATCCGCCCCTTCTTCGGTGTTCCATCCCTGGACTGTTCCAATGTCAGCCAAGGTCCAGTAAAAATTATCCAGGAACTTATAGACCTCGGGCATGTCCTTGTCCAGGCCCTTTCTTACGATGGTCGCGATATATTCCTCGCCGCCATATACTCCCTTGGGGTCCTTGAGATACTTTAGGTCCCATCTGGCAAACTTCCAGTGAGGCGTCCATCCGGTAACGACGACCCACTCCTTGTTCTTGATCCTGTCGCCAAGAACCGCTGTCATCATAGCACCGGTACCTTCCATGAGTTTGAATTTATCAAGACCGTAATCCTTAATCACTTTTTCGGTCTTGGACATTATTCCAGCACCAGGGTCGATACCAATGATCTTTTTATCAAACTTGTCCGCATTGGCGTTCAGCTCATCTATGGAATCTATGGTGACATATTTCGGCACCACCAAGCCGATCCCGGCCCCTTTGCAGTTGGGCCCCAGGTTTACGACCTTATCCTTTACCTTGTCCAAATAATGACCATGGGTGATAGGCAGCCATGCCGTCGTCATTCCGTCGACATCGCCGGTTGCCAGGGCCTGCCACATGGCGGCCGCGCTTACGGGAGTTACTTCTACTTTGTAACCCATCTTTTCCTGGAGCACCGCCTTTACAACATTAACGCTTGCTGTCGCGCAGGACCATTCCACATATACAAGTTCAACCTTTTCCTTCGCGGCCATAGCTGAAGGGGCGAGAGTAAAAGCAACCATAAAAACCGCTGCAAGCAAAATATTCAAAGTCTTTTTCATCCCTGTTATCCTCCTTTTTATCTGTTGTTATTAAAAGTTTCGACATAAATCACGAATCACCAGGTCTGATCTTCGATCCTGATCAGGACTCCTTTTTGGTGCCGAACTGCTGCATTATCCTGTCAAGGATAATTGCAACTATAACTATACCGATACCAGCCTCAAATCCCTTGTCAGGCTGAAGCCTCTGTATCGCCTTCCATACCTCGCCTCCTAGGCCTTTCGCCCCGATCATCGCGGCTATAACGACCATTGAAAGGGCAAGCATGATGGTCTGGTTGATTCCCGCCATAATTGTAGGAGTGGCAATGGGGAGCTGGAGCTTGAAAAGTTTCTGGGCCTTGCTGCTGCCGAACGCATCGGCGGCCTCCACCAGTTCCTTAGGTACCTGCTTGATGCCGAGGCAGGTAAGCCTTATGGCCGGAGGCATGGAAAAAATAACCGTTGAAAAGATGGCGGCCACAGGACCAAGCCCGAAAAAGGGAATCGCCGGGATCAGATACACAAACGCAGGCATTGTCTGCATGAAATCAAGAATCGGCATTATGATCCTGTAAAAGATATTGCTTATAGCCGCCAGAATGCCTAGCGGGACACCTATGGCAATTGCAAATAGCGTCGATATGAGAACCAGCGAAAGAGTGCTCACCGTAGGCGGCCACAGTCCCAGGTTCCATATGAGACAGAGCCCCAGAAAAGTGAAAAGGACAATGCCCCTTTTCTTTGTAAGGATATAGGCAAGGGCTGCAAAAAACAGGATCAGAAGCCAGGGCGGGAAAAACATCATGAGATTGACAAGCATTTCTATGCCATGTTCAGTGACCTTGGAAAAGGCCTTTGTAAGAAAGGCAAAATGATCAACGAAAAAATTAATTATACCTTCAATTACCGACCCGATGGGTATCTTGAACTGTTCCATTATTCCGTCCCCCCGTTATGTCTTCCCTCGGCAAGGGCAGCAAGGAGCGTCCCCTTTATTATTATTCCCTTCAATTTTTTATTCTCATCCACAACCGCCAAGGGATAGCTTAATTCCGCAAGATGCTGGAAAAGATCTATGGCACGAGTGTCGGGACTTACCGTTGGCAAATCCTTTATCAATGAACTTTCCAGGCTTTTCTCCCCGTTCTTGATTGCTTCTATTACCGAGTCGGCCGTAACCATTCCGATCAGGTTGCCTTCATGCCTTACGAATATGCTCGATATGCCTGCATGCTTCATCTTTCTCATGGCCGCACGGGGGCCGTCCGTTTTAAACGAGGCAATGGCCGCAGGCTTAACCATCACCGACTCCGCCGTGATGACCTTGCTCATGTCCACTTCTTCCACAAATTTTGCAACATAGTCATTGGCGGGATTAGTCAATATCTCCTCTGCGGTTCCCTCCTGAACTATAACTCCGTCCTTCATCAGAACGATTCTGTCTCCCAGTTTAAGTGCCTCATCAAGATCGTGACTTATGAAAACGATTGTCTTATGCACGCTCTCCTGAAGGGCCAGAAGTTCATCCTGCATGTCCCTGCGGATAAGAGGATCAAGTGCGCTGAATGCCTCATCCATAAGCATAATATCGGCATCCAGGGCAAGTGCCCTCGCAAGTCCCACCCGCTGCTGCATTCCACCGCTGAGCTGCGCGGGATATACGTCCTCCCACCCTTTAAGGCCTACCTGCTCAAGGGCCTGCATGGATCTTTCATACCTGATATTTGGATCCACATTCTGGACTTCCAGTCCGTACTCAACATTTTTGATAACCGTTCTGTGGGGAAAAAGCGCGAAATTCTGGAAGACCATTCCAAAATGATGCTGTCTGAACATCCTTAGCCGTTCGGGGGAAAGAGATGTAACATCCTCACCGTTCACGATAACCTTCCCGGAAGTCGGCTCAATGAGTCTGTTTATGCATCTTATCAGGGTCGATTTTCCACTACCCGAAAGCCCCATCACAACAAGGATTTCTCCCTCGTTGACCACGAAAGAGGCATCTGCAACACCCACTCCATGTTTCGTCTTCTCCATTATTTGATCTTTGGTCTGCCCTTCCTTCAAAAGCTTTATCGCCTTTTCAGGATGAGGCCCAAAGATCTTGTAAAGATTTTCTATTGCTATTTTCTCTTCCATTCGTGTCCTCTTATCTATTTGCGCATTTACCTGTTATGGGACGTTTTTGCAGACAGGCTTTTCTTGAAAATATTTTCGTCGAAAATTGGGCTAAAACTGCTTAGGCAAAAAGGAAATAGGATCAATTTGACTTGAACGATCCTATATTTGAAACTTATCTTTAATCTTATGTACCTTTTCTCCCCTCCATCATGTCAACCAACTGCTTCAATACCATGTCGATCCGGTCTCGATCTTCCTCACATAACGCTTTCAATTCAGTCGCAAACCGGTCCTGCAGCGGACCAGGCATATCACATGCAAGCTCCTTTCCCTTATCGGTGAGAGATACGATCACCCTTCTCCTGTCAAAGTCGTTACGGTCCCTTTGCACAAGTCCGCGGGATTCCAGCCTGTCAACAATGCCGGTTATAGTGGCCTGACTGAAGTAAGAACTTTTAGCCAGGTCTCCGATCGTAGACGGCCCCTTACCGAGCAATTGCCTCAGACATAAGACCTGAGGAACAGTCAGGTTAAACCTGTCGTTCAATTGCCTGCTATGCTGGGCAAGTGCGTGGGTTATACGCCTCAAAGAATGAAATATGCTTTCGGCATGCATTACCGCCCGTTCCACTTGCTAACCTCTTTTCGATTCACGATCTGTTTACTGCGGAAATTTATTTATTTGGCAATTAAATTTTCACCATAAATTATATCCAGCTGAAATCATATCATCAGATATCATGCAGGTTAGGACATGTCAATGATATATTTTTCGTACACAAAATATCTATATACGAAATATTATCAACGCGTAAAAGATCAATAAAAAAGGCAGGGTCATAAAGACCCTGCCTTAAAAAAATCATCCAAGTTGCTGTTTTATTCCCTTGCTATTACCAAATAATTTAATCCATGCAGATCAGAAATAATTTGAACCTTATTCAAAGGTCCTGCTTTATCCCTTTATTCTCATTCCATTTTTCTCGTCCGGCCCGGACGACATCAGGTCCCCCTCAGGCTACACAGGCGGCCTGATTTTCCCTGGAATTTTCGAGCTTTTCCAGAAATCTGCCCCACCACCCCTTCTTTTTTGCCGGTATCTTACAATAACTGCCATTCAGGTCATTGATTTTTTCACCCATTTCAGACCTCCCCGATTTTCATAAAGCAACTCATGCCTTTTTAATATAAACCCTGAAGCGCTTTGTTCAAGGTATTAAAAATCCGGGAAAATACCGAACAGGTAAAAATGGTTTCCGACAGGCGTTGAAAATTGACCCACCCTTGAGTAAAAAAATGGTTAAATAGTTTAAGAGTTGAGCTCTTTTTTACCTATGAAGCTGCGTGTTTCATCCTCCAGCTTTCGTTGCCTGTTTCTATAATTTCACAATTATGAGTTAGTGATCATCCATAAATCAAGATTTATGGACTCACGCTATCAGCAATAAGCTCTCAACAGTCAGTAAAACACTTGAGATATCAATTTGTTGGCTACTTGCTGATAGCTGACAGCTGAAGGAAACATCCAGAAATGAATCATTTCTGGAGGGGACGAGTTAAGTGATCACGCATGCCCGTAATATTTTTTATCACACAGGCTGCTTATCCGGACAACTTTTTGTGTCTCGGCAATTATTATGCCCCCTCCTTTTTTTTGTCTTCAGGCGTTTCGAATAACTCATCTTTCTCAGTGATAAAGGATTCATACTGCCACTTGGATATCTTGAAGGTCCAGGGAGAAAAACGTTTCCGCAACTGCTCGGACCTTGGAAGAGTATCCTCTTCAAGCTTTTCAGCCTCGGCTCCCTCCTCCTCGGACCCCTTATCGCCTGTTGCCTTATTTTCAGTCACAGGTTTCTTTTGGCATGATACCACGATCCTGAGATAGAATCCGTCTTCATCAGCAACCGATTTACCCGGCAGCAGACGATAGACCATCCCGTTAAACAGCCTGAATTCCAGGTCGGGAGTCTCATCTATCCCGGTATCTTTGAGCGGGAGCCCAGGATCAGCAACATCTTCAAGCCTCAGGGAAGAGATGGCGGTAGAAAGCCTCTTTACGGCCTGCTCCTTCACCTTCTCCCCTTTTCTCATGGGTGATAGTCTGAAATCTTCACCCTCCTTTTGTTTCCTTAGAGAAAACAGTACCTTTTTATTGTCAAGACAAACTATCTCCTTGATATCTTTCTGCTCAACTTTGACAAGTTCTTTTTCAAGCCATTCGGAAGGAGCCTTATCAAGATATTCAAAGTGCTTGTCGACCAGATATATGTCAGGGGCTCCATCCCTGATCACATAGTGTCCGTCGGAGATATTCCTGTCAGGGCCGCTTTTTCTTACCTTTCCAAGGACTATCCCAGAAAGCAGATTTCCCTTTTCGTCTTTGAGCTCAATCCGAGTGCCCTCGGCCTTATCAGGGGCTTGAGGATCATCAGGCGAGTAAAGTGAAAGTCTTTCAAGGCTCCCCTCAGAGGCCTCAAAGCGTCTTCCCACCTTGAGATCCTTGAGTTTCCTCACAAGGCCTGAGATCTTTGAAAATTGAGCGGGGTAATTGTAGCGATCCGTCACAACCCATTCGGAATCGCTCTTTTTGAGGGAAACCGCCCCGTCTTTCGACTTTATTTCAATAGAGTTTATCTTGTTTGCCGGAAGCCCCTCCAGGAAATAGGCCCCAAGCTCACGGTCAGGCTGATCCTCGTTTCTAAATTGCAAAAAGGCAAATAGGGCCGCCCCCGCGACAGCCATCACAATCGACAGTATAACGACACTCTTGAATTTCATTTTTTCTTAATCCTTCTTTGTCTGTAAACGGCAAATCCTATCCCGCAGATCGATATAATAAGTGGAATCAGAAAGATATTTACCGCCTTCAGCATGGCACCCAAGGCCTCGATATCCTCTCTCAGCTTTTTTCTGACCTCTTTCAACTCCTTGTCGATTGCCCGTTTCTGCTCACGGAACTTGGCTATCTCAGCCTCCTGTTCAGGACTTATTATCAGTTTCTGCGATTCGTCTTTTCTCTGCTGAAGTTCATTGAGAAGCCTGTTTGTCTCTTCCGCCCTTTTTACAAGCTCCTTCTCTTTGCTCATCCATCTTTCCTGAGCCCTTCTTTCAAGCTCAAGAACCACGGAAAAGGGCCTTTCGAATGAACCCCTTGACCTCAGTCCTATAAGATCCTCACTGCCTGTAAGCATCTCGCTTGCGTTGGAGAGTAGATTAAGATTGTCGTTGAAGACCTCTGATACGGGAAAGCCAAGGAAACTGCCTTTAGAGATATAGTAACCGTCCGCAAGCATGTCCACGTCGGCAATTACTATTATGGTGCTTTTCTTTGTACCCTTATCTATGTGGCTGCTATTCTGGTCCTTTTTATCCGATTCCTTCTTTGACTCAGGCAGGCCTTCAGGAAAGGCGGTCTTGAAAATATCCCGGACACGCACTGCCAGATTCAGCGGTTTCTCTGAAGGCACAACCGCTTTTTTTATGTCCCGCACCTCTGCGTTTGCGGTAAATGGATCCACCAGCCCCGCGTTTGTGCCTGATTGCAGAAGATGCTCGAATTCGCAGCTACTTCCTTCCGTCTTCTTTATAGCCCCTGCAACAGGCAGTAACACCCTCTCAAGGCCGGAAGTCACCACATCCGACTCATTGAAGGCCCCTTGTCTGACTGAAATCCAGGCAGGATTATTCTCTATAAGGTTATCACGTGTTCTGAGTCTTGTGGGCTGATCAAAATCCACCACGGCCTTTGTGGAATCCATTGAAATGCCCCAGGCCGTAAAAAGCCTGTCCATGGAAGAACTTGAAGGCCTTACCATGCCGCCGGGACCCCGAGTTGACGCGCTGACACAGGCCGGATCAACAAATATAATGGCATTACCCCCTGATACTACATACTGATCAACCGCGTAGAGCAATTTTTCACTCAGGGCCTTGGGATGAATGACTATCAATAGGTCCAGAGAGTTGTCGAGCTTTTCCGAGGAAATCGGGATATTGCTCAGTTCGTAGGTCTTTTTCAGCTCGGTAACAAAGTACCAGGCCTCGCTTCCGGGCTGCCCCGGCATCTGGTACCCCTGCTGGCCGAAAACAGGCAGGGTTGAGATAATTCCTATTTTCTTTTTTTTGAACGTCCTGAGGTCATTTATTATTCTTGTTATATCGTATTCAAGAAGAGGTTCCCTGGCAGGATCCAGCAGCCCGATCGTCTGCTCCTGCTCAAGCGAAAGAAATACAAGCCCGCAGAAGATCTTTTCCCCGCTGGCGAGCTGCATCGGCTTTACCCCATATTTGAGGGCCCATTCCTCTTCATCGGAATCGGCCTTGGGATCATATATTTCCACGTCTATCCTGCCGCCGCTTGAGTTCTCGTACTCGGAAAGGAAATCCCTGACTCTTTTGGCGTACAACTTGAGATTCGCCGGAAAATCGGGATTACTGCGGCTGAAGAAGAACTTGACGGTAATCTTATCATCCAGTGCCGAGATGATGTTTTCCGTACCCTTGGACAGGGAATAAATCTTTTCCTCTGTAGCGTCATAACGGATGTTTGCAAATGACAGCAGAACATTGCCGAGGATAAGTATGACAAACAGTATTACCAGTCCGGTTAACGAGAGGAGTATTTTTTTGGAATCATATCCTCTTTTTTTTACCATGTAAGATCCTCCTTTATCAGGTCCTGCGGTTGAGCAGGATTACGCCGTTTGCATAGAGCATGAAAAATATCACTGAGACATAATAAATGAGATCCCTGGCATCCAGGACTCCC
The DNA here is from genome assembly GCA_963666345.1 of Desulfatiglandales bacterium. GTDB lineage: Bacteria > Desulfobacterota > DSM-4660 > Desulfatiglandales > Desulfatiglandaceae. Next base: position 3,173,859 of record OY762721.1, on the reverse strand, counting down.
CTTTGAATGGAGGAGAAATGGGAGATAAAACTGAAACTGGATATTGTCTCAACCAGCCAGAGTGGGGCCCAACCTGAAAGGACCTCGGTCACCGGAGTCCACCCGGCAATGACCAGGAAAAGGCAGATGACCACCGCAAGGATAAAACTGACCACCTGATTTCTGGTCAGGGATGAAGTCATGCTTCCCACGCTCAGATAAGCCCCGGCCATTAGAATATTCCCAAAATAAGCGCAAAATATGGCGCCCATGTCAGGATTTCCCAGATATGCCACTGTGATGACCAGTGGAAATGTCAAGAACAGGGCAAGCGCCAGGAACAGCCATGCTGCAATGAATTTTCCGAGAACAGCCTCCGTAAGGGTGACAGGAAGTGTAAGGAGCAGTTCTATAGTTCCGGTGCGCCGTTCCTCGGCCCAGAGTCTCATGCCTACGGCCGGGACCAGGAGAAGAAAAATCCACGGCTGCCATCCGAAAAAGGCTGCCAGGTCTGCCTGTCCGTTTTCATAGAAATGGCTTACGGAAAAAGTAAAAAAACCTGAAAGCAGTAAAAATATCACGATAAACACATATGCCACAGGCGAACAGAAATAGCCTGCAAGTTCCCTCTTTACTATAGCCCAGATATTAGTCATATAGATTAACCTCTAAAGCATCTCCGTTTATTTTTGTTTTAACCGGCACCCGCATCCTGATACCGGTTTTCAGATATCAACTTGTCGTTACCTTCCTGAAGACCTCATCCAGACGACCTTCTTCAATGAATATTTTTTCCGTCGGCATCTCCTTTTTCATAAAAAACCGAATCAGATCCTGAGAACCGCACCCCCCGCCATCTTCAGCAAATATTCGAAGCGTGACTTCAGATTCCGTCTTTTCCACTGTTTCAACCGAACCGACTCCCGGAAGTCCCCGGATCTCTTCAATGACCGCTTCATCACAACCGCACATGAGAGTCACGCAGATCGCCCCGTGAAGTGATGACCCGGCCTTGAGTCCCGAGGGGGTATCATCTGCCACGATCCTTCCTTTAGCTATGATGATCGCCCTTGAGCAGATCGCCTCCACCTCCTCTAGATTGTGGGTGGAAAGTATTATAGCCTTGTCCAGGGCCATCTCTTTTATCATGGCCCTCACTTCGTGCTTCTGGTTGGGGTCAAGCCCGTCGGTCGGTTCGTCCATGATCAGATACTCAGGATCGTGCAGGATACTCTGGGCAAAACAGACCCGCTGTTTGAATCCCTTTGAAAGGGTATTGATGGTCTGAAAGCGTACCTCTGAAAGGAAGCATCTTTCAAGTACCTTTTCGACCCTTGCAAATTTTTCCTTACCTGAAAATCCCCTTATCTCTGAAATAAATTCGAGGAACCCGGTTACCGTCATATCCGGGTAGGTTGGAGCGTTTTCAGGAAGGTAGCCGATCATTTTTCTCGCCTCAAAGGGCTCTTTTACAATATCTCTCCCTCCGATAACGGAGGTGCCTGAACTGGGAGAGATAAAACCTGTTAACATTCTCATTGTAGTTGACTTTCCAGCCGCATTGGGTCCGAGAAAGCCGAGGACCTCTCCCTTTTCAACGGTGAAGGATATATCATCGACCGCCAACTTATGACCGAAGTACTTAACGAGGTTCTTTGCCTCAATCATTGGCAACACTCCTTTTTTTAGAGTACTGCAGTCAGAGCCAGCCATGACTGCAAGAATCTAACATATTGATATAATTACACTAATTATAATAGGTAACAACTATAAACATACCATTCAGGTTTGTCAAGCTCATCATGAGACCACGCTATTTTCCACGGACACCTAACCACATAAATGTCTTATCTCCGGTCCTTTACCTTGATTGTATTTCCAGCAACCCACCACCTGATCAACATACGGTAGAAAATCCCGTTCCAGGCAACCCGGCATCGATTTACCCCTGAAAAGTAACAAATTCCCATACCGGGTTTTTGATGGTGAATCAAGGATTTTAATATTTATTTGATTTATCAAAAAAAATAATAGCACTAATCTACTGTTTTTATACGTTTTCACCAATATGTTGACCTTTTTAGCTTTTTTCCATATTATATTATCTTAGGTCGTCATTGGTGGATAATTCTCCTTGATATGCGATCACCTAACATCTCCTAATCGGTTTTTGCCCCTACACCACCTGTAGAAAAGAGATAAGCCGTCGCATCCATCACATAAAGGTTCTCCGACCTATATTCCGGTACAAATCGACTTCCGGTTTTTAGATGGAAGAGGCCCAAAAGTTTCTTGACAGACCATGAGCGCTGGCTTATAAATACATTGTAATTATTTTATAGCTACCTTTCTTTTTTTTGCCTGAGCACTCCATCCAGGGATATGGGGGACTCATGTATGGTCTTGTCATTTTTTCTTTCGGTTATCAAGCTTTCCACTTTTGGGTTTCTTATTATTTACCCCTTAACTCTTAACTATGGAGTTCATCAAAGATTTCCGTTTAATAACTTTGAGCCGTTCAATTGCCCATGAAGAAAGGAGGTGGGACTTAAGGGTACGGTTTAGGTAAGACGTCAATTTAAATTTTAAGGGGAGGAAATTATGAAAAACAAAAAGTGGTTCTTAATCTCAATCCTGGGTCTGTGCATTATGGCACTACCCCTTATTAGCGCCCATGCGTCTGGACCTAAGACGATCATGCTCACATACAGCAACTTCTTTCCGCCCTCCCATTTCAATGCAAAGCTGGGCGACTCATGGGCAAAGGAAATAGAAAAACGAACCGATGGAAGGGTAAAGTTCACTTACTTCCCAGGTGGGGCGCTATTAAAGGGACCCGGCATGTTCGACGGTGTTGTCAAGGGGGTTTCAGATATCGGAATGTCTCTTTTCGCCTACACCGCAGGAAGATTCCCTTCAATGGAGGCGCTCGACCTTCCGATGGGTTACCCGAGCGGCAAGGTCGCTACCTATGTTGCCAATGATTTTTACAATCGCTTCAAGCCCAAGGCCATTTCAAAGGTAAAACTCTTCTACCTGCATGCACATGGCCCGGGACTTCTCCACAGCAAGAAACCCGTATATAAGATGGAGGATCTGAAAGGTTTGAAGATCCGCTGCACAGGTTTCAGCGCAAAGGCCGCAAAGGCCCTTGGTGGGGTTCCCGTTGCAATGGGACAGGGTGGTGCCTATGAGGCCCTTCAAAAAGGTGTCGTGGAAGGGACCCTTGCCCCTATCGAGGTACTTAAGGGCTGGAAACAGGCGGAAGTGATCAAATCCACTACCGAGTGTTTCAGCGTCGGTTACACAACGGCAATGTATGTAATCATGAACCTGGACAAATGGAACGCGCTTCCCGCCGATATCCAGAAGGTCTTTGACGAGGTCAGCAAGGAATGGATAGCCAAACATGCAGAGGGGTGGGACACTGCCGACGCCGCGGGCAAGAAATACACCCAAAGTCTGGGCAATAAGATTATCTCCCTTTCAAATGAGGAAAGCGCGCGTTGGGCAAAGGCCGTCTCTCCTGTAATCGACGACTATGCATCATCACTCAAGGATAAAGGCCTGCCGGGTGATGAATATGTTAAATTCATTCGTGAATCCATCGACAAATACGCAGCGAAATAGACTGTAACCAGGCAGTGAGATCACGCTCCTAAAAGGGTGATCTCACTGCTTAAAAAAAAGAAACGGGAGTTACGCCATGTCCTCCGCCCCGAAACAGGTTCGAAGACTCGCCGATTTCTTGAATATAATTGCAGGATGGTCTCTCCTCGGAATGACCGCCCTGACCTGTGCAGATGTCATACTGAGACTCTTCAGGCACCCCATTCTGGGCACCTATGAGCTGGTAGGGTTCTTGGGGGCCGCCGTTGCCTCCTTTGCCATGGCCCACACCACTATCAACAGGGGCCATGTCGCGGTTGAGGTACTTGTAGCAGCCCTGCCTTCAGGTACCCGCAAAGTTATATATCTGAGCTCTCAGCTTCTTGGCATATTTCTCTTCGCCCTTCTTGCATGGGAATCCATACAATACGGAAATGATTTTCGTGCATCGGGTGAGGTATCTCTCACTTTGCGATTCCCGTTTTTCCCTGTCCTGTATGGAATTGCCTTTTCCTCGGCAGTAGTCTGCGTGGTTCTGATAGTCGATTTCGTGAGGGTTGTGGCAGGAAAGGCCGGACCCTGGTATCGCTGGAAAGACGCTATGTGATTCGGGCACTCATAAAAAGGCGCAGATTGAAGGGAGCAGCCCCATGGACCCAACAACGGTAGGTTTCATCGGATTAATCATACTCATTATCATCCTTTTCTCGCGCATGCCTGTAGGCTTTGTAATGGCCCTTCTCGGGGTCGTGGGGTTCAGCTACGTGGTCTCCTGGGAGGCCGGGATGAGGATGCTGGCCAAGGACTTCTTCAATGTCTTCGGCTCATACAGCCTCACGGTGGTTCCCCTATTCATACTTATGGGTCAGATAACCTTTCATGCAGGTATAAGCAGGCGCCTGTTTGACACCGCCTATACCTTTGTAGGGCATATGCCGGGAGGTCTTGCCATGGCCACCATCGGCGCCTGTGCCGGTTTTGCCGCAATATGCGGCTCGACAAATGCCGCAGCAGCCACCATGGCCACGGTCGCCCTGCCTGAAATGAAACGCTATAAATACGGCATGGCACTGGGCAGCGGCACTGTAGCGGCGGGGGGGAGCCTCGGGATACTCATCCCTCCGAGCGTGATCTTCATTGTTTACGGAATTCTGACCGAGCAGTCGATCGGCAAGCTTTTTGTGGCGGGTGTATTGCCAGGGATATTGCTCTCTCTGCTTTTCGCTCTCACCATATATATCTGGGTCAGCTTGAGGCCAGACATTGCACCCAAGGGTCCAAAGACGACCTTCAGGCAGAAGATCATATCCCTTTCAGGGGTGGGTGAAACCCTGGCGCTATTTGTGCTGGTCATGGGAGGCCTGTTTGTAGGATTTTTCACACCCACTGAAGCCGGCGCTATCGGGGCCGGAGGAGCGATCCTGCTGGGTTTCCTCAGAAGACGCCTCACATGGAAAAAATGCCTGCAGGCGGTCTACGAAAGCACCAGAATTTCATGCATGGTGATGGTGATAGTGGCAGGGGCAACCCTTTTCGGCCATTTTCTGGCCATTACCAGGATTCCCTATGCGGTTGCAACCTGGGTCAGTGAAATGCCCCTGCCCAATTTCGCCATTATGGCATTTATCATATTAATCTACCTGGTGGGCGGTTGTTTCATCGACGCCCTGGCCTTGATTCTCCTCACCATACCCATATTTTACCCCGTGGTTACGGAGATGGGTTACAATCCTATCTGGTTCGGTGTAATTATTGTACTCGTAACACAGATGGGAGTGATAACACCTCCTGTGGGGGTAAATGTCTATGTGGTAAACGGAGTGGCAAAGGACGTGCCGCTTCAGACAATCTTTAAAGGTGCCTTTCCATTCCTGCTCGCCCTTATCGCATGCGCCATGATACTGATACCGTTTCCCGGTATCGCACTCTTTCTCCCCGGTCTCATGAGATAAAGGCCGAGGATTCACCTCTTTCCTGTCACAGTGCATCTGAAATGCCTGAGACGCGGATTTGTTTAATTATGACCTATCCCCCCGGATGGAAGGCCTCTGCAATAGTCCGCTTCAGGTGTTATCACCCCCTCTTTTTGTCAGATAGTAAAAAAACCTGACACAGGCCTGTCCCCATTTTTCCCTGCCCGGCTAAAAGCCAATTTTATTTTCCATTCATATCGGCATATTATCCCGTTTCGACTGGCCCTGAAAACATGGCATATTATTTGCTGGTATATTTTTTTACTGATCGTTCTCATGGCAGCCCTTGATCGATCGGAAATTCAGGAAGGTCAAAAAACTAAAACATGACAGAAATACCGCATATCTTTGAACCCCATCTTTGAATTCATATAAGAAGCTGTTGGAAACAGTGACTTCACACATTCCCCGGGATGCCTCCCCTGTCAGAGTCAAAGATATTTCAAGTTTTTGACACCGGAGATATCCCGCCTTTACTGTAAATCCGCTCAAATAATCTGTTAGAGGACCGGCATTGACCCGCGCTGCAGGACTGTCTCAACCGCGGATTCCGTTTCCTGTCCGGGGACTTTAGCCTCCATTGGGTGGATTACCTTATACAAATTAATCAGCTGTAATAACATGATAATTGAGACGGCAGAGAAGTTTGTATTCAACCATTTCTTCAATCAAGATCAATTTTAAGGAGACTTTTATGGAATTTAACGTTGTTATCATTGGTGGTGGCCCTGCAGGCGTAATAACAGGTATGACGGCAAAAAGCGTGTACCCTGAAAAATCAGTTTGCCTTATCAAGGAAATCGGAGACAGCGTCATCCCCTGCGCCATACCATATATGATGAATACCATGCCTGACCCCAAACAAAACGCAATGGGTGATCAACCGCTCAATAATGCAGGGGTGAAAATCATTGTCGGCAAGGTTGTCTCCATTGACAGAAAGGCAAAAACCGTTACCATAGAGTCAGGACAGACGATTTCCTACGAAAGGCTTGTCCTTGCCACAGGTACGGAATCCGTCAAACCGCCTATTCCGGGAATCGAAAAAGAGGGAGTCTATACCATTCGAAAAAGCCTGTCTCACATGACAAGTCTTCGTGATAAAATAGAGCACTCGAGAAAAATAGTGATCATCGGAGGCGGATTTATCGGGGCCGAATTTGCGGATGAATTAAGCAAGATAGACGGGATGGAAACTCACCTCGTTGAAATTCTGCCCAAGCTTCTGTCGGCGGCATTTGATGACGAGTTTTGTGACAAGGTGGAAGAGGTGCTGGTTGAACAAGGGGTCAACCTGCATACAGACAGCCGTGTTATGTCGATAAACGGTAACGGCCACGTGGACTCGGTTACGCTGGAAGACGGCCGGATCATCCCCGCGGACGTCGTTATTCTCAGTGCAGGGGCAAAACCTTCGGTTGAGATTGCCAGGCAGGCAGGCCTGCGTATTACGGACAAAGGCTCCATATGGGTTGATGATTATATGCAGACAGACACGGAAGGTGTATTTGCGGTTGGCGACTGCGCGCTCAAACGGGATTTTTTCACAAGACGGGAGGTCCCGGTATGGCTCGCTTCGACTGCGACCTCGGAGGCCAGGAACGCCGGGGTCAATCTATACGGAATTCGCGTGCTCAATCAGATGCCTGGAACCATTGCCGCATTTTCAACCAGGCTGGGAGGAGTCTCCTTCGCGAGTGCCGGAATGATATGCCGTACAGGCAAGAAAGAAAATTTCCATTCAATCTCCTCAAGCGCGGCAGCCTACGACAGGCACCCAATAACCCTTCCTGATGCCTGTGAATGCAAAGTCAAACTCTGTTTTTCACCCAGATCAGGGATCATACTGGGAGGCCAGGTATATGGATGTGCAGCCGTGGGTGAATTAATCAATGTGATAGCCCTTGCAATACAGAAGGGCGTTACGGTAAGGGAACTGGACATGATTCAGATAGCCACTCATCCGCTCCTTACTGCAGCGCCGACTGTACATCCCCTGATCAATGCCTCGCACCAGGCGCTTGCCATGATGCGGGCCGCAGTCAAAGAATAAATGACCATCAGGAGAGGGCCATATCGGGTCCTCTCCCGATATATTATCTTTACTTTATACAACTTCCTACCACTATTGCCCAGTTTGCCGCAAAAATTCAGGCACTCGTTACTCAGAGCCGAAGATTAAGTCTTAATATTGGATCAGACAGCCTGATTTGACAACAAATATATCTTATGGTATTTAAATTTAGTATTAGTTGAAACTACTACTCATTCAAATTTTCATGATAGAAATTTGTTTATTTAAACTTTTTAAAGTCAAAAAGATTCAAACGCGGCGGTTCCATCCATACTCCTTGATCTGCCTATGGTTTTATCGCAGAAAGAAACACAGGCTCATCAACAGGCATATACTAATACAGAAACAGATGAAACCCTTCTGCTAAAATCACCACCATTTGATAATGCTATGACCTGCAACAGGAGATACACCGAATGATCACCTATGAGTCGGTTACAAAAATATTCGGATCCGGAAGAGATGCGGTAACTGCCCTCGACAATGTAAGCCTGACCATACCCAAAGGCGAAATCGTGGTCTTTCTCGGCCCCTCAGGATGCGGCAAGACCACCACTCTTCGGCTTACCAACCGGTTGGAAACCCTCACTCGCGGAAACATAACCATAGAAAATCAAAACATAATGGACATGGACATCATACAACTCAGGCAGCGGATGGGTTATGTCATACAGGCCATCGGACTCTTTCCCAATAAGACCATAGCCGAAAACATCGCAATCGTTCCGAGGCTTCTGGGATGGGACAAAAGACGTATCCGGGAACGGGTTGATGAACTGCTTGAAATGACCAATCTGGAACCGGAGCTCTACCGGGATCGTTATCCTGTTGAGCTTTCGGGTGGACAGCAGCAGAGGGTAGGTGTGGCGCGAGGACTGGCGGCAGACCCGGAAATACTCCTCATGGACGAGCCTTTCGGAGCCATAGACCCCATAAACAGGGAAGAAATTCAAAACGAATTCCTCAAGCTTCAGGCAAAGCTGAAAAAAACCATCGCCTTTGTCTCTCACGACATACACGAGGCAATGAAGATGGGGGATCGCATCGCACTTTTCGACAAAGGTCGTCTGATACAGTACGAAGTACCCGAAGTCATACTGACACACCCCAAGAATAAGTTTGTGGCGGACTTCGTAGGTGCGGACAGGGCATTGAAAGTCCTGGGTCTTATGAGGGTCATGGATGTAATCAATCGCAAACCGAAAAATATGATCCCCGGAAGTGATCCGGCACAGGATGCCTTGAAATTCCTTGACGACAATGGATTTCGCTACGGCATCGTTATAGAGAACGGCAAACCGATAGGATCCGTCACGCAAAAAATACTTAAATATGAAGAAAGCCTGGTCAGAGACCTGGCGGAATCATATCCTCTCCTGCTTAAAGAGAGGACCTCGCTTCGGGATGTCCTCTCCTTTATGCTCATGTACGATACCGGTACCTTTTGCGTGTTGGACGAAAACGGGAACTTTGCCGGAACCGTTACCTATAATGACATACAGAAAGTAGTCAGGGAAAGCTATGCGGACGAGGCCGAGGCAAACGGAAACGAGGTGTAGCGGTGAGCACTATTCAATTTATCATAGATAACTATGCACAGGTTCTCTTTCTTTCCTGGGAGCACATATGGATCGTCGGGTTGGCACTTATGATCGCAACCGTGATCGGGGTTCCTCTGGGAATCTTCATTACAGGGCATAAGAATCTGGCCTCCCGTGTATTGAACGGAGCCAACATTCTTATGACCATCCCGTCCATTGCACTTTTCGGAATAATGCTGCCAATCCTGGCACTTGTCAATCTCGGCCTGGGCAAGGTCCCGGCGGTTATAGCCCTCGTTCTATACAGCCAGCTTCCCATAATCAGAAACACCTATACGGCCATCAAAAACGTTCCCGGTCCACTTGTGGATGCTGCCAGGGGTATGGGAATGAACAGGTGGGAACTCCTCAAAGAGGTCCAGATACCTCTTGCCACCCCTATCATAATTGCAGGTCTGCGGACGGCCGCGGTCATGAATATAGGTATCGCAGCCATAGCCGTCTACATTGGTTCAGGGGGACTGGGAGTTTACATCCAACAGGGAATCGACCGTGTGTATCCGGAGATGATCATGAGCGGAGCTATTCTGGTCTCTCTCCTGGCTATAATTGTGGATGGTTTCATGGCTATGCTGGAGAGACTAGCAACACCCGAAGGCATCAAACTTCAAAGGAATATCCTGAGATGAATAAACTTATGGGAAAGACATACCGACTCATGCTGATGCTCATAATCCTCATTGCCGGAGTCATGGCCGAGAGAACCGGCCTGGTTGAATATCTTTCCGACCCTTACGAATATCCCGTCATTATAGAACTCTTGGTGCAGCACCTCTATATCGTGGCCATAAGCATGACCTTTGCAACGATCATAGGATTAGGTGCGGGAATTATTCTCACCAGAAAGAGGTTTCGCCGGTACGCCGGTATCTGCATGTACATTGTAGGGCTGGGACAGACCATCCCTTCCCTTGCGGTTCTCGCAATCGCAATGAGCTTTCTCGGTATCGGCTTGAAGCCGGCGATTTTTGCCCTTTCCATATATTCCATTCTTCCCATAGCAAGAAACACCCTGGCCGGCATAACGGCGGTACCGACTTCTTTCATAGATGCAGCCAGAGGCATGGGAATGACTCCCTTAAAGATCCTTTTTGAAGTAGAACTTCCCAATGCCATGAAGGTAATTATCACAGGATTCAGGATCGCCCTCATTATCAATATCGGAACAGCCGCTCTGTCCTATCTAATCGGCGCCGGGGGGCTGGGGGATCTCATATTTACCGGAATCAGTCTGATGCAGACGGAAAAACTCCTGGCCGGTGCCATCCCGATCACCCTCATGGCCCTTATTGCAGACGGCCTCGCCGATTTTATGGGATACATCCTGATCTCAAAAGGGCTGCGCCTTTCCGGCTGAAAAGATTACAAACACTAACCATGCAAGGCGCTTCACATTGCGCCGAAAGTCAAAATAAGGAGAAAAAGATATGAAAAGAATCATTCAACTATTTGTGTCCGCTATTATCGTTCTAACTTTTCTTTTGCCCGGCACTCTTCTTGCCAAGGATAAAAAGATCATCGTGGGCGGCAAAAACTTTACTGAGCAGTATCTCCTTTCAGAGCTGGCAGGCATCCTTCTTCAGGATAAGGGATTTGACGTAACCCTGAAAACGGGGGTCGGTTCGGTTATCGCAAGAAAGTCTCTGGAAAGCGACCAGTTCGACATCTATTTCGAATACACCGGTACGGCCTACACTCTTTACTACAAGCAAAAGGACATGGAAATCATGACCGTACCTGAAAAGGTCTACGACTGGGTCAAAAAAGCGGACGAGAAAAAAAACCTTATATGGCTCGACCCTGTAAAATTCAACAACACCTATACGCTGATGATGAAAAAATCCCAGGCCGACTCCCTTGGTCTCAAAACCATCTCCGACCTTGCAGGGTACGTAAATGAAAATCCGGACGAACTCATCTTTGCGCTTGATTCGGAATTCTGGGAACGACCAGATGGTTTCAAGAAAGTCATGAAGACCTATAAATTCAAATTGCCCGCCAAACAGGTCAAAAAGATGTCTATCGGCCTCACCTATAAGGCCCTCAAGGAAGGCCTGGTTAATTCGGCGATGGGTTTTGCCACGGACGGCCGCATAGCGGCCTTTGGATTTGTCAACCTGATTGATGACAAACTATTTTTCCCTGTCTACAATCCCGTGCCGGTTGTTCGAAAAGAGGTTTTAGATAAATATCCTGAGATCAGGGAAATCTTGAAGCCCATTGCAGATAATATGACAACTGAAAAAATGCAGCAACTCAATGCCTCAGTCGATGTGGAACACAAGCAGGTACGCGAGGTAGCAACTGCCTGGCTCAAGGAAATAGATGCAATAAATTAACCTTTCGGTTAAAGGCCTGGAGGGATTAACAATTCCTCCAGGCAAATTTTCATTCAATCAACAAAACACCCGCCTTTCCCTTTCACTTCAGATATGTATCCTAAGTTTCCCTGGGTATGGGAACATACGGTATTGTTGAACAAAACGATACCGTATGTTAAAAGGATTGAACTCACTGAGGCATTAATACGCTTTATGACTATTAAGACCCTTGCCCTTTTCAGCACCTATGCCGCTATATCTTCAATATACATAAGAAAGGATATTACCATGACTTTCTTTAGATCTGTTATCAGCCTACAGCGAAGCCTAACCTGCAAATCCCTGAAGGCAGGCCTAATCCGACATTATATTTCCGCCCTGACATTCGCTTCCCTTTCGATCATGATCACCTTTTCAACAGGTCTGTGCATGGACCCGGATGAAATCCCGGCTCCTCTTATAAATCCTGCAGGAGATTTGTCTCTATACCAGAATCTCAACTACTCCAAAGACAGCTCGCTTGAATTGCAGATACCTGAGGGAGACGCATTGCGCACAGTCCTTGTCCAAGGTGAGACCTGGTACCTGCAGGCGGCTGAAAGCAAAAATCAGGAGGCGGTGCGCGATCAGCTCAGGGCCTACGCAGAATCGATCAACGGCAAGATCCATCACTTTGACAACTACATGGCCATTTTTTCGGTTGAAGAAAATGATACCACTCTATGGTGGTGCAAGGCGCTTATCGAATACGGCATGGACCTTACCATAGTGAAGGAATTCAGGCTTATTCCCGGCCGCCCTGCCACGTTCAAGATGGGGGATGAGGGGGTTCTTGATGTCCGTTTCCATACAGACAACCCGGGTGGGAAATTCCGTTCCATCATCGTAACAGTGCCTGATGGAGAAGTCAGCCTTCAGGCCGAACTGACCATCAGGTCAGGCGCCTATAGACGCGTGATCAATAACAAGTGGTACATGGCAAGCATCAGATCCAACCGTTTCGTCATAGACGATATCCCGCAGGAGGCGGGAAGGTGCCTGTTCAGCCTAACCAGTGACCAGGGAAATCCACTGACAGACATCACGGTAGAACTTGTCGAATATGACTTTCCTGTCCCCAAAGTCGAAATGGGCCAGAAACCGGGTGCCATCCGCATAAAAAACATACCCTACGGCCTTGCCAAGGTGCTCCCTGCCATACCCTTCGGCACCACGACCTACACCGAGCACCCTGAATTTCCGGGCGGCAGCGGATTCGAAAATGGCGATGTCACCCCTGAAGGTGACTCCTTTTTTCTCCTGCCGGCAGGGCTCTGGCAGGTGGAGGTAGGCCCCAAGGCCAGGCAGAAGGCATGCGCCCTCCGCGCGCTCCATATACCGGTCCACTCTGGAAAGGAAACCCTGCTTGACTGGCCCCTGGCCATGACAACGGTGTTCGGTGAAGAAGGGGACGCAGGTCTCAGGATAAACCGTGTCAAGAGATCCGGAGACGAGGTGGATGTCACTTTCACACTGCTGGGCCGTGATGCAGCCGCTGTCTTACCTGAGCCAGGCGGTCTCGAAATAAAGGAGGGAGGTGCGCCCGCACATGTGCTCGGCGTGGAACGCAGCCCGGTACCTCTCGAAATTGTAATGCTGATAGACTCCTCCGGATCGATGAAGGGGCAGATGAAAAAGGCGCTGAATGCCACACGCAAATTTATCGAGTCCCTGCCTGAGGACGCATCACTGCGCGTGGTAGATTTTGACACCAAACCCCGCCCCATAAAAGGCAAGAGCAGGGCCGAGGTCTTAAAGGGGCTTAAAGGCGTAAGGGCCAACGGCGCCACTGCTCTTAACGATTCCATCCTGATGGGGCTTGATATGCTTCAAGGGGCCGACCGTCCCGCCCTGCTGGTGTTTACCGACGGCTTTGACGCCAATTATAACGACACCGGGCCGGGCAGCAAGGCCACTAAAAAAGAAGTCCTTGACAGGGTCTCCCAGGCAGGCATTCCTGTCTTTACCATAGGTTTTGGAAAAGGGCATGATGTCAACACCCTCAACCGCATCTCCTCGCTTTCAGGAGGAAACTATTATCCGGCAAGTGACCCGAACGCGCTCAGTGATGCCTTTTCAGTCATTAACTCCAGTTTGACCAGCACCTTTATTGCCCGCTATAAAAGACCTGCCGGAGCGCGTCCATCTGATGTCCCGGTCGTCACATTCATGGTCGATATAAGCGGGTCCATGGACACCACTCCTGATAAATCGGGTTGTGACTACCGGATCGACAAGGTAAAAAACCTGCTCCACGATTTTATCGTCACCCTTCCGGATGATATCCTGGGCCAGGTCATGGCCTTTGAGGACGATGTCTACGTCAACCAGGTGACCACCTCTAACAAAGGCGAACTGCTAACCGGGGTCGCGCAATTCTACGCAGGAGGCGGCACCAACATCCTGGGTGCGGTCGACAGTGCCCTTCACTCCCAGGCGGCCATCCCCTCAAACAAACGATACATGATATTTATAACCGATGCGGCTCTGGGCGTGGACGAGGAAAAGCAGATTCAGTTCGAGACCCTGCTTGGCCGTCTTGCCGATGAAAACATACAATGCCTCTGGGTGGGTATCGGTAATCTGAATGATCAGCCGTTTAAGCGTGCCGCCGAACTGTCGGCCGGGCGCTATATCATTACCGAAGACCCCAAGAAGCTGAAACAGACATTCTCGCAAGTAACCTCGGATATCAAATCGCTACCCAGGAAAACCGGTGACGCAGAAACCCTTATAGAACTTACATTGAGATATCGTCAAAAATCAGGCCGTAACCTGACCTTCGCAAATGCCGCCCAGGCATTAATGCCCGCTCCCGGGGAAGGCGCCGGGATAGAAATACCCGCCAGCATCAGTTACCGGATAAGGCCCCTTAAGACCCGCTATGATTCAGGGACAGCCAGTCTGGTGACAGGGGACGCAATGCCGGTACGAGACGCCAGGATAATCAAGCGTATTCCGATAGGTGTCAGCGGTAAAAATCAGGCGGCCCTGTTCACCGCAAAAGAGGCACTGTTCTTAAACCGTCTCAAGGGGTTGGATGCACCTGAAGGCAGCCGTTTTCTCTCGCTTGTCCTTGAAATTCGGAATGTCCTGCCTGAGCAGGAGGTGACGGTCTATCCGGACGGTACCAGCCATCCCGCTTCCTGGGTTGGAAATGAGGCTGCTACCAGAGGAAAGACGGTTAAGATGGTACCGACCTATGTCATACCTGATATGAAAAGGCACCTTTTTCTTCGCTGGAACAGTGAGCATATGGTGCCTCTGTCACCTGCCACATGGCTTACGCAGGCGCCCCTGACCATGCCTGGTGAAAACAGCCTGGCAGTGAGTCCCGAAGAGACCGTTGTCGGCGCGCTCGTTTTTATGGTCCCGGAGGCGGCCATGCATCAGATGTCACTGCATTTTTACGACATGAACTACGGGCACTTCGACCTGCCGCTGGTTGGAACCCTGCCTTTAGATCCGGACCGCATAAGTGACCTTCCCGCAAAACCGCCGTCAGAGCTTTCCAAGACCTTTGCTCTCGCCATCAGGGAGGTAAGGGATGTTGAAAAAATCGGCCGTCATGAAGCCGGTTCCGATGCAATCTTCCGTATTGTCGAGGCGGACATGATCTCGAAGGTCCAGGCCCTCCTGGATATCAGGCCTGCCGAACGCTTCTCACTTCGCATGAACACCAGGGAAGGTGCGCTCCCTGTCAGGCTCCATAACTTAACAGGACTTCTGCCGCTCGGTTTCATGGCACCCACCATGCTGGCACCCGGCTCCAACAACCGGATACGTCTTGTCTTCAGAGTGCCGGGCGATATCGCTGCCGAGGCCGGAAAGGGCGAACTGGTCGTGGATGTCAAAGGGGGAGGCGTCGTCATTCCCCTTGATGAGCAGGCTGAAAAGGCACCTGTCGTTCCTTCCCCTGCGGACAGCCTGAAAGGAGACGGCATCGATCTGAAAGTTAACCGGATCGAGCGCTACAGGGACTCGGAGGATATGTTCGTGGCCGATCTCACCCTCTTTGATGCCAGAGACGGCAAGGCTACGGCCATGACAGGGGCCTTCATACTCAAGAAAAAGGGCTTCACTGAAAAGAGGACTTCCGGCACGCAGATGGCCGGCCCGGAGCTTACCCGGTCAAAGGGTCTTGCCTCTTTTGCCGCCGGTAATGCCATAATACCTGTCGGAATCATGCCGCCTGACTCCGTTACAGAACAACTCATCTTTGGTATCACGGATGAAACGGTTATTCCGGACGGACGGAGTCTCAGGGGGCTGGTGGTTTTCAAGCTTCCTTTCGGTGATACAGATCCGGCGGATTGGGAGCTGACCTCCCCCCTGTTCAAAGACCTTAAGGCGGAGCTGGGTGATGGAATATACAGTCACGAACGCCTGCTTGCCGAACGCATGGATATCGATCTTGAATTAAGCGACAGCTACATTGCCGCCCTCAACGAAGCCGTGGCGTGCGCAAAAAGACGGCATGAGTCTCAAAACATTAAGAGACCGGGTGCATACAAACCGAAACAGAAGCGGTTCGACAACGAGGCGCCTCCTGCCGAATCCGTACCAGTACCCGACTTTGTACAGGCAGGGGCTTTGAGCTTCAAAGATATCAGGGATATAGAGGCACTTAGGAAAAGACTTTGCCGCATCCGCTTTCTTCCCTCACGGCAGACGGGCTGGGCGCACATGTTCGCACCTGAAGCCGTGATGGCCCAGTCATGGGGCACGGAGGGTGACTTTGCCCGCATGGCGGAAATAGTTCTTGCCAGGCAGGGTTTTGCAGCCGAACGCAGCGAAGTCCTGCTGACAGAAAAGGGAAGAGAAGCCCTTGCGGCAAGGGCCGGGCTTGTGGATGTCGAGCTTGAAAAACTCCCAGCCCTTTCCTACAGGGATCCCAAAGGGCTCAAATATGTCCTGGTTGCACCTTTCATGGAACACATAACCCGTCTCAAAGGGCTGGTAAAGCCCGTTGAACCGTACGAAATTTCTTTGGATCCACAGGGAACGACCATAACTGTGTCACTGCTGGCAATACCGATACAGGAGGGCCAGAATCAGGCGGCAAGGGATCTTTCAAACGGCCTGGCAGGTGAAAGCGACTCGGATGAACCTGCTTCTATCTATATGTTAACCGCCAACCCCTCCCTGCCGGAACTTTCCAGGGGTGCGGTCGACATAGGCTACACAGTTGTTGGTTTCCAGAACGGGCCTGTGGTGAAGGCGATATTTGAAGGGGTGGATAAACGCGTTATCGGAAGTGAGATTATCGATACCGGTCAATACAACATCGTTGGTGAACGTATAGAGATTTCCATGGGAAGCGAAACAGTGGTACTTGAAAACAGTCTTGAGGAAAAAGAGCAAATAGTTGATCGCTTCCACACCCTGGGCATCAACCTGCCCGACCTAAATCAAAAAGGTCTTGAGGCACTTGATGAGGCCATGGAAAAAAGACATGGCACATCCGAGGCCCCCTCCAACCTTTCGGCTCTCAGGTGGTTTACCAGGAATCTGATCTACCGTTTTGTCTGCGCCCAGAGCCGATATGAAAACGAGATCGCCGAAAAACTGGACCTGTTGACCGGCCGAAACGAAAGACCCAGGTGCGTAGCCGTAAGTGTGCGAAAATCTGCCCGGGATAAATCTCTCATAACTACCATAGATCTGGCACGGACCGTTAATCAGGTGCACGAGGGAACCCGCAAGGCCATGCTTGACCGGGCCATTCCCGATTCAGGCCCGACAGAGGAGGCAAAACACGCCTTCAACATCATGAGCGGCATATACGCATCCAAACTGGAGGAAAGCGTCCTGCCCCGGGGGGGGAGCGGGTTCTTCGGGATGCTCGCTCGTTATCCGGCAGACACCAGGCTCATGTGGCTTTCGGCTAACGACCGTTATCAGTTCTACGACTCCATGAGGGAACAGGGATACCCGGAGCGGATGATCCGGCTGCTTGAAGAAAGCCCTAACGTGGCCCTCTTTCCTTCCAAGCCGGCAATAATCAGGGGTAAACCCCACTGGGCCTGGCTTGAGGTAAATCCGAACACCTTTGAGACCATCTCGATGCTCCACACGGGAGACAGGGGGGCCATGGTTGAAAGGGTTTTCAGTGATTTGTGGAAGGACGGCCTTGACTTCATCGTGGGAGGCCTGGTCGGCGTCAGTTCCTCCATCTGGTCGGTGAGCGCCTTTTCCCTTCAGATGAGCGATTACAAGGAGATTATGGCTGCAGCCAAGAAGTTCGCGCTTGGAATAGCCGACAACTTCGGCGCCACCATCAAGGTGGGTGACTTCGAGTTTAAGGCCAAGCCGGGAGACTCAAAACCTGAGGCCTCATACACGGGCACTGGATCAGGAGCAGTCGGGACCTATAAGAACCTCAAGGGGCTGTACGATATGGCCAAAGATCCTAAGATAGACCTCGGAGGGTTCGAGGGAGGATTCAAGGCGGGAGTAGAGCATTACTTCTCATCCGCCGTCAATTGATGAATAAATTCATGCAGTTGATATCCCCGTCAAGGCAGCGCCAACTCTATATTTGTGGATCTTCTCCCGATTAGTTGGTCAATTAGCATATCTTTTTTACACGGCACAACATGTCAGGATTCGAGGGTTCAAGGGTGCGAGTGAAAAGCAAAGAAAAATTTAATGGAACTCTGATTTTTAGTCGATAAAATATGTGCGCACAAACAAAATAAAATTCAATGTGTCAGCAATAACATTCTTAAATATCAACCATTTGAACCCTGGAACCCTGGAAGCTGGGAACCCGCTGCGAAGCTGTGGGACTGAGCTGAGCTAAGCGAGGGCGAAGAATCCTTGAACCCTTTTCACACAACTAAATTGGAGAAGAACCATATTTGGTTATAAGAGGTTTGATCATTGATCCGGAGCCTGATCATTAGCGGCTCGTCTGGCCTCCTTGTCTATCATTATCCCGATAGTTGTATTATCTGCAAGAGACAGACCTTCCGTGCCGATAATACTCAAATTACGGATAGTGGCTTCAGCCGTATCGCCGACAAAACCTTCAACCTGTGTAATACCATGCCCGTTCAAGGCCATGTGAGCGGAACGTATTGCGGAATTTGTCGAACTTGCAACCTTCAGGGCGCAACCCTCCTTTGCACCGTCGCAGAGCATGCCGCCCAGGTCACTGACCAGGTTGTTCACGGCCAGGGTTATCTTTTCCATATCCTTGCCTGCGCGTTGATATACGAGGGCGGCTGCGGCACCCACCCCCGCCGCTATAGCGCACCCACAAAGAGGAGACAGATCCCCGGTAAAACTCTTTATATAACTGTTTATCAAATGGGACAGGGCGATACTTCGAACAATAGTTTCTTCGGCCAGGGCATAGTGTTTTCCGACCAAATAGGGTACCAGGATAGTGACAATTCCCTGGTTTCCGCTTCCTCCGCTTGTCATGGCGGGAAGATCCAGCCCGGCCATTCTGGCATCAGCCGCACAGGTAGTTATTACTTCACATGATGAAATGAGATCGTCCTGTCGAAGCCTCTCCGATATCAATTCGGAGATATAATAACCCACCTTTTTCAGGCCTTTTCCCTCTTCACTGATGCGGAGATTCATTTCGATTCCGCGCTTTACATATTCATAGTCATCAGGGTCGATCTGCTCCGCCATGTCAACCAGATCTGCGACCCTTGAATTCCTCAACGCGTTCTTCAACTCATCATCACCTGTGCGATCAACGGCATTATCCGATTTTAAAATTTCCCTGTCGTTTATTTCCAGGCTCACAAGGTTATTGTGAGAGCCTTCTACGACCGCCCTGGCAGTATCCTTTCCCGAGCTGACAGACACATCAATGTAAAGCTGTTTTTTTGATCTGTCACAACCGATATCGGCTCTGCCCGTTTTTATAATCTCCTTGGCGCGGTCCAGGATCTCCTCGGTTACCGCCCCCATTATCTCCATTTTCAATTCGGGCCGCCTGATCAGTGCCCCGATAACACCTGCGATCAGGTTACCCCGTTCTCCTCCGGTATTTGGAATGGTCACGGCAAAACCGTTTTTGTAGACCCCCGGATCCACGGATATACGGACCTTAGATATTTCGCCGTCAAGCTGTCTGGCTGCGGCACTTGCTGCCTGGGCAACGGCAATCGGTTCTGTGCAGCCGAGCGAAGGAAAGACGTCATGTTTAAGAACGTTACTAAGTAAGTTCAATTTGCATTCTCCTGATATTAATAATAGCGGACCTGATCCGATAGGCGTCCCGTATCGGTTCCGTCCGGCACTCAAGGCTTCAGGTCTTGAATCAAATTCAATGAATCATTCCAAAAAATATTCCAAGCACTATCGCCTGTATGATCCAGCCGATAATACAGACACCGACCGCACGCATGGTGCTTGTGTAATCAAGCGCCTGTCTTACCGCTATGACCATGGCTATGAGCATCCATATCCCTGCGATCATGAATATGAAATTCGCAAGTCCCGGGATGATACCCAACACTCTGATCAGACCGGGAGAACTGGAAAAACCGATGGTCCTTAAAAGTTCGCCGTAATCCGCTTTTGTCTCAGGCATGGGAAGAATCTTGGTCCCTATGATGTATGTCAGGTATGCCCATATAAACCATCCGACAAGGGCCAGAATCATTCCGATAAAAAACATGCCTAATCCACCCTTTTGAAGCCCCCCGATGCCTGCCGCCAGACTGGAAAGAACTACCACGGTCATAGCCTGGCCCAGGGCTCCCTTGTCCGCTTCCACCTCCTCATAAAGATTTTTATCCAGCTTCGCGGCCCTTATGATACGATCAGTAAAATTATTCATTTAATCCCCCCGATTAATTGTCTCTACCTGTTACTCAAGGCATGGCACTTGGATATCTCTCGCATCGCTATCCCTTGTGACCTTGTGCCCGCCTTTGTTTAATCACGAGCCTGACAGCTCCTGACGCGATCTTTGTCATGAGTATGCCGGTATAGTGAATTTTATTGAAATCCTCAATGGAAATCGGAATAAACCGGCCGATAGGCTACCTGGATTTCTCATAGGTCCCGACAAGCTCGGTTACGGCGATGATACACCCTTTCATAGCAGCCTCGACCTGTTGCTTGGTCGGCTTATTGAGCCCTTTTAAAACCGTATCCAGGGCATATAACTTGTGAAAATATCTATGTCGGCCGATAGGAGGGCACGGGCCACCGTAGCCGGTCCTTCCCCAGTCATTTGCGCCTTGCTCTGTTCCGGGTGGAAGGCTCGTCGAGACAACCCCTTCAGCCAGACCGGTCGCATCCGGAGGTATGTTGTAGAGGACCCAGTGCACCCATGTCATCTTAGGTGCTTCAGGATCAGGGGCATCCGGGTCATCGACTATCAGGACAAGGCTGCGCGCACCTTCCGGCACCCCTTCCCATTCCAATTGCGGTGAAATATCCTTGCCTTCACATGTATATTTCATGGAAATTTCCCCCCCATTGACAAATGCATCAGATGTAAGAGTAAACGACATTTTTTCCTCCGCATGTAACAGGTTGACAGCAATTGCAAGTACGCAGCCTATTGTAAAAGCGGCAATACTGAGCAGGCCCACGGTATTATAGCATTTTTGCCCAATTTTTTGCGTCTTCATAAGATCATCCAGCATCTAACACCAACCCTGCACATCTAACGGTTTCCTCGCCTTCCAGCTTTCGATAACACACTGATTAATCGAATAATATCTCAAAACCACCAACTTAGAAAGGCCATATTTTCTTTTCACAATTAAAATTGTCACCACAGGCCCTATCTTCGATTTTTATCCGGATATATCGAATTCTTATGGTTACGACATAAAACCAACGACCGGGTTGCAATTTCCGGCCTGAACCTGACTGGCGGCATTAAGGCGCTTTTCTTGTGAAAAAGCTTGAAAAACCATGATACGAGAGGTAATGTCAAAAACCCTGTGAAAACTAGCGGCATGGCGTTTAATTGAAAATGCTGTGGCAGGGTAATTGTTGGAGCTTCCCCTTTGAACAAAGGACGGATTGTTTCATTCGGACAAACAGGCTCCCGTGGTAGCCTTTGAAGCTTCTGCGATATAATTCACACTGATGAATGAGCAACTTGTCAGGCTATTATTTATAGAAATTTATCAGAGAATCTCAGTGGGACATAATGTGAAGAAAAATTGGTTTGTAACAACCTTCATTGTAGGGTCCCTGATATTTTGCTCATGGGCCTTTTTTCACTATGAGAAGCGACTTAATCTTTCCAACATATCGATTTTAAAGACGATAAGGGGTGAAAAAAGCAACGAACAAGTTAAGTGCGCTACGGTCCTGAATATCGGCAAACAAGGTTTACTGTCCATGGAAATGGTCATTCCTTGTGAAGATGAAGATCAGGTATCTGATTTAACAAGCAAGCTGCATATTATAAAAAGCGATTTTTTGACCAGCCTTGATCAGATACAGATAGATAAATGGGTAAAAGAGGGGAACTTGAGGGCCATAAAGGCCGAGTTCCTTAAGATAGTAAACCGTCACATCGATAAACCGGTTGAAAATCTCTACTTTGAATCGTTTATTTCCAAATGAGGCGCCAGGAAGTCATTATTCTATTACGACTCACGATATAGTGATGACACCGCAATTCCTGAAAAGGACTTCCCCCCACCGGACCACACGACGGGGTATATGGAATTGACTCTGCGGTGATTCAGCCGACAATTGGAGAAAGCCTTTTTTGGCACCAGCCACGACGGTTATAACCATTTTATGAATGTTCCGTCGATTCAGCTATCTTAAGATCATTTGATACCCCCTGAAAGCCTTCTATAATCCTTTATCCGAGGCAAAAAGTTCAGCATAAGGCCTGTTTTTTCTCGCCCCAGTAAAAAAGGACCTGTCATGACTCTTGATTTTGATTCATCCATTATCTATACTTCGCTACTCATAATTTTGATAAATTGCTATACGCTTTTTTAACGTTAAGGCTTGGAGGAATAATGAACGATAAAACGGTCTTTGATGACTGGCCGGAAAAATATGACAAATGGTTTCAGACACCGATCGGTAAACTGATCAGGTATTATGAGGGAAGGCTCGTACTTGACATGACGGAGCCGAAACAGGGCGAAAAGATACTGGATGCGGGCTGCGGCACAGGGGTGTTTACGAAGGATCTGCTTGATCTGGGCGCTGAGGTTGTGGGACTTGAGATTTCAATTCCGATGCTCAAAAGGGCTCGGGAAAAACTTACGGGCCATCCATTCCACATGGTTCCGGGGGATATGACAAGGCTTCCCTTTTCAGACAATTACTTTGACAAGGCGGTTTCCGTCACAGCAATCGAGTTTATCGAGGATGCCTGCATCGCCATAGAAGAACTGTTCAGAGTGACCAGGCCGGGCGGTTCGGTCATAGTTGCCACTCTCAACAGCCTCAGCCCCTGGGCGGAGCGCAGGAAGGATGCGGGTAAAAAGGGACACGCAATTTTTAAAAAGGCCTTTTTCAGATCCCCTGACGATCTTATGTCATGCACACCTTTTAAGGGAGAGGCAAGATCAGCCATACATTTCGAAAAAACCGATGAGCCGGGCAGGGCAAAGGTGCTTGAAGAAAAAGGTGAAAAGGAGGGTCTCGATACCGGGGCGTTTCTTGTGTGCCGCTGGGTAAAACAATGTGAGTAATTCGGAATAATTTCGGATCTAAAAGGGTGTTGAAAAAGCTGCAGATGCAAAGTGCATGAGCACGTTGAAATGACGAAGATCGAACGCAACTCGGCAGATGCGGGCTTTACAACACCATTATGGAACAGTAATGGATTTCTGCGACCTAAACTGCAAGTACGCATCCTGGCCAAAAGAAACTGACATGGACGGCTCAGGCAGCTGCCGGACCTTTCAGGCGATCTATTGCGCCAAAAAGAAAAGGCATGTCCATAAGAACATGCCTTGTGCTGAAAAAGCGAGTCGTCTCAAAAGCGAAGAGGTGTCTTATACCTCTACCCCTTCAAGATAATCGGATATGGCGCCGTCATATTCATGAGTAAGCCTGAATACCTTTCTGGCAAGCCTGAACCTGGTTTCAAGGGTTGTTTCCCCGCCCGATTCCGCCATCTCCTTTAAGACCGTCTCATAGTCCGCTGGGTCCACGATCACGGTCACGTCCTTGAAATTCTTGGCGGAAGACCTGAGCATGGAGGGCCCTCCGATATCTATATTTTCTATCGCCTCTTCCAGGCTCACTCCCTGCTTTGCCACCGTCTTTTCAAACTGATAGAGGTTTACCACCACCATATCGATGGTGTCTATGCCATGTTCCTTCATAACCTTCATGTGCTCGTCATTGCTCCTCAGGCCCAGAAGGCCTCCATGCACCTTCGGGTGAAGGGTCTTAACGCGGCCGTCCATCATTTCAGGAAATCCGGTATATGCAGAGATATCCGTGACATCGATTCCTCCATCCCTCATTACGCGGGCCGTTCCGCCTGTGGACAGGATCTTTACGCCAAATGGGGAAAGGGCTTTTGCAAATTCCACTATTCCGGTCTTGTCGGTCACGCTGATTATCGCCCTCTCTATCTTTGCCATTAATACTCCTCCTGTTCTCATTTCGTGAAAGGGTTTATCCTTGAATTCCTAATTCTTTTTTTTGTCATCCGTTTTCGGTAAAGGCACCTTGAAAAACTCCACCCCTTCGCTGGCAAGGGTATTTTCCTCTTCCTGTGTTGCAGAACCCCTTATATTTCTTTTTTCAGAGACGCCGTAATGCATCTTAAGGGCCTCGGCGGCGAACTTGGTTCCCACATCTTCAAAATTTTTCTGCATGTAATCGCTGACTTCCATCGCCAGTTTTTTGTAGTCAATGGCCCCCTGCGGCACCGGCCTGGAAGACCCGCTGCTTACAGACACGGGTGAAAGGACTTTTCTGATCTCGATATCATCACAGAAAGGGCAGGTGATCATCTTTTTTATCTGCTGCTCCTCAAAGGCCTCAAGGCTGTCAAACCAGCCCTCGAATGTATGGCCCCTGGAGCACTCAAGATCAAACACCATCATTTGGAAATTATTCCTCCAGAATCTCTCTCATGAATTTCAGATTAACTTCATCCCAGTCATCACCGTTCGGGTCGGCCCCCTTAGGCGTTTCAAGCACAAAAGGAATGTCCCGGAAGCGGGGGTCCTTGAGGAAAAAGGACAATCCGGTCTTCCCTATTTTACCCCTGCCAAGATGTTCATGCCGATCGACACGGGAACCGGGATCCTTTTTCGAATCATTGAAGTGAAAAAGCCTGAGCCGGTCAAGGCCTATTGTTTCATCAAAACTCCCGATCAAATCCGCATATGTCCCAGGCGTCCTGAAATCATAGCCTGCAGCGAATATGTGGCATGTATCAAGGCACACACCGAAGCGCTCCTTTTTTCTGACGCGCTCGATTATTCCGGCAATATGCTCAAAACGGTATCCCAGTGACGAGCCCTGCCCTGCGGTAGTCTCAAGCAGTATGGTTACAGTAGTCTTACCGCAGCGTTCCAATATAAGGTCAAAGGCATCCGACACCCTTTTGATTCCCGCCTTCTCGCCCTGCCCAAGATGTGCCCCCGGGTGCATGACAAGATAGGGTATGTTGAGCGCCTCGGTCCTTTTTATCTCCTCGAAAAGCGCCTTAAGCGACCTGTCCCTCACCTCCTGCCTCGGGGATGCAAGGTTTATGAGATAACTGTCATGGACCGCTACAGGCTCAACCCCGGTTTCTTTTCTAGCCCTTTGAAACCTGCCTGTTTCATCTTTTTCAAGGGGTTTTACATCCCAGCGGTTGCTGTTTCGGGTAAAGATCTGGATTGCGCTGCAACCCCTCTTTCTACCCCTCAAAAGGGCGTTTTCCAGCCCCCCTGCAATAGACATATGGGCGCCTAAAAGGGGCATATCATCTTTCTGTGTAAAGTACCGCCAGGATCTTGGTTTCCTCTTGCCCGTGACATTTCACAAGGTGAGGCATGGTCGAGTCGTAGTATATGCTGTCCCTAGGTTTCAGGACATGTACCTCATCTCCCAGGCGCACCTCCATCTGCCCCCTGATGACATATATAAATTCCTGCCCGTCATGGGTGGATCTCTCCTCTTCCGTCTTGGAGGGGCTCAGGGTTACAAGGAAGGGTTCCATGTGCCTGTCCTTTTTGTGCGGTGCCAGAGACTCATATTCGTATCCGTATTGTTTGTCTTTTTCCGAATCGTAGCGGGACACCACCTTTCGATCTCCCTGCTGCACAATGGTGTAGGGCTGGTTTTCCTCACCTGAGATAAAATAGCCCATCTTCATGTCAAGCGCCTTTGCAAGCCTTATGACCGTTCCCAAAGGAGGCGCCACAGACCCATCCTCCACCTGTTCAAGAATCTGCACATCAATACCGGTCCTCCGGGAGATATCGTTGAGGCTCAATCCACGCTCTTCCCTCACCATCCGGACCCGCTCTCCCACCTTTACCGGTAACTCCTCATCAGGCGTGCCGGATCCGATGCTGTCCATAAAGGCCCGCTCTTCATCTCCACCTGAAAACCGACCTGAAACCTCACCTAGAAAATCCTGGTAGGCATCCCTTTCGACATCCTTTTCACCTTTTTTTTCCATAATGACCTTTCAGCTCAAGTCGCTCGCTTAACTGCACAAGGGTCGTCCTATACTCCTTCCCGTACAAACCTGGCTCCCCTTTCAAGGGCCTCTGTATTAATGTTTATCATCTTGTGATACCTGGGGTCAAGTGCCGGATAAAGGGCCTTTTTAACGGAATCAAGCGCCACGACACCGCTCTTTTCTATTGCCGCGCCAAGCACGACCATATTTGCAAGTCTGTCGTTTCCAAGCTCCTCCGCCAGTTCATTACTCGGCACCATGAGGCTCTCTACTCCCTTTGTATTTACCTCCTCCTTCGGCACCAGGGATGAATTCACCACGACCAGGCCCCCTTTTTTCACCCTGGGAGCAAACTTTTCCATGGATGGAAGATTCATCACCACCGCGGTCAAGGGGCTCTGTATGATAGGGGAGCCGATATCCCTGTCCGAGATAACAACCGTGCAGTTTGCGGTTCCACCCCTCATCTCAACGCCGTATACGGGCATATAGGTAACCTTTTTCTTTTCACCGATTGCGGCGTAGGCAAGGATATTTCCCATGAGCATGACCCCCTGCCCGCCGAACCCAGCGAATATACAGTCAAAATACATCAATCAACCTCCCCTTTATAGACTCCTAACGGAAAATAGGAGGACATCTCCTCCTGAACCCTCTTTGTGGCGTCCTGAGGGCTCATCTTCCAGTTGGTAGGGCAGGCTGAAAGCAATTCAACAAATCCGAAACCCTCCCTGTTTACCTGAACCTCTACCGCCCTCCTGATCATCTTTTTGGCCTTCATAAGGTTCTTTGGATCGCTCACTGACGCCCTTGCCACGAACGTGGTACCCGGCAGCTGTGCCATGACCTCGGACATTCTGATCGGGTAACCGTTTGATTCGGGATCCCTTCCGTAAGGGGTGGTTGTCGTCTCCTGGCCGGCCATGGTGGTGGGAGCCATCTGACCTCCGGTCATTCCGAAGACCATATTGTTGACGAATATCACCGTAAGATTCTCACCCCTGTTACCGGCATGTATTATCTCGGCAGTCCCGATAGCCGCCAGATCGCCGTCACCCTGATAGGTAAAAACGAAATTATCCGGCATTGCACGCTTTACGCCTGTAGCCACGGCGGCGGCCCTTCCATGGGGCGCCTCGACAACGTCAACGTTAAAATAATCATAGAGAAAAACCGAACAGCCCACAGAGGCGACTCCGATCGTCTTTTCCCTCAGAGCGAATTGATCAATCGCCTCGGCCACCAGTCTGTGGATTATGCCATGATGGCATCCCGGACAGAAATGGAAAGGCACATCTACCAGGGCCTCAGGCCTTCTGAAAACCTGTTTCATTTATCTTATCCTTTTTTTATAAATCTTCTTTATTTCATCAAAGAGTTCATCAGGTGACGGGATAGAACCGGGAGGTCTTCCGTAAAAATCCACATGGTGCCCTTTATGACGGACCGCAAGCATAACATCCTCGATCATCTGACCGGTGTTAAGCTCGATGGCCATGAAGTTTTTTATTGAAAGAGCCACCTTCGCGAGCTGCGCCGAAGGAAAGGGATAAAGGGTTATCGGCCTGAAAAGCCCCACCTTCATACCCTTCTGTCTTGCCATATAAATGGAACTTTTGAGTATCCTTGCAACCGAACCGAATGCCACGAGCACGAGCCTTGCATCTTCGAGCAGATGGGTCTCAAACATTATTTCCCGTTTCATGCTCTTATATATCCTGTTCAGGTTCCAGTTATGCTTGGTCAGTTCCCCTTCAGACAGATAAAGTGACTTTACGAGTCTCGGTTCCCTTCCGGTCGCGCCTGTCAGGGTCCAGTCCTTTGGATACTCCCTCTTTCTGTATTTACGCCTTGCAAGGGGTTCCTTTATCTGACCCATCAGAGCGTCGCCCAGTATAACGACCGGGTTTCTGTATTTATCGGCCAGATCAAAGGCCTTCATCGTAAGATCGTAATTTTCCTGAACCGAATGGGGCGCAAGCACTATCGTCCTGTAGTCTCCATGGCCTCCCCCCCTTGTTGACTGAAAATAATCCCCCTGGGAAGGAGAAATACCGCCAAGGCCGGGACCGCTCCTGCTCATATTCACTATGACCCCCGGAATGCGGCTTCCGCACATGTAGGATATTCCCTCCTGCTTGAGCGAGATCCCGGGACTTGAGGAGGACGTCATGGCCCTTACCCCCGTTACCCCGGCCCCCAGGAGCATATTTATGGATGCTATTTCACTTTCCGCCTGTATAAATGTCCCGCCCACTGAAGGAAGGTGCTTTGCCATATATTCGGGGATCTCGTTTTGCGGTGTAATGGGATACCCGAAATAAAAACGGCATCCGGCCTCAATAGCCCCCATTGCAACCGCGTCATTGCCTTTTACAAGTGACAGGTCCTTCAATTTTAGACTCCTTTTACCTATTTAAAGACGGTAATCACCATGTCGGGGCACATCTCCGCGCATAGTGCGCAACCGGTGCATCTTTCCTGATCGTCGATACAGGCGACATGGTAACCGGATCTGTTTATCTTTGAATCAACCGAGATAAGGTTCTTGGGACAGACCGTCACGCAAAGCCCGCAGCCCTTGCACCTTTCTTCTCTAAATTCTATCTTTGCCATAACAAAAATACGTTAGCCCCTCTCATTATAAAATATAGTTCCGATCTTCTTATATGCCACGTTATCTGGACATTCAGGCATTTCTTTTTAGGCACCTTAAAAAAAACCACCCTTGATAAGGGTGAATTTTTTCCTGCCCTGCAGCAGCGACCGATTATGGTTTCTTGACACCATCAAAGGCCGAACTTATTATGGGCGCTATATGCCAGAGAAAGCTAAACGAAAAATGCTGAAAGATCAATTAATTTTTCATTTATCAGGGTCGTTTGAGCCCCGGGCACGGCCGTAAGGACTGATTATACTACATCGGCGATGCCTTTTGGGGCAAAAAAGGGGTATAATATCATCAACCGTTGGGACATTGTTTCTGAAAGGAAAAAAACATGCCTGAAAAACAATACCTGGTAGACGAACTCACACTCAACGATTCATGGAGGATGTTCAATATAATGGCCGAATTCGTGGAGGGCTTCGAGTACCTTCCCGATGTATACCCGGCGGTTTCCATCTTTGGTTCCTCCAGGGTCAAGCCTGAAAGCCTTACATATAAGAATACCGAGCAGACTGCCAGGCTTCTTGCCGAGGAGGGCTACAACGTCATATCGG
This sequence comes from Desulfatiglandales bacterium, assembly GCA_963666345.1. Lineage (GTDB taxonomy): Bacteria > Desulfobacterota > DSM-4660 > Desulfatiglandales > Desulfatiglandaceae. Next base: position 3,144,439 of record OY762721.1, on the reverse strand, counting down.
GAGGCGGGCCGGGCGTTATGGAGGCCGCAAATAAAGGCGCTTCAGACGGGGGAGCGAAATCCGTGGGCCTGCACATACATCTTCCGAATGAACAGAAGGCCAATCAATACTCCAATATAAGCCTCCAGTTCAGGTATTTTTTCATCAGAAAGGTCATGTTCGTAAAATACGCGGTGGCATATATTATAATGCCCGGCGGATTCGGGACCATGGACGAACTTTTCGAGGCACTTACTCTGATACAGACCAAGAGAATAAGGTACTTCCCCGTCATACTCATGGACTCGGAATACTGGAAGGGGCTGCTCGGCTGGATAAAGGAGGCCTTTATCAAAAATGACATGATAACGGAATCGGATTTCGAGATATTCAATGTAGTCGACAGCCCTGAAGAGGCGGTAAAGATCATAAAAAGGAGAGTTATAATATAGGGGTGGAAGAACGTGAACAGCGGCAAATGATTGACTGTGCCCTTGAAATGGGGATTGAGTTGACTCCCGAAAGGGCGGAGACTATGGGACTATTTCTTGATGAACTCTGTGAATGGAGCAAGAAAACGAACCTGACAGGCATCAGCTCAAGGGACAGGATCATAAAGGAACTTCTGCTCGACTCCCTGGTTCCCCTTTCCTATATTCCTGAACAGGGGAGCATACTTGATCTGGGCTCAGGCGCCGGTTTTCCCATAATTCCGATCAAGATCTGCAGAATGGGTCTTAACACCCACCTTATGGAAGCGAACAACAAGAAGGTCAATTTCCTCAAACATGTGATCCGCCTTACAGGGCTTTCAGGGATAAACGTCAAAAGGGGAAGGATAGAGACGGACGGAGATCTTCTCGATCCGGCAGGTTATGATATCATAACCGCACGGGCCGTGGCGCCTCTCGAAAAGGTCATCAGGTGGTGTGCCCCCCATCTCAAGCAGACAGGCCTTATGATAAATTTTCAGGGCGGCGACTTTGCGGAAGCCATAAAAAAAAGCTCAAAGATAATGAGAAAAACCGGCATCTTCCTGCATGAAAAAGTATCCTACGATCTTCCTCAGAAAGGGGCCAAAAGGCATACCCTGTTGTTCAAAAAGCATTAATTCCGCCCCTGACCTTTTTCCCGGGTCCTGGACCCTGACTTTAAAATATTCGCACGCCTATTTTAGAAAAGAGAGTCCTGAAGACAGATTTAAGGGACGGCCGATAGATTTTCATATGAAAGGGGCAAAAGGTCAGAGGGCATTCGCCGGTTAATCGTCCTTCTGGTACTTGAAGGAGACATTCAGCCTCGTCCTGTAAGAGGTTACCTTGCCGTTCTCGACTGTAACGTCCATCTTGGTCACCTCAGCGATCCTGAGATCCTTCAGGCTTGAAGATGCCGTCTCCAGGGCTGTCTTTGCGGCATCCTCCCAGGACTGATCGCTTGAACCCACCAGTTGTATGACCTTGTAAGTGCTTCCAGCCATTTTGATCCTCCTTTTCTTATCTATGATGTTAAGGTCAATGACTTACCGCACCTTCCGGGAACACCTCCTTTCTTTCTGGAATAGGACTTTTTCGCCGTTTATTATAATAAGGATATCAAAACCTTAAAAAACAGACAAGCCCATCCTGAAAAAAGGAAAGAAAAACCTGCGCCGGAGGGAAGGCTTGTCCATCAATAAACGGCATTGTCCTGCGCTTTCTCCGGCAAAAGCCCCCATCTCCGGACCTGGTCCAGCATACTCTGTCTGTGAGTCCCGGGCCAGAAATAGCGGCCGCATTGGGGGCAATATCTGATCTTATCAACTTTTCTGTAAAAGACATATTCAGGCACAAGGTCCTCTACCTCTTCAGGGTCCGCATTCGTCAGAAGAGAATTACACAGGATGCATCTGCTGAAAATGGCCGAAGGCGCGGGTGCGAGATCGAGTTCCCTTTTCAGCTGGGCCAGTTGCCCCTCTACATGGTCTTGAGTAATAAGCAGGGAGTTCCGGTATTTTTCGGCCGTGGCCCTGTGACGCGTCAAAAGAAGCCTTTCTTCCTCAAGCAGTCGATCCAGGGAATCTTCGTGCGGCTGACGAAGATAAATGGTGTCAAAGCCGAGTATCCTAAGCCACTTTGCCAGTCTTCCCAGCATGGAGTCTGCCAAAAATTTCAAGGTTCATCATCCTCGGAAATGCATATGTCTGAACGAACTGTTATCAAATTACCGCGGCGTAGGGGTCATAGGCCGCATATTGCTTGTTGAAGCTTTATCAGGGATTCCAGATTTATTGACGACACCTTTTAATTGTTATAGATACATAGAAATACTTCCGAAAAGACTTAACGGGAAACAGAGAGTCCCGGCCCGGAGGATAAGGTTTTTCATATTGAAACAAGACAGAAAAAATGGGTAAAGGGAACCTGTATTCTGCGCTCCTTTTTGCTTATTTACAAGGCCCACCCCCGCGGAAATAGATTTTCCTCAAGGATTCAAACTCCCGGCAGCAGGCTGCAGGGAATCGTTAGGGCATTTTCGAGATAAAATTGCCCGGAGAAAATGGAGATGTTGATATTTCAATGGACAGGATATTAATCAAACAGAGTGATCCGCTGAAAGGTGTTGTGAATATAAGCGGGGCAAAAAATGCCGCCCTTCCTGCCTTGGCCGCGTGTCTTTTGACCGGTGGCTGGCACAAACTGAGAAACATCCCCGGTCTCAAAGACGTTAAAACCATCAAACGCATAATGTCGGGGCTGGGCGTTCAGTTCAGACAGGGGAATGAACAGGACTCATTAGAGGTAAACTCCGAGGGCCTGAAGGGCTATAAGGCACCTTATGAACTGGTAAAAACCATGCGCGCCTCGATCCTGCTTCTTGGACCGATGCTCGCCCGTTACGGCAGGGCCAGGATATCTCTTCCGGGAGGGTGTGCCATCGGCGCAAGGCCGGTCAACATGCACCTTTCAGGGCTCGTTTCCATGGGAGCGGACATATATCTTGAGCAGGGCTATATAAACGCCAAGGCATCGCAACTCAAAGGCGTCGATCTATTTTTCGATATACCTACCGTAACAGGCACTGAAAATATAATGATGGCGGCTGTCACGGCAAAGGGTGAAACCATCCTCAGGAACTCGGCAAAGGAGCCTGAAATAAATGACCTGGCAGACATGCTGCGCAACATGGGTGCCGATATCGAGGGAGACGGCACCAACACTATCAAAATCAGGGGGGTCGAGGAACTGAGGCCCGCGGTTCATACCGTTATTCCCGACAGGATTGAGGCCGGCACCTTCATGATAGCCGCCGCAATGACAAAAGGAGAGATACGACTCAAGGGATGCAGAAGCGAACACCTTGGAGCCATTACCGAAAAGCTTGAATCCTCGGGCGCGGACATAAGGACATCGGGAGAAGATCTTATAGTCAAGGGATCCGAGACCATAGAAAGCGTTGATATAAAGACAATGCCCTTTCCCGGCTTTCCAACGGATCTGCAGGCGCAGTTCATGGCGCTCATGTGCGTGGCCGATGGATGGAGCATGATAAGAGAGACCGTCTTTGAAAACAGGTTCATTCACATAGGCGAGCTCAAGAGGATGGGTGCGGATATTGAAATCAACGGAAATCAGGCGCTGGTAAGGGGCAGAGAGCACCTCCTGGCAGCCCCTGTCATGGCAACCGATCTGAGGGCAAGCGCATCTCTCATCCTGGCAGGTCTTGTCGCAAAGGGCGGCGAAACAGAGGTTCAAAGGATCTATCACCTTGACCGGGGATATGAGTCCCTGGAAAAAAAATTCATAAGCCTAGGGGCAAACATGCGGCGGGAAACAGGATAAAGCCGTTAAAGGATAAAAGATGTTCCATCGCCCCCTGATACCCATCTTCACGGCATTTGCCGGGGGCGTTCTTTTTGCCCACCGGTTTCTCCCCCATAACCCCTTTATTACGATTGTGTCGGCAATTTTTATCTGTCTGTTGCTGACGGCCGTTCTTTTCATCCCATACAGGGCCGCAAACTTTCTGATAATCGGCGTATTTTTTCTCGCAGCAATAGCCCTTTATATCTCAAGAGACACCTCAACCCTTCTGGATGATATCGCAGATGCGCACCCCAAAGTAACGGTGCAGGGTACGGTGCTCGAACCTCCCAGGATTTCACAAGCAAGGGGGAGGTTCAGGCTCAGGACCGAATCCGTTTATTCTGAAAGCGGTTCAAAAGAAGTAAAAGCGATTTTACTGGTAAAGGTCTACAAAGACATTCCGAACTTGAAGCCGGGAGATAAAATCAGGCTGCGCGGAAGGCTTAAGCCGTTCAAAAACTTTAACAACCCTGGCAGTTACGACTACAGATCCGCAATGAAATTAAAGGGTGTTTCATGTGCCTTGTCTGTATCAGACGGAAGGGGAATAGTGCCTATGGGACCCGGTTTCCTTCCCTTTCCCTACTCGGCCGTTGAAAGGTTTCAAAGACCTGTCAGGGTCCTCCTGAAAAAGGGACTCAGTTCACAGGGCTTCGCCCTCTACAGGGCCCTTCTGCTGGGAGAACGCCAGGGAATAGACGGAAATCTCAGAGAGCCTTTTGACAGAACAGGCCTGGGGCATATACTTGCAGTCTCCGGCCTTCACATAGGACTTGTGGCCTGGGTAAGCTTCTTCATCGTGAGGGCTCTTCTTTCCATATCATACAGACTCATGCTGACCATAGACATCAGGAAGACTGCAGCCGCAATCACCTGTCTTCCGGTTATAGGCTACACGGTTCTGGCAGGATTTCAGATCTCCAGCCAGAGGGCCATGATCATGGTGCTAGTCTATCTCCTTTCCATTATCCTCGGTAAGGAAAAGGACGTATGGTCCACACTTGCCCTTGCAGGACTCATAATCCTGGCAGTCAACCCCCCTGCCCTGTTTGATGTATCGTTTCAGCTTTCTTTCTGCGCGGTGGTCGGAATCGTATGGCTTTCACCCATCCTCTTCGGCTGGTTAAAGAGGCCTGAAAAAAACCTGAGGGATAAGGTCTTTGAATACCTTGCCGGCCTTGCCGCGGTGACGGTTTCTGCGACCCTGTTTCTTCTGCCGGTTATCGCCTTTTATTTCAACAGGGTATCCGTCGTCGGCATACCAGCGAACATAACCGTCGTTCCGATCCTTGGGCTATGGGTAATCCCTTTCGGATTCATGGCAGCCCTGCTGTTGCCCGTCTCCGGGCAACTCGCCTTGCTGCTGATAAATATCGGGGCGGCGGGGCTTGACATCATGATCGGCATAATCAGATTTTTTTCTTCCTTTTCATGGTCTTACATGTGGCTTCCGAAACCGAACATGCTCGAGACCCTTTTTTTTTACTGTCTCATTGTTCTCCCCTTTGTTTTGAAAAAGAGATGGGCCGGGGCCGCGATCCTTGCTATCACGCTTTTCTGGCTGTCGGATGTCGCCTACTGGATCCACGATGTCCATTTCAGGGATTCCCTTAAGGTAACATACCTGGACGTTGGTCAGGGGAACTCCGCCCTGGTGGAATTTCCAATGGGGAAAAAGATGTTAATAGATGGAGGTGGATTTCCCGGCGACACCTTTGATTCAGGCAGGATGGTAATAGCGCCGTTTCTCTGGCGATCCAAGATAATGGATGTTGACTATCTGGTTTTAAGCCACCCTCAGACAGATCATATGAACGGTCTTCGCTTTATCGCCCAAAACTTCAGCCCCACTCAATTCTGGTGTAACGGCGACAGGTCATACACCGATTCCTTTAAAGAGCTTATGGGTATAATAGATAAAAAGGGCATCGACATGCTTCTTCCCGAACACCTCAGAGGTACCATAGACATAAACGGCGCCGAGGTCCGGCTGCTCCATCCTTTAAGCGATAAAAGGCTCCCCTTTCCATATAAGTCTGGTAGGGACCTCAACAACAACTCACTTGTGCTCAGGATTTCCTACATGGGTAAAACATTTCTGTTTCCAGGGGATATTCAGGCTGAAGGAGAACGCATACTTGTATCGAGGTCAGGTGCGGCCCTTAAAAGCGATTTTTTGCTCTGCCCTCATCATGGAAGCAGTACCTCATGCTCGGTTGATTTTCTTGAGATGGTAAGGCCCGGACAATGCATTATTTCCTGCGGTCGCGCAAACCCGTTCGGTTTCCCCCACGAAGAGGTTGTTGAAAGGCTGAAGGGTTACGGATGCGCCGTCATAAGGATAGATAAATCAGGCGCAGCAACCGTCAAGGTTGAAAACGGAGATATTGAGATAGACACCTTTCTGGAAACAGGGACCGCTCCGCCTGATTGAAGATATCCAATCGGAACATCCGTGTCCTCCCTATATCAATCCCGGCGGCCGCCGGTTAAACGATACGCCGGCCACAGGTATTTCAATCCGGGATACCCCGTTCAAGATGCGGCGGGGCGCTTCATTCATCAGCAAATGGGGGGGGGAAGGACTAATGGACGGTGATCTGTTCGGCTTTATCACCGGTTGAGAGCTTTTCCTTTATAACCTGAAGATCCACGGATACGGTTTTGGATACTCCCGCCTTTTCCATGGTCATGCCGTAGAGACGGTCCGCGATTTCCATCGTTCTTCTATTATGCGTAACCATTATAATCTGGGAGGAGCCCTTTATCCTTTTAAGGAGGTTATTGAACCGATCCACATTGGCTTCATCCAACGGGGCGTCGACCTCGTCAAGAAGACAAAAAGGGCTCGGTTTTATCATGTAGATAGCGAAAAGAAGCGCCATCGCCACCAGGGCCTTCTCCCCTCCTGAAAGCAGCCCCATATGCCCAAGTTTCTTGCCTGGTGGCTGAACAGTGACCAGGACACCGCTTTCAAGCGGTCTGGACTCGTCCGTCAACTCAAGGCCAGCTGTTCCGCCGTTAAATAGTATGGGGAATATCTCCTTAAGTTTGCTGTCAACGGCAGTAAAGGTCTCATTAAATCTTTCAAGAGAGGTCTTGTTTATCTTGTTGATCGCAACCCTTAGAGAATCGATGGATCCCACAAGGTCTTCTCTCTGCTTTGTTATGAATTCATATCGTTCCGTTAATGCCTCATGTTCCTTTATCGCGGTAAGATTAACCTCTCCCAGTTTCTGTCTCGCGTCTTTGTCCTGAATGATCTGCTTTTCCATCTCGCCTGCCGAAAAATTCTCATCCAGGTATTCTTCGTAACAGGAGGCCAGATCCATATTGAATCTTTCACTGACGGTATCCTTCAGGGTATTCATCCTGTACTGAATCTCCGAGCTCTCCATCCTGGCCATATTTATCTTTTCTTTTGTCTCGTTCAGCTCGCTTCTGCAAAGCCCGGTCCTGTCTTCCTGTTCCCTTATTAGATCCTGAAACGAATGCCGCTCCCTTTCGGCCTGAGATACGGACTCCTGTGCCCCATTGACCTCATCGTACAGGAATGAAATAGCCTCTTTTAAGATCTCGACCTCCTCGCCGCATTCCTCGCCACGCCTGCGGGCCGTCAGGATGTCGTCTCCGATCTTTTCAAGCCTGTTTTTTGATTCATTACCATAGTCCTGAATTCGTTCCAGTTCCCGTTTAAGACCTCGCTGTTCCTCTTTCAGCACCCTGGAATCCCCCTCCAGTCTGTTTATCTCTTCACGAAATTTATCAAATTCCTCTTCACATTCCCTCAGTTCCGCTTCTTTTTTCTGAAAATATTCAGATTCCTCCTTGCGCCTTGTCCTGCACATCTGAAGTTCTTCTTCGACCCTTTTCAATTCCTCCCTGTGCCTGTTTTTTTCCGTATCCTTTGTCTTGAGGTCGTGCGTTATATTTTCCGATTGTCTTTCAAGTTGATCCAGTTCCTGGCTTAAACGGAAGACGATTTTGTCCAGCTCATTTATTTCCCCCTGGCACTCCCACCTCTTATCAGTCAGATCTTCAAGCAGCTTTTTGCTGTTCCGAAGCCTGCTGACGGTCTCTTCCATTTCACCTGCGAGCTTGGCAACGCCTTTTTCAAGACCGGCGCATGTCTCCTTGAGTTGTACGATTTCACGCTTTCTGGCCAGGATACCCTGAGAGCTGCGAGAAATTCTTCCCCCGGTTATTATTCCATGCTGATCGACAAAATCACCCTCCATGGTTACATAAGAAAAACCGTTTTCATCTCCATTTCTCAGCTCAAAGGCCTCATGGAGGCTTTTGACTAACACGGTCTTTCCCAGTATATTTTCAACAAGACGCCTTAGAGGTTCGTCTATGGACACATAGTCACACAAAAACGGGAGTTTGCAGTTCTCTGAAGATTTCACAGGAAGATTGAGTTCATCAAGCGGCGCAAAGCTGCCTCTGCCTTTTTCCTTGTTTTTCAAATAGCCTACAGCCTTTTCCCCATCCTCCTTTGTTTCAACGATTACATATTGAAGTCTGTCTGTGAGGGCGGCCTCGACAGCAGGTTCATATTCAGGTTCCACCTGTATCAGATCCGCCAGCACTCCCAAAATCCGACCTTCCTGCTTTGGTTGGAAGTCCTGGGCCTTCATTATCGTTCTGACTCCGACCTTGTATCCTTCGAAACTTTCAGTCAGGGCCTTAAGGCTTGAGAGCCTGGATTGACTCAGGTTCAGTTCCTTTTCCCTTGCTTTCAGCTCGGCCTCAAGGCTGTTTTTCTTATCCTCATACTTTTCCAGCTTGAGCTTGTGATCTTCAGTGGACCGCTCTATATCGGACAGTCTTTGATTCGTAGAATCTCTTGCCTGGACTTTTTTTTCCGATGCCGCGAGGATCTTTTCCGTTTTTTCCTCGATCTCATCCAGATCATTTTCCAATCTGGATCTGTTGTCACTGATCTGGTCGATCATCTTCCTTAGATAGCCCGACTTGTGATCAAGTCCGATTTCCTTGTTGGACCCCTCCGCAAGCTCCGCTCTTGCCTTTTCATACTCATCCTTAGCTGAATTGAGGTATTCTCTGCGTCCTTTAAGCAGGTTTTTCTTGAGCTCGATTTCTCCTTCAAGTTCATCGCAGGCCTTGTCTTTCGCATCAATTTCCTTTTTGATTTTCTCTCTTTCCGATCTAAGTTCAACAAGTTTTCTTTTGAGATCCTCCTCTTGTTGAACCAGCTTTCGTTCGAGTTCTTCCTGCATCCCCATTTCCCTTTGAAGGCCTTCCAGCTCGGACGACTTTCTGTTCGCCTTTTCATTCAAACGGAAATGGGCCTTTCTAAGGCCTGAAAGAGAGGAATCCATCTCATCAAGCTTGAGATTCATCCCCTCGACGTCCGTCTGGTGCTTGCTCAATTCGGTCTGCTGAGTGAATTCTCTTTGAACAAGTTCTTCAGTTGATTTGAGTTTTTCGCCCGATTTCTCTTTGAGCTGATTGTAGTTATTTGCGTGCATTATCAGCTCGAGTTCCTTTATCTTTTCAGACAGCTGTTTGTAGCGTCTGGCCTTGGAGGCCTGCCTTTTGAGAGACCTCACCTGCCGTTCGATCTCTCCCATTATATCTTCGACTCTCTGCAGGTTGGCCTCCGTAAGTTCTATCTTTTTCCTGGAGGCCTCCACCTTTTTCCTGTATTTGGTAATCCCTGCGGCCTCCTCCAGCATTACCCTGGTCTCCTCCGGTTTCTGTTCCAGGATAGTGCCTATCTGACCCTGGCCTATGATCGAGTAGGCCCTGTTTCCAAGGCCCGTATCCATGAATATCTCGGCTATGTCCTTGAGTCTGCAAGGCATGCTGTTAATAAGGTACTCGCTTTCCCCCGACCTGTACAAACGCCTGGTTACCGTAAGTTCCGTCTCGTTTGCATAGGCCTCCGGAAAGGAGCCGTCGCCGTTTGCAAAGGCAAGAGATACCTCTGCCATGCCCATCGGCTTGTAATCCCCGGTGCCGCTGAATATGAGATCCTCCATCTGCCGACCGCGAAGTTGCTTGGGACTCTGCTCGCCCATGCACCACCTTATCGCGTCGACGATATTGCTTTTTCCACAACCGTTGGGGCCTACTATTCCGCTTATTCCATGTGGAAATTTTATTTCAACCCGGTCCATTATCGACTTGAAACCGAGTATTGAAAGCCTGTTGATCCTCATAACCTCCTCCGATGCCCCTGGTTGCCTCTCAAATTTTCCCGCAGTGAACTGAAAATCCGTCAAAATCGGGCGATTTTCACTGCCTGATCAGGATAAGTAGCTGCCTCCGGAAAGGGACCTGCCAGCAACCGCTAAGCAGATATTTTTTATCATATCAAGATGCGGATGTAAAGCTAAAATACCACATAATGTATCGACCTGTACCTGAATCATCAATATATAGTGAGCCATAGAATCCCGGCCCACAGGACCGGCCATGCCGGGTTTTTCCGCCGGCTGAAGCAAGGAACCCTGCCGCTCAAAAAAAACAACATAAAATGACTCACGGTTTTCCATAATGAAACAAGCGGTCGATCTTGAATGATATTGACATTTTCTGAAGCTCCTATCTATTATTAAACCCAAGGATCTTCGGTTATCATTTCACCACTGCTCCCAAAAAGGATAAGACTTGAACACATGCCTCCCCTTTTTAAAGTTTCCCGTATACCTCTTGATGGTAATGCTGTTATCCTTTTTTTCCTGCCCTGTCTGTAATGCAGAAGAAGAAAAGACCTATTCCATATCCCTTGTCAAGACCGCGGAGGTGGACAAAAGCATCCGCAAAGTGGGCGACAAGAAGGTGCTCACCGAGGTTCACACGATTAAGAAGGGAGAATACATCTATAAGGTACTGAGAAACAAGGGCCTGCTTGATAACCGCCAGGTCGCCGAGATTCTCCACACCCTGAAAGAGCTGAACGCCTCCTTTGAAAATCTCGACCTGGTGCACCCGGGTGAAAAGATTATCATTCCCCTCAAGATTTTACCAGTCGGGGGATTTCAGGAGGAGATCTCCCCCATAGAGGAAGTAAAACCTCTCAAGGAGTTGAAGGACACCAGCTTTGAAAGCTACACCATAAGACCGGGCGACACCATAAGCAAGGTCATAGATGCCAGATACGACATCTCCGATGAAGATACTTTTAAAGAGTACCTTACGATTGTAAAGAAACTGAATCCGTCCATTGACAACCTCGACAGGGTATATCCGGGACAGTTTATCAGACTGCCGATCTATTCCCCTCAAATCCTCAGAAAACCTATTAAAAAAAGACCGTTTCAGGAAGAAAAGGGGGGTTCGCTGCCTCTTGGAAGCGGCAAAGGGGCCGTTATTGAGGCCATGAAGCAAATATTTCTCAAGATGGGAGAGCAATGGGTGGATTCAGGGGAGCACTTTGTCCCCCTGAAATCAGAGGGGCAGATCAATCTCAAGGCAGAGGCATTTCCCATAATAAATCTGAAAAACGGCATCCAGGTCATTTGCGACATTGGTGGTCTTCTCCCTGAGAAGATGTCCAAACTCATCCAATCGAGGTGGAAGGACTACCGGATCATAAAACTTGCCCAAGGAGACGACTTAAGGGCGGCCTTGGAAAAGGCGTTTTCGGCGTGTAATTATGCCGGGGTCTACAAGAATGGTAAGCCCTATAAACTGGGGAAAGAGATCCCCCTTATCCTGACGGGAGACTGGGTAGTGGTCTCCTCTGAAAAGGGCCCCGGAGCTGATCCCGAAGTTGCGGTAATCACACTCAGAGGCAAGGATACTCCATCGACTCCCGCCGCAGTGAGGGAATACCTTGAGCAGGTGGGTGTCAGGGTAGTAGACTACCCGGAAGAGGGGGAAACATCCCCTGACAATAGGGAGATCACGCAGCTTGATTCCGTCAATGGAGCCAGAGAACTTATAGAGACAATCCTTGGTCTCAGTGGCCACTCCTTTACCTCCAGGGAGGATATACCTGCGGTTCAAAGCGAAAAGGCCGGATTCAGTGTAATAATAAAGGCCGACATTCTCTTTAAACTGAAAGGCACAGAGGCGATCATAGATTTCAGCGGCCTTTCAGATGAAATGACAGCCCTTTTAAAGGACCATGGTTTTTCGGTTCTCACCCTGGCCGAAGAAACAGACCCGATAAAAATGGTATCCCGCACCCTCGATTTTCTAAGTGTAAAATATGACCCGTCTCCAAATTATATATCGGCTTCGGCAAGAGAAGAGAAAAGAAACATCAAAATCAGTCTCTCTTCAATCGTTTTTTCCGACAAACAGGGGAAGAGGATCATGGCGACGGATCTGGAAATCCCGGAGCAGATAAAGGCTGTCCTGTCGGAAAAGGGTTATACCCTTCTGAAGATTTCCCTTTAGTAGATATTCGGCGGCAATGATTAGATCCTTTTGATATCTATTGATCCGTAAAGCCGCAGTTGCCTTTGACATGGCCGCATTTCAGTGATGGTCTCATTGACAATTCAAGTTGAAATTGTGCCGGCTGAGCAGGGAGGAACCATATGGAACTGATTAGTGCGATAAGAGAAAGAAGAAGCACAAGGGCTTTTTTGGCAAGACCTGTCGAAAGACAGAGGCTGGAGGAGATTATTACTATCGCCGCCAGGGCCCCTTCCGCGATTAATCTGCAGCCATGGGAACTTACGGTGGTATCGGGCGAGGAGAAAAAGAGGCTCAGCCGCCTGCTGGTAAAAAGAATGAAAGAAAGAAATATCTCCTGCGGTCCCGGAGCAAAGAACCCCCTTCAGCAATACTTCATAAACAGGCAGAGGGGGCTTTTGGAGGTTATGCTTCCGCATCTGCCGGCTGAGAAGAAGTTTCAGGATTTCATCAATGAAGGCAGCTGCAATTTCTACGGAGCTCCCACCGCCGTAATTGTCACTATTGACAAGGTATTTTCAAAGGCGCGCCTGACCGATCTGGGGGTATTTGTGGGCTATCTTCTCCTGGTTTGCCACTCAAAGGGGCTTGGCACATGCCCGATCGGAATAATCACAGCCTTTGACGAGGATATAAAGGAAGAATTAAGCCTTCCTGATGAAAAAGAGGTGGTAATAGGGATAGCCATAGGCTACCCCGACCCTGAAGGAAAAATCAACATGGCAAGGTCTGAACGCGCCCCCATCGGTGAACTGGTAAGATGGAGGGATTAACCAGAGAGGCCCTGCTTCTGACACTCCTGGAGCTCAAAGACTTTCCCATATCGCCCTATGAACTGGCAAAAGAGATCCTTATGTTCGCCGCCGCTCTGGTGGGCGTCTTTTTCTTTATCGCGCTGAGATTGAATTCTCTGGTGGAGGGATCGATCCTCAACCCTCTCAATGAGATACTCGGAGTCGTCGGCAGGGTAAGGGAGGGGGATTTTTCCACGAGGATAAAGGTCTTTTCAAATGACGAGATCGGGGATCTGGGGGATGCAGGCAACCGCATGATAAGGGGGCTTTCCGAAAGGGAGAGGATCGAAAAGGGTAAAATCCCCGGCCCCTGTCAAAAAAACCGCCTGTGGAGATTAAGGGATTTTCCGAAAAGGTGGTTACGTATCAGGTGCCTGCCCAAGACCGGCAAACCTGATCTTAAACGGCCGGCAGGTTCGGTGGGGCCGTTAAAAAAGTATGTCGTAGAGTTCCTTTATCGTTTCCACCCCGTCAAGTGTCATACCCTTGATGGAAGCCGACCCTTCAAGATTGCTTTTGGCCAGGACGCACCTTGAAAACCCCAGTTTCCGCGCCTCCCTGATCCTCATTTCAGGCTGGCTTACCCCCCGGATCTCTCCTGCAAGACCGACCTCACCGAACATGACCAGATGCCTTTCCACAGGCCTGTCCAGGAAACTGGATATCATGGCCGATATTATACCCAGATCTGCTGCAGGCTCATCCACTTTCAGGCCGCCTGCCACGTTGACGAATATGTCCTGATCTCCAAGCTCCAGACCCATCTTTTTTCCGAGCACCGCAACCAGCAGCGATATCCGGTTGTGATCAACACCCAGGGTGGTCCTTCTGGGCATGCCCAGGGGGCTTGGGCCGACCAGGGCCTGTATCTCCAGCAGCAGGGGCCTGGTTCCCTCGATACATGGGATGACCACGGAGCCTGAGACATCCTGCGGCCTCTCTTCCAGAAAAAGCCTGGAGGGGTTTCCGACCTCGGCAAGGCCGCTGTCTTTCATCTCAAAGATGCCTATCTCATTAGTTGATCCGTAACGGTTTTTCACGGACCTCAGGACCCTGAAAAGATGCCCTCTTTCCCCTTCAAAATAGAGGACCGTGTCTACCAAGTGTTCGAGCACCTTGGGACCTGCGATCGCGCCCTCCTTGGTTACATGGCCTATCAGAAACACCGGGATGCCGGTCTCCTTTGAAAAGACCATGAGCCGTGATGAGGTCTCTCTCAATTGACCTACGCTGCCGGGGGCCGAGTTCAGGGAATCGGTGTAGACCGATTGTATCGAATCTATGATCATCAGGTCGGGCTTTAGAGGTTCCACCTCCTCAAATAGGGCCTCGATGCAGGTTCCGGTTATTACATAGAGGTTCTCGGAATTAACGTTCAGCCTTTCAGCCCTGAGCTTGATCTGCGCCGGTGATTCCTCTCCTGAGATATAGAGGCAAACAAGCCCCTTCTGTGCCAGTCTTTCCGCCGCCTGGAGTATCAGGGTGGATTTTCCTATGCCCGGATCTCCACCTATAAGGATAAGGGAGCCGGGGACTACTCCCCCGCCCAGGGTCCTGTCGAATTCATCCATGCCGGTCTTGAGCCTCATCTCGGACACAAGGGATATATTGTTTATACCCTTTGGACGGCCCTTAAGAAACGGCCTTTTGACGGCCTTTTCATTTTCCTCAAGCTCTTCTACCATGCAGTTCCACTGACCGCAGTCAGGGCATCTGCCCATCCACTTGGGAGTCTGGTACCCGCAGTTCTGACATATGAAAACCGATTTGATTTTTGCCGTCATTTGGGAGTCGGTTCCTTCCGGGCCTGTTGTGTCTTATCCGCCTCTTCCCTTTCATCAAACATGTGCCAGACCCTCAATATACCGTCTTCGAAATCTTCTCCGTGATAAGGGCCCTGTTTTGCAAAAATCTTCAACATGGCTGTATTGTCCTGAAAAAGATACCCCGACACCCCCTTGAAGCCCTTACGACGCGCGTAGTCCTCAAGGCGCTTGACGAGTATGGCGCCAAGGCCCTTGCCCTGGTAATCTTCGTGTACAGTAAAGGCCACCTCGACCATGCCAGGTCTGTCGGATTCAGCCCCATAGCGGCCCACCCCGATTATCCTTTCAAAACCTATGGCACCCAGGGTGGCGACAAGTGCCATGGTATCCTTGTAATCCACGTTAACAAGCGTCTGGGCGGTCGCGTGAGGCATCGCGCGTACGGAGCGGAAATATCGCCTGTAAATGGTTTCATCGGAGTGCGAGTAGAAAAAATCCTGAAGAAGCGGCTCATCCGTCGGCTTTACCGGGCGTATGGTCACCTTGGTATGGTCAATCAGTTTCACACTCGTTTCTTCCTCTTCCGGATAGGGATGGGTCCTGGTATGGATAAAGATCTGGTCAGGGTAGACGTACGCCCTTCTTTTGGCCTCTTCCAGGAGTTCTTTTCTGAATTTGGGGTGGGCTATATTTATAAGGGCCATGGCCCTTTCCCTTATCGAACGGCCGTGCAGATAGGCTATCCCGTATTCGGTCACAACGTAATGGACATCGCCCCTGGTCGCCACTACACTGGAGCCCTCCTGAAGGTGCGGCATTATTCTTGACTGGGTGCCGTCCTTTGTGGAGGAAGGAAGGGTTATGATCGACTTCCCCCCCTTGGACATGGCCGCGCCTCTTATAAAATCGAGTCTTCCCCCTATTCCGCTGTAAAAGTGAAAGCCCTTAGACTCGGAGCAGATCTGACCGCTCAGATCAACCTCGAGCGCGCTTCCGATGGAAACCATCCTGTCATTTCCTGCTATTATGATCGGATTGTAGACATACTCGGCAGGGAAAAAGGCAATTCGTGGGTTATCGTTAACATATTCATAGGTCCTCTCCGTTCCTATGCAAAAGCTGCACACTACTTTTCCCGGGTTGATCGATTTGTATTTTCCCGTAACCGCGCCGCACTCTATAAGATCGATTATGGCGTCGCTCATAACTTCGGTATGGATACCGAGGTTTCTTTTGCCCTTGAGACGGGACAGCACGCCATAGGGAAGATGACCGAACCCCGCATGGATGGTGTCCCCGTCATTTATGAGTTTTGAGGCATTGGCTACGATCTTCATGCCGACTTCGTCAGGTTCGGGATATTCGAATTCAACCAGCCGGTCATCATGCTCGACTATGAAGTCGAGTTCGCTTAAATGGATAAATGTTTCACCAAGTGTCCGGGGCATATGCCTGTTTACCTGGGCAATGACTACCTTTGATGATTCGACCGCAGCCTTTACAATATCCACGGATATGCCGAGACTCACGAATCCATGGGTGTCGGGGTAGGAAGTCTGCACCAACGCCACATCAAGAGATACGATCCGCCGCCTGAACAGGTCGGGGATCTCGGAGATAAAAACGGGCGTATAATCGGCCCTTGCCTGATTTATGGCATCGCGGCTGTTGGGTCCCACAAAAAATGCGTTGTGGCGGAACCTTGAGTCGAATCTCTTTTCACTATAGGGCTTTTTCCCGAGGGTGACAAAGTGCAGCAGTTCCACCCCTCTCAGGTTGGAGGCGTTTTCTATGAGACCGTTAAAAAGAAACTGCGGTTCTGCGCACGCCGTCCCGATAAATACCTTTGCCCCCCTTTTTACGGCTTGGAGCGCCTTTTCAAGGGTGACCCTTTTGCCTTCATAAATATCTTCCCACTTTGACTGCATAATCTGAAATACCATCAATTATTGTTAATCAAAAAGAACCTTTGAAGGCTCACCCGGGAAAAACTCAAGGGGCAAAAATTTCATCCTGCCAGGCCGGGCGTGCACAAATTAATGCAGGGAGATTACCACGGAAGCCTTCACATTTCCAGTCCTATTACCTGCAGGCAAGGGAGAGTCTTTCCCGGGCTATGCGGGAAAAACAGGCCCCGGTGACGGGTTTACTGCCTATTCCAGGGTCTTCTTAAATCTCAGAGAGGCGGTCAGAATTGCAAGGAATGCCAGGACCGACTGCGCGGCTGCAGGGCCCCACAGGGACTCTATGCCTACCCCCTTCATGACTACGCCCCTCAATATCTCGAGATACCAGCTCATCGGATTAAGAAACGTGACATACTGCACGGGCTCAGGCATGTTGCTTATGGGGAACATGAAACCGCTTAGAAGGATGGAGGGCATAAGGATCAAAAAGGCGGTCAACAGGGCCTGCTGCTGTGTGGAGGACCCGGCGCTTACAAGGAGGGCAAGGCCCAGATTGCCGGCGAGATAAACTCCGGTAAGTATATACAGAAGCAGCCAGCTGCCCTGGACCTGGATACCGAATATAAGCATGGCCACCATAAACATGATCGTCATTGTTATAAAACCGGTGATCATGAAGGGAATGGTCTTTCCCAGTATGAATTCGAGGCGGCTTATGGGTGTGACCATTATCTGCTCGATGGTCCCGATCTCCTTTTCTTTAACTATCGCTATGCTGGCAAGTATCATGCTGACGAGAAGCAGCATAACAGCGATCAGTCCGGGCACATAATAGTACCTGGATTCCAGGTTCGGATTAAACCAGGCGCGCGCCTCTATCTCGATTCGGCCCGGCACCACGGAAAGGCCCGGGGCCTTTTCCAGATTTTCGGCAAGCAGCCGGTTTGAATATTCCTGTATGATCTGAGAGGCATATGCCAGTACGATAGAGGTAGTGTTGCTGTCCGTTCCGTCTACCAGCAGCTGTATGCCTGCGCTTTCTCCCCGTTTAAGATCGTTTCCAAGGCCCGCGGGCAGATGCATAAGCGCCCTTACCGATCCCTCATCAAGAAGCCGGTCGCCGGCCCCTTTGGCAGGCAGTTCATGGATTTCGAAATGGCCGCTTGATGTCATTTTCTCGACGATCTGTCTGGAGGCAGGGCTCCTGTCCGAATCGATAAGCGCCATCTTTATCCGATCCACGTCAGTTGTCAGGGCAAAGGCAAGAACGGTCATCTGGATGACGGGGGCGCCGAATACCACCACCCTCATACGGGGGTCTCTCAGCATCTGAAGGAACTCCTTAACCAGCATCCTTTTAATCCGTTCCAGCATATTTTACTCCAGGGAAAGTCTCATCTTCCTGTTTGCCAGGATGACCATTATAAGCGCGTAGAGGGTCAGCAGAAGGACGTTTAACCACAATGTCTCAAGCCCGATTCCTTTCAGATAAATACCCCTTAAAAGGGCTATGAAATACCTTGCAGGCACTATATATGTAAGGATCTGAATGGGGTGCGGCATGTTTTCTATTGCAAATACAAACCCGCTCAAAAGCAGGGTAGGAAGATAACTTCCCAGAATGGCCATCTGGTTGGCAAGGACCTGGGTCTTTAGAACGATACTGAGAAGCATGCCGAAAAAAAGCGCCCCGGTCAAAAATATTGCCGCCACCGCAAAAAGAAGGCCTGCATTGCCTCTAAGGGGAACTTCGAAAAGCCAGCGTCCCATAAAAACGGCAATTGCGACATCGACCATGCCGATTATGAAGTAGGGACCCACCTTGCCAAGGACCAGTTCGGGCACCCTTACCGGGGTGCTTATGAGCTGTTCCATGCTGCCCGTCTCCCATTCTCTGGCGACCGTAACACTCGTAAGCATGGCGGCGATTACGACCATAACCACTGCCAGTATTCCGGGGATTATGGTGTTCTGGCTTCTCAGGTCGGGGTTGTACATGGCCCTGAAGTTGAGTCTTACGGGAGTGGCGACACTGTCTTTACCTGCCAGGCTGACCCTTTCGGCCTGGATTTTTTCCGAATATATCATTGCAAGGCTTTTCACATAGCCCAGTGCCAGCCGGGCGCTGTTTGCGTCGCTTCCATCCGCAAGGACCTGGATCTTCACATTCTTACCGGAAAGAAGCTTTCTGCTGAAATCGCCCGGTATGACAATCGCCAGCATCGCCCTTCCCCTGTCAAGGGCATCTTCGATCTCCCTGTAATCATAACAGAACCGCGTTATAGAAAAATAGGGAGATCCGTCGAAGAGACTCAAAAGCCGGCGGCTTTGAGGTGAGCCCGACCTGTCAAGCACTATGGTGGGGACATTTTTGAGATCCAGGGTTAGGGCGTAACCGAAAAGAAGTATGAGGACCATGGGGATAGCCAACGCTAGGAAGAGACTTCGCCAGTCTCTGACAATATGTATGAATTCCTTTTGCGCGATAGCGTAAAATCGATTAAGGCTTATCATTTGGATGCCTCTTCGATAAGAGATACAAAGAGATCTTCCATTGTGGGAGAGCGTTTTTCAATTTCATAGGGCTCGGAACCAAGTCTTTTGAGTTCGCAGCCGATTTCGCTGAGAGCCTTTTCATCATCTGTCACAACCGCGTGAATGCCCGCTCCGAAAAGGGCCGCGTCCCTTACCGATTTCAAGGAACTCAGAGCTTCGAGCACCCTTTCAGGATCGGGACATTTGATATCGAGTATCTTATGGCGCATTCTTTTTGTCTTCAGATCAGCCGGTGTTCCGAGAGCGATCATGTCGCCTCTGAATATGAGGGCTATCCGGTCACAGTACTCAGCCTCTTCCATGTAGTGGGTGGTCACAAAAATCGTAGTTCCGGCCTCCGCCATCTCATAGATAAGGTCCCAGAAGCGCCTGCGGCTCAGAGGGTCCACCCCGCTTGTGGGTTCATCGAGAAATATCACGGGAGGCTGGTGCAGGCAGGCGCAGGCCATGGCCAGGCGCTGCTTCCATCCCCCGCTCAGGATCGAGGTTTTATCTTTTTCATGTCCTTTAAGGCCTGCCGTTTCAACCGCCCAGGCCTTTCGCTGTTCAAGACGACCTCCTTTGAGCCCGTAAATTCCGCCGTAGAAATCTATGTTTTCCTCGACCGCAAGGTCTTCGTATAGGGAAAACTTCTGACTCATGTACCCTATGTGGCGTTTGATCTGTTCGGACTGGGTATTGACATCGAATCCATGAACCGTGCCGCTTCCTTCGCTTGGAGGAAGAAGACCGCAAAGCATTTTTATCACGGTACTTTTACCCGCGCCGTTAGGCCCCAGAAATCCGAATATCTCACCTCTTGCCACTTCAAAATTCACGCTGTTTACCGCTGTAAAATCACCGAAGCGCTTTGTAAGCCGGCTCACGCTCACGGCATGTGAGTCATTTTCCTTCGAAGTTTTTTCTATTTCCTGTTTTACAATTTCCCTTCCTTTCATCCTGATCTCTTTTTTGTCACTGTTGCCTCCCAGTATACTGACAAAGACATCCTCCATGGAAGGGGCCTGAGTTCGGATTTCATTCCATGGAATCCGCCCGGCTTCAAGCAGTTCTCTCACTTGTCTTTCCGTATCATACGGATTGGAGGTCAAGACATGGACATTATCTCCAAACACATTGATGCTTTCAGATCTCATTTTCCTGGAAAACAGCCTGCTCACCTTTCTCGCCTCACTGCTTCGAACGGCGATTATCTTTCCCTTTACAAGGCCCCTTACATCGGATGGGGACCCTGCAGCCAGGAGTCTGCCGTGGTCCAGCAGTCCCACCCTGCCGCATCTTTCAGCCTCGTCCATATACGCGGTAGTAACCACTATGGCGACACCCTGCTTCAACAACCGGTAAAGGATGCGCCAGAAATCCCTCCTGCTTACGGGGTCGACCCCGTTCGTAGGCTCATCCAGCAGCAGGACCTCCGGGGTATGGATAAGTGCGCAGATCAGTTGAAGTTTCTGTTTCATTCCCCCTGAAAGGTTTCCCGCTCTCCGGTTTTTGAAGGGTAACATGTAACTGAAGTCAAGGAGTTCTTCGATTCGCTTTTTTCTGCCTTTTTTGGGGACATTGTAAAGGCGCGAGTAGAATTCTATGTTTTCCCTTACCGTGAGGTCCATGTACAGGCCAAAGCGCTGGCTCATGTATGCGATCCTGTCCTTTACACCGAGGGGGTCTTCGGTCACGTCACAGCCTGCGACCCGTACGGTCCCTTCCGATGGTGTCAGGATAGCGGTCAGCATCCTGAGGGTAGTGGATTTTCCGGCACCGTCAGGCCCTACGAGTCCGAAGATTTCACCCGGTCCGACTTCAAAGGACAGCCCGTCAACCGCGGTAAGCTCATTAAAGCGCTTTGTAAGGCCTTTGGCCTCTATTGCCGTGTGAAAGCGGGCCATGGGCCTACCTTCCGGTCCTGAATCTTGCGTCGGCAGGCTGCCCTATCTTAAGCTCCCGGTTTGGATTTTGTATACTCACCTTTATCCGGTACATCAATTTCACACGCTCCTCAAAGGTCTGGACCGACTTTGGGGTAAACTCCGCCTCACTGCTTATGAAAGTGAGTTTTCCCTTGTAGATTTTCCCGGGGCCGGCATCCGTCGTGACCTCAACCTCCCGGCCCAGGGTCACCAGGCCCATG
This sequence comes from Desulfatiglandales bacterium, assembly GCA_963666345.1. Classification (GTDB taxonomy): domain Bacteria; phylum Desulfobacterota; class DSM-4660; order Desulfatiglandales; family Desulfatiglandaceae. The sequence continues at coordinate 3,123,070 of OY762721.1, read as the reverse complement.
TCTTTCTCATTCACATAGGCCCTGAGCCACACATTATCAAGATCGCCCACGGTTATGACCGGAGAACCGGGGTTGACGTACTCACCCGGCTCGGCCGCCTTGGACAGGACGATACCGTCTGAAGGGGAAAAGAGTTTTGTATAGATGAGTTTCTGTTGAGCGCTGCGAAGTGCTTCGCGGGCGACATCGGCCTGGGCCCTTGCCTGTTCAATGGTCTCGATCCTGGGGCCGGTCTTTACAAGCTCATAGTTTGCCTCTGCCTGCTCAAGGGCCTGACGAGCCTGTGCTATTCGTTCGGATCTGGTTCCTTCCTGTCTGAGATCCAGATTTTCCCCGGCGCTCCTGAGCCCCGCCCCTGCCTCCTCATAAGAACTGAGAGCGGATTCGAACCTCCTGTAAACGATATCGTATTCGCTTTCGCTGACAACCCCCTGCTTTCTGAGGTCTTTGTAGCGTTCATAATCCGCCCTTGCCAGTTCAAGCTGAGACCCGGCCCCTTCAAGTAATGCTCTGGCCCTTTCGACTTCAGCGCGTGACGCCTCTATCTCCTGGCTCCGGAATCCCTTTTGAAGCTCCCGGAGCCTGGCGGTTTTCTCCCTCACCATTGCCAGGGCCTTTCTTATATCCTCCTTTCGACTGCCCGCCTCTAGCTCCGAGACAACCGCCTCTGCGTAGGAAAGTCTTGCCCCGGCCTCGGAAACCGCTATTCTTTCATCAGTATTTTCAAGCAGGGCCACGAGTTGTCCTTTTCTTACGATGTCTCCCTCATCTACAAGACGCTCGGTCATCCGTCCGGAGACCTTGAAACCGAGTCGAATCTCGGTAACCTCTATATTACCTGAAAGGGTTAACGAATCATCCCTGCCATGGCCCTTGATAAAGGAGTGGTATGCCCAGAACCCAAGGCCCACTATGAGGATCAGGAGTAATATCCTTATGAGCTTTTTCATGTCCTTTTCACCTTTAATTTATCTTCCGGGGTCGTTAATTCTTCTCCAACTTAGTTGGCGAAGAGGGTCCAAGTGTTCCTGGAGTCAAGAGGCCAAGTGCCTGAGTCAAAAACAAAGAAAAATTGATTGGGGTTCTATTTTTGGTTCTTCTCCCAATTAGTTGGGAGAAAGTGGCCAAGGATTCTAGGGTTCTAGGATTCAAGTGTTTGTTTTTTTTAATCGTTTTATCTGTAAGTAAAAGATATTTAAGTACAAGAACTAATTATCTTTTTTACCTCAAGCACACGACTCTTAGATAAAAAAAGCTCAAAAGATGGCATTATTTACTTTAACGGCCTTATATTCCATCTATGGGCGATATAGAGTCTTGACATAATATAATATTGGGCTACGTTCATATTATCGTAATTATTAAGTCTTTCACTCGACCCCTCGACCCCTCGACCCCTCGACCCCTCGACCCCTCGACCCCTTGAATCCTTGAATCCTTGAATCCTGATCATCGACCAACTAATTTGGAGATGATCCCTATTTTTTAATCTATAAAATATGTTCATACAAACAATAGAAGATTCGATGATGCAGCGATACCATTCTTAAATATCATCCACTTGAACCCTCGGAGCCTGGAATCCTTGAATCCCTTTTTATTATACCGTTAAGCAGTATCCGCCTTATCAGATCCGAAACGGTTTCAGGACCTTCTCCCTTCATGGCTTCACGCAAGGCGCCTTTTGCCTCAACCTGTTCAGTCAGGACATCGACCCGCCTGCTGAGAACAAAGGTACCGACTATCATCAAATGGAGGATCAGAGGGGAAACCTCTATGAAAACGCCCTTATCAACTCCATCACTTAAGATGCCGCAGAGGGTGGAAAGAAGATTTGAAAAATCCTCGGCAACGACCGGAGGAAACGATTTTCCACCCGAGGCCAGTTCCCTCAGCATGATAGGAGGGATATGCGGGTTGTTTTCTATTGCCGATGTCATGTTTCCGACATAGGTACCAAGTTTCTCTTCAGGTGAACGATCGTCTCTTATATCGTGAGAAATGGTATCCGTAGTCTTTTTAAAGACCCTTTGAAGCACTTTCGCATAAAGGGTCTTTTTGTCCCCTATGTGGTAATAGATCATGGCCTTGTTTACTCCGGCCTTTACGGCTATCTCATCGACGCGAGCACCCGCAAAACCCACCTCTGCAAACACTTCCGTGGCCGCATCCAGTATGACGTTAACAGTCTCCCGCCTCTTTTTGTCCCTCACTTTTTCTCCTTTCAAAGGTGAGCCCATGCCTGAAAGTTAAACTAAACGTTTAGTTAAACTATTAAGTTATTAACTCCTCTCGGCCTTTCCTGTCAATATCTTTTTGTCAGGGCAGCCCCGGTTTCTTTCTCCATTCTTCTATTTTGCTTAATATTGCCAGGGAAAATAGGGTTGCGATATTGCAATCGTAGGCAGGCTAAAAGGTAGCAATATTGCATCCCTTTGCTTTCCCCCATTTTAAGTTTTCATCGCAGGCGTTTGTATAATGCTGAAATACCTGCGATAATCTCTCGGATAGACCGGCCTGTTTTCATTGGCATGGATTGTGCCTATATATGAACAGGGAATTAGGTAAGGATTATCCAATCCTCAACCTGAAAGGAGGTATGGAAATGAACCAGGTGTCCTTTTCTGATATTGCGGTGGTCTCGTGCGGCACTTTGATTATGGAACTGAACCATTTAAAGGAGGAAGGCTTTCTGGATACTCATCATCTGTTTTTCACAACGCCCGGGCTCCATGAAGATGTCCCTGAACTGGAACATCAACTCATTGAGCAAATCAACAAGGCAAAGGAAAAGGTGGACAAGGTCCTCGTAGTATACGGGGGCAAGTTCTGTTACGTCAACGCCAAGGAGCCCGCTCGCACCATGCGCAAAGTCATTGAAGAGCAAGGCCCGGGTGTGGCGAGAATTGAGGCGACACACTGCATGGATATGATCGCCGGTGAAGCGGAACGTGAACAAATCGCTCGGGAGGTGGCAGGCGATGAAAAAATCTGGTGGATGACGCCCGGCTGGATCAAATTCAGGCACAATGTCTTCAAAGGTTGGGACAAGGGGCTTGCCAATGAAAATTTTCCCCGGCATACGGGAGGTGCGATCGTACTTGATGCAATCGGATATGTTGAAAAGTATATGGCTAAAAACCCGGAGAAATTCCTGGAGTACTCCGATTGGATGGGGATTCCGATCCAGGGATATCCCGTAAAGCTTGATCATTTCAAGTCCCTTCTTCTGGATCAGGCAGAGCAATTACACAGGAGATAAATTCCGAAGGATCGAACACCGAACCGGAGAAAGGGCGGCTTTATCATTTGCGGGATTGAAGCCTTATATATCTTCCGATCCATAGCGGTTTCTTTTTTTATTTCACGGCACCGGACCTGTACGATAAAAGGAAAACCGGTTTAAACCAACTGTGAAAGGAGTCTCCCCATGCGAAAATCTGGCTTTCTTTTTATTTTGTGGACGTTATTGATGCCCTTTTTGTTTCCCGTTTCCGAGGCTTCTGAGAAGGCACCCCATCCGGAAGTCATACTGATGGATTACGATGGAAATGAAATACCGCTTGAGAGCAACATCCCTTACAGCCCCAAAAACACATGCGGGGAATGTCATGATTATGACGCCATAACCAACGCCTATCACTTTCAACATGGTCGAACCGATGCTGCGGGCAATATAATCGTCAGGGACGACATGGACTCCAAAAACCCCTGGCTGATTTCACGCGGCATGTACGGCAAGTGGTGACCCCCCTCTTCGGATTCCAGCCAGTTGGCAAGGAAGGTAAACATGAGGCGCTGTGACATTGACAAGTCATCGTATTTTTGGGCAAAGACCTGCGGCGTCTGCCATCCGGGAGGTGGGCCAGGCGAGTATGACCGCAAGGGAAATCGCTACGATGAATTCGCAAGAGACCCCGCCAATAATATCATACCCAGAGGCGATAATTATCTTGACGGTGACTATTATCAATCAAATTGGACAAAAAGCGGCGTGATTGAGGCTGATTGCCTGAGCTGCCACCTCAAAGGGTATGACTGGAAAGCACGGACGCTCGCCCTTAGAGGAGGATTTTTTTACGAGGCACCCATGGTGGGGGCCGGATGGTATCGCGATCTCAAGGCGTCTAAACCGGCCCTTCCTTCACTGCCTGCTAAAGCCCTTTCATTCGGCCTTGATTACACAAAGACGGGGGTCGCCGACCCGGCGGATCTTGCCGCATCCATAACCGGAGAGGTCCCTGACGAAAACTGCTGGAATTGTCATGTCATGCCTGACGGCATGAAAAGAGGCAGAAGCTGGGATGCCGCAACAGACGTCCACAAGGCAAAAAATCTATCATGCACATACTGTCACAGCGGCGGTGAAAATCATGAAATTGCCAAGGGTGACATACTGGTCGGGTCCGTAAGGGATGATATTGATGTGAGCATGAAGGGCTGTGCGGATTGTCATTTAAAGGGAGCGGACAGCCGTGCGCCGAGACCTGATCATAAATTCCCGGATCTGCATATCGATAAAATATCTTGTGAAACATGTCATATCCCGTACAAAATCAACGCAGCCACTTCAGTAATGGACAACGCGACAACAGGACACAGTATCCGATACCTGACCTCGGATTTTTTATCTAATGATCCCCTGAATCCCGCTCAATCCTGCCGAAGGTTTCCGAAAAGCAGCTGGTGCCCCGCGTTTGTAAAATACAAAGGAAAGATCAAGCCGGTTGACCCTATGCAGGTCGTATGGTGGGGAGATTGGGACAGGTCTTCTCATCGTGTTATCCCCATTGTCCTGTGGAGAATCAGGGACTTCACCGGAGCCGGACCCAAGAACAATTTTTCCATCACCAACTATGCCCTTTTGGAGGCGCTAAACGGATCAAAACAGGTAAACACTGCGGAAGAAATAACGACATACCTCAAGGCCATATCAGAGGGCAAGGACAGATTCGGGTGCCGGATCGTGTACCACTCGCCTGTTCTGGTAAAGGGCGGCATGATATATTATCTCGATCACAATCAATTGAACAAGGCTCTAATGCCTACGCGCGACGGGGGGTTCAAATGCTGCGAACCCTTTGATCTCAGCCATAATGTGGTCAGCGGCAAATTTGCCCTCGGATCCAAAGGGTGTAAAGACTGCCACTTAAAGCCTTCTCCCTTTTTTAATCGAAAAATCCTTATTGATCCCTTTAACAGGGACGGAAGGCCGGTCTACAAAGAGGCCTGGGAAATCCTGGGATATTCAAAAAAGCGGATGGAGACATTGACCAGGGGACACTCATATAATGCCACTCCTTAGATTGAAAGGGCGCCTTCCACCCCTGGTTTTACGACGCAAGTCGTTCCGGCAACCACACGGTATTGCTCTCGGTCAGCCGCAGACGGTGGAATGTGAAAGGGAAAAATGACGGAAAAGGACAGACTCAATTCAGCGGCTTTTCTGGGCGAGCCGTCGCCTGAGCGTTTTGAGGCGGTAATTCACAGTATAAGCGAGGGAGTTTTTACTGTGGATCGTGAGTGGCGTATTACCTGCTTTAACCGCGCTGCAGAGAAAATCACAGGCATACCGCGCTCGGAGGCGCTGGGGCGCCGCTGCTATGAGGTTTTTAAATCAAACATCTGCAGAGATGCCTGTGCCATACAGTATACGATAGAAACCGGCAGACCGGTCGTAAACCTTACGGTGTACCTCACCAATAGACAGGGGGCGCAGATCCCGATAAGCGTTTCCACGGCGCTTTTCAGAGACAGACAAGGCAGACTGATCGGTGGGGTGGAGAGTTTCCGGGATCTGAGACACGTTGAAGAGCTGCGAAAAGAAATAGAAAAGACATATACCTTTGAAGATATTATCAGCAAAAACAACAAAATCAAACAGATCCTGGACATCCTGCCTACCATAGCCCTGAATGAGAGCAACGTCTTGATAACGGGTGAAAGTGGAACGGGCAAGGAGGTTTTCGCCCGTGCCCTTCACAACCTCAGTAGACGTAGTAAAAGACGGTTTGTCGCCATAAACTGCGGCGGTTTTCCGGAAACGCTTATAGAGTCGGAGCTTTTCGGGTACGAGGCTGGCGCCTTCACCGGTGCCGTCAAGGCCAAGCCTGGACGTTTCGCCCTGGCCGAAGGGGGCACGCTGTTCCTTGACGAGGTCGGGGACCTCCCGTCGCTCCTTCAGATAAAGCTCCTCCGCGTACTTCAGGAAAAAACATATGAACCCCTGGGTGGTGTTCGTTCCGTGAAGGCCGATGTTCGAATTGTCACTGCAACAAACCGTGACTTGGAATTGATGGTTGCCAAAAAGACATTTCGGCAGGACCTCTATTACAGGATTAATGTAATCAAGCTGGAAATTCCACCGCTTCGTGAACGGATGGAAGATGTGCCGTTACTCGTAAATCACTTCATCGGGCGATTTTCAGCCCTTCACGACAAAGATATCAACGGTATTTCCCCTGATGCCTTAACCATACTGATGAGCCATGATTACCCCGGAAACGTCAGGGAGCTGGAAAACATCATTGAACATGGCTGCGTCCTGTGCCCCGGCAATTTAATCCGGGTCAGGCACTTACCCGAATCGCTGCGACCCCGGACAGAAAATATGGGCACCGCTTCCAGCCTGGCTGAAGTGGAAAAGCAGTTCATCATATCAGTTCTTACAAAGAATAAATGGAATCGACTCGCCACCTCCAAAGAGCTGAAAATCCACAAGACAACGCTGTTCCGCAAGATGAAAAAGCTCGACATCAGGCCGCCTGAACAGGTGGGCAGTTCCAACAGGGCAAAATAAGGAAGCAGTATTGCAACCGGTAAATCCGTAACAGGTAGCGAAGTTGCATTTAACGATTGTTTCCCCCTTTCTTATCCCCTGCCTTTTGGCATCATATCTTCCTGAAATACCGGGACAATTTATTGTTCAGCCGAATCCGTTTCCCTGGCACGGATTGTGCTCATATATAAAATGAACAGGGCGTGATTCAACCTCAACCCCAGACAATAAAGGAGATTACCATGGCAGAGGAAACTTATTATGACGATAGAGAAAAGATTACAACCGATACCCACAAACCGGCGCGGCCATTGAAGTTTTTCAAGGACAGGGACGGATATGGATGGCTTTGTGATAAGGGTATCGACCCTGAAAAAGACTTCAGGGAGCAGGGTTGCTGGAGGTGCGACGAGATGGCCTTTCCGACCGGGGGAAGATGATAATATCCGTTTCCCAGTCTTTCGGCATGGAGCACCTCACTAGCTACGTGCAATGCCCGGCACACTGCCTGGGTAACAGGCCGGATTTGAAGCAAGCCGGAAAAGCTGGTCCTTGTTGACCCTTAGGTTGGCCGCCTAATAAATGCAGGCATCCAGTATAGACAGGACTTCAGAAAGCAATTCATCATTGCTGTGCTGCTCAATTCGTTTGGCACGCCGGGCTCTAAAATCAACTGATTTAATTTGCTCAACCATAATGAAACCTGTTAGCCTGCTGTCCTTTGGTATAGGGACATGAAATGGAAAACCACACTGTGTATTTGTAATAGGACACACAATAGCTAAACCGGTACTTCGATTGAACAGCTCCTTACTGACAACTAAAGCAGGACGTCGCCCTTTTTGTTCGTGACCGGATTGGGGATCAAAGGTGAATGCGATAATATCCCCTTGGTTTGGGACATAAGAAGCCACGGACCATTTTGGCTGGTGTGACAATAATTACACCGTCTTTTACACTGATATCCACATCATCACCGACCCCAAGCTGTACGTCATTGAGCAAATTTTTGGGAAGACGAAGACCTTGGATATTTCCCCATTTCTGAATTTTTGTAAGCATTTGATCACCTCCTAATGTATAGCCTAAGTATAGCCATTTTGAGCGATGTGGTCACCGATTAAGTTAGGCCAATCAGGATAGGGTGGAGACTTGGGGTCGCGATAACCTGGTAATTACACATGATAATCATTCCAAAAATACCTGTTTTCACAAGGCCTGTATCGCCGTTTTCAGCCTCAAAATTGACGAGGGATTTACGGACTCTCGAAGCTCATAGCCGTCTCCGGATTGCCTGACCTTTCTGCCGACTGCGGCTCCAAGCAAAAGCGAATTCGACATCTCTAAAAACACGTGCTCCCAACAACATCGATCCGCTTTTCATCTCAAATGCCTTTTTGCTCTTGCCGTCACCACGGACCTAAGCGGGTTTAAGGTCTATATAAAGGGGATGGGTTTGAAGCCTTTGACAAAGTCCTGGGGGGGGAAACCTTCATGCCATGGTCTTATCATCTCTCGGGTCATATCTGCCCCTTTCTTAAGGTTTACCAATAAAAGCAGGCGGATGACGACCCTTAGACACTCAAGAGTCAATCTCTATTTTATTACGTACAGGGATAATCATTGACGCGGAATTATTTTTTGTCAAACACCTTCCGAATGGTCTGCGCGATTACTGACATGTTTATTGGTTTCATGATATAGGCGGCTAAACCTAATTCTTTCGCCTTTTCTTCATCGACAAGGGCACTATGCCCCGTGCAGATGATGATTGGGATATCTTCTCGGATTTCCATTATCTTTTCAGACAGCTTAACACCGGTCATCTGCGGCATAGTCATATCAGTAATGACTAAATCAAACTGATCGGAATTCAGGCGAAACCGTTCCAAAGCATCTTGCGGCGTCATGGAGGTTTCGACTTTGTATCCCAGGCGCTCGAGCATTTTCCGCACCATCTTTACAATCGACAGTTCATCATCCACGAATAGTATGGTTTCACTTCCCCTGGGAAGCACCTGTATTGTTTCTGTTTCAACCGCTGTTTTTCCTTCAATCAGTGGAAAAAGCATCGTAAAAGTAGTGCCTTGGCCGGGCCTACTGTCAACCAAAATCGCTCCGCTAAGGTTCTTGACAATGCCTTGCACCATAGCAAGGCCCATGCCTGAGCCTTTTCCCACTTCCTTGGTGGTAAAATAGGGGTCAAAGATTCGGTCGATGATTGCAGGGTCTATTCCCGGGCCTGTATCGCTTACCGTTACCTTGACATGTTTGCCGCTTCTCAAATCTGGATAGTCTTTGGCCGAACTATCGTCCAGAATCACCTTTTCCACATTGACTGCAATATTTCCGCCGGTTTTTTCCATGGCATGGGAAGCGTTGATGCACAGGTTCATCATGATCTGGTTGATCTGGGTTGGCTCTGCAAGAATAGCTTCATCCGTGGCTCGAATATCCTGCTGAATGTCTATGGAGGTTGGAATCGTTGATCGCAAAAATCTGAGTGCATCTTTAATGACTAAGGCAATTTCCATGGGTTGCAGTTTCTGGTCGGTCTTGCGGCTGAAGCTGAGAAGTTGCCTTACTATATTTGTTGCCCTTAGGCTGGCTGTTTTGATCTCTTCAAGGTTGGAATGAACCGGGTTCCACTCCGGGACATCATCTAAAGCCAGTTCCGTGTTTCCAACAATAATACCCATAATGTTATTAAAATCATGGGCGATGCCGCCTGTCAGGGTGCCGATTGACTCCATTTTTCGTGCTTGGTGAAGCTGTGCTTCGATAGACTTGCGTTCACTGACATCTCTGGCGATTCCCCTAAATCCCACTTTGTTGTTATTTAAATCCGTTACAAGAGACACCACCGTTTCGACAAAACACTCGGAACCATCTTTTCTGATAAGTTTCCAATCAAGTGCCTTGGTGGCTATTCCTGTTTGATACACGTCATGAAAGGCCTGAAAAATCTTTTTTGCATTTTCTCCATCCGTGTACTCACGATTATTCTTGCCCATTAACTCATCGGCTGAATATCCAAGGATCTTGCACATTGATTTGTTAAAAAAAGTAAAGTTTCCAGCAATGTCTACTTCATAATAGCCATCTTCAATGTTTTCAAGAATATTCCGGTATTTCTCCTCGCTCTTCCGTAACGCCTCCTCCGTCCTCCTGCGCTCGGTAATATCTTGATTCACGCCATAGGTCTTGACCGTCCTACCGTGGGCGTCCTTGATGATGAAAAACCGAACGGTGATATGGCCGACCGTCCCATCGGCATAAACCATTCGGTGTTCCAGTTGTCGGCTAAAGTTGGGATCGGTTGCTTCAATAGCTTTTCGATTTTCTTCTTCGACAACAGTCATATCGTCAGGATGGACAAATCGACGGGCGTATTCAGCCGATGACATCGTATACCCTCCGACTTGCCTGGCTGTGGTGCGAAATATTTTGTAGAAATGGTCATTGAACGTGAAGAGGTCCTTGGCGACGTCGTACTCCCAATGGCCCAGACGGGCCATTTCCACAGCACTGGACAGCTGCTCCTGCAGCTTATCTTTTTCCTCCTCCGCCTGCTTGCGATCGGTCATATTCCTCAGTGTCGCCTGAGCTGCCACTATCTTACCATCTTTCTTAATAGGAACCGCCATTAGCTCATAAGGAACTTTACTGCCACCTTTTGTCACACCTTCAATTTCAAGTAAGGCCCGTTTCCCCCCCGCAAGAAGCTTTTCAAAGTAAGGTATTGATAAATTAACAGATGATTCTGTTAATATCCCGCTTGTGAAGACACTTTTCCCTATCATCTCCTCTCGGCTGTAACCGCTTTCTTGCTCAAACTTTTTATTTAAATCAAGAAAAATTCCTTCAGTATTGATTACGATAATTAAGTCGGGGGCATTATCGAACAAAATGCGATAATTATCTTTACTCTCCTTTAGTGACTCTTCCGCCTTCTTGCGATCATCTATCTCATTTTTCAATTGAACATTGATTGTTTCAAGTTTCTCTGTTCGTAACTCAATTTGCCTTTTCAGACTTCGATTCCAAACAAGTATCATAATGATAATTGCTATAACTGCCGCGGCTACGCTACAGGAAACGATCCAGAAATTACGGGTTTTGTAAAAAGGTATATATCTCAAAGAGATCCACTTTCTGTAAATGGCTTTCCTTTCTGCCTGGCTGATGAGGTTAAGTCCCTTATCCAGTATCCGGTTCAGGATCGGCCAATCCTTTCTTGACGCAAAACAGAGCGCATTTGTATACTCGGCATATCCTGCGACGCGAAGGTTGGCTATCCCCATCTTTTCTATAATAAATGATGCAACAGCCAGATTCACGACCGCTGCATCTACGTTTTTGGTGGAGGTTTCAAGCAAACAACTGAGATCATCATCAAGCGGTATGAGTTGTAAATAATCATAATTGTTTTTGATGTAGCCATGAATGGCAAAGTCATTGGTAACCGCGATTTTCATTTCACGCATCTTTTCTAAGGTGAGAACGCTTTTATTTTCTTTTCTGACGATGATGGCATTTGGAATCTCTATATAGGGCTTTGTAAAAAGTGCATATTCAGTTCGCTTAGGAGATTTTTGAAGATTATTATTTACGTCAATTTCTCCTTTACGAAACCTCTCCATAAAGTTTTTCCAGCTGTCCAACTTGTCCATTTTGAACTTAAAATTAAGCTTCTTTTCAATCAATCTTTGATAATCCATAACAATTCCAAACGAATTGCCATCGTTATCCCTATCTATAATCGGCGGCCAGCCTGCTTCATTATTTACAATAATCTTCTCGTCATGCTGCTTCAGCCAGGCTCTTTCCTCAGGTGTCAGGGGATCCTCGGTTCCATGCCCGACCGAAGGAAGGCCCATCAACAGAATAGAGATGATTACCGGGAGCATTAAGCATGTAATTGCCCGGATAAATGTTCCACCTTGCCTGATGCTTCGATTGCCGTCGATTTTTGTTGAATCAATACTACTTGTCTTCATTTAGATTTCCTGTGATGATTGCAAACTTAAGTTTGAGAGACCGGGACCGATTACCACTGAATGAAGAGACAGCCAGAGAAGAAGCAATGAAAAGACTGGCCAAAAACGGCCCAGTTTTCCCGGTCCCTCTCCAAACTGTGGTTGGCATTTTCAATCAAAATATTCTAAGCTTTGAGTGCCTGGCAATATGGTTGAAATCGCGGTCATTGTGAAGCAGTTGGATATTGTACTCAATTGCAACAGAAGCAATCATACAATCAACTGGTTTCCGAATTGAAACCCCTTTCTTTCGAAGGGACCTATAGAGCTCAGCTGCTTTTACAAATGATGCTTGCCGCATGGGCAGGAAAATAAGGTCGCCAAGATACTCCTTTGTTTTGGTAAAATCTGCATCAGAACGGATACCTAGGAGAACTTCCGCAAGGATAACTCCACAGAGTGACAAATCCTCTTCACTCTCGATCAGTTCCTGAAGTGACATCACATGTGACTCGTTACGGCCTGCAAATAAGTCGATCCAAACTGATGTATCGACAAGCACCATTAATCACGAGCCTCCCGCCACTCGGTAAGGTCACCCTCCCATTTGATAGTGCCCTTCAGTTCAAGCAATCGTTTCTGACGACCACGGCGTCGCACCTCATGTAGCGCGTAGTCTATAAGAGCGCGCCGTGTACGAATTCCGGTCAATTTTTGACATTCATTGACCAGATTATCATCAATCACCACGTTTGTTCTGCCCATATGATCACCTCCAATCACATATACACAAAATATAGGTTGTTTTGGTGTATTTCAAGAAAAATTTGCTGGATGCCAACGACTCTGTAGATAAAGTCCAATTGAAGTTGGCAGTCCATGTCCGGATGCTGCTAGTTGACGGTTCAGACCATTTTCCTGGCTTCACATATTGTAGAAGCTAGTGGTTTGTGTGTATGGTTTTATGATCCTTTAGTCATCACCTTTCTGATACTTGGGGGCCACGCCAACCTATTGATTACACATGTTAATCATTCCAAAAATACCTGTTTTCAAGGCCTGTATCGCCGTCTTCAGCCTCAAAATTGACGATATAGGGATTTACAGGCTCTCGAAGCTCATAGCCCTCTCCGGATTGTTTTATCTTTCTGACGACTGCGCCTCCAAGCAAAAGCGAATTCGACATCTCTAAAAACAGGTGCGCCCTACACCATCGATCCTCTTTTCATCTCAAATGTCTTTTTGCTCTTGCCATCACCAAGAACCTATAATGCCCTTTTTGGTATCAAAAAACGCAATATAGACCCTATTTCAGGCCCTTTTCAGTCGTCTTTCGAAGTTATTTCAGAGTGTTACCATGGCCCGACCCCGACCCCTCCCGACCCCTCACCGACCCCTCAGTGGCAGTTGCATAGAGTCAAAATACGAATGGAATGAATCTTTTCGTGCCCTCCATATATTCTTTGTACCGATCACCAAAATATTGAATACACTCGTGCTCATCAGCTCTGGCAGTGGCAAATAGTGATAAACTTGCCATGATTATCAGAATGATGGAAACCCATGAAATCTCCTTAAGAAATGCCCCCCATGCGAGGTAAAACAGGGAAGTATAGAGTGGATGTCGAATATAGCGGTAGATTCCTGAGGTTACGAGTTCTGATGTCCGTTCAAAGGCATACAATTCCTTCGAGCTGCGACTGTTGGATCGTTTCGCTGCGCGAAGCCGCGACACCCCTTGCCATAGAACATAAACAGATACAATTAATAATATCCATGATATCAACTGCTTGACGGAGAAAGGATCAGAGAACCAATGAGGCAAGTTCCAAATGATTAGTGCAGCGATTGCTTCCCACGCAAGGAACCGATAGAATCCGTGTGATCGGAAATTGAGGATAGTCTTCCGTGAAATGAACGTCATTACCACAATTGTGGCGATGAATAATGCAAGCCGGATATCATCGAAGACTGTCATGGCTATTCATTAAGAGAATTGCTAAGCTCCTACGCCCTAACGCCCGAATTGAGCCGATGAAAGGGTGCAAGCTAATCGAGCATTTGCGCCCACTTCATTGGTGCCAGTGTAACTGACGACATGATTCAGAGTCAACCGTTTGTCGAGCGCAAAGTTGAAGCGGAAGCGGGTTTTGGAAATGGGCCAGACTCAGGGGTGCACGCCCATTGCAGTCGGCTCCAATGAGTTGTTATGTGCCCCCACTGGTACTACTTGTCAAACGAAGGTGCTGTTCGATCTGCAAGAAACCCGTGGTGGAAGAAATGCTCAGCACCGATTCATTGCCAGTTGTTGACGGCCAAGCGCAAATAGAACATAATGGGAAATAACTCCACAGAAGGTAGATTACATGAGTTAAACTTGATATGGGAAGCCCCGGTTTATTAAATGGTTGAACTTAAAAGGAGATTTGTAGATGACTGAAGCTGACATGAAAAAACACACGCCTCTGCCTAAAGACACCAAGGCGTTCTACTGCGGCAACTGCGGTGCCGTATCCTTGGATCAAAACAATATATGTAACCCTGCCGGAAGGATCACCAAAGCAGACTGGTGCGGCTCAAAAGATCTGCCTCCACCCCAAGCCTGCCAAAATCGTGTCAACAATAATCGGTATTCGTGCAAAAATTGCGGAAAGACGGCTATCAATCCGGGCCTCTTGTGTGAACCCGAAAAGATGGATTTGAAGTAAACAGCAAGTACATAGCAACCTTTCACGAATAAACTGACAAACGGCAAGACCAAATGCCGATAGGCAATCCATCAGTTAACACCCGCTACGGCGATTTGGGCGGACAAGGGTAGTTCATATCCTTGGCCGCTTCTGCTAAACCAAACTACACCTCCGCACAACCACAAATAAAGGAATGTTTTGCTTTCGTCGCAAGGCGCATAACGTTAAGCTCAGCCCACCGGGGAAAATTGCCGAGTACGTTGTAAAAGCCAAATTTTATCAAAAACAAAGGACTATAAGAAAGCCGCGCTCACCCGGGTCGGCTGCAGCGTTTTGTCAACCGAAATCATCTATTTTTTGCTTTTTTATAGACGACATTCCTCTTTCGTTTTCCAACAGCTATCACATACACGATAAGTTCTTCATCAACAACTTCGTATACAAGTCGATAACCGCTTGCTCTTAGTTTGATTTTGTAGTGATTTTCAAATCCCGAAAGTTTAGCAGAAATAATTCGTGGATTTTCAAATCGCTCAGCAAGTTTTTTTTTAATTGGGGTTGCAAGGAGTTATCGAGTTTTTTCCATTCCTTTAATGCCGATGGAAGGAATTTAAGCCTATAACTCATTGAGGTTCACCTCGACAGCATACTCTTTTTCATGCTGACGTTCTTTGACGATTAAGCCCAGGTGATAATCTTCTATCTGCTCAAGCATTATTTCGTATGTATCAGCCGGAATAAGATATGCAGTCGGCTTATTGTGGTTCAGAATAGCAATAGGCTCGCCTTCTGCTTGTTGGATAAGAGAAGAGGGATTCTTTTTTAGCTCTGAAATACTTGCTGAACATTTTGCTAAAACCGATTCCATTTTCAACTCCTTTAATGTGCTATATTATGTTTTTTTATTGGTCTTAATATAGATCATAAAAAAGCTTTTGGCAAGGGGGAAATTTCCAAACGGTTAATCGGGATAGGGAGGAGCCTCGCAACTCCCCTCCTCCCACACCACCTTACTATTACCCATAAGTATCATAGCTGATCCGCCAGTTTCAAGCCTTCACTCAGATCTGCAAGACGCTTCCATCCTCTCCATAATGTGATAGTACCAGGAGGCCCATCGTTTTTTCGGGCTAGGTGACCTCCTAGTTTTGCAATCCAGATGACTACAATACCAATGGTTGGTGGCTTTTTCGGTATAGGTTTGTTTATATTTGCATGCAGGAAAAGGGCTTTCCACTCCTGATCGGTAAGGAAAGTTGAGCAGGGTGTTGTCGGATCGGTACGAGCGATCAAGGTAATCATGAAGATCCTCCAAGCTACAATGCTCATAACTGTGAGGTATTTTGCCAGCCGATCGGCATGCCCTAGCCGACATGATTCGACCCTAAAACCGGACTTTAAGACCTTGAAGTACATTTCAATTCGCCAGCGTAAGCAGTACCACAAAACTTTTTCATAAGCATCTTCATACGACATGACTGGAAGATTGGTCAGGAGCATCCACTCGATAGCTTCCTCGCTATCAGGCGGATTTGTTTCTATAACATAGACTGCGTGCATCTCAATGTCTGGAAGTTTCTCAGTGCTGTGCCTGATACTATTGCGGGGAGGATTGAGGGTAAAAGAGCCGAAACGTACAGAGACCATCGCGGTGCGTGCTTCCCTTTCTTTGGCATGCTTCGACTTAGACCTTTTCGCGATTTCTACCACGTAAGAACCTGAATCAGGCTGTTTTCGCATATTCTCCCAAAGTTTTTCGACATTCTTTTCTGCATAACGGGATTTACGATTTATAATCCTATCTACGTTTGCTCGAACGAGGACAGGGGCATTGATTTGATGGCTACGCATAAAGAAATCGTATAGATCGGCTTCTCGATCGCAGACTGTGACGATTCGGGTACAACCTGTTAATTCCTTAGTGTTTTCTAATGCCTCAAGCCATCTATAGCTTTCCTTTTCCTCTATCGGGAGATTGGCGTGAGGTTTTGCTTTTTTGTTATCCTTTTTCCGGAGTTTCCGTGAAAATATTTTTTGATCCAACAGTCCGAGTGGGAGGCCTTTAGTTGTTACAGCCAGACATGTATGCATTATCAGGCCGTTGGAATAGATATTTTTCACGTTTTTACCCTTCTTTAAAGACATCTTCCCGAGTCCTTCGGTCTTCGGATGGTCAGTATAGACAAAATAACTGGTATCTTGGAGTGCAAGAACCGTTTTGTGTTCCTTAGTACGCTGAGCTGTTTTACATCGGTGGGCCGCCAACATCTTACCAACCTCAACTTTGTTGTTTTGAAAAAAACGATAAGCAGCTTTGGTCTCTGCCCAATCCACGCATGCTTGGTTGATGGGGCTCTCTGGAGCATCCGAAAATCTATCACACAGCTTAATCAGCCTTGCATCGAGTCTTTTATCTCCGAGCTTGACCTCTGCAAACTCTTCCGCCGCCCAACTTGATCTATTTTTTGGGTTCATTGAACGCCTCCCATTAAAAGTTGACATTTGTATAGTAGACGTATTATATACGTCTACTATTACGATAGGGAGGTGTCAAGGATGAATCCTGTCAAAAAACGAAATGATCTTTTAAAAAAATTAGCCCAATTCCCTGAATTTGTTCGCGGGTCGATTACAAGCGTTTGTTCCACATGCAACAGAGCGAGATGCATATGCTCAAAAAAGTCATCCCGGATGGCATATCGGCTGACCTATAAGGATAGCCAACAAAAAACACGTAGCGTTTATGTTAAAAGAGACCAGTTAACCAGAATGCGAAAGATGATCGCCAATTATGCCCGACTAAGGAAACTGATCGAGCAACTTGTTGAGGCAAATATTGAGGCTTTTAAGGAAGAAACTCGGCGATAAAATCGTCTAGACTTATGGGTAATAGTAAGCCCACACCACCCGGCATACGGATCACGTACCAGGGCGGTTCGGTTGATTAAGCCGGTTTGACAAACAGCCTTGGCAATCCTTGAATTTGTGGAATTTGATGAATTTAACAACCACCCCTAAAAGGGGTGGACTAAAAGGTGACCCTAAAAGGGTAACATTTACATCCTTATACTAGGCAATTACATGCGCTTATCTTTTTCCAACTGCCATTTGACATACTTTCTGATCTTCTCCTCATCCAGTCCTATGGTACTGACACAGTATCCCTTCGCCCAAAAATGCCTTCCCCAGTACCGCCTTTCCAACTCCAGATGCCTATCAAAGATCTTTATGGCGCATTTGCCTTTCAAAAAACCTGTTACTTCCGAAACCGATAACTTCGGTGGTATTGATATCACAAGATGCACATGGTCTTTCTGGACATTCATTTCCAGAATTTCAAGCTTCTTCCATTCGCACAGCTGCTTTATAATTTCACAGACTGATTTTCTTACTGCACCTTTCAGAATCCTGAATCGATATTTCGGGCACCAAACTATGTGGTATTTGCAATCCCAGATCGCATGTGCTAATTTTCTAAAATCATTCATTGAATACCTCCTTTTATCTTCAGGGTCACCTACCCCGATATTATGGAGGTATTCTTTTTTTGTCACCACCACGCTACCCGCTTAGCATAGCTGGGACCCACCAGTAAAACTGGTGGATTAAGGGGTTATTTAATGGTGAATTTGTGGAATTTGGGGTCACGCCAACCTATTGATTACACATGTTAATCATTCCAAAAGGACCTGTTGTCAAAAAATGCTCAAAATTCCGGCATTTTAGCCTTATTTAAGATGGTTATCTCGGCGACCCCAATTATACTGCAGTTGTTGGAAAGTCGTTTACACGGTTGAAAATATGTTCTTGAAATGCCCTTTACAAAACACCTATCTTACAGCCAAGGGCCTTTGTTACTTTGCTGATTGTGATAAATTTTGGATTGCCGTCTTCGGCAAGAGATTTATATAGGCCTGCGCGGGTGACTCCGGCTTTTTTAGCGACCTCGGTCATGCCTATTGCTCTGGCAGCGGTATTCAAGGCGTGGATGAAGTCGGATTCGTCGCCAGTAGCAACAACCTCTTGCAGAAAGACGCGAATCTCTTCAAGGGTATTCAAATGTTCGGCAATATCAAACGATTTTGTTTTAAGTTTCATGATTCAATCCTCCAATTCTTTCAAAAGTTCAGCGACCTTTTCAATATCTTTTTCCTGGCTGGACTTGTTACCACCGGCCAGTAGGAAAACCATTTGTCATAATTGTTTCGTACTTCGGAGTTTGTATTTCATGCCCTAAGTGTATCTCGTAGGATACAAATAGTCAAAGTGATTTTAAATTACCTCAGAAAGAAAACGCTGAGATCGCAAACTGAAACTTCGAAAAGCCTTGAACTCACACTAAGTTCTTCCAATATGCCATCTTGTCAGGTATGACGCCCCTTACGCCGCCTCTGGGATTCGGGCTATCGCCGTCTTATCTCGGAATCAAGTGAATATGGGCACGCATAATGGTCTGTCCGCAGGTTTAAAAAGATCTTTATGTATTTTTCAAGCATCAGGTATCTATCCTGTCATTTGTTAAGAGTGTAGATTCAGCCCCCATTCTTTCATTCTACCTTGACTTATTTGATTGTTTAAGGACGTCCCACTTTACATAACTACCAGCAGCATGTTATTTGACATATTGTGCTAAATTCATGAGTTCCTGTTAAGTGGCGGATACTCTAAGTGCATTTTGTAATAGCTTTCCAATAAACTTTTTTCTGTATCACGTGGATTTCCGGAAATTTCATAAGCATATTCTATAAACTGTCTACCTTCAAAATGAGCCTCTATCTCCTTCAATCTTTCTGATGCACCCTTATTATTTTGCCGGTAATTCTTTAAGCGGTGCCAGATACCGGGTCTTTTGTTCCTTTCGGGATTCTGTTCTGCCTTTCCGATATACAAAATGCTCGATTTACCATTAAGCCTGCCAAAGGCTTTCATTAATCGAAATGCATACACTCCATTGATACCATCAATTTGTGGTTCAAATTCCTCCCAATTTTTCCATTCCTTAAAAAAGTTTCGATAATCAATTTCCATTTTTTCCAAACACTTTCCATATATTAATCAGATAACGGTCTTCCCAGGGGTGGCGCATTTTTATGCGCCACCCCTTGCAGCAGGATGTTAGTGCTTCTTTGTGATTATTATTTTGACAAATGTGTAATTACACACTATAATTATCTGAAAAATGGAAAATCCTATTTCTTAAATTATGACAAAAACTGATAAAAAACATCGAAAGATCAGAAGGAATCCGAAAAACGTAAAATTCCAAGATCTTATAAGCTGGCT
Organism: Desulfatiglandales bacterium; assembly: GCA_963666345.1. Classification (GTDB taxonomy): domain Bacteria; phylum Desulfobacterota; class DSM-4660; order Desulfatiglandales; family Desulfatiglandaceae. Next base: position 3,103,340 of record OY762721.1, on the reverse strand, counting down.
GGAAGATAATGGATTTTCCCTTGATCGCGTAAGTGGGAGTCATCATATTTTTGTTCATCCAGTTATCGAAACACCTATTAATATCCAAAAAAAGAGAGATGGCACTGCTAAAACTTATCAGGTAAAGCAAGCGATTAAAATTATTGATGGAGAGTAATTATGGAATATACCTTAAAAATTTTCCCCGACCCCGAAGGCGATGGTGATTACATAGCTGAAATCGAAGAGCTTAAAGGATGCTCACTGAAATTATGGATCTAAAACTTATCAGGTAAAGCAAGCGATTAAAATTATTGAAACGTGGAGAGTAATTATGGAATATACCTTAAAAATTTTCCCCGACCCCGAAGGCGATGGTGATTACATAGCTGAAATCGAAGAGCTTAAAGGATGCTCAGCTTTTGGCGAAACTCCAGAAGAAGCTCTTAAAGAAATAGAAACAGCTATGAAATTATGGATCGAGACTGCCAAAAAACATGGTAAACCGATTCCTAAGCCAAAAAGCCAAATTATCAATGAACCCAAAAAACGATTTAATGTCATCTTCCCTGGCTGAATCTCTTCTCAATGATGTAGATGAGTATAGGGGAAAACATGGTTTGAAACGTTCTGAACTCCTCGCAGCAGCTGCGGAACAATTCATCTCTTCTGGGCACTAATCGGGATAGGGAGGGGCCTCACGGCCTCCCCCCTCCCACACCACCTGGCATACGGATCACGTACCACGGCGGTTCGGTGCTTATGAAAAAGTTTTGTGGTACTGCTTACGCTGGCGAATTGAAATGTACTTCATTAGGGTCGAATCATGTCGGCTAGGGCATGCCGATCGGCTGGCAAAATACCTCACAGTTATGAGCATTGTAGCTTGGAGGATCTTCATGATTACCTTGATCGCTCGTACCGATCCGACAACACCCTGCTCAACTTTCCTTACCGATCAGGAGTGGAAAGCCCTTTTCCTGCATGCAAATATAAACAAACAGCGACCAACCATTGAGTTTTCAGTTAATTCAGCACAGCATACAATTTGTTCACTCAACAGTAAGCGACCACGCTTGAGCGCCGGTAAGCTAATGTCTACTGCACGAACGCCTACTTGCTCTCTCTAACCGTTCGGGCCTTCGTCGGGTGAATCCTCCGCTCTTTCACAGCTCGTTCCCAATCATGCATTAGCGTGACTTCCTAGACTACTATGCCCTCTGCTGACTTCTCCATTGCGGTCAGAATTGATTGCTCAATTCTCAGCCAAAATTCCGTCGCACGCGACTTCTCAAAAGGCACAATGGAGACCTCCCGGGGTAAGACACAGAGCTTTCCGCGCGTAAACGCCGGATTTATAAAGCACGCCCCGATTGCGGATGGAGGGCTTCGTGGTCACGTGCCCACTCGCCCCGGACGTACCACACCTCAGATCCGGTGAGCGCTTGCGTCACGCCAACGGCGTGATACGTCGCCCCGCGCTTTTGGATTGGGCTTCCTCCAGACCCCGCCTCACGACGACGCCCTTGCCCTTCTCCTAACCTTAGGCTCCGCGAACACCTGGTACAGGGACTTTCACCCTGCTAGTCACATGCCATGCCTAGCATCGAGATCACCTGCCGCTATGTAGCGCAGCGGAGTAGCGGTCAGGTGGAGCGCCTTGTTAGCCCAGTGACGGTTCTATAAAGACTTGCTATTACTGGAATAAATATCGGCGGTGTCAGCTTTAGAACTATTTGTCTAATCGATTTTTTATCGGCTTTCTGCCATTTTGCGTACTTTTCTGTAAACTCTGTTAAAGAAGGCTTATCATTTTTAAAGCCAATTCCTACTATTGTATGAGGAAAACTCTCATTACCTTGAAATCCCACGAAAGACTTATCGAAGGGCTTCAAAATTGATTTGAATGCTTCAGGTGTGAATCGCCAATAATCATAGGGATGATCGTGAATAGGAAAATCCATAACAGAACTAATTACTGCAATTCCATTAGGTTTAAGTATTCGATGTATCTCTTCTAATGCCTTACGGGGATATTCAACATGTTCCAGTGTATCAAAACACAAAACTGTTCCAACGGATTCAGAAGGGATGTCAATCGCATGTAAATCCAATATCTTATCAACGCCTGGGCCTTCTCGCATGTCACAACCAATATATTCTTTATTGCGGAATAACGGACGCAAATCCGCAAACCCTATCTGCTCAGGTACTTGAAATGAACCAAATTCATATATAGGTTCAAGGGTTGGTAACGTTATGCTTACTATGCTTGCAAAGTCTTTAACGTTCTGTCTCATACTAATTCCTCTTTTTCGGGCTAACTAGTGAGTAGTGAGAATTATTCCCCGTTTATTGAATCCTTCTGCACCACTTTGGAACAAGCCTTTGCACAAAAACCTGTGCACAGTTGCCCTGAAAATTGTGCAAATTCGCCGATCATATTTACGGTACCTTCTTAACTTTATGATTTGGGAGTTCAAAACGCACCAGTCATCTTTAAAAAAAACGTTTTGTTATATGCAAGCAAGGCATATACGTTCTTTATCAACCGTTTAACTCTCTGCAATTTCAAAGTATGCCACTGGGGACCTTGAATCCTTGGCCCGTTGAAACCGGGAACCCGCTACGAAGTAGTGGGACTGAGCGAAGCGTAAGCGGAGCAAAGAACCCGTTATTTGGATCAACTCTTTTGGAGATGATCCAGAATAGCTTTGTAAGTTAAAATCAAAGGCATAGACAACAAAACCCCACCTCTCTATCCGAGAAACGGGGTCTGATTTCCACATGGGGCCTCCGGTTGTATTTATTTAATGCAACAAGCATAAATAAATGAACGCTTGATATACTTATACTTTCATGCCTTTTTGTCAAGATACCAAAAGCAAGTTGATTGTTCTGTGCCCGGATGCCGGTTTTTAACCGATTTAATCAGGATTTTTATGTCTATGAATCACTTGATTTGGCATCGACCGTCTCTTAAAAATTTTCTTTTGGATCTTTTCCATGACCTGACCTGCAAAACCGTCCTGCAACTATCAACCTTTTTCCCTATACTCCGCCGCTTCTTGAACCATGGATTAGTTCCGAGCACTCGTTCCTCGACTCGGAACTAATCCTTTATTTGTTGAGTTTTGCTTATAACTTAAATACATATGTAATTGACCCATTTCCATTATCAATCTTTTCATAACTTTTTTTTCCGCAGTTCTTTAAGGCTTGCTCGACATTTTTCCCCTGGCTTGCATCAACAGTATAACCTCCCATAATCTTTTTCCCTGCTGCATCAACAGGCATATCATATGTCTTCCCTATGTTTTTTGCATAGTCTGGAATTTGTCCTCTAATAATAATCTCATGCCCGCCTACCTCTGGATCAAGCTTTCCGGCCTTCTCACTTGCAGCCACATCTGCACGTACATTTGCCATCTCTTGGCTATCATTAGGCTGTCGATGCCTCCAGCTAGAAGAAGTTGGCGGTTCGTCTGGGGACTTCGTTTCACCAATTACAACTTTATTATCCTTTTCTGCAATATAGTCGGGCTTTCTACGATGAGCTCTTCCTTTACCCTTTATGGCTTTATCACCGTCAAGATATCTGTAACCTTTAGACCTAAGTGCCTCTTCGCCCTTCGGATAGAATTCCTTTTTGCCAACCTTTGCAGGATGCCCTATTGCTCCCTTCTTTACGACATCATCTGTATGTTTGTTCACGGATTTCTTAACTCCTTTTTCACCCAGCTCGTCGGCTTCTTTCTTTGTAAACTTGGTAAATATCTTTAAAACTCCCGTTCCTATTTTTGACAAAAATCCAGCTTCTGCTGGATAGCTAAATCCAACAAGCATGAAAAATGCCGAAAAATAAATAATACTTCTTCGGAGGAAACCCATTTTATTTACTTGATTAAGCATAGGGATTATTTCCTAAAAATAAGTCAGATATATATAATAAATAGCTGCAGATTTACCATTAAAAGAATCCCTACAAACCTTCTCTATATGGGAGGGGGTAAGTGTAGAATATTTTAAGAGTTTGTGATTTATTGAAGATCTGAGAGCATCTGTAACCTCAACAATCTTATTTTCAATATTTTCTTTTCGCGGATCATATACTATCTTTAGAAATCCCCATGCATCACCAACTATAGGAACCCATTCAAAGGAATCATCAACTACCTTTATGATTAGACCCTTCGGGGATCGAAGAATATTTGTAACTCTTAATGTAGGTTGATTCAATCCAATAGATTTAGTCTTAAAACTACCAATCGAAATTGAATGATTCAAACGTATTAACAATCCCTCTTCCAGTTGGGCAAGTTCATTTTCGTATGATTTTTCAAAATCAACGATGGCAGGATAAATATGCTTTTTATAAGCTGCCTCAAATGTATTTGACACTTTTTCCATAACATCGGGTTCTCCCTGGGACATTCTGCTCAGGTAACTATCCAGCTCTTCTGACTGGCTAATCAATGACAACTCAAGATTTCTAAATGATTCATCAAGGTTTTGGTTAAGATAATCTACATGCCTGTTAACTGACTCATTAAAGGCTAAAGAAGCGCCTTGAACCGTCAAATCGAACTCATGAGTAAGTTTGGCCTTCAGGCTAATATATTTAGGGTATAAAAGAGATCCTGTCGTTGTAATAAATATTACAATTCCCAAGAAAATGTATCTGTTTCGCAATTTCTTCATAAAAACCCAACGGCCCCGCGGATCAGCGGCGGGCGAACGCGCGAGCTTGCTCGCGTGGATGACCGACCGCTGCATCCGCTTGATGGCCGGCGCGCAGCGCCGGACAGCATGCGGATGATAATACGCGGGGCCGATGGCACGGCGCGTAGCGTCCGTGCCATCAATAGAGCTGAGGGGCCGGGCTTCTTTAACCCAGAGACCTCAAATAAATATTTTCATTTTTTAAAACCGTATTTTTCCGAAAACGCCGCACGGTAAGCCCGGTCCCTCTCGAGCGATTGGTTATCTGATGCTGCTTATAGTCACGCAGCTTTGATACGTTTCAGGCCACTTATGTCGAAGGACTGTTCAGCCTTCCACAAATCATACTGCAACTGCAGACGCATCCAGCCCTCCGGTGTACGTCCAAAAACTTTTGATAACCGTAGTGCCATCCCGGGACTAATTCCCGCTCTGCCGTTCAACAAGCCTGAAAGAGTCTTTCGTGTCACTTTCAACGCTTTGGCAGTATCGATTACTGTTAATCCAAGGGGCTCAACACACATTTCCCGTATTATTTCTCCAGGATGTGGTGGATTGTGCATACGCATGGCATTCACCTCTAATGATAATCTTCATAATTGACATCTACGGCATTACCCCACATACCCTTTACAAAACAGCTATCTTACAGCCAAGGGCCTTTGTTACTTTGCTGATTGTGATAAATTTTGGATTGCCGCCTTCGGCAAGAGATTTATACAGGCTTGCGCGGGTGACTCCGGCTTTTTTAGCGACCTCGGTCATGCCTATTGCTCTGGCAGCGGTATTCAAAGCGTGGATGAAGTCGGATTCGTCGCCAGTAGCAGCAACCTCTTGCAGAAAACCGCGAATCTCTTCAGGGGTATTCAAATGTTCGGCAATATCAAAAGATTTTGTTTTAAGTTTCATGATTTAATCCTCCAATTCTTTCAAAAGCTCAGAGACCTTTTCAATATCTTTTTCCTGGCTGGACTTGTTACCACCGGCCAGTAGCAAAACCACCTTGCTGTCCTGGATTGTGTAGTAAATCCTGAGACCAGCGCCAAAGAAAAAGCGCAACTCAAACACGCTGGGGCTGATTTGCTTAAAATCTCCGAAATTGCCGTTTTCAACTCGATTGAGTCTGGCCAAAACCCTTATTTTTGCCGTTGACTCTTTCAGTTTGGAAAACCACTTGTCATATTGTTTCGTACTTCGGAGTCTGAATTTCATGCCCTAAGTGTTTCCTATAGGATACAGATTGTCAAGGCGATTTTAAATTACCTCAGAAAGAAAATGCTGAGATTGTAAACTGAAATTTCGGAAAGCCTTGAACTAACGCTATGGCTTTCCAACATTGTATATACGGACCCGTATAAAAACCTTGTTAATTATCTCAAAATTCATCGACGGAACTCTTAACACCGGATGGTCCACGATTAAGCACATGGGTGTAAATCATCGTCGATTTGCCATCAGTATGGCCAAGAAAGTCTCTGGAGTGTGCGGACGTCGTAGCGCACCTTCAGCAGTGCCTGGCAGTATTTGAAATTCAATCATTCTTTCATTATTCAACAGTTTATGTCTTAGAGGGTATTCGCCTATAAAAATAAAAAACCCCACCTCTCTATCCGAGAAACGGGGTCTGATTACTTCATGGGTGACTCCGGTTGTATTTATTTAATGCAACAAGCATAAATAAATGAACGCTTGATATACTTATACTTTAATGCCTTTTTGTGAAGATATTAAAAGTAAGCTCATTGTTCTCTTAAATCATTGAATGAGTCTTCCTTTTCAGTGTAACGGATCTCTTAAGTGAAACCTCAAAAGCATTTCAGTATGCTCAAGCTCACTGTTCTTGATTTCTTCTTCCAGGGCATTGATCAGAAAATCCAGGGGCAGGATTTTGCTCTTTTTAAGAAGCCAAAGGCCCATCTTAAGACCCCTGTTGTATTCAATAGTCCTTTCACGCTCTGAAAGAAGCTGATCCCCATACCATCCCGTCATTTTCATCACCCCCTTTATAAGAAATAGCATTCAAGAGGTATGCCACTAGATTGTATTTCAGCAAAAGCCGGTAATTTAACAACCACCCCTAAAAGGGGTGGACTAAAAGGTGACCCTAAAAGGGTAACATTTACATCCTTATACTAGGCAATTACATGCGCTTATCTTTTTCCAACTGCCATTTGACATACTTTCTGATCTTCTCCTCATCCAGTCCTATGGTACTGACACAGTATCCCTTCGCCCAAAAATGCCTTCCCCAGTACCGCCTTTCCAACTCCAGATGCCTATCAAAGATCTTTATGGCGCATTTGCCTTTCAAAAAACCTGTTACTTCCGAAACCGATAACTTCGGTGGTATTGATATCACAAGATGCACATGGTCTTTCTGGACATTCATTTCCAGAATTTCAAGCTTCTTCCATTCGCACAGCTGCTTTATAATTTCACAGACTGATTTTCTTACTGCACCTTTCAGAATCCTGAATCGATATTTCGGGCACCAAACTATGTGGTATTTGCAATCCCAGATCGCATGTGCTAATTTTCTAAAATCATTCATTGAATACCTCCTTTTATCTTCAGGGTCACCTACCCCGATATTATGGAGGTATTCTTTTTTTGTCACCACCACGCTACCCGCTTAGCATAGCTGGGACCCACCAGTAAAACTGGTGGATTAAGGGGTTATTTAAAGGGGTTAATAAGGGATTAAGGATACAGGGGCTTTGTGGCAATTGCACAATTTCATGTGCATTCAAGCACAGATTTATGTGCAAAAAAAGCAAAGCCCTGATGACCTCGTTGGTCAAGACAATCTCAGAGCAACACCACCTTTTTACACAGCTAGATTGAAGAAGAACCGGAAAGGTTAAACCTAACCGAGAAGTCGGAGTTCTTACAGAGCCGTCAAAATTAACCGCCTGCTATTCTTTTGCGTATTGCCGGCTGCAAGCATTGACATCGGAACAATATACGGTTAACCTTCTATTTTACAATTTATTATTTTTAATTTTTAGCAATCTTAATAATATTATTGACAATAAGCCGTGTCTTTCATTTAATTCTTCGGAGGTAATCATGTTTGATGAAATAGATATCGCTGTTTTGGGAATTTTACAGACGGATGCGCGAATCAGTAACGCGGAGCTGGCGAGGCGGGTGAATCTGTCTCCGCCGGCCACGCTGGCACGGGTGAGGCACCTGGAAGAATCCGGCTTTATTGACCGATATGCGGCCTTGGTGAACCGGCATCGCATGGGCTATGACATGTGCTGTTTCGTGCGTATAAGCCTGCAGTTGCACGATACGGAGCAGGTTGCCGGTTTTCACGAGGCGGTTCAACAGATGCCCGAGGTTCTTGAATGCCACCATGTAACAGGGGATTATGATTACCTCCTCAAGGTGGTGGCGAAAAACACCAAGGGCCTGGAGGATTTTCTGGTAAATAGGTTGACGCCCATACCCGGGGTGGCCCGCATCTATACCAGTCTTGTGCTCAACGAGGTCAAAAGCTCTACTGAGATTCCTGTAAAATAGCGGTAGCACCTAAAACTCAAAATCCAGGAGGTCTTATGTCAGAATCAATATACAAAACCATGGGGCAGCAATACGGACGCAGGTCCTGGGCAGAGCCCTGGAAGATAAAGATGGTCGAACCGATCCGCATGCTTCACCCCGAAGCCCGCAAACTTGCGATCCAGCAGGCCGGTTACAATACATTTCTGCTGCATTCGGAAGATGTATACATCGACCTGCTTACAGACAGCGGCACAAGCGCCATGAGCGACCGTCAATGGGCCGGCATAATGCTTGGTGACGAGGCCTATGCGGGCAGCCGCAACTTCTACCACCTCGAAGAGGCCATCAGGAAATACTACGGATATCAAAATGTCATCCCGGCCCACCAGGGCCGCGGAGCGGAACACCTGATAAGCCGCGCGGTTATTTCCAAAGGCGACTATATACCGGGCAACATGTATTTCACCACCACCCGGCTTCACCAGGAACTGGCCGGAGGGACCTTTGTGGATGTTATCGTAGATGAGGCCCACGACCCTGCCAACCGGAACTTATTCAAGGGCAATGTCGACCTGGATAAACTTCAGGCACTTGTCGACAAGGTCGGTGCCGGTAAAATCCCTTATGTAAGTCTTGCAGGCACGGTTAACATGGCTGGAGGTCAGCCGGTCAGCATGGCAAACGTAAAGGAGTTGCGTCGATTCTGCGACCGCTACGACATCAGGATTTATCTGGATGCCACAAGAATGGCTGAAAACGCCTTTTTTATCCAGGAGCAGGAGGAAGGCTACAGGGAAAAGAGCATCGCCCAGATCCTGCGTGAATTCTGCGGATACACTGACGGGGCCTGGATGAGCGCAAAAAAGGACAATCTCGTCAATATAGGCGGCTGGCTGGCGGTCAATGATCCTGAAGTGGCTGAAAAAGCCAGAAACATGGTGGTGGTCTACGAAGGCCTTCATACCTACGGGGGAATGGCGGGCCGCGACATGGAGGCGGTGGCCCTGGGGATCGAGGAAATGGTGCAGGATGAACACGTGGCATCACGTGTAAGGCAGGTCCGCTATCTGGGGGAACTGCTCCTCGACTGGGAGGTCCCCATTGTCGAACCAGTGGGCGGTCACGCCATATTCCTGGATGCCAGGCGATTTTATCCCCATATCCCTCAGGAGCAGTTCCCCGCCCAAACCCTTGCCGCGCAGCTCTATCTGGACTCTGGCGTGCGCACCATGGAGCGGGGCATTGTAAGCGCCGGCCGTGACGAAAAGACGGGGGATCACAGGCATCCCGCCCTGGAGCTGACGCGTGTAACCATTCCGCGCAGGGTCTATACGCAGGCCCACATGGATGTAGTTGCCGAGAGCATCAAGGCCGTCTACGACAAACGGGAGCAGACAAGGGGCTTGAAAATGGTCTACGAGCCGGAATATCTGAGATTTTTCCAGGCCCGCTTTGAGCCGATCGGCTGATCAAACAGGCTTGAAAAGGAGAAACCGGTTTTATGGGCAATGTCCGGGGATTGAATTTTGCCCAATCGTTAAAAAAAGACATGCCCGGAGCAGACAATTCATCACGGGGAGAAGAGACTTTTATCTCCCCGTGCTTCAGGCCTTATCATTTTTTTTCATCATGTTAAAAAAACTGACACGTGCAAACGGTTACCCCAATTACATCATGGGGAGGATAGCAGCCTAACAGGCTGTATTTTCGAAGCATAGCGAATCAATAAATCTGGCGAACCTGATGGTACGTACTTTGCTTATCAGTACAGGATGGTGACATGCCCGGTGCGGACAGGCAGTATCCTGGGCCATGCGTTCTTCTTCAATAAATGATATGAATCTTGAACAGTTTAATTGTAAGATGCTGAAACAGGTGAATCTGCAATAATGCTTCACCGGTTATGCCTCTTAGGCCAGAGGGAAAAGGTATCCCCCGGGCTCCGCTTAAAGACCCTTACGCCTGCAGACAAGGAAACGAATCCTTAACGGAGGCAATAAAAGGGGTTTTCTGCTAAAATGGTTGACAGAGAAATGGTAATGGATATTATTTACTGTGTGAATCGGCATGCAAAAATGACCCACCTATAGGGCGAATCGGCGTCCAAAATTGACCCACCCCTGAAAGCCTTCTATTCTGCTGTGACTATGGTAGAAGGAGGCGGAAAGGGATGCTCACAGTGGAAACAATCCGTAAGATACGATTAGCTGTTCTCAGAGATGGCAAATCCATACGTCAGACAGCGAAGGATCTGCGCCTTAGCAAAAATACAGTAAAAAAGGCGATAAGGAGCGGAGAAACATCTTTTCAGTACGAACGAAGCAACCAGCCAAGACCCAAGCTGGGGCCGTTTATAGACATGCTGAAAGGCTTTCTGGAAGAAGACGAGAAACTGCCCAAAAAACTGCGCAGGACAGCCCAGATACTTTTTGAAGAGCTGCAACTCAACGGCTACGAAGGTGGCTATGACAGCGTACGGAGATATGTTCAAAGATGGCGCCAGGATCAAAGGAGCTTGCCAAAGGAGGTATTTATACCTTTGGTATTTGATCCTGCAGAAGCCTTTCAGTTTGACTGGAGTCATGAGTGGGTAGATCTGGACGGAAGCAGAGTAAAGGCAAAGGTTGCACATATAAGGTTATGTCACAGCCGCTACTTCCTTTGTATTGCCTACCCCAGAGAAACCCAGGAGATGGTGTTTGATGCCCATATCAGGGCCTTTGAGTTTTTTGGGGGAGTTTGCCGTAAAGGCATCTATGACAATCTCAAAACAGTGGTTAACAAGATCCTGGGAGGAAGGGAAAGACAGTTCAACAGCCGCTTCAGCCAACTGTGTTCCCATTATTTATTTGAACCGGTAAGCTGCACCCCTGCTGCAGGTTGGGAAAAGGGTCAGGTGGAAAACCAGGTAGGTGTGGTCAGAAGGAGATTTTTCACTCCCCGAATCAAGGCCAGGGATTTCACACACCTAAACGAGCTGCTTAGAGAACAATGCATCACCTGGGCAAAGACCCGTAAGCATCCAACAATATCTGATAAGACGGTTTGGCAGGTCTACAGTGAAGAGAGACCCTATCTGATAAATCTACCACCTCTCTTTGATGGATATGCACAACGTCCAGCCAGGGTTACCCCCAGCTCACTTGTAACCTATGACCGGAACCGATACAGCGTTAATTGCAGCCAGGTGGGTAAAGCGGTCTATATGAGAGTATATGCCGATCGGATAGTGATAGTAAATAACGGTTGTATCGTAGGAGAGCATGATAGGCATTTTGGAAAGAACAAGACTATTTTTAATCCCTGGCATTATGTCCCGGTCCTTGAACGTAAGCCCGGGGCTCTCCGTAATGGAGCCCCCTTTAAAGACTGGCAACTTCCCGATCCTGTCGAAGGCGTCCTAAATGGGCTTCAAAACCGTTTTTCCGACTGGGACCGTCAGTTTGTGGCCATTCTAAATGCTGTTCCTTTCTACGGACTTGAGGCTGTAAGTAAAGCCTGTAAGGAGGCCCTAAAGATAAGGGCCGTAAGTAAAGAGGTGGTTCTCAATCTTTTAAACAGGGATCAGGATCAGGATTGCACGCCTGATTTGGGTATCCCCTCCCATCTGATTCTCAAGCAAGAGCCCATAGCAGACTGCCGCCGCTATGAACGTTTGGTAAGGGAGGGATACCATGCTGCGCAATGATATCATGGACCAGATGGAAAAACTAAAGTTGCGGGGTATGCAGTCCATTTATGATGAAGTTGTCTCCAATGGACGCAAGAGCCATTCAACGCCTGAAAAGGTAATCCTGGAACTGCTCAAGGCTGAAGCTGCCGAAAGATATATAAGGAGTATCCGATATCGTATGGGACAGGCCAGGTTTCCTGTCCTTAAAGATATCGATGGCTTTGATTTTAACGGGGCCTGTGTTGATGAAGCCCAGATTAGGTCTATTTATCAGGGTGATTTTATAGCCGAACATATCAACCTGATTTTTGTAGGTGGCACCGGTACGGGCAAAACCCATTTAGCCATAACTATAGCGGCCCAGGCCATAAGGAATGGCAGGAAGTGCAAGTTTTATAACCTGGTGGATCTGGCAAATGAGCTTGAGCAGGAGAAAATGATTGGATTGGCCGGCAAAATCACAGCAAGACTACTTCGATTTGATCTTGTGGTCCTCGATGAACTGGGTTATCTGCCTTTTTCCAAAAACGGCAGTCAACTGCTCTTTCATCTTATATCAAAACTCTACGAACAGACATCCATAGTAATCACCACCAACTTGACCTTCGGTGAATGGCCCCAAGTCTTTGGAGATAAAAAAATGACTACGGCCATGCTTGATCGGTTGACTCATCATTGTGAAATTATAGAAACAGGTAACGAAAGCTGGAGAATGAAACACGCAGCTTCATAGATAAAGAAGGGATCAACTACTCAACTATTTAACCATATTTTTTTCTCAGGGGTGGGTCAATTTTGGACGCCGATGATGGGTCAATTTTCAACGCCTATTGACAATTTACTGCCTTGGAATTCTTAATTTTGATTGTATGACCCCTTTAAATATAATAAAATGACTGTGAAATAAATTGAAAGCGTTATAACCAAATCAGCTTAACTCAATTTTAAAGGAGGAATTTATGTCCAGACGTGTGTTAGCTTTAGCAGTATTTGCAGCCTTTATCTGCCTGTCCTTTGCAGGTCCCGCAGCGGCGGACTGGCCGAAAAAACCGATAAAGATCATGATCCCATGGCCTGCGGGAAATGATCCTTCCACCATGGTGGCTAATGCCATGGCGCCGCATATGGCAAAGGAACTGGGTGTGCCGGTAAAGGTCGTCAACAAACCGGGCGGAGGGGCGGTCCTCGCGACCAATGAACTGGCCAAAAGCAGGCCGGACGGCTATACCCTGGGCCTTATCTCTATCGGCCCTATGATCACTCAGGTCTTGAGGGGAAAGACCCCCTACAAAAATCAGGACCTGAAGGCCCTGGGCCTTATCTGGTCTTCCCCTTTCACACTGGCCTGCAGGGCGGACGCCCCCTACAGCAACCTGAAAGAGCTCTCGGAATATGGAAAAGATCATGAATTGAAGCTCGCCCACTGGGGACTTGGGGCCGTGCCAACCCTTATCGCGATGAATGCGGCCAAGATCGGGGGCTTCAAATGGAAAGAAACAGCCTATAAGAAACTTAACCCCCTGCTTGTTGTAAAGGGTGATGCCGATGTAATAACCTTTTCCACCCCCGCGCTGAAGGATTATATTGAAGCCGGAAAAATAAAGATCCTGGCCTGCATGCTTCCCGACAGGCTCCCTAATTATCCGGACGCGCAAACCGTTACGGAACAGGGCTTCGGTGACGCCTACTCGATCTGGTTCGGTGCGTTCGTGCCGGCCGAAACCCCTGATGATATAGCCAAGAAACTCAGCGATACCTTTTTCAAGGTCATGGCAATGGATGATATAAAGGATGTCATCAAAAAGGTGGGAGTTATCCCCCACCCGACAGGCCCGGAAGCGGCCCGCAAACAGATGGACAGTGAGCTGGCCAACTTCGGCGCGATCATGAAGGAACTGGGTATTATAAAGTAGGGATCATCTCCAAAAGAGTTGATCCAAAAGAAAAATTCTAGGGGCCAAGGGTTCGCGGGTTCCAGTGAAATGCTTAAAAATTATAGAGAGTTAAACGTTTGGCAAAAATCGTATGCGCTTTGTTTACATATCTATAAAGAAACGAGAAGTTTTCCAAAAGATGAGCGGTACGGTTTGACCTCCCAAATCAGAAGATCTGCTGTTTCCATACCATCGAATATTGCAGAAGGATATGGGAGGAAAACGACTATAGAGTATGTGAGATTTCTCTATATTGCATATGGTTCAGTCTGTGAACTGGAAACCCAGGCCATGATATCAGGTGACTTAGGTTATTTAAAAAAAGAGAGCCTTCAGGAATTAAGAGAGGAAATCGGGGATGTCGAGACAATGCTTAAAGCGTTGATCAAATCCCTGGAAAGCAAACCCTAGAATCCTTGAATCCTTGGACCCTTTCTCCCAACTAGTTGGGAGAAAGACCTAAAGTAGAAACCATAAAACCGGAGGGGTTTCCCCCTCCGGTCAAAAGGAAATAGCGATTTTGACGGATAAGTATAATTCATCCAGCAGGATACATGATCTTTTCGGAACGGTGCTGGGCCTGTTTGCCCTAGGCCTTTTAATAACCATAAAATGGAACGTCGACACCACCGGCCCGGATCCCTTTTACAAAGGCCCTCTGATCTTTCCACTTCTGATTCTTTCCCTGATGCTGGGAGCGGCACTGCCTTCGATCTGGCGTATGGTGCGTCCGCAGGCCGGTGCATCCTGGGACCTTGACGGTCAGGGTAAGCCCCTTCAGGGCCTGCGTATCCTCGGACTTCTCGTGCTTTATCTGGCGGGACTTGTCTATATAGGCCTGGAGATTTCCACCTGGGCCTTTCTTTTCACCGGGCTGTGGCTGGTAGAGCAGCGTTCGCCCGGCAAGCTTTTCGGAATACCCACAGTTGTAACCGCTATTCTATACGGGGTATTCAAGTATTTTCTGGATGTCTGGTTCCCTACGCCTATACTCTGGGAACTGTTCATGGGGTAGACTATATTGGAACATCTGATTGCGGGATTTTATTCGGCCTTTTCTTTAGGTAATCTTGTCGCGCTTGTTTTCGGCACCTTCGTAGGCATTGTGGTTGGGATACTTCCGGGCCTGGGCCCGATGGTAGGCATGGTTGTACTTCTGCCGTTCAGCTTCGCCTTCAGCCCGGAGGTGGCCATGTCTCTTCTTCTGGGGGTTTACTGCGGGGGGTATTTCGGAGGAGCCGTTCCTGCCGTGCTCATGCGTACACCCGGGGTTCCCTCTTCCCTGATTACCAGCTTTGACGGGTATCCGCTCACTCAGAGGGGAGAGGCCCAGACCGCGCTTTCAGCGGCCCTGCTCGGTTCCTTCGGCGGGGGCATAATAAGTGTTGTAATCCTGGTCTTTCTGGCCCCCATTCTTGCCCATGTTGCCGCAAGCTTCGGGCCTCCCGAGTACCTCGCGGTTGCCACTTTCGGTGTGGTGCTTGTGGTGATGGCATTCAGGGACAAACTGGCCCAGGGTCTCATGCTTCTGGGCCTCGGTTTCTGGTTTTCCACGGTCGGAATAGACGGAGCCACATTGAGCGAAAGATTCTGTTTCGGCACCCTCTTTATGCAGAACGGATTGCACATCGTACCCATATGCCTGGGTCTGTTCGGTATAGGGCAGACACTTATTCTCGTTGAGAGGGAAATACTTCAATCAAAAGAGATGAAGCTGAGCCGCAGCACCCTTGATTTTTCAAAACTCCTGGTAGCCCTTCGCTACTGGAAGACCCTTTTGCGTTCAGGCGTAATAGGTACCTTTGTGGGCCTTCTTCCAGGAACCGGCTCCATCCTTGCCTCTTTCATGTCCTATGACGCGGCAAAACGTCTTTCCAGGGAAAAGCATCTTTTCGGCAAAGGCACCCCCGAGGGCTGCATCGCCTCTGAAGCCGGCAACAACGCCGTGCCTGCGGGCGCCATGATCCCCCTTCTCACCCTTGGAATCCCGGGGGATGCCTTAAGCGCGGTATTACTCGGAGTATTTACCATAAACGGGATCTACCCCGGCCCCCTGCTGCTTGTAAAGGAACCTGTCCTGATAAACTCCCTTTACTGGTCGATGTTTCTCATAAATATCGCAGCCTTTGTCATGCTTGTAATCTGGCTCAGGCCATTTGCAATGATCGTGAAGGTCCCTAGCAGGCTCCTGGCCGTGACCATTATGGTGATATCGGTGGTGGGCATATACGCGGTCAATACAAGGCTCTTTGACGCGGGAGTGGCCATTGTAATGGGGGTGCTCGGATACATCCTGCTCCGGCTCAAGTGGCCTGTGGTGAATCTGGTAATGGGAGTGGTGCTGGGTGAAATCATGGAGAACCGGCTCCGTGAGACCATGAGCCTCGGCGACGGTAATCTGGGGATTCTTTTCACCCGTCCCCTATGCGTGGCACTGATCGTGTTGACGGCCCTTACAATAGCTGTCCCCCTTATCATGGATCGAAAAAAGGCCGCAGCAGCACGGATGCGGGCTTAAAAACAGGAAATAACCTTTTCGGCTGCACCGGTTTTTTTATTGATTGTTTGACCGCTCGGAACCTCCGGTGCCTGCGGCACATTCCCTTCACTTCACTCACTCCCACACCTTTACAGGCTCATTGCCTGTTCCCGGTTCACTTTATTCACAAGCCTCCCCATTCTATTGTACCAACGGGTATAGGTGCACAAGCAAACGCCTCTGGGCTCTTTTCTTCTGCCTTATCTCACAAAAAAATACCACAGGAATACGCAGTGGCCGCATACAGGGCTTCCCTCCAGGCTGCCCTAACAGTTTAGATGCAGCTTACAGAAGCCCATGGATGCGGTCACTTCTCCGTCAAAAATAGAGAAGGTCGAAGAAAAGAGTCCTGAGGCGCAATACCTCCGAATGGCCGGCAGCCCGCTTTGCCTGTATAATATCAATTTGCTTACTCCCACAATTTCTACAAGCTATTGCCGGTTCCCGGTTCATGAACAAAGGATACTGGACTAATGAGTCTTTTCATGGTACGCATTTTTACGCCTTTAAAGGCTTGATTTTCATCCGATTCCCCTGAACCGGCAAAAAAGCGGGGGTTTGCGGATCAGCACTATCTAATTCAACATGGAGAAAAAGGGACGGAATGATAAAGCTGTTCAGAAAAAAAGACAAAGACACACCCGAGAGCCAGGATAAAAACGGCAAGGGACTTTTCAAAACCCTGCAGGAAGGACTTTTCAAGACAAAGAAAAATATCGCCGGAAGGCTCGACCGGCTTTTTCTCGGTAAAAAGGAGATAACAGAAGACCTGCTCGAAGACATCGAAGAGATCCTTTTCACCTCTGATATCGGAGTCATTACCACTCAGAAACTGATCGATACGGTTCAGGAAAAGATCGCCAGAAGGGAACTCAAGGACCCTGAGGCCCTGAAAAAGGCTCTCAGGGAGCAGATGGTCTCATTCCTTCATCTTGATCCTCAGGAGCAATGCGAGCCTTTACAAGGGGAACCCAGGGTAATAATGGTGATCGGTGTAAACGGAGTCGGAAAAACAACCACCATAGGCAAGTCGGCAAAGCGCATGATATCCGACGGGCAAAAGGTGATACTGGTTGCAGCCGACACATTCCGGGCCGCGGCGGTCGAGCAGCTGTGCATCTGGGGGGAAAGGAGCGGGGCTGAGGTCATAAGGCAGGACACGGGCGCCGATCCTTCGGCCGTGGTATTTGACGGCCTTTCGGCCGCCCTTGCGAGAAAAACGGACACGGTCTTGATAGATACGGCCGGAAGGCTCCACACCAGGACCAACCTGATGGAGGAGCTGCAGAAGATACAGAGGACGATTTCAAAGAAGATACCGGGCGCGCCTCACGAGATATGGCTCGTGCTTGACGCCACTACCGGCCAGAACGCGATTTCACAGGCAGAGACGTTCAACAACTCGATCGGAGTCACAGGCATAATTCTCACCAAGCTTGACGGAACCGCAAAGGGAGGGATAGTAGTCGGCATTTCACATCAACTCGGTATCCCCATAAAATACATAGGAATCGGGGAAGGAGTCGAAGATCTCAGGCCCTTTGATCCGGCGCGGTTCGTTCAGGCGATATTTGACTGAAACCGTGCAGCAGGGGAGCATCCTATGAGCGGATTGACCATTGAGTGTCCCATTAAACGCTTCTCCTCATCCGGCGTGGTGGAGGAAAGGCAAGACAGGATCGCCCTTGAATACGCCCTGTCGATCCGGGTGGACGGACATGCCTACTGCAGGGCGGTTTTATCCCCTGCCCAGATAAAGGAATTCACCGTAGGCCTGCTCTTTTCCAGGGGTCTCATAAGAGGCCCGGCTGATCTTGAAACCATTGAGATGGACAAGGGACTGGTTTCAGTCAAAAGGTTCCATCCGGCCCCGGAAGATTTGTTAGATGCCGGTAAAAAGGCCGTCCATGGCGGTGAAGGCCCCTTTATAGCACCGGGGGTCATACTGGAGGGGATAAAGGTGCTGGCAGACATGCCGGTATTTAAGACATCCGGGTGCACCCATTCGGCTGTAATCTTTTCCATATCAGGAAAGGCCCTCTGCCTGTCCGAAGACATTGCCAGGCACAATTCAGTGGACAAATGCATTGGCGCTGCCTTGTTAAACGGCATTGATCTGTCCGGCTGCTGGCTTGCCGTTTCGGGTCGCCTGGCAGAGGATATGGTCGCCAAGGCAGTGACTGCCGGGATACCGATTGTCGCATCCATATCAGCCGCTACCTCGGGGGGTGCTGCCCTGGGGGAAAAATCAGGGATAACAACCGTCGGATTTTGCAGGGATGCCGGGTTTAACTGCTACAGCCATCCGGAAAGGATCATCTGAAAAAGAGGCGGCCTTGCCGGCAATCGCTTAAAAAGGGCCTTATAAATGAAATCAAACACAGTTGAAAAAAGGATCATGTGGGGAGATCTCGACTCTCTCGGCATTGTCTTCTACCCCCGCTACTATGAGTGGATAGACGCATGCGGCCATCTTTTTTTTGAATCCATTCACCTCACCATGGGAGATCTATGGAAGGAAAGGAACATCCTGTTCGGCCTGGCTGAAACCTCATGCCGTTATTTCAGGCCCGGGAAATACCACCAGGAGATCCGGATAACCACCTCGATCGACAAACTTGAAAAAAAGGGGATCCTTTTGAGGCACGAAATCGTTGAGTCGGCAGGCGGCCTGAGACTTCTGGAAGGCTTTGAGCAAAGGGTATGCATGGATGTCTCGGACCCGCAGCGCTTCCGGGCGGTTGAAATACCGGGCGACATATTCGCGCTCCTTGAAAGGGCCTGGAAGTAATAGAAGGCCTAAAGGGCGCGCATCCACTCAGGCTTCAGCCCCACCTCCCCTTTCAAGGCCCTGTCGATCAGATCAAGGGCGTCCTGTTTCCCTCTGGGCAGCCTGGCACGCACGGGAAGATAGTTTGAGGCGTGGTTTGAAAAAAACAGGCCCCTTGTCAGATCTGTGTGGGCGATCATCTCTCTCAGTTCCAGAAGCAGCTCCGTTTCCGTGGGAAGCTCAAAAGCTCCCCTTTTAAAATCCGCGTAAAGAGGGGTTCCCGGTATCAGCATAACGGTCAGTGCCCCTATGTAATCAGGGTCCATACGGCTCAGCAGGGCGCCGGTGGCCCTGGCGTGCTCAAGGGAACGCTGCCTGCCTGCAATGCCCAGAAGCACTGTAACGGAAAGTTTCATTCCCGCCTGCTTAACCTTTCTGCCCATGTCTATGAGATTCTGGGCACCGGTGCCCTTGCATATTGCCTTAAGGGTGTCAGGGTCTCCGCTTTCCACCCCCAGGTAAAGGATACCGAGGCCCAGATCCTTTAACTCATTAAGCTCTTCAAGGCTTTTCATCCTTATGCTCTTTGCATTCGCGTAAGCCCCCACCCTTTTTACCCAGGGCAGATGCTCCCTTATTTTCTCCAGTATCCACACCAGCCTTTTCTGCGGTATTATCAGGGCATCACCATCCATAAGGAATACCCTGTCCTGTCTTTTCATGTATTTTGAGGCGAAAAGGATATCGCTCATTATTATGCGATCATCCTTTATGGTGAAACGTTTGTCCTTGTAGGTGCCGCAGAAGGTGCACTTGTTATGGGAACAGCCGAGAGTTACCTGAATCAGGATGCTCATGGCCTCACTCGGCGGCCTTATGCAGTTTCCTTCATAATGCATTCCATCGTCGCAGGTGGCGCATTCCATATCCGTGATCTCCCCTTTTCAGTAAAAAAAACCGGTCTGTTTGACAGTGTGACTAATGCTTGTCCATAAATTAAAATTCATGGGTCATCTCCCGATCAGTTGGTGTTAAAAAGGGCTAAATAAAGAAATCCTTCTTGTTTAAGCGGCTGAGAGCTCGTAGGATTCAAGTGCTCCATTGAAACGGCGGATAAACCCCCTAAAGCATTACAAAGATTTAAAGCTTTTGTGGAAATCCTACGAACGCTTTTCAGATATATAGAATAAATTAAAAATTCTCAAATAACATAAGGCAGACAGAGATCAATAAATTGTTAAAAATGCTGATAAAGCCTTTAGAAAATAAACCCTTGACTCCTTGGGTCCCTGGACCCTCTTCGCCAACCAAGTTGGAGAAGAACCAAATTCATGGACTCACGCTATCGGCAATCAGCTCTCAGCAGTCAGCAAAACATTCGGAATATCATCTTGTCGGCCCCTTGCTGACAGCCGACGGCTGAAAGCAACATCCGGAAATGGTGTATTTCCGGATGTACTCTAACTATAATACATTAGCCGCATTGTTCAACCTTATCAAGACAGATATGCAAACCAAAATCCACCTGCCGATCAAGGCGCAATCGATCATGACTCACGATCTTGATTTCCGGGCACCGTCTTGAAAAGATCACAGGCGGAAGGCTTCGCCATTTCGAAATTTTTCAAAAAACAGCTCTAAGATTTTCTAATATTCCATATTAAATTACAAACCGGAATTTCCTTGCAAAGCCTAACATGCATTAATTATTGGTAAAATTAAAACACCTCGCTAACGGCACGGTAAATGCATTAGATAAGGTCAATGAACTTGAGAGAAACCTTACCTCCTTGTTCTGATTGTGCGTCAGGAATGCGAGCCCGGCGCACTAAACCTGCCCTACATATGCCCGCCTTTTCATTAAAGAGGCGGGCATTGTCCGGTAGATTTTCCTTTTCACCCGGCGGCATCCATCCTTTTCCGAATCCACCACATGATCAAGGCGCAATCAAACATGACGGCTTCGTAAAAAGTCCAACTGCTGCGTTATGCTTCATCTTTCTTCATTGCGGCGTACTATATGTACGCCTCATTCCTCAAGATTTGCAAGCCTTGCATTTGGAACTTTTTACTTTGCCGTCTGAATTTTGACTTGTTACGATGTCATCAAACATGACTCAGGATTTTGACATGCGGGCACCGGGGAGCAATGAGCGGATTGCCGTATCAACTCTTGATGGTGTATCAGGGTCCATATTCACTTTGACAGGCATTCCAATAAATGAGAAGATCTGATACTTCTCCAATCTCTTTGAAGAAGACGCACGGCCACTCAGTTGCAGACGATACGGAAACTATAATTTATCCCGGACCGGCAATAATAATTTGTCATGTTTTTCTTTCTCTTTTTTTTACAGGTTAAATGAAAACGGACAAAAATTCTAAAAAAAATTCAGCACTTGTTACAGCAACACTTACATCCTTTCTGACTCCCTTCATGGGTTCTTCCATAAATATCGCCATTCCTGCAATCCGGGATACATTCAAGACTAACGCAATCATGAGTTCCGTGGAAACCGGGTCCTACGTCATTGCGTCAGGCGGGGGGACCATGCGTCTTGTTGGAATGATGACAAGCATGGGGGTTGCTGCACTCATATTCGCCCTGTATGTTGGGAGAGTTGAAATAACCTCTCAAAACCACCATTTTTTCTTGAAAGGCATGAAATCCGCTTTGATCATCTTTTTCATTCTCAGCTGTGGCGGCATGGCTGCTTCCCTTGTCAGCGGGACACTAAGGGGAGCAGGAGAGATTAACCCGTAATCCGGAGAAAAATGGACTTTACCCTATCAAAAGAACAGAAGGATATCGTAAGGGCTGCCAAGGAATTCGCCCTTGGTGAATTCCCGGACAGGGCACTTGAGTTCGACAGAGAAGAAACATTCGACCTTGAGCTCTGGAAGGAGGCCTGTAAGCTGGGCTTTGTCGGTGTATTCATAGATGAGGAATACGGGGGTGCCGGATACGGATTCCTTGAACACTGCCTCATCACCGAGGAATTCTGGGCGGTTGAACCGGGAATCGGTCAGGCGATTCTCTCTACCACGTTCGGGGCTGAACTCCTCCTTCTTTTCGGCAGTGAAGAGCAGAAGATGATGGTACTGCCGGGACTTGTATCGGGAGAGGCTGTCATCGCAACGGCAATCACGGAGCCTGATGCCGGATGCGACGTAACCGGGGCCGTAACTGCGGCTCAAAGGGATGGGGACGGCTGGATACTGAACGGATCCAAGATGTTTACAACCAACGGCAATCTGGCCGATTACATCATTGTTTTCTGCCTCACGGATCCGGACGGCAAAAACCGGCACAAGATGCACAGCTTTTTTCTCATTAACTCCGACAATCCGGGGTATGAATCCACCAAGATAAGAGGCAAGATGGGGATAAGGGCCTCGGACACGGCGGAGCTGGCATTTAAGGATTTGCGTATCGGCCCGGACAGGCTCATAGGCGGGGAGGGAGAGGGATTCAGCCGGTTGATGTCCTTTTTCAACAGGACGCGCCTTCATATCTGCGCTCAGGCGGTCGGACTTGCAAGGGCGGCCCTTGAAGAATCCGTTCGTCATGTCAAGTCCAGATGTCAGTTCGGGTCTCCTCTTTCATCCTACCAGGTCACTCAGTTCAAGATAGCGGAGATGGCCACCAGGATAAGGGCTGCGAAAAACCTTTACTATGAGGCCGCCTGGAAGGTTGACAGCGGCAAAGTAGACCCCGCACTCATCGCGATGGCCAAATGGTTTTCCGCTGAAATGGCGGTCGGCTGTGCCAATGAGGCATTGCAACTTCATGGAGGCTATGGGTATATAGATGAGTACAAGGTTCAGCGCCTCTACCGCGACGCCAAGATACTTGAGATCTACGAAGGCACAAAGGAGATGGAAAAGACAATTATATCAAGATCCATCCTGGGATAAAGACTGCGTACAACCAGGGAAAACAGATAACCCGAAAAGGAGGCATAATGGAAAAGGATCACACGATTGTTGAGCTGTCCCGTTTTGCAGTAGACTTTATAAAAGGCGCGGGTGATTCAGCCCTTTCCTTGTACGGCAAGGGCGACAAGGGCAAAAAGTTTGATGAAAATCTGGTAACCGAGGCGGAGCTTCTTCTTAACGACCGCTTTGAATCCGGATTGCATGAAAGATTCCCTGAGCATCAGATGTTTATGAACAATCAGGATGAAAGAGAATATTCGCATGAAGAAAACCGCTACCTCTGGGTTTTCGATGCCCTTGACGGGGTGGCCAATTTCCAGGCGGGTATCCCGATCTGGGGGATGTCCATTGCGGTGCTGGAAAACTTCTGGCCTGTCTACGGTCTGTTTTTCATGCCCGCCACCGGAGATCTTTTTCATGCACAGGCCGGCAAAAAGGCCCACTGGGGAGACGTTGAAATAGATCAGTCCGCTTTTAACGATATTAATAATGAAAGCCTGCTTTTTACCTATTCCAGATTTCATCAGCACTACCGCTGTTCCTTCCCCGGCAAGATCCGTGACCTGGGATGCACCGGGGCGCATCTGTGCTACGCGGCCACCGGCAGGGCGGAAGGCGCGATAATTGCCAATGAATCATATAAGGGCCTGGCAGCCGCGGGATTGATTATCGAGGCAGCCGGTCTCAAAATGCGCAAGATGGATGGAACCGGGATCTCGCTGAATGAATATCTCAACGGCGACAAGATAGACGGGCATCTGCTTGTATCGGCATCTGAGACATATCGGCAGATTCGACAGCATCTCATCGAGATAAGATAGATTATATGCGGAAACCAATCAGTGACCTTAATTTGACTTCAGTATAAACACACGACAGGAAAATTTTGAGGACCGGGGAAACAGAATTCAATAATCTTCATGCAATAGCGCCAAAAGGCACTTGACAAGATAACAATAATATCATAAGGCTAAATATAATAAATCAGTCTGGAATATGATTCACCGCCACGGGGACGCTTTTTTGAAATTAGCCTCGCCCGTGGTTTTTTTTACTCATTTAGACAATCAAGCAGGGAGTGGCACTCAGATGGAAAAGGTTCCTTTTACAAGGGAGGGTCTTGAAAAGCTGAAGCAGGAGCTTAAAGACCTTGTAAAGGTTGAAAGGCCCAATAACATCAAGGCGATAGAAGAAGCAAGGGCGCACGGGGATCTCAGTGAAAACGCGGAATACCATGCGGCAAAGGAAAGACAGGGTTTTATAGAGGGAAGGATGAACGAGCTTCAATCCGTAATAGGCAGGGCGGAGGTAATCGAGCCTGACGGATCAACCGGGGGCGGTGCGTTCTTCGGCCGTAAGATAGTTCTCCTGAACCTGCAGACCGATAAAGAGGTTTCCTACAGGCTGGTAGGCCCCTATGAGTCTGATCCGGAAAAGGGTAAGATATCCGTGACTTCCCCCCTGGGCAGGGCAATGCTGGGAAAAGAAGAGGGTGATGAGTTCACGGCAAAAACGCCTGCAGGGGTCTTGAGTTATGAAATCATAGAAATCAGCTAGAATCTTTTGGGGGTCAAATGCCGGTAAAGATATTCATTCACGGTCTTGAAAGCAGCAATAAGGGAACAAAGTCGGTATACTTCAACGAAAGGTATGCCGATATCATAGTTCCCACATTTACCGGCAATCTTCCTGAGAGGATGGATAAACTCAATTCTATTCTTTCGGATGCATCCGAGATAACGCTTGTGGGTTCAAGTTTCGGCGGACTCATGGCGACCCTGTTCGCGATGGAAAATGAGGATAAAATTTCCAGGATGGTGCTGCTTGCCCCGGCCCTTAACCTGATGGAGCACATACCTGAGAAAAACAGGACGATATCAGTACCTGCCTGGATTTTTCACGGCAGCCACGATGACGTCATACCCCTTGAAAAGGTACGGGAAGCGGCCCCCTTGATATTCAAGAATCTCACCTTTGAGGTGGTAGAAGACGACCACTTCCTCCACAACACATTCAAAAAAATAGACTGGGACGGTTTTCTTCTATAACAGGTACCGCCTCATCTTCGTCTGAGCCGACCGGCAAATATTTTCCGCTCTAAGGTTTGGACTTGTGAGCCCCCCTCTACCCTAAAACCGATCTGATCTTTTCAGCTATCTTTGAGCAGTGTATTCCGGTTATCTCCACATCCGGGCCCTCCACCATAACGCGGCACATATCCTGGGTCCCCGAATGCCTGACAAGCACCCTGCCGTGGTCCCCCAGGGTCTTTTCCACTTCACTTATTACCGCGGCGATCTCAGGTATTTTCAAGATATCCGGTCTGCTCTTTACCTCGACATTGATCAGTTTCTGGGGATAGATATGGATCATATTCTTGAGCCTGCTCAGCGGGCTTCCCTGAGAGATCACGGCCGAGGCAAGCTGAAGCGCCGAGATAATCCCGTCTCCCGTGGTGTGGTGATCAAGGAATATCATGTGCCCCGACTGTTCTCCACCCAGTACGGCCCCAAGACTTTTCATGTCCTCCATTACATATCGGTCCCCAACCTTTGAGGCATGAAATTTTATCCCCTTTTCCCTGCAAGCAAGCCTCAAACCCAGGTTACTCATTACCGTGCCTACCAGGACATCGTTTTTCAAAAGCCCCTGCGTCTTCAGATTCATGGCGCATATGAACATGCACTGATCACCCGATATCTCGTCTCCTTTTTCATCGACCGCTATGAGACGATCTCCGTCTCCGTCAAAGGCAAGCCCCATAAAGGCCCCGTCCTTCACCACTTCCCTTCCGAGCCCTTCGGTATGCTGTGAACCGCATCTCTCGTTTATATTGAGCCCGTCCGGTTCATCGTTGATGACCTTGACCTGCGCCCCCAATTGCCTGAACGCCTCAGGCGCCGTCCTGAAGGTGGCCCCGTTTGCCGTATCAAGGACTATCCTCACTCCTTTGAGGGAAAGCATGGGAAAGCCCCTCTTTACAAACTCTATGTATCTTTGCCCTGAATTTTCAACGGCCACAAGCGTCCCGATTTCCTCAGGCTCCGGAAGGCTGTCTGAGAACGAGCTGTTGAGGATGCCCTCTTCCATCTCTTTTTCTTCCTCGTCTGAAAGCTTGAAACCCTTTCCGGAAAAAATTTTTATGCCGTTATCATGGAAGGGATTGTGGGATGCCGAAATCATGACACCGGCGTCCGCGTTCATGTCCCTTGCGGCAAAAGCGACCCCCGGTGTAGGGAAAATGCCGGTCAGGCAGACATCCCCACCCATGGAAGTGATGCCGGATACAAGCGCCCCTTCCAGCATGTCCCCTGAGATCCTTGTATCTTTTGATACAACTATTACGGGTCTCCGGTTTTTCCTTTTCAGTATCCGCGTAAGCGCGGCGCCCACCTTAAAGGCCGTGGGCCCGTCCATGGGTGATTTATTGGCCTTCCCCCTTATTCCATCGGTGCCGAAGAGTTTACCCATTAAACGATCTCCTTGCCTGGACCGGAGTTTACAAATCAGGTTCTTCTCCCAATTAGTTGGGAGAAAGGGTCCAAGGGTTCCAGGATTCAAGGATTCAAGGGTTTTCTTTCCAGGGATTTGATCATCGCTTTGAGCATTGTCTCGACATCCCCGATTTCCCTCTTAATTCCTGAAGCCTTTGTTTTTTTATAACCCAAGTCACCTGATATCATGGCCTGGGTTTCCAATTCACAGACTGAACCATATGCAATATAGAGAAATCTCACACACCCTAAAGTCGTTTTCCTCTCATACCTCGAACCCTTGACCCCTCGAATCCTTCATTTAGATCAACACTTTTGGAGATGGTCCACAAATGATATCTCAAAAATATCTGATTTCTTTTTTTAAAGGAACATGCACAGCCGCGACTTCAATCGGATTCAGAATCTTACGGATGGGACATACCTGCCGGTTTTCATACATAAATCGCTTACGATCCGGTTGAGCCATTCAACGCCCGCTTTCACCTGCCCTGCGGAAAGACTTTGTACCGCGTCGATGTAATTGGAGGGGCCTTTTTCCATTTGTCTTTCAAAGGCCCCGCAAAATTCATCCTGAAGTTCCAGGATCAGCCCGTCCGGCGAATACTCTGTAAAAACCTCGCAAATGTCTTTGATATTATGATGAAGGTCCCTGAAAAGCGTCTCCGCCCTGCCGGTCTTTTTTTCAGGAATGGGGATCATTTTCACCATGGCCGAGAGCCTATTTGACCTCTCCTTTTTTGCCGTTACAAGGGTTTTCAGTGCGCCTTCAAACATGAGGCCCCCCAGTTCCTGAGCGGTGAAAAACGGTTTTCTGATGTTCATATACCATTTTTCAAGCGCAACAAGATTTGCAAGATAGATGATGTTGTTTTTAACAATCCTCGCCAGTCCCTGGTACTGCCCCGGCGAAAACTCGGTTACGATTCCCCTGTGAGGTTTTGTGACTATGAGCCTGTTTTCCTCAAGAAAATCCTTTCGAAGCATGCTGCCCGCAGCCACGACGTTTCCGAACCCGATCCTCGCCGGTCCTACCAGCCCCCCCTGCCCTCCGAGAAAGATCGGAGGCCGGTTCAGCATCACCCCCCCCGGGACATCGCCGATCAGGGAAGGGGTTGCCTTGTCTCCGTCAGGGGTAAAATTGAAATGTATGAACGAGCTTCCTACCTCGCTGTGGTCTTTTCTGCTTGTTCCACCTGCCATGAGACAGTCGCAGAAATTTACCAGGCTTCCCAGGGTTACAAAAGGGAAAAGGATGGTCTGCTTTAATCCCACGCAATGCGCCCCTCCTGCCTGTTCTTCGACAAGACATCCCTCCCTCACATGGGCGCCCGAGCCCATGTATGACCTTTCCAGGAACACCGAACCCTTGAAAAAACCTCCCCTTAGTTCAACCCCGGGACCCAGGCGGCAGTTTTCAATCGTTGCTGGGGCCTCATAACCTATCCTGGTATTTTCAGATATAACCGTGTCCTGGCCGAATATTCGGCATCCCGGGTAGATCGTGACACCTTTTGCCGAGATCTTTTTCACATCCACCTCGTCTCCCAAAAGGATGTTATCGGCACCTGGAATGTCGACGCCCTTTTTGATCAGCTCTTTGACCTTTTTCATCGAGCCATTGTTCATATGGATCTCCTTGTTCGGTCCGCGCATAATCCAATCGGGATTAAACCGCAGTGGCTTATATCTCCAGGACCTCTCCCGCCGCAGGAACGGCGACGTTCACTTCCGGGGCCTTTTCCCTGCACTGGTTTATGAACTCATCTGCCGTCTTTGCTATTATCGGAAAAGAGCCGTAGTGGATCGGGATCGCCGTCCCGGGCTTTATCATCCTGACCGCCTCGCCCGCCTGGTACGCGTCCATGGTGAACACGCCGCCTATCGGAAGGATCGCCACATCTATCGGATACAGTCTTGCGAACAGCTCCATATCGCCGAAAACGCTCGTGTCGCCTGCGTGATAGACCGTGGTTCCGTCCGATACCTTCACAATAGTACCGATCGCGCACGCCGTGTCAGACGAATGAAACGCGGGAGTCGCTATTACCTTGACCCAGTCAAGGGATACTCCTCCTCCCACCATGTAGCCGTGTCCGAAGTTTACAATCCGGTCTTCATTGAATCCCTCCTCCGCCATTTTCCTCATGGTCTGGACCGGACCTCCAAGAAGCGCGTCCGTATTTTCACAAATCGCTGCCGCAGAGGAGACATGGTCGAAGTGGTCGTGGCTTATCAGAACCAGATCGGCCCTCCTTATTTCATCTATATTCAAGGGGCAGGAGGGGTTTCCGTCATCCTTGGTCCAGGGGTCAAAGAGAATCACCTTGTCATCAGAGGTCACAAATTCGACAAATGCGTGGCCAAGCCATCTAATAGTACCGGACATGTCTTTTCTCCTTTTTAATATTCTTCGTCTTCATTCAAAAGGGCGGATGTGTTTCTGTCGCCCTCAAGGTTGCGCTCAAAAAGGTATTGAGAAATCTCTTCTTTCTTTTTACCTGTTTCAGCCTGCGCCAGGTTGCACTTTGCGCTCACCGATACGGGAGTTATCATTACCACCTCGCACGCCTTGAAACCTGCATGCCCTTTTTCAACAGGTTCAAAGCCCCGGCCTTTTTCATGCTTTTTCATCAGGGCGTTAAGGGCCGAAAGCTTATGATTGTCATCCCTTACAATGGCCGCGTTTCCCCTGATTATGACACTTTGATAAAACTGGGTCACCCTGCAGGCGGATGCTGACCGGTCAAAACCCGCATCCAGGTAGGAAAGGGGGATATCCACCTCAAAGCATACCCTGGAATCGAGACTTATGTTGTCGAGCTTTTCCCCGGCCTTTGCGCAGTGAAAATAGATTTTGCCCTCCATGTTCACAAAATTTACCGGAACAATGTATGGGAACCCGTCCTCTCCCCTGGTCGCAAGCCGCCCTATGTTTGAGCGTGACAGTATCTGTTCAATTTCAACCTGATCCGTTATCTCATATTTACGCTTTCTCAAACTTCTTTCCCCCTTTGACTGTCGGATCAGAATCCGCACAACCCCAGGTCCCCCCATTCATACTGGATAAGGGCCACAAGCGCGATGCCTGCGGTTTCCGAACGCAATACCCTTCGCCCCAGTGAAGCAGAGATGAAACCGGCCTCCCTTGCAAGGCATATCTCGTTTTCCGTAAACCCACCTTCAGGCCCCACAACACCTGTAAACCGGGTCTTATCAGGTGAAGACTTCAGAAGGGTCTTGAGGTTTACGGATCTTTCCTGTTCCCATAATATGCATTTGAATCCGTCTTCACTCCCGAACCGTTCCATCATATCTTCAAACGGCACAGGGGCATCAATAAGCGCGGGGCTTACCCTGTCGCTTTGAGCGGCCGAAGCGCGGGTTATCTCCATCCAGTGCCTCTTTTTTTCAGCCTTGTTCCTCGAATCAAGCCTTACCACCGTACGTTCGGCCGTAAACGGTATTATCGAGTCAACACCCAGCTCAGATGCCTTTTGAACCACCAGGTCCATTAGTCTCGGTTTGATAAGACACTGGCAAAGGGTAATCTCAACAGGGGATGGGGGAGGAGCGGGAAGCGGGGTTTCAAGCAGGACAGCCACCTCTTTTGAAGAGGCGGATTCTATCACGGCCTCAAAGCGCAGGCCTTTACCGTCGATCAGGATGATCCTTTCGCCCGGTCCCATCCTGAGAACACGTGAAATGTGTCTCGCCTCGGCTGATCTTATCCTTGCATGAGACCTGTTTTCCAGTATTTCTTCAACAATAAATCGCCGCATTTCACTTATCCACTTTCAGACGAAGCCGGAGGTTGATCAATTCGTAAAAAAACAAAATTCAGACGGCAAACGAAAAAGCTCCAAATGCAAGGCTTGCAAGTCTTGAGGAATGAGGCGTACACATAGTACGCCGCAATGACGAAAGATGAAGCATAATCCCGCGTGTCGCGGGATTGGACTTTTTACTAAGCCGTCAAGGTTGTCTTTCCCTGATAAGGCATACCCATTCCTGATCATAAAGGTTCTGTGCTTTGACGAGGTTGTAATCACCGCACAGACCTTCAACTGTTGCCTCCTGCTCCCTCAGGACCCCGGAGAGGATTATACTCCCGCCCGGCGCCGTCACACGATGAAGATAATGGAACATCCTTTCTATTTCACTCAGTATCAGGTTGGCCGCGACCACAGAGTATTTTTTCCTGATGTCATATAAGGAATCCGATGAAAGCGCAATTGACCCGGCGACATCATTGAGCCCGATATTTCTTTCAGCCCATCTGAGCGCTTCAGGGTCTATGTCGATGGCCTTTACGGCGGACGCCCCCAGCATGGCACCGTAGATCGCAAGTATCCCGCTTCCCGTGCCCACATCCAGCATGTTCCACCCCTCCTTCCTGCGGACCAACTCCATCGCGCGAAGGCACATGCTTGTGGTTGAATGCTGGCCCGTGCCGAAGGCCGGGCCCGGGTCCATCCGTATTATCCTCTTTTTATAGTTGTCAGGCACCTGTTCCCAGGCCGGCAGGATCAAAAGCTCAGGAGTAACCTCCTTTGGTTTGAAGAACCTTTTCCAGTTGCTGTTCCAGTCCTGATCTTGGATCCTGCCGATTTCAAGGATCGGCCTGCTTATGTCCGGAAAGATGACGGATAATTCAGACAGAAAAAACTCAATACGCCGCCTTATATCCTCCTGATCAGCCGGAAGAGGGATGTAGGCAAAAAGACGCTTTTCCTCGAGATTTTCCGAGGCGATTCCGCTTGAGCCCAGTTCAAATAAAAAGGCACTCAGGGGCTCGAGTATCGTCGGCTCCGCCTCAATCGATATCTCGAGCCATCCCGGGTGCTCTGTTTCGGAGTTTGTCAAAGCCTTTTCCCCAGAACAGGTTATATGGTTACCCGCCGGATCAGTTGAAATAATAGGTTTTCACTTGAATCGGACCCGTAAGGCCTCTATGCCTTCTTAAACACGTAATTGAGCTGTCCGTTCGAAAGGGTGTTTGCCTCCGTCGTCATATCCATTCCCACATGCAGATCTTCATCCTTGAGCCCGTCGGCTATCCTGCCGAACACCTTGAAGTCGCCGTAGTCGAGAAGGGCGATACAGTAAGGCAGGTCGTCGCCGAATCCCACCGGCGCGAATTCAAGCTTGCTGTAACTCAAAAGCCTGCCCGTACCCGAGACCTCGGTCCATTCCATATCGCTTGCCAGGCACTTGTAACAGTCCGCCCTGGGCGGAAAAAAGGTCAGCCCGCACCCCTTGCATCTTGTTGCCATTACCTTACCATTTTCAAGGTGGTCGATAAAGTCATTTACCTTTGTAATGGAAGTAAAGCTTACCGTACCAAATTTCTTGAACCTTTCGTCCATTTCCCTTTTCTTGCCCATTTCGCTACCTCCCCAGGATAGTGACATTACCGTAGAGACCGACACCGCCGATATTGTGTACCAGTCCGATCTCGGGATCCTTGACCTGCATCTCACCAGCCTCGCCTCTCAACTGGAGCACTATCGTCCTGATCTGAGATCCCCCTGTCGCCCCGATAGGGTGGCCTTTTGACAGCAGCCCCCCGTCGACATTAACCGGTATGCTCCCTTCCCTGTAGGTCTCTTTGGCCTTGATAAGTTCCTTTCCCTCCCCCGGGGCTGCAAAGCCCAGGTTTTCATAGGCCATCATCTCCGCTATGGTGAAACAGTCATGCACCTCGGCGACATCGATATCTTTCGGTCCCACCCCGGCCATCCTGTAGGCCACATCGGATGCCTGCTGCGCCACGGTAAGACCGGTAAAAAGATCCCTTCCGGCCATATTGACCGCCGCTGATGCAGCCCCTACTCCCATTATCCACACAGGCTTTTTTGAAAGAGACCTGGCCTTTTCCTCGCTGGCGACTATGACGCATGAGCTTCCATCGGCGTTGGCGCAGCAGTCGCCGACCCTCAGAGGGCTTGACACGGGATTGGACATGGGGCTTTCAGGGTTTGAAAACATCTCGAAATCGACCGGCTTGCGGTAGACCGCCTTTTCATTTATCTGACCGTAAGTTGCGGCCTTCACCCTTATAAGTGCCAGGTCATCCGGAGTGGTGCCGTATCTGTCCATGTGCGCCCTGGCATACATCGCGTAATAGGCGGGCATCATGGTGCCGAAGGGGCTTTCCCATTGGATGTCCGCGCCCCGGCCCATTCTTTCCTGTGATTCGGCGGACGATATCTCCGACATCTTCTGAAATCCGAGCACGGCCACTATGTCGTGAAGACCGGCGCTCACCATGGAATAGGCCATTTTAAGGCCGGTACTGCTCGATGAGCAGAGGGTTTCAAGGTAAAAGGTGGGCTGAGGTACCAGCCCGAGATACTCGGCAAATACCCCCGCAGGAGACCTCTGCTTGTCATATTCGGGGGCGGAACAGATTATGGAGGCATCGATCTGCTCCGTGGACAGCTGGGCGTCCTCCATCGCCTCCTTAAAACCTTCAAAGGCGAGTTCTCTGATTGAGCCGGGATAGCCTCGAACAAATGCACTCTGACCAACTCCGATAATAGCGACCTTTCCCATATGTGACCTCCCATCACGTTGTCGGTTTAAAAAAAGTGATTGCATCGCTTCCGGCCGGCAGGCACAATTCTACGGAGATAACCCTCTTAACGGGTATCACGGCCAAAAGCCGAACATCTGCCAAAGATCTTTCATGAATGGTGAAAGAGTATAGAAAAAGGGAATTATATGGTCAAGAAAAATCAAATTATATACATCTTAATTAAATTAAGGTAAAATATTATAATTATAGCAGCCCGTATACTGTCCGACCTGCAATATGGTTGAAACATGCATTCATAATCTGTTCCGCCCCGTCATATATTTATACTGGACAGTCAAGGTGGTATTTTTATATTTATTATTCTTGAATTTCTTGATATTAGAACAAGTCTTTAGCCCAGACCGAGCCTGAAAATTTCGAACACTCTAAATTGAGGCCGTATGGCTGGAAATTTCAAGGCGCAAAAAAATATCGGGTGTGGGTGTGTTAGAAGAAAGGGGAAAGACATGGGTTCAAAAGACAAAGCAGCGAGACTTGCCCAGAAGACCTACTGGGAAGAAAAACTTGAACAACGCATCTCTTTATTAAAAGAACAGGGGATCGAATCGGATAAGATAAAAAAAGATTCCGCGGTAAAAAAGATAAGGGCCGAATTAAGAGATGTGAAAGCAAGGATAAAGGCTATTTCCGCCAAAGAGGAAAAAGCGGCTGAGATGGCAAAGACAAAGGCCGAAAAACTGGCCGCGCCCAAAAAGGAAAAAAAGAGCAAAAAGGCCGCTGAAGAGGAAGCCCAGGCAAGTAAGAGGCAGCAGAAAAAGCAGAAGAAAAAAGAGGGCAAGAAAAAGGAGTAGCCCCGGCTCATGCCGGGGGTAGGATTTCCGAAGCAGGCAGAGAAGGCAAACGTGATGATATTTTTCAGCCGGGCGGCTTATTTCCCTTAAGCGCCGTTGCTATGATATCTTTGGCCTCTTCCTGTATCAGTTTCAGGTGTTCTTCCCCCTTGAAACTCTCTGAATATATCTTGTAGATGTCTTCCGTGCCGGAAGGCCTTGCGGCAAACCAGCCGTTCTCCGTGACCACCTTAAGGCCCCCTATGGGAGAGTTATTCCCGGGGGCCTTTGACAGTTTGGCGATTATTTTTTCACCTGCGAGCTCGCAGGCGGCCACATCATCGGGTGAGAGGCACTGAAGGAGTTCCTTTTCCTCCCGGTCTGCGGGCGCGTCCATCCTCTCATAAATGGGTGAGCCGAACCTTTCTTCAAGGTGCCGGTAATGCTCGGACGGATCTCTGCCGGTCCTGGCGGTAATTTCAGCCGCAAGAAGCGCCATTATAAAACCGTCTTTATCGCTCGTCCAGACAGTGCCATCTTTTCGAAGAAAGGTCGCGCCTGCGCTTTCCTCCCCACCGAATGCGCACGTTCCGCCAAGAAGCCCCTCAACAAACCATTTGAATCCCACAGGCGTCTCAAAGAGCCTTTTACCCAGCCCGGAGGCTATCCTGTCTATCATTGAACTGCTCACCAGGGTCTTGCCGATCGCGGCGTCCTCCGGCCAGCCTTTTCTTTCCTGAAACAGGTACCACACGGCAACCGACAGGAAATGATTCGGGTTCATCAACCCGCCGCTTCCGGTGACTATACCGTGGCGGTCAAAATCGGGATCATTTCCAAAGGCGATGTCATAGCTGTCTTTAAGCTTGATCAGGCCCGCCATGGCGTAGGCGGAAGAGCAGTCCATCCTGATCTTCCCGTCCCTGTCAAGGGTCATGAACCTGAAAGCAGGGTCATATACCCTGTTTACGACATCCATGTTCAACCCGTAGTGATCGGCCAGAGGTTCCCAATAGTCCATGCCTGAGCCGCCCATGGCATCCGCGCATATCCTGACGCCGGAAGAGCGGATCACGTCCATGTCAAGGATGTTTTCCAGATCTCTTACAAAGGGCGTGACAAAGTCATACGGGTGTGTGGTCGAGGCCTTTATCGCCCTTTCATAGGGTATCCTTTTTACCTCCCGGTTTTTGTTTTTGAGTATCCTGTTTGCCGCATCCGCGATCCAGCCCGTAATGGCTGTGTCGGCAGGCCCGCCCGCAGGCGGGTTGTATTTGAAGCCGCCGCTTTCAGGCGGGTTGTGCGAAGGGGTCACGACTATGCCGTCGGCTATCCCTGAGCCCCCTTCCCTGTTATGGCTTAAAATGGCATGCGATATGACGGGGGTGGGTGTGAAGCCTGCGTCCTCATGGATCATGACGTCAATACCGTGTGCCGCGAGCACCTCAAGGGCCGTGGAGTGGGCGGGCTCTGAAAGGGCATGGGTGTCCATACCCAGAAAAAGAGGCCCTTTTATCCCTTCTTTTTCCCTGTAAAGGCAGAGAGCTTCGGTTATAGCAAGTATGTGATCTTCATTGAAACTGCAGAGACAAGAAGAACCCCTGTGGCCCGATGTGCCGAAGGCCACCCTGTGAGCAGGCTCCGTCACATCAGGATGCCTCAGATAGTAATCCGTCAAAAGCTTCGGGATGTTTATCCAAAGTGATTGAGGCACAGGCTTTCCAGCCAGGGGATGAATCATTTACCGCCGCCTCCTTTAACCGCTGCCTGCCGCACAGGCAACATTTATTTCATTACCCTATTTTTTTCCGTAGACTCCCGCATGAACCCTGTCATAGAGCAGGTCTTCCTTTTTTTTGCCGGGTTTTGTCTCATCAGGGTAGCCTGCCGCGACAAAGCACTCCACCTCAAGGTTATCAGGGATATCAAGAAGTCTCTTTACATAATCGCCCGCCTTTGAGCCTGATTCATGCATGCGCTCCCTTATCTGTATCCAGCAGCTTCCAAGGCCGATCGACTCGGCCGCAAGCTGGATGAAAATGGCCGCGATAGAGGCATCTTCCACCCACACGTCCGATTTTGCAGGGTCCGCGCAGACCACTATGCCGAGGGGCGCGTTTTTAAGAAACGAGGCACCATGGGCCTTTGAAGTGGAAAGCTTTTCAAGCATCCCTTTATCGTCAACCACTATGAATTCCCAGGGGGTGCGCCCCATGGAAGAGGGCGCAAAAAGGGCCGCCTCGATCAGGGCCGCAACCTTGTCCTGCTCCACCGCCCTGTCCTTGTATCTCCTTATGCTCCTTCTTTTTTCAATAAGAGAATCAAACATCTTCTTCCTCCTTATCTTACGGTAATTTTGAGCCGCAAGGCCGCTCGCCTTACAGGCCGTCTATATCGATTATACCACCGGTGCAGGTCACCTCAACCCCCTTTTTTCTCAAGGCGCGTATAAAAGGGGTCATGCCGATCGAATCCCCCAGAAAATGCCCTGTTAGAATAAGGTTTCCTTCATTTTCCTTTTTAAGCTTTTCAAGCTGGTCAAATTCGCCGTGAAGCATGATGACCGTCTCAAATCCGTTTTGCCAGTAACACTCAATTATCTCAGGATGAGGTGCTGAAAGGGCCCCGTGGACAAACACTGTCCGTGCCGCCCTCGTTTCCGGATCACCCATGAATATAACAGGAGTTATGGCGTAATCATTGACCGCCTTTACCGCCTCGGGCAGTTCCTTTATCAGGGTAAGGACCTGAGCCAGGGTGAAATCGGGATTATCTTTTATGGCCGCATCGATTTTTGCCTGAAGTATCCTTCTTCCAGCCTCATCAAATGCGTTATGCATGTTCATGAAGGGAAGACCCATGAGCCTTGCCGCATCAACTTCAAGCACGGTCTGATTGGGAGATTCCCTGTAAAGCATCCGCTCCCGCTTGTTTCTTATTCTCCCGACCGCACGCTCAAGGCTGTCTCCAAGGGTTTCAAGGGCCTTTTCCTTTTCTATCCCGTGCATCTCAATGAGATCAAGATGCCTTGCGTAGACCTCGCCCTGCTCTATCAGGGCGCCGCACGGGTGATGACACAGCACACAGTCAAAGCCCATCTCCTTTGCCATGTGAAGGAGACCCACATTTGCGTCCATGGTAAAAAGAAGCTTCTTGATCCCTGTGCCCGGCACATGAACTCCAGAATCCCTGGGGGTCTCCGGCTCACCTATCAGATCAAGGGCAAGCCGCATTATCTCATCCGTGCTGAAACCTTCCATTCAAGACATCCTCCTTTTTTTTAAATTAAGGACACATACCTTCTCAAGGTAAACCGTAAGTTCACGACCATCAATTCCGTATTTGATTTGCTATTCCATGTCTTTTCCCTATGTTTTTGCCTGAACAGCTTCTTTCAGAGATTTCTGCAACGCCCGACCATTTTCAGTAAGCCGGTATTTCTGAAGCCTGCTTTTCGGCTTGTCCGGCAGGGTCATTTCCACTAACCCGGCCTCTATCGCCGGCAAAAGGTACGCCTTAAGGAAATTCTCAGAGTGTTTCAACGCTAAAAGCTCCTGAAGTTTACGTCGGGATTTCTCTCCTGATATAGTTTCAATAAGACGTTTGACTTCCGCGGTGACTTCCGCCCTCTCCTTCAAGGCTTCTGCGAAAACCGGATGAAGGGGAAATTCAACGAGGAAAAAGGTCGGATCACCGGAAACCGCTGGTGGCAATGGAATCCGGCAGGGCCCGCACCTCACCGTTCAGCAATTTCTGCATGAAGCCACGCTTTTGCGTTTCAAGTAACGACCCATACCTTAGCAAAAATGAGGTGCATTTTAAACAGATAAGAAAATCGCCTCTGCCCTCCACCGCCTTTATCAAGGATCAGGATATCGACAACGCCCTGAACTTATCGGGGCTAATGGGTATCCAATAATTTCTCCCTGCTCAATCCATCTATCAGAGATCAAGATACTCGTGTATTCCGAGGTATTCCGTCCACCTTTTGTAGTGTGGCGACGCTGGATAATTGATTCAGGCATCGGTAATGTTCTGCAAAAACAATTGCAGGAGGTACTGATGCCGACTGACAGGATAGATATTACGAGGAACGTTTACCATTCATTACTGGTGATCTGCCACCGGTTCTCCTCCCAGACCATATTGAATATATTTTCATAGTCCCGGGTTTTCTTCCTCACAATCACCTCAGCTTTGGCTCTGGTGCCGTCAAGCTTAATTATTTTGGGATTTACCATTTTGAAAGGACCAAATTTTTTCATACGGCCGGGTAGTTTTTTGGCATATTCATCCCAGGAATAGTATTTGACATTACCAGGCTTACCAAGTTTGAGCTTGAGATCTTTATGAAAAAACTTCATATAACCATCCGAATCCTGGGCATTCCAGGAAGCTTCCATATCCTTAAATAGTTCGAAGACACTAGTTTCGCCAGGGCTATCACCAGCCTTAACAGAGTCAGCCGAAAAACAGATAATGGATAAAATCAAAAGACAGATTCTGATGTGCATAGATCCTACTTGGGTAATAATTTAGGTTTGGCACACTATAAATTACGCCTTATTCTCTGTCAAATATCACGTTTCCATCTATTTTATCATCGGTTAGCTACAGTGTTTCTGAACACACATGATTGGAAGTAGAAATGTTGGGAGATAATTCAACTTAAAAATACTTACCCTATCCAAATATTCCGATCAGCCATAAAAACCAACAATGCCAAAGGCAATCACAAGAGGGTACCGGGGCGATTTAATCCCCGCCTGATCATATTGCATTATGTGTTCCTTATCCTTTCTGCTCCCGGTCAAAGACCTGTTTGTCATTCCTGATGTAAAAATCGACTGTCTGTCTGTTTTATCAACCATATCAATCCCTGATGGACTGAGTTCTCCTTTTTTCATGGCCTCAATTTTCAAGAAAACCCCTTTCCAGCGCTCCGCACCTTCTCAGAAGGTTTTATATGCCTTCCCTGTTAAGCCTCTAAATAAATGCTTTGACATAGACAACCGAGACCTTTTATTAGAAACAACAGGAGTTGTATCCGGCAAAAGAAAGTCCTTGGCCATAAACTGTAAGAGGAATAATTCAGGAGACATACGCATGAGCAGAGAAAAAATCATTTTCAAGCCGATCGGCATAATCCATTCTCCGCACAAGGAACTTTCCGACATTCCGATACAGCCGGTCTTTGCAAAAGACATCGAAGGCACTGTTGTCATAGACCAAAAGTTTGCCGAAGGGTTAATGGACCTTAATGAATTTTCCCATATTCACCTGTTCTATTTTTTCCATAAATCTCAGAAGACATGTCTGCGTGTAAAACCGTATCTTTCGGAACAGGAGCACGGCATTTTCGCTACACGCGCCCCGCACCGGCCCAATAAGCTTGGAATGAGTCTGGTCCGCCTGACAGAGATCCAAGGCAATATCCTCCATATAAAAGGTATTGATATAGTGGACGGGACGCCCTTAATCGATATAAAGCCCTATATACAGAGGTTTGATTCAAGGAAGGATGCCCAATCAGGATGGCAGGATGCTGTTTCTGATGACACGGCATCTGTCCGTGGATTAAGAAATTACAAGAAATAACAAAATATCTGACAAGACACTGCACGGGACGAGGATTCCGCTGTGCTCCATCCCTGACGGTCGGCCTTACCGTTATGATAGAAAAAGAGGAAATGACTCGATTCAAGAATACTGCCGATTCAGATCCTTATTGAAGGGCCCCTTGACTCACCCACTCCTATACGTGTATAATACGTATAGTCTTTCGTGGAGGTGTTTAAGATGCAAAAAAAACTTACTGTTACCGTAGATGAAGAAGTTTATGAAGGATTACGGAAGGTTATCGGCCCTAGAAAAATTAGCAGGTTTATCGAAGACTTAGTCCGGCCTCATGTGACTAAAAAAGATATATATGCCGCCTATAAAGAGATGGCTGATGATGAAGTCAGGGAATCCGAAGCGCTCGAATGGACTGAAGCCACTTTTGGAGATATCAATCATGAAGAGGGGTGAAGTCTGGTGGGTAAATTTCGAACCTTCCATTGGGGGTGAAATCCGCAAAAAACGACCTGCCGTTATTGTCAGTAACGATGCTGCAAATCAATTCCTTAACAGAGTCCAGGTTATCCCCCTGACAAGTAGTGTCGATAAACTTTATCCCAGTGAGGCATATATTACACTTCGAGGGAAGAAGGCCAAAGCTATGGCTGATCAGCTTACTACGGTCAGCAAAAAGCGGCTTATTAATCAAGCGGGAACGATCTCAAATACTGAACTGGAGGGGCTAAAGCGGGCTATTTCAATGCAGCTTGACCTCTGAGGAAGAACATCTGCTTTCACGAGGTCGATTGTAAATCCAGGCCTGCTGAGCTACCTTGAATATTTGGGCCCAGCCACTATACCTATCTGGTATGACTTATAAAAATGCAAAAAAGGGTCGCCAAATGGGTCTATATGGCCATTTTCAGACCCAGGAGAAACATGAAAAAAAGATGCAAATGGTGCGGGATCGATCCTCTTTATGTTGCTTACCACGACGAAGAATGGGGCGTTCCCGTGCATGACGATAGACGCCTTTTTGAAATGCTGATTCTGGAAGGCGCACAGGCCGGTCTGAGCTGGCTTACTATTCTGAAGAAAAGAGAGAACTACCGGAAAGCTTTTCACGATTTTGACTATAAAAGAATTGCTTCCTACACACCCCGGAACGTCAGCCGCCTGCTCGGTGATGCCGGTATCGTACGCAACCGCCTGAAAGTGGAATCAACGATAAAGAACGCCCGTGCGACATTGTTAATCATAGAGAAATTCGGATCTCTGGATTCATTTATCTGGCGTTACGTTGATGGAATCCCCATTCAGAACAAGAGGAAAGCCGTAGCAGAAATCCCCCCGAATACAGCGCTATCGGACGCCATGAGCAGGGATTTGAAGAAGCGAGGTTTCAATTTTGTTGGTTCAACCATTTGCTATGCATTCATGCAAGCGGTCGGCATGGTGAACGACCACACAACCGATTGTTTCCGATACAGGCAGATCGTAAAGATCGCCCAAAAAGGCAATTTCGGCGTAGACTGTTAACCGTGCCGCTGATTAAATCGTTATGTTTGAAGAAGTAATAAAAGATTATGGTATCTATAACTCATCAAAGAGGGGGTGAAAATGAAAACCTTTTCAGATAAGGTGTATGATCTTTTAAGGAAGGTGCCTGAAGGACGTGTGACGACCTATAAAGAAATTGCCCATGCCGTGGGAACCAAAGCATATCGGGGGGTCGGTCAGGCCATGAAAAGAAATCCCTATGCCCCCGAGGTTCCCTGACACCGGGTTGTTGCCTCATCCGGTCGGATTGGGGGATTTAAGGGGAAGACAGCAGGAGCCGCTATACAGAAAAAAACAAGAATGCTTGAAGACGAGGGGATCGAGTTCCATGAAGGAAAAATAAGGAATTTTGATAAGATTATTTTTCGTTTCTCATAGTCAATGGTCTCATTGACCGAGATGGAATCGGACCACGATAACACCTTGAAATAAAATAGAAACAAATGTAAAAAAAGTTGAAAAATTGTTTTCTACCGCCATTTTTGGTACCGAAAAGGGCATTATACGTTGCTGTTTATGGCAAGAGCAAAAAGGCATTTTAAGTGATTTTAAAATCACTTTTGACCAAAGACGCAGTCGGCAGAATGAACTTCCCCCTAAAAAATATTTTTAATCAGAAAGGGGTAGCATGAACAGGGAAGATACAACTGGTCCCGATAAGGACCGCTTTGATATCACTGGTTTCAGATCAACCATGAAAGCGGTCGTCACAACCGGAAACGGCGGTTATGAAAAACTCAGCTACCGGGATGTTCCGATCCCGCAACTTGCCTCCGATGAAGTCCTTTTGCAGGTCCTTGCCGCCGGAGTAAACAATACCGAAATCAATACCCGCCTCGGCTGGTACTCTTCCAGGGTCACGACGAGCACCAAAGCGCTCACGACCGGCGAAAAAGAAAAACAAGAGGCAAAGACACAGGGGGATGGCGGCTGGAATGAGGCGACACCATTTCCATTCATTCAGGGCACGGATTGCTGCGGCCGGGTGGTTGCCGTTGCACCGGGGGTCGATGAAAGCCTTATGGGCTCGCGTGTACTGGTTCGGTCCTGTATGCGCGGATCAGGATGGGATTCGTTGGAAAACATCTGGATGGCCTCTGATTTTGACGGTGCGTTTGCTCAGTTTGTAAAAGTACCTGCTGGCGAGGTTTTTCCTGTGGACTGTGAGTGGAGCGACGCCGAGCTTGGCACCATACCGTGCGCTTATGGTACGGCTGAAAATATGGTCCACCGGGCAAAGGTGGCAAAAGGTGAACATGTGTTGATCGCAGGAGCTTCGGGCGGGGTAGGGTCCGCGGCCGTGCAGCTGGCAAAGCGCCGGGGGGCATATGTAACGGCTATCGCAGGAAAAGCAAAGCTTGAAAAAGTGCGGGAAGTGGGTGCAGATCAGGTCATTGCCCGTGGCGATGACATTGTGGAGAGTCTGGGGAAAAAATCCGTGAATGTCGTCGTTGACAACGTTGCAGGACCTGGCTTTGGAGGGATGCTCAAGGTAATGAAAAGAGGCGGGCGGTTTGTATCCTCGGGCGCGATTGCCGGACCGATTGTGGAGCTCGATATGCGCGATTTTTATTTAAAGGATTTGACGCTGATCGGATGTACTGCATGGGATGAGCCTGTTTTCCCGAACCTTGTTTCCTATATCGAAAAAGGTGAGATCATGCCCCTTCTGGCTAAAACTTTTCCACTCAAAAATATTGTTGAGGCACAACGTGAATTCACAGATAAAAGGCATGTGGGTAAATTTGTTTTGATTCCACCACCAATCGATGATGTAAAGCAATATTTGCGCTAACTCAATTAAGTTTGAATTCGCTCCTGAGTGATATTTCAAAAGTACTATTGCCTTTTTTAGCCGCCTGAAATCGATTTCACATAATGATTGAAATCAGCTGAACCAGACCCATCAATTATTATCCTACTCAAAAGTTTGTATTAGCCCCCCAAATTTTTCGATACCATACATTATCATAAGACGGGCGCTTCCGGCAATCCGATCATAGGGCTTAGGTCATGTATCTCAGGTTGAATAAAACTAGTTTTTTTGAATGATCTTATAAGCCATGCTCCGGAAGGAGCATGGCGTTTCAGTTCCAGGCAAACTCCCGGAGACGCTTGCGGGCGGCGGATCAGGGTAACGGACAAGAGACAGCGCCTATTTTTGCCCGCCGAAAATGTCTATAAGCGAAACGGCATAATCCCCTTGCTGATTAATGATCGAGATGCCGTCAAACGCCCCCTTGATACTCCTGTCTATGGTATTCATGATCTCTTTTCCATCAACAGAGACAACGATATTTCCATCACTGTTACGCTCCCATCTTATGCGATGGGACCGGCCGTCATTAAGCAGGGAGGCCGATTCATAGACATCGATGATGGAAGTTCTCCTGTAGCTTTGACGGGCCAGTTCAAACCTGGGCCTTTGACCGCCGTAATAGACGAGCCTGTAGCCCTTGTCCCTTCGCTTGCCTTTATAGGGACCGACCTCAAACACAGCGTCATCTCCGCTTGAAATAACTGCTAATTGGATGTCCATGCAAAAGGAGTTGGTGATATTTGACCTCGCGTAGAGTTCCGCCTTCACAGGCCGACTCTGAGGGCTGGATTCCGTCCCTTTCTCCTTCAGTAGTTCACCCAGGATACTCTTTACTATCATCGTACCTGTATCCTCATCTTGCCGGGACAATGACCCGTCTCTTTCTTGCTCAGCTGCTCTGACCCGAGTTATCAGCCTGCTCTCGGAATCCACCCTGAAATCCCCTGACACGATATTCCAGGCCGGGTTTCCGGTCAGGTTGCCGTCCTTGAAATCGTCATGAAAAAGCAGTTCAGGCCATGGCCAGTCATATTGATTTATCAGCTCGCGCAGTAGCGCCAGGAAATCGCTGTCAGCACTGTTTTGATCTTCGCCCCTTTTGACGATCTTTTTCAGCTGTCCAATAAATTCCAGAGTCTGCTCCTCAAGGGGTCCTTTCATTCCCTGGGAGCCACCGGGTGCTGATGAACTAGATAAATCTTCTTCGGGAGGATTTATTTGAGCGACCCTCATCTCTCCTTTTTCTCTTATGTGCGTTAAAAGGCCCTGAGAAGGTTCTCCGTCAACCGTCAGCGCTGCCTGCTTCTGGTAGGTGCGTATGGCCTGTCTGGTACCTTCTCCCATCATTCCGTCCGCCGGGCCAGGCTCATACCCTAATTCCCCAAGCCGCTCCTGTATCTCACGGACAAGATCTTTCCCCGTAAGCTCAGCCGGATAGGGCATCGTGGTACTCTCCTCCGGGCTTTCCTCGGCCTTCCACTGCCGGGCAAGTCTCTGTGCCTCGGCAATCTGCTGCGGCGTCATGGCCTTTACGATCTTATCGCGTGATTCCATTGCACGTTCATTACCCTGAGAGGCTGAAAGGTTGAACCACATATGGGCCTTTATATAGTCTTGAAGCACGCCCTTTCCTGAAGCATACATGTAACCGAGCATGAACTGG
This sequence comes from Desulfatiglandales bacterium, assembly GCA_963666345.1. Lineage (GTDB taxonomy): Bacteria > Desulfobacterota > DSM-4660 > Desulfatiglandales > Desulfatiglandaceae. Next base: position 3,058,808 of record OY762721.1, on the reverse strand, counting down.
GCATCCGGGTTTCCCTGATCGGCCACGGTTTTGAATTCTTTCAGGGCGGTAACATAGTCCTTTTTTGTGTATGCATCTATCCCGGTACTAAAGTCGGCATATGCATTCGCGCTAAAGGCGATCAAGACTGAAAGAATAATAATATGTCGTATCATCGAGTTCCTCCCTTGTCTTAAAAATATCGCACGCATCATTGTAAAACAGGATAAAATAAGTATTCAGTTAAACCTGCATCAGCACCTTATCCGCCTTGAGCCCTTTTAAATCAGGCTGAGCGGCAAAAACAACCGGGGCGGATAATAATACCGACAGGAGTAGCGCTGAAAAAACATTAATAATCTTCATTTACATGACGGCATCTCCATAACCATATTTTTGCACCAAAACATTTTTTGTTAAAAAAGAATAGCAATATTAGATCAAATTTACAACGCCTTAATCAGGTTGAAGCTTTCTTGGAAATAGTTGTAAACAGCCTCCTTTACGCTCCCAGTCGAGTGGGCAAGACTACCCTGCCAAGACAATTGACCGCATACCATGTCGTTTTGAATTGTTTTGATCTCTCAAGCCCGGATCCAGGTCCCTGTCTAGGAACACATCGCCGAAATCGAGACTTTGACACAGGGCCTGCCGGCTGTAAAGGACCAAAGGCTTTGACAGGCCAGGCTTTTATGTTTAAGCTCAGTTTATTCAAATATATAGCACCAAGGGCCTAAAATCCGGCCGTTAAAAAGAGGAGGGAAAGATGCATGGATATATCAACCATCTATGAAAAATTCGACCGTATAGGCTGTCTCACCTTTGCCACCATTGACCAGGGCATCCCCCAGACACGCATTGCGCACCTGATCGCCTGCGATCATGAAGGCTTGTATTTTCAAACCATGATCACCAAGCCCTTTTATGCCCAGATTAAAGACACGGGCAAGGTGTCCGTCTGCGGTATGTTTCCTGAGACCTCGGTCAGTCATGATGAGCATGGGATGTCTTATTTTAAGCCCGGCTATACCATACGCGCAGCAGGTGATGTCAGGGAGATTCCTTTTGACATCCTCAGGGAAAAGGCCACGGCAAATGAGAAGTTTATGCCTGCCGTAAAAGACATTGAAAGGTATCCCGCCATGACCACCTTCTGCATATTCAGGGCATGGGGCGAGGTATATGATTTTGACTTTGAAATGGAGCAACGTTCGCACAAGTTGTTAAGGAGCCCATTTTCATTCGGCGGGATAGAGCCCCCCTTCAGAGGGATGCACATAACAGAGGAGTGCATACTGTGCGGGGAGTGCATGGAAAGCTGTTCCTTTAAGGCGATCTACAAGCAGGATGAAAGGTTCCTGATAGACCACGAAAAATGCGATGTATGCGGCGACTGCTACACCGTCTGCCCTGCCGATGCGGTTGAAATAGTTATTGATGCCCCCCCTTCACGACCGGCACCCCTGCAGTGTTGACGAAGCGTTCCATATTAAAACACAATCCGCTCCTTTTATGACTTAAAAAGCACAAAAAAACCTGAAATAAGCTCAGTATAAGCAGTTTAAGAGAGGAGATTGGGCGTGGTAAACTCCCCGGCATCTTTCTGACCAAAATGAAGCCTACTTCATAATGGTCTTGGCTTTTTTGAAGTTCTATTCATAATAGCCATATGGAACGGTATCTGGAAAAATTTATCCTGAAAGACCTGAAGGAAAAAATCGTCCTCCTTTCCGGTCCGAGGCAAGTGGGGAAAACTACCCTGTCAAGGCAGTTGACCGCTTCCCATGTCTGTTTGAATTACGATGCTTCGCCTGACCGGCGTATCATTCATGCGCGGGAATGGGATAGAGATGCTGAAATGGTGATCTTTGATGAACTCGATAAAATGAGGAAATGGAAATCATGGGTCAAGGGTATTTATGATACCGAGGGCATTTCTCCCTCCTTGCTTGTTACAGGATCGGCAAGACTCGATACCTATAGAAAAGGAGGGAAATCTCTGGCCGGACGCTTTTTCTATTACCGCCTGCACCCATTGACGGTTAAAAAGATCTGTGCATGCCTTGGTGAGAAATCTGAGACGGCACTGGACAAGATCATAAAACTAGGTGGATTTCCGGAACCATATTTAAAAGATAGTGAAACGTTTGCAAAGCGGTCTCTTAGAATTCATGATGAGAATTTTTCTTCCTCATTGTTCCGGTTTCGTGACAAATTGAGGAATACAAAACCTTTTCAGATCGTATACAGGCTGAAACGGAATAAGTCCAGGGATGGGGTAAGAATGCTGCCCGCTCACCGATTCTTAAGAGACTTTGAATTATTGTGATCTCTCGAGTGATTTTACTCACGGAAAATAAAGGCTTACATATGTAGTAAAAGGGGAAAGATGCCAGGGAGGAGCAGAAAGCGGACAGGGCCCCCTTCAAGGGGCCCATCCGCGATTGGACATTACTTTTCAGCAATCTTAACGGTCAGATAGATGGTTGAGTCTCTTCTCTTAACAAGGAAAAGGATTGTGTCTCCACCCTTGTAGGACTCGACCATATCGTTAAACTGATTCACTGTTTCAAGCGGCTTCTGGTCAAGCTCCATGATGATATCACCCGGTATTATTCCGCCCTCCCCTGCCGGGCTGTCACGATCCACATTTACCACCACGATGCCTTTTTCCTCCGACAGGCCGAATTTTCGCGCAAGCTCAGGGGTAAGCTCTTCAACGCTCAGGCCCATATCAAGCTCGGTTTCGGTCTTTTTCAGGGCCGGGGCCTTTTCCTCAAGCTCTCCTATCTTCACCTCGATAGTCCTGATCTTGCCCTTTCTGATAACCTCTACCTCCACCTTCTTTCCTACTGGTGTATTGGCCACCACATAGGGGAGGTCATCGCTTTCTTTCACATCTTTTCCGTCAAAGGAGACTATTACGTCCCCCCTTTTGATCCCCGCCTTTTCGGCCGGACCGTCATCGGTGACATCGGCCACAAGGGCCCCTTCCATTGATTTCAGGTCGAACTTGTCCATCAATTCGGAGGAGATCTTCTGGATCATCACCCCGAGCCACCCCCTTACGACTTTTCCCTCTTTAAGCTGGGGCAGGAGATCCTTTGCCATGTTCACGGGGATGGCAAAGCCTATGCCCACGCTTCCTCCGCTCCTGGAATATATGGCGGTGTTGATACCCACCACTTCACCCGCGGTGTTCAGAAGCGGCCCGCCGCTGTTTCCGGGGTTTATGGGGGCGTCCGTCTGGATGAAATTGTCATAGGGTCCGGCCCCTATCTGCCTGTATTTGGCGCTTACTATGCCGGCTGTCACGGTGTTTCCAAGGCCGTAGGGATTTCCGATCGCCATTACCCAGTCACCTACCTTGAGGGTGTCGGAGTTTCCCAGTTTAAAGGCCGTCAGCTTTGAATCGGTCTTTATGCGCAGCAGTGCCAGATCCGTTTTTGAATCACGTCCCACTATCTCGGCGTCGACCTCGGTCTTGTCATAGAGTTTCACCTTTATCTCGTCCGTGTTTTCTACGACATGGTTGTTCGTTATTATGTAGCCTTTCTCATCGATAATAAAACCGGTCCCCAGGCTTCTCTGCTTGAAATTCTTGGGCATCTGGCCCCCGAAAAAGCGTTCGAAAAAATCCTTGAAAGGGTCATCGGGACCGAACGGCACCTGGGGTTGAACCCCCTGGCTCTTTATGACCTTTACGGTACTGATGTTGACCACAGAGGGGCTTGCCTTTTCTGCCAGAGGGGCAAATGAGCCTGGTGCCGATGAAACAAAGGCCTCCGTATTTGCCTGAGCAGAGGCCGGAGGAAAAAGCACCGCCACCCCTGTAAAGGCGATAACCGCAAAGAGCAGTAATACCCGAAAAAAAGTCCTGTTTCCGCCAAAGATCCTATTTGTCTTCATACTTTTCTCCTTTCCAAACCAAATCTATTTTTCATTTTTATTACCTGATCACAACCTGAACATAACCCGTCCTGCCCCTCCGGTGATCAAGAGCAAGCAGTGTCACACGCTGAGAAGGCTGTATCCGGCTTGCCTTTTCCAGAAAATCATCGACCCCCTTCACGGTTTCACCCTCTATCTCCAATATAAGGTCTCCCACCTCAAAACCAACCTTGCCGAGAGGCCCGTTTTGTTTAACCTTTGATATGGCCACGCCGCCTTTTTCGTATATCTTGTATCTCGTTGCCTCCGCACTGGTAACAGGGCGAACCTTCGCGCCCAGCATAACGGATACGCTAGCCTCCATGGAGGCCATCTTTTCCTGTTTGTGGCCGATGGTAAGGGTGAAGGTCCTGCGCTTTCCTTTTCTCAGGGCCGTCACTTCCACCTTGCTTTCCACCGGCCTTATGGCCGCCTCGTTTCTCATGGAAGCGGCATCGGTTATCTCCTTTCCGCCGAAGGAAACCACTATGTCTCCCCTTTTAAGGCCGGCCCTGTCGGCCGGCCCACCCTTGTTGACATCTGAAAGCAGGGCGCCTTTGGGACTCGACATCCCGAACGATCCGGCAAGATCAGGGGTAAGATCCTGCGCGCTTACGCCCAGCCAGCCCCTTTCAACTTTCCCATGTTCAATAAGGGCACGCGAGATATAAACGGCGATGTTGCTTGGGATAGCGAACCCTATTCCCTCATAACCGCCCGACTGGGAGACTATGGCGGCATTTACCCCGATCACCTCACCGTTAAGGTTTAACAGGGGCCCACCGCTGTTTCCCGGGTTGATGGCGGCATCGGTCTGCAGAAAATCCTGGTAGCTGAGGGGATCCTTTATCCCCCTTCTGTGCTTTGCGCTTATTATTCCCTGGGTCACGGTCTGATCAAGGCCCCTGGGATGACCTATCGCCACCACCCACTCACCTACTTCGAGCTTGTCCGAATCGCCAAGGCTCACATGGGGAAAGGGCTTTTCCCCGCTTATCTTTAAAACGGCAAGATCCGTTTTGGGATCCGTTCCCACGAGTTTCGATTCATACCGGTTTCCGTCCGCCAGAAGCACCATCACCTCATCGGCACCCGCAACCACATGATGGTTTGTCAGGATATGGCCTTCAGAATCTATCAGCATTCCGCTTCCAAGACCTTTCAGTTCCCTTTCGTAACTCCTGGGACTTTCCGGGAGATCGAAAAAATATCTGAAAAAGGGGTCATTTTGAAAGGGGAGCTGAGGTCTTATAATCCTCTGGCGCTGAGTGACCTCTATATGAACGACCGCGTCTATGTTGCTTTTTGTGACATCCGAAATGGCGGTCCTGAGATCGGGCATCGCGCCTTGCTTATTTTCCGCTAAAACAGGCGATACATAAAACCGAAACAGCACCACTGATATCATAAGCGCCATGATAGCGACCTTTGGCCCGGGTCGACGAATTACTGGAACATGATACATGTCTTTTCTCCTTTAACTCCTGTTCACTTTTTCCATGGAATGGTTCGCTGAGCCTTGAACAGACCTGCCCGGCATAGTCCGCAGACATCGGCCTTTGCTTGTTTACCAAAAACTGCGGAGGGACATGATCCAGGCGTATGATACGTGCCTAAGCTTTCCGGCACATTTCCGGGACATTACAATTTTGAAAGGTTGGCTGATTTTTTTAAAAAAAAGGATCAGTCCCTGGATGGAAGTAAAACAGTGAAGATGGAGCCCTTTCCGGGAGTGCTTGAAACAAAGACCCGGCCCCCATGGGCCGTTACAACCGCTTTTACCAGACTAAGGCCTAACCCGAGCCCCTTCTGAGTCCTGCTCTCATCGCAGCGATACAGACGGTCCCATATCTTATCAAGATCTTCAGCCTCTATTCCCACGCCGGTATCCCTTACAACGATTTTTACATCACCTTTCACCCTCTCAGCCTCGATCTCGATTTTACCTCCCGGTTCCGTGTATTTCACCCCGTTATCAAGGAGGTTTGAAAGGATCTGCCTCAGACGGAGGGGATCGGCATATACGTAAAGATCCTCAGGGCAGAGGCCGGCTGTATCGATCTTTTTTTCTTCCGCCACATAGCCGTAGAGATCGAGTACGTACTCGACAGCCGCTGACACGCCTACCCTCTGTAATTCAAGCGGCATCACCCCTGTCTCGGCCTCTGATATGTCCATAAGGGTATCAAGCATACTTAGTATGCGCTCTGATTCCTCGATGCAATCGGCCAAGGCCTCTCTTAAGGAATTTTCATCGGATCCCTGACCGAGTGCCATTTCCGCGGTGCCTCTGAGCCGTGTCATCGGGGTCCTGAGGTCATGGGCAACATTGTCCAGGGAATCCTTCATGCCGTTTATCAGCACCTCTATCTTTTTCACCATATTGTTAAAGTGCGTTACCAGTTCGTCCAGTTCGTCGCCGGTATTGGGACTGGGAACACGGGAATCCATTTTCCCGGCCGCAAAACCCCTTACCGCCTCGGCAAGCTGTCTTATAGGCCTGAGCGACCGGGAGGCCAGGAAGATTCCTCCGACAAAGCCGAATATAACGGCGGGAATCATGACCAGGGCGAAAATCTTGCGAAAATATCCGAGTATCTGCTCCCTTTCACCGGTGCTCTTTCCCACCTGAAGCAGGTAATCATTCTCAAGGCCCTTGGATGCCACCACCAGGTCCCCTCCCGGACCGCTGCCCGAGACATTTATCCATATGGTCTTTTTCGTGGGCCTTACCTTTTCCAGCTCCTTTATGTCAAACTCGGCCCACTGATAGGGAAACACAAGCAGTTGCTTGTCATCATCGCCCCCTGTGAGTCGGATAAAAAAAGAGATCTTCCTGACGAATTTTTTCTCCTGGCTCACATCACGCTCAAGAAAATCGATCCCCTCACTGCGGTATATTGATTCCAGTTCCAGCAGCCTTTCTTCGATCGATTCCCTGTCTTTCTTTTCCAGGGAAGATGACAGGAGCAGATAAGAGAATGAAAAAAAAAGGAGGGCACCAAAGATAAAAAGGCCGGAGTACCAGATTATAAGGCGAAATCCAACGGTCTTTCTGAGCTGTTTAATCTTCTCTGAGAACATAGCCTACACCGCGGATGGTATGTATCAGTTTCTTTTCAAATCCGCGGTCCACCTTGTTTCTGAGCCTGCATACCAGGACATCCACGACGTTTGTCTGCGGGTCGAAGCTGTAGTCCCAGACATGCTCAAGGATCATGGTTTTTGAGAGAACGCGGCCCCTGTTTCGCATGAGATATTCCAGGAGCGAGAATTCACGCGGTTGAAGTTCAACGTCCTCCCCGCCCCTTTTTACCTCTCTGGTCAGCAGATCCACCATGAGGTCGCAGGCGGTGAGGCTCGTTGCCTCGGAAGTTCCGGTCGATCTCCTGATCAGGGCCTGAAGCCTTGCAAGGAGTTCAGCAAAAGAAAAAGGCTTGGTAAGGTAGTCATCGCCTCCCGCCTGAAGCCCTTTTATCCTTTCATCGACCGATCTTTTGGCGCTCAGGATGATCAACGGGGTATTGATACGGTTTGCCCTCACCTTCTCTATAAGAGAGAGCCCGTCAAGTTTGGGAAGCATAAGATCTATGACGGCTGCGTCATACGGCTCGTTCAATGCCATATAAAGGCCGCCTTCCCCGTCGGCCGCATGATCGACGGCAAAGCCCGCCTCTTTGAGACCCTTTACGATAAAATCGGCGATCTTGAGATCATCTTCGACAAGAAGCACTCTCATGTAGATACCTTCCGGAAAAAAGGAGATCCGGTCCTGCAACCGGTATCAAATAATTTCAAACTTTTAGTCCTACCATTCGTTTGAACAGGACGTTGAGATATATTGTTATTCCGATATTTATAAGGAGGAAACAGTTTAGAATTGACACGACAATGCAAAGGACAAGGCTGAGTCCCATCAGTCTGGTCAGTTTGAAGGTAAATACCAGTATCATTAAAAAGCCCGCGTAAAAGGCAAGCGTGCCCAGCTGGGTGATAAGGGTGTAATCAAACACCCCCGACTTCTGGAGATAGATCGCCCCTTCAGCCAGATATTCTATAACAAGTCCCGTTATCATGGCGGATCGGTATTTTACCAGTTCCTCAACCGCCCCCTCCCCTTCGACCGGTTGTCCGCAAGCACTGCAGACCGTTTCCGTTTCATTTACAGGTTCACCGCAGGATGGGCAGATTTTCATTACTGAACCTCCTCAAAAAAACCCCAAGTCTCACCCGGAGAAATGGGGCTGATAATGATCCCCTCAAAAAAAAAGGAATAAGGCAGTATTTGTAATTTAACCGGTTTCCATCCGGAAACAGCTGTTTCCGAATGAGCACTAACTAGCAGAAAATACATGCTAATTCACCTTTATCTTATTTTATTGCCGAACTTTTGTCAAATATTCAAAATCAGGTTGAAAAATTTTCTTGAAAGACTTCATTTCAGCAGTGAAAATGACTGATTATTTAAACCGGTTTCGATAAAATTTTTTACAGGAGGTTACCGTATGGCGGAGAAGGTATTTATTGACGGCAGATTTTATAAGGGAGACATAAAGGATGGAAAGATGAATGGCTTCGGCACCCTCACAGACCCTCACGGCACTGTCTACAAAGGGGAATTCAGGGAAGACATAATGCATGGACATGGGATCAAAAAATTCGCTGAAGGAGGTGCGTATGAGGGGAATTTTGAAAACGGGCGGATGACCGGAAACGGCGTCTATACCTCACCTGAAGGATGGACCTATGAAGGTGAATTCAGGGACGGAGAAATAAGCGGGAGGGGGAAAAAGACCTTTTCCCAAAGCGAAATCATAGATGAGGGTGAGTTCAGCCAGGGCAAACTGAACGGTTCCGGCATCAGGAGATTTCCGGACGGTTCGATATATGAGGGGCAATGGGTAAATGACAAATTTCAAGGCCGCGGAAGGCTTGTTAATGCCGGATCATGGACTTATACAGGGGATTTCAACGACGGAAAGATAAATGGATTCGGCACAAAGACCTACCCCGACGGAACCACGGAAGAGGGAGAATGGGAAGACAATTCCATGGTTATAACGGAATCGGAAAAGTAATGCAGCCTATTCGGGACTCCCTCCGTTTCCCTGATCCGGAACAGTCTCTTTGCGGCCATGCTTGGACGACCATGCCCTTATGACCGCATGGACCAGGGTTGCCAGGGGTATGGCGAAGAAAAGGCCCCAGAGGCCCCAGATACCTCCAAAGATGAGCACGGCGACAATAATTGCCACGGGGTGGATATTCACTACCTCGGAAAGAAGCAGGGGGGACAGAAGATTACCGTCCAGGAGCTGTATTATCGTGTAGGCAAGTACGATATAGAAGGCTTCCGCACTCAGCCCGAACTGAAAAAAGGCCATAAGGGCCACCGGCAGGAACATGACCGTCACCCCTATGTAAGGTACAAGGACCGAAAGACCTACGAAAAACGACAGGAGCATGGAAAACTCCAGATTCAGGAAAGAAAATGTAATGTAACTGGCCGTCCATATGATTATGATCTCCCATATCTTTCCCCTGATATAATTTCCGATCTGGTCGTTCAGCTCGTGCCACACCTCCTTTGCCAGTCCGCGATGTTCCGGAAGCTGCGATTTTATCCACTGAAGGATCTTGAACTTGTCCTTGAGAAAAAAGAATACCAGAAGAGGAACGAGGACAAGGTATACCAGGATTGAAATAAAACCCTTAACGGATGCAACTGAAATTGAAAATATATGCTGGCCCAGCCTTGTAAGCTCTGAACTGATAAAGCCTATGAATCCTTCCACCTGACTTGCTGAAACCAGTTCCGGGTAGCGTTCAGGCAGAAGCATTAACTCGCTCCTTGCCGATTCGACCATTACAGGCAGTTCATGCAGGAGCTGACCTATCTGGCTGGAAATCAAAGGAAAAAGGCCCATCATCATGATAATAAGAACAATCATGAAGATTACAAAGACAACAAGTACTGATATGTTCCGGGGGACGTGCCATTTATTGAGCCTGACGACCATTCCGTCCAGAAGATACGCGATCACACCTCCCGCAAACACCGGGATCAGAAGATCGCCCACCCAGAAAATAATTACAAACCCGAGGATCAGCAGAAATATCAGTATAAACACCTGGGGGTCGTAAAAATATCTTTCCATCCAGTTTCGAAGGATCTGTTTCATCTTTGGCCTCAATAATAAAAGGGATGCTTACACACTGGATTAAAAGCAAAAAAACGTTTCAAAGTCAATCTCATAGGTCTATATTCTTGACCGGCGTACTCACGGATCAACATTTGGGGGGAGTACCTTATCTGAAGAAGACTCCGGAATCCGACCGAGTCGGCAAAGATAAAGGCCCATGCTTTTCGACATAAGTGTCGAAAGATGTTTTTAAAACCGACGAATCTTTCCTGCCTCTCTACACTACCCGATTTTCGCCTTCACTATATTTTCTTTTCAAATTGTTGTATTTTGTGTAGTTATTGCTTTACCGGTTTTTGGCATAATTAATGCTGCACATTCGGTTATTGTCAAGGACCGGGCCTTATCTGAAAAGGCCTGAACAGCGGCTATGTCTTTTTACGTTAATTTTACAGTGCCTATAATGAATGATTTTCAATTTTCACCTGAAAGACGGAAACCCGCAAGTATTTTTACCATTAAATAAATTCAAGCTTATGAATGCCAAAAGACTCCTGACATTAATAGTCACCATATTCATTACCGCCTCATGCTCTCATTTTGAGGCCGAAAAAAGACACGCCCCTGAGGGGACCCTGCCAGGGACATTCTCATTATACGGCCAGGGACCTCTTCAACCCGAAAAGTGGTGGAAAAGCTTCAATGACAAAGAGCTTGACCATCTTATAGAGGCATCACTTGCGGGAAACCTGTCTCTAAAAGAGTCCTGGGCAAGGCTCATGCAGTCAAAGGCCCTTGCCGTACAGGCCGGCTCCGCGCTTGTTCCGAGCCTCACCGGAAATGCCGGCACTTCTCATGCCAGACAAAAGAGGGAAAGCGCAACCGTTTCAAGGCAAACGGTCAAGGAATATTCACTCGGCCTTGTGAGCAGTTACGAACTCGATCTGTGGGGCAAGATAAGATCGGAGCAGGAGGCGGCCATACTGCAGGCATCCGCGAGCCGTGAGGATTTTAACACGGTAGCAATGACCCTCGCAGCCGAGGTGACCGAACAGTGGATAAACATCATCTCCCGGCGAATGCAGAACCGGCTCCTCAAGGACCAGTTAAAAACGAACATGACCTATCTTGAACTGGTACAACTCAGGTTCAGAAATGCAATGGTCTCGGCCCTTGACATATACCAGCAAAAGCAGGTGGTGGAAAAGGTCAAGGCCCAGATTCCTCTTGTTGAGGCGCAGGAAAAGATTTTGATTCACAAGCTGGCCCTCCTGCTCGGGAAGGCACCCGATGCCGATATGGGAATCAATCGTCACGATCTTCCGACCCTGCAGGAGCTTCCCCCTACCGGGATACCCGCCGATGTCCTTTCAAACAGACCGGACATCCGCGCCGCGGGTCTGAGGCTTAAGGCGCTCGACTGGAAGGTTGCCGCGGCAAGGGCCGACCGCCTTCCCAGCATTGATCTTACGGCATCTTTAAAATTGAGCTCACAAAGCCTCGACCTTCTGCTGGACAACTGGATAATAGGCCTTGCGAGCAATCTGATTGCGCCTGTTTTGGACGGAAACAGAAGGAAAGCGGAGGTGGACCGCCAAAAGGCACTGGCGGATGAGAACCTCGCAGCCTACCGCTCGACTGTTCTTACGGCCATAAAAGAGGTTGAAGACGCACTCATAAGCGAGTCAAAACAAAAAGAACACATAGAGGCGCTTCAAAGGGAGACAGAGGCAGCCAAAAGCGCCCTAACCGAAGCGAGGGAACGTTACAGAAAGGGGCTCAATGAATATCTGCCCGTACTGACCCAGCTCCTGACGGTTCAAAATCTGGAGATCGACCTTATCCAGAAGAAGACTCAACTCCTACTGGACCGGATAAGTCTTCACAGGGCGCTGGGTGGGACATGGATGAGGGAGATAGAGCAAAACATATCCTAACAAGAAAAACCGGATAAAAGAAAAATGGAAAAGAAAAACACACAAACCCCTGAAAAATCAGAAAAACGCTCTTCTAAAAAAAGAACTCTGTCAATCCTGATCAGGGCGGTTATCTGCATGATATTACTTGCCGGGGGTATCGCAGGCGCCACATATTTCAAGAACACGGCGCCAAAGGCAAAGAAGAGACCCCCCAAAAAGATGATACCGCTCGTAGAGGTCAGACAGGTGAATCCGGGACCGCATAAGGTCCTTGTACCTGTAATGGGTTCGGTTGTGCCCGCACGCCATATGACTCTCAAGTCAAGGGTGTCAGGCCAGATCACATGGACACATCCCGAATTCATGGAGGGGGGGCTCTTTAGGACCGGAGAGGAAATAATCCGGATTGACCCTGTAGATTACAAACTCGACATCATCCAGAAGGAGTCGCAGGTCTCCGAAGCCAGGTATTCCCTCAAATTGGAACTGGGTCACCAGGATGTCGCGAAAAGGGAATGGGAACTGTTGAACGACGGACAAAATGCAAAGGAAACGGATGCCGAACTGGCCCTTAGAAGACCACATCTTGAAAAAGCGAAGGCAGGCCTTAAAGCAGCCGAGGCCAACCTGAAACAGGCAAACGTCAACCTTTCCAGGACAGGTGTGAGAATACCCTTTAATTCGATTGTCCGCTCAAAAGACATTGAACTGGGCTCCCAGATAACCACGCAGGATCAACTCGCCGAATTGATCGGTACAGATGAATACCGGGTCGAGGTGTCAATACCCGTGGACCGTCTCAGGTGGATATCCATACCAAAGGATTCCAGCGACTCCGGGTCAAAGGCAAAAATTTATTACAGGGGGGGCACAGTACGGGAAGGTAGCGTCATCAGGCTTCTGAGCGATCTGGAAAGCGAGGGACGCATGGCCCGGGTTCTGATTTCAGTCAAGGACCCGCTGGGGCTGAAGAAACAGCACAGGCACAAGCCCCGGATGCTTATCGGTGAGTATGTGCGGGTTGAAATCGATGGAGACAAACTCGAAAATGTCTATTCAATCCCCAGAACGGCACTCAGGGACGACACCCATGTGTGGGTATTGGAAAAAAATGACAGCCTTCATATCCAAAAGGTGGAAACGCCCTGGAGAGACGCGCAGGTCGTAATTGTTCGAAAAGGGCTTTCACCCGGCGACCGGATTATCACATCGGATCTCCCGGCACCTGTAGAGGGAATGCCCATAAGGGTGAAGGAAACATATACCGGAAAACAGGGGGCTGAGGCCGATGATTAGCAGCCCGGCGGAAAATAAAAACGGCAAGGGCCCCATAGCATGGATGGCAAGGCATGCCGTCACCGCCAACCTTTTGATGGTAGTCCTGCTCGTAGGCGGTTTTCTGTGGGGAAGCAAGATCAAGCAGGAGCTTTTCCCGGAATTTGAGCTTGATATAGTCAATGTAAGCGTGGCATACCCGGGGGCCAGCCCGGAGGAGGTCGAAAGGGCCGTAATACTCGCGGTGGAAGAGGCGGTTGAGGGGCTTGAAGGAGTAAAGGAAATAACTTCCAAGGCGTATGAGGGATCGGGCGATATCAGTATCGAGATGATCGAGGGAGGGGACCTTAATCGATTCGCCCAGGACATCAAAAATGAGGTGGACAGGATAACCTCCTTTCCGGATGAGGCTGAAAAACCCACCGTTGCAATCGCGGGAAGGAAAAGGGCGGTTCTCTCCCTTGCGCTCTACGGTGAGCAGAGCGACTGGGTACTAAGGCAGACGGCGGAACAGATTCGGGACACACTCCTTTCCGACCCTGAAATCACCCAGATTGATCTTTCAGGGGTACGCGATTTTGAAATAAGTATCGAAATCCCCCAGGAGACTCTTCGCACCTATAATCTCACCCTTGACGAGGTGGCCGGCAGGATAGCCACCGCCTCTGTAGAACTTCCGGGCGGAGCCATAAAAGCGGGCGGGGGCGACGTCCTGGTGCGAATGAAAGAGCGCCGGTACTACGGACAAGAATTCGCGAAAATTCCCGTAATAACATCAAATGACGGCACCCAGGTACTGCTTGAAGATATCGCCGGGATAAAAGACGACTTCAAGGAGACCGACAACTTCGCAACCTTTAACGGCAAGCCCTGCATTATGCTCGAGGTTTACAGGATAGGGGATCAGACGCCGATCACGGTCTCGGACGCGGCAAGAGACCGTTTGACATCCATAAGGCAGAATCTGGCCCCCGGCCTGTCCATAGACATAATACGGGACAGGTCCGACCACTACAGACAGCGCCTGAACCTTATGGTAAGAAACGGTTTTATCGGACTGGGTCTTGTATTCATCCTGCTCGCCGTTTTTCTTGAGATGCGCCTTGCCTTCTGGGTCAGCCTTGGAATCCCCGTCTCGTTTCTCGGCTCTCTTCTTATCCTTTCCCCGCTCGGGGCCAGCATCAACATGATTACCATGTTCGCCTTCATTATCGCACTCGGAATCGTGGTTGATGATGCAATTGTAGCCGGCGAAAACATATACCATTATCGTCAGAAGGGTGTCCCCTGGATTAAATCGGCGATCCAGGGTGCCAGGGAGATTGCCATGCCCGTGACCTTCAGCGTCCTGACGAACATGGTAGCCTTTATGCCGATGCTTTTTATCCCCGGTGTCATGGGCAAGATATTCAAAAACATACCATTCGTGGTCATAAGCGTATTTGCCGTATCTTTGATCGAAAGTCTGTTTATACTTCCCGCCCACCTCGGCCATCAGAAAGAAAAAAAATCAGAAGGGCTTCTGGGATGGATACAAAGGATTCAAAACGGTTTCAGCACCCATTTTTCCAGATTCATAAGGATGAGGTATGGCCCGTTTCTCAGATTCGTGTTGAGAAATCGATACATCACCCTCTTTCTGGGTATCGCGATTCTTATCCTTACGATCGGTTATATACAAAGCGGCAGGATGGGGTTTGAGCTCTATCCGAAGGTTGAATCGGATTTCTCCCAGGCCACGATAGTCCTTCCCTATGGAACCGCGGTCCAAAAGACCCTTGACATCCAGCAAGAGGTAGTAAACGCCGCCAAAGAGATTACGGGGAAAAACGGCGGCGACAAACTGGTAAAGGGGATATTTGCCTGGATTGACGAAAACCACAGCCAGGTCAGGGTCTATTTGACGGATCCCGATATAAGACCGGTTTCAACCGCCGAGTTTACAGAACGGTGGAGAAATGCCTCAGGCACTCCCATCGGAATTGAATCGATAAAATTCGAATCCGACGTGGGCGGCCCCGGCAGGGGTTCCGCTATAACCCTTGAGTTGCGACACAATGACCTGGAAGTATTAAAAAAGGCAAGCGCTGAACTTGCCGATTCCTTGTCCTATTTTCCGAGGGTATCTGATATTGCCGACGGATTTACCCCCGGAAAACAGCAGATCGACTTTCAGGTAAAACCTGAAGCACGCAGTCTGGGGTTGAACTCAAGGGAAATAGCCAGACAGATTCGAAGTTCATACTACGGATCAGAGGCGTTGAGACAACTCAGGGGCAAAAACGAGGTAAAGGTCATGGTGCGGCTCCCCCTTGATGAGAGGCTCTCCGAGTATAACCTGGAAGAAATGATACTGAGAACCCCTTCGGAAAAAGAGATCCCGCTTCGACAGGCGGTTACCTTCAGCAGGGGAAGGGCATACACCAGCATTGACAGGAGAAACGCCCAGAGGGTGGTTTCGGTCCAGGCCGATGTACGGCCCAGGAGCAAGGCGGGAGAAATTTTAAAATCCCTCAAGATCGACATTCTTCCTGAACTGCAGGAAAATTATCCCGGGCTGTCATACAGCTTCGAGGGCCGCCAGGCCGACATGAGTGAAAGCATGGAAAGCCTGATATACGGGCTTCTTATGGCCCTTATCGCCATTTACGCCATGCTGGCAATCCCTTTTAACAGTTATATCCAGCCGATAATAGTGATGGCCTGTGTGCCTTTCGGTATTGTCGGAGCTGTACTGGGGCATCTTTTGATGGGATACAGCCTGAGCGTTATGAGCATGTTCGGCGTAGTCGCCTTATCCGGCGTGGTTATAAACGACTCTCTTGTCATGATTGATTTTGCTAACAGAAAAAGACGGGCCGGAGCCGGGAGTCTCGAAGCGATTCATGACGCGGGGATTCAACGATTCAGACCTATCATGCTCACCACCCTTACCACCTTCGGCGGGCTTTCACCCATGATATTCGAGACATCCAGACAGGCCAAATTCCTCATTCCCATGGCCATATCGCTAGGCTTCGGCATTGTCTTTGCCACGGTTATCACACTGATTCTTGTGCCTTCGCTTTATATGATTATTACCGATATAAGAAAACTGGCCACGGGAGCAGAACCTGCCGCACCTGGACTTGAGGCACAATCGTAAAAATCCTGAGGCAGGCAATTGACGGAAGATCTCATAAAACGGGCGGGCTGAATCATACACGGAATCGTAAAGCATGGATACAAAAACCGCACTGCCGGGTGAAAATCACTGGTCTTCCATATCTGGATAAAAGGGCTATAGAACGGCGGGTCCTATGATGCCTGATTCTCAACATCAGCGGGCATTGGTATTTTGCTTTCGCAGGGGACGGCTGTCTGGCAAAGACCGCACCCATAGCCGTCAAATCCGTAAATGGACTTTACGTACTCCCCCACAGTCACCTTTACATGTTCCCTGCAGCTTTCCTTATCGTGGCCCTTTTCCGTTATGGCCCCTACCGGACAGCGGGATATGCATTTGCCGCATATGCCGTGTGAAAAGAAAAGACAGTAGGCGTGGTGGTCGGTGTACGGCCTGGGAGTCGGCGGGATCTTGATTTTCGCCACCACGGAACCGGCCCGCATCGCCTTACCCAACGGAGTGATAAGACCGTCGCTCAGGCCGAATGTTCCGAGGCCCGATGCATATGCCGCGTGTCTTTCCGACCATGTTGATGCATAACCGTACTTTTCGGAAACCCTTCTCTCCCAAAAAGGAGACAGCATCGGGGAGACCGCCTCATATCCCCTTTCAATAAGGGATGCTGCGACATGCCCCCTCAATTTTTGATTGAACTTCTCACCAAAGATACGTGATCTTACCCAGCGCTCCGCCGGATAGAGCTTGCTTTCTCTGTTGTCATGCCTTACCGCCTTCCTTTGAGGAAGTATCCAGCTTATTACAGTCAGATCCCCGGCCTTAAATTTCAGGTCCGGATAGGTGAGTGAAAATATCTCGGACGGGGTCCAGTGAAAAGGACCCACATGTCCCTTGTACTCATCGTAGAGGGGATCGTCACCACTGGAAAAACCGAGCAGGAAACCGTCCCATGCCTTTTCGTTCAGGGGGTCTTTGAGCGTATTTTCAGACGACGACATAATAAACTCCCCGATTATCTCTTTCAACCACCCTTTAAGTTCATCTTGGGTATTGTTCATTTTAGGCCCCTTTTGTTCTTGTTGATAAACAATTTTCAAAATAGGATGTTACCTATACTGATTTTTCGACTTCAGACCTGATTCCCCAGGTCTTAGATAAAATCGAAACGGGAATAATAGATATTAGGTTGAATTAAAGATGCTTACAACTAAAAACAACGGCTATGCCATTATTATAGCGGCGGCGGTACTCTGGGGCACCACAGGGACCTGCCCCAGGCATTCGCCCCTGAAGGCGCTACCCCTTCCGTGATAGGCGCCGTCAGAATTGCATTCGGCGGGCTCGCCCTTCTTGTGTTTGCCGGGTTGAGGGGCACATTGAGGTCAGGCAGCTCCTGACCCTCAAAAGGGTAGAAGCTCTGTCTAGAAAAATTCTTTAGGTTTTCCTCTTAATTTCCTAATTGCAAACCTGTTAATGCCAATAGACCAGGGGGGACCTCATTTCGGGCCGGTTCCGGCTTCACTGTTGGCATACGTTTATGGAAGATGTATAATAGTAAGCAAAGAAATAATTGAAAACAGGGAGGTCCTTTATGTCTCAGGAAAACCGGTCGAACAGGGGCGGCGCCACCTCGACTCTGGCGCTCGTAATAGCCCTGATTGCCCTTATAATATCGCTTTTCGCCCTTAACCGTACCACGGACCAGAAGGCGATATATGAAGAGATAAGACAGATGCAGGAGGGAGCTCTTTCAGGCACCCGCAAGGCATCCGAAAAGATGGAAAGGCTCGTAAGAGATACTGCTGAAGTGCTCGAAAAAATCAGCGGCAAGATTGAGAAAAAAAGTCAAAGGGAAAAAGAGCAAAATACCACTGAATAGATTTTCTCCTTGAGTCGAGGTCTTTATAATCAAATGCCGAAAAATGGTGAATTATCCGGATTAACCGCGGATACGAAGAGCCCTCTCACCGCTGAGGATCTCAAAGAACTTGAAGACCATTTCAGATCGGGAAGACTTATAAGGCCTTCGCATAAAAGTCTCAATTTCATCGATCTGGTCCTTGCCCTTTCCCTGCTCACAGGGGCCGGGGCACCCCCTACGGAGGGGGCAAAGGAGCTGAGTCGCACAATAGGTCCCTCAAAAAGATATGTCTTCATACTTATAGACGCGCTCGGCCTTGAGATGCTTGAAACACTCCCCCCATCCTGCCTCATGCGCAGCTCCTTTTCCCGTAAACTTCAAACCGTTTTTCTCTCAAGTACCGCCGCCGCCCTGACCAGCCTGGCAACCGGCCTCTGGCCTAATGCCCACTCAGTACCCGGGTGGTGGACCTTTATCGAGTCCCACAACATAAATGCCGTTACCCTGCCTTTTCTGGAAAGAGACAGCGGAAACGCGCTTGAAAGATACGGGCTCACAGCCGGGGATATATATCCTGTCCCCAGTTTCTGGAAGGATATCACGTTCAACAGTCTCAACATCATGCCTGAAGACATAGTTGATTCGACCTATGCCATGTATGCCGGCGGCGGAAACCGCCGCAGGGGCTACCGGGACCTGGAAAACGCCTTTGAACTGCTCGCATCTTCGGTCCTTTCATCCGATGCCCCGAGCATAACCTACCTCTACCTGCCGCATCTTGATCACCTTTCTCATATAAAGGGCCCTTACAGTGAAGCGGCGCGCAATCTGCTCCTTAGCATTGACAGGTATCTTTTAAAAACAGCCGATTCCCTTGCAGATAAGGCAAGAATCGTCATAAGCGCCGATCACGGCCAGATCACCGTGCCTGAAGACAGGAGGTTTGATCTTGAAAGGGAGGATACTCTACTCTCATACCTTAGATGCATTCCGACAGGAGAGCCTTCCGTACCCATATTTCACACGATAAAAGGGGAAGACGCGCGTTTTTATTCGGAGTTTAAGGCCCGCTTCGGGGACTCGTTCCTGCTCCTGGCAAATGATCAGATAGAAGGGCTCGAACTTTTCGGCCCTGGGCCCCTTTCGCCGATCATGAAGGAACGCATCGGGTCCTTCATGGGCATTCCTTTCAGGCCTTCAACCATAAACATCCGGCAGAAAGACGGAACCTTCAATCAAAATATCGGGGTCCACGGAGGTCTCAGCAGATCCGAGATGTATATCCCGCTTATGCTTATTTAGTGCTCATCCATAAATCAAGATTTACGGATTCATGCTGTCAGCAATCAGCTCTCAGCAGTCAGTAAAACACTTGAGATATCAATTTGTTGGCTACTTACTGATAGCTGACGGCTGAAGGCAACATCCAGAAATGATCCATTTCTGGATGGAAACTATTTAACACCGGGAACAAAGCCCCCGGTCAATTGATTTTTTGATTGAGCATAAACAGACGGAAGGACTCTTTTTCACAGGATCTGATTCAGAAAGAGCTTGGTACGCTCCTGGGTGGGATTATTAAAAAAATGCTCCGGCGTTCCTTCCTCTACAATGGCTCCGTTATCCATAAAGATAACACGATCCGCGACCTCCCTGGCAAAGCCCATCTCATGTGTCACAACGACCATGGTTATCCCCTCCCTTGCAAGGTTCTTCATTACATCCAGTACCTCACCTATCATCTCAGGGTCAAGGGCTGAAGTGGGCTCGTCAAAGAGCATGACCTTCGGCTTCATTGCAAGTGCCCTTGCTATTGCGACCCTCTGCTGCTGACCACCCGAGAGTCTGGTGGGGTACTCATCCGATTTTTCAAGTATACCCACCTTACGCAGGAGTTCTCTGGATATCTCTGTCGCCTCTTTTTTCGAACGCTTCCGTACCACCAGCTGGGCCAGATTCACATTATCCAAGACCGTCTTGTGGGGAAACACATTAAAGGCCTGAAAGACCATGCCTATTTCTTCCCGCACCTTATTGATGTCTGTTTCAGGGGCGTTCACGTCCACATCATCGACTATTATACTGCCCGAGTCTATTGTCTCCAGCTGATTGATGGATCTCAAAAGGGTGCTCTTGCCCGAACCGCTCGGCCCGATTATTACCACCTTTTCAGATTCGTAAATATCAAGAGAAACATCATCCAGCGCCTTTAACTGACCGAAAGACTTCACCACTCCGGTGATCTTAACGATTATCTGTCTTCCGTTATTCGCCACTTATCCGCTCCTCCATTATACTGACCAGTTTGGAAAGAAAAAGCGTGATAATCAGATAAACAAGCGCCACCATGGTGTAGGTCTCAAAATATGTGAAGGTCTCGGATGCAAATTCACGCCCCCTTCTAAGCAGATCCGAAACCGCGAGTATGGATACCAGGGATGAATCCTTGAGCAGGGCCACGAACTCATTTCCTATGGGAGGCAGGATGGTCTTAAACGCCTGAGGAAGAACCACATGTCGCATGGCCTGCGACGATGTCATGCCGAGAGAGCGTGCAGCCTCCATCTGGCCCTTGGAAATGGACTCTATGCCAGCCCTGAAGATCTCGCCCATATACGCCCCGTAACACACCGCCATGGCTATGACCGCGCTGGCGGTGGCAGGCACGTTTACCAGTCTCCCCAATGCATAGTAGATATAAAAGAGCTGAACCAGCAGCGGTATTCCCCTTATTATCTCGACATAAAGGGACGCGATACCGTTAAAGATCTTGTTTTTTGAAATCCGGCCCAGACCGCTGAAAAGTCCTATTATCAGGGAAAGCAGAATCGCAAGGACCGTCACTTCAAAGGTAACCAGTATCCCGTCCGGAAGGAACACCAGTACCTCCCGGTAGGGATCAGGTTTGGCGATTATAAGATAGAGGATAATTCCGATAGCACCGAAAAACGCTATTCGCCAGGCCGTAAAAAGGCCCGCATCGGATCGTGAGGGTACGGCAGCGCCATCGGTCACGGAGATTACCGCATCCGAGTCTTTACCCCCACCCTTTTCTGCCTGTCTTATCTCAGCCACTTCGCTTCCAGCTGCTTATCGATTCCCTTTTCCTTGACGGCGCGTATGCCCCGGTTAATCATCTTGACTAATTTCTCGTTCCCCTTTTTTACTACAACGCCGTAATATTCTTCAGTGAAAGGCCTGCCTACAATTTTGAATTTATCCTTGTACTCTTCCCTCTGCAGGGCGTAATTTGCGGCAACCGGAGTGTCACATACGACACCCTGTATGCGCCCGGCCATCATATCCTCGAAGGCGAATCCTATCTCGTCATACGATTTCAACTCCACTCCTTCGGCCTTCTTGATCTCAAAGGAACCTGTTGTGCCCATTTGAGCCCCCACCCTTTTTCCTTTCAGATCGGAAAGGATCTGTGTTGATTTATCGGATTTGGGGATGACCAGGATCTGACCGGCATTGATATAGGGATCGGAAAAATCCATTTTCTTTTTTCTCTCCTCCGTTATCGTTACAGAGGATATGATCGCATCATACTTGCCTGCTCCAACCCCGGCAAAGATACCGTCCCAGGCGACATTCTTGAAAACCACGTTGAAACCGCCCTCTTTTGCGACAGCGGTAAGAAAATCTATGTCAAAACCTATAATATCCTTGTTTTTATCCACCATCTCCATCGGGGGCCAGGTCGCATCAGTGGCAACGGTAATGGTGACCGCCTCCTTGGTTGATGAAGCAAGACCCGTGCTTGCGGAAATAGCAACAATCATGAACATGGATACAAGACATATCAGCAGATGCTTTGTCTTCATTTTTTACCCTCCCGTTAAAAAAGCGTATTTAATTCAGTTTGGAAAATCAGGCAAAAGAGTTTTCTTACTCTTATCAAGAAAAAATCCACGAGGTCTTCATCAATTACAGTTACAGCATTTTCAAATATTATTGAGCACTTTATATGTCAAGTTAAAATAACCGGTTGCCGGATTTGGAAAAGGCTACCGAAGGATATCATTGCCGGGCAATTTCTAAAACAGCCTGTTGTTTAAGACATTATTCAAACGAAAAGCCATTCCGGATTTCGATTGAAATGCTCAAGGCTTACCCGTCCAAAGTCTGCTTTCATATGATTCAAATTTTCCTTCATCAAAAAATCAGAGGAGCCCGGACGGGTAACGCCAGTAAAAATTTTGAAAAACAGACATTCGGCTCCCTAAACCCAACGACCCCGGGGAACTTTTATTAAACGTAATATTTTTGTGTGATCTGCGAGATCAGATTATTTCAGGGGGGATTTCCTTCTTTTTTAACAAATTGTGGAAAAACCCTTTTTTTGATATATTCCGAGTATCAGTAAAAGAATCAATTTTTCGCAAATGATATCTTCCAAAAGGCCTCAAAAGATATGTACGTGATTATAAAAAAGGCCCATTGTTCACAAAGAACTTCGAGTGTTAAATTCAAGGTATTTCTGCTTTTTTCATTCCTTTCCGTCTCATGTTTGGCATCTATCTGCTTAGCAGGCATTACAGCCGAAGATAAACGAAAAGACACGCCCCTTATAAGGAATCTGAACGGAGCAGGCAAGTGGTTTCCTTCAGAAGGGAAACGACTCAAGAAGATGGTCGAAGACTTCATGGAAAACGCCCAGTGCGCAAGTGTAAAGGGCAGAATTATCGGAGCCATTTCGCCTCATGCCGGCTACATATATTCCGGAAAAGTCGCGGGATACGCATTTCGCGCCATAAGGGACAATGCAAGATCGCTAAAAGATCCTGAAACAGTTGTCATCCTGGGTCTCAGGCACCGGGGGATATTTTCCGGCGTAGCCCTCATGGACGGCGACTTCATTGAAACTCCCCTCGGTCCGTTGAAACTTGACAAGGAGGCTGCTCAATTTCTCTGCTCCCAGAGTGGCAGGATATTTTTTGATTACAGGCCTCACATCGGTGAGCATTCGGCCGAAAACGAGATACCTTTTGTGCAGGCGGCAGTACCTAACGCGCAGGTTGTTGTGGGTATTATGGGGGACCATGAGGAAGACACGATAGAAGAACTGGTTGAAGCGCTGAACAAACTTGCCGATACCAAAAGTATTCTGGTCATAGCCAGCTCTGATATGATGCATGCCCCCGACTATGATCTGGTTTCGGCAACCGACAGGGACACACTGGAGAGGGTGAAAAGCCTTGATTATCCTTCGATCCGAAAATCCTGGAACCCTGAAAAGCAATCCTTCTGCGGCATAGGTCCCGTACTTGCCGTAATGCGCTTTTCAAAACGCCGGGGATGCAGCAGGGGACTTGTACTGCACTACAAAAACAGTGGCGATTACTTTCCCTCAGGCAGGGGACAATGGGTGGTAGGTTATTGCTCGGTGCTATTTGTGAGACCTGAATGAACCGGTTAATAAAACAGCCTTGGGATTTACTCAACTATTATCTTCTGTGCCATGCCCCTTCCTAGGGCAAGCCTCGAATCCCTTACACAGATCATTAAAGGCCCTCCTCCATCACCGCACAGGACCCTGAGACGAACGCCCGGGATCAGACCCATACTGTAGAGCTTTGACCTAAGCCCCCTTCCTCCATTTATGTCAGTTAAAGTCACCTCTTTTCCAGAGGGGACATTACTCAAAATCATTGAATTTGGCTCCTCTATCCTCAAGACGACCTATCTTTTCTCTAAGACCGTTCGAGAACTTCTGTATGCGCCCCATACACTTTTCCTTGTCAGTTCCATGGAGGCGGAATTCATCAAAATTATCCAGCCATGATAATCCGGCCCTCGGACAGGACTGTAAAAATTCCATAAAAGATACCAGCCTGTCAAGGGTATCATGACTTATACCATGTTCCATGCTGCATGCCTCATCATCAGCCTTCCCACGATCAATTTTCAGGATATCAGCGAGAAAGCTGCACAGTATCTTGTGCCGCCTATGTATTTCCCTGCCTACCTTATCCCCCTCATCACTCAGCTCCAGGTACTCATATTTTTCATATTCAATAAGGCCTCTCTTGGCAAGGCTTTTAAGCATATTCGTGACCGTAGGCATCTTTACATTAAGCCTTTTGGCTATATCTTTTACACGTACGGCCCTTTTCTCTTTTCCAAGATCATAGATTGCCTCAAGATAATCCTCCATTGCAGGGGTTATAGGCCTTTCGCTGATACTATTTTTTTTATCTTTTAGCATGGCAATTTGTTCTTGACCCTAACTTTGTTTTGTGTATCTAATATAAGGGGTCAAGGTAATGCCTGTCAAGGCATTTTCAAAAAATTTTCGCAAGAATTATTGAAGAAAAAATCAAGGGAATGATCACATATGAAAAAAATAATAACCATGAGAGAGATGTCCGATAATCAGCAGGGAATCATAAAAAAGGTAAACGCAAACGGTGAAATGGGTCGCAGGATCAGGGAAATGGGCCTTGTCACAAACACCCCGATAAAGATTCAGGGCCGCGCCCCCCTGAGGGACCCTGTGGCGGTTAAGATTAAGGACTATGTCCTTACATTGAGAAACAATGAGGCGGACGGCATTTACGTGGAGATCGAAACTGATGAGTGATTTTTCATTGCCTGCAGGGGAATAAAGGTCCTGGTCTCGATCATTTCCTTTGCCGGATAATGTTACCGGAGGAGCAGGCCCTCCTTGAATAATTTGAAAAGATAACTCAGATGACCTTTGGGGCACATTAATATCTATTTCCGCTTTTTTGATAAAAAACGGATCTATTTACTGCGAATATTAAGGCCTGAGGAAGGAAGATATGACAAAAAAGTTGACCATTGCACTTGCGGGAAACCCTAACTCCGGCAAGACGACCGTCTTTAATGAAATTACAGGCGCAAGGCAGCAGATCGCCAATTATCCGGGTGTAACCGTCGAGAAAAAAGTAGGAAAGGTCGTTCACAAGGGCCATGAAATCGAGGTAGTGGATCTTCCCGGGACATATTCCCTAACCGCCTATTCGCTTGAAGAAATCGTTGCCAGGGATTTTCTTATAAATGAAAGGCCCGACCTGGTAGTAGATATCGTTGACGCCTCCAATCTCGACAGAAATCTTTACCTGACGATCCAGTTCAAGGAACTGGGAATTCCTTTGATAGTCGCCCTCAATATGGTGGACATGGCTGAGTCAAGAGGCATTATTATTGATCACCGGATGCTTTCGGAGCTATTGGGGGTCCCTGTAGTTCCTATGGTAGCCAGATCAAGCAAGGGTGTGGTAGATCTCCTGGATACCTTGATAGAATCCGCACAGCAAGAGATCGGCTGGAACACCCTTAATCTCTCCTACGGCATGGATATCGACCACAGCCTGGGCGAGATGGAAGACATCATAAATAAATCAAAGGTATTTGACGCAAAATATCCTGCAAGGTGGAGGGCACTTAAATGTCTTGAAGGCGATAATCCCATGATCGCCCTCTTAAACAGAGATCCCGCTTTGGGAAGCAAAATCGAGGACATCTGCAATAAGACCGAAAAACACACCAGGGATACCCTTGATGAAGATCCGGAAGCAATAATTGCCGATTATCGCTACGGCTACATAACAGGCATAACAAAGCGGGTCATAAAAAGGAAGA
The DNA here is from genome assembly GCA_963666345.1 of Desulfatiglandales bacterium. Lineage (GTDB taxonomy): Bacteria > Desulfobacterota > DSM-4660 > Desulfatiglandales > Desulfatiglandaceae. The sequence goes on along the minus strand of OY762721.1, from coordinate 3,032,966 downwards.
TAGAGGCGAGGCTCAATCTATCGGACAAGATCGATAAGGTGGCCACAAACCGTATTGCCGGTCCCCTTATCATGATGGGAATCCTTTACGCGGTATATGAATTTACCTTTTCAGCAAGCGAGATCCCCATTGAATGGTTCGGGGCCTTTTTTAATCAACTGGCCTTTTTTGTATCAGGCATAATTCCACCCGGCATGCTTCAGTCTCTCATAGTTTCCGGGGTCATAGACGGGGTAGGCGGAGTCCTTGGGTTTGTCCCCCTTATTATGTTCATGTTCTTCACGATCGCCATAATGGAAGACTCCGGCTACATGGCAAGGGTGGCCTACATGCTGGACCGTGTCCTTCGATGGTTCGGTCTTCATGGAAATTCGGTCATGGCCCTCATCGTAAGCGGAGGCATCTCAGGGGGATGCGCGGTACCAGGTGTAATGGCTACAAGGACCTTGAGAGACCCAAAAGAAAGGATAGCAACCCTTCTGGCAGTGCCTTTTATGAACTGCGGAGCGAAACTGCCTGTCTATGCCGTACTTATCGGGGCCTTTTTTTCACAAAACAAGGCCAGAATGCTGTTTCTGCTTACCCTGCTTTCATGGGGGTTCGCACTTTTCGCGGCCAAGATCATTCGCTCAACCATTCTTAAAGGACCCAAGACCCCTTTTGTCATGGAACTGCCGCCTTATCGCCTTCCGACGCTTAAAGGACTCTGGATACACACATGGGAAAGGACATGGCAATATATAAAAAAGGCGGGCACCGTAATACTCGGTTTTTCGATCGTCCTCTGGGCCATGATGACCTTCCCCGGCCTTTCCGAAGACCAGGCATCACGCCTGGATAATGAGAGGGATCAAATTACCGCTCAATTCCTTCAGAAACCTTCTATAACGGACATTATCCGGGATGAAAACGACCTATCGGAACTTGACATGACCTATGACTCCATTAAAGGCTCCATGGGCCTGCCGGACAAAATTCCGCAGGAATCAAAAGGTTCCCTTATCTCACTTGCGCAGGCCGCATATCTGATAGATACGCAGGATAACAAGAGTGGAAAAATCGAAACGACAAGGCTTAAATCCGCATCCGATTATCTTTCCTACAGAAAACAGATCAGGGAACTGGGATACCGGAGGCAGCAGGAGACACTCAAAGGCACCTTTGCCGGATGGCTGGGTATAAGGCTTGAAGCCATAACGAAACCCCTTGGATTTGATTACAGGACGAATATCGCGCTTGTAGGGGGATTTGCAGCCAAGGAGGTGGTTGTATCCACCCTCGGTACGGCCTACTCCCTGGGAGAAACCGGCGCAGAGGAGACAAAAAGCTTATCCGACAGATTACGGAATTCTTCCGATTGGAATCCGCTCACGGCTTTTACCATGCTGATTTTCACGATGCTCTATGTCCCATGCTTCGTTACCGTAATAAGCATCAAAAAAGAAAGCTCCTGGGGCTGGGCAGGATTTTCAATAGGCTTTAATCTTTGTGCGGCTTACCTGGTCGCTCTCATAATCAGGCAGACAGGGCTTGTTCTGGGGCTGGGAGTGTAAACGGCTATTTCATAAACCTTCCGTCATCTCTTTGAGAAGGAAGCCTGGAGACCTTTTTTCAAGCCATCCTATTTTTTCGACTTCTACTTCAATGCCTTCAGCGGCGCCGGGCTGGATGGGTGTCCCCTTCGGCTCCTTAAAGGGCGACCTGATTATACCTATCGGCCGGTAGGTTATTTCTTCCATTTCAATGTTTCCTCATAAGATATAGGTTATCGTACCCGAAAGAGATGTCCTTCGGGCCTGCCGATAAAAGAGCGAGCTTGACTTATGACGGCATGTTGTTTATCTAAATGATTGAATTTGATTTTGTAAAGTCAAAAAAAACAGTGCCATATGACAGATCCTGTTGGCCTAATCGCGATAATCGATAAAAGGAAATGTATCATGTATATCTACTGGCGGGTAATAGAAGAACTTAAATTTCTGGGCGAAACATGGTATTTCCATGATCCTACCCTTAAGAGGCACTTCGATGAATGGGTCAGAAAAAGGTCCGACAGGATAAATATTCCCCTGGAGGATGAACCTCCGACTATGGAACCGCTTTTCGAATACAAAGGCATCCTCACCTCCCTGAATTGACCTTTAGAAAAATGGGCCGGCGTCCCCGCAACCGGAAATCCCGGGAAAGCATCACCTCACGATGCATTTTTTGACACACGGTTCGACTATGGATTTAAGGACCATAAGCTCATCGTGATCAAAGCCGCTGTCCCCGTTTTTGAAAAACTCGGGGTGCAGCACCTCTTTTTGATTGACATCCTGAAGGGCATAAAGCATCGCGCCTTTTATGATCTCCGAGATATCGCCTATTATCTCTTCGTCCACAATCGGCTTAACACAGGTGGTCCTGAATTCATAGGCGGGAGCACGTTCCATTGTTATCCTTATACTTGAAAGAATATTCTCGGGGCTGCAGGTTTTGGAGATAAACCTGGAATATTTATACGGATCGGTCTTGATATCCATGGCTATATAATCAACCAGCCCCGCTTCCAGGAGTTTGTCCACCATCTTGGGGCAACTCCCGTTCGTGTCAAGCTTAAGCCGGTAACCCATCGTCTTGATCTTTTCGCAAAAAGGCCTCAGATCCCGATTGAGCGTTGGTTCACCGCCCGAGATTACCACCCCGTCCAAAAAATCTCTTCGCTTACTCAAAAATGAAAGCGCTGCATCTTCATCCAGCGACCTCAGGCATGATGAAGTCCCCCTTACAAGCTCAGGGTTGTGACAATAAGGGCAGTCAAAATTGCAGCCTGAGAAAAACAGGACGCAGCTTATCCTGCCGGGATAGTCTATAAAAGAATTTTTCTGAACACCCCCTAGCACCATTATCCTGTTCCTTATAAGTCGGAAGGTCGCCTGGTTTCCATAATCAGGCCACTTTAAATATCTTTCTCATGTCGAATTCGGCCCGTTTTCCGTCATTCCATTGCTTTACCGGCCTGAGATATCCCACGACCCTGGAGTAGACCTCCGTCTCTTCATTACATACCGGGCATCTTTCCTGTTTACCGTTCTGGTAACCATGGGAAGGGCAAATGCTGAAAGTGGGGGTAAGCGTAAAGTAGGGAAGACGAAATTTGGTTACGACCTTTTTCAGAAGATCTTTGACCACGGAGATATCGCTTATCTGCTCTCCCAGATATATATGAAGAACGGTTCCTCCGGTATATTTCGTTTGAAGTTCATCTTGAAGCACCAGAGTCTCAAAGATATCCTCGGTGTAATTTACGGGAAGATGGGTCGAATTCGTATAAAAGGGCGCGGAACCGGATCTGAAATCCTCTTCATTCGCGCAGAGTATGTCATGAAAATTTTCCTTGTCGAGCATTGCGAGGCGATATGAAGTCCCCTCGGCGGGAGTTGCTTCAAGATTGAAGATATCACCTGTTTCCGCCTGAATTCCGGAAATCGTCTCACGAAGAAAATCCATTACCTTGAGGGAGAAGCCTCTTCCCTCCTCACTGCCGATATCGCTTCCCATAAAATTGAGGCATGCCTCATTCATCCCTAGGATACCTATGGTGGAAAAATGATTTTTCCAGTAAAGCCCGGTACCCTCCTTTATATCCCTCAGATAGAAATGAGAATAGGGGTATAGATTTTTTTCGGTAAATCTTTCAAGTACCTTGCGCTTGATTGAAAGGCTATCCTTTGCCATTACCACCATTTTTCCCAGCCGATCGAAGAAGTCTTTTTCGTTCTCAGAAAGATACCCTATCCTGGGAAGATTTATGGTCACGACCCCTATCGATCCGGTCAGAGGATTCGCACCGAAAAGGCCTCCGCCTCTTTTCAGTAGCTCCCTGTTGTCCAGGCGCAGGCGACAGCACATCGATCTTGCGTCCTCAGGTGACATATCCGAGTTGACGAAATTGGAAAAATACGGGATCCCGTATTTCCCGGTCATTTTCCAGATCATGTCAAGTCTTGGATTATCCCATTCGAAATCAGATGTGATGTTGTAGGTCGGGATGGGAAAGGTAAAGACCCTTCCCTTGGCGTCCCCGGCCATCATCACCTCTGCGAATGCGCTGTTTATCAGATCCATCTCTTCCTGAAATTCACCATATTTTTCTTCTCTTTCCTGTCCGCCGAAAACAACCCTGTCGTTTGCCAGGGTGGAAGGTGGTTCAAGGTCAAGGGTTATATTTGTGAAAGGGGTCTGAAAACCGACACGAGTGGGTATGTTTATGTTAAAAACGAATTCCTGGAGGGCCTGTTTGACCCTGTCATATTCAAGGCCGTCATAACGAACAAAAGGGGCAAGCAGTGTATCGAAGTTGGAAATGGCCTGAGCGCCTGCAGCCTCCCCCTGAAGGGTATAGAAAAAATTGACTACCTGCCCGAGGGCCGACCTCAGGTGCTTTGGAGGCCCGCTTTCTATCTTGCCTCCCACTCCCTTGAAACCCTGCTTTAGGAGATCCTTCAGGTCCCAGCCTACGCAGTAGACCGACAGCAGGCTGAGATCGTGGATATGAAAATCCCCACTCTTGTGGGCCTCTCTTATCTCAGGCGGATAAATCTTACTGAGCCAGTATTCCGATGTAACATCGGATGAGATATAGTTGTTCAGCCCCTGAAGGGAATAACTCATATTGCTGTTTTCCTTGATCTTCCAGTCCATTTTCTGGATATAGTTTTCCACAAGGTCAACGCTTGCCTTCGTAACCATGCTCCTTATCTGTGCGTGCTGTTCCCGGTAGAGTATGTATGCCTTTGCCGTCCTATAGAAGGGGCTGTCCAGGATCACCCTCTCTACGATGTCCTGGATATCTTCCACTTTGGGCAAAGGCCCCAGTCGCAGTTCATGCGCCAGGGTCAACACCTTCAGGGTCATTTTAAGCGCCTCTCTGTGCCCGAACTCGCCTGTAGCTTCACCCGCCCTTGTAATGGCAACGGTTATCTTTGTAGAGTCAAATTCAACGACCCTTCCATCTCGCTTTTCGATTGTTTCAAACATTTATAGCACCTTTTAAGGTAGAGGATTAAGATATCTCATTGATAAGGACCTGCATCCGGGTCTGGAAAAAGACCCTCCTGAAAGGGATCGACGATCTGCAGTATTTTTTTGACAATACCGAGGAGAATACCCAATATATTGCGGTATGTCAATAAATGTTTTCAATATATAGTATTTTTATGAGGGCAAACAAGATTTACTCAAAAATCCGGGCGGCTTACAAAGAGGGAGAAAAAGCGGACCTTCCTTTCCGCAACGTCATTCCGTCTTCCGGCCTTTTTCGGCCTGACACCTTGGCGCGGTTTCAGTGGAAATGACATATAAGGCACTGTGATCATTTGTTGAGCATTGCAACGGTGGCAAAACGACCTGTTTTTGCCTCCCCGCGATAGGAATAAAAGAGGTTTCTGTTACAGCGGGTGCAAATTCGTGCCGTTTCTATATTACCCTCCACAAGTCCGGCATCCATGAGCTGCCTGCGGCTCAATGACCAGAGATCAAAGTAGCCGTCTCTAACCATACAATCCTTAAAGGAGGCGGGGAAGATATCTTGATACGTTATAAATTCCGCGCAGCACGGACCTAGAGAAGGCCCGATGGCGGCCTTCAGCATATCGGGGCTTGCTCCGAATTCATCCGCCATCATTTTGACGACCTTTCCAAGTATGTTCAGGACATTTCCCCTCCAGCCGCAGTGAGCAACGGCAAGCACCTCTTTTTGGGGATCAAAGATAATAACCCCCTGACAATCAGCCTGCTTAACCATTAAGGCCATTCCCGGCTCATTCGTAATAAGCGCATCGGCATCCGGAATTTTTATCAGACCGTCGGTGCTCCTTCCCCTGATTATTACGGCCCGTGCGCCATGACACTGTTCCATAAAAAACAAACCGGCAGCGCCTATATTCCCCATGATCCCGTAAAGATTCTTAGTAACAGCCCCTTCAACATCACCTACCGAATAGGATGTATTAAGCGATTCAAAGGGTGCCTTACTAAAACCGCCCCGGCGGGAAAAAACCGCGTGACGAAGCATAGTCTCAAGGGACATCTTAGGGAACCGAAAAGTAGTGTGTCCACCCTTTTCACATATCATTTCTGAGTGTCCTGCCCATTCAATTTTGGGAGGGGATACTGTCTCACCCTGGAAGTAATTGGGGCCGGCCCTTTAAATCCCGGCTTTCCATATCCTGATAAAATCATATTTAAGGCATCTTTCCCGCTTGGGTGAGGATAGATACCGCCACGACACAGGCTTTCTCGCTTACCGCTGCTTCCTCCCGGATCTGACGGGGTTCGCAAGTGCCTGTCACGCAGGGTCCATCCTCACCCAAGCGGAAAAGATGCCCTCGGCATCAAGGATATCTTAAATAAAAGGCCCACGCATAAAACGTTGGCTCAAGAGGCGGGCTTCAATCCCCTCCGGTGAAAAGGGGATCAAAACAGAAGATTTTATTCGAAATCGACCCTTTCTTTCAGTTCTTTTCCCACCTTGAAAAAGGGTAACTTCTTCGGTGTTACCTCAATAACCTCACCCGTCTTAGGGTTCCTTCCCTTGTAACCGTCATACCGCTTGACCTTAAAGCTACCAAGGCCTCTGATCTCTATTCTTTCGCCTCTGACTAGGGCAGTCTCCATGTCTCCAAAGACAGTATTGACAACCTCTTCCGCCTTTTTCAGCGGCAGATTTTCCTCTCTTGCGAGGGCCTCTATCAATTGCGATTTATTCATGATCTTCCTCTGTCTGATATTGGAATAATTAAAAGTGGTTACCTTGGCTGGTAAACAAAAATAATTGAAGCGTTTACTCAAGTCAAGCCCTAATTGGCAAAATGACCGGGCAAAGATGCGGCCAACCGCCTCCAGCTCCTTCGATAAAACACACCTTACTCGATTTCACGCATCTGTTTACATTTTTACTTCCCTGCGTTATAAGGCAGATAATTTATGCAAGAATGATATTATTATTGATTGCTTGATGGATTTTTTTTATTCCGGCTAAAGACAGAAAATTCTTCAGCATTTTTCCATGCATTTGTTATTAAACGTCCTTATGACGAGCATACATCTATATTTGATGCATTCGTTAAGCATCGAAACTGAAACGGTACAAGGCTTTACTTATGAGTCTTACTTCTTATCCCGCTTCCGGCGGCGCAATGACAACAGATGAAGCATAGTCCCGCCTGAGGCGTGACAACCGGCCTTTTTATGAAGACACCCGCTTTCTTTTACCATTTTACCGATAGGACACCGTTCAAATGGTCTTTTGCCGATCACTGTTATCTTTCAAATAAGGAGCGCCCCTTGTGAAAAGACTTACCAGAAAAGGGGTGGAAGGACTTATTCCCTACCCACCCGGCAAACCGATAAAGGAGCTTGAGAGGGAGCTGGGTATTATGGGTTCCATTAAGCTCGCCTCAAATGAAAATCCCCTCGGCCCCTCGCCTTTCGCTGTTAAGGCGATAATGAGTGAGCTTGAGGCCCTGAATCGCTATCCGGATGGAAGCGGTTATTACCTCAAATCCAGGTTAAGCGAAAAATTTGCTGTCCCGGGAGAAAATATTATCCTTGGAAACGGCTCTAATGAATTGATCGAACTTGCGGTAAGGACCTTTCTTTCAAGCGGAGAAGAAGCGATACAAGCCGTTCCCACCTTTCTTGTGTATGAAAAGATAGTCAGGGGTGCGGGAGGAAGCATGAAATCAGTACCCCTTTCCAACTTCGGAATAGACCTCAGCGGTATATTGCGAAAGATTACCCCCCGCACAAAGCTGATATTCATAAACAACCCTAATAATCCAACCGGCTCCCTGATTTTCAAAAAGGATATGACCGCCTTTCTAAGGGAACTGCCCAAAGATATAGTCATCTTACTGGATGAGGCTTATATTGAATTCGTTACGGATAAACGTGCTGCAAATGGTTTGGAAATGCTGTCAGAGCACCCCCATATTTTCATTCTGAGGACTTTTTCAAAGCTTTACGGCCTGGCCGGCCTGAGGATCGGCTATGGGTTTGCATCACCGGAACTGATAGATTTCATGAACAGGGTAAGGCAACCATTCAACGCCAATACGCTGGCTCAAGCAGCTGCAACCGCCGCCCTGGAGGACGATGAATTTGTCTTAAAAACCCTCAGGCTGGTACAAGAAGGCCTGGGATATCTCTATTCGGAACTTGATAAAATGGGTCTTAACTATCTGCGAACTCAAACCAATTTCTTTTTGATAAAGGTGCCTGCAGGGGGGACGAAAACATATGAACGACTGCTCAAAAAGGGCGTAATAATAAGGTCCATGGAGAGTTACGATCTTCCTGATTACATAAGGATAACAGTTGGAATTCCCGAGGAAAACGAGCGGTTTATCAGGGCCTTAAAGGCTGCCCTTTCTGATTGAAATAACAAAGCATAGGAAAAGAGGCTTTTTTGTGAACTGCATTATCACCATAGACGGACCCGCAGGATCGGGCAAAAGCACTGTAAGCCGGCTTTTGGCCAAAAAGCTGGGTTTTCTCTATCTGGATACAGGCGCCATGTACAGGGCGGTAGCACTGGCAGCCAAAATAAGAGGTCTCCGCAGTATTGACACTGAAAAGATGAAGACAATGTGTCAAACGATTGAGCTGAGGTTTGTAAAGGGTGAAAAGGCCGACAGACTCTTTCTTGGAAACAAAGATGTGTCCAAAGACATAAGAACGCCCGAGATGGACATGCTTTCCTCCAAGGTCTCTTCCCTGAAAATTGTCAGGGATGCCATGACCGACCTACAGCGCGACATGGCTGAAGATAACGATGTGGTGGCAGAAGGAAGAGATATGGGAACCGTTGTTTTTCCGATGGCTGATCACAAATTCTTCCTTACCGCCTCCCCTGATATAAGGGCGAAAAGGAGGTACAGAGAAAGAGTCGAGCTCGGAGAAGAAGTAGACTTCGATTCCGTTTCAGCCGATATCCGAAACAGGGACAAGCAGGATCAATCGCGGGCGATTGCCCCTCTTAAAGCGGCACAGGATGCGATAGTAATAGATTCGACCGACATCAATATAGGCGACGTTTTGGATAAAATTTTAAAACATATTGATTTAGGTAAACAATCCAGGATTTTTTTAAAATAAAAGGTTGAACTTGGGCTTATCATTTGATAGTAATTCGTATTTGAGCCTTGATAGCTTGGAAAATTGATGGAGGGGGTAATTACGTTAATGGAAAAACCGACACAAGAAACAGCTGAAAACAAAAACCTTGAAGAAGAACATGAAGAGACCGGCCTAATGGATGAAGAGGAAATAATTGAAAGCGAAACCACCAGCCCTGACGATGAATTCGGAGAAGAGATGCCGGACGGCGAAAATTTCATGGAAATGTATGAAGAAAGCCTGAAGAGCATGCAGGAAGGTGAGGTCGTAAGGGGTGAGATAGTCCAGGTTGACAAGGAATTTGTCCTTGTTGATATTGGATACAAGTCTGAAGGACAGATTCGCATTCAGGAATTCATAGACCCGGAAGGGAACCTGACCGCCGAGGTGGGAGCCAAAGTAGATGTTCTTCTTGAACGAAGAGAAGACGACGAAGGAACCATCAAGCTTTCCAAGGAAAAAGCCGCAAAGATAAAGATCTGGGATGAGATAAAAGAGATCTATGAAAACGACGGGACAATAAAGGGAACGATAACCGCCAGGGTCAAGGGTGGGCTCTCAGTGGATATCGGCCTGCAGGCTTTTTTACCAGGATCTCAGCTGGATCTGAGACCGGTAAGAGACATGGATTCTCTGGTCAACACAGAACATGAATTCAAGATAGTCAAATACAATAAAAGAAGAGGCAATATAGTACTGTCCAGGCGCGCTCTTTTGGAGGCGGAAAGGCTCGCCCTGAAGGAAGAAACCCTCAAAAACATAGAAGAAGGCGCAGTGCTTGAAGGGGCGGTCAAAAACATTACCGACTATGGCCTTTTCATTGATCTGGGCGGGATCGACGGGCTCGTTCATATCACCGACATGTCTTGGGGAAGAGTGGGGCACCCTTCGGAGATGCATCAGATCGGGGACAATATAAAGGTCAAGGTGCTCAACTTTGACAAGGAAAAAGAAAGGGTATCGCTCGGGATAAAACAGCTCGCCCCTGATCCATGGAGCCAGGCGGAAGAAAAATTCCCGATCGGAAAGGTAATCGGAGGCAGGGTGGTAAGCCTGACCGATTATGGGGTCTTTGTTGAGGTTGAACAGGGTGTGGAAGGTCTTATTCATGTCTCTGAGATGTCATGGACAAGAAAGATCAGGCATCCCTCACAACTGCTGAGCGTGGGTGATACGGTTGAGGCAATGGTCCTCAACATCGACGTGGGGAAAAAACGAATCTCGCTCGGCATGAAGCAGGTTGAACCCAATCCATGGGATGTAATAGAAGAGAAATATCCGGTGGGAACCACCATAGAAGGCCGGATCAAAAATATAACCGACTTCGGGATATTTATAGGCATTGATGAGGGCATAGACGGTCTTGTGCATATATCCGACATATCTTGGACAAAAAGGATAAAGCACCCCTCAGAGGTATACAAAAAGGGCCAGGAGGTCCAGGCCGTGGTGCTCAATATTGACAAGGGAAACGAACGCTTTTCTCTCGGTATAAAGCAGCTCGCCTCTGATCCATGGGATGAAATCCCTTACAAATATAAACCAGGCACCAGGGTTACCGGCACCGTTACGAACGTAACGGATTTCGGCCTGTTCCTTGAACTTGAAGAGGGTATCGAAGGTCTGGTCCATATCTCTGAAATCTCGACGGACAAGCATGGAAATCCACTGTCCCGTTTTCAGGTGGATGACGTTATTCAGGCAAAGGTGATAAATGTATCGCGTCCTGAGAAAAAGATCGGCCTTTCCATAAGAAAGCTCGAAGAGACAAGTGAAAAGGACATCTACAGGAGCTATCTTGACAACCATCAGGAGGCCACGTCCAACCTGGGAGAATTGCTTAGAGAAGAGATGCTTAATCTGCAGCAACAGGAACCCGCGGTAGAACAAGACGCTGAAATCATTCATGATGAACAGCCTGCCGAATTCGACACTGAACCGGAATCTGCCGAAGGATCTGACACTGAGCCGGAATCTGCCGAAGAATCAGCCCCGGAAGCCGAACAAAAGGATAATTAACTCGAAGCGAGGAGCCGACAGCAGCATTCACCTAATTTTCAAAAGGCCATGGGGCTTCTCATGGCCTTGATTTAATTCCAGCCATGTCGAAAAAAAGCCATACCTTACTTACTGTCCTGGCAATACTCGGCTGCATCGGGTTATTTCTGGCCATTGTCATCGTGATAGTAATAAAGCTTTTTACCCCCTCCACTGATCTTTCCTTTAATGAAAAAATCGGAGTTATACCGATACAGGGAGCGATAATTGACTCCCGGCACATAACATCCCAGCTGGTCAGGTTTAAAAAAGATAAAAAGATCAAAGCGATCATTCTGAGGATAAACTCTCCCGGCGGGGCGGTAGGACCTACCCAGGAAATATATCGTGAAATCCGCAGGACGATCAAAACAAAAAAGGTAATAGCGTCCATCGGAGGAATAGCCGCATCAGGAGGATATTACGTGGCCTCTGCCGCCGACAGTATTGTGGCCAATTCCGGCGCAATAACCGGAAGCATAGGGGTCATAATGGAGGTTCTCAGATTCGAGGACCTCCTGAAAAAGATAGGGGTAAGCATTGAAGTAATCAAAAGCGGAGAATTCAAGGACATAGGCTCTCCGCACAGAGAACTCACTGAAAGGGAAAAGGAATTGCTCAACTCCCTTATCAAGGACATACAATCACAATTTGTTGATGATGTTGCCGCGGGCAGGGGCCTGTCGGTGGACAAGGTACGGCAGATAGCGGACGGACGAATCTTTTCAGGTGCCAGGGCCAAAGAGCTGGGCCTTGTGGATCGGCTCGGCAACTTTCATGATGCCGTAGATCTTGCAAAAAACCTTACCGGAACCAAAGGAGATGTGACGCTTGTGTACCCCCAAAAAAACAGGCTGGAGCTCTGGGAGCTCTTCTTTGAATCTGCTGCGAGGTCGGTTCTAAAGGCCTTTAATTCCTTTGAAACCCCTTTGGAGTATATGTGGAAGGGGCCCACTGTCGATTAGGCCGTCCTTAAGTTACTATATAAATATATTCACATCCCCCTTCCCTTCCCTGATCACCCCGGGTTCATCATTAATCAAGGATACAACGCTGGAAGGGCCCGGGTATAAGACCTCACCATCTATTATAGCATCCAGATAAGGGCCATAGGCTTCCTCTATGGAATAGGGGTCGTCATATCCTGCGCTCGTACTAATTATCGGCCTGCCGAGATTGGTTACCAGTTCAATGCAAATTCGGTTATCAGGCACCCTTATTCCCACCGTCTTTCTTTTGGTAAGCATAATCTTGGGCACGAGCCTTGTTCCTTCCAGTATAAATGTATATGGACCGGGAAGACAGCGTTTCATGGTCTTGTAGGCGTAATTTGAGACCACCGCATAACGGCTTATCTCTTTGAGACTGTCACACACGAAAGAAAAGGGCTTTTTCAAGGGTCTCTTTTTTAACCGATAGATAAGCTGAATCGCCTTTTTATTGAAAAGGTCACAGCCGATACCGTAAAAGGTATCTGTGGGGTATGCGATGACCCCCCCATTTTCCAGTACGTCGACCACCCTTTTTATGAGACGCTGCTGGGGGTTTTCCGGATTTATATTCAGTGTAACCGGCTTTTTATTTGTTCCTGAATAACCAGATCTTTCCATAGCTTTAATAGTGTGAAGCCTTTCTCTCTTATATCTTCCGCCCTTGGGACACTTATTAACAGATAGATTAACCGCAGGCAATAGAATTGAACCCAAGGCCTGATTATATATTATAGAAATAATCCCCTCTTTGGATTATCATATGGCGTTATCTTCATTCAAAGCGAAGAAGAGGGTTAAAATCAACTAAAAAATTCATACTCAGTTAAGGGAAAAATAATTTTGGCCTTGCGATTTCCCATATACAGCCTCAGAACCACCATACTCTCTCACCTGGTACTCCTTATTCTCTCGGCCATGGTGCTGATAAATGTGGTTATGCTTAAATTTTCCGAAAGAGACCTTATAGGTTATAAGGTTCAGGCGGGGCGTCTTTTCCTGCAATCCATCGAGCAGGGGGCGGTCATAGACATCCTGAAAACCGACGCCGGCGTTAGTGCGTCTGATATTTCAACCCTTTCAAACCTGCTGGACGGTGCGCTCAGGGTGGGAGGCCTGTCGGAGTTAATGATCATAAACAGGCAAGGCAAGGTGTTGCTCGGCACTGAGGGATGGGGAGATTCAAGGACAAAGGCCTTTTCCAATTCACTCGAGGCATTGACAACCGGAAATGCCTCCACCTCCTTTTTGGGCAGCACGTGGGGAGCAATCTGGTTTGCCCATGAAAAGGCGATATTATCGGCTCCTTTGACTTTTGAAAACAGGGTTATAGGTTCCGCCTCCGTGTGCGCCGACTTTTCGCCTCTCTACAAAAGGCTCAGGGATACGGAGGCGCTCATGATACTCTTTATCCTTCTCAATACCTTTGTCCTTGTAATCTTCGGTTTCTACCTCCTTTCAAGGACGGTTGTAAGGCCGGTGAAGCGTCTGGTTCGTATCACGAATGAATTCGGAAAAGACATTCCATTTAAAGACATTACGGAAACATCAAAAAATGAGATCGGCCAGCTCTACCGGTCCCTCAATATTATGCTCAGACGTCTCGAAGAGAATAAGCTGGAATTAAGGAGCCACATCCAGTCTCTTGAAAAGGCCAACAAAGAGATCAGAAAGGCCCAGGAGGAGGTTTTCAGATCTGAAAAAATGGCCTCGATCGGTCAAATTGCCACAGGTGTGGCTCATGAAATCGGCAATCCCATAGGAATCGTCCTCGGCTACGTTGAGTTATTGAAAGGCAGTGATCTCGCCTATGATGAAAAAGAAGATTTTCTCAGGCGTATCGAATCGGAGATTAACCGCATAAGCGAAATCATAAGGCAGCTGCTCGATTTCTCAAGACCTTCAAGCGGGAAAAAAGAGGTGACCCGATTTCATGCATCCGTCGATGAAGTTGTCTCACTTCTGGAACCGCAGCCGATGATGTCCGGAATTGATATCAAAACCTCTCTGGATGCCGATCATGACACAGTATGGGCGGATCCGGCGCGATTGAAGCAGCTCATAGTTAACCTGCTGATTAACTCTGCTGAATCCATAGGGGAATCGGAAGGGCAACAAAATGCAAAAACAATCAGCATCGAGACGACAAACAGGGATGACTCTCTTTTAATAAAGTTTTCCGATAACGGGCCGGGAGTCCCGGATGACGGAATAGAACGTATCTTCGATCCCTTTTATACGACTAAAGACCCTGGAAAAGGAACCGGCCTGGGGCTTTCCGTATGTCACAGCATAATAGATGGATTGCAAGGGGATATAAGGGCCGAAAACATGAGTGAAAAGGGTTTTATGATTACAGTCAGCCTGCCCCTTTACCACAGGAAACTTCAAGATAAACCTTGATATATTCGTAAAAAGTCTGTTTATAAGGCCTTGCGGCAGCCTGTTGGGAGAAAAGCCGAGCAATTCGGCACGGCGCGCGAGGCATTATATGCGCCCGGCATGCAAACGGCCTTGGCAAGGCATTTTTCTTTTCAAGGGTATTTGCAAATCAGGTGTTTTTTTGTATATTGCCATACTTCGGGATCGGACTGAGACATAATCCCTGCCGATGCCCTCTTTACAGCCGGGCACTGCAAGAGATCAACCATTAAAAATGATAGTCATGGACCGATATTTGGTCTGAATTTATATAGTTACCGCTCGTACCGGTGGAATTGGAGATAATTGATGGTGAGGCAAAGTGTTCTAATTATAGACGATGAAGAAAACATGAGGCATATGCTTGAAACAATGCTGGATAAAGCCGGCTATAACGTCGAGAGCGCATCAGACGGTGTTGAAGGTCTTGAATGTATGGACAGATCCGATTTTCGGTTTATCCTCTGTGATATAAAAATGCCCCGCATGGACGGAATGACATTTCTGAAAAAATCGAAGGACAGATTTCCTGAAAAAAACTATATCATGATATCAGCCTACGGAACCATTGAAACTGCTATTGAAGCCATGAAAATAGGGGCCTATGATTACATATCAAAACCCTTTAAAAAGGATGAGGTGCTCCTCACCCTGAAAAAGGCGGAAGAACGGGAACGGCTTAAAGATGAAAATGTAAAGCTGAGAAATGTCGTCAGCAAGATTGAAAAAAAGTATTCCTTCGGAAACATCATAGCCAGAAGCGAGGCGATGGCAAAGGTATTTGAGCTTGTTGATAAAGTGGTGGATCACAAGACAACCGTACTTATAACAGGTGAAAGCGGAACCGGCAAAGAGCTGATTACTCGGGCGATTCATTCAAGAGGAGCCAGGGCCCCATATCCACTTGTTAACATAAACTGCGGCAGTATCCCTGAAAACCTCCTTGAAAGCGAGCTTTTCGGCTATAAAAAGGGCGCATTCACAGACGCGGTAAAGGACAAACCTGGCCGTTTCGAAGAGGCTGACGGAGGCACGATATTTCTTGACGAAATAGGGGAACTGCCCTTGTCTCTGCAGATAAAACTGCTCAGGGTGCTTCAGGAGGAAGAGATAACACCTCTGGGAGGGTCTGGATCCAAAAAAATCGATGTCAGGGTAATAGCAGCCACATCCAAGGACCTGGACAAGGAAGTCGGAGAGGGTAGATTCAGAGAAGACCTGCTTTATCGCATAAATGTCATGAGGATACACCTTCCGCCCCTGAGAGAGAGGAAAGGAGACATACCTCTTCTTATCGGATACTTTATCGACCTGTTCAATAAAAAACTAAACAAGGAGATAGAGGGGCTCAGCTCCGATTCCATGCCTCTTCTTATGGAGCACTCCTGGCCGGGAAACGTAAGAGAATTGGAAAACGTAATGGAAAGGGCAGTCCTGCTCGCGTCTGCAAAATGGATAACGCCCGCGGATCTACCCTCACAGATAACCCAGGTGCAAAGATTTACCCCTTACATGGAATCGGAGGATACCCTTTCAATCAAAAAGGCCTCAAGGCGCATTGAAAAAATACTGATAGAAAGGGTCCTTAAAATCACAAACGGTAATCGCAGTCAGGCGGCAAAGATTCTTGAGGTAAGCAGGCCGATGCTTATATCCAAAATCAAGAAATACGAGCTTGAACCATGATATATCGCATCATGGAAAAATATGCCGATTGATCAAATGTTTTGAAGAAAATCAAAACGACATAATATTTCACTCCTCTTCTTGACATCTTAATCAGACATCCATATATTGCCGTAAAAGAATATATGGAGAATACTGATGAAAGAATTCGTCAAGGTAATGAAGGCCCTTTCAGATCCCAACAGGGTAAAGATAATAAAGATGCTGCAACACAAATCAATGTGCGTTTGTGAAATGCAGTCAGCCCTGGGTATCGCCCAGCCTACCGTATCAAAGCACCTCAAGGTCCTTGAGGACGCAGGTTTCTTAAGATCGGCAAAAGACGGACTTTGGGTAAATTATATACTCTCGGAGGGAACCTCTTCTGCCTACGCCTCCACCCTGCTGGGGAACCTCAAGCACTGGCTTGAAAACGACGAAGAGGTAAAAGGGCTTGTGAACAGGCTTCCCATTATAAGAAGAGAGGAGATCTGTAAAAGGTAATTTTTTTTGCCCTTATAATATTGTCATATAGCAATGTATAAATATTTCATCGAAAAATTCCGAATCTTAACAAGGTATTCATATCATGAAAAATAGATTCAGCATCGCACTCATAGTCTCTGTCTTTCTTGCCGCCTATTACGTTCCCTGGGGCAGCCCTGCGATCAGCAGGTCCCTGGTCGAGGCATTTCTTATGCTCCAGGAGTACGCCAGGGAGCATGTGCTCACATGTCTTATTCCTGCATTTTTCATCGCGGGCGCAATATCCGTCTTCATATCCCGGACATCCGTGCTCAGATACTTCGGGGCCGCAGCCAATAAGGTCCTTTCCTATTCCGTGGCATCCGTTTCAGGCGCCGTTCTTGCCGTATGCTCCTGCACGGTCCTCCCGCTTTTTGCGGGAATCTACACCAGGGGAGCGGGAATAGGTCCTGCCACGGCATTTCTCTATTCAGGTCCGGCGATAAATGTCCTTGCAATCGTATTAACGGCCAGAATCCTGGGCTGGCAGATAGGGCTGGCCAGGGCGCTCGGCGCAATCCTTTTTGCCGTAATCACAGGTCTTTTAATGGCATTTTTCTTCAGAAAGGAAGACAGGGAAAGGACCGGGGGAAATATATACCTCCCGGATGAAGAAGAAAAAGGCCGCAGCCTGTTACAGGACTCTTTGTTTATGCTGAACCTGGTGCTGATACTTATTTTTGCCGCCTTTGCAAGACCTGCTGAAGGGGCAAACGGCATCTGGCATGCCCTTTTTTCCACCAAGTGGTTCGTTACTGCGGGGCTTCTGATTATGCTTTTTATTTTACTTAAAAAATGGTTCACGGGTGAGGAACGCATTAGCTGGATTGATTCCACATGGGGTTTCATGAAGCAGATACTCCCCCTTCTTTTTGCAGGTGTTCTTGTGGCCGGATTCATGCTCGGCCGTCCGGGACATCCAGCCCTTATTCCGGACAAATACGTGGCAGGACTGCTGGGCGGCAATTCCCTCTGGGCCAATCTGTTCGCAGCGGTTTCAGGTGCGCTCATGTATTTTGCCACCCTTACCGAGGTGCCGATCCTCCAGGGCCTTATAGGGGCCGGCATGGGAAAGGGCCCTGCCCTGTCGCTTCTTCTTGCAGGCCCTGCCCTGTCGCTCCCCAACATGCTGGTCATAGGAAGCGTCATGGGCGTAAAAAAGACAGTCACCTTCTCTGTCATAATAGTAGTCCTTTCTACAATGGCAGGGATGTTCTATGGATTCATAGCAGGCTGAAAGGGGAAAAGTGACGGACCAAATTTCCTATATCAGGGTCGGTTCAAACAAGACAGGCATAACAGGCCTAAAAGAGGCGATCGATCTTATCGCACAGGCCTGCAAAGGCAAAACAGACCAGGAGATAACTGATGAACTTACGGGGCTACTTTCCCGAAAAAATTATATCCCTGACAAATCAATGGGTGAATATGCAAAGGCCTTTTTGAGGCAGTTCAAGATATCCATGGGTATAGACTCCGGCAGGGAAAGACCCGAAGGGATTGAAATCAAGGTGCTGGGGCCTGGCTGTCCCAGGTGCTACAGTCTTGAAAAAGAGATCATGCAGGCCATGACGGAAACCGGGCTTGCCGCAGACCTGGAGCATGTAACCGATATAAATGACATCGCAGGCTATAGGGTCATGGGTACCCCTGCCCTGGTTATAAACGAAAAGGTAATGGCCGTGGGTAAGATCCCGTCAAAGGTTCAACTTGTAAAGTGGCTCAAAGAGGCACAAAAGTAGAGAGGGGCAATGTTGCTGTGACTGGCTTCGAGATAAACTAAAAGGTGAGAAAAAACCAAATTAGATGGATACTGCTCACTTAAAAAATATACAGACCAAAGCGGTTCCAAAATTTTAGTCACTTTATTAACTTAGGATCATCTCCAAAAGAGTTGTTCAAAATGCAGGATTCTTTACTCCGCTTGCGCTTCGCTCAGTCCAACTGCTTCGCAGCGGGTTCCCGGTTTCAAGGGGCCGAGGGTTCGAGTGAAAGGCTTTAAGATTAGAGGGGCTTAAACATCCACAAAAATCGGATATTCCTTGTCTGCATGTCTATAAAAAAACGAAACGTTTTATTCAGAAGATGAGCAATAGGGTATTATCCGAGGTTTCCATACCATGGAATATCGTCTTAGGGTATGTGTTCTCTATATTGCATATGGTTCAGTCTGTGAACCGGAAATCCTGAGCCATGATACCGGGTGAGTCGGGTTATTCTCGAACCCTTGAATCCTGGAACCCTTGGCCCCTCTTCGACAACTAAGTTGGAGAAGAACTTTAACTTTTAACTTTAGGCACTTTATTAACTTTAGTCACTTTAGTCATTTTAGTCACTTTTTATAACAGTACAATCGGAGGCAAAAGACAGAAGTGGAACTTCATGCGGTACAGATAATCTCTTTACTCATTACAGGTGTGGTTGTCGGGTTTGCATCAGGTTTACTTGGAGTAGGAGGATGCTTCATAATGGTTCCGGTCCAGTTCTGGGCACTTAAATCCATAGGAGTTGACCCCACCACTGCCATACGCATAGCCTTTGGAACGAACCTGCTGGTGGTGCTTCCAACCGCGCTTAGCGGTGCCATGACTCATCACAGAAAGGGTGCCGTCATCTGGAAGGCCGGGGTAATACTAGGGGTAACCGGTGCCATAGGGGCCTTTTTAGGGGCATTTATCGCATCTCATCTCCCGGGGCGGGTATTGACCATATCCTTTGGAATCGCCGTAATTCTGGGTGCGCTCAGGATGCTCACGGCAAAACCGCCCAAGGCTGAGGAAAAACCCAGTCCCTCTCTTTCATTATACGCCTTATGGGGTTTTCCCCTCGGTATTGTTTCAGGGATAGTGGGGATAGGCGGCGGGGTCCTCATGATTCCGGTTATGGTCTTTTTCCTCGGATTCGGCATGCACCAGGCAGTGGGCACGTCAACCGCCCTTATGATCTTTACCGCCTTTGGAGGAGCCTTTTCCTTTTTGATCAACGGCCTCGGCATTGAAGGGCTCCCGCCGTACTCGACAGGCTACCTCAACTGGCTTCAGTGGATACTTCTTGCCGGTTGCAGCATACCCATGGCGGTAGTGGGCGCAAGGATCGCCCACCTCATCCCTGCAAAGCAGCTCAAATATATCTTTATAATAGTAATGCTCTATATGGGCCTTAAGATGACAGGCCTTTTTGCATGGCTTAATCTGCCGATATGAGAATCGACTTCAAATAAGCCGGGGATCAGTTTTCTTGAGTCCCTTAACCCCTGGACCCCTTCTCCTATCAAGTCGGATAAGAGGTCCATATAACAATCAAATAAAACCGGCAACCCGTTAATCAGAGGAGGTTACATATGGAAATAAAGGTACTTGGACCGGGATGCGCCAAGTGTAAAATGACGGAAGAACTGGTCAGGGAGGTTCTGGCGGAATCAGGCATTTCCGCGGAGGTGATAAAGGTCACCGACACCATGGAAATAGCAAGGCATGGCGTGTTCATGACCCCTGCCGTAATAGTCGATTCCGAGGTAAAATGCGTCGGAAAGGTGCCCGCGAAAAAAGAGATATCCGAGTGGTTGAAAAGGTAGCCGCTTATAAGTGGAGGCTGGGCCCGTTTATGAAAATAGGAAAGGGAAATAGCATGGCAGGGAAAAAGATCGAAATACTCTTTCTGTGCACAGGTAACTCCTGCAGGAGCCAGATGGCCGAAGGCTGGACCAGGCATCTCAAAGGCGACACCATAGAGGTATCCTCCGCAGGTGTTGAACCGAAACAGATAGACAGACGGGCCATTGAGGTTATGGCAGAAGTATGTGTGGATGTATCAGGCCAGTGGTCTAAATCGATTGATGATCTGGGAGACGCCTCCTTTGACTATGTCATAACCCTGTGTGACCATGCAAAGGAGTCGTGCCCTTTTTTCCCTGCCGGGACAAGGGTCATTCACAGGGGCTTTGACGACCCGCCCGGGATCGCAGCTGACGCAAAAAACAGTGAAGAGCAGTTGGCGCCTTACAGGAGGGTACGCGATGAGATAAAGGCCTTTGTGGAAAAATTCCCTGAAGCATTTGATACATATTGATGTCAGAAATAAGGTCTTTATGATCCCGGTTAAATGAGTGTTTTCCACCCTGCCGGGGTCATCTCAACCTCTATTCTTTCTTTGACCCTCACTGCCCTTAAGACAAAATCGAAGAGGTCCTTCTGAAGACAGAATAGAGGATCCTCCCTTGGAAGATAAGGCTTTACCCCTTTGATGAAACGTTGGGCGGTCGGCTGAAATACCACATCCCTGAAAAGGGCGACAGGGTCATGGGGTTTTCCCGTCAAAAGGTGTTCCAGGTAATCGGCGCATGCCTCATCCTCCGGGGATCTCTCCTTTGCCCTGTGCCCCATGGCGAGAAGGGTTACCTTATCAGGGCTTGCCTTTTTTATGTGTCCTGCGATAGCCTTAGCCATGACAAAACTTCCAAGAATAACTTCATCCGCCCGTTCAAGGGCGGTAGCCGTGCCTGTCACTCCCGCCGTTGTCCGGTGAACCACGGTCTTCCCTCTGAAATAGCTATCCCCCTTCAGTATAATCTGCGATGGGGAGTTGCCCAGATCCGCTCCCTCTATCGGGACCTCATCGACCTCTCCGGCAAGTATGTATTCACGGTTTTTTTCCTTGAGCGAAACCGCTTCAACAGGGTCGGCCTCAAGGATCACCCTTTTTGCCCCGAAATGAAAAAAAAGCGGCTCACAGGAAAAGGCCCTGAATACATCTATAACCACTGTGAGCCCTTCGACCTCCAGAGCGCCTTTTGCGCAGCTCTTCCTGATTATTTCCATGAAGAGATTACCTTAATGTTTTCCTCAAAAATGCCTGGACCTTCATAAACCGATTCGTAAAGGCAGAAGGATGCCCTTAGAAACTCACGTTTCCCGGGGTCCTGGGGAAAGGGATCACATCTCTGATATTGGACAGCCCTGTAACAAACTGAATTAGTCTCTCAAAGCCGAGTCCGAAACCTGAGTGAGGAGCCGTTCCGAATTTCCTGAGATCCAGGTACCACCGGTAATCATCAGGATCAAGCCCCATCTCTTTTATCCTGACAAGGAGCGTATCATAATCATCCTCGCGCTGACTTCCACCGATGATTTCTCCTATCTTCGGAACCAGTACGTCCATTGCGCGCACGGTTTTCCCATCATCGTTCAGCTTCATGTAGAAGGCCTTTATATCCTTCGGATAGTCCACAAGTATGACAGGTCCGTCAAATACCTTCTCACAAAGGTACCGTTCATGTTCCGACTGGAGATCGATCCCCCAGCTCACGGGGTATTCGAATTTTTCCTTTGCCTTAAGCAGTATCTCCACCCCTTCCGTATAGGAGAGGTAAACAAAATCACGGCATACCAGTGCCTCCATGGTTTCAAGGACCGTGGAATCGATGAAGCGGTTGAAAAATGCCAGATCCTCCTCACATTTATTGAGAAGGAATGAGAAGATATACTTCAAAAAATCCTGGGCAAGCTCCGCGTTTCCCCTGGCGTCGCAAAAGGCCATCTCAGGCTCTACCATCCAGAATTCGGCCAGATGTCTTGAGGTATTTGAATTTTCCGCCCTGAAGGTAGGCCCGAACGTGTACACGTCCCCCATGGCAAGGGCATAGATCTCGGCCTCCAGCTGACCGCTGACTGTAAGGGCGGCCGGGGAACCGAAAAAATCCTTGTCATAATCCACAGACCCCTCATTGACCGGGAGATTTTCAAGATCAAGGGTGGTTACCCTGAACATCTCACCTGCCCCCTCACAATCACTGCCTGTGATAATGGGAGAATGCAGATATATGAAACCCCTGTCCTGGAAATAGGAATGGATGGCATGACTCATCGCGCTTCTTATTCTTGCCACCGCCCCGAAGGTGTTGGTTCTCGGTCTGAGGTGCGCGATCGTGCGAAGGAATTCAAATGAATGCCTCTTTTTCTGAAGAGGATAATTATCCGGGTCAGACCGGCCCAGCACCTCTATCTCTTCAGCCTTGAGTTCCACCTTCTGGCCTTTGCCGGGTGATTCGGAAAGAACACCTGAAACCTTTATCGAACAACCAGTGTGCAGCCCCAGTATATCTTCCTCATAATTGGGGAGACTGTTTTCAGCTATTACCTGGATACCTTTAAGGCATGACCCGTCGTTTATTTCGATAAATGAAAAGCCGCCCTTTGAATCCCGCCTTGTCCTTACCCAGCCAGCCACACGATAGCTCTGTCCTATCTTTCCTGATGAAAAAACCTGGGCTATCCTTGTCCTTTTCAAACCTTAACCTCGACCTTTCTGTCTTCAATCAGCCTTTTTTTCAAACTCACCCATGAATTCAACAAGCGCCTTTAGCGCATCCATGCCCACCGCATTGTAGATAGACGCCCTGCATCCCCCGACAGACCTGTGTCCCTTCAGTCCGCCAAGGTCCCGCTTCAATGCCTCTTCCACAAACTTTTTCTCAAGCTCTTCACTGGGAAGCCTGAAAGTAACATTCATCAAAGAACGGCTGTCCTTTTCAGCAGTGCCTCTGTAGAAATCGGACCTGTCTATGAAGTCATAGAGAAGGCCCGCCTTTTCCTTATTTAGGAGATACATCTTATCAAGCCCGCCGACTGAATCTTCGAGCCACTTGAGCACAAGATTGATCGAATAGATCACAAAACAGGCCGGGGTATTGAACATGGAATTCTTGTTTGAGAAGGTGGTGTATTTCAGCATCGTGGGTATGCTGTCAGGAGTCCTGTCAAGCATGTCCTTTCTGACGATGACCATGGCCGTTCCGGAAGGACCGATATTTTTCTGGGCCCCCGCAAAGATCAGTCCAAATGGACGAACGTCAAACGGGCGACTCAGAAAATCGGAAGACATGTCGCAGACAAGTGGAACATCCCCCGTATCCGGGAAACCGGCCCATTGGGTACCCTTTATGGTATTATTGGATGTAAAGTAGAAATATGCCGCGTCGCTGTTTGACTCAAACTGCCTTGGTATGTAGGAATAATTACGGTCTTCTGAAGATGCCAGCACCCTCACATCCTTTCCCTGAATTTTCGCCTCCTTGATGGCCTTGGCAGACCATGTGCCTGTATCCACAAAATCAAGAGGGCTTCCATCCACAGCTAGGTTCATCGGGACCATACAGAACTGAAGGCTGGCTCCCCCCTGAATGAAGAGGACCTCATAGTCGTCTCCCAGCGACAGAAGCCTTTTTGTCCTTTCTACTGCCTCGTTAATGACGTCGTCAAACCATTTGGAACGATGGCTGACCTCAAGGATCGACATCCCCGAGCCCTTGTAATCGATCATCTCATCCCTGATTTCTTCCAAAACGGGCAGAGGAAGCGCCG
Source organism: Desulfatiglandales bacterium (assembly GCA_963666345.1). Lineage (GTDB taxonomy): Bacteria > Desulfobacterota > DSM-4660 > Desulfatiglandales > Desulfatiglandaceae. The sequence continues at coordinate 3,008,809 of OY762721.1, read as the reverse complement.
CAGGACCTGCATTAAAATTATGTATTCTCCTTGCCATGTTTTTTGTTTCTCCTTATCAATTTTGCTAAATTCTTTTCTGTTTCGCTTATGGGGTATCCTAAAGGGAGTAAAGGCTCCTAGGCAGCTTATGACTCCAGTTTGGGAATCATGGAGCTTACTTCAGCCAGTGTTTCCCTGTCATTTTCAAAGGGCGGGCGTCCCTCAAGATCCGCATCCATTATATTCGTTTTATAGGGAAGAAATCCGAGGAACTCAAAGTCGGGCATCTGTTTGACCAGAAAATCCCGATCCTTTTCAGACCTTATCTTGTTACCTACAAAGCTGAGTTTTTTTATGCCTATGTCTCCGGCAAGCCTCCTGATCTGATGGGCCGTTTCGATACTCCTTCTTCCCGGCTCAACAACAACGACAAGCATATCAACCGACATTGCCGTTCCTCTTCCAAGATGTTCAAGCCCCGCCTCCATATCCATAACGACCGCCTCATCCCTTGCCAGCACTACATGCCTGACCAGGTGCTTGAGAAGCACACTTTCAGGGCAAACACATCCGGCTCCTCCCGTCTTTACGCTTCCCATGACCATAAGCTTTATGCCGTCGACCTCTACGGATAACCTGTCGGGAAGGTCGTTTACAGTCGGATTGAGCTTGAAAAAGGAGCCCATTGTCCCTGGCCTGGCCTCTGTTCTTTCCTCGATCAGCTCCTTCATTTGAGCTACAGGGACTATGTCCTCGCTGTTATCGACACCAAGCGCCTGTGCAAGATTTGCATCCGGATCGGCATCAATGGCCAGGACTTTTTTGCCCTCATCAGCAAGGGCCCTAATTAGAAAAGAGGCGAAGGTAGTCTTGCCAACGCCCCCCTTACCGCTTACCGCGATTTTCATAAAAGGCCTCCTTCACCTCTTAGGTATTTACGAAAGCTGTTAGATTAGCCCAATAAATGAAATATTTTCAAGTAGAAAATGACCTGAACGTCTCCTTCAGAGCATCAGCACCCTGCCTGCCCCTCCCTCTTCATATTTTTCAGGGAAAAGCGACATGATTTCCCTTACTGCCTGGGTGCAGTGTGTCGGGCAAACAATATCGATATCTCTTAAAAGGAAAAATTCCCTGAAACCGTGCAACCCCCCTATAAGGGCTCTGACCCTTCCAAGCTCCCGCGCCTGTGCAAGTATCCTGCCGACACCTGGGTGTGAACACCCTGCAATAACCGCAAGCCCCCCATCCAGTTTCACGATGAGTGATTGCTCGATCTTCTCAAGTTCCCCTGTCGAGTATAGACATCCGTGAAGTCTCACGGGAGCGTCGATCCGTACGACTTCACCAGCACCGTCAGGTTGACTGCATGAACGGGGGAGATAGACCTTGCAAGGGTTTATTTCAAGAAAATCCCGTAATCCCCCTGTGTGATCGAAATGGGAATGTGAAATAAAAATCTCATCCACCTTTTCAGGGGAGATTCCCAGTTTCCTCATGTTCTCAAGGAGTATCGCCCCGCTGGCCCCAGTATCAAATAACAGGTTTACTCCCTCATCCTGAATCAGGCAGGAAAAACCCCAATCCGCCTTTAGCCCTTCTTTGCATACCCGGTTGTCGTAGATAATAGTAATGCGCATGGTATCAAGAGTCTGAGACAGTCAAACATTGAAAAGGATCATTGTTTTGTTTAATATTTAAGGATCATCTCCAAATTAGTTGGTCGATGATCAGGATTCAAGGATTCCAAGGGTCAAGGGATCGAGTGAAAGACTTAATAATTACGATAATATGAACGTAGCCCAATATTATATTATGTCAAGACTCTATATCGCCCATAGATGGAATATAAGGCCGTTAAAGTAAATAATGCCATCTTTTGAGCTTTTTTTATCTAAGAGTCGTGTGCTTGAGGTAAAAAAGATAATTAGTTCTTGTACTTAAATATCTTTTACTTACAGATAAAACGATTAAAAAAAACAAACACTTGAATCCTAGAACCCTAGAATCCTTGGCCACTTTCTCCCAATTAATTGGGAGAAGAACCACATTTAAATATTACTTTTTTGAATAAAAACCTAATTATGTTGATAAAAATACCAATTTTATTTATGGATTACCAATTATTTCCAATTAAATTTAAAATTTATCCCCAATCTGGAACTTATGGACTCTTATTATCAATTTTTCGGCTATCTGGACAGGCCGGAGGATCTTTTCATTGAGGCGGTTTCCCGTTTTAATCGATTCCGAATCTCTTCAAAAAAATCTCCTGCCTTTCGCTTATCCGTCATATAGCGGTATAATAGGGAGCTTAAAAACAGGACAAATCATATTTGTATTGATCAAATATTCACGAAAAGGTCTCATAAGATTATAAGAGGAGTCATTTTATTGGTTGAACACTAAAAAGACCATCTCAAAAGAGGGAGTTAGATTCTCCTTGCATCCCTTTGACCATTTTCATAACTTGGTTATTGGCATCTTTTGTTTATCAGGTCCCTATATCACTTCATCAGGTCTTGGAAAATGGGAACAGTCTTTCAAAACGACACGGAACTATCATACGATTCCTGGTGTAATTCCAATCAGGGACAGGCCGTAGACAACTCAATCGAGCATCTGATTCGAACAATTCTTGAACCAAGGAGAGGTGAGAGGATCCTCGATATAGGCTGCGGAACCGGCAAACACATGCTTTTACTAAAGAAAATGGGCATGGAACCAACCGGCCTTGACGCCTCCTCCCATATGCTGAAGAAGGCCAGAGAAAGGCTGGACAAAAGATTTACCCTCAAGATGGGATGGGCGGAGGATCTTCCCTTTGATGACAATGAGTTCGATTATGCGGTTATGATCAATACCCTCGAATTCCTGAATGATCCGATTCAGGCATTGATGGAGGCAGGACGCGTTTCTTCCAAAAGCATCTTCATAGGGGCCATAAACGCTCTGTCATGGAACGGGATTGGTAACAGGATTCAGGGTCTGTTGGGAAATCCTCTTTTCAAAAACGCCAAATTCTACAATCTCTTTCAATTAAAATCATTCATCCTCCAGGCCTATGGAGATGTGCCCGTTTCCTGGCTCACGGTTCAATGTCAGCCGTCATTTATCAAGGGTCTCGGATCGGACAAAGGTGTTTCTTCTCTTTGCAGGCGCTCTCCATTCGGTTCATTTGTCGCGATATCTGCAAGAATGCTCTACAGATTAAAGACCGACAACCTGCCGCTACGGGTGCGTCTGAAAAAGGCGGCCCCGCCGCTGGTCGGTTCAAGCACTATCGGGGACATTAACGCCAACAGAGGAGTCAGCGGTGAATAAAGAGGCATATCTTTATGAAAAACTTGAAAATGAAAAGGTCGGATGCAACCTCTGCAATCACAGGTGTATCATAAAACAAGGCGCAAAAGGCATATGCGGGGTAAGAGAAAACAGGGAAGGAACCCTTTTCAGCCTCGTTTATGACAAGGTGATCGCAAGGCATTGCGACCCGATAGAGAAAAAGCCGCTGTTCCATTTTTTGCCCGGCACTCTTTCCTATTCCATCGCAACCGTAGGATGTAATTTCAGATGTCTTTTCTGTCAAAATTCAGATATCTCTCAGATGCCGAATGACAGAAGAATTATAACGGGTCAAAGCATAGCACCCGAGCAAATCGTCAAGGACGCTCTTGCCACCGGTTGCGCCACCATTTCCTATACCTATACGGAACCGACCATATACTTCGAACTGGCATCCGACACGGCGCGCGTGGCGGCATCAAAGGGAATCAGGAATGTTTTTGTCTCAAACGGATACATGACCGAAGAGTCTCTGGATTTTATCCATCCGGATCTTCACGCTGCAAACATTGATCTCAAATCGTTCAATGACGGCTTTTACAGGCGACAGTGCGGGGCAAGACTGGACCCGGTTCTAAGGACCATCGAAAAAATGAAAAGACAGGGGGTGTGGCTTGAGGTTACCACCCTTCTCATACCGGGGCTAAATGACTCTGAGGAAGAAATAAGGCTTATCGCCCGGTTCCTTGCGGGACTCGATCCGGATATCCCCTGGCACATAAGCCGGTTCCATCCCGACTACAGGCTCACCGACAGATCACCCACTCCCTCAAAAAGCCTTCAAGGGGCCAGAGAGATAGGCCTTGAATCAGGACTTAAATACGTATACACGGGAAATATCCCGGGTGACGAGGGGGAGAGGACATTCTGTCACAGCTGCGGCGAGCTTTTGATAGACCGTTACGGTTTCGACGTGAAGGCTATGATGGTAAATGACGGAAGATGTCCAAGGTGCGGATCAAGTATACCTGGAATATGGTGGAATTGATTTTTTCAGACGGCTCTGATAGTTTTAGGTTAAGGGGGGCTTGAAAGGTTCTTCTTAATTAACCCCCGCCGGATCCGGTTGCGGCCTTCTTCCGTCTGACGGGGGTTTAAATATATATTTAAACGGCTGCCGCCAATCAAAGTTTTTTTTGATAAAACAGCCGGTGTTCTATATCTGGTGCCCATCCATAACTGTTTATCTTTTAATGGGAATTATCTGGGGAGATCGCATGAAGAGCAAAGATGAGCTTGTAATAAAGGCCACAAAAGAGATAGTGGTAAAATTCATAGAAATGGGAAGGTTGAGTGTGAATTCCTTCAGTGAAGTCTGGGACAAGGTCTATAAAACCGTCAATTCATCTGTTGGAGAAGATATCCCGGACAAGGACTAGTAATTCACCTCCACAAGGAAAAGCCCCTGCGGCGGAGCCTTGATTCCGGCACTTGAGCGATCCCTTGCCTCAAGAATCGATTTGAAGGTTTCGACGGAGATCTTCCCCAGCCCCGCGTCGACAACCGTTCCAACGATATTTCTCACCATGTGTCTCAAAAAGCCGTCAGCCTCGATAACAATGCGGATCATACCCCCTCCAGGTCCTGATATTTGAGCCCTTGAAAGGTTCCTTACAGGATCCCTGTTTTCACTTCCCGTTGATCGAAATGAGGAAAAATCAAGCTTACCTTTCAACATGTCAAGACATTTTCCCATATTATCGGTGTCCAGGGGAGTTCTGATATGCCATGAATAAAGACGCCTGAATATGTCCCTTTCTTCAAGATTCAGGATCCTGTATTCATAGGTCTTTTTCTTTGCACTGTACCTGGAGTGAAACTCCAAAGGCATGTCACGCGCTTCTTTCACGAAAATATCATCAGGTAGAAGGGAATTAAGGCCGCTTCTGAACACATTGGCTGAAAGCTCGGCCCCGGTCCTGAAATTGCATACCTGGGCCAGGGCATGAACGCCCGCATCAGTGCGACCGGAGGCGATAAGGGCGACAGGTTCATCCGCCATAAGAGAAATCTTTTTCTCCATAACTTCCTGGATCGTAATGCCGTTATCCTGCCTTTGCCAGCCATGGTAACGGCTCCCGTCATATGCAACTGTAAGCCTGATATTTCTGTCTTTCACCCCATTCACCCATGAATCCGTGCGCGGAAATCTGCGGCCTGATCCGTCTAAGCCCTTAAGGGCTTAGACGCGGTTCACCTTGCATTTAATCCCTCTGCGCTGACATGCGGGACATTCAGGCAAAGACCATAAAAAAAGGGGGCCGGTACAAGGCCCCCCTTTGATTAGCTCTATTTCAACGATACGGTCAATTATCGTTTCGAATACTGGTACTTTGCCCTGGCACCCGGCTGCCCGTATTTCTTTCTTTCTTTCATCCTGGAATCCCTGGTAATAAACCCTGCCTTCTTGAGGATTTTTCTTGTTTCAGGATCCTTGATCAAGAGGGCCTTGCTTATGCCATGCCTGATGGCCCCAGCCTGTCCGGAAATACCGCCGCCTCTCACATTTACGTAAATGTCAAAGTTGTCCATCATCTCGGTAAGCCTAAGGGGTTCCATGATAAGCATCCTCTCGGATTCTCTTACCAGGTATTTTTCAAGCGGGCGTTTATTAATCTTGACTTCACCTTTACCAGGCCTCATCCAGACCCTGGCCACAGATGTTTTTCTTTTGCCGGTGGCGTATAAAATTTCTCCTGCCATTTATATCTCCAATTTTTTTGGTTGCTGCGCCTCGTGAGGATGTTCCGGACCCGTATATATCTTTAATTTCTTGAGCTGTCGGCGACCAAGACTGTTTTTGGGTAACATTCCCCTTACCGCAAGGCGCAGGATTTCCTCAGGTTTTTTCTCAAGCATCTCTTTTGCCGAGGTCTGCTTGAGCCCGCCGATGTATCCACTATGACGGTAATAGAGCTTGTCGGTCCACTTTTTACCTGTCAGAACAATCTTATCGGCATTTACAACTATGACGAAATCACCTGTATCAGCATGGGGGGTGAATATAGGCTTATGCTTCCCCCTTAGCCTCATTGCAATCTGGGTGGCGATTCTTCCGAGTACCTTGTCTTTGGCATCAACCAGCTGCCAGCCTTTGGTGATTTCCTGTTCCTTCGCTACATATGTCTTCATAATTTTTATCCTGTCTCTCAAAAATCAAAAAGTATCTTTTAAGAAAAATATCACGATATGTCAAGCTATTTCTAAAAAAATAGTATTGACAAAGGGAATCAATCCTGTTAGTGATTTTTGTCTCAAGTGGCGCCCGTAGCTCAGCTGGATAGAGCGCCGGGCTTCGAACCCGTAGGCCGCAGGTTCGAATCCTGCCGGGCGCGCCATATGCTCACTTGGGCGTGTAGCTCAGCTGGTAGAGCAGTTGACTCTTAATCAATTGGTCGGGGGTTCGACTCCTCCCACGCCCACCATGATATCGCAACAAAAAGAGCAGGCAGCCTATTCATTTGCCTGCTCTTTTTTTCGATTCAATCCTGGAATAACCGCCTCAAGATATAAGATTCCTCATTTCTATAAGCCATCTATAGACCACGACCGGCTTGGGTTCAATCAAAAAGATGCTCAAAGGCCCCTATTTATAATTCAATCGAATAGAACCCGGTATAAATCAGAGGCCTACATACAAAAGCTATTGCCACACTCCTCATGTTGCAATAAAATAGAAGGGTGTTTACCGGCTGTCCATGATCACCAAAAGGGAAGAGGAGGATTTTAATAGATATGTCCAAGGCTAATCTGGCAGGAAACCTGGCTTTTCTTGGATTGCCGGAGATAATACAGCTCCTCGGTTCAAGCGGTGCATCAGGCGTGCTTCGCCTCAAAAGCAAATACTCCGGGCCGCCCGGCGACATCTATTTTGAAAAAGGTCATATCGTTTCTGCCGATTTGGGAAACATTACCGGGGCGGACGCGGTTTATCCGCTTTTCGGCTGGACCGAAGGCGAATTCAACTTCACTCAGCAGGCACATAAAAAAAGGCGCACAATTCACGCCAACCAGATGGAGCTGATTCTGGACGGTCTCAGAATGCTTGATGAAGGTACCGTCAAAAAGGTTGGAGGAATCACTTTTGATGAGATTTACTCCGGTACATCACCGGCTGCAAAAGGCATTCCTTTTATCAAAGGTCCTCTTATCGACTATGGACATGTCGTGGACATGGAATCTTTTGTTCATGGTCACAACATAGTTAAGGAAAGTCAGTTCGGAAACTGGATATGGGTCATAATAAAGGGAGCGGTTGACATAGTGAAAGATACCGGCCGAGGCCCATTGACCCTTGTAAGAATCGGCGAGGGCTCCTTTATCGGCAGTATGGCATCTCTTCTGTTTCCGACGAACATACGCAGCGCGACTGCGGTGGCAGTGGGCAGGGTTCAGCTGGGGATACTGGATTCCCAACGCCTGTCGGGGGAATTTTCCCATCTCTCTATCGAATTCAGGAATCTGCTGATCAGTCTCGACAAAAGGCTGAGGGAAACATCCAACAAGGCGGTTGACACATATCTGAGAAAAGGCACGATCAAAGAAGCGATCGCAGATAAAAGACCTTTTGCAAGGCAGGGAGGCAAACTGAAGGACGCCTTTTTTATAAACAATGGAAGGGCATCAATTATAAGGAAGACGGATATCGGAGATGTATTGTTGGCGGATTTGAGTAAAGGCGATTTTTTCGGATACCTCCCCTTCCTTTCGCCTGCACAGGAACCTCATTCCGCTTCCGTATTTGCGTCCAGGGATATGGAAGTAACAAAGATGGATATAACAAAATTCCAAAAGGAGCATGATAATCTTTCGGTAACAATGAGGAATATCCTTGAAAACGTAATTACCTCCATCGCAGTTTCAACAAAAGTGACCTGCGAATTCTTCAGAAGATACAGCGCATAAATATCCTGAGGATGGACATTCCACCCTGATTCTTTCCGAATCGCATCAAAAGCAACATGCCAAAACCTATTATTCTGTTATGTTCGAAGGTATCCCGGGCAGGCCATGTTTTCATCAATCAAAAAAGGAGTTCCTTCTCACCTCAATGATGATCATTGCTAAAAGGAAAGGCGGCACTTATGAACCATCTTGAAGAAACAGAACAGCACTGTTGTGATGTCCTCATTGTGGGAGGCGGGGGGGCAGGGCTTAGGGCCGCCATAGAGGCAAGGCAACGGGGTGCGGATGTAATGGTCGTATCAAAGACAAATGCAGGATACGGAAACAACACCTTTATATCCAAATCAAATATTGCCGCCTCCGGATGGGGGGCCAAAGAGGACAACCATGAGGTCCATATGGAGGATACCCTGAAAGGAGGCTGCTTTTTAAACGACCGCGGCCTCTTATCCATTATGACCAGGGAGGCGGGCAGGCAGATTTCATTTCTAAGAAAATGTGGAGTCTCCCTGGCTGAGCAGGACGGGAAGCCAAGGGTCAGGCATGTGCCGGGGCACACCTACCCTAGGCATGTTTCAGGAATAAACTGGACAGGCAGCGATCTCGCGATCCCTCTTAAACAACATGCCGAGCGATCGGGAGTAAGGTTTACAAACAGGGTGTTTGTCACCAGGATCTTTACCTCGGAGAATATTGTAACCGGCGCTGCAGGAATTTCAAGGGATGGAAAGATACACCTGTTTAAAGCCGCATGCGTTGTCCTGGCTACCGGCGGATATTCCAATATATTCCTTCACACAAATAATGCAGCGGGAATAACAGGGGACGGGCAGGCGCTCGCATATGAACTGGGGCTTCCCCTCATGGATATGGAATTTGTCCAGTTCTATCCGACGGCAACGGGAAAATCAGGCAGCAGGATACTCCTCTATGAATCATTTCTGTTTCATGGAGGCGCAACCCTCAAAAATTCCTTGGGAGAAAATATCCTTGAAAAACATGGCCTTAACGACTCAAAGCTGGCTACCAGAGACCGCATGGCACAGGCCATCATGCAGGAGATAATAGAAGGGCTTGATGTGAACGGTTCGGTGATAATGGACCTGAGCAGCATGCCGGAAGACAGGGCGGATCAATTTCACTCGCTGCTTCCCGGTTCATTCGCAAAGGGGATCAGGTCTTTTCCCGTGTCTCCTACGACCCATTTCTGCATGGGAGGGGTTGTTATCGAAACTAACGCGGAAACCAAGGTCTCGGGGCTTTTTGCCGCCGGTGAGGTCTGCGCGGGGGTTCACGGCGCCAACCGGCTCAGTGGAAACGCACTTGCCGAGATATTCACAATCGGGTATGTCGCCGGTAAAAACGCCGCCCATAAGGCACTAGGCACAAAATCGACGAACATGGCACAGGACCAGATCGAGGATGAAAAACAAAGGATCAGGGGCCTTGTCTCGCCAAGTGGCATGGATATATCCCTTCTTCGAAAAAGGCTCAGGACCCTGATATGGCGGAATGCAGGAATCGTTCGTAACAGTGAAATGCTGGAAAGGGCTTTGGCCGAGATAGGGGAAATAATTGATCTCAGTAAAGAGTCCAGGGTCTCAAATCCTAAAGAACTGATAAGGCTCCTTGAGTTAACAAATATGCTTACCGTCGCTGAAATAGTCTGCAGAAGCGCACTTCTAAGGACTGAAAGCAGGGGCTCACACTTTAGAAGTGATTTTCCCCGTGAAGACAACGAAAACTGGCTTGCGAATCTGATTGCCTCCAAGGCAGAGGAAGGGCCTGATTTTAAAAAGATCCCTTGCCTTATCCGGCCCGATTAACCCTGCATACCAGCCAACCGGAAAGGCATTTCAGGGCGAACCGCCCTGCCGGCACGACCCGGAACCGCCGTGTGATTCTGGTAACGGTCCGGAGTTAAATGGATTTGGAATAACTGGTCACCGGTAAGGTGTCGCCCGGTATCGGATGTAAACGAGGCTGAACCATCGAAGGCGACCCGGCCTGTCGGTTCAACTCAGGGCCATGGGCATGTCGAATGGCGGATCAGGGAACAAATGGTTGGCTTTTTTATTTTACTGTGCAATATTAGCCGGAAATTTTAGGATAAAGGTGTCTGTTACATGTCAAACCAATTTTTGAGATATGAAGTAAATCAGATGGCTAAGGCCGTTCTGACAAGGCATGCCGTTAATCTCAGCACGCTTCATTTTTCCTTTTCAGGTGCAACCCTCTACCTTTACGGCAGTCTTAAAAGGGATCCTGACGGAGATTTTTCAACATCCACCCTTGAACCCCTTTTGAGTGACCTGGCGGAACTTCCGCAGGTAAAGCACTTGGAATTTGATCTGGAGGACTGGAACATCTACTCTGACATGAGTTCATGGAAGATCTCACCCAGGAAAAGGCCCGCGGTCTCATATTCAGACACGGACAAGACATATGTGATTGAAAAAGATGAGACCGTCAAGGAGATACTTGACGACCTCAAAGCGGAAAGGCACGGCACTGAGGAAAAAAAACGGCGATAATCTTTGAGACAAGGCAGCAAGACTCAACGCAAACCTGCCGCCCTACACCGTTTCCCTGAGATCCCCCATGCAACTGCGTTTTCATTTGCCATGAATCAAGTCAAAAGGCTCCTGCCGGTCTTTGCGGGCCTTTTTCCTTATTTATCCAAGATTTTAGTATTACGAAGTCATTAAAAACGGTTACAATATGAAAATCGGAAGAAATTCTCCATGCCCATGCGGGAGTGGAAAAAAATACAAGCACTGCTGCGGTGCCGGAAACACCGTCGGTTTTAACAGCTCAGTCGGGCAGACCGCGAAAAAGGCGGACCCTTTTGATCTTTCCCGCCGCCTTGCCTTCATGGGAAACATAGGGAAAAAAAGAAGGGATTTCTGCAAAAGATACCTGCACCATAAAACCGACCTGTTCAAGGAGATCTCCAGTTACCAGAAAAGGCATGCGGAGAAAACCGGCAAGACCGTTCAGTGCTCAAAGGGCTGTGTCTACTGCTGCTCGCATTTTGTTGGAGGCTCCCTTCAGGAGTGTGAGGCCATTGTCTATTATCTCTATCAGAATGAATCGGCCTTAAAGGCTTTTCTTTTCGGCTATCCGGTTTGGAGAAACATGGTAAAAAAGAAGGAATCCTTATTCAGGGAGGTATCCGGATCATTCAACCTGATGGTTACTTCCGGATTTTCAGAAAAGGTGGCTGAAAATCACTCGAATCTGGTCAAAAGATATCTTGACCTCAACATATCATGCCCCTTTCTCAATAAAGACAAATGCGTGATATATCCTGCCCGACCTAAAGGATGCGCCGCCATCTTCGCGCTGACCCCCGCAAGGTGGTGCAGCCCGAAAGATGATAATGAACCGGTCCAGCTCTCCATCACCTCTTCAAGGCCTGAGCCCTCCTTTTACTACGGCAAGGCCGGCACTCAACACATTACCAATATTCCCCTTATGGTGTATGAAATCCTAAAAGGGGGCTATTTCTACCTTTGCAGGATATCGGGCCTTGAAGGTATGGAAGCTGAACTGTTAAAAGACAATAAGGCGGCAAAAATAATCAGGAACACAAAACTTTTCTGATCAATGATTTGAATAGGGGATTTTCTGGTAGCCGCCCCACCGGGAATAAGATTTTTGCAGAACTTAACCAAGTGACATATGATCTATTTTTGCATATATTGCTTGAAACGGCCTCCGGGTCCTATATTTTATCATTGATCTTGGCATCTTAAGAGGATAAATTCGTCCCAATTGTGTGAAAGCTTCTGCGACTGTCCATATGATCGTTATCCGAGTCAAACTATAAACTGAAAAAGGGGCGACCATGCTGAGGGAATCCGAGAAACTTGATTCTCTAAATAAACTGATATTAGAACTTAGTCGAGTCAAAGACCTCGACATCCTGATGGAACATATCCTGACAAACGCGCGTCGGGTGGTTAATGCGGATGCTGGCTCCATATATATTGCCAACGGCAGCAGGTTGAATTTCAGTTATACACAGAACGAAACCCTCCAAAAGAGATTGAAACCTGGCGAAAAGCTTATTTACTCGACCTTTTCGCTACGGATCGACAAAAAAAGCATCGCCGGATATGTCGCCTCAACAGGCAGTCCCCTCAACATAGAAAATGTCTACAAAATCGATCCGGCCAGTCCTTATCAATTCAGCAAAGAATTTGATGAAGCCTCGGACTACAGGACTGAATCCGTTCTGACGATTCCTCTGATATCGAGCAATGACTCCATGCTGGGGGTTCTTCAGATCATAAACGCACATAATTCAAATAGCAGTGTTGTGGCATTTTCCGAGGAAGACAAAGAAATAATGACGCACTTTGCCAGCATCGCCTCCGTGGCCCTTGAAAAGGCACAGATGACGCGTGCTATAATCCTGCGCATGATCAGGATGGCCAAACTGAGAGACCCGAAAGAAACAGGAGATCATGTAAACAGGGTGGGGGCGTTTTCAGTTGAACTTTATGACAGATGGGCCGCCCGCCGAAATATCCCACAGAGGACGATCGATAACAATCGGGACATCCTCCGCATGGCGGCGATGCTTCATGATGTGGGTAAGGTAGGCATCTCAGATCTCATTTTGAAAAAGCCGGGCCGTTTTGAAAAGGATGAGTTCGAGATCATGAAGCAGCACACAATTCTTGGCGCCAGGCTCTTTTCGGGGAACAAATCGGAACTGGACGCGGCGGCCTCACAGGTAGCCCTCTCGCATCACGAACATTGGGACGGATCGGGTTATCCCGGACACATAGATATCCATACAGGCCTGCCGCTGAAGGATCACACAGGCCCTGGTGGAAAGCCGTTAGGAAAAAAAGGAGAAGAAATACCGCTCTTCGGACGAATAGTCGCGCTCGCGGATGTATACGACGCCCTGTCTTCGTCAAGGTCATACAAGGATGCCTGGGATGAATCAGAGGTCTTAAAAGAGATCCGGAAAGAATCGGGCCGATACTTCGACCCCGAGCTTGTAGAAGTGTTCATGTCGGCCTACGACGTGATTCGTTCAATAAGAGGTCGTTACCCGGAGTCCGGCTGAAATTGAATTCTTCCTTCATTTATTGAAACCGTTTCTCAGCAAACCCTGGAATTTACGCAGAAAATGTCTTCATTAACAGCACAGACGCTGACCACCGATGTACTTGTGATAGGAGGCGGAGCCGCAGGGCTCGCAGCGGCTATAGAGGCGCGATCAAAAGGCGCGGCCGTAACCATCCTTTCTAAAAGCAAAAACGGGTACAGCGGAAATTCCATCATATCAGGGGCATACCTGTCCCTTCTCTCCACAAGACACAACCGGACCGATTCGCGTGCACTTTTCTTTAAAGACATCATGAAATCAGGCAAAGAGGTTAATGACCCAAGGCAGGTGGAGCGGTTTGTGGAAGACTCAGCCTGGGTGCTTGAAAAACTTTCCGGCCTTGGTGTCCCTTTCACTAAAACAGATGACACATACCTGATAAAAAGGATAGGAGGACATTCGGTAGGCAGGACATATCCCACCGACGTCAGCGGCTACCCCTACCTTACAAGGGGGCTTTCCATTACGGCGCCTCTGCTTAAAAAGGCAAGGGAAACCGGGGTAAGGACAATAGATTTTTCTCCTGTCATAGGCCTTCTTGTGGACGACGGAAAGGTCTGCGGTGCCGCCGCTATCAACAAAAAGGACGAAAGTGTTCTCCTGATTACATGCAGATCCGTAATCCTTGCCGCAGGTGGAGGCGGCAGGATTTTTCTGAGATCGGACAATACCCGTGATATCACCGGAGACTCTTACGGCCTTGCCTGGGACGCAGGTGCCGGGATAAGGGACATGGAATTCGTGCAGTTTTATCCCGCCATGATGTCCGAGCCGGCCAGATTAACCATATCAAGTGCCCTTTTCACCGAAGGGGCGGCCCTTTTAAACGCCGACGGCGAACAATTCATGCACAGGTATGACACATCGGGAAACCTGGCTACAAGAGACATCATGAGCCGTGCGGCATACAGCGAAATCAGGGAAGGCCGCGGAAAAGACGGTCGTATATTCGTGGATTGCAGAGAAATAGGCAGGGAGGTCCTTGACAACAAATTCCCGGATCTGTGCAAAAGGCTTAAAAGCGTCGGAATCGACCCTTTGAAAAATCTCATCCCCGTTTCTCCGGCCACACACTTTTTCATGGGAGGGGTAGCGGTAAATTCAAAAGGAGAGACAACCGTGCCCGGTCTCCTTGCGTGCGGGGAGGCGGTCGGGGGACTGCACGGGGCCAACAGGCTGGGGGGCACGGCCCTTTCCGAGACAGTGGCCTCAGGGGTAACCGCGGGCAAGGCCGCAGCCGACAGCTCCGCTGGAAAAACAATTATTCCCTCATCCCCCCGCTTTGAGATTGAACCCTTCCGTTCCGGCGCCCTCTCTGTTGGTGAACTGAAAAGGTGCGTCAGGGAACTGACGTGGAACAACCTGGCAATAGTAAGAAGCGGTGATTCCATTAAAACCGCCCGTTCAGAGCTTGAGGCGATAAAACTGAATCTTTCTCAGGCGGCTATTGAAAATATTCAGGATCTTGCCTCCTTTTATGAACTTAAAAACATGGTCACCGTCTCGATACTGATAACGGAAGGGGCGGATAGAAGACGTGAAAGCCGGGGCGCGCATTATAGATCAGATCACCCTGACACGGATGACAAGGCCTGCCTCGGAAACATATATTTTGAAAAAAGGGGTGGCAGAATCCACAGCCTTTATGAACCGATCTGAATCAACACCCTCCCCTCCTTGCAACTTAAACTGATAAAAATCAGCACGATTTTTTCCATGCCATTAAAATATCGTTGTTTTTTAATGAGTTATGGATTATCCTTAAGCCATTTCAACATAAGGAACTGCTGTATCTGAACTTGGGCCTGATATGATATAATATCACCTTTCAAATAATAGGGCCTAATGGGTAATCAAAGGATTATCTGTCCTCTACTGTTCGACCTTTCCTCAAAAGGCTCACACTACTTCATGAACCGGTTTAATCGGCATGGCAATTACTGATTGGTCTTAACGCAAAACAGGGAACCGGGAGTCAAAGATGCGGCACAAGTTGTATCATCAAATGGAGCGGGTCAGAGTATTGTCAGGCTGATCAGCGACCTGCCCGGAGTCGTCTACAGATGCCTCAATGACGCCTCATGGTCCATGGAATTCATCAGTGACAATATCTACGCCCTGAGCGGGTACAGGCCAAAGGATCTTATAAAAAACAGGCGCCTTTCTTTTGGAGACATGATTCATCCTGATGACAGGGACCGTGTATGGAGCAGAATACAGGCAAAGGTTGCGGAGGGGGACCATTTTGAAATAATCTACCGGATAATTACCGCCGGGGGTGTAAAAAAATGGGTGTGGGAGAACGGCCATGCCGTTTCAGGTGCCCTGGCAGCCCTTTTGGCATCACTTATCGTGACCTTTATTATCCTGGATCTTGTGGATCATATAAAAGAAGAGAAAGAAAAGCTTCAGCAGGCAATCTCAAAGGTAAAAATATTGAGCGGTCTTCTTCCCTTCTGCTCGTCCTGCAAGAAAATCCGGGATGACAGTGGATACTGGAATCGAATAGAGGCATATATTCGAGACCATTTAGAGGCCGAGTTCACCCATAGTATATGCCCGGAGTGCCAAGAGAGGATTTACCCCGGACTTTAGGGGCCGGGCGGTAAAACATACCCCCTTTTTAGCAGAATAAATCACTGCCAGTCTGTAAATTTATTGCTTAACTGTATATTAAAGATTTTAAGATATTTTTTTGCATTTAATTAAACCATAACATTTAAATAATATTTATAAATAATATTTTATCATATGATTGTTAATTTAGGTTAATTAAAAAAAGACTTTAGATATACAGCCTGTTTTGAAAAATATTTGGAATAATGGAGACTCCGATTGAAAAGAGATGCAAATAAAGATGAAAAAGACAGATGAGACCGGCACAAAGATACTGATCGTGGATGACGACGAATCGATCCTGCGCATGATCGACCGCCTGTTATCCGCAAATGGTTACACATGCACCTCGGCCGCCAGTGCGGCAGAGGCAAGAGGCATTCTCGCGGGCGCTGCTTTTGATCTGCTCCTCTGCGACATGATGATGCCGGAAGAATCAGGCATGGACTTTATCAGTTACGTCCTTGCGGAATTTCCCGAAACAGCCGTCATCATGGTCACGGGCATGGATGATCCGGAGCTTGCGGAAATCGCCATGGAAGTGGGAGCCTACGGTTATATCATAAAACCATTTAAACCTGCTGAGCTGCTAATCAACATTTCGAACGCACTGCGTCGAAGAAAATTGGAAGTCGAGAATCGGACTCGCCGTGAAGAACTTGAAAGTAAGGTCCTGGAACGTACTAAAGCGTTCAAGTCTGCAATGGACGAGATTGTACGCGCCCTGGCAATGACTGCTGAAACCAGAGACCCTTATACGGCAGGACACCAGATGCGTGTGGCCGCACTTGCCAGGGCCATAGCCATAGAGATGTCCCTTGCAAATGAAATTGTTGAGGGCATCCATATGGCAGGGATGATCCATGATCTGGGCAAGATATCTATTCCCTCTGAGATTCTAACCAAACCCACTCGGCTGACGGATCTTGAATTTAGTCTGATCAAGACCCATCCCATGGCAGGACATGAAATATTGAAAGATATGACATTCCCCTGGCCGATCGCTCAGATTGTTCTTCAACATCATGAGAAAATGGATGGTTCAGGCTATCCTAATGGTTTATCAGGAGATGATATCCTGATGGAATCAAGGATCATAGCTGTCGCGGACGTGGTAGAGGCCATGGCTTCTCACCGGCCTTACCGGCCGGCGCTGGGAATTCAAGTCGCGCTTGAAGAGATCTCAAAAAATAAGGGCAGCTTCTATGACCCGGAAGTGGTCGAGAGCTGCATGAAACTTTTTCATCATAAAGGTTACAAGATACCGGAACAGTAAAATCAAAGGCGTATCCATCGGCCGCTCATAGGTATTGTGCCGGCCGTTCGGATAAAGGATATGGTTACGTCCCTGTTTCGGGCTTCATCATTATCCGATGTAACCCCAATCCGCTGTGATAACCGCTTAAATTTCGGATTTCGGCGCTACCCCTTTGCAAATCATAGGGGAAAACTCGGGGTGTCCGGAAAAGAGATGACGGACTCCAGGCAAAAATTTATCAAGGCCGGAGAAAAGATATTATCGGATCAGGTCGTCAAGACCGTTTTGCAGCAACAAAGTTAAATTAAAATCCCGATTCAGGGAAAAACGTTCAATGGTGAAGCGGTCGTCATGGTACTGATCGCTGATTTGTTCAGGGAATTGACATGTATAAATGGCTGTATTCGAAAATAGGGGTTAAATTGTTGATAACGTTTTCACTTGTGCTGGTGTTGTCAATGGTTTCTCTTGCTTATATCGCTAAACAACTGATTACGGAATTCGGAGAATTATCCGCCTCCAGGAATGAAACAAACATCAGGGATAATGCAAACGCTTTTCTGGCCCGTATCGCTCATGAACAGGCTATGCGATATGAAAACACTTTCAAAAAGTTCGCCGCTTCTTCAGCCATGATAGCCAAACAGTCTGCTGTTCTCCTGGAAAATATGACCTTATACGGAAAAACGCCTCTCAAACCAAACGAGAAAATCGTCGTCTACCCGCATAATGGAATCTTTTCAAATGATCGTTCAGAAAGAACAATGGTATTATACTGGGGCGCTCCTTACATGTCAGAGGGAATCATTGAACAGATCAATACTCTTTCCCACCTTGATCCCTTTCTCGAAACCATTAAAGAGGAAAACCCCGAAAGTATTGCCTGTTATGTTGTCACCGAGCCCGGAATCGCCCGTTACTATCCCAATATTCATGGTGTGGATAAACTTCCTCCGACAACAAAATTTGATATAAGAAATGCGAACTGGTATGTGATTACAAAGCCGGAAAACAACCTTGAACGCAAGACCGTATGGTCGAATATCTACTTAGACAGTGTCGACCAGGGATTGTTGATCACTGCGAGCACCCCTGTTTACAGCAAGAGCGGACAATACCTCGGCGGAGCCGGGGTTGATATTACCCTGGATACCATTGTGACCGACATTTTTGAAAACATACCCTCCCCTCACAGGATGAACGGCCTGTTTTCCTTTCTTGTTGATAATCAGGGAAGGCTTATTGCCTTCCCTCCGGAATATTTGGATATGTTTGAAATCAAGATAGACCGGGACAAACTGGTGGATGCCACGGTTATCCTGAAACATAGTTTGTTGGACTCCTCTAATGTGGAAATCAGAAAGATAGGCGAAAGTATGGTTGAGAATAAATACGAGGTTTCCCGGTTTGTTTTGAATGGGTATCCCTATATGATTTCTTCTCATTTCTTGCCTTCAACCGGATGGCGTTTAGGTACTGTAGTACCTGAGGCCGTTATTCTTGGCTCTATCCAGGAAACCCGCAACGTGCTGGATTCAACAGTTAAGTCAATGGCTACGAAATTCACCTTGGCAACTATTCTATTCTTGATAATCTCGATTATTGCTATAGCAATACTCTCTATAAAGAACTTCATCAGGCCCTTAGGCAAGCTTTCCAAGGGGGCTTTGCATGTTAAAGAAGGAAATCTTACAACCCACGTTGATATACATACAAAAGATGAAATACTATAGCAATACTCTCTATAAAGAACTTCATCAGGCCCTTAGGCTCACTTGCCCAATCATTTAATAGTATGGTTGATAACCTGCGCGATGCCAGGGACCGGGAAAAGGCATATGCCGAAAACCTTGAGCAGGAGGTGAAGGATCGAACCCTGGAAATAGAGATCAAAAACGAACACCTGAAAAGTACGCTTCAAGAACTCAAACAGGAAGTTTCAGACCGCCGGAATGCGGAAAATGCATTGATGGAAAGCGAGAAGAGAATAAAGGCAATCCTGCGTGTTTCTCCCGTGGGGATCGGTCTGGTCATCAACCGCGAATTGGGCTGGGCCAACGACACCATGTACCGCATGCTGGGCTATGAACAGGGTTCGCTGGTAGGGCAAAACACCGGTGACCTCTACCCGGATGATGATGAGTATGAGCGGGCGGGCCGTGAGCTATACTCCGGCCTCGAGGAATCAGGAACCGGTCACGCGGAATCACGATGGATTCGAAAGGATGGTACGGTTTTTGACTGCATAATGCGGGTTTGCTTTCTGGACCCATCAAACCCGGCCGGAGGACATATCTTAACTGTAACCGATATATCCGCACTCAAGCGTGCTCATGAAAAGGTAAAAGAGAGTGAAGAACGATATCGTACCCTGTTTGAGAATAACCCTGTTGAAACTATTGTCGTGGATAATGACGCAAAAATAATGATGCACAATTTTGCAAAACAGAAATCCGAGGGGAGATCACCCAAGATCGGGGACGTTATGTACAAAGATTATGCCGGGAGACATGATCTCGATATGTTTGAGGAATTGATGAAATGCATTCATTCAGGTAAGCAAAAGGAGTTCCCGGAGGTAAAATACGATAAGCGATTTCTTCACATAAGGATATCCCCTTTTTCAGGTGGAGCCATTATTACATCCATCGACATAACGGAAAGAAAAGAACTATATCAACAACTGCAGCATGCTCACAAGATGGAGGCCATAGGGAGTTTGGCAGGCGGTATTGCCCATGAGTTTAATAACTTCCTTAGTGTTATCCTCGGCAATGCGGAACTGGCAATGGCGGATGTGCCCGAATGGAACCCGGCAAAAGAGTGCCTGGAACAAGTCCGTTCGGCATCATTACGCGCCAAAGACGTGGTGCGGCAGATTCTGGGGTTTGCCCGTAAATCCGTGTTTCAATTGATGCCGGTACGGATAAGCCCAATCATCAGTGAAACGCTGAAATTAATACGCGCGTCCATTCCCGCGAACATAGAGATTCGCCAGGTTCTTGCATGCGAATCGGACGCTGTAGTGGCAGACCCCACCCAGATCAATCAGGTTCTCATGAATCTGTGCACCAACGCAAAAGATGCCATGCGGGCGGATGGGGGAGTGCTGGAGGTGAAGTTAGAAGATACGAGTCTTGATGAAAAGTCAGCAGCCAGGTATGAGGATCTGGTCCCGGGAAATTACGTCAAACTGACCGTACGGGATACAGGGCACGGGATTGATCCGAAGATAATTGATCGCATCTTTGACCCTTTTTTTACCGTGACAAGCCTGGCCGAGGGAACCGGCATGGGTCTTGCGGTTGTGCACGGAATCATAAAGAAACACAAAGGGGCCGTAAAGGTGGAAAGCGAGGAGGGGAAAGGCACGGTTTTTGAGGTGCTGTTCCCCCTATTTGAAGGGTCGATGAAACCGGAAATAGAGGAAAAACCGGAAGATTTACCGACAGGAACCGAGAGGATCCTTTTTGTTGATGATGACGAATACCTTTTGGAAATTACGAAACAGATGCTGGAACATCTGGGCTATCAGACTGTGGGTAAAACAGACAGTGAAAAAGCCCTGGAACTGTTTAAATCAGAACCTGACAAATTTGACCTTGTCATCACGGATATGACCATGCCGCGAATGACCGGTGACAGGCTGGCGGAAGAACTTATGAGGATTCGTCCTGATTTACCCGTCATTATTTGTACAGGTTATAGTGAGCGCATGGATGAACAAAAGGCAAAGGAAAAGGGGATAAAGGCCTTTGCCATGAAACCTTTGGTTTTCAAGGATCTGGCTGATATAGTTCGTAATGTGCTGGACCGGAAGATGGATGGCTGTTGATCGGCGATTGAATATATTGGGAAATGCGATTTACAGCCAAACGTAGGAGACAAGTTCCGGATGCGTGAAGATATCCGGCATAAAAAGGAGACAGAACTCGGCCGGCCGTTTGTCATTTTGGCCTCATGGCTGCCCTGTTGGGCCGCATGCTCACAGGGGTCATACCGTGTGTCTTAATGATTTATTTGCGAACTCTTTTTTGGGGATTATGCGGAAACCGGAAGGTTTTAAAAAGCTGCCGGCCTGTATTACCTCTGATATTCAAGCAGAACCGAATGCCCGTGGATTGATCCTTTTAACCAATCAACTCCCAACTCAGGCCCACAGATGCCAACTGCCTGTTGACCCTTTTTCCTTTCAGAAAGTAACACCTCGGAAAAAGCATCCAGACGAATAAAGTCCTTTTTGGGTAAAAGACCATGTTCCAGCAGCTCTTCAATACATACCACAATTTCATCATCGTCAATCGCGCATATTACAGCTATATCCCGATTACATTGAGCTATGCACTTTTCGGTAAAATGCCTCAACCCTCCAGGATATTTGATTTTTAAAGATTCAGTCTTGACAACAACAGCCTCCAGGCAGCATTCAATGCCTTTTGACTCCTTATAGACAAGTCTCAGCTTTGGGTACATCTGATACCTCCCGACATCTTGTCTATCAACAAAAAGATCTCTCAAAAGGGAGAGGCCGGCTTGACGGTCATCGGGCCGGTTCCCTCGCCACAATCTTCATATTTTATCTATAAATATTTTAGATCTTCACCATTTCTGATGTCAAGGCATCAGGCTGAGAATCGAGTCTTATGGTTAGGCCCATACCGATTACAGACCTTAAAAAAAATGAGCGAAAGATGCTTCACACTACCAGATAAGCCTTGGGGTTTAGGGAAAGGATTCGATTGGATGGGCATAAAAAAACCCACCGTTTCCAGTGGGTTACATATGTTAATGGTGCCGAAGGCGGGACTTGAACCCGCTTTTGCCACCATATCTTAACCAAATCAAATAGTTACTCAAAGTGTTTTAGGGCTGCACATTATCTGCACATAGGAACACTGGATTTGAACCAGCAGGCTGGTATGTAAAATCAATAAGTTATATGTCATTGTCAAGATTTTGACAAACATTACCTGACTACTCGCATTAACAGCGTAGAATTAAAAATGGATAAAAAAGGGACCCGCTAATAAGGTCCCTTTTTATTTTCGCCACCATGGTCGCTGCTCGCATAAGAGCAAGCGGCCTTTTTTATTTCACCTATAAACGCGGAAAGGAGGTGGTCACCATGGTCTGAAACCAAAGCATCGTCAAGGGTATCAAATATGAACGTTAACTTAAAAAATAAAAGGAGAATTTAACTATGTTGACGGATATAAAAAATTCCACAAAGGATCAAGAACTAGCTAAAGTGGCAAAGGCAAATCAAAAACTGCATAAGTCTGAAGGCAATACAGTTAAGAGATTTATCAAGTTAGGAAAACAACTGATTCGCTTAAAAGAAGTAGTCAAGAAGAAGGATAATAAGCAATGGCAAAAATATTTGAAAAAAGAAATATCATCTTTGAGCATAAGGAGGGCGCAGAGGGCTATGATACTTGCAGAAAAGGTAGATATCGAGAGCGCTCCGGGTCTTGCCTTTATCAGCCAGCGCAAACTATTGCAGTTGGTATCCCTACTCGGAGATAAGCCTTTAGTTGATGTGCTTCAACAACGGAAAATTGATTGCAACTTAACAGATAAGGATCAGGATAAGATCCCTATCCTCAAGGATAAGATTACAAGCCTTATCGAGTCTCTTCAGAAGAAAAAGCAGGAAGGCAGGAAAAAAGATCCTAGTACGCTTTTAGAAAACGCTGTGAATAGCTTAAAGCAAAGATTCGATGACATTGAAAATGATAGCAATTGTAGTAACCAACTGACTACATCGACCCTGGAAGGGATAAAGGAGAAACTTAACCGTATGCTAGATAAACTCGAAGAGATGATTCAAGCTTCCGGCTAATGGTAATTTTGTAAACAACTTAACACGCGACACGTGTCGTTTTTCATTGGAGGGTCAGTCTCTTAAAGGGCTGGCCCTTTTCTTATTGCGGGAAAGAAAAGTTAACAACCAAAGATAAACCGATGGCATTTAAAGGTTTTGTACAGGGATATCAGATATCGCAAAAAACACATTACAAACCCAACCAATTAAGGAGTTAATTATGAATTTAAAAAAATACGGAAAGATAACAAAAGTACCTGTTTCCTTTTTGAAAAAACTAGGTTTGGAAGACAATGAATACAAGGGTAAAACTTCCCTTAAAATCCCATATTTTGACAGAGATCATAATGAAATCAATGTCAGGTATCGAAATTCAGTCAAAGGCCCAAACCGGTTTAGATGGAAAACAGGATTGACCCCCACACTATACGGCCTCTGGCGGTTAAATGAAGCTGAGAAAAAAGGCTACATTGTTATTGTAGAAGGGGAAAGTGATTGTCACATCCTCTGGTACCACAAGATTCCTGCAATAGGAGTCCCTGGGGCAAATCTCTGGAAGGAAGAACGGGACGCTGACCACCTTAAAGACATCAAGAAAATATACTTCATGATGGAACCCGATCAAGGAGGTAGAGACCTTCTCAGGCAGCTTTTAAAGTCAAGTTTAAAGAGCCGTATTAAGGTGATTAGGCTCAAAAAGAAATGCAAGGATGCAAGAGAAATTTACCTTGCAGACCCTGACGGATTTAAGACAGCTATAAAGGAAGCTAGAAAAAGTGCAAAATCCATCGACCAAGCCCTACCATATGCCTATGACAAGATTAGAAAAGGACACCGTAACACGGAACTGACAAGCATAGCAGGAAAGCTTCGGGCAGAAGGTTACAGCGAGGAAAAGCTCAAAGCTACCTTGAAACTTATTAACAAAAAGAGGTGTAAGCCCCGGCTAGATGAATCAGAGGTTGAGGCAATAGTTGATAGTATTAAGCAATACGAGCCGGGAAAATCTGATTCATCAAAATCTAGCCTCGACTACTTTAGGACTAACCTCCTGAGCAACCTCAAAACCTTCCACACAGCCATAAGGGAAGGTTATGCCGTCATTGATGTTGAAAACCGCCAAGAGACCTTAGCCATAAGATCCAAAGAATTTAGCAACCTCCTTCAAAAGCAATATTACAACGAACATAAGAAAGTAATTTCTCAGGCTGATTTGGATAGAATTATAGGGTTGCTTGATGCCAAGGCTCGATTTGAGTCTGAACTAAGGGAAGTTCATATAAGGGTTGCCGGTTCAGAGAAGGCAGTATATTTAGACTTGGCAAATCAAAACAGGGAAGTGATAAAGATCACTTCTGAAACCTGGTGCATCATAACTGATCCACCTTATCATTTTATCAGACCGACAGGGATGATGGCCTTGCCTTACCCAAAAGTAGAAAAAGATGGGAAGTTCAGGCTAAAAAGCTTTCTAAAAGCCGACAAACTCCTCATTGTTGCCTGGCTTTTAGGTAGCATGAATCCATCAGGGCCTTACCCAATTCTGGTCTTGCAAGGTGGGCCGGGGTCAGCCAAATCAACCACCTCCAAGCTCTTAAAGCAGCTAATCGACCCGAGTGAAGGCCCCCTTAGAACACCTCCTCAAAGCACCAGAGATTTGATGATATCAGCAAGAAACAGCTGGGTTTTGGCATTCGATAACCTCTCTAGGTTCTCTGGCTGGTTGTCTGATGCCTTTTGTCAACTTTCAACCGGTGGGGGATTGTCAGTAAGGAAGCAGTACACCAACACTCAAGAGCAAATCTTTAACGCAGTAAGGCCTGTAATTCTAAACGGAATAGACGATTTGGCTGTACGAGCAGATCTAGCAGACAGGTCGATTGTCATAGAACTGCCCTCTATTTCAGACAAAAACAGGGTTTCTGAAAGGGAGTTATGGGCAAGAATTGAAAATGACAAACCATATATCTTAGGAAGTATAATTAACGGTGTTAGTGAAGCTTTGAAAAACTTAAGCAAAGTTAATTTAAAAACCAAACCAAGGATGGCTGATTTCACTCAGTGGGTGGTTGCAGCTGAACCGGCAATGCCTTGGAAAAACAACCTGTTCCTTAAGAAGTACCAGGAAAACATTGAAACAAAAAGCAGGATATGTCTTCACAATGATTACCTGGCTTTAACCATTGTTGCCTTTATGAATAAGAAAAAGCAGTGGAAAGGTACTGCTGACGACCTTTTGAACGACTTGAAGGCGCATTTGTCATACCAAAACAAAGACTTAAAGGGATTTCCCAACAGTCCTGCTGCTATTGGCAAAGAACTCAAAAGAGCAGTCCATGTCTTAGAAAAAAACAGTGTAGAAGTAGTCTATAACAGGACTTCAAAAAAGCGTCTGATAAAACTCAAAAGTAAGGTTGTTTCAGACTAATTTCTTGTGACGGTATGACGGTAAAAATTTTTATATTTGTTAATTTAATTAAGTAATTATATTAACTATAAAAAATAATGTTTGAAATTTGCTGTCATACTGTCACTCAAGTTTTTTTCTTTTTTTAATTTGGTTTTGAGGGAGCGGTTTTTCCGAATTCCATAAGCTTTGATATTTGATGACTGTTGGCTCTACGATATTATCCTCTCTGAGAGTTTCCTGCAGTCTTTGATGATATTTATCTGACTTAATTAAAAGCATTGAGAAGCCAGGTTCATGCCCTCAAATCATCCATTGATCACTTCAAAATAAAACAATTTAAACTGACATAATCAATAATAAACTGTATTGATATTTCTTGAACTACCTGCTTCAATCGGTTTATCCATGAGTTGTTGGCAAAAATTGATCAGTTGACATTACAAGATGACTTATCAAGTACAAAAAACAGTAATTTATGAAGCAGGTCCAGGCCTCTTATGTTAATGGTTTGAAGTTTTCTTACAGAAGGGTGTTTTGTTGTTGAAAAAGGTGGTTTTGAGTGAGAAACGGTTAAAAAGGAGCGTGAAACATCAATATTTTAAACGCAAACTGGTATTTTAAGACCTCAATCGCATATTTTTGATCTTACAACTATGTTTAAAGGACTTGAGGGAAGTGAAAATCGAGTGATTTATACGGTATAGAAGTCCAATACCTCGTAATTGAGTGACTTATGACTTATTTAGCCTGTCTTTTAGGACACCAGAGCACTTAAAACTGACGACTTTTCTACCATCAAGCATTATGGACTTGCCTGTGGCAGGGTTTCTACCTCGCCTAGGGCGCTTTTCCTTGACTGCAAACCTACCAAAACCTGAAATCAAGACACTTTCCCCGGTTTCAAGCCTGTTCTTAATGATATCAAGGATGTCTTCTAAGGCATCACCCGCTTGTTTTCTTGTTAAACCCGTCCCTTGGTGTATCCCTTCAACGATTTGAGCTTTGGTTAGACTCATTGGCATAAGACTCCTGTCATGCTTTGTTTCTAGGGATGATATAAAATGGTAGGCGGTTTAGGCAAGGACTGTATTTATTTGTTTTGGTTCAATCTCCAGCTAGGAAAGATACCACTTTCATATCACACGGATCGCAATTGCTGTGATCTCACCAAAAAACACCAGAATATTTTCATCATCAAAGATCACAGATATTCTGATCATATCACAGTTCTTCACTAAGCTGAGATACCAACCATTTGACGCCTTTTTCCTTTTTATGAGATAACTTTCAAATCGCAGGTTCGGTTAACCCTGTGATATCCAGCAATAACACCCACTTTTACAGCATCAATGACACAAGATAAAGTCATCCCTCTTGTGATTACCTTTGGAATTGTTGATTTTTATAGCTGGCCGGAATTTTTGGATAGGATAATTATTTGCAGCTATTCATCATCATAAAGATGCATATCAGGATAATATTTTTTGGCACATTCTGGACAAATACCGTGGCTAAATTCAATATCGGAATGTTTGTTCATATATGATTCGATCTGATTCCAATAACCCTTGTCATCACGGATTTTTTTGCAATGTGAGCAAATGGGTAGAAAACCCTGTAATGTTTTAACCTCTGATAGTGTTTTTTGAAGGTCCGAAATTAACCTGTCCCGTTGTTCCTCAGCCTTTTTACGGTTGGTTATATCAAAAATAGTTGTTTGGATAGCATTCCGCCCTTCCCATTGGACGACACTGGCTCTGTTATCCAGCCAAATATAAGATCCATTTTTATGTACACCTTGATATTCATAATCCGTAGGAGCGTCTTTACCCTGTTTACGTGCTTCTTTGTATTCGATCATCCGCTTCTGATCTTTTGGGGAAATCAATTGTACAACCGTATCCATTCTAAGTACTTCCTCTGGTGAATACCCATGTATATTCGCCCATTTTTGATTTACAAAAAGCGCCTTGTGTTCTCGATGGATAAGTACTCCCTGAATAGAACCTTCAATAAGATTGTAAAATCGATTTTCACTTTGCCTGAGTTTCTCAACAGCCAGTTTTAGTTCGTATTCGGCGTTCGATAGCTCTTTTACCCGCTTTTCTAATTCTTCATAGGTTGGCTTTTCAGACATGATTTTTACCAGCGTCTTCTCGATCTTTTCGAGTTGCGATTACTTGCATTTATCTGATCGTGCCCATTACCGCAATTGCATTGATGCCTACATCCAGTAAGCTTGAGTTCTCAGTGGTGATGAAAAGTTGTGACTGGTTAAAAATGTGAAAATTTAGCCTTTCGCCTCATCCAGCACTTTTCGGACCGTTTCTGTCAGATCGGTCCTTAAAATCGGCTTGTAGGTAAAGGCCCTTTTTCCCAGCACCGTCGCAGTCAGGCTGGCTAAATATTCAGTTTTGTATCTCTATAGTATATTCTTACTGGGCTTGAAGGTGACGACGCTCTTACCTTTGATTTTGATTTTTTCACCAGTTTGTGGATTTCGACCCATGCGGGTTTTTCTGTAAACATTTTTAAATGTACCGAATCCTATAAGAGTTACCTTGTGGTTCCTTTTTTGTACCCCTTGTTTTATACCTTCCAACACAGAATCAAATGCTTTTTTCGCTGCCTTTTTCGTGATTCCTGCATCTCTAGCGACTTTTTCGATTAATTCGACTTTGGTCATTTGATTTCCTCCATATGGGTTTGGTTGATAAGAACAGAATATAATCCACTTCTAATAACGACTATTGGAGAGCCTAACACTATTTCGGAAGTCAAAAATAAAAGACATGAGTCCATTCAATCGTCATATATGTCGATCAGTCGCTCAGATAGCGTCTCCTAGATATCTTTTAAGCTATAACCTGTCAATCATTACGGATATTAATGGTATCTATAAATTTCATGATCCGTGATTGATCCAGTTTCGGACAAGGATACTTGATTCTATACAATCTTTAAAACATCCAGTATCCTTGAGTTTTCAGGCCGGTTGAAAAGTTGTGGCTAGGATAATTAATCATGAGTTTCGATTATTGCATTATCCAAGACCTGCCGGACCTTTTCGGCCATGTCATTTTTCGAAAATGGTTTTGAAATGAAGCTAACACCGTCTTCCAGCACACCGCGGTGGGCAATGACATTAGCTGTATAACCGGACATGAAGAGAGTTTTGAGATTAGGATAAAGCGCTTGAAGTTTCTCAGACAGCTCACGGCCGTTCATTTCAGGCATGACCACATCGGTTATCAGCAAATGGATCTTGTCGGCATGGTCTTTGGCCAACTGGAGAGCATCGACCGGACTATTAGAAGACAAAACATTATACCCCAAATCATTGAGCATTCTTTTGCCAAGTTTTAGAATTGAGCCGTCATCTTCGACAAGTAAGATTGATTCACCTCGGCTTAACGGAATCTCTGATACAATTTGGGGCTGTGTTGATCTAACACTACCGGTATGCCTAGGAAGATAGACCCTGATGGTCGTCCCTTTTTCGGGCTCGCTGTATACGTTGATGAATCCATTATTCTGTTTAACGATGCCATAAACAGTGGCTAACCCTAAACCTGTGCCTTTCCCGATACCCTTTGTGGTAAAAAATGGCTCGAATATTTTGTCCAGGTTTTCCGATGGAATTCCACTGCCGTCGTCACTCACGGCAAGCAGCACAAACTCACCTTCGATAAATCCTGTGTGTTCGGCGCAATAGACGTCATCAAAGCAGGCATTTTTTGTTTCGATGGTGATTTTACCCACGTCGGCTATGGCGTCCCGGGCATTCACGCAAAGGTTTGCCAAGATTTGATCGACCTGAGAAGGGTCGATCCTAACCGGACCAACATCGGCGCCGGGAAGCCAAGCGAGGTCGATGTCTTCGCCGATGAGCCTCCTGAGCATTTTTAACATACCTTCAACGCTGTCGTTTAGGTCGAGAACTTTGGGAGAAATGGTCTGTTGACGAGCAAAAGCCAGCAATTGACGGGTAATTTCCGTCGAGCGCTTTGCAGCGCTATAAATCTCTATCAAGTCGTCATAAAGTTGATCGTCTTGTTCTATCTTTTCCAGAGCCAATTCTGAATAGCCGATGATAATGCTGGATATATTGTTGTAGTCATGCGCCACCCCACCAGCCAAACGGCCTATGGATTCCATTTTTTGAGCCTGCGCCAACTGACTTTGAAGCAACCGCCCTTTATGCTCAGACGCTTTATGTTCTTCTTCCATTCGAATGAAGTTGAGAGCGTAGCCTATGTCTCCAGCCATCTCCGAAAAGAGACCTATCTCTTCATCATCCACCTCAAGATCAGTGCCCAAGATAACAGTTAGATAACCGAATTTCGCCCCGCCATGCGCCAGCGGAACAGACAATGTCCT
Source organism: Desulfatiglandales bacterium (assembly GCA_963666345.1). GTDB lineage: Bacteria > Desulfobacterota > DSM-4660 > Desulfatiglandales > Desulfatiglandaceae. The sequence continues at coordinate 2,978,964 of OY762721.1, read as the reverse complement.
TTTCCCGGCACAGGCTCCAGAAATAGGACAATTCCTACATGCCTCATGATTGCCTTCAATCAAAATCACTTCATTATCGGATGACGGATTGAGGCAAAGGGGCAATCGATGACTTTCCGCTAAGCTATTCATTAAATCATCGTTCGCTTCAAAACCAGACGATGCCCAGGAAACAAGACTGTCATTTTCATCAGTAAGAACCATAAGGGCGGAGACATAACCCCTATTATTCACTAAAAGATTACAACCTTCTTTAATCAGCTCTTCCGAGTTTTTTTCTCGAACGATCAGTTGATTCACATCTCGAATCGCCTTAAGTACCCTGTTCAAGTGGATGATACGATTCTGCGAAGCTTTTTTCTCGGAAATATCCTGAAGGGTGGCCAACACCCTTTCAATGGAGCCGTCAGAAATCCTTGTGCACGAGACCGTTAAATGGATATAAATGACACTATGGTCTTTTCTAAAGAAGCGCTTTTCCATTTCATAATTGTCAATTTCACCTGTTATCATTTTATTAAACAGCGCCAGATCCGGTTCAAGATCGTCCGGGTGAGTCATTTCCGTCCAGGTCTTCTGCATCAATTCTTCTTCACTGTATCCTAACATATGGCAGAGTTTTTTGTTGACGTTTACCCAGCCTTTCTCCAACGAAATGATGGCCATTCCGATGTTGCCTTGGTTGAAAAAACCTGAAAAAGTCTCCTCGCTGATTCGGAGTGATTTCTGAATTTGGTTTTTCCTGTAAAGAAAGAATGAGAGTAACAAGCCCCCAAGGAACGCCACAAAAAGGAAAGAAATCCTTACAAAAAGCGAGTGAAGGGACACCTTGGTAAAAAGGGATTCCAAAAGTGTTTCGGGACCTTCAAGTAGCAGAAATTTCAAATTTTTGTGGAAAAATATATATTCGAAATATCCATCGACAATCCAAAATAGGATACCAAAAGCTATCGCAAAGCTCATCGCCTTGGCATAATCGGATTTCAACCAACGAATCATTGGTCCACCTATTGCTCCATAAGACTTCGATCGATTTTCGAGTATATGATATCGGCAATCTTTTTGATATTCGGTGGAACTTCATACCCGAGGATTCGGGCTGCTTCAAGATTAATTGCCAGCTTCAGCGGCTCCTCATAAATTTGTGTCAAATCCCTGGGGCTGGAACCATTAAAAATGCGGGCCATCGTTTCTGCGTAAAAGCCACCCAGTGGTTGGTAATCCTCCCGGGCGATTCCCATCAGTACGCCGCGTTTTACCAATGTTGGTCCCCGGACAGCGGTAAAGACAGGAATGCCCTCTTTTAAAAGCGGATTGATGAGTTCCGGAAAATTTTTGGGATGAAGCCCACGGTGATCAGAGATTATCAGAGCGTCGATCCGTTGAGCCAATTTATTGATGCACCGAGCCACATTGTCTCGGCTTGTTTGAAGTGAAAGCCCTGTTTCAAGGGCTTCACACTCAACGGTTTCAAAGCCGCGTTCCCCTGATACTTTTTGAATCGACGTCAGGTCAGCATAAATTCTGCCATCTTCAGTATTTTCATAAATAACGCCCAGCTTATTAAATCCCAAGACGTCATGGAAAAGCCGGAGGCGTCTTTCACCACGGGTCGGATCGCACCATGCATGGACATTGTCTTGGCCCGAATCTTTAACGCTTTTAATTATTTTTGCCTTAACAGGATCGCTGCAAGACATCACCATTACAGGGATTTTATTCGTGATTGAGACCATATCCTGTCCAGCCCAAGTGCCCATAGCGATCAAAAGATCAAACTCATGAACATTTGAGATCCGTTTTTTTATCTCTTCGACCTTTTGCGCTCTTTTATCTTTCTTCCAGTTGGATGACCAGTATCCGTCCTCAACAAATGTAAGGTATCGGCTTCGGCCGGGGGTAGACAGCCATTCCCATAAAGCCCTGGTATCTTCCAGATCTGGAAGCTCAGGGAGATCGCTTTTTTCAATCCATCCCATGGACATCAGGTTTGTTATAATGGATTTCAGCGTTCCTTGGTAATTAACATAGGGGCCGCCTTCAAGGTAGCCGATGCGCCATTTCTTGCCTTCGTTAAGAACAGGATCAGTTTCTGCGGCGCTTATAGTGACCGAATTTAAAGAAACAAAAAGAATAGAGACAAGGATTGTTATTAGGCAACGTCTTATTACGCTTTCCATTTGCACCCTCCTTTGTCTAAATTTCTCAGGGGTTCATCATCATAGTGATATCATCTGCTTTTGGCATACAAACCAAAACTTACTTACATTTTCAAAAGTATGATTATACCGTCATAAAGTTTCGAATTGTATCAGTATCCGAAAATTTCAGGCCCTCCAATTTGTCAACCATCGGATAATCATATTTAAACCGCCCATGTCTCAAAGATACATCCAGTATCTTTGAGTTTTAAGGGCGACCAGATTCTCAACCATTGGGATAATCATACTTGATTTTACCGGCGTGACCTATGGCACGAATTTAATCTTTTTTCTTGTCCAGAACCTCCCGCACTTTGCGCGCCAAACCTTCCGGTGAAAACGGCTTTTCGAGAAAATTAAGTCCCGGTGCCAGAACACCGCGATGAACAATAGAGTCGTCAGTATATCCGGACATGTAAATTACCTTCATTCGTGGGTAGAGCGGTTGCAGCCGTTCTGCGACTTCCTTACCGCCTATCCTGGGCATCACCACATCAGTGATCAGCAGATCAATAGGCCCCTCGTGCTCCTTGCTTACTCTCAAGGCATCTTCGCCGTTTTCAGCCACAAGTATTCTGTATCCATGGGGCTGGAGAGACTTTTGAGTAAGTTTCCGAAGGCTATCATCATCTTCTACAATTAAAACGGTCTCAAAACCGGCAAGTTTGATTACTGGGGTTCGTTCTTTCTCCTCCCCCTTAACATCTCCCTTCACCTTGGGCAGGTAAACCTTGAAGGTGGAACCCTGTCCAGGTTCGCTGTAGACCCAAATAAAACCATTGTTTTGTTTGACAATGCCGTAGATCGTGGACAAGCCCAATCCGGTGCCCTTGCCTTTCTCTTTGGTGGTATAGAAAGGATCAAAGATACGTTCCTGGGCTTCTTTGTCCATCCCGATGCCGGTATCGCTTACAGTCAGCACCACATAAGAGCCTGGATGCTTTTCAACAATGCCGTGATCGGTAAAATAGTTCTCGCCCAGATCCATGTTGACCGTTTCAATGGTGAGCTTGCCTCCATTGGGCATGGCGTCCTTGGCATTGACCACCAGGTTCATGATCACCTGCTCCATTTGTCCGGGGTCTATCTCTATCTTCCATAAGTCAGATTTCGGGATTATCAGAATTTCAATATCCTCTCCAATCAGGCGGACAAGCATCTTTTCTATACCTGTCAATAATTTATTCAGATCCAGAATCTTAGGCTGGACAATCTGTTTGCGGCTGAAGGCGAGGAGCTGGCGGGTCAAAGCGGCTGCCCTTTCCCCGGCTAACTTGATCTCCTCTATCTCCTCAGTTAAGGGTTTATCGGTTTCGACAGTCATTAACATAAGGTCAGCATACCCGATGATGGTGGTCAGTATATTGTTGAAATCATGGGCCACACCGCCTGCCAGGGTGCCGATGGCTTCCATCTTCTGGGCCTGGCGGAGCTGGGCTTCCAGCGATACACGCTCAGTTATGTCATCGACCATTTCGATGCAAGCCGTCACTTTTCGATTTGCGTCGAAGACGGGTGACGAGACGGTGCGATAGTTTCGGGGGCCGTCCGCCGTTGGCGTTACGGTTGTGGCCTCATGCACGTTGCCGTCTTGAAGCGTCCTACACGTCGGGCAGTAATCGCAGATCTCTTCACGCGGCGGGTTGTTGAAGGCACGGTAACAAATTAAGCGCTTGCTCGAGTCGATATCTGGAAACCACACACGCATCTGGCGGTTCAGATCAAGTATCTCCATTGCTGGACTGATCAGTGCCACCCCTATACCGACGTTGTCCACCATAGAGCGAAATTTCTCCTCGCTCTCACGGAGAGCTTCATCTGCCTGCTTGCGCTTGGTGATGTCGTGGAAATTGATTACAATTCCCGTCACGAGCAGGTCCCTGGGAAGCGCATTAAAGATGCATTCCATCGTCCGCCACAAGCCATCTTTGTGACAAAGACGCGCCTCTATGAAATGACCAATCCAAGAAGTTCCGCTGGGAGTTCGTTGGGCATTTATTGCCCCATAGGCCTCGATGACTTTTGACACATCGTCCGGGTGAAGCCGTTCAACGATGTTTGTGCCGATCAATTCCGCAGGTTTGTATCCCAGCCCCCGTTCAACGGAAGGGCTTTCATAGCGGATGATCCCCTCGGGGTCGAGGATCGTAATGATGTCCGAAGAGTTCTCGATGAGCGCGCGGAACAATTCATCCATACTTTGCTGCGCCTTTTCTGTTTCCTTACGCTCGGAGATGCCGACGTTCGATTTGCGTTTGCTCATTTCGCGCCTTCTTCCAATCCCAGTTCATGCAACACGATTGATGTATCACTCAGATCGCCCACAATTGTCCGCATTGGCAACGGCGAAAGTTTGACCAGCGTGGGTGTCACGAGAACTCCCTCGCCCAACGAGCGCAACGGCTCTTGCAGAAAGTCCACGATTTCGATCTGGTGACGGTCTCGCAGATATTCCCTGCAGACGGCTTCGAGGTTGGCGATGGCGTAACCCGAGTTGGGCGTCCCCGCCGCGATGTAAAGCCGGAACAGGAAGGGCTCTCCGCGCGCAGGCTCGACGCGGGCGCTTTGTGCGTTTGGCTTGCTCATGTCGTCTCCTTGTCTGCGCCTCGCAATAAACCCAAGTCTTTGTGCTCCGCCTTCAACCGTTCCAGTTGCTCCTCCTGCTGCGCATCCAGCAAGGCGACTTCAGCGCGTTTCGCTTTCAATTCGCGTTTGAGTGTTTCGATGCGCGCCAACATCTCCGATTCCGCCAGTTTCAGATTGCTCCGTTTGAGTTCTGCATCCGCAAGCAGGAGTTTGGCCTCCAATTCCATCGCGCGCTCCTTTTCCCAACGCATCGAACCCAACAGCACCTCACCCCCGGCGGTGTAGACGTCCGTCAACGTAATGCCCTGGTCGTTTAGGGTGAGTTCGCGCATCTGATTGGAATGCCTGGTGCCGCGCGACTTGATGATGGTCAGCGCGCGGTTTCGTTCCCCTTGATATCCAATAAAGGTGACGTGCATCCAGGTGTCTGCCATCGTCGAGATTTGCGCGGCTGACATTTCTATCAATGGATCGTTCCCTGATACAAGACTGACACAGACCAGCGTGATTCCTTCCAAATGCGTGATGTGAAGCAACTGCTCGGCAAATCCCTGTCCGGATACGGATCCTCCAGCTCTGGTCATCGCCGAGATTGGGTCTATCACAAGGCAGCACGGTTTGTGTGCTCTGATTAACGCTCTGATTTTCAGCAAGTGTTCTTGTGCGCTCTGCGCCGCCGTATGCGCCGAATACATCCTGAGCAGCCCGGACTCGATATGCGGACTCAGGCGGATGCCCACAGAAGACAGGTTGCGCACCATCACATTGGCTACTTCATCGAAAGAGACATAGAGTGCTTTCTCGTTGTTTTGGCACGTAGCGTGCGTAAACGCCGCGGCAAGAGTTGATTTTGCCGTACCCGGCGTGCCCGTGATCAGCACAGTGGACCCACGAAAGTAACCGCCGTCAAGCATCAGGTCGAGTCGCTCGACGCCGGTGGAAACGCGTTCGGTGGAGGCCTCGACGCTGGTTTGCTCCGGACCGAAATTGATCACTTCAATTCCCTGAGGACCGACCACCATCGGGAACTCGGCTTCGGCAAAATGTGAACCCCGGTATTTCATGACGCGCAATTCACGCAGCGAAACGCGGTCGACAAGGCGATGGTGCAGCAAGACCACGCAATCCGCCATGAACTGCATAAAGCTATAGTGTGCCGACAACAGCGGATCGCTCCCCTCAATTCTGGCGGTGATGATGCCGGAGATGTTGGCTTGGGCTAACCAATCACGGATGCGGTAAATTTCGCGCCGTTCTATGATGGGATTATTCAGAAGCATCAGTAGGACGTCAACCGAATCGAAAACAATTCGCCTGGCTCCCATTTCATCGGTTTTTGCCTTGAGCCCCGCTAACAGTCCAGCCAGGTCAAACTGGCCGCTTTGAACGACGTCGGCGGACAAGCGCCCTTCGAGAAAGAAAATTTTCCCTTCCTTCTCCAGCGTGGGCAAATCCCAGCCGAAGGATGCCGCGTTGGCGATGATCTGATGCGCGTTCTCCTCAAAGGCGACAAAGATGCCCGGCTCGCCCGATTGGCGCGCGCCATTGATCAGCGTCTGCAAGGCAAAGACGGTTTTGCCGGAGCCGGGTCCGCCGATGACGAGCGAGGTCTGGTTGCGCGGCAGCCCGCCGCCGGTGATCTCATCAAGCCCTTCAATGCCGGTGGACATTTTTTCAGTACCATGCGGCTGAAGTGTCAGTTGATTGCCGTTCATGATTTCTCCTTTCAAAATAGCGGTATTTTGCTGTCACAAGTCGCAGAAGGTTTCAAAAGGCGATTATCTCATTCTCTCACGTGACCATCTCCTGCAATCCCACAATATATTCGGGGCGAAAAGCGTGGTTAATTCTCCCCGATCATCAGCGTAATTTTTTTATGACTGGATATATTGCGGATGTCAAAGGGATTGATAATGTTCAAAAGTGTGATAGTTTTAACATTGCTTGCATAAGTATGACTTTGCTAAAAATTCAGTATAGTTAAGGTATTCTTAAATCTTATTTCGGATAATGATCCTTGAATTTCAGAATAATGAATTCTCCGTCTGACAAATTTTCCCATCTTTTCGCTCTTTCAGTTCTCCAGGGTTCAATTCTTCTCAATCACCAATCCCTGGCCCAGACCTGGCTTTAATGAACGTGACGTCCGGGACTCTAATTCTAAATACTTATCACGAAACAAACAAATTTCGGCGGAGTCGCGCCAGGGCAGGCATCAATACTTCCCTTTCCCCTCGAGCACTTCATGTAACACTTTGCTCAGTGATCGGGATTCAAATGGTTTGGGCATCGTACCTTTAAAACCATATTCCTGGAGATTCGCCAAGACCGAGTCATCGGAGTATCCGCTTGAGACAATAGCTTTTACTTCAGGATCAATCTCAAGTAATTTGTTAATCGCTTCTTTGCCGCCCATTCCGCCGGGAATGGTCAAATCCAGAATGACGGCATCATAAGGCTTTTCAGCTTCTTTGGCTTCCTTGTACATCTCAATCGTTTCAGCACCGTCCTTTGCAAATTCTGACTCATAGCCAAGGTTTTTCAGCATCCTCCCGACCATTTTCCGTAACGACGCTTCATCATCCATCACCAGAATCCTGCCTTGGCCTTTTATTATCTTAACTTCCTCTTTTTCTGGGACTGCTTTATCGGAAGCAGGCAAATAGATGTGAAATGCGGTCCCAACCCCCAACTGGGATTCCACCGTGATGTGCCCATCGTGTTTCCTGATGATGGAATAGGTCATGGCAAGCCCGAGACCGTTCCCTTCCTGCTTTGTCGTAAAATAAGGATCAAATACCTTTGAAAGATATTTTTCGGCTATGCCAACCCCATGATCCGTGATGGATATTTTGATGTATCTGCCCGGCCTGAGGGGCACCCCATGTCCGTCACCTATTATTAGATTTTCTGCAGCAACCTGAATGATTCCCCCTTCCGGCATGGCCCGGTCTGCATTGAAAACAATATTATTGATGCCCTGGCTCATCTGCCCGACGTCAACCTCAGCCGGCCAGAGGTCTTCAGCTAAGGAAAAATCGCACCTGGTTTTTGAACCTCGCAAAACAAGGAGGGATGATTCCCTGATAACATCTTTGATTGAAGCGGTCTCCTTTACCGGCGCTCCCCCTCTGGCAAAGGTCACCAACTGTCCGGTCAGTCTCTGCGCCACTTAACAGGTCAAACATCTCATCCTCCGGCCTCACCTGCATCTTGGCCATGGAAACATTACCTATAATCGCTGTCAGGATATTGTTGAAATCATGGGCGATGCCCCCTGCAAGCAACCCTACCGATTCAAGTTTTTGGGACCTTAAAAGCTCCTCTTCCATTCTCTTGACGTCGGAGATATCGCTGACCGCCGCCCTGATCTGCCTTAGATCGCCACCCCTGTTTTTTATGACCATGCATTCAATACGGGCATGAAACTCATGACCTTCATTTCTTACAAGACGTATCTCGCAGGACCGGGGTGTCTCTGTTTCCAGAAGGCGCTGCCGTTGTTTATAGAAAATGTCCTGGTCTTCTCTCAGAACAAAACGGGTAAAGGATTTTCCGATCAAGGCGCTGCGTTCTATGCCTAACATGGAAGAGATAGTGAGATTGGCCTCTTCGATAATCTCCGTTTCACTCATTGTAAAATGCCCGACCGGCGAAAAGTCATACAGATCAGAATACCTGTCCCGCGTCCTCTCAAGTTCACCCTGGATACGCCGGAGTTCATCGTTCTGCATTTCCAACTCAATCTGATGAACCTGAAGGTCGTGGATGAGATGTGCCATTTTTTCGGGCGACACTCCGGAGAGATCTTCGCTACGTCTGGACGCTTCTTTCAGTTTTTCCTCGGCTCCTTGCCTGAGTTCAAAATCTCCCTGATTTTCCTTCGCTTTTAATTCCTTCGCATCCATTCTCTTCCCCCTCTTCTCCCAATCCCCCGAAAGATCGCATTGCGATCGACAAAAAAATCTCGCTCTGCCCGTCAACCATAGACCTCAATCTTCTAAAAAGCTCACCGAAAAAGATGATTATCGCATTCGTGTCGGAAACTATCGAATACTGTATTCGATAGAGGATGCAGCGAAGATAGTCGTCATTTATCGAATAAAAACAAGAACCTAAAAAACTTACAAATAAGGATAATTAATCATGGGTCGGTAGCTTTGGCCTCATCCCCGCTTTCAGCGGGATCTACGCTCCGCTCCGACCGGCATCAAGAACTTTGCGCACTTTGCCTGCAAGAGTCTCCGGTAAAAAAGGTTTTTCAATAAAATTAACATGTGGCGCTAAAATCCCATGGTGAGAGATAGCACTGTCAGTGTAGCCCGACATGAAAAGGACCTTTATCTCAGGCCGCAGTTTTTCCAGACTCTTCGCCAGTTCTATGCCGCCCATCCCCGGCATGACCACGTCTGTCAACATCAAGTGAACCGGTTCCTTGTGTTCCCGGCACACATGAAAGGCATCCTGACCGTCCCCGGCGCACAGGACCTTGTACCCGTACTGCTTCAGGGCCTTGAGTGCCAAATTCCTGACCATGTCGTCATCTTCAACCACCAGGATGGTTTCCGAACCCTGAAGGGATACTCCCTTTTTCTCTGCTTTCCCAATGATACAAACCGTCTCTTCTATCCTGGGGAGGTAGATTTTGAAGGTGCTCCCTTTGCCCGGCTCACTGTAGACCCAGATGTTGCCTTTACTCTGCTTGACGATCCCGTACACGGTGGAGAGCCCCAGACCCGTTCCTTTCCCCTTCTCCTTGGTGGTGAAAAAGGGCTCAAAGAGACGATCCTGTACCTCCTTCGTCATTCCGATGCCCGTGTCGCTCACGGCTAACATCACATAAGGACCCGGCATCACGGCGATGTGGTTCCGGGCATAACCTTCATCCAGATCCACGTTACCTGTCTCAACAGTCAGCTTTCCTCCATCGGGCATGGCATCTCCGGCATTGACCGCCAGGTTCATGAGGATCTGCTCCAACTGCCCGACGTCCGCCTCGACCCGTCCCAAATCAGGCCTCAAGAGGGTTTCCACTTCAATATCCTCCCGGATGAGACGCCGCAGCATCCTGTCCATATTACCCAGCGCCTCATTGAGGTTCACCACTTCGGGTTGAAGGGCCTGCTTCCGGCTGAAGGCCAGGAGCTGCCTGGTGAGCCCTGCCGCCCTTGCCCCTGCCTCCCTGATCTCTTCTAATAACTCATAGAGGGGCGAATCCTTCCCCGCATCTCCGATCGCCAGATCGGCATTTCCGATGATGGCGGTCAAGAGATTGTTGAAGTCGTGGGCAATCCCCCCTGTCAGATTGCCTATGGCCTCCAGCTTCTGGGACTGGATGAACTGGGCTTCAAGTTTCTTGTGCTCAGTCATATCACGTATAATGCCCTGGTATGCCAGAATGCTTCCATCATTTGCTCGTCGGAGAGTCGTACTAAACAAACTGTTTATCTCCGTACCATCTTTCTTACGGAACGTTACTTCATAGTCGCTCAAAAATCCCTTTTCCTCTATCTCCTTCTGAAACCTGCTTGCATCAACAGGATGCATATATAGTTGAAGGGCATTCACCGATGCCATCTCTTCTCTACTATAGCCAAAGAGATCAAGTGCAGATTGGTTTGCGTCAATAAACTTACCATCTCGAGTCAATAGTGTCCGGTTAAGGGATAAAAAAAGTCCGAACTCTCCGCGTAATCTGTTATAATGATGTTAGCCATAACACACTAAACAGAAAGGAGAATCCGGACTATGGCTCATCATACCACACTTTTTAATTCTATGCTTAAAATTATACCAAGACATGTTTTTTCAACCCTTGAAAATCAGCACGGCACAGGCAGAAAACCCCGCTCCTTTAGCCGATGGAATCAGTTCGTCCATCTGATGTTTATGCAACTGACCTCCAGAGTAAGCCTCAGAGACGGTATCCAAAGCTTAAAGGCCAGATCCAGCAGCCTTTATCACCTGGGAGCCACGCCCGTTGCCCGCTCAACCTTTTCCGATGCCAACAACAACCGCCCAGCCTCTTTCTATGAGGCTTTATTTTACCGTATGTATCGTAAATGCTCCGGTATCGCCCCTAAGCATAAATTTAAGTTTAAAAACAAACTCTACAGTATGGATGCCTCTGTGATCGATCTATGCCTCAGTGTATTTCCCTGGGCATCCTTCAGAAGGACCAAGGCGGGCATTAAGCTGCACACCGTGTTGGATCATGATGGCTATCTACCCAGTTTTGTCTCCATCTCAGAGGCTAAAACACATGAGATAGAGATCGCTCGATGTCTTAGATTGCCCAAAGGCTCCATTGTGGTTGCTGATCGGGCTTACACCGATTACAGCTGGTTTGCATCCCTTGAGAAAAACAACCTGTTTTTTGTCACAAGACAAAAGCGTAATGCCGTTTACAGGGTCACTGAACGCCGTGAGATTAAAAAAAAGCAGGGCTTGACATCAGATCAGACCATCTTGCTTAACGGTGTAAAAGGAATACAACAGTGCCCTTATCAATTAAGGAGGATAGGCTATCGTGACCCCCAAACGGGACATCACTATGTATTTATTACCAATAACTTCAAGCTGGCTGCAAAAACAATTGCCGATATCTACAAAGAGCGATGGAAAATAGAGATATTCTTCCGCTGGATCAAACAGAACCTTAAAATCAAGGCTTTCATAGGCAATTCTAAAAACGCGGTCCTCTCACAGATTTATGTTGCATTAATCGCGTATCTTCTACTGTGTTACCTGAAATTATTATTTCGCATTAAAGTCAGCCTGCAGAATCTTCTTAGGATTCTGCAACTCAATCTTTTTAGGAGTTGTTCCTTAAGGGAGCTATTTGAACCGCCACCTGCTATTTCAAATAAGGGTAGCTGTTCAGCTCAGCTTAAATTAGACATTTGTTAACCGGACAGTATTGATCTCGAGTGGTAATATAGACTGCATCTCTCGAATCCTCGAAAATGCTGCGGTAGTGTTCCTCGCTCTTCCGCAACGCCTCCTCCATCCTCTTGCGGTCTGTGATATCCTGATTCACTCCATAGGTACTGACTGTAAGGCCTTGGGCGTCCTTGACGATGAAAAACCGAACGGAAATATGTCCTATGGTACCGTCGTCATAAAGTATGCGGTGTTCCAGTTGCCGGCTAAAGTTGGGATCGGTTGCTTCAATCGCCTTTCGATTTTCTTCTTCGACAACAGTCATATTGTCAGGATGGACAAAGCGACGGGCGTATTCAGCCGATGACATCGTATACCCGCCGATTTGCTTGGCTGTGGTGCGAAATATTTTGTAGAAATGGTCATTGAACGTGAAGAGGTCATTGGCGACATCATATTCCCATCGGCCTAAATGGGCCATTTCCAAGGCGTTTACCAACTGCGCCTGCAGCTTATCCTTTTCGTCCTCCTCTGCCCGCTTGCACCTAAGGGCTGTTTTCTCTAACTCCTTAAGCCTTTGCTTCAATTCTTCATAGGCAGGTTTTTCAGCCATTCCTAATACCTTTCTTGTCCAAAAATACCCATACCGTACCGGTGCGTTGATAATTATGCCACACCTTCCATACTTTTTTGTTTTTCAAGCTCCCTTTTCGGATATGTCATCTCCGTCTTGATCTTCCTCTTAAGGATCCGGCCTTCACATCACCTGGAAATCTTCCCTTCCTCTCCCCTTTTCTATTTTAAAAAACGCTTGAAAAGGACCCGCTCATAACAACGGCAGGGTGATATTGCCATGGTTTTTCGGATTCCTATGTTCCTCAACCGGCAATAGATATGCAAAGGATTCAAATAGTGTTTGATGACTGCCGCCATAATACCTCTTTTTCTTCATCACAATGAATACCGGACCAATATTAAGTCAACATTCTCTCCGGGAGGACCGAATCCTTTTCATTGCTCGCGATGATCAATTGCAGCGTGTGGTGATCCAATTCGATGGGGTCCCAGCCTAACAGGCACAATCGTCTATTCATCTCCGTCAGTCCGATTTGGTGATTAACGGAAACGGCATGGACCACATCCTTTATAAACCTGGGGATCGCAACTGGCTCAAACCCTTTATTCTTCAGTCGATAATTCAAAACGTCAGTAATCCGACCCATAATTCGACCTCCTCGTCTTCAGTCGCTTTGCCCTTGCGGGCGAAAACCATGTATCCAACGCTTAATTTCGCAAATGGAAACCGCGGGCTTAAGGTGCTGAATCACTTCCGGATTCTTTCAAAGGGGAAGATTCCAGTCTTTCGAGTCTTTTCTCGATCCTTTCAAGGGAATCAACGACTTGATCATTTTTTGCCCCCCGGGTGAAGCAGGGGTTATTTACCCACCAGTCCATGCCCATCTCCCTGGCCTTATCCACGGAACATATGACCAGGCGAAGCTGGATGGTCAGCAGTTCGACGTCGACCAGGCTGATCTTGATATCCCCCGCTATCACGATCCCCTTGTCCAAAATACGTTCGAGCAAATCGGCAAGGTTGGTGCTCGCGATGGAATGCTGTGCTGCACGTTGAATGGCCATATGAAAACCTCCGGTTTTGATTGTTGATTTATGATTTATGATTGTTGATTTTTTTCTTTTTCTGAGCTGTCCTTCTTGTGGTTATAAAAATGGAAGATAGTTCATGTGCTTCATTGAAAAGCGGCAAAACCTTCTTTCTTTCCATTAGCTTTTCATCCATCACGAATTCCAACCAAAGCTCAGATTCGTCTGATTCTTCAATTACAATACTTATTTTCGCTATAAATGCAGCTTTTGACTGGGCATGAATACTGGCTCGATAATTTGATGCTACAGATGTCGAACACCTGATTAACTGAGATTCAATGTGCTTTCCCAGTGTGGTTCGTGGCAATGAAATAGCAAGCTTTACACACCTATGAGCGAAATCTTTTGTCCTTTTTTTCAATTCTTCAGGATCTAACTCCATATCCTCCTCTTAAATAAGATTTGTTTCTTTCAATCATCAATCAACAATCGTCAATCAACAATTATAAGAGTTTCCCCAGTGGCCCCAAGTCAATATTGAGATCATCCTCCTCCAGGTTGAACTCTTTTCTGAGCCTGTCAATCTCCTCGGCCTGCTTCATCAAAGTCATCCCGATGTTTTCAACCTCTTCATCCATGAGTGACCCCGCGTCGATTCGACGGATCGCCTGAAGTTCCAGGAGTTCGTGAATGACTTTCATTAGGGTGAGCACCAGTTGACCGAGCCCGTTTTTTGCCTTTTCCGGATCAAGTTCGATCCGGGCGCGACGGTCGTTCACTTCGCAATGCGATTGAGCCTGCACGGTGTCCTTACCCATGACTCTGGCAAAATCGCTGAGGGTTTCGGATTCAACCTTTTTTGATTGATGATTGATGATTGATGATTGATGATTGATCATTTTACCAACGTCCTCCTTTGGATTGATGACTTCTGGATTGTTGATTGAAAAACTCAAAACCGGATTCAATCGTAAATCGCCAATCAACAATCGCCAATCTCTAATTTGCCGACATTGTCTGCCCTGATCCCAAGTCTTATGGGAGGAGGATTAGAACCACTTATCGGCATTTCCCCCCGCACCGTTTCGACTGAACCAACCAGCACCTGCAAGGCAATGTAGATCAAATCCACATTGGCAACGGAAATCACCACTTCACCGAAAATAACGGCGCCTTTGTTGAGAATGCGATCCAGGGTCTCGCAAAGAGAGATATGTTCCGTTTCCTCGATGGAAAAATCAGCCATAATTTATTTCCTCCAATCATCAATCATAAATCTCATCTCCCAGCGCCTCGATTCGCTGCATGCCCCGCGTTTCCCCCATGTAATGGACCAGGACCTGGGACTTTCCGGGAAAGGTTCGCTCAAACTTTTTTCTGATCTGCTCCTCGTTCCGGTAAAGGGCCGAGCAAAGAGGGCACTCACTGACCGGTGTGGCAAGATTGAGAAAAAGCGTCGGCACATTTATCCCCATTCGCAGGCAGGCAGCCACCAGGTCCGCTGTCTCCTGAAATGCCATCTCCGTCAGTATGGTCACCGCATATAGCGCCGACCGGTCGAAATCCTTTAACAGGGCAAGCAGGCGTTTGAGATCTTTTGATATCCGGATCATTTGCTCCGAGACCCCGGGAAGCCGAAAAACGCGCTTATACTTCAGAAAAAGGTTGAAAAACATCTTGAGCCACTGCTGAATGAGCTCCGGGGTTTCCAAAAGCCGGATCAGGTGCCCAGTCGGGGCCGAATCGAGCACGAAGACCTGGTATTGATCCTCGGCGAGAAAACCCATGGCTAGGGTGAGGGCCATCACTTCATCCAGGCCGGGGGGAGAGAGATCCATGACGCGTTCCATCACTTCGCGATCAAATGTCAGATCAAGATCGGGCGAGAGGGCGACAAGAAACCTCTCCAGTTCTGCCGCATACTTTTTTTTCAAGCCATCGAACTCTGCCTGTGCGTCGATCTCCATGGCTGTCAGTCCGGGAATAAGCTCTGTCGGCTCCGGTCCGATCCGTTTCCTTAGACAGTCCGACAGGGAATGGGCCGGATCCGTAGAGAATAGAAAAACCCCCTTATCCGGAAATGTCCGGGCCATCCTGACTGCCGTGGCACAGGCCAGGGTGGTCTTTCCAACTCCCCCCTTTCCGGCAAAAACCAGGAGCCTCTTTTCAGGAACAGGCGGTTTGGATTGTTGATTGGCGATTGTTGATTGGCGATTGATGCCCGCCCTGGCGCGACATGCTCTGAGCATGCTTTTACTTCTGTTGGTTCTCCATGTACTTCCCTTGACCGCAGGATCTGGGCCGGCCAGGTCTGGGCCATGGATTGCTGATTGCTTGCCCCGTTGAATCTTTAGAATATTCAACCGGGGTTGATTGTTCAATGCAACAAGTCCATCCCAGAATACCTCGAGAGGAGCCGGACCGCGAATTTCTTCCGGGTATTGTTGAATTCCCCATAGGGAATAAGCGGATATTTTCTTTTCAAGTTGACCGAGCTCTCCCATCTGTCGGATGTGCCGGTCCGAACAAACCATACAAATACTTTCCGGGTAAAGCCTGTTCACCACGATATCGGTGACCGGTATCTTTGATTGTTTCAATCCCTCCAACAGCCTCGAGGTCTCTGTGACGCTCAAGGCTTCGGCAAGCATAACGGGAACAAAACAGCATCGTTCCGGATCCTGCAGCAGCGCCTCCATCTGTTTGACCGAACCGGCCATCCCGGACAGGAATTTATCCAGATCATCAGGCCGATAAGAACCGCTGAACAGCTTCTTCATATAACGATGCTTGGCTAACAGCGCATCCAGCGCATCAAGCCACCTTTTGATCAACGCCGGCATGGCCAGCAGTCTGAGAGTGTGTCCCGTTGGAGCGGTATCCACCACAATGCAGTCATACGTCTCATTTTCCACCCACCCCGCGATCTCGAGAAAGGCCATCAGCTCGTCCATGCCCGGCAGGGAGAGGTCCAGGATCTCATTGATATCTTCTCCGTCAAAGAAAGTTCCGCGGGATGCAATCTCCCTGAGTTTCCGGGTGTGGTTTTTCTTGAAAGCGGTTAGGGATTTTCCTGCGTCGAGTTCGATAACGTTTAAATTGCAAGGAAGGGTGGTGTCGGCCAGGCTATCGGCCAGAGAATGGGCCGGATCTGTCGAGACTAAGAGAAAGGAGGCTTCCGCGGTGCGCTTGGCCAGTCTGAGCACCGTGGCCGTAGCGCACGTTGTCTTGCCGACACCGCCTTTGCCGCCGAAAAAAAGGATTCGCAAATGGCTGTTGCGAAGGAAAAGAGGTGAGTCCTTGTGTGGTTCTGTGTTCAAACTTTGACATCCTTCCGGTTGCTCTCCCGTCACTATTTAGCCCTTTAATCTGGTACCGGATATCAGTCATAGGTTATCGGTCACCGATCTTTTTTCACTGATCATCCTCCGGGGCGTAGGTCCCTCTGGGCCGGAGGCCGGTTACTGATCAGTTGTCACTCTCCCGGTTTATCCGGATCAGGGTCTTCTTCATCATCTTCGATACCGGTATTGCGCTCCTGTATCATTTCCAGCCGGTCAAGGAGCTGTTTTTCACGGGCGTCGAACTCGTCTTCCGTTATTCTTTCCGTCTCTAACATCATATAAAGATCGCTCAGTTCCGCCGTGATGGACTCGGCCTCGTTTTCCATCTCCTGCCGGACGGAGTTGTGCAGTTCGCGAAATATCCAGAGGATACTACGCATCGGAAAAAACAGTATGTCATCGACTATAAGCATTGTTGATTGTTGATTGGCGATTGTTGATTGAATAACACCGTTTGAAAAATTGAGGAATATCGCTCTATATTTATAAAAATAATAATGGAGCGAAGCGACTTCCTTAAATCGTCAATCGCCAATCGCCAATCGCCAATCAAAAATTGTTTTCTCTTCATTCATAACTTAAGCTCTATATCCACGAAATTATGGGGAGCCCAGGGGCCGTTGTAATCGAAGGCATAATTGTTGTCGAACGGATTGGCTGCTTCCAAAATGCCTTTTTCAAACGCTTTTTGTTTCGCCTTATCCCGTCCCACAAGGCAGGCCAGGCTCATGACTTCCAGTTCGCTTCGGCATGGGTTTCGGTTGATCTCGAAGCAGACACCGGCAAGAATCTCTTCTACCTTTTCGGTGTGGATCTCCCTTTCTTCATTCAACAGGTTGTCGAACATACGCCCCAGCGCTAACTTATCCGCGTGCGCCGGTTCCAGATTGGTGCCGAAATACCGATCTCGTACCGCTCTGAGTTCCGGATGGGTGTTGATAAAATAATCGAATATATTCGGTACATCCCAGGTGACCCGCAGTCCCATTTCCACTTTCCCGTTGACATGGTCAAGCGCTTCCTGAAAAGCTTTTTCGTTTAGGGTCAGTATCCGCCTGATTGCCCGGGAACCGTCCGCAATGATACCGAATGTCATGGGGAGCGGCGTGCCCTCTTCCATCAACCGCCGAAGCACACCCTGGTGGGCCGCCAGGTGTCTCCGTTCCGGTCGCAGCTTTTTGTTGGGGACATCGCTGACAACAGCCGAGATTTTCCCTTCAGAAATGGTATAGAGGGCGCCGTTGTCAATTCCCTGTGTTTCCAGGTTTTGCCCGCCGGCCCCGGCGATTACGGCGTATAAGTATCTTCCTTTATGATCCGGAGATTGCGCAGCCATTTTGCTTTCCCAATCCTTTTCTTACGTTTGCGGGTAATTGTCAAAGCGCCCTCAGGCGGTTTTCTCTTCCAAAGGGGAGGGCGGAACATTAGCCCATATGACAGATCTGAGTTGACCTTCCTCGGTTTTGATTTCCAGCATCGCGGCGCAGGTCAAACACCTGATCTGGCCTTGATAATCATCGTAAACATCGTCCAGGTCTACTTTGTGCCCGCAGGAAAGACAGTTGATTTTCATATCTTGACCCCTTTCTTTGCCCTTTCTTGTTTCTATCTCCAATAAGCGTCTTCCTGTCATGAACCGGAACACCCTCGGACAGCAGACGAGAACCTGCACGGTGACTTTGACCGTGTCTTCTGTTCAACGCTTCCCTGACGGCTATTTTCTCTTTTTCGAATCCGATCCGGCCGGACTCAAAGTAGGTGAGAGATATCCCGGTAAAGTGCCGACAGGACCGAAAACCTCGGATCGTTCGGCTGGTGTGGATATAGGCCGCCCCCTTCAACCTTGGCATCGGTTTACCTCATATATAACCCTTAAAATAATGTTTTTGGTGTTTGGATATTGTATGCTTTAGCTTTTAAGGCGCTTTTCAATCGACAATCACCAATAGTCAATCATCAATCCTATAATCCATACTGATACTCAGTAAGATATTTTGAATCCGCCATTATTTTGGGCCGTCTCACGCTTCGACCCATTGGCCGGATTACCGCAAGCATCGCCGCTGGCCGTTATGCCGATTGCCTTTAGAAGTTCAGATTTTTCAGCCTCGATTTCCAGGAAACGGTCATCTATATTATGCACACGGTTCATTGCGCTTTCCTTTTCCTTGCCCCGCCGGGCTTTCTCCATCTCCAGTGATCCGATTCTAAGAAAAGCCTTGTACGGCTCGGATACCTGGTCGCGGGTTCCCGAGCGTGTGCGGATGTTTGCCAAACCTCGAATGATTTTTTTGGGTAAAGGCATCTTTTGGCTCCTTTTTATTGTCGATTGTTGATTGTTGATTTGTGGAATCGCTTCGCTCTTTCTTTTTTGATAAAATATAGAATTCCTTCAATCGACAATCGCAAATCATCAATCACAAATCTGCAATCGCCAATATGAGCGGCCAACGGTCTCCGGCCGGTTATGTCCGGGTTCCGCAGACCTTCTGCATAACCTCCTCCAGCACCTCGGGCATGAGTGGCTGGCCCCCGCGGGTAACCTTGGCCGTATTGGTGCTCAGGACGTCACGGCATGTGCGGATGAAAACGGGGTCGTCCATCCGGGCGTGCCCGCCAAGGTTTGCCAGGATGCGGACAATGGCGATGCTGGCACGAATGGTGGGCCGGTTGTTATTTACTCCCGTATTTCGCAACCCTCTCACGATGTCGACAATGGTTTCGGCATCGCTGAGTTTCAGACCCGACCTGGCCATTGCAACCTGCACCTCCGTCTCCCTGTCAAAATGGCCCAGATGAATGGTGATTAGACGGTCCATCAGTGCGTCCTGGGTTTTGTGGACCCCTGCATACTCCTCGGGGTTGGAAGTAAAGATCGCCCGGAAATCGGGATGCACTTCCATGTACCCCTTATCGGCCCTTCGAAGCCTTGGCAGATTTAAAAATTTTTCTTCTAGGACGCTGAGAAGCGCATTATTGGCCTCCGGTCTAGACCGGGTAAACTCATCGTAAATGAGCGTATTCCCGTTTTTGCATGCCGTGGTCAACCGGTTGTCCTCCCACTGTGTATTCAAATGCTCCTCGGTTTTCATGACGGAATGGATATAATTGTCATAAAGTTTATACTTTCGGTATCCCGAATCCCGTCCAATCAGGTCGGAGCTTCCGAACTCGTCATCTCCGTGAATGAGAGAGACCGGCCTGCCGAGCTGTGCGGCAATATGAAAGGCAAGGGTTGTTTTTCCCGTGCCTGCCGGGCCGGAAAAGTGTACCGGATATCCCACATTGAGATAAGCAAGGGCACGCTCCGTCACATCCCGGATGTAAGAGGTGTTGACGAATTCCTTGCTGGGCTCGGGCAGAACGTTATCATTTGGCATCGGCATTATCTGGATTGCTTCCGAGGTGCGATTCAAAGATTTAGTCTTCATTGAAACTCTCCCGACATTGAAAATTTTCTTGAAAATCGTGAATTTGACAAAAAAAGACCGGGACCTGAGGCGAACACGCTGTTTAGCTGCTCAATTTCCCGGCCTCCTTGACCCACCTCTCAAAGTTGGCAAACTTTGCCGATTGCCCCAGCGCTCCCCGGATTTCCTCAGTGGTGCTTGAAGCCAATTTTGCGAACGTAAAAATACCGGCCTTGTTCAGACACCTGCTCATGACGGGACCAATTCCATTGATCTGTGTGAGATCATCCGATTTTGCCTGTGCTTTGGCGGGTTGGCGTACCTTTAAAGGCACATCTTCGGTACTCTCTTGCGCTTCCTGATCTTTGACCGGAAGTGCAACCTTCTCCGGTTCTGCCTGTTTTTTGGCAGGCCTGGGGACCTTTTCGGCAGTCCTTTTCCTGGACGGTGTTGGTGTTGTGCCGGACCATGCCCTGCGGGCCCCGGCAAGATCATCGCTAATATCCTGAAGAAGATCGGTTGTTTTCAGTTTCAGGTCGGCAAGCGATTGTTTCACGTTTGAAAAAAACATTTGGCGTTCAGCCCCGGCCTTGCCGGTCATCTCGATATGCTCATCTCGAAATTGCTTTTCCAGATCGGACACGGTGGACTTTATGCCGGCTGCGAACATCCGAAGATTCTTTTTCAACTTGCCGGCCATATCGGCGTGGTCGTTGCGGAAATTATCCTGCATGTCCGCCACGTCATTTTTCAAGTTTGAGACATATGCTTCTGTTTCAGCCATGAAGGCCTTCAAACTGTCTTTCATGTTTCCGGCCATCTTGGCACGGTCGTCACTGAAGAGATCCATCAGGTCGGCCACGGAGGATGTTATCCCGGATGCAAACCCACTAAGATCGTCTTTCAACTTACGGGCCATATCGGCGTGATCGCTGCGGAAATTATCCTGCATGTCCACCACGTCATTTTTCAGGTTTGAGACATATGCTTCTGTTTCAGCCATGAAGGCCTTCAAATTGTCTTTCATGTTTCCGGCCATCCGGGTGTAATCTTTGCGGAAACCTTGCTGCATGTCCGCCACATCGGACTTGAGTTCAGACATGCCGTGTTTTAAACCGGCGATGAATTCCACCCGCCCGTTGCGGAGGGCGTCTATTCCATCACGCAGATTTGTCATATCTTCCGTTAATCGCCCCATGGTCCTTCTCCTTTCTCGGTTTATAATGGAAACAGATGTTGTCTGAACGTGAGGAGCCTTGGGATCGGCTCCTCGCGTAAAGATTGCCCATATGGGTTTAACGGGGAAGGGCAACGGTTGCGGGTCGTTTCATTCCGCCTAAGCTGCCTTCACACCGATCTTTCAGGCAGGAGCTGCAGCGGAGGCTGTGAGGCCGATGGCTTCGGCATACTTCAAATAGGTTTCCACTGAAGCGATCACCACACGCGCTTCGATAGACAGCAATTCTATCCCAACAAGCGATACCTTGGCCCATGCATCGATTACAATGCCTTTGTCGAGGATTCTGTCCACAACCTCTGCCAGGCTCGAGGAATCTGTCGATTTTTGTACTTTTGCCATGATGTTTCTCCTTTCTGGTTTTTTGTCGGTTAAACTGATTTTGCCATATGCATGCATGCAGACAATATTTATTGCATTAACCGTGCCGGAGACACGTACATTTGTGGTGGAAGCTTTAATCCCTTTCAACCGGCTGAAATCAAGGGTAATTTGAACGGAGGACGGGGGAATTGATTCTCAAAGGATAAAAAACAGGAAATAGGGGCTATGGAACAGGCGCCATTATAAAATGGAATCCATTCCATATTTCAGAGACCGGGGTTTACAAAAGCAACAGATTTTTCACTGCATTCAGGATCTCGGTGTGCTGAAAAGGTTTGGAGATATACTCCGAGATCAATCCGCTGGAGAGTGCGTCCTGAACGATTTCGTCATCCCGGCTAAGATATCCGGATATCAGCACAATGGGAATCGTTGAATCCATCTCCCT
The DNA here is from genome assembly GCA_963666345.1 of Desulfatiglandales bacterium. GTDB lineage: Bacteria > Desulfobacterota > DSM-4660 > Desulfatiglandales > Desulfatiglandaceae. Next base: position 2,956,924 of record OY762721.1, on the reverse strand, counting down.
TATTTTTTTTGCCAGCGCCAAACCCTCAATATCAGGCAGTTTGGCGTCAAGCAAAATCAGTTCAAAATGTTTTTTTTCCATGACCACCAGGGTTTCCAGCCCGTTCAAGGCCCCGATCAGGACAAATCCTTCCTGCTTCAGGAGGTGTTCCATAACCCAGAATATATCCGGCTCGTCATCTACAATGAGAACGGTCCGCTCTTTGGTTTTCATGTTTTCAGCCCTCAATCACCAATCATCAATCGTCAATGGAACGCCTCACTGTGTGGGCAGCTTCACGATGAAGGTGCTTCCCTTTCCTCTGGCACTATGCACCTCAATAGTGCCGACGTGCTGTTTCACGATGGCATAGGCGATGGAAAGCCCCAATCCTATGCCTTCTCCTATGGAACCGGTCGTAAAAAAAGGGTCGAATATTTTATCGATGTTTTTTCCCGGTATACCGCCCCCCGTATCCGTTATCCGAAGCAAAACGTCCCCGACCCGACTTTCTGCAGAGAGGGTCAGGATACCTCCGTGCGGCATGGCCGCAATGGCGTTCAGGAAAAGGTTTAGGAACAATTGCTGGAGAAGTCCGTAAACCCCCTGGACCGTAAAGGATTCCCCGGAGAGATGCGATATTATTTCGATTTTTTGTATCCCGGCCTGATTGGAGACCAGAGATACTGTTTCCTGCAGAAGAGAGATGAGTTCAACAGGCTCAACCCTGTGCTTTGACGCCGGCCGGGCAAATTTTATAAGGTTATCAATGATGGCGGCAGCTCTCTGAATGCCCAAATTAACTTTAGCCGCACACTCCTTGCGAAACTCAGCGGTAATATCATCATCCATGAGAAATTGGGCGGCGGAAGAACTGATGGCCAGCGGATTTCTGATTTCATGGGCAACACCTCCAGCCATAACGCCCAGGGCGGAGAGTTTCTGTGACTGAAAAAGCTCCATCTCCAATTTGCGCTGCTCGGTTAAGTCTCTTCCCACCGCCACGATGCCGATCGGTTTCGACATTTCATCCTTCATGGGTGAAAAAATCCAGGAGACGCGAATGCTCACTTTCTCTTTTGTAATCAGGTCCCATTCGACTGCTTTTGCTTTATTACCGTGCATCACTTCAGAAAAAACCTTCTGCATTTCTTTTTTTTCATCTTTAAGCAAACAGTCCTGAAACAGCGGGCCATCGTTATCCTCGATGGAGAACCCGAAAATTTTTTCCGCGGCCGGGTTCATGGACAAAAACCGCCCCCCCGTATCAAGGGATAGAACGATGTCAGTGGCACTCTCAACGACACTCGCGAGGTGACGTTCAACCTGCTGGATCTTCTCGCTCAATTTCACCTGCTGGGTGATATCATCCATCAGAAACATCACGTTTTCAATCACGCCCTGCCGAATGACCGGGATCATTTTATAGTAATAAACCCTCATGGGGACCCCGGGGGCCCGATAGGTCAACCGCTGGCCATTGGTCGGTTCGCTGGTTTGAAAAACACCCCGGATTTGATCCAGGACAGGCAACCGGTGGAGGATTACGTCCGGGAACACTTTTTCCAGCTTTTGCCCGATTGTCTCGGATAAGGACAGGTCGTTTTTTTCAAGGAAATTTCGATTTGCGGATACGATGGACAGCGTTTTGTCGATCAGCAGGACAGAAGAGGGAATGGACTCTAAAAGCATTTCATAGAGACCTTCATGTTTTGAGGATATATCGGAGGCGTTCACGGATTCGGCATTCATGGTCCAGGGTTACCTTTCTTTTACCTCTTTGTCCTGAAGCCCCGACCGGCGCTCTTTCTTGTCAGGCAGCACAAAACTGTAAGGAGGCCATGGCCCGCTCAAAAGAAGCTTCGTGGTTTCCATCCTGCGGCGCATGTGCCGAAAAACCCGCCGGAACGGATCAATGGATTTTTTAGGCACGAGAAAATAAAGGGAAAGAAGTGGATTGTGGATTGCGGATTGGCGATTGGCGATTGCAGCAGTCTCAACTTTACATTTCACGAAGAGACCGGCCAACGCGGCACGGAATTGCTCGGCGATTTCATTGTTCGCTTCCGTGATGCATTCTTCTTGGGCATAATGCTCTTTTCGGGCGGCCAGATATGCCCGTCCCGTGATTTTGGATTTTGGATTCTGGATTGCGGATTGCGGATCGAAATTTTCTAACTCCGATTTCCTTAAATCTTCAATCGACAATCGGCAATCATCAATCATCAATCGAATCCCCATCTCCACGCAGCCATCCAGTTCTTTGAGAAGCGATTCATACCGACGGGCGTTTCTCTTCAAAAGCTGAACAACCTGAGGCCTGTCCCTGAGCACACAGCCGTATCGCATGGGAATGACCGTTCGATCGCTGTGAAATGATTCTACAACCTTTTTGTATGCCATGACCTGCGGAACATCAGGCGTCAAATGCGCATCGCTAATTTCGGATACGGCAGCGCCGATGCCGTTTATCGCAACCGGAAAGACAGGTTGACCGCCAACCCCCTTAAGGGTCGCTTGCCTTTGGACTTCAATGCCGTGAAATATGCAATACAGTAAATACACGCTTTGTAAATCCCCACTGTACAGTGATCGGTAATCGGTAATCGGTGATCGGTTACCTGTGATCTTTTCCGCAGAATTGTTCAGACTTTTTGATCATTGAGTTTAGCATTCGGCCAATCTTAGAGAGTTCATCGTTCAAGTCGACCGCTTGGGCATCATCAAGATATCCGCAATCCATTGCTGTGTCGATCCAATGTTGTGTCTCCAATTGCTCACCGTCAGCATCGGTAAGTTTGCTTACAAAATGTTTTTCATAGCGTCGCTTTACCCACGCCTCTGCTATTTGGGCACCAATCGACCTTGATGATCGTCTTATCTGATCAGTTAATGAATACATCTCTTCCTTCGGAAAGCCCCTGGTAATCTCAAAGATCCTACTGGCAACTTTCCTGGCTTTTTGATATACAATCAAGTCTCGAAAACTTTCTGCATGTCCCAATTCACTCATTTTCGTCCCCACTGTTCACTGATTACCGATCACTGTTCACCGGTCACCAAATCAAGGTTGGGTAGAAAGCTGTAAGGGGGCCATGGCCCCGATAGTTGTAACAGCAGTCCCTGCCGGTCATTCTGTTCATTTGCCCTGTCGACCCTGGCCCGAAAATCATCGGCATCTTCCCGCGCTGTCCAAAATGCCCAGTTCAGGACCATCTCCATTGCTTCGCTGTCAGGGGAAAGCACCTTGCGTTCACGAAATTCAGAGGAATGCCGACACAAGTCGTCCCCGATACCCTTAATGATCCCATTCAACCAGATGTTCAGTTCCCTGTCGGCACTGCTTCTGATTCGCTGCTCGGCAAGATATCGCTTTCCCGGCGAAAGTGAGGCCAGTCGCCCTTCTTCCCTTGAAAGCATAAGTGTCGAAAAACTTGTCCTGGTCTGCACCCTGTTCAACAGCCCCTTTACGGCCCATTCTTCCTTGTCCGCTGCCTTATCCAGGAACCGGGATATTTTATCGTAGTGGACGTCAAGGAGTTTCTCAAGGGCGTCAAGCGAGGAAAAAATGGTTCCGAACCGGGCTGGAAATGCCGGAGAACGGCGCATGACTTCCTCCACGACCTCTTCGTGGCGGCAGACACGAGGTCCGATCCATGCCAGGTCCTTCATCCTGTTTTCAGCTTCCGGGCCGCAAAAATCCTCGAGGGATGACATGCCCAGCACCGCAACGATATCTTTGAATGCCCAGAATGAAACAGGATGTCGATGATCCAGACCGCCGACCTCAAAAACCGGCAGTCTGTGGCGTCGTGCAAAACAGAAAAGGTAAATGGCGCTGGAATCATTGGACATGTTGTTCATCCTGCTTGACCAAACCGTATTTTGTTTCAAAGGCCTCCCGCACCGCCTCGCACAATTCGTTAAATTCAAAGGGTTTGGTCAGGAAATTAAAGGCCCCGAGTTCCATCGCGCTCCGAACCGCCTCCTGCGTGCCGTGAGCGGTCAGGATAATCACCTGAAGGGTCTTGTCCATCGCCTTAAGTTCTCCCAACAGCCGGATACCGTTACAGTCGGGCAGATTCAGATCCAGTAAAGCCACGTCCGGTTTAATTCTACCGGCAATTTGCACTGCATGGGCACCGTTTTCCGCCTCTAAGACATTATAACCCTCGTTGTTGAGTAATCGGGCTAAGATAGTCAGGACTTCCTTTTCGTCCTCAATAACGAGGACTATCTGTTTTCGTTGAGTACGATTTTTTTTCATCCTGTAGAGTCCTTTTCCCCGGATTCCGGCGTTTTGAGTCCTTTGCTTCCCATGAAGGACGACCCTCTCTATGTTAAATCCTTCACTTTCTTTCGTGGAATGACGATCTCAAGGATGCCGTTCCTGAAATTTTCAACGCACTTTTCTAAATCGAACTCCGGCGGCAGCGGTATTTCCTCCAGAAAACTTTGATCCTCCGTGCATGCGGAAATCAAATATCTGTTCTCGCTCATGCTCAAGGAAACATCCCGCCGTGAAAAACCATAAAGATCAACGACAATAAGCACTTCCTCCGCCTCGTGAAAAACATCCACCAGGGGACCTTTGATTTTTTTGAAGAACGGTTTCGTCTGGAATTTCCAGTTCCTGGGCTTCTGAAAGCGCCCCGTCGGCAAAGGGGTGGTAACAGGATTCTCATGCCCCTGGGGCCCCGATTGCCTTGCTCCGGAGATTCGCCCCGTTATGCCGAAACCTGAAACGACCCGGTTTGTTTTGACCGGACCTCCATGTTTCCGATGTGAGCGGGAGACATCCCGCATGGTCCTGGGGGGAATAGATCGCTTCATGACAGCCAAGAAACCGGATCCGAGCAACCTGGATCTTTTTTGTGGTTTGATAAATCCATGGTCCCTCACTTCACCTCTTCTATGGTATTAGACAAGTCTTTCCTCCGAATCCGCAGGTCGACAGCCTTGCCACTCTTTTCGCCGCCCCCTCCCTGCACTACTCTGCGAAGGGCCTTGAGCGCAGCCTTGTGGCAGACCCCGGCGATATCCGCGCCGCTGAAACCCTCGGTCCCGGCGGCCAAATCATTAGGGCTGACCCCTTTCGCAAGGGGCTTGTTTCGAAGATGTATCTCGAAGATTTCCTTGCGATCTTTTTCATCCGGCATGGAAATCTCCACCATCTCATCAAACCGTCCTGGCCGGAGCGCTGCAGCGTCGAGCATATCCACCCTGTTCGTCGCTCCGAGCACCAGGACCCCCTTCAGGTCTTCGATCCCGTCCAATTCCGCCAGGAACTGACTGAGCACTCTCTCCGCCACATGGGAATCTGATGAACCGGCACTCCTAATGGGAACCAGCGCATCAATTTCATCGAAAAACACAATACACGGCGCGGCCTGCCTTGCCTTGTGAAACACCTCCCGCACCGCCCTCTCCGATTCTCCTACATATTGTGAAAGCAGGGCTGGGCCTTTCACGGAGATAAAGTTTACCTTGCTTTCGGTGGCAATGGCCTTGGCCAGCAACGTCTTGCCGCACCCGGGCGCTCCCGATAGCAGGATGCCTTTCGGAGGCCGGATACCTGCCTGCTCAAAGAGATGAGGGTATTTCAAGGGCCACTCCACCGCTTCTACAAGACGGTCTTTGACCGCCCCAAGGCCCCCCACGTCGTGCCAGCGTACATCAGGGACTTCAACAAAGACCTCCCGAATGGCGGATGGTTCAACCTCCCGCATCGCACCGAGGAAATCGTCCATGTGCACCTCGAGATTCGCGAGCTGCTCATAGGGAATCCGGGTTAAGCCGAAATCGATGTCGGGTATGATACGTCTCAGGCAGATCATTGCCGCTTCCCGACACAGGGCCTCAAGGTCGGCCCCGACAAAACCGTGCGTGATCTCTGCGAGATGGCCCATGTCCACATCCTGGGACAACGGCATCCCGCGGCTGTGGATTTCCAGGATTTCCAGCCTGCTGGTCCGGTCGGGAATCGGGATGGAAATCTCCCTGTCGAAACGGCCCGGCCGTCGCAGCGCCGGGTCCAGGGCATTGGGGATATTAGTGGCGGCAATGACAATGACGTTCTGTCGTTTGGTCAGCCCGTCCATCAGGGCAAGGAGTTGCGCCACCACACGTTTTTCCACATCCCCCACGACCTTCTCCCTTCTGGGAGCAATCGCATCGATCTCATCCAGAAAGACTATGCTGGGCCCCTTCTGGGAGGCTTCCTCAAAAATCTTCCGAAGGTGAGCCTCGCTCTCTCCGTAAAACTTATGCACCACCTCAGGACCGCTCACCGAAAAAAAGATTGCCTCTGTTTCATGGGCGATAGCCCGGGCGATGAGAGTCTTTCCGCAACCCGGCGGGCCAAGAAGAAGAACCCCTTTGGGTGGATCGATCCCCAGCGTTTTGAAGATCTCCGGATAGCGCAGGGGAAGTTCGATCATTTCCCGTATACGCTGCACCTGCCGTTTGAGTCCCCCGATATCCTCATAGGACACCGAGGTCCTGGCCTCCTCCTTTGGCCCCTTTCCGATCACAAGCTGAGTTGTGGGGTTGATGATCACGGGCCCTTTTGGGGCGGTGTTTTCCACTTTGAAATCGGCGCTGCGGCTCCCAAACAGGGTGGCCCGAATTCGATTTCCTTCCATCACGGGCAGACCGTCTAAAAGGCTGCCGATGTATTTCAAGTCCCGGGTATCCGGGGTTATGGTAGTCGGGGCGAGGTGGACCCGTTGAGCGGGCCGACATGCATTTTTTTTAACCAGAACGAATTCATCGATCCCGGCCCCCGCATTTTCCCGGATGAGCCCGTCAAGTTGAATTCTGGATTGACCTCGAAGTTCTTTATAGGCCGGCATGGCCTTGCATACGGTATTCCGTTTTCCTGAGACTTCAACGATATCGCCAATGGCGACTTTCAGTTTTTCAAGGTCTTCAGGGCCCATACGGGCGAATGCCCGCCCCATATCTTTGCCGAGCGCCTCAGCTACCTTCAACTTTAGAGCAACCTCTTTCTTGTCAGCCATTGATAACCCCTATGATTGTTGATTCATACACTTTATCTCCAAAATACCGTTATTGCATGAAATCAGCATTTTCTCTTTGGGATAGTTCCGGGGCAGAAGGACTTCCTTCCTGTACTTTTTTCCCCTTTTTTCAGCATAGATACTAAGCAGGTCATCTTTGACCTCAATACGAACATCCTCGGCACTTACTCCCGGCATTTCAGCCAGTACAAGGGTGTGGTCTTCCTCTTCAAAGATATCCACCACCGGTTCGCGGATTTCCTGGACCACCGACTCTCCGGTTTTCTCATCCTTTCGTACGTTGCCGAAAGGCTCAACCTTGACCCCTTCACCGCCCAGGCCCATCTTGACGGAGAACCCCATGACCCCCTTAAGGTCTTCTCCATTGCCCTTAAACTTGATTTCACCGCTTTTCGAGAGCTCCTCCCCCTTTTCCGCCAGTTCACCGAGTTTTCCAACAAGATCGGTAAAACCTTCGAGTATCCCTCCAAACCCCATCTTCTTCCCGTTTTTTTCACTCATGGTCTTTCCCCTTCATCTTAATTCCCAGATGTTTGACTTTGGTATGAATCGTTTTATAATCGATACGCAATAAGCGTGCCGCTTTTGCCTTGTTTCCTCCGGTATGCTCAAGCGCCTTAGATATTATTTCCCGCTCCAAGGCAGCAGTTTGCTGGTGTAGTATACCTTTGTATGAAAAGTCTTTTTGTAAAATTCTTGTCATTTTCGGGGACGAACTTCGTTCGGAAACGGGCGCCCTGTCTATATCCAGGTGTTTATCGGTGATGATGTCATCCGCTAAGAGTACGGCCCGCCGAATGGTGGATCGAAGCTGCCTGACATTGCCGGGCCACTTGTAGGCGAGCAAAATATCGATGGCGGACTTGGAAAGTCGTTTTACGTTTTTCTCCAACTCAAAGTTGGTAATCTTTAAAAACCGGTTAGCCAGGTAAGGTATGTCGCTCGGGCGTTCCCGAAGCGGTGGAATCCTGATGCTGAATTCATTCAGCCGGTAAAAAAGATCCCGGCGGAACAAGCCTGATTCGACAGCCTTTTCAATGGGCTGGTTACTGGCAGCCAAAAGCCGTATGTCCACGTTATAAGGTTTGTGTCCGCCCACCCGAAAGGCCTTCTTTTCCTGCAGCACCCGCAAGAGGACGACCTGAGAATTCAGGGACAGGTTTGATATTTCGTCCAACAGCAGGGTGCCCCCTTTGGCCATTTCGAATTTACCCGGCTTTTGAAATAGAGCCCCTGTGAAAGAGCCTTTTTCGTGGCCGAACAATTCACTTTCCAAAAGCGTCTCCGGAATGGCCCCGCAATCGATGGCTACAAATGGGCCGCCGGAGCGGCAACTGGCGTTATGGATCGCCCGGGAAACAAGCTCCTTTCCGGACCCGGTCTCTCCCTGAATGACTACTGTGAAATCCGATCCTGCGACTTTCTTCACATCGGATATTATGCGGTCGATCTCCTCACTTGGCCCCATGCTCTGCCGCAGGGAGAGTTTTTCCTGCAATTGGCCGGAAAGTACCGTGACTTGTCTTTTGAGTTTCCGTTCGGCCAATGCCCGGTGCAGGACCCTGGCAATTTCAATGTGGTCAAAAGGTTTCGGCAGGTAATCATGGGCCCCCTTTTTGATTGCCATGACAGCGCTTGGGACATCCGCATAGGCGGTAATGAGAATGACCGGAAGGTCCGGATCCCATTTTTTTGCCTTCGTCATCAATTGAATCCCATCCATGCCCGGCATCTTGAAATCTGTAAACAGAATTTCAGGTAATTCGGATTTGATCAATTTCAGCGCATCAACCCCATTGTTGGCCATCAGGACCCTGCAGCCTTCTCGTTCCAGAAGACGGGATAGAAGGGTGCAGATCTCTTTCTCGTCATCAGCGACCACAACCTTTATGTCGTTTTCTTTCATGCCATTCGGCTCCATCGATTAAACGGTCCGGGAATCGGATAAACAACCTTGATTTGCTCGTCCAGCAAAGGCCCCAACGAGTGAAGCATACCTAAAAACAATATTCCCGTTTCCCCCGGACACAGTGTATCGTTGATTCGATCCGCGATGAATTGATCACGCCTTTTCAGCAGGGAATCACTCACCGGCTTCTGGTGCGCTTCGATCTTCATCGATTTCAAATTCCCGCCTGCAGTAAGATTTTTTTTTGTGAGTTCATATTCTTCCAGGAGGAGTTCCGGCGATTCGGTCCCCATAATCAGGGCCCCTTTATCCATCAAACGCATAAGTAGCCGGTGGTTTCTGCTTCCTGACGCAGCCAAGTCAGTAACAATCCCGGACTCATTGCCGCAAACAGGTAACCCGTCCTGATAGAGGCGAACTTTTTCAAACGACAGGTCCAGTCCCTCGACGGTCTTTTCAATTACCGTCCAGATTTTATCGATTAAATCGACCTTTCTTTTTATGCCCCTTATTCCCAGTTTTTGAAGGGCTGCTTGCCGCACCGGTCCGCTCAGTCTTCCCATATCGGCTTCGGTATGGATGATGGGAATGTGTATAAGCTTTTTATCTATAACTTCCGGACCGGCGCCTTTGTTTGTTTTTTTCATCGAGAGTCAGCCTTTTGTAAAAATATATGGAATTTATTCCATAGTGATAGCTCCATATTTTTATGGAGCAACCTCCATACAGAGCGATGTGTCCATCCGTGTGGAAAACGTGTGAAGGCAATCGTTCCATGAATGAGGCTCCCCGCCTCCCATTGTGAGCCTCAGGGTCGAACGGCAAGTGGACGGTGTGTTAAAAACTATAAGGGAAGCATTCTTCATGCCAATAAAACGCTCTTGCCAGGTTAATAAAGCCGTTGTTCAGGATCTGACATCAAGAGACTCCAACCCCAAAGATAATAATCGCTTCGCCCAGTCCCGACCGCTCATTTCTCGTGCACTCTTGGCAGATAGATCTTAAAGGTCGATCCATGTCCCGGCCGGCTGTAAACCCTTATGAATCCGTCGTTTTCTTTAACAGCATCGAAAGCAATGGCCAGGCCCAGCCCTGTCCCCACCCCCTTTTTTTTGGTCGTAAAGAAAGGTTCAAATATTTTTAATACGGTCTCTTCGTCCATACCGATACCCGTGTCACTTACCGACAGCACAATTTTCGGCCCCTGATGACCGGAGCTGTCCTTTTGAATGGGGCGCTCGCCTGATTCCTCATTTGCAGTCGCAATTGTAAGCAGCCCCCCTTCGGGCATCGCATCGACTGCATTGACCACAAGGTTTATTATCATTAGTTGCACCTTGCCAGAATCGACTAAGACCCGGCCTAACTCCGGTTCCAGCAAAATCATCAGATCTATCTTCTTTGTAATAACACGCCTTAGCATCTTTTCCATGTCGCTTATCAATTCATTGAGATTCGTAATTTTTTGCTCAACCGGGATATTGCAACTGAAAAGCAGGAGCTGATGAGCTAACGATACGCCGAGTTTCGCATTCTGGATAATTTTTTCAATATCCTCTCGAATGTCATTTTCCGGCCCAACTCCGTCTAACGCAAAATTTGAGTAACTTATGATGACTGTCAGTAGATTGGTGAAATCATGCGCAATGCCCCCGGCAAATATACCCATGGCTTCCATCCTCTGTAAAAAATCGACCCGTTTCTCCAGTGTCTCAGAATGTTCCTTTATCGTTTTCTCTGCCTGTTTGAGTTCAGTAATGTCGTTGACCGCCGACCTGATCTGCCTTAAATCGTTACCCCTGTTTTTTATGACCATGCCTTCCATACGGACATTAAACTCATGACCGTCTTTTTTCATTAGCCGTAGATCACAGGATTGGGGCGCCTCTGTCTCCAAAAGACGTCGCCGATGTTTATAGAAAATGTCCTTGTCTTCTCTCAGAACAAAGCGGTTGAAGGGTTTTCCGATCAAGGCGCTCCGTTCTAACCCTAACATGGAAGAGATGGTGAGATTGGCCTCTTCGATGGCCCCAGTTTCACTCATTGTAAAATAACCGACCGGCGCAAAGTTGTACAGATGAGCATACTTGTCCCGCGTTAGTTCAAGTTCCCCTTGGATGCGCCGGAGTTCATCATTCTGCATTTCTAACTCGATCTGATGAACCTGAAGGTCGTGGATGAGATGTGCCATTTTTTCGGGCGACACTCCGGAGAGATCTTCGCTACGTCTGGACGCTTCTTTCAGTTTTTCCTCGGCCCGTCGCCTGAGTCCGGAATCGTCAGGTGATTTCTTAATTTTTACCATCGTTTCCTCCTGTTCCGGTATTCTTGAAAATAGGGACCCGCGAATAGTCCAGGTTAGGATAATGATATTTACACCGACCATGTCGAAAAGATACATCCAGTATCTTTGAGTTTTCAAAGCGGCCAAATTCTCAACCATTCGATAATGATACTTGACTTTCGGAAAACACGTTCCTCGTTTTTCTTTTCAACCAGTATCCAGTCACCGGCAACGAGTAACCTGCTTCATTTGTCCAGCACCTCCCGCACTTTGCGCGCCAAACCTGCCGGTGAAAAAGGCTTTTCGAGAAAATTAAGTCCCGGTGCCAGAACACCGCGATGAACAATAGAGTCGTCAGTATATCCGGACATGTAAATTATCTTCATTTGTGGGTGGAGAGGTTGCAGCCGTTCTGCGACTTCCTTACCGCCCATCCTGGGCATCACCACATCAGTGATCAGCAGATCAATCGTTCCCTCGTGCTCCTTGCTTACTCTCAAGGCATCTTCGCCGTTTTCAGCCACAAGTATTCTGTATCCATGGGGCTGGAGAGACTTTTGAGTAAGTTTCCGAAGGCTATCATCATCTTCTACAATTAAAACGGTCTCAAAACCGGCAAGTTTGATTACTGGGGTTCGTTCTTTCTCCTCCCCCTTAACATCTCCCTTCACCTTGGGCAGGTAAACCTTGAAGGTGGAACCCTGTCCAGGTTCGCTGTAGACCCAAATAAAACCATTGTTTTGTTTGACAATGCCGTAGATCGTGGACAAGCCCAATCCGGTGCCCTTGCCTTTCTCTTTGGTGGTATAGAAAGGATCAAAGATACGTTCCTGGGCTTCTTTGTCCATCCCGATGCCGGTATCGCTTACAGTCAGCACCACATAAGAGCCTGGATGCTTTTCAACAATGCCGTGATCGGTAAAATAGTTCTCGCCCAGATCCATGTTGACCGTTTCAATGGTGAGCTTGCCTCCATTGGGCATGGCGTCCTTGGCATTGACCACCAGGTTCATGATCACCTGCTCCATTTGTCCGGGGTCTATCTCTATCTTCCATAAGTCAGATTTCGGGATTATCAGAATTTCAATATCCTCTCCAATCAGGCGGACAAGCATCTTTTCTATACCTGTCAATAATTTATTCAGATCCAGAATCTTAGGCTGGACAATCTGTTTGCGGCTGAAGGCGAGGAGCTGGCGGGTCAAAGCGGCTGCCCTTTCCCCGGCTAACTTGATCTCCTCTATCTCCTCAGTTAAGGGTTTATCGGTTTCGACAGTCATTAACATAAGGTCAGCATACCCGATGATGGTGGTCAGTATATTGTTGAAATCATGGGCCACACCGCCTGCCAGGGTGCCGATGGCTTCCATCTTCTGGGCCTGCCTGAACTGCTCCTCGATCTGCATGCGTTTGGTGACATCGGTGAAGAACCCCACGTTGCACTCCAGGCCGTCGATGACGGCCGAGGTCGTTTGGATGTCCGCAAAGATGACGCTGCCATCTTTCCGGAGGCAGGGAAGATTCGGAGCGAGAAGCCTATCGCCACGCGCCTGGGCCTCGAACTCGGCCAGGACGTGACCGAGCGACTCTTTGGGGTGGATATCCGTAACGCCCAGCTCTATGAGCTCTTCTTCGGCATACCCCAACATCTCGCATATGGCTGGATTGCAGTATCTGAATCTCCGGGTCTCCATGTCCGCCACCAGTATGCCCTCTGTAGCTCCTTCAAATATTATCCTATACCTTTCTTCTGATTCTTTGAGTACTTGTTCTGCAGACTCTTCCAGCAGGTCTTCTAATTGCCTGCGCTCGGTAATGTCCTCAATGGCCAACAGGATGATCCGCTCCTTGCCCATCGCTTGTTCAATCTGCCGGGCATTCAACAACATGACGCGCCTGCCGATGGTGGCAAAGTCGTGTTCAACCTCATAGTTGTCAAAGCTTGTCTTTTCGGGAAGGATGTTTTCCAACAGCTCCCGCAGCTTAGGGATATCCCACTGTTTATTGCCGAGGTCATAGATAAGCTGCCCCACGGTCTTTTCAGGATTTACCTTGAATAAATCATAGAAACTTCGGTTTGCTGAGATAACCCTCAGGTCTGAAGCCAGCACCAAAAGGGGTTCGCGTATTGTCTCTACGATATCTTCGAATATCTGGTCTGTCTGAATCGCTACCATAGTGCTCTCCCCTCTACATCAAGCCTTGACTTTATTTTGTTTGAATAAATGGGGCTTTTGAGTGTCAAGCATACTCGCTGTATCATTGATTTTTTTGGGCCTTTGAAAACCCAGCCATTCTTGCATCATTTTTGAGCCCAAGCAGATTCAATAATACTGATGATTACTAAAACCGTTCAAATATGGTCTCTACTATACATCAAAATAAGTTTAATTTCAAAATCCCGAAAATATTATAGATCGCTTTGGCAGAATGGGATTTCAGATCGACTTGCCACCATAAACCCGTACAATACCTTCTTCATTCAGAATATACTCTTCTTGTGATACGCCCTGTACACACCAAGATATCAGCCGCACTGAAATCCTGCGATATGTTTGATAGACACGGCTTTTTTTATTGGCCAGAAGGGACATGTTTTGCCTTAAAATGTTAGATGGGCAGACCTGAGATATTTGCCATGTACCCGAAAAGCAGCAAAACCATTGATATCTCTAAGTTATGCCAGTATTTAGCTAAAGCAAAATGTTGCATGTATGCCTAGGATATTTAATCCCTTTCCCGTAAACTCACATCTCCAAAAGAAAAAACATTAAAAGCCAATCGAGCCGGTTTTAAGGAAGACCTTCTTGATTTCAGACTCATTTCTTAAAGCCTCAACAAGGGTCTGATGGTTCAGGCCATCATCGGAAATAAAGATAAACCTATCCCTTACCGTCTTAAAATCTCCTGGAGCAAGGTTACGGATATCTTTTAGCTTAGCGATATTCTCATCATCCAATGGTTCATCAACCAGCCCTTCTAAAAGCTTTTGATAGAAAATCAGATTACCTTCAGCATCCAGATAATCAAACCCAAGCTTATGCTGAAACCGCCTGATACTCGCCTGATCAAGGTCTTTCAGCCTATTGGTAGTGCAAATAAGAATCCCTTTGAACCTTTCCAACCTGGCCAAAAATTCATTGGTAAATGATATCTCCCATGAGTGAAGGGCATAATCCCTGCTAAAAACCAAGCTATCTGCCTCATCCATGATAAGGATTGCCTCTTCTCTTTCTGCTTCATAAAAGGCATCCCTGATATTCTTCTCTGAATCACCTACCCATTTGCTCTGTAGGTCACTTATCCGTTTGACAATAATTTCCCTATCAAGGTGCCTTCCAAGGTATCTGGCAAACTCGCTCTTTCCAGTACCAGGTGGTCCATAAAGCAAGAGATTAATGGTTAATACCCTGTCATCATCAGCCTTCCTTAAAAACTGATCAAAGGCTTCCAGCTGACCTAAGGCTCCTTTAAGATCCCCCTTGATATTAAGACCCTCCAAGGAATAGGTTTCTTCGATTCTTTCCCTGTCTATTTCCTTCTCCCCGCCATTTTCCAAAGCCAGGTAGGCATCCAAGGCAAGTCTTAAGGCATTTTGATAATCAGGCTTTGATGTAATACCCGTCTCTTTAGCCTTCTTGACCGCTAGATCTATGACCCCGGCATTTACCCTATACCTGACGGCAAGGCTATTTACCTCATCACTGGTGAAAAACCTCTTGACCCTGTTATATCTTAAGATGTTCTCCCATAGAAGCACTCTCTGACGCTTGTTAAAGGGTTTAAAGTGTAGGCTATAGGAAAATCTCCTTAAAACCGATGGGGCAATGTCATCTATCTCATTGGTTATCCAGATCATCCTTACCCCTGGCTCTTCCATCAGTTTATTTAGCCAGCCCTTATCTTGAGTCTCACCCCTTGAAAACCATGAGAACCTTGTGTTAAGGAGGTTGTCAGCCTCATCTACGACTACCAGGGACCCATCTCCACTGTTTGTAATGTTTAAGCAGGCCATAATTGCAAGTCTCGCACGCTTAGTCTTGTTGTCAGCATCTTTTGTGATGGTATATGCTGGTATTTTCAATTCTTTTGCCAGACCCTCAGCAAAGGATGTCTTTCCCGTTCCTGGGGCTCCATACAGCAATATATGAGTTGATGACACAGGCTTTTTCTTAAATAAACTGATTATATGAGGAATCACCTTTTGAACGGTTAAATGGTAATCAAGAGGAATAGCAGGTCTTTTGATTTTATTGAAATATAACCGAGAGGGATCAGACAGTGTGCCATACTCAAAGATGTTAACAAATTCGGATTCAACTACCAGACCCTCCATGTCAAAAGAGAAGAAATCAATCTTTTTAAGGGTGCCGTTCATAACCTGATCTAACTCTCCTCTAGTCAATTCTAGGACATTTGCCAGGTACTTCTTTCCACTCAGCCTCTGGCAATGAAGTTCATCTATAAAGAAAGTATCAAGCTTTGAGTTGCAAAATATTATATAAAGAAAAAGGGCAAACTCAACCTCAGCTTTATTCAACTTAAAAGTCTTTTTTATCCTGTAAAGATTTTTTTCCAGATCAGATTTACACCTGTATTTATGCTTTTCAATACTATTTTTTAATGCTTCAAGAATGGATTGCCTGATAGCTACACAAAAGGCGTTCGGTGCCCTTTCGAGGATACAGGGTATGATGTCATTGAACCTGCTGTTTGAATCAAGGCATTTTTGGACAATAGGTAAATACTGGTCTTTCCTCGGGCTTTCGAACCGATTTAAACTCCGTTCTATTATCCCCTCAAGGCTTTCGTTCATTCCAAATGAAAGTAAATCAAAAAATTCCTCATCAAGTTCAGTGCAGGGAAAGGCAGCAAGGTGACGATAAAGATAAGTTGCTGTCTTCTTGATCACGAACATATCAGTTAGATCGGATGGCTGCTCGGCCCTTACGATATTTCTTCTCTTCCTTCTGTTTCTTTTCAAAGGCATAATTTTTCTCCTTTCTCCTTTATTGGAAAATAGCCAAATCTCCAAAACGCAGAAACGCCCCGGAACATATCTGAAAAACTCCCGAGGCGTGGCGGTTTAAATAGAAATATTCTTTGCAAATTTCTATATTATCTTGGTTGTTCCATCTCCCTTCCAAATATATTTACTTGGTACAAAGTCAAATTATGAATGGCAAAGTTATAGTGTGGTTTTGACAGGAATTATTCTTAGATAAATATTTAGATAAAAGGACTTTAGGTTTGGAGGCTTTACTAAGAAAAGAAAAATTTCCAAGGTGGCGATAGCTGGAAATATTGTGAAAAACTTTGATCGAAAATCAATAATAATAAACTCTATAATTTATGTTAAAATATTAATAAATTTAGGTTGGAATGTCAAGCTTTTTCTATTCTGTAAGGCCTTAGAATAATTGTGAAATTAATTCGAAAAGGAGGCTTAAGGAAGGTTCAAAAAGAAAAAAGCGAAAAAAATTGCAAAAAAATTAGAATTGCGAGAAAAAGTGAGTGAAGCTATATGAAGTTTTAAGATCAATCTCCCTTTGATATTTCTATTCCCCATATTCTTCAATCTTAAGGATATGCCTTCCAGGCAGGCCTTTAGCATTTTTCAAATGCTCAAGGATAAGATGGTTTTCCTTATTGGATTTAAAGACTGTGCCGTCTTTGAAGGTAACTTTAATGTCAGGTCTTGTTTTCCTTTTGAGGTATTTCCTTAAGTGGATATAGCCTTCCTCTTCATAGGCTTCGATCCCGGTGGGTCTTCCATGATAAAGGACAAAGCCCTGGTTCAGGCTGGGGGTGATTGCTGAAAGAAAATAGGGGTTATCTGCCGCATGGTATGTCTGGATAAAATCACAAGTTTGTTTTCTTGCAAGGTCAAGCTCTTTAAACTTGATCAAACTTGACAACCCGCAACCCCTAAAAATTTTTCTTACCTTAAGCTTTAAGACGGCCAAGAATTTATCCCCAGTTGTCAGCCTTCCAAGAAAGGCCCACTCATAGCCTGCTAGTATAGTTAATTTCCTTGGAAATTCCACTCGGACTTCTATCATAAAGCTGTTATTTTTTCCATCTTTGATCCTGTCGTTATCAAGCTGGCAATAGGATTGATGGAGTTCTTTTATAGGGGTATTTCTTAGCTCAGTGTATTCAAATAATTCTATTCCTTGATCTGGCCTGTGGAAACTACAGATTTTGATTTTTCTTTTACCAGGTCTTGAAAACTTTTTTTGTCCATAATAAGGGCAATTGACTTCATAAACCTTGGGTACCTCACCAAGCTTAAAAGCCTTCTGAAGCTTTCTTTCAGATCTTGCTTTTGCTTCTCTATAGCTGGGCATAGCTCCTCCTTTCTTACCTTTTGGTAGGATTGATGGTGAAATGGATAATAGTGATTGATACGGCTATAATAAATGCTAGGTTTTTGCGATCTTTCTAATGATTGGCAAGATTGTCGAGGTAAAATTCTTGACAGCCGTCTGGACTTTTTTTCTTAGTTCCCCCGGGGTTTTCAAAACTTCAATATTCACTTCTTTATCGATATAATATGTCACCAGCCATCCGGGATCATCATCATCAGGTTTGGCTAAAAAAATGTCTTTTTTTAATAAGCTGGACTTATGTTTTTTAATTTCATTTTTCCATCTATTTAAATCCTCTTTTCGGTCTGCTTTGGTCTTTCCTGATGGTTCATAACAGGCATATAAGAACGGCCGATCAGGTTCATAGCCTTCTGGGCTTAATTCAGCCCAACTAGAAATATAATCAAATGCCAAAAATAGTCCTAGTCCAGCTTGAGTGTCGTAAAGGTCAGGATCAAACCAGTAAATTTGGCCATCAATAGTTTCACAGATAAGCTTTTTTGAATGAAAATAGTTCTCCAAGCCTTTTATGCTATCAACGATTGCTAAGTTTACACGCTCCGGTAGTTTGGTCTTAGCCGTCTTGTAGATTTCATTTATGGCTTCAATATTTTTGTAATGGTCAATAACAAAATTCAGCCCTTTGTCTCCTGTAAACTCAGTCATGGTATCCTCCTTAGCAATCATGCCAGTCGTAGAATCCTAAAAAAGCATAAATTATGTCCATGTGGTCAGGGGCTTTTGGTTTTTCCAAGACCTTCCTAAGGGCTGATACCAGTTCATGGACAGATAAGGGAATAAAGTCTTTTGAACTGGGAGACTTGCCTTCAGGGGTTAGGAAAATTCCAAGGAGATTTGATATCCCATATCTCTGGCCACGTAATTTAAGGGCCTCCCATTGACGTATGGTTTGGGTACCGTTTCCGGTCTCAACATTTCCCCTGAGCTTGTTTTCAATAAAGATTATAAAATCCTTTGATTCTATTACGATGTCAGGGATGGTATTTCTTAAGTGTAACTCCCTCTGAACTTTGATCTTGATCCATGGATCATCAAGGATTTTCAAGATGGCAGAGATGGTTTCCTTTTTCCTGTTTCTTAAGCTCGTCAGCAGGCTTTTAAGGGGTACTATTCCAAGTTGGTGAGGTCTATTGGGGTCCAGCAGGGATGCAACGGCATTACTCAGACTCTCTTCAGTTGCAACAAATCCAGCTATCCTCAGGATGTCATAACTATTGTAAAGGCCGCTTGCTTCATAAGCCTCAATCAATTTTTTCGAGGCAGTGAACTTTCTATTTATGTGTTTCTGATAGTCATTCCATATATCGAGCCGGTTAAACTGATCGATTAACTCGATAGCTGAACTTATTAAATCATCATAGTCAGCAAGGGTCTTTTCAGCCCTGTTGATATCGATCTTCATATTTCTTGCCTCATGGGAAAAGCCATGATTAATAATTAACTGAGGCAATAAATATTACTTTAAGGTAATATTGTCAAGGTTAATATTACCTATGAATGCCTGTATCAGGTCCCTTTAAACCAGTATAAAGTCAAAGGAGGCCAGATATGGACAAGGAAAACCTTAAAAGACAACTGGGCTATCGCCTCAAGGCATTGCGAATGGCCAAAGGCCTGAAACAGGAAGACCTGGAAACCTGGGGTTTCTCCTACCGCTATTACGGAAAGATGGAACGAGGCCTGGTAAACCCTACAATTGAAACCCTGGCCCGGTTGTGTGAAATCTTTGAGATAGACCTGGTCTGTGAATCGGCATGCAAAAATGACCCACCTATAGGGCGAATCGGCGTCCAAAATTGACCCACCCCTGAAAGCCTTCTATTCTGCTGTGACTATGGTAGAAGGAGGCGGAAAGGGATGCTCACAGTGGAAACAATCCGTAAGATACGATTAGCTGTTCTCAGAGATGGCAAATCCATACGTCAGACAGCGAAGGATCTGCGCCTTAGCAAAAATACAGTAAAAAAGGCGATAAGGAGCGGAGAAACATCTTTTCAGTACGAACGAAGCAACCAGCCAAGACCCAAGCTGGGGCCGTTTATAGACATGCTGAAAGGCTTTCTGGAAGAAGACGAGAAACTGCCCAAAAAACTGCGCAGGACAGCCCAGATACTTTTTGAAGAGCTGCAACTCAACGGCTACGAAGGTGGCTATGACAGCGTACGGAGATATGTTCAAAGATGGCGCCAGGATCAAAGGAGCTTGCCAAAGGAGGTATTTATACCTTTGGTATTTGATCCTGCAGAAGCCTTTCAGTTTGACTGGAGTCATGAGTGGGTAGATCTGGACGGAAGCAGAGTAAAGGCAAAGGTTGCACATATAAGGTTATGTCACAGCCGCTACTTCCTTTGTATTGCCTACCCCAGAGAAACCCAGGAGATGGTGTTTGATGCCCATATCAGGGCCTTTGAGTTTTTTGGGGGAGTTTGCCGTAAAGGCATCTATGACAATCTCAAAACAGTGGTTAACAAGATCCTGGGAGGAAGGGAAAGACAGTTCAACAGCCGCTTCAGCCAACTGTGTTCCCATTATTTATTTGAACCGGTAAGCTGCACCCCTGCTGCAGGTTGGGAAAAGGGTCAGGTGGAAAACCAGGTAGGTGTGGTCAGAAGGAGATTTTTCACTCCCCGAATCAAGGCCAGGGATTTCACACACCTAAACGAGCTGCTTAGAGAACAATGCATCACCTGGGCAAAGACCCGTAAGCATCCAACAATATCTGATAAGACGGTTTGGCAGGTCTACAGTGAAGAGAGACCCTATCTGATAAATCTACCACCTCTCTTTGATGGATATGCACAACGTCCAGCCAGGGTTACCCCCAGCTCACTTGTAACCTATGACCGGAACCGATACAGCGTTAATTGCAGCCAGGTGGGTAAAGCGGTCTATATGAGAGTATATGCCGATCGGATAGTGATAGTAAATAACGGTTGTATCGTAGGAGAGCATGATAGGCATTTTGGAAAGAACAAGACTATTTTTAATCCCTGGCATTATGTCCCGGTCCTTGAACGTAAGCCCGGGGCTCTCCGTAATGGAGCCCCCTTTAAAGACTGGCAACTTCCCGATCCTGTCGAAGGCGTCCTAAATGGGCTTCAAAACCGTTTTTCCGACTGGGACCGTCAGTTTGTGGCCATTCTAAATGCTGTTCCTTTCTACGGACTTGAGGCTGTAAGTAAAGCCTGTAAGGAGGCCCTAAAGATAAGGGCCGTAAGTAAAGAGGTGGTTCTCAATCTTTTAAACAGGGATCAGGATCAGGATTGCACGCCTGATTTGGGTATCCCCTCCCATCTGATTCTCAAGCAAGAGCCCATAGCAGACTGCCGCCGCTATGAACGTTTGGTAAGGGAGGGATACCATGCTGCGCAATGATATCATGGACCAGATGGAAAAACTAAAGTTGCGGGGTATGCAGTCCATTTATGATGAAGTTGTCTCCAATGGACGCAAGAGCCATTCAACGCCTGAAAAGGTAATCCTGGAACTGCTCAAGGCTGAAGCTGCCGAAAGATATATAAGGAGTATCCGATATCGTATGGGACAGGCCAGGTTTCCTGTCCTTAAAGATATCGATGGCTTTGATTTTAACGGGGCCTGTGTTGATGAAGCCCAGATTAGGTCTATTTATCAGGGTGATTTTATAGCCGAACATATCAACCTGATTTTTGTAGGTGGCACCGGTACGGGCAAAACCCATTTAGCCATAACTATAGCGGCCCAGGCCATAAGGAATGGCAGGAAGTGCAAGTTTTATAACCTGGTGGATCTGGCAAATGAGCTTGAGCAGGAGAAAATGATTGGATTGGCCGGCAAAATCACAGCAAGACTACTTCGATTTGATCTTGTGGTCCTCGATGAACTGGGTTATCTGCCTTTTTCCAAAAACGGCAGTCAACTGCTCTTTCATCTTATATCAAAACTCTACGAACAGACATCCATAGTAATCACCACCAACTTGACCTTCGGTGAATGGCCCCAAGTCTTTGGAGATAAAAAAATGACTACGGCCATGCTTGATCGGTTGACTCATCATTGTGAAATTATAGAAACAGGTAACGAAAGCTGGAGAATGAAACACGCAGCTTCATAGATAAAGAAGGGATCAACTACTCAACTATTTAACCATATTTTTTTCTCAGGGGTGGGTCAATTTTGGACGCCGATGATGGGTCAATTTTCAACGCCTATTGACAACAGAAACACCGGAGTTTCCTACTGTGAATTATGAATTAGGTTACCGGGAGTTAGTAGATAAAAAAACCCAGGGCGAGATTATAGATGAGGTCAAGCGGATCACAGCCTTTAATCCTAAAATATGGTTCGGGGTATTTCTCCTGGCGAGTTATCCTAAGGTAAGGCCAGGGGAGTTAAGGCAGATCAAGGAAGGAGATATCAACCTTCAGGTGGGTGAAATAAAAGTATCTAAGACCAAGACCGGCGAGGAAAAAAAGCTCTATCTCCTACCTGAAGATGTAGAATTTATCAAGGGATGCGTAAGAGGTGTTCCCTCAATGCCATTTTTCAGGCATGAGAAGCGGAAAGGTGTATCAGCGAAATTGCTTAAAGCTGGAGGGATGTTTGGCAAAGACTATTTTTATAAATATTGGAGGAAAGCCTGCCAAAATCTCGGAATTGACGGCGTATCGGTCTATCCCGGCACAAAACATTCGACGACCACTGCCGCCCGGTTTGAGGTAGGCATGAGTCCAGAAGAAATAAGAATGGAACTCACAGAGCACAAAACCAATAAAGCCTTTGACCGCTATCTATTGGTTGATGCAGTGCGTCAAAGGCAAGCTACAGCTAAGATAAGAGGACAGTCAAATAACCTGCACCGACCTGCACATCATCTGCACATGATTTTAAATGGAAGGACGATTGATAAGTAGCTTGAAATTATAGGAAAAATGGTGCCGAAGGCGGGACTTGAACCCGCACGGCCGTCGGCCACTACCCCCTCAAGATAGCGTGTCTACCAGGTTCCACCACTTCGGCACATTGGAAATCACTTGCTCTGCCCCTCTGCTGCAGGCGCACTCGGGGCTTCACCGGTCTGGGCTGCCGGCGGGGTACCGGTCTGTTCGACCCCCTCCATGACGGAAGTGGTCTTGCCCTGCCCGAAAAACAGTGTCAGCCCAAGGGACGTCACCATAAAAATTATAGCAACAAATGTAGTAACCTTGTGTAAAAGAGATGTCGCTCCCGAACTTCCGAATACCGTCTGGCTCGACCCTCCAAATGCGGCTCCCATACCGGCGCCTTTTCCCTTCTGAAGAAGGACTATGAATATGAGCGCCAGGCACGCGGCTATATGTAAAAAGATAAAGACTGCTTGCATAAAAACCTCAGAAACGTTTGCCGGGGGATATTTATTTAAAGCACTGCATTGTACCTGAAATTATTTTTTTTGCAATAGAAAACATGCCCCGAAAACAAAATAAAATAAGCCGAAAAGCCTGATTGGACTATTTATAGCAGACAATAGGGATAAAATTATCAGCCGTCAGGCTTGCCCCGCCCACCAGTGCCCCGTCTATATCGGTCTGAGACATCAGCTCAGAGACGTTTGAGGGCTTGACGCTTCCCCCGTAAAGAATCCTCACATGCTGGGCAGTGCCGGTATTGAAATTATCCGCCACCCATTTTCTTATAAAAGAATGGACATCCTGAGCCTGCTCAGGAGTGGCGGTTTTACCGGTGCCTATGGCCCAGACCGGTTCATACGCAAGGATCGTGGAAGGCAGAAGCAGACCGTCCTTTATAAAATTGGCAAGAGACCTGTCAAGCTGATCCTTGATAACCTTAAAAGTCCTTCCGGTCTCACGCTCTTCCAGGGTTTCACCTATGCAGATGACCGGGATAAGGCCTAAAAGGACCGCTGTCTTTGCCTTTTTGTCTATATCTTCACTGGTCTCACCAAAAAGGCTTCGCCTTTCCGAGTGCCCCAGTATGACGTGGGTGCAACCTGACTCCTGAAGCATCCTTCCTGAAATCTCGCCGGTAAAGGCACCTCTGGGCTCCCAGTGCATGTTCTGCCCGGCCAGGAAAACAGGCGAGCTTCCTATCGCCTCCCTTACCGTTTGCAAAAGCGTAAACGGGGGGGCTACCAGGACTTCAACACCTTGAACCCCTTTTATGCCTTCAGATATATCTTTTACAAGGACCGCAGCCTCATCCCCGCCCAGGTTCATCTTCCAGTTGCCCGCGATCATCGGTCTTCGGTCTGTCATATGATAACTCCCTAATCTGGCGCTGCCCGCAATAATTCCCTGTTACCGGCCTATTTACCCGCCATGTATAAGGCAAGATCAACCATGCGGCTGGAATAGCCGAATTCATTGTCATACCAGGCCAGCACCTTGACCATATCACCCGTGACCATAGTGCAAAGCCCGTCTACAGTGGAGGAAACCGTGGTTCCGTTGAAATCCGAAGACACGAGAGGTTCCTCACTATATGCGAGGATTCCCTTTAGTTCATTTTCAGAGGCCTCTTTGAAGGCATTATTGATCTCTTCTACTGATGCCGGTTTACCGAGCTGGGCGACCAGATCAACGACAGAGACATTCGGAGTAGGAACCCTGATGGCCATACCGTTAAGTTTGCCTTTAAGCTGAGGCAGAACTAGTGATACAGCCTTTGCCGCCCCGGTCGTAGTCGGTATCATGGAAAGCGCCGCCGCCCTCGCCCTTCTAAGGTCCTTGTGCGGGAAGTCCAGAAGTCTCTGATCCCCGGTATAGGAATGAGTCGTCGTCATAAGCCCCTTTTCAATACCAAAGCTGTCCAGAAGGACCTTGCAGCACGGCGCGAGGCAGTTTGTGGTGCAGGAGGCATTAGATATTACATGGTGTTTTTCAGGGTCGTATTCTTCATGGTTGACCCCCATGACAATGGTGACATCAGGGCCTTTGGCCGGTGCAGATATAATCACTTTTTTCGCGCCCGCTTCCAGGTGAGCAGCTGCCTTGTCCCTCTCCCTGAAAAGACCGGTACACTCAAAAACCGTCTCCACTCCCAGCTCGCCCCAGGGAAGCGCCGCGGGATCTCTTTGCGATAGGATCTCTATCTCTTTTCCGTCAACGATTATCGAGTGATCCGTACTTGTAATTTCCGAATCCAATACGCCATGGACGGAATCATGTTTAAGCAGATATGCGAGCGTTCTGGGATCGGTAAGATCATTTATTGCCATAAAATCGATATCGCCGTTTTTATATCCCGCCCTGAAGACCATCCTGCCTATTCGTCCGAAACCATTGATTGCCACCTTTAACGACATCTCTTTTCCTCCTTGAAATTGAAAAGAACCCTCTCGACTTCATCTGTTGATCAGCAAGAGTCCTGGAGCGGTTCTATATGATTTAAAAATTCTTCGTCAAGGCCGAGCGACATCACAATGGCATCTTCATCGGTATCGCTGTAATAACGCGGCCTACGTGCTATTTCCTTAAAACCGGCCTTTTTGTAAAGCTTCCTGGCCGGGGTGTTGGAAGGCCTGACCTCAAGCCAGGCCTTCTCCACTTTACGTTCGACTGCGTTGTCAATTATAACCTTCAGGAGATAGGACCCAAGGCCCTGACCCCTGAATTCGCCTCTAACGGCAAAATTGAGAAGATGAAGCTCGGAACAAAACATCCAGAAGCAGGCATAACCGGCAAATCTGTCGGAAAACTTCATCCCCAAAAAGTAAGCCAGGGGGTTGCGCACCTCCTCCCAAAACGCCCTTAAACTCCAGGGTGAAGGGAAAGAGGACCTTTCGATTTTCATTATATCTTTCTGAAATCCCGAAAGGTTGCCCGCATCTATTTCAACCAGCGTGATCATTCCGGCTTGAGCAATTTCCCTGCAAGCGCGATGCTTCTTCTGCCGGCCAGTTGAGCCTTTTCTCCCAATTCGCTCAGGTTAAGCCTTTTCCTATCCTGTGCAACAGCCACGAGCATCGGCAGATTTATACCGGTAAGGACTTCAACCCTCTCTTCCTTCAGGAAAGAAAGGCTCAGGTTTGAAGGTGTCCCGCCAAACATATCCGTCATAACAAGCACCCCCTTACCTTTGTCCAGGGCACCTATTTTATCCGATATTTCCTTAAGCTTCTCCTCGCTCTCAGTTGTCTGGGTTATGGAAATGGCATCGGCATTTTCAATCTTGCCTAAAATGAGTTCTGCCGCATTCAGGAACTCCTTGCCCAGGTCACAATGCGAAATAATAAGCAGTCCGATCATGATATCCCTTATACAACGCTAAGTTTCTTCGTCGGTTTGAATGATCGTTTGATAAATATCCTGTCTGGTCTCGGCCTCTAAAAGCCTTTTTCTGAATGCACTATTCTTAAGTATTCTTGCTATCTTTGCAAGTACCTGAAGATGCGCACCCGAAGAATTCTCCGGTGCTACAAGAAGAAAGAAAAGGTGCACGGGCTGACCGTCGATCGCGTCAAAATCGAGATCCTTTTTGGATCTGCCGAAAGACACGACCGGCTGATCCAGATCAGGCAGCTTTCCATGAGGGATTGCAACCCCGTCACCTATTCCGGTCGTGCCGAGACGTTCCCTTTCCACAAGGACTTTGACAAGAGAGGCCTTCTCAATCGATTCACCGTGGCTGCAGATAACCTCGGCCAATTCTTCCAATACTCCCTTCTTGTCCTTTGCTCTTAATTCGGGAATTATAAAATCTTCTCTTATGATATCGCCTAATTTCATCTTTATAGACCTGTAACGTGGATTCCCCCCCCCCAAATGCGGGAGTCGCAGAAGAATAAAAGCGTGCATATATATCTTCCGCAGAAAAAAATAAAAGACAGGGCTGAGCAAACAGCTCAGCCGTATAACAACAGCCTGATTCTAATTACCCGGCTCTATCAGTTTCAGATCGTTATCTCCCCGCCTGTAGATAACATTTATCTCATTGGACCTTGAATTTCTGAAAACCAGGAAATCCTGTTTTGACAAGTTGAGCTGCATGGCGGCCTCTTCAGGGTCCATCGGCTTTGCCACCATCTTTTCCACCTCAATAACAGGCTCGTCCTGGGCCAGAACCGAATCCTGCTCAGCCAGATCGTTCATTGAACTGTCCTCATCCCTTGTACTTTCCGGCCTGTGGTCCCTTGTCTTGGAGATATGTCTCTTTACCTGTTTCTCGATCTTGTCCATGACCTGATCAATAGCGGAATACATATCCTCTGTTTCCTCTACAGCCTTGATCCTTGTCCCGTTCAGGCTGAGGGTTATATCCGCCTGATGCCTGAATTTCTCCACGCTAAGGACTATATGAGCCTCCACAGGGATATCAAGATACTTTTTTAATTTTGATACCTTTTCCTCTGCATATTTCTTAAGGCTTTCCATCGGTTCAGTGTGTCTGAATGTTACGGTTATTTCCATTTAAACCTCCTAAAGCCAGGGATTAAAACAGCTAAACCAGGCCCGTGTGGGTGGCTCGAAATCCTCAGTATGGGGTCTTTCTCCTTCTTGATGGAAGTATCCCCATCGTCTCTCTATACTTGGCGACGGTCCTGCGAGCCACCTTTATATTCAGGTTCTTAAGCAAATCAGCCACGTCCTGATCGCTGTAGGGTTTTGCTTTGTTCTCCGCTTTTATGATGTTTTTTATATGCGCCTTTACGCTCTCCGATGCAACGGCGTCTCCCTCGATACTGCTTATAGAGCTGTTAAAGAAAAATTTGAGCTCAAAAAGGCCTTGAGGTGTGTGGACATATTTGTTGGTTGTAACCCTGCTGACGGTAGATTCATGCATCTCGATATCTTCCGCCACATCTCTCAGCACAAGCGGTTTAAGGCTGGTTATTCCATTGTCCAGAAAATCTCTCTGAAATTTGATAATGCTTTCCGTGACCTTAAATATGGTCCTCTGCCTCTGATGAATGCTCTTTATGAGCCACGCCGCCGATCTCAACTTTTCATGTATATAATCCTTGACATTATCGGAAAGAGCGGCCTTGTTGCTTAGCACCTCCTTATAATAGGAATTTATCCGCAGCTTGGGCATTCCGTCTTCATTCTGAACGATTTCATAATCATCGCCCACCTTAAAAACATAGATATCCGGGGTTATATAAATGGTCTCTTCAGATGAAAAGATGCTTCCCGGCCTCGGTTCCATACCCAGGATAATATTAACGGCCGAATAGACCTCATCCAGGGGCACGGAAAGTTTCTTGGCTATACGGTCATACTTTCTATATTCGAGATCAGCGAGATGGTTTTCGATTATTTTTTCTACGATAGTACCGCTAAGATTCTGAAACCTTGTCTGGGTAAGCAGGCACTCGCGCATGTCGGTTGATGCAACACCGACAGGGTCAAAATGTTTTATAAGGTTAAGGGTCTCTGAAACCTTTTCAACAGTACGTCCCGTGTCACGGGCTATCTCTTCGACGCCTAAATCCAGGTAACCGTCCCCGTCAACATTCCCGATGATGTAAAAACCGATCTCCTTTTGCTCATCATCGAAATCGCTCATATTTAACTGCCACAGGAGATGCGAATGCAAAGAGGTCTTTGTCGTGGACATGTTTTCAAGAGGAGGGCCCTCTCTTTCCTCGTAGGGTGTCTCGGCCCTGACCGTGCTGTATTCGGAGATATAATTCTCCCAGTCGACATCATCTCTGGCCCGCTCTTCAACAGTTACCTCCTTAAGCTCGGACTGTTTGTTTTCAGGCTCATTAGGCTTATCATAATCGAAGTCGTCATCCTCGGAATCGGATGGAGCTTGTTCTTCAAGTATCGGATTTGCCTCCATTTCCTCATTAATGCTTTCAAGGAGTTCGAGCCTTGATAGCTGAAGAAGTTTAATGGCCTGCTGCAGCTGCGGTGTCATGATAAGCTGCTGGGTTAGGCTTAGTGATTGTCTCAATTCCAAGGCCATGTCGTTAAATTTGATCCCTAGTAAAACAGGTTAAAATAATTTTATTACCTTTTAAAGAGCGCCGGCCGATATCAGCTATCCCGATATATTCCTTTGCCTGAAACGGGTATCAAAGATTAAAATTTTCCCCCAGATAGACACACTTTGCAACCTCACTTTCTACTATTTCTTCCGGCACCCCATGCTCTATTATCTTTCCTTCGCTTACGATATAGGCCCTGTCACAAACGTTCAAGGTCTCTCTCACATTGTGGTCAGATATAATAATACCCAAACCCCTGTCTTTCAACTGTTTGATTATCTGCTGGATATCATTGATTGCGAGAGGATCTATCCCTGCGAAAGGCTCATCAAGCAAAATAAATTCGGGTTCCGTGACCAGAGACCTCGTTATTTCCAACCTGCGTCGTTCACCCCCTGATAAAGAAGCTGCCTTCTGTTTGGCAAGATGCGAGATCTTTAATTCGGCCAGAAGAGATTCAAGCCGTTTTTCACGCTCTTCCCGAGTAATATCAAGAGTTTCAAGGATAGCCAGAAGATTTTCCTCTACCGTCAATTTCCTGAAGACAGAGGGTTCCTGGGCAAGATAATTGATCCCTTTTCTTGCCCTGATATAGACAGGATCACCGGTGATATTCTCACTATCGAGGAAGACACTCCCTCCGTTGGGTCTCGTGAGCCCAACCATCATATAAAAAGTGGTTGTCTTTCCGGCCCCGTTTGGCCCCAGAAGCCCGACTATCTCGGATCTCTTGGTCTCAATATTTATTCCGTCTACGACCTTCTTTTTACCATATAACTTACTCAGGTTTTCGGCCCGTAGCGTTTTGCTTGAATATACCAACGAGGAGATACCGCCCGTTTTTTTATTTTCATAAAGGAGGTTGAGTTGCTCCATTGAATTCTTCTTTTATTTGCCCCTTGGGAATATAACCGCCCTGACCTTTTTTTCCCCCGAACTCTCCACGATACTTCTGTTTTCCTTTAGAAAAAGCGTTATCCGGTCTCCTTCGACCATGTCATCTCCATGATGTATAACCGGATTACCCGAAAGGAGAAGTCGTTCTCCCTCCTGAATGTATATCGCCTTATCAGCCGTAGCCACACCGCCTTTTTTGCGTGTTATCCTTACGTTGCCCGTTCCGATCACCCTGTCTATTCTGTAGGAGCCTGTTGAACCGCTTTTCTTTCCCGGTTCGTCCTCTGCATAACGAACTACCAACTCTTTACAATTTATCACGAACTCGCTTTTTTTGGCGGTAACATCTCCTTTAAATATGACCTCCTGACTGTCATGCTTAACCTCAAGGGTATCTGAGGTGATTGAAAGGGTTTCGGCCTTTTTTACCTCATTTTCCAAGACCTGGGAAAAGGCGCTTCCTGGAACCAGAAGGGATGCAAGCAGGAAGAAAGAAGAAAAAAAAACGCGATACTTGATTTTCATAGCTGGTTTTTCTCCGGTTTCGTTTAACAGAAGGGCTTTACCGTCAGGGGTGTAAGGCTGTATCTTTCGGGCATTTCAATCAAATTTTTGACGCCTCTGCACCTTAGTTACCTTTTAAATCGCCTTGCCCTAGGCCCTTCACAAATTCATTCTTTTTTCATCTATCAGAGTATGCACTTTTGAGAAGATCTTCAAATCCTCTGTTTCAAGATCAATAAAAAGCCCCTTGCCTGAAACGGCAAAAAACGGGCCTTTCAGATTGACTAGCTGCTCGGTCTGTATAAAACCTTTTTTGTCATTTATCAAAAAATGCTCGCTTATCACCTTATATCCCCGCTCTGAGGCACCCTGTACATTGCCCCACAGGTTTATCACCCCGGTTTTCCTTGAATAATCCCCGCGATCCCCCTTCAGGACAAAGCTGGTCGTATCCTTTTTGTCAACTTTGAGGGTAAAACGGTCGAATGCGATATCGTTATTATCGCTTGAGAGCCGCACATCAGTCGCGTCCAGAACCCAGTGCAGCCCCCTGTCCTGATCGTCCTGGACATAATGCACCTCTGTAAGTGTCAGCCCCTCCTTGACAGATGTCACATCCGACGGTTTTTCCGTGTCAAACTCCAGGCCGGATCTAAGGGCATACAAAGAAATTACCAGGAGAAAGGCGCCTATGGCAAGAAGCGGCCAGTGTCTTTTAAAAAACCTTTTCATATAAGAATTTTGAGTATATCAGTGCAAAATTTATTCTGCAAAGCCTATTTTCAAGGGGCATTTTCAGCCTCCGTCAGTATGGCCTTTGAGTATCCACTCACACACTTCTCTCACAGCTCCTTCGCCGCCCTTTCTGCCTGTAACCAGATCAGCTGCATCGAGGATCTCTTTAGGGGCATCGGCAACCGCAATTCCGAGACCTGATTCATCAAACATATCCAGATCAACTATATCGTCGCCAACAGCGGCCGCCTCTCCTTTCTTGAGCCCCCTGTCCTTCATGAGCCTGATACAGACGCCCTTTTTGTCCTTTATACCCTGGTGGACCTCCTTGATCCCCAGTTCCTTTGCCCGGAAATCAACAGCTGCCGAGCTTCTGCCGGATATGATAGCCACCTCGACCCCGCTTTTGATCAGCATCTTTATGCCCAGGCCATCCCTCGTATTAAAGGATTTTGTCTCCTCCCCCCTGGGGTTGATAAATATTTTTCCATCGGTCAGCACTCCGTCCACATCGAGAATCAGCATTTTTATTCCGGACATATCAAAACCGCTCATTGTCATTTACCTCAAAGATATCAAAAAAATTAATACTGCTTCGTAAAGGATGCCCTGGCGGGTTAACTTAATGCATAAATACGATCCAATAGGCCCCCTGCGGGATAAGACTCATAATCGAAAACCGAACAGGGAGACCGGGGGGGGCTCTACCTTACTAAACCATGGATTTGCTTGAGCACGCGAAGGAGGGGCCTAAGTTCGCTGAGAGGCAAAGAATTAGGGCCGTCACAAAGTGCCTTGTCAGGATCAGGATGAACCTCCATAAAAACCCCATCAGCACCCGCTGAAACTGCAGCCCTTGCAAGATGCGTCACGTATTCACGCTGCCCCCCGGAACATGTTCCCTCACCTCCGGGTAGCTGGACACTGTGAGTAGCATCAAAAACCACCGGAAAACCGGAATCGCCCATAATCGGGATCGCCCTCATGTCAACGACCAGGTTATTATAACCAAAGCAAGTCCCTCGTTCCGTCAACAGCACTGACCGATTGCCGGTGGAAGTCACCTTGTCAAGCGCCTGTTTCATGTCCCAGGGAGACAGAAACTGGCCCTTTTTGAGATTCACCGGGACCCCCGTACGGCCGGCCTCAAGCAACAGATCGGTCTGACGGCATAAAAAAGCCGGGATCTGTATGACGTCAAGGACATCCGAAGCTCTCTCAATTTCGTCTCTACCATGTATGTCGGATATGACCGGAAGTCCGGTAAGCCTTTTCACCTCACTTAAGATCTCGAGACCCTGTTTGATGCCCGGTCCCCTGTATGAGGTAACGGAAGTCCTGTTTGCCTTATCATAGGAGGATTTGAATATCACCGGGATATCCAGATCTCCGGCGGTTTCTTTTAAAAACTCGGCTGTTTCAAGGGTAATATCCCTGTTTTCTATCACACAGGGGCCTGAAATAAGGAAAAAAGGTCCGCCTTTTCCGATCCTGTAGTTGCCTATATCAAATAGCTCTTCCATTGTCTCCATCCGCCAGGCTTCAATACTTATTTTTCTAGGTATTGTTATAGGAAGGGATGGAGAAAGTCAATATTTCCGCCCCAGGGTCACCCCCAGGGCATAACCGGCATAAGTTCCATCACCCACCCCATCCTGTTCAAATAATCTATTACGGTGCGCCCTAACAGAATGACTGCAAACAGGATCAAATAATACGGCCTCAATCGGTTATCCGCCTTGGTTTAAGGGGCCTCTTTGTCGAAACCTAAGTTAGTGCCAATCCGGAAATGGTTCATTTCCTGATGTCGCTGTCAGCAATCAGTAAACGGCCAATAAGTTGATATTACGGATCTTTTGCTGAGAGCTGATTGCTGATAGCGTGAGTGACAAACACTAGTCAGGGAAAATCATTTCACCCAAGCTTAAAATAAATCAGCCTGAGTCAAATTCATGCAGTATGGTTCTTAAGTTTTGCTTGTCATGTAAAAACAGAAGCACTATCATCACTTCTTAAATCATCTCAAAGGGAGTGGGCATCTTATGGCCGAACGCAAGAATTCCAAAACGATTCAGGAAATCAACCGCCGCCTGAAACAGGGCAAGGCCGTAATCATAACAGCGGATGAAATGACGGATCTTGTAAGGAAAAAGGGTCCCCAAAAAGCTGCAAAGGAAATCGATGTTGTAACCACAGGGACATTTGCGCCGATGTGTTCTTCCGGGGCATTCATAAATTTCGGTCATACAAAACCTGCGATAAGGGCCTCACGCGTATGGTTAAACGGCGTTCCCGCCTATGGCGGACTGGCGGCCGTAGACACCTACATAGGAGCAACCGAGCCTGCGGAAGACGACCCGCTGAACATGGTGCACCCCGGGCAGTTCAAATACGGAGGAGGTCATGTCATTCAGGATCTGCTGGCAGGGAAAAGGGTTGAGCTCAGGGCGACATCATACGGCACGGACTGTTATCCGAACAAAGAGGCAAAGAAAAAACTCACATTGTCGGACCTGCCCTTTGCAGCGCTTGTAAGCCCACGTAACTGTTACCAGAATTACAACTGTGCCATAAATCTTTCAAAAAAGACCGTTTATACCTATATGGGAGTCCTGAAACCTAACGGGGGCAATGCCAATTACTCGACCTCGGGTCAATTGAGCCCTCTTTTGAACGACCCCTATTACATGACTATCGGAATGGGAACCCGTATCTTTCTGGGGGGTGCCATAGGTCATGTGATAGGCCCCGGAACTCAGCACAATCCGGACGTAAAAAGAGGCGCAAACGGAGTACCCCTTACACCGGGAGGCACACTCATGGTAAAGGGAGAGCTCAAGGAAATGGATCCTAAATGGCTGGTCGGGATAAGCATGCTCGGCTACGGCTGCTCCCTGGCGGTAGGAATCGGCATACCAATACCTATCTTGAATGAAAAAATCGCCCGTTTTACAGGTGTCTCAGATGATGACATCTATACCCAGCTGATAGATTACGGGAAAGATTATCCGAAAGGGGAAGCGAAATGTCTCCGGAAGGTCAGCTATGCAGAGCTCAAAAGCGGCTCGATTCGTTTCGCCGACAAGGATGTCCCAACTGTCCCGCTTTCCTCATACATGATGGCAAAAGAGATTGCTCAGATACTCAGGCAGTGGTTGGAGGAAGGAAAATTCTTTTTTTCGGAACCCATAGAACCGCTTCCTTCGGTCTCGGTTTAAGGCCGCTGAACCTAATAGGGGGAGGTCTCACGACCTCCCCCTTTCATACCACCTGGCATGCGTCATCCAAAAACCTTGGGACAGCAGAGATAACTAATCATTAATATGGACGATAGTAATTAAAGAACCTGGTTCTGTAGATACCATGCGTAACCATAAGGTCTTTCCCAAAGAATACGCCATCAGTACAGTAGCCCAGCCAGCCTTACCTGATTGTATTACTCAAATAAAATGTCCTAGGATTAGTCCATCGGTCAGCTGTATCGTCTACTTGGGGCATAAATCCATCTGTAGTTAAATTAACCAGGATTTTGATGTGGCCGGTCGTCTGCGCCTAAACAATCAACCGGCGGATATACCGCTTTTACCTCTATACACAATTTTTAATCATAACTCCTAAGCCTGATGAAATACGAAGGAATTTGAGGGGGGCGTTTCAGAAGTTAACTCTAAAGGCTATACCCGCTGTATTACTTTTTCCTGTAAAAAAATGCAGCTCGACCCTGTCTTCAAGACCTTTTTTAAAATCCTCCCGCACCTTTTTGTTATGTTTATGGGCGACATTGACAGCGCTGTAAATGTTACCGCTATACCAGCCGAGTTCGAGAAAGGATAATACCCCTCCCAGCGCGTCATGGTCCTCGTCAAAGGACTCAACTGCCGCCCATATGAACAGGCCATTTAAAAAAAAGGATATTAAGGCATCACGATAACGATAGCAATAGGCATGACCCAGACCGGGAAGCATGGCTGCCAGCGTTCCGCCTGCTATAGGATCTTTTTGCATCAGGATTTTCCCTTTGAGGCTCTCTTCAGCCAGTTTTTGAGATAAAGGATGGTAGTTGTCGCCTTTTTCTACTCTCTTGAAAAAGGAGGATGCTTCTTCCCATTTATCCTGCTGCACTCTTGTCCACGCCAGTCTGTAAAACGATGCATTTTTTAGTTCTTTTGATGGAGAAGAATTGATGACCCTGGTAAAATAAAATTCAGCTTCCGCGTATATTCGCTGCTGATAATAGGATTCACCGGTCATAAAAAGGGTCCTGGTGTTGAGCTCTTTCTTTTTAGAGGACATTAGCACCCTGGAAAATAAGTCTCTTGCCTTTTCGTGAAGGCCTATTTCCAGATAACAGACTCCAATAAGGTAAAGTGCCTCTTCCATCTTTTTATTTTTAGGGAAAAAATGGACGAATGTTTCCAGCTCGCCAAGGCCCTCTTTGAAATCACCCCCCTCAATATGGGACTGAGCTGAAGAAAATATCTCTTCACTGTCTAGGATGATTCGCTCTGAATAAGCAGGAGGACAGAAAAGGATAAGGGCCATCAGCACAATTACATAAAGGGATGTATTTTTGCGTATATACTCTGACATAAAACCATTCCCCCAAGAGGACTTGATAATTATAATTGCGCCGTCATTTCAGATCAAATATCCAGCATGGCTCTTGAATGTTGCTGGCAAAACAGGGATAGTCATTTTTATAAAAATTATCTAAGGGAGACCGAGAAGTCAAGCCAAGCGGCATAGATGGACCTATCCTTCTTGTTTTTCAAAAAATTAATATCAATATGCCATTGCCAACACAAGTTTAACATTCCCTTGATTAAGCGGATATATATCCGATATTATTACAACCTCTTGTTTTCATATAATGACAAAAATTTTCATAGGTTCAAAAAATCAATCATAAAGGCTAAATTAGATAACAAAATAAAGCTGATAATCAATTAAATGCGTGAAATGCTAGGTGATGGAATAAAATTGACTTTTCACTAAATAAACAGTAATATTAATAAGTTGTAGTATGAAAAACAAATTTTACAATTTTTATAATTAGCCCATCCATGAATCAAATAAAGGGCTCTGACAAGTTTCCGGATCAGGAATGAAAAATCTTGTCTAAAATCAAGAAACCGGGAGCCTGTCAAGGGGTGAAACTGAGCCCAGCAAAGAAAATCAAGTAATTGCGCGGAGGCGTAGTGGACTACGCCGCACAAGTGATCCTGCAGATTGACGCAGAGATTGTGAAAAAGAGCCTTTTATGGATGAAAACTAACTAATTATGCCTGTTTATGAATATACCGCACTTGATAAGGCGGGCAAGAATAAAAAGGGAATTATTGACGCGGACAGCGCTGTTGCTGCCAGACAGAAGCTGAGAGGGAGGGGTGCATTTCCGGTAGAGATAAAGGAGACGACTTCAAAACCAAAGGATATTGTTTCAAAACAGGTCTCTTTTTCCGGAATTTTCAAAAGGATCAGGCCTGCCGAATTATCCGTCACAACAAGGCAGTTGGCAATTCTTCTTGGAGCGGGGGTTACACTGGTAGGTTCACTTGATGCACTGATCTCCCAAATTTCCAACCCACTCCTAAAAAGGGTTATGGCCCAGATCAAAGAATCGGTGAACGAAGGAAACAGTCTTGCTTTTGCACTATCACAGCACAAGAAAGTTTTTTCGCAGGTCTATATCAATATGGTTAAAGCGGGTGAGGCCTCCGGTTCACTTGATCTGGTACTTTCAAGGCTTGCCGATTTCAGCGAACGCCAGCAGGCACTCAGAGGACGTTTCAAGGCTGCAATGGCCTACCCGGTGTTTATGTTTCTTATCGGAGCGTTAATACTCTTTTTTCTGATAACATTCATTGTGCCTAATATTACGGGGATATTCACGGAGATGAAGCAGACCCTCCCCCTTGTAACCATAATAATGATAGGCATAAGTTCATTTTTAAAGTATTTTTGGTGGGCGCTTCTCGGTGTCATAGGCCTTGCGTGGTTTGGAATACGGGGACTGATTAAGACATCAAGGGGTAGACACATCTGGGATGATATCAAGTTGCGTATGCCCGTTCTTGGCGCTATCAACACAAAAATGGCAATGGTCCGGTTTTCAAGGACACTTGCGAGTCTCCTTAGAAGCGGAGTCCCACTTATAACCTCACTCAGGATTGTCAAAAATATAGTGAACAATGTTCTGATAGCAGAAGTGGTTGATAACGCCATGGAAGAGATTGAGGCAGGTAAAAGCCTTTCCGCTCCCCTGTCTTTAAGCAGATGGTTCCCCGGTATTGCTGTTCAGATGATTTCCGTTGGTGAGCAGAGCGGTGAGATCGAAGGCATGCTGGACAAGGTAGCAGATATTTATGAAGGAGAAACGGAGTCCAAAATTATGGCAATGACATCGATGCTTGAGCCGGTAATGATTTTGGTAATGGGGCTGGTTGTCGGTTTTATAGTAGTGTCGATACTCTTGCCGATATTTGAAATGAACCAGATGATACGATAATGCAGCTGAAATCCGGAATCCTGGAGGGAAAAAATAATGATAAGACAAAAAGGACCCTTTCAAGGAGATATATTCTTGAAGGGATTTACCCTGATCGAGCTTATGGTTGTGATTGTTATCCTGGGCATCCTTGCCGGACTTATAATTCCCAGGATTATGGGACGACCCGAGGAGGCAAGAAGAATGAAGGCAAAGGTGCAGATCGAGAGCATTGAGACCGCACTTAAGCTTTACAAACTGGATAGCGGTGCATACCCGACTACAGAGCAGGGTCTTCAGGCCCTTATAGAACCGCCCACTGTGGGAGTTCTTCCGAAAAACTGGAGAGAGGGAGGGTATCTGGAAAAGGGAAAGGTTCCCGCCGACCCATGGGGAAATGACTACATATATCTCAGCCCGGGAATGCACGGGTATTTTGACCTAACTTCCTACGGACCTGACGGACAACCTGGAGGAGATGGTGAAGATAAGGACGTTAACAACTGGGACTTGGAATAAGTCCCTTTTTGAGTTCAACGCAATGAAGGATAACAGGGGATACACCTTCATTGAATTAACGGTTGTTGTTATTTTGATAGGCGTCTTTTTATCTTTAGCCGTTCCGAGGGTTCGCTCAACTCTTTTGACAGACAGTCTCAAAAGTTCAACCCGCAGGTTAATTTCGGTCATAAATACTCTGAGGGGTGAGTCGGTAAGGGAATACAGACCCACACTCCTCTTTATCGATCTTGACTCCAACATGTATTGGGTTGGATCACCTGATATGACTGAGGAAGATCGAATTGCTGCAAGGGAAGACGCTTCATCCCTTCCGGTTGGTGTGGAATTCCAGGATATCTGGTTGCGGGGCACAGGTAAAAAGGTAATGGGCGAGGTTGTAATGAGGTACAATAGAAAGGGCTACGCACAGCAGACGGCAATACACTTAAGCAACCAGGGGGAACGGACCATCACCCTTTTGATTGGTCCCTTTATGCCGGGGGTAAGTGTCCTGGATGGGTATGTGGATTTTGAGGACCTATAACAAAAGTTCTTACATCAGGAATAAAAAAGGGGACCTATTACAGCCGGGGTTCACATTGCTGGAGGTAATGGTAGCCATGTCTATAATCGCCATTGCCCTGTCGGCCGTATTGGGTTCTCAGTCCCAAAGCGTTTATCTGGCCGCTGATGCAAAATTCAACACGACTGCAGCTCTTCTGGCTCAGAGCAGGATAGCGGAAGTGGCTTCCACGGATCTTGAAAAACTCTCCAGCGGTTCCGGGGATTTTGGAGATGATTTTTGCGGTTATGTCTGGGAAATCACAATAAAGGACGCCTTTTTTTACGAGCCTAAAAAAGTTTCCGATTATCTAAAGCAGATAGATCTTACAGTATATTGGGGTGAAGATAAGAGATATCAATATAACTTGAGACGTTATCTTTTTTTTCAGAAAACAGGATAGGAGGATGATCTTTTCAGGAAAAAAAGAGTCCCGTGGTTTTACTCTGATCGAGATACTCATCGCAACTGCCATCCTGGCAGTTATTGTATCAATAGTGTTCACCGCATATACCGGAGGGATAAGAATTATTAATGAAACTCAATCCCAAAGTGACATCTACTCAATGGCGAGGATAGCATCCGAGAGAATCAGGGAGGATCTGGAGTCTTCGTATATCGCTGGTTCTTTGAGCGGTGAAATATCAGATAACAGTCAGTTGAAAAAACCCTTCTTTAAGGGCGAAAATGGCGAAATAAAAAACAATCGGGCCGATAGCATCGTATTTTTTTCAAGATCCCATATCATATTTGAAGAGGAAAGTATTGAACCCGATGCCTCCGAGATAGAGTATTATTTGCTACAGTCAGCTGAAAAAGGTTTTCTGTCGCTCTTTCGTTCAGACACTCATATCTTTCAGGAAGCACCTGAAAAAGCTACCTCAGGTTTTCTTCTGTGCGACAACCTCATCTCGTTGAATTTCACCTATTATGATGAGCAGGGTATGGAATATGATAGATGGGATTCCGAGGGCGAGGAATTCAAAGACAGGTTGCCGAATCTGGTTTCCATAGAAATGGAATTTTCGAATAGCGCAGCGCCTGGATCAACACTCAAGTTTTTTACTTCTGTTCGTATACCGATGGCAAAGGCCAAAAATGAGCTTATTTAGGAATAAAAACGGCTTTGCTCTAATTCTAACTATCATGATCGTAAGTCTCCTGGTTGCATTGACTATTGATTTCAATAAGGAAATGAGATCTGATCTTACAGAAGCCACTAATTTTGGAGAGGCCGTAATCCTGGATTCAATGGCAAGATCAGGATTTGATTACTGCCTCGCAGTTCTTCATGAAGACGGCCTTGAAAGTGACTTTGACGCATTGAGTGAGTTTTGGGCTGATCCGGCGGTCCTATCCTCCGGGGCGGATGCCCTTTTTGATAAGGGAAAGCTTCGGGTGAGTATAATCGATCATTCAGGCAGGATAAACATCAACAAGCTTATAGGTGAAACCGGAGAATACAATGAAACCCAGGATGGCCTCTTGAGAAAGTTCCTGAGCCTGGAGGAGTTCAATCTGAATGAAGAAGATATAGGAAACATAATAGATGCTATAAAGGACTGGATAGACAGGGATGACGAAGTCACCAGGTTTGGAGCGGAGAAAAGCTATTATACGTCCCTTGAAAGTCCCTATTTCTGTAGAAACGGGCCGATTGAAACGTTGGAGGAACTCCTGCTGGTCAGAGGCGTTACAGAAGGATTGATATACGGAGGTGAGGTTCAACCCGGAATCCTGCACTTTTTGACTGTATACGGAGATGGAAAAATAAACATAAATACTGCTGATCCGATTGTGATTCGTTCCCTGTCGGATCAAATAGATCAGGAAATGGCTGAAGGATTGGCATCTTATCGTCAGGAGGATGAAGCAGACCTTAGTTCTCCTACCTGGTATAAGGATGTTCCGGGAATGAGCGGAATCGAAATTACGGGAGAATTAATCAAGACATCAAGCGCATTTTTTGAGATACAGTCTATAGCAGCTTTTGATGGCATGGAAAAAGCAGTAACAGCTCATGTGGAAAGAAAGGGTGAAGAATTCGACATGAAATACTGGAAGATCGAGTAGAATTATAATTTTGGCATATTTTTTTAAATTTACCTATATTATTCAAAAGGCTGCTTAACTACAGGCCTTCCTAGGGTAATTATTTGTAATGCCAGGTAAAATATTAGGCCTTGAAATATCTGAGAGCTCTGTTACCGCGGTTCAGTTAAAGAGCGGACTGAAGGGTTATGAAATTACCGCATGCGCCTGCGTCCCGCTAAAGGGGAAGGAATTTTTTGGTGATGCATTAAAAGAACTCTCGGTTAGCTTTGATCTTCGAAGTGATTCTTGTATAGCGGCGATCCCGTCCACCATCTTATCCTACCATAACCTTCAAATGCCTTTTAAGGAGAAAAAAAAGATAGTACAGACTCTTCCCTTTGAAATTGAAACTGTTATTCCTTTCCCTATCGAAGAGCTGAGTTCTGATTTCCTTGTCACCAAAGGTGATGAACAGAACAAAATAGTGGCGGCATCGGTCAAAAAAGAGGTGATTTCAAGCTATCTTGCCCATTTTAATAATTATGGAATCGATCCGAATGTCCTTGAAATAAGTGGGGTCCCTCTGGCTTCTTGGCTAATAAAACAATCTGAAACACCGGTTAATTTCATGCTCCTGTACCTGCAGGAGAAAAGTGCTTCGCTCATATTTAGCGTAAAAAGACGAATAAATCTTATTAGAGTTTTCTCATTTGATGGAAAAACATTTTTAGAAGCCCTCTCTGAAGCGCATTCGATGCCTTCTGATCCTGCAAAAGCGGCCATCAATTCTGAAGAGCTAAAAACCGTTTGTCATAAAGTCAGGGTAACTCTACATGCAAATATATGGCAAAATGGAAATATCTCTCGTCCTGAAAAGGCCTATATCGCGGGTCTGGGTTCTGACTTCCCTGGATTAGATGAATTATTCGAAAGGTATCTGGACCTTCCCGTCACATTGGTAGACGTGAGCACTGATCCAAAGGTCGACATTTCAGAAAGCATCAGGGAAAGGTGGCATCCACTGATGGATGGAGCACTGGCGCTTGCTCTTCGAGATGGAAAAACAGATCAGGGTTTCAATTTCAGAAAAGGAGAGTTCGAGGTAAAAAAACATTATGCAGGGTTTAAAAGGCAGCTGAAAAAGGCCTCTGTTTTCCTTTTCATTATAGCAGCCTTGCTGGCTGTTGATTTTGGTGTTGATTATTATTTCCTGGAAAAGAAACACACCCGCTTGGGGCGGGGGATGACGGACATACTAAAAGCCACCTTCCCTGAAGTAAAAAGGATAGTTGATCCGCTTCAGCAGATGAAAATCAAGGTGAGGGAACTCAATGGTGCCTCCGGTCAGGAGCTTTCCCCATATGGAAATGCCAAGGTCCTTGATCTGCTCAAGGATATCTCAGTGAGGCTGCCTGAGTCACTGACGGTCATCATTACATCAATGACGATAGATGATGAATCTATAAGAATGAGCGGCAAAACAGATAATTTCAACAACGTAGATGCCGTAAAGGGCGCGCTCAAACAATCCGATTTTTTTGACTCTGTGGTCATAAGCGCTGCAAATCTTGACCGTAACGGAAAGCAGGTCCGGTTTGAACTAAAACTTCGGCGAGTAAGGAGGAAGGATATAGGTTAGGTCTACTATGAAGCTTGCGAAACGAGAGAAATATCTTTCAATATTAATAGGTTGTGCCGTTTCAGCCTTTCTGCTGTTTCAAACCCTTCTGTTTCCCTTTTTTGATAAAAGAGAAAGACTCAAAAGGGGTATCAAGATCAGGGAGAAGGGAATAGAAGAAATGGTTGTATTGAGTTCAAGATACAGGAACAGCGAGAAAGGCACTCAGGCACTCACACGCCTCCTTGATAAACGGAGAAAGGGCTTTACCCTTTTTTCCTTTCTGGAAAAAGAGGCTGGGACAGCCAAGGTAAAAGATAGAATTAAATATATGAAACCATCAGTGGCGGAAAGTGCCGGGCCTTACAAGGAATCCATGGTGGAAATGAAACTTGAAGGGATTACCCTGGATCAGCTGGTGGGATATCTCTACAGGATTGAATCTCCTGAAAATGTAATACATATCAAGAGGATGTCAATTAAGCAAAGCAAAAAAGAAAAAAGCTGCCTGGACGCTATAGTGCAGGTGCTTACCCTTCAGTAAAAGGGCCGGTAAAGACCAAGCGCATTATTAACAAAAAACAAATTTAGTCACTCATAAGCTTATCAAGACGGTATTAATATGCAGGAAACAAGGACAAAAAAAAGGGCCCTACTTGTATATATAATATACGGCATGCTGCTTATGTTCTTTCTGTTATATTACCGTTTTCCTTCAACGGCACTGATGAACCATATTGAGTCCACCTTCCAAAAAAAATATCCAGGATACACCCTCTCTATTGAGAAAACTGACATTGATTTCCCACCTGGGATCAGTTTTCTTAATGCCCGGGTTTTTAAAAACCACCTGCCTGAAATAGCATTTTTTGAAACTAAACATCTCAAGACAAGGCCGGATTTAATTTCTCTATTTAGAGACAGACAGAGATTCAGATTTGACTGCACCGCCTATGAAGGCAATATATCAGGGTATTTTGGTATCAAAGAAACAAACACGGAACCGATTTATGACACTTCAATAAGTATTTCAGATATAGATCTTGAAAAATACCCCGTTTTTTCAAAAATGTTGGGCCATGAAATAAAAGGCATTCTCAATGGCAGGATTGATATCAAAGACCATGGAATCGTTTTTTTTGACGGAAAAGGGGAGATAAATCTAACAATTTCAAAAGGAAGGCTGGAGGTTGTCAAGCCTATTATTGGAATAAACTCTGTTAATTTCGATAACCTTTTAATGAACCTACTTATTGAAAAAGGACGGGTGGAACTCAGAGAGGTAGAGATAAAAGGGCGGGAGATCCAAGGGTCGCTTTCCGGTAACATTATACTAAAGGAGGATATCTCCAACAGCTCCCTGAATATAAGGGGAACTGTGGAACCCATGGGCGGTTTGGTGAGCAGGCTCGGATCAGGTTCCCGTTCCATGAAGCTTTTGAGGCGCCGCCTGAGAAACGGAAGGCTTTCCTTTAGAATTTCAGGTACTTTCGAATCCCCCAGATTTAATTTTACATAGAGGCAATTTTTCAGGAGCTTTTTGCCTCGGGTGATATTTGCAGAAGCAAATTTAAGTGCGACGGCATGTTTTTAATTTAGCAAATACGAGACAATATGACAAAATATTATACAACTATTTTTAATATTTTTGCCCTTACGCTATGTATATATATCGGGGTGGACATATTTTACAGGATTGTTGACATAAACTTTTGGCAGGTAAAAAAGGCAGAAATAGTCTATCAGCATTCGACCCAAAACAATAGAACAAAAAAGGAACCGCTTTCCGGCTTCAAGATCGTATCGGAAAGGAGCCTGTTTGGTTCACAGGATAAACCTGATGATAAAAAGTTAGATATGAAGGGACTTGACACACTCGACCCAACAAGTCTCAAGATCGCCCTGTTAGGAACTGTCACGGGAGACAAAAAAAACATCTGCGCGATTATAAAAGAACAGGGAAGCAAAAAGGAGCAGGGTATTTACAGGGTGGGCGACTCTATTCAGAATGCATTCATTAAAATGATTCTAAGAGGAAAAGTGATACTAAGAGTTGGTAACAAGGATGAAATACTTACCATTCAAGAGGTCCCCATATCCAAAAAGAGAAGGTCCAGCCCCCCAAGGGCCGTCCGCAGGAGGTCCTCCACAATTGATGTGGATCGCGCAAAAATGGAGAACCCCCTTGAAAACATGAATGACCTTCTTTCTAAGGTCCGCATAAAACCCCATTTCAGGAACGGAAAACCTGACGGTTTATCTGTGATCCATGTAGAGGATGGTTCCATTTTTTCCTCGCTCGGCCTTGAAAGGGGAGACATAATAAAGGGTGTTAATGGAAAGGCCGTATCAGGCCCGGATGATTTGGTAGAACTATATAGCAATCTCAAAGCTGGCTCCGATGTTTCCCTGGAGATGTTGAGAAACGGTGAAAGCAAAACATTAACCTACAGAT
Source organism: Desulfatiglandales bacterium (assembly GCA_963666345.1). Classification (GTDB taxonomy): domain Bacteria; phylum Desulfobacterota; class DSM-4660; order Desulfatiglandales; family Desulfatiglandaceae. The sequence continues at coordinate 2,912,612 of OY762721.1, read as the reverse complement.
TCAGATAGGGCCGTGTATAATTCATTTTTTGGTTTTAGGGAAAACCCCTTCAATCTGACCCCTGATCCTCGCTATCTCTTTTTAAGCAGCAACCACAGGGAGGCGATAGATCATCTTTTATACGGGATAAACGAAAGAAAAGGCTTCATATCAATCATAGGCGGAATAGGCACCGGAAAAACGACTATTTGCAGGGCACTGCTTGGCCAGCTGGATGAGAACACCAAAAGTGCGCTGGTCTTTAGTTCATTTCTTGATGATTTTGAACTGCTCAGGACATTAAATCAAGAATTTGGAATTGAGACACCCATAGGGGAATGTACGAAAAAAAACCTTGTAGATTTGTTAAACGGGTTTCTCCTTGAAACATTCAGTATGGGTGGAAACGCGGTTTTGATCCTGGATGAGGCGCAGAACCTATCCCACAAGGTCCTCGAGCAGATTAGAATGCTGTCAAATCTTGAAACGGAGAGAGAAAAGCTTATACAGATAGTCCTTGTTGGTCAACCTGAACTGGGAGTTATCCTTAGCAGCCCTTCGCTTAGACAGCTTAATGAAAGAATCACTGTCAGCTATGAACTAACCTCTTTGAGTCGAAATGATACCAGAGGATATGTTGAACATCGGATGACGGTGGCAGGCAACGATGGATCAGTCCTGTTCAGGGACAGTGCTATCGATGAGATATACAATTTTTCGAAAGGTAATCCAAGACGTATTAATACGATAGGTGACAGATCACTTCTTGTAGCGTATACGCTTGAAAAAAAGGACATTTCAGGGGATATCACAAAAAAGGCGATCAAGGATATTAAAGGGGAAAAAGGGTTTGGGATCTCTTTTTCAGATCAGTTAAAAAAAGTATCCCTTTTCCAGTGCGTTTTGATTTTTATCCTTGTTATAGTAGGCACATGCGCCGGATGGATAATGATGGGCGATATCGAACTGTTTTCAACGGAAAATATAGGGGTCAATGAGCCTAAATTTTCTGCCCCGGTTAAATATCCGAAAAAATATAAAGGCGGAAAATTGGCGGACATTTACATGGATGCTCAAAGCAGCATATCGGCACTTTTTACAAACTTCTCCCGGGAGGCTGCCGCTGAAGGCATCTCTGATTCAGATATTGACTGGAAGCTTGTTTCCTTCGACATAAAACCTGAATATTATGTCACGTTTAATAAACCGTTCAGGGTAAGGGTTTGCTCAGGCAATAATAAAAAGCCTTCCTCTTCATTATATCTTGTAGTCTGTTCTGTAGAAAAAGACGGTGTTCTGGTTGAAGACTCATCAGGGAAAAAACGAAGAATAGAGCGGAAATTTCTTATGAGGAAATGGGATGGGAGTGTTTCCTGCATATTTCCCTTTCTTGAAATAGACAGCAATATCGGAACGACCTCTCCAGCCGTGTTGATGATCCAGAAGATACTTGGTGAACGGGGATATCTTTTGGATACGAGCGGATTTTTCGATCAAAAGACATTAAAAGAGCTGACCAGGTTTCAAAAGGATTTCGGTCTGAATGCCGACGGCATACCAGGTTCAAAGACTTTGGCGCTCTTATATCAGATGGCTGAAAAATATGAGCTATATCCATGAGGCCCTGAAAAAGGCACAGAAAGAAAAGGATAATTTTAACAGGGCCGGTGCCCGGGTGGTATCCGTAGATAATGCCAAAAAGACATTCTTGAATAAAAGGTCGGCTAAGGGCCCGGCCCTTATCGCAGCAGCCATTATCTTTGCTGTAGTCATATATTCATGGCTGGATATTATGCCGGCAGAAAATCGGACTGAACGGGTCAAGACAGCAAGGGCTCTACCGGAGAAGAAAAACAGGGTTGCCTCTTTTGATCCGGATGATCTTAATGAAAGGGCGAAGGTCTTTATAAAAAATCGAGAATTCAACAAGGCACAAGCAATATACGGAAAGATCTTGAGTAAAGACCCGGGTGATGTGAAGGCGCTGAATAATCTGGCTGTCGTGCATATGAGTGAAAAAGAGCACAATTCAGCTCAGAGGCTTCTTGAAAAGGCTATTCATTTAAGGCCGTCTTACGTGGACTCCCTTTACAATCTGGCTTGTCTCTATGCCATAAAAGGGGAAATTTCAGCCAGCATTCATTATCTGAAAAAGGCTGTCAGCATTGATCCTGTTACAAGACTTTGGGCTAAGGAAGATGCTGATTTCATGAATCTGAAGGGCATTTCGGAATTTGAACAAATGATAAATAGAGTTGATAAGCATAAATAATCATACCACAATTAGCATAAAGGCATATAATTATTATGAAATATAGAAAAAGTATAATTTTTTTTATTTGTTTTGTTATATTTCTATTCGTGTCAGAGGTTGGTTCCCAATCCTTTGCAGCAAGGGTTACGGGTGAAGAAGGTGTCATCAGCTCAGGCGGTTCGGTGAAAAGCGACAGGCCGGTAAAAGAGATAAAAACTCTCCCAAAGGCCTCGAAAAAAATCAGGCCCGCGGTTGAAGAAAGATCCGGTCAGGTTGTCAAAGTCCGCAAAAGGGCGGAAAGGGCTCAAAAAGCAGAAGCCTCAGATGAAAGATATGTGACCATAGATTTTAACAATGTTGACCTGAATGTTTTCATAAAATTCATAAGCGAACTCACAGGCAAGAATTTTGTCGTCGATAAGGCCGTCAAGGGCAATGTCACAATAATATCGCCGACCAAAATCAGTATAAAAGAGGCATATCGGGTATTTGAATCGGTTTTGGAGGTTCATGGTTTTACAACAGTACCTGCCGGGAGCATCATAAAGGTAGTTCCGGCTGCAGTGGCACGTTCAAAAGATGTGGCCACAATGCTTATGGGCCAGGCGAAAGGTAGAGAAGACAGGATCGTCACCCAGATCATTCCCCTGAGATTTGCCGATCCGGAACAGATAAAGCGACTTTTTACACCGCTTGTTTCCAAAAGCAGCGTCATGGTGTCTTATTCACCCACTGGTATGCTTATAGTCACCGACGTCCTTTCAAATATAAAGAGGCTTATCAAAATAATAGAAGTCATCGACGTGGGGGGGATAGGTGAGGAGATTTCCGTGGTGCCGCTTGAACATGCAACGGCTGAAGCCCTGGCAAAATCACTGACAACCCTTTTTCAGAAAAGGGAAAGAACGGCTCAAAAGGGTACGCTTTCTGAGCCGGGGATAAAAATTGTTGCGGATGAAAGGACAAACGCCCTCATCATAATGGCCTCTGAGGATGCGGCCCAAAGAATAAAGGAATTGATTGCCCTTCTGGACAAAGAACCCCCAAAGGGTGAAGGTGATATTCATGTCTATTACCTCCAGAATGCCGACGCCGAGGAATTGTCAAAGGTCCTGTCTGCTATTCCAACCAGCGACGGCAAGAAAGAGGGAAAGACCCCGGTCATATCCAAAGACGTTCAAATTGTCGCGGACAAGGCCACTAATGCCCTTGTTATTACAGCCAAAAAGGATGATTTCCTGGTACTTGAAGAAGTGATAGGCAAACTGGATATTCCCAGGCGTATGGTTTACATAGAGGCCCTCATAATGGAGGTCAATGTGAACAAGGATTTTTCCTTGGGCGTGGAGTGGCGTATAGGAGACCAGAGTGGAAGTCATGACGACGGAGCAATCGGAGTTTTTGCCGGGTCAGGTGGAGGAGGGGCGGACGGCGCTTACAGCATCTTTCCTGGTACTGTTACCACAGGCACGACCCTGGCCTTCCCATCGGCGTTTTCGGTAGGCGTCCTGGGTGAGGGGATAAAAATAGGCAGCCTTTTTTTCCCGACCCTTGGCGCGGTACTGCGTGCGTACCAGAAAGACAATGATGTCCACATACTGTCAACACCTCAGATTATGACAACTGACAATGAAGAGGCGGAGATAACCGTGGGAAAGAATGTCCCTTATATCACAAGGCAGGACACCTCTTCGGCAAATGTTGATTATACAAGTTATGAATATAAGGATGTCGGCGTTACCCTGAAGATTACCCCGCAGATAAACCAGGAACGTTTCGTTCGTTTGAACCTGTTTCAGGAGGTTACCCGGCTTATAGAGGCCGAAGGTCTGGGTGAGGGTAGACCCACCACATTTAAGCGCTCTACCCAGACAACGGTAATCATAAAGGACGGCAATACGGTTGTAATAGGCGGACTCATCGGGGATGATACAACAAATGTAGATTATGAGGTCCCCTGTCTGGGAAGTGTGCCTATCATTGGGAAGGCCTTTCAGTCCATGTCCAAAGCGAATGAACAGACCAATCTGTTTATTTTTCTTACCCCCCATATAATTGAGAACCCCGAGGAGGCAGATGAAGTGTATAAGGTGAAAAAAGAACAGATAGACAAGGTCAAAGAGGGAGTGATTAAGATGTATAAGAAAAAAGAAGACAGGACCTCCGAGTAGGCAGAGGTTAAATCAATGGAAAGAAAGCTGTTTGGGGAGATTGCATCTGAGCGTGGAAAGATTTCTGAAGAGACACTTGAAAAGGCGATAAAATTCCAACAAGAAAAGGGCGGCAGGATAGGGGAAATTCTTCAAAATCAGGATGGGCTTCTTGAAAGTGATATCCTGAAGATACTGAGCGCTCAGTTCAAAATACCCTTCAGGAAAACCCTGCAGACAGAGGGCCTCAATACGGAGTTTGCTGAAAGGGTGCCCATAATGTTTCTCAAGAAATTCAAGATGGTCCCCGTGATAACAGAGGAGCGTGTTGAAATTGCCGTAAATGATCCTCTTTTATTCCAGCCGATGGATGACCTCTGCCTTTTACTGGATCTAAAGGAGGCTCAAGTTGTTCTGTCTCCCTCCTCGGCGATTGTCTCAGTGATAAATTTTGCCTATGATATGAGCAGGGATTCTGCCGAGCAGGTCATAGAGGGCATGCATGAGGATGACACGGACCGGATCATTTCAGAGATCGAAGAGACCGGAGATTTGCTGGAGGATACAAGTAACGCCCCTATAATAAAACTGGTTAATTTGATGCTTTCTCAGGCTGTAAAAGAGCGGGCAAGTGACATCCACATTGAACCCTCTCAAACTAAACTCAAAATCAGGTACCGTGTGGATGGAATCCTGTATAACAAATTAACCCCCCCCAAACATATACAGTCTCCACTTATATCTCGAATAAAAATAATGGCAAAGCTTAACATAGCCGAAAAAAGGCTGCCGCAGGACGGCAGGATAGAGATCAGGATCGCCGATAAAAATGTCGACATAAGGGTATCGACTCTTCCTACGGCATTCGGAGAGAGGGTGGTGCTGAGGCTGCTGGATAAGAGCAGCGTGCTCCTAGAGGTATCGGACCTCGGCATGCCCAAAAACAGGAGAAAGGTCTTTGACGGGATAATACGCTCCGCCCATGGCATAGTCCTTGTCACAGGCCCGACAGGCAGCGGCAAGACAACCACCCTTTACGGTGCGCTTTCCACCATAAACACCCCAGATATAAACATCATCACTATCGAAGATCCGATCGAATACCAGATTGAAGGCATAGGGCAGATACAGATAAATCCCAAGATAGATCTTACCTTTGCTAATGGGTTGCGCTCAATAGTAAGGCAGGACCCCGACGTAATATTGGTAGGAGAGATCAGGGATCTTGAAACGGCTGAGATAGCCATTCAGTCCGCGCTTACGGGTCATCTCGTTTTCTCGACCCTTCATACCAATGACTCGGCAAGTGCCGTTACCCGGCTTATTGATATGGGAATAGAGCCTTTTCTGGTTACTTCATCCGTGCTCGCGATTCTTGCCCAGCGGCTTGTGAGAGTTATCTGTGAAGATTGCAAGGAGCATTATATCCCCGATGATGAATCACTCCGCAATATCGGAATAGACCCGGAAGTGCTCGCAGGAAAAACCGTTTGCAGAGGAAGGGGATGTCCGTCATGCCTTAATACCGGATACAGGGGGAGAACAGGCATCTTTGAGTTAATGATCTTAAGTGACAGTATCAGGAGCATGATCCTGAAGACCTCTGATTCAAATGCGATAAAAAACCTGGCCATAAGTGAGGGAATGGATACCCTCAGGCAAGATGGCGCTCAAAAGGTATTGGATGGAATAACCACGATAGAAGAGGTATTCAGAATCACTCAGCAATAGACATATCGCCTGGTGCTCATCCATTAATCAAGATTTACGGGCTAACGCTATCGGCAATCAGCTCTCAGCTGTCAGTAAAATGTTAGGGATATCAACCTATTGGCTACTTGCTGATAGCTGACGGCTGAAAACAGTATCCGGAAGTGAGCAATTTCTGGATGGGTACTGATAGTGTCCTCCCATTAATGGATAGACACCAACAAAAATGAAAGCTCAAAGGACAGGGGCTTTTTGAGTCGATCACTTTACAGGCGGGCTTAAAACTGAATTGTTTGCGTATTAATCAGGCCCGGCGGGTGTTAATAAATGGGAATTTTCAAGACCCTCTCTCTTACGCTGCTTTTCCTGCTCTGCCTTTCAGGCTGTGCCCACAAGGGCGCGGCAGGAAAGGGTTCACCGGCATGCTTAAACCCGTTGACAGCACTTATCCGGTTTTATCAGGGGCCTTTAAATCACCTAAAGGCAGTGAAAAGATCGGAATGTCCCATGTACCCCGGTTGTTCCTCCTACAGCCTGCATTGCCTTAAGGAGCATGGCATCATCCTGGGTTGGCTAATGACCTGTGATCGGCTAATAAGATGCGGCAGAGATGAGCTCAAATATTCACCTGAGATTTATGTTTATGGGAAAAAGAAGTGTTATGACCCTGTGGACAACAACGACTTTTGGTGGAAAGGGGAACCCCGGCATTGACCATGTGCCCCTGAGCAGCGTCATCAGGGCAAAAGGCTTCAAACACTGGCCTTTTAAAAATACTCAGATCCTAATCACCCAAAAGCAGTGGTATCCAGGGCATAACGATTGGAGGGGTAGAATAATAATCACCGGGATCTGTTCCTCGCTGAAATTCTATGAGGTTTGAAAATCCATCCCCATCAATATCTTCTCCAGCGTCATTCACTGAAGGATCAAGACCGTATTCCCATTCCCAGCAATCAACCATTCCATCAGGTTCGCTGTCAGTATCAGGTTCTCCACATCCACAAACGCCTGGATTACTCTTGTTGGAATCATCAGGGCATTGATCGCAGGCATCCCCGACCTCATCTCCATCAGAGTCCGCTTGATCCGAATTCGGTGTCACCGGGCAATTATCAGTTAAATCCGGAACGCCGTCTTCATCTTCATCATCGATGGCAAAATTCGCATAAAGGGTATAGTCACCATCCATCGTAACCGTCGTAGCCCCGGAATCCGGGTTCCCTACCCTGCCCGCGTCAACCGCCGTTCCCGTCCAGTTTACAAAATGAAAATTGGCATCAGATGCCACCTCAATCGTTACCACTGTCCCGTGATCGTAATGCAGCTCGCCCTCACCCGGCGTCGTAACAGATCCCCCTGCGCTTGACGATATCTGCAACTCGTGCTGATCAATGGCAAAGTTCGCATAAAGCGTATAGTCACCATCCATCGTGACCGTCGTAGCCCCGGAATCCGCATCCCCTACCCTGCCCGCGTCAACCGCCGTTCCCGTCCAGTTTACAAAATGAAAATCGGCATCAGATGCCGCCCCAATCGTTACCACTGTCCCGTGATCGTAATGCAGCTCGCCCTCACCCGGCGTCGTAACCGATCCCCCTGCGCTTGACGATATCTGCAACTCGTGCTGATCAATGGCAAAGTTCGCATAAAGCGTATAGTCACCATCCATCGTGACCGTCGTAGCCCCGGAATCCGCATCCCCTACCCTGCCCGCGTCAACCGCCGTTCCCGTCCAGTTTACAAAATGAAAGTTGGCATCACCTGTCGCCTCAATCGTTACCACTGTCCCGTGATCGTAATGCAGCTCGCCCTCACCCGGCGTCGTAACCGATCCCCCTGCGCTTGACGATATCTGCAGCGCGTGCTGATCAATGGCAAAGTTCGCATAAAGCGTATAGTCACCATCCATCGTGACCGTCGTAGCCCCGGAATCCGCATCCCCTACCCTGCCCGCGTCAACCGCCGTTCCCGTCCAGTTTACAAAATGAAAGTTGGCATCACCTGTCGCCTCAATCGTTACCACTGTCCCGTGATCGTAATGCAGCTCGCCCTCACCCGGCGTCGTAACCGATCCCCCTGCGCTTGACGATATCTGCAGCTCATGCTGATCAATGGCAAAGTTTGCATAAAGGGTATAGTCACCATCCATCGTGACCGTCGTAGCCCCGGAATCCGGGTCCCCTACCCTGCCCGCATCAACCGCAGTCCCTGTCCACCGGTCAAAGTGCCAGTCAGAATCTGCCAATACCACAAGAGAGACTACAGCCCCCAATGTGTATTCAAAATAACCTTCGCCAGGCTGTGAAACCAAGCCGCCGCTGCTCGATGAGACCGATAAACTGCGAGGCTGAATAGCAGTCACGGCGACGTTGACCGTCCCCTCGTCAGGATCGTTTGAATTGACCTGAATGGTATCGGAATCCCCTCCTGCCGGAACCTGGTCCCAATCCACCGAAGCAGAAACAATATGGTTTTCGCCCTCTGAGATCGTAAGAGGTCCTGCGGTATCAAGGAGCAGCCAGCTCTTGCTTTTAGTAATGCTGCTGACTTCAAGCGTATCCGTTCCGTCGTTGTAGATCCCGAATTCACCATCTCCGGGTGGAGTCGAGCCGCCGGTGTCGTCAATTTTCAGAGCGGGATCGCCGTAGAGATTAAAAACCAGAAAATTCATCCATTGGTCCATATCACTGTGAGATGCTGCCATCTTCATATCGAAGAGGGCCTTACCGGATCGATCCGTGTTGATGATCTTTTCCGAGTACCTGTCGGCCATGTACGAGTTGCCGCCACTCATTTCCCAGTTTGAGTCGCCTACGTAGTACCACGAAACGCGTGTTGCGGAAATCGTTCCGATGGCACCGTTTTCGAGCAACGAGTAGCCGAGATTGCCGGTATTTTCAGGATAGCCGTTGTTGCATGAGCACTGGAACGTGAAGGCTGGATGATCGTCATCGAGATTGCCGCACAGGCTGCTGCTAAAGACGTCTGCAGCGCTGGTCTCCGAGCCGTGTGTCCACCATGTAACAAGCCCGTAGAAGTTCTGCCATTCGTTTTGGACGTTGGTCATGTTGCACGGCGTTTGCTCTGGGCTCTTGTCGTAATCCTCATCATAGATGCGATAGGAATCCCAACCCGCCGGATTGGCGTAGTCGCTGCGGATGTTTTCGGCCAGGGGCCAGCCGTGAGTTGACGAATCGGACGGCTCCATGGGAAGCAGAACCTTTTCACGCCAGCCAAGATCACCTGACTCGGTTCCATAGTCTATGGTCTTCTGCAAGATGCCGTCGAGGGCGGTCATGGATGAGGAGTAAACGGGAATGCGGCCGACATAGATTTCCACATTCGTGTCGATGCCACCCGAGCCGAAATCGCCGTCGTATTCCCCATAATCTCCGTCGCCATCCAGATCCCAGTTTCCGGTAAGTTCAGCATAATAGTAATCCGTGGGCGCTTCATCATAGTCCGGTTCGATCGTAGCACCCTTACGCGGCCAGCACATTTTCATCGGCACGTCCCCGGAGGCGGGGCTTGGATCGCCAATAAGCAGGACATAGTCGATTCCCAGGGATAAGTAGTTGCCCTGGAGCCAGGATCGAATGTTCTCGGCCGCCGCATCGCCCGTGCCTCCGCCCCAGCCCGAGTCACTGCTCGAACCACCGACCGATGTGTAGAAACCGCTTTCTGTGACAGTCGCCACGTTATAACCCTGGTTCTCCTTAAAGGTCTCAAAGTCATCGAGGTAAGAAGCGTTATCGAAAATGTCCTCGGTGGTTACGATGACGTAATCGTAAGCAACCGATGGGCTTAGTTTAGCTTCATAGAGGTACCAGGGCTTGGCCTGGTCATAGTTATCGATGAGTAGGGAAGCCGCGGCTTCCATGCCGTCATCTGCCGACGAGGAGTTCAGCGCACTTTTAGCTTCGGACTCAAGGTCGTACGTAATATCGACCTTGACACTATCGATAACGCGCAGTTTGCCGGTGACCGGGTTATATTGGACAGGATAAAAGAAAAACCGGGCCATCTTCCATTTACGCAACCGGCTGTAAGGCTCGGGTTTGACGGATTCGGCCACGAAAAAGGCGTCCGAGCCGTAGACGTTCATGTTGCGGCCGTCGACGATGTCCTTGCCCTCGCCCCAATCGATGATCGTCTGGGTTCCCTCCCATGTCGCCATAGGAGGTGCAGGGGCAACCGAATAGGTAGAGTCCAGTACTCTTGCGGCAAGGACTGAATGGGAGACAGTCACCGTATCGAGATCGGCGTCCGGCGGCAGGGCCATACGCACGACACGCAAAGGGAGCATGGGATCGCCGGGCGACATGCGCGTATCATAGCCATCCATGCTTAAGGCCACATAATCACCGGCGGGGTTTATGTTCAAGGCGCCGCTTTCGATGGTTACAGACAGAGAACCGTCGCTTGCCGTAGCTGCAAACTCCAGCGGAGCAAGTGTCGACTTGAACGAAGAGATGGAGGGCTCAGGGTTGTCGTTAAAATTGAGCGTCGTGGGCTCAACTCGGATGTCCGGCTCCGTGGTTTCATAGTAAACATATAGCTGCACGATATCGAGGGTACCAGTATCGTCTTCGACCGTGTCGCGAACACTATAGGACCAGTTCTGTTTGGGATTATCCCCGTCAAAGATCGTGTATTCAGTCTCGGTCTCATCAAAGTCATCCGCAGAGACCCCTTCATTGTCACGAACCATCCATGAGTGCCCGCTGTCGTTATATACCTTGCACTCCAAATCACCGATATAGGTGTGGGTCACCGCGTGGCGAATTGTGATTTTCGTTACCTGGCACCCATCGGGCGGCGATGTCGGTGTGTTGTTGACGCCTACCCACGAACCGTCCGGACCGTCAGGAATAGATATCGAACCACTCCAGTCCCACAATGCATAGTCTTCACCTGGTAAGGAATCTCCGGGCGCAGCTGCGGGACCGGGTTGAATGATTATGACCCCGGTGCTTTCGGTGTCGCTTGCGTCAAACAGATGCTCTGTCTCAGGCGAACGGATGAGTACGCTCGCCTCCGTGCCGGCCACTATCACAGCCTTTTGGCCCGGAACACTTGTTTCAGCGCTTTTCAGGGCGGCAAAAACGATTTCCGCCCCAAACAGCAGCATCAACATAGCAAGACAGAGATAAACGGTATACTTGCGCAAGGCTGCGACCTCTTAATGTGGATTTATGATTTCGTTGATTTACCCGCTATTCAAGAAATCCTTGCTCTGCCCATATCATTGCGAGCCGTGCCCATTTAAAAATGATGGCCTCTTAAAAAGTGGGCTATTCTCCGAATAATATAAGGGCCCAAGGCAACGCCCGAGGCCCGGGATCATTTTGATTCAAGGAATCAGCATCCGACAAAAATTTTTGGGAACCGGCCTGACAGTGGTTATATGTCACCGGATGCATCGGGAATCATGGGGTCGAGCCTATCACACAATTCTTACCGATCATAGGGCCTGCGGCGTCTTCTCCCATTTTCCATGGACACACTTCCTATGTGTTAATTTTACATTTATCTTTTCTGGGTGTCCACTAAATGGGGTAAACATCAGTTTTGCTGACAGCTGAAAGCTGATTGCTGACAGCCTTAAACCATAAACCTTGTTTTATGGGTGAACGTTAGTTTAAGTGGTTGTAGATACTGAATATTTCCGTTATACACAGCCACCAATATCTACTCAATTACCTTTTTAGGACCACCTCCCGATTAGTTGGTGTTAAACAGGGCTGAATAAAGAAATCTGGTTCTTCTCCAACTTAGTTGTCGAAGAGGGTCCAAGGGTTCCAGGATTCAAGGGTTCAAGGGTTCAAGGGTTCAAGGGTTCTTTGCTCCGCTTACGCTTCGCTCAGTCCCACCCCTCGACAAGCTCGGGGCGGGTTCCCAGTTTCAAGGATAACCCGACTCACCCGGTATCATGGATCAGGATTTCCGGTTCACAGCCTGAACCATATGCAATATAGAGAAATCTCACATATTCTCAGACGATATTCCATGGTATGGAAACCTCGGATAAGACCCTATTGCTCATCTTTAAAAAGACGTTTCGTTTCTTTATACATATGCAAACAAGGTGTATACGATTTTTGCATAACGTTTAACCGCCTATGATCTTTAAGCTTTTCACTCGAACCCGCGGCCCCTTGAACCCTCGAATCCTTCATTTAGACCAACTCTTTTGGAGATGATCCAGAAATCTTTATTATTTAAGCGGCTGATAACTCGTAGGATTCTTCGCCCTCGCTTAGCTTAGCTTCGCTCAGTCCCACTGCTTCGCAGCGGGTTCCCGGTTTCTTTGCTCCGCTTGCGCTTCGCTCAGTCCCACTGCTTCGCAGCGGGTTCCCGGTTTCAAGGGGCCAAGGATTCAAGTGCTCCATTGAAACGGCGGATAAAACCGCTAAAGCATTGAATCGATACTATTAAGAAATTAAAGATATGGCATTGAGCAACAGACAGCCGGGCCACCTCTCGGCAACCCGGCTGTCTATTTAAGACCCGTGGCTTTCCATCCCTCGATCACTCGGGGTTTGGCTTTTTCACAGTATGATTAAAACCAAATGCTGGAATCTATATGAATATTTTGAGACGGAATATTAAGCACTATAATTATTCATTAAATATCAATAACACCTTTTTCGTATTTTTTGAAATCAATGTAAAAATATATACCAAAATGTTACCTATAAAAAACATAATAAAATCAGGCAGCGACGACTTTACCATAGCTACAACAACAGTTTAAAAATACCAGCGCCGCTTCGCTCCGACTCACAGTCTCAGGGGTAACGCAATCCTCCACTTTTTGCTGGTACTATTTTAGTGGACGGTTACAATAGGGCAGAAGAAGCCACTTGTTTTCAATCCAGCTTAAAGAAATAGACTTGTGTTTTGGAGCATAAAAAATGAAATACTTCAGCTTGGTATTCGCGGTTTTAATTGTCACGTCTTCAGCGTTTGCCAATACTGCAAGTATTGGCGGGATTTCGTATTCCATCAGCCTTGAAAAATGTTCCTCTTATATAGAGTACCATCTACTTGAAACATACTTTACTACTTATGACGGTAATAGATACTCTATGCCGTTATATGATTATGATAACGGATATTATTATTACAGTCAGGAATTAAAAAAGGTTGGAAGTCTATATAAAACAGATTATTTAATGATAGTAGATACTTATACTGTCGGTGATTACGGTGAAATTTCCCTTAATCTTGGTTCTGATGACGTTAACGGTAATGGTATTGATGATGTCTGTGAAAAATCAATGCCGTTTAACAAAAATATCACAGGGAATTGGTACAGCCAAAATAATACAGGCGGGCTCATAAGCGGATCTCTTAGCAAAGCTGCAAATTCCGCTATAGGAACATACAGTTTGACGGCGCATAATACCTATTATGCCGGTGATATGAGTATGTCAGGAAATTACACTGTTGGAGAACTATCTGGCACTCTTGATTACTCAAAAACAAGTAACAGTATCACAGTTGCATATACTTCGACTTTGATGCAATCTGAAGAAACTTATGAAGCCACTTACGATATAATAGATGAAGATAACATCAGAATAAATGCGGTGGAATCATTCCCTGCCACAATTTTTTCACGAGATGGCAATACATATACTGCATTAGTTGAGCTTTCTGATGGTGATCTTGATACTTCCTGGCCGGACTACCAGAAGTGGCTGGTTATAATTCAGGATACCAATGATACAGACGGAGATGGGGTCCCGGATTTATCTGATCTGAGCCTTCCGGTTGATCCGCCTGAACCTAAATTTATGCCATGGTTACAGTTGCTCTTGGAAGATTAGGATAAGGTGACTCAGTTTTCACGACCCAAAATGGCTCACTTTTAAACGACCATTTACAGTACTGCCTAATCCCCCAAAAGTAATGGTATAAAGGGCAGATACTTCGAATTAAACCGAGCGGGATCTGTTCCATTCTGGTATTCTGTTAGATTTAGGATTCCATCACCATCCAGATCATCGGAAGCATCATCTACGAGGGGATTCAGACCTTCATATTGTTCTTCCCATACATCGGGCATACCATCATCATCATCGTCTGTATCAGCATTGTCGCCTATATTATCATTATCGTTATCAGCCCATTCAGTTGGATCACTTGGAAAGGCATCTATACAGTCGGCCGTTTCATCTCCGTCTGTATCTGTATCTGGTACTCCACAGCCGCATATCCCGGGTTCTGTTTTGTTTGGATCATCGGGGCATAAATCTTCTATTTCTGTTGTAAAACTCCATGTAGGTCCTTCTGCAATGGCCTGCCCGTCAGTAGCAACGACCATCCAAAGATATTCCGTTCCTCCTTGCAAATTCGACAAAGTGTATGAATTTTCAGTTAACTGAGTTACCAGAGGCACCATAGCCGCTTCTTCTCCCTCCACTAAGGCACAGCCATAAATATCATATTTCAGATCATGCCCATCAGGATCAGAGCAACTCCACGAAAGTTGAACACTTGTGAAGGATTGCTCCACGGCACCATCTGCAGGGCTCGGATTAGATGCAGGAATAGGAGTATTATTGTTCTCAAAATCCATCCCTGCTCCGTAGGGGTCACCAATTTCCCCATCGGTAAGCGCATAGATTGTTTTCGCCAAACCTGTCATTCCCCATGCATACACTGTCCGACCAGGGCCGAATGCATAGTTACCTCCAGAGCTTCCTGCATTGTAATCCCATAGTTCCTCAGAGCTTGAGCCGTTGTCCTTGTATCCATGCAGAGTGTATGTTTTAGGTGATCCGTCGTGCTCTATTGTGAAAAGAACAACACCGTTACCGCCGATATAGGGTTGGAATATAGACTCTTCTGAGGTGTCTAGTTGAAATGGTATGCTCCATCGCTCCGCACAATTTGATGGATCAAAAGCGCCCAATTTATTGTACCATATATCGGCAATTTGCTCCCAGTAAGGGAAATATAAAGTACCATCGCGGCCTACCGCAGGCGTATGGCTAATAAGCAGTGACTTTGTCCATTTAGGAGTGCCAAGAAAATCATCCGGATTCAAAGCATATAGTATGCCTGGCATACCGATGTAGACCGTACCATCAGGGCCAATGGAAGGAACTTTCATAAGTGGCACTGATATTGCCGCAAAATCTCGTACCTGCACGATCTCCCCGTTTAGCCTATTTATCGCCACGAGGTAAGCATGATCCGTGGTGCTGTTGTAGTAAGTAGCATAAATTCGCTGCCGGGACACGTCAATCGCTGGAATCGACCGACTCCCCATGAACATTGATCCTGACGGTACGACAAATGGGGAGGGCCAACGAGAGGTGCCAGACCGTGTAAGGGCATAAACGCGATCAAACGTAACAGCGAAAAGCCAACCATCTTTATCAATCTTGAGCGTATTGATTTGTCCCCCATAAGGTTCTTCAAAAATCTGAACTGCTGAACTTGTTTCTGGATCAACTCGATAGATGTATCCATCCTCAACTGCTACAAATAGGTCTCCGGCTTCATCTTGGCACATAAAATCAATTTTGCCGTCCCGATTTATTTCGATTTCTTTTAATTTAGTACCAAATTGATCTATTACATATATAAACGAGTGGCCGGTAGAAGCGTTAGGGGAAACAGCGGCATAAATATGATTGGAAGTTCCGATCGCGATATGCCTGAAGGCAAATTCAGATGGGCAGGTAGCACGCCATTTCTGTTTGATTTCGTTTTTCTTATATGGTGCCGCATAGATAGTTCCAAATGTATTTTGTGCATTTGCACCATATTGGTTCCACCCCTGGTATTTGGCAATATTGAATACAACGGTGTGCACTACATCATAATAATAATCCTCCCAATATGGTTGTGGCTCAAAGTTTGGAATATTGTACCATGTATTAGAATTACCAGAATCTGACCAACCGAAATTTACATGAAAAAAATGGTCCCCCTCACGATATCCATCTACGATTACGGAATGCCCGCCTGTCTTTCCTGAATTCTTGATTCCGATTTGAACAGGCTGAGCATTTTTCATATTATCAACAATTGTGCTGTAATTTTCCGACCAAACATTACCCCATTTATCCATATCGGCACTTCCATACAAAAAATTGCTCGTGAGGACTTCTCCAACACTTGAGGTACTAGCTGCAGAGCCGTATTCAATACCGCCATGCTGAGTTGTTTTAGATCTGTAGTTCATATGAAGTTTAAGCCCTGCGGTAAGACACAAATAAGCTTGTTCATCAGTATCGGGAGCTCCATAAAGGAGTGATCCCATTTCGCTTCTAAGTTCTGACACTGATGGTAGCCCGTAACCTGAAGATGTACTTATGTAGTGCGATGTGCCATCTATATTTATATAGTCATTATCAGAAATTGACACACTCTTTGGGTATTCCCAGAAGTTTATTATCTGTGCTGTTGCCGTTGCTACACACCCAACAGGTCGTCTAGAGCCACCGATATCGTCTTCGACTTTATATGGGCATTGTGCGTTCCAGGGATTTCTTTGATTCCATTCTGTCTGAATGTAACCGTTTTCGTCACCCCATATAGTCTCTGACAGGGTTGAGATTGACTTTGAAAGTAGGGATGTGTCCAGTTCTAACGTATATGAAGTATCGGCTATCCATTGTTCTCCGCTCAACTTAATCATATTTTGCGCCTTTTCCCCACCATAAGACAAAAGTCTTAGGCGGGTTTTGGTATCTGTCTTTATAAGATTAAGCAATGGATTGTGTGCATCATAAGAGAATTCTCCTGAGAACGAAAAACCAAGAACCGGCCTTATGCTATCATCGGCTGAAGTAATGATGAATCCCTCAGGTTCCAGTTCCTGAATATATGCAAGTATTTCACCATGGCTATCTTTTATAGGATGAAGCTCTCCAATAGTAAGACCACTAGCCATATCGCTGACAAAATGCTCAGCCTTTGCCTTAGTCACCATTTTGGGCAGAGTTCTCTGCTCTTTATGAAGGAAAGACTGCGCTGCGCTCTGAGCCATTTTTTCCGCTACAGGTTCAGCATTCACATAGAACACTAGAGAGAACAAAATTACGGCTGAAAGTGATAACAGCATCCATTTCCTAACACGTACCATTTTCAATCTCCCGATTCATGCCACTGGCATGCCAGTGGATTAGTCCTTCGATTCAGTTAGATCCAAACATCCACTCTGTATTGCTGTTTTATGCCTATTAGCATTAGAGACCTATTATATACGCCGTTATTTGCCTTGGATTAATCCGTTTTGTTAAAGGTGATTCAGCGTTATTCGAAAAACATACATCTCCAAAGCACAATCGAGTAGGGGGAGGCCTCGCGACCTCCCTCTCTCACACCACCTTACTATTACCCATAAGTCTAGACGATTTTATCGCCGAGTTTCTTCCTTAAAAGCCTCAATATTTGCCTCAACAAGTTGCTCGATCAGTTTCCTTAGTCGGGCATAATTGGCGATCATCTTTCGCATTCTGGTTAACTGGTCTCTTTTAACATAAACGCTACGTGTTTTTTGTTGGCTATCCTTATAGGTCAGCCGATATGCCATCCGGGATGACTTTTTTGAGCATATGCATCTCGCTCTGTTGCATGTGGAACAAACGCTTGTAATCGACCCGCGAACAAATTCAGGGAATTGGGCTAATTTTTTTAAAAGATCATTTCGTTTTTTGACAGGATTCATCCTTGACACCTCCCTATCGTAATAGTAGACGTATATAATACGTCTACTATACAAATGTCAACTTTTAATGGGAGGCGTTCAATGAACCCAAAAAATAGATCAAGTTGGGCGGCGGAAGAGTTTGCAGAGGTCAAGCTCGGAGATAAAAGACTCGATGCAAGGCTGATTAAGCTGTGTGATAGATTTTCGGATGCTCCAGAGAGCCCCATCAACCAAGCATGCGTGGATTGGGCAGAGACCAAAGCTGCTTATCGTTTTTTTCAAAACAACAAAGTTGAGGTTGGTAAGATGTTGGCGGCCCACCGATGTAAAACAGCTCAGCGTACTAAGGAACACAAAACGGTTCTTGCACTCCAAGATACCAGTTATTTTGTCTATACTGACCATCCGAAGACCGAAGGACTCGGGAAGATGTCTTTAAAGAAGGGTAAAAACGTGAAAAATATCTATTCCAACGGCCTGATAATGCATACATGTCTGGCTGTAACAACTAAAGGCCTCCCACTCGGACTGTTGGATCAAAAAATATTTTCACGGAAACTCCGGAAAAAGGATAACAAAAAAGCAAAACCTCACGCCAATCTCCCGATAGAGGAAAAGGAAAGCTATAGATGGCTTGAGGCATTAGAAAACACTAAGGAATTAACAGGTTGTACCCGAATCGTCACAGTCTGCGATCGAGAAGCCGATCTATACGATTTCTTTATGCGTAGCCATCAAATCAATGCCCCTGTCCTCGTTCGAGCAAACGTAGATAGGATTATAAATCGTAAATCCCGTTATGCAGAAAAGAATGTCGAAAAACTTTGGGAGAATATGCGAAAACAGCCTGATTCAGGTTCTTACGTGGTAGAAATCGCGAAAAGGTCTAAGTCGAAGCATGCCAAAGAAAGGGAAGCACGCACCGCGATGGTCTCTGTACGTTTCGGCTCTTTTACCCTCAATCCTCCCCGCAATAGTATCAGGCACAGCACTGAGAAACTTCCAGACATTGAGATGCACGCAGTCTATGTTATAGAAACAAATCCGCCTGATAGCGAGGAAGCTATCGAGTGGATGCTCCTGACCAATCTTCCAGTCATGTCGTATGAAGATGCTTATGAAAAAGTTTTGTGGTACTGCTTACGCTGGCGAATTGAAATGTACTTCAAGGTCTTAAAGTCCGGTTTTAGGGTCGAATCATGTCGGCTAGGGCATGCCGATCGGCTGGCAAAATACCTCACAGTTATGAGCATTGTAGCTTGGAGGATCTTCATGATTACCTTGATCGCTCGTACCGATCCGACAACACCCTGCTCAACTTTCCTTACCGATCAGGAGTGGAAAGCCCTTTTCCTGCATGCAAATATAAACAAACCTATACCGAAAAAGCCACCAACCATTGGTATTGTAGTCATCTGGATTGCAAAACTAGGAGGTCACCTAGCCCGAAAAAACGATGGGCCTCCTGGTACTATCACATTATGGAGAGGATGGAAGCGTCTTGCAGATCTGAGTGAAGGCTTGAAACTGGCGGATCAGCTATGATACTTATGGGTAATAGTAAGCTCACACCACCGGGCATACGGTCCACGTACCACGGCGGTTCCTTAAGTTAATTTTCCTCCAAGCCTGCGCAGTGTATCGAGCGTAGATACTAGTCCAAGCTGATCAAGGTAACGTTTGGGTATGGCCCGGTTCATATGCGCTGCACCTGCATTGAACCATGCCCCTCTCTGATTAAAAGCAGAATAAGCGGCCTGTTGCTCAGACAGTCCCAAATCCATAAGCATCTGAAACCGTTTCCAGGGTCTCTTCCATTGTCGCCATAGAATACATCTAAGGTGACGACGAACCCACTGATCAAGTTCCCTTGCAAATCCTAGAAACTCCGACAGTCTGAAGTAGTTACTCCATCCCCTGACAACAGGGTTGAGTTCCTCCTGGATAAACCGCTTTACATTGCGGCCCCTGCCCTTACGGAACAACGCCTTCAAATTAGCTCTGAGCCGCTTTATCGATTCTGCGGCTGCACGGATTCGACTCTTCCTGTGCCAGCTGAACGTATAACCAAGAAATTTGCGCTGCCATGGCCTTGCTACAGCACTCTTTTGCCTGTTTACCCTCAGCTTCAGCCTCTCCTCAACAAAACGTGTCACAGACGCCATTACACGATCCCCGCTTCGACGACTGCCTACGTAGATATTGCAGTCGTCGGCATAGCGGCAGAACCTATGGCCTCGCTTCTCCAACTCCTTATCCAGTTCATCCAGCACAATGTTGGACAGCAGGGGAGAGATAGGACCGCCTTGCGGCGTTCCTTTGCTCTGAACTGACACCACTCCGCCCAGAAGCACCCCAGCTCGAAGGTAGCTACGGATCAAACCCTTTACCCTCTGATCCCTGACCTTCGCTCCTAATCGAGACATCAGTTTGTCGTGATTTACTTCATCGAAAAACTGCGCCAGGTCCATATCAACTACCCAGCGTTTGCCCTCATGCTGGTACTTCTGCTCTGCAACCACCGCCTGATGAGCACTGCGACCTTTACGGAATCCATAGCTGTGCTCCGAGAATCCCGGCTCATACAATGGACTCAACACCTGATGCAATGCCTGCTGAATAAGTCTATCTAATACAGTTGGAATGCCAAGTAGGCGGACTCCACCATTTGCCTTTGGAATCTGTACTCGCCTTACTGGCATCGGTTTGTAACTGCCCTTACACAATCGTTGCTTGATCTCAGGCCAGTGTTTACATAAATATGCACCAAGACGATCCGTACTCATACCATCAACTCCTGGTGCTCCTCTATTTACCTTCACACGTCGATAGGCCTGTTGCATGTTCGAGCGTTCGACCACTCGCTCCATCAGTTGCGCTTGCTCGTCAACAGGGTTCCCTTCCGCCAATGGGCGCTTTGACACACTACCAAAGACCACTCCCGGGTTCCGCCCGGTACACTTCCCTGTAGCGCCATGCATCTCAGCATAACCTTCTATGTCTACTCTCGCTCGCACAGCTAAAGACCCTGTCGTTAACATAAGGTTCGGCCCTTCACCCATGGTCGTTTGGACTACTATGGCCTCGGCTGACTCCTCACGGCACATCCCTCTGCCTCTCGGCAGAAGTAGCACTCACGGCATACCATGAGGTCTCCCCGGGTAATGCACACCCACCTTCACGCTTATGCCCGCCGCATATACGCCCATGCCTTCCGGTCAGGTATTGGACTTTAGAGATATTTGCCTCCTCATCCGGCATGACCGCCTAATATGCGATTCCTGTTCGTCGGGCCAGCGCTTTGCCTTCAGCTTCCTCCCCACCTCACCTCACGGTGACGCAGTTGCCGTTCAGCTAACACTTCCCCCTGACGGGCGTGTAGAGGACTTTCACCTCCAAGTGAGTGCGCCCTGCCGGGCGCACAAACAAAAAGCCGGGCCACCTTTCGGCAACCCGGCTGTCTTTTCAAGACCCGTGGCTTTCCGTCCCTCGATTGCTCGGGGTTTGGCTTTTTCACAGTGTGATTAAAACCAAATGCTGGAAACTATATGAATATTTTGAGATATTATCAGGTATCACAACTCTTCATTAAATGTCAACAGCACCTCTTTTATCTTCTTTAAAATTAATTTGGAATATATACCAAATTAATGCCTATAAAACACTTAACAAAATCAGGTAGCACCAATTTTCTTTATTGATATATCGACAGGTTAAATGACATACGACCGCCCCGTTTTCTTTTTTGTGGCCCATATCTATATCCACCAGGATAAAGATTTCCTAAGAAACGGCAGACAGGGGTCTAAACAGACAAATTTCACATTTTCTGTGGTGACAGATTCTGAGGGAATGTCTATACTATTCCGCAAAATACCTTTTTCCTTTACCTGAAAATCCGATAACAGGCATTTTAAATTTTGGTCCTTCTCCAACTTAGTTGGCCAAGAGGGTCCAAGGACCCAAGGGGTCAAGGGGTCAAGGGGTCAAGTGTTTGTTTTCTAAAGACTTTATAGGCATTTTTAGCAATTTATCGATCTCTGTGTACCTCATGTTATTTGAGAATTTTTCATTTATTCTATATACCTGAAAGGCATTCGCAGGATTTCTGCAACAGCTTTAAATCTTTGTAATGCTTTAGGGGTTTTATCCGCCGTTTCAATGGAACACTGGAATCCTTGAACCCTACTAGCTCTCAGCCGCTTAAATAAGAAGGATTTCATTGCTTAGCCCTGTTTAACACCAACTAATCGGGAGATGATCCTAAATTTTAATGTTTCCAAGATACCGGCATCCATTTACCGGGGCTTTTCCATCCATCCATAATAAGGTTTTCTTTTATGAGACTGATTATCCTTTGCGCCTTTTACTTTATTTCAGGCACCATAGCACCGATGGCTTTACAGAATGCCTGCGCCCAGAGGCCGGAATCAATGCTCGCCCCTGTTAACCCGGCCTTTACGGCATTCCATCAGAAAGAGGAAGATCTTCTATTAAGGGCATACGGGGCGGCTGAAAACGGTTTCGGCCTTGGATACATACCCGGCCCGATCGCACCTGAAATTCATGAGCCCGACACACAGCTTGAAATTGAGGGACTCGCACCGTGTGGGGCTTCAGCCGGTGACGCCGAATATGACATGAGGGACCCAGATGGCGACGGGGACACGTCAGACAGCCTCCTTACGCCTGTAAGGAATCAGGGGCAGTGTAATACCTGCTGGGCATTTACTACCTACGGTGTAGTGGAAAGCCACCTTAAGGCCGAGTTCGGCCTTTCAGATAATTCAAACGATTATTCCGAAAAGCATCTGAGCCGCGCCCATGGATTCGCATACGGCCCGGATGACGGCGGTAACATGGAAATGGGTTTGGCCTATTTTGCAAGGTATGCGGGCCCAGTAATGGAGACGGATGATCCATATGACGCCGAGGCCTGCACGGACACCTCCTATTGTACCGGCTGCGATCCTACTCGATACATAGACAATGGAGTTTTCCTGCCGGTACGCTCAGACCCGGCCTCAAGCATCGACTATATAAAGGATGCAATTTCCGGGCATGGGGCGCTTCATACTTCAATAGAATGGTCTGAGGGAAATTTCAACGAAACAGACCATACCTTTTATTACGATGATCCGACCGATTCCTTCAATAACTCCAACCACTGCGTCACCATCGTGGGCTGGGACGATGATAAGGTTACGGGCGCCTCCCAGCCGGGCGCCTTTATAGTCAGAAATTCCTGGGGAGACGCATGGGGGGAGGACGGCTACTTTTACGTGTCTTATTACGATGAGAGTATAGGGTTCACATCGCTTGGCTATTATCAAGACACTGATGACTCCCTCCTTTCATTCGACAGCATACTTCAGTACGATCCCCTGGGATGGACCGGTACCATCGGCTATGGCACTCAGAGGGACGGCTGGGGCGCGAATCGTTTTACCCCGGCGGCGGACGGAACCATTACCGGAATAGGCCTTTATGCCCCCACATCAGGGATGGACTATGAGATACAGATATATGATACCATGACGGGAGTCTCCCCTGATGTTCATTTTTCAGACCCTCTGCTGGGTACCGCCGTATCCGGTCAGGTTGAATACAGGGGCTACTATACGGTCCTGCTGCCGGCACCGGTAGAGGTATCGGGAAATGATCCGTTTTGCGTGGTGATAAAATTCACAGACCCCCCAGGAGAAGAAAACAAAACCCCTATCCCTATTGAAAGACCCATAGGCGGCTATGCGGTAACAAGCGCAAATCCCGGAGAAAGCTTTATAAGTTACAATGGAAGTGATTTCGAGGATGTAACCGACTACTATGGTAACACCAATGTCAACATAAAGGCCTTTTTCAAGGATAAACCGGATAATAAAGATATGCCCTGGATTCCCCTGCTACTGCTTGATGACTGATAAACCGCCCGCCGTTGAAATACAGGATTTTCCTTCCCCCGTGCCGGCCTTACGACTCATTTAAAACTTATCGTACCCCTAAGCGGGATATGTACGGAAACAGGGCGGTCTGCCAGGGCAGGCAACGTGATCGGGAGTGGGCTGACCTTGGACACACAGCGTAACAAAAAATCTCCCGATAGCCCGATTTGCAATCAATTTTTCGGGAATATAACTATTTTTCAAGAGAAAATTATGATTGAAAACAAACAGAATAAATCGATACTCAAACCTGCAGGGTATTCGGCACTTATCGAGCGGTACGACCTCGATGTCATCCCTAAATGATTGATAACTATACTGGGAAATGCAGTTTTTGCCCAAAGTGGTAGCAAAATGGTAGCAGAAAATAAAAAAGGGGCCTGCACACATATACGATGCAGACCCCTTCCTAAATGATGGAGGCGGCAACCAGATTTGAACTGGTGAATAACGGTTTTGCAGACCGCTGCCTTACCAACTTGGCTATGCCGCCTTTTTAACTTATGGAGCGGGAAACGGGACTTGAACCCGCGACAACTACGTTGGCAACGTAGAGCTCTACCAGCTGAGCTATTCCCGCAAAGAGACTCTATATTTTACTACACGCTTCTGTTTTGTCAACAGAAAAACTCTGGAAACAAACAAATTATAAATCAGTCCGGATCAGGTTTTTTGTGAAGAACATGGCTGAACTGGCTGAAATAATCATACCCGGACCAAAGCGTCAATACCAGGGCACACCACAGAAAGAACATGCCCACCACATGCGTATCGACAAGGCCCAGGTATTCGTAATGAAGGCACAGACCCGCAATGGCGACGGACTGAAAGATGGTCTTGAATTTTCCCAGCGGGCTTGCCTGAAGGACTATTCCCTCGGTAACTGCGATCCCCCTTAACCCCGTAACCGCCATCTCTCTGGCCACTATGACCATAACCACCCAGAAAGGAATACGACCAAGTGGAATAAGCATGATCATGGTCATTGATACGAGCAGTTTGTCCGCAAGGGGGTCAAGAAATTTACCCAGAACCGTAACGGAATTATATTTCCTTGCAACATAGCCGTCCAGGATATCCGTGACCGATGCTATCGTAAAAAAAAGCCCTCCCAGAAAACTCCCCACCCGTCCCTCAAATAAAAGACATACCAGGATAAGCGGGATAGAGGCAAGCCTCATTATCGTGAGGGTATTGGGTATATTAGAGATACTTTTTTTGAACTCCGAGTCCATCATTTCCGCCCCTTTTCTAACCCCTCTTGGATCGGTAGATCTCAAAATAACGCATCACCTTTTTGACGAATTCCTGAGTCTCAGGTATCCGTGGAATTCTATTGTTCGACTCGACCGCCTCGGGTCCGGCATTGTAGGCCGCCAGGGCCAGACGGGTATCGCCCTTGAAACGCTTCAAAAGAAGGCTGAGATAACGGGTGCCTCCGAATATATTTTCCTCGGCATTAAAGGGATTATCCACGTCCATTTCATCTGCGGTCCCGGGCATGAGCTGCATAAGCCCCTGGGCACCTTTTCTGGAAACGGCCTTGTGATTGAAATCCGACTCGGCCTTTATGACCGCCTTTATCAGATTACGGTCGACGCCGAACCTCTTTGCCGCCTGCTTTATTATACCCTCATATTGATTTATATACTGGGCAGGCGTCTTTTTGATTGTCCTTATATAGATCCTGTAGCGCTTGTCGCTTTTTACATTGGCAAAATGTACGACTCCATTTTTGTCCTTATACCGATATATATCACCATAGGCAGGAGGCACCATGTATGATATCAGGACAAAGGCCACTGTTAAAATGCCTGCAAAAGACTTCAGAGCCATATTATCCCTGTTTTTTCCAGTCAGCCAGGAACTTTTCAAGGCCGATATCCGTAAGGGGGTGCTTTACAAGCTGGCTTATAACCTTAAAGGGGATGGTGGCTATGTCCGCCCCCATGAGGGCCGCATCCACGACATGGAGGGGATTTCTCACACTTGCGACTATGACCTCTGTTTCGAAACCATAGTTATCGTAGATGGTGATAATCTGCTCAACCAGCTCCATTCCCTGATGGCTGATATCATCCAGCCTTCCAACGAAAGGACTGATGTAGGCAGCCCCCGCCTTTGCCGCCATAAGAGCCTGCACGGGAGAAAAGCAGAGTGTGACATTGGTGCGTATACCTTCTTCCGCCAGGATCTTTACCGCCTTTAACCCTTCTTCCAGAAGCGGGATCTTTACCACTATGTTATCCGCAATTTTTACAAGGTCACGCGCCTCAGCCACCATTCCGTCCGAATCAACGCTCACGACCTCCGCGCTCACGGGACCATCCACGATCCCGCATATCTCTTTGATAAGTCCTTTAAATTCACGTCCCTCTTTTGACACAAGCGAGGGATTTGTCGTCACCCCGTCCACCATTCCAAGGGCGCTCGCCTTTTTGATCTCTTCCACATTGGCAGTATCAATAAAAAATTTCATAAATCCTCCTGCTGTTTATTGTCATTTATACTAATTTGCTCCCGCACCTTTCCAGCCTTTTCGAACCTGGCCGCGCACTCATCACTGCAGAAATAATAGGTCTTGCCGTTGATCACCCGCCTTCTGGCATCTGTTTTGGGAATAAAGGTCAGGCAGGATGGATCCTGAACCATTTCACTTATCTGCTCATTTACGCTGCCCTGTTCCTTCTTGACTGAAAAAATTCCCTTAAGGGTCCTGTAGACAAGCCACACGAGAAAACCTATCACTATAAGCTTTATCAAGGTTCCTCCTTTAAGGGGAAAACGGCCTGCCCGTCCTTGTTAAGATCATCCAGCAAATCGGCCATACTCTTCATGAGCAGCGGATGTTTGAAATCGGGTGCCAGCTGCACCATAGGCACAAGCACGAACCTGCGCTCCTGGACCATGGGGTGAGGAACGATCAGATCCTCCGTTTCTATTATCTCCCGACCAAAAAAAAGGATGTCAAGATCGATATTCCTGGGTCCCCATTTTTTCTCCCTCACCCTTCCCATGACACTTTCGATAGCCATGAGACCGGAAAGAAGTTGAGACGCCCCCAGACAGGTATAAACGGAAACCACCCCGTTGACAAACCAGTCCTGGTCCCTGACTCCCTGAGGCTCTGTAGTGAAAAGATCGGATCTCGACTCAACAGCGCACCCGGGGATATCTCTTATTGATTCTATCGCGTCAAGGCAGTTTTTGACCCTGTCTCCCAGATTTGAGCCGATCCCGATAAAGGCGGAAGTCGCCATAGATAATACCTGTCCGGGCCGTAACGCAAATTACTATTTATGGTTCTTCCCCAACTTAGTTGGCGAAGAGGGTCCAAGGATTTTTCACCCTCGCTTAGCTCAGCTCAGTCTCACTGCTTCGCAGCGGGTTCCCGGTTTCTTTGCTCCGCTTGCGCTTTGCTCAGTCCCACTGCTTCGCAGCGGGTTCCCGGTTTCAAGGGGTCAAGGGGTCAAGGGTTTGTTTTCTAAAGACTTTATCAGCATTTTTAACAATTTATCGATCTCTGTGTAGCTCATGTTATTTGAGAATTCTTCATTTATTCTATATACCTGAAAAAGCGTTCGCAGGATTTATGCAACAGCTTTAAATCTTTGTTATGCTTTAGCGGTTTTATCCGCCGTTTCAATGGAGCACTGGAATCCTTGAATCCTCGACCCCTTGAATCCTACGAGGTCTAACCCGCTTAAATAAGAAGGATTTCTTTATTTAGCCCTGTTTAAAACCAACTAATCGGGAGATGATCCCTGTTTGTCACATTAGATTAAGGCCCTTAATCCGACCGATCGCATCTTCAAGCCTTTCCCTTGTCTGGGTAAGGGCGATGCGGAAATATCCCTCACCCGGCTCACCGAAACCGTTACCAGGGGTGACCACCACACCCGCCTCCTCAAGCAGGCGCTCGGTGATCGCAGCCGATGTGTAGCCTTCAGGCACCCTTACCCAGAGGTAAAAGGTGGCACTGGGTGTCTCAAGCTCAAACCCCGCCTCTCTCAGGCCCTTTACCATAAGATCTCTCCTGCGTGTATATACCTCTATAACTTCTCCAACGCAGGCCTGATCACCTCTAAGGGCCTCTATCCCCGCCATCTGGACGGCCTGAAAAATACCCGAGTCTATGTTGCTCTTTACAGTCCCGAGCCCCTCGACGGCCTCCCGGTTACCCACGGCAAAGCCTATCCTCCACCCTGTCATGTTGTAGGTCTTGGACAGAGAATGGAACTCGATCCCCACATCTTTTGCGCCTTCGACCTCAAGGAAGCTCATCGGTTTATGGCCGTCAAAGGCCATCTCGGAGTATGCGGCATCATGGCACACTATTATATTGTTTTCTTTTGCAAACCGGACGACCCGGGAAAAAAATGCAACATCGGCGACAGCGGAGGTAGGATTATTCGGGTAGTTTATGAACATGATCCTTGCCCTTGAGCAGACATCCTCCGGTATGGAGTCGAGGTCGGGAAGAAAGCGATTTTCCCTCAAAAGAGGCATGAAACAGGACTCCCCCCCCGCAAACAGGGTCGCCACGTTATAGACCGGATAGGCAGGAGACGGGACAAGGGCGATATCCCCCGGATTTATAAATGCCAGAGGAAAATGCGCTATGCCTTCCTTGCTGCCGATAAGTGAAACCACCTCGCTTTTCTCATCAAGATCGACACCGAATCTCTTATCATACCACTCGGCAACAGCGGTCTTGAAATCATTCATTCCTGAATAGGAAGGGTAACGGTGATTCGCGCGATCCTCCGAGGCCTCCTTGAGGGCGGCTATGATGTTACCCGGCGTGGGCAGATCGGGATCCCCTACTCCCAGATCTATGATATCGATCCCCCTGCCCCTTATTTCATCCTTTTTACGATCTATCTCCTTGAAAAGATAAGGTGGAAGTTTCTTTAATCTTTCTGCCTTTTCAAATATCCCCATCTGTAGAAATCCCTTTCTGATTTGTGGTTCTTCTTTAACTTGGGTTCCAAAGACCCATCGGGTCATTTAAGCCCCAGTACATCCTGCATACTGTAGAGGCCGTTAGGCTGAGAAACCACCCATTCAGCGGCCCTCAAGGCGCCTTTGGCAAAGTTGTCACGGTTATGGGCCCTGTGAATCAGTTCCAGCCTTTCTCCTATGCCACCGAAGATAACAGTATGATCCCCGGTTATGTCTCCGGCCCTTACGCTTTGAAGACCTATCTCCCTTTCGCTCCTTTGCCCGGTAATACCATTTCGTTCAAAAACCGCCACCTCGTCAAAATCGCGCCCCACCGCCTCGGAAAGAAGCCTTCCAAGATGAACGGCCGTGCCGCTGGGGGCATCCTTTTTAAACCTGTGATGGGCCTCTATAACCTCCAGATCGTAATCATTGCCCAGTATTCGCGCCATTTCCCCTGCTATCTTGAACATGACATTCACCCCCACGCTCATGTTGGGGGCCATGACGCATCTCATGTCCTGACACAAGGCTTCAATCTCAATGCGCATCTCACCGGTTATGCCGGTAGTGCCTATTACCATGGATTTGT
The DNA here is from genome assembly GCA_963666345.1 of Desulfatiglandales bacterium. Lineage (GTDB taxonomy): Bacteria > Desulfobacterota > DSM-4660 > Desulfatiglandales > Desulfatiglandaceae. The sequence goes on along the minus strand of OY762721.1, from coordinate 2,883,364 downwards.
TGAGGGAGGATACGATCCGGGCGTTTTGAACAGTGGCTCCGGCCTCGGTAAAATCTATCAGCACATCAGCCCTGTCAATGACATCTTCAAGAGATGAAGATATTACCACGCCGGTTTGTCCAAGGCCTGCAACAAGGCCTGCATCCTCTCCCAGCCTCGGATGCCCCGGTCGCTCAAGTGCGCCGGCAAGCAGAAGAGCGTCATTCTGGCTGATAAGATTTATAATCCGCACCCCCATCCTTCCGGCGGCACCTGCCACGGCTACATTTGCCATCTAAGATTCCTCCCTCATATCGCAACCGGAAACAACCGGCTTTCTTTTACATGTCTCCCCAAAACATCCTCAGATAAGACCGAATTCGGACAAGGCCTTTTTGAGTCTTTCGAGATTTTCAGGAAGCATCGGAGTCATAGGAAGCCTGAATTCCCCCTTAATTTTTCCCATAAGCGCCAGTGAGGTCTTTACAGGGATAGGGTTTGTCTCGTAAAACATGGCCCTGCACAGGGGAAGAAGTCCGTAGAAAAGATCTCTTGCCCTGTTTATATCCCCCTCTTCCCAAGTCCTGATAATATCCGCGGTCTGCCCGGGCACCATGTTTGCTATAACGGAGATGACACCCTTTCCTCCCAATGAAAGTACCGGAAGGATAACATTGTCATCACCTGCAAGGAGGGTTATCTTTTCTCCTGCAAGCTGAACCACCTCGGCCATCTGAGCAAGGCTGCCGGATGCCTCCTTGACGGCCACCACCTCCGGGATGTCCGCAAGCCGGGCGATTGTCTCGGGCAGCATATTCACGCCCGTTCTTCCAGGTATATTGTAAAGTATCTGGGGAAGAGAGACCGCCTCGGCGATTGCCTTGAAATGTTGATAAAGGCCCTCCTGGGTAGGTTTGTTATAATAGGGGGTCACCTGAAGCGTTGCATCGACTCCTGACGCCTTTGCGTGCCCTGTAAGTTCAATTGCCTCGGCCGTACTGTTTCCGCCTGTTCCCGCAATGACCGGAACCCTTCCTTTAACCGCTTCAACCGTTATATCTATGACCCGGCCATGCTCTTCCACCGTCAGGGTCGCTGATTCCCCCGTGGTACCGCAGGGCACTATCCCGCTGGTTCCGTTTTCGATCTGGAATTCTATCAGGTCTCTAAAGGAGTCCTCATCCACCCTGCCCTCTTTAAAGGGTGTAACAATGGCAACTATAGATCCTTTAAACATGATGTCCTCCTATAAAAAATATTGTTAGCCCGGAAAAGGGAAATCATGATTTCCCTTTTCCGGGTGTGAGATTTTCCCGCATTCGTGCGATGCCTTGATCAAAGGGCCTCATGGTCAAGGCCGGCTCGGTAAATGATAGAGGTATTACCCTCCATCCATACCTCTTCAAAAGATTCCCGGTTTCGTGAAAAGCTTATGATAAGATCCTCGCCGCTTTTCGTGGTTACGCTCACAGGGGATTTCACGGCCCCTTTGAGGGAAGAAACAAGCGCACAGGCGATGCAACCGGTACCGCAGGCCAGCGTCTCATCTTCCACTCCCCTCTCATATGTCCTTATCTCCAGGTGATCTTCGCCGGCCTTTTTCATGAAATCGACGTTTGTGCCTGAAGGGGCGAAGAATTCGTCATATCTGGCAGTCCTTCCCTGTTCAAAAACCGGATGGTCCTTCAGGTCACCGACCTCCACCACCAGATGCGGGACCCCGGTATCGATAAAATCGGCGCTTTTCCAGCCCTCTTTGTGCTTAACGGGTATATCAATCGACAGGCCGGTCGGCTTGGGCATCAGGACCTTTACCCTTCTTCCTTCGACCCGCGCCGAGACAGGACCGTTCATGGTATCGAATGTCATTTCCTGCCCGGCAATGCCCTTCAAATAGGCGAAACGGGCCACGCACCGGCTGCCGTTTCCGCACATTTCAACCTCCCCGCCGTCGGCGTTGAAAAACCGCCAGGCAAAATCGGAAGAATCCGAATCGACTACGAATATAACCCCGTCAGCGCCTACCGATTCCCTCCGTCTGCAGGCCCTTGAAACGATTCGGGACATATCCTTATCTTTTATATGTCGATCCCTGTTATCGATAATGATGAAATCATTTCCGCTACCGCTCATCTTCCAGAATTCGATCTGTTCCATGTCTCAGTTTTCTCCCATCAAAAACTCGGGAATAACCTCTCCCCTAACGAGGTCTTCAAGATTCTCTCTCGATCTTATGGTGTAAAAACGATCCCCCTTCACCATCACCTCGCAGACCCTTGGCCTTGAGTTGTAATTGGAGGACATGCTGAAACCGTAGGCGCCGGCACTCATAACCGCTATAAGTTCTCCCGGTTCAAGCCTTTTCATCTCCCTTGATTTTGCCAGGAAATCGCCCGACTCGCAGATCGGACCGACCACATCCGCCTTGACCGTTTCACGCCCCGAAAGGTTTACCTCCTGTATGGCATGAAATGAATTGTAAAGGCTGGGTCTCATAAGATCATTCATGGCCCCGTCTACGACAAAGAAATTTTTCTCTCCGGATGATTTCGTATAAAGGACCCTGCTGACAAATATGCCGGCATTTCCCATTATAACCCGCCCGGGTTCCAAGATAAGCTTGATACCCCTGCCTCCCAGTTCATTTTCTATTGACCCGGCATAATCCTTCGGATTAGGAGGGGTCTCCTTATCATAGGTGATACCGAGGCCTCCACCCAGATCCAGAAATTCTATCTTGATTCCCTCCCCGGCAAGGTCGTCTATCAGCCCTTCAACCTTTTTCAGGGCATCCACAAAAGGTGATACCTGTGTAAGCTGGGAGCCTATATGACAGGATACTCCTTTAACCGCGACATTCGAAAGCCCTGAAGCCATCTTGTAGTGATCGACCGCCTCTTTTATGTCTATGCCGAACTTGTTTTCCTTAAGCCCGGTGGATATATAGGGATGGGTCTTCGGATCGACATCCGGGTTTACCCTGAATGAGACACCGGCTTTTATTCCCATCCCTGCCGCTATCTCATTTAATTTCCTTATCTCCTGAACGGATTCTATGTTAAACAAAAGGATATTGGATGACAGTGCGTATTCCAGGTCCGCTTCCTTTTTCCCCACCCCTGAATAAACGATTTTTCGGGGGTCCACACCTGCCCTTAAAGCCCTGAACAGCTCTCCCGCCGATACGATATCCATGCCTCCGCCTTCTTTGGCAAAGAGTTTCAATATCGCCACGTTCGAGTTGGATTTCACCGAAAAGCAGGTCAAGTGGTCCATTCCCTCAAAGGCACCGTCAAAGGCCTTGAAATGCTGCACCAGGGTTGCGTGGGAATAGAGATAAAGCGGGGTACCCATCCGTGCTGCGATATCCGCTACAGGGACATCTTCACAGTAGAGGGCCTTTCCTTTGTATTGAAAATGATGCATGAAAACCTCTTGAAAAAACTTTATTTAATCGTCTAATATTATATCCGTCCTTTCGGAAAGGGGACCTGCGCCGCCTTTTCCGTCCAGAAGCGCCACACTGAAAAAATGCACCCCCTTTTCCCTGGGAAAGGCAAATTCGCAGTAAAAGCCGTTTTCAGATACAACCTTGCCTTCGACCTCCCTGACCGGCGCAAAGTTTACCGGACAACCCCTGCAGGGACTGTCCTCTATGGCGTATCCGGCATGATAGAGTCTGCAACCCTTTACTGAAGATAAGGCCCCTTTTACGTCTCCCTTGAGCACCAGGACATCATCCCGCCATTCAGCCTCAAGATGCTCAACCGTAAGGTCCGTCACCTGTGAAGGAAGAAAAGGCGGGGCCTTTTTCCCGCAGGAAAAAAGGAACAAAGGCGCCATAATCATAACAACCAGAAAGAAAATATTTCCCTTTTTCAATCTTCAAGCTCCCCTTTTGCCGCCGCTATCTCCAGCATTACGCTGTCAGGCCCCGTGCCTCCCTTTATGTTCCGCTTTTTCAAGGATGCCTCAGGGTCGAGCCAGCCGTAGACATCGTCCTCGATCTGCCTTGAAAACCCTCTCATCTCATCCATCTTCAGATCGTGCAGTTCCCTTCCCTCATCGATTGCGAAAAGGACCATCTTTCCCACAATCTCGTGGGCCTCCCTGAAGGTGACGCCTTTTCTTACAAGATAATCAGCCAGATCCGTAGCCACCAAAAAACCGGTCTTTGAGGCATTCCTCATCCTGTCACCGTTAAATGTGACCTCTCCAAGCAGCCTTGCTATAACCTCAAGGGAGATTTCGACCGTATCTACCGCGTCGAAAAGCCCCTCCTTATCTTCCTGCATATCCTTGTTATAGCTTAAGGGCAATCCTTTCATGGTAGTAAGAAGGGCCATTAAATCACCGTAAACCCTGCCTGTTTTTCCCCTCAGCAATTCTGGAAGATCAGGGTTTTTTTTCTGAGGCATGATACTGCTTCCGGTGCAGTAGCTGTCAGGGATATTTACAAAACCGAATTCCCGGGTCGACCATATGACCAGTTCCTCGCTGATCCTGCTCAAATGCATCATAAGGACGGAGGAGGCGAACAGGAAATCAAGGACAAAATCCCTGTCGCTTACCGCGTCCATGCTGTTTGCGCTTACGGAATCAAAGCCCAGTTCCTCGGCAACCATCTGCCTGTCCAGATCGAATGTAGAACCTGCAAGCGCCGCACTGCCGAGCGGAAGCACGTTCGTGCGGCAGCGGCATTCCGTAAAACGCTCTCCGTCTCTTTTGAGCATTTCATAGTAGGCCATGAGGTGATGGGCCAGCAAAACCGGTTGCGCGCGCTGCATATGGGTATAACCGGGCATCATCAGGCCTTGATTATCCTCTGCCAGGGCCACGATCGTGCGCTGGGCATTTTTTATAAGCCTTATTACGGATGAAGCGGCATCACGAACAAAAAGCCTTACATCCAGGGCTACCTGGTCGTTTCTGCTCCTTCCCGTGTGAAGCTTTTCACCCGATGCCCCCACCTTTTCTATAAGGGCAGACTCAACCAGGCTGTGGATATCCTCATAGCCTTCAAAAGGCAGTTCTCCTCTGTCGAGTGCCCTTCTGATCTCACCAAGCGCCTCGATTATCTTTGACGCCTCCTCCCGGGCGATTATTCCCTGTTTCGCCAGCATGCCGCAATGGGCTATGCTTCCTTCGATATCCTGGGAGTAGAGTCTTCTGTCAAAGCCTATGGAGGCGTTCAGGTCATTTACCAGAGAGTCGGTCTCTTCTCGAAAACGTCCTCCCCACAATTTCTGGGACATACCTTTATAAACCTCTTCAATATCCTTTATTCTGTTCAAGAAGCCTGGCTATCTTAAGTCTCAGACCGCTCAACCTTATGAAGCCCTCGGCATCTTTCTGATTATACACATCATCACCCTCGAAGGTGGCGAACCTCGGGTCATAAAGGGAATTGTCGGATTTCAGGCCCACGACCGTACAGTTCCCCTTGTAGAGCTTCAACCTTGCCACCCCGTTCACATTCCTCTGTGTTTCATCAATAAGGGCCTGAAGCATTCTTCTTTCAGGGGAAAACCAGTAACCATAATAAATCATCTCGGCGTAGCGCTGGATAAGGCCGTCACGTATATGGGCCACCTCTCTATCCATGGTCAGGGTCTCGATCGCCATGTGCGCCTGTCTGATGATGGTTCCTCCCGGGGTCTCGTAAACCCCTCTTGACTTCATTCCCACGAATCTGTTTTCCACCATATCGACCCTGCCTATGCCGTTTTTCCCGCCCATATCGTTTAGTGTCTCAAGAAGCCCGGCAGGAGACATGTCTTCGCCGTCGATGGAAACTGGATTGCCCTGTCTGAACGCTATTTCACAGAAGGTAGGTTCATCAGGCGCCCTTTCGGGTGAAACGGAAAGGACGAACATATCTTCCGGCGGTTCATTCCAGGTATCTTCCAGGACCCCTCCCTCAAAGCTTATATGAAGGAGATTCCGGTCGCTTGAATAGGGTTTCTCTTTTGTAACCGGAACAGGGATGCCCCGTGATCGGGCGTAATCTATAAGGTCCTCCCTCCCGCTGAAATTCCAGATTCTCCAGGGGGCGATAATCTTAAGACCAGGCTCAAGGCCCATATACACCAGTTCAAATCTTACCTGGTCATTGCCCTTTCCGGTTGAACCGTGGCATACCGCATCCGCACCGAGCCTCCGTGCAACCTCAACCTGGCCCCTTGCTATGGGGGGCCTTGCCAGAGACGTGCCCAGAAGATAGCTTGATTCATAAATCGCATTCGCCCTCATTGCGGGCCACACGAAATCACCCACGAATTCCTCTTTAAGATCTTCAACTATGGCGTCATCCGCCCCGGTAGCCAGGGCTTTTTCCCTTATCCCCTCAAGCTCCGCACCCTGTCCCACGTCGGCGGCATAGGCGATGACCTGACATCCGTAGGTCTCCTTTAGCCAGGTCAGGATGACGGATGTGTCCAATCCCCCGGAATAGGCCAGAACAATCTTTTTTATATCTTCTTTCAATTTATAACTCCTTTTTTTCAGGCCTCAGGCTCATATCCAAAGGCCTTCAAATTAATGCCCACACACAAATCAATGGATTCAAGCTATAGACCGGATTTATATATTATCCAAGATATCGGTAAGGGTGTCCACGAGAGAATCAATCTCTGCCTTTCCCACTATAAGAGGCGGCACAAATCTTAAAACCGTCTCATGGGCGCAGTTTATCAGGAATCCCCTCTTAAGGCATTCATTTACGATATCCCCGCAGGGCCGGTCCAGATTCAGCCCGACAATCAACCCCATACCTCTTGTTTCCTTTACAAAATCATATCTCGAAACCAGTTCATCGAGCCTTGACCTGAAGTATTGCCCCATCTCTCTGCAGTTTTTGAGCCAGCCGTCGTTTAACAGACTTTCCACAACCGCGGTTGCAGCCGCCGTAACGAGCGGGGTTCCACCAAAGGTGGTCGCGTGACTTCCCGGCCCGAACGAGGAGCTGTACTTTTCCTTTGAAAGCATGGCGCCTATCGGCAGTCCGTTTCCAAGAGCCTTTGCGAGCGACATTATGTCAGGCTCCACACCGAAATTTTCATAGGCAAAAAGGCTCCCCGTACGTCCCATTCCGACCTGAACTTCATCAAAGATCAACAGGGCGTCACGTTCCGTGCAGATCTTCCTTACGCCTTTCAGGTATTCAGGATCAGGGCAGACAACGCCTCCCTCCCCCTGAATAGGCTCAAGCATCACAGCGCATACCGTTTCGTCCAGTGCGTTGTCAAGGCTCTCAAGATCGTTGAACGGGACAAATTTGAATCCCTGAAGAAGAGGATCATAGCCTTTCCGTACCTTGTATTGCCCTGTGGCGGAAAGGGTTGCCATGGTCCTGCCGTGGAAAGAGTTTTCCATCGACAGGATATTCTGCCTTTGGGGTCCCCGTGTGTCGTTGATGTATCTTCTGGCAAGTTTTATCGCGGCCTCGTTGGCCTCCGCGCCGCTGTTACAGAAAAATACCCGGTCTGCAAAGGAATTTTCAACCAGCAGCCTTGCCAGTTCGGCCTGAGGCCTCGTGTAATAAAGATTTGACACATGCACAAGGGTTTTTGCCTGTTTTTCAAGCGCCCTGCTTACGACAGGTGAACAGTGCCCGAGCGCGCAAACGGCTATTCCGCCGACAAAATCGAGATACTCCTTCCCCTGTTCGTCCCAGACCCTGCATCCTTCTCCCTTGATAATAGAGACCGGGAATCTTGCATATGTGGGAAACATATATTTGTCGGCAAGCCGTATGGTATTTTCGCTTTTATCCTCCAGTTCCATAATATTATCCTTTCATATTTCCATCAGATTTAGATTCAGCAAGATCCTTTCAGGTGATATAAAAAAACATCCCCTTAAGGATATTTATGATTCAAAAAGCACAAATAAATTTTGGTAAAGGGCCTATAACATGGCTACCTGACGATCTCGGTGCCGATCCCCGCCTTTGAGAAAATCTCCAGGAGGATGGCATGATCGTTTCTTCCGTCTATTATGTGCGCCTTTTTTACTCCGGCCTTTAACGCCTCCGTGCAGCAGCTTACCTTGGGTATCATTCCGCCCTTGATGGTGCCGTCCTCCACCAGTTCCCCCACATCTCCCATCTTGATGGTGGAGATAAGACCGCCCTCCTTGTCCAGGACCCCTTCGGTATCAGTAAGCAGGATCAGTTTTCTGGCGCCCAGAGATGCTGCTACGTGCCCCGCCACCAGATCGGCGTTTATATTGTACGTCTCGCCCCCAATCCCGGCGCCGACCGGCGCTATGACAGGCACGAATCCGTTTTTTACGAGACTCATAAGAACTCGATTATCGATTTGCGTAACCTCACCCACCATGCCCATATCTATCAGCTCAGGAGGTGCATCGCCTGAGCCCCGTTTCACGAATTTCAGCTTCTTTGCGGTAATGAGATTTCCGTCCTTTCCGGACAGGCCGACCGCCTGGCCACCGTTGCCGTTGATCAGGGCGACGATTTCCTTGTTGACCATGCCCACCAGCACCATTTCAACCACATCCATTGTCTGCCGATCCGTAACACGCATGCCCTCCACGAATTCGGATTCGATGGAGAGCCTCTTAAGGAACCTGCCTATCTGCGGCCCGCCCCCATGCACGACTATCGGAGAAATCCCCACATATTTCATCAATATGATATCCAGGGCGAAATTTTTCTTAAGCCGCTCATCAACCATAGCGTTTCCGCCATATTTGACCACGACCGTTTCTCCGCTGAATTTCCGGATATAAGGTAAAGCCTCTATCAAAATCCTGGCCCTTTCTTCATGACTGATCATAATATATACCTGCTCAGATTCTCGTCTTCCAGTATGTCCGCCAGTTTTTCAGTTACGTAGTCTTTTGTTATGGTCACTTCCTTTTCCTGCATGTCGGGAGAATTGAAAGAGATCTCATCGACCAGTTTTTCCATGACCGTATGGAGACGGCGGGCGCCGATATTTTCCATCCTGTCATTGACCTCGCTTGCCATGCTTGCGATTTCCTCGATAGCATCCTCCTCGAAATGCAACATCACATTTTCCGTCTCAAGCAGGGCCTTATACTGGATTATAAGTGCGTTTCTCGGTTCCGTAAGTATCCTGACAAAATCTTCCATGGACAGGGAATCCAACTCCACCCTGATCGGGAAACGGCCCTGCAGTTCGGGCAAAAGGTCTGAAGGCTTGCTCAGGTTAAAGGCCCCGGCCGCTATAAACAGGATATGATCCGTCCTCACCATCCCATATTTTGTCGTTACAGTGGATCCCTCCACAATAGGGAGCAGATCCCTCTGCACGCCCTCACGGGAGACATCAGGCCCGTAAGAGGAGTCGGAACCGGCAACCTTGTCAAGTTCGTCAAGGAATATAATTCCGTTCTGTTCTGTGTTTCTGATAGCTTCGGTATACACCTTTTCCATATCAATCAGCCGCTGAGACTCCTCCTGGAAAATTATCTCAAGGGCCTCAGGGACCTTCACCTTTCTGCGTTTCTTCTTGGATGGAAACATGTTGCCGAAGACTTCCTTGACGTTGAATTCCATTTCCTCAAGCCCTGCAGCGGAAAATATCTCTACCATAGGGGCTGCGCTGTTTGTAACGTCAAGCTCCACATAGCGTTCATCCAGTTTTCCTTCCCTCAGCAGTCGTCTCAGTTTTTCACGCGTGGAAGAGTTCCCCACTTTTTCCGCCTTTACTACCTCAAGCACCCTCTCCTTTTCACAATCCTCCTCCAGCTGTCTGGCCTCTTCCCTTTTTTTGGGCAAAAGCACATCCAGAAGCCTTTCTTCTGCAAGCTCTCTGGCCTTTACTTCAACCTTTTTCTGTTCGTCCTTCTTTGCCATGTTCACTGCCAGTTCAGTGAGATCCCTGATCATTGATTCCACATCCCTGCCAACATACCCCACCTCGGTGAACTTTGTGGCCTCGACTTTTTGAAAGGGTGAATCGGCCAGTCTGGCAAGACGCCTTGCGATTTCAGTCTTTCCCACGCCTGTAGGCCCGATCATAATTATATTTTTAGGCGCGATCTCATCCCTCAGCTCAGGCGGGACCTGCTGGCGGCGCCATCTGTTCCTGAGTGCGATGGCGACCGATCTCTTTGCCCGGTCCTGACCTATAATGTATTTGTCAAGTTCGGAAACTATCTCTCTTGGTGTTAATACTTTCATGTTCGGTTTATTCTCCCGGTAACTCCGATGCCCTCAAGACTTGATCCGGATCAGCATGTCAGTCAAGTTCATGGACCATTATTTCATCGTTCGTATAAAGACAAATAGATGCCGCGATCTTCATCGCCTCCATTGCTATGGTAACGCTGTCCAGGCTTGAGTGTTCAACCATCGCTCTGGCAGCCGCGAAAGCATAGGGGCCTCCCGAACCTATTGCGGCAACCGATTCATCAGGTTCTATGACATCCCCCGTTCCTGAGATTATCAGGGTATGCTCCTTGTCCGCGGCAAGCAGGAGTGCCTCCAGCCTTCTCAATATCTTATCCGTCCTCCAGTCCTTTGCCAGTTCAACCGCAGACCTTGTGAGGTTCCCGTTAAAACTTTCAAGCTTGGCCTCCAGCCTCTCGAAAAGATTAAAGGCATCTGCGGCCGCGCCGGCAAATCCTACAAGCACCTGGTCATTGAACATGTATCGAACCTTGGTGGCCTTGTGCTTCATGATCGTATCCCCCAGCGTAACCTGGCCGTCCCCCGCCATGACGGTCTTTCCATCCTTTCTGACTGAAAGGATCGTTGTCGCCCTTATCTTTCTTCTCTCTTTATCGTCCATTATAATCAAGTTTTTCTCCAATCCGGTTAAATTAGAGCGCACCCCCAAGCCTCGCTCCATAAAAGGTTATTTGCTTCTGGGATGCGCCTTGTCATAAACCTCCATAAGCCTGTCAAGGCTTACGTGGGTATATTTCTGAGTGGTGGAAAGGCTTGAATGGCCTAGTAATTCCTGAACCGAACGCAGGTCGGCACCACCGTCCAGCAGATGAGTGGCAAAGGAATGCCTCATCGAATGAGGGCTGACTTCAGGACTCAGACCGCATTCCAGGGCATATCTTTTGATCATCCGGTTTATGCTGCGGGCCGACAGCCTTCCTCCCCGAAAGTTTATAAAAAGGGCATCTGCCGTCCTTTCCCCGTTTTTCGGCCGGTTCCGCAAATGTCCGGTTCCATCAAGATACCGCCTTACAGCATCCAGGGCGCGTTTTCCTATCGGCACGATTCTTTCCTTATTACCCTTGCCCAGCACCTTTACAACACGCTCCTCCATATCCACGCTTGATAAGTCAAGCGATTCAAGCTCACTTACCCTTATACCACAAGAATATAGAACTTCCAAAATCGCCAGATCTCTGAGACCGAGGGGGTCATTCCTGTCAGGTCTATCCAGGAGTCTGAAAACATCATCGACAGGCAGATAATTGGGCACCTTTTTATCGATCTTGGTTGATAAGACTTCGGCTGCCGGGTTTCCACCGTTAAGTCCTTTTTTCTCAAGAAAATGAAAAAAGGACCTCAGAGAGGATAGTTTCCTGGAAATAGTGGACTTGCTCAGGTATCCGTATAGTCCTCCCAGATATTCCCTTATCTTATCGGCATCAATGGATTCTATCCTGATTTCAGCATGTTTTTTTCCTTGCCCGTTTTCCATGCCCCCTTCAAGAAACAACTGAAACTGTTTCAGGTCTGTCTGATAGTTTCTGAGCGTGTGAAGGGAAAATCCCCTCTGATACTTAAGATAACTGATAAAGACCGCTATGAGCTCACTTAGAAACAAAACAAGCCTCTCCCATATCAAACCGCTATCCTGTCACTCCATGACCTAATTTTAAAAAGGTTTTGACTTTATCACTTTTACCGGAATTGGCAATTAAAAAATATGGCGCCTTTTTCTTATCTTGACTTTGATTTTGTTATTGATATACGTTTGTGATTTAGTTTATTTTTTCAGCTCTACCTGACTGTCAGGCCTACCGGCCTTTTGGAAATAATGCCTGCATGTTCTCTTAAGACATCACTGAGCGACATGAGCCCGGGCTTTACCTGAATTTTGCTGGTTTCAGAGGGTGCCTTGTTGAAAATGCCGGCATGAGTCTTTTTACAACAAAATTCTGCAAAACAAAATCTCAGTCTTTTCAGGAAAGGGTGTAAGCATGGAAAAAAGAACCGACCAACTGAAAAACGTGGCCTTCATCGCACATGTGGGCTCAGGCAAAACATCTTTGGCCGAAGCCATACTGCTGAACGGAAAGGCCACCTCAAGGCTTGGAAAAGTTGATGAAGGCTCGTCCAATCTGGATTATGAGCCGGAAGAGATAAAAAGAAAGATATCAATAGGGACATCTTTTCACCACTGCTCATGGAAAAAACACACGATCAATCTTCTGGATACACCCGGTGATTATAATTTTCTCTCTGACACCAGGTTTTCTCTCCAGGCCGCCGATGGTACAGTCGTCCTTATTGATGCGACAGCAGGAGTAAAGGTAGGAACTGAAAAGGTATGGTCCTTTGCGGATGAACAGGAACTTCCCAGAATCATCTTCATAAACAAACTGGACAGGGAAAGGTCCGACTTTTTCAAGGTACTCGATGAAACGACAAACGCCTTTCAGATAAAGGCTACGCCTGTCTGCCTTCCCATAGGTTCTGAAGACAGTTTCAGCGGGGTGGTAGACCTGATAAAGATGAAGGCCTACAACTTCACTAAAGACGGAAGCGGGAAATTTGAAAGCGGCGACATACCGTCGGACATGGAAGAGTTGGTAAGTGAATGGCGGGAAAAAATGATAGAGAATATCGTCGAAGTAAATGACGACCTCATGGAAAAATACCTGGAAGGCGAAGAGCTTTCGGACAGCGACATTGAAGACACCCTCATCCAGGGGATTAAATCAGGCCTCATAACCCCCATCATGTGTGGTTCCGCGCTTCTTAACATAGGTGTTCCTCAGCTTATGAATCTGATAGTGGACGGACTTCCCTCACCCTCTGAAAGGGGACCGAAAAAGGGTATTAAACCGGGAACCGATGAGGAGATTGTAAGGAATCCCTCACCGGAAGAGCCTTTTTCAGCGCTCGTTTTCAAGACCGTTGCGGATCCATTTGCAGGAAAACTTACAATTTTCCGGATATTCAGCGGTTCACTCAAGTCGGACACGATCTTTCTTAATACGGGTAAGCAGACAAAGGAAAAGGCCGGCCAGCTTCTTATTATGGAAGGGAAAAAGCAGCAGCACATAGATGAAGCCGGACCAGGTGACATTGTGGCCATAGCAAAGCTGAAGGAATCAGAGACAGGAGATACCTTTTCCGCTCCTAATGATCCTATCATTTTTACACCTGCGGAGCCGCTGCCTACGGTTATCTCATATGCCGCAGGAGCGAAGGTCCAGGGAAATGAAGACAAGGTCTTTTCCTCTCTTTCCAAGCTGCTTGCCGAAGATCCCACATTGCGGCTGGGCAGGGACCAGACAACGGCTGAAATTATTATCTCCGGTACGGGACAGATACATCTTGAAACCACCTGCGAAAAACTTGCCAGAAAATTCGGTGTTGAGGTAACCCTGAGTCCCGTCACCGTGCCTTACAGGGAAACCATAAAAAAAGAGGTCAAAGGCGTGGTTTACAGGCACAAGAAGCAGTCCGGAGGACGCGGGCAATTCGCCGAGGTGCATTTTGATCTGTCTCCCAAGGAAAGAGACGCCGGCTTTGAATTTGAAGAGGCGTTGGTCGGGATGAACGTTCCCCGCAACTTTGTTCCGGCCGTTGAAAAAGGCCTTCAGGAATCGTTAAACAGCGGGTCTCTTGCTGGCTATCCGGTTGTGGATCTGAAGGTGCGTTTTTTTGACGGAAAGTCCCATGATGTAGACTCCTCTGAAATGGCCTTCAAGATTGCCGCCAGCATGTGCTTTAAAAAGGCCCTTCAGGAGGCCAATCCCATCCTGCTCGAACCGATCATGAAGCTTGAAATAACCGTGCCGGAAGACGTTATGGGAGACGTTATGGGCGATCTAAACGGCAGAAGAGGTCGGGTCCTGGGCATGGACAGTCAGGGCAGATACCAGATAATCAAGGCCCAGGTCCCCATGTCGGAAGTCCTGAACTACGCCCTGGATCTTAATTCCCTCAGCGGTGGTCGCGGCGTGTTCACCATGGAGAACTCCCACTACGAGGAAGTCCCGGCGCAGCTGGCGGAAAAGATTGTAACCGCGGCACAACAAAAGGAATAGCACTCAATAATAAATGCCCGGAGATATTACCGGGCATTTATTTACCCCTCTGTATAGAGGGCACCGGGATCTGGAATACCTTAAAAAAGTTCACCAGCGTGAAAGGCCTCTGCTTTTAAGGATAATTGGACGACATCTCAATTTGAAGTGGCCTTAATTTAATTCACTTCAGTCGCTTTGTTTTTTTTAAAAGGCTCCCTGCCAACATATAATCTTTTTTGGATTCAAATGACAAAATCCGGGGTTTTGACCATAAGTGACAAAGGATCAAGGGGTCTTCGGCCTGATGAAAGCGGAAAGATCGCCTGTGGCATCCTGGAGGAAAATCGATTTCCTGTTGTAAAACAGGAAATCGTGCCTGATGATCAGGCTATTATTGAAGACACCCTTAAAGGATGGGTGGACCATGAGGGGCTTTCTCTGATAGTAACTACAGGGGGAACGGGCCTCAGCCCCACCGATGTCACGCCCCAGGCCATGATGGAAGTAATCGACTATGAGATCCCCGGCATGGCTGAAGCCATGCGGGCTGCAAGTCTTAAAATAACGCCCCATGCCATGATATCAAGAGCAATGGCGGGGGTAAGAAAGAGCTGCCTCATAATCAATCTGCCTGGAAGTCCGGGCGGGGTAAGGGACAATCTGGCGGTAGTGCTTCCGGCCCTTTATCACGCAGTTCACAAACTGTCCGGAGATACTTCAGACTGCGCGATTGACAACGGATAAAAGAGGGCCGGCACCTTATTCAACGATCCCGGTTTCAAACAACTCCTTCAGCTCCTCATCCTTGTACCCCAGCTCCAGGAGGATCTCTTCGGTATGAGCGCCTCTGGGCAAATTGGTGTCTGAAGCCACGGCGGGAGTCCTTGAAAGCCTCGGCGCAGGCGACGGCTGCACAGATCCATCAACATCTACGAAGGTGTTTCTCTCGCGGTTGTGCTTGTCATCATTCACCTCGCTTAACTCCAGAACCGGAGCTACGCATGCATCCTTTCCGATAAAGATGCCTTCCCATTGCCGCCTAGTTTTTGTCTTGAATACACGTGAGAAAAGCTCTTTGACCTCCGGCCATTTTTTCTTGTCGTTCTTTTCCGGCAGGCAGGTTGATTCCAATCCCAGGCCTTGAAGCAGGTTTTCGTAAAACCTGGTCTCTATTGCTCCCACTGACATATATTTTCCGTCCGCAGTTTCGTATACCTGGTAATACGGGGCGCCGCTGTCCAGCATGTTCGTTCCTATATCGAGAGACATAAGCCCGTTTGCCGTAAGGCCGTAAAAAAAAGTGGAGAGATTCGCAGCCCCCTCCACCATGGCTGAATCGATTACCTGTCCCTTGCCTGACCTGTTTTTTTCAAGGATCGCCAACACTATTCCGAGGCTGCATAGCAATCCGCCCCCGGCAAAATCACCCAGGAGATTGCATGGCGGCAGAGGCCTTTCACCTTTTCTCCTGAAAAGGGACAAGGCCCCGGACACGGCAATGTAGTTTATGTCATGACCCGCCATGCCTGAATAGGGTCCGGACTGTCCCCAGCCTGTCAGTCTGGCATAGACAAGGCCCGGATTTGTCTCATGCGCCTCTTTCGGCCCCAGACCGATGGCCTCCATCACGCCCGGTCTGTATCCCTCAAGCAGGACATCTGAATCACGGACGATCCTTTTCAAGATCTTTACTCCCGGGCCCTTTTTGAGGTCGATCCGCATCGATCTTTTCCCCCGGTCAAAAGGATTTTTTTTCATAACGTTGGGGACCTCGGGAGCCGCACCCGAAAGCCTGTCAACGACAATCACATCGGCGCCAAAATCACCCAGGATCATTCCGCAGTATGGAGATGGGGCAAGACCCGCCATCTCAACAACCTTGATGCCATCCAGTGGACGCATAATCACCCCCTTGATAAAAATCCAGGAAAAGGGCCCGCACTTGAAACAATCGGACAGTTTATGTCTTGTATGGTAAAAGACGGAACAGAAAGGGAAGAACGCATTTCCCCTTACAGGTTGAATCGTTAACAGCGCATGTTCACATCGTATGGCTTAACGTTATGATTAAGGCATTTGAAATTGCAGGTCAAGTCACCTTTGATCCCATTTACGTTGACAAGGCAGCACTGCTCTAATAAATTTACTGCACTCGGGACCGGATTGAGGCTCATCCGGCAATGGCCTTTTTCCGTATTTACGCTGCCGGCGCTCGGCCGTCGGCCGGCTAAGTAAACCAGGTCTTCTATGATGAAACAAATCGGAGAGTTTTATGGGTTGGGTTAATACCTTTTTCCCTTTTCTGGCCGGTTTTTTGATCGGCATAGGCGTTGCTTTCATATTCAGGCTTTTTCATTCAAAGGCCTCCTACCAAATCGCCAGGGAAATGCTGAATGAAACCGAATCACAGCGCAGGGAAAACCTGGAGGCGATCACCTCCAATATAAAGGATATATTCGGCAATTTGTCCCTTGATGCCCTTTCCAAATCCACGGAGGAATTCCTGAAGCTTGCCAAGGAGAAATTTGAATCTGAAAGAGAAATCAGCACCAAGGATATGGAGGCAAAAAAGGGGCTCATAGATGAACAACTCAAACGCATGGCATCGGAATTCGAGAATATCTCACTACTGGTCAAGGAGCTTGAAAGGGACAGGGTCAATAAATTCGGGGAACTTTCAAACCAGTTGAAAAATACGAATGAACAGACCACATCGCTCATGAAAACCACAAACGCCCTCCGGGAGGCCTTCGCCAGCAGCAAGTACCGTGGGCAGTGGGGAGAGAGGATGGCGGAGGACGTATTAAGGATCTGCGGATTCATTGAAAATATAAACTATCAGAAACAGAGGACCATCGAGGGGATAGGCACGAGACCCGATTTCACCTTTTTTCTTCCGAAAGACCATAAACTGAATATGGACGTGAAGTTTCCTCTTGACAACTACTTGAAATATCTGGACGAAACTTCACCCCATCAAAAAATGACGCTTCTCAACAACTTCTTCAAGGACGTAAAAGCGAGGATAAAGGAGGTCACAACGCGGGAATACATAAATCCCGAGCAGAATACGCTCGACTATGTATTGCTTTTCATACCCAATGAACAGGTATATACTTTTATAAACGAACAGGACAGTTCCATTATCGATTTAGGGATGAAAATGAGGGTAATAATCTGCTCTCCTTTCACGCTTTTTGCCATTCTTGCGGTGATACGGCAGGCAGTTGAAAATTTTGCGCTTGAACAGACATCAAACGAGATACTTTCCCTGTTGGGGGCATTCCGAAAACAGTGGGAGACATTTACAAAAAAGATGGAGGTCCTTGGCAACAGGATAAGGGACTCACTCAAGGAATATGAAATTCTGACTTCCACAAGAAGGCGGCAGCTGGACAGGCCGTTAAACAAGATTGAGGAATTGAGAAAGGCCAGGCATATCCCTTTGAAACAATTTCCTGAAGAGGCTCAGGGCCGGATCGAAATGGACACGGAGGAGTAAGCCCCTTTTCCGGAAAAATGTCCAAGCCCCGGTTCCCTTTGCTCAAGGAGACAAAACAACATGGACTTAAAAAACAAGAATTTATTGACCCTTATTGATTACAGCCAGGAGGAGATAAGATTTCTGCTTGATCTTTCCATTTCTCTTAAAAAGGAAAAAAAGGCGGGCATAAGGAAAAACAGGCTGCAGGGCTTGAATATCTCCCTTATCTTTGAAAAACCGTCCACCAGAACCAGATGTGCCTTTATCATAGCAAGCAACGATGAAGGCGCTCATGCCGAGTACCTTGGAAAAGGAGACATCCAGCTGGGCAAAAAGGAATCGGTCAAAGACACTGCAAGGGTCCTCGGCAGGATGTTTGACGGCATTGAATTCAGGGGCTACCAGCATTCCACGGTTGAAGAACTGGCTGCGTTTGCCGGAGTGCCCGTATGGAACGGGCTTACCGACAGGTTCCACCCCACGCAGGCGCTTGCCGATCTTATGACAATCCTTGAGGCGAAAGGCCGCATAAAAGGTATCAGACTGGCCTACATGGGAGACGGCAGGAGCAACATGGCAAACTCTCTTCTTATCGGTGCCGCAAAGATGGGAATGGACTTCAGGCTGGTCTCAGCGAAAGAGCTTCAACCTGAAAGTGATATAATAGAAAGCGCCGATCGGTTTGCAGAAAAAAGCGGTGGTAAAATCCTCATAACCTCTCAGATAAATCAGGGGATAAAAGATGCCGATGTCATCTATACCGACGTATGGGCCTCGATGGGTGAGGAGGATAAAATCGCCGAAAGGATCGCACTGCTAAAGCCGTTTCGAGTGACCCGGGAAACCCTTGATAATACCGGAAATCCGGATTGTATATTCCTTCACTGCCTGCCGAGTTTTCACAATCGGGATACGTCCATGGCAAGGCAGTTTCCTGATATATGTGAAACAGCCGAGGAGGTGTTCGAGGGGAAGAATTCCCTTGTATTTGAGCAGGCGGAAAACAGGGTACACACAATAAAGGCGGTCATGATTTCCACTCTGGGCAGGGTTTAATAGGTCCTCTGCATCCTGGATGCTTTACATATAACTAGTGCCAATCCAGTGCTCACACCCGGATACTGCTTTCAGCAAGCAGCAAATAAATTGATATTCCGAATGTTTTGCTGACAGCTGACAGCTGATAGCGTGAGTCCATAAATCTTGATTCATGGACGATCACTAACTATAGGCGTTTCACGCGTACCATATTGGTAGTGCCGGCGACCCATATCGGATGACCTGCGGTTATAACAACGGTATCACCTTTAGAGACCAGCTCTGATGCGATTGCAGCGCTTGAGACCTTTTCTATCATATCATCGGTATCCTTGGTGTCCTGAAGCAGCATGGGGATGCATCCCCAGAAAAGGCACAGGCGCCTGACTATTTCCTCATTGGGCGAAAGGGCCAGAACGGTACTTTTCGGCCTGAATCTCGACACATGTATGGCGGTTGTTCCAGACTCGGTCGTGGGAACGATCGCCTCGGCATCAAGATGATCCGCAAGCATACAGGCAGCGTGAGCCACCGATTCGGCCACATCTTTTCTCGGTGTCATCTCAAGATACTTCCGGTGGGGGAATCCTTTTTCAGCGTTTCTTATTATTTTGGCCATAAATCCGACAGCCTCTACCGGATACCTGCCGATGGCGGTTTCCTCCGAAAGCATCACCGCGTCAGTTCCGTCCAAAACGGCGTTGGCCACATCATTGGCCTCCGCCCTGGTCGGTCTGGGCGAATCGACCATCGACCTCAACATCTGGGTAGCCGTAATTACCGGTTTTCCCATATAGTTGGCCTTTCTGATCAGAGTCTTTTGAAGAAGAGGGACTTCCTCAAGCGGGATCTCCACGCCAAGATCCCCCCTTGCGACCATTATTCCGTCGGCCGCCTCCATTAAATCATCAAGGTTCTTTATCGCCTCATGTTTTTCAATCTTCGCGATAATAGGGATATCTTTCCCCCCCTCTTTTATTATTCGGCGAACCCGTATAATATCATCCGCCTGTCGAACGAATGAAACACCCACATAATCTACGTCGTGAGCCAGGCCGAAAAGAAGATCCACCTTATCCTTTTCCGTCATGGAAGGCGCCTTTATGGTGCCGGAAGGAAGATTCAACCCCTTGTGGGACGTAAGCACACCGCCCGTAATCACCTCACAATAGATCTCACCGGCCTTTACATCCCTTACCCTGAGTTCCATGAGGCCGTCTGCAAGTAGCACCCTGTCCCCCTGACTCACTTCTTCAGGAAGCGGCTTATAATTTACATGCACCCTGTCTTTATCCCCTATGATATCTTCGGTGGTGAGTACAAGTTCTTTTCCGGGATCAAGCTTTATCCCGGGCTTGGGTATCGTTCCCACCCTTATCTTCGGCCCTGCCAGATCCTGGAGTATCGCCACAGGCCTTCCAAGCCTTTTTGCGCTATCCCTGATTATGGAAATCTTGCTGGCATGCTCCTCTCTTTTCCCGTGAGAAAAATTGAGCCTTGCCATACTCATGCCGTTGACTATAAGTTCTCTTATGGCTTCGGGGGTTTCACAGGAAGGACCTATCGTGCATATAATCTTTGTCTTTATGTCCAGATATCTCATATTCTGATTTCGAACCTCTCTTAAAAGATTAGATTCACAGCTATCCGTAAGGATAACTTATTGACAGGGAAAAAGTCAAAACCGGGCGATACCGGATTCTTGACACCGGAGGCACCTTTGCCTATTCTTCTCCAATAGGCGATATCAGATAACAGGGATGTAAATTTCGCGTCAAATATGAGTTCAATTTTGATTTAACCGGCTTGAGACGCATTTTCCAGACAGAAAGAATCGAAGACATTACCTTTCAAAAAACTAAACCGGATCTAGGGGGCCTTTTCATGAAAACAGAGAGCCTGGATTTTGAGATACAGACACTCGGACCATGCCGTATAGACTCGCCCATGCAGGGAGCCCAGTTTGTAGACGAAGATGAGCGTGTATTATACTACTCGAATCTAAAAGATTTGAAGCGAATCATCGGTAATGGGAAGCCGCTCCCCTCTTTTGAAATGGCAGGCCCCAGGCGCCATATCTATTTTGACGCCTCAAAGCTCAAATGCGGGATAGTAACCTGCGGAGGGCTTTGCCCGGGACTAAACGACGTGATCAGATCGATAGTCCTCAGTCTCTTGTACCATTATAGGGTAAAGACAGTGTTCGGTTTCCGCTACGGCTATGAGGGGCTGTCTCCGAAGTACAGCCACGAACCCCTGGAACTTACACCCTCCGAGGTTTTGGATATTCACCAGCAGGGAGGAACCATACTTGGGACTTCAAGGGGCCCCCAGGATATCCCGGAGATGGTGGATACGCTTGAAAGGATGAATATCGGCATCCTTTTCGCCATCGGAGGGGACGGCACCCTGAGAGGGGCACAGGCGATATCCGATGAGATCAGGGAAAGAAATCTGAAAATCTCCGTGATAGGAATTCCAAAAACCATTGACAATGACATATCTTTTCTGAACAAGTCCTTCGGCTTTGAAACGGCAGTAGCAGAGGCCAAGACATCAATCTACTGTGCCCATGCCGAGGCGGTTGCAGCCAGAAACGGAATCGGCCTGGTCAAACTCATGGGCAGGGAATCGGGTTTTATCGCCGCAAATGCCACACTTGCAAACAGTGAGGTAAATTTCTGTCTCATCCCCGAGGTCCCCTTCAGCCTGGATATCCTGTTTGAACAACTGAGAGAGCGGCTGTTCCTCAGAAAGCACGCGGTGATTGTTGTTGCGGAAGGCGCGGGGCAGGACATGGTCGGAAAGGATTCAGGTCACGACCCTTCCGGAAATATCAGGCTTCAGGATATAGGGATATTTCTCAGGGACAAAATCAAGGCATATTTCCGGAGTCTGGATATAAAGGTGGATCTTAAGTATATCGATCCCAGCTACACCATCAGAAGCATGCCCGCCAACCCGCATGACTCCGTGTTCTGTCTATTACTGGGGCACAATGCGGTACACGCGGGCATGGCCGGAAGAACCAACATGGTGGTGGGATATTGGAGCGGTCACTATACCCATGTCCCCATCCCGCTGGCAGTATCAAAGAGGAAAAAGATAGATCCGAGAGGAAGATTGTGGAACAGTGTAATCGAGTCGACAGGCCAGCAGAGGGAAATGATTTGATTTCCGGGATATCCGTTTCACCGGTAAAGCCGATTACGATATCCTTACCGGCCGGTTAACACATTCAATTGACGTAAGATCCGTTTCATCATTCAGGCCTTTTTTCAGAACCGATGAGGTTTTTTGCCCTGTTGCGATAAAATCTCTGAGACATGCCATAATATGAAAAGACGATAAATTAATGAAGGATCAGGGTTATCCTATATTCCTTGACACGGCACATTATTTCACCTTATTTTCTAGATCTATCGAGACGAAAAAGATCATCACTTTTTTTAAAAAACTATCCGGGGCTGTTGACAATTTTTCAATGTAATGAAAATATCCTGATGAAATTTTTCCGATGATGTTGAATACCAGCTTTTTATGCATACTGATTTTTACATAAGACAAACACATTAAAAGAATATTCATATGAGGTTTTCAAAACAGAATCCGGTTACATTCATCAATTAACGGAAAGGTAACATAAAGTGGCTGAACTACCTATTAAGACGATAATAAAAAAATCAAAGGGAAACTTTGAGAAGGCTTGGATTGAGACAGCAGATCTTATCCCACGCAACACCTCTGTCAACATAAAGCAGAAGGGAACCTTGCACCCGTTAAGGGAATGCGTTCAGGAGTGCAGAGAAATCCTCTCCAAAATGGGCTTTTCAGAAATGGAGAACAGGACCATAATATCTGATGAGGATGTATACAAACAGTACGGTCCGGAATCCCCCGTCATCCTGGACAGGGCATTTTATCTGGCAAAGCTGCCCAGACCCGATATTGGACTAAGCTATGATAAAATACATCAGATTGAATCCATCATAGGCGAATTTGATTCTGAAATACTGCAAGATATCCTGAGATCATATAAAAAGGGTGAGATAGAGGGAGACGATTTCATTGAGGAGCTCGTCAAACAGTTAGACATCGAGATGGAACAGGCCACCCAGATTCTCTCAAGCTGTTTTCCCGAATTCAAGCAGTTGACCCCGCAGCCGACAAACATGACCC
The DNA here is from genome assembly GCA_963666345.1 of Desulfatiglandales bacterium. Lineage (GTDB taxonomy): Bacteria > Desulfobacterota > DSM-4660 > Desulfatiglandales > Desulfatiglandaceae. The sequence goes on along the minus strand of OY762721.1, from coordinate 2,860,464 downwards.
TGAGGACACATATGACAGGCACATGGTACCATACGCTGGCGGCCCTGCAGGACACGTCCAACTATCCCATCGCCCTTTTCTCCGCAGGTCTCAGGTACAGGAACGAACAGCGGGAGGACAAAGGACATCTCAGGGTTCATAATTCGGCCTCAATGGTAGTGATGGACCCTAACATGTCACTTGAGGCTGGGAAAAAGATAACCCGCCGGTTCCTTCTTGAACTCGGATTCAGCGATGCCAGGTTCGAGCGGAAAAAGGCCACATCCAAGTATTACGCCAAGGACCTTGAGGAAGAGGTCTTTGCCGAGTGGAAAGGCGAATGGCTCGAAATTGGAGACATAGGCATGTATTCTCCCATTTCCCTGGCCAACTTCGGAATCAAATATCCCGTATTCAATGCGGGGTTCGGAATCGAAAGGCTTACGATGGTCACAAAAGGTTACTCCGACATAAGAGAACTTGTCTTCCCTCAATTCGGGGCACTCAACTACTCTGATGAATCTGCCGAAGAATCGCTCATATATATCGATTTTCCCACCACTGAAAGAGGGAAAAATATAGCCGGGGCGATTGAGGCTTCGGTCCGCAAGAACAGAGACGCGGCTTCACCATGCGAATTCATCGCTTACGAGGATGATGAGATGGTTATCAAGGTAATTGAAAAAGAGGAAAACAAAAGGCTGGTTGGCCCGGCCACATTCAATGAGGTCTATATTGAAGACGGAAACATCCTCAGTCAACTTGAAGGCGGGGAGAACAACGCGCTTTTCAGCTATATTCAGGGAATCTCACACGGAATGGCGGCAAAGATTGAAGAGGCATTTGAAAAAGGCCAAAAAAGCGAGCTGTTCCGGACGAGGATGGCAAAGACCTTGGGCGACATAAACCTGCAGTTGCCCAGGAAGATAAAGGAGCACATGACGGGAGAACACAAGAAAACCATGGTAAAAGGACCTATATTTCTGAGCGTGACATACGAGAGGAAATAGGTATTAGAAGGGACGCAGAGATGGCAGACGCAGTTGAAAAAACACTCGATGTGGAAAAACTCAGGAACAAATATGGAAACCTCACCAGAAAGCACAGGGAAAGTATAATCATAAACCCGCTTCAGACCGGCTCCCGTCTCACTCCTTCCGCCCGAAGGGCGCTTGAGGAATTCGGGGACGGCTACTCCGTGTGTGATCACTGTAAAGGTACACTTGAAAAGATATCGAATCCCCCTATCTCTGAATTTGTCTTCAATGATCTGCCTGCCTTCATAGGCGCCGACACCACCCGCATAACCCATGGGGCCCGTGAAGGAAAATTCATGGTCATTCATTCCGTTACAAAACCGGGTGATGTTATTGTCGTTGACAGAAACAGACATTATTCAACCGATGTGGCCGCGCAGCGGGCAGGGCTTGAGATCGTAAAGGTTCCCAATTCAGATGATGACAGAAGATTGATCGACGTGGAGGATTACATACCACTGATAAAGGAACACCGCCCCTCTCTTCTTTTGCTGACCTACCCGGACGGGAATGTGGGCAATCTTCCAAATGCCCGTCGCCTTGGTGAAATTGCACAGGAGTACGAGGTTCCCTTTCTTCTGAACGCCGCGTATGCGGTAGGCAGGATGCCTGTAAACATGAACGAAATAGGCGCCGATTTCATTGTCTGCAGCGGACACAAGAGCATGGCGTCAGCCGGTCCAATAGGTGTTCTGGGCCTCAACAAGAAGTGGGAAGACCTTGTCTGCCAGGAGTCTCCCACCAATAAGGGAAAGGAACTTGAGTGCCTGGGATGTTCCGTAAGGGGAACCCCTCTGATTACGCTCATGGCATCTTTTCCGGATGTCGTGGAAAGGGTAAGGCACTGGGACGGGGAGGTGGAAAAGGCCAGGTGGTTTTCATCGGAACTCGAAAATTTGGGCTGCGTCCAGATGGGGGAAAAGCCCCACAACCACGACCTCATGATGTTCATTACGGATATATTCTATGAAATCTCAAAGGTGCATCCCAAAAAGAGGGCCTTCCTTTACAATGAGCTTAAAAAAAACGACATCTTCGGCCTAAAACATGGACTTACCAAATCAATGAAGATATCCACCTTCGGCACCAGCAGAAGGGACCTTCAGAGGGTGCTTGATATATTCAAGGGGCTGGTTGATGAATACGGGAGGTAATCCCTTTTCCGTCTTCGTCTTACATGCTTTTTGTTCGGGCTCTGCCGGGACAGGACCTGCCCTCACCCGGTCATCTCGTCCTCTGCAAGGATCTCCCTGAACAGGAAGGCACACTGGTCAGACAATTTATGTCTCGTATCGGTCACGGTAATGGCGTCGTTTTCACACACCTCCACACAGCTTTCACAGCCGACGCATCTGTCCTTATTCACCGCCTCGGCCTTTCCGCCGCGCATCTCGAACACCTCTGGGCTGCATATATCAACACACTCTTCACAGCCTTTGCACTTTTCTTTATCAACAGTGGGAATAAAAGCCATTTAAACAGGTAATCCTCCTTATTTATAATAGGCTCAATCATAGATACCGAATCTATCTGCAGCCTCAAACATGGCGATAACATTTTCGGGCGACACATCGTCCTGGATATTGTGGCAGGCACCGAGAACGTAATTGCCATTTTTTCCCAGATCGGAAATCTGTCTTTTTACCTCCTCAAACACTTCCTCGGGTGTGCCTGTTGGCAGCACCTTTTGGCTTTCAATCGCCCCCCAGAAGCAAAGCCTGTCCCCGAAACTACTGCTCAGGGCCTTCCCATCCATGCCCTGGGCCGATGTCTGCACCGGATTGAGGGCGTCTACCCCTATTTCGATAAAATCCTCAAGGATCGGAAATACCGCACCGTCCGTATGGTATATAATCTTAGCATCACTATGGGTTTTTACAAGGTCGAAGAGTTTCTTATGACGAGGTTTTATTATCTCCCGATAGTGCTCCGGTGAGACCATAAGGCTTTGCTGGGTAGCCAGATCGTCATGGAAAAAAGCAAGATCTATGTATTTCCCTATTCTGTCGAGGATATTTTTCCCTATTCTGAGATTGGTCTCCACTATGATATCCATGATTGCCTCTAGGAGTTCCCGATTCATCATAAAATCAAGAAACCATTTTTCATACCCTCTCATAAACTGACTCAGAGACACTATGGGCCGTGGAAAAACCCCTATTACGGCATAATCAGTCTCGTTTTTAAGCCGTCTAGCCTGTTCCTCAAGACCTTCATAGCGGGCCGGGTCTTCAGGATCAGGCCAGATGAAATTCTCCAGTTCATCAACACTTTCGATATCAGCCAACGGATGAGTGGTCATAAAATACGGGCCCATCTTTGATTCCGGCCTGCTCCATTTGATGCCCCACTCATCGATGTATGCATCTTCATTTTCAACCGGCGCAATTTTCCAGTATTCGTTCCAACCTTCATCATATCTGGGAACGACCATCCTTGTGTCAATATCAAAATGCCGGAGGATCTTCTCATCCGGATGAACTACACGTGCCCATTTTCGCATCAGTCTTGTTTCAAGATCAAGGCCAAGAAAATCGGCTAGGTTTTCATAGGCCACACTTGCAATACTCGATGTAAACGCCCCTCCCAGATCCCTTGGGACCCTGTCCGGTTTTTGGTGGTTTACCGCTTTAAGGACCCTTTCCCTGTGTGACAGATTCATAATATCCCCTTAATTTCCGTTTCACATTAACGAGCTGATCCCCGTCTATATTTTTGCCCATTTAAAAGGTATTCACGCACTTTTCCCTCTCTTGAACGACATCTTAAAGAGAAACCTGATCTGCTGGGAAAATAACGACATTATTCCAACCACCATGAGAGAGATAGATATGGGGGTGCTGAAAAAGACCGAATAATCACCTCCCGAGATAATCATGGCCTGGCGAAGGTTTTCCTCGGCAATGGGGCCGAGCACTACGCCCAGGATAAGGGGGGCGAGAGGATAGTCATATTTTTCCATGAAGACCCCGGCTACGGCAAACGCCATCATAATCCAGATATCGCCGAAGTTGTTCCTTATGGCAAACACGCCGCCTATGCAGAAGATGATGATTCCCGGCCCCAGTATGTTGTAGGGAAGCTCTATTATCTTTGAAAAATACCTTATAAAACCCTTGGCAAAGAATATGATAAGTACATTAGCTAGGAACATGGCAACGAATATAGAATAAACCAGTTTTGGCTGCTGAAGAAAAAGTAGCGGCCCCGGTTTCAGACCGTGGATTAAAAGAGCCCCCAGCATCAGTGCCGTCGCGGCACTTCCGGGGATGCCCATAGTAAGAAGCGGCACCATGGCGCCACTGCAGGCGGCATTGTTGGCCGTTTCGGGCGCTGCTATCCCTTCAGGAATGCCTGTGCCGTATTTCTCCGGCTCCTTGGACCATCGCACCGCCTCACTTAAACCCACAAAGGAAGCAGTTGTCGCACCCACACCGGGAAGGATCCCGATAAAGGCGCCGATACATGCCGATCTGGCATACAGCCATTTCCGTTTCCACATGGCCTTTAATTTGGGAAGTTTTGCCCTTGCCTTTGCCCGAATGCCCTCCATCTGCCGCTGTTCCTTGAGCCTGTTTAAAACTTCGGCAACAGCAAAAAGTCCAATTATGGTAGGAATAAAATTTATCCCCCCGAGAAGGGTGTTGGTACCGAAGGTAAATCGGTTGAAGCCTGAAATTTTGTCAATCCCAACGGTTGCAACCATAAGACCGATAAGAACGGAGACAAGGGCCTTGGCAGTATTTTTTGTACCGAGGCTGCTGACAACGCTCAAACCCAGGAATGCCAGGGCAAAATATTCGGGAGGACCGAATTGAAGGGCAACCTTGGCAAGCTGCGGTGCAACGAGGGCCAGCACAATAGTGCCGAAGATACCCCCTGTTACCGAACTTGCAATATCCCATCCCAAGGCCTCACCGGCCAGACCTTTTTTGGTCATCATATGACCGTCCAGGGTCGCAGCGGCTCCTTCCGGCGCGCCTGGTGTCCTGAACAGGATTCCACTTATGGATCCTGCATATACAGAGGATGCATAAAGTGATACAAGAAGAAACAAGGCCTTGTCCGGACCCATCGTATAAGTAACCGGCACGGCAAGAGCAATGGCCATTGTCCCGCTTATCCCAGGGATACCACCTGATAGTATCCCAAGAGAGGTCCCAATGGCAAGGACTAGAAGATTGCCCGGCTGTATAGCTGTAAACAAACCACTTACCCAGTAGTCTAACATCGTATCTCCTTACATACGGAAGTTAACACCTTTCCGTCTCTATCTCCCCATAATGATGGAATCTCTTAAGATTCTTGACGGGTATATTTTCATACTAATATTTCCAGACGTTTCAACAGTCGAAGAAAGCAGATTTTTCAACAAACTAAAGTCCAAGCAGAATGCTTACCTGCCTAAAAACACCGCTTCCCTTGGGAAGGGGGATATAAAGAAGTTTTCCGAAAAGCAGATAGATAATTACCATGATACCCAAGACACTTGCAGGTATGATCCTCTTTTTATTGGGATTGATATAGAGCATCATTGCGATGATAAAAAGCGGGCTTGCAACAATAAATCCCAGGGGCTTAAGGAGGTAGATATAGAGCACGATGAAAAGGGTCGTAATACCTATCCTTATCCAACCCTCCTTCCCTTCACCCTGTTCCGGAGGATTGGGGATTTCGTTTTCTGAAGAACCCCTGCTTTTCGCTAATTTCACTGCATATTTGATACTCAGATAACCACCCAGGGCGATAAGGCATATCAAGATAAGTTTCGGCCAGGAATCGGGCCCTACCGACTCATAGCCCTGCGTCTGCATTTGTCTGAGCTGGGTGGCCTTGTAATACATGAAAATAGACCCTGCCAGCACGGAAAGACTCATCAATAGATTTCCAAACATAACTGTTCCCTTTTAGGGTCCTGAGGGCGCCTGGCCCTCAGGATCTGATTGGATTTAACAAACAGGACTATGCCGGATTATTTCACATAACCCAGTTGTTTGAGGACCTTTTCAAAAACCACCTTCTCCTTCTTGATTGCCTCTTTAAGTTCTGCCGGTCCCATGTAGCCTACTCGGATATCAAGGAGATTAGCCTTTTCCAGGTTTTTGTATATTGAATGGTCCATGGCCTTTTTGAAAACCTGGTGGAGGAACTCGATTCTTTCTGGCGGGGTCCCCTTTTTGCAGCCTACACCGCGCCACCTGCCGATGGTGACATCCCAACCGAGTTCCACGGAACAGGGCACGTCGGCAAATCGTTTATCCTTGACCCTTTCTTCTTTGAAGACAAGGATTGCCTTTAGCTGTCCCCCCTCAAGGAGGGAAACGGTAGGGCCGAACTCTTCAAACATGGCATCGACATGCCCGCCCAGCAACGCTGCATGGCACTTTCCCGCAGAATCATAAGGCACGACCTTGGCAGTAATACCTGCCGCATTGAGCCACATGGAAAGGACTACCTCGTCATATCCCGCAGAACCGGTGATTCCTATAATTACCTTGTTTGGATTTTTCTTTGCGTAGTCGACAAATTCCTTTACATCCTTGAATGCCGAGCCTTTGGTCTTGCTCTTTTTGCTGTTTACCTGGATGGTCGCAGTATCGTACTGGCAACGGATAATCGGCTCAAAATCGTCAATAGTAAGGGCCTTCCCTTCGAATTTGGCACGTTTCTGCACATCGTTTATGGGCAGATCGTTTCCTATTGAGGTTATCGAATATCCGTCGGCCGGCTGTTCCATAGTGTAGATCATTCCGTTTGCACCGGATGCACCGGGAATATTTACTATTACGAGGGGTGCGGGTTTGAGATACCGTCTGGCCGGTATTCCGATAGTCCTTGAAAAGATATCCGTCCCGCCTCCCGGTCCATACCAGAGGTTCCATTCAATTTTTCTTGTGGGGAAGTCATTAGGTTTTTTGATATCAGCCGCAGCAGCCGTCACGGCGCTCATCAGACCGAAAGCAAACAGCAGTGCTACAAACAATGCTGTGATCGATACACTTTTTTTTCCCATAAGTCACCCTCCTTGGTAGAAAAATTTTAGCAAAGGACCGAACAATTTAGTGATTCAATTCAGCCGGTTTCTCTTTATTTCGATATCACCCCCTTTAAAAATGAGTCACAGCCCCCACCTGTTACAGGTGGGGGTATGACGGATTAAATCCTATTTGTGCCTGAGAATTATCTCCACTCGTAGCCGCTCATCTTCTTTTTCTCGCCACCTGTCATTTCCTGCACGATATTCCCGGCCTTCACAAGTGCGGTAAGGCGCTTTCTTGCAATGATATTGAATCCTGCCCCGAAGGTTTCCGTGCAGAATTCGCTCAGTGCCTTTACCATCTTGGCACTGCCGGTTACAGGCAGAGCCGGCCAGAAATAGACTGGGACTCCCATGGCCACGGTCCACAGGGCCTTGGTTACCTCCATGGTCCTGTTGGCCTCCGGGTAACATGCGAAAACAGGATACTCGGAAAGCGCTTTTCCTGCGGCTCCTGCCAGATCAATCAGAAGATCGGTTACCCCGTAGCAGGTAATATCAATAACCGCAGGGATTTCATCACCCAGGCTTGCGAGAACGTTTGAAAGCCCTTCACCGCATACGCCCTTTTCCCCTGCCTTAAGAAATCCCTTTTTTGCCAGGGTGATGCTCGCCTCACCGTCGGCAAAACAGAGGATATCGTTTTCCAGGAAATGCTCGGCCATGACGACCGTCTCATTATCCTGAGAATATTTCACATTATTGCTTCCGCAAAGAAGCGCCACCCCCTTGATCTTACCTTCATCAAGGGCCTTGATTATCTTTCCGGCATCGATCTGTCCGGAGGTATAACCCATAAGGGCACTGTCTTTTGCCGCCGGGATAGTCTTTTTAACATTGGAGCGGGTATCGAAGGCCCTTTTTGCCGTCTCGATGATCGAGCTTGCCTCGACATCATAACTACCGAGCCCCTTGATGGACTGAGCCTTGATTATCTTTACCTCCCATCTTTCAGCAAACTCCGAAAGAGAGGGATTTACAAACTGATCCCCCACAACAATCACATCCACGGCACCAGTCATAAGTGCAACTTCCTGGGACCCGTAATTGGTTACCGGTGAGATCTTGTATGAGGATATAAGCGTATCCGTGCAAACTCCCCCGACTTCGATATTTTCAGACTCGGCCTGGGAACAGACCTTGCTGATCAATGCGGTCGGAACATTCCCGAAGAAAAGGACCGTCGGTTTTTCTTCCGCCAGACAACCCAGGTTTAAGCACAATTCGGTAGGAGTCACATCTCCAAAAACGGCCTTTTTAAGGGCTATTGCGGCCCTTTGGGCTACCGCACCCAGAAGGGAGCATTTAAAGGACCAGAGCACAAGCTCGTTAAGATCGGCAATCCCACCCTCAAGTTTCTGAGAGGCCTTAATAACATCCCTGGCAACTCCCTGGGGAACTACTCCGGAAGTCCTCCAATTTTCGGACATCGTTTCCGGAAATGCATCGATCACCTCACTTCCCGCGACCCTGTAAAGGTCCCTCGCCCGGGAGACAAGTTTTTCAGTCTGAGCCTTGTCGGCAGGCTCAATGTTTCCTTTTTCAAGATCTTCCAATAGATCATTTAACTGATCCAGATAACCCATGGTTCCCTTCAACGCCAGCCTCAGAAGGCTGTGGGCCGCAAGGGTATCGTTATCTTTTCCGCAAATTCCTGATTTGTTTATTTCGCCCTTAAAGGGATGACTGATGCAAGGTCCCTGCAAACAGTCCCTGCAGCTCATTCCCGCCTCACAGAAACCGCATTCAGGAAGCTGTCCCTCATAGCGATCCCACACAAGGGCTACACCCTCATCTGCCGCCTTTAAAAGAAACGGATCAACGGCACTGTCTTGTGATCTTTTTTGGATAAACTCCATTTTATTCTCCTTTCTCCCATCTATACATAACCGGTATAAATTTTGTGTTTAAACTAAGCGCTTTCCTTACGTTCGGTAAGATAAAGAGCGTCAGTGGGACAGGCCTCGACACAGATGGGAAAACCCATGTGCTGACAGCGGTCACACTTTACAGCGACCTTCATGGTTGATGACGGATTTATCACCCCAAAGGGACAAACCATCACACACATCCAGCAGGCTATGCAGGTCGGTTCATTAACAAAGACCATTCCCGTCTCGGGATTCCTCCTCATTGTCCCGTTCGGGCAGGCCTCGATACAGGGTGCATCGGGACAGTGCCTGCACTGCAGTGCAAATGCCTTTCCCTCTACAAAGACCCTTGGTACAGGTTGAGGGTCGTCTGTGAAAGAAAGAGGCATATCCTTGGACTCGGAAGCAATCTCATTGGCGCACCACAGCTCGCACTGATGGCATCCCGTGCATTTTTCAGGATCTACCATTATTATCTGCATTTTAGTCTCCTCATATTCTTTTCTTTAAACTTATCGGCTACCGTTTATCAAATGCCGGTGTCCATGAGTTCCTTGAATTCAAGTTCACTGAACTTTTCGCCATACCTCCTCATCAGAGGCAGGATATCCATAAAATTGAGTCTGCTGCCCATAATGACAGGAACAAATTCGCCCAGGGGTATTTTCTTCTTTATCAGAAGGGTCATGATACCCGCTTTCTGAGTATCTCCGACAAGAATGGCCCCTACGATTCTGTCTCCTTTCAGGACAAGTTTTCTATAGGTATCCTTCGATCTTCTCTTGATTTCCTGATAGCTTTCGCCAGCCTCGGCCCCGGCCACTTCAACGGGGGCATTAACCATGCCGATGGATATGGCGGGTTGCCCTATGAAATTTCCTATCGAATTCGTCCTGAGAGAACCCGGATAGACTGTTGATTCCCCTGCCATGTTAAGGCCGGCCACCTTTCCCTGCTCCATCGCGCAGGGCCAGATCGCATTTACCGCCATAGACCCGCTCGCTATGTCCCTGGTCTCTGCAACATCACCTGCGGCATAGATATTGTGAGTCGTGGTCATCATCCTGTCATCCACCTTGATCCCGCCGAGTTCACCCACCTCGGCTCCGGCTTTTGTTGCAAGCTCAACAGAGGGCTTAACACCTATTGCCAGCACCACCATGTCGCAGGGAATTTCCCCGGAATCGGCGACAACACCGGCGACATGGCCGTTGCCGATAAATTTATTGGCTCTTTCACCGGTTAAAACCCTGATACCCAGGCCTTCCATTCGCCGCTGGATGATACCGGAGGCCTCATCATCGAATACCGTCGGAAGGACCCTGCCCAGTTGCTCAATAAGAGTCACCTCCATGCCTCTTCGCTTAAGGCTTATGCATGACTCGACACCTATACTTCCCGCTCCTATGACCACGGCCTTTTTCCCCTTCATCGAGTAGACACGCTCGGCATCTTCCATCGTTTTCAGAGTTGAAACCCCTTCCATCTCGATTCCGGGGATAGGCGGAACAATGGCATTGCCACCTGTAGCCATGAGCAGGCGGTCGAACTCGTAGCTGACGCCCTCTGCGGTCTTTACCGTTTTTGAATCAGCAGAAACATCTACTATCCTGGTGCCCATATGGGCATTCACGTTATTGTCTTCAAAAAAAGTCAACGGCCTGAAATTCAGCAGTTGTTTTGAAAGCTCTTCCGCCACATAATAGGGTAGAAGAACTCTGGAGAAGAGAGGGGTGGATTCGTCACTGAAAAGATCAATCTTCGAGGTGGCGTCGATTGATCGAATCGCCTCGATTGCACTGATTGCAGCAGCGCTCCCTCCGATAATGATGTATTTCATTTTTTATCTCCTTCCTTAAATCCAATGTCACCGGCACTGTTTTGCAGTTACTCTTTAGAAACCCGCCATACTTATTTCTCTTTTTAATATAGAGAATGAATGGTATAGAGGGGGAGCAACTTTTTAAATAGACTCATAGCTCTTGTGAGATTCAGGTTTCCGCAGGTACAGCATTTTGCGATTTCAACTGCTGCATCGTGCAAAGTGCGGCGGCCTCGCTTGATATCCCGGGCCAGTTTTCCTACAAGATCCGTAGCAATCATTGCATGCCCGCACATTGTAGTCAGTTCAAGGACCTCAAAGTCAGGAAGTCGCTCGGTCTGGCCCCAGGTCCCAAGGGAATATTCAAGGGAATGGATATATCCCAGCCCCGCCTCATTCATAATCTCCTGAACCACATCGGTTACTCCGGAAATAATGACGGAAATACCCGCCTTGTCGTTCTTGAGTTCTTTCAGAAGTTCGACAACCTTGTCTTTATTATCGAAGGTACACTCTACAATTGTCCCGTCGGTACACTTGTTTATTATGGTCTCCATGTTAGTGGTATAGATATTTCCGGTTTTCATATCACCCAGATTTACGGGACCGTGCTTATAACATATTTGCAGAAATTTCCTTGTCTTTGGTGCCGAACCTACCTTATTAACACCTGTTGCAGGGCAACCTAGAACTACAAAGTCTTCTTTGAGATTTTCATAGTTACCCCTTCTATGCAGACTATGGGTCATGATTTCCCTCCTCTAATTAGCTTCGGGGTAGAAATTAAAATAAGGTTCCCCTAAACCGCAGTTGTTCTTGCTGTTCAGAGAATACCAGATGCCCATATCTTCGAGCACCGATTTGATCGGCACATCCCCTTCCGGAGTTACCTTTGTTATTACCTCAACGGTAAAAACGGTATCCACCTCTTTGGCCACCTTTTTCAAGGTCATCAATACTTCGGGGAGCACCTCAAGCTTGCATTTACCTTCAATAATAGCCGATGTTGCCTTCTCGCCGAGAACATCCTCCCTCAATTTTCCCGTATTCTTGTCTTCCATAAAATGGGTAACAGGGTTTTCAGCTGCGAAGTAGTATCCTAGTGGAGCCAGTGCCATTGCAACCTTTTCCACATCCCTGAAATATGCGCCGATACCCGGCCTGCCCAGTTCTACCCCTACACCTGCCTCGCCGGGCAGGAAGGTCCCCTTCACATCGTTGGTCTTCATCTCCTCAGTACCTCGACCAGGCGTCTGGGACCCCAGAAATTCAACCATCGGATTGCTAAGGATTCCCCTTACCTCCCTCGGCCATGTCTCCGTTGGCTGGTAAAGGGCATTTACCGGGCATACGCCCGCCCTGAGGCACATCCCGCAATCAGTGCATGCATCCTGGTCAATTTCGATATAGCATCTGCCCGGAATTGCATCATGCCTGTGAACGGACTGTATCCTGCCCATCGGGCAATATGCGAAGCACCGCTTGCACGCAATACATTTGTCTTTATCTGCCTTCATAAACACTCCCCCTTCCTGTTAGATATTGTTCAAATAACGCTTTTGATACTTTATTTTGTTAATCATCGGTTTTACTATTTACGCTCTTTGCTATAAGTCTGTTTGTATACCTGAAGTGATCGCGCATGCTGTTTGCTGCCGCATCAGCGTCTCTTGCATCCATGGCTTCGTATATTTCTCTATGACACTGAACCAGTTTCTCCCTTTCATCGATTATGTTAAAAAGGGATATTCTTCGTTCGTAATGACTTTTTCTAAGGAGTCCTTCAATCGTATCTGAAATAAATATGAGGATATCATTGTGGGTAGCAGTAAGGATTGCCTTATGAAATTCAAAGTCAGACTGGGCTCCGAAGTCCTCCCCGTCCAGGCTTGGAGGCATCCTCTCAAGCACGCCTTTTATCAATGCTAACTCTTCGGGAGTCGCCCTCTTAGTGGCAAGGCGCACCGCCTCCACTTCAAGGAGAACTCTTACTTCCAGGACATTTTCTGAAATCGAGGGCTTCAGCGTCAGCATCAGCTCGAATACAGAGGATAGGGATTTGAAATTGGGCGGTGTGATAAAAGAGCCCTGACCCGGAATAACCGAGATAAGGCCGAACAGTTCAAGCGCCCTTAATGCCTCTCTCAAGCTGGCGCGGCTTACACCCAGCCTGGAGGACAGTTCTCTTTCGGACAGAAGCCTGTCGCCCGGCATCAGCTCTCCGGCCTCCATTATCTCTTTGAAAAAGGAGATAATTTTATCAAATATTCTCGTTTGCGAAGGTGCCAGAGGAGATCTGTTTCTCTCCATATCGACGTACCCCTTTGGAATGCTGGTATGTCCGCGGTCTGACCATAGGACATGAGGTTAATCCTTCCTCAGCAGTTTTCCTGTCTATTTCGGCCTTACCATATCTTTTTTTATGTAAGGCATTTCTTGATGTTCTGTTTAAGCCTCAATAGATACAGAATTCCCACTGTTATTAATAAAAAAGCGATCCCCCAAGGCCTCCTTGAGAAGCATGGCTGCCTCTATACCGGTACAGTGAGAAACCCCCACCCTCTCGACTCCTATTTCCTTCAGGGCATAAACGGCATTTTCAACATCGGCCCTTGACTTAGGGTAAAGATGCGTGCCTCCGATTACCGCATGGACCCTCTCATCGCCCGTAAGCCTCTGCGCATGAAGTATCGTATTTATCATCCCCCTGTGGGCGCAGCCAAGAACGATAACAAGCCCCTTTTCAGTCCTGATTATCAGGGCAAGATCATCCGGGAAGGTGTCCTTGGTCAAAGAACCGTCTTTCATGACCATAAAATTGGGCTCAGGTTTTTCAAAGGAGGTGGTCATGGGAACCTCCCCGGTTGTAATTACGTATTTTGAGACCTCTGCCGGCTCACTGCTAAGGGTGAAAGATGCTGCCTTTTCAAGCTCCTCCCTGGCAAAGGGCACGCCATTATAGACCGGCGGCGAGCCCTCCTTTATTATCTTGCACTTTTTGTCCCAGATTGCAGGATGGGCCATCACCTCCACCTCACCAGTCCTTACGAGCATATCCCTGAGCCCCCCTGTATGGTCGGCATGGGCATGACTGAGAACGATTTTTTGAATTGACGAAAGGTTTATGCCCATTTTATCGGCATTTGAAATCGCGGAGCGACCAGCTCCGGTATCCAGAAGTATCTTCTCTCCATCGATATCAATCAGCACACTCCAGCCCCATTCGGAAAAAAAACCCGGGGCAACGGCAGTGTTTTCACACAATGTTGTAAGGGTAATTATCATTTAGAACCTCTCATTTTTCCTTTTCCATCAAAGACATAAATAGTGGCTAATAATATCAGAGATTTTCGCAGGCCCCTGCCTGTCTGCAGGAAATGGGCCCCTTTACAGTTCATTTTCTTCATGCTGGTCTTACCAGGGTCTTACCATGCCGAAAGCTTTTTCATCTGTCAAGCATTTTTTATGTCATAACCATTTCGCCCGGCATACAGGTTCGTGCCCCTCAGTAACCTATAAGGGGTAAAAAGATCGCTTTCTCAAAAAAGAATTATAACCGACCATGCCTGCCAGCACATTTACCGCATCCTCAGGCGTCTGGTAAAAAACTCCTTTGTACCGTTTTCCTTCCACGCGACTGATGGTGCCCTTGTCTGACCTGGCCAAAGAGACTCCGATCACCGGTTTTTCATATTTCTCCATTAATTCCGTCACACGTTCGATGTAGTCATTTTCAAATCCGCTGCTGATCGATTCCACCTGGTTCAGAAATTTGGAATCAGCCCTTTCATCGCTCCTTCGGGCCGAATCAATCATAAGACGAACAAGCTCATGCCTGCCTACTATTCCCAGACATATGACCGCATCAATCCCTTCCCACTTCAGCAGTTCCTCAACCGCCACGACAGGGACCTCGATATCTCTTGTGCCCACAAGATCAACCGGGTTTCCCCTGCTCCAGAACGACGGAAGATATTTCCCGATCGTTGCTATAATATGCTCGGGCAGACGAGGGACAACAAGGCCTTTTTCATTGCACCCGTCAGCCGTAACCACCCCCCAGCCGCCCCCCAGAGTTACGATACCGACCCGATTACCCCTTGGAAGAGGGAGGCAAGAAAACCCGATCGAAAAATCAAGCAGCTCGGAGGGAACTTTGGAAGTAAGTATTCCGGCCTGTCTGAAGGCCGCCTCAGTAATGTTTGCTTCACCTCCCAGTGAGCCTGTATGAGAGGCGGCGGCATTGTTACCCGCCTCGGTCCGCCCTCCCTTAAGAACAATAATAGGTTTTTTTCTGTTAATTCTCCTGGCTGCTTCAAGAAATTTCCTTCCGTCACCAACGCTTTCTATATAGAGAAGGATGGTCCTGGTGTAAGGATCTTTTTCAAGATACTCGAGATAGTCTATACAGTTTATCATTGCCTCATTGCCGGAGCCCACGAAAGCTGAAATACCTATGCCCTGCTGCTGAGCCCACAGGATAAGCTGATTTCCCAGATTTCCCGACTGAGAGATAAAGGCGACCGATCCCTTTCTCGGCCTTGCATGAGTTGCGGTTGCAAAGAGTTTTGAGTGCGGAAGTATGACCCCCATTGTGTTTGGACCGATAAGGAGCATGTTCCATTGCCGGCAGATCTTTACTATCCGCTCCTCGAGCCGCCTTCCTTCATCATCCGCCTCGCTGAATCCGGAGGTAATAAGCACGATCCCCTTTACGCCCTTCCTGCCGCACTGCTCAAGGGCGGCAGCCACTTTCCCGGCCGGAATGGTAATAAAGGCCAGATCAACCGCACCCGGAATATCACCGATCTCTTTGTACACGGAAAGTCCGCAAATCAGATCCTCTTTTTGATTTACGGGAAACACCCTGCCCTCATACCCTCCGGCAAGGATGTTGGTCAGGATCATGTGCCCCCATTTTAAAAATGTTGGAGAGGCACCTATAACGGCGACCGATTCGGGTCTGAAAGCGGACTTAAACGGCAGGCCCTGGAACTCTGTTTGACTTTGAGAGATTTCCATAAAAATCAACCCCCTATGCAGGTCAAAGCCTCAATACAGGCAAAGACCTTCAGAAATATTGCAGGCTCAATCGGCTCGAAGGCTCGGGATGAAAACGGTTTGCGTTCAAAGGCGGATTTGATAGTATCAGAAAGACCCTTTTAATCAAGAGCAAAGCTGACCGGAGCGGTTAAAATTACACCCCTATAAATATTTCCGGTTTTTCTAAAACTTGTCTGAAGAAAAAACTTAAGGATACAAGGATTCAACAGCTTATCTTCTGATGGGTTACATATTATGAATTCGGATATCAATGCTATTTTTGAAAGGCATCAAACTTGAAAAGATTCAGGACTTACAGCGGTTATTTGAGAGAACATTTCGGTCAGAGGGTGCATAAGATTTCTCTTGACGCAGGCCTTGGGTGCCCGAACAGGGACGGCACCATCTCTTGCCGGGGATGCATATTCTGTAACAGCCTGGGCTCCGGTTCAGGTGCCTTAATTAAAAACGGCCTAAGCATTGAAGAACAGATTGAAAGGTCAAAGACATTTATCAAAAAGCGCTACGGGGCACACAAATTTATTGCCTATTTTCAGTCCTTTTCCAACACCTACGCCCCTCCACCGGCACTAAAGTTACTCTACGAAAGGGCACTTTGCCACGATGACATCGTCGGACTCTCAGTAGCCACAAGACCTGACTGCATAAGTGAACCTGTCATGAAAATCCTTAAGGGCTATAAGGAAAACTATCTGACCTGGATCGAGCTGGGCCTTCAATCATCGCATGATCGAACCTTGAAACTTATCAACAGGGGGCATGATGTCAAATGCTTTGAAAGGGCCGCGCTCATGATTGAACGATCCGGCCTACCACTGTGCGCCCATGTCATCCTAGGGCTGCCCGGCGAGACAAGGCAGATGATGCTTGAAACGGCACGGTTCATAGCTGGGCTTCCGATTCATGGTTTAAAGCTGCATCTTCTCTATGTGGTAAAAGGGACAGAGCTCGCCGAAATGTACAAAAAGGGGGATTTCAGATGTCTTGAGCAGGATGAATTTGCACGCCTCGTGGTGGATTTTCTGGAATTGATTCCGCCTGACATGGTTATTCAAAGGCTGACCGGGGATCCCTTGAAATCGGAACTTTTGGCTCCATGCTGGGCAAATGATAAAAACGGTACCCTCAAACTGATAGAACAGATGCTTGAAAAGAGAGACACATGGCAGGGAAGGCTTTACAGGAAATCTTCTAGCGGCGGATAAAAAGAGAACGCCTAGAAATCATACGGCCCCATACAAAAAAGTGGCATAAGGATAAAGAGATATCTCCTGGAAAGAGAAAAGTGCTTGTCCGTTCACTAACGGGTAATCTTTTTTAGAGTCTAGGACTTCTTGAATTCCGCCAAAAAATTTTCAAGGCCTTCCAAGCCACTTACGTTGTATATTTTCACATTCTTATCATCGGGCACTATCTTGCCCACAAGACCTGAAAGGACCTTTTTGGGGCCTACCTCAATAAAGGTGACGACTCCCGCTTCAAGCATATTTACAATTATTTCATACCACCTGACCGGACTGAGAAGCTGCTTTGCCATTATCCCTTTTATGGTTTCAGGATCTGATTCCGCCTGGGCGGTTGCATTGAAAAACATCGGGGATTTCGGCCTTGAAAATGGTATATCCTTTAAAAAATCAACAAAATCCTTGTAGGCCGCTTTCATCAATCTTGAGTGCCAGGCACCGCTTACCTTCAGTGGGATAGCCCTCGCCTTTCTTGCCTTGACAAGTTCAACCGCATAGCCAAGGGCCTCTTTCTCCCCGGTAATCACTATCTGTTGAGCCGTATTATGGTTTGCCACATCGATAATACCTCTGGCCCGGGCCTCGGCAACTATCTCCATTACGGCCTTCATGTCCATACCTATTATTGCGGCCATTCCGCCCGGATTATTTACGGCCTCCCGATTCATAAGCTCGCCCCTTTTTTGTGCAAGCCTGAGAGAGTCACGGGCACTTATTACTCCGGCCGAAACAAGCGCAGGGTATTCGCCGACGCTGTGCCCGGCGGAAATATCCGCCTCCACCCCCGACTCCCTTAAGGCAGTGAGGCAGGAGACGCTTACAGCGGTTATAGCCGGTTGGAGCGTATCTGTGACAGTCAATTTGTCCATGGGACCTTCGAAGCATATCCTTGAAATAGGCCTATTACAGATCTCGTCCACCTGCTGGAAGATCTCTTTTGAAGAAGAATAATTATCATACAGGTCCCGGCCCATGCCTACTTCTTGAGAACCCTGTCCGGGAAACAGAAATGCGATTTTTTCTTTCATGGAAAATTCCTATCTCTAATATCCGTATTATTTTTGCGGATTACCAAAGGCTTTACGGGTAAGTTCATCCAAGGCTATGTCATACTCTCTTGTTCCCGGCATAAGAGATTTGTTTCGAGCCAGATTCCCGATTATCTCTTCCTCAGCCCTTTCGAACTGGATATTGATCTGGCTGAATACCTCGTTTACGATATGGTATATCTCTTCATCTGTCCCGTATACGTCAATTACGTTCGGGTCATCGACCAGGATCTCCACTATGTACTGGGTCATATAGAGTGAATAGGGATTTGGACGGGTTACGATTTTCCTGAGGGGGGCGATGAAATAATCAAAATCAAATTGTGAGCTGTTTAAGGCCTTTTTGAGACCCTTTTTGATCGCATCGGATAACAGAGCAGGGTTTTCTGTCTCAATCACCTTTTTCATCAAGATCGTCTGAGTCAGTTTGCTGTGAATTTCCGGTAGTTTGAACTTGAAGAATCGGTCCCTTTGAAAAGCAAGTTTTTTCTCCTGCCTTTCCAGTTGTCTGAGTATTTTTTCCTGAACCCTACCCGTATCTCGTGGTTGCATAAAAAATCCTTACATTCAATTAAATGTCTTCCATCCCATTACTGGGAATCTTTCGTCTCCTTCTTGGCGCTCTTTTGGGAAGGCGTCTTTGTCTCGACCTTGGAAGGTTCTTTAGCCTTTGAAAGGCCCGTCTGATTTGAAGAAGATTTAGAGGCATAATCGGTTACATACCAACCGGTGCCTTTTAGATGGAAGGTGCTTTGGGAAATTAATTTTTTAAGTTCCCCTCCGCAAAATTCGCATTCAGTGAGAGGTTCATCGGAAAATTTCTGTATAGCCTCTTTGTGACTTCCGCATTTTGTACATTCATATTCATAAACCGGCATTTGAAATTCGCCTCCATGGTATATCAATTAGGGTTGCTGCAGGAACCGAAAGAGCATAATCTGTGGTCTTTATAAGATTCAAGGACATAGCCCAAGCGGTTCATCGGAAGACCGTTCAGAATATCAAAAGTAGTCGCATGAACAACACGCTCCTCCTTTTCCCGCTCTTCGCTGGAAAGTCCAAATCGCTGAAGATAGCTACAGAACCTCACCACATGGACCAGTTCATGAGTCAATATATAGACAAGAAGCGGAAACAGCCCCAAATAATTATCTCTGTTCAATGCCTTCAAAATCTGATGATCCTGGAGGCATATATAATAAAAATCCCTCTTTTTTGTTATTGATTCAAATTCGTCGATTACTCTTATGCCCTTGTTCAATAGGGCAAATGCGTCATTTGTAATCTCCTCCCCCTTGAGGGAAAGAAGCGTTTTGATATCGTAATGGAACCTTTTCCACTGGCCGCCGGAAAATTTATAAAAATTGGCTGTCACCTCTTCTGCGACCTCCAAGGCGTCACTGACAGCGTTTATTTCACTAGGAGTAAATGACTGCACAGTCGTACCTCATATACCAGAAAGGCTCACGTGCAGAAATTAAGGTCCCCGGGATAAATGTCAATAGATGAGACCAGATTTTTCAATGGTGGCGGTGACTGGATTTGAACCAGTGACTCTGCGGATATGAGCCGCATGCTCTGACCATCTGAGCTACACCGCCGTTAAAGGGATAACAGGTGCAATCCTATAAAAATCTTCTGTTTTGTCAATCAAATAATGCCGCATAATATTAACAAAATACCGGTACGATCTCCAGCTAAAGGAGAAATGCCCTCAAAAGGCAAGATAAGGCCCAAAAATCACGCTGAAAAAAGAAAAGCCCTGCAGCCCGCATTGATTCATAACGGGCGGCCGGGCCTTTTATAGAAGTTGCTCGATATTATTGACTCATCCGTAAATCGCTGCGCTTGGGGCAAAAAGGCCTCATGAGCACGGCACCAAAAGCCTTATGGCTGGTTGACCAACTTAAACGGTCCGCAACTACCCATGACAAGGCATAAACCGGTCAGGGGCGGAACATTGGACCATCGAAGCCCTCCCCTTCATCATTGCATCTTGATTATAGCCTCTTTAAGGGCGGGAACAACATTAAAAAGATCACCCACGACTCCATAGTCGGCCTTCTGGAAGATAGGGGCGTCCGGATCCTTGTTAATCGCCACTATTACCTTGGAAGTACTCATGCCTGCCAGATGCTGAATTGCGCCTGAAATCCCGCAGGCGATATAGAGATTGGGTGAAACCACCTTGCCTGTTTGACCCACCTGATCCGAATGAGGTCTCCACCCCGCATCAACGGCTGAACGGGAGGCACCCACCGTGGCGCCTATCTGATCCGCCAGTTCTTCAAGTATCGCATAGTTTTCAGGGCCTTTCATGCCCCTTCCGCCTGACACGATCTTGTCAGCCTCTGTAAGGTCCAGTTTACCGCTTTCATCCTTGAGCCGCTCCACCACCCTGGTCTTTAACGCACCGTCGTCCAGGCTGAAACTCCCATCAACTACTTCAGCGCTCCTTGATGTATCGGGTTCGCCTATGCTCATCACATTCGGCCTTGCCGTAGCCATGTTGGGCCAGCTGTTCTCAAAGGTAACCCTTGCATACGCTTTGCCCGCATAGATAGGTCTGACCGCAACCAGTCTGCCTTCCTCGGTTGAAAACTCGGTACAGTCCTGTGCCACTGCCACTCCCAGCCTTGCGGACACTCTTGCCGACAGGTCTTTTCCCTGAACCGACGCGCCGAAGAGCAAAAAGGCGGGCTCGCCTGCCTCCGCCAGCTCGGCTACGACCGAGACATATGCATCCGTCGTATAGACTTCAAGTCTCGGATCATCAGCTACTATTACCTTGTCTGCCCCGTATTTCCCCAACTCAGAGGCCTTCTCCCTGATGTTTGATCCAAGCAAAAGGACTGTCAGTTCCTGGCCCATCGCATCTGCCAGACGTCGGCCTTCACTCACAATTTCATATGTAAGCTTTCTTATCTCTCCGTCTCTTTGTTCCGCTACTGTCCAAACTCCCTGTGCCATATCGTATATCTCCTCGACATTAATTGGGTTTCATTCAGCTGATCCTGCGCATTCCTGCTTGAAATATCTGAGGGTTAACCTCACCGCCTACATTTAGATCACCTTTGCCTCTTCCCTTAGCAATCTCGCCAATTCAGAGGCCTTTTCCTCGGGTGTCTCACCCTCCACGATCTTACCGGCCTCCCTCTGCGGAGGTGGTATCAATTCAAGGATTTTCAACTTGCGCGCGCTTTCACCAAATTCCGAGGAATCCAATCCGAGATCCGCCAGGGTCTTTTCTTCAAGTGGTTTCTTCTTCGCCTTCATAATGCCGGGCAATGATGCATACCTCGGTTCGTTAAGTCCCTTCTGCGCAGTAATGACACAGGGAAGGCTCGATTCGATTACGAGAGATTCTCCCTCCACAGGCCTCGTTACCTTTACTGACTTACCGTCTTCCGCAACCTCCACCTTCGTTATTATAGAGGCCTGAGGAATCCCCAAGTATTCGGCAATAGTCGCTCCCACAACACCAGAATCATCATCCACGCCTCTCTGACCTGTGAAAATAAGATCATATTCGAGATCTTTTATCGCCGCCCCAATCGCCTTGGCCGTAGCAGTGGAATCGCTTCCCTCCAGAGCCTCTTCGCTTATCAGAACCCCCTTGTCCGCTCCCATGGCCAGGGCCGTCCTGATCGACTCGGTCACCCGCTTCGGACCCAGCCCTACAACCGTCACCTCGCCTCCGAATTTTTCCTTGAGCCGAAGGGCCTCTTCCACTCCATATTCATCATAGGGGTTCATTACCCATTTTATGTCATCTGAAACAATACTCTTACCGTCAGAAGCAATTTTGATCTGGGTTTCCGTATCCGGCACCTGTTTCAAGCATACAATAATATTCACTTTAGCCTCCTTTCATCATGCATCAGTTCTAAAAACCTTCGTCAACATTCAATTGAGCCAATAAAATTGCAAAAGAATTCAGGCCCACCGACATAATTTCCACCAAAATACCAATGGCCAATACCAAGAGCACCCCTTGTCAAAATGTTTTAATTTTTACTGCAGCAGAAACCCTTTCCCCCTTTGATATCCCTATTATACAGCAAATGATATGCCAAAGGCTGACGGCTTCGTAAAAGTCCGACTGTCCCGCCTCAAGCGGTATGCTTGATCTTTCATCACAGCAATCCCGCTGGAAGCGGGATAACTATTTATCATTGCTCTCAATATTTGCATTAGAACCTCTTACCGTGCCGTCTCAATCTTGCCTTTTTAACTTACCATCAAAGGATGGAACATTCAAAAAGGCCTTTATCTTAAAGAGAACAGCCAAGATTCAAGGATTTAATGCTGCGTAACACATTATTTATCTGGCAGAACTGTCAATCATTTTTACAAAATGTAAAGGGGCATTGCCGGCAAACGGCTGTAACACGGGAGACTCTCATGCAGACCTTTAGGATAGAAAACCGGATTAGGTTCGGATCAAACCGACATTATAGATGGCGATCGCTTATTTCAAGAAGTATAATTCGCGCAGGTGCGATAAAAAATAGAGAGCAGATTGACCCTTTGGTCTGCAAATGATCTATGCCCTGATTCCCTCTAAAAAAAAGCTGGTTATCTGCCTTGCAGCAGTCCTAATATCATACTGTTTTCTGCTTGACAATACCCAGAATCGTGACATCTCGTCTAGAGCCCCGAAAAAAGCCCTTTTGGCTATACCGGGAACGACATCCCTTTTAAAGGTCCCCTCCTTTTGACCTTCCAGTATAATCTCACCTATTATGTCAAGATACTGGGCGAATTTCTCGTTGCGGTACTCTTTCATAAATTTGCTGCTCTGCCTCAATTCGACCTGTATGATCTCAGCCATATCCTTGTGTTCTTCGATCAACCTGAGGTGGGTCAGCGCAAATATCTCAAACTTCCTAACAGGGTCATCCTCCTCGGAAATCCGGGAAACCATATTATTCAGAACAGATTTCATCTGTTCCTCAAACAGGGAAATCAGGATATCATCCTTGTTTTCAAAATAAATATACACAGTCCCATCGGCTATTCCGGCTTCTTTGGCAATCTCCGATATCTTTGCCTGATAAAAGCCTCTTTTTGCGAAAACCTTAGTGGCTGCATCTATTATTTTGAAATACTTTATGTTATTCTTTCTTTTACTCATTTTATTTTATCAATATAAGTAATAATGAATGACTATTCATTCATAAGAAAGAATTACCACCCCATTTGGCATGTGTCAAGGTTTTTTAGTAGCAAATAAAAAAAATAGCCGACAAATAGCTTAATATCTCTTGACAAAAAATGTCATATTGAACTAGATTCAATCGGAATTAAACCACTATGGAAAGGAAGGTGATAAATGAAGATAGGCCTCGGGGAAAAGCAATTAACTCTTTATTAAAGGAGGAGAGGCAATGCGAAAGCTATGTATTTTGGCAACAGTCTCGTTAGCCGTAGTAGGGATGGTCATTATAGGATCTGTTACCGGAACCGCTGCGAAAGACATAAAAGTAGGTGCAGTGATTAATCTAACCGGTCCGGCCTCAACATGGGGACAGTTCCATGCCAAAGGACATCAGGACTATTTTCGCTATGTCAACGATGTAAAGGGCGGAATTGCGGGGATGAAGATTGATCTGACAGTCGTCGATCACGCCTACAAAGTCCCTGAAGCAATTAAGTATGTCAAAAAGTTTTGTACTCAGGACAACATGGACATGATAGCCACCTGGGACGCAGGCTCGGGAATAATGGTCAAACCCATAATCCAGAAGTACAAAATTCCGAATATAAATTACTCCACTTATCAAGGAATCCTAAAACCTCCGGTTAATTACGCCTATCTGCCTTTCGGAAGTTACGTCATGGATTGCTACGCCGTACTGGAATATATTAAGAATATCCACAAGGGCAGCAACCCACCAAAAGTGGGGCTTTTGACCTACAATAACGCCTATGGCAAATCCATCCACGACCCCAGCAAGGAATATGCGGGATCCCACGGGATTAACATAGTAAGCATCGAACAGTTTCCCCCTAAAACCCTTGACCTCAACACAGAACTTCTGAAGCTCAAGGATGCCGGAGCAGAGTATATTTTTATGCAATGCCTGCCTTCCGCCATTATCATGGCACTCCAAGCCTCTGACAGGGCTAAATATGACGTTCCCTTTTTCGGCACCTGGACATCCACTGACCCCGATTTCTTCAAAAGGGGTAAAGGCACTATAAGGGACCGCATGCATATGCAGTTTCCCGGTTGTCTTCCCGCCGATAATACGCCCGGGATGGAGCTGATTCAGGAATTATGGAAAAGATACAAGACCGTGTCAAAATTTGATACCGCCTACTGGGAGGGTGTAACCATAGCCGCTATAATGGAAAAGGCCTTTCTCAGGGCACACGAAAAATTCGGCAAGGTAGATAGCGAAACAATAAATAAGGCCCTTGAAACATTCAGGGATGAAAGCTTCGGAGGGCTTGTACCAAACATCACCTACACCGAAACCGACCACAGCGCATCCTTTACCGCAAGAATTGTTAAGATTAACGAAGATCAGACTTTTACACCTCTCACCAGCTTCTGGAAACCGGGAAAAGAAAAGGTTAAAATTCTAAAATGAAGGCCTTCCGAGGGGAACCAAGCATCTTCGCCTCGGTTTCACCCGAAGAAAAACGGGCGGAACTGGAGGTGAAGAGACTGACATTAATGTTTGGCGGAATAACCGCCCTTAACAAGATCGACCTGGCTGTTCACTCAGGGGAGTTAGTAGCTCTGATTGGACCAAACGGCGCAGGAAAGACGAGCCTCCTGAATTGTATTACCGGGTATTATAAGCCGCAGGAAGGCCAGATATTTTTCAATGGAGAAGATGTCACTCACTTATCTACTCATCATCTTACCAAAACAGGCATAGGCAGAACTTATCAAAACATTGAACTGTTTCCAGGCATGACCGTTCTTTCCAACATGCTTCTGGCAAGGCATGTTCACTGTAAATACGATCTTGGGCGGGCGTCGATCTTTTCCAAAAAGGTCAAAGACGAGGAAGTACGGCACAGAGAAGTTCTGGAAGAACTAATCGATTTCCTCGAAATGCAGTCAATCAGAAAAAGCTTGGTTGGATCGCTTCCCTATGGGATGAGAAAACGAGTTGAACTCGGACGTGCTCTCGCGCTTGAACCAAAGCTGCTTGTTCTGGATGAACCCTTCGCGGGGATGACCCTCGAGGAAAAAGAGGATATGGTTCGATTCCTGCTTGAGCTTAATGAGGCGTGGAAACAGACGATACTCCTTGTAGAACATGACATGTCTATTGTGATGAGCATATCCAAGAGAGTTGCAGTTTTGGACTTCGGAGTAAAAATCGCTGAAGGTTCTCCAGATTTCGTACAAAACCACCCCCAGGTGATCAAGGCATATCTGGGAGATACCTCCAAAATTGACTAACCTTTAATTCTCCAGATAGAAAATGAATTCAATTAGCGCAAAAATCAATCGTATTGATGCTGAAACCCTATCCTCTCTGACCAAATTTACATTTCCGCAGATACTTGCAAAACAGGCGGAGAGGTTGGGTGACGATAATATCGCCATAAGAGAAAAAGCCTACGGTGTCTGGCAGACCTTCAGCTGGAAAGACTATCTGACTTATACCAGACGTGTGGCATTGGGGCTTATTTCACTTGGACTCAAGAGAGGTCAAAAGGTGGGTTTGGTTGTAGATAACCATCCTGAATGGCTTTTCAGTGAGTTGGGTGCCCAGGCGATAGGCAGCGAGACACTAAACCTGTTCACCTCTGCCGTTGCTAAGGAGCTTGTCTACGGATTGAACAGGATGAAAGCGAGCTTTGCCTTTGCACAGGACCAGGAACAGGTGGATAAACTCCTCTCCCGCCGCGATGAACTGTCTCATATTCAGCGCTTGATTTATATCGACCCCACGGGCATGAGAAACTATGGAGACGATCCATGGTTGATCAGCTTTAGGCAGCTTCTTGAGATTGGAGAGGAACTGGATAAGGAGCAACCCGACCTGTTCATCAAGGAACTGTGGGAGGGCAGGCCTGAAGACATCGCCCTGATGCTTATGACATCCGGCACAACAGGACTTCCCAAGCTTGTCATGCTCAGCTATGAAAACTTCACCGAGATGTCTCACAAGTGGCTGGAAACAGCTCCCGTAGGCATCGGTGACAATTGGATCTCCATAACCCCAACTGCATGGATCGTGGACCAGATATGGGGTGTGGGGATAACCCTGTGCGGGGGTATGATAATGAATTTTCCTGAAACCTTTGAAACAGCGACAGAGGATTTCAGGGAAATCGGTCCTACCGTCATAGTCACATCCTCAAGGTTCTGGGAGGATCTTGCCTCAAAGATAAGGGTGAAGATCGCTGACGCCGGATTTATAAAACGGAAACTCTATGCGGTGTCTCAAAAAATAGGTGCCCAGGTTGTCGAGCTGGAATCAGTGAAAAAACCCCCGCCTTTCAGCCTCAAATTAAAAAGCTGGATGACAGAATGGCTCGTATCACGGCCCCTTATGGACAGGATTGGCTGCTTTAATTTCAGGGCGGCCTATACAGGCGGTCACCCCATCAGTCCCGACGTGATAAGGTTTTTCCGGGGGAACGGTCTTAACTTAAAGCAATGTTACGGACTAACCGAATCTGCAGGGATTTTTCAGGTGCAGCCGGATGACGAGGTAAAACCGGAAACCGTGGGAACGCCGCTTCCGCGAACTGAAGTAAAAATCTTGGAAGATCAGGAAGTAATCGTTCTAAGCAAATCCAACTTTGTGGGTTACTATGAAAATCCTGCAGCAACCTCCGAGGCTTTAAGGGATGGATGGTTTTATACCGGAGATGCCGGATATTTTGACGAAGACGGGCATCTGCTTATTATCGGGAGAAAAGAAGATATAATAAGGACGAAGGAGGGGGAAGCGTTTTCTCCCGACTTCATAGAAACAAGGCTGAAATTCAGTCCTTATATCAAAGAGGCGGTAGTCTGGGGAGAAGGGCAGCCATATCTTACAGCCTTTATAAATATCGATTTCGGCAATGTGGGAAACTGGGCCGAGGATAGAAAAATACCCTATACCACCTATACCGATTTATCACAGCAAACTCAAGTGGAAGGGCTTATCATAGATGAAACAAAGGAGGTTAATACTCAACTCCCGAAACCGATGCAGCTTGTCAAGATCATTATCTTATATAAACTGCTCGACGCGGATGACGAAGAACTGACAAGGACAGGAAAAGTAAGAAGAAAATTTGTCTTTGAGCAGTATAAAGACCTTATACAGGCGATGTACTCGGACAAAAAGGAACTGCCTGTAAAAGGCCAGATCAGGTACAGAGACGGACACGTCGGTACGATTGAAACATTCGTGAGGATATTGACAGTATAATAACAAGGAGTAGACGGGAATGGAATTTTTTCTCCAATTGCTTGTAAACGGATTGTCTTTGGGTTTTCTTTATGCCCTGTCGGCACTGGGGTTTGTAATGATATTCAAATCCAGTAGTGTCCTTAATCTCGCCCATGGCGAACTCCTTGCTATCGGCGCATTTCTTTTTCTTGCTTTATCCTCATGGGCTAACCTTCCGATAATCCTGGCTTTTGCTCTTACACTGGTCGGCACGTTCGCGTTGGGATTTGTTGTTGAAAAATTTTTTCTCAGGCCCCTGATAGGTGAAAATCTGATCGAAGTCATAATGCTTACCCTGGGACTGGGGATCATGTTCAAAGGGCTGCTTCTATTCATCTTTGGAGGGGATATCCACGATTATCCGAAGTTTCTACCTGAGGGGCTGTCCGTAAGCATGGGCTACATCCAAATCCCTTCGGTGTATGTAGCGTCATTTATAATCGGGATTATTTTCCTTGTCATATTCGGCTTTTTTTTCAAATACTCCTCTCAGGGTATATACATGAGGTCGGTTGCCGATAATCAGCCTGCGGCCCTGTCTCTCGGTGTCCATGTAAGAAGGGTCTTCGCCCTGTCATGGGCTATTGCATTTATAGTTGCGGCCATAAGCGGCATAGTCCTCGGGATCATAAATGGAATAAACGTTCACGAATTGAGTTCAATCGGCCTGAAGGTATTTCCCGTTGTAATTCTCGGCGGTCTGGACAGTATCGGGGGAGCCATACTTGGAGGAGTAATAATAGGATTACTGGAGACCTTTACAGGAGGATATATTTCAACCTCCCTGAGAGAGGTCGTGCCATACATTGTCTTGGTCCTTATACTTATGATAAAGCCCTATGGACTTTTTGGCCTTGTAGAAATTGAGCGGGTCTAGACTATATAGGGAGGGCAGATATCAGATGCGAAAGTTCCAGTTACACCCTTGCGGAAATTTCAAAGAATCCTACCGCGAAGAACTGACGGTTTTTGAAACGGATTTCGGTCGTTTTTGGACACTCATAGGCTTGGTAGCTCTTTTTGGTATAATTCCTTTTATCAGCAGCCCGTATATCTTATATATCTTAAATACAATCGGAATTTTCTCTATTTCTGCAATTGGATTGAATCTACTCATAGGATACACAGGACAAATCTCACTTGGTCACGGCGCATTTTTCGGTGTAGGCGCCTACGCCGGCGCGATCCTTGCTACGAAAGCAGGATTTCCTTTTATATTAGCGGT
The DNA here is from genome assembly GCA_963666345.1 of Desulfatiglandales bacterium. GTDB lineage: Bacteria > Desulfobacterota > DSM-4660 > Desulfatiglandales > Desulfatiglandaceae. The sequence goes on along the minus strand of OY762721.1, from coordinate 2,831,717 downwards.
GCCGGCTGCCGGATTAGTTACCGCTGCTGTCGGGATAATATTCGGACTACCCTCCGCCAGGCTCAAACATCTATATCTTCTTATCGCAACTCTTGCTGGTCAGTTCATCATCGAATATGTCTTCGTTCAATGGGAGAGCCTTACAGGTGGAGCCGAGGGAATAATCGTGTCCGAGGTGAACTTTTTCGGACTCGACCTGGGAACGGACAAACGTTTTTTTTATGTAATATTTATATGTTTTGTCATCCTGACATGGATGGCGGTAAATATTGTAAGGACTCGTTTCGGCAGAGCATTCATAGCTATAAGGGACAATGACAGGGCGGCGGAAGGGATGGGAATACCTGTTTTCGGATATAAACTCATTTCATTTGCAATAAGTTCCTTTTATGCCGGATTCGCTGGTGCACTTTACGCCCATTACATGATGAGTATTACGCCGGAACCTTTCAACCTCTGGCTTTCAATCGAATTCATTGCCATGATAATCATAGGCGGCCTTGGAAGTATCCCCGGGGCCGTATTCGGCGCATCATTCATAGTACTCTTGAACGAATTGCTCGGTCTGGCTACTGAATTTCTTATGAATGTGGGGGCCTCCTCAGGTGTTGCTATTACGATAGCCCCCTTGAGAGAATTCATCTTCGGTCTGGCCATTGTTTTATTTATTATATTTGAACCAAAAGGCTTGGCAGAGGTCTGGAGGATTGTACGATCAAGTTTCAGACTGTGGCCTTTCTCATATTGAGAGGTTTCCGGATTATGGAAGATAATATCAGATTGCTCATAAATAACATAAGCGTTGTATATTCTGACGTGATACAGGTCCTGAAGGGAGTTTCTCTAACCATACCAAAAGGCCAAATAGTATCACTGCTCGGCAGTAACGGCGCCGGCAAGACTACTACGCTAAAGGCGATTTCGGGCCTGCTGAAGCCTGAAAACGGCAAGGTAACCGAGGGGTCTATACATTATGACGGCAAATCAATTCAAAATTCATCCCCTGAACAGATTACCAGAAAAGGGATAATCCAGGTACTGGAAGGAAGGCAGGAATTCAAATACCTAACCGTTGAAGAAAACCTCAGGGTAGGAACCGCAACAAGATGGGGTAAACCTTTTAAAAAAGATCTGGAAATGGTATATGATTATTTTCCGGCTTTACTTGCCAGGAAGAAAGCAATGGCAGGCTACTGCAGTGGTGGTGAACTTCAGATGCTGGTTATAGGCAGGGCACTCATGGCCCATCCAAGCCTGTTGCTTCTGGATGAACCTTCCCTGGGTCTCGCGCCTCTCTTGGTAAAAGAAATTTTTCAAATTATCAGGAGAATCAACGAGGAACAGAAAACAACGCTAATGGTAGTGGAGCAAAATGCCAACATGGCCCTGCAGATCGCTCACTACGGCTATGTCATGGAAAACGGCAAAATAGTCATGGAAAATACAGCCGAGGACTTGAGGGAAAATCCTGATGTGAAAGAATTTTACCTCGGGACCGCCGCCTCGGGACAACTTAAATCTTATAAAGACGTAAAATCCTACAAACGCAGGAAACGTTGGTTGTAGGTATAATAGGAAGCAATTGTCTGAATCCGACCTTCTTTCGTTTCTCCCGTCAAAGACCTACTGGCAGCAAGATCCCTTTGCATTCATCAAGCCTGAAAATTTCGAAAAATTCGGCATAGACCCGTCAGACATCCCGGTCGGTACGATAGCGGCATCGAAACACCCCTCTCAACTTCAAAGCCGATTCGGGGGCAACGCCTACGGCCTCGGGCTTTTTGAGGTATCAGAGAGACTCTCCCCCAAGGATCTGGGAATGCTCTACAATATTCCTGCAGAAGATGCGGAAGGACTGAAAAAAAATTACAAAGAGCTTAACACGATATTTAAAAAAATCGGTCTTTTAATAAGATTTTCAAAACTTGGAAAAATCTACTATCTGATTCCCAGGCATCTCATATCAAATACATTCACACATATAATGGCCAAGGTTGATCAGATCAGCAAAGTCATTATTTCCCACCGTAAAAAATATCTCAAAGAACAGCAGAAAATTGCCGTCATATCTCATCAGGACGATCTAATACTTCAAGAGCTCTCCCTGCGCTTCAAAGAGCACCAGTTCCTGCTGATAGACTCGATCGAAAGATTGAGAGCGGAAAAGGATAAAGTTGATCTTGCCATCCTTACCACCGACCCTTTTGAAATCATGATCATGGAACGCTTCAGGACCCCTTCGCAACGCAAACCATCCACGACTGTAATCAACCATTATGCGATGTATCTTTTCTGGAAAATCTACAACCTGCTCCAACCGGATGGAGAGATATTCATTATTTCAGATCATCACACCCCAAAAGGCGACAAAACCGCCAGAGTGACCTTTAATTCTGTCGAGGAGGAGAAAAAGTTCGCCCTCTTTACTCATATCTTCAGGACAAAATTTAAGTACAAATTTGAGCAAAATACCCTGGATGTGAATATCTTTGATTTCCAGAAATATCTGGGGGGCTTTTACATTGAGCAGGAAGTAGTTGACCGATTGTTAAAAGGAAAAGATCTTAACGGCCTGACCCTTGAAGATTTAAATTCGCTTTCATATCTCAATTTCCCACTGAATCTTTTGTCCTTTCTGGGGGAACAGAAGAAAAACTGGTCAAGGCTTCTTCACACCTATTTTAATGAAATATTGCTGAGGCCCGTAATTCCCCAAAACATAAGGGACGAATGGGAACAAAAATATTCTTTTTCCGAATACACTCCCAAATATATGCTTACCTTTCTGGGGAGAAAAAAACCTCTCAAGGTAACTTTGCATGAAATTATTCATGAGCTTGTAGAATCCAAATTGACCGGGTGCCCTTTTGAACTTCTGGCTGAATACAGAAACTCCTTTGAATATGTCATAGATACCCTTAAAACCCTTGACAGGCTTGAAAAAGGCAATTATCACAATTTGCCAAAATATTTTATCGATCGTATTAGACAACCTTTTGAGAATAAATTACAAAGATTTTATGCAATAGATGATGTCTTAAGCCTCAAAAGCAAAGTAAGGCTTCTTGAAAGAATAAAAGCTCTCTTTAATCCTGAAATGATTGAGGGAACAAGGACCAGTATTTTTGAAAAATTCGAGGTCCTTCCCTTCTTCGGTTTCACTCACGGAGAATTACGGGAAATTTTTCTTATTATATTGGGCCACACCCCCATGGGTCGCATAATTTCGGGGAAGATGTCCGAAAAGGCACTGGGGGCGGCCTGTGATCTCGCAAAGACCTACAACACCCAGGATGCCACCAATATTCTTCGCTATTGTCTTCTCATGACGATGGCCGAAACAGAAGCGGCCAGAGGTTCAGAACTGTCACAGGAAGAAATGGGAGAACTATTCCGATTATATGAATCCGCCATAAGAGTTGTTACCAATTGTAACCTTGACTGGGACCGAATTCATGATGAAGAAACTTCGGCAATCGGAGGCGTCCAAAATAAAATTATCAGAAAACTTCTCATGATGATAAATCACTTCGAGTTTCTTGACAACTGGAGCGAATTGAAAGAGAAGGGGGCGATGGAAAAGGAGGCACTCTCCGACTACGATAAACTTAACCTCGAAAGAATCGAAAATATAATAAGACTTCTCAACACCCTTGATCGATTTGAAAGGACCTATCTCCATTCCGACCCCATTCAGTTTCCTACGTTTTACCGGAAATTTCTTGCTCTGGAATTTCATGGTACAGGGCACTTATTTGAAAAAATGAACAGCAAGCATGTATTTATCTTGCTTTGGATAGCGATAAATGTCGCCCCTTGCGAAGTGGTTAATTTCAATCCTGTTCTTGCGGAAACCGAACAATCCGAAATAAATGATAGAATCACAAAAATTGAATTCGAGGCTGAGGAAATCAGCATCCAGCATCTTGAACGCCTCTTTCTGGAGCAGTTCAGGCAGCAACTGCTCCAAAACGGTTCTTCATTTATTGTTGGAACGGGTTTTCAGTTCAGGCTCAACAAAGAAATAAATGCCCTGGAAATTGATTGTCTGGATATGGAAAAAATAATAGACCGGCTGAACACATTACTGGACAAATCCGAAGACTGGCTCAGCCCATCGATTCCGCCTGAAAAGCTCGAAAACATTGCGCTGCTTTTTCCCGATCTGGAGAGTTTCTATCAAAGTCATCTTTTGATACTGGAACAGAAGAGATTTGATTTTCAGATGCCTAAAAGGCAAAAACAGTGGTTCAAAAGAGCGGGGAACTTAAGAACCAAACTAAAATCAATATTATATCAAATTATCTTTGTGCCGGAAAAAATATTCTCCAACCTATCTCTTCTTTATGAAAAGGCGCCTTCCCTGCTGGAATTCATTATTCCCGAATTCATGGCGATGAAAGAATACGATTTGAGATGGCATAAATATATGACAGGCTCACCGACTGAATACATATTGACCTCTACTAAAAAGCTACAGGCCCTTGTGAATAAAGAGCGAAGAACTTTCCAGAACATTCATTTCCTGCACAAAATCGCCCAAAAAGAATTCGGTCCGATGGCAACCGGAATAGTTGGAGTTAGTGAAAGTCAGATAGAAAAACTGGAAGACATTACATCCAAGCTAAGAGATAACAGGGAGCTTTTTGATGCATTTGTCAGAGCCTTAGTGTATCAGGATATCGGCAGGATTGAAGGCCTGAGAAAAAAATACAGCCGTGCGATAAACCCGGCTGACATGGCCCATGCAGGCGCCGTAATAATCGAAAAGGAACAAATTGCAGCAAAATGCGGGCTGGGGCCTGTAGGCGGAAACGCCTTGATTTTCATGGTCAGATATCACAGCCTGCTCCTTCACATAATACGGGGAGAGATATGCCAGTGCGCGCTCCGCGAAGTAACCGACCCCGAGGACATTGAACTTTGCGAGGCCTTCTTCCTTATCTCTTTTATAATGCTTTCCGCGATAAAAGAGGACTTGATCATGGAGGATCTTGCAAAGCGATTATTTGCGCTCATGCATCTGTGTCACAGGGTCATAAAAAAGGAAACAGATCTTGATGAACATTTGAGCCGAATTTTTTTACAAAAAGGCTATCTTTATTTTGCTTTGGACCTATACACGGAAAAAGGGCTTGAAAAGAGGGTCTCCGAATCAGAACTCCTTGAATCACCTGAATGGAAAAAGCCCTCCCAGGCTGACATAATCGCTTCAGGCAAAATGATCTTTTCAATGGAACGTTTCTTCAAACTGTGCGGCATTAATTACATTGAGTTTTCCGAAATTGCTGATTTTATCATGAAGACCCCGCTGAAGTTCATATACAAAAAGCGCAGTTTTTCCAATATAGGCTACTCCACATTCGAAAAGGAACTATTTGAGGCCTTCAGGATTTACAATACCCTCAACGAGCTTGAAGAAGAAAAGAGGCATTTTCTTCTAAATTGTCTAACCGACGATAAGGTTAGGATATTCGGGTACGAAAAAGTTTGTGGCTACCTTAACTATGAAAATCAGATTAAACTCATACTTCTTGCCCTGAAGGGTGTGGACAAGGTCTGCAGTCAAAATATCCCGACATTTGTCAATTTTCTGGAAATGTGTAAAAAGATAGAAAGGCGTTACGAAGCGATTAACGCCGAACTGAGCGACCTTGCCCTTGAAAATCTCTGGAATGACGATTCTTCCCTGCGAAGATTCTTCAAGGTGAGAAGGGGAATTATTCTTCGGTATGATAAAAGACACAACGTTATTTTAGTTGATTTTCAGGACAGGTTTAACATACCGCAAAAGATCGCCTACATGGAAAAAATCAACGATCCGGAGCGGTTAAAGAATTATTTTCATCGCACGCTCAGATCTCTCAGAAAACATACCTATCACACAGAGGATTATGAACTTTTACTTGAAAATGCCTTTGAAAAAAAGATGGTTGAAATCAACGACAGGCTTTTAGATCGGGCAAAAAGGGAAATGGAATCAATTACGGATGTCATAGAACTTCACCGGCTGGTAAAAACCTTTCTGACAGAATCTCTGGAGCTTGGCCTGTCTGGAGAACAAATAAACAGGTTGACAGATCTCTTTGAGTTGAGGAAGGAAACATTGAAAAATGAAAAGATAATTGAAATAGACAACTTCCTGCTGAAACTTGATGACAGTAAAGCCATAGCAAAATACTGGGAAAGTACAAAGTCCTTTCTAAAAGTCAACAGGACCTATTTTGGGAAGGAATTTGAGATGCTCATTGCCGGAAAATTTGATGAGGCCATAGGGCGAATTAGCCGACTTTGATAAATCTTTCCGATTGCAAAACGATCGGCCCTCCTCAAAATTGGAATCAATCGAAATATCTGCAAAGGAGTTTCTTTGTCTTCACAACGTTCATGTTGAGGCCGAGCTCCTTCCTGTCAAAACCCATTGCAATGCCCAATACCTGGGTAAGATAGAGTACCGGAATGTTATAGCTTTCGCCGCTGCCGGCCTCTATTCCTTTCTGATTTCCATCGTACATTACCGAACAGAAGGGGCACACGAGGCAAAGAGCGTCTGCCCCCGCATCTTTGACATTGTCCAGTTTTTCCTTTGCCACTGAAAGGGCGACTTCTTCATCAACTGGGAGTACCGGGCCGCCGCAGCACTTCTTTTTGTTTTTATAGTCTACAACTTGCGCACCGGTATATTCAACTAGTCTTTCTATTGAAACAGGATCCTCCACATCATCAAAACCCTCATAAATTTCTGATGGTTTTAGATAGTGACAGCCATAGTGAACTGCGATCTTCAGGTCACCCAGATCTCTTTTCAGGTATTTACGAATAGCATTTTCATCAAAATTCTCATACAGTACCCTTGCTAGATGCCTGACCTTGGCTCCTCCCCTGTATTTAAGGCCGGCCCCTCCAAGATGTTCATTGACCTTTCGTCTTAAGACAGGGTCATTTTCAATTCTTTGCCCTGCTTCGGTTAAAGCCGAGGCGCAAGAGCTGCATAACGTCAGTATCTCCAGATTCATATCCTGGGCAAGGCACATATTGTACGCCGCCATGACTTCAGAGGCGGCCATGTCACTGGCCCTTATAGGGAAACCGCAGCACATGAATTCCTTTATGTTAACGAGTCTGATACCAAGGAGGTCACATATCCTCCTGGCGGACATCTCATAGTTTCTTGCTCTTGCAGGGATGGTACATCCCAGAAAAAAGGCATACTCCATTTATCTGATTCAACCCCGATCTGAAAATCATGTTCCGGATAGTTTGTCAACGAAGAGGCCGCTCATACCCCTTCTAAATACTAATTCCCCGTCTCATGGGGAAAAAGTTTCTTAACCGCGCCGCAGCCTGTCGGAAGCTCGGGCAACTCCGCCTTTACCCTCTTTTTGTTATCAAAATCATCAATAGGATATATCCTGCCTTGCCCCTTGACAAGATCCCTCTGCGCCCTGATTCCCTGAGGCATAAAACCTTCTTCAACCGCCATGTTCTTTAGCAGGGTCATAAAATCGGCGATATTCACACCCTGAGGGCACCGCTCCTGGCAAGCGTAGCAGCTTGTACATAACCAGATAAAACCCTCTGAAAGCACCTCTTTTTTAAAACCGTAGAGTGTCTTTCGTATTATCCTAAGAGGATTGAAAGCCTCGTTCACCTCGTTTACGGGACAGCTGGCCGTGCAGGTGCGACAGGTAAAGCAGGCCCTGATCTTATTACCGCCAGGAAGCTCGGCAAGCTCCTTTATAAACTGAGTATCTATCTTTCTGTGCGCTGCTTCGCCCATTAGGCCCCTCATTTTAATATAAAATCATTGCCCAATAACTATATTATAATTATAATATAGCCACTAATCAATAGAAAACAGGGTGCCCGGTGTTTGCATAAACCGCTACCGCTCGACCAAGGTGCAGATGAGCGGCCGGTGAAGATTCCAGAAACACCTTCATATAATGAAGCACCGGAGTTCGTCCCGGGATCGGATCAAGAGTGGGTTTACAGCAAAGCACCGCAATCACACTAGCGGCCTGCTCAAGGTGAAGCCACTTATTTCAGAGGAGAATCCAGATGAAACAGAAAGTGAATGGATCGATACTGGTCGTTGGAGGAGGAATTGCCGGAATGCAGGCAGCCCTTGATCTGGCTGAATCAGGCTATTATGTCCATCTGATTGAGAGGGATTCGGCTATCGGCGGGGTAATGAGCGAACTTGACAAGACATTTCCTACCAATGATTGTGCAATGTGAATTATTTCACCCAAACTGGTCGAGGTCGGCCGGCACATGAACATAAATCTGATCACATCCGCCCGCCTGGAAAGGGTCGAGGGTGAAAAAGGAAATTTTCACGTTAGTCTGACTCAGCATCCCAGGTTCATAGACCCGGCAAAGTGCACCTCCTGCGGCGATTGCATTGAGGTATGTCCTGTTTCTCTTCCCTCTGAATACGAACTGGGAATGACAAAGAGAAAGGCGGTCTATAAGAGATACGCCCAGGCAATCCCGAGTTCCTTTGCGATTTCCAAAAGCGGCACCGCCCCATGCAGGGCCGCATGCCCGGCGCATATAAGTGTTCAAGGCTATATCGCCCTTATTGCTCAGGGAAGATTCATGGACGCGCTGAGATTGATAAAGGAGGAAAACCCTCTTCCCGCAGTGTGCGGGAGGGTATGCCATCATCCGTGCGAATCTGTTTGCACTCGGGGAAAACTGGATCAACCAGTGGCCATCAATTTTCTAAAACGCTATGTGGCCGACCTGGATCTTAACTCGGCGCAGATTTATCTGCCTGATGTTTCAGAGCCGAATGGACACAGGGTCGCCATAATAGGAAGCGGACCTGCGGGGCTGTCGTGTGCCTACTTTCTCAAAAAAAGGGGATATGAGACGACCATATTTGAAAAACTCCCGATCCCCGGAGGCATGCTCACATTCGGCATTCCTGACTACCGCCTCCCCAGAAACATCATAGACGCCGAGATCCGGATTATCACGAATATGGGCGTAAAGATTGAAACAGGAGTGGATGTGGGAAAGGACCTGTCTATCCGGAGGCTTCGTGATAAAGGCTATGAGGCCATCTTTCTCGGTATCGGCTCTCAGGCATGCAAAAACCTCAATATCGAGGGGGAGGACCTGAAAGGTGTCTTCTCCGGAGTGGAATTCCTTAGACATATCAATCTGGGGGAAAAGCCCTTTCTGGGCGACAGGGTCGCAGTCGTGGGAGGAGGCAATGTTGCAATGGACGCTGTTCGTTCCGCTCGAAGGACGGGATCCGGAAATGCCTTCATAATATATCGCAGAGGCCTTGAAGAAATGCCGGCGAACCAGGAGGAAATCGAAGAATGCAATGAAGAAGGTATAGAGATTCACACCCTTACAAATCCGGTCCGCTTTATTGGAGAAGCAGGGAGAGTAAAGGCCGTCAAATGCGTAAAGATGGAATTGGGTGAACCTGATTCAAGCGGGCGAAGGCGCCCCGTTCCTGTTGAGGGCTCGGAATTTACTATTGAGGTGGACAGCGTAATACAGGCGATAGGGCAGGAAGCGGATTGGTCCTGTCTCGGACCAGAGTGCGCCTGCAATCTCACCGAATGGGGGACCTTGAAAGTAGATAAGATCACGCTTCAAAGCGATGATCCCGACATCTTTGCGGGAGGAGACGCGGTTACGGGTCCCGCGACCGTCGTAGAGGCTATTGAGGCGGGAAAACAGGCAGCCATATCGATTGACAGGTATATACATGGACAAAACCTGTTTGAGGGCCGTGATAAATTGTGGGACCCGGCTAAAGATATAGATCTTGATGTCCACAGGATTAAAAAAAGGGTCGCCATGCCGAGGCTTGACCCTTTTGAAAGGGTGGAAAATTTCAAGGAAGTTCAGTTGGGCCTATCAGAGGAGCAGGCTCATGCCGAGGCTGAAAGATGTATCTCCTGCGGAATCTGCTCGGAATGTTTTCAATGTGTCGAGGCTTGCAAGGCTGGGGCGGTAACCCTTGAAACGCATTCACAACTTCCCCGGTCCATAGAGCTTGATGTCGGCGCGCTTATACTTGCGCCCGGATCAGACGTGTTTGATCCTCTAAAATTGAGCGCCTACAGCTATGGTAAGAGTCGGGATATAATGACATCCCTGGAATTTGAGAGGATACTGTCCGCCTCAGGCCCTACGATGGGGCATCTTATAAGACCTTCCGACAGTAAAGAACCGGATAAGATAGCATGGATACAGTGCGTAGGTTCAAGGGACTCTCATGCCTTAGCCAATGGATTCTGCTCATCCGTCTGCTGCATGTACGCGATGAAGCAGGCCGTCATCGCCAGGGAGCATGCGGGGAAACATCTTGAATGCACTATTTTTTTCATGGATATGAGAACCCATGGAAAGGATTTCGAGAAATATTACGAGGAGGCCAGGGAAAGGCACAAAATCCGTTTCATCCGCTCAAGGGCTCCGGCCGTGGAGGTTCTGGACAAAAGCCGGCAGATCACTGTCTCCTATACCGGTGAAGATGAAAGGGCCGCACAGGAAGATTTCGACATGGTCATACTATCGGTAGGGCTTGAGACATCTTCTGAAACCTTGGATCTCGCAAAAAGGCTGGATATCGATCTGACAGAGGGTAAATTCTGTAAAACCGGGGCATTTCATCCGGTTTCGACATCTGCCGACGGCATATATGCCTGCGGGACCTTTTGTGGTCCCAAGGATATACCGCAGTCCGTAATAGAGGCCGGATCCGCAGCAGCAGAGGCAAGCGCCCTGCTTATGGAGGCCAGAGGGACCCTCACAAGGGGAAAAAGGCCCCCCGTAGAGAGGCAGGTCGGGGGACAACGGCCTCGAATCGGGGTATTTGTCTGTCAATGCGGCATAAATATCGGAGGGGTGGTAGATGTCCCGAAGGTCAGGGAATATGCAAAGGCACTCCCTTTTGTGGAATATGTAACAGACAACCTCTATACCTGCTCTCAGGATACTCAGGAGACGATGGCCCGGGAGATAAGTGAAAATGCCCTCAACCGCATCGTTGTTGCAGCGTGCACTCCAAAGACCCACGAGGCCCTGTTTCAGGATACCCTTATTGAAGCGGGCCTCAACCGTTATCTATTTGAAATGGCAAACATACGCAATCAGGATTCATGGGTCCACCGGGATGACCCTGAGGCTGCGACTGAAAAGGCCAAGGACCTCGTTAGAATGGCCGTTTCAAAGGTTGCGCTTCTGGAGCCCCTTGAGGAGACGAAGATACGGATAAACAAGGACGTCCTTATAGTAGGAGGTGGAGTGGCTGGCATGGCCGCGGCCAGGAATCTATCCTCCCAGGGTTACAGTGTTAATATTGTGGAAAGGCTGCCGCAACTGGGAGGACAGGCCAGGGGCCTTTTGACCACATGGCAGGGAGAAGATATCAGGCAGGGGCTGGAAGGTATGATATCTCAAGTAGAGTCGGACAGAAACATACGCATCCATCTGGAATCAACTATCTCGAAGGTCGAGGGGTTTGTAGGTAATTTTACCACCACCCTTGAAAAAAAGGGGGGGTTGGAAACCATAGATCACGGCGTAGCTATTCTGGCAACCGGAGCCGAGGAGACCCGACCCTCCGAGTACCTTTACGGCGAAGACCACCGGGTAATGACACATCTCGAGTTCGACCGGATGATAATCAGTCAAGACAGCACCATCGGTAATCTGAAGACCATGGCCTTTATTCAGTGCGTGGGTTCCCGCGAACCTGCAAGGCCTTATTGCTCCAGGGTTTGTTGTACGCATTCCATCAAGACGGCACTCAAACTCAAGGAGATTAATCCTGACATGGATATCTTTATTTTTTTCAGGGATATAAGGACATATGGAGAACGGGAATATCTATACAGAGAGGCAAGGCTCAAGGGAATAATTTTCATACCCTATACCCTGGCCGCTAAACCACGTGTATTTAAAGGGCCTGACTCCCTTCGTATCGAATTTTTTGATCAAATACTAAAGGAGGGCATCTCCCTGGATGCGGATATTCTCTGCCTGGCATCGGCGATTGCCCCTAGGGGTAACGAGAAAATCGCAAGATTCTTCAAGGCCCCCTTAAATGAAGACGGATTTTTCATTGAACGACACGCGAAGCTTGGACCTTCCGAATGCGCCACAGACGGGGTGTTTCTCTGCGGCATGTGCCACTATCCCAAATCAATAGACGAATCTGTGGCTCATGCACTCTCAGCCGCCTCCCGGGCGGGCTCACTGCTCGCCAAGGACAGCATCATGGCCAGCGGAATCGTGGCTGAAGTTGACGCTGTTAGATGCAGCGGTTGCGGGGTATGCGCTGACATATGCCCTTATTCCGCCCCCGCCTTGATAGAAAACGGCCATCTTGAGGGCACCGCTGAAATAAACCCGGTACTATGCAAGGGGTGCGGCCTTTGTGTGTCCTCATGCAGATCAGGGGCGGTCAGACTCAAGGGATTCGACCAATGCCAGATAATGTCGATGATAAACCAGGCATGATAATCGGAAAAACCATTTCAATTCCCTTGACTTTGGAAGCCCGTTTTTTCTATAGTTTATGCTGGTATCCGTAAAAAATGACCTTTTTTGCTATAATTTGATTTTTGCTGAATTTTATTCGAAAGGAGGACGGAAATGCCTATCAGGAAAAAGTTTATAACCTTAGCCGCGGCATCTTTTGCCTGTGTCATGTTTCTGACGGTTGGAGCCCTTACAGCAGCCGAGGTGCCTGAAGAGATTGTGATAGAAAACCCCGGATACGAGAATGACAAGTTCGGGCCTGCCGATTTTCATCACAAGAAACACAGCGAAGAATACAAGATCGGATGCACCGAATGCCACCACGAATACAAGGATGGCAAAAATATCTGGAAGGAGTGTGATCAGGTCAAAAAATGCAACGAATGCCACAAGGCGGAACTGAAAAAAGGCGGTCTTGAGGATGCATACCATGACAATTGCAGGAAATGCCACCGCGATCTGGTAAAGGCGGGAAAAATGGACAAAAAGATGGGCTCCTGCAACTTCTGTCACAAGAGAAACAAGAAATAGGACTTCCAGAATTTTGCCAGTTTAAATTAAGGTACAAAAAAAGCGCCTTCACTTTTAAAAGAAGGCGCTTTTTTGCGTTATAATGAGCGATACGTGTCTAGACCTCTGTAACGGTAATTGCCTCTGCGTCACATACCTCTATGCAGCTTTCACATCCCAGGCACTCTTCAGCATTTACAGGTACTGACTTTCCATCTTGCATTTCATAGACGTCTACAGGGCAAACCTCTACGCATTCTTCACATCCTTCACATTTGTCATGATCAACGACTACTTCGTAACCCATTTGTATGACCCTCCTCATTTATAGATATATTTTTTACCACCCATCTATAAGACCCAGATAACTGAATCATATTTTAACTACATATCGCGGGCAATCGGCTTCTGTATTTAAAAAGCCGGGCAGCGCGATATTTAGCAGAGCCTGAATAGCCCTGTCAAGCATTTTTATCTTAAACGCAAAGGCCTGTAAAACATGAAAAATAGGCAATTTCATCCGTTAACTCTACGCACCCACCTCTTCTTTAACCGAAACCGCTATCTTATAGAGGATGGTTAGCACAAAGAAACCTGTCGCCCACACGCCCAGAGCGATTAAGAGCTCAATTGCGGTTGGCCAGTATTCAAATACCCTGTCAAATGGATTGGGGACAAAACCGCCTACGACAAGCCCCAGCCCCTTGTCTATCAATGTTGAAAGGAATACCGCTATGCACCCGATAAGCAGGGTATCCAGCTTTCTTCTGGTGCCAGGTACGATCAGCAGTATAAGTGCCACCACCGCGAACAGCACGGAAGCCCACATCCAGGGAACCAGTTTCCCATGACCCTCAAGACCCACGAACAGATAAACGAATGAGTGCATATGACCCGGAATCTGGCTGTAGAAAGCTGTAAAAACCTCCAAAAGCAGAAAAAAGACATTCAGGATGAACGCGTAGGCCACGATACCGGAAAGGGTCCTGATCTGTTCCTTTCCCGGATCAAACTTGGTGAGCTTTCGCACGATCAGACAGAGTATTATAAGCAGCGCCGGACCGGCGGCGAATGCCGAGGCCAGAAACCGGGCGGCCATTATGGCCGTCAGCCAGTAGTGCCTTCCGGGAAGTCCCGCGTAGAGAAATGCCGTTACCGTATGGATACTGAAGGCCCAAGGTATGGAGATATAAATCAGGGTCTTAACCCAGCCCTGATAATGCACCCCTTTTCTTTCAGCGCTCAGCACGTTCCAGCCTATGATAATATTGAGAAAAAGATATCCGTTGAGGACGATCATGTCCCAGAAAAGGATTGAATTGGGTGAAGGGTACATGATGACATTCATAATCCTGACCGGATTTCCCAGGTCTACGAATATGAAGAGCAGACACATTGTAACAGCGGCCACGGCAAGGAATTCACCCAAGATGGTAATCCTTCCAAAGGCCTTGTAATCATGCATATAGCAGGGAAGCACGACCATGACCCCACCGGCCGCAACACCGACCAGGTATGTGAACTGGGCGATATAGAAACCCCAGGATACGTCCCTGCTCATGCCCGTGACTTTGAGGCCCATTTTGAACTGATAAAGATAACAAAAAAAGCCTACCGCCATAAGGACGAATAAAAAGGCCAACCACCCCCAATATTTCTGACTGCCGCTTAAAGCCCTGTCAAGCATAACAACCTCACACGATATAGTAGACGTTCGGGTTTGATCCGAGTTCAGGTTTACGTCTGATTGTATAGTGATTTCTTAGTACTTCCCTGACCTCTGAGTCGGGATCCTCCAGGTCTCCGAAGACAAGGGATCCCTCCTCAATCTTGTTGGCCGCCTCCACACAGGCGGGCAGCAGGCCCTTTGCAAGCCTTTCCGCGCAGAAGGTACATTTTTCCACCACACCCTTGGACCTGGTCGGATACTCCAGATTGACCGGGAACCCGTCATTGAGTTCCTTGGGAGCCTTTCTCGGGTCTCCCCAGTTGAAACTCCTCGCCCCGAAAGGACAGGCCGCCATACAGAACCTGCATCCTATGCAGCGGTGCTGGTCCATCATTACTATGCCGTCCTCCCTCTGCCAGGTTGATTTCGTCGGGCAGACCCTGCAGCAGGGCGGGTTGGAACAGTGATTGCACATCAGCAGGAAATTCCTGTGTTTGTATTTCTCTCCTATGTAATCATGTTTCTGGCCGGGAAAGGTGTGTTCATAGGTCTCTTCCCAGAGCCACTTGATTTCCACTTTGGGATCCCCGAAATCGGGGACATTATGTTCCTGATGGCAGGCCTTGACACAGCTTTCCATTATCTCATCGTTAATCTTTGTCATATCAACTACCATGGCCCACCTTTTGCCCTCAGTCAGAGGGGGCAATGCGGCTTCAATTTCCCCTGGGGCGAATATATCAACAGCCGCTTTCGCACTCATACCAAAAAGCGTGGAAAGCCCGGCTATTTTCAGAAATTTCCTTCTGTCTATGGCCATTATTCTTTCTCCTTCGGCTCGATATGGCAATCCCAACAATAGGGCGCGACACCCATATAATTGTGGCACTGATCGCAGAACTTGGACTTGTTGGAATGGCAGTCAAGGCATGTCACCTGAAGGCTTTTATAATATACCTTGCCGCTTTCGATCTGATCATCCTCGCCCACACCGGCCGCGAAATGCCTGCCCATATCCATCAGCTTTCTGTCGAATCTCTTATCCCCCCTCTTCCCGGTCGTATAATACCTTTCGCCATCACGAACGACCTCGTGTCGCCATTCATCCAGAAGCTGCATGTGGTAGGCCTTCATATAGGGAGTAGGGGCAACGCATTCCTTGGCCTCTTTGGCCTTCGGCGTAAGCACGGGATCGGGCGCCTTGGCTGCCCTTCCCGCATTGTAGAAGAAAGGGAACATCAGCAGGCCCACTCCTATCACGAGCCCGGCAACAATCTTACCTCCATCATACATCTTCTTCATCCTCCATTCCAGGAAGGGTTTCGCCTCTCAGATCGGTAGTCCTTTTCTTTTCCCCCTCAAATACGAGGGCATTGCCGACCATTTCGTGGACACCTGTGACGTCAACCTCCGGGACCCAGTATTCCATAAGGTTGGGGAACACGGCCCTGTCAATGGCGCATATGCAGGACAACATGTTAACGCCATGTTTCTCATGGACATATTTTACGGCATTGGCCCTGGGAAGCCCTCCTCTCATCCGCAGTTCCAGATTTTCCCCGGCGTTGAGTCCGGCACCGCTGCCGCAGCAGAAGGTCTGCTCCCTTATCGTGTTTATCGGCATCTCGTAGAAATTATTACAGACGTTTTTGATCACGTATCTCGGTTCTTCCAATATCCCCATCCCCCTTGCCGGGTTGCAGGAATCGTGAAACGTCACCTTCAGATGGTCATTTCTGCTTGGGTCCAGCTTCAGTTTGTTGTTTTTGATCAGATCGGCGGTAAATTCAATGATATGGACCATCTTGGTTTGTGATGCATTTTCGAACTTGGTTCCCGTGATCGGAGAAACGGGCTCTTCAAGAAATTCGGCCGGCCCGTTAAAGGTATCCATATACTGGTTTATAACCCTCCACATGTGGCCGCACTCACCCCCCAGTATCCATTTTACCCCGAGTCTTTTGGCCTCGGCATACATCTTCGCATTCAGCCTTTTGGCCATTTCATGGGAAGTGAAATATCCGAAATTCCCCCCCTCTGAAGCGTAGGTGCTCCAGGTTATATCAAGGCCCATGCTCTTGAGATAATAGAAAAGCATCATATAGCCCATGCAGGTATATGTACCCGGGTCGGCAAATACATCGCCGGACGGCGTTATAAAAAGGATCTCAGCTCCCTTTCTGTTAAAATCCGGCTCCATCCTCAGGCCTGTGATGTCCTCTATCTCATCGGTAAAAAAGTCAAGCATATCCTTGTAGGCATGAGGCTGTATGCCCAGATGATTACCTGTACGGTAGCAGTTTGCAACAGGTGCCGCGATCCAGTCGGTATTCAGTCCTATAAGGTTGGTAAGCTCCCTCCCCAGGATGGTGACCTCCGCCGTGTCGATGCCGTAAGGGCAGAATAGAGAGCACCTCCGGCATTCCGTACACTGATAAAGGTAATACCACCATTCCTTGAGCACATCCTCCGTGAGATCCCTGGCACCTGCCAACTTCCCGAGGAGTTTTCCGCTGGCGGTGAACTTTTTCCTGTAGACCGACCTTATCAGCTCCGCCCTCAGCACAGGCATATTCTTTGGGTCACCGGAACCTATAAAAAAGTGGCACTTATCGGCACAGGCCCCGCAACGCACACAAATATCCATGAAAAGCTTCAGGGTGCGAAACTTACCCAGCCGGTCCTCAAATCCTTTATGAATCGTCTCTTCCCAATCCTCCGGCAGCTTCCAGTCTTCCTCAAGGGGATTCCATTCCCTGGGGTTTGGCATACCCACATAATCAAGGCTCTTAGGCTTCGAGGCATAGCAATAAATACCCGGTTTGATTTCCGCCGGTGTCTCCATCCAACCCCTTCCAAGAGGAGTGGAATGATCAATCTTGGCGGTCTCTTCCGGTTTCGGTGTATCTGCCATTTCTACTCCTTTTCTCCGTTTTCTTCTGTTGACTCAAGCCCTTTTTCAACGGGCAGGCCCGCCTCAACCATGGGGCCCCTGAATTCATCCTCATATTCCTCATAGGTATGCGTTTCAACAGGATAATCCCAGGGATTTGAATGTCTTACAAAACGGTTGTTATTGGCAAGATTTCTGGTAGGACTTAGGAAAACTCCCGCGAAGTGCATAAGTTTGCTGAACGGAAAATATGCGATAAGGACGCTTATTATAAACAGATGGATATAAAATATCACGCCTATTCCTTCAGGCGCCTTTGGGCTAAATTTAAAGAGGCCGACTGCCAGTTCCTTTACCGCGGTGATATCCACCCTGATAAAATATCTCATCAATACCCCGCTCAACCCGAGGGCCAGTATCAGAAAAAGCGGGAAATAATCCGCAGGCAGAGAGATATAACGTGTCTGAGCGACATAGATCCTTCTTACAAAAAGGTATGTCACCGCAGCCAGCAGAATTCCGTCCGTAAGGTATATGCCAGGGACCCCTAGACCGTTTAGGGGAAGAGAGCCGAGCTGCATGAAACCGTCGAGGTTCTCCAGAAGATGAACAAACCATGGCACAGGTTCGGTGAAAAACCTGAAATGCCTCACAAAAATCACAAAAAACGAATAGTGAAAGGCAAGCGCGGAAATCCACAACCAGAGTTCCCACTCGTAGTTGACCCTGGGTGTCCCGTCATCGTCCCTTCGATACTCCAGTCTGGTGTTTCTGAATAGAGACCTGAAAGTGAGTACCTCAAAAACCATCCTGACCAGGGCGGCGCCCCCGCCTTTCGGGTTGTCAATCGGATTTGGCTTGATCCATGGGAAGGACCACTGCTGGCCTGCGGTAGTTGGTATCCTGAAAGGCACGGGAGACCTGGCCCACCCCACAACCCTGTAGATTATCCCGATAAAAAAAGTCGCCATGGCGACATAAGGTATTATGATCCCAAAAAAGGTGCGCAGATCAAAAGCAGCCACTCCGATCCATGGAATCAAGACTACCAAGGTAACTGCAAAGCCTGAAATGAGGATGCCCAGTATGAAATTCATAAACCACTACCTCTCTTAAAATAGCACTGTCTTTGTTGTCACCCCTTAAAAAATCTAATCCTCGGGGATTTCAAATGTCAAATTGGAACGCTCCAGCAATTTTCCCAGCTGGTTTTTGACCTCCTTCACGCGGATATCGAATATCTTCTGACGGCACTGCGAATAGATATCAAAAGCCAAAAGGGCCATCCGGTCTATACTTTCCTCGACTTTACGGATCTCGGAATCATCTCCTTGACCCATGCCTTTTTCCCTTAAGGACTCCCTCAGTATCCTCTTCAAGGCCATGACAAATCCAACCGCATCGGAAGGCTTGAAATCCTGAACCGCTCTCACCCTTATTATATTTTCAAGGCATAAGGAGGCGTTTTCTATTGTTTCATCCCCTGACAGACTTTTTACCAGGCTTTCAAGGTCCTTGGTAATTATATGCCCGACCGGATTTGCGAATTGATCCTTTTCCTTTCTCAAAAACCTTCGAGAATCGCCTGGGTAGGAATCAACGACCGCATCACGCCACTTTTTTACAATGGCTTCACTATTTTGTTCCAGATATGTTTTTAAGTCCATTTTGCTGTATTGGGGCATCGGCTCACATAAAGATCACAGGATCAATGAATTGCATTTTGAAAAGAAATTTTCAAGATGAAATCTTAAACACGAAAATAAAAAAAACTACTGAGGCCCCGATCTATCTTAAGGCGGAGATATTGAGGGTCTAACCAGAAGCCTTCCTTAGACATTATCCTTAAGTCAACTTCCGGGATGGCAAAGCATCTCTTCCATTTCGGAAAATCGCCGGTCAATAGAATAAGAAAGACTCAAAAATTGGTTTGGATGCGTGTAAGAATCAACTGCTTTTGAAGCAGCTCTATAGACAAATTGCATTGAGGTGTCAAGAAAAAAATGTCCTCCCCAAACCCCTTTTTTATAAGTATCGCAAAGGATTACGTCCTTTAACAATCCGATCATCCTGGCATTTCGGCACGTTCCTCATTATCTGCTTAATATTCATTTTCCGCGCTTCCTACAGTCTTTTAATATAAACTGATCACCCTATTTCTCTGAGGAAACAATGGCAGCCTTTAAGAACTCACGGTTGAATCGCGCGATATTCGTGATGGAAATCTCCTTCGGGCATACGGCCTCACACTCCGTTTCATTGCTGCAGTTGCCGAACCCCATCTCATCCATGGTCTTGAGCATGGACAGGGCGCGTGCCGATGCCTCGGCCTTTCCCTGAGGCAACAAGGCCAGATGTGAAATCTTCGTGCCTGTAAACAGCATGGCTGAAGCGTTAGGGCAGGCTGCGACACATGCGCCGCATCCTATGCAGGCTGCCGCGTCCATGGCAAGCTCCACCTTGTCAGGCGCAATAGGGATAGTATTGGCTTCCTGTGCCTGGCCGGTATTTACGGACACATAGCCGCCTGCCTGAATGATCTTGTCAAAGGCGCTTCGGTCAACCACAAGATCCTTTATCAACCTGAAGGCACGCGCCCTGAACGGCTCGATTACGATTGTGTCGCCATCTTGGAAGTGCCTCATGTGCAACTGGCACAGGGTAGTTCCCTTTTGCGGTCCATGAGCTATGCCGTTCACAACCGCCCCACACATCCCGCAGATACCCTCGCGACAGTCATGATCAAAGGCTATCGGCTCTATCCCCTCAAGTACAAGCCGTTCATTGACCACATCGATCATCTCCAGAAAAGACATGTCCGTTGAGATATCCCTTGCCTCGTATGTCCTGATGCCTCCCTTTTCCTCTGGTCCCTTTTGCCGCCATACCTTGAGAGTCAAATTGATGGTTTCGCTCATTTATAGCTCCTCTGTGTGAGTTCGACAAATTCAAAGGAAAGAGGTTCTTTATGAAGAACGGGGGTTTTGCCCACACCTCTGAACTCCCAGGCGGAAACATAGCAACCGGTTTCATCATTTCTTAGCGCCTCATGGTCTTCCGTCTGGCAGGCGACATTGAAATGGCATCCACAGGATTCCTCTCGTGACAGGGCGTCTTCAACAAGAAGTTCCCCGAATTCAAGAAAATCAGCCACCCTGATCGCCCTTTCCAGGGTCTGATTCAATTCGCCGGAACTGCCCGGGATGGTAACGTTTTCCCAGAACTCCTCTCTCAGTTCAGGGATAATGCCCTTTGCCTCCAGCATGCCGGCCTGATCCCTTGCCATGCCGCACCGTTCCCAGAGGATCTTCCCCAGTTTCCTGTGAAAATCATCCACTGTTCTTTTCCCGTCGATCGACAGAAGCCGCTTGATATCTTCAGATGCCGAATTCACCGAATCTCTAAAGGCGCTGTCGTTTTCATCCAGGCTTGCAAATTCGGTCCCGGCAAGATACCCCCCCAAGGTATAGGGGATAATAAAATATCCGTCCGCCAGGCCCTGCATCAGTGCGCTCGCCCCCAGGCGGTTTGAGCCATGGTCTGAAAAATTGGCCTCCCCCAGGACAAAAAGGCCAGGGATGGTGCTCATCAGATTATAATCCACCCACAGCCCTCCCATGACGTAATGAACCGCGGGATAAATCATCATGGGGGTGTTATAGGGGTCCTCGCCCGTAATTCTTTCGTACATCTGGAAAAGGTTGCCATATTTCTTTTTGATCACATCGCTGCCGTCCCTTTCTATGGCATCTCTAAGATCGAGATAGACGGCATATCCTGTCGGGCCTACACCCCTTCCCTCGTCACACTGCTGCTTGGCATTTCTTGATGCCACGTCCCGTGGGACAAGGTTTCCGAAACTTGGGTATCTCCTTTCAAGATAGTAATCCCTTTCCGATTCAGGTATCTCACCGGGAGGTCTGGAATCACCCTTTTTTTTCGGAACCCAGACCCTGGCGTCGTTTCTCAGACTCTCACTCATAAGAGTCAGCTTTGACTGATATTCTCCATGAACCGGGATGCAGGTCGGGTGAATTTGGACAAATGAAGGATTTGCGAACAGGGCGCCCCTCTTATGAGCCCGCCATATGGCGCTTACATTTGAGCTCATGCCGTTTGTCGATAAAAAATATGCATTGCCGTATCCACCGGTTGCCAGTATCACGGCATGGGCCGAATAGCTTTCAAGCCGGCCCGAGATAAGATTCCTTACCACGATCCCCCTTGCCCTGCCCTCCTTTGTCACAAGATCCATCATTTCACGGCGGGGGAATATCTCCAGCCTGCCGCTTGCCGCCTGCCTCATGAGCGCGCTGTAGGCCCCGATCAATAACTGCTGTCCTGTCTGACCTCTGGCATAAAATGTCCTTGACACCTGGGCTCCGCCAAAAGACCGGTTCGCAAGAAGCCCTCCGTATTCCCTTGCAAATGGAACCCCCTGGGCAACGCATTGATCGATAATGTGGTTACTTATCTGGGCAAGACGATAGACATTTGCCTCCCTTGCCCGGAAATCGCCCCCTTTTACGGTATCGTAAAACAATCTCCAGATACTGTCGCCGTCACCGGGATAATTTTTCGCGGCGTTTATCCCCCCCTGCGCTGCGATACTGTGGGCACGCCTTGGGGTATCCTGGATGCAGAAGACCTTTACCTTGTAACCCAGCTCAGCCAGACTGGCGGCCGCTGATGCACCTGCCAGCCCGGTCCCGACCACGATTACCTCGAATTTCCTCTTGTTGGCGGGATTAACAAGCTTTAGCTCGAAGCGGTGTTTGTCCCACTTTTCCTCCAACGGACCGCCAGGCACCTTTGAATCAAGTTGCATAGATCTCCTTACCCCCTTGAAAAAACAAATAAAGGAATTGAAGAAAAGCCGACACCGATGAGCAGGCTAAGCGCAAGGCCTGCGAACCTTATGAACGGCATATACTTGCCGTGATTGGCCCCCACGGTCTGAAACGCGCTCCAGAAGCCATGCTTTACATGAATCGCGACCACCACCATGGAAAAGATATAGAATCCGACGTAGCCAAGGCTGGAAAACACATCCTTCACAAGGTCGTAGACGTTTTCCGGGGTATGCTCGACAAAATGGAATGTCAGAAGATGTATCAATACGAAAAAGATGAGATAGGCTCCCGTATAGGGCATGAGCGAGGAACTCAACGTGCGGCCGCCCGCATTTTTTTTCATTACATACCGGGTCGGTCTGGCACGCAGGTTTTCAAAATAGAGAAGCGCTGCAAGTGCGACATGGAAGAGAGCGGAGATCAAAAGGCCCAGTTCCGCAAGATTTATAAGCACTCCCAGGGAGTGAAGGTGCTCGGCATAGGAGCCGAAAAATTCCTTTCCTCCGTATATGCTCAAATTTCCGAAAAGGTGCACCGCCACAAAAGAACAAAAAAGAAAGCCCGTCAAGGCCATAACCTGCTTTTTGCCTATGGATGATGAAAAGTTGCCGATGAACCAGCCCATTTCTCTCTCCTTTAAAAAAAGAAAAAGTCGAAAAAGACACACGATAATTTTTGTCCGGGCCTTGGTTGCTATATTTCGACCCGGTTTCCGGAATCATCCATCAACAGGATGTTAAAGCCCGCCTTTACGGCATCCGTTAACAGATGCCCGTATTGTATGGCCTGAATTTCATACTTATGTCCCTCTTCTTTGGCCAGGAAATTGATACCCTTGCCGGCCGCCTCTTTTTCAAGAAAGATCGGGATATAGGATATCCCCTTCTCCTCATCATGCTGGCCAAGAAAAAGCTCCTTTTCTCCCGGATCCTGTATGACCACCCAGACCCACTGGTCTTTGCTTATGTCGGCTTTCATTCACCCCTCCATTGGAATAACCCATATATGCCCGGTTTCAGAATGGCTAAAGTTAGCCAAATGCCCGGGATACCTAAAGTAAAGGGAGATTGCTCTTTTTAAAGATAACGCAGTGAAGCGACTCCACAACTTCAGGCACTATTCCCGATCAATTAAGGCCACACCATTTTTCCCAACCCTGCACCAAAAACCGTATCTTCTACAATGAGACAAACTGCGATGTGACAAAGGCGCACTCATTTACCGGTTACAGAGGACACACAGGGCAAATGCCGTTTAATTTTTACAATGTCGGTTAAAAAATGTCCAGAGGATCAAAGGAAAAAAACCGGGTTGCTCAAATATCCCCTGAGGCGGCCTGCTCCGACCTGGCCCTTTTGAGATGGATCTGTATCGCCATTATGGCGGCAGGTGTTATGCCTGATATTCGTGAGGCCTGTCCAAGCGAAACGGGTCTGACTCTCCCCAGTTTTTCTCTCACTTCCGAGGTAAGACCGTGGATTACCTGGTAATCCGTATCCTGCGGAATATTTACCGCCTCTATACGGGCCATCTTTTCGACCTGTCTTTCCTGCCTGTCGATGTAGCCTTCATACTTTATCCGGGTCTCAACCTCAAGGGAGACATCTTTTCTCGTTTCAGACAATCCCGGATCAAAACCGATCAGGTCTTCAAAGAATATGTCGGTCCTCTTCAGGAGTTGAGCCAGGGAAAGGGTGTTTTTCACCTCTACCGTGCCGATGGCTGCCAGCCTTTCGTTCACAGAGGTATCAGGCCTTATTACGACCCTTTCAAGGCGTTCAAGAAGCTCATCCACCAGGGCCCGCTTCCTGCGGAAATCCTCATAAACATCATCCGATACCAGGCCCAGTCTGCGGCCCAGATCCCTCAGTCTGAAATCCGCATTATCCTCGCGCAGAAGAAGCCGGTGCTCCGCCCTGGAGGTAAACATCCGGTAGGGTTCCCTGGTACCTTTTGTGACAAGGTCATCAATCAGGACGCCTGCATACGCCTCCGACCTCTTGAGGATGAGGGGTTGTTCTCCGCGGATCTTCAATACTGCGTTTATAGAGGCCAGAAGACCCTGAGCGGCCGCCTCTTCATATCCGGAGGTGCCGTTTATCTGTCCTGCATGATACAGCCCTCCTATAAGCTTTGTTTCCTGGGTGGGTTTGAGCTGAATAGGGTCGATATAGTCGTATTCGATTGCATATCCGGGCCTCAGGATTTCCGCCTTTTCAAGACCTTGAATCGAGCGCACCATCCTTATCTGTATATCCATGGGCAGGCTTGTCGGGATACCGTTCGGATAAATCTCAACCGTATCAAGGCCCTCAGGTTCCAGAAAGACCTGGTGCCTGCTTTTTTCCTTAAACCTTACTATCTTGTCTTCTATGGACGGGCAATACCTGGCACCGGTTCCCTCGATCACGCCGCTGAAAAGCGGGGAACGATTCAGGCCTTCCCTTATTATTTCATGCGTCTTCTCATTCGTGTAGGTTATAAAACAGGAGACCTGCGGCAAGGGGAGTTTTTCTGTTGAAAAGGAAAAGGGCCTTGGATCCCTGTCTCCTTTCTGTTCTGTAAGGCCTTTAAAATCGATCGTTCTCCCGTTCAGTCTCGGTGTTGTGCCTGTCTTGAGTCTTCCCAGATCAAATCCCAGGTCATTCAACTGCCGGGATAATCCCAATGCCGGAGGATCCCCAAGACGGCCTGCGGGAAAATTATCAAGGCCGACATGGATCAGCCCCCGCAGGAATGTGCCCGCGGTAAGGATAACGGTCTTGCCCGGAAATTTTTCATGGAACTGATTTTCAACCCCGCGGACCGTGTCATCTTTGATCAGAAGCCTTTCAACCATTGCCTGGCGAATGTCGAGATTCGGCTGCGATTCCAGGACCGATTTCATCCTCCTTCGATACAGATCCATGTCGTTTTGAGACCTTGAACCCTGAACAGCCAGTCCCTTTCTGGTATTGAGCCGCCTGAACTGAATGCCCGTGTGATCGGCGTTTTTGGCCATTTCTCCGCCCAGGGCGTCGATTTCTTTTACCAGGTGACCCTTTGCAAGCCCGCCTATGGCGGGGTTGCAGCTCATGGCGGCTGTATTGTCCAGATTTATGGTCAAAAGGAGAGTCGGGTGGCCCATCCTGGCGGAGGCCAGGGCGGCCTCGCAGCCGGCATGGCCGGCTCCCACCACTATAACATCGTAGATCTTGTCGAAGTTAGACATTTTCACCAGATTTCAGTAAAGCAGGCCGGTCCTCGTGAAACACTACTTCAACAGGAAATGCTCCTGAGGACCATAGTCTAAAAAAGGAACAATCCTTTTATATCAGGACATGCCTTCTATTATTATACTCTCCTCTCTTCCAGGTCCTACGGAGACTATGGAGAGAGGGACCCCGGTTGTCATTTCAATTGTCTCGAGATATCGTCTGGCGTTGAGAGGCAGATCTTCCAGCTTTCTCACACCGCTTATATCCTCATTCCACCCTTCCATCTCCCTGTATACCGGTTTGCACAAAGCGAGCCTTTTCAAGCTGGTGGGCCTCTGTTTTATCATTTCGCCATCGCAGTCATAGCCGACACATACCTTTAATTTTTCAATGCCGGCAAGGATATCAAGTTTGGTAATGGCAAGGCCTGTCAACCCGTTCAGACGAACCGAATCCTTAATGACCACGAAATCAAGCCATCCGCAGCGCCGCTTTCTTCCCGTGGTTGCCCCGAATTCCCTCCCCTTTTCCTGTATGTAATTGCCGACCTTGTCGTTAAGCTCCGTTAAAAAGGGACCTTCCCCAACGCGGGTGGTATAGGCCTTTACAATTCCTATCACCTTGTCGAGCCTGGTTGGTCCGATCCCGGCTCCGGTGCATGCACTGCCAGAAACAGGATTGGAAGATGTGACAAAAGGATAGGTACCATGATCGATATCCAGATGTGTCCCCTGTGCCCCCTCGAACAGGACCTGTTTACCGGAGTTTATAGCATCATCGATTTCAATGGAGATGTCTGTGATATATGGCTTCAGTTCTTCACCCATCTTGAGGTATTTTTCCAGAACAGGTTCAACCTCTATCGCCTCTGCCCCGAAAAATTCAGTGAGAAGGAAATTCTTTTCCTTAAGATTTGTCCTCAGTTTTTCCTCAAGCGTATCAGGCTCCGTCAAATCTATTGCCCTTATGCCTGTCCTGGCGACCTTGTCTTCATAGCAGGGACCGATTCCGCGTCCTGTGGTACCGATTTTTCCGCTTCCCTTTACCCTTTCTCTGGCCAGATCAAGGGCCATATGATACGGCATAATGATGTGGGCCCTCTCACTCAAGGAAAGCCTGTCGGGGGAAACCTCGATACCTGCGTCATTGAGGCCTCTTATCTCCTCAAGCAGAGTATCGGGATCGACAACAACACCGTTTCCTACAAGGCATTTTTTATGCTGATAGAGTATCCCTGAAGGAATTATGTGGAAAATAAATTGTTTCCCTTCAACCACGAGTGTGTGACCCGCATTATTACCGCCCTGAAATCTGACAACCAGGTCGCATTTTGCGGTCAAAAGATCCACTACCTTGCCCTTTCCCTCATCGCCCCACTGGGTCCCGACAACGACAATATTGGCCATTTTATTTCTCCCTTTGCTGTTGAAATGCCTTACCGGTTCCATCTGTTAGCCGAAAGGTCACTTCATGTCAACGGGTTTAAGGCAGGTTCAACCTCAGACGGACCTAAATTATCTGAAATCTGATCATAGGCCTTTATGCGGATCCGGGGCTAACGGGCTGAGGATTTACCGTTTAAATCTGCGAAGACATTACGGCGGAAAAAGCGGCCGGCTTGAGGGGCGCTTGAAGAAGACAAGGAGATCATGAAAAATTGAAAGGCCCGCCATCGCAGAGATAACAGACCTTTCAAAAATGACGGCACAGTAGAAAGTCCAACTGCTGCGTTATGCTTCATCTTTCATCATTGCGGCGTACTATATGTACTCCTCATTCCTCAAGATTTGCAAGCCTTGCATTTGAACTTTCTACTGTGCCGTCTCAATTTTGACTTTTTGCGAATGCATCAAAAATGATTACAGGGTGCGTCTATTTTGCAGCCGGTTGATAGGCAAGCTTTGCATCCATATGGTAACTCCAGGGAAGGCCTTCATTTCGCCATCCCCCGACCTTTCTCTTACCATGATAGGCGCTTCCTTTATATGAAACCTTGTCTCCTTCAAATCCGCCCATCATATTAAAGAGCTTGTCGGCTGAAAACCCTGCCTTTGCGGCCTCGCAACAGCTCATGCAACTTCTTTTACCGCTCCGGCACATAAAGATAAGGGTATCGGTCTTCGGGTTGAAACGGGAAAGAAGATCCTTTCCGAAGTTTTCGTTTGCTACCTTGTCATAGCCCTTTTTCCCCAGTTTGTTGGTCAAAAATTGAAGAGGGATATTATAAGCGCCCTCAGGATGACCCACGAATTCATACTCAGCCCTTGTCCTGCAATCAACTATGAAGGTATGAGCCTGATCCTTTGAAACCATTTCATGGGCCTTGGCCGGGGTGATGTCACCGCCGTCATGGCAAGCCTTAACAGGGTATTTGTAGTCCGTGCCTGCAAGAGAAATCCCGCTTAACGCAAAAATCAAAGCAAAAGAAAAAAGCAGTATCTTTTTCATTTTCAACTCTCCTAGTTCAATTTTTAATACAGGATAAGATTGTGAAGAAAACAGAAGACCTTACGATTTAAACCCTTTTCACCCCCTTTCCGGAATACACCCCCCTTCGGCAAACTGCATGGTATTAAGGCTAAAACGAATCAAGTTTCCGTTATTGACCGGTCCCGGTCATGGTCTTGATCCTTCCCGTGACATCCCTTGATGTCTCCAGGATCTGAACGATATTACCATCATCATCAAAGATAGGTGCAATGGTAATAACGTCGAATCTTGTCTTTCCCTCCCTGTCCCTATACTCCTTCATAGTGCTGAAAAGCCCCTGCCTTTTTAATTCCTCAATACCATGTTGCAGGATACATGCAGTGCCTGTTTCGCTGCAAGGGCTGCTTTTTCCGTATCTTATTTGGTGGCACTTTTCCCCTATCACTTCACTTCTCTTGAACCCGAATCCCTGCAGGAAGGTCCTGTTAACCGTATCAATGGTCATATCGAGATTTACCACCATGATGCGATAGGGGAGAGAATCCAGTATCACCTGGATGTGATCCTTTCTCTTCTTTTCGGCCCTGAGTCGTTCCTTCTGGAGTTCGGTCTTTTCGATCTCTATCTGTATTAGATCCCACAGAAGCCTGGCCCCTCGATGGTCTATGGAGGATATCTCTATAGGTTTCTTGCGTATCAGGGCTTCCCTTATCTTTGTCGACCCGGTAAGCTCTATCAGCAGATTAAGGCCCTCCAGTCCGAAGAGTTCTTCAAAATCGGAAGTGGTAAAAAGGCCCATCTCACGTGCGTACGCAAGACCGGGCGCCTCCGAATCAACGTCAGCCACCCCGAGGATCTTCATATTGAGCACGGAAAGGCGATCTTTATCAAGTATATTCAAAAGGTTGTAGCAAGCCTTCCCGCCGCCTACGATCGCCGCATTCAGGGGCACCGAGGCCTGATCGCCACGGATTATGCGATTGGCAGTGTACCTTTCTTTATCAGGTCCTAAAACGGCTTTTTTATCGGTCAACAGATTCACCCGACCTTATCATATGCCTGTAATCGCCCGGTCAAGTAAAAGGTGCCGGGCTTTTGAGCCCCCAAAACAAAGAAGTCGTACCATTTTCCCCGGTCCGGCTCATACAACCGGGTTTTCAATAATGAAACAAACGCAACTCGCGTCTCATCTCGTTTCCATCCGGAAACTTATCAGTGCCCTTGATTCGGTTTCCGGATGGGCGCCGTCTCATTTTGACTGCGGCCCTCCCTTGAGACAGAGACACCGAATAAATATCAAGGCAAGGTCTTCGCTCTAGGTTGAGGTTCCTGAAACAATTTTCATGATTTGAGATTGATTATTTAATGAAATATATAAATAATACATTTAAGATTTCAAGCAAAAAAGGATAACAGGCCGATTCGATTAAGCCATTAAAAAGGCAAATTTTCTTGATGGATAAATCGTAATGACATATCCTCTGGAAACTACTTTTGATGCATTCTTGAAAAAATTTGCCACGCCATGGCGGAAATTATCCCGCCATGGCGTGGCAACCGGTCTTTTTACGAAGCCGCCATCATTAAAAAGGCC
Source organism: Desulfatiglandales bacterium (assembly GCA_963666345.1). GTDB lineage: Bacteria > Desulfobacterota > DSM-4660 > Desulfatiglandales > Desulfatiglandaceae. The sequence goes on along the minus strand of OY762721.1, from coordinate 2,802,052 downwards.
GTTTTACCGAACAGAGTCTTATCGCGCCTTTATCATAAGGACCATGAAAGATCAGAAGGTAAAAATGACAAAAGGGGATAAAAACCCCTTTACCGGGATTGAAAAAAAAGATCCGCTTTTAGGGAGCCTGCTCAATGACTCTGATGATCTTTTTTTGATACTTGATAAGCAGTTATCCTGTAGATATGCAAATGAGGCCTTCCGCGGTTTTTTTTCCATACAACGGGAAGATGCCCTTGATAAGACACTGGAGAAGCTTATACCGGAAAAGCTCGCTGAAAAGGTTGAAAGAGAAAGCAGAAAGGTTTTAGATACCGGCCTGCCCGCAGAGGATGAAGAAGAACTCGAAATCTCCGGCAATAAAAGATCGTGGCATATTCTCGGAAGGCCTGTTTATGAAACCAAAGAGGGCGCGGCGGCAGTCTTATGGCGGCTGAGAGACATCACTGAATTCAAACTCCTTAAATCCAGACTCGTACAGTTGCAGAAGCTGGAATCCATGGGACCGCTTGCGGCCGGTATTGCGCATGAAATAAACACGCCTCTGGGTATCATACTCGGTTATTCACAGCTTCTTAAGGAAGAAGCCGGGAAAAGGGACACGATATACGAGGGGCTTGAGGTTATTGAAAATCAGGCCAAGATCTGCAGAAAGATTGTTGCGGACCTGCTCAGATTTTCCCGCCAGACCGAGAGCAATCTCGCCCTGATAGATCTCAATCAGACGATAGAAGAGGTGGTTTCCGTTGTTGAGCACCTGTTTGATCAGGAAAACGTTGTCGTAAAAAAGCGCTACAGCCGTGAGGAGATTTTTATAAGGGCTGACAGGGACAAATTGAAACAGGTCCTCATGAATCTTTTGAGCAACGCGCGGGATGCCATTGACGGGAAAGGCGCCATAACCGTAGGGACCGAAATAAGAAGGGATAATAAAGAGGTTGAAATCAGCGTATCAGATACGGGAGCTGGGATATCTCCCGACATTCTTGATCGAATTTTTGACCCCTTCTTTACCACCAAATCGGTAGGCAGCGGTACCGGTCTGGGCCTGTCGGTTTCATTCAGCATAATACAGGAATTAGGCGGAAGGATCGAAGTTCAGAGTCCTCCATGGTCAAGGGGAGGAGAAGAGGATCTTGAGGCAAAAGGAACCCTTTTTATCATAAGGCTTCCCTTTTCTGATGAGAACCCGGAAAACACCCCCAAGGAGTAGTATATGTCCAAGGTAATTGTGCTTGATGATGTAATGGATGCAGGGATACTTGTAAAGAAGATATTGGAAAAGAAGGGCTACGAAGTCATAGCGTTCACCGAGGAGGAAGAGGCCCTCGATTATGTAAAATCAAACAAACCGGATCTTGCCATACTGGATATAAAGCTGAAAAAAATGACGGGCATCGAGGTGCTGGAAGAGATCAGAAAGGCCTCACCCGCTACCAAGGCACTTATGCTTACCGGTTATCCGACTCTTGAAACGGCAAGGGAATCCCAAAAACTTGGTGCCGTGGATTACTGTGTGAAACCGATCGACAAGGATGAGCTTGAAGAAAAGGTCGAAAAGGTACTTGGAAATAACACGCGACAATAATTGCGGGATAAATTAAAGGCCTGCAGGAGTAATACACCCGTCCGATCCTTGCGCATCCATAGAATTCAGAATTCACCCCTTACAGTAAAAGGCTCAAATGCCGTGAACCACTTGAACGGCAACTGGACCTTTCACAAGGCCTTTAATCTTCAGCGATAGAGGCGAGATAATAAAAATATTTCTGTATAAAGCGGCCCGAAACAGTATCCGCCGGTGTAAAATTGAAAGTCCCCTCTTCCAGGAATACCCCGCAGAAGGCAAAAAAGACATGCCTTGAAATCTCAAAGAGGGTCTTTTTCACCTCCATTCTGTCAACCACTCCCTCTTTCAGACCGTGCAGCCTGCAACCTATAGGCCTGAATTCAAAAAGTGTACACCTGGAATCCCTGCTGAGAGGACAAAGGATCTTTTCCTGGCCGTAGACAATGTTTTTCGCCAACTTTCTCTTTAAAGGATCATCCCCTTTGTAGGTTATACGGCCCCTGAGTGACCTGGCCTTTTTTCTGACCTCAACCGTCCTCTGGATAAGCAGTTTGCGCTGCCCGCTCGTAAGGGCGCGGTTCATCTTGTTGTGTATGTATATGACTTCTATGAACGGAAGTTCGAAGTATCTGTAACAGCAATCATCCCTGTCCAGACCGCATCTTTGAAATGCACCGTTTGAATCTTCGAAACCCTTTATCTCCTCTTCGATCTTTTTTACAAGGGCCTCATATTCTGAAAAATAATCCCCCAGATCAACTACATTGTTGCTTTCAAGAGAAGGCTCTCTTATCTTCAGTCTGCCCGATTTTTTTCCATATGCCCTGAGGAGTTTCCACTGGCTGTAGCTTGACGGAGCTGAACGGGTATGTTTCAGCCTTTTCGAAGCCACCTTCAGGCCCAGCCCCTTTCTTATCAGATATGAAGTGACAAACGTACCTGTTCTGCCTATGCCGAACCGGCAGTGAACAAGCACTTTCTTGCCCACATAGATGGCCTCGTCAAGCCAGTCAAGCGCCTTTTCTATCTCCTCCATATCGGGAGCGCACTCATCCGGTATGGGCAGATAATAGACCTCAAAACCGCTTTTTTCCTCAATTTCATGAAGGTCGCAGAATTCGGCGCAGAGGTTTACTATGGCATCTACACCCTCTGCCCTTATATCCTCAAGGTCGGCATAGGACATCGGCGCATAACCCACAGCCAGATCCTTTGTAACCCATGTAAGATCATAACCTGACATATTGTTTTCTCATGCCCAGAATTAGGCTGATGTTTATAACCGGGTTTCAAAATCAGTTTTGACAACTTATGATCGCCTCATCCCTCGGCATCCTCCTGTACCGATTCAAAGCGGTACCTTCCCTGCATGAACTCATCCACATAATCCTTTGCCATATCGATATCCTTCAGATACATATCCATGAGTCTCGTTGCCCCCAGAAGCCTGCCTATAATGTCAAGGATATGTTCCATTTCATCTTTTTCCCTGCCGTTCAGCTGACCGTCTATCAGATCCGATTTCTTTTCAACCTCGAATCCGAGTCTCTCCAGGACCCCCTTTAGAAACATCGCCCTCAAGGTCCTTTTTTCCATATCAGCCCCCCCGCCTGAGAATCTGAAGAGGATATAGTTGCCAGAGGCATCTTCTCCGCACATGCTGTCTATGATCACGAAATGATAACCGAAGCGCAGATTGAGGTTGAAGTATTCCTTAGACACCACCGCATAGCTGGCAAACATCGCGGAATCCGCGCTTACGATACCTCCGCTCATTACGATCCTGTCATATTCGGCCCAGTCAAAATGCGTGAAATGAGACCAGTGGATATCCGGATGATTCAATCCCTTAAAGACCTGCGTCATGGGTATGCTTACGATGTCTTCGATCCTGACCGTGTTACCGGTTGCGGCCCCTTCACTTATTCCCTCTCCCACGTCAAGCACATAAAACAGCATGGGGATATCTGAAACAAGTTTTTTTGCCCCCCCCTTTCTCCCGAGCTTTCTGTCGCCAAGGTGGAACATCACCTCAACTGCCTTCTCGTGACAGAACCGCAATATATCGTGCAGAGACCTGACTCCCTCAGGGACGAAGATATCGGAGAGGGGATCAACGAGCCTCAGAGGTGAAATAAAACTCATAATGTATTCAAGTTTTCTTGCAAACGGGCTGTCCGAGATAAGATTTTTTCTGGAACGGGCCTTCTCGATCAATGGTTCGATAATTCCATTGTATACGGCCCTTACATCCGCATCAACCGTAACCTCCTGCCCCGGGGAAAGACTCCCGGTCGCCGTCTTCATGTTTACCAGGGCCGGCACACCGAATTCCCTTGCCACGGAGGAAAAATGACCCGCCCTGCTGCCCGTGTCGGTTACAACCGCACTCAGTCTGTCCATGATCTTCACATATGTGGGGGAGGCGTTTTTTGCCACCAACACCCCGCCCTGAGGAAAGTCAAGCAGATCGGATTCCTGTTCGATCTTGAACACCTTTCCTGCCCCGGCACCGCCGGAGGCCCTTTCCCCGCCTGAGATGATCGGAGCCTCCTCTATGACGACCGGTTCCTGACGGATTGAATCCCCGCCTTCATCCTCCCATCTGAGAGGCCTTGACTGGACGATATACAGATGACCCTTTGTGTCACCGCACCACTCTATATCCTGGGGCTCCCCGAAATATTTTTCCAGGATACTCCCCCATTCACCCAGCTTCAGGGCTGAGGCATCGACAAGGGAGCTGACCCCACGTAATTGCTCATTAAGCTGGAAAATCTCGGTGGAATTGTCCGCCGAATAGGGCATAACCGATTGCTTGCTGCCTATGTTTCTTTCCCTGATCTCCGGTTTCTCACCCTTTTTCACCTTTATGATATCCGGTGACAGGTCTCCGCCTACCAGGAGCTCTCCTAAACCCCATATCGAATGTATAACAATGTTACTCGTTTCAGGGTCTTCAAAGTCCCTGGTGTAGATAACGCCGCTGGATGACGCCTCTATCATTTCAAGGACTAACACCGCCATGGGCGTTTCAAGATCAGACAGTCCGTAATTTACTCTGTAATAAAGGGCCTGCTGGCCATATTTGCTTGCGATTACCTTTTTATAGGCATCCACTATCCCGTCATGACTCACGTTTAAAACGGTCCTGTACTGACCGGCAAATGATGCCTTGCCGTCCTCTCCTACCGCACTGCTTCTTACGGCAAAACCCAGGGTCTCATTTTCACTTCCAAAAACAGTACGGAAAGACTCCGATATCGCCACTTCAATATCAGGAGGCATCCGGGCGCTCGTGATCGCTTCACTCAGTTCTTTCGAGACGGAATCAATGGAGGAGGAAGAGGAGATATCCAGGCCCTTGAGCCTGTCATCTATCAGCCTTCTCAGGTTGTTATATTCGATGAAATAGTAAAATGCATTGGTCGTTACCACAAACCCTCTGGGGACGGCAATATCGAGGTCCCTGCCTATGGCCGACAGGTTATAGGCCTTGCCTCCCACGACATCTTTGTCCTTTTCTGATATATCCTTTAGCCCCATTGAAAAGGGAGGAGCAAAGTCATAGTCCGGAGGGGCCAGCATAAACTTGATATAGAAATCGAATTTCTTGAAATAGTCTCTCAGGCTGAGATACTGGGAGGGTCGCATCACTGAGAGCATCTCCACCATCCCTGACACGGATCTGGCGAACTCCGCATACTTGTCTTCGATTACCCTGAAATCCACCTTTATCCGGTCGTGATGTATCTCCTCAAGCTCGGCCATGAGCTCATGGGCCCGTTTATCATGCCTCAACAGGGCCTTAAAGGCCTCATACTTTTCCCTGAGAATCGTCCCTGGTGAAAAAACCTGAAAAGTCCAGTATTTAAAGAGATTGGTCAAAGGTATCATAGGAGATTTCCTCTTGGCAGGGATAAAAAGGGTAAATAGTGAAACCTAAAAAAGTATAGATTAACGGTGGTTTTCTGTAAATTGAAAAAGGTCCCGCCTCCGGCTAATTTTTATCCAGCAGTTCCTTGAGCAGCGGGACCGCTTTCATGATGTCGGCAACAATCCCGTAGTGGGCGAATTTGAATATCGGAGCCCGTGGATCCTTGTTAACGGCGATGATGGTTCCGGCATTTTTCATGCCTTCCTGATGCTGATATGCGCCGCTGATACCGAGGGCGACATATACCTTCGGTTTTACTGTCTTTCCGGATGTCCCCACCTGCCTGCTTTTGGGCAGCCACCCCTTGTCCGCAACCGGCCTTGAACAGGAAAGAACAGCGCCCAGGGCTTCAACAAGATCTTTTACGACCCCAATATTTTCAGGCTTTCCTATGCCGCGGCCCACCGAGACAAGAACATCGGCCGTTGATATATCCACGTCATCGATCTCCGGCTCATAAAGGGAGATAAACCTTCTGCCTCTGAGGCCACCCCAGTCGGGAGGCGGAACATGTTCAAGCTCAGCCTCCTTCCCTGCTAATCCCCTGCCTGCGGAAGCGCCCGGCCTTAGACTCAGCATGTATTGATCCGAATTTTTAAGACGAATCCTCTCAAAGATTTTCCCTCCATATATCTGTCTCATGCATTCGAGCCTATCCCCTTTCAGCACTATTTCCAGACAATCGGTCACGGCCGGAATACCGAGCCGGTATGAAATGGAAGGGATGAGATCCATGCCGTTTGCGGTATGACCGATCAAGGTGAGAAAAGGCCTTTTCAGAGAAATGACCCGCTCAAGGGCTTTACAATAGGGGTCCGCATTGTAGTTTTCCAGTTCAGGGTGCTCCATGACAAGCACCTTATCGCAGAAGGGGCCAAGATCGTCCGGCATCCCCTGGGCATTTCCGCAGAGCAGCAGCGCGGTTGACAAAAGACCGTTTTCCCCGGCCAGCTGATTCGCGGCATCAAGCAGTTCATAGGTTATCTCCCGCAACCCGCCTCTCATATGCTCGGCAAGGACAAGTATGTCTTTCATCTAATCTGTTCCCCCCTTTTCCCTTATTATACTGAGGGCCTTTTCGCAGACCTCGCTCAGGGTCCCCTCCAGCATCTCCGCGTTTGCCTCGTCACTCGGGATAAAGAGCTGTCTTGACTCAACACAAGACCCCTCGGTCCCTATCTCCGAGTTCATAAGCCCCAGTTGCCCGGCCCCTGTCCCAGCGATTGGAAGGTTCCGGGTCCTTCTTATTCCCATAATCGATACATAGCGAGGGATGTTAATGCCGGTCTGTATGGTCACGACCCCCGGCAGGGGCAATTCCACTATCTGCTGCGTGTTTGACTCCAGTTCCCGGTACACGGTGAGATGATCTTCATGATTTTCAAGCCTTACAACGAGGGAGGCAAATGGAAGATCAAGAATTTCCGCCAGGATTATCCCCACCTGTCCCCATCCGTCATCCGAGCCCTGCACCCCGGTAAGCAGAAGATCAAAGTGGCGCTTTCCGATGACCGATGCCAGCCCCCTTGCCACACCCACGGCATCCGATCCCTCAAAACCGTTTTTGTCTATATGGACAACCTCATCAGCGCCCATTGCAAGGGCCCTTCTGAGGATATCCTGACAATCTTCGTCCCCAAGGCTCAGTGCAACCACCTTTCCTCCGGATGACTCCTTTATCCTTATTGCCTCCTCAAGTGCGTAGCTGTCCCACTCGTTAATGCCCATTACCAGATCATCCTTGAGGACTCCGGTTTTATCGTCGTTTAAAACGATATCCGCATCTTCAACCTCGGCCACCTGTTTTATGCAAACAATAGTGTCGGTCATAATATTCGCCCCTTTATTTTTCCCTTTTGCCCATGGCCAGCAGTATTAGTTCATTCAGATCAAGAACCCTCAGGGTCTGTTCAAGCCCTGCCGTCTTTACGGCATCTTCAAGCGTGATGAGACAAAGGGGACAGGCCGTTATGACCATTTGTGCACCTGCCGCATCCGCCTCTGCTATCCTCCGCTCTGAGATTGTGACCTTGCATGTCATATCCTCCTGCCACATCCTGCCCCCTCCGCCTCCGCAGCAAAGGCTGTCTGCTCCGTAATGTTCCATTTCGACCATCTCGACCCCAGGTATCGCGGAAATGATCTCACGCGGCGCATCGAACAGGTTGTTATATCTTCCAAGATAGCATGGGTCATGAAAGGTGACCCTGCTTGGGATGGATCTTTCGAACCTGATTTTACCTTGCTCCAGCAGCTCTTTAAGCAGCTGGGTATAGTGACGTACCCTGAAGGAACCGGCCTTTTGAGAGTCGTCACGGCTCATGTAAAGGGGGTAATCGTTTTTAAAGCTATTAAAACAGTGAGGGGAAGATGTCACCAGATCCCTGATATCCCATCTTTCAAACAATTCGACACAGTTCTCCATCTGGAATTGGAAAAGGCCCTCTTCTCCAACCCTCCTGGCTATGTCACCGCAGCATGGCTCATCCTTGCCGATACAGAAAAAATTTACCCCCGCCTGATCGAGGATAGACACGAATGAGCGCGCGATCATCTGGGCGCGCGTATCAAATGAGGTGGTACAGCCCGCAAAATAGCACAACCCGTCAGGCGGGTTCGCACCAGAAATGGATGGAACCGACAGGCCCTGTGACCACTCAAAGCGTTTCTTCCTGTGCGCCCCCCAGGGATTGTCATGTTTTGTCAGACTTTCAAGGGTCTTTGCAAGAAGCTGCGGCACATCCGTTCCGTCTTCTATCGCCTCCGACCTTATGCAGTTTATTACCTCGATTGTGGAGATTCCTGCAGGGCACGCATCCGCGCAGGCGCCGCAGGTCGTACAGTTCCAGATCCGGTTGTAAATGGACTCTCCCGATTCAGCCGGGACATCTCTTTTTCCGAACAGAAAGGCGGCCGGAAGGGTTCCGTAATTCACGGCCTCTCTTTTCCTGGCTGATAAGAGAAACCGGCGGGGTGAAAAATCCTCTCCCGAGGCTGCCGACGGGCACACTTCAGTGCAGCGGCCGCAACGCGTGCAGGCATCCAGAAAGACAAGGGCGCGCTTTGAAAGGGCCTGCCCTGCCTTCACTGTCTGTTCCGGCAAAAAGGCCTCCTCAGGCAGGGCCGACATGTACAGTGCCGTTGGGGAGGCGAGCATGTGAAATAATTTCGTGAAAGGCAGGGCAGCGATCAACCCGAGGCTCACCAGGGCATGCGCCCACCAGATTATTCTGTATGAACTAAGTGCCGCGTCGTGACCGCCCCACAAATAACTTGTCAGAAGTCCTGCGAATGACCAGCCACCCCAGGCGGGCTCCTGGGCGGCCATCCGGCTGCCCTCTAAAAGAAATCCCGACAAGGCCGCGACCAAAAGCCATAACGGTACAACCAGATCCGCCCATCTTTTTTCCAGACGGCCTATCTTAAAGATAAACCTCCTGACAAGTCCCCAGCAAAGGCCCGATATAAGCATCAGACCGAACAGCTCCATCAAGAAAGAAAATAGCAGGTAGCTTAGCCCGGTAAGGCAGTGATAGAGATAGTGATCCACCATCAGCATGGAGGTGCCGGCAAAAAGACCCAGAAATCCCCATAAGACCAGAAGGTGAGATGTGCCTGCACCGGGATCGTTCCGGAAAATGCGCCTGCCCAGAAAGACGTCGAGCAGGAGGTCTGAAAGGCAGTTGAGGCTGAAGGAATACTTCAGTCCTCTTCCGCCCCTTGCCCAGGACAGAACACGGGCCAGCATACCGGCTGCGAATATAAGGATGGATACAGATACAAGAAGATAGAATATCCAAACCCCCTGGATATTCCAGAACAGCTCTCTTTGAGGGATCATAGTCTAATCTCACCGGCTTTAAGCCGTGACCGGGAAAGCTTCGGTTTATTCCGGCACTGCGGTCTCCAGGCCTTGAGTGCCGCAGGCCGACCTGCCACAGGGATATTACGCAATGGAAGGTTGGCTGTCAAATTTCATTCAATCCTTGAATCCTCTTTTAAGAGCCTCTTATTGACTTGAAGCCTACTCCGGGATATTCTTGTCCCGTAAAATCATTTTCAGACAAACCATGCCAGAATCATTTACATGGCTCTCATACTTGCCAAGCCAGGCCAATGCGAAAAGACGCCTCAAACATAATAACCCTTACAACCGATTTCGGTCTTACAGACCCTTATGTGGGAATAATGAAAGGCGTTATCCTTTCCATAAACCCCGAGGCATCCATTACAGACATAAGTCACGGTATCGCACCAGGTTCCATCACAGAGGCCTCTGCCATACTGCTTGAGGCGGTCCCGTTTTTCCCGGCCGGCACGATCCATCTGGTTGTAGTCGATCCCGGTGTCGGGGGGAAGAGGCGCCCGATAATCATAGAGGCGCGCGGGCATCTTTTTGTGGGACCGGATAACGGGGTACTTCTGCCCGCAGCGCAAAGTCTGGGAAAGATATCGATCAGGGCCATAACAAAAAGGAAATACACCCTTCCCGCTGTAAGTTCCACCTTTCACGGCAGAGATATCTTCGCACCTGCGGCCGCCCATCTGTCGATCGGAGCAAGCCCGCTTGATTTCGGAGAACCTGTTGACGACCCTGTGGTATCAGAACCCGCCGTTCCTGAAAAAACCGGCGAACAGCTCCATGGGGCGGCTGTAAGGGTCGACAGGTTCGGAAACATTATTACCGATATAAAAGAAGATATGCTGAAAGGCTTCCTGCGGGGAAAGAGGCCTGTCTTAAGGATCGGTCCGACAGAGATCCAGGGTCTTTCAAAAACCTATTGCGACGTCGAAAAAGGAAAACCTCTCGCCCTCATAGGCAGTTCAGGCTTTCTTGAGATTTCAGTAAATCAGGGAAGGGCATCCGACCTGCCGGGAGTGGAGAAAAAGGAGGCTCATGATATAAAGGTAAGCATAAGGCGTCATATATGATCAAGGCACTCAGGATTTCTCCTTCAGCCCTGCCAGGTACTCCTCCCATTCCAGAGGAAGAAGATACTTTTTTTTGCTGTTACATTCCTTACAGGCCGGCACGATATTTCCCTTTTTGCTTTTTCCTCCCCGGCTGAGAGGCACGACATGATCCATTGTAAGATTTTCCCTCCCAACGTTACTATTGCAGTAATAGCATACTCCAGGTTCTATCCGGCTGTTCCACCAGTTCGACTTTCTCAGCCTTCTTGCCTTCTCTTTTTCCCTCTTGACCTCTTCTTCGCTTACAAATTCCATCCAGCCAGACATAAATCCTTCTCTCTTCATTTCACGGCAGGTTCCCCCCGTTTAAAGGCGGTACGGACGCGAGACAGCCTGCAGTTTCATGTGACCTTCCATGAAAAGATGTAAAGCCCGGGCCACGACACAGGGCATTGGTTTACAGCTTAAACAAGACTGTTATACGGGGTTTCAACATGCGCCTTTTCCCCAGCCAGAGTTTCAGAACCGTTTCTATAATAAATTATAGGACTCCCTCATCCTAAGGGCAAGCTCATTTCGATCGTAACCCTTTAACCCTTTGTTTCAGGATAAATTCGAGCAGAACCGCTTCATAAAACTGATTATGCCATTATACCGATCCGGTTGATAACTATCGTGTTGACGTTAGAAAAATAAATGTGATAGTAATGCGTAAATGAAATTTGATCTTTACCATTCAATGAGGCAGGCGCTTAAAGAGGCGGAGAAGGCCTTATCCGAAGGCGAGGTTCCCGTGGGTGCCGTTATCATTGATCCGGAGGGCCGAATAGTCTCAAGGGGGCATAATCAACCTATTGCGTTAAACGACCCCACGGCACATGCTGAAATCCTCGCCATGAGACGGGCATCTCTTTTGTATAACAACTACAGGCTGACCGGATCTGTTTTAGTTGTTACAATAGAACCCTGCCTTATGTGCATGGGTGCGGCTCTCAACGCCAGGGTTTCCCGATTGGTTTTCGGTGCCTCTGATCCCAAAGGGGGTGCTGCAGGCTCTATTTTTAATCTTGCTGCAGATGCCCGCCTGAATCACAGAATCGAGGTGACAGGGGGAATTCTGGAAGAGCAGTGCAGGGCCTTGATGAAGATATTTTTCAAAGGCCGCAGGGAGGTTCAAAACAGAGAAATAACCCATGGAGAGGTACCGAAGTGGTCGTAACGGGATCGACTCGAAATCGATTTGTCCCGTGAATAGCGGGGCACGTGGGTTCGAATCCCACCCTCTCCGCCAAGGGTTTTGGGATACCAGGCCTCCTGATTTATCTTTTTGTCAAAAAGGCGGGGTGATTAGGAATTAAATAAAGGAGAGATGTCCGAGCTGGCTGAAGGAGCGCGACTGGAAATCGCGTGTGCTGTTACAAAGCGGCACCGAGGGTTCGAATCCCTCTCTCTCCGCCATTAATTGCCGACCTGCTGTTTTTTCGCCAAGGCGCCCTTCCATATTCTCAGGATCCACCTGAAAAGACTTCCGGCCGCCGGTTATTAGGACCTTTTTGGCGGTTTCACTGTTACGCGCGATATTTTTTTGATGATCCGTCCATACCTTTTAGCTGGGATCATTATCCTTTGCAGGACCGTTTTCCCTGCCTTGCTCGGAAGACCAGGTTTTCCGAAATAAAATAAACAGATGCAGGTCTGTCATGTCATATGAAGTATTGGCCAGAAAGTGGCGCCCTCAGAGATTCGAGGATGTCATCGGGCAGGAACACATTACAAAAACGTTGATAAACGCCATTAAAAGCAACAGGCTTGCACATGCCTATCTGTTCAGCGGACCAAGGGGGGTGGGTAAGACCTCCGTTGCCCGTATACTGGCCAAATCGATAAACTGCACACAGGGTGAACCCGGGGCCCCATGCAACAAGTGCCCTTCATGTATTGAAATTACCAGGGGCTCATCCATGGATGTCCAGGAAATAGACGGCGCCTCAAACCGCGGCATAGATGAGATCAGAGAATTGAGGGAGGGTATAAGATACACCCCCTCAAGCAGCCCATACAGGGTTTATATAATCGATGAAGTCCATATGCTGACCCTCGCCGCCTTTAACGCGCTCCTCAAGACACTTGAAGAACCCCCGGAGCATGTGAAATTTATTTTTGCCACGACCGAAGCCCATAAGGTGCCTGTTACGATCCTGTCGCGCTGTCAACGATTTGACTTCAAGAGAATCACTCCTGCCAGAATCATTGAGCACCTTGAAAAGATAACCCTGAAAGAGGATCTCGAAATTCCCAGGTCTTCCCTGGCGCTTATCGCGCGGGAATCGGAAGGGAGCATGAGGGATGCCGAAAGCCTCCTTGACCAGGTAGTCTCGTTCAGTGGAAACCGGGTCAGTGAAAAAGATGTAACCGAGATACTGGGAATAATCGACAGGGGCGTGATACTTGACGCATGCCGTGCCCTAATAGACGGCTCGGCAAAGAGGTGCCTTGAACTTATTGACAGGATCTATACCTATGGATATGACACAAGGACGTTCTACCACAATCTCATGGAACAATTAAGGGATCTCCTTGTCTGCCTGCTGACACCTGAAGATTATCTCGTCGATTTCATAGGTCCTGACAAGGATGAAATAATCGATCTGGCAAAAGGGGCCGGTACATCGAAACTTCACATGCTCCTGGATTTGATGATAGCAAGGGAAGAGGCGCTGAAATTTTCATCCAATCCCCGCCTCTATCTTGAGACAACCATGATAAGGCTCTGCCGGGTTGGTGATCATCTTTCCTTTCAGGAACTGATAGAAAAGATCGAAGCCCTTGAAAAGAGACTGGCCGGCACCCCGGTAGATATTAAACCTCAAGAGGTAAGACATGACCCGGCACCTGATGTTGATGAACGAACAACCGGGGATGAAAAAAGTGACATCAAAGCGGACCCCCCCCCCGCATTTCCTGAAAAGGGATGGGAGGATTTTCTGGACTTTCTCTCATCCAAAAACAGATTGATGTACAGTGTGCTTAAGGACTGGGAACTGATCGGCCTGGAGGAGGGGCACCTGGAAATAAACAATGGAACAAAATCATTTTCTTCCGATTATTTTGATGATAAAGATACGTATGATCAGTTCTGCAGCCTTTGCAGACAATTTTTCAATGAACGGATCAAGATAATAATCAGACGAAACAGCAGATCCGTTTCTGATCACGATAATAAACCGAAAACGCAAACGGAAATAAGAAAACGGAAAGACAATTCGACTCTTCCCGATCCGGTAAAAGAGGTACTGGATGTCTTTCAGGGCAAGATCCTGGATGAGAAATAGGTCCTGAAAGGGAAGATAGCGTCTTGATAAATGAAAAAGATTAATCCGGAGGTAGCATAATGAAGGGGATACCCAATATGGGTCAACTGATGAAACAGGCCCAGCAGTTCCAGACAAAAATGGCCAAATTACAGGAGGAGCTTGGAGATAAGACCGTAGAGGCATCATCCGGCGGAGGCATGGTAACGGTAGTGGTCAACGGCAAACAGGAGTTATTATCCCTCAGTATCGATAATGAGGTCATAGACCCCGGTGATTCGGAAATGCTTCAGGATCTGATAATAGCGGCAGTTAATGACGCAATGTCAAAGGCCAAGGAAATGATGAACGATGGGATGGGAGAACTGACAAAAGGCATGAATATCCCAGGTCTTCCGGGTCTTTTCTAGATTCATAAGGCCCGGCAACAGGACCGTTTCTGGACGGAAACCGCAGTACCCGTTTAAGCAGTTAAATCAAGAGCGCTAAAAAGACTCCGGAACTTTTGCCGGGCAGATCTTGCAATTCAATCTTTTTGTTAAGGTTCTTCCTTAACCCACAGGAATATCTTATGGGAATATATCCTCCTTCCCTGGAAAAGCTCATAAAAGCCCTTTCAAGGCTCCCGGGAATAGGCCAGAAATCGGCCGCCAGAATCGCCCTCCATATACTCAGAAGTAAAAGAGAGCTTGCGGAAAATCTTGCTGAAAGCCTCATGGATGTAAAAGAAAGCATAAAGTTCTGTTCCATCTGCTTTAACCTGACCGACCGGGACCCCTGCTCCATCTGCGAAGATGAATCACGCGCCGACGGAACGATCTGCGTTGTAGAGGGACCGGGTGATCAACTGGCGATAGAGGAATCAGGCATATTCAGGGGCCGGTATCACATTTTGCATGGTGCCCTCTCACCCCTTGACGGGGTAGGGCCCGGAGATCTAAAGATAGGGGAACTTCTTTCCAGATTAAAGAGGGAAAACATCCGGGAGGTCATACTGGCGACCAACCCCACCACTGAGGGTGAAGCCACCGCCTCGTTTCTGGCAAGTCTTATATCGGAAAGGCATGGGAGCATAAAGGTAACAAGGATAGCCCTTGGAGTGCCCATGGGGGGCGATCTGAAATACACGGATCCCATGACCCTTACCCATGCGATGAAGAGCAGAATCCCTCTGAACAAATAAATCCCTAAAGTATGCGATCGAGGCTCTTATAGTCCCTGGTATTGTAATATTTTTCCACATCAACCAGTTTCAGCCTCTCCAGGGTCTTCTTCATCGGCACACTGGTAATTTCACCGTTTTTGAGACTTACCAAACGCCCGAAATCCTCATTTACGATCATATCGATGGCGGCGATTCCGAATCTTCGACCCATCCTGCGGTCATAAGCGGTTGGAGCCCCTCCCCTCTGGAGATGCCTCAAGGCGACATATCGTACCTCCATATTGGTATGTCTTTGAATCTCCTCGGCCAGGAAGCCACCCACTCCCCCCAGATAGTAATGACCGAAGCCGTCTCTGCCCCGTTTTTCGCGTATCTCTTCCATACCCCTCGGTTTCGCACCCTCGGAGACCATTACTATCGAATATCTCTTTCCGGATTTCTTCCTCTGTTTCAGTAATTCAATTACCCTTTCGACTACGAAATCATGCTCCGGGATAAGTATAAGAGCCGCCCCCGTAGCCTCCCCACCCTCCAGGGCCAACCAACCCGCGTTTCTTCCCATGCACTCAACCACAAAAATACGGCTGTGTGAACCGGCCGTTATCCTTATTCTGTCAACGTCATCCGTTATTATGTTAAGTGCCGAATCAAAGCCCAGGGAATAGTCCGTTTCAGACAGATTTCTGTCTATGGTCTTCGGGATACCTACCAGTTTGACTCCTTCCTTGAACAGCTTGTAGGAGACGCCTATACTGTCAAAGCCACCTATCACCACCAGCGCATCCAGGCCCAGCTTCTTGAAGTTCTGAATAAGCAGCTCCGATCTATCATTCTGCGGATTATAGGGATTTACCCTGCTGGTCCCCAACCTTGTTCCGCCGTATCGGTCCCAGGTTCGGACTATATCCGGGTCCAGAGGCGTAGTCCAGCGCTTGAGGCTGTCCTTTTTATCAGGTTTTACCTCGCACAGGCCCCTCCACCCGTCTCTGATTCCAAGCACCTCAAACATCATCCCCCTTTCGGGAACAAGGCTTTTATCCATCGCAGAATAGACCAGCCATCGAATGGCGCTGTTTATTCCCGGGCAGTCGCCGCCGGCAGACAAGACCCCCACTTTTGTTTTCATTTATACCTCCGGGGTATTCTAGGTTATAAGACTCAGGAGAAAAAATATACTGGAAGGACCCTGCACTGTCAAGCAAGGTAACCCCGCCCCGAAATCAAGAGGTTAAAACATAAAGGTCATCTCCAAAAGAGTTGGTCTAAATAAAGGTTTCTTTGCTCCGCTTACGCTTCGCTCAGTCCCACTGCTTCGCAGCGGGTTCCCGGTTTCAAGGGGTCGAGGGGTCGAGTGAAAAGCTTAAAGATTATAGCCGGTTAACCGTTAAGAAAAAAATCGCATACACCTTGTTTGCATATGTATAAAGAAACGAAACGTTTTTTTGAAAATGAACAATACTGTTTTACCTCCCGAATCAGAAGATCCGCTGTTTTCGTATCAAGGGATACCGCCTAAGGGTATGGGAAAAAAACGGCTATAGAGTCTGTGAGATTTCTCTATATTGCATAAGGTTCAGCCTGTGAACTGGAAACCCGGTACATAACATCAGCTTACCTGGGTTATTTGAAAGAAGAAAGGCTTTGAAAATTAAGAAGGAAAACAGGGGATGTCGGGGCAATGCTCAAAGTGATAATCAAATCCCTTGAAAGTAAACCCTTGA
The DNA here is from genome assembly GCA_963666345.1 of Desulfatiglandales bacterium. Taxonomy (GTDB): domain Bacteria; phylum Desulfobacterota; class DSM-4660; order Desulfatiglandales; family Desulfatiglandaceae. The sequence goes on along the minus strand of OY762721.1, from coordinate 2,785,434 downwards.
TTCCTGGAACCCTTGACTCCTTGGACCCTCTTCGACAACTAAGTTGGAGAAGAACCAAACATAAGAAGAGGGAAGCGGCCAAACCGCACGGCCGACCATAAAGATTGAGCTTGCATATCTGCTGCGCCATCTGATATCTCACAGATTTAAAAGGTAAATTCATCATGTCTGAAATCGCCGCTGTCTTTCTTGGAATAATCCAGGGGCTGACCGAGTTTCTTCCTATAAGCAGTTCCGGTCACCTTGTCGCTTTCCAGCATCTTATGGGATTCAGTGAACCTGAAATCCTGCTGGATATCTCGCTTCATCTGGGCACCCTGACGGCGGTTATCATCTATTTCCGCCGTGACCTGTCCGAGATGACCTCTGCGGTACGCAAAAAGGATTTCAAAAGCGACCATACCTCGCTTCTTTTCCGGATCATTGTCGGTTCGATTCCAACCGCCGTAATAGGACTGGTCTTTATGACCCCGCTCGAAAGACTTTTCTCCTCGGTTCATTTTGTCGGGTTCATGCTCATCACGACCGGTCTGATAATCGGGGCGACCAGGCTGATTCCGTCAGGCTACGGATCAAGGAAGACCTTTGGGGTTCTTTACGCGCTTGCCATAGGGACCGTACAGGGGCTGGCCATAATACCGGGCATATCCCGATCAGGGGCCACGATCGCCTGCGCCCTGTTTCTAGGCCTTGACAGGGAGCTTGCCGGCAGGTTTTCCTTTCTTCTCTCCATACCGGCGATCATAGGCGCGCTTGTTCTTCAGTTTGACATGGAAGCCGTTTCAAGGGTGGGACTTTCCGCACTTGTTACCGGTTTTTTTACCTCGGCGCTGGTCGGATTTTTCGCGCTTAACATCCTGATGGGTATGGTGAAAAAAGGGCACCTTTCATATTTCGCCCCATACTGCTGGGCGGCGGGGCTTGCCCTGATCGTTTTCACATAAACGGTATATCGTCTATGATAAAGGCTCTCTAGAAGCCTATTTCTCCGAGCCCGGTGAGTTTGATGACGACCATCAGACTTGTGTCCTCATCGCTTCTCTCGGCAATAAATCTTGCGCCCCAGCACTGGCTGTCATAGCCTGTCCAGTATGTCCTGGAGATATCCTCACTGTCATCCATCTCCCTGCTCAGGGAGGTCCCGACGGAAAATCCCCTGCCTAAATCCAGACCCAATGCCAGGCTCAGGCTTTCTTCCATATCCTTTTCATAGGTATAATCGAGTTCAAAGGTATGAATGCCTGAGCCCCTTCCCGGCAGTGCAAGACCAACAGAAAGATCCGCCTGCGTAAACTCGTGGGCATAATGATTCCATCCCGCGCTTCCGATTAAATCAAGCTCCGGCGTGGGTTTGACTGCAACCTCCGCGGTCAGAGGCTCGAAGGGCTCCTTTTCCCTCCAAGGGTCCTCATCCCTCCTTGTCTCGTCCAGGCTGTATGCCTGGCTCAGGCTCAGACGCGCCCATTGACGATAAGAGACGCTTCCTTTTTCATCTTCAAGACGGGCATCAAGAAAGTTTTCAATAGCGAAACTGACCGCATTGATCTTGTCTTCCACCTCTATCGGCTCAAACCATGGCTGATATTCATTCTGATCCTGAGGTACCCTGTAGCCGTAACTGAGAACGGGACGGATCCTGTGTTTGAGGCGCGTCGCCCTCTTCCAGTTGGTTTCATATATCCTGTCGAAGCTTGCACAAAGGCTTGCCCCAGTCTCATATGCCTTTTTGGACTGCCGGTCCTCCTGAACTGGGCTTTTGTCAATCCACTGTTCAACATGACTGTATTTAAAGGAGGACTCAAATTCCATATACCTGCCGAACCGCAGAGGCATCCTCATCTCGGGAGAAAGGAAAAGGCGATCACCCTTTTCCCCGGAATCCCTCCATATGTAGCCGTAGTCCGATTCAAGCCCGAAAAAAATGGGCAGACCGGCCGTCATTACGGGAAGAAGATCCAGATTCAACGCGCCAAGAGGTTGGGCCGTTCCGTCCAGGGGTATATCCTCCGGCCGCTGGTTGTAGATTGAGGCGGCCTGGACACTTAAAGACTCCCAGTCTTTACTCAATCTGAGAGTGGACACCCTGGTGGGGGAATACCTGTCATCGACATATCGCCCGAAATTACGGGTGATATCAGGCCGTACGCTCATCCCCCCCGCTTCCTGCCCGAATTCCCTCAGGTAATCCTGATCGCTCACATAATCGGCATCGACCCTCGCGTCTATGCCGAAGGGCATATCCTGATCCAACTTGCCCCTGAGCCAGTACCTGGTCCGGTTTGTCCTCTCAAAAGGGCTCAGTGCGGCCTCGTCGGATTCGTTCAGGTTCTTTTTTCCCTTTCTGTCCGACAGTATGTCGAAGAGCAACTCCCCCCTTGAATTCTCATCGGCAAGGTACCTCAGCTCAAGCCCCTGCATATATCCCCTCTTGCTCATGTAATGCTGATAAAAGGTTGCATCGACCTGATCGGATATAGACCAGAAAAAGGGGATGTCCACTTCGGCGCCCCTTCTGCTGCCGTAAGCCACCGCCGGGATCAGCAGGCCGGTCTGCCGTTTTGTCTTGGCGGGGAACATGGCATAGGGGACATATATCAGGGGGACCCCCATGACGTTGAAGGCGGCATTCTTCACGGTCCCGTACCCTTCTATCGTCACCTTTACCTCGGAACCTGAGATACTCCATTCCGGGTTTTCTCCGTCACATGTGGTCACGGTGCAATTCTTCAACAGATATGAGGCCTCACCCATCTTTTCCATAACATCGGCATTGATATAGAAATGGTTTTTGACCAGAAAGATCCGCCCCTTATCTATCCTTCCCGTCCTCTTTTTGAGATCAAAAACCCCTTTTTCACCCTCAAGGACATCACCTGCCGCCTCAAGGCGCACATCCCCTGACACCTTTGCCATCCCGGTCCTTTCATTGTAAAAGGCTTTTTGGGCATACAGGACCTGATCCTTTTGAGAGATAACCACATCTCCTTCGGCCAGGAATACCCCGTCTTCCGACTTATAGGTCAGGCTGTCCGCTGTTATCTCCCAGGGTGCACTGTCGCTCAGGATTTTTTTTACGGCGTCATCTCCGGCCGCACACGGAGTTGCCGCGATAAAGGATATGATGAGCGCCGTTACAAAGGAAAAGGCCGTTTTCCTTTTCTTTATTATCATAAATATCTCCCGAATCAGGTTCCAACCGGTTTCCGCCCGTGGCCCTTTTGCCGATATCTGAGTCAATCCAGGGGATCGGTTGTGCGGCGTACCGAAATTTATTCGACCTTCCCGTAACCATGGGGATCAAGATGACTCATAGCCTCTCCCACGGTAAAAAGAGACCCGCAGATCAGTATCAGATCCGATGACCGGGCAAGCCCTTTTGCCCTTTGGACGGCCTCCTTCAAATAAGGAACAACCTCGCCCGGCACCCCGAGGTGTGAGCCCTTTCGGGCCAGGATGTCCGGCTCGGCGGCCCTTGAATAAACGGGCCTCGTGTATATGACGTGGTCGGCAAGAGGTACTATGCTGCCCAGCATTCTTTTGATATCCTTGTCCTCCATTACGCCGATCACCAGTATCATTTTTCTAAAGGAAAGGGATGTCCTCAAGGACCGGGCAAGCTCCCTTATAGCGCCCGGGTTGTGAGCACCGTCAAGGACGATCATCGGATTTTCCGAAATCAACTGCATCCTGCCCGGCCATCTCGTCTTTGACAGACCATCCCTTATCCGGCTGTCTGAAAAGGAAAACCCCTTTTTTTCAACTCTTTCAACAGCGGCCAGGGCTATTGCCGCGTTTTTGGACTGAAATCCGCCGAGAAGCCCTATATCTAGACCCTTCAACCTGCGCTCAATACCGTAATAGTTAAGACCTGATCCTGTATTGCGGTAAGTGAAATCTCTCCCCAGCCTGAAAAAGGAGGACCCCTTTTTATCGCAAATCGATCTGAAAAGCGTCTTTACCGCAGGCTGCGTCACCCCTGAAACCAGATCCACCCCCTCCTTGATGATCCCGCCTTTTTCCCCTGCTATATCAAGGAGACATGAACCGAGAAAATTTTGATGTTCCATTGAGATATTCGTAATAACGGAGACAAGTGGGCTTATTATGTTTGTGGCGTCAAGGCGCCCCCCCATTCCGACCTCCATGATCGCCACATCCGTATCTTCCCTGGCAAAATAGAGCAGCGCCATGGCGGTAGTTGCCTCAAAGAACGTGGGAAGCTCTTTTCTGGAAAAGGCGGACTTGAGTTCCCGTATAAGGGATAAGGCCTTTTGCCGGGGGATTTCCTTCCCGTTTATTCTGAATCTTTCGGTAAAACGAACCAGGTGGGGAGAGGTGTAAAGGCCTACCTTGAGACCCGATGACTGGAGCACTGAGGCCACAAAGGCGGCAACCGAACCCTTGCCGTTAGTGCCTCCTATATGCAGATATTTACGCCCGTGATGGGGATTTCCGAAAAAGGACATCATGTTGGATGTCTTTGAAAGTCCGAACTTGATACCATATTTCTGAAGACCGAAGAGATATTGAACGCCCTCATGATAGGGGCTTTTCTCCATTTTCATAAGGCTCAGCCTGAAACTCCGATTGGTTTGTGTCTATTTCCGTCAGTGATTCGTCCAGATCCGTACGGCATGGTAAAAACAATCCCGGGGATAGGTAAACAGGATCTCTTTTACTTACGCCGGGGCTCTAACCCCCCTTTAATTCCCCTGCACTTCGCCCGGCCCCTTAAACCCTCCGGGATCACATATAAGTTGCGGAGGGCCCGCCGCCTATTCTGCCTGAATAATTTCAACTAAACGGGAAATAAACCTTGTTTGGAAACGACAAAGGAAATCACGTAAAAAAACAGCTTTTCTCGCGGTATATTGGTCAAACAAAAAGGGGTTTGTCAATTCAAAATATGGGGCGGGACCCTACCTTTCTCAGCAGCAGGCCTGAGGGTATTGAGGCGGAGGCAAAAAAAGGGCAGGGGAGAATGACGGCTCCCCCGCCCCTTTATCATCTGTAACAAAAATAATTCCAGTCCTTAGGGACTATGCCTGTTGAGCCTTCTGTAACTCCCCGTTACCGAAATATTTTTCCAGGGTCGGGCTAGACTCAATTACTGAAGGAGTCTTCTCAGCCTTTCCCGTTGCGATATATTCGGCAAGTTTCAGGACCCGGTTTTCATCCGGCGCATAGATTATTATAAACGGGGTAACTCCTGCGGCGGTCTTTCTGAAATTGTCCGGGTCGCCCCCTCCCATATCGCCGAAGACCCTTTCATAGAATTTAAACTGGGGCGAGCTCAGGTTCACCAGGGCGGCATTTACATGGGGGTAATATTTGGCCAGGTCCCTGAATTCGTTCAATTCCCTCCTGCACCTTCTGCATACCAGGGTCGCGGTAAGAAGGACAAGGCCATCCTGTTCAACAGGCGTGGTAGGCATGAATTTGTCAAAATTTCCTTCCCTCATGAGAAAAAAGTTTCCATACTTCTTGCCGATCTTATAGGCCTCGGTCTCAAGGCCGTATCTCTCGTAGAAACGGCGCGAAAGGATGTCCGCGGCCTCAAGTGCCGAGGCGATATCTGCGGCCTTCAAGGAGGCGTAAAACTTCATCTCCCTGTCAAATACCAGTTTTTCCCCGCTCCCCATCATAGCCTTTCTCACGACCTTGGGATCCAGTTCATTCAGGTTTCCCTTTCCGTCGCGCACCGCCGTTTCAAAGCCGTGCTTAGGCATGGTCTTTGCCGCCAACTGGGCCAGCTGCAGAAGGCTGTGATAGTCTCCCGTGTAAGTCCATATACCGTCAGGGCTGCCTTCGATTCTACCGCCGAAATGCACCTCGAATTCGCCTGAATCAAGCGGATATATGGTTATGCTGTTTATATATTCCTCTATGCTGCCTATGGCCCTCCATTCAATCCCCCTGAAGAATTCTCCTTTCTCGTCGGCATTGCCGTCGCAGTCACATCTCACGGCTCCTGCGAGTCCGGTAAAAAGAAGTCCTGTGTTGAACTGACTGTAAAGGGTAATGTCGGAACGCCTCTGGCTTTCAATCGCCTCTTTTCTCAAATCCGCGTAATGCGATTTGGCCTTTTCCCATAATGAAGAGGTGGCATCGTCAAACGGTTTGAGGGACTGCCACTCAGGGTCGTCATATTTTCCGCCCTTGTCCCAGAAAAGCATCCCTTCGATCTCCTCATCGGTACCGATCCATGACTGAATCAGGTCGATGTTCTCCACTTTCACGTTATTTGCCATGGAGCGTCTTTCACTCGCCGTAAGCTTCGGCATCAATGCCTTGTGCTGAGGAGTCATTTTTTCCATGAGTGCCAGCTCATGAGGTGTAAAATCATCCATCCTTATTCTCCTTTTTTCAAATGCCCCGGGCAAAGCGTGTTACTCCATACGCTTGTTAAAAGGCATTCACGCTGTTTTCCTATCCTTAAACCTGGAACTTATGTACCAGCCCTGTTTTTTCCACTGTCTTGACATTAAGAAAAGGAAAGCTATTATTCAAATTAATTCTATTCTCTATGCTATCGATATATTCAATAGCAAACAGCCCGTCATCCCGCCTCTCTCCCTAGAGTACTACCTCAGGCCTCAAAAAGCGTAAAAACGCCTTAACGCAGGGGGACAGATATTTTTTCTTTCGCATGAGCAGACCGTATTTTCTAGGTTTAAAGAACGAATCCAGGGGATAGATATCCATTTTCTCATCATCCTTTCCGTTCAGGGCGTATTCATCCAGAATCGAAATACCGGTGCCCAGGGCCACGAATTCCTTAACCGTCTCATAATTGTTAAGCATAAAGAGTATGTTCATTTCCAGATTGTTGGATTTAAAGGTCTCTTTTATAAGCGGGGTAATGGTGCTTGATTCAGGGAAGATTATAAAGGGAGCCTTTGAGATCTCCTCCAGGGATGGAACAGCTTTTTTGAAAAATCTTGAGCCCTTTGGTGCTATCAACACCGGACGGGTCTCAAAAAGTTCATAATAGGCAAAATTATCAGGCAAGGAATTGAGGCTAGCTATCCCGAAATCCGCTTCAGCCGATTCCACCTTCTGCATTATCATATCGACCCCGCCTCCCCGGAGCTCAAAATGGACATCCCGGTACTGCTTCCTGAAATTTACCACATAAGATGGAAGAAAATAGTGTATTACGGCATGGGTAGTGCAGATGGACACATCACCGCTTCTCTGGAGCAAATCCCCTCCGGTCTGATCCCTCATCTCCTTTATGATTTCAAAGATGGAAATGGCCTTTTCCAGCATAAGTCGACCCTCGGGAGTAAGCTCCATCCGCCCCCCCGACCTGTCAAAAAGCTTGATACCGAATTCATTTTCAAGACACTTTACCTGATGACTGACCGTAGGCTGATTTCGCCCCATTTCCATTGCGGCAAGCGTTACGCTGCCCCTCTTGGCCACATAGAAAAACCCCCTGAGCCATTGGAAGAAATCTCCTCCCATTTCATCGATCATAATTACACCTCCCATCAAAATTAATAATAGAATAGCTCATAACATAAATTATATCAATAGCTGTCCGTTTTAAAGGCTCCGGACCCTAAACCAAAAAGGGAACCACCAGAATACATTTGACCTCAGTTCCGATTAGGCCTATTAATTCATCATTTTTGTGCATTCGTGAAAAATCAAAATGTTAGATCAGGCCCTCGAATGACTGGACCCTGTTATCCAAATAAATTGGAGAAAAACTATTTTTTATTATAACCTATGGACAATACAAAAATGACCTTTGCAAACCTTCACACCCATACATTTTTTTCAGACGGGCTCATAAGTCCTGCCGAGCTTGCCCGCAGGATCTACGGCACCGAAAATCTCGATCTGTTTTCCCTTACCGATCATGATTCACTTTCAGGCATAGAGCCTTTTTTCAGGGAAAAAGAGAGGCTCGAATCACGCGGGGGGGCGGGCCGCAGGCGATTTATTCCTGGCATTGAACTCAGCCTCAAGCAGTTCGATCTCGGCCTCACGATTCACATGCTCGGTTACTTTCCCCGCATAAATCATTCGAATTACAGACAGGGGCTTGAAAGGGCGGACTCCGTCCTGGGTGAATTCTGCAGATACAGATGTTCTCACAGGGTGATGCCTGATATGGAGGCAAGGATACAAAAGGCCTTTGAGCTTAACCTTGACGGAATCTCTGAAAGGATGAGCTCTCCTGGAGAGGTTATCTCAATCCTGAAGAAGCAGGCCGCTGGGCTCAATCTTAAAAAATTCGCCGCAGCCGGAAAACAGGACGACGTTATTCAGCACCCCATACCTGTAACCTATCAGATAATTATTGAAAACTGGGACCGGATAGTTCCTTCATCACCCTTTGCAGGGGAAAAGATCAGCCTTTATATCCTGAGACCCGACAAAAAAAGGAATGCCAGGCTGCTTGAGATATTCCTTGAAGAGGGGATGCACGCCCCTGCCGCCCGTGAGCTTTCAGACAGGCTGCAGGGCTGCCTCTATAATTTCCCGAGGCCACCCCTTGAGGAAAAAGATATATTTGAGGGCCTTGAACTGCTCAAGCAGGCCGGGGCCGTCACCTTTATCGCGCACCCGGCGGTAGATCACAATAAAATCGCCTATGACGAGTTTGACGCCAACGTACTATGGCCCCTCATAGAACAGGGGCTTGACGGGATAGAGGTCTTTTACCCCTATGATACCGGCTACAGGCGGGAAGCCATAGAAAGGTACGGGAAGACCGCAGCCGGAAAAGGGCTTCTGATTTCGGGAGGCACCGATTACCACGGAGACGGAAGGTCAGGGCTTACGGACGTCCGTCTGGATGCGGAAGACGCCCGAAAAATAGCCGACTTCGGGTCTTGAATGGAACCCCTTCCCCCTTTCAGGGAATCCCTGAGCCATGCCATCGATAATATCAATTTATTTACAGATAAAATCGATTTGACTAATAAGCATCCCCTCTATAATTTATGGTACGAGGATTAAAGATCTGGTAACTTGGTATAAAAAGGGAGTACCCGTTTCCTGGAGCATGAGACAAAGATTCATCCCGGCCGGTTAAATGCCTGGATTTTTTTGCCGGAATGAAAAAGCCGGTGCGGGTTCAAAGAATTCACATATTAGGATGGATAAAACCTGATGATAATGAAATGAAGTAAAGGGAGGTATCAATCATGGAAGTAAGAGAAGCTGCGGCCTGCGGTATTTCGCTGCGGGAATTTGTAATCGAGTTCGAGACCGATGAACTGGCCGATATCTACAGGGTTTTTCACTATGCCCAGACAGGGGTAGGCTTCTGCGAGGAGGATTTTCTGGAAGATCTTAAATCCCAGATGACTTACATTATAGGCACATCGGTGGAAGAGGAACCACCCGAGATTGAAGAGGAGACCATCCACTGGGAAGACACCGGGGTTGCCTTCGAACTGGCCTTTAATGAGCCTGAAGCAAGCAAATTATACGCTATATTTAACGGCGTTGAGACACCGGGAGAGGGTTTTGACAAGGAAATGAACCAGAAGCTCATGAGCCAGATGATGGAAATGGCCCCCAGCATCCTGGAAAACCTTCCCATAATAAACCGGTAATCGGCACCACCCAATATTTGGAGGAACCAAGATATGAATGTTATCGTCATAGTAAATGACAGCCTGCGCTGGGACCACCTGGGCTGTTACGGAAACGATTGGATAAAGACACCCAATATCGACAAACTCGCGTCCGAAAGCGCGGTTTTCGACAACTTTTACTCAGAGGGACTGCCTACCGTCCCTACCAGAACGACCTTTTTTACAGGCCGATACACATTTCCATTCAGGGGTTGGCAGAGGCTTGAGCCGAAGGACGTGGTCCTGGCCGAGGTCCTCTGGAACAAGGGATACAAATCAGCTCTTATAACCGACACCTACCACCTTCACAAGCCTTCAATGGCCTTTGAAAGGGGTTTTGATTATGTCAATTTCATAAGGGGGCATGAAGGTGATCCCTGGATCATCGATGAATCAATCGATGTGGATGCCGAGGTTGAGAAGTACTACAAAGGGGACGGCAAGGACAGGGCGGTCAAGGCCCAGCTGACCCAGTATCTTCGCAATATCCACTGGTGGAAGAGCGAAGAGGACACCTTTGTGGCAAGGTGCGTAAAAGACGGCATTAACTGGCTTGAAAATCAACCTGTAAAAGAAAATCTCTTCATGTGGGTTGACTGCTTTGATCCGCATGAGCCGTGGGATCCGCCGGAGCCTTACAACCGCATGTACACTGATCCCGACTATAAGGGCAAGGACATCATCCATCCGATTCCCGGCAAGACGGACGGTTATCTGAGCGACGAAGAAGTGAATCATATAGCAAAGCTCTATGCCGGCAAGGTCACCCTGTGCGATACATGGGTGGGACATCTGCTTGACAAGGTCAAGGAAATGGGCATGTACGACGACACCATGATCATCTATACAACCGACCATGGCGAGCCTTTCTCGGAGCATGGAATAATCAAGAAGGCAGAGCCCTTCCTTTATGAAGAACTCGTTCACATACCCCTCATCATAAGACATCCTGAAGGCGTAGGCGCGGGAAAACGCTTCGATGCCATGGTAGAAACCACGGAGGTCTTTCCCACCATCCTTGATTTCCTTAACGTGCGCATGCCTCCCAGGATTCATGGTCAGAGCCTGCTTCCGATGATGGCGGGAGAAGTTGATACCATAAGGGATTATGCCTACATGGGCTATTTCAAACGCGCCTGGAGGATCAACGACGATACCTGGAGCTTCATCCTGAACCTGGACAAAGGCAAGGGAAACGAGCTCTACAACCTCAAAAAGGATCCCGGAGAAAAGGACAACCTTATTGAGGAAGAGCATGTCAAGGCCACCGAGATGGAACTTGAACTGCGAAAATTCGTAGCAAACCTTCACTGATAGAATTCTATCGGTTTTTCAGCTGATTTCTTCTGAAAATCAGCCACACTCCTTGAGTGAAAGGCCCTTTAAGGTTATACCCTTAGAGGGCCTTTCTATTGTCAGGTTATAAAAAGAAGTTATCTTTAAATGGATCAATCCATATAAACCATGGCCCCCGGGTCCCTGAATCATCATCTCCAAACCGCTCGGAGATGAAATCGAGGTATTGATTTCTCATGAAAAACAGGAAAGTCATAGTAATCGGCGGGGGCGCGTCAGGCCTCATGGCGGCGGGGCGGGCCGCCCGCCTGGGGGCGGACGTTACGGTCCTTGAAAAAATGGCCCGGCCCGGCCTTAAACTGGGTATAACGGGAAAGGGAAGGTGCAACCTTACCAATATTGTCCCGTTAGAGCATTTCATCACCCATTTCGGACGAAACGGCCGTTTTCTCCGCCAGGCCTTTTCAAGGTTTTTCAGTGATGAGCTCATATCCTTTTTTGAGGAATTGGGGGTCCAGTCGATAACAGAGAGGGGGGGCAGGGTATTTCCTCAAAGCGGAAAGGCACAGGACATCCTCAAGGCCATGATTGCCTGGGCCCGTTCAGGCGGGGCGGAAATACGGACAAAAACCGCAGTCACAAGACTTGATCTTGACGGCGCAAAGATCACCGGCCTGTTTGCGAGGCATTATCAATCAGGAGGGCAAAGGGCACTGGCGGACAGCGTCCTTAAAGAGCGAAGGCTTAAGGCCGATGCGGTAGTGATTGCCGCAGGAGGCTCATCATATCCCCTGACAGGCTCTACAGGCGACGGGTACGCACTGGCATTGTCGGCGGGACACCGCCTGATACCGGTAAGGCCCGCCCTTGTGCCGCTTGAAACGAATGCCCCATGGAAAACGCAGGCAACCGGCCTGAAGCTGAGAAACGTCCTTGTGAGCCTGTCTATCGACGGGAAAAAAAGCAGGGAGGCCTTTGGAGAGGTGCATTTTACAGAAACGGGCGTAAGCGGCCCTGTTATTCTCACCCTAAGCGGCCATATTGTCGATTGCCTTGATTCCGGCCGCAGGCCTGTAATTTCAATAGATCTCAAACCCGCCCTTGACAATGGGAAGCTTGACAACCGGATCATCAGGGACTTAGACAAAAACGGCAAAAAACAGTTCGGCAACATGCTCAAGGAACTGCTTCCCTCAAAACTTATTCCGATCTGCATTGATCTCACCCGGATTCCTCATAACAAGCAGGCGCACCAGATAACATCCGCTGAAAGGGAACGGCTTCGTATGTGGCTGAAGGGATTTTCATTCAGGATAACCGGGCACCGCTCGTTTGATGAGGCAATAGTTACGGCAGGAGGAGTGGATCTTACCCGGATAGACCCGCGCAGCATGGAATCAAGACTCGTAAAAGGGCTGTATTTTGCAGGCGAAGTCATGGACATTGATGGAGACACCGGCGGGTACAACCTGCAGGCGGCCTTTTCCACCGGCTGGGTCGCAGGATCATCGGCGGCTGATTTCAAGACCTATTTCACACCTGCCAGATAAGGCACAGGCCGCAAGGATTAATCCTTTCGGTTAATTTTTAATCATCATTTTTCTTGACAAACAATTTTGCTTCTATTTAGATGAGGTTTATTGATAAATGTAATATTTTACATTTTAAATATTACAGCGTGCACTTTGATAAATCCTTTATTTTATTTGTTTTTTACTGAAGCAGATCGACTCTGGTATATTTTTCATAGACATTGAACAACAACAAAAATAAACCCCAAACAAACGGAACGGTTGAATTTATGGATAAATTAGGCCTTAGAAGGAATCTGGAGCTTGAAGTATATGACATTATCAAGTCATTGATCTTGGACCGCAAATTAATGGCAGGAGATAAGATTATAATCGATCAGTTAAAGACGGACCTGGGTGTAAGCCGCACCCCGATTGTGATCGCACTCAAGATGCTTGAAAGGGAAATGCTTATAGAGACAAGGCCAAGGCGGGGCCACTATGTCCGCACATTTTCCAAACGGGAGATAATAGACGTACTTGACCTGAGGGAAGCGCTGGAGGCACTGGGTGCAAGGAGGGCGGCCTCCCGCATTACCGAACCTCAGATGAAGGAACTGCGAGAGTTCTTTAAGGATGCCGATGTCGAAGGCGACTCAGAGGCGCTTGCAGTCTATGCCAAGGATGACCAGGGCTTCCATGAGTTCCTGATGGACGTCGCGGGAGGTGAAATCTTCTCCAGCGTTTTCAAGGCGTATGCGGTTGTAATCTTTACCTACCATACGGATCTTCCCGGTGGATTTGTCAGGCATCCAAGGGAGACGATCCAGGAACATCTGGACATGATCCAGGCTATCTGTAACCGGGACGAGGATACGGCGGAGGATCTCATGCGTCGTCATATGAGACAGGGAAGGGAAAGATTCATAAAAGAACTTGAAAAGGAGGAACAAGACAGGCTCTAGGCGCATGGAATATTGCCAACAATGCTCGGGCAGAAAGAGACACGCCTTTCCGGGCAATATGGCAACAGGGTGGATCTATTTGTTGAAACCAAAAACAAAAAAAGGAGGACTTATGAAAAAATCAGGATATTTTTCGGTAAAGGTTGCACTTTTTTTGGCTATGCTGCTCTTGATATCATTTACTACCACACAGATATTTGCAGCAGAATATAAACTTCGGATCGCCTGCAGTCATAAACCGGTAAGTCCTTGGGTCCAGGCGGCACAATATTTTGAAAAAGAGCTTGAAGCGCTCACGAACGGCCGCATAGACGTATCCGTCCATCACAGCGCCACACTGGGAAATACGCGCGAAGTTTGCGAAATGGTAAGAAACAATACACTTGAAGCCGCCATCCCCGGCTCTGCTCAGCTTTCCACATACACCCCGGAGATCGGATTGACCGTGCTTGCATACATCTTCAAAAGCGATGAAAGCATGTTCGGAGTCCTTGACGGTCCTATCGGTGATTATATCGAAGAGAGGCTGGCCAAGGCCAATTTCCACAACCTGGGCTGGTACAAAAACGGCTTTCGAAGTGTAACCAACGACAAAAGGCCGATCCAGAAGCTCGAAGACCTCAACGGCCTCAAACTCAGGGTATTGCCGAGTCCCAGTGTCATGGCCTTCTTCAAGGAGGTGGGAGTCAATCCGATGCATATCGACTGGGCCGAATTGTTCGAGGCAATGAAAAAGGGCGTTGTTGAGGGACAGGAAAATCCCCCCTTCTTTGTCTGGCTGGGCAAGGTCTATGAAATGAACAAGTATTATTCATTTACCAAGCACATGAATGAGCCGGGCATCGTGGTGCTGAGCAAGAAGTACTATGACAAGCTGCCTGAAGATCTCCGCCTTATGGTTGATGTAGCCGCCAAAAAGGCCGAAAAATGGCAGAGGGCAAAAATGACAGAGGCCAATGCCGAGTGCCTTGAGAAGCTGAAAAAGGCGGGTATGAAAATCAACGAGATTCCGGAATGCGAACTTGACCGGTTCAGGAAAGTGACCTACGAGAAGGTCTTTCCGACGGTCCTCAAAAAAAAGGACCTTGGCCCCAAGACAAAAGAGTTGATCGACATGGTCATCTGGGCCCAAAAATAGCGTACCCCTTTGTCAAATAGACCGGCAGCCCGTCCCTTTACGGATGGGCTGCCCGGGCCTGATTCAAACCGTTTATCGTAATCCTGTACAGATTGATATGGATAAAAATGACACTTGAAATCTTTCGCAAGGCTATACGATTTATCGCCGCAACATGTTGCGCCCTTCTGATCCTATCGGTCTTCATAAACGTGGTTCTACGTTATATATTCAACTCAGGCCTGCCTTTTGGAGAGGACCTAACTCGCTACCTCATGGTTGTGGTGGTCTTTTTCGCATCAAGTATCGCGCTGGATCAGAAACGCCATATCAGTATAAATCTCTTCACCAAAAAACTGAGTAGAGGCAACCAGCTGCGACTTGAATTCTTTTTTGAGATCTGTGTGCTTATCTTTTTGGCCCTTTTGATGATCTACGGCATCCTGCTTCTGCCCAACCAGTGGACCGCCTATATCCCCACCATGAGGAGGGTATCCATGTTCTGGTTTTATCTCAGCATTCCCGTCGGCTGCATATTGATGGGGGTCTTTCTGATCAGGAATCTAATCTCCACGATAAGGGAGCTGAGACAGCAGGGCGCCTCAAAAGCTGAATCAGGGGAAAGGAACTCAGGCTGGAGCATAGGATTTGTGGTTGTATCTTTCGGGGTACTGGTTGGGTCCATTATCTCCCACTATTCAGGCTGTTCAAACGCCGTTTTTTTCATCCTTCTTTCATGCTTTGCCTTTACTGTCGTGATCGGGATGCCTGTTGCATTCAGTCTGGGAATTACCGGGGTCACCTTTTTCATCATATCGGAAGACCTGCCGCTCCTCGCAGTTCCAACACTCATCTTCGGGGGTATCAGCCCCTTTGCCCTGATGGCGATAACCGCATTCATACTGACGGGGCTCCTGGTTGAGAAAAGCGGCGTGGTGCAGGACTTGGTCAATTTTTCAGATTCCATGGTAGGACAGTTTCCAGGCGGTCTTGCCCATACCAACATAGTCGCCAGCATGTTCTTTGCCGGCGTTTCCGGGGCTGCCCTGGCCGATACAGCGGCCATTGGCTCCATGATGATACCGGCTATGAAAAAAAACGGCTATGATAGCAAATTCAGCGCTGTCATAACCGCGTCTTCCTCCATAGTCGGCCCGATCATCCCGCCAAGCGTAGGGATGATAATATACGCCTATGCAGCACCGGGGGATGTCTCCATCGGCGGCCTTTTCATGTGCGGCGCCATACCGGGAGTCCTGATCGGGCTTGCCATGATGGTCCTTACCCACTTCTACTCCATCCGTCGCAACTACCCTGTCAATAAGGCGGGATTTGATCTTCGGCTTGTCTTTAAAAGCGGGTTCAAGGCCTTCTGGGGTCTTCTGATTCCGGTCATTATACTGCTTGGAATCATGGGAGGAGTCTTTACTCCGACCGAGGCAGGGGCCATCGCAGCGGTATACGGCCTCTTTGTAGGGGTGGTGATCAAAAGAAGGCTTACATGGCAGCTTCTCAAGGATTGTCTTCTTGAATGCTCCATAATGAGTGCGGTTATATTTCTTGTACTTGGCTGTGCCAAAATAATCACCTATACCCTGTCCATCTACCAGGCCCCTGAGGCAATCACAGCCTTTCTTCAGGGGGTGACTACAAACCGCTATGTCTTTCTCCTGCTTGTTCTGACCGTCCTTTTGATCATAGGGTTCGTCCTTGAGGCGGTGGCCACCATGATAATGCTGGTTCCTGTCTTTGCGCCGGCCGCCACCGCCTTTGGGATAGACCCCCACCATTTCGGTCTTCTGGTGGTGATGATTGTGCAGCTGGCCCTGCTCACCCCTCCTGTGGCGCTGGGGCTCTTTATTGCATGCAACCTGGCCCAAACCACCATTGAGGAAGTAATGAACGACGTATGGCCCTTTCTTGCCCTGATCTATGGAATGACCCTTATTATTGCACTTTTTCCGGGCTTTACCCTGTGGCTTCCCAGGCTGATGGGATATGTCGGTTGACGGATCTGATTGCTAAAGGGTAAGAAAAGCAATCGAATCAAGACATCTTAAGGAGGTTTTAAAATGTTTAAAAAAATCGGTTTCGTTCATACCGGTGTGGCAATAGCGGACATGTTTAAACCGATGATAGCCGAGCGGCTTCCGGGCATATCCACATTTCACATCGTGGATGACAGCCTTATTCAGGAGACGCTTGAAATGGACGGGCTTACGCCCCTGATCCTGAAGCGCCTCTGCAATCAGATCTGTCTGGCCGAAGAAGCAGGCGCGGAGTTGATCATGTTCACATGCTCAAGCGTGGCGCCAGGCATTGATGTCGCACGCAGGATGGTTAATGTTCCGGTTATGAAGATCGATGAGCCGATGGCCGAAAAGGCGGTTTCCATGGCGGTTGATATCGGCGTGCTTGCAACCGCCAAGACGACCATGACCCCCAGCATAGGACTCATTAAGGAAAAGGCGGAGGAGGCCGGAAAAAAGGTAAATATACATCAGACACTTATGGCGGAGGCATTTATATGTTTTTTAAGGGGAGATATGCCGACCCACGATCGTTTGGTCAAAGACGCGGCAGGTGAATTAAGAGGCAAGGCGGAAGTCATTGTCCTTGCCCAGGCATCCATGGGCCATCTGGCCGAAGAGATCGGGGAAATAACCGGCCTTCCCGTTCTAAAGAGCCCCCCGCTTGCCATGGATGCCTTGGTTCACAGGGTCAGGGCATAAAAGCCAAGGAAAAGGACGAACCAATGGATGCAGTTATATCGATCAATACACTGGCCTATGAGGGATACGAACTTTCCACCGCGCTTCACGAAATAGCCAAATTAGGTCCCGTTCATGTGGAGCTGGGCTTTACCCGCGGCTATACAGACGGGTTGAAAGAGGCCCTTTTCAGTGAAAAATCCGCTCAACAGATAGGTCTTCAATTATCTGATCTGGGGCTGAAAAGCATCGTATTATCCGCACATATAGATCTTACTACCCAGGAGGCGGTTGATGAGCTCAAGAGAAGGATTGATTTTGGAAAAAGGCTTGGGGTCAGGATCGTGAATACCAAAGTCGGTCCCAGATCCCGTATTAAAACATTTCGCAGAAACATCGAAGAACTAGCCGGATATGCAGAGGACATGAATATTATCATAGGGCTTGAAAACCCGGCAGAGGGGACGGATCAAATTATTACTTCAGGCAAAACCGGTGCCGAAATCGTGTCCCGAATCGGCTCTGATTTCGTTAGGCTTAATTACGACTTCGGAAATTCTGTCACCTATTCCAAGGGATCAATAGATCCCGCCCTTGATTACAAGAAGGCGCTTCCCTATGCCTGCTACCTTCACCTCAAGGATATAAAAAAAAGAGAGGGCGGCTGGGATTTCTCCGGAATCGGAGAGGGACAGATAGACTACGATAAGATATTCAAGGAACTTGTAGAAGATAAAAGGATTCTTCCCCTGAGCATAGAACATCTGTTTATGTATGAAGCTTCGGAGGACTTCCTTGTAACCCGCTCCCGGCGCACGCCCGATCTGGCATACATCCGCCGGAGTCTTAAAAACTCCATTGATTATGTAAACAACGTCATAAACAAGTATCTTTGATGCCGGGCAATATATCGTTATCGGGTTCAGGGGCAGGCTCACCCTTTCCTCATGTTTTTCCTATTGCTCGATTCTTTCCTTTAACCCTCTCTGTGTGCAAACGAAAGACTCTATCCCCGGCTGCGTTGACTCAATTCACGATTCAGGACTCTCGGTTTGCGTTACGATCTTTGTTTCTTTAAAATTGGTAACCAGGGCCCCGACTCGTTCGATTTCTATTCTTAGTTCCGTATCACGGTCTATACTCACCAGTTCGACAGGCGAGCCGGGGATCACCAGGCTGCCTTTCTTAAGGCACATGCCTTTTTTAGTCAGAAACTCCACCAGCCATCTCAAAGAGTTAAGCGGCCCGCCCATGATCTCCGATGCCGGCCCTTTGGTGACAGGCATTCCGTCCTTAAAGACGGAAAACAGTTCATTTCCAAATGACAACTCTTTGGGGGAAACTTTTGCATCTCCTACTACAAGACCTGTGTGAATTCCCCCTGAGCATATCAATTCCTGAGAGGTGGCAGGCTCAAACCAGAACCTGAAATTATGGATCTCGATCCCGGGGCTGACCCATTCTATCGCTTCGATAAGCCGGTCATCGCTCATGCCCTCACCTTTAAGGTCCCTGCCGATCTTCAGCACCATCTCAGGCTCTATCGCGCAGCTGCCGTAATCCTTCCAGTTGAGTTCGACCCCTTGTTTATGGACATGCGGGTTAAATATCCTCCCGTTAATCGGCTCTTTCAGGCCGAATTGTGAACGGATTGCCCGGCTCGTACAACCCACCTTAAAGCCGGCGACACTCTCACCCTTATTGACCCTCATCCGTGTCACCAGATCCTGGACTTCGTAGGCATCGTTTATCGATAATGTGAAGACAGGAGGTTCAGGCTCACCTGTCCACTCCCTTCTGTAAAAGGCCTCGTAAAATTTATTTGCCAGTATCGCTTTTTTATCTTCTCCCGACATATTTCCTTCCTTTGTCTGGCTATAAAGCCCTGAACCGACCAATGGCATAACAGGAGCCTTAGATATCGAAATTCAAGATCCTTTTTCGATTAGTTTGCTCCCTGCCCTTACCCCGGCACACTTGAGCGCGAAAGGTCTTATCCAGAAACACAACCGGTTAAATCGATATTCAAGCCCCCTTTGTCTTTATTGAATCAAGACCCGGTATTGGAACGGATTTTCAATCTTTCGATAATATCCGCCAGGGCATTTGAGTCACCCACATTTCCGGGAAAAACAATATACATCAATCCTGGATAACGGCTCTCTTTTCCAAGCTTCCAGACCGGAACCCCGGGCAGTATCTGCCCGCAAACCATAGCCTGTTTGACTCCTAATGCAACGGTAGCCAAATCACTTGAAGTAATACCCCCTTTGGAAAGGATATAACCTGGGGTAGAGGATATCTTATTTAATATATCCACCAGTCCCATTGAGATGCTCTTCCCTATAGCCAGGCTGCCTGCTGCATCCTTTTCCATCACCAGTTCACGACTCGTGTAGATTACAGCATCTTTGCCGTCACTCAGTGCCGAATCAATCTTTTGCGCGACCCTCTCGATTTCACCCTCCCGGAGGTTGTCGTCAATCAAGGCTGGAACACCTACCTCCGCCCGGATGGTACCGGTCTTTGATAAAAGCTTGTCAAGCTGCTCCGAGGTACGGGGGACATAGGAACCGACCACGATCAGACCGCCTGCGGCATCCGGCAGGTTAAGCTCTTTGACGGTAAGCAGGGGGCGGGGTGTAAGGCCGGAACGCACTTGAACAAAAGAGGCGGCTGTCCGGTAAAGAAAATTTTTTCCCTTCTCCTCAGCCTTCAGCAACCCGAGGATAAATACTTCAAGATCGCGGTAACTGACTGAATCAACCACGCAGACCCTGTTGTGCTTAAATTGAGACAGGATGGTTAAGACCCGCTCCGGCCCGCCTTCACGAAGATCTCTGATTGAAACCAGGGTCACATCATCCGCGCTGATCCTGCCGCCTGTCTTTTCTTCCACCCACCGGCACAAATCAGATGATCGGTAGCCGAACGCGTGATCTTTTGCAAACTCGGTCTCGGCAGCCGGTATCAGCCATCCCCCTTCATCCACGTAATGGATGCCGTCGATGGTATAGCGGCCCCCCTCGGGGAAAAACGGCATTATAATCCGGCCGTCAAAGTCTTTTTCAAGGGCCTTTTCCAGTGCATCCAATTCACCCGGGAAATGCCCCCGTAAGGTTGAATCACTGCGGCTTACCACTTCAAATTGGCACTTTACCCGGCGCGCGGCCTCGACCAGATTCCGACCGATCTCGCTGTTAATGGATTGAGCCGCATCAAGAGTAAAACTTCGAGAATTGGTCAGGATATAGAATGCAGGCTTATCACTGGATAGCTGCGTCTCCAATGTCTCTACAGTCCAGTCGGTAAGCAGGCAAACGCCGTGAACCGTCTGGGTGCCGGTAGGATCATCATCGAGCACCACGAGCTTACGCCCGCTGGAAGAGACATATGATTTTATTTCAGGCAGCAGTTCTCCAGGCCATTCCGGGGGAAGATCTTCAAATGCCTTTTCTCTTGCAATGCCTTGATACTTCCTCACTTCTTTCATGTTGGCTCCTTGCCCGATGTTGTTTTCCTTCCCTTAAACCCAGAACGATAAATCATGGGGGGCTTGAAAGCTGAACGCCTCAGTTTTTCTTCGATTATCAGAATCCTTTTTATCAGGTTTCTTTTCTGGTCGATTCTGTTTTTCACCTCTTATCCTGCATGCGTTCAGACTAAAGGCTTCAGCCCTGACTACCATAAGCCAATTCAAGACGCAAGCGCTCCGCATCTCTGCGGTAAAGCATGGTGGCAGGCACAATTCAAACAAGTAAAAGTAAAATTCCAGATCTCAAAAACATGTGAAAGACCCATCATATACCAGATAGCGCGCACGACCCAATCCCCCGGGGTCCCCTGATTACCTCAAGTGCCCCCGCTTCCATTTTTTGTCTTGCCTGACCTTGCAAATAAATCCAGGTATTTATAAAAGATGTCGTGTTTATCACAAAATGAACATCAATGGATTCAGTCTAAATATCTTGACAAAGGAATCAATATATCCGATATGGCTCAAGGACCTTATAAATGCTCCATCTCAATGCGATTCAATACTCGCTGATCGAAGTTATATAGCCGCTTAATAGTTGATGCTCTCTTAAAATACTACTGCTGATGCTGCCACGCAAAGGATTTCATGATTTTGCAAAACTCTGGGCCACGGTTTTCTCTTTTCCAAGGTTTATCCATTTCGTTTATACTCCTTTTTATCATTCTCTCCTTATCCCCTCCGGTTTCAGCCAATCCTGAAGGGGGCCAGGTGGTGGCCGGCCAGGCGACCATTCAGCAGCAACCAGGCGCTCTTACCGTAAATCAGGCAAGTGAACGGGCCGTCATCAACTGGCAGGGGTTTTCAATCAATTCAGGAGAACTGACCCGCTTTGTCCAGCCCTCAACCGGCTCGGCTGTTCTCAACCGGGTTACGGGGGCACTATCCTCTCAGCTTAACGGCACGCTTGAGGCAAACGGGCTGGTGTTTCTCATCAATCCCAACGGGGTGGTCATAGGGCCTTCGGGCCGCATCGATACGGCGGCATTTGGCGCAACGACCCTCAATACGCCGGACAGCTCCTTTATGGCAGGCGGTGATATTTTCTTTTCAGGGGATTCCACCGCTGTGGTCTCAAACCTTGGCATAATCTCCGCCTCAGGCGGCGATATACTGCTTGTTGCCCGGCAGGTCGAAAACAGCGGTACTTTGAACGCACCTGCGGGCACGGCGGCGCTTGCTGCAGGAAATCAGGTACTGATGACCAGGGCGGGCGATGAGCGAATCGTGATCGAAACAGGGCTGAGCCTGTCTGATACATCAGACACCGGTGTCGACAACAGCGGGCTAATCGAGGCGGGCCGCGCAGAGCTCAAGTCCGCGGGCGGCAATATCTACGCACTTGCGGTCAACAACAGCGGGGCGATTCATGCCACCGGCATGGTAAATGAAAACGGCAGGGTATTGTTGAAAAGCCTTGGCAGCAACATTGAAAACTCAGGAGCCATAACGGCCCGTAATCCGGACGGAAGCGGAGGCGACATTCGCATCGCGGCGGAAGGGCAGGCCCCTTCAGCCGTGTTAAATTCCGGGACCCTCGATGTTTCAGGCACCACTACTAACGCAAGCGGCGGAACTGTAACAATAACAGCCGATATGATCTCACTTGAGAACGGAACAAGCATCAATGCCAGTGCAGACATTGGCGGCGGCTCCGTGCGTATCGGAGGAGATTTTCAGGGCTCAAATCCGGATATCCACAACGCGAACCAGACGTCCGTGGATCATGACGTAACCATCTCGGCCGATGCCCTTGCCGAAGGCAGCGGCGGAGAAGTGATCGTCTGGTCGGACGGAGAAACCAGTTTCAGCGGTACCGTCTCGGCGCGGGGAGGCGCTCTTTCAGGCGACGGCGGGTTTGTGGAGGTCTCAGGCAAACAGGGATTAAACTACCAGGGGCTTACAGACACACGTGCCCAATCAGGCACGTGGGGCACGCTCCTGCTTGATCCTGAGACAATACAGATCAGCGATGTCTATGAAGGAGATGAGACTGTAGGCGATATCCGGTATCTGGACCCGGCAATTGTCTCAATGAACCTGGCAATGAACAACCTCCAGCTTCAGGCCGATACATCGCTCCTGTTTGAAAACGGAACCATCGAGTGGTTCACTCAAAGCACCCTCACCCTTGAAGCAGGCGACCTCATCTCACTCTGGGGCAGTCCTGTATGGGGAACCAGTTCTATTATCGGCACCCACGGAGCCCTGACGATCCGCACCGGGAACCTTCAACAGGAGGCGGCCGGATCAATCGGTGTAGCCACCCTGAATCTCTATCAGACGGCAGCTCCGCAGGGGTCGGTCTCGCTTCTGGGCACGGTTTCGGCAGGAGACCTTGTACTTGAGGCCGCAGATATCACAGGTTCGGGCAATTACTGCAATACCTTCTCTGAAATCACCATCAATAATTCCAACAACTCTATCGATACGGTCACCTTCAGCCTGGATGATGACCCGCTGGACGATCAGGTGCCATTCTGGGCGAGATTTTCCAATGTCGATATCTATACCCAGGGAGATCTTACCATCGACTGCCAGCAGCAATACGATTCATTCGGCGGCGGGCTGGAGCAGCCGTTGCTCCGTTTTGCCAACCCCGTCGTATTGCAGGCAGAAGGGAATATTACCCTGTCCGCAGGCACTAGGCTCGCCATGGATTTGGGAGAAAGCGGCCTTGCCCTGGTCGCGGGGGGAAACTTTGTTAACTTATCGGACGCAGACGCCTTGACTGCGACTGACGGGACCTCCAGGTTCAATATCTATTCCACAGACCCAAGAAACGATACCTGGAGCGGCCTTTCCGGTTACAAACATTACAATACCCCGTTTGATCCTGATTCCCCGGCCCTGGGGCAACAGGCCGCGTTTGCCTACACCCTGTGGCCCACCCTCACCCTTACGGTAAATGATACGGACATGACCTACGGCGGGTTCTATCCCAATTTCACCGTCGACTTTGACGGACTAATTGCCGGAGACGTGAGAAATAATTCAACGAACTTCTCATATGACACTGAAGCCACTGCCACATCCCCTGTGGGTGACTACCAGGTCAGCACCGGCGCGACCAACGGTCCCCTCCTGTCCAATGCGGAAGGCTATAATCTGGTATATGAGGCCGGCACACTGACCATTGATCCAGCCACCTTAACCATTCAGCCTCAGGATTTCACCCGCACATACGGACAGGAAAATCCAACCAACTTTCAGGTCGGTTTCACCGGTTTCGTGCTGGATGAAGATGAAAGCGTGGTGACAGGTCTTTCAGTCGGCACCGATGCGACACAGCAGTCCGATGCGGGTCAGCATACGATTTCAGCCTCAGGCGCCCAGGCCGCTAATTATGACATCATATTTGTCGACGGCACCCTTACGGTTGAGCAGGCACCCCTTGTCATCAAGGCGGATGACGCTGTCCGCCGAATCGGTGACCCGGACCCGGACTTTACAATCAGCTGCCAGGGCCTCATGGCATGGGATCAGGACGCGGAAGGAAACCCGAATGACGGTGTGATCGAAAACCTCCTGTTTAACGTTGAAGGCAGTCCCGGCTCCGATGCACCGTCGGGAACCTATCTGATAATGGTGTCCGCCACAAGTACGAACTACGACATCACCAACTGCGCATACGACGACCTCGGTGCCCTGATCATCAAGGAGCCGTATCAGCTAATAATCTCGGCTGATGATAAAAGCCGTCTCTACGGTACGGCAAATCCCGCCCTGACCCTATCCTTTGACGGCTTTGAGGACGGTGACGACGCTTCCGTGGTGACAGGTCTTGTACTTGACACGACAGCAACTGTAAACTCCGGCATAGGCACATACCCGATCACCATTTCCGATTCAGGCTACTCGCTTCCCGCCTACTACACTGTCGTCCTTATGGACGGATCGTTCACCATTGATCCGGCCCTGATTACCATTCAGGCACTGGACGATCAGGTAACCTACGGATCATCCCTGCCTGAGCTGAGCGCAACGGTCACTGGACTTCTTATGGGCGATACCCTTGACACCCCCTATGAATTCACCCTTCCGGCAGGACGTCTGGAGGTCGGCACCCACCCCATCTCGATTTCAGGGGGCACGGCCGCCAACTACACGATCAGCCGCCTTGACGGGACCCTGACGGTGACGCCCGCTTCCCTGACTGTGTCTGCGGATGATGCTCAGATGATCGAAGGACAGGCTTATCCCGCCTTTACAGCCACCGCATCCGGACTCCAGTATGATGACACCATCGCCGTTGTCTCCGGTTTGAATCTGGTTCCGGTCTCCCAGATCACCATGGGCGGCGCGGGGCTCCCGGTCACCACGCCCGCCCCGGAAGGCACCATGTTTATCAATCAGTCAGGCACCCTCACGGCCCAAAACTATGCGCCCATTACCTTTCAGCCGGGAGTTCTGACCATAACCGAAAGGCAGCCGGAAGTCATAACGATTACGGTCATAGAAACTGATCTTGACACATCAGGCTCGGGCGGGAACGGCAGCGGGCTCCCTTTTGATCTAACACCCCTTCCCTTTGGTGTGCCTTCAGAAGGACAGGGATTTATCCAGTATGCGGCCAAGCTCTTTATCATGAAGGCGGGTCTCGATGTCTCCGACATATCGGAGTGGCTAAAGGATCCCGCCAACAGGGCATTGATGGCAGGAGAACTCTTTGATCTTTTAAGGGCGCCCATCAAAGAGGGAACAGCACTCTACAACCAGCGAGAGGTATTTAAGACATACCTTGAGGACCAGGTCCGTGAAATGAAGGTCGCCATCGCAAAGGATGCGGTAGCGCGCTATAACGCATGGAAGGCCGAGCAGCAGGAAGGCAGCAACAGACTCCTGGGGCTTCTGGGTGGAACCCTTGAAACGCCGGAGGTGGATTTTCTTGAATTAGCAGCAGCCGAGCACCTCTGTGAGATGGTCAGCGTGACAGCTCTTAGCACTTTAGCCGCTAACACGGCATTCATGGTGGCGACATCGACTGTGGCAGGCTTTGGTGGATATATAGGGACTTATTTTACCGCCGAAGCAGGCACTGCTGCTGCGGCCTACGCAAGTAAATTGGTAGCAGCCGGCATCTCATCGTCGATAGCGGGGGCTGCTACAAGCGTTGTCGCCGGCGCGATTTTTGCGATTGCCGGTTCTGTCACGCGCGGACTGCAGGTTGCGGCCTATGATAAGGTGGAGGATAAATACGCCAACCTGGTAAGTGACGCGCAGAACTTCGACATAGACGCATTCTGTAATGGAGACGACACAGACCAGGAACAGATCATGAACTTTTTGTTTATTTCCGCCCTCAGCTAGCCGGAACCCCAAAATGACCCGGCAGAAAAAGGCCCCGGCCACGATCGTGATAACGCGCCTATCTTTCAGTAAAAAAGGTTTGTTTGACATGAACACCCGATTTTTATTTTACACCACGATTTTGTTGATCATCTGCACGTGGACCGCGTTCACTTTTCATTCGGACCCGTGTCATGCCCAGGACCTGCGCCGGATCGAACCTAAACCCGTACCCTCCCAGGTGGAGCCGCCGGAGGCGGAACCGGTCACGCCGAAGGAACCGGCGCCGCCCTCTCCTGCAGACGAAACGGTCATGGACAAGGCCCTCAAGTACCTTGTCTTTATAACCGACTCAAAACAGGTGAAGGTCAATCCCCCCGTTCCCAAAAGGGGCATAGACGCACGAATGGTTTCCATGCTCGGTACCGAGACCGCCCGAAACATACTCAGCCCCTTTATGGGGCAACCGGTCTCCATGGCCTCGCTCAACCGGCTCATCGCAAGCCTTTATCTCTATTACTCCGAACAGGACCTTCCCTTTGTAAGCATCACCCTGCCGGAGCAGGACATTACCCATGGAGTAGTTCAGATACTCGTTATCGAAGGATCATTAAACGAAGTCGCAATAGAAGGAGCCAGGTACTTTTCAGAGGATCTCTACCGTTCCATGCTCAGGCTCAAGCCAGGTGAGCCGATCCGTAAATCGATCATGGAACAGGACGTTGAATGGATAAACCGCAATCCCTTCCGAGCCGGGAACTTTTTTTTAAAGTCGGGAAAAGACACAACCGGAACAACGGATCTGGTGCTGAGGGTCAAGGAACGGCTTCCCTTAAGGGTATACGCAGGCTGCAACAACCGCGGCTCCCGCATCAGCGGCAAGCACCACCTGGAGACGGGCTTTAACTGGGGAAATGCATTCGGACTGGGCCACCGGCTGAACTATCAGTTTACCACCAACACCAGTGCCGAAGACTACATCGGCCACAGCGGCTCCTATCTGATTCCGCTTCCCTGGCGTCATCTGCTTACCATCTCGGGCAGCTCATCCCATACCAGAAGCAGGCTTGCGGCCCCCTTGTCACAAAAGGGAAAATCATCTCAGTGGAGCCTGCGTTACGAGGCACCTCTATCAGACATAGGGAAATACACCCACAGAGTATCCGCGTTTTTCGACTACAAGAAAAGCGACAACAATCTGGAGTTTTCAAGCATACCTGTCACGGACAATGAGACCAATATATTTCAATGGAACCTCCAGTATAATGGCAGCATTCCGGACACATGGGGAGTTACCTCTTTTTCAGCCCGCGGCACATACAGCCCCGGCAGCCTTGGGTCAAAAAACAAGGACGAGTTTTTCTCCATCAGCAGGGCAAATGCAGACGCTCAGTATGCGTATGCAGCCCTTGATCTCACCCGTACGAACTACCTGCCCAGGGGATTTTCCCTTTTTCTCCTGGGCCGCGCCCAGGTGGCGGACGGAAACTTGCTAGGAAGTGAACAGATGCAGTTCGGCGGCGCCTTTTCCATACGGGGGTATGAGGAAGGGGACACTTACGGTGATCAGGGATACATACTTACCCAGGAACTGCGCGCACCCCCTGTCATACCGAGCAGGTGGCTGAAACTCGAGGGTGTCGAAGACCGGCTGCAGTTATATCTGTTCCATGACTACGGGGTTTCCAGAAACGTGGATCTTCTGGCCGGGGAGGACCGCTCCATCATCCTTCAGAGCGTGGGCATTGGAATGAAATACTTTGTGGGGCGCTATTTCAGCCTCAACTTTGACTGCGGCTGGCGCCAGCGAGTGACCGAAGGCACTGAAATGGGAAAAGGGATGCACCTTTCAACCACTGTCAGCTTCTAGATCTCGGTTGCTACGAAAAAAAATGATTCATGCTCCCCGGTACTACCTACAGTGGAGGCTAATCCGGGTCGGTAATTGAGTGGCCTTCAATTATGAGCAGTAATGATCCAAGGGGTCATATCATTCATCATATTCATCAAAGTCGTTTCTTCTTGATCGGTGTCTTTTTTTCCCCTTGTGGTTTCGGAAACTCTCCGGGTCTTCAAAAACCTTGAAGCGTTTTTTCCTGCAATCAGGACAGCGTTTGGGGGCATCAAAGCCGCAAACCATGTAGCGCTTTTGTTCGTCAACCGAAAAAAGAAAGGTGTTTTCACACTGAATACAGGTAAATATTTTGTCTTTCATTTTGCCTCACATTGCACAATGGCAAAGACTTGTTTCCGGAAGTTCACCTGCCGGGAGCCTCTCTTTGCGCCGACGGCAGGATGTAACCTTTCGAGATGGCCTGAAAAATAAAAGCAGGTGACTTCCGATTCTTTTTTCACGATGCACAGGAGCCTGAAATTCCAAAAAGCAAGGACTGTAAGGATCCCGTAGCTGAACTGTGCCATCATGTTGGGTATTCTCACTTATTGACGGCGATCTTCTGATTATCCAACCTCCAATCAACACGCAGCCCGTACCGGTTCCGCAAGAGATGCAACGGAAAAAATCCAGAACATCCTTGTTAAGACCTCTATCAAGACATTTACACACGTTCTCCTTGCTCCAACAGATCGAATCCCTTTCCGTCGAATCCGATTACATCGGCTGAGGGTTTGATGAAAGACTGTCTCAGAGAGTAGGTATAGGCACCCTGGTCAGGGATAAGGAGTACGTCACCAGGTTCGGCACCCTCGCCAAAAATGGATGTGCCCCAGACATCCTG
This sequence comes from Desulfatiglandales bacterium, assembly GCA_963666345.1. Taxonomy (GTDB): domain Bacteria; phylum Desulfobacterota; class DSM-4660; order Desulfatiglandales; family Desulfatiglandaceae. The sequence continues at coordinate 2,756,673 of OY762721.1, read as the reverse complement.
AGGCGTGCAGAGTGAACCGAATATGTTCATGCCCTTTTCCTTCAAGCCCGGCTTTGTCAGGTTGATGATTGGAATGAATTCCGTCAAGGGGCGCTCCCAGCCGAGCAGATGGATTCCGGCATCGGTGATGAGGGTCACAGCATCCTTTTTGTCAACCACCCGGACGAGGATGTGCATCGCGGGGGTGGAAATCCACCTTCCCGGCTCCATCCAGGTTTCGAGAAGCGACAGGGGCGGTCCCTGCTGTTTGAGGGCCTCTGCAATGGACTTTGCAAAATACCTGAGAGGTTGGGCCATTCGGTGATAGCGACCGGAACCAAAGTGGTAGTCAGGGTCCAGGAGCCGCAAAAATTCCCCCCGCAGAGTGTTTTGAGGATTGAGCCATTCGCCCTGTTCCGGCCAGAAACCGCCCCCGATATCGATGAATTCAAGAGAATCCAACATGTCCGGGGGCATATGGCGACGGATGTGATCGCCTATTTTCTCGATCATCCGGATCTGAGGGGCGGCGTCGAGGTTCCAGCTGGTGTGGAATTGAATACCGCATGGCTCGGCACCTTCGAGTCTTCCGGCCTTCAGGTAGAGGGGAATCAGATCCTTTAGCGGGACCCCGAACTTGTTCCACCTCCCCTGACAATCGTTTCGGACCCGAATCCCCAACTTTAAGGACGGATAGGGCTGCTTCTCGCGGGAAACAACTTCTCTCAGACTCTGAAGCTCTCCGGCGCTGTCCAAAAGCAGAGTCACCCTGTCCCGGTTCTTAAAAGCCAGAAGAAGCTCTTCGCTGGTCTTTCCCGGTCCGCTGAAGATGATGTCCCGACAGTCAAGGCACAGGGCCTTGGCCAGCTCAAGACCGCTGGATACGTCAATACCGACATTCCGGGATACCATCTGCCGGGAGATACCCTCAAAGCTGTTGCTTTTCATGGCATAGAACACCCGATAATTTTCGAAGCAGGACGAAAAGGCCTGTCTGAAGAGCTCTATTTGATTAACCAGACAGGGCTCGTCAAAGAAATACTGGGGCGTTCCAAATCGTGAGACGCTTTCCAGATAAATCTGCCTTTTTGACAGAAAACCATTCAAATAATCATTCAATATTTTTCTTTGAAGCGGCCGTTCATTGCCTGTCATGAGCCTGAAGAGCCCCTTCAACAGGGCCGGATATCTATAACGAAGGTTATGGGTTTTCCAACCAAAGGCTGTTTTATTCATTCCGTAATCCATCTATCAGTGGGCTCCACGAAATTCTCATCAAAGCACCCCCCGATTTTCACATTGAGTAGGTCCGCCATTTGAGCCGAAAGGGCTGAAATATCCCCGTCCGAATCCAGGGAAACAACCGCGTGTCCAAGCAATCGGTGGTTATAACTTTCCGGCGGGAGCAGTACCCTGTCACCGGTTTTTTTTCTTAGAAAGACCGCCCGGACATCAGGGTGATCAAGTAATTTGGAAGAATCGATCCGGATGATTTTTCCACTCCGGTCCGCAAAGAGATTTACGCTCGCAAACCTTTCGCAGCAGTGGGCCGGAAATTTTGTCTGGTGGATCCCTCCTGACACAAAATCGAGATGCAACTTGAGGAGATCAATCCCTGTTGCCGTTTCAAAAAGGTCAGGGATGGAGTCCCCGCCGGGTCTTGGGGACATCTCTATGATCATCGGATGGCCGTTGAACAGGATAAAATCCACCATGAAATGACCCCAGGTAAACCCGAGGACCGCAGCAGCCCTGCCCAGGATATCGCGAATGTCGGCAAAAGAAAAATTTCCGGGATACGCTGGAGGATAAGTATAGGCGAGAACGGATCCAAAGGTTCGGTCGGGAGCCTTAATCTTGCCTGTCTCTCTTATCAAGGTGATCCGGTCGCCTTTCAGAAAAAAATCGCAACTGAATTCGGGCCCGGAGACAAACTCCTCCACAATCCATACCAGCTTTGGATCCACGATGGTCTCACCGGCTGGAGATGTCAAGGGCCTGAAAAGCGGATTTGATGCCCTTAGAGGGAGTTCCCGCAGCATGATTCGAACGGATTCGATCACTTCCTTTTCACTTACGCAATGAAAGACGAGCTCGCTCCCGCTGCCGGAAACAGGTTTCAGTACGACGTCCCTTTGCATTCGCCGAAACCCATCAAGACTTTCCTCCAGGCTGGAAACAAGAAGGACCGATGGGGAGGGGATCCCGCTTTCTTTCCACACTGTTGCCGCCTCGTATTTATTTCTGGCTCGGAGGATGGCGTTCATGGCGGGAAAGGGAAGTTCCAGCTCGCGGGCCAGAAAGCCTGCCGGGATCAGGGAGTCACAGTCGAAACAGGCCACACCGGTTGGGGTCAGTTTTTTGGATAAAAGATCCTGTCTAATGGAACAGAGGGAACGTTTCAGATCTTCGAAGCCTGTGAATATGACTGCGGTTCCGGCCAGGCCGGCAAGATCCGGGGAATCCTTGAACCTCGAATCCACGACGAAATACACCTCTCCCGGATGACGATGGTAAAGTCTGGACACATAATCAGGCGTAGTCCATGCCACAAGCACAGGATCATGGCGGATCACGGTCAGACTCCCCCCGTCGAAGCCTTGCTATGCATAGATTGTGGAAACACCATAGGAATTCCAGCCGGATCGTTGTGTTTTTTTGCCGACAGCAGGGTTTGAAACCCATTCAGGAGATACATAATAATAGAGAGGTTCCTCATCCAGATGCCAAAGTTTTTTCCAATTGAAATCGCCACAAAGAAAATCGATTTTACGGAATTTATTTTTGCAGGCAAACGCGACATGATACATATTCATGGCCTTGGCAACCCCCGGAAATTCCGGAAGGGTGCCGCCGATAAATACTGTATAGGAGTTATTGAATTTCGCTCCCAGATCTACTGCAGCTATTTGGCCCTCTATTTCGAGACTTACCATGTTAAGCCATCCCTTCTGCTTGAGAAAAAGCATCACGTCTCGAAAACTTTCCCTGAATCGGGAGTCAAACAAATAAGAGTCCTCTTTAAATCTTCTGACGCTCATGTCGACAAGCACATCAAAATCCTCCACCCTGTTAATATAGAATGAACTCTGAGCGGTGGTAAGGGATTGTACCGTTTTTTTAAGATTCTTGAATTTCTTTGTTGAGAATCTTTTAGCGTAATCTTCTATATTGAAATCGAAATCTCCGGGATAGAGCACATAGCCTATTTCATCTAAGACAAGGCCGGAATTGAATTTGGATGAGGGTTGTTCCATGTATCGCAGATGGGTTCCCTCGGGACAGGCCCTCAAAAGTTTGTCCAGGCGTTCTCCGTCACGCAGGAAAATGGGTGTGCGTTCTATCCAGGTCTTTTGCTTCCATATTTCTCCGGGGAAGAAAACGAAGGCACCCTCTTCTTCCAGATAGGACAGGGGCAGCATACCTGTAATTCCCATTAGATCCTTTCGGACCAGGAAACAGGGTTCGGCATTGAAGTGTCGCTGAAAGCAATAACGGAAATCCCAGAGATCGGAGATATTCCTTACATTGATCAGGTCGTTCCATAGCCGACGGCATTGATCGAGGTCGGTGACAAAATACACGTCATTTATTGACTCCACTTTACGCTTAAGGTGTTTTCCAAGGTTCATTGTCTGTTGACCGTCTGGAGAGAGGCTCTTTTGGCCTTGAAAAATTTCTTGGCGAATTCCACAACCGGTTGAGGATCATAGGGCTTGCAACTGAAGACGTCTAAGTACGTGGCGTTGCTGGCGTTAGCGAAATGGGCGGAGATAAGGGAGGTTTCAATGAGCTGAATCATGGAAAATCCCGCAACCCGCTCGTCTTCACCGAAATGTACCACTCGCGTTTCCCCGAACCGTTTCATTTCGATTAATTTGCATAGCTCCGCCACGAATACCTTTATTTTTTCGGCATCCCTTATGGTTTTCGGATCACATTCATACAGATCTATGCAGGACAAAAGGCCCCATGGCTGTTCGGCACGGTTGTGATCAATTCTGACATCTTGTTCCATGAATAAAGGTTCTCCTTTCTTGGCCCTGCGTTGCGATGCCAGGGCCTTTTCAAAATACGTCAGGCATATTCGAATTGATATTTTGTCCGGATGTTTGTCGGATCAAAGGCACTTGTCCCGCTATATCCCGCAGTACGGTCTTTGAAAAAGGATAGTTTCATGCCACATATCCGAATGAATATTCCTTGTCTCGTAAAGCCTGATTCAACGGCCTCACACCTCGATAACACAGGCTTCGCTTCCTGAAAGTCTTTCAGGGTTGAACAAGGCAAGGGGTTTCACCGGGTGATCTATTCCTCAACGACTTCATAAAAGGTCACAAAAATGACCTTGGCGCCGTCTTGTTCTTCAACCGTACCGCTGACTTTAACCTTTCGTCCTATCATCTCAACCACTTCATCGCCCTTTTCACTCTCAGCTACATCATAGGCCTGTTGATCATCCGTGATGATCTGATAGGCCGCGTTTACTGTTCCCGAAATAGTTACCTGTTCTCCCGCCGCTGCCGGAACGGTACCTGCAAGCAGTAGAAACATGGTACACAATAAGAGGATCGACACTTTTCTGTTTTTTTTCATTTCCGAATTCTCCTTTTAATAAAACAATGTTTTTTTTATTGATGATCAGGTTGATTCCAATCGCTTTTTTTATGGTAATTCACCACGGTTATGGTAAGTTTATTTTCAGTTGTTTTTACTACGCCGGTAAGCTCCAGTTCCTCCCGAACCAGGGGGATCAACTGATCTCCTTTTTCATCCTTGACGACCAAATATTTCTTTTCATCTGAAGTGGAAAGAGCCACTGCAGTAATGCCACCGTCGTCATCCCAATCCACCGGGATGAGAACACCTTTCAACGTGGTCAGGTTTTTGTTCAAACCGCCGGTTTCCCGGGTATCATTCATATTTTTTTTTCGACGAGCATCCATGCCCCCGGCATACAGCAATAGCCGTGCCAATAGTCCAACTTGCAGATTTTGCTTGATATTAGTTATTACAGGGTGGATATGAAACGGAACTTCCGATTCCGATTCGCAGGATGGAAAATCTTCTGATATCTCGGATAGGTTTCAAAGTTCGGGTAATTTCCCGGTATGATATGGTAATCTAAAACAGGAGATTGAAGTTCCTAAAAAGTCTCGATAGGAATTTTAGGTTCCGGCTGAAAAGAGACCTTGAAAAATCTCATTGTTTGTATGCCTCTTTTCGGAGACCGTACTTCTTCATCAGTTTATGCAGTTGGCGGGGGGTAATGCCCGAGGATGTGGCTGTAATACAAATTTTACCGTGATGCTTCGCCAATTGTTCTTCAAGGTATGTCTTTTCTATTATTCCAAGTCCTCGCCTCCGTGCCTCCGCCAGAGTAAAAGATTCATCGGATAACGGGCACGACCCCTGAGTTTCGAAATCGAAAAGTTCGCTTGGAAAACTTTCGGGGGTCAAAATGGAGAAGGATCCCAGGATGTAGGCACGCTCAATGAGATTATCGAGTTCCCTGATATTTCCGGGCCAGGAATAGTTCATGAATGCCTCTGTAACGCGAGCATCAATATCATAAATGCCCTTGCCGTAGAACTGGTTCATCTTTTTTAGAAAGACATCCACAAAATGAGGGACGTCCTCAATGCGGTCCCGAAGTGGAGGGAGATCGATTGGGAAAACATTCAATCGATAATACAGGTCTTTTCTGAAGAGACCGTCATCACACATTTTTTTTAGATCGGCATTGGTTGCGGCAATCACCCTGGCATCGGTTTTGATGGTTTCCTCGCCGCCCACACGTTGAAAATCCCCGTCCTGTAGAACCTGTAGAAGTTTGATCTGAGCTGAGGGTGTTATGGTTCCGATCTCGTCCAGAAAGATCGTACCCCCTTTGGCGATTTCAAACTTTCCCAGCTTTCGTTTTGTCGCACCGGTAAAAGCGCCTTTCTCATGACCAAACAATTCGCTCTCCAGCAGGGTGTCAGGAATCGCCCCGCAGTGAACGCTGATGAATGGGGCATCCCTGCGATTGCTGTGCATGTGGATAAGATTAGCCATCACACCCTTTCCCGTGCCGGTCTCCCCGACGAGAATGACCGTGCTCTTGGTAGGCGCTACGGAGCGGACCTTTTCAAAAACCTTTTTCATCAAGGGATTTCTGGTCTGTACAAGCTCCAGGACCTCCGCCTGCCAGAACTGGTCCCGAAGATAGTCCAGTTCGGACTGAATGATAAGAGATTCATAGATGCTCTCGATGACAAATTTAACTTCATCCGGATTCAGGGGATAGGTGAGATAGTTGCTTGCCCCCGCCTTTACAGCCATGACGCATTCCCTGATCATGTCCGGGGATGACATGACAATTGTTTCAATGGTCGGGAAGACATTCCAGTAGGCCAGGAGGGCCGATTTGTAGCCGTTGTCCGTTATTGACTCCTTCAGTATGTCGAGATCGATGAACAGGAAATCATAACGCCGCTTTTTCAAAAGCTCCAGGGCCTGAACCCTGTCAGGGGACATTTCAATTCGGTAACCGGAGCGATAACAACTGCGAATAATCCGAAAGGCATCATGACCCGGGGATATGACGAGGATATTTTTCATGCTTTACTCCGGCAAGTTAAATAAAGGCCGCGCCCGCCTGTTAATTATCATTATGCGACATCGGGGTTAAAAAGAAGTAGTCAACCAGGAAAATTATATCTTTTTACGGAGATGTCAACAAAAGAAAGAGACAATGGATTAGGAATCATTGCTTCCGGGTATTGACCGACCGGAAATTGAAATCCCGCTTTTGATATTCTTCTATAAATTCAAAGAGATGAAGGCATGAATTCCCGGTTTTCGAGATAGAGCCTCATATGCTGCCTCAAATAATCGGAACTAAAGGTTCAGAATCAATCTGGCATCTAAAATAAAATCAAATTAAAAAACAGCAAGTTATCTGATTTGGCACTTTTGTTGCTTAAGATCGGTAGAGAACAGGTTTTAAAGAGCGGCTGAAAATTGGGCTCTTAACCACCCTCACTAAAGCCTATTACGTTGTGAAATGGAGGCGTTACGAGGACGGTCCGGCCGGGCCCCTCGCACCGGAGAGAAAACTTCAAAAAAGTATAAGGAGATCCTTATTAGATATGAGCACCCTTACCCTGAACCAAGGTCTCGCGATTAGGCATATTGCCGCACCCGCAAAAGAGATTTGTTTCAATCTCATGTTGATATCCCTCGGGAGTATCATCTTTATCATCGGTTTGAACAGTATTTTGATCCCGAAAGGCTTTATGAGCGGAGGACTGATAGGGGTCGCCATGGTTGTCCACTATCTGAATCCGACCCTGGATGTCGGCCCCATTTACTTTCTGCTGAACCTCCCCCTCATTCTTTTGGGATGGTTGACCATAAGCAGAAAATTCATGTTGTATAGTATTTACGGAATTGTGTTTTTTTCATTTGCCGCCGTTTATCAGGCTCCTGTAGTCCCTTTGAAAGACCCGATCCTATCTGCTCTGCTTGCTGGTGTCATATGCGGCGTGGGCGGTGGTATAATTTTGAGGTCCATCGGCTCGGCCGGGGGGCTTGACATCCTTAGCATTTATTTTCACCGAAAATTCGGTTTCAGGATCGGGACGGTGAATTTCTTTTTTAATGCCTTTATTTTGTTGGTTGGAGCACTGCTCTTCGACCTGGAAAGGGCACTTTATTCCGTTATTTTCTATTACGCAAGCGCTCGGATGATGGAAGCGGTCCTTACCGGATTCAATCGGAGGAAGTCCATCCTGATTATCTCAAAAAATGCAACCGCCATCGCCGATAAAATCATGAAAAAGGCAAATCGGGGAGTTACGTTTCTGAAGGGAGAAGGGGCATACACCGGAAAAGAAAAAAATGTGATCTTCACTGTGGCATCTCTTACGGAGCTGCCCAAGATTAAAAGGCTTGTTTATGGGATCGATTCGGATGCCTTTTTAGTCGTTAACGAGACGCTCGAGGTAATCGGGAAAAGGCACGGGAAGCTAAAGGCCTATTAAAAGAAGGTCCCTTTTTTCGGGTATACATGGGGGAGCGCGAGTAATTAACCAAATAATCCTATAAGGATATAAGGTTCTTCTCCAACTTAGTTGTCGAAGAAGGTCCAAGGAGTCAAGGATTCAAGGATTCTTTGCTTCGCTTACGCTTCGCGCAGTCCCATCCTTCGGCCAGCTCAGGGCGGGTTCCCGGTTTCTTTGCTCCGCTTACGCTTCGCTCAGTCCCACTGCTTCGCAGCGGGTTCCCGGTTTCAAGGGCTTTCTTTCCGGGGATTTGATCATCGCTTTGAACATTGCCCCGACATCCCCTATTTCCCTTCTTAATTTTTGAAGCCGCTCTTTTTTCAAATAACCCAGGTCAGCTGATGTCATGTCCCGGGTTTCCAATTCACAGGCTGAACCATATGCAAACAAGGTGTATGCAATTTTTGTCTAACGTTTAACTGCCTATGATCTTTAAGCTTTTCACTCGAACCCGCGGCCCCTTGAACCCTCGAATCCTTCATTTAGACCAACTCTTTTGGAGATGATCCGGATATAATAATTTTCCATTGCCAAAATGTGAGCAGCCACATCGCGAACATCTACAAAACCCAGGCTTATACTCATGATAATTCTGTTTGTTCCAGTGGAGAGCTGTTTGTTGTTTTACAAAATTTTAAATGGGCGACCCTTCGACTTATTTTCATTTGACCTGTACACGAATTTTTTCTTCTCCAAATTCAACGACATCACCTGAAAACATCTTCTTTCTTTTTCTGGTTTCAACCTTTCCATTTACCATAACCCGGCCTTCGGAAATCAAATATTTTGCTTCGCCGCCGCTGGCAACCATATTTTCAAACTTCAGGATCTTATAGAGCTCAATAGGCTCAACTGAAATCTTAATTTCTCTCATTTTTGAGAACACGCGGTCTCGATATGATTTGAATACATGGGTTTAGGGCCCCGGTATTTAAATATCAGCTTTTGGGCCTCCCCCGTAACATACCCCTTCTTGCCGTCACCTGCAACTTGTGACGCCCTTTTTTAAAACAAAGATGGCAATACATGACCTGTTCCAGGCCTCATATTGCCACCTTATCCACTTATTACAATTTATTATTTCACCCGGCACCCGGTTATCTCAGATTAAAAGCCCCTTTATCCACGATAATGAGATGCCGTCTTGGTAATTTCCTCATTCTGCCGACCCGGCTTCCGAAAATCACGCAGCCGCACAGGGTTGACAATTTAGCCTTAGGTTTAGGCTTCCACAGTGAAGGGCTCGTCGAACCAGTGCTCCTTCAGATTCGGAGTGTTTCCGATCCGGTCAACGACCGCGAACAGGCCGGGTGTGTGAAGAGGCATCAACACCCCGTGCCAGGTTCCGGCGTAATAATTGACACATTGTCCGGGCGAGGTCAGAAAGGCTCGGGGCGCTCCTGGAAGACCGTTCGCATCACTGGGCGCGACTATCACCAGAAATGGGTTCTGATGAATAGGAATGAAGGCCTGGCTGCCTTCAGGGTGACACTCCACCATCTCAAGCTTTATCGGCAATGTCAGCGGTTCGCCCAGAAACAGACTCAGGCCGCAGCGTCCGCCTGTACCGAAATCCATCTTTGCGCGGTCATGATAGCGAACGCAAAGGCCCTGGTTGATAGTATAATCAGGCTCTCCAGCAGCCTCAACAACATTTCCGAAAGAGCTGAAGGCCTCAGCCGTCAGTGGCTCAATAATAACCTTATTCATCGCACGACTCCATCCAACACGCCGTGCAGTTTTGCGTGGCGGTTCACATCCTTATATAGTAAATAACGGAACAGTTCAGGCCCTCCCGCATAGCACGCCTGCGGGCAGAAGGCACGCAACCACATGAAATCACCGGCTTCCACCTCAACCCAATCGCGGTTGAGCTTGTACACCGCCTTGCCTGAAAGCACATAGAGGCCATGCTCCATCACATGCGTCTCCTCAAACGGCAGCACACCGCCCGGCTTAAAGGTGACAATATTGACATGCATGTCGTGGCGCACATCGTCTGGCTCTACGAAGGTGGTGGCAGCCCAGCGGCCTTCTGTATCAGGCACGACGTTGGGGGTCACGTCTTTTTCATTCGTCACAAAAGCATCCGGCAGATCGACTCCGTCCACGACCTCGTAAAGTTTACGCACCCAGTGGAAACATGCCGGTTCCGACCCCGAGTTCCACAGGCGCCAGTCGGATCCTGCCGGTATGTATGCGTAGCCGCCGACACCCATCTCATGAATATCATCGCCCAGGTGAAGAGTAAGATTTCCCTCTGTGACAAAGATGATGCATTCGGCCTCTTTTTCAGGCTCGGGCCGATCGCTCCCTCCGCCCGGGGCCACCTCCATGATGTACTGTGAAAAGGTTTCTGCAAAACCGGACAAAGGACGCGCTATTATCCATACACGGCTCTTTTCCCAATGCGGCAGATAACTGGCAACCGCATGTGCCATTACTCCTTTCGGAATAACGGCGTAGGCCTCTGTGAACACCGCACGGCCGGTCATAAGGTCGGTCTGTGCTGGCAGATCTCCCTTGGGTGAATAGTAATTGCTCATGGCAATGTCTCCTTGATTTTTTCAAACCCTAAATGGGTCGGTTATTTAAAACTGCTTATAAGATCTTTCTATGCGAATCCAAGCCACCGTGGAATAGTCAGACAGATCGCCGGCACATAGGTGACCAGCAACAGCACGACAAGCAGGGCTCCTATCATAGGCAGGAGCGGTTTGACCACATCCTCTATCTGCAGCTTTCCTATACTGCATACAGTGAACAGGCACGCCCCAAGGGGCGGCGTCACCAGGCCCAGGACCAGATTCAGACACATGACTATGCCGAAATGAAGCGGGTGGACACCCACCTGATGGGCCAGAGGCCCCAGCACCGGCGCCAGTATGATGAGAGCAGCTGTCTGGTCCATGAAACATCCCACAATGATCAGGACGCAGTTAATGATGAGAAGAACGAAATATTTGTTGTCACTGATAGACAGGATCAGGCCGGCCACCTTTTGTGGGATCTGCTCGGAGGCCAGCAGCCAGCCGAATATGGCTGCCGTGGCCAGAATCAGGAATACCACTGCCGTAACAAAGGTCATATTGCCCAGACATTCCCACAGGTCCTTGAGCGTAAGGTTTCGATACACAAAAAAGCCAACGATAAAGGCGTAGAACACACCTGCTGCAGCCGCTTCAGTCGGAGTCAAAAACCCGCCCAAAATCCCGGTCAGTATTATAACCGGCATCATAATCGCCACAGAGGCCTTTTTCAGGGAAACCAGCATCTCGCGCACCGTGGCCCGTCGCTCCGTGCACGGATAGTTGTTCTTTGATGCCGTCCGATAAGCGGAAAACATCAGGGCAGTTGCCATCAGGATCCCGGGGACTATACCCGCAGCAAAAAGTCCTGCAATTGAAACACTCATGAAGGAGCCGTAGATTACCATTATCATGGAAGGCGGAATAATCGGTCCGATGACAGATGCGGCCGTAACAATAGAGGCGGCAAAGGGTCTCGGATATCCCTCTTTTTCCATGGCCGGGATAAGCAGGGTACCCAGGGCGGCGGCATCGGCCACAGCGCTTCCGGTGATTCCGGCAAAGATGATACTTGCCACGATATTGGCGTGGGCAAGCCCGCCCTTAAGATGACCCACAATGCGGAGCGCAAAGGTGACCACCTGGGTAGTGATCCCGGTCCTGTTCATGAAATCCCCTGCTAAAATAAAGAGGGGCATCGCCATCATCGGATAAATATCTATTCCGTTATAGACTTTAAGGGGGATGAGCTGAACCAGATCCGGAACCCCCATTTTAATGATGGCCACCAGTGATGTGACTCCCAGCACAAAGGCGATAGGCATCCCCAGAACTAGAAACACAAAGAAAAAGATGGTGATAATCGAGGTCATGATTTTCCTTTCCGACTACTAGACATAGGGTGACTTGGATGTACCCCATTGAAATGCATCAACAAACATCTGAATACCGGTCTGGATTATCATCAGCAGACCTGCCAGGGGAACGCAAATCAAAATATAGGTCATCGAGATACCGGATGTAGGCTCGACCTGTGCCTTGGCTGCCATCGCCATCTTAAATCCCTCCACCGTCAGAAGATAAAGGAAGAACATTATCAGGATGTCCATTATTAGTTTGGTTAGACGCTGCAAGGGCAAGGGAACTTTCCGGATAAAGTAGAGCAATCCCAGATGGCCCCGGTGTCGGACGACTATGGAGGCACCCAAAAGCGCCACCCAGTTCATACAGAATCGCGCCACCTCCTCTGTCCAGGGCATTGGGTTTTTCAGAAGATAACGGGCGAATACCCCGCTGATGACGGTAACCACCATCACAGCACCGATAAGGATGCATGGCACCGCTGTGAGCTTTTCTATGATCGTGGCCAGCTGTTCGGCCTTGCGGACGAAGCTGTTTTGTTCCGCTGAATCCATACTTTTCCCTTTCATAAATCATCCCCCTTTTTCATCCTTGACAAAGGGGGGATGTTACGAGCTAAGGCTGTGTTCTCTAATAACCCAGTTTCTTTACGGAATCTGCAATGGACTTAAGAAAATCATCCTGCAGGGCCGCACCTTCTTCGCCCAGATTTTCCTTAACCCACTTCTGCATGGCAGGAATAGCCACATTTGCAAAGGTTTTCTGCTCCTCCAAGGTAGGCTGGTACACATCCATATGCTTGGCAAGGAATGGAAGCCCCTTGTCTGTTGACAGATAGGTCCTGGGTATACCCCGTGATGCAACTTTGGCTACGCGGGCCGCATCAAGGACAACCTTTTTCTGCTCCGGGGTCAGCCCCTTGAAAAAGGCATCATTCATAATAAAATAGTGTGTTGAAAATATGTGGTTAGTAAGTGTGAGGTACTTCTGGACTTCGTAGATCTTTGCATAAATGATCTGGCCGAGCGGGTTGTGGTGTCCGTCAACCACGCCGGTCTGCATCGCGGTGAAGACCTCCGACCAGGAGATCGGGATGGCAGATGCCCCCATGGAGCTGAAAAATGCGATATGGCTGGGCATAGACATTGTGCGAAACTTGATACCCTTGACATCGTCCACGGTCCTGATCTGTTTCTTGCTGTTGGTAAAGCAGAAAAATCCCGCTGCGCCCGTAACTTCCAGGCATTTCACCTTTACCGCTTCCTCTATGGATGTCTTAAGTTTATCCCCGAACGGGCCGTCAAAAACATCATAGGCGACCGAGTAGTTGGGAATGGCAAATGGGGTATCAAGGACTCCCACCAGGGGCCAGAAGGTGGCCATGGCGCCTGTTGTGGCCAGATAGCCCTGAATGAGGCCTCTCTGAACCATCTCCATCGATTCCCGTTCCTTACCCAGCACGCTTGCGGGATAGATCTTGACCTCTATTTCACCGTTGGTTCCGCTTTCCACGAGGTTTTTGAAAACAACCGAAAACGCATGATCAGACGAAATAGTGGGGTCATCCGTATCAACGTGGGCCAGCTTGATGAGCTTCTTGGCCGAGGCGGGCATGGCTGTCAGCCCCAGGCAAAGGGCTATAACAACAACACCAACCAGACCTGACCAGATTCCTTTTCTAGCATTAATCATTTTTTCATCTCCTCCTCTTTTGTTGACCTTGTTTAATGATATGCTCCAACCATTATGCCATTGTTCCAACTGCGGGGATCCATTCGGCGGGGTAGCTTTCATGAGGTAATTTCTTATCAATCACCCTGAAAAGGCGCTTTATACAAGTGTAATTAAGAAGAGGGTTCCCGCTCGATTCAGGACCTCCATCAACCTTATTTTTTATTTCCTATATTTTATAAGATATACGATGTCAATAAAATTATTTATTTTTTTTGCAGGGCGGGGAAACAGTAAAAATAGAGATGCTGATGAAAAAAAGTTTTATTATCAGGATATTAAGATTGGTGCTGGTGTGAGGCGAAATTCATGTATAGTTTTGTAGCGGCCGTCAAAGCTCCTTTGGTACTGAAGCAATGCGGCTAAGATTGGGAAAAATAATCCGACTGCCCCTGGGTCACTTCCGCTGGTACGTCCTCTTTTCTCATAATCCCTCAAGCAGGATTGTCTTTACCTGCCGTATGTGGTGGGTCAGAGTCTCAGCTGCCTTTTCGATATTTCCCTCTCCGATTTCCTTCAACAGTGCCAGGTGCTCCTGGTTGCTCTTCTCGATACGGCCCGGAACCTTTGCAGACGGGATGGCAAGGATGCGGATGCCGTTATAAATGAGATCAAACAGTTTCTTGAGCTTCTGATTTCTGGCAATGGAAATTATCGCCTTGTGAAGAATAATGTCAGCATCGATAAACTGCATATAATCTTCGGTTCGGTAGATCTTGACAATCATGGCCCGCGTCTCTTCTACAGGAAAGTTCTTGATATTATCCCCTGCCGAGCGAAGGGCAAATATCTCCAGCAGTTCCCGCAGTTCCAGGATATCGACTATGTCGTCTTTGTCAAGGCGCACAACCTCGTAGCTGGTGCGGGGGGTCATATGGATCAGGTCCTCCTGCGCCAGTTTGTTCAGCGCCTCTCTGACCGGGGTGATACTGAGATTCATCCTTTCAGCCATCTTGTCCAGAAGGATCCTTTCTCCCTGGACGAGTTCCCCGACAAAGATCATGTTCTTGATTTCTTCATAAGCGATTTCATTCAGGTTGGGCCTGTACCGCTTTTTTTGATCAAACCCCATATCATCTCTCCATTGATTGCCGACAAATGAAAGGTCACCGAATCAACCGTGCCGAACAGACCACCCCCGGCATGAATTTTTGAAAGTCTTGCAAAAAAAGCTGATTACCCGCAAGATTAGGTCCCAAAAAACAAGGAATTTTCGATCGTATTTATAGCTTATAAACTATAAACATTCAAACGGCAAGATAAATACAAAAAAATTTGGACTAACGAAGGCAAAAAAGTAAGGTTCCGAGCTGACATACTGGAGACACCCATTTCCCTCTACTGATATTTTCTTCAACTATCTCTTTTAGAAGTTCCCTTCCATCCGACAGTGCCTTCAGATCAAAGCTCATATCAGGATGATGAAGACCCGGAACCATGTCCGCCCTGAGCCCAAGGGCAGTTCCCTTTTTTTTGCCGTCCAGCACCGCCACGCATCCGGTCCCTACGATACCTGTCCTTACAGCAAAACCAAAACTGTTTGACTCTTTTGCGATAAATTCTGACGTCTTATATTCCTTTAGTGCTGTTTCAGGAATTTCATGAAGATGCCTGAAAGTTTCCTCGACATATAGACCATCTGCCATAATTATACTCTCCTGTTAAACAATTGTGATGGACAGGCTCATATCCGACTGCCTCTTATGGGGGCTAAGGGGCACCCATTAAAAGGCACGTGGAGCTTCAGTCTTCCAATATCTAAATAGCAGGATCAGGCTGTAGATGCCGGCAACAAACATGATCCCATCTTCATAGACGCCATACTTGGGAATTTGAATGAACGGCGGAAAAGGAATCGCCCATAAAAGCAGCAGGACGTACGCTATCTTATCAACCCGCGGCAGAGCGGTCGTCAACATGAGCAAGCCGAGAGCCGTCGTTGGGCACGGCATGGTACCCGGCACGATGAGGCTGGTGAGTCGGTGTCCGAACGCGATACCGAACAAGGGGTAGCAGAACACCAATAGCATCAGCGCTATAGTGGCATGCTTGCGCCATCCGGCTGCCGGGAGGGAAAACTGCATCTTCTGCCTGAATAGATCAACCGCAAACAAAACCGACACGATGATGAATATGGAACCGAACAAGTAGTTCCCATAGCTGTCGCCCGTGATATCCCTGGCAAGTATCAGGAAAAACACAATACCGTTCCACGCGAATGCAATTGAGAGATACAGCTTTATGAACCGGTTCCGGACCCGACCCGGTTTGAGAAAAAGCCACCCGGTAAGTAGAATTGCGACGATGTAGAAAACGGCCTGGGCAGGCCAGATTCGAACACCATAGGCTTCGATAATGCTCCACCACTCCTCTGCGGGTATCACCTTCAGTCCCTTTCCTTTTAAAATATTTTGGGTATTAACCGCCAGGGCACTGCTTGCATGTATTCCTCGTATTGATGCCCGAACCTACGCAGTAGAAACTCCTCTTCCTTGATCATGTGATCATGGTCAACACAGTCAATGCCGAAAAAAGAAGCAAAGGAAGGAGCATCCACGCAACTCCCCATGCGATGGCCAGACCCAGATACATGGGGTGCCGCATCTTAGAGAACACCCCGGTTGTGACGAGTCCCTCGATTTGCTTCGACTGTTCATGGGCCTGTTTGTGAACCCTGTGACAATATGCGTGAAAGATCCAACCCCCAAGAAGAATGGCTCCATAAAATAGTTTGAAACACCGCGCACGGCCGGCGCCAGGCCTTATCGGTGTCCGGTTAATGCACTGTTTAGGTAAATCGCTTGATCTCCCTTTCGTAGCACGCCGGGCAGACCCCGTGAGAGGGCTCGGCCCCGGAAATATCACTTACATATTTTTCTACCGAGACCCACTTGCCCGTTTTTTCGCGGATCTTTTTGCAATAACTGCAAATCGGATAAATCTTACTCAAATCTTCAAGCAATCGATCCCGGCGGTCTATCTCCTCTTTGGCCAAAACAATGCGAAGGAACAGTTCGATCATCCTCTTGATCTGTTTGACCAGCTGGATGTGTATGTCATTATGAGCGTTCTCCTTGTTGTCCAGGAAGCATATCGTCCCGAACAGTCCTCCATCTGGGCACTCAATGGGCATGCCTACGTAGGAGATAATGTGCAGTCCGACTGCAGCTGAATTGTCTTTCCACTGAGGATCTTTGAGCGCATTTGGAATCAGATTAAGCTCCCTGCTCTTCAGAGTATGCTCACAGTACCATCCGGAATCCGGGTACTGAGACGTGCTCCCTGCCGGATAAGGGTTGCCCTCAGTCTCACTTGAAAGGAGGATCTCAATTTCCTTACCGTCAACGCGCGTGATCAGCCCCGCGGGAACGCCAAGGATCTCAGCCGTCTCATTGAGCATGTTCTGCCATTCTTTCAAAACGTCTTCGGTAAGCTTTTCCCGGTTGAACGGGTTTGCATCCATCTTTCCCATATTCATTTCTCCTGTTTTTCCAAAAAGATAACGCCTTCAAAGCACCAAGCCCAACTATTGAGTAAGTGGACGTCTCGTTTATTGGATATTGGGGGCAAAAAGCGGAACAGGTCAAAATAGTATAGGGGACAGATCTTGAAACTTGAACCTCTAATCTTCTTTTCAATGTCAAGGACAGACCCTTAATCAACAAGGTTACAACTGCACATCATCACCGTCCACCGGAGTCCTGCCCCTGGCAAATTGAGACCAGAGCCTCCCGCTCCCGGTAATGTAACCGTCCAGACCAAGCCTTTTTAGCATCAGAAGATTATATATCTTGGTATTATGAGGTCTTATCTCGGCATTTCTGGCAATCGGAGCCAGTTTAAGGCATGGAAAATCTTCGCATTCATGACAGAAATTGAGCCCCTTGTCATTGACGCAGCATTCATATGTCCGGCACACCCCGGATCCGTGAGGGTTTCCCTGAGTTGCACGGCAGCCCGGGCATCGATTGATCGCCTCATCGGCCGAAGCACCTGCCAGTTCGCATCTTCTGCGCATCTGTTCGATTACGGCCTCATCCCGGCACCTGCTTTTAACATAGACGGGACAGGTAAGGCAGCAGTAGCCGCAGGGAGTCACAAGATTAAGCTTTTTTTCATCATTCATCAGCTTGATTTCACTTTCCAATTCCACTTCCAGAGCCATTTTCAAAAACCTTTCTATTCGTAAGAGATAACAACAACATGGACAACGTTGCACTTAATATTTAAACCCCGGGTCCCGGTTTCACGGGATGCTACGGGTTATCAGAGTTACCGTGCAAACCGATGTTTCGGGAGCAGGGCAAGGAGGGTCTTTGGAGGGACAAAACCAATTTAACCCCTTCGGCCTCTCCCTCTTCCCCCTCCTCCCATGCCTTTCCCCCTCCCCATGCCTCTGCCTCTGTTTTGCCTCTGTCCCCCGGTCGGCTCAAATGGCGTAGTCCGTTTGCGCATGGGTTCATTTGAAGACCCTTGAGCGGCGGTTAAGGCGTCCAGGGCTTTGGAAAGGAACGTCCACAAGCTCGAAAAGAAATCGGATTTAGGCTGAATATCCACATTGGGTCTTGGAGCTTTCTTTGTTTCCGTTTTCGCCCGGTCGGCAGGATGAAACACCTCGGCCTTTGGCTGTTCACGAGCTGTTTTTTGCACTGTGGGAGGTGTTTTTGGCCGAGAGGATAAAAAAGAGTTGAGTTCCTCATAGGCAATGTTGATGTCTTTCAGTTTCTCTTCCGCTTTCTTCTTCAGCCTGGGATTATCGCCAACACGGTCCGGGTGCCAGATATTGACCAGATCCTTATAGGCCTGACGTGTTTCATCAATGGAAGGATACTTCGGAAGCTCAAGGATTTCCAGACACCGCTTTATTTCCATTTTGCTCTGTTCCTATCATTTATGTGGACAGGTTATTCAAAACTACAGTTTTTTTTGACATAGATCATACGCCAAAACGTCTCACTGTCAAAAGAATTTCAAAGTACATCAAGGGGCGAAACGA
This sequence comes from Desulfatiglandales bacterium, assembly GCA_963666345.1. Taxonomy (GTDB): domain Bacteria; phylum Desulfobacterota; class DSM-4660; order Desulfatiglandales; family Desulfatiglandaceae. The sequence continues at coordinate 2,738,029 of OY762721.1, read as the reverse complement.
TCAGGGCTTGGAACCTGAACCTCTAATCTTCTTTTCAATGGTGAGGACTCTCTTTTTCAGCTTTCCGTCCGGTTCGAACTGTTTGCCTGCTCGCTAGATTTTGGAAAGAGCATTGCGCTCATTTCCCTTACCAATGACATGGTGAAATGCCCGGGCAAACTATTCTCAACTGTCAACGGCAGACTTGCCATTGATAAATCAGTACTGAAAAACTAGATATAACTGTTTCATGATATTTTTATTCGATCTTGACACATTAGGCTTATCTTTGTATAAATCAACCCTTAAAATGATGCCGCACACAAAATTTTCGAAATAACAAAGGAAATTTCATGACGATTGACCTCAAAAAATATAAACCTGCATACCAAAGTTGGGTAGAAGAAAGCCTGCCGGATTACCAGGCAGGCAATATGACGGAGATCGTGAAAAGATATCCGTTCATTGAGCCTGACCATGTGCCCTGGACTCCTTACCGGGGACACCCTTCTGAGCAGACCTTCGCCCTTGTAACCAGCGGCGGATTCTATCTCAAGGACAGCCAGCCTCCTTTCGACACCGCATCTATTCACGGCGACGCCTCTTTTAGGGAAATCCCCGGAACCGCCCGACAGGAAGACTTCGGTATCGCCCATTCACATTACGACCATAGTCTGGCTGAACAGGATTTCAACGTTATTTTTCCCCTCCGGCGCTTCATTGAACTTGAGAAAGATGCCGTCATCGGAAGGTTCGCTGATACGAACTACAGCTTCAGTTATGTCAACGACGTAGTGAGCCTGGTAACGGAGACGATTCCGAAATTAATAACAAGAATCAAATCTGCAAAGATCGACGTCCTATTCCTTGTACCCGCCTGACCCAAATGCCATCAGACCGTGGGTCTGATCCAACATATGGTAGAGGAAGCGGGAATTCCAACCGTTTCTTTCGGCAATGCGCCCGACCGAATGGCTCATATCAGGCCGTCCAGGGCTATGCTGGTAAAATTTGCACGCGGAAGCATGTTCGGTGAGCCGGGCAATGTGAAACGGCAGATACGCGTTATAATGGATGCGTTGGAAGCCTTGAAAACCATGACCGAACCCGGCTCAATTAGAGAGCTCCCTTACAGATGGAAGCGTCCGGATCAGGAATAACGACTGAAAATTGTAATGTTCAAAGATTAGATTTCAAGACAGGTTCCAGGGGCGAAGGGGCCGGGTCTTGAAACCTGAATCCCTTATATTATTCTCAATGGTGAGAACTCACCGCTTCAGTTTTCTGTCCGGTTCGATTTGTTCCCTTGTCCGCTTGCTTTTGAAAAGGCCTTTACGTTCATTTCCTCTGGCAATGACATGATAAAATGCCCCGGGAAACTATTCTCAACGGCCAAAGGCAGTCTTGACTAGCCCTATTAATGGGTGACCCTTATTTCGCAGCTTTTTTGCATGAAAATTAGTCTGGTTAGACCGCGTATTTCAGTACAGCGATAAAGTGACATGCAGTACCCGTGATAACGAAAAGGTGCCAAACGAAGTGCGCATACCGAAGCCGTTTGGCTGCGTAAAACCCCACCCCCGCTGTGTAGGCCGCTCCTCCTGCCAGCAACCAAAACAGACCCCACGATGGCATATTGAGCCACAACGGCTTCACGGCAATTATGATGAGCCAGCCCATGGCCAGATACAAAATCGTTGATAGCTTTTGGTACCTTACGCCCCCGATAGCCTTGAGGACGACACCCATAACAGCTATACCCCAAACGAGTCCAAATAGAGTCCAGCCCCAAGTACCTCGAAGTACCCCAAGCGTGAACGGCGTATACGTACCCGCTATCAGCAGGAAGATGGCGCCATGGTCAAGAATCCGGAATACCCGTTTGGCCTTATTCCTTGCTAGAGTGTGGTAAAGCGTGGATGTGATGTACATAAGCGCCATCGTGAAGGCGAAGATGCTCGCGCCTACAATTCCAGCTGAGCTGTCACGCTGAACGGCACAGAATATAAGAACTGGGGAGGCAGCAACTGCCGCCAGGAAGCCTACACCGTGGCTAACGCTGTTCGCGATTTCCTCCCCGGGGGACTGCGTGCTTTCTTGTGATGCGAACGACTTGGTCATGGAAATAAATCCTCTGAGGTTTAACGGCTGGCTCAGCGGGGGCAGAAGGGTCTTTTGCTTTTTAACCTGATCAGAAAGTGCACTTCCGATAGTTGATAAATCCCCTTCACAAAAAAGGTGTTGGCCCATCGTTGTCCTCTTTAAACCCCAAGCCCTGCGTCTGCGGCGAGCAAAGCGAGTCCGTCAGAACACCGATGTTAGAATTTTTCTCTTTATTTTTTTCTTATATCTTTTAAATAAATTGCCTTTGAAGGTCCATCTCCAACAGTTTTTTCATCGATTTTGAATAACTTTGATGCTGATACAAGTTCCCCCAACTTTTTATAACCATAGTTTCTGGGATCAAACTCTGGTGCCTGCTTGGCAATGTTACTGCCCACCGATGCAAGATGAGCCCAACCGGAATCGTCTGAAGATGCCTCAACAGCATTTCTTAACAAATCAACCAGATTGGTGTCTCTCGTAAGTTGGCTTTTTGTTTTACGGACTATTTTTTCAATAGAATCATCTTTGGAGCGTAGCACTTCAGTGAAAATAAACTTATCACACGCCGAAACGAATGCTTTAGGAGTTTTTTTCTCCCCGAATCCATATACAATCAGTCCGGTTTCTCTTATCCTTGACGCTAATTTAGTGAAATCACTATCGCTGGATACAATGCAAAAGCCGTCAAATTTGCCTGTATAGAGCAAATCCATTGCGTCAATTATTAATGCACTGTCGGTTGCATTTTTTCCTGACGTATATCCAAATTGTTGTATGGGCTGTATTGAATACTGTAAAAGAACCTCCTTCCACCCTTTAAGTCCCGGTAGCGTCCAGTCACCGTATATCCTTTTTACATTTGCTGTCCCATATTTTGCGATTTCCGATAGCAGCCCTTCAACAATAGAAGGTTGGGCGTTGTCAGCATCTATCAATACAGCCAATTTTTCGATTTTTCCGTCCGACATATTTTTCCTTTTTTGATTCAACAATGTTTATATGTTTTCTTCATAACACCTATAGATTGCAAAATCGCGGCACAAGATCCATTCGCCTGGCACCTCATAAGCCGTCCATGGGGCTCCTGACTCCCTTGCCCGCTTGCTTTTGAAAACAGCTTTACGATCATTGCCTCTTGCCTTGACATGGTAAAAGGTCGAGGCATGGCACAGTCCGTTTAGATATTAGTTTAGTGTACATTCATAAATACCGCATTTCTGGATGTTGCTTTAAGCCTTTAGCTATCAGCAAGTTGCCAACAAGCTGATATCCCATATGTTTTGCTGAAAGCTGAGGGCTGATAACCGATAGCATGAGTCCATAAATTTCATGGTCATGTATTAGGTTACCATAATTGAGAGCATTTTGCTCTTACGAATCAATCCTCCATTCAAGTTTCAAGACCCCTTTTCTTTCCGCAGCGGCTTTTTGCCGTCGCTCTTAATGCCTTATTCGTTGTGCCTTTATATAATGATTTACCTTCATTTACAAAGACAGTGAAATCCCTTGTCACGAGGCCTTTGCAATAAAACTATCGGCAAAATGTTTTGGAATCTGTTTATTGCCGACATGCCTGGATAGCAACTTATAGTTGTTCCGTTCGAAACGGATTCTTACGGCAATAATGGCAGGATGGATCTTTAATTTTTCCGCTGAGGCGTATACTTCCGCTGTTGGTGCTTTGCCAGACATCTGGTTTCCGGCCCAAATCCGTTTTGGGATAAGTCCATTAAGGGCCATTTCATCTGCTTCCTTCTCGATTATATCTTCTGTTTCAACCTTTTTCCCTCGGAGATCCAGGTCATCTATAATAAGTCGATCGGATGCCGATAGATGTTTTGAAACATGGGCGAGCTCATGCAAAAGGCAAAACCAGAAATAATCAATTCTATCATAGCGAAGAGTTAGACCGATGACCGGAGTCTCACCCGGCAGCAGGATAGCAGCGCCGTCAATGCAGGTTTTTGGAAGATGGGGAACAACAATCAGATGTATTCCATGTTTCTCAAGATATTCTTTTGCAAGAAGAGGACCGTTATCAAAATAACTCAACCGTGCGACGTCCTTCAAAAAGCTCAATTTTATGGTTCTTCTCCAACTTAGTTGTCGAAGAGGGTCCAAGGGTCCAAGGATTCAAGGGTTTTCTTTCCAGGGATTTGATCATCGCTTTGGACATTGCCCCGACATCCCTTATTTCCCTTCTTAATCTCTGAAGCCGCTCTTCTTTCAAATAACCCAGGCCAACTGATATCATGTCCCGGGTTTCCAATTCACAGGCTAAACCATATGCAATAAAGAAAAATTGCATATACTCTATAGCCGTTTTTCTCCCATACCCTTAGGCGGTATCCCTTGATACGAAAACAGCGGATCTTCTGATTCGGGAGGTAAAACAGTATTGCTCATCTTTAAAAAAACATTTCGTTTCTTTATACATATGCAAACAAGGTGTATACAATTTTTTTTACCGAACGTTTAACTTCCTATGATCTTTAAGCTTTTCACTCGAACCCGCGGCCCCTTGACCCCTCCAATCCTTCATTTAGACCAACTCTTTTGGAGATGATCCAATTTTATTAAATCCTTGACATATTTCGTTTTTAAGGGGTTTTTTCGGGCAATGGCCTGCACACGAATACACCAAGCGGTAAGGGCAAATAAGTCCATCTTAGAATTATACCTGCCTCTTTTTCCCTGACGGAAACATGGTTTCCGAACGGTATCCAGCCCACCAGCCTGTTCGATAAAATCACGCATCAATTCTTCGGCTTTTTCCTTTATGTCATCCGGCATTGGAATCCAGTCGCGTTTTGCCATTTCAATTAATGGGAATTTGGACCACTCCAGGTCTTGAATCTTGTCCGGAAAATCAGCACCAGGTTCCTTCAGCAGTACCTCCGCAGAAATGCCCAAGATTTTATTCAGAGATCTCATCATGGCCAAGGTAAGAGGCCTTTTACCATTTAAAACTTCAGAGACCTTACTTTTTGTACCGATATAAGGAATCATGTCCTTTTGAACCAATCTTAGCTGTTCCATACGAAATTTTATTGCATCAATAGGATCCGGCGGGCTAATCGGAAAGTGTCGTTCTTCATACATTTCCACAAGCGCTGTCAGCAGTTCCAACTCATCCATCTCAGTGGTACCGGATTTGGCATCCATGAGTTGTTCAATGCGTGATAGTGCCATTTCATAGTCTTTTTCATTTTTTATAAGGCGGCTAATCATTTAGATCACCTCCGCATCAATTCCATCATATTCTCGGTGCGCTCCGATAAAACGCACAAATACCGTTTTCGAATCTTAGTTGATTCTGACAATCAATCGATACTTATTACCAGCGATATTGAAAACGACCCGATTATCCTTAAGAATGTTTGCAGATCTGTACAGAGCTTCAATATCTGCAGGGGATGCCCACTGGGCATGTTTGGCTTCATAATACCATGCTTCAAAAGCCCCCTTGGCATCCTGATGTCCTGATTTTTGATAAAACTCAACCAAGGTTTTTCGTTTGATTACATGCATAATTTAATCGGTTCCCAGAATGACGCCAAGCAAAACGTTCCCGAAATGGGAACTTGAATCGGGGTCGTGATAACCTATTGTTGATTATAGTCGATCATTCCAAAAATACCTGTTTTGACGCCTGTACAGCCGTTTTTCCCCTCGAAATTGACACCAAAGGGAATCACCGGCTTCCGAAGCTCATAGCCATCTCCGGCAACCTATAATGCCCTTTTCGGCATCAAAAATCGCGATATAGCCCTTGTTTTCGGCCCTTTTCAGACTTTTTCCCACGTTATTTCAGCCTCTTACCGGACCCCGAACCCCAATCTTACACTTTTTGACTCTTAAGCACTTCGTGTAATACTTTCCCCAATGTTTGGAATTCAAAGGGTTTGGGCATCATACCCTTAAACCCGTATTCCTGAAAATTCGACAATACCGGGTCATCGGAGTAACCGCTGGAGACGATGGCTTTAACTTCAGGATCTATCTCCAGCAATTTCTTAACGGCTTCCTTTCCTCCCATCCCCCCCGGAATGGTCAGGTCCAGGATGACAGCATCATAGGATTTTTCAGCTTCTTTGGCGATTTTGACCATCTGAATCGCTTCAGCACCGTCTTTTGCAAATTGCGCCTCATAGCCCAATTTCGCCAGCATCCTCCCGACCATTTTCAGTAACGGCGCCTCGTCATCCATCACCAGAATCTTGCCCCGGCCTTTTATCAGTTCAACTTTCTCTTTTCCAGGTATTGCCTTGTCGGAAGCAGGCAGGTAGATGTGAAACGTGGTCCCGACCCCTGCCCGGGATTCCACTGTAATATGACCATTGTGCTTTTTAATGATGGAATAAGCAGTGGCAAGCCCAAAACCGTTTCCCTTTTCCTTTGTCGTAAAATAAGGGTCAAATATCTTTGAAAAGTGTTTGTCGGCTATTCCAATTCCCTGATCTTTTATGGATATCCTGATGTATCGACCTGGTTTAACCGGCAAGCCATGCCCGTCCTCTATTCTCAGGTTATCTGCCGCAACCTGAATGATTCCCCCCTCCGGCATGGCCTGGTTTGCATTGATCACGATGTTATTAATGACCTGACTGATCTGCCCGACATCAACATCAACCGGCCGGAGGTCTTCCGGTATCGAAAGCTCTGATCTGGATTTTGAGCCTCGCAGGGCAACCGAAGACGATTCTTTGAGGATATCTTTGATTGAGGCGGTCTCTTTTACCGGAGCGCCACCCTTGGCAAAAGTCAGTAACTGTTTGGTCAGTGCCTGGGCCCTTGTTGACGCCATTTCTGCTTCATTTAGCAAGTCAAACGCTTCATCCTCAGGCGACACCCCCTGTTTGGCCATGGAAACCCCATCAATGATTACTATGAACATTTGATCCAAGAGAAAGGATATCCTGAACATAATGCCCGGCATAAGGCCTGTCGACGACTGGCCATCCTCAGTTTAGGGGTTTTTAAGAGCGGCAAGAAATATCAGCCGTACCGGAGGAATCATGTAAAAGGCAATAAAGAAGTCTCATCAGGCCTGTAAGCATCCTATGCAAAGAATCCCGTCAAATGTCGATATCGGTCTTACAGGCGAGGGGAGAGCGCTCAATTCGGGGTCGCAACAAATCCGCATTACTTGGATAATACAGTTCAATGGTCCGATTAGCCCCCCTCTATCTCTGGAATTTATCGTAACCCGTTCCCTGGCAAAAATAATAATTTGCCATGGACAGAGAGTTCAGATAGGCGACCCCATTTAAACCACGCCCGAATAATCAGACGGTAATTGTTTTACATCCTGATACGCCTATGCCGTGAGCCAAAAAGGGGTTGGTTAATAACCATAAGATTTGTGATATATCCAATTGGACACCGTATGGAACCGACGATTTTCCGGGGTCCTAAAACGGACCAGGGGCAGTGATCTTATTCACATAGCCTAGATCCTGATGGATGGCTGTTGCGGAAAGGGATACAAAAACAACACCGAGCTGAAGCGGAAGTAGGACGTAAGCGAAAAAGATTCATCTTTTGCATGGACAGGTGTTTTTTCTCTTGACTAGTCCTTTAATGGGTGCCTTTCTTCATGTCCGGCCCAGGCCTCGAATCCGGCCCCTGTTTCTGGTAGAATTTTACATAGATTATCTTATCGTCACCAGTCGAATAGAAATCCTGAATAACCGCCTTTTTGACATATCCGCATTTTTCATAAAAAATACGTGTCGGTGCGTAAAGATCCCTTGAAGAGGTCTCAATATATATCCGTTTCCCTCCTGATTCACTGATCCTTTGTTCAGTCTTCTCCATTATCGCCCTTCCCAGCCCCAGCTCCCTGACATCATTTCTAACGGCAATCCAGTATAAATCGTAACTGGCCGCGGTGCCGGGAATAGGCCCGTAACAGCTATATCCTGAAATCTCCTCAAAAATCTCAGCAAAAAGAAAATAATATCCGCTCGCTTTTCCCAGAGCAACCCTTTCACGAACAAGTTCTGCGGCGATCTTCACCTCTTCGGTCGAAAAAAAACCTGATGATCTTATCAGTTCCATTATACATGCCTCATCCGAGGCGCGGGGCTCCTCCCTCCATACAACGGTTTCAAATGGAATTCGTCTTTTCATATGTCAGGAGCGCAGGGTCTCCTCCCATAGTCCGGAAAAAAAATTGTATACATTACTGCCCAGCGACCGGACCCTGTAACCGCCTTCCTGAACAACTATTGTGGGAAGCCTGAGAGAACCGATCATTCTGCCCATTGCCATAAAATCCCTTGGAAGAAGGTTCCATGTTCCTGTCGGATCACCCTTTGCAGTGTCAAGCCCGAGAGCCACGACAAGAATAACGCATTTGAAGCGTATAATGCGGCGAAGCGCCGTTGCAAGGGCTGCCCTGTGCTGTCCTGAATCGATATTTTCCTTAAGAGGGAGATTGATGTTGCATCCTGTCCCCTCTGCTTTGCCGGTTTCCTCCTTAAAGCCGCTGAAATAGGGGTAGGCGAAACCGGGGTGCCCGTGAATGGAGAGTGTTACCACATCAGACCTTTTGTAAAAGATGTCCTGCGTGCCGTTACCGTGGTGATAGTCGATATCAAGAACAGCCACCCTGCCCTGAGAGCTGGCATAATGGGCGGCAATTGCCGCTGAATTGAAATAGCAGAATCCGCCGAAAGCACGGAATTCCGCATGGTGCCCTGGCGGTCGAACCAGAGCATACCCCAGCCGGTACCCGTCCCTTAAGACCTTTTCCGTGACCGTCAGGGCGCAGTCAACAGCGCGTTTAGCCGCAAGATAGGCATTTTTATTTATGGGAGTGAAGGTGTCTATACAATAGTAACCTGCTCTGATCGGCAGTTCCTTTGGAGGCCGCGTATTATTGCGTATGGGGAAAACATAGGGATACAGGGATTTTTCAGGCTCTATAAGGTCGCATACCTTTTTGAAATAATCCACGAACCGGCCTTCATGTACGGCCCTTATGTGCTTTTCTGAAAAGTGTTTGACTTGAACCTTTTCAAATAATCCGGACGGCTCAATTTTCTTAAGGATTGCTCCTATCCTGACCGGCGCTTCAACATAACCCCTTTCATGCACATGATGGATCTCATGCTTGTCGTTTACGGCGAGCACGATTAATTTTTCCAGGGATTTTATCTTTTTGACCGTCACCGGTGATTCTCTCCTTATATATCTCGGCTTTCTTATCCTTACAGGAGAATCCTTGAAAGACCGCACCACCATATCGATGTATTGTATGGGACACAGGTACGCATACTTCCTCTCAAGGATTGCGCGCACGACGCGCCGTGTCCAATTGCGGAAAAGCTGCCTGTTCTTGCCGAGATTGTCATACACAAGGTATGGCGGACAGTCGTCACCCGGGTTTACCGGCGCTTCATAGGCTGTGCCTTCGATGGGGCGGGCCCCGTACCTTTCATAGAAACGAAGCCTTGCGATGTTCTGCTTCAATACCTGCTCATCCCTGCACAGCTCAGAATCATCAGGTAGACATTCGAAAAAAAGCCCATCGCTCTTCAACGAAAGCGCCTCCTCCCTTACCCTTCCATAAAGCGCACTCCCTATGCCCCCGCCGGTCCTGTGTTCCGCCGCAGAAATAAAATCAAGATAACTGAAGTGAAGATCAGGCGCGTGCTGCAGCAATGCAAACCCTTTGACCTTTCCCCTGCCTCCTTCGGCGGCAAATAGTATGGACCTGAACTTGAATTTCAGGGGATTACGCAACTGCTCCGGGAGTTTTTCTATGGTCTTCTCCGATATCATCGGAAATTGGGCCCGCAGAATATCCTGCACATCCCTGATCACCTGCGAATCAATCAGAAGGATGTCATCGTAGATCCTTCTTATTCTTATCATATGCTGTTTACTCTCATGTCCTTAACCGGATGATTAAAGCTGTCACATAGAATAAAATCAATGATCCCTTTATAATCCATTCCGGCCTTGAATGCTGCCGCGGCAAATCCTGCATCAGGAGAAAGGCACGGGTTTGCATTTACCTCAAGAACCCAGGGCCTGTTTTCCTTGTCTACCCTGAAATCCACCCTTGCATATCCATTTAAACCGAAAAGGTTCCAGCACCTTTCGGAGATATCCTCCAGCTTCTCAAGGAGTGCTTCATCCTCCTTAGGAAAATCAAATGTGCGGTTGGTGTGCCTGTACTCAAAGGAACCATGGTCCCACTTTGCCTTGTAACAAACTATCCTGACCTTTTCATCGGGATAACCGTTAAACAGGATTTCAGCCGCGGGAAGGGGAATGACGCCCCTTTCTCCTGCAATAAGGGAAATGTTGAATTCTCTTCCTTCAATATATTGCTCTGCAAAGCAATCCGATCCAAGCCGTTCTATGCTCCCTTGGATCTCCCCGGCAAGCTGACCGGTATTTCCGGCCGAGAAAACCGATTCTTCCCCGATCCCCACTGAGGCATGTTCCCATAGAGACTTTATAATATAGCGGCCCTTCAGGGAGAATTGCCGGCCCGACGCCTCAGGGAACGTAAAGGACCCGGGGGTTTCTATACCCGCCCCTGCCATAAGCCTTTTGGACAGCAGTTTATTGGATGTAATATAGAGTGCCTCACTAGATGACCCTGAATAGGGTATCCCTGAAAAGTCAAGTATTGAAGGGGCAAGATGGATAAGCCGCCCGGCCCCTTCCACCGACTCCAGAAGGTTAAATACCAGGTCCGGTTTCCATTCCTTCAGGGATTCCATAAAGGATTTGACATCAAGGGAAAATGAAAACTGCCGGCAAAGGTGGCCAAAAGCTCTTAAGGCATCTTCCACGGCATTGGCCTGGATCAAGGAATCTGCCTGATCCGGACCGGCCTCATCGGAGATACGGTCATATAGAATTGCGATTCTCATTGTAATATTTTATGCTTTCATTCTGGAAAATGCCGGAAGGACGGCTGCCTAGCTGGGGAAACCCTTTCCAGGGCCGATTCCATGATCCTTGCGATCAGTTCCCTGAAGTCCATGCCTGCAAGCCTGCACAGTATTGGAAGATCGGAAATTTCCGGGTTAAGTCCGGCAAGCGGGTTCACTTCAAGAAAATGGGGCACTCCCTTTTCATCGGACCGGAGATCCACCCTTCCCCCGTCCCTGCACCCGAGGCATTGCCAGGCATTAAGGGCCGCCAGGGCGGCCTTTTGCGCCTCATCATCATCCACAAGGATATACTTTACCCGGTCCTCAAATTTTTTTTTGTTTAAAAAGGAATAGATATCAGGCTCTGCCTCCTTTACGAGCAAAATCTCCATGACACCAACGGCTTCAGACCTTTCACCGGTCCCGGTAATACCGACTGTAAACTCTCGGCCCGGCAGGAATGTTTCGAGCAGAACAGGCTGTCTGTGTATTTCCAGTAGCTTCCTGCATACGTCTGCCATATTCTCCCTTTTTTCTATCTTTGAAGCACGGTCAATTCCCTTTCCCGTACCTTCTGCAACAGGTTTGGCAAAGACCGGAAAAGCCAGATCGACCCTGTTCAGTGATTTCATATCCTTCACCAGGGCAAACTCCGGTGTCGGAATCCCCAGATCCCTCAGCACATGTTTTGTCATGCCCTTGTGAAGGGTCAGGGAAAGAACCATGGGATCGGAAAATGTATAGGGAATATTATAGGCATCAAGCAGGGCCGGCACCTGCGCCTCCCGCCCGAACCCATGAACCCCCTCGGCAATATTGAAAACCATGTCCCAACGCTCCCCCCTTGCAAGCCTTTCCGTAAGCCTCAGGACGTTGCCTATGGGGTCTGTGGTATAGCCGAGCCCCTGCAGGGCATCCTTAATTCCCGCTATGGTATCCGGACGATCAAATTCAGCAGCATCCTCTTCACTGAACCCCGCGGCCAGGTAGTCATCCTGCAGATCATATGTTATTCCGATCTTCATTGCAGCGCCCCTTCCGCATGGTTTTCAAGGCAAAAATCCGGATGGGGACTTCGGCATGAGTTTTCTCCGGAATCAGGGTAGCTGTAAATCTCGCCGCGGTAATTCCTTAAAAGCAGTTCATCACCCTTGATGCCCACCCTGTAGTCGGGCAGCAGCGGAATCTTTCCTCCGCCCCCGGGTGCGTCTATTACATAGCTGGGCACGGCATAGCCGCTTGTAAACCCCCTCAGCCCCTGAATGATCTCAAGCCCCTTGCTCACAGGGGTTCTAAAATGGCTCGAACCCGGAATTGGATCACACTGATAAAGGTAATAGGGCTTGACACGAATCTTCAAAAGGCCGTGAAACAGTTTTTTCATGGTTTCAATATTATCATTTATCCCGGACATTAGGACCGTCTGGCTTCCAAGGGGAATGCCGGCATCGGCTAGACGCTGACAGGCCCGGATTGTTTCCCCTGTCAATTCATCAGGGTGTGTAAAATGAATACTCATCCACAGGGGATGATATTTTTTCAGCATTCGGGTCAATGCAGGAGTGATCCTCTGGGGCAGCACAACAGGGACCTTTGTGCCGATGCGAATGAATTCCACATGTTCGATTCTGCGCAGCCGTGAAAGAAGCCATTCCAGTTTTTCATCAGGCAGGGTCAGGGGATCTCCTCCGGATAGAAGGACATCCCGCACTGAAGGTGTTTCCTCGATATAGGCCAGAGCCTTTTCCCACTGAGCCCTGTTGCTCAAAGTCCCCTTGTTGTCCCCCACCATCCTTGATCTCGTACAATACCTGCAATAGGTGGAGCAGAAATCCGTAACCAGAAAAAGGACCCGGTCCGGATACCTGTGAACCAGCCCGTTCACAGGACTGTCCTTTTCTTCGCCAAGGGGATCTTCCTTTTCGCCGCTTGAAAGAATATGTTCGGCCGTAACAGGCACTACAGTTCGTCTAAGGGGCTGATCAGGGTTGTCCCTTTCAAGAAGGCTTGCATAATAGGGCGTGATAGCGAACGGGATCTTTTTCTTTATTTCGCGAATGGCCTTTTGCTCATCAGGGGAAGGGTTTATTATTCGGCAAAGGCCTTCCAGATCCCTGATACGGTTTTTTAACTGCCAGTTCCAGTCGTTCCATTCATCCCTGGTGACGTGGGGGTAATATTTTTTCCTGTACGCTGATGTGCGCTTGCTGGGGCCCGGTGCTCGTGAAGATAATTTGTGAGGCAAGGAAACAATCCTGAGAGTGTTTCCAGAAACCGCGTTTCTGTTTTCTGATTTCTTCTCTGTTTCTGAATTCGCTTTAGCCCGCCAACTAGGAGGCTCTGAAGATTCTGTTTCGGACACCCCTGTTTTTATCATTTATCGTATTCCCCTTTCTAAAAATAATTAATCACACAAGATCTTTTTCAGGTTGCTTTGTTTTTTCTTGAAAGCATATATTATGCCAACAACACAACCCTTTGAATTAACTACAATAATATCTATCATGCCCAGGCAGAAGGAATATTAAGTTCCGACAGCCCATGCCGTTCTTTTTGATACAGCATCCTTTCAGATTTTTTTAACGGTAACCTTCTTAAATTACGCGTTATTTCAGGATAAGAAATATAAATTCCGATTAGCCTTCAATGAAGAACCGGCAGTTCCTGATTGAGAATCAGTGAAATGATAAGAATTCCCTTTATCGGGACGATAATATAGAAGTGAAGTGAAAATAAGTGATAAGAGTAAATATCCGACCCCCATCTCACAATACCATCTCAGCAATATAGGCCCGTATTTTTGTCCTTTCCGGACTTCTTTCTGAATTATTTCAAAATCTTACCGGACCCCGAACCAAAGCAACATCTCATTTCCTCAAAGCGTGTTTCAAAGGCGATAATTGCCCTTCATAATGTTGCCAATGTTCGACAGCAGTTTTGTATATAGGTTGCCGAACCTGCGAGGCACTAGGGGTGCTGACGGATCGTTTGTTTTTAAAAAAAGAGAGACATTCTTCCTCAAACTGTAGGCCGCAATGGGAAAGCAATTTCCTGATTTCTTCTTCAGGGTTATTCACCAATTCCTCGTATTGCAAGTTGTAGAGCCGCGCAGGTAGCAATTGCTCCCAATATGCCATCAGATCCTGGTACAACAAGTAGTACTCACCAAGTTCCTTGAGGTCTGAAGCATAACCATGTGACATGGAGAAATGTTGCCTGAAAATTGAAAAAAGAGTAGCCAAGGGGGCACGCCGACAATGGATGATTTTTGCTTTAGGAAAGAGGGCGCTGATCATTCCTACATACCTGAAATTGTGAGGCATCTTATCGGTAATATAAGGCTCTGTGCCTTTTCCTTTGAGACTGTCGAGGTAATTGTCAGCAAGTTTACGCCAGTTGTCGTCGTTAAGTTTTTCAACCCCTTCAGGGAAAGAATTTCCGGATATTACTGATATTATTTTTACGAGTATATTGATATCCTGCAATTCTCCTGCACCGCACACGAGTGAATGGCTTGCCAGTATCTGTTCAACTAAACTGGTTCCGGAGCGTGGCAGACCGATAATAAAAATGGGACAGGGAGATTCAACGCCTATTTGTTTAGTTTTAGTTATAAATTTGCTGTCGAAGGCTTTTTTGATCTTGCTAAAATGACTCACTTCTTGAGCTATTGAGTATGGTGCTGGAAATGATTCTCGTTTTCGTTTGTTCCCTTCGGAAAAAAAGTGGAATGCTTTGTCATACTGCTTGAGATCGTCAAAAATTTTTCCAAGTGCAAAGCACAGATATATTTTGTCTTCCTCGCTTTTGCTTCTTTTGGAGTACGCCTCCTCCATAAAATGGATGTCATCCGAGTAATTATCGTGTTTTTGCAATAATGCTATGCCGTAGTGCGCCTCTCCGAAGCCGGGCCTTATTGCAAGTGCCCGTCGAAAAAGCTGCAAAGCCGTAATGGTCTCGCCTTGGGCGGCATAAATTCTCCCTTGACTTGTTAAAGCGTGAACCATTTTGGGGTTAAGGGTGAGTACACATTTGAAGTTTGCAACAGCTTCTTCAAATTTTCCCAGTTGTTGATATAGCCTGCCAAGGGCAAAAAAAACTTTTGCTTCTCTGGGTTCCTGTTTAGTAAGTGCTTTTAGAATATTAAGAGATTCCTTCGATCGACCCATGCTCCTGAGCATATCACTCAAGGCGAGCTGGGCGTCAATATATTCTGGCTGCAATTCTATTACCTTTTTCAGGTAGGGTATGCCTAAGTCACTACGCCCTGCCCGATGGAACAACCGGCCCAGAAAGTAATTAGCTTGAAGATGCTGAGGATCGTGAATGAGAATTCTGTAATAGGTATTTGCTGCCTTGGTCGGTTGTTTAGCATGAAGGTACTTTGCTGCTAATTGAAGTTCTTTTTGAAATGTCTTGCTCCGGAGCAAATACTTTTTCTGCTGCTGTTTCGCAAGTGACCCTTTTTTTTTCTTAATTCTAATTTTATTTGACATTTTGCTGTTTTATGAGACCTGATCAACTCGATACCGTTTAGTGTGTACTTGGGGTCGCCACGACAACCTGTTAATTATGCATGATAATTATTCCAAAAATACCTGTTTTTGACGCCTGTATAGCCCATATTTTGGCCCTTTTTGGACTTCTTTCCAAATTAGTTCATAATGGTTATCGTCGCCCGGCCCACATCCCAACATCCCACATTCCGGGGCAGGCGTCTGTTCGTCCCTACTGAGTCAGTATCACCTTTCCCTCCAGTCCCTCTGAAACCCGGCGATATGCCTCATCCGCCGCTTCGATTGGAAACTGGTTGGTGATGATGCGGTCTATCTGAAAGCCGTTTCTGACCAAGGCCACCATGTCTGACCATTCACTGAAATTGCACATCCAGTTACCCAGCACGGTGAGGTTCCTACCCCAAATTTCTTTTTTGGCCGGGTCCAGGTGGAAGGAAAGCCGCTCCCGGACATGGTCTATCCCATGGTCGCCATGTGCGACCGTCACCACCGTGCCTCCCGGCATTGTGACGTCCAACATTGTGTGAAACAACTCCTGGTTGCCCATGGAGATAGCATCGAAACTTTTGTTGGGTCCCAGGCCGAATGTCAGGTCCAATATTGCGGACTTCAGGTCTTTCGTCTCTTTGGGATTTATGGTCTTCCATGCGCCCAGTTGTTTCGCACGCTCAAGCGCGAGTGGGTTTATATCAACCGCTATGACACGTGCCCCCAAATAGGTTTGAAACAATGTCATCCCTAATCCAACTGGGCCCGTCCCAAACACGCAGGTAATTTCACCCGGAGCCACCCCGCTTCTGATACTGGCACCATAAGGCACACCCATCCCGTCACCGGAAAGAAGCACTGCTACACCATCAGTTATATCGTCATCGAGGGGGTGAAGCCATATCTCTTTGGATACCACGTACTCGCTGTGGGCGTTTCTGATCCCTCTGACCTTGTTACAGAAAATCTGTTTTCCCTGTAAGCACCAGGAACAGTTTCCGCAACCCTGGAGCGTTGAAACGCCAACTCGATCTCCCTTTCGAAAGCGTTTTGAACCGTTGGGATCCTCGATGATGCCCATTACCTCATGCCCCGGGTTCCCCTTCCAGGGAAGGCCTTTTGGGGGAACAAAGGTCTCCATTTCGCTTCCGCATATTGCGCTGGCTTTTACCCGTACCAATACATCCCCTTCTCTTACTTTCGGATCGGGAATCTCCCCCAACTCCATTTTCTTGTTTCCTAAAAATACCACTCCCCGCATGACATACCTCCTTTTATCCTGGTTATGTCTTTGGATTGTTTGGATTGGGGTCGGCTAAGCCAACATGCCGATTTTTAAACACTATCGTTCCAAAAATAAGTGCCCTCAGACCTTAAAAGGCCAATTTCGGGATTTAAATTGGCAATATAAGAGACCGCCGGATCTCTGAAAACAGAGCTTCTTTCACTACCGACAATCTTCCTCCTCTTTGCCTTGATGCCGAATCTTTTCAATGTCGTCTCGATAACTTTTTTCCAACCAAAATTTAAAAGTTCAGAACAAACTTTATCTTGTAACAGCGAGACATGGTAAAATGCTTTCGGGGAATTTATTCTCAAAGGTCAAAGGCAGACTTGACCCCCATTGACCCCCATTCAGAGGTCTTGTTCAGTTAGAGGTTATGTTTGATCTGTATACTTCTTTTCGATGCCCTATCCTCAAAATGAGAGCAGTATCGCCTAAGATGGAAAAAATTACCCTGAAGTCTTTGACCCTGAATTTTCTAAGCCCTGAAAATCTTCCGGTCAACACCGGCAAAGTCTCAGCCTTTCCGGGAAGTTCAACTTCAATCTTATCTAAAATCCTTTTGACCTGTTCCTTGTCTATTTTTTTGAGATCACGAGAAACGGATTTCTTGAAGGCAACCTTATAGTTCAAATTCTTCCCTCATATCTTCAATAGAGATTACCGGATCAGTTGTATCATGCAGCCGATCATAGGCGACCTGTAAATCTGCTATTTCAGACAGATAGGCTTCCAATGCCTTTTGAACGTGAAATGATTTGGGACGTTCGGTTTCTTCCGCGATTTCAGATAGTTTTAAGGCAAGTTCTTCGGTGATTCTTACTGATAATGCCTTGCTCATACATTGTCTCCTCTGTATTTATTTGTAATACATATGTATACATTCCAGGTGTAAATTGCAAGATCTGTTTACAGTTTTGAGCATAACGGTGAACAGTGCTGTCCGGTCCTCAGGGACAGTACAGGCGATCGGTTCTGCTGATTTGATTCATTCAAGATATTTACAACATAATGTGAATGATATATACTATGATATCTATTAATATGAATTGGTGGCCATCAGGAAATGGCCTATTTCCGGATAAAGGCTTTCAGCCGTTAGCTGTCAGCAAGTGGGCCGAGAATTGATACTCCATATATTTTACTGAAGGCTGAGGGCTGATAACTGATAGCGTGAGCAGATAAATCTTAACTTATGGATGAGCACTTAACAGGGGTATCGACCATGCAGACCGCAAAAATATTTACCAACGGACGCAGCCAGGCTGTAAGGCTGCCGAAGGATTACAGATTTACCGGAGATGACGTCTTTATCAAAAAGATCGGCAAGATGGTTGTGCTTTTGCCAAGGGATGACCCATGGTCCTCGTTGGTCAAGTCCCTTGACCAGTTCACCGATGATTTCATGAATGCCAGAGATCAACCCGCACAGGATTCCCGGGAAGGTCTCTAATGAAATACATGCTTGATACAAATATATGTATCTATATCATAAAGCAGAAGCCTCAAGCGGTATTGGAACGATTTCTGAACACCGAGATCACACAAATCGGCATCTCTTCAATCACTCTGAGCGAGCTGATGTATGGCGTGTCCAAGAGCTCAAGGCCTGAGCAGAACCAACTGGCTTTGATGCAGTTCATTGCCCCTTTGGAGATCCTGCCTTATGGAGATGACGCTGCTCAATACTACGGTGACCTCAGGGTTCACTTGGAAAGGCAGGCAACACCTGTTGGTTCTTTAGACATGTTAATAGCCGCTCATGCCCTTTCAACAACTTGCACTCTCATCACAAATAATGAAATAGAATTTAACCGGATTCCGAATCTGAGAATTGAAAACTGGGTAAAATAGTTTTTAAGAGCCATCTCACCCCAGGCTGTGGGGCATGCGGGTTTTACAGCACTGTCCACTCAAGCGTCCGGTTCGCTGATATTTTCCTGATGAGTGGACATATATTCAGTAACTGCCTGAGATAAAAGCCCGGACCTGCTTGATCCATACTTTTTCGCGTATTGATCTACCGTCCTTATCAATCTTTCAGGCATAGTAATATTTATACGTTTTGATTTTAAGGAAAGCTTGCTGATATCTACTTCAACCAAAGCCCAGATTCCTTGTTTAAAATTTGGATTATCCTTATGCCGTTCAATATCAGAAAGTTTCAGGAGTGACTAAAGTGACTAAAATTATAAGTGCCTAAAATTGTGGAGTCGCTTCGCTCCATTTCCCTGGAAACCTCGACCCCTTGGCCCCTTGAATCCTTGAACCCTTCTACTTACCTCTCACACAAGGTAGCGCGTGGTTGTTACACCTAAAGAATCATAGATCTGGCGGGTGGCACTAGACTTGTTCAGGGTATAGAGGTGAATGCCGCTGACATTGTGATCTATCAGATCGCGCACCTGCTCGGTTGCCCAGTGGATCCCGACTTTGGTCATATGCTCCTGTTTTTCGGCACGCCGCAGGGCCTTGATGAAACGAGCCGGAAAGCGGGTGCCCGCCGAGACTTCAGCCATGCGTTTCATTAATTTGACCGAAGTAACCGGGGCGATACCTGCCACGATTGGTATGCCAATTCCTACCAGTTCACACCGCTCCCTGAAATCATAGAACTCGTTATTATCGAAAAAAAGCTGAGAGCATATATAATCGGCGCCGGCATCGACCTTGGCCTTGAGATAATCGATTTCAAGCAGCCGGTTAGGTGTCTCCGGATGGCCTTCAGGATAGCCTGCCACACCGATTCCCATCTGCGGATAGTTCTTGCGGATGAATGCCACCAGCTCTGCCGCATAGCTGAAACCTCCCGGAACCGGCTCAAAGGTCTTGCCCATGGGCGGATCCCCGCGAAGGGCCAGGATATTCTTGATGCCGCTTTCCGCATAGGTATCCAGAATCGATCTGATTTCGTCCTTGGTTGAGCCGACACAGGTCAGGTGAGACACCACCGTCAGGTCGGTCTCCTGTTGAATCCGAACGACCAGCTCGTGCGTCAGGTCACGGGTGGAGCCGCCCGCGCCGTATGTAACGCTCACATACGCCAGTTCAAGCGGAGAAAGCTCTCTGATGGTGGCGAAAAGCTGTTCGGAAGCCTCCTTGGATTTCGGGGGGAAAACCTCAAAGCTGTACGCTATTGAACGGCTTTTGAATATTTTGGTAATATGCATCTTCTTTTCTCCTTGGTTGGATGGTCTTAAACAGGCCCCCCGGTTACCAAGTCACACAAAAACCACACCGTTAGAAAACTATCACTTGATACCGGCCCGAAGTGCTAAAGCTGCTGATTCAACATTTACCATTACCCTGACGGCATTAAGTTTTTGAAGATCGGAGAGATTTTCAAGCTCAAGATAATCAATGTCACATTTCCCTACCACCTTCCGAGCCGGGAGTTCATAGCGTACATAAAGACCATTTTTGCAACAATTATCGGGTCACTATTTGTCTTCGGAATGTAGCGACGATCCTTTTCCTCCATAGCCTACCACCCCTTTCCAAGGAAGCTTTTCCATTCCAAGGTCGTGTCCTATCTCGTCTAATATCCCAAGTTTTCGCCGATCAGCTTGACATGGATACGACCCTTGATCATGTGACCTTCTATGACGCTCCACATGTTACAGATCCGTTGAGGTGCTCTGCAGTCTGAACAGAGTCCGGTCTCCACACAGGGGGTTTTCAGACCGAGCCGGACTGCATTGA
Organism: Desulfatiglandales bacterium; assembly: GCA_963666345.1. Taxonomy (GTDB): domain Bacteria; phylum Desulfobacterota; class DSM-4660; order Desulfatiglandales; family Desulfatiglandaceae. The sequence continues at coordinate 2,717,552 of OY762721.1, read as the reverse complement.
CCGGTGCCGCATAGTGTTTGACACGGTCCATTGCAGTATCCACGTCAGGCGCCACCTTGTTCATCCCGACCAGCAGAAAGACCCTCCCTGGTCCGAATGTCATGGCCGCCACGCGGTTGCCCATACCGTCCAGATTGACCAGTTTCCCGTCCAGCGTGACGGCATTGGAGCTGGCAACCATGACATCGGCGGTCAATCCCTGACGCCGGAGTTCCAGGCCTTCTTCCGGTTTCAGTTCCGGCCGATATGGATCGATCAGGTTGACTTCCGGCAAGTTCGCGATGTCCTCCCAGAGTCCCATTCCAGTAGCTGTCATAGAACCGCAGCGAAAGACCGTTGCCCCCCGGGGAATCATGTCCAGGATTTCTTCTTTGGCCCGGGCCGCGGTAGGTGTGTAGCTGCCTTCCATGCGGCGCTTCTCCAGGTTCTCAATGATTACTTTGGCCACTTTTTCGTTCCAGTCCATTTGATGTGTATCCATACATGACCTCCTCTTTTTTATTCCTTTCCAAGTATCTTCCCGATCACTGCATTTGCCGGAAGACATGGGAGATGATGCTTTTCCACGAAACATTGCCCACGCAGCCTTTATATCGTACAAAACCTCTTGGTACCCTCGCGACTCAAGGTTACAGTAAGGGCATCATCCTCCCCGGTAAAATATTACCGCAACAGGTTACCTTAGAAATTATATTTCCAGGCATCAGGGGTCGGAAGCGCTGGAGCCGGAAACTCTGAATGTATTTACAGGGGGCTTAAAATCAGCCCAGAACCTCTCTTGAAAACGCTTTGGCGTTTGCCGCGTCTTCTTCGTTTGGGTGCCCGGTCATCTGTTTGACTATATCTTTCCATTGTTCGTCGGAAAAATTGCGCTTCTTCTGTACTGCTGCGTGCATGGATTCGGCCAGAGCGCCCTGGCAGTTAAAACAGCCCTTGTATTCGATGCCCTTTTCCTTGCATGCCGCTTTTATCGGTTCTGTAAATCCTTCCATGTCCTGATCCGGATAGGCGGGGGCGAAATGGGTAATGAACCCGGCCATTTTCCGGCCCGAACCTGCCTGAATGTTACCCAGGAACTCTTTGACCGGTGCGGCCAGATTGGATGCGTGGATGGGGGAACCTATGAAGATGAAATCATATCCGGCAAAAGCGTCAGTTCCGACGTCCGCAAGTTTTTTCAGATCCGCATCATTGGCCAGGGATGCTTCTTCCCGGATGGCTTTGGCGATCTTTTCGGTGTTTCCACTCTGACTGAAATAAGTGACCAAGACTTTCATGACATACCCTCCCGTTACTTAACCTGCGATTACAAATAAATCACTGTATGCAAAATCAGCTTTAATTAAGCGGTCCGTGTTGCTGTCTTTGATAAGGCGGCCTGACATACCAACGGGTTGGAATTGCATATATAGGCTGTATTAAGGATGGGGGGTCCATCCCCTGTTTCCTTTCAGGATCAGATTATGTGCTGCTCATAGACCTTTCTGAAGTGATGCCCGTAGATGGCAAGGGTGATTGCAAGGGGGACCAGCCTGGGTCTCCTGAACTGGGTCCAAATAAGGAGCTTCCAGTAATATATCCGCTCCTTTCCCAGTATGCCGAGGTGAACGGCCGACCTGACAAAGGCCATTATCTGCCCCCATTTTATGGGGATATTTATCTCGGGTGCCTTGTAGTCCTTGAGAAACGTTTGTAAGCGCTTGTAATAGTATTCAGGGGAATAGATGTGTTCCAGTATGTCTTTGTACCCCTTAAAGAGCTGTTCCGGGTTCATGGTCGGGATGATGTTCGTGGTACCGTTTACATTATCCCCCTCAAGTCTTCCGGTGAGCCGGCCCTCTTTTTCCATTCTCGCATAGAGTTTGGTGCCGGGGGGGGCCTGAAGGAGCCCCACCATGGCGGTCATTATGCCGCTTTTCTGTATGAAATCGATCTGCCTCTGGAATATGGAAGGGGTGTCATTGTCAAAACCCACGATAAAGCCGCCCTGGACCTCGAGCCCTGCCCTGTGGATCTTTTTTACATCCTGCACAAGGTTGCGGTTTCTGTTCTGCTTCTTGTTGCACTCGGCAAGACTTGATTCATCGGGTGTCTCAATTCCTATGAACACCTTGTCAAATCCCGCATCAACCATCATGTCCATAAGCTCGGCGTCATCCACAAGGTTTATGGACACCTCGGTGTTGAATGTTATCTGCGGCTTATCCCTTCTCCAGCGGTTAAGCTCCGGGAGCAGCTCCTCTTTAAGGCGCCTCTTGTTTCCGATGAAGTTGTCGTCCACAAAAAATATCCCCCTTCGCCATCCCAGGGCATAAAGCGCGTCAAGCTCTGCTATGATCTGCTCAGGGGTCTTGGTCCTTGGAAGGTGCCCGAAAAGTGCGGTTATGTTGCAGAAATCGCAGTTATAGGGGCAGCCCCTTGAGTACTGGACGCTCATGGAGGCGTATCTGTTCACCTCGGCAAGCTCCCACATGGGCACCGGAGTATCCTTCATGTCGGCAAATTCATCGCTCTTATAGACCCTTTTTGCACAGCCATTCTCAAGATCCTCAAGAAAGCCGGGCAGGGTAAGCTCCCCCTCATTTAAGACAAAATGATCGACATCCTCATAGTCCAGGGGATTATCCATGAAAAGAGGGCCGCCCGCCACGACCTTGAGTCCCTTGCTCCTGCACAGCCTTAAAAGCCTGAGGGTCGATTCCCTCTGCACCATCATGGCGCTTATGAATGCGTAATCGGCCCATTTAAGGTCCGCATCCGTTACATTTCCGATATTGAGGTCCACAAGGCGCTTTTGCCATTTGGAAGGGAGCATGGCGGCCACGGTCAAAAGCCCCAGCGGGGGCGAGGCCGCCTTTTTTCTGATAAATTTCAGAGCATGCTTGAGGCTCCAGAAGGTGTCGGGAAATTCCGGGTATAAGAGTAGAATATTCATTGGGGGCTCCCTCCTGCGGCCGTGGGCCGCGCCGGGTCTGATGCTGGCAGAAAAACCGAAACTGACGGATTATATGGTTGTATTTTAAGTCAGAGGTTAATATTACATCCCAAATATTATCCACGCAAGCATATATTATCCCCTTTTCATTTAAAAAGCGCTTGACATAAAGCAGTATACAGGAAGTATGCTGACATAGGCCGTAAAATGCCGAAAGGAAGGTAAAAAGAGATGAAGATTGCCATAGGCTCCGACGGGACCGGGTTTGCCGATAAGGAAAGGATTATCAGGCACCTCGAACAAAAAGGGCACACAATAGAGGATTTCGGGACCTTTTCAGCGGATGAGGTTGATTATCCCCTCTTTGTCAACCCTGTTGCAGCCTCCGTTTCAGGGGGCACGTGCGAACGGGGGATATTTCTGGGTGTTACGGGAATCGGTGCCGTTATCGCTTCAAACAGACAAAAGGGGGTAAGATGCGTCCTGTGCCAGGACAGCAGTACCGCACTTGTCTCAAGGACGCGGCATGATACGAACATGATCTCCATTGCCTCAGGCACAGCGGGCATTGAAAAGGCGCTTGACATCATATCCGTGTGGCTTGATACGCCCTTTGCAGGGGGCCGTTACAAAAAAAGGATCGACATGATCGATTCAGAGGCGGCATTTATCAGGGCAAAAGAGGCTTCAGATAAAAAAGGAAGCCCTGCCAAAGGTGCAAGAGAAGAATATGACCTGCTCATTGCCTTCAGGTATCTCAAATACATTGAAGGGGAAAATTCATTCGAGCTGAGCGTGGACCCGGGGCTTAAGACACCCAGCATCGTGTATGTCCCTTCAAAGGAGAAATGGAACAACGAGCTTCCCGCCTGGGCCCACGATCGCAGGGAAGAGATACTTGAGCGCATAAAGGCCAAGTGTGCACACATGGAAATGGAATGGCGTGATTATTAACGGGGAGTCTTATGGGTGCCGTAATAGCCGAGGGCTGCGATAAAAGGCTGGTTGACAAGCAGGATTGTTGCCTTTTGATAATAGATGTTCAGGAAAGGCTTTTTCAGCTTATCTCCGACAAGGAAAGGATAAGAGACAATATTGTCAGGCTCATCAGGTTTTCGAAGATAATGGATCTTCCGATTATCCTTACCGAGCAGGAGAACCTGGGAGAGACCATCCCTGAGATCCGCGTTGAGATGGAAGATGTCGCCCCGGTAATGAAGATGGATTTCAACTGCTTCAGATCTCCCGGTTTCGCCGGGCGGATTAAAGACACAGGCAAAAAGGTCCTGATTGTCGCAGGCATCGAGACCCACATATGTGTTGCCCAGACCGCCATTTACGCGCTTTCCGGTTACGGGGTCCAGCTTCTGACAGACTGCACCTCTTCCCGCGCAAGGGACGACAGAGACATCGCGCTTAAAAGGATGGCAGGGTGCGGCGTGACCCTTACGACATGCGAGATGTTTTTTTATGAACTGCTCAAAAAGGCGGGCACGGATAAGTTCAGGGAGGTCCTGAAGCTGGTAAAATAACCTTCCCCCGATTGACCTCTCGAGCCCTTGGCCCCTGTCTTTTTCACCCCTTCTCAAGCGTGGTGTACTGAAGGTGCAGAAGCTTTCGGCCGAACCTGCTGAAGAGCACCTCCACCTTATCGGATCCTATAAGCCGTGATACGACCCCCGGGCCGAACGCCGGGTGATTGACCTTTTCCCCCTGGCAAAAGCCGTTTCCCCCGTTTTCGCCCTCAGTCGGTTTAAGGGACCTGTCCCTGCCGCCTGAGGCGTTTTCCCTCCTGATTATAGCGCCGCGTCTCCGGCCGAAGATAATGTCCTTTCCCCTGTCTCTGAAAGAAAAGCCCCTCTTTGATGCCTCAAACGAGGTTATGCCGTCAGGAATTCCATTAAGAAGACATGACGGACCGCTGTTGTTTCCCCCTGAATAGGCCGCGGCCCAGGCAGGGCCCGTGTCTCTTCCGGGATAACACATGATGAGCCTGTCCTTGGCCCTTGTTGCCGCCACATACATAAGCCTGCGCTCCTCTTCAAGCGCCTCATCATCCGAGCATGCCTGGGCGGGCGGGAACCTTCCGTCCTTGAGCCATATGATAAATACCACGGGCCATTCAAGCCCCTTTGCCGAATGAATGGTAGAAAGGGTAAGACAGTCATCCCCCTTTTCCATGCCTATATCGGCTGAACTTGCCGGGGGTTCAAGCACGAGATCATCCAGAAAGCCTCTGAGCTTCCTGTATCTCTTGGACATCCGTATGAGCTGTTCCAGTTCCTTTCTTCTTCTGGGATGGTCATCGAATTTCTCCTCAAGGATGGGGCCGTAGTAGTCCATGACCTTTGAAACCGCCTGCTTGGGGGCTATCTTATTTGAAGACAGCTTCCTGAAAAGGCTGCCCAGGTCCTTGAGGCCGCGGTTATCTCTTCCGCCGCGCCCCGGCCATGACGCCACCTCCTCGGGAGGGATATCAGACTCCCGCATCCACCTTATTATGTCCCTGGTCTTTGCCCGGCCCACGTTTTTTATGAGCCCAAGCACCCTTCCCCAGCTCACCGCCTCGTCCCTGTTTACCAGAACCCTGAGGTGCGCGATAAAATCCTTGATATGCGCGGATTCCAGAAACTTGAACCCGCCGTACTTTACATACGGGACCCCCTGTCTGGTAAGTTCCGCCTCAAGCTCAAAGGAGTGGTATCCGGCCCTGAATAGCACGGCGTGGTCCTTGAGTGCCTTTCCCTTCCCGACCTGCTCCTGAATAAAGCGGCACACATAGGCCGCCTGCCCGGGATCGCTTCCCGTATCCACGATCTTCGGCCTTTCCCCGTCTCCCCTCTTGGTAAAGAGGCACTTGGTATACTTTTCCACGGCCCCGTCCATAAGGGCGTTTGTAAAGGAAAGGATCGGCTGGGTTGAGCGGTAGTTTTCCTCCAGCTTTATGATCCTTGCCTCAGGGAAATGGTCGGTGAATTCGAACATGTTCCTGTAATTGGCGCCCCTGAAGGAATAGATCGACTGGGAGTCGTCCCCCACCACCATGATATTGCCATGTTCATCGGCAAGATACCTTGAGATATCCGCCTGTATGGAGTTTGTGTCCTGATATTCATCCACCATTATATATCCGTACTTAAGGCCCAGTCTTGTTCTAAGCTCCCTGCTGTGCGCCAATATGTCCCTGAAATTTATTATAAGGTCATCATAGTCCATCAGCTGATTTTTCTTTTTGTAGCCCCTGTAGAGTTCCCCCAGGGTATTTATGTCGGAGGTAAATTCCACGAAATGGGCGAACTCGTCTGCAATGAGGTTGTCGACAGGACACTGGAGGTTTGCGGACTTGCTCAATATGTTTGCCAGGGTGCCCCTTTTGGGGAACCTGGGGGTCCCCTTGGGCAGACCCAGATCAGGGACCAGGGATTGAATGACCTCCTCCATATCGGCCCGGTCAAGGATGGTGAAAGAGGGTGAATAACCGGCCAGTTCCGCGTTGCCCCTCAATACCCGGTGGGCAAGGGAGTGAAAGGTCCCTCCGGATACCCGCGTACATCTGGAATCGCTAAGAGCCGCGGCCCTTTCAAGCATCTCCTGCGAGGCTTTTCTGGTGAAGGTCAGAAGCAGGATCGCTTCCGGATCAACGCCGGTCTCGACAAGTCGCGCGACCCGGTAGGTTAGGGTCCTGGTCTTTCCGCTGCCCGCGCCCGCGATTACAAGCAGCGGCCCCTGAAGCGTCATGACCGCCTCAAGCTGCATCGGATTTAAGACCTTTTCATATTCAATCAAAGACGTACCTTTTGTCATATTATATCTTCCTTAAGTAGTTCCCATCCGGAAATGGATCATTTCCGGATGTTGCTTTCAGCCGTCAGCCATCGGCAGAGAACCAATAAATTGATATTCCTGATGTTTTGCTGACTGCTGAGAGCTGATTGCCTATAACGTGATTCCATAAATCTTGATTTACGGATGAACACTAGATATGCAAACAAGGCATATACGATTTTTACCGAACGTTTAACTGTTTATAATTTTGGTTCTTCTCCCAATTAGTTAGGATAAAGGGTTCAAGGGTTCAAGGGTTCAAGGGTTCAAGGAGTCGATGGTTTGCTTTCCAGAAATTTGATCAACGCTTTGAGCATTGTCTCGACATCCCCGATTTGCCCTTTTAATTCCTGAAGCCTCTGTTTTTTTCACATAACCCAACTCACCTGATATCATGGCTTGGGTTTCCAGTTCACAGACTGAACCATATGCAATATAGAGAAATCTCACATACTCCATAGTCGTTTTCCTCCCATACCTTTAGGCGATATTCGATGGTATGGAAACCGCAGATCTTCTGATTTGGGAGGTCAAACCGTACCGCTCATCTTTTGGAAAACTTTTCGTTTCTTTATAGATATGTAAACAAGGCGTATACGGTTTTTGCCGAACGTTTAACTGCCTATGATCTTTAAGCATTTCACTCGAACCCTTGGCCCCTTGACCCCTCGAACCCGGGAACCCGCTGCGAAGCAGTGGGGCTGAGCGAAGCGTAAGCGGAGCAAAGAATCCTTCATTTAGATCAACTCTTTTGGAGATGATCCATAAAAAATTACGCCTCAATATTAAAGAGATATTGAAGCAGGATATAGACGAAATAGACCCCCAGAAGCCACCCCCCCTGCCACTTCCTGAAGCGCCCTTGTCTGTTCATGCCGATAAAGATCCTGAACGAATAGAGTATCAGCAGCATGGCGGGGAAATGAAAGGTGTAGAAATTTTCCGGGATCGCAAGGGGCCTTGCAGCAGCGGCCGCCCCGATCACGAAAAGGCAGTTGAGGACATCGGCCCCAACTATGTTTCCTATGGTGATCTCAGGATGCCCCTTTCTGATTGCCGCAACCGCCGTTATAAGCTCGGGAAGCGAGGTGCCGAAGGCCACCAGGGTGGCGGCGATCACGTCGTCCGGAACCCCTACCCTGTGGGCCATACATGAAACACAGGGAACGAGAATCCTTGCCCCCGCCACCACCATGACAAGGCCTGCCACGATCCTGGACCACGACCAGGCCAGCCCCCCCGCGGCCGAACATTCAGCCGTACCCTCATCAGTCGGCGCCCCCCTTTTCGCCCACACATAGGTCATGTAGAGATAGCCCGTAAGGATACAGAGGAACAGGAGCCCTACCGATCTACCGATAACAGGGGGCCCGGTGCCCGCTGCCGCTATGAGCGCGATTATCACCAGCAGGGTGGCGGACCCCACCTGTACCCAGCCGGTCCTGTTCAGGATATAGCGATTCACCGGCATGGACGCCAGGATGCAGCTCAACCCGAAGATGAGTCCCGTATCCGCGATAATTGATCCCACCCCGTTTCCAAGGGCAAGACCGGGGTTTCCCATCCAGGCGGCCATAACGGATACGACCGCCTCGGGTGTCGTGGTCCCCAGAGACACGACCGTCGCCCCGATAAAGATCCTGGAAAGCCCGGTTGCGCCCGCCAGACGCACAGCCCCTTCTACGAGCCAGTCCGCCCCCTTGGATACCACTACGATGCACAGGACTATGAGCAGCAGTACAAGGATGGAGGGAAATCCATCCAGCATATCGTAGATGAACCTTTCATCGGCAATCCAGATCGCTATTTCTCTCATATCTTCACCCGGCATCGGATATCCCAAACGCCTTCCTTATTCATATATAGGTGGTACCGGTCTGCACGGAAAAAGGAACGAAAAGGACCACTGCAAGGGCAAACAAGAGAACAAGGGCAACCGGGATGAGCATTGCCGCCGTAAGTCTCAGATATGAAATCCTGTGGATCTCCTTGAGTCCCGCCGCCTGCACGATAAGCTGCCATACAAGCCCTGCCCATCCTCCGATTACCGGAATAATACCAAGCAGCTGCGCGGACTGGGAAAAGGCGATCACCCTGAAGGAGGCCTCAAATCCCCTTCCGCCTCCCCTTACGATGCTCAGAAGAAGGTGCAGAAACGCGGCATACACAACCATGCCCAGCGCTATGATCAACGGGACAAGGGTTATCATGAATACGAATAATATGCCGGCGGCTGCATGCCCGAAAAAAGGTACCCCGAATCTTGACATGGTCCCGGACAGCAGGAGGAAATGCCAGAAAAAGCCGAACATGGCCCCTATGGAACCGGTAAGCAGGCCGAATCCCATCGGTTCCCACATTCCGCGGTTGGCACTTAAGTCTCTGAAAAACGAGGAGGGACGGAAAAGGACCTCTCTTAAGGTGCGAAACACCCCCTGTAAAAGGCCTATCTCGGAGCGGTTTTCCCATGGAGATTCTTTGTCCGGGCCGGGCGCATCTGTTTCTGCTGAATGTTCCGCGTTTTTACCGAAACATGGAATCTCGAAACGCTGGCGGCATCTGGGGCAGGTCGCCCTTTTTGCTCCCCTGGGTATTATTTCTTCCCCGATTTCTTTTGAAAAACCGCAGAAAGGGCAGATTATTTCGATCCTGGACATCTCACGACTTTCTCTCTTTCATCAGCCTGTTGAGGGTCTTTTTCTGAGACCACCTCATCAGGCCCCCCAGGATCCCCCCGGCGGCTGAACGATCCACTAGTTCTTCCCTCAGTTTCAGGCCCTCACCCGTCTTAAGGGCTGCCTGGAGGCATGCCTTTCTGACGGGGCATGCGAAACAGGATTCAGGGACCTCTCTCAGATCTCCCTGTCCGATCGGGAATACCTTGTCAAGGACCCCGAAACATTCCTTGCGTTTTTCTTCCATGTCAGGCGCGTATTTCTCTCCCGGCCGCAGCGTATCCCTCCCGCTTCGATCCTCCCGCAGACCGGGAGAAGAGGCAAGGGGTGGAGCGAAGGCTCCAAAAGGCTGAGGGGGTTATCTGGTTTAAACTTGATCAATGATCTATTCTTAAAAAATAAAAATTCCTTACGGCACAATAAAATTTTCTCCCGCACCATGGGGGCCTCCCTTTTTACGAAGCCGTTAATGTAACGCTTATCACAGATGGTATGTTTTGTAAAACCGATAAGCCCTGCACCATAAAGAGGTAACGCACGATATACAGGTCATACGTCCGGCTTTCCGGCGTCTTACATACGAATACACTGCGGATGCCGGGGCATCTTTCAAGTCCATTGCGCTAGCCTGTTTCCAAACCCAAATTCGTTGACATAAAAATTACGACTATCTATCATCTCATGCTATGGAATCTCCAAGCAGGATCTATCTCGCAAGGCATGGACAGGTTAAAGGCTATGAGACCATGCCCATTTACGGACACACCGACGTTCCCACGACTGAAATAGGGATGCTTCAGGCACGGCATCTGGCCGAACGCCTCAGGTTTGCGGACATAGGCGCGATCTACTCAAGCGACCTGGACCGTGCATCCTCCATGGCCTATCAGATCGGCCGCTACCATGACGTGCCGGTCAGGCTCCTGCCCCGGTTAAGGGAGATGAATTTCGGTGACTGGGAGGGCACGACCCTGGCTGAGTTAAGGCGCGCATTTCCGGAAGAGCTTGAAAAAAGGCAGGCGGACCTTGTCAATTATTCAAATCCCGGGGGCGGAGAATCGCTCGGAAGCTTCTCAAGACGGGTGATCGGCTGTTTCGAGGATCTAAGGCATGATCAGTCGGAAGGTAATTTTGTTATAGTGGCGCATGCCGGCGTAAACAGAGTTATCATCTGCAACGCGCTCGGCCTTGAACTTGAAAAAATATTCACTATTCACCAGGATTACGGGTGTCTCAACATTATCGATTACCTTAAGGATTCAGCACTTATCAGGCTTTTAAACGGCTGAACCGATTAATTTCTCATTGAATATAAACAAAAGGACTTGCCTTGAATTGAATCAAAAGGTAAAAGGACTGTAAAATCGAGTCTTACCAGGCAGATCGTTTTGATTCAATAGACATCCATATGAAGCGGAAAAGGCAAAGCGGTCCCTTTCCGGTTCCTCTGTTCTATTATGGAAACCCAGGTCCTGAACTCCTGGTCGGGGAAATTGTTCTGTCTTATCGCGGCATAAGCGCCTGCGCGCTGATAACGCAAATCCGGCATAGGCCACCTGAAATTGCTGCACTCCGCGCCCGCTCCCGCAGGCCGGTATTTATTCAAATACATTACCCGTGATATCCATGAGAATCTAAAGGGGAGGCTGAAATGAAATCATTTATCGTATCCGAATTGATGGTTCCCTTGTCTGAATATGCGACCGTATCGGAAGACGCGACCCTTTATGAAGCTGTGGTTGCGCTTGAAAAGGCCCAGGATGAGTTCGATGAAACAAGATACAGGCACAGGGCCATACTTGTATTTGACAAAAAGGGGAAGGTAGTCGGAAAGATAAGCCAGCATGATGTGCTGCAGGGCCTTGAGCCGAAATATGGGGATATGGGAGAGAGGATACCTGTCTCCCGTTTCGGTTTCAGCCCCAAATTCCTCGCCTCAATGCTTGAGCAGTTCAAGCTTTTTGACAAACCTCTTGATGATATATGCAAAAAGGCATCCGAGATGAAGGTGAAAAGCTTCATGACCCTTCCCACGGAAGGGGAGTACATAGACCAAGGCGCGTCTCTGGACCTTGCCATTCACCAGCTTATCATGGGGCATCACCAATCGCTCCTGGTTACCGGAAAAAATCAAATAGTTGGGATTCTCAGGCTTACGGACGTTTTCAAGCATATATGCCAGAGGATGAAGGAATGCAATCTGTAACTTTTCACAGTATCATAAAAGAGAACCTCGCACGTGCCGATATCTGATTTTCGATAAGACTTACTGAGGAGGTTATTTATGAATAGTGCTTTCAGCTATCCGAATGCAGGCGGAAAGATAGAATGGGGAAGGATAATCGCCATACTGGCAGGTGTCCTGCTTTTTGTAATCGTCTACTACGCCCCTCCCTGGCCGGACGCCATTGATCCGGCGGGAAAGCATTTTGCCCTGTCCAAACAGGCGAAAGGGGCTCTGGCCGTATTCCTGCTCGCAGGGACATGGTGGGTCTTCGAAGTGGTCCCCATCGGTGTTACCAGCATCACCATAGGGGTTCTGCAGGCCCTGTTCCTCATACGCCCCGCCAGGGCAGCCTTTACCGATTTCATGGTCCCCTCGGTAATGTTCATCTTCGCCTCCATCGTAATCGGACTCGTCTTCACAAAAACCGGACTGACCAAAAGACTTGCATACAAGATGCTTATCATAGTCGGGGAAAAGACAAGCATGATATATCTGGGCTGTTTTTTCGTTACGGCCGCGCTCGCCCATATAATGGCGCACACCGCGGTGGCCGCGACGATCTATCCGCTCCTGCTGGCAATCTACAGCCTGTATGGAGAGGGAGACAAACAGACCAAATTCGGCAAGGGCCTGTTCATGGGCATGGCCTATGTCGCGGGCGCAGGAAGCATAGTCACCCTCTTGGGGGCCGCCCGTGGTGCGGTTGCCATAGGCTTTTTCGATGACATAGTCGGAAGAAATATCAGTTTCTTTGAATTGACCTATTACATGTTCCCGATAGGATGGCTCATGACCTTTCTGCTCTGGGGATTCTTCATGATCTTTTTCAAACCGGAAAAAGACAGGATTCCTGGGCTCAGAGAAAAGGCCAAACAGCTCAACTCCGAACTGGGCCCTATAACCAGGAAGGAGATAATGGCCGCGGCCATCGTTTTCGGGTGTATCCTCGTAATGTCTCTTCGTTCCTTTGTGCCCGCCTTGAAGCCGATCGATAAAAGTGCGATCATACTTATCTCCACGGTCCTCTTTTTCGTACTGGGGATACTGACGCTTAACGATCTTGAGGAAATACCCTGGAATATTATTCTGCTTTTCGGAGGGGCCATGAGCATAGGTTTCTGCCTCTGGGAAACAGGCGCCGCAAAATGGCTGGCCGTTCACTGGCTCGCCATGTTCCAGAAATCCGGCTGGTTCGTTTTCGTCATGAGCATCGCCTTTTTTGTAATGATTATGACCAACTTCATAATGAATGTGGCTGCGATCGCCATATCGCTCCCGGTTGCCCTGGTAATTGCACCGTATCTAAGCGTGGCGCCTGATGTGATACTGTTTGCCGCCCTGGTAACTGCCGGTATGCCCTTTCTTCTTCTTGTGGGCGCGGCACCGAACGCGATTGCATACGACTCAAAACAGTTCACCACGGGGGAGTTTTTTCTATACGGCATTCCCGCAAGCATCATCCTCATGATTGTGGTGGCCTTTGCCATATGGGTACTCTGGCCTATAATGGGGATGCCGGTAACTACAACCGGGTAGTGCCTTTAAGATATCGGCCGTAATCGGATATCGAGGGGATTTTCCATACCTAATGTTTCCTTGAATCTCAAAAGGCGGGATATGATACATGACAACGTAAAGACCGACTTTTCCGGTGTCCATACACCGGTTATTGATCCTTCCGCATTCATCCACCCTCTTGCGGCGGCAATCGGCAATATCTCGATCGGAAAGAGGGTAATGGTTGCGCCTTTTGCCTCCATACGGGGTGATGAAGGCCAGCCCATATTTGTGGGAGACGATTCAAACGTCCAGGAAGGGGTTGTAATTCACGGCCTTGAAACCGAACATGACGGCTTGGCAATCGACGAAAACATGGTCGAAGCGGACGGCGGGAAATATTCCGTATTTATCGGCTCCAGGGTATCGCTGGCCCACCAGGCCCAGATACACGGTCCAAGCCTTATAGGGGACGGGACCTTTATCGGGATGAAATCATTTATATTCAGGAGCCTGGTCGGACGCGGGGCTGTAATTGAACCGGGATGCCATATAATGGGGGTATCGGTCCCGGCAGGCAGATATGTCCCGGCAGGGACTATATTGAAAGAACAGGGAAAAGCGGACGGCATGCCGCAGATCTCCGATGACTATCCTCTCAAGGACATAAACCGGGGCGTGGTGCGTGTAAATGTCCTCCTTGCCGAGGGTTACAGGAAAGCTTTGGGATAAGGTCCGCCGCACGGCTCACCGGTTGGCTGATACCTCGAAATACGCCTCCGTTTCCAGCACACCTCTTATTGTGGAAAGAAAATCTTCAACCGTATAGGGTTTTAAGAGGAATGCATTCACATCATCCATCAGACCGGTTTTCTCATTTCCACCGATACGATAGCCGCTGCTGATGATAACCTTTGTATCCTTTTTATAAGAGATTAGTTCTTTCAGGCACCTCATTCCTCCCATACCGGGCATGCCGATATCAAGAACCGTAACCTCCACATTATTTCTTGTGAATTTATCTATCGCTTCTTCTCCGGACAGTGCGGTCAGGACCCTGTATCCGTAATCTTCAAGGATTTCTTTCCACACTTTCAGTATATCGGCTTCGTCATCCACCATCATAATCGTCTCCGAGCCCCCGGAAACGCATCTTTTCCCCTTTTCACCATCCAGGTCCAACCTGATTCCGTTTTCTCTTAACAAAGGAAAGTAAAGCTTGAAAGTGGAACCTTCCCCCTCCTTACTTGAGCAGTAAACAAAACCGTCATGGCTTTTCACTATGGCATAAACCATTGAAAGGCCGAGTCCGGTGCCCTTGCTGCCTTCCTTGGTAGTGAAAAAGGGTTCAAAGATATGATTCAGGACATCCTGGGCCATACCGCACCCGTTGTCCGAGATGCTCAAAAGGACATGCTCACCCGGCTTCCCATTCAGATAGGCAAGCACGCCGTCCTCACTGAGATTGACGTTTTCCGTCCTGAAAATAAGTTCCCCCCCTTCCGGCATGGCATCCTTGGCATTAAGGCTGAGATTCATTAATACCTGATCTATCTGGCCTTCATCGGCATTGATCATTCCCAGATCGTCCGAAAGGAGCAGGTCCACGTCTATCATTTTGGGGATAGTCCTTCCGAGCAGTTTTTTTATCTCCCTGATCTTTTTGTTCAGATCAAGTGGTCTTTTTTTGGTATTTCCTTTTCTTCCAAAGGTAAGCAACTGCCCGGTCAGGCTGCTGCCTTTTTTTATGATCTCCTCAATCTGAAAGAGGGTCTTCTTGATCCCCTTATCCAGATCCGGCTGTATAAGCGCAATCTGGGTGTGTCCCATAATCGACTGCAGGATATTATTGAAATCATGCGCAATTCCACCCGCGATATTGGCAACCGCTTCCATTTTCTGGGCGTGCTTCAGTTGTTCCTCAAGTGTCCTATTATTTTTCCTTTCGATTCTGAGCTCCCGGATTTCTTTCCTCAGACTGCTGTTTTCTCGTTCCAGGTTTTTGACAATATCCTTTTCCATAGTCTTCCTTTTCTGCTGGTTTTCAGGGCTAAAGCGCTTCTGGGATTTACACCGGCCGCACAGGTCCAGGCAATTCAGGCCTGCAGGTAATTCGGCTTTTATTTTCAGCACAGCATAAATACGTAATGCAATTGGCATGCCATAGCACGAAAGAATAAAAACTACCTGGATTACCTCTGTAAATTCCCGGTATTTTTTGAGGCTCCTTCAAAAATCAGCATAAAAAAATAAGGTATTATCAGGAAGTTACGATGAGAGCCTTTATGCGTACAAAAGAAAAGGCAGAAATATATCTACTTAAGACCTAGAATGAAGATTTACCGCCTACATACAGGGGATAAAAATAATGCACAGTTTTATGTGCATTATTCTGGTTTGCGCGGAGAAAATCGGCGGAAGGTTGAGCCCGGATCGATTATTTTCCCGTCTTCCGGCGGAAAGGTTCAACACATCCCTTGCCGGGTGCTCCTCCATCCGGAATTCCACGGTTTCAGGATGGAAACCGATCAGGTTTGGAGATCGTACTGAGTCATCTTTATTAGGAGTGTATTTCTATGAATTCCAAGCAGTTCAGCGGCCTTTTTCTTGCTTCCATCCGCCTGCTCAAGGGCCGCGATAATATACTGTTTTTCAAAATCGTAGACGGCATTTTTCAGATTTTTTTTCTCAGGCTCCTTTTTCGTTATACTCAATCCGGAAAGGTCTGCGGAATGAATTACAGGGCCCTTGGTTACCGTTGAAAGTCTTTCGACCATGTTTTGCAATTCTCTTACATTTCCCGGCCACTCATACTGCTTCAATATCTTTATGGCACCTTTTGAAAATTTCTTTTTAGCCATCTTACCGTTTCTTGCATTAGTCTTGAGAAAATGATCAATGAGTAAGGGTATATCGGATATACGTTCCCTTAGAGGCGGCACCTTGACCGGAAACACGTTTAATCTGTAATAAAAATCCTCACGAAATTTCCCCTCTTCAATATAATTTTCGAGATCCTTGTTGGAAGCGGCCACGAAACGTACGTCCGCCTTTATGAGTTTTGTGCTGCCGAGTCTCTCGATCTCCTTTTCCTGAAGTACCCTTAAAAGCTTTGCCTGCATGCCTGTATCAAGGGTATCGACATCATCCAGGAAGGCCGTTCCCCTGTTTGCGATCTCCATCTTTCCGGTTGTTGTACTGGTCGCACCCGTGAACGCGCCCTTGGTATGGCCGAAGAGTTGACTCTCCATCAGAGTCGCTGGTATGGCGGCACAGTTGATAACAACAAAAGGCTGGTCCCTTCTCGGGCTCAGATTATGAATGGCCCTGGCCACCAGTTCCTTTCCCGTTCCGCTCTCACCCTGAATAAGGACCGAACCGCTGCTTTCAGCCACAGACGATATAAGTTCAAAGACCTCTCTCATCTTTACGTCATTTCCCACCATCTTTTCAAACGGCTTGAAGTGCTCGAGTTCCCCTTTCAGATAGCTTAATTGTCTTAAAAGACTCCGTTTTTCAAGCGCCCGGTTTATGATGGTCAACACATCGTCGACATTGAACGGTTTTATTACATACTCATAGGCCCCCAGCTTGATCGCCCTTACCGCGGTCTGTATCTCCTTAACAGCGGTAACCATTATAATCTCGACATTGGGATCCAGCTCCCTGAATTTCTGCAACAACTCTATCCCATCGGCATCCTGCAACCGGATATCAAGGAGGACCAGATCAATCGATTTCTTTTTAAAGAGATCGATCGCCTCTTCTTCGCTTTCAGCCAGAAAAACAGTGTAATCATCCTTTAAGACCATCTTAAAAGACTGACGCACCCCTTTTTCATCGTCAACAACAAGAACTACAGCTTTTTTATTTTTCATGATTCTCTTTGATTTCCAAGATGTTACGGCAATCAAACCGCTCCAGGTATTAGTATGACAAAAAAGCTACCATCATTTTTACATCTTATTCCGGTTCTTCTCCAACTTGCCTTTACAAGAGGACCCATAGACCCGTAGGGTCAAAATCCGATTTACAGTTATCCTGAACCTGAAACTGCAAATAGGGTGCCTTATATTCCAAAAAATATATAACACCATAGAAATAAAGGCCCTTCAAGCATTTTCACTTTCCGGACCGCTAAAATAACAGGCATTGATGCACATAAAAATGTGCATCAATGCACATAAAAATGTGCATCAATGCACATAAAAATGTGCATGTACGGGTTAAAAACCTTCTCGAATCCACTTCTATTTTAAAATACGGCATGATTCCGCCTCCAAATATCCCGGATTCAAACTTCGCCGACCCCCGGAATAACCTCTTACTACCGATACCAGGCGATATCCTCTCGTTTCATCTCCTATGTTCCGAAAATCACCATCTTTTTATGGCACGAATATTGTATTTTCTTATATTTCTGAGTAATTTTTTTTATTGCATATTTATTTTAATAGAATTATTTTTAACTACTTTTACAATTAAATCTTCTAAGTCAAATATCATATCGTTTAGTTTTATTAAAATAATATTTTTTAATTGAAACCTGTATTTTAAATCTTTCTATTTTTTAAAATTCTATAAAAATTGGAGGTAATTTTCATGAGGTTAAATCTTAGTTCCCTAATTCAACTGAAGTGCAACATCAAGCTATACCTTTTTATGGGCTGGAACAGGGCGCGGAATCTGGTATTCTTTCTAGGCAGACTTCATTTCTTTTTCAACAGGAAAGAGAAGAAATCCATTGAGGACGCGGTTTCAAAGGCATTGGAGAAAAAGGGGAGGACGGGGAGTCTTTCTTATATCAAGAAAAAGGTCTTTGACGGCATACTTTCTCACTATTATGAAAAAATGTTTATAGCCTTTGAAAAACCTTCTGCCGCATCAGGGTTTCTCAAAAGGCATGTCATAACCGATGAGCTGGAGATAATAAGAGAAAAACTTGTTGAAAAAAAGGGCGTCATACTGGTTACCGGACACTACGGCGCCATTGAATTCATACCGGTGCTCCTCGCAACAAACCATTTCCCAGTCTCCATTATCGCCAAATTCAAGACTGCGCAGTTAAAAAAAAAGTCTTTTCGCAGGCTGAAAAATACGGCATCAGGGTAGTTGATGCTGAAAACTGCGGCAACGTCATTAAGTCCGCTCTAAATGAATTAAAGGAAAATCGAGTGCTTATTACGGAATGCGATGAAATAGAAGAGTGGAGACCTTCCCCCCACAAGAACATTTCCTTTCTGGGTCAAATAACCGGGCTTGACAGAACCATAAATATCATTCACAGGAGAACCGGAGCGGAAATAGTTTTCGGTTTATTGCACAGATATAATCTTGACAGTTATAGGATGATAATTCACCGATGCAACGACGGGATAAAAATTCCGGGTAACCTTCCTGCCCAGTCGTCAGTGGGGGAAAAGGTTCTCAGCCTTATGGAGCATTATATATACCTGCATCCTGAACAGTGGTATCAATGGAAAAATTATTTCACGATTACATCTTCGCAATTAAACGAAAAGGCCTTGAGCATAAACAGACCTGTACCTATACTGAAAACTGCCGTCGAAAGGACATCTTAAACAGGAGAAAACCCCTTGATTACATTTATCGAACCTATTTCTAAAAATATAGGCATGTACGTTCCGGCTTATCCCCTTCCGATAATGGAGATTGCGAGCTTTGTTAAAAAAAACCTCCCGAAAATCGATATTGAAGTCATCTCGGTACCTATTGACTATGGCCTCCCTCTCAGTGAAGACGCCAGAAACAACCTCTACTCGGATATATCGATTGAACTGTGCAAGGCGAAACCCAGAGGCGTCGGAATTTCCTGTACAGCAATTTCTCAGGCCGAAGAGGCGATCACCCTTTGTGAGCACATCAAGAGAAAGGACCCTGACATCTTCACCTTTATGGGAGGATATTTTCCAACTATATACTACGAGGACATACTGAAAAGGACATCCTCCCTGGACCTGATAGTAGTAGGTGAAGGCGAGGCACCTTCCCTCGAGATCATCTCCTTACTTGAGAAGGGAAAAGACCCAAGGAAAGAAAACATAGAAAGTCTTGCCTGGAAAGAGGGAGATGAAATAAGGACGACAAAAAGGGGGGCTAGATTTGATCTCAAAAACAAGGCGGTCTTGAACCTTGATTTTCTGAGAAATCCCGGATCATATGAAATCCTTCCATATTCCTTCAGCAGAGGCTGCCCTTTTCAATGCAATTTCTGCATGGAAGAATTCATAAGGCCGACAAGGATAGCCGTCCCGGAGCAAATCGTCTATAAAGACCTGGAAAACATCTCGGCCCGCAGCAGCAGTCACACACTCCTGGTAAGCGACGCACTTTTCAGGTCTTTCGGAATGTTTCCGTTCATTAAATCCCTGGGGATGAAGGTAAACTTTGAAACCCGTTGCGATGTTATGGAATCTTCCAGGATATCTGAAATAGCCGATACCTGCGGCATGTTCGCTCTGGGCTTTGAATCAGCTAGTTATGACACCTTGAAGCGGATGAACAAGGTCAGGGACAAGGCCCATTATGAACATTACATCTCCAATACGATTAAAATTTTCAGGGAAGCGGCCAGAAATGAAATTCCTCTGCTTGTTTTCATGATCGCCGGCTACCCTGGGGATACTGAAAGGGACCTCGAGAAAAGCCTCGCTTTTGCCCATGAACTGTCAAAATACGGAGGAGAGGGTGGATACATTTTCAAGATCGGGGAATGCCAGGTATATCCCAAGACGAATATCCACAGGCTTGCCCTGTCCATACCCGACGTTGTATTCGATGATGACGGTGTATTTGGCATGAATACAGTTAGAAAGCCGTCAAAGGACCTTGACTTCGATACCGTACAATCCTACACAAAGCAGATTTTCTCACTATCCAACTACACACCTAAATTAAAGAACACCCTTTTGAGGCTTATGCCCTTTTTCAGGCTTCCGGTATTAAGCCTCAAGGACGAGATAATACCTGACAGCTGCTACATGGACAGCTCCAGAGAAATTATGAATGTGCGCGGCGAAGCCCTCGCGCATTTCAGAACGAAATTACCTCAACTTTCTTCCAGATACAAAGGGCTGGTTTCAGCCCAGAGGAATACCCGTATTTTGCCTTATTAAAAGTCACTGGAAAATGAACGCCATATGAAAAGGGAAACGAGCTGTATAAATTCAAGAGTAATCCTCAATTATTTAGAGGCACATTATGATGGAGATCTTTCCCCTTTTCTAAAAGGTCTTGATCCTGAAATAGATGCCTTTGATGACCCGCTGGAGTTTTTAAGGGACCCCAATAACTGGATATCCTGCACTGTGATATCAAAACTTTATGAGCGCACAAGGACCTTGCTCAAAGATGAAAATGCCGCATACAAGATAGCCAGATATGCTGCTGAAAACGCGGAACTCGGGTATGCGCAGGGCATTATCGTAAAGGCGTTCTGGTCCATCAAAAAAGGGCTTAAGAGCCTTCAGAAGATAAATGACAAGTGGAACATAAGTAAAAGGATTGAGCTGGTTGAAATAAAAAGAAACAGGGCGATTATCAGGCTCCATTGGGATCCCCAAATGGATGTTTCCAAAGACATATGCCTATACAATCAGGGGGCGTATACGTTTATGCCTCTTATCTGGGGCGGCAATCCGATTACCCTGATCGAAAAGGCCTGTTATTTTGAAGGAGCCCCCTTTTGTGAATATCATATCAGATGGCCGATCAGGAACCTTCTCCATGAGATCCTCTCTAGATTCTATACCTCTAAATCGGTACTCATGGAAACAATCGATGAGATGGAGAAAGATAAAAAGGTAATCGAACAAAAATATGAAGAGGTAAATCGTCTTAATGAGGACCTCAATTATAAGATAAAGCAGCTTCTTGCCATTCAGGAAACAGGCAAGGCCATCATTTCGGTACTTGATCTGGACAAGGTGCTTACGGTTATCATGAATATCCTCTCGAATGTATGCAGTATAAACCGTGCCATGATAATGCTGGTAAACAAGGAAGCCGGATGTCTGCAATATATACATGGCGTGGGATTTAAAGGAGACGTGCCGGAGGTCATAAAAGAATATGAGGTGCCCCTTGACAGGGTCAGCAATATCCTTGCCAGGGTCGCCAGCACCGGCAGACCGGAGTATATATCCCACGTGGAAAGGTCCTCTCTGAGGCGGGAGAATATTGTTCTTGCCCATGGAAAACCTTCTTCGGTGTATGTTGTTCCTCTGATAACAAGGTCCAAGGTTATAGGTGTTATAGCCACGGACGCCATAAGTTCGGATGGGTTACCTGAAGAAACCAGGGAGACACTCGAGGTGTTCGGACCACAGATAGCCATAGCAATAGAAAATGCCCGACTTTACAGCACCCTTCAGGAGCAGATGCACGAACTCAAGCGGTCTCATGCGCTTTTGAGCAGGGCAGAGAAATTTTCTTTTCTCGGCAACCTTTCGGCCAGGCTTGCTCATGAGATAAAAAATCCTCTCACATCCATCCGCACATTCATTCAGATGCTTCCCCAGAAATTTGACGATGAGGAATTCAGAACCGATTTCTACGGCATCGCCATGGAAGAAACCGACAGGGTAAACAATCTGATAACGGAACTGCTTGAACTCGTAAAAACCAATAAACCGTTATATAAATTCAGCGATATACATGAAGTTATAGACAAAATGATACTCCTTGTCTCGCCTCAAAGCAAAGGCAAGAGGATAAGTGTCGTAAGTAATTTTGATCCGGACATAGCTCTTATATGGATAGATCCGGAGAAGATAAAACAGGTTATACTGAATCTTCTTTCAAATGCCCTTGATTTTACCCCGGAAGGAGGTCAAATCAAAATTATTACAAAAAAATCGATGGATAAAGATGGAAATAATTGCATAAACATCGAGGTCAGAGACAACGGGACCGGGATTTCCGAGGAGATGATAGAAAAGGTTTTCGATCCCTATTTCACTACAAAACACAAAAGCACGATCCATAATGGTACGGGCCTGGGCCTCTTTATCGTGCACCAAAACGTGCAGGACCATGGGGGCACCATAGATATCAAGAGTCAGGTCGATCAAGGCGCCTCTTTTTTTATTACCCTTCCCTGTGAACCTCCTTCAGGACTCCCGGAAAAACAAGATGAGGGCTAAGATGAATATTGAAACGGTAAAGGTCTATAAGCTGAGCCTCCCTTTTAGAGGGGATTTCTCCCATTCCAGGAAAAAAGGGCTTTCAGCCGACAACCTGGTGGTCCAGGTGACGACGGAAAAGGGAAGAGTCAAAGGTTACGGAGAAGGCGCCCCCAGATCCTACGTAACTGGGGAATCCCAAACAGGCGCTGCAAAGAGAATAGAACATCTTCTGGCATCCGAACACTTCCCATGGAATTTGGAAAATGAATCCCAGATATGGGAATTCGTATCCCGGGTTGACTCCGGCAAGAATGGCAATGCCGCCCTCTGCGCCCTTGAAACCGCATTACTGGACCTTCTGGGAAAGATACAAAACAGGGCGGTCTTGGATTTTTTCCCGAAAAATCATTATACCGGCCATGTATTCTATGGCGCCACCATCCCTATGGCGGGCAGAGAAAGGACCACCGAAGTCTGCCGGCAGATAAAGGCATTCGGATTAAGTCCATTGCGAATAAAAATGGGCGGCATCTACCTGGAAAACAAGGAAAGGATTGAAACCGCCGGTATAATCTTCGGCGGGCTTTCGGATATCAGGATAGACATCAACGGCTCATGGAACTTTGAACTGGCAAAAAGGCATCTTGATCTTTTTCTGAAAAACGGGGTCAGCGTTCTTGAGCAGCCTGTTGATCCTGAAAGCGACCAGCTTCCCGTAATTGCCCGATTGATGAACGAAAACAACATAAGGCTTATGGCGGATGAATCGGCCTGCTCAATGAAGGATTGCGTGAAAATCGCGGATCAGGGTTTCTATGACCTGATAAATGTGAGGCTTTCCAAGTGCGGCGGGTTGATCAGGTCCCTGGAGATAACCGATTTTTTGAGATCCCGGGGTCTTTCTTTTCAGATCGGATGTCAGCTTGGTGAATCGGGGTTACTGTCAGCTGCAGGAAGAGTTCTGGGCCTCCTGAGCGGGGATGCAGCCTACTGGGACGGCTCCTATGACGACTTTGTCCTAAAAGAGAACCTGACTACGTCAAATGTGTCCTTTGGACCCGGGGGTGAGGGAGGCCCGATAAAAGGCTGCGGTCTGGGAGTGGAGGTCAGCAGGCACTCGCTTGAGAAACTTTGCGACCTACTGACCGTTATAAATGCACCTTGAGAAACCTTCAGGCACTAAGAGAAAACTTCATAACCGAAGCTGACAGGGAGATACGCATGACCTCTTGCAAGGCATATCAAAGTTGGAAAGAAAGTCAAATCAAGACACTCGAGGACTTGAGAAATAAACAATTTTTCATGCTCTTTTCAGGTGGTAAAGATTCTTCTCTTGCCCTTGATTTCATGTTGAAAGCATCAAAAGAACTCCGGTTTGAACTTGAGGTTCACGCCGGTATTTTTCCCGTTCATCGTTATCCTGACGAAGAAATGGAAAAGATCGGTTCATACTGGGAAAGAAGAGGAGTGACGGTAAACTGGCACAAACTGGCTGATACGGACTCAAAGATTGAAAACACGGACACGCCCTGTATTGTCTGCCAGGAGCTGAGAAAAGAGGTGCTCAACATTGTGCTTTCAAAACTGGTTAAGGATTGGAAGGACCTTATAATTGTTACCAGTTACAGCCTCTGGGACATAGTCAGCTATTCTCTGGAGGAAATTCTTTCAGAGAAGCTGGGAAGTTCGCCTAAGGGTCATTCAGGGAGCGACAGATTCCTTACAACAGCCCAACGATTTTATCCCCTACTCGAGATGAAAGAAGGCTTTAAGATCTACAGGCCTCTTATAAGGTACAATTCAAACAACATCCTGGAGGTCCTGAAATCCCTGAAAATTCCCTTTATCACCAGGGAGTG
Source organism: Desulfatiglandales bacterium (assembly GCA_963666345.1). Classification (GTDB taxonomy): domain Bacteria; phylum Desulfobacterota; class DSM-4660; order Desulfatiglandales; family Desulfatiglandaceae. Next base: position 2,693,388 of record OY762721.1, on the reverse strand, counting down.
TAAGTTTGAGACTTCGAGGCCTAAGAGAATCCTGGAAAAATATTACCAAAACATGGGCATGGTCTTTGACTATGAAAGGGTGTTCAGGTTTGCCAGGGAATGTCTGGATCTGCCAGGCACGGAATCTTACGACAATTTTGACAGAGAAAAATATCTCCTCAAGGTATTTTAGTAGGATCAGCTGGTGATCCGAAAAATTCCACGATGCTTTCAGTCAGGGCCTCTATTGTGTATTCGGCGGGGACCAGATCAACTGAAAAGCCCTCTGAGACAGCCGTTTCTGAGGTTATGGGACCGATACTGGCGACGGAAACGGAGGACATCCACTTTTTCAATACCGTCTTACTGGAAGAAAAGATCTCACAGAAATTTTTTACAGTCGAAGAACTCGTAAAGGTCACCATGTCTATCTGACCCCTCTCAAACATTTTAACTATCTCCTCCCTGTCCCGATCCGGCAGCACTGTCCTGTAAGTGGTTACCACATCGACATTGGCTCCTTTTTTCCTCAGTTCCTCAGGCAATATTTCTCTTGCCTTTTCAGCCCTCGGGATAAGGATATGGGCACCCGTTATACCGGCTTGTCCCAGCTGTTCAACCAGGGCTTCAGCCCTGTATTCATCCGGAATTATATCCGGCATTATGCCCATGTTGTTTAAAATTTCAGCGGTCTTGGGACCTATCGCGCCTATCCTGATGCCGCTGAGATCCCTGACATCTTTTCCGCATGCCTTAAGCCGCATGAAAAAATATTTCACCCCGTTTACCGAGGTAAAGAGAAGCCAGTCATATTTATCAAGCGCTCTAATCGCTTCATCAAGTCTGTTCCAGTCCGGTGCCGGAAGGATTTCGATAGTGGGGAATTCTATGCATTCCGCGCCCAGTTCGCCGAGTCTTTTCAAAAACCCGCTTGCCTGCTCCCTGGCCCTTGTCACGACTATTCTTCTGCCCAGAAGGGGCCTTTTTTCAAACCATTTTAGCTGATCCCTGAGACCGGCGACTCCTCCCACGACAATTATGGCCGGAGGTCTGATGCCGCTCAGTTCGGCCTTTTCCCTGATATTGTCCAGCCTTCCCGTGATCGTCTTCTGCATGCTCGAGGTTCCGTTCATTATCACGGCCACAGGGGTGTCGGCTCCCTTACCATGCTGCATCAGTTTTTTGGCGATACCGCCCAGATTTCCCACACCCATAAGAAAAACAAGGGTACCGACGCCATCGGCCAACCTGTCCCAGGCGATATCGGAGTGCCCTTTATCCGGATTTTCATGCCCCGTAACAAAAGCCACGGAGGAGGTATAATCCCTGTGAGTCAGAGGTATGCCGGCATACGCCGGTACCGCGATAGCGGATGTCACGCCCGGCACCACCTCATAGTCCACGCCCGCCTCGACCAGTTCCTGGGCCTCTTCGCCCCCTCTTCCGAATATGAAAGGGTCACCTCCCTTAAGCCTTACAACGGTCAGTCCCATGCCTGCCTTCTCGACTATTAAGGAATTTATATCCTCCTGTCTCATGGTATGGCACCCGCCTTTTTTGCCTACATATATGAGTTCGGCATTCTCTCCTGCGTACTCAAGAAAGGTCCTGTTGGCGAGGAAATCGTAGACCACGACATCCGCCGATTCCAGACACTGCCTGCCTTTTATCGTCATGAGACCCGGGTCACCGGGACCGGCTCCTACAAGATAAACTTTGCCTTTTCCCCGCACTTTCAATCCCTCCCGTATATCTCGGCAAGGATACGATCCGCCCCCGCTTCGATAAGCCTGTGGGCGAGTGATCTTCCGAGATCCTCGGCCTCAACCGGATCTCCTGTTACTTCATCCCTTATTATCCTTGAACCGTCCAGTTCCGCCACCATGCCCCTCAGCCTGATTTTTCCATTATTTATCCGGGCGAATCCTGCGATAGGCACCTGGCAACCGCCCTCAAGCTCCTTTAAAAGGGCCCTTTCGGCCCTCACAGCCGACTCTGTCGGCCCATGATTTAAAAACCTGAGCATCCCGATGGTTGCCTCATCGTCCGACCTCACCTCAAGCCCCAGGGCACCCTGACCTATGGCGGGAAGCAGGACATCAGCAGGTATCTTTGACCTGATCCTTTCACCTATTCCGAGCCTGTTGAGGCCGGCCGCGGCAAGTATGATTGCATCTGTTTCCCCTGCTTCCATCTTTCCTATGCGCGTGTCGACATTTCCCCTTAAGGGCACGATAGCAAGGTCCGGTCTGATGCTGAGCAACTGGGAAGATCTTCTGAGGCTGCTGGTACCCACCCGCGCACCGGCAGGAAGATGTCCTATGTCCACAACCGCGACTGAAAGAAAGGCATCAAAAGGATCTTCCCTTTCAGGAAATATTGAAAGGCTCAGTCGATCTGGAAGCCGGGCAGGCACATCCTTCATGCTGTGAACGGCGAGGTCCACCTTTTTTGAGATCAGCGCATCTTCGATCTCCTTGACGAAAAGGCCTTTGCCGCCGATTGCATTCAGAGGTGAATCAAGGATTTTGTCACCCGTGGTTTGAATCCTTACAAGTTCGACATCCACACCAGGATGCCTTGATTCTATCTTCTGTTTCACCCACCTACTCTGGGCTAACGCCAGTTTGCTTTTTCTGGTTCCGATTCGTAGTTTCATCTTTCTTCAGTCTCTTGGTCTAATAAAAGTCTTGTGCTCCGTAAGGAACCTTGCCATGATAAGATCATGGGGTGTAGTTACCTTGATATTTTCTTCCGATCCTTCCACCACCCTGACCGTCACCCCCATTTTTTCCATCAGCTGACAGTCATCAGTCGCATCTTCCCAGGCCTCCATAACGGCCTTCTGATGGGCCTTCATTATCTCCTCATAATAAAAGGCCTGAGGGGTCTGAATGGCCCACACAAATTTACGGTCATAGGTCCGTATCACATCGCCGCTCTCACTTACTTCCTTGATGGTTTCCTTTACGGGCAGACCTGCACTTGCCGCGCCATGGACCCTTGCCGACTGGATTACATTTTTAATAACCCCCTCGCTCACAAACGGCCTGACCCCGTCATGGATCAGAACCAGTTCATATTTTCCGGCCGAGGCCTCAAGCCCCTTTCTAACGGAATCCTGTCTTCTTTTCCCGCCCGGAACCACCTTTTCAACCTTGGCAAGTTCATATTTTTCAACTATATCCCTGATACAGTAACCCACATCAGATTCCGGCACTACCAGAATAACAGCGTCAATAATCGGACAAAGGTCAAAAACCCTCAGGGTGGAAGCGACGATCGGCATTCCCTTCAGTTCCAGGAACTGCTTTGCCTTTTTGCTTCCCATGCGGATACCCTCACCCGCAGCGGGTATTATCGCGACTGTCCCTTTTCTTTCTTTATCGCTTCTATCTTTATCCATATCAGGAGCAGAAAACAAAGACAGGCCCCGGGCCTTGAGCGCCGGGACCTGTCCTGGGTTTATTCCACGGCCTATGCCTGTATGGCCTTTCTTGTCTTCTTTTTGAGGCGGTTGATGCGGCGGCGCAGCATACCGACCCTTTTCATATCCTTTGCCGCTCTGGCGGATTCTTTTTCCTGTCTCAGCTGAGCCGTTTTTTCCTTCAGTTCCTTAATGCTCAACCCTACTTTGGCCACCTTTTTCCTGACAGGTTTCTCATCCACTATGCCCCTGTATTCCTTTATTGTGGCCAGCACTTCCTCTTTTTTCATGGCATGCACACCGGTTACACCGGGGATCTCCTTGGCGATTTCCCTCAGCTCCACAACCGTCATCTTATCAAGGGGTTTTTCTTCCGCATCAGGCCCTTTATCCGAGTCTTTCGCATCCGTTTCCTTATTTTCCCGAGCAGGGACCTCTTGTGCGGCCTCATTTTCAGGCTCCTTGGTACCGGCTTCGGTGACATCCTTTGAGGTCTCTTCTATTTTCTCCTTGATCTCTTCTGACATACTTTTTCTCCTGTCTTTTTTCTATTTATGGTTCTTCTCCGATTTAGTTGTACGAAAAGGGTTCAAGGATTCCAGGGTCCGAGGGTTCAATTAGGCGATATTTGAACATGTGATTACTGTAAAATCGAGTCTTTTTTTGTTTGTGTAAGTGAATATTCTATCGACTAAAAATTAGAACCCTCTTAAATTTTTCTTTGTTTTTCACTCGGACCCTTGGCCCCTTGAGCCTTCGAATCCTGACAAATCACACCGTGCAAAAACCATATGCTGATCGACCAACTAATCGGGAAAAGATCCCGATTTATTTACTGCCCCTCTTATCAAGGCGGAATGAAAGGATACTGAAATCCTTTCATAATCATAAGCTCACCGGCCTACTTTTCCTTTCCGAGGAAAGGCCTTAACAGGTCTATCGGAATCGGGAAAAGTATGGTTGAATTATTCTCAGCGGATATCTCTTTCAGGGTCTGGAGATATCTGAGCTGAAGCGCCTCCGGGTATTCCCTTATTATTCCGGCAGCCTCGGCAAGTCTGTCTGCGGCCTGGTATTCGCCCTCCGCGTTTATGACCTTCGCCCGCCTGTCCCTTTCGGCTTCAGCCTGTCTTGCCATTGCGCGCTGCATCTCAGTTGGAAGGTCGATTCTCTTTACCTCAACCGCCGTCACCTTGATTCCCCAGGGATCGGTGTGGCTGTCCAGGATATTCTGCAACTTAGTGTTTATCTTATCCCTTTCGGCCAAAAGCTCATCCAGTTCCGCCTGCCCGCAGACGCTTCTCAAGGTAGTCTGGGAAAGCTGGGACGTGGCGAAGATGTAATTTTCGACCTCAATAGTGGCCTTGGTAGGTTCCATTACACGAAAATACACTACGGCATCAACCTTTACGGAGACATTGTCCCTTGTAATAACATCTTGAGTGGGCACATCCATGGTAACGAGTCTCAGGCTGACCCTCACCATCTTATCAATGACCGGGATTATGATTACAAGCCCGGGCCCCTTTGTCTTGATCACCCTTCCAAGTCGGAAGACCACTCCTCTCTCATACTCTCTGAGCACCTTGATGGCCGACGCTAAAAAAAAGACAATCAGCACTACCGCCAATATCCAGAACATAATGTCCCCCTGTCTATTTATTACGCACCTGTTATAACTTTCTTGACCCTGAGAACAAGGCCTTCGATACCTTCCACTTCCACCCGTTCTCCCTGTTCTATCCTTTCCCCCGCCCTGGCGCTCCAGTATTCACCATGAACGAACACAAGACCCTCAGGATCAAGCGCCTCTCTTGCATATCCGGTCTCTCCTATCAGGCCCTCCTCTCCGCTCCTGGGTTTGCTCCTGTAGGCCTTGAATGCCAGGCCGGCCACGGCGACAAAAAACGCGCCTATAATAACGATAGTCGGCATCATGAGTTTAAGTGAAACCCCCACATCCTCGAAAAGCATAATAGAACCTATGGTCAATGAAATCAATCCGCCGATTGAAAGAATTCCATAACTTGTAACCATAACTTCTGCAACAAAAAAGATTATTGCCAGGGCAATCAAAAGAAGCCCGGCATAGTTTACAGGCAGGGTCTGAAAGGAAAAAAAAGCAAGAACCAGGGAGATCGCCCCTATAACCCCAGGAAAGATTGCGCCCGGGTGCGCAAGCTCAAAATAAAGGCCTGCCAGTCCTATCATCATTAGTATATAGGCGATGTTGGGATCACTTATCGTCCTCAGGACCCTGTCCCTGAAACCGGGACGGTAATGTGTCCTGACGATGCCCTTTGTATTGAGGATGGTTTTGCCGCCCGGCAGTAGAACTTCTCTTCCATCCAGCTTTTCCATAAGGTCATCAAGGTCTTTTGCCACCAGATCGATCACCTTTATCTCAAGCGCCTCGTCGGCCGTTATCGACACGCTCTCGCGGATCGCCTTTTCAACCCACTCGCCGTTTCTCCCCTTGCCCTCGGCAATCCCCCTGGCATAAGCGGCCATGTCGTTTACCACCTTCTCAGACATGGTCTTTTCGATATCCTTGCCGCCCGCTGTCACGGGATGAGCCGCCCCGATATTGGTGCCGGGGGACATGGCAGCCACATGGGCCGCAACGGTCACCATAACTCCTGCCGACGCGGCTCCAGCCCCGCTCGGTCCGACGAATACCACTACGGGAATCTTTGAATTGAGTATCGCCTTGACCATCGTTCTCATGGAAGAACCCAGTCCGCCCGGGGTATCCATCCTCAAAACGGCGATATGCACACCCATTTCATCGGCCTCTTCAATTCCCCGCTTCACATACATGGCGGTACCGGGGTTGATAGGGCCCTCGAATTCTATTACCAGGGCCTCATTGCCCGCGGCTGAAGGCTGAACCATAACGGACACATGAAACAGGCAGAAAATAGAAATCAAAAAACAGGAAAGAAAAAACGGTTTTCTACTTGGCATTCCTTTTGACCTCCAGGCCCATGCGTTTCATTATCATCTGCACGTCATCCCAGACCTGGCCCTTGAGCTCCTTTTCACGCGGCTTATTCCTTAATATATAGGCGGGATGAAATGTAGGCATAAGGGGAATCCCCTCATAAGAGCGCCATTTTCCCCTTTCTCTGGTTATCCTGAAATCCTTCCCCAAAAGTGCCTGGGTTGAAACCCGGCCAAGGGTGCATATGACCTCGGGCCTTATTATTGAAAGCTGTCTTTTTAAAAACGGCATACAGGTTTCGATTTCATCTCTTTCAGGGTCGCGGTTTGCCGGGGGCCTGCACTTTACCACGTTGCATATGAACACATCCCGCCTCGTAAGCCCCATGGCCCTTATTATCCTTGAAAGCATCTCACCTGCTTCTCCCACAAAAGGCCTTCCCTGGATATCTTCATTTCTGCCGGGGCCCTCTCCCACGAAAACGAGTCTTGCACTGTCTGATCCCTCTCCGAATACGATATTCTTTCTTGTCTTATGAAGTTTACAGCGTCTGCAATCTCCTAATTCTTCCCTGAGGGTCTCCATATCATCAGGCCTGTCGCTTTCACGGCCGTTTGACGACAGCGGCCGGCAGGGAGGCGCGGAAATCCCGCTTTCCAGGTAACCTAAAGCCTCCGTTGAAACGGCCGGCACGGCATAACCCATTTTATCCATTACAAGCAGTGTCTTTTTGAGGTCCTTGAGGATCTCTTTTATGTCTTCAGCAATAGTAACAGGCATCTTACGGCACAATGGTAAATAACGTTTATTTTTATCTATCAAGCGGCATGGCCCTTAAATTCCTAAAGCCCGAATCACTTCCGAAGCAGTTGTTTCGCCCTTTCAAGCACTATATCCGCCACTTCATCTTTCCCCAGCAGGGGGATATCCTCAACTTCACCCCCTGCGTATAATATCTTGACCCTGTTTGTATCCGTTCCGAAACCTGCATCGGACGCAGATACATCGTTTGCAACGATCATATCAAGATTCTTGGCTGTAAGTTTCTTCCCGGCATTTTCGAGCAGATCTTCCGTTTCAGCTGCAAACCCGACAAGCACAAACCTTGACTCACCCTTGTTTTTCCCGAGCCGGCCTAAGATATCGCTGTTCCGGACAAGTTCCAGTTTCATCGAATCGGGACCTTTTTTTATCTTGTTTTGCTCACGGCTTTTCGGCCTGTAATCCGATACGGCCGCAGCCTTTATGATGATATCACAGTCACGGTATTTGTCAAAAACCGCCTGTTCCATTTCATCGGCTGTTTCCGTCCTTAAAAGGGTTACGTCAAAAGGCGGTTCAAGACAGACCGGCCCGCTCACAAGTATCACGGAGGCCCCCCTGCGCCTGGCCGCCTTTGCGAGCGAATAACCCATCTTTCCCGAGGATCTGTTGCTTATGAAACGAACAGGATCCATCGGTTCAACAGTAGGGCCGGCTGTGATAAGTATCTTTAGACCTGTAAGGTCGTGTGGAGCAAGCAGGGTGGAAGCGTATTCCATTATTTCGGCCGGCTCCGGAAGCCTTCCGGGACCGGTAGTACGGCATGCCAGTTCTCCCTCGCCCGAGGCCATTATCACGGCGCCCCTGCTCTTCAGGCGATTGATGTTTTCCCGCACTGCCTGATTCTCATACATCCGGCTGTTCATCGACGGACAGAACATTATCCCGGCTGTAGCGGCCAGGAGCATGGTCGAAAGGAAGTCATCGCCGATGCCGTTTGCCGCCTTGGCTATTATGTTGGCCGTTGCAGGGGCGATTATCACAAGATCGGCGCCCTGACCCCATTCGATATGGCCGATGGATGATCCGTCTCCTTCCCACATGTCGTAAATCACCCTGTTTTTCGACAATGCCTCAAAGGTCAGCGGCGAGACGAACCTGGTTGCGTTTTTTGTCATGGCCACCTTTACATCTATCTTTGCCCTCACAAGGAGTCTCAGCAGCTCAACCGCCTTATATACGGCGATGCCCCCGCTTACACCCAGTACCACCTTTTTCCCTTCCAGACTTCTCATGCCTGCCTCACCTTTCAAAAAAGCCTTTATGAAGCTGCCGTCTAAATTTCAGTTTCCTTCCCCAACTTGCAGAAGAGATTTTAAGGACCCAAGGAGTTTACACCTGCACAACTTAAGGAAAATCTCCTTGTTCGGCCCTGTTTAAGACCGGTAAGTCGGGAGAAGGACCAAAAATCTGAGAACAGGGGCCTGGATGCCGGGTCAAAAGCCCCCATATTCCCTGATTTCCTTTTCATCCGCCTTTGTCACCCAGGCATCACTGACACCTGCGATACTCATTATTTTTATTGAATCTTTTGCAGCATCAGCTGAATCTCCATAAAAGCCTATACGGAGCCGCAGCCAGTTTTCCCCCCTGACCCGCGCCTCGGATATGTAAACCTTGTAACCCTCCTTTATGAGGGCTTTGGCGGCAGGTACTATCTTTCCCGAAACCTGCGAAGACAGGACATTTACCACCCACCCTTTACCCTGGAAATGCGAAAGGGCCTTTTCAGCGTCTTCAGGAGTGATATATCTGAGTTCCATCCCCTCCTTGAGTATTTCATGCCGGATATCACCGGCCCCCCCTGCATCCTTCAACCGCTCAAGGTTCAGGCGAAAAAGGCTTATCCATTTCAACGGGTTTCCGTATACATCCTCTTTTTCCGCTATTGAATAGAGGCTTTCACCCTTTTTTACGGTGTATATGCCTTCTTTTTCAACCCTGTTCCGGTCTTCTCTTTTATCCTCAACAGACATGGCCGGCCTTACATCATGAACCTGTTTTACCGTCTCATCGGCCGGCTCTTTTTTTGCGACAGCCCGTGCGGCTCGTATCTTGAAACGTACGACCCCGCCCTGATTATCGACCTTGCCCTCTTTTTCCTCCACGCATCCGGACATGACGGACATAGAGCAAAAAGATATTAAAAAAAAGACAATAATCGCGCCAGCAGGCATTCTTGATGGAAAAACATACCCCAAGGACATCTGTTCCTCCGGATAAGATATTGGGCACATAGGGTCAAGCGAGGTATTTGCCGGCGACCTTATGAGCACCTTGACATCCTTTCGATCGCTGCCGTACCCTTGATTATTTGATAATTTTGCCTTGATTCCGGATATCCCTGAAGCGGGGCTCCTTATTGAGCCCTGTTTAAGGCCGATTAATCGTGAGATGATCCGGACATTTCCACATCATTAAAAACCAAAATGTAAAAATTCACAACCCAAAAGACCGGGACAACCCAAGGCGGCCTCTGATCTGAACGGGATTCGGGTCGGAATGACATAGGCAGGGAAAAGGCCTTTAAATATCATGCGATTATCTTGCCAGTCTCATTCCTTAAATATTTCTCGTATGTTTCCTTTATTCCCTTTTCAAGGGTTGTTCTCCACTTCCATCCGATAGACTCCATTTTCGTCACGTCGAGAAGTTTCCGGGGGGTTCCATCAGGTTTTGTCGAATCCCAGGCAATAGATCCCTTGTAGCCGACCACAGCCGAAACCAGATCCGCAAGTTCCTTTATGCTCAAGTCTTCCCCCGCACCGACATTGAAAAGCAGTGAGGAACGGCCTTTACCGTATGCCTTTTCCAGGCTGTCCCAGGGTCGATTCATCAGAAATACGGCCGCATCCGCCAGATCATCCACATGGAGAAACTCCCTGCGTGGGGAACCTGTCCCCCAGAGGTGAATGACGGAATCATTTGTCTTTTCAGATGAACTGCCCGCCTGAATGATATCCGCCAGGTTTGATCTTATATCCTCAGGGATCGGGCCGTAGGTGTCTTTATCCTGTTCGATTCCATCCAGGTCGTCCTGAGTTGCAAGTTTTGCAAGGTGAAATTTGCGTATCAAGGCCGGAAGCACGTGAGATGTTTCAAGATCATAATTATCGTCAGGCCCGTACAGGTTTGCAGGCATGACGGGAATGAACCGCGTTCCATATTGTCTGTTATAGGACCAGCACATTTCTATGCCGGCGATCTTTGCGACCGCATATGGTGAATTGGTAGGCTCGAGAGGGCCTGTCATCAGGTATTCTTCCTTAAGAGGCTGAGGTGCCATCCTGGGATATATACAGGAACTGCCAAGAAAAAGGAGCCTGCTTACATTATGCAGATAGGCCTGGTGAATGACATTCGTTTGGATCAACAGGTTATTATATATGAATTCGGCGGGATATCGGTTATTGGCGTTTATGCCACCGACCTTTGCAGCGGCAAGGAACACATATTCAGGCCTTTGTTTCCGGAAAAATTCCGCCACAGCCTTCTGATCCATAAGATCGAGTTCATCATGGGTCCTGGTAATAAGGTTTCTGCAGCCTTCGGAACCAAGCTTTCGAACGATTGCAGAGCCCACTAATCCGCGATGACCCGCGACAAAAACAGGCGAATCCTCACAGATCCTTGAGGATCGGGGCTCAGATGAAGATCGGTTTTCAGAGATATTCTTCATTTAACACCTATTCCCCTTAAAAGATTTATAAGGTCGTTTAAAAAGTGTTCAGCTTTTGAGCCGGTTTTCATACGATAAAGGAACGTCGAACTTAACCTCTAAAGGCCTACTCAAAGTGGTTGAACGTGCGAAACCCTTCCGTCCTGCAGAGCTCATCCCGTTCAGCCTCTTTCAAATCCTCCCTTACCATCTCCGAGACAAGTTCCTGAAAGGTGATCTTGGGAGTCCATCCGAGTTTTTCCTTTGCCTTGGTGGGGTCGCCCAGGAGCGTTTCGACCTCGGTAGGCCTGAAGTAGCGGGGATCAACCGAGATGATTGTCTTTCCGGTCTCGGAATTAATGCCTGTTTCATCCACACCCCCGCCATGCCACCTGATATCGATCCCCAGCTCCTTGGCCGCGTATTCCACAAATTCCCTTACGGAGTGCTGCGTTCCCGTTGCAATCACAAAATCATCCGGTTCATCCTGCTGGAGCATGAGCCACTGCATCTCCACATAGTCCTTTGCGTGACCCCAGTCCCTTTTCGCGTTCAAATTGCCCAGGTACAACCGGTCCTGAAGGCCCAGTTTTATCCTTGCAAGTGCCCTGGTGATCTTGCGGGTGACAAAGGTCTCGCCCCTTATCGGAGATTCATGATTAAACAGTATGCCGTTACATGCAAAAATGCCATACGCCTCCCTGTAGTTGACCGTTATCCAGTATGCATATATTTTGGCTGCCGCATAAGGTGAGCGGGGGTAGAAGGGGGTAGTCTCCTTTTGCGGTACCTCCCGCACCTTTCCGAACAGCTCCGAGGTAGAGGCCTGGTAAAATTTTGTCTGCCTTTCCATCCCCAGCACTCGAATCGCCTCAAGTATTCGCAGTGTACCGAGCGCATCCGCGTTTGCCGTGTACTCGGGTGTTTCAAAGGAGACCTGCACGTGGCTCTGGGCCGCCAGATTGTAGATCTCTTCCGGCCGAATCTCCTGAATAACCCTTATAAGGTTTGTCGCATCGGTCAGGTCCCCGTAATGCATTAAAAACCGTACACCTTCCTCATGGGGATCCTTGTAAAGGTGGTCGACACGGGCGGTATTGAAAGAGGATGAACGTCTCTTTATGCCATGAACTTCATAGCCTTTATTGAGCAAAAATTCGGCCAGATACGCCCCATCCTGACCTGTAATTCCGGTTATTAAAGCTCGTTTCATATCTGGTAGCCTCTCTTGATTTATTTACTGCTGTTGCCGCTATTGTCAGGTTTAATTCCGTCCGTACCAGGGTTGAACGGCAGCCTGCCCTGCTACATTATATTAATATATAGGCCGGCAGGTCAAATAATGACGGCGTCCCCAAATCAACCGTCTGAGTCAGATAGGTGAAAGCGCTGGATTTGGGAGGATCCCTGAGTATCAGCAAGGTATCTGCAGGCGATGAGCGACGCCTTTCCCGGCCGCCTGCTCCTTATAGATCGCTTTTTGAAGAAACAGCTTTTTTGACCGCTTCAATGCCGGGCATATTTCCATTCCATGCGTGCACAACCTTTCCATCTTGAAAAATCAGAAGCCGCGGAGTTTCACTATCCTCCAGAAGACGCCAGAAGTCGTCCTCACTTATCCGGCCGAACGGAAAAACAGGCATGAATTCATCGATGAATCTGAGTCTTTCTTCCTCTTCGTCAGGACAGAGGCCCACAAGTCCGGGAAGCCCGGGGGCATCTGAAAGTATTTCCATCCGCTCAAGGGATTCTTTGCAGTGCCGGCAATCGGTCTGCATGAGAACGACCAGACATGTCCCCTCTGAAAGATTGAAATTCTTTATTCCGTAGACCTCCACATCTTTTGCGCTCGGTCTTGCGGTGATTGCACCGGCCGTTTCCCTGCCTTCAGGCAAAGGCAATCCCGTGAAAAGAGGCATCAAAAGGCCTGTTGAAAAAGCCAGACAAACAAAAACTGCCCCGGCCTTTCCTGTTCCGGCTTTGCTGCCCCTGCTGCTGAAAAACGCGAAACCGATCAGAAGCAGTAGAAATAAATTTTGAACCGCCTCTTCATACGGACTGTGTCTCATCCAGGGCCCGAAACAGCCGCACTCTTCTGCAGTTCCCGCCAGCCACGCCCAGACTGTAACCCCCAGAAATATGCTGAAAAGCCCGAAAGCCAGAATCAACAAAAGACTGAGGCGATATCTGGCTATAAGCCCCGCGCCGATTAGGCATTCAAACGCCACAAGGAACCAGGCGCCCACAAATATAAGAACAGATTGTGAGACCAGACCGTATGCAGCTATCTGTCTCGCAAACAGGCCCATGTCGGTCCCCTTAACAAGCCCGGCTGAAAGGAGGATTAATCCCAGAACGGTTGTGATAAGGATTGACATGCGATTGCGCCACGCATAAGTCTTCAATGGTTCCTGTTCCGTTTTTCTGTCTTGAGTCATTATCAGGTTCCGACCTCTATCAAAGTCCCGTTTGTGCTCATTATCGGGTTTATCGCAGCAGATAAACGGCCCGGGAATTTCAGCCGGTTCTCCATGAAAATAATGGGCCTTATTTGTCAAGGCCCGATTTCGTACTGTCTAACATAATCGATAATAAAGGTGAAATGCTTTATGAAACAGGGGGAGACAGGGCCTGCGCAGGTTTCTTCTTTACGCATCGGTTTGTTTGGCCTATGCTTTTGGAATCACTCGTTTACGCCTTTCAAACATCCAGCTGACAGGCTGATTGAGCAACAGCGATGAGCGCTAAGAAAAAAATCATAATATCCCTTTTGACCCTTTTCTCCATAGCCCTCCTGTCTATTGCGGGGGTACTGTCCTACTACCTTTCCAGTCCTGAAAGGACAAGACATCTGATCGAAAAAGGCATTGCGAGCGCCAGCGGTGCGCAGGCCGGGATCAAGGCATTTGAATATTCCCTTTTTCCCGTTAATTTCAGTTTAAAGGGATTAACCCTCAGGCCTATCAAAGATGAGGAGGTAACCGGCGCATCTATCCCTGAGATTACCGTTGATATTCACCGCGAGGGCTCTTTCGGCAAAAAAAGGCTGATAATCGAAAGGATCGCCTTAAGGGACCCGGTTATAAAATTAGACCGGCGGAGTGCATTGCCGGGCGGAAGGCCGGGAAACACCTTTTTTTCAAGGCTCATCAGAGGCCTCACAGCCCTGTTTTTTTTCAGGGAAATTGAATTCAGAAAGATTGAGGTCTCTGACGGCGACCTCAAATTCCATTCCGGCATGGACGAGATCGTAATCTCAAAAATAAACGGACACATGAATGAAGAAAACCTCATTGAAATAGCCTGTGATGCAAGGGCATCCATTGCTGGAAAGGGTATGGAACTCACTCTGCCCGGTTTAAAAATAGCCACCAACAGTTCAATCTCGCTTGTCACGCCCGAGGTCAGTGCCCGCATTAAGTCATCCGGTGCGGCCTTCAGCAAACCGGGCCTTAAACTGGAGAACCTCAACATCAACTCAAACATAAGTTATGATTATAAAAAGCAAAGACTGCAATGCAGGCCCCTTGAAATTAACGGAACAGGAACGTTTTCAGACAAAAATAACGGTTTTCAGGTATCCGGCCCCTGCAGTATCCACGGCGCTCTGGAATTAATAAAAGAGGGGGGAAAAGTTACCGGCAGATCAGACCTTAACCTCCTTCTTGAAAACAGGTACTCCCTCATTTTGCAGAATGGGGATAAAATATTCGGGGACCTATCGGCTGATATGGAGGTCATTGGAGATATCTTCAGGCCTGGTGTGAAGGCATGCCTCAAGGCAGCGAAGATATCTGTTTCCGGCAAGGGGAAAGATCTTTCGCTGCAGGACCTGGAGGCCGAGATTAGTGGTATTGCGGATCTGCAAAAGCTTGATATTCATGCGAACCGGTTCAGTATCAATTCAAAGGGCCTCTTTGATCTTCAAGGGTCGGCCAGGGCGGATTTAAGGGGTCAGGGTTCTGTCTCCGTTGAGATCAGAGAGGGCATTTTCTTTCCATCAAGGTTTGATAAATTTCTGTCTGAAAAGACAAAACATCTGATCGGGGGCTCCGATTTAGAGGGACAGATCCGCATAAAGGGCCGAGTGCAAGGGCTCAGAAGGGATCATGCCTGGAAATGGGACTGTAGCTTAAAGACCTTTCTCAACGGCAATCGAGCCTTCTTTTCATCGGGCGGCTATAAGATCCGGGGCACGATCAAAGGAGAGATAGCAGCCAAAGGGGAGGTCACGAATCCGGATCTCGATATCAATCTCGAAGCAATAGACGGCAGGCTGGAATCAACTGCGTTCAGAGCGTTTCCATTTAAGGCAAGATTCAAGATTAACGGCAGGTTCCCGCTCTTTGATCTGGAAGATTTCGCATTAACCGTGCCGAACCTGGATATTACCGCAAGGGAAAAGCCCATTAATTTAAAGGCCGTTGAAATATCTTCAAAAAGAGGCTCTTTTGATTCCAGGACAAAGGCATTCAACCTGCCCGATATTTCAATCAGTTCAGACCTGCTGAAAAACCTGCGGCTTTCAGGGCAAAGGGGAGACAGGACATTCGAGCTCAGGGTTAAAGGAAGCAACACCGGGGTTGTTGAATTAGCGAACTCATACGGCATTATCCCTGAGGGATGGAAATTAAAGGGCCTGGACACATTTTTTTTAGACGCCGAAAGAGAGGATGCAAACAACTGGATCTTAAAGGCCGGGCTGGAGTTGAACAGGTTTGACTTTGAGGACCCTAAGGCCGTGTTCATGGGGGAGGGGCTTAAGTCCTCTTTTTTTATAAAGGCCGGGTACGGAATCGACCGGAACGCCTTTTCATTTGATACATCAGTCAGATTAAAGGAAGGGGAGGTCCTATATGACAGGTTCTATCTGGACCTGGGGAAAACAGCCCTGACCTCGGATCTCAGGGGAACCTACAGGATAGATGAAAAGGCGCTGGAAATCAGTGAAACGAATGTCACGCTAAAGGATATGTTCAGGGTTGATCTTGGAGGAAATTGCATCCTGGGGCCTGGTTTAACAACAGGGGATATAGATATAGATATCCATGACGCACCGGTTTATCCTCTCTTCCGGATGTTTGTAGTTGAACCGTTCAAGGCTGAAAAACCGGAACTGGAGTCCATCAAGGCGGCGGGAACAATCTCCGCCCGGTTTGAGGCAAAAAAAGGGAAAGACGATACCCGTATTTTCGGCCACTTTCACTGGAAGAAAGGGGAGCTTTCACACGCGGGAGAAAAAATTAAACTTGAGGATCTTTCTCTAGACCTGCCGGTCTGGATTCAAAAGGGGAAACCGGGTGCGGCAACAGTATCCCCTTCAGGCAACCTCAAGATAGGGTCGGTAAAGATGCCTTTTATCTCAAAGCAGTCTTTCTCTTCCCCTTTGAAGGCAGGACCAAATTCCCTTTTTATAGAATCATCAACCGCGGTATCGACACACGGAGGAACCGTCTTGATCGGACCTGTCTCATTTTCAGGCATTTTCGGCCCCAGCCCTTCAGTCGAATCAAGCATCAAAATCGATAATCTTGAAACAAGGCCTTTTATGTCTGAAACGGCTTTTAAAAGGGCTGACGGGACAATAAAAGGAGAGCTTGACCCTGTAAGATTCAGTAACAACCGCATGACTGCCAAAGGTAAAATCAGTGCTGAAATCTTTGGAGGGCAAATTGTTTTCTCGGATATCGCCGCCGCCTCCGTATTCAGCAAGGGACCGCTTATCTCATTTGACGCAGGCCTGAACGGCCTGGACCTGGCCGAGATGACAACCGGTACATCTTTCGGGAAAATTGAAGGGACTCTTGAGGGACATGTAAATGATCTTGAATTTGCGTACGGTCAGCCTCAGAGATTTGATCTGCTTCTTGAAACGATTGAAAAAAAGGGCGTGAAACAGAAAATAAGCGTAAAGGCCGTAGACAACATAGCCAGAATCGGGGGGGGACAGAGTCCCTTTATCGGACTGGCAGGGGCCATATCATCCCTTTTCAAGGAATTTCCCTATGAAAAGATCGGGGTCAGGGCCTTTCTGGAAAATGATACATTCAGAATAAACGGGACCATCAAGGAAGAGGATAAGGAGTATATTGTCAAAAGGGGTAGTTTTTCAGGCGTAAATATAGTAAATCAGAATCCTGACAACCGTATAAGTTTCAAGGATATGGTGAAAAGGATAAAAAGGGTTACAAAAGGAGGCTCCCCGACTATGGTGAGGTAGGTTGTTTGAGGGGGCAGAATTTGAGATACTGAAAACGGCGAGTTGACGGCTCGGAATTTGGAGGGGATTATGAAGGCAAACGGAAAAAGGCTCTTGATCGCATCTGTTTTAGGCTCATTTTTTATATTTGCCTGTGTGACCATCAATATATATTTTCCTGCCGAAAAGGTGGAATCGGTGGCAGGAGAAATAGTCAACGAGATAAGGGGGGAAAGCCGGGAAAAGGACAAGAGTTCTTCTCTGGAAAATATTATCTATGCCTTTATTGCCCCTGTCGCCCATGCGGACGAGATTACGGAGGTCTCCAATCCGACGATCAGGGCACTGAAGCAGAGCATGAAAAACAGATATGTAAGCCTCAAGCCTTTCTACCAGAAGGGGCTGTTGGATGAAGGACCTGACGGGTTTGTCTCTTTAAAGGGGGGCGACCTGGGCCTTAAGGAAAAAAGGGCGCTAAGATCTCTGATTGACGCGGAAAACAGAGACAGGAATAAGCTTTATGAGGAAATCGCAAAGGCCTTAAAGATAGACCAGGGACAGGTGGCCAAGATAGCAAAGATCTTTGCAAAGGAGTGGCAAAAACCGGTGAGATAAAAAGCGAACCACGGCAGCCGGCCTCACAAAACAGGAGTATGACGCGGTGAAGTTCATTTGATCTTGACCTGCTCATGGCGGATAAGTTCGGCGACAAAACTGCCTACCATTACTTCGCTTTCTATCCTGACAGGGATCTTTTTTTCATCGGCGGTCACCCATATCCTGAGTTTCGCGTCCCTGCTCTTTTCAAAGACGCCCCCGAGATGTTCCAGGGCGGGTTCTACAAGGAAAGAGTCATACACCTTGCCACAGGCATCTATCTTTTCCCTCGTCAAAACCTTTGCGGTGCCGAGGACGATTTTTTTGCCGTCACTTACATAGAGGGTAAGGACTTTCCCCGGGGAAAGCTTCATGTTGCGAAACGCGTAGAAGACCGATAAGGGGTCAAAGGTGCCTGGTCTTATATCAACCGGGGAGCCCTTCCGCCCGAAATTGGAATAGACGACCTGCTGCCTTTGCCAGTCGAAATCAACCGTCACATCCCTTTTACTCTTTCCCTCTTTTCTCTTCCTATAGAGGACGGCCCTTTTCATTTCCTTTTCCGCATAGGAATCGATCCTGTCGCGGACCTTGTAAAAGTAGTCCGCAAAACGGGTCGTTTTTGCCTTCATTATAAAGTGATGACAGGGTTTCCCCTTAATCCGCTTATCAGGAAAGACCTCAAGGGTAACATCACCGGCCGGGATAACCGTCCATCGCACCTTGAACGTAAGCCTCTCGCCCGGGGAAAAAGGCATTTCAGATGCCGCCCCGTTCCCAGCGGTTGCAAATATCTGAAAAAGCAGTAATAAGGTCGTTACAAACCCAAAAGATCTCATAAGATAAATTCGTCAATAGGCTGACCAATCGGTCAACCAGCCTAACGGGCAAGGCGGATAATAGGGGCATTTCGCCTAAATATTTAAATCCTCTAGCCCTTTAACCCGTTTTTGAGTATTTCATGCCTTATCCGTGACACGTCCCGGTTATCATTCATGGCCTTTGTTATCCGGCTGAAATCCTTTGTGTCACCGAGCATTATGCAGCCTGTAATCCGGCCCTTGTCAAAGACCAGTTTTTTGTAAATATTTCCCTCTGAAAAAACCTCGGAATCCAGTTTTTCTTCGGCATCTATATCTCCGGCAGAGGCAAGATCGACACCGACCACTTTGAGGGTGTTTGCCATGGTTGTACCGCTATAAGATTCATTACCCCCCGCCATGTTAACTCCAGCGATCCTGCCCTGCTCCATAGAGGCGGGCCATATACCATAGGGCATGCCCCGGTATTCCGCCACGTCTCCGGCCGCGAAGATATCATCAACACTCGTCATTAGAAAATCATCGACCTTTACGCCCTTGTCTTTTTCAAGGCCCAGCGGCCCTGCCAGTTCCATGTTGGGGCGTACGCCCGCGGATATTACCACCATCTCGGCGGCAAGCGCTTCTCCACCTTCAAGCAGGACCTCTTTCACACCGGTTTCCCCTGCGATCTCCTCAGTTTTGGCCCCCAGCCTGAAGGAAAAACCCATATCCCCCATTATTCCCTCCAGCACCTTGGCCCCTTTCAGGTCAAGCTGCCGCGGCAGAAGCCTGGGGAAGAATTCCACCACGGTAACCGATTTTCCCAGGTTCCTCAAAGCCTTGCCTGACTCAAGCCCCAGCAGGCCTCCACCTATCAGAACCACATTTTCAACCTTTTCCGCAAGTTCGGAGATCTTCCTGGCATCGTTTATGTTTCTGAGGGCAACCACTCCTTTCTGATCAGAGCCTTTTATGGGGGGTATAAAGGAATGACTCCCTGTGGCAAGAAGCAATCGATCATAGGAAAAGGTTGAACCGCTTTCCGCGGTTACGCTCCTTTTATTGGGATCTGCGGTCACTATTCGAGTGTTAAGCCTGATATCGATATTATTGTCCCTGTACCAGGAGTCCTTCTTCATAATCAGCTTTTCTTCTGTAAGCTCTTTGGAGACAAGATCGTTTAGTTTCATTCTATTGTAAAACGGGGTATCCTCTTCAGTTAAAATGGTTATTTTCGCTTCCCTGTCCCTGTTGAGAATATTTTCCGCCGCTGTCGTACCTGCCACGCCGTTACCCACGATCAGATAGTCTGTCATCTTCCAGTCCCCCTGTCTGTTATTTAAGGCTATTCAACTTTTCATTCCTTTATAATGGATATAGTTGATATATTAAGCAAATTACGAGTTTAACTCAACCGGGGATTGAAAAAGGCTGAAAGTGAAAAAAGGGACCTCCATCATATAAAGATAACATCTCCCCTTTAACGCCTATCTTGTCCCGGCCTTGTGCACATCCGGAAATTGTTCACTTCCGGATACTGCTTTCAGCCCCGCCACATTCACGGCAGGCAAGCGGCAACTATCAGCAGGTAGCCAATAAGTTGATATTCCGAATGTTTTAATGAGAGCCGATTGCTCATAGCGTGAGCCCATAAATCTTGATTTATGGACGAATTCCAGCCTTACATACTTTTAAGGTATTTTTCCAGAGCTTCCGGATCCGTAAAAGGTTTGCGGCAGGAAAAATGTTCACACACATAAGCGGAAGGCCTGCCTTTTTGCGGGCTCATATGTTTTATAAACGGACAAAGAGAAATCAGCTTGTCGCCTTTTTTCCCACCTGTTTTCAGGATTAACACACTGCTCGGCAAAAACCTTTTCCGAACAGAAGAGATCATCCGGCCGGTTTCATCATCCTCAGGGTCGCCGGCTATGACGATCTCCATGCCGGGGCCCAGCATGAAATCAACCGAGGACAGAAGATGCGTGCAGGCAACGGGGTGTTTATTCACCTGTTGCGAAAAGCACCTTAGTATCTCTTCCGCTGTTTTTTCAAGCTCACTGTCCCCGGTAATCCTGGCAAGACGCAACAGGTTAAGGGCTGCCACGGAATTTTCGGATGGAAGTGCGCCGTCATGGACATCCTTGCTTCTGGTTATAAGCTCCTCATTTCCTTTGCCTGTGAAAAAAAACCCCCCATCGGCATCATCCCAGAAAAGCTCCTTCATGTCGCGATTAAGGGCAATGGCCTTTTCCAGATAATCCGGGTCAAAGCAAGACTCATAGAGCTCTATGAGCCCCCAGATCAAAAAGGCATAGTCCTCAAGGTATCCTGCATGAGCGGACTCACCTTCCCTGTATCTGTGAAGGAGCCTTCCGTTTGAATCCATGAGTCTTTCGAAAATAAAGGCACACGCCTTTTTGGCGGAATCAAGATATCTGTCTTCCCGCAACATGGCGTAACCCCTTGCAAGTGCTGCGATCATCAGTCCGTTCCAGGAGCAGAGGATCTTATCGTCTTTTAACGGATGGGGCCTTTTCTCCCTTGCTTTAAAGAGCTTCGCCCTTGAGTCTTCCAGAACGGTTTTCAATTCTTCCGGTCTGATTCCCTCCCTTTCGGCGAATTCCTTACAGGAAAACCGCCTGAAGGGTATGCTCATTTTATCTTCAAAATTTCCCTTATCGCTGATCCCGAAGAACCTGCAGAAAATATCTCCTTTGTCCCTGCCGATTTCTCTTTTTATCTCCTCCGGCCTCCAGACATAGAAAAACCCCTCTTTTCCTTCGCTGTCCGCGTCTTCCGCAGAATAAAATCCGCCTTGAGGCCCTGTCATATCCCTTAACACATAGGTGAAGGTATCACGTGCGATATCGCCGAAAATGCCCCGCCCGGTCAACCGGGATGTCTCAAGACAGGCAATGGCTATCAGGGCCTGATCGTAGAGCATCTTTTCAAAGTGAGGGACGAGCCATCTTTCATCCACTGAATAGCGGTGAAATCCAAACCCTATCTGATCGAAAATACCCCCGTTTCTCATCATTACAAGGGTCTTTTCCACCATTTCAATGGCAAGCGGGTCCTTACTCCTGTTATGCCATCTGAGAAGAAAAGTGAGGTTGTGAGGAGTCGGGAATTTCGGTGAATCTCCGAATCCACCCCATTGAGGATCAAAGGTCGCTGAAAGCCGGCTGAAACCCCTTTCAAGTATTTCTTCAAAATCAATCTCTGCCTCATGTCCCCCTTCTTCCATACCCCTTATTGCCTTTGTTATATCCTCGCTTACATTATGGATATGCCCCCGGTCATTCCTCCACAGGTCCGCCACCTGATTAAGTATATCTATAAGGCCGGGCATTCCCATGCGCTGAGTTTTCGGGAAATATGTGCCGGCAAAAAAGGGCTTCCCATGCGGTGTCATTATTACGGTTAACGGCCATCCCCCCCTGCCTGTAAGCGCCTGGCAGACATCCATGTAGATCTTGTCTATGTCCGGCCTTTCCTCACGGTCCACCTTGACCGGTATGAAACCCTCATTCAGAATCCCGGCTACCTGTTCGTCTTCAAATGATTCATGGGCCATGACGTGGCACCAGTGACAGGTTGCGTACCCTATGGAAAGGAATATGGGGACCTGGTCCCGGGAGGCATTTTCAAACGCCTCCGTCCCCCAGGGATACCAGTTTACGGGGTTTTCTGCGTGCTGAAGAAGATAGGGGCTTTTTTCATGCGCAAGTCTATTCTTACGGCCGTATTCCATTTTACTCCAACTTTTCCGCTGATCTCGGTCGCCAAGATATTTTATCCGACCTTAAGGGTCGCCCTTCGGCAACCGGGCTGCCGCCGCCTGAAAAATGCCGAAGGGCTCCCTGCTGTGCATGCGTCTATGTCAAACCGCCTTTAGGCCGCATCCAGTTCCCTTCGATCCGACATATCCATGAGCACCCTTTCCCTGGACTTGTCAAGTCCCAGGGCCTTGCGTTTTTTGTCTATGTGGGCGAGCATCATCTTTGCCATCTCGTAAGGATCTTTCGTATATCCCCAGCTTCCATAACCCATTTCCTCAAGGCCTCCAAAGAGCAGCTTGTGAAATTTGGTATCCTCCACGATGGGAAATGTTACTCCGAACACGGTATAGACACCGGATGCCACAAAGTACTGGCCTATTGAAATCGCCTTCTCGCTCATCCATTCCGGTGCCGCACCTGCCACCGGCAGGTCCGCTATTGTTTCGCCAAGCCCGCCGGTCTTCACCATTTCCGAGGCCGCTATAAGGATACGGCTGTTATCGACACAAGAGCCCATACCGAGCACCGGGGGCATGCCCACGGTGGAACATACCTCTTTGAGTCCCGGACCCGCCAGATGCGCCGCCTCCGGGGTATAAAGGCCCGCCTTTGCCAGGGATATCTGTGAACAACCGGTCTGGAGAACAAGCACGTCATTTCTTATGAGTTCCTTTACCAGTTCAACATGGACCCAGTCGTGCTTCACCCTGGGATTGGTACATCCCACAACACCCGCGACACCTCTTATTCTTCCATTGATGATATTATCGTTTAAGGGAGTATAGGAACCCCTGAATGTCCCTCCAAGCATGTAATTTATATATTCATGTGAAAAGCCGTGGATACCCATTGTCTTTATATTCGGTATCTCCACAGGCAGCTTCCTGTTCTTGAAACGCATTATGGCCATTTCGACTATCTCATCGGTGCATTTCCTGGGTTCATGCTCTTCAAATTCCACATGCAGAGCCCCTTCTATATGTGCCCTCGGGTTGGTCGTAAAAAGCCTTGTCCCGTAACATTGCGCCACCTTTACAAGCCCCTGCTTTATACACTGGACATCCACCCCCATGGCATCAACTGCACCGGTTACGATAACGGCTTCAGTGGACATGAAATTACCGGCATGAGGTATTCCGTGCCTGGAAAGCATTTCAGCTCCGGAACAGCACATCCCGACCAGGTTAATTCCTTCGGCGCCGGCGTCCTTTGCTGCCTTGACGAGTGTGGGGTCCTCGACTGATTCAAGAATCGATTCAAAAAGATTTGGCTCATGACCATGTATGATTAAGTTTACATGGTCTTCCTTAAGACAGCCCATGTCGACTTCACCCCTGACGGGAGTGGGTGTACCGAAGAGTATGTCCGAGATCTCCGTTGCCACCATGGAACCTCCCCACCCGTCTGACAGGGCGGTCCTTGTAAACTGTTTTGAGATATTTTCATAATCCTGATCAACCCCCATATGGGTCCGGTGCATCATCTCCATTATTTCGCGCATTGCACCTCTGGGAACGACACCGTTTTTTCTCCACATCTCCAGGGTCTTTTCAGGTGCCCTCTTCATGAAAGGAATTTCACCCTCCACCTGGGTATAGGTACGCTCAAGCTCCTGATAAAGATCTTTCGCAATGTCTTCGATCTCACGCCCTTCGACCTCTATATCTATCTCCTCCGCCACTTCCTTGAGCTTGATAGGATCCTTGATCCCGTAATCCTCAATTTTTCCGTTTACCACCTCCCTGAAGACATCCAGCATGCTCATGCCGTGATCGGTATGCGCAGCAGCCCCCGAGGCTACCATCCTTGCAAAGTTTCTTGCCATGATGGTATCTATCGTAGCTCCGCATACGCCTACTTTTCCGTACGGGTCTCTGGCGTTAAGCCTGCATGGTCCCATGGAACAGTGTTTACAGCAGGCGGAATCCGCTCCTATAGGGCAGGCCTTCATTGAAAGAGCACGATGAAAGGCGGTCTCAACCCCGTCACGCTCAGCCTTTTTGAGCATCTGCCTGGTTGATTCACATATTGTCAGATCATTAATATTAACGGGCTTTGCCTCTGATATCTTCTTCTTATCTATACCCATGAGTTTACCTCCTCTAAGGATCAATTCTCTTATTTGTCAGCATTAGTAACTGTTACTGTTAAGTTGAAAAAAAATTTGCCCAAATAACCGGGTGAAAATTGAAACCCAGTTGTAGTTCGGCTCATATATCTCTTTTCCTCCTTTTCCACAAAACCATTAATCCGTCTTTTCCCGGAAAGAGATTTACAATCTCCCACCCTTGCGCGCCTTTTTCATTCAGCATTCCCTTCAGTATGTTTATCTGGTCCTGGGGAACGTTTTTAAGAGCGCAATCGCCTTCTGAAGTACAGAAATATACCAGTTGGGTAAACCTTTCGGCCGGATGCAGGGTCACTTCATATTCAAACCTTTCCATTATCGCCTTGGACCTCCTTGTTGTTTGGCCTCAGACCCGTGAAAACAGATACTAACCTCCCATACCCTGTGAAGGATCCGTGGCGGTTTATCTTCCCGCTGCATCTATCTAGCGGCAAGCGAGACTAATCCGGTTACATCTTCCTCCCGCCTGCAGATGGAGCAAAGGCCGAAAAATTCAAGCCTGTGCCCGAAAACCCCGTATTTGGTAAGATGCCCCAGTGCCCTTTCCAGGGTCTCAATGGAATTTTCAGGGCTTTCAAAAAGGATATCCTCGATCCTGCCGCACTTAACACATGTCAAATGATAATGGTCGGTTATATCACCGTCAAACCTCATCTGGCTTCGGCCCGGCTCGAGGCGTTTAATCAGGCCTGAGGAAGCAAGCATATCAAGATTGCGATAAACCGTTCCCATACTTATCCTGGGTATTCGCTTCCTTACCTTTTCATAAATTTCATCTGCCGTAGGATGAGTCTTATCATTTCTGATCTCTTCTAGAATAACCTGTCTTTGACGTGTCATGCGGTGGTGCGGCATCATGGTGTTTTTCAATTGGAATCTCCCCCTCAAATTTTCTTAACAGTAACTGTTACTGATAATATATCCCATTTTTATCGATGTCAAGGTTTGCTTAAGACCTCTTCTTCACCGTCAAGATATCCTCATGCTGAGGTAATTTTTCTATCCAGTCACAAAATCTGTTATACTGTGCAAAAAGCGGGTATTATTGCATGATATGTATTCGGCATTATCTTCTTACTGTTCAATATCTCGACAATATTTTTACATGGAATAGTCTAATGTCGTCCAATGGGCCCTGACCCTTATGCCTTATCAGCAAAAAGGAGCAAAAAGATGGCCAAAAGTATCTCCCGAAGAACGTTTTTAAAAGGCGGCATCGCCGCCCTTGGTGCAGCAGGGGTTTCCTCTGTCCCTCTGCCTTCATCGGCAATGGAAGCAGACCGGCATGAACTGGCAACATTGATAGACATAAGAAAATGCATTGGATGCGAGGAATGCGTTTACGCCTGTCAGGAAACAAACGGGCACAAGTTTCCGAAGCCTGAAAAGCCTTTTCCCAGGATG
The DNA here is from genome assembly GCA_963666345.1 of Desulfatiglandales bacterium. GTDB lineage: Bacteria > Desulfobacterota > DSM-4660 > Desulfatiglandales > Desulfatiglandaceae. The sequence continues at coordinate 2,667,642 of OY762721.1, read as the reverse complement.
TATCCCGGCAGGGTAAAAGTCTCCGACTGGTCCGGCAAACAGGATGAGACCGGCCGGCTCACTCCCTACAACTGGCTGTTTATACAGGAAGCCACAGTCGAAGACAAAGGGGAGGAAAAGACCTTCACGTTTCCTCGACGGTGTATGCACTGTCAGAATCCTCCCTGTGCAGATCTATGTCCCTGGGGTGCCGCAAGAAAGCTCAAAAATGGAATCACCAGGATTCACCCTGACATCTGCCTGGGAGGGTCTAAGTGCAAGGATGTATGCCCCTGGGATATTCCTCAGCGCCAGACAGGCGTGGGCCTTTATCTGGATATACTGCCCGCCTTTGCCGGAAACGGGGTCATGTTCAAATGCGACAGGTGTTACGACCTTATCGGCCTGGGAAAACTCCCGGCCTGCATTGAGGTATGTCCGGAACAGGTTCAGACAATAGGACCCAGAGATAAGATAATAAAAGAGGCTCACAGAATAAAAGAGGAGATAGACGGATACATCTATGGTGAAACGGAAAATGGAGGCACCAACACCATATACGTATCGCCGGTACCCTTTGACAAACTCAACAGGGCTATCCAGAAGGGGCCCGGGATCCCCCATCTGGACCCTGTAGAGGACTCGATGGCCCATGCGGACAACCTCGCGAAGGCCATGTTAATAGCGCCGTTTGCCGGTCTTTTCGCAGCCCTCGGCAAGGTGTGGAGTTTCACCAAAAAAGACAGCCGGCAGGAAAGGAGGTCTTGAAAATGACTGATACCCAGTCGAAAAGCATCACCGGCAAGGCAATGGGCCGAATATTTGTTTTTGCCTTTATTGTGATGGCCTTCACCGGTTTCGGCCAGATGCCGATCTTCAAAAGATACTACATCGCGGATATACCGGGCATGGGATGGGCAGCCAAGTTCTATCTCACCCACTATATCCATTATGTTGGTGCGATATTTCTCCTTGCCTTTCTCACATACGCGATCCTGGATTACTTTCTTATAAAAAGAAGATATTCAAAGCTCACCTCATCGGCCTGCATAAGGATTCTGCTGCTGGCAGGAATCGTTATCACAGGCATATTCAGGGTGCTCAAAAACCTGCCTGACGTGGTATTTTCCCCAGGCTTCACCATGTTTGTAGATATATCTCACCTCGCCTTCATGCTCCTTTATCTCTTAACGGCACTTCTGTTTCGAATAATCCACTCAGGGTGGCTGAAAGATATATAGGGTAAAAAGACTCAATGATCCTACAGCGTACATGCGCAGGCACCTCTGCCCGACGCCTTTATGTCGCATGAAGACAGGATTTTGGCAATTGACAAGGTCTCCCATTAATGTTAGGTCTAAATCCGATATATTCCATTGAAATCAATATAATATACTACATCTAAATCTGCTTTAAATACCAATAATCCTTACTGAAGAGGAGTGCAAGGATGGCAGCGACAAATGAAAAAAAGTTCATCCTGTGGTTCAATGAGATAGGAATAGAGGACGTACCCCTTGTGGGAGGTAAAAACGCCTCCCTGGGCGAGATGTACCAGAAACTTCACGGTGCCGGGATAAGGGTTCCAAACGGCTTCGCCATTACGGCTTACGCATACAGATATATGCTCAAGTACTCCGGAGTGGACGATGAAATAAAGAAGATTTTAAAGGGACTTGACACCTCGGATCTGAACGACCTTATGAGGAGAGGAAGAAACGTAAGGGAGGTGATCAAGCACGCGGAGTTCCCTCCCGACCTTACCCAGGCCATATTCAATGCATATGAAAAACTCGCGGCCGAATTCGGCGAACAGGGAAAGGACAATCTGGATGTCGCCATACGCTCTTCCGCAACCGCCGAAGACCTACCTGACGCATCCTTTGCAGGACAGCAGGACACCTTCCTTAATATCCGCGGAAGGCTGAGCGTGCTTGACGCATGTAAAAACTGTTTCGCGAGCCTTTTTACAAACCGCGCGATCTCATACCGTCATGACAAGGGTTATGACCAGTTTGACGTCTCTCTTTCGATTGCGGTTCAGAAGATGGTGAGAAGTGATTCGGCCTATTCAGGTGTCATGTTTTCCATTGACACCGAAACAGGGTTCAAAGACGTGGTCTTCATCACAGGGGCCTACGGGCTTGGAGAGAACGTCGTACAGGGCGTGGTAAACCCTGATGAATTTTACGTGTTCAAGCCCTCGCTCAGAAAAGGAATGCCTGCCATCATAAGCAGGAAAGTCGGCGACAGAGACATCAAAATGGTCTACTCCATGGAGGATGAAACAACGGTAAAAAATGTCCCCACAACCCTTACCGAAAGACACCGCTATGTACTGGACGATGAAGAGATCCTGAAACTTGCCGAATGGGCCTGCATAATTGAAGAGCACTACAGCGAAGAAGCCGGGCATTTCAAGGCGATGGATATCGAATGGGCGAAGGACGGCGACGGCGTCAATGTGGGAAGCGGCGAGCTTTTCATTGTCCAGGCAAGGCCTGAGACCTACCATTCCCAGCAGGCTGGGAACACCTACGAAAGCTACCACCTCCTTGAAAAAGGAGAGACCCTGGCTACCGGAACCGCAGTGGGAACCAAGATAGGACAAGGGGTAACAACTATTATAGGTTCGACCCTTGAGATGGACAGGTTTGAAAAGGGTCAGGTGCTCGTCACCAGCATGACCGATCCGGACTGGGAACCTATCATGAAGATCGCCGCAGCTATCGTAACAAACAAGGGTGGTCGAACCTGCCATGCGGCGATAATCTCCAGAGAACTGGGCATTCCCTGCGTAATAGGGACCGGAAACGGCGATGAAATCATTAAAAGCGGGCAGAAAATAACCGTCTCCTGCTGTGAGGGAGAAACAGGACATGTTTACGACGGGATACTGAAATACGATATAGAAAAAATAAACCTGGAAGAATTACCAAAGACCCGAACAAAAATAATGATGAACGTGGGAATGCCGGAAAAGGCATTTACCCAGGGGAGGATACCAAACGACGGAGTGGGCCTGGCAAGGCAGGAATTCATCATAAGTTCCCACGTCGGGATACATCCCCTGGCCCTCCTTGAATATGACAAGCTCAGGGAAATGGCAAAAAACGACCAGCGAGTCGCGGGAGTTGTCTATAAGATAGATCAGACCACAGCCGTTTATGAAGACAAGTCCAGGTTTTTCATCGACAAGCTATCTGAAGGTGTAAGCCGCATTGCCGCAGGCTTCTACCCGAATGACGTTATAGTAAGGTTGTCCGATTTCAAGACAAATGAGTATAAGAACCTGCTTGGGGGATTTCTCTACGAACCTGAAGAAAGCAACCCCATGATAGGATGGAGGGGTGCGTCCCGTTACTATGATAAAAAGTTCATGCCCGCCTTTGAGCTGGAATGCCGAGCGTTATACAGGGCAAGAAGTGAGATAGGGCTGAAAAACATCAAACTCATGGTGCCTTTCTGCAGGACCCCTGAGGAGGGGATAAAAGTCATCGAACTGATGAAAAAGTTCGGGCTTGTCCAGGGCGAAGACGGACTCGAGATTTACGTTATGTGCGAAATCCCAAGCAATGTGATATGCGCGGACAGGTTTGCCGATATATTTGACGGTTTTTCAATAGGGTCCAACGACCTCACCCAGCTTGCACTCGGTCTGGACAGGGATTCCTCGCTCGTTTCCCACCTGTACGACGAGAGGAATGAATCCGTAAAAAGGCTCATTTCCCAAGCCATAGACGTTGCCAAGAAAAAGGGCAGGAAGATCGGCATATGCGGACAGGGACCGAGTGATTTCCCAGACTTTGCTGAGTTTCTGGTCGAGTGCGGCATAGACTCAATCAGCCTTATTCCGGACACTGTCATCAAGACCAGGATTACGGTTGCTAAAAAGGAAAAGGAGCTTGGAATTGCAGTGGAGGATGAATGACATATGGGTTCAATCAGGATTCTCGGAACCGGTTCTTACGTCCCCCCAAAGGTGCTGACGAATTTTGATCTTCAGGCAATGGGGCTTGATACTACCGATGAATGGATTGTCCAGAGAACAGGAGTAAGTGAAAGAAGGATCGCGGATCCTGATGTGACATCCGCGGACCTTGCCGAAGAGGCCTCTAAAAGGGCACTTGAAATGGCCGGCATAAGCAAGGATGATATCAACCTTATCATATTTGCCACGATAACGCCCGACACTTGCTGCCCTTCGGCCGCCAACTGGCTGCAGGCCAAGCTCGACGTACCCAAGGCGGTCACCTTTGATGTCACGGCGGCCTGCTCGGGATTCATTTTCGGCCTGAATATCGCCGAGCAGTATCTTAAGACAGGTGCCGCAAGGACGGTCCTGGTGGTAGCCTCTGAAATAATGACCCGCACTCTCAACTGGAAGGACAGAAGCACCTGCATCCTCTGGGGCGACGGGGCAGGGGCCGCGATACTGACAAACGGTTTTGACGGCCCTGAGATCCTTTCCACCCACATACACACGGACGGGGAAAACGGCCGGGACCTTCTTATGCCGGGAGGGGGTTCAAAGACAACTCCCATAAGCCACGAAAGTGTCGATAAGGGACTTCACAGCCTTAACATGATAGAGGCCAATGCCAGTTTCCGGGTGGCTGTAAGGCACTTCATCGATTCGGCAAAAGAGGCGGCGAACCACAACGGAATAGACTTGGAGGACATCGACTGGTTCATACCCCATCAGGCAAACCTGAGGATGTTTCAGTCAATGTCCAAAAGCATGAAAATCCCCTTTGAACGATTCTACCTGACCGTTCATAAATACGGCAACATATCATCGGCGTCATGCGCCATCGCATTTGACGAGGCGGTGAGGGACGGCTCTATCCAAAAAGGCAACCTCGTCTGCCTGCCTGTATTCGGAGGAGGCCTGACCTGGGGAAGCGCGCTTATAAAATGGTAGCCCTATATACCCCAGGTCCCGCTATCTTGAGATATATAATCAAATCAATGAATAATGCCTTACGCTCCGCCTTCTTAAACAAACTTAGATCATCTCCAAAAGAGTTGGTCTAAATGAAGGATTGGAGGGGTCAAGGGGCCGCGGGTTCGAGTGAAAAGCTTAAAGATCATAGGCAGTTAAACGTTAGGGGAAAATCGTATACACCTTGTTTGCATATGTATAAAGAAACGAAACGTTTTTTTAAAGATGAGCAATACTGTTTTACCTCCCGAATCAGAAGATCCGCTGTTTTCATGTCAAGGGATACCGCCTGAGGGTATGGGAAAAAACGGCTATAGAGTATATGCAATTTTTCTTTATTGCATATGGTTCAGCCTGTGAATTGGAAACCCGGGACATGACATCAGCTGACCTGGGTTATTTGAAAGAAGTAAGCTTCAGAGATTAAGAAGGGAAATAAGGGATGTCGGGGCAATGTCCAAAGCGATGATCAAATCCCTGGAAAGAAAGCCCTTGAAACCGGGAACCCGCTGCGAAGCAGTGGGACTGAGCGAAGCGTAAGCGGAGCAAAGAAACCGGGAACCCGCCCTGAGCTGGCCGAAGGGTGGGACTGCGCGAAGCGTAAGCGAAGCAAAGAATCCTTGAATCCTTGACTCCTTGGCCACTCTTCCGCATCATCACCTGAAATATCAGCGAGATCGGTTCTCATATGATGAGTCAGAAGGAATTGTTTGCACAATGACAGCTCAAAAACTTACCGAGCTGAGGGTGGGATTCAGAAAGGGGAGCAGACCGTTCGACCCGGGACACCCGACCCTCATAATGATTCACGGGGCCGGGGGTATGAGCCGAATATGGCAGCCGCAAATATTCCTGCTCAACGCCTTTTTCAACACCCTGGCTCTTGATCTTCCCGGCCACGGGGAATCTCCCGACATAGGGCTTGAAAGCATAAAGGATTACGCGGTCTGGCTTGCGGAAATCATCAATGATTTAGAGGGGCCGCGCCCCTTCGTCATGGGTCATTCCATGGGAGGGGCCATAGTTCAGGAAATGGCAGTTGACTATCCCGACATAGCGGCAGGTATCATACTGGTGGGCACGGGGCCACGGCTTACTGTTTCCCCTGATTTTCTTGAAGGGCTCATGGATAGATTCGAGGAGACAGTAGACTCTGTTATAAGATATGCCTACGCCCCCGGCACGGATGGTAAGATCCTGAAACAGGGATCAGAAATAATGAGGCATGCCGGCTCAAAAAGGGTGTTCAAGGACTTTTACGCCTGCGACCGGTTTGACATAGGGGATAGAATCGAAAAAATTCAATGCCCGTGTCTTATTGTCTGCGGTGAACAGGACAGGTTGACTCCTTTAAAACTGTCCAGGAGCCTCCGGGAAAAGATAATCGGAAGCGATCTGAGTATAATAACCGGTGCGGGTCATATGGTAATGATTGAGGCATACGGGGAATTCAACGACCGAATAAAAGGTTTCATTTCCTCCTTTTACAGGGGATAAAGCGATTTTTCTTTCCGATAATACCTGCCCGGCCCTAAACCAGGAGGATCGTCTTCGAATCAATCCTTCTCAATAACCTGTTTCATTCGCGTCTTTATTTCATTTTTGTCGGCATGGGCCTCTATTCTGAGGCTTCTTATTTCCTTTCCACCCCCATCAAGAAAGATAACGGTCGGCACTCCCCTTACTCGATATTTATCGATAAGCTCCTTCTGATAGGGCCGCGCCCTGGTTAGATCGACCCTCAGCGTGACAAATTTTTTACTGAGAGATACGACCTCTTGATCCCTGAATGCATCCTTTTCCATTGCCTTGCAGGGGCTGCACCAGTCCGCATAAAAATCAAGCATCACAGGTCTGTTTTCATTTAGTGCCTCCGTCAGAAGGCTCCCCTTGTAACTCAGCCAGGCTACCCCCTCCTTATCATGAACGGAGATGCCCGTAAAAAGGACCGCCGCGGTTATCAGCGCAATGCCCGTGACCTTTCTTATCAACAGGAAGCCCCTTTTTTCTGCCGCCGCCTTTTCCACCCACCCCAGATGAAGACCTGCCCCAAGTAGAATCACAGACATAAGCAGTGCGTTCGCAAACGGTCCGGGGAAAAGCGGGCCGAGCATATAGCCCGCCATTAGGACCAGCACCCAGCCAAGGGCCTTTTTGATCCATACCATCCAGTCACCTGAGACGGGAAGCTTGCTGATGCCGCCCGAAAATATTGCCAGCAGTGAAAGGGGTATCCCCATTCCGATGCTCAGGATAAAGAAATAGAGAAAGCCTGTAAACGGGTCGCCCTTCTGGGCAACCCACGTCAGGAGTCCCAGGACAAACGGCCCCAGACATGGGGCCGCCACCAACCCCAGGGTAAGGCCCATGAAAAAGGCCCCGAAAAATCCGGCAAACCCTCTGGATGCCGCTTTTGTTAATCCCAGGGGAAGCCTTATCTCCCAGAGCCCGAAAAAGCTTGCGGCAAGACAAAGGATAATCAATGCCACGATTATAAGTATGAGAGGACTTTGAAGCACGGAACCCAGCATGCCCCCGGTAAGGCCTGCAAAGGCGCCCAGAAGGGAATTGGTAAAGGCAAGACCGAGCATATAAAAAAGGGCGTGGAGTGCAGTCTGCGTCCTTGTACCGGTAGCGCCTCTTCCCCCGAAATAGGAAACGGTTATCGGAATGAGAGGATATATGCAGGGCGTAAGATTCAGGGCCATGCCGCCCAAAAGCAGGCCAAGCAGCGTTAGCAAAAGACCTGCTCCCGGATTCCACGATCCGCCCGCACGTGCGTCACCTGAGAAGGCATCAAATTTTTTGCTCTTTACAGGTATTGCTTCAGCCACACGCGGGGCTACCTTGCAGGAAAATTTCACCGGCACATCTTCAGGAGGTCTGCAGCTTTTGAGGGAACAGGCCTGGTATGACAGAGTCCCGGTCAGGATATTTTCCCCCTCCGCTGCATCACCGGCGATAAGGAGGTCGGCCTTCACGGAAATTTCACCCTTAAAGACCGCGACCTGATCCTCGGTGTAGTCGAACTTTTTCTTCAAAGGAGGCGGGAATCTCAGGTTATCAACCCTGGCAGATCCTTTCTCCTCGAAAGCAAGCCTGGTTGGGATAAGTTCCCCGCCTTCCCCGGTTCCGTGAAGAAACCAGCTGTCTGAAATCCTTATACGGATTGTTATGGGGTATGATCCGCCTGCAGGATATCTGTCAAGTGACTGAAGGACCTCGACTTCGGCCGTAGCCGCAAAAGAAGATGCGGCAGGACAGAAAAGCGGAAACAGAAGGAACAAAAAGATATATATATTCTTTTTCAAGGATCTGTAGACGGTCAATTTCTATTCCTAATCGTTAATGCACAATTTATGGCGTTTGTGCTTTCAGCCGGTGCGTGACAAAACGAGCAAGATGCCTCCTCCGGTTCATTCGTCTTCCAAAAGCTCGGCATCAGCCAGCAGGGAAACTTCCTCCGGGCCGAAAGGGAGCCGGCTGAAGATCCTTTTTTCAATCTTCCTGCATTTTGCAAAATTATCTGTTATTGCCCGGCATATCCTTTCATCATTTCTTCCGTAACGCCCGAGGATGTACTTCAACCGCTGATCCAGGTTAACAATCTTGTCATGATTTACCCGCTTGTCTGAATAATATACGATCAGTTTTTCAGAAAAATCATCGCTGCCGTTGTAGTTTTTCAGAATCACATGCTCGCCTACGATTTCAGCTATCTCATCCAGGTTGTTTTCGAGGCATATCCTTCTGCCTATTTCAGAATGATCCCCGCCCGACTTGAGGGAGGCTGTCTTTCCTATATCATGCATAAGCGCCCCGGCGGTCACCTTTTCAAAAGAGACGGCGAATCCGGATTCTATCAGCTTTCTCGATATGATCCGCGCCACCTTTGCAACCGTAACCGAATGGCCCTTTATATTATCCAGCATGCCGTATACACTCATAAGTTGAAAACAGTTATCAACCGAAGGAATCATTTCATCGTCCTATATTGAGTCAGTGGAATAAGTTGTAACCAAGATCTTTTCTTATCAGAAGATCGAAACCGGAATATATTAATTAACAGCTGGGCATCGCCCTTTCAAGTCAAATCAGACTCCATCGTTGTTGACAAAAAATATGATTTTAGCTAATTTTGGTTGAGGATTTTTTGAAAAATAAAGCCGCCTTTTAATTTTTATGCATTCGTAAAAAGTTCACAGGACAGCTGGACTTTTCACAAAGCCCCCAATTTTAAAGGGACTTCATCCTTTCTTATAAGCAGTTATGCCGCTATTTCAAGCGGAACCGTGTTCTTCAGTAGTAAAGCTTGACGGGTTAACAAAATCCGCAATCGAAAAGGAGGTCCGACATCTCTGATTTTTCCCAAAACTCCAGTAAAATTTCCACTTTTCATATTTTGAGGCAGGACAGAAAAAACCTTCGGGCACAGATCAGGCTGCACTCTAAATGGCAAAAAACAGTCCTTATATTGCCGACCCTGGCCAGCGAGTATGCGGATCCCGCTAATTTTCCCACATTTACGAATATCCTGAAGCAGTTAAAGGGGGCCGCTTACCTTTCCAAAATAATTTTCGGTCTTGACAGGGCAAGCGAAAAACAGGCCTTCATGCTCAAGGACCTGATAGAAGAAGCAGGACTCCGCAATTACCTGATCCAGTGGAACGACGGACCCGGATTCAAAAGCATATACGATCAATTGAACGACGCCGGATTCAATATAAGCGAGCCGGGCAAGGGAAAAAACATGTTCCTCAGCTTTGGAATCGCGATTGCGCTCGGGGCCAAGGTGGTCGGTCTTATTGATGCCGATATACGCAATTTCAGACAGGTGCAGCTGGACAGACTCCTTTACCCGGTGCTGGTTCATAACTACGACTTTTCAAAGGCCTATTATGCAAGGATAAAAGACCGAAATATTTATGGAAGGGTAAAGAGGCTTCTTCTGGACCCGCTTCTTATCGCGCTCAAGAGAAAATTCAAAGAGAGCAGGGACGAAAAGATGCTGGACCTGATTGAGTTTCTGCTCGATTTTAAATACCAGCTTTCAGGTGAGGTCGCCTTTAATGTCGATCTCCTGAAAAAGATGCGGTTCGCCACCAACTGGGGTGTGGAAATATTCACCCTGATAGAGGTCTACAGGAAATCTTCATCAAGGGCGCAGGTCATGTTTACGGAAAAGGCTTTCGATCACAAACATCAGGACCCTTCTCCCGAGGAACGCAGCGAGGGTCTTAATCGAATGGCCGTGGACATCGTAACAACGCTCATGAACGCCCTGATCATCGAAGAGGGTCTTGAGATTACAGACACATTTTTCAGGGACCTCGCAATCACCTATCAGGCCGTTGCCGAGGAACAGGTCAAGAGATATTCTGATGACTCAAGTTTTAATTATCTGAACTATGACAGGGACACCGAGGAATACCTGGTAAAAGAGGTTTTCCGGCACTCCATACTAGCGGCCGGCGACATGCTTACTTCGCCATACAGGATCACGGAAAAATTTCTGAGGTTGGTGAACTCCTATCAGGAATTCAAGCCGTATATCGCAAACGGTCTTTCAGATGCGATCCTTGCCGTTGAAAAAAAGCAGGAAAAAAAGGCCTTCGAGATGCCTCAGACCGTTTCATGGGAGAGAGTATCCAATAAGCTTCCTCAAATCTTCTATGATCTAATTGAAGTGGTGGAAAGTGAAAAGAAAAGATTTTCCTGATTCGAAAGACGACCGAATCGAAAAGGGGGTTACATGCACAGGGGCGCCGGAAGGCCCTTTTTTCATAATCTTCACTGATTTGGACGGCACGCTTCTGGATCATGAAACCTACGAGTGGAAGCCGGCCCTGCCTGCCATAGAGGAGTGCAAAAGGAGAAAGTTTCCGATTGTGCCTGTTTCAAGCAAGACAAGGGCGGAGATCGAGGTCATTGTAAAACAGATGGCCATCTCATCACCATTTGTCTCTGAAAACGGCGGCGGTATTTTTTTCAGCCCTCTCGATTCCTACGGTCATCCTGACGGGGCCTTTTTCGATAAAGGGCTGTGGAAATTAAGTCTGGGATTCCCCTATTCCCGTTTATCCGAGGCTTTGAAGGAGATAGGCGCTGAAGCGGGGATCGGCTTAAGGGGCTTTTCAGATATGACTACGGGCGAAATCCGCCGCCTTACCGGACTTAAAAGGATGGAGGCTGAAAGGGCCGCCGAAAGAGAATTCGATGAACCTTTCATGATTATCGGTAAAGGGGAACATAAATTGGAGGAAATCGAACAGGCCGCCGGGAAAAGGCGGCTTATCGTTACCAGAGGAGGAAGATTTTTTCATCTACAGGGGAGAAACGGCAAGTCAGAGGCGTTAAAAATCGTTTCGGCCTGGTACAGGGAAAAGAAGGAACAGGTTGTTTCAATAGCACTGGGCGACAGTCCGAATGACTTCGGCATGCTGGAGTCCGCCGATCTTCCTGTCCTCATAAGATCTTCCTTAGACTATTCATGGCTGAAAGGACGAATTCCCCGGCTCAGTATCACGGAAAGCACCGGTCCCGGGGCCTGGAATTCAGCCGTTCTCGATATATTTAAAAATTATCAAGGGGGGAATAATGGCTGAGGAGTTCAAGGCGGAAAAAAACCCTGAAAAGATAAAAAGGGCTGAAATGGTGGTTTGCATACCATCCTACAATGAGGCCGACTCTATAAATTACCCTTTGATTCAGGCGGACAAGGGGCTTCAAAGGTATTTCAAGGACAGATCAGCCGTTATTATCAACTGTGACAACAACTCTCCGGATAATACGGGGCAGGTATTTCTGGACACCCCGTCAAAATATCCGAAGATTTACCTTTCAACTCCTCCCGGGATAAAGGGAAAGGGAAATAATTTCAAAAATCTTTTCCAAAAAGTGGTCGAATTACGCGCGAAGGCAGTGGTTGTTGTTGATGCCGATCTGAAAAGCATTACTCCTGAATGGATAAAACACCTCGGTGAACCGCTTTTTCAGGGTTTTTCATACGTGGCGCCCCTGTATGTAAGGCATAAGTATGACGGCACAATTACGAACGGCATAGCATATCCCATGACCAGGAGCCTCTACGGAAGAAGGGTCAGACAGCCTATCGGAGGCGACTTCGGATTCTCCGGAAAACTGGCGAAGGCGTACCTGGAGAGCAAAGTCTGGGATGAGGCCGTGGCAAACTTCGGCATCGATATCTGGATGACCACACTGGCTATTAATCAAAGGGCGAAAATAACCCAGGCATTCATGGGCAGACCCAAGATACACCGAACCAAGGATCCAGGAGCAAGCCTTGGACCTATGTTCAGGCAGGTGGTCGGAACTATTTTCGCGATGATGACAAACTTTGAATCCTTATGGACCAGGATAAAATACAGCAAACCAACTGCCATTTACGGCTTTGGACTGGGCGAAGTCGAAATGCCTCCCAAGGTAGAAGTTAACACCAATAATCTGCTGGAAAAATTTCATGGCGGTTTTGAAGAGAACAAAGAGATATGGAAAAAAATTCTAACAGAGGGCGTCTATAAGAAGCTCGTGGAAATCTTGGGTATGAAGGAAAAGGAATTCGGCTTTCCAACTGATCTGTGGGCCAGGGTCCTGTTTGATGTGGCGGTCGCCTACAAGAATGTCGTTGTCGATACGGATCTAATGATGGACGCCCTGATTCCCCTCTATTTCGGAAGGACACTGTCCTTTGTCAAAAGCACCTCCAGGATGTCTATTAAACAGGCGGAACAGGCCATTGAAGACGACTGCGTGACCTTTGAAATGACAAAGCCCTATCTCCTTCAAAGGTGGAAGGAGAAATAAGCAGGGCATTGTCATTTATCTCAAAGATTGAACCGCCTCCGCCGCGGTTATTTAATCAGGCGGTTATGAAGTTCCCTGTCTTTTCCGAATGAATCAGCATTACAGGTCTTTTGCTTCCACGCGCAACCTTTTCCGACACACTGCCTGAAAGCAGCTTTGCAACCCCTCTCCTGCAGTTTGTGCCCATAACGATAATATCCGAGTTTTCCTCTTCCGCGTAAAGCATTATCTCTTCGTGAGGAGTTCCGGACTTGGTTACGGTCTTGAATTCCACCGCATCCTCTATCTTTTCAACATAAAGTTCTGAAAATTTTCTGTCGACCCCGTTCTTGAAATTTTCCTTGAATTGTTTAATCCTCGGATTGGAAAGGTATCCCTCGGACATGCCTTTATTCGGATTATCAGGAATCACATACAGTATATTGAGCCTTCCCTGGTCCCTACCCGCCATACTTAAGGCGAATTCAAAGGCGGAATTCGAGGTTTCCGATAAGTCGGTGCAAAAAAGAATATTTTTAAACGATTTATTTTTCATCTCAGTCTCTCCTTTTAACGGCCGTTCAATTTTACGGCTGCTTTATAGAATGTTTATACTTGCCTTATTAAACGATCATTTATGCTGCTACAATACCTGTCGGAATCTTCCCGGTGTTGCATTTTGCGATTTGCCGTTTCACGATGTCTATATTCAGCAACCCCATTTACATATTATTAAAGCAATAAGGATGCCAAAGACCTTTAATAGTAATTAACTTTTAATTTCAGTATGTTATAAGGATAGAACCGTCATTCATGGGATGGAGTAATTTTGCAATTTTTCGATATTTGCAAGAAATGTTCTAAATTCAGGATACCGCTTCCCGCGGCAAGCCGCGGGGTGTTGAGGCAAATGCGGGTAAAGGATGGAAGTAAAGATTAATCGTTTTCCAAAAATTTTTTTCTGCGGTACCTGAAGGTATGGTGATTCACGTTGAGTAATTTCGCCGCCTTGCTTTCGTTTCCCCCCGACATCCTGTAGGCCTCTTCTATATAATACCTTTCAAGCGCAGTCTGGGCCGATAAAAGGTCAACGCCCTTTTCCGATAAAGGGGCGAAGCTGATACCGCTTTTACCATGTTCTGCAATGGATTTCCCTCTTTCCGGAACAAGACCCAGATCATTCAGCGTTATTTCATCCCCTTCACATATCAGGACTGCTCGTTCGATATAATTTCGCAGCTCTCTTATGTTACCGGTCCAGCTGTGTTCAAGAAGTACATGCTGAGCCTCTTTTGAAAGGGAGTAGACCTTTTTGCCGAATTTTCCCGAAAATTCCGACAGAAAATGCATCGCCAGGGGCAGCAGGTCCTCTGTTCGCTCCCTGAGAGAAGGCAGCGCGACCTTTATCACACTCAACCGGAAATAGAGATCCTTACGAAAACTTTCCTCGGCAATCATTGAGTCAAGGTCCTTGTTGGTGGCTGAAATAACCCTGACTTTTATATTGACGGGTCTTGTCCCGCCTATCCTGTAAAATTTCCCTTCCTGCAGAAATCTCAACATCTTTGCCTGAGCCTCATAGCTCAGATCACCCACTTCGTCCAGGAAAAGAGTTCCCTGGTCAGCCTCTTCTATCAGCCCTTTTTTACCTTCCGGCTTGGCCCCGCTGAAGGCCCCCTTTTCATATCCGAACAATTCGCTTTCCACGAGATCCTTAGGAACCGCCGCGCAGTTAAGCGCAATCAGGGGGCCCTTGAAATTAGGGCTTCTGTAATGGATCGCATTCGCGATCAATTCCTTGCCCGTACCTGTCTCACCGCATATGAGTATGGGGGTATCGGGACTTTTAGCGACCTTTCCCACAAACTCCATTACGTCCTGGATCGCATTACTTTCACCAATGAAGAAGGGGACATTTTCCTTTAGACACCTCTCCTGAAGATCCTGAACCTCTCTTTTTATCCGGACGGTCTCAAGGGCATTTACTATGCTGACCTCCAGACCGTCCAGGTGTATCGGTTTTACAACATAGTCGTACGCCCCCAGCTTCATGGCGCTTATCACAGTCGATATATCTTCATACGCGGTAATAATGATTACGATTACATCGGGATTAATTTCCTTAATAACCGGGATCGCGTCGAGTCCGCTCATTCCGGGCAGGCCGATATCCAGAAGAATCAGGTCGGGAGGTCCCTCTTTCATCGCCTTTACGGCATCTTCAGCGTTTGCGAAACCGTCGACCGCATAATCCTGTTCCAGCCCCATGACCAGTCCGTCTCTGATCGTCTTCTCATCATCTACCACAAAGATCCTGTAACCTATCATATCTCTTTTAGTTCCCCCTTTTAAGCGGCAGTGAGATAACGAATTCAGCCCCTGCCCAGCGGCTTTTGCCCACATTGATGGTACCGCCGTGATCGCTTATTATCCTGTGGCTCAGGCTCAAGCCTATGCCGGAGCTTCCGTTCTTTGTAGTAAAAAAGGGGTCAAAAATATTTTCTCTTACTTCCGAATCTACCCCGGGACCTGAGTCCGCGACCCTGACAATAGCAAATGACTTAGAGGCGTCCGTAGATATTCTGATTCTTTTTTCCCCTTCCCGGTTCTCCATGGCCTCTGCCGCATTGGTAATAAAATTCAACACCACCTGCTCAAAAAGCTGACTGTCTATGGCGCAGGGGGGCATATCCTCTTTGATATCAGTTTCCAGAATTACCCCGCTCTTTCGCAGCATGACGGCTGAAAGCTCAAGGGCCTCCTTCACCGGTTCGTTTATTTGAGTTATCTCGAGTCTGGGGGCACTCGGCCGCGAAAAATCCATCACCCTTTTTATAACCGATTCTATCTTGTTGGACGCAGACTCCAGCTGGCCCAGGATCTCCTGCACTCTTTCAAAATCGCAACCCCTTTCATGAATCTTTCTGAGAGCGGAAAGATAGATGTTTATGCCTGACAGGGGGTTCCTTATTTCATGTGCGATCCCAGCGGCTACACGTCCTAATGAACTCATCTTGTCCTGGATCTTGACCATCCTGGCCAGTTCCTTGGCCCTGGTAATATCCATTATGTTGACAAGGATGGCCTCTTTTCCCCCGTATTCCAAACTGCTTCCGCTGCAGGATACCCATTTGGTCTCCACCCTGCCTTCGGCTTCATTGTGGCAATAAAACCTGAATTCAGTTTCCATATTGCCGCTTTTCCCTGCACGGAGCCGGTTGATAAATTTATTCACCTTTTCCCTGTCATCCTTATGTATACAGGATAGATTCATCGAGGCAAAACTCTGCGGAAGCCAAGCCGAGATCCTTTCCTGTTCAGGGTTCATATAGAGCATGCGGTCATTTCTGAAGATAAAAATACCGACCGGCGAATTTTCTACAAGGCGCCTGGATCTCTCTTCGCTCTCTGCAAGGGCCTCCTTGGTCTTGGTCAGTTCCGCGATCTGCTTTGCCAGTTTGAGATTGTTGTAACCCAGGCTTGATATCTCCTTTGCCATGAGCCACTGAAGGTTCAACACCTTCTCAAAGCGCTCGACTGACATCTGAGGGGGCATACTGTCAAAGGCCTGAAGCATCTCCCCTACATCTGCACCGATCTCTATTGCGTACTCCTTGATCCTTTTCCTGTCCACGCCCATCACGTTGCACTGGCCCGCAACCCAGTTTGCGATATGTTTTCCCGCAACAATTATAGGCGCGCAGGCATCCACGAATCCAAGGCTCAGGCAATCCTGGTACACCGGGGTCATCTTTTTTCTCGCCTTTTCCCCCAACACCCTGGAGGATATGGCGCATCTCTCACTGCCTTTCTCAGTCTGTCTGACAAGCTGGCATACGGTGGGCATATTGCTCGGCTTTGTTATGGGATTGCCGTCAAGGTCGCAAATGGTCGTGGATACCTCGTTTGCCTGTGCAAAGGCGTCCTGGATGGTCTGGAGCTCCTCCAGGTCCACTATGTCCAGGAGAGAGAAATCCCCCAGATCCTCATCAGGGGAAAGCATGAAATCGAGCTTGACCTGAAGCCTCCGTTCGCTTTCCCGCAAGGCCTCTTCAGCCTTCTTCCTGTCCGTTACATCGGTCACGAACCCTTCAAGCGCGACAAGGCCCACGCCCTCTTTGAAAACCCCGGTACCCTGTTCCATGACCCATTTTTCTTCACCTGCGGCGGTATTTATCCTGTACTCGACACGAAAAGGGGTCTTTCTTTCCAGAGACTTCCTCAGGGCGGATCTTATTTCGGCCCGGTCTTCATCACGAATCAAATCCCTGTAAGAAACCGTCTTCCCCTCAATCATATCCTCGGCTGAAAAACCTGTAAGAGAAAGGCAGCCCTCGCTGATGAATTCCAATTTCCAGGTGCTGTTTTTGACAATCCTGTAGGCCATGCCTGGCAGATTCGCCATGAAAATTGAGAGCATGCGTTCGGTTTCCGATTCGGTAGTTCCTTCATGTGAGACCATATCTGACCCATGGTACTTTACAGTGGATTGATTCCACGATTTTCATTTATCGCCTTCCTTGTCAAATGTTTCGATTATACTGCCTTTTTCGACAAAATCCACCATCTCGGAGCATGCATTATCAAGGCCGAGAATCAATTTTTCGAGGCTAAGGCATAGAGGATCATCTTCTCCCAGGGCCTCTCTGCTCTTATGCAGGATATCCATCCCCTTTTTGAGGTAAAGATTAATATCGCTTAATACCTGTTTTCGCTTCCACTGTTTTTCACGCTCTTCTTTGATAACCGGCAGAAGACGATAAACCGCATATTCGACAAGGGCGTCTCTGGGAGAATCAAAGGATCTGGAGGCATTATCGAGACAGGAAAGAGTCTTCCTGCTGATGACATATGTCTTCTGCACCCGGTCAAGTTCTATGAAATCCCCTATTTCGATGCCTTGCGCCAGATAGTCCATGGTCACAGGATCATCAAAAAGGTGATCAAAGAGGGATTTTTGTTTTATTTTCAAATGACTGGACACAAGGCTTAGGATGTCTATGGCCCTTTTCGACAGCCTGAAGGTAGCCCTGACGGATTGCTTTCCCCTGAGGCTGGATGAAAAACAACCCCCTTCCGGACCATCTTTATTATATTTTCCATTACGGATTATATCCATTATCTCCTCCCGACAGCTAAATCCAAGGAGTTGATGTTTACATTACTATTCTTTTTTGTCAAATATAAATAATGTACATTTATAATAGCCGGCCCCTTGACATCATAACGCTCGTAATTATTTTTTGAGCACGGAGAATCGATTATAAACATTATTTGATATCACGGAAAGGAGGTATCAGAAATGAACCTTGTGAGATTTAAACCCATGAGAGAGATGGATCTATTTTCAGACCGAATGAACGATATATTCGGGACGACCTTTTTTCCACGTATAGGGGTTAAGGACGAATCCGGAATCGGGAACTGGACTCCGGCGGTTGATATATTCGAAAAGGATGGAAAAACCACCATAAAGGCCGAGCTTCCGGGTGTTGACAAAAAGGATGTTAACGTGGATGTGAAAGAGGGCGTACTTACCCTGAGTGGTGAAAGGTCATATGAAAATGAGGTGAAAGAGGAAAACTTCTATAAAAAAGAGCGTGCCTACGGCAGATTCAACAGGTCTTTTTCGCTCCCTGAGGGCCTTGATCCGGACATGATAAATGCAGAGTTCAAGGACGGTGTACTGACAATAGAAATACCGAAACCTAAAGAGAAGGAACCAAAGAAAATAAGCGTTAACTAATAATTCAACTACCTGAAATTATTAAACCAAAAGGCGGCCTCTGGGCCGCCTTTTTTGTTTTGCAGGCCTTTCCGCAGACACTTCCCAATTAAAAACCTTCATCAGGATATCAACTGCTCCTGATTTTTTTCTTTCATATTTTATTGATAAATACTATATTAAATTGTTGATATTTAGCATTTTAACATTAGCATACATATTATTCTACGGAACAACTGCAATTATGTTTACGATCAAAGAGATCATAGATTTTGCCGTACAGATTGAGGAAAACGGTGAAAGGATCTACAGGGAGGCTTTAAGCAGGGCATCAAACCCGGAGCTTGCATCCCTTTTAAAGTGGCTAGCCGATGATGAGGCCGAGCACGCGACCGTCTTCAACAGACTCTGCAAGGAGTTTAATGAGCAAACTCAGGATGAGCGGATCGACAGGCTCGGCCGGGAGATGTTAGGCGCGGTAATGGGGGGGCAGGCCTTTTCGCTTGAGGACGACGACCTTCACAGCCTGGACCGGGTTGAGGAGATACTGGAGAAGGCAATCGAATTTGAAAAGGATACGGTGATCTTTTACGAGATGTTATGCTCATTTATTAACGGCACCGAGGCCTTCAACTGCATTGAAACCATTATCGATGAAGAAAAAAGGCATATAAGGGTCTTAAAGGAATTCCTGGAAGGGGGGGTAAAATCCTTTGAAGATATTCCCCACGGCAATTCCGCCGGCTGAAGCGATCCGATGGCCTCTCTTTGGAAGATGGGATTTAAAAAAAGGCATGTCGATGTCTGAATATCATATATTCTCAGTTAGTTACACCCCATGTAAATCGGCCTAGTTTCCTCTTGACACAAAACCGGTGCTCCTCTATAGTTTCGGCGACTGTATTGTTTTACCACTTGCGCCCACCTAGGCCGGGACTTGCGGAGGCACATGGTCTGTCGCCTTTCTCTGTAAAACAAACCACATCATTTTCATATGTGCCATGACCGCTTGCCGCTTCCTGTATAAGCATGTTTTCACGAAAAGAGATATTGACGGCGGACACGGTTTAATTCCGAATTCATATAGTCCTTATCAAGAGGCGGCAGGCGGAGGCCTTTGATGCCTTTGGACATTAATCACAGCTAAGGAGAGACTCATGCCAAAACGTACCGATATCAATAAGGTTATGATTATAGGCTCGGGGCCCATAGTTATAGGACAGGCCTGCGAGTTTGATTATTCAGGCACTCAGGCCTGCAAGGCCTTAAAAAAGCTTGGGTATGAAATAGTGCTGGTAAATTCAAACCCCGCAACAATTATGACCGATCCGGATACTGCTGACGCCACCTACATAGAGCCGCTCAATGCGGATACCATCACGGAAATCATTGAAAAGGAAAAACCGGACGCGATCCTCCCGAACCTGGGGGGACAGTCTGGCCTTAATCTTTCCTCTGAGCTGGCCCGAAGAGGAGTGCTCGAAAAGCACGGCGTCAAGGTCATAGGCGTTGAGATAGATGCCATTGAGAGGGGTGAAGACAGGATCGCATTCAAAGAGACGATGAACGGTCTAGGGATCGATATGCCCAAAAGCGAGCCTGCCTTCTCAGTGGAGGAAACGGAAAAGATAGCCGATCAGCTGGGCTATCCAGTTGTAATCAGGCCGGCCTATACCATGGGAGGTACGGGAGGCGGTCTGGTATATAATGTTGAGGAGCTGAGAACGGTTGCGGGAAGAGGCCTTGCCGCCAGTCTTGTCGGTCAGGTCCTTGTGGAAGAATCCGTCCTGGGTTGGGAAGAACTGGAGCTTGAAGTCGTAAGGGATTCCAAGAACCAGATGATTACCGTCTGTTTCATTGAAAACGTCGATGCCATGGGGGTTCACACCGGAGATTCCTTCTGCACGGCGCCTATGCTTACGATCGCTCCTGAGCTGCAGAAACGTCTTCAGAAATATTCCTACGACATTGTAGAGGCGATAAAGGTCATCGGCGGGACCAACATCCAGTTCGCCCACGATCCAAAGACCGACCGTGTGGTGGTAATCGAGATAAATCCCAGGACATCCCGGTCGTCAGCCCTGGCGTCAAAGGCCACCGGATTCCCGATAGCGCTGGTCTCCTCTCTTCTGGCGGGGGGACTCACGCTGGATGAAATCCCCTACTGGAAAGAGGGGACCCTGGAAAAATATGAGCCATGGGGAGATTATGTCGTAGTGAAATTCGCCCGCTGGGCCTTTGAAAAGTTCGAGGGCGCAGAGGATAAACTGGGGACCCAGATGCGTGCCGTAGGCGAGGTCATGAGTATCGGGAAGACCTACAAGGAGTCCTTTCAAAAGGCGATTCGCTCTCTTGAAATCAACAGATACGGGCTTGGATTTGCAAAGGATTTCCATGAAAAACCGCTTGATGACCTCCTTGACCTCTTGTCGGAACCCTCAAGCGAAAGACAGTTCATCATGTATGAGGCCTTAAGAAAAGGCGCATCCGTTGAAATTCTCCATGAAAAGACACACATCAAGGCCTGGTTCATCGAGCAGATGAAGGAACTGGTTGAGCTGGAGGAGAAGATACTCACGTACAGGGGGAAGGACATCCCTGAACAGCTCCTTGAAAAGGCTAAAAAAGACGGTTTTTCCGATCGCTATCTCTCCTTGATCCTGCAAAAGGGGGAAAAGGAGATAAGAGAAAAAAGAAAATCCCTCGGGATTGTTCAGGGATGGGAGCCTGTTCCGGTCAGCGGGGCAGAGAACGCCGCATATTATTTTTCCACATATAACGCCCCTGACCAGGTTGAAACAAGCGACAGGAAAAAGATCATGGTGCTCGGGGGAGGGCCCAACAGGATAGGTCAGGGTATCGAATTTGACTATTGCTGCGTGCATGCGGCCTTTGCCCTTCGTGATATGGGCTATGAATCCATCATGGTCAACTGTAATCCTGAGACGGTATCAACCGATTATGACACGTCCGACAAGCTCTATTTCGAACCTCTGACCGTGGAAGATGTCCTGAGCATATATGAAAAGGAGAAACCTGAAGGGGTCATAGTCCAGTTCGGAGGGCAGACTCCGCTCAATATCGCTTCCGAGCTTGCCGAGCAGGGTGTAAACATCATAGGGACATCGCCCGATACCATAGACCTTGCCGAGGACAGGGACCGTTTTCGTCAAAAGATGAGAAAACTGGGCATTAATCAGCCTGAATCGGGCATGGCAAGCAATATGGAGCAGGCCCTTGAAGTGGCCGGTTCCATAGGTTATCCGTTAATGGTAAGGCCTTCCTATGTGCTTGGCGGAAGGGCGATGGAGGTGATTCACGACGAAGAGATGCTGAGGCATTATGTCTCAGCCGCGGTAGATGTGAGTCCGGAACGCCCCATACTCATTGACAGGTTTCTTGAAAACGCAATCGAGGTGGAAGCCGACGCGGTTGCCGACGGCACGGACGCCTTTGTGCCGGCTATTATGGAGCATATAGAACTGGCCGGCATCCATTCAGGGGATTCGGCCTGCGTAATCCCGCCCGTAAGTATCCCTGCCAAACATCTGGTCACCATATTTGAGAATAACCGTAAGATTGCAAAAGACCTTAACGTGGTAGGGCTCATGAACATCCAGTATGCAATAGCACAAGACACGGTCTATATAATCGAGGCCAACCCAAGGGCCTCCAGGACCGTGCCGCTTGTCTCAAAGGTATGTAATATTTCAATGGCAAGGATAGCCACCCAGCTCATGCTCGGTAAAAAAATCTCGGAACTCGACATCTCACCCAAGTCCATACCCCACTACGGCGTCAAAGAGGCGGTATTTCCCTTCAACATGTTTTCCGAAGTCGACCCGATCCTCGGCCCTGAAATGCGCTCCACAGGGGAGGTACTCGGCATGGCCGACAAGTTCGGGCTTGCATATCTGAAGGCCCAGGAGGCCGCACAGCAGATCCTGCCTTCGGAGGGAACGGTTCTCATAACCGTTTCCGAGATGGACAGGCCGGCTGTAATAGAAGTGGCAAGGCTTTTCGCCACACTCGGATTCAAGGTACGGGCCACTCAAGGAACACATGATTTTCTGGAAGAACACTATGTAAGGTCCGAGAAGATACTGAAGGTGCATGAAGGGCGGCCCAATATCGTTGATGCCATTAAAAACAATGAGATACAGCTCATTATAAACACACCCAGCGGAAGACTCAGCAAGCATGACGATTCCTATATCAGAAAGGCCGCCATAAGATACAGGGTCCCCTATATAACCACCCTGTCGGCCGCCCTTGCAGCGGCAAGGGGCATAGTAGCCAAACTGCGGGGAAGAGGGCAGATGAAATCGCTCCAGAGTTATCATGCGGATATCAAATAGTTCGGGACCGAATGAACCGGTCCCGCTTCCTTGGATGAATAGCCGCAAGGCCCGTCAACCAGGTGAAACAGTAACACATGGCCGTCTCATCTGAAAAACCCTTATCCTGGGACACCATTTCCGGAGGAACATGAAATATGGACGGAATCGTAGGAACCTATGCGCATAATGATGCGGACCTGGTTTCCAAGACCTTTCTTGCCACCGGCGCCTGCCAGCACAGAGGCAAGGCCTGCACCGGCCTTGCCATCGGGACCTCAAAGGGCCTTTATGTTCACAAGGGGCTCGGAAGGATAGCCGAGGTAATAGATTACAACATAATAAAGACGTTTACAGACCTGGAACCTGTAGCCGCCATAGGCAATATCGGGTATACGAAAAGGAAGATAGCGGAAAAAATCAATGCCGAACCGATAGAAATAAAGCCCAAAAGATCCTGTTCCATAAGCATGGTACTGACTATGGACGGTTATCTCATAAGGGATGACGACCTCAGGGCCGAGATTGAACCGGAATACAGCATCCAGACCGATAATAAGACCGAGATAGTGGGTGCCCTTTTTCACAAGTACCTGGAAGAGGAAGGAATCGTCTTTTCCGCGGGCCACAGACTTCTGGAAAGGCTAAAGGGCAGGGCAACCTTTGCCATAACCTGTCTTCTGCACAGGGGAAAAGAAGTCTACCTGCTGGCCCTTAACGATGAAAAGGCCTTTGAGCCTTTCTGTTACGCCACGATAGACGGGATGTTCATTGCCAGCTCGGAGTCATGCTCTCACAGAAGGCTGCACGGAATTACCGAAAACGAGTATGACGGCGCGGAAATGACCATATGCTCTTCAGGCGGGGTCGAAACCAGGCGCCTCAAGGAATCCCCTATGGCGCCCGACATCTTCCAGGGAGTCTATTACGGAAACGTGGCATCCAGGTTCAGAGGCAAGGAGATATTTCAGATCAGGAGAGAACTCGGCCTTGAGCTTACTGAATACTATAATTGTTCAAAAGCGGACATTGTAATACCAAACCCGGAGTCAGGCTGGGGTGTATCGGTCGGCATAGCAGAAGGCCTGAAAAAGCCCCTTTATCCGGCGCTGATAAAACTGCCCCAGGCGGTCAGGACCTTCCAGGAGGGTGCCAAACAGACAAGAAATCAGGAAGTAGGGCTCAAATTCGGGGGTATAGATTCCCTGCTGAGCGGCAGAAGTATCGCAATGGGCGATGACAGCATAGTAAGGGGAACGGTCAGCGAGGGAGGTTCAGTCTGGGTTACATACAACGCCGGGGCCAGGTTTATAGAGTTCTGGATCTCTTACGGCCCGATGTTTTTCCCCTCATTCAAGGAATGGCACAGGGGAGAGGAAAGCATCAAGGAACTTGCCGCGCAACGCGCATTTACAGGGGATAACCCCTATGACAAGGACCTGGATGAAATCAATCATGCCGTGGCAAAACTGGTGGGTGTCGACGAGGTAAAGTACAACACCCAGGAAAGGATAAAAAAGGTGGCGGGCGAGGGATCGTTTCAGGCCCTGGACGCAAGCTACCCGATTGACGAGGCCTTCTGGCCCGATTGGCTCAAGATGGAAGTGGAAAGATTTGTGCACTACCGTAAAATATGACCCTGTCCACAATTACGGTTTAACATCCATCAGGAAATCAAAAGCTGAACAGTCTTATCCTTCTCCGATCGGTTGCCTTTGATATCGGACAAAAGGGCCATTTACGGATGAAGGCTAGAGATACGGCTCCCATTGCCTCAGAGTCTCGGAAATATATCCCGGAGGCAGATCATGAGCAATCTCATTATGCCCCGGGAGAAGGATTTTCACGTCCAGTCCGGCAAGTCTCTTAAGTGATCCCTTCAACGCGTCCCCGTCCGCGCCGTAAAGATCGAAACGGCCGATAGCATAGTCCGCATAAACAACGTCTCCCGGGATAAGTATCCCGGAATCACTTTTATAAAGCGCGATACTCCCTGATGAATGCCCCGGGATATGCATCACATCCCATTCCATGGCCCCGATCTTAAGCCTTTCCCCCTCTTCCAGCTTTCTGTCCACATTGAACCTGAAGGCCCCTGATTTTATTCCGTACTGCGCCTGGCACATGTTTTTAAACATTTCCATACCGTAGACAGTACGTTCATCTCCCTGTTCGAGCGCCTCCCCCTCAATGCGGTGGACCCACAGCTCCGCCCACGGCAGTTGTTCAAGGATTTCGGAAAGGCACCCTATATGATCCAGATGAGTATGAGTCATTATGACTCTTTTTATTCGGGATGTGTCTACCAGCTTCTTTACCGATTCGAGCTTGTATCTTCCCTTGCCCATGAGCCCCGGGTCTATCATGCTCAGATCTCCGGATAAAGGATCCCCTATTATGTATGTGTGGGAATCGGGTATCAGATCATCTCTTCCCGGAATAAACAACACACCTTCGGCAACCTGCTTCATTACATTCTCCTGTTTTATCGGATTTTATTTCACATTCCACAAAGGCATCGTGGATAAAATCGCTGCTCCCCGTCAGGAAGCACCTGTCATTCATCATAGATATGCCTGGTCATTATAAAGGCGTCCTGTCCATTCGGATAAAAATCATCTCTTATGCCTGAACGGACAAAGCCATATTTTTCGAACAGACCCTGAGCTGCCGAGTTATCAACCGCGGTGTGAAGCATAAAATACTTGACCTTACCCTGTCTTGCCCTTCTGATCACCTCATCCATGAGAAAACCCCCTACACCCATCCCCCGCATGTCCGGTTCCACCGCGATTGCGAGAAGTTCTGCGATCCCGGAGGTTAAGGCTAGCATTGCGAATCCTGACATTCCCTCTTGGGTCGATGCCACAACGGTATAGGTGATTTCGGAAGAAAACCATGATGAAAGGATCTCCCCGTAGGGGCCGTAAAGATCGAACACGGCACAGCCAAGAGACTTTATGTATCGGCAGTCGGCCTTACCGGCCTGTCTTGTCGAGAAAAAGGGGCCATGTTTATTCACTTAGACACCTTCCACGATGATCCGTGCACCCTTTGAACTCCGTTTAAGGCACGATTGAGCATTGTGCTGTCTGCAAGACAGATAGCGGCCTGCCTTTCGGTCGAAGTGACTCCTGCCATTTCATTTAAAACCGCCTTTACGGATTCACTAAGTCCCGTCAGATTATATCCGCCTTCAAGCGTCATGGCTATCCTGCCCTTACAGCACTTTTCAGCGATATCCATGAGACAGGAGGTCATCACGGCAAAGCCCTTTTCCGTTACCGTCATGGAACCCAGGGGGTCACGTATGTAATTGTCAAAACCGGCTGAAACCAGTATGAGATCCGGGTCAAACTCAAGCACAACAGGCTTGAGAATCATTTCAAATATAGCGGCGTATTCTCCGTCACCATGCCCTGTTGAAAGAGGCACATTAACCGTGAACCCCCTCCCGTTTTCTTTACCCACCTGTTCGAATGCCCCGCTTCCGGGATAGTAGGGATATTGATGGGTAGAAAAATAAAGGACAGTGGGGTCATGCTCAAATGCGTGCTGGGTCCCGTTTCCATGGTGCAGATCCCAGTCTACGACGGCTATTTTCCTGAGGCCCAAAACCCTTTGGGCGTATCGTGCCCCGATTGCTACGTTATTAAAGAGGCAGAAACCCATTGCCCTGCCATTTTCCGCATGATGGCCCGGAGGCCTCACAAGGGCGAAGGCATTATCCAGATCACCGGCGGTCACCATGGAAATAGAGTTACAAAATCCTCCGGCAGCAAGCAGGGCAGCCTCATAGGAGCCTTCAGAAGTCGAAGTATCAGGGTCCAGGAAACGGTGCGGTTTCCCGGCTGTTTTTCCGATCATTTCAATATAAGAAGGGGAATGAATAAAAAGAAGCTCTTCTTTACTTGCGTGCCTTGCAGGTATCGCGGAAAATCTTCCTTCCATATCAGGTTCATCAAGCATGGCATACAAGGCCTTCAGCCGTTTGTGGCTTTCAGGATGAAAAGGCCCGGGTCTGTGATCCAGGAATCTCTCGTCTCTTAGAATACCTGTCTTTCCCATACTCTGCCAACCCCGCGTTTTAAGTCCATATCAAATATACCTTGGAATGAAAAATCATGATGCAGCGCTGCCGAGGCAGGCCTGTCTTTAATAGGTCAAAGAGATAAATATCAGCATATCATATTCTGCCTACCCTGTAAAAATCCCTTACATGACCGCCACCTGTTTTTCAGAAGGCCGCAAACCGGGGTCTGCTTTAATTTTTTTTCGAAAAGACTCCCCCTGCCCATTTTTATGCCACCAGCCGCCAGCTTACAAACGCATGCGCCGGGGCACTTTCCGCAGCCCTTGTCTCACGGAAAATACCACAGCCAACCGCAGCGCAGGCAGGGCCTTTCCTCCCGGGTGCCCTCTCAGCACAGGTAACGGTTACAAAAGCCCGTGGATGCGGGAACTTCTACGTTAGGCACAGATAAGGCCGATTTCATAGATCCATCGAGCAAAGACAAAATTTATCCTGGAGGCCGGACACGGCTTGTTGTAATATTCTATCTCTGTTTTACCGGTACCATCTTTTCAAACTCCAGGATCGGAGACTTTTGAATACATGTTTTTCTTTATTGCAGGGATACAGCCCAAGACCGTAAAAATCGAAGACCGGCCCAGAAGATGCCCGTCCTGCGGACTTTACCAGGCCATGCTCAAACGTACCGATCATTACCTGTCTCTGTTTTTTTTGCCGCTGTTCAGGGTTAAAAAGGGTGAGAATTTTGTCGAGTGCCGGCGGTGTGGTACTATTTCAGATGGATCAACCGATTACGCGCACACTCATGCGTTCGACACGCCGCCGAAATGCCCAAACTGCGGCGCCGTGATCAGTGAGGGATTCAGATTTTGCCCTTTTTGCGGAAATCAACTTTAGAGGATAAAGGGAGAACCGCCGCTCCGATGCCCCGGACACCTTTGCATTTTACTTTAAACAGCCGTTCCACTGGAATCCTGACATGGAGCCCGCAAATATTTGTGGATCTTCTCCCGATTAGTTGGTCAATTGGCATATCTTTTGTTTACTGTCTTAACAAGATCAGGGGGATTAAGATTTGAACCTGAAAGAGACAACAAGAGAAGGCCGGTTTTCATCGATCTTTGAATTTCAATTCATATTCTTGCTCCTGTCTTTTTTCTTCGTATTTTCAAATGTCGGTTTTTTCTATCTCTACCCTCTGGCTCTTGAAAAATTCGGTGCCGGCCCTAGGCAAATCGGCTTTGCAATGGGGATATTTTCACTTTCAGCGGTTGTCTCAAGGCCCCTTTTAGGTAAGGCATCAGCCGCCAAAGGCGAATATCCGGTGCTCTGCCTCGGTCTTTTGCTGCTTTTCCTTTCAACACTTTTTTACAACCTGATAAGTTCCTATGGAACTTCATTACTTTTACTCAGGATACTTCATGGATTGGGCTTTTCCTGCTTTATCGCCGCATCATTTTCCATCGCAGCCAGAAGAATTCCGGGTTTCATGAGGGCTCAGGGTTTTTCATTTATAGGCGTCTCCATTATGGCCTCGATTGCCCTTGCGCCACCGGCCGGTGAATTTATTGTCTACCACGCAGGTTTTCATACACTCTATTTTACGGCCGCCTTAATGGGGGCACTGGGATGGTTTTGCGCGTCCAGGCTCGATAGAGGCATCTCATCAGACAAAATGGAAAAAAGGGTGAAAAAGGCATATTTCCTTGGCCTCATAACTTCCCCCTCCTACCTTATGCTTCTGCTTTCAACCCTTCTTTTCTCTCACTGCCAGGCCAGTGTGATAAACTTTCTGGCGCTGCTTTCCGAACAAAAGGGAACGACAAGCGGGAAATTCTTTTTTGTCACCTTTTTAACGGCACTGGTGATATTGATCTGTTCCGGAAAGGTTATCGACCGTTTCGGCAGGACCCTTTTTCTTCGCTCATTATATCCTTTTTTTGCATGCGGCATCATACTTATACCTTTTATGATAGGATCACGATTGTTTCCGGTTTCAGCCATACTTATGGGAGCGGGAATCGGGTTTCTATTCCCCGTCCATAACGCACTGGCCGCGGCTCAAGGTACCGGAAGGGAAAAATCTCTTGCCATGTCTACCTTTACGGCCGTTTATGACACCGGTTTTTTTACGGGGGCCTATTTGTCGGGCTGGATCGTTCACACGGCCGGTCTGGAAACCCTTTTTACATCCTGCGGCCTGTTGGCTTTTGCGGGTTTTATTCTGGTTCTGGTGTTTCCTGTAGGGGATAAGGAATAGGTCCTTGATTTAATTATCTGCCCGTTTATAAGGAGATGGAAAGGTTGATTTTCCAAACCGGATTGGGGAAGCCAAATTCCATAACATTACGCACTCCAGTCACTTTATCTCACTTCAGGCATTTTAAAGGGCGCCTCCGGGCAGGAGCTTTTTAACTTAAAACAAGTAACGCTTCTTCAACCAGACAATTGATAACGCGCCAGGAGATATCCCGTGGACGAACCGACTCTCTTGCATCGTCTTGAAGAACTTGCACAGTCGCTCGATATCTCCATACGTTATGAGCGGATGGAAGGCGAAAAGGCGAGTATGACCGGGGGGCTTTGCAGGATAAGGGGAAAACACACAATCATCATAAACAAACAAATTTCCCTGGAACAAAAGGTCAGGGCCCTTAAAAGGGCCCTTAAACGCTTCGATTTAAGCAGGATCTATGTCAAACCGGCCCTGCGTGATCTTCTTGAAAAAAACAGTGAGGAAAAATAGGAGGCTTTCACTCACCTCGCTTCTTTCCCCTGCCCTTGCTTCTTAAGGCTGTTCTCGAATAAAGCTCAAGATATTTCGAAAGACATGATTTCATATTCTTTCTTTCACAGATCTCCTGTATGCCCCGGATGTCATGGAAATAATCCAGATCCTTATAGATATCCCTTGAAAGCTCGTGCAGATAGTCTGATCGCACAAGCTTTTCATCCACATCAAATCCCCTTGACTGCATAACCCTGGGACCGGCAAATATTACAAGGGCGCCCGGCTCAGCAATCGTTATGTCTCCCAACGCGGCGTAGCTGGCGATAGCGCCGCCTGTGGCCGGATCGGCAAGGATCGATATGTAGGGCAGGCCGTGCCTTTTCAGCCTGTTTACGGACTCCACCGTCTTTACCATCTGCATCAGGGCCGAAGTTCCTTCATAGAGCCTTGCGCCTCCTGAGCAACATAGGCTTATAAATGGGGTATTTTCCTGAATGGCGAAATCAACCGCCCGTCTGAATTTTTCTCCGAATACCACCCCCATGGAACCGCCGCAATAGTAAAACGCGCTGATAGCCATCGTAACATGGAACTGATTGACCCGGGCGCTTCCCACGACAAGAGACTCCTTGAAATGGCTTCGGCCCTCCTGCTTTGCCAGGAAATCGCGATAATAACCGGTAATCGAATCCTCAGCAAGAAGCTGGTCGACATTCAGGTTTCTGTAAAGCTCATGGAATGTACCGGTATCGACCATGCAATCGATCCAGCCTGTGGCATCAAGGGTATATGAATACCCGCATTCAGGACACACATTGAAGTTATCGATCAATTCCTTCAGGGGAATCATTTTCCCGCAGCCGCCGATCCTCTTACCTCCACCTCTTCTGGCCCCGCATTCGATAAATTCACCGGCCGTTCGGACATTTATATCCCCATATTCGTCACCTACTTCAGTAAGGCTTGAATAGTTAACAATCTGAATATCCGGAGGCGGTTTTCTGAATGCCTTTTTTATAGGTTTTTCAATATATCTTTTGATATCGAAAAAGGTGCCGCTTCCCTTTGAAAGGCCATGCTTCTTGGCGGTAATTTCCCTCTTTTTAATCAGCTTCTTTATTCTCGACCTGGACAAATCCTTGATGGCCTTTGAAAGAAACAGCTTGATATTTCCCGCCATCTCGTCGCATTTTGTAACATCTTCCGCCGCAGGAACTATACGGTCTATGACATTCAGAGACTTCAGTTCCTTGGCGGTAGGCCTAAGGATTGTAAGGGCGTCCTTAATTCTGCTGGCATCTCTGAACACTATGGACGCGGTGCTCTCCGGTGGTGCGGTAGCATACAGGGCGTCCTCCATCTGACCCCTTATATCGGTCGCCTGTATGGCAACGGCACCCCCGCTGCCCCCCTCACCAAGGACGAGAGAAATCGTCCTCAACGGGATAGTAAGGAATTCCCTTATAAGATGCCCGATAAAGAAGGCCTGAAACCTCTGGGCCGAATACATCGAGATATCAGCACCGTAGGTATCTATAATAGTGAAAATATAAGTATTCTCACGGTCTGAGGCCTTGGCCTCTTTTAAGACATTCAAGATAAAAGAATGGTCATCTGAGGTGAGCATGCCGTAGTTTAATTTTTGCAGATCTTTGCTGCTCTTCAGATCCTCAGGAGTCGGCTTTTGCTGCCCTATCACAAAGAGCTTTTTATCCATGAAATGGCAGGACCCTCCTATAAGGGATGCTCCGTTATACGAATAGGGTTGAAAATCGGTGAAGATTTCGCTTATTATATTGGAAGCCCTGGGTCTGAAAGGGTGTCTGGTTCGTTTCTTGAAAATTTCTACAATATCCATATTAAAACTATTCCTCTTTTTCGTTTTAGATAACTTCCATACATCCGTAAAAAATCAAAATTGAGACGGCACGGTAAAAGGTTCTCCCGCCGAGTCCTGATCTTCCGGGGCACCAAGCTCCAGCCCTTCGACTTGACTCAGGGCCATGAACCCGACGAGCGGCGGTCTTTTTACAAAGCCGTCAACCCTTGACATCTCATATTACAATAACCACTCAACTCAGTTTATCAAAACAACTACAAGATGTTTTTAATGAAAAGCCCGAAACAAACCCGCTTATTTTACCAAAATTGTTAATTTTAACATGAGATAAATCTTTTTTCAAGCCCCACTCTCTTCTCCTGATCTACCGGGCAGTCTCCATCGATCAGTGTTTCAGGGGATATATTCCTCTGTTATGGGAACGCCTCTTTTGATAAGCTCTTGCGTCATTTTGGAAAAACCTTCAAAGAGCCTTTTCGGGGTCTCAAAAAGACGTTCAAAATATCCTTTTGTAGTCGCTCCTATAGTTTCAGACAGGGGGACATATTTTATCTCGGGATCGGAAAAAAGACCTTCAACCGTAAAATAATAAACAATAAATGTCTTGTCTTCTCCTGCCAGGATATATCCAACGAGCGGGATCTTGCTCACCAGGATGTCAACTGATCCAAGGGGTTGAATATGGAGATCGACATCTATCCTGTTTTCTGAAAGATCGATTTTACCGCTTGCCGCGGCATTAAACACGGGGCTTTTCATCACAATTTTTTCACTTTCAACCAAACCCTTATCAGCCAGTAGCCGGCCTCCTATACTGTCGAAATATATCCCCTCCTTTGATATCCCTTCCGGCCTGTCTTTGAATACCTTCTGAAGACTTAAAAAATCGAGGACCTTGAACATGATATGATCTTTTTTTATCACCCCTTTTTCAACAGACACATCGGCGCTCCCGGTAAGACTTCTTATGAGATCATCCTTATCATTTCCCTTCATATAAAAGACCCCCTCCATATCGACAACTCCCTCGACATAGGTGTCTTTTATATTCAGAGACTCCAGAAATTCCTGCACCGGTTGACCATGAAGGCTTATATAGCCCGCGAACAGCTTTTCAAAAGGCTCCCCGGACTTGATATGCCCCCTCAGTGACAATTCGCCATGCTCCAGCCCGGACCTGGCGCGCTCGATATAGATATTTCCCGATTTTATAGAACAATCGGCAGAGAAAGGTCCTCCTCTTATTTTTTTATAAACCCCTTTTTCCGCCTCTATTTTTACCTTCAGCTCCAGATATTCAGGGAAACGCTTGATGCTTCCGGCCCTTCCTTCTTCCTCCTTTGTTTCACCGCTCCTTATCAGCCATTCAAAATCGAGATATGACAACCCGATACTCAAGGCCCCGCTAAGACCTTCCCATCCCTCAAGTGAGCCTGAAGACACAAAGGGGATTCCTTTGAATTTCCCTGTACAATTGCTGACAAGGACTTTTTTGTCTGAAAAAACAAGAGCAATATCCGTATCACTGATGGGGAATTTCAACATTGGGGACAAAAAATAGATCCCTGCCCCTTCTATTTTTCCGTTAATGGAGGTATTTGAAGGTGTTTCAAAAGGGATGACCGCATTTGCCCGACCACCTATTTTTCCCTTTACTGCTGTCAGGTCATCCTTGAAGCGAATCCCAAGGTCCTCCAGGGAAAGATCTTCCGTCTTAAGGCTCAAAAAAATGGAATCGCCTTTGTAAGGACCACGGTAACCTGAAAGCCGGAAACTTGATGATCCGACATTGCAATCAAATTTCTTAAGAACCAGCCCCTTTTCCGGATGCCGCTCTATTGAAAACAAGGAATTTTTACTCCCCTTGGCAGGCCGGAAGCTGAAGTATTTGGAGTCAAAAGAGGTGCTGCTCATGTCTATTTCACCGGTAATTTGCCATAATTCCTCATGTTTTTTGACTGAACCTGAACATTTAACAGGCCCGGTGAAATTAAGAGGTAATTTTTTATCCAGCAAAAAGGTCTCATAAAGCTCGCCGACATATGCCCCGCCCTCGAAATCCACTTCCCAATCTCTTAAGGCACTGTCGGAAGAGCCTTTCGCCATGAAGGAGGAAGAACCCCACTGGCCTTTGCCGCTGAAAAGCAATCCCACATCTTTATCTATCTTTACCCCGGCATTATCCAGTTTAAGAGGAAGACCGATTCCTGGAATCAAAAAAGAGCAATCTGAAAATTCCATTTTGCCTTTCGAAAGGATGAGATCCCTGCCCGAGTCCCCGCTTTCTATCTCTACCGAACCCTTAAGTATGCCCTGCACCGGATCTATTTCCTCTATAAAATTTC
This sequence comes from Desulfatiglandales bacterium, assembly GCA_963666345.1. GTDB lineage: Bacteria > Desulfobacterota > DSM-4660 > Desulfatiglandales > Desulfatiglandaceae. Next base: position 2,633,904 of record OY762721.1, on the reverse strand, counting down.
TGAGATCTGTCGGTATAAAATTTCTTTCCAGTTTTTCCCTCAATTCCGGCAACTCCACAGCACCCTCGAATCTGTAACGGTGAAAAGTCTCCTTTTCATAAAGGGAACCTATTTCAAATGAGGAATCGTTGATTGACGAACCGCCGAATTTCCCCACTACATCCGAGACAAGGAGTCTTCCATGTTCAACGATTAGCGCGCCGGAAATATCCCTGTATGGGATTGTCTCTCTTGCTTCAATAACCTCCAGTTCCTTCCAGGCGAGTTCCATTCTGAGCACACCCGAATTCTCTTTTCTTCCCAGGTGCATTATTTCGGAAGCAGTCCCTTTGAGAGAAAAACGGGGAACTTCAACCATCCCCTCCTTTATTGCCGGGAAAAGCCCCCCCTCGATCCATCCGCCCACAAGAGGTGTGGGGAAAATCCTCTTAAAAGCGGCAACAGGCATGAAAGGGGCCTTCAGAGAAAGATCGATCAAAGGATCTTTCAGGTTGTCCAGGCCGATATCCGCGTTTGCATCCAGCCTGAAGTCATTACCCTCTACCTCCAGAAGGGGGATATTCAGTTTTCCATCTTTATATGCAGACTTGAATCTGACCTTAAATTCAGGGAACAGGAATACCTTTAGCTGTCCTTTTTCCATAAGGAGAAAGTTGAAGTTCTCTATTGTTATCCCGCCTTCACCTGAAAGCCCCTCCTTGGTATCTCCCTTGATCTGCAAAACGGTTTCAGCCCTGCCACCCTGGGCAGGGATCTCCGCCGGCAACGGGAACCAGAGTATCGGAATTTTTTTTATCGAAAGGGAACATTCCAGATTTTCACCTGCCTGGGTGCCTCCCTTGAATACCTTTCCATTCGCATCAAAGGACGCGTCTCTCCCCATGTATCTCAATATGCCGTGCATGCCGAACCTGAAAGGCGATTTTTCCCCTTTTCCCTGAAAGGTATTAAGGTAAAGGTTCTCAATCGTAATTGAACGGCCGGGCACGATTATGCTTCCCGACTCAATTGAGACAGTGGGAAATGCGGCAAATCTGTCATGGAAGTGCTCTTGAAAATCACCTCCAGCCGGGGCGCCCTGATGCCCGAAAAACCGCTCTGAGGCAATCTCAATCCGCGGCCTTGAGAGGGACACCTTTTTCGGCACGAACCTCCCATGAAGGAGTTCACCCACATCGAGTTTGAGCATTATTCGTGACGCCGCTATTTTCTCAGAACCTGTCCTTGATTCGGCAAGAAAATCAGGCGCGATGAGTGCGATCCCCTCCCGGAAGGTAATCTCCACCTTTCCGGTGCTTATATCGTAACCGATGGCATTTGAAAGCTTCTTAATGATAATTCGTTGAGTAGAAGGGTCCTGGATTAACGTCTCAAGGTACAGGATAGAGGCTATCAATAGGAGGAACAGCAGAAAGGCAGGGATTAAAAGCTTCCTTATTCTTCTATATTGCATTTTTCAAAGTATTCCTGAATTATTTTGCCATGATCAAATGCCAGATCACCGGGAAGAGAATCACGGAAAAAGATACCTGCCTCATCGGCATCATCGGCCGCCTTCGGCTCACCATCGGCCTTTGCCAGAAAAACAACACTGATTGTATGTTGTCTTGGATCTCTGGAGGGATCCGAATAGGCTCCCAATTGTGACGTAAGCATTACTTCAAGAGATGTCTCTTCAAGGGCCTCTCTTCTGGCCGCGGACTCAAGACTTTCACCGTAGTCCACAAAACCTCCGGGCAGAGCCCACCCGAAAGGGGGATTTTTTCTCTTTATCAGCACAATCCCTCCTCCCTCCATCTCGATTATTATATCCACGGTGGGAAAGGGATTCTTATATCTTTCCACCTCCTTGCCGCAATGTGGACAGATGAGGCTCTCTTTCATCGGCCTTACAAACTCCCTTCGAATATATTGATACTATAATTATTATTCAAGGCACGCAAATCCGCTGGTGTGATAAAAACATTTGATTATACCGCGCAATTCATTGTACCCATCGATCTTATCCGGGATCCTATTTCACCGGTAAATATCTCACAAAACGACTGCTCGGCAGGATAGAGACCTGCCTGATCCGGGCTCCTTCTCCTTGATCTTTCCTGCTTTGCCAGCACCTTCATCAAAAGCAGATCCTTCGGACCGGCGTGAATATCCGGATACCTGCCCGCCCTTTTATAGGCAAAGGTTATAAGTGCAATAGCCGTTACGCAGTTAAGATCGCTTTGATAGTCTCTCGATGTTATGTCTATCAGGGAAATTCTATCGATTATCTCCCCAGGTATTTCCTTCAGCTTGGTATTCGCATTAAATTCCCTGCTGATCCACAAAAAGAGATCTTTTCCAATAAAATCCTCAACGGCTCCTCTCTTCGGCATTCCCGTTTCCTTTCGCACTTATGTTCTTGCCCGTTTACAATCGCATATTCACCTTGTTTATATGCCCCTTAAAGTACCTCATTCCCCCTCCTTCGCTCACCACCCGCATGATATTTTCAGGATCCGTCACAACCACCCCTGACAAAACATTTACGGACGTGCCTTTAAAAACCGCCGGGAGCAATGGGGTTGACGCCCCCAGCATTACCACCTCCCTGCAATTGGCGGCAGCTTCAAGAAGCCTGTCCACAGTGTTGTTTATAATTGAGGTAGACGTCAAAAGGGCTATCTGGCAATTCGGCAGCTGCCTGTAGGCTTCCTCTTCTGAAAAGACATCGTTCTTTGGCCCACTGTCCTGTTCAAATATCCTTATGTGTGAAGTCTTTTTTCTGAGCGGAGGTATGACAGGGGCAAAGTAGCCGACCATGCCAACCCTGTCGTCAGAAACAATCTCCAGCTTATCAAGGACATCACCCTGATCGAGCCCATCCTTCATTCTATTTGAAAGGGCATTTGATGTGGCCAGGGCCACGGCCGATTCAACCATATCCTTGGAGTCAAAAAGGTGGAGCAGTTCAAAGGCCTTCCTTCCCGCCAGGGGCCGTATTGCCTTAAAAACAGTGCACCCTCCGACCTGATCCCGGTGAAAGGTATAGGCCACGCCAAGTCGGCCATCATCAAGAAGCACGGCAGTGTAACCCAGCCCTATTCGCACATCCATGACACGCCTCTCCCCTGCAAGTTCAAGAGAAACGGTCTTAATCCTTTGCCTGACGTTCATCTCATATAATCCTAACCCATATAATTTTCCATGGGGCCCTACTCTGTAACAGCTTCTGAAAGATCCGTATCCGCCTCAATGATAATCAACAACTGTCGATGCAATGATAAACCAACCGGCCGGCCCTATCAACTCATTTCAGGCAGTATTTCCACACCCGGTCTCACAAATTCCCCGGACTCCACCCCGGCCCATACCGTTAAATCTCAATATGTTTGAGCGACCCTGACATTGTGTCGGTTGGGGTGCGGAGTATGGATTATCCATGGGCGGCAAAAAAACCCCCGCGTGCGGCAGAACGCCTGCGCACCGGGGGTGTGATTTCAGCAGTAGGAACGGATATCAATATTCGGAAGGCATCTGTTTCAGCTGAGCCAGTGAGAACACAGGCCCGTCTTTACAAACGTACTGATCGCCGATATTGCATCTGCCGCATATGCCTATTCCGCATTTCATACGCATTTCAAGGGACAGGATTATCCTCTCCGGGGGAAACCCGAGCTTTTCGAGCACGGGCTGCGTGAATTTTATCATTATAGGCGGTCCGCATACAAGGGCTATGGTATCCTCGGCACTCGTCACCTTCTGCTCGGTAATGGCCGGAACAAATCCGATATTGTACTTCCATTCCGGATCATCCGTGCCGTCAACGGTTATATGCATCTTGAGGTCGTCACGCTTTTCCCATTCGGTCAGCTCATCCTTGTACAGAAGCATACCGGGACTCCTCGCCCCGTAAACCACGATGATATCCTTGAAACGATCGCGGTTTTTCTTGTCAAGCATGTATATGATGCTGGAACGCAAGGTGGTAAAGGCAAATCCCCCGCCTATGATAACCACGTTCTTACCTTCCATCTGTTCCCAGGGATACCAGTTGCCCAGAGGCCCCCTGATTCCCATTACGTCACCCTCTTTCATGTTGTGAAGATGGGTTGTAACAAGGCCGACACGGTTGACGGTAAAGGATACATGCCCCTTTTCAGTGGGTGAAGAGGCTATGCCGATAGGTATCTCTCCTTTGCCGGGCACCGATAACTCGGCGAATTGGCCGGGCGTGTAGGAAAATTTTTCCTCATCTCCAGATTCCAAAAACACAAACTTGAATGTCTTCAGATTTCTGTCCTCTGTCTCAGTGGTGATATCCTCTATCCTTACAGGATAAGGCAAATATGGATTCTCCAAGGCCGCTCTCCCTTTTCGTCGTTTCAGGTGTTAAGCGTTAGATGTCGACCTAAAACTTAAGACCCGAATCTCAAATCATAACTAATAGTTGTTCATAAGTTCGCAAACCCGCCTGATATCGATATTGGCCGGGCAATATCTCACGCACCTTCCGCAACCGGTACACTGGATGCCGTCCTCGTACTTGTCCACATAATACTTGAGCTTGTGCATAAATCTCTGCCTGACCCTCTGGTATTTTTCATCCCTGGGATTGTGGCCGGAGCCGTGCAGGGTGAAAAGCGGAAACATGCATGAGTCCCAGTTTCTCATCCTGACACCCTCTTTGCCCTGCACCTCGTCCTGGATGTCGAAACACCAGCAGGTAGGACACAGGAAGGTGCACGTTCCGCAGTTTATGCAGCCGAAGGCTACCTCATCCCAGAAAGGGGCATCAAATAGTTCACGCTGTTTTTTTTCTTTCAACCTGTCGGTTGGAACCTTGCGGGTAATCTTCGCCTCGGATTCCCTTGCCAGCCTTCCGGCCTCATCCAGGTCCGCTTCCGTTACGGCACTCCCTCCCTCAGCCTTTGAAAGGAAGGCCTCGCCTTTTTCGGTAAGCCCCTTTGCCAGGTATCGATCTCCCAGATCGTAAAGCATCACGTCCAGGCCCTGTTCATTATAGGGTCCACCGCCTGCGGACGTGCAGAAGCAGGTAGCCGAAGGCGCGTTGCATCCAAGCCCGACAAGGGTGGTGGATTCGTAGCGTTTGATCCACCAGGGATCCTGAAACTCCGGGGTGTCGAAATTCCTTTTTACCAGAACAAAGGCATGGGCGTCACATGGTCTTATTCCCACAATAGCCTGGGGAGGAAAGTCTTTTTCCGACTCCTTTAATACGTTTGAATCCTCTCTGCCGGCATCGATATTGTAGTCGAACATGCGCTCGGTCTGAGGGTACACGATCTCTTTGGCGGACATCCGTGTGTTGTCGAAATCAAAGGCCGTCTTTACACCATCTTTGAATTCCCTGAAAAAATGAATGTCTCCCTCTTTAACAGGCACATAAAGGCTGTAACTCCGGCTCAATCCCTTGAGAGCGCTCTCCCACTCTTCCTTGCCGTATATCTTTTCGGTCATTTTTTTATCCTATTTGCTTCTTATTTTCTTTATACCTGTTACCTGATAAATTCATCGTAATCATCAGGTTGATATACATCCAGAGGCGGCCTGCTGTCTGTCGTCAAACCCGCCTCCCAGGAAAACAGTTCCTCTGCGTCCTTATTGAGTTTCTTCGTAAACTGCCTCACAGGGATGCCGACCGGGCAGGCCCTTTCGCATGCGCCGCAGTCGGTGCACCTTCCGGCACAATGGTATGCCCTGAGCAGGTGAAAAGTCATCGTGTCTGTCGAATCCACGCTCTTTCCTACCCACTGGGGATTAGATTCATCCACAAAGCAGGTGGGACAATAGCAAAGCGGGCATGCGTTTCTGCAGGCATAACATCGGATGCATTTACCGATGAGCTGAGTAAAGAAATCCCATTTTTCTTCAGGATTCTTTTCTTCGATCTTCTTGACATCCTTGTAGGCATCGACATCGACCTGCTCATCCACAAGTTCTCCGACAAGTTCATCATGGATTACGGGATTTCTGTGCCTACACACCGAGCAGTTGGTCTGAAGGTAGTTCTTCTTTTTCAGGGTCTCTTCAAACCCTTCGCCCCTGACCACGAACTCCTCACCCCTGTCTTCCACGTCAAGGATGTCTTTCCCCTTGAACGCCCTTGCAACCGCCCTGTGATCTATCATTCCACTGCAGGGCACGCCCACGATGTAAACCTGCTCACGGCTTATCTGGTTTTCGGTTATGTGGGTGGCGATGTTCCTGGAATTACACCCGGTAGCCAGCACACCAAGCTTTTCCTTCCTCTTGGTCAGATAGTTACACAGGTTAAGCGCACAGAAACTGTCCCAATGAAGATCCTTGGCCTTATCAGCATCCTTTATGAGGACAGGTTCGTTCATCATCGGAACGGTTCCTTTCCTGTACCCGATGAAACCTTCCACCACACCGTCTTTCAAAAGCCTCTCTGCCGTCTCCCTTATCTTCTCTGTGTAGCCTTGCATCACGCAACCTCTGCCTTGTTCTTGATTAGATACTTTGCAGGTCCAAGCTCCTTCACGGCAGACGCCACCTCCTTGGCCACCTCCACAAATTTGGTAGCCTCAGCAGAGGATATCCAGGAAAAATGCAGCCTGCCGGGCTCTATTCCGACATGTTCGAGCAGCCCCTTTAAAAGAGCGAATTTCCTTCTCGCATAATAATTACCTTCCAGGTAATGGCAGTCGCCGGGGTGTCACCCGGACACCCATACCCCGTCAGAGCCATGCCTGAAAGCCGCGAGGATAAATTTGGGACTGACCCTGCCGGAGCAGGGAACCCTTATTATCCTGAAATTGGGGGGGTACTGAAACCGACTCACCCCTGCAAGATCCGCAGCTCCGTAACTGCACCAGTTGCAAAGAAAACTTGTTATCTTAGGCTCCCAGTTATCCATTCTTATCTCCCGGATCTGATTAATAATTTTGTTAAATGGTTTAGGCGAATCGCATATTCATCAAATATAAATCAAATTGCATATATCAAATTGCGTAACAAATAACCATATTTGTTTTAGCCATTCAACATTTTTTTTTACTTCCTTTAATAATTATATCTCTTCGATCATGGCCATGATCTGTTCCTGGTCAAACCCCTTGAGACTGATAGCCCCTGACCTGCAGGATGCAACGCACAGCCCGCACCCCTTGCACAGCACAGGATTTATCTGTGCCCTTCCCGCAAAACGTCCCTCCTCCACAAAGGAAGGAGCGGAATAGGGGCAGATTTCAACGCACACCCCGCAACTGCTGCATACCATGGGATTCACGTACGCGACAGTACCGGCCGCATAGACCTTGCCGGTCGAAATAAGCCCTGCCGCCCTGGAAGCCGCTGCCAGTGCCTGAGCGATACTCTCATCGATCGGCTTTGGATAATGGCTCAGGCCGCATAAAAACACACCTTCCGTGGCAAAGTCAACAGGCCTCAGTTTGGCATGCGCCTCTATGAAAAAGCCGTCATCATTTACAGGAACCTTGAAGAATGTCGCCAGTTGATCCTCCTCGTTAGGGAGGATAGCGGTGGCAAGTGTTAAAAGATCAGCCTTTACTATTACACGCCTGTCAAGTATCGGGTCATGAACTCCTATTTCCAGAGAATCTTCACCCGCGGTCACATCAGGTTTGCCGTCCAGATCATAACGGAAAAAGATGACTCCCGCTTCCCTTGCCTCTCTGAACAGATCCTCCCTTTCGCCATAGGTCCTCATGTCCCTGTAGAAGACATATACATCCCTGTCAGGCTCCCTGCGTTTTAGTTCAAGGGCGCTTTTCATGGTGTGGGTACAGCAGACCCTGCTGCAGTAGGGTCTGTCAGGCTCCCTGGAACCTACACACTGAATAAAGGCGGCTGATCTGACCTCTTTCAGACCGGGGTCATCTTCAACTAATCTTTTGTCCAGTTCCAGGTGGGTCATTACCCTGGGATCCTTCCCGTACAGGTACTCATCAGGCTTATATTCTTTTCCCCCGGTGGCGATTACCGCAACACCGTATTCAAGTTCAAACGCCTCCTGTCCCTCTTTTTTGAGTCCGGATCTGAAATTTCCGACAAACCCCTCTACATCAACCAGCTCCGTCGACAGGTGGACATGTATATTCGGCCTGGAAGAAATATTATCAATTAGGTCTTTCAGATAATCCTGTATGTCCTCCCCTTTCCAGGTCTTATTGAGCAGGTTGGCCTGACCACCCAGTTCCCCGGAGCGTTCCACAAGATGGACCTCATAGCCCTGGTCTGCGAGGTTTCCGGCGCAGACCATGCCTGACACACCGCCGCCTATGACCAGAGTCACAGGATTAAGCTCAAGCTCCGTGTCGGGAAGCGGCTCAAGGAGCGCCGCCTTTGCCACCGCCATACGGACAAGGTCTTTGGCCTTTTCGGTTGCCGCCACAGGGTCGTTTCCATGGACCCAGGAATCCTGATTTCTGATATTGGTCATCTCGAAGAGATAGCGGTTAAGCCCCGCACTCATCAAGGTTTCCTGAAACAGCGGCTCATGCGTCTTGGGTGTGCAGGCCGCCACGACCACCCGGTTTATACCCTGCTCTTTTATGACCTCGGCCATCTTGACCTGGGTATCCTGTGAACAGGTATACATATTGTCTTCCACATAGGTTACATATGGTAGGCTGGCTGCGTAATCCCGCACCGCAGGCACATCAACCACACCCGCTATATTGATGCCGCACTGGCACACAAACACTCCGATACGGGGAGACTCGCCTATCACATTTTTCTGCGGCGGCATTTCCTGAACCTGGGTTTTGCTCCATCTGCTCTCGCTCAGCATGGCTTCCGAGGCCGCAGCGGCCGCTGATGCCTCCATCACAGATTGAGGTATGTCCTTGGGTCCCTGAAGCGAGCCGCAGACATATATGCCTTCCCTTGATGTCGCCACCGGGCTGAAGCTGTCGGTTTTTAAAAAATTGTACTTGTTGAGCTCTATCCCCAGACGTTCGGCAAGCTCTATCGACTCCCGGCCGACCTGAAATCCCACGGAGAGAACCACGAGATCGAATATTTCGCTTTTCTGCTCCCCGCCCTCATCCATGTATCTGATCCTGAGGTTTTCATCCTCGACCGGCTCCACGGTATGCACACGGGACCTGATAAACCTTACCCCATGTTCTTCCCTGGCTCGATCGTAATAACTCTCGAAATCCTTGCCATAGGTCCTCATGTCCATGAAAAAAATACTGGACTCAAGGTCGCCCCTGGCATGTTCCATGGCTATGACCGCCTCCTTGATCGCATACATGCAGCAAACCGCAGAGCAGTATGCATTGCTGCATTCATGCGTGTCGCGGGAACCGACACACTGAAGCCATGCTATTTTCTTCGGTTCCTCACGATCATAAGGCCGCATCAAATGACCCATAAACGGGCCTGAAGCGCTGAGAATCCGCTCAAACTCCATGCTTGTAACCACATTGGGCGACTTGCCGTAACCGTAGGTATCCTGAACTCCGGGGTCAAAAACCTCATTGCCCAGGGCCAGTATTACCGCCCCTATGTCAAGTTCCCTTTTCCTGGGCTTGTCATCATAGCGGATGGCCTGAGCAAGACAGACCTTCTCGCACAAACCGCAGCCCACGCACAGATCCCTGTCTATGGAATAGGCAAGAGGGATAGCCTGGGCATACTTTATGGAGGTAGCTGCCTTGAGATCCAGCCCGCAGTCATAGTCGTTGACCCCGTCAACCGGACAGGCCTGAGCGCACTGGCCGCAACCTGTGCAAACATCAGGATCAATGTATCGTGGCTGGTTGATCAGTGTCGCCCTGAAGTTTCCGGGTTCTCCCTCAAGCGATTCGACTTCGGAGTTGGTGATAATGTCTATATTTAAATGCCGGCCGACCTCGACCAGTTTGGGTGAGATAATTCACATGGCACAATCGTTAGTTGGAAAAGTCTTATCCAACTGCGCCATTATCCCTCCGATTGTAGGAGATTTATCAACCAAGTGAACGTAATAGCCTGCAGTGGCAAGATCAAGAGCCGCCTGCATACCGGCAATCCCCGCTCCTACTACCATTACGCTACCTGTTTTACCATTCTTGTCTGCCATTAACTTTCCCCACTCTGCTGATAATTATTCTGAATACGAGATGCAATAATTTCCCGCTTTATCGGGATCAACTATCCTAATCAAATATCATAATCAAAAAGTATAGAGACATCATGCCGCAGTACTGACAAATAACGGGGTGGTTCCGTTGTATTCCTTCAGCTCTGCCTGACCGGATCTTTCAAGCTCGTTAAGACGCTGAGAGACAGTATAGACGGGAAGCCCGGTATCTTCGGCCATTTCTCTAACCGTCCTGGGCCCCTTTCCGAGTGATTCTATCAGCAGGGCCTTGTGGTACTCCGACCTGGTAGCCTCTGATACCAGCTTGTTGTAGTCCTCTTCCTTCAGCTTCTCATGGTATACGTTCTCCCTCTCGGTTAGCACCCGTGTCATACCCATGAGCCAACGGATGCGCGGGGAGTCCAGAGTCCTGACAACGGCATCAAGCCTGAATCCATTCTCTTCTCTGTTAAAGGGGCCCAGCTCCCTGATCTTTTCGCTGAATTCAGTCACGTACCGGGCAAACAGCTGCCCCTCTGCCGCGCTTACCCAGCTCAGTTGCAGGCGGTCGCTTCCGATACCTGATATATCAAGAAGATGAGCTACCACTTCCGTTCTTTTTGCGGTATAAATATTACCATCCTGGTAATGACATTCACCGATATGTCACCCGGACACAAATACCGCATCAAATCCGCTTTTGAGTCCGTTTACCACATAAAGCGGGTCGACACGACCTGAGCACATTACCCTGATTACGCGGATAGACGGCGGGTACTGCATCCTGCTCACCCCGGCAAGATCCGCACCGGCATAAGCGCACCAGTTGCAAAGAAGCGCAAGGATCTTGGGTTCAAAAGTATCACTCATATTACATCTCCTAATTTGGTTCCAACAAATATCCGGTCTGTTCAGGTCGGGCTGATAAAAACCCTGCCCTGGTTATAAACTCAACCCGCCCGCCTCTATGGCCGCGAAAATCTGGCTGTCTCTAAAATGTTTCATGTCTATGGCCTTCTGCGGACAGGCGGCCGCACATACCCCGCAGCCCTTGCATAGGGCCGAGAGATTTTCAGCCCTGAAGCCTTTGCCCTCCACTTTTTTTAACCTTATGGCCCCGAAAGGACATGACGCCTCGCACAGACCGCATCCTATGCAGTGCTCCTCATCAACAACCGACACTATAGGCTCAATCTCTATGAATTCCTTGACCAACACACACGCTGCCCTGCCGGCGGCCGCCTGGGCCTGGGCGATTGACTCCTCAATAGGTTTCGGGTAATGAGCCAGGCCGCAGACGAATATGCCGTCTGTAGCAAAATCTACCGGTCTGAGCTTCATGTGGGCCTCAAGGAAAAAGCCATCCTCATGGACAGGTATCTTGAGCATCCTGGATATCTTGTCCTGACCCTCCGATACTATAGCCGTTGCGAGATTCAGATAATCCACATTGATGGAAACAGGAAAACCAAGGATATGATCCTTAACAGTGATTTGAAGTCTCTTCCCTTCCTCGATTTCCTCTACCACAGGCTTTTCATCAATAGTGTACCTGATGAAAATAACTCCCAGCTTTCTGGCTTCCTGATAAAGCCTTTCCCTCTGGCCGTAAGTGCGGATCTCACGATATAGTATATAAACATCAAGATCAGGTTTTCTCTTTTTAAGCTCTATCGCTTCTTTGATGGATGCGGTGCAGCATATCTTGGAGCAGTGGGGCCTTTGAGGCTCTCGCGAGCCCACGCACTGGATGAATGCAACCGCTCCCGCCTTATCCAGCAGATCGGGATCGGCATCAAGGCGTTCCATCATATCATGCCATATGGTAACCCGGTCGCTCTTCCCATAAAGATATTCATCAGGAATAAACGGCCCGGCGCCGGTCGCAACGATAATCGCCCCATGCTCAATTGAGCTTTCACCTGTATCGGTCTTTAGAGAAGTCGTGAAATTTCCTATAAAGCCTTTTACTTCCGCTATTTCGGCATTCAGCACCACTTCGATATTGCCATGGTCTGTCACCTTTCTGCAAAGCCCCTTCAGGTAGGCCCCGACATCTTCTCCCTTCCAGGTGCTTCTTACAGTGAGCGCATGACCACCCAATTCTTCTGCCCGCTCAACCAGATAAGTTTTAAAACCCTGGTCCGCCAGGTTAAGGGCCGCATTCATACCGGAAATCCCTCCCCCTATTACCAGAGCGCTCTGGTTTATATCCATTCTCAATCGCTCGATAGGCTCCAGAAGCGCTGCCTTTGATACGGCCATGCGAACAAGGTCTTTGGCCTTTTCAGTGGCCTTTTCAGGCTCATTTTGATGCACCCAAGAATCCTGATCACGGATATTTGCAAACTCAAAGAGGTACCTGTTAAGGCCTGTTTCCTGAATGGTCTCCTGAAAGAGGGGTTCGTGAGTTCGAGGTGAACAAGCGGCAACCACGACTCGGTTCAGCCTGTTTTCCTTGATCACCTTCTTGATAACCCCCTGGGTATCCTGACTGCAGGTGAAAAGGTTGTCGCCTGCATAAACCACGTTGGGAAGATTCCTCGCGTAATCCCTCACAGCAGGCACATCTACCACACCGGCTATATTGATACCGCAGTGGCAGACAAATACCCCGATCCTCGGTTCCTCATCTCCTATCGCCATCTCTTCCGGGTAGGTCTTTTTCCTGCCTAGCGTGTTCCTGCCGGCTGCAAGCAGTGCTGCAGAGGCCGAAGAGGCGGCGGAGGATTCCATTACCGACTGAGGTATGTCCTTGGGCCCGCAAAAGGCACCGCACACAAATACTCCGGGTCTTGAAGATGCGACAGGAGAAAAGCTGCTCGTTTCGGCAAATCCATCGGAATCCAATTGGACATCGAGGCGTTTAGCCAGTTCCTTTGACTCCGGGGAAATCTCGAGCCCGGTGGAGAGAACCACCATGTCAAAAATTTCATTTTTAAGTGTGCCGGTGTCGTCGGCGTAAACAAGTTTCAGATCATCTGAGCCGGGGCCTGCAGGATCGATGGTATGAATTCTGGAACGTATAAATCGCACCCCCAGATCATCTTTGGCGCGGGAATAATATTTATCGAAACCCTTTCCATGGGTACGCATATCCATAAAAAACAGAGTCGCATCAAGATCGCTTCCGGCATGCTCCTTTGCGATCACGGCCTCTTTTATCGCATACATACAACAGACGGATGAACAGTAGGCGTTATCACATTGGTTGATCTCTCTTGATCCGATACATTGAAGCCATGCGATTTTCCTGACCTCCTTTCTATCGGATGGTCTTTGCAGGTGTCCCTGAAAAGGTCCCGTAGCGCTGAGGATCCGTTCAAACTCCATACTTGTAATCACGTTCGGATAAGAAGTGTATCCGTACGTGGCAAAACGCTTAGGATCAAAAGATTCAAAACCGGGGGCCAAAATCACAGAGCCTACATCGAGCTTAACAGACTGTCCTTTTTGGGAGTGCGTCTCAAATGTTAATGCCTTTGCCTTGCATGCCTCCACGCATTGATAACATTCACAGCACCCACCGCAGTTAAGGCATCGTTCCGCCTCCTTCCGGGCCTCTTCTTCATCTGCGAGCAGATTAACCTCCTTAAAGCCTGAAAGGCGCTCTTTCAAAGCAAGGCTGGGCGTTTTAAGTCGGTGCCTGGTTGGTTCATCATCTCGGATTTCCGTCCAGTTCGTACCGATAGGCGGCTCTTCGGACCACTCTGCAGGAAGATCTTCGCCCTGCAGATATTTTGCGATGTATTTTGCGCCTCTCTTCCCGGCTTCAACCGCCTCTATTACCGTGGCAGGGCCCGTAATAACGTCACCACCCGCAAAGACATCAGGGATATTCGTCTGCAAGGTCTCACCATTTACCATGAGAAGTTTCCATTTGGAAACCTCAAGAGCATGGCCTTCACCCAGAAAATCAAGATCCGGCTCCTGGCCGATGGCGGAGATTATATAATCGGTTTCGATAAAAAATTCCGAGCTTTCTATGGGAATAGGTTTTCGTCTTCCCGTTGTATCGGCTTGAGTAAGGCGGGTACGAATACATTCAATCCCTGAAAGCTTCTCTCCATCACTTTCAATCTTCAAGGGAGCTACCTGATAATGGATTTTTACTCCTTCCTTTTCAGCCTCCGCTACCTCTTCAGGCTCAGCCAGCATCTCCCGGCTTGATCGGCGATAAATTATACCGACCTGCTCCGCTCCCAACCTTAGCGCCAATCGAGCAGCGTCTATGGCCGAGTGCCCGCCGCCGATGACCAAGACTTTGCCTTGAAGCGCTCTTTTTTCTCCCAGATGAACCTGCCTTAGAAAAGAGGTAACATCCTCAACATTTTTAGAATGGCCCTCCCCGGGAACTCTAAGTTTAAGGCCTTTCCAGGCACCCGTAGCCAGAAAGATCGCCCGAGCTCCTCCTTTTCGCAGGTCCTTCAGAGTAAGGTCTTTCCCTATAGGCGTATTTGTATAAATTTTGATGCCGTATCTCTTGAGGTTCTCTATTTCCGAATCAAGCACATCTCTGGGAAGCCGGTGTTCAGGGATACCATACCGCAACATTCCGCCTGTTTCCGGCATAGCCTCATAAACGCTTACTTGATACCCATCAAGGGCCAGGAAATAGGCCGCGGACAGACCTGAAGGACCGGAACCTACTACAGCTACGCTTTCTTCACGCGTCGCGGTTTCAGGCACCGGGATATCCGCCAGATCGACTTGATCGGCTGCGACCCTCTTGAGTTCACGGATGGCAATCGGCTCATCGACTTCAAGACGCCGACAACTCTTTTCGCAGGGATGGGGGCAAACCCTGCCAAGTACTCCCGGCAGAGGCAGATCCTTCATAATAATCTCGACCGCCTCTCTATACTTGCCCTCCTTAACCATCTGCACATAGCCCTGCACATTCAGGTTGGCGGGGCAGGCAAGTCCGCATGGGGCCTTGTCAAGCTTTTCTATTGCAAATGCACCTGGAATAGCCTGTGCATAAGGCTTGTAAACCGCCTTACGAGTACCCAGTTTCATGTCATATTCACTAGGCCTGACCACAGGGCAGACCTTGGCGCAGTCTCCGCATCCTGTGCAGGCTTCAAGATCTATGAAACGGGGGTGTTTGCGAAGTGTCACCTGAAAATTACCCTGCGTCCCTTCAACATTATCAACTTCGGAGCAGGTATGAAGCTCGATGTTCAAGTGCCGGCCGACCTCGACCAGTTTGGGCGAGATAATTCACATTGCGCAGTCATTTGTTGGAAATGTTTTATCCAACTGTGACATAGCCCCACCTATCGCAGGTGATTTTTCCACAAGATGAACATAATAGCCTGAATTAGCAAGGTCAAGGGCCGATTGAATACCGCCGATCCCTCCGCCAACGACCATTACTGCACCGCAAACACTTTCGGGCATGCTTACACTCATTGGTGCCTCCTATCATATGCAACATTTGCTTGTGATCTATGTGATTTAACTTACTGAAAAAATAATAAAATAGTTATAAAAACATACGTTTATACTAGCAATCTTCCCTTTTTGTCAAGAGGCTATTTCCCTTTCATCAAAGGCCGTTCCCTTAACCGCCGAGATCGTTCCCATCCGAGTTGCCGTAGAACAAGTTTATCTGCTTGATCATCCATGTCTTTTGTGCTGTAATTTCAGCAATAATGATGTTTTTTTTAAAGGCTCATTTATCAAAATCAGATACGATTCTTAATACTTCGTTAACTCAAAACTCTTTTTTATAAGAGAGTCCTTTCGACAAATTCAAGAATAAAACATGGAAATCGGTGATAAAACAGACGGGAGGAAGGAATACCAGGCGCTCGTTGAGAGTGTTACCGATTACGTGATAGCCATCAACAAAGACTTCCGGATAATTATGGCGAATAACCTTTTCAAAAATGAATTCGGAATCGAGCCTGACAGTTATTGCTACAGCGTTTGGAAAAAGCGGGGAAAAAGGTGTGAGAAATGCCCTGTGAAAAAATCCTTTAAAGACGGCAAAGTGCACTGGGATGAAGAATTCGTAAAAATGAGAGACGGCAGAAGGGCTAAAATGCTCATTAAATCCACTCCGGTCAGAGATGACAGGGGGGATATCCTGTTCGCTCTTGAAACTGCAACAGACCTTTCTCAGAAAAAGCACTTACAGCAGGAACTAAAAAAGGCAACAAACAACATAGAACAAATTCTTTTTTCACGCCTGAAGGAACTGGAAAAATCTGAGGAAAGATACAGGACCATCTTTGAAAGATCCCGTGATTCTATCATCCTGATCGATTCTTTGGAAAAGATTATTGATATCAACAGCGCAGGAATCGAATTACTTGGTTTTAATAGCAAAGAGGAGATTCTTTCCCTTCACTCCAGTGGATCCCTTTTTGTCAGAAAGAAGGATCTCAAACGTTTTCGAGAGATGTCCCTTCGCAACGGGGTGGTCAAAGAATTCGAAGCAAGGCTCTCAGGAAAAGGATCACGCATATTTGACGCGCTGTTGTCTTCAAATGTTATTTTGGATGCAAAGGGACATATCAGCGGTTATGTAACCATCATTAGGGACATTACCGGGAGAAAAAAATTCCAGCTTCAGATAGAGAGGCAGAATGCAAGGCTCGCCACCCTAAATTCAATCTCCATGGAGGTTAGCAGTTCTCTTAAACTGGACGAGGTCCTTCGCAGCACTGTCGATAAAGTTCTGGAAATCACCGAATCTCAAAGCGTCAGGATTTACCTCCTGGACAGACGGAAGAAAACCCTCAACTTGTTTGCGCAAAAGGGGTTATCAGAGGAATTTGTGGCCAAGGATTTCATCAAGAGCCGTGAGGTTGGGGTAGGGTTCCTCGGAGGGACTGTGCTCACGGGAGAGACGAAAATAATGGATAACCTTCTTCAGGCGGAAAGTCCACACAAGGAAGCTCTTCTGAGAGAGGGCCTTATGTCTACCGCCTATATCCCTCTTGTCTCAAAAGGCAAATCAGTGGGAGTCATGTGTGTCTCGAGCCATATCTTCAAATTTTCGCCTGAATACCTGGAATTTCTCGCAGCAATCGGCAATCAGATAGGGGTTGCGGTGGATAACGCGAACCTGTATGAAAATCTCAAAACCGCCTATCATGAGCTGAAAAAGGCCAAAGAGCAGATCATCCGTACAGAAAAACTGGCGTCCCTGGGGAAATTGGCAGCCACCATTGCCCACGAAATAAACAATCCTCTGACCGCTGTATTGACCTATCTCCGATTAATGATGAAACTCCTGGATCGCGGCATGTTTACCCCTGAAAGGATCGAGGATATATCACGGTATCTGGAAACCATGGAATCGGAGATAACCAGGTGTGGTGAAATTGTGAAAAATCTTCTCGCCTTTTCCCGCCGCTCTCCCATTTCATTTGAAATACAGAGCATTAACGGTATCCTAGAAAAAACAATCGCCATTATTTCACACGATCTCGAGATGAAAAAAATCAAACTTGTCAAAAATTTTGAAAAAGACCTGCCAAAGGTGAAATGCGATTTCAAGCAGTTGCAGCAGGCCTTTCTGAACCTGATAAGTAACGCCTCGGAGGCTATGCCGCATGGGGGAACCATCACACTGGATGTGAGGCCCTCTAAAGACAACGACTTCCTCGAAATAATGATTTCGGACACCGGCTGCGGTATCTCCGCAAAAGATCTTGAAAACATCTTTGAGCCCTTTTTTACGACCAAGGAAGAGGGTAAGGGGGTCGGATTGGGCCTGTCTGTAGTGTACGGGATTATCACATATCACAATGGCGCCATCACGGTGGAAAGCTCCCCTGAAAAAGGAACTGACTTTACTGTCAGACTGCCTGTGGCAGAATAAAAAGTGTGTATCAACCGTAGCCGTCAAAAACTTTTTGATTCTCACCAAGCGGGATCAATAAGTATTTATGCATGGGCAGTGAAAAATTCAATTAGAAACTCTGCCTTTTCGGGCAATTCCCGGCCGGCATAAGAAATGGCATTGCGGGAAAAGCGATATCGGAGGTGAAAATAGAATGGCCAAAAATCCCAAAATTCTTGTCGTTGATGATGAAGCCTCCGTAAGGGGTTCCCTAAAGGATTGGCTCATGGAAGATGGCTATGAGGTGGGGATTGCCTCAAGTGGGGAGGAAGCTATAGCTGTTGCCCGGGGAAACAAGTGGGATGTCGTATTGCTTGATCTTAAGATGCCTGGCATGGATGGCCTTGAGACACTCAAGAGGCTCAAGGAGATAAACCGGGAAACCGAAGTGCTGATGATGACCGCCTATGCAACAGTAGATACGGCTGTCAAGGCAATGAAAGAAGGGGCCTTTGATTATCTCGTGAAACCCTTTGATCCTGATGAAATAGAGCTGCAGGTCAAAAAGATTGTCGCCCATAAGGAACTGATTCTCGAAAACATCCTTCTGAGAAGGCAGCTGGAAGAAAAATACAGGTACGATGAGATAATCGGAAGAAGCGATGCCATGCAGGAAATTTTTGAGCTGATCGATAAGGTTGCGCCTACCGAATCAACGATTCTTATCACGGGTGAAAGCGGCACAGGCAAGGAATTGATCGCGGAGGCCATCCATGGAAACAGCCAACGCTGTTATATGCCTTTTATTGCAGTAAGTTGCGGAGCATTACCCGATTCGCTACTTGAAAGTGAACTATTCGGTTATGAAAAAGGTGCCTTTACAGGAGCGGAGCATACCAAAAAGGGCCGATTCGAAATGGCCGACCAGGGGACACTGTTTTTGGATGAAATAGGCGATATAAGCCTTAAAACCCAGGTGGATCTTTTGAGGATATTGCAGACAAAGGAATTCAGACGCCTGGGGGGTGAAAATCAGATAAAGGTGGATGTGCGTATACTGGCTGCAACCAATCGTAATCTTCAAAATGCCATCAAGGAAAACAAATTCAGAGAAGACCTGTTCTATCGCCTTAATGTAATTACCATTCACGTTCCTCCCTTGAGAGAAAGGCGGGAAGATATACCTATGCTGGTAGAAGCCTTTATCCACAAATACTGTCTGGAGATGAATAAAGAGATGCTGAAGGTCGCACCTTCCGCCCTGAAGCTGTTAACCGAATATGACTGGCCCGGAAATGTCAGGGAGCTTGAGAACATCATTGAACGCGCCCTGGTGATCGGAAGGGGTAACGAGATTAGCATCGAAGACCTGCCCTTTTCTAGGAAGGATATCGGGCAGGGGGAGTTGCCAAAATCCCTTAAAATGATGGAAAAAATGCATATCGAGAGAATACTCAATGAAAACAACTGGAATATCAGCCTTACCGCCCGTGAGTTGGGCATCGACCGACAGACGCTTTACAACAAGCTTAGTAAATATCAAATCGTAAGGGTGTAAAGATAGTCTGCCACCGACATCCAAATTTTCATATATGACTCTAGGCGGTAAACAGGGCGGAAACATTTAAAAAGGGGGTGTCCCGGATCAATTATTCAGATTGCGTTACGATCTGCCCCATCGGTTTTGTCGAAGAAGATATCCTTACCTGTATTGCCCATTGCATTGATACTCAATGCGGCACCGGATGTATTATCGCCGATACAGCACAGTGCCCTTATCATGCATACAACAGGGAAAGGGATCAATACAACTCAAAACTGATTCTTCCCTATCTCTTGAAATGCTGCCCCCATGAGGCCTTAAGGATAATCGGCGTCACCTATCTGGATCTGTATGTACCGATCTTCAAATATATTTTCGGTCTGGCCCAGATGGGAGGAAAATGTTCAGTCATTTCTCTTTTTCGTCTGCGTCCACAGTTTTATGACCTTCCCCCTGACCCAGGCCTTTTCATGTCCAGGGTAAAGAAAACCGCATTGCATGAATTGGGTCACTGTTTCGGCCTCACACACTGCAGAGACAGGCGATGTGTAATGTACTCCTCTTCACTCATAAAGGATACGGACCGTAAAGGGTTTGCCTTTTGTCCTACCTGTCGGGACCTCTTCCAGTGGCACCTTAAGACCTCATCCTTATAGACAACCTCATTTATAAAACATGAGAAAGAATGCCTAGTTATTAGACATATGCCGTATTTTTTGACA
Organism: Desulfatiglandales bacterium; assembly: GCA_963666345.1. GTDB lineage: Bacteria > Desulfobacterota > DSM-4660 > Desulfatiglandales > Desulfatiglandaceae. The sequence goes on along the minus strand of OY762721.1, from coordinate 2,613,787 downwards.
CATTTTATAACAGACCGAATATTAAGGTGTTACAACTTATTGATGGCCTTAAATTATAACAAATGCCTAATTTTCCAACAGAGTGGAGGACTTTCTTGAAAAGGGTCATTTCGCCGATTTAAAAAAATTCCATGATAAATCATCTGGTTACAAAGAAATTACACTTTCATGAAAAAGTGGCATTTTTCTTGCTTCTTAAATCTACAGAATCTGTGTAACCGAGAAGGCCTCAAAAAGGGTACGACAACCCGAGAAGCCATATCAAATTTTTTAAAAACCATTGAATATCCAAACTCAAAAAAAGTATTTGCAAGGAGAAATAGTCATGGGGAAAAATATTAGAAAAGATTCAATGAAAATAGTGCCCCCCGGTAAAAAAAGATGCATCTGGATGGAGGCAGGGGTTGTATCATACAAACTATGTGACAATAATTACGACTGTTCGACCTGCGTCTACGATCAGGCGATGCAGTTAAAAGTTGCCCGCCAAAAAGAAGCAGCCCTTGCGGCACCGGATCAAAAAGCTGCTGATCAAATCCCTGCTTCATGGGTTGAAAAGATGATGCAGCTACCCTCATCCCAGCGTAAATGCCGCTACATGATAACCGGGGAGGTTGTCCGGAAACTCTGCCCTAATTCCTATGAGTGCGGTAACTGCGCCTTCGACCAGATGATGCAGGAAAGAGTACAGACAGATGAACTACCGGCCAAAACAACCGGTGAAGCAGCAGGTTTTGGAATTGCTGAAGACTTTTACTACCACGAGGGCCATACCTGGGCAAGGCCGGAATACGGAGGGCGTGTCAGAGTAGGGCTTGATGATTTTGCTCAGAGATTCTTCAAAAAACCGAGTCGAATTGAGCTCCCCAATACAGGCCAAAGTCTTTCACAGGGCAAGACAGCGTTCACTATAAGAAAAAATGGTGACACGGCACAGGTTTTGTCACCTATTGATGGTTTAGTTGTCCGTGTAAATGAAAAGATAGCCGAGCAAAGCGAGTTGGTGAATAAATCCCCTTACGGAGAAGGGTGGCTGTTCATAGTCGAACCTGCTTCTTTGCGTAAAAACCTCAAGGGCCTCTATTTTGGGGAAAATGCGAAAGCCTTCCTAAAAGAAGAGAAGGAAAGGCTTTTTAACCAAGCAAATAAAGATCTCAGCCTGGCAGCGGATGGTGGTGTTTCTGTGGATGACATTTTTTCAGAACTTGATGGTGAAAACTGGTCTGAATTCGTAAAGGTCTTCTTCAGGAGCTAAAAGCCCTCAAGATACCCTTTCTCATCTAAAATGGAAGGGTGTCCAAAAAATTTAAAAAGCCATATTCATAAAAAAAGGCTCAAGGAGCAGCCATCAAAATGGCAACTTGAGCCTTTCTTTTATGGGGCCATTGACTTAATCTTTTTAGGATATAGATTATTTCTTTTTATTGAGCTGTTTTTAGAGCAAAAAAGGGGAAACAGAAGTATATCGGAGAGAACCATGAAGTCAGGTCTTTTTATCAGGATACATTTGCTTATCCTGATCATTATGCTCATACCCTGTTCATGTTCAAGAGAAGGGGCCTTGGTGAGGATTAAAGACTCCGGCGAGATAACAATGCTCACCAGGAATAATGCCCACTCCTATTACTATTACAGGGAAGAGCCTATGGGTTTTGAGTATGACCTCGCGCTGGCGTTCAGCAGGCACCTTGGGGTGGAACTGAGGATCAAAAGCACTTCCTGGACGGACCTAATCCCTTCCCTTAAACAGGGCGAGGCCGATTTCATTGCCGCCAGCATGAGCGTTCTGCCGTCACGGGCAATGCATGTAAATTTTTCCCGGGAATACCTCACAGTGCAGCAACAGGTAATAGTTAATGCCGCCGATTACAATACAGTATCGATTAAGGACCTTTCCGGAAAAACCATATGCGTCAGAAGGGGTACGTCATACGAAGAAAGGCTTAATCAACTCAGGCGGCAGGGTCTTGACATAAACATAAGGCTCTATGATGACATCCCCACCGAAGAGTTGATAAGAATGGTGGCTGATAAGGAGATAGATATAACCGTAGCGGATTCCAATGTGGCCCTTTTGAATCGCCGTTACTATCCCGACATTCGCATAGCCTTCCCGCTCGAAGAGGTTCAATCTCTCGGCTGGGCGGTCGACAAAAGCAACGTGGAATTGTTGGATGAGATAAACAGGTTCTTTGAAAAGATAAAAAAAGACGGGACCTTTGCCGCGATCTATGAAAAATATTACAATAATGTTGAAATCTTCGACTACTTTGACCTGAAAAAATATCATCAAAGGCTGGATACCAGGCTGCCAAGGTATAAAGAGGCTATAAAGGAGGCATCCGGCAGGAACCGGTTTGACTGGAGGCTGATTGCGGCGGTTGCGTATCAGGAATCCCACCTCGACCCGGAGGCGGAAAGCCATACAGGGGTAAAGGGTATTATGCAGCTCACCCGCAAAACAGCCGAAGAGATGGGGATAGAGGATCGTAAAGATCCGGATCAGAGCATAACGGCAGGAGTCGACTATCTTAGAAAACTTTATGACCGCTACGAAAAGGCACAGGACCCGGACAGACTCCTTATTGCACTTGCAAGTTACAATGTAGGGCATGGACATATAAGGGATGCACAGAAAATCGCCACGGAAAAAGGGCTCAACCCTTATAACTGGGCATCCATGGAGGAAATCCTGCCGCTTTTGAGCTACCCCGGATATTACACCGGCACCAGATACGGATACTGCAGGGGGACCGAGCCGGTAAGATATGTAAACAGGATACTAACTTATTATGATATACTCAAAAGAGAGGCGATCTCAAAAGAGATTGAAAAAACTTAGTCTTTAAAGAAAGTGAAGAAAATGACATGAAATATATTATCAGTGCCGTGGCACTTGCCTGTCTGTTTCTTGCCTGCCTGAGCGGCTGCTCCATGATGGATGCGGCCAGAACGGAGATAGAGTACAAGGACCTTCGCATAAACGTCATCAATCCGGATCCGATCTTTCTGATGGCGGAGCCTGGAGACGATGTGGCGGTTCAAATCAGGGACCAGTCAAGGTTCGAGGTAGGCGATGAGGTATGGAATCAGGTGCGAAACGACCTGAGGCAAAAGGGCTATAATATTGTCCGTCCCCGGGAGGCAAGATATATTGCCCAGGTTGTAATAACAAGCAATTTCAGTGAAAAAACCGCCAGGGAAATCATGGGAAGTCCTGATTCAGGGGCGGTGGTAGGTGGTGTGGCAGGAGGGGTTATAGGTGCTCAAAAAGGCACCGGCGCAGCAGTCGCCGGAGCCGCCATCGGAGTGGCGGCAGGGGCGCTGGCCGATCTGACCAGCAGTCTGGTCAAGGTGGGAAGGCTGGAAATGGACGGAATCCTGAGAATCCTTGAAAAAAGGGCCACCCCCATAATTACTGAGACCAGAACCGAGCTGAAACAGGGGACTTCCTCCACAGTGAGCCAGGACATAAATGACAGCAGTAATTACAAACAGATAGAGACAACGTTTAAGATTACAGCGGAAAAAAAGAAACTTGAGTGGAAAGAATGTGAAAAAGAGGTAAAAGGTCTTATTGCAAAGCAGATCGCCGACACATTCGGCGGTTGACTATGCTTGTGAGCATATTCAATCGTCCCGGTCTCTGTGTTCCTCATCAATAAGGCCCTTGATCGCCTGCATTACGAGATCGGTCACGGACTCGAAGTTTTCCCTGTACCTTTCCCTTGAATCATCTGAAAAAAGGTCGAACCCCTCATCTATCCTGTAATTGCTCAAGGCCCCTTCAAAGGTAAGCGGTTCGCCCACCCGGTATTCCACCTTGCCGCTCCTTGCAAAGGGCAGGGTCCCGGGATATACCCTGTGACAGTTACTGCACCCCACGGGAACGATAGGCGCCCCGGTATCAAGGGCCAGTTGAGCCAGTCCGGTCCTGCCGGAGCCAAGCCTTGTGGACCTTGTGCCTTCAGGGAAAATAATGAGATTCAGGTTCTTTAAAAGCAGGGCCTCTCTGCTCAGATGGGCGACCTTTTCCATCAGGCCATTATAACGCTCCGCAATAAAATTCATAAAATTTTCACGAATCAGAGCCGAGATCTCTTTTGTGGTCGATGAAATCTCACTTTCCGATTCAGCACCTGCCTTTAGGGCGTTGTATTCCGCATTTTTCATTCTTCTTCCGAATCGCTCTGTAAAATATTCCTGTATCAGGTATTTTCTGTTTGGAACGGGAATCATGTTACATAAATCAAGTGTCCCGGCAAGGAATCTGTTTCTGTAATAATCGGCCTTTACCCACACCGTGGTGAAATGATAATCCCTTAAGCTCCATAACTTATATTGAAATGGCCAGTAGTTGTACCTGTCGGTATGGTTCATGGCGAAAATGACGGTCCTGTCCCTGGGTATATTTTCAATCCCTCTTATTTGTATATCCACTTTTGAAAAGAAATTGTAATTCGGCCCAAGAAAAAATCTTGCGATAAACTCCTGAAACCTTGGGATGGTGACCAGTTTTATGTCTTCTAACTGAGAAAGACTTATCATAAAATGACCCCCGGCGAATGCGTAATTAAGTAGTAAAAATAGAAAGTTAATGCCTTGACAAGCAAAAGCAAGAGCAAGATGCCATTTTTCCGTCAGACCCTGAAAATCATGGCTCGGATGTCATCTTTTATTGAAGCATTCTCGGATATTAATTCCCGGGCCATAAAAAACCGGTTTCAGGACTTTTCTTCTTATGCCCGATGGAGTATACATAGCCTCCTGAAAACAAGTAACCGGAACAGAAAGGAGAAACAAAATGGGTTTAATGGAATTCACACTGATTCCACTTGATAAGGGCTCCAGCTTCAGCAAGTATGTTGCAGGCACTGTTTCCATAATAAAGGACAGCGGCCTGGACTACAGACTGAACCCCATGGGAACTGTCGTGGAGGGTGACTGGGACGAACTTCTGGCTCTTCTCACAAGATGTTACAGAAACCTTGAGAAGGACTCCGACAGGATAAGTCTTTCAGTAAAATTTGACATCAGAAAAGGGGTGAAGGGTGCGCTCAAAAACAAGATAAAAAGCGTACAGGAAAAAACGGATTTTGAAATAAGCACATGAGAAACTGGCCGAGATAATGATTGATAATAAGACGCTTGCATCTCTTAAGGACTGGTTTTGCCGATATGTATCCAGGTATCGCTCTTTTGATCCCGGGCAGCAGCAGAATATGGACCTCAAGGCGAAACACACCGAAAGGGTCTGTGAAGAAATACTTGATATAGCGACAAGTATCGCCCTTACTGACGAACAGATCCGGCTGGCGGAGGTGACGGCGCTTTTTCATGATATAGGCAGATTCGAGCAATATTCACGCTACGGCACCTTTGCCGACCATAAATCTGAAAATCATGCCTCACTGGGCGCCAGGGTGCTGAAAAAGGAAAAGGTACTTGATTTGCTCGACAACCGGGACAGGGATTTGATCCTCTACGCCGTTTCAAACCACAACCGTGCGGTCCTTCCAGAAGAGGCATCGGAAGATTGTCTTTTTTTTCTGCGGTTGCTCAGAGACGCGGACAAACTGGACATCTGGCGGGTTGTGACCGAGTACTACAAAGATAGTGGAGGAAGAAAAAACAGCGCCATTGAACTGGATCTGCCTGATTCCCCGAATATATCCCCTGACGTTGTTTCGGATATCATGGCTGAAAGGGTCGTCAAGATAAGCAGCCTCAAGACATTCAACGATTTCAAACTGCTTCAGACAGGCTGGGTATTTGATCTGACCTTCAGGCGTGCATTTGAACTCCTGCGGCAGAGGGGGTATATGAGGATAATCAGGGATGCCCTGCCGAAATCGGCACAGGTCGACAAGATATTCGCCAAAGTGGATTCCTATGTTGATCTCAGATGCAGGGTCCCCGGGTAGATATCGGCTCATGCCCTCATTTTTCCTTCCACACAGGCAGCCTCTTGTTCAGAAACGCCTCCACCCCTTCACTCGCATCTTCTGTAATGCATAGAGAGGCAAAGACCTCATTGGAATATTCTACTGCCTTTGACAGCTCCATATCGGACATTCCGTAAAAGGCCCTTTTCCCCATCTGAACGGCCAGAGGGCTCTTCAGGGCCAGCTTTTCCGCAAGCCTTTCCGTCTCCTCCTGAAGTTTACCCGCAGGCACGACCTGATTTACGAGCCCCCATTCAAGTGCCTTTGAAGCGTCTATCAAATCTCCCGTCAGGACCATTTCAAGCGCCCTTTTCCTGCCGAGGATCCTGGATATCGGGACAGCCGGACCCATGCAGAAAAGCCCCACATTTACCGCAGTCGCTCCGATCTTGGTTCCCTCCGCCACAATCGCCAGATCACACGCGGCTATAAGGCCGGCGCCATTGGCGACGGCATAGCCGTGGGCGGAGGCGATCACAGGTTTTTTCATGCCCGAGATGGTTATGATCACATTCTCCATACGTGTAACCCATTCCAGATACTGGGCATGGCTCTTTCCATGGAATTCCGACACGTCAATGCCGACACAAAAGGCCTTACCTGAACCCTTTAAGACAATAACCCTGACATCCTGATCCATATCCAGTCCAACAAGCGCGGCATTCAATTCATCCGCCATCTCCGAGCTGAATGTGTTCATATATTCCGGCCGGTTAAGTATTACCGTTCCGATATGCCCCTTTCTTTCGATCAAGACCGTGCTGTAACTCATTGCCATTCCTCCCATGGGTCCGGTGTGAACTTATTTAGTCCCATCCGGAAATGGACCATTTCCGGATGCTGCTTTCAGCCCCGCCACATTAGCGGCGGGCAAGCGGCAGCTATCAGCAAGTAGCCAATAATTTGATATCCCGGGTGTTTTACTGACTACTGACAGCTGATTGCGTGAGTCCATAAATCTTGATTTATGGATAAACTTTAGTATCAGCCTTTATTTTTTATATGCCCTTAATGATATTTGATCAAATATTAATAAATAAAAGAAAAATAGTAAAGGACCCCGGTTCGGAGCAACCGATTCGCAAGGCCGAGCGATCAAAGGTAACCCCGCTCAAGCGGGACAGATGATATCTTGATGGTGGATCAAGGGGATACCACAAATTTTGACAAGTCTCATTTAATTTTTTAAAATTCTATTCTTGTTGCACCCATAAATTCAACCCCCGCATAAGAACGATTGACATACAACCAATAATCTGGAGGAAAAACGGATGGAACCATCGGGTGATGGAGGCTCAAATCCAAGGCGTTTTTACTTGTTTACAATAATAATTGTCTTACTCGCCGCTGTGTCTGTGGCTGCCGTTGCCAGTATATATTACAGGCAGGTGAACCTTGACATTCAGAGGATCGCTGAAAACCTTGATACGGCAAGGATGAATGAAACAGTCAAAAATCAGGAAATTGCCGTCCTTAAAAAATCCATCGGGATTCTTAAGGAAAAAGGCATAAGAGACAAAAACAGGGACAAAGCCGATGAATTCAAAAAAATAAATGATCTGATCCGTCAACTTCAACCCAAACTTGATCCCAATATATCGGAGGCTATAGCAAGAACCGCCTTGAAGTATTCCAATGAATTCGGTATCCCGCCTGAACTCATAGTACACATAATAAACAGGGAATCCAGTTTCAGGTTGATTCTGGTAAGCAATAAGGGAGCAAAGGGCCTCATGCAGGTTCTCGAAAGGGCTCATCCTAAAAAGCTTAAAAATCTTCGAATTACCAATGACAGCATCTTTTATATTGACAATAATATTCACCTTGGCTCGATGATCCTTTCCGAATATTTTGACTCAAAAAAATCGATCAGTGAGGCTCTTCAGGCCTATGTGGGAGGCAACCACCGCACGTATATAGATGACATCCTTATAGGCTTTACCAATACCATGATACACCAGTACAAGAAGATCCACCTCGAACAAGACGTTAAACCGCACGATAAAAAAGGGGAGGAAAAGGAAAAGATCGTAAAGGATAAGAAAAAAAGTCAGGAACCTGAAAAAATCAGGGACAAAGAAGAAGTAAGGATGGAGGAACCAAAACAGGCGGAAGTTGCCGCTCCCGAGCCTGAAGATAAAAAAGAGGATGCCGTAAAACCTGAGTCAAAAGAGGCAGGGCAGGAATCAGAGGCCATGAATGATTGATCCTTGCGATCCAATCACAAAAGTTTGAAAGAGACGCAGATGAAGATAGTCAGCATGGAAAAGGCGGAAAAAACGCCGCACAACCCGCTTTTCACCTCTAACAAGGTTACAAAGCAGATCCTGCTCCCTGAAAGTGTGGAATACGAAGTAAATGTCGTAAACTTCGGGAAAGGGGTCAGGAACAAAGTTCACTCAACTTGAAAATTAGCAAAATGTGGGTTCACATCTGCTCAATCAAAGAAAAACTCCCGGCTTAGCACTGTTTGAAACAGGCCAACCGGGAGATTTCCCAAGGCATTTAACCCAGTTCATCGATATCAAGATGCTTTCCGCATCCGGGGCACTTTAACAGGAAAGAGTTTCCCTTAAACTTTTCCGCCCAAAAATTGGTATGTAAGTCCGCACCTGCAAATTCATACTGAACCCAAATCATACACCCGCATACGCAGTACCTTTGTTGCATTTTATCCTCCTCTTCGTTTATTTAAACCAATTTATGTTTATAAATAACAACATGGAAGATAAAAAAATGCCTTTCGCCTACCTGAGCTCACGACACACCCATAAGACCTTGCCTATAATCCGCGCCTTTTCTATCTCCTCACCTTCAAGGTATATCGGCTGATAAGTAGAGTTGTCACTTTGCAGGACAAGTTTATTCGGGTGTTTTTCTACCCTTTTGACCATAACCGTATCATCCACACCTACCGCATATATTGCACCTGCAAGGATATCCTTCTGTGATTCGTCAACGAGTATTGTGTCCCCGTCCTTTATCTCAGGCTCCATGCTGTTTCCAAAAACATTCATAAGGACCATGCTCCTCGGGCTTCCCTTTCTTGCAAGCCACTGTCCCCTGAAGGAATAGTAACCTTCTATCTCCTCACCCACTTCGAAGGAACCTCCTCCGGCACTCAGCCTGGCCCTGACCTTTGGTATTACAGTGAATTCAAGGCTATCATCTTCAGAACCCCTTATATATTTAGGGCCTTGACCCGACTCAATCCAGTCGGGGTTAAGCCTGAAGGAGCGGGAAAGATTGAGGATCCACTTTTCAGGAATAACGCCCCTTTTTTTGGCCTGGGTTATGGCGGAACGGTTTACACCAAGGAGACAGGCAAGCTCATTTTGGGAGGAAATCCCTGCCGCCTCGGAGATACGCCTGAAAAATGAATCGAATCCTGATTTCAATTCCTGCACCGCTTTTTAAAAATCCCTTTTTGATTAAAGCCTGAAAACAATTTATTTAAGCGCTCAAGACCGCTTAACCTGCCCTGAAATCAGGCAGTCCCGTTTTGATGTTTATAAAAATAAACGACAACCGGCATCTTGTCAACATATATTTTCTCCTTCAGGGTTGAACAGTGTGCATTGAGACATTACTGTATTAAGGTCAGGGGAAGTGAACATAATTCTTTAAAGGAGGATGCGTCATGATAAGTGAAAACATGGAAAAGGCCCTTAATGAACAGGTGAACAAGGAGATGTATTCGGCCTATCTTTACATGTCCATGGCAACCCACAGCGATTCAGCAGGCCTTAAGGGCTTTGCAAACTGGTTTATGGTTCAATACCATGAAGAGATGTTTCATGCCATGAAGCTATATGAGTATATAGGCAGGCAGGGGGGAAGACCTAAACTCGCGTCAATTGCCGAACCGCCTGCGGAATTTGATTCTCCTCTTGATATGTTCCAAAAAACACTGGAGCATGAGAAATTCATCACCAGATCGATCAACGATCTGGTTGACCTCGCTATAGAGGAAAAGGATCATGCAACACACATCTTCCTTCAGTGGTACGTAACCGAGCAGGTGGAAGAAGAGGAAAACGACAACGACATTATCGCCAAGTTGAATCTCGTAGGTTCGGGCGAAGGAGGCAAAAACGGCCTTTTCATGCTTGACAAGGAGCTCGGAGCCAGAGTGACGAATGTCCTTACAGATTTCAGCAAAGGATTGGAAGGGGCCGGGTAAATCGGCACGAGGACCAATGGATTCGAGGCAGTCCGGCTCTGAACAGAACAGGAACGGACCACGCCTTGATGGTGGATCAGGGATGCCGCGGTTGACTTGCCCTTTGTTACATGGCAATCTCCAACCATGTTATCATTTTAAACAAAAAAACCGCATGATATCGGGAGTTACACATTTGAGCCTACAGAAAAAGAATAAGACCCCCGGCATGGCTGAGGGTAACCTCATACCCCCTGACAAGGGAAAGGCCTTGACGGAGAAGTTCTCTTCTCTTTCGGGAAGCAGGATACTGAACAGCATATTCGAGCTTGATGACCCAGGCAGGATGGTCAGGCGGCTTGCCGAGGAAGACCTCTACTGGCTGGTCAAGAAACTGGGGGAAGATGACTGTCTGCCAATACTTGAACTTGCGTCGGAGAAACAGTGGCAGTATATAATGGACCTTGAGATATGGAAAAAGGACAGGATTGACCTTGCATCGACTGCAGAGTGGATAACCAGGCTTTATCAGGCCGATTGTCCCAGACTCGTGAAATGGTTTTTCAGCAGTGGACAGCCTATCGCCTTTTACAGCCTTTCTAAAAACCTGGAGGTCCTGATAATGGACTCCGAAGACGACCTCCATAATATGCCGGAAGGCTTTTTCACCCTTGACGGAGTCTGCTACATCAGGGTAATGGAGCCTCAACACCATGATACATTTTACAATATAATCAAAGAGATGGCGAAGACAGACTTTGTGAAATATCAGGCCTTCATATTCGGACTTGCAGGGGTAATTCCGGCTGAATCGGAAGAAAGCATGTACAGGATAAGAAATGTCCGCCTGGCGGAACATGGATTCCTGCCCTTTGAAGAGGCTCTTAAGGTCTATTCGCCCCTTTTGCCCGATGCCCTGGCGGTAGAAGATAAAGGGAAGATACCGGGCATTTTGATTGAACAAGACGGCAATGCGCTTGTGCCCAGGACCCATTTCCACCAGGGCGGCGGGGGCACTCTTCTTCAGCAGACCGTCTCGGAAATAGCCGACCCGATCCTGATGGACAGGGTATGTCTTGAATTTGCAGGCCTGTGCAACAAGATAATCTCAGCAGACGGAAATATGGATCAGGACCTGGACATATTGATACGCACATGCAGGAAAGCCGCGGGTTACATCAACATTGCCATGGAAAGGGCCTGCAAAGGAGATATCGCAAGTGCTGAAAAGATGGTAAGGGACAACTCCCTTGAGGCCTTCTTCCGTGTGGGTCTAGGGCTTGTCCTGAAGGTAAAGTGGGAGGTTGTGAGATGGGAAAAAGAAAGCTGGTCAAGAAAAGAATCGCTTAGGCCTGAATTCTGGGGAGAGGATTGGGGAGGAGCCCTTAAAGGAATCCTTCAAAAATTTCCTCTCTTTTACTCCGGGATTCAGGAGGAAGAGGAGTTCAGAGACTTCAAATCGGTTTTGGAACTTACCGCCTGCATGGATGCCCTCCGCAAGACGATGGTGCTTGACAGCCTTTTTGAGAACCTTACACAAAGTTATCCGGTTGAAGATGGATTGATAAAGGCATCCGACACGACCTTCAGGCCTCTGCTCTTTAATTTATGGGCCAGATTTGTATTACATGAAGAACTCAATTTCTCCGGGATCCCGACCGGGCAGGCAAAGAGGCTTTTTGATTTCTTGAGGGCTGATGAAAAGGCTCCTCCATACAATATGCCCGGATTCAAGGACCCCTTTATAGATTATTTCCTTTCCCTCGCCTCGAACCCCGATCCTGAGGCGGGAGCAATCCTGAAGGAAACGCTTTCTGAAATATGGGAAGAATTTCGCGAGGAATATGAATGGATCCCGGTCAAGGATCTTGATTCGCGCTACTCAAATTTCATCACCATGATTGATTTACGCAGCCCCTCTTCGAACTGAGAGAAAAGTTCCATGCCCCGCCCCCGCCTGAATTCTTCCTTTGCTGAACTCAAGGGCGGAGGGTTCCGGTATTATCTGTCTATTCCGTTTCTGAGGCGGATTTTTTCAGCCCTCAATCTTCCTTTTATGTATCTTGCCAGGGCCGACACGGCCATATCGGAGGACCTGAACATGGGAAGACCCGTCTTCTCAAGGGCCTCCACCAGGGGATCATACCGTTTTCCCCCATCCACGACTCCCACTATAGGCTTTTCGCTCCTTGATGCGAGATCGGGCATCAGCCTTGCAGTCCCTTTTTCCGAATCAAGAGAGAAACCATTCGTGTCACCGGCCAGGGTACAGGTTACCGGCGACAGGGGATCCAGGCCCACTATGACGCAATCGACATTGGGGTCCCCGATAAGGGATTCCACTACCCTGACATGCACCTCATCACTGGCAGTGGGGTTTATGTCCAGAGGGTTTCTTACGTCTACCAGGGTGTGGAGGGAATTTTCCTCCAGTATGCCCTCGATTGTTCTCACGGTTTCGCCGGCAAAGGCTCCTAACTGCATGTCATAGTCATCCGAATATATGCTGTCCGCCATACCCACGGCCTCAAAACCGGCCCCGCTTACGGCCGCCATCCGGTTTCCTCTTATTTTCTTCCCATGAAGCCGCTCGGCCAGAAGAAAAAGGGATTCAAACTGGCTAAATGTCTGGGCAACGATCGCGCCTGCCTGCATGATAAGAGATTCACAGATCATGTAATCACCGGCAAGGGATGCAGTGTGCCCTGAAGTGGCGGTCTTGCCCTCGGGGGTACGACCCGCCTTGTAAAAGACGACGTACTTGCCCCTGAGTATCGCCTGCCTGACGGCGCGCGCAAAGGCAAGGCCGTCGAGATCCTTGAAACCTTCCGCATAAACCGCTATGACATCGATATCATCCAGATCCTTTAGGTAGATGACGATATCCGCCAGGGTGAGGTCTGTCTGATTTCCCACTGAAATGACATAGGAGGGATCAAGACACGGTTTTTTACTCAGCCTGGTTATCATGAAGGCACCGCTCTGGCTGACAAACGCAGCCCTCTGCTTTCTGGATTTTCTGTCCTTGGGCAGCTTTTCCTCAGGGATAAAAAGGGTGTCAAATGAGCCTGGATGCGATATGACCCCCAGGCAATTGGCCCCCAGAAATACCGGACCGCCGTCGGGAGTTTTGTGAGAATCACCTATCTTTTTTATGAGCCTTTTCGCCCTTTCCTCACTCCCCTTTTTCTCGCCCAGCCCCCCCGGGATAAGCATGACCGATTCCGCGGCCTTCAGATCTATCACCTCTTCAACAAGCTGAGGCAGTTTGCTTGCATCGACTGCAACCACAAACAGATCGAGCCTCTGTTCAAGAGATTTCAGGTCGGGCACACACCTTATGCCGTCTATCTGATCCGTGCCCGGTTTTATTATATAGACCTTTTGTGGATCAAAACCGTTTGCGAGGATATTTTTGAGTATTATCCGGCCGAAATTCATCCTTTTCGCCGAAACCCCGACAATCCCTATGGATCCCGGATGAAGAAGACGGCCTATCTTTTCAATAGGCCTTGAAGCGCCCTTTTTCCCCTTTTCCGAAAATCTGCAAAGCCCGTCAAGGGGCACCATCAAAAAATCTGAAAAGGCAAAAGGGTTTATCTCAAGCTCATCAATTACAAAGGGTGCCCTTTCATTTGTCGGGGAGAAAAAATTGGCCATTGCGATAAAAGAGGAAAAACATTCTACCAGTTGCTCATCAGTGACAATCCGCCTCTGACCCCTGGTAAGCCCGGCAAGTTTTTTATAGGAAATAGTCCTCTTGAATATCTCAAAAAAGGTATCGATGTCTGTAAGCTCGGTGGAGGCCGCAACTATGGCCTGCCCCTTCCTGAACCGATCGGCATAAAGCTCGGTGTCGGTCCCCCCCAGTCCGGCACTTATGACCATACCGAATTCCCTGGTTCGCCTTATACCCACTATCAGTTCATTGCCGAAGGCCTCTGAATCAGGGGGCATGTACTGAACCATCAGCACCCCCTTGATATCGCTTGAGATAGCCGAAAGAAGGGTCTCGGAGCTTAACCCCCTGTAGGCCGCAGGCTCTGAACCCCTGTTCTTTTCAATCCATGATGAATAATTTTCAGGTACCTCATGCATCATCCTTCGCCATGCCGAACGGATCTTTTCAGACCTGTTTTCAACAACCCTGACCCCCCCCACCTCCGTCTTATGAATAATCATGGGGGACACGATCTTGAGAACCACATATTCGCCCGAAAGCTCAATCAGATCCCGGTCCGAAGGTCGGCTTCCCTTAAGGAGCAGTTTCGACTTGGGAGGGGTTTCCGCCCCGGAGGTCTTCAGCAGGCCGTAAACCTCATGCTCGAACAGAAATCCGCGCCCCTCTTCATAGGCGGCTTGAAACTGCATTGTTATAGCATCAAAATCGATCTCCAGCCCCGGCGTTTCCCTGATCATGGAAGGACCGCCATCACCTTTATTTTTTTTTGATTTCATATTCCTAGACTCCAAGATATTTTTTCGTTTCCGATATTCATCTGTAGGTAAAAGATCAACCTCTAATAATCACCTTCGTCCGCACTTTCAAGTTTTCTTGTCATTACCGGGCGGCCTCGCCTCCGACTATCCTGACGGCCAGAGACATGAGGCAGACCTGAACTACAAGTACCGTCAGGATGGTGTTTCCCAACCTATTCTGTCTGACACCGATACTGCCACAATCCTGCCCAGGCTCGCAGTCCCGGTTTTTTCCTCTTATTTTTCATAATAACACCTTCCATGACCTAGGCGGCCTCCCTGGCGGCCTTATCCAATGCCCCGCAGGAGGAGACAACCATCCTTTGGGCCATCAGTTCCATAACGTCATAGACTGCGATCCTCCTGGAAAGCAGCCCTTTTTTTCTCACCCGCACCGTTGCGTGCTGGAAATTCTTCTTGCACGTGCCGCACGCACTCACTATGGCGTCGGCACCCATTTCGGCGGCCTCAAGGATATGCCTGGAGGCCACATCAAGAGACAGATTAAGGTCATGACCTTTCATGCCCCCTCCAGCCCCGCAGCATCTGGCGTTTTCACGATTTCTGCTGAACTCCAGCAGCTCAACATCCTTCATGGACCTGAGAATCTCCCTGGGTGCTTCATAGACCCCCATATGCCTGCCGAGATCACAAGGATCATGATAAACAGCCCTGAGAGGTGTGCCGCCTTCTGAAAACCGCAGCCTGCCCTCCTGAATAAGACGGCTGAAATACTCCGTGGAATGAAGTACCTCCAGGCCCCCTTTATCCTTTCCGTACAGGTCCTTGAAGGTCCTGTAGCAGCCGGGGCATGTCGTAACCAGGGTTTTCACCTTTGATCTCTTAAAGGCCGCCAGGTTTTCCTTCATGAGCTCATCAAAAAGCTCCATGTCACCGCTTACATATGCGAGATATCCGCAGCATCCCTCTTCATTGCCAAGTGCGGTCCATGCGATCCCCGCCCTGTCCAGAAGCTCCGCCGTTGCAGGCACGACGTCCTCTTCCTGGTATGAGCTGACGCAGCCGGGCCAGTATAAAACCTCGGCACCCTCAGGTGCCGCTGGCGGATCGATAAAGCATTCGTCCCTTTCGTCCCTCGGCTGCATAAAGGGATTTCTGTTATCCTCCACGGATCTGTTTGCCATCCTGATACCTTCCGGGGCAAACCCCGAGGCGAATGACTTTTTCCGGACCGCCTGTACTATCCTGCTGGTCTTTACACCCGCCGGGCATGATGAGGCACATGCATCGCACATGGTGCACTGATAGAAGCGATTTACCATCTGCTCGCTCAACTCCGCCCTGCCGCTTAAAAGATCAAACGCAAGGGTGTTTCTTCCTCTCGCGTTCATGGTTTCAATCCGGGTCTCGGAATAGGTGGGACAGACAAGGCTGCAGAAACCGCACTGGGTACATGCAAGGACGTCTTCGTCCGCTGATTCCCCCAGGCTGCTTTCCTCCCTTATTCCACCTTCAAGGTCCCTTGAGCCGCACCTGTCATAGATATAACCTATGGAGTCATTAAAACCCATTTTACCCGGATTGAGGATATTTTTCGGGTCAAGCGCGCTCTTTACCGTCTGCATGACATCCAGTGCGCCGTTCAGTTCTCTTTCTATGTAGGGTGATTTGGCCATGCCTATGCCATGCTCCGCCGTAAGTGTCCCTTCAAGCCGAAGGGTCAGATCAATGAATTCCTCAGATATCTTTCTTATGGTCTCCCATTCATCCTTATCTCTTATATCCATTAAAAGAACGGCGTGAAGGTTTCCGTCCCCTATATGACCGAAGGTGGCGATATCGACCCCGTATCTTCGCCCGATTTCCTGTATCGCATCTATGGTTTCAGGGATCCTGCTCATGGGCACGCCGAAGTCCTCTGTAATCGGCACCTGCCTGGAGCCCCTGTGCAATCGGGAAAGAGATGAAACAAGTCCATGACGGGCCGACCATATCTCGGCCCGTCTTTCCTGGTCGTCCGACCACTCTATTTCAATCCCCCCTTTTTCTCTAAAAATGGAATTCATTTCTTCCATTTGACTCTTTACTGCGGCACGGGCCCCGTCAATCTCGGCAAACACAAGTGCGCTGACATTTCCCGGGATCTTAAGCCCCATGGCCTCCTTGACCGCTTCAATTGAAACACCGTCAAGGATTTCACAGGTAGATATCGGGATACCCTTTCTTATTATCTCCTCTACGACTGCACCGGCCTCCACTATGGAAGGAAAGGAAAGCTTGGCAAAGGCGGCGTATTCAGGCACCGGCAGAATCTTGGCGGTAATCTCCGTGATGATGCCGAGAGTCCCCTCCGAGGTTGAAAAAAGCCTGTTAAGATCATATCCCGCCGATGATTTAGGGGCCTTGGTCCCGGTGTTTATGACCCTGCCGTCTGCAAGAACCACCTTCATGGCCTTGATGTAGTCCCTTGCAGTTCCGTACTTTACCGCCCGCACGCCTGAGGCGTTTGTGCTTACCATGCCTCCTATAGTCGCAACAGGTGCCGATCCCGGGTCAGGCGGATAAAAATGGGCAGGGGCAAGCTCCCTGTTGAGATCATCACAGATTACGCCAGGTTCAACCACTGCGTAACAGTCTGTCCTGTTTATCTCAATTATTCTGTTCATCTTGACCAGGTTAAGGATTATGCCTCCTTTTGAGGCAAGAGAGGCACCTGTGACCGATGTTCCTGCACCTCTTGCCGTCACCGGTATCCCTTCTTGATTTGCAAGCGAGACCACCTGAGAGACCTGCTCCGTGTTCTGCGCAAAAACAACCGCCTCAGGCACCCCTTCATGAATGGACATGTCCCTTGAATAGCCAAGACAGTCGACCTTTTCCGACAACAAATTATCCGGCCCTACGATCCTCTCTAACTCGCTTAACCATTGCATCCAGAGTGGTCCTCCTAAAATCCGTCTCTCTTCGATAAAAGAATCGGCTGCATATGCAGCCGATCGTAAAACCTATAATTTCGACTATGTCGAAATGTATTTATAATTTACAAAATATTATAGCTGTAATTCACACCTGTCAAGGGTTTTTGGCTATTTTTCTTGTTATTATCGGTTGACATGGCTTTATTTTTTCTTTATTTTAATTATTGTTCGACATATTCGAAAGGAGGTCATATGAGCAACCAGTCAATACAAAGGGCGTCCGATATACTTTCACTTTTTTCCTATGCACGACCCCAGTGGCGCATCAGTGACATTGCAAAAGCGGTTAAGCTTCCCATAGGCACGGCTCACGGTATTGTACAGGCACTCGAGGTTGCCGGTTTTCTTAAAAAGGCACCCAGGAGCCGGGAATACCGCCTCGGCATAAGGCTCCACGTGCTCGGCACAATATATGAAGGCACCTTTGAGCTCAATCAGAAGGCCTCCATACCGGTCAGCTACCTTGCGCGGGAAACCGGCCTCATAGGCAGGCTGGGAGTCTTTCACAGGGATGCCGTCATAGTCACCATGAGCACGCTGCCCCTTGAAAGCGGGTCGGCTGCCCCCTACATGGGTCCGAGCGTTCCCGCCTTCTGTTCTTCCATGGGAAGGGCGGTTCTCGCTTTTATGTCTGACCAGGAGATTGATCAACATCTTAAAAGGGTGGAACTTATAAAATACACACCGAAGACCATATCTGAGCGTGATCTTATACTTGCGGAACTTGCCGAAACCAGGGACAGAGGCTACTCGGTGGTTCACCAGGAACTCATGATGCATCTTGACAGCATAGGCGCTCCCATATTCGGAATCGATGGAGAGGTGGTTGGCGCTATAAGCCTTAACGGAGACCCGAAAAAGATAAGCGGGGAGAAGTTTCATACCCTTGCGCAGAGGGTAATGGATACGGCAGGCGAAATATCAAACTACATGGGTTATCACATAGAACCGCAGTTTCTAAACGGCGCCTATAGACCCTGAAAAAACTTCATTTAAGGCCTGCTCGATCAAGGCCGTCAGTTGGATCTTTTGATTTTCAACTCAGCTTCTGTTGTGCCCCTTTTTCATGCACCGGCAGGAGCTTATTTTACTGTAAATTTATATAGAAAGGATGGATCATGCATGTCGGAACTAACATCTGATAGAAAGGGCCAAAAGGCCCTGTTTCTAGGAAACGAGGCTCTTGTCCGAGGCGCGTTTGAGGCGGGGATGTCCTTTGCCAGCTGCTACCCTGGTACCCCCTCTTCAGAGGTACCCAACAACCTTTTCGCACTCAAGGACAAAATGGGCTTTTACATGGAATTTGCAACCAATGAAAAGGTTGCAATGGAGGCGACAGGAGGAGCTGCCATAAGCGGGGTCAGGAGCCTGACCGCAATGAAGCATGTCGGGATGAACGTGGCTGCCGATCCAATGATGACCCTTGCCTACATGGGGGTCAGGGCCGGTATGGTAATATACAACGCGGATGACCCATCCATGTTTTCAAGCCAGAACGAACAGGACAACAGGTATTTTGCGAAATTTTCCGGTCTTCCCCTTCTTGAACCTGTAAATGCCCAGGAGATGAAGGATATGACCGTTTTTGCCTTTGATCTCTCAGAGCAGCTGAATATCCCGGTCATCATCAGGTCCACGACCAGGATCGCCCACTCAAGGGGAGTGGTTGAGCTTGGAGAGATAAAACGGCCTGAAAATGCAGGCCATTTTGAAAAATCGCCTAAAGAATTTGTGACCCTCCCCTCCAACACCCCTGCCATGCACAAGAGACTTCTTGGAAAGCAGAAAAAAGCGGAAAAGATAAGCAACAACAGCCCCTACAACCTGATTATAGGCAAGGCCTCATTAGGCATTGTTTCAAACGGCATCTCATTTAACTATGTCATGGATGCCGTAAAGGACCTGGGTCTGGAAGAAAAGGTCTCAGTACTCAGGATCGGGATGAGTAATCCGATGCCCTTCAGGCTCATAAGGGAATTTCTCAAAGAAAAGGAACAGGTCCTGGTGGTCGAGGAGCTTGAACCCTTTATGGAAGAGGCGGTAAAGGTGGCGGCCCAGGAGGCGGGACTTGCCCTTTCGATAAAGGGAAAGGGAGTTGCAGGACTGAGCCGCATGCTGGAATATAACCCTGCAATGGTAAGGGAGGCTGTGGCACGGTTTTTCGGGGTACCTTATGAAAGCCCAGCAAGGCTGGATTTATCCGACCGCCCCGAGCTGCCGCTGCGTCCTCCCAACCTGTGTCCCGGATGCCCTCACAGGATGACCTATTATGCGGTAAAAAAGGCGGCAGGTCCCGATGCAATCTTCCCCAACGACATCGGATGCTACACGCTCGGTTTTCTCCCCCCCTATAACATGGCCGACATGGTCCTGTGTATGGGGGCCTCTGTGAGCAGTTCGGCCGGGATATCAACCGCATCAGAACAGAGAGTGGTAAGCTTCATAGGAGACAGTACATTTTTTCATTCGGGAATGACCGGTCTTGCAAACGCGGTGTTCAATAATCACAAATTCACGCTCGTGATCCTGGATAACGGAATCACCGCCATGACCGGGCATCAGCCTTCAGCAGCAATGGACACTGTTGCGGCCGGGCAGAACCTGACCAACATCGATCTTGAGGATGTGGTAAAAGGGCTTGGAGTCAAACATGTTCAGGTGGTCCGACCCACAAATCTCAAAAAGGTACAGAAGGCGGTAGAAGACGCACTTGCCTATGACGGGCTTTCCGTGATCATATCAAGGGAGGTCTGCCCGCTTCACCAGATGAAAATCAAAAAGGCAAAGAGGCCGGTGTTTGAGGTAAAACAGGAAAAATGCACGGGTTGCGGCACATGTTACAAAGAGTTTGCCTGCCCTGCCTTTTATCTGGACGGCGATAAGGTGAACATCGATCCCAACCTCTGCATAGGATGTGCGGTCTGCGTTCAGGTCTGCCCTGAAAACGCCATTGGACCAAGGAAGAAACAGGAGAGACGATAATGGAAACAAAGAGAGTATATTTCGTAGGTGTCGGGGGACAGGGTAACATCCTCGCCACCAAACTGGTTGGAGAGGCGGCAATCATAGCTGGTGTGCCGGTCAATATGAGCGAGACGCACGGTATGGCCCAAAGGGGCGGAGTAGTAGAGTCGACCGCCGTTGTGGGGCCCGCCTGCAGCTCCATTATCTCGGAGGGCGAGGTGGACATAGCGCTTGCGTTCGAGCCTCTTGAGGCTATGAGGGCGCTGGAAAAGATGAACTGCAAGACCCTTGTGATAATGTCAAAATCAGCCATTCCCCCCTTTACCGTGGCCATCGGCCAGGGGAAATATCCTGAAACAAAAGGGGCGATAGATTACATCAGATCAAAGGTGGGTAAAGTCGTGGCCTTTGACGCCATGGAAGAGGCCAGGGCGGCCGGGAACCCCCTGGGAGTAAACATGGTGATGGTCGGGGCGCTTTGCGCATCAGGGCAGCTTCCCATGAATGACTCAGACTTCAAAAAGGCTATAGAGACAAAGACCAAAAAGGCCTTTATCAAGGCAAACATGGACTGCTTTGAAAGGGGTATCGAGGTCTATTCCCGTTCCATGTCCTAATATAAGCATGAAAGGCCCCCGCCTGATGATCAATCAGGCGGGGGCCTTTTTAAAGAAAGCGAATCATTCTTTTTTATCCAAGACAAAGGTCTTTCAGCTGAGGGCAGTAATCAGGCGCAAAGCGGTAGGACCTGAATATGGCCCATACCGTGGAAGTTCTGCTCGGCTCGGGCCTTACCCACTGCCATACGATCTGCCTATCAGGGGTAAGTTCGCATATGATGCCGTTCTGTCCCTCGCAGATAAGGGTGTTTCCGTTGGACAGCCTGTTTGCACTGCTTATATAGGCTGAAAAGGAATGCCTGCCGTGCCGGTATGTGTGATCCGTGCTCTGCCAAACGATCTCCCCTGAGTCGATATCCACCTCAAGTGCCCTTGAAACCCCGGTATACATACCATTGTCATATCCAAGCATATGACCCTCGCCTGGAAGCCCCCTTTCGATCACGGAAAAGTCATGAGGACCTCCCAGGGTCTTTTCATTGAACCTTGTCAGGA
Organism: Desulfatiglandales bacterium; assembly: GCA_963666345.1. Classification (GTDB taxonomy): domain Bacteria; phylum Desulfobacterota; class DSM-4660; order Desulfatiglandales; family Desulfatiglandaceae. Next base: position 2,592,183 of record OY762721.1, on the reverse strand, counting down.
CCTGGCCGCTTTTCCTGTCAAGGAAGGCCGCATTTCCCCAGCGCCAGACAATCCTCCCTGTGGCCCTTTCTATTATGAAGGCCATATCCAGGAATCTGGAACTTGACATGATGTTGCCGTCCTCCATGGGGGCCAGGTTGTTCATATGGCTCCACTCCTTCCTTGGATGGATGGGCCCGATTATATCCGTATCAGTGTCCATGTGACCCGTGGCATGCCACTCCCACGTGATATTTCCTGAAGGATCTATTTCCCTGATATAGTCGCTGAAGATAACCCCTCCTGCATGTTCGCTGCCTGAAAATCCGCCTCTTATGCTTAAGGCAAGATCAGCAGGCACCTTTTCCCATCCGAGATAGATGTAATTTCCATTCTCAAGCCTGCGGAAATCATGGTGCATGCATGGATCAAAATGGCTGAAAAGGGTGTTTCCTTCCCAATCAAGCTCCCAGAGCCATCCGGTGGCCCCCCCCATCGGGTATCCGCCTATGCCGGGCCTTTCCGGATCCGAGGCATCACCGCTTCTCATCCCCGTGACAATATGTCCGTCTTTTTCAAGGCGCGCATAACAGACAGGAAAGGGGGTATTCCATGAATGGACACAATCCCCATTCATATTCATGAGATAAACCATGCCGGGTCTCTGCCAGGGCTCTATCCCGCTGTTATCCGCCTCAAGCGGAGCCCAGAGTGTAAAACCATCAAAGGCCCTTTCCCTGTCATAAAGGGTTACACCCGTTTCATGGACACAAGGCCAGAAACGGGTTCCTATAAACCAGAGTATTCCCAGAAGTAATATGGGGAAAAAATTCAGTTCCATAAGTGCTGCCCCTTTAAAAGGTCCCTACTTCATACCGCCCTTTTCGAGTATCGCCTCACTTGCACCTTCAGGTATCGGGATGTCACCTCCTGCATCCTCAAGAAGGGTTTTCCACATCTGTTCAACCACCTCCGGGTGATCAGCCGACACGTCTTTTAAATATTCAGGGTCCTTTTTAATGTCGTAGAGTTCCATCTCGGTCTTGTTGTTTCTTGTAATCAGGGCCCAGGAATCATTCGCGGTCCATAGGTAATCCTTGAAAATAGTGCTCACATGATCGCGCTTGGAGTTTTCCTTCCCCATGGCGACAGGCCACAGGTTCTCACCCTCGCACTGATCAGGTACATCAATACCCATCATGGAAAGAACGGTAGGCATGATATCATGATTCATGGCATAGGCGTCACAGGTCTTTCCAGCACCTTCGCCTTGCGGATGGCGTATCCCCATAACCAGGTCAAGCAGACAGGGCATTAACCCCCAGGGAAGCTTTCCCGTCATGTTCTTTTCCCCCAGCTGGTGGCCGTGATCACTTGTAACTACTATAATGGAATTTTTGTCAAGCCCCAGGAGTCTTACCGTATCCATAAAGAAACCGAACCAGCGATCCACCATGCTGCATTCGCCCGCATACATGGCCTTCATATGGTTAAGCTCCTCAGGTGTAAGGTACTTGTCCGCCTTGTCATAATACAGCGGCATTATCACCTCCGTTCCCTTGTATCCCGGATCATAAAGCTCCCTGTAATGTTTCGGGGGATCCCAAGGTTCATGAGGATCAAAGCAGTCGACACACGCGAAGATATTCTCAGCGTCCCTGTTTTTTTCAATCCAGCGGGTGGCGGCCCTGAACACCTGGGCCGGGAAATAGTCCTCTTCGCTCTGACGATGGCTGTTGTTTGTAAGATACCTGGTAAGCTCCCATGTCTTGCGCTTTTCCCATTCCATGCCCTTTGTGAAATGCTTTGCCGCGATGTCGCTTTTTGCCATTCCGGGATCGGTCTTCCAGCAGTCCCACTCCTGCCCCCGGATCATCTCCCAGGCGTGAAATCCCCGGTGAAAGTTCATTCCCGCATAGTCCTGATGAAAACAGTCTGTAAAATAGCCGGAATCGTAATTGTATTCATTGAGATGCTCGGCAAGGGTCTTCTGCTCCCACGGTATGGCGGTCCAGCCGGGGATCCAGACCTTGGACCCGAACATTGTGGTAAGAGGATAGCTTGTGGGCTGTCCCTTCCAGCCTCTGAAGGGAAATGTCCTGATGCCGGTATGTATCGACCTCCGCATCGGAAGTGTGGGAAGCGATTCAGGATAGGCACTGGTAAACCTCATGCTCTCTGAAAAAAAGCTGTCCAGATTAGGGGTATGTATCCATTCATTGCCATAGGCACCCACATGATCTTTTCTGAGAGAATCGATGATAACCAAAATAAGGTTCATTTGCGATATACTCCTTTCTTAATTCAGTCATATTTCAATTTGGTATTAAACATTATCGAATGATATTCTATTTATTTTTTCTTTCTGCTGTCAAGAAACTCTTTCAAATCAAGAGTATTATTCCATTTATTTAGCTATAATAATAGTTGTTTCAATATATTACATGATATTAACGGAAAATTGGATTTTTGTTTGACATGACTTTTTGCATAAAATATAATCGTATACCATTCGACATTATAAGGAGGACTCATGCCAATACAATCCGTCAGCCGCGCATTTTCCATTTTATCCCTTTTCAGCTCAAACAAGCCGGTACTAACTCTAGCGGAGGTTTCAAAAGAACTCGGACTTGCCAAGGCAACAGCCTACGGAATCATGACAACCATGCGGGAAACAGGCTATCTCGATTATGACAAAAAAAAGGCCCATTACATGCTGGCAGCCAAATATATTGAGCTGGGTGGAATTGTCGTAAAGAACCTGAGGATAAACAGGGAAGGAAGAGAGATAGCCTGCCGGCTGGCAAATGACGCCGGTGTTGTTTGCAGGATAGGGATCTGGGATAGGGACTCCATACTCGTATCCCTTCAATCCACCCCGATGGCTCACGCAGAGCAGCCGAGCCGGCTTGGCCCTCGAGTTCCCGCATACTGCACGGCCCTGGGAAAGGCCTTTCTCTCTTCGGTCTCAAAGGAGGAACTGGATGGATACCTGGATTCTCTTGTCCCTCTACCCTATACACCACGCACCATTACCGACGTCAATGATATCAGGAAGGAACTTGATACGACTAAAGAGCGGGGCTATTCCATTTCCGAGGAAGAAGCACTTCTGGGTCAATCCGGCCTCGGTGTTCCTATCCTGGGCCCGGAAGGCAGACCGCTCGGGGCCATCAGTCTGTCAGGCCTCACGGTAAAGGTGCTCGGGGATCAAATTGAAACCCTAGCCGGTGAGCTGAGAGGTGCGGCAGGAGAAATCTCATACAACCTGGGCTATTACCCACAACCAGTTAAAAAGAAACAGGATCTTAAGGAGAATATGAATGAGTGAACTTACATTTGCCTATGGAAGCATCCCGATGCCCGAAAGGGAAGACAAACCAAGAACCAAGGGGCAGACCATGATGATCGACTGGGGTCTCCCCTTTAACATGCAGCTGGACCTGATCGAAAGCCAGGGTCTCTACGTGGACGAGGCCAAGATAGCCGGATCCATTGCCGGAGTTACACCAAAGCCCTACCTCGAAAAAAAGATCAATGCCTACAAGGACGCCGGGATCTTTGTCTTCCCAGGCGGTCTTTTTGCCGAGCTTGCCCTTGTACAGGGCAACTTTGAAAAATACCTTCAGGAATCAATTGATCTCGGCTTTTCAGGGATCGAAGTTAGCGACAATCTCATAAAACTTTCACCAGGCGACAAAAGGGCGGCCATAAAAAAGGCGGTCAATGATTTCGGACTTGTGGTGATGGGAGAGGTTGGCCGCAAAGAGGGCGTTATGAGCGGGGATGAAATTATCGCCGACTGCGAACTATGCATGGAGGCTGGATGCAAGTGCGTCCTGCTGGAGGCCCATGAGCTGTTCCATGGAGACATCCGCGAAGATGTAATAGAGGAATTAATGCAAAAGATACCTGCTGAAAAGCTCATGTTCGAACTTCCGGTTCAGTATCTTCCGGATGTAACCAAGTCGTACAAGACCCAGATACTCTTCTGGATGGTAAGCAAATTCGGCACCCATGTAAATCTTGCAAACGTGGAGTGGGACGAGATCTATTTTACAGAAATGACCCGTAGGGGCGCTTGTGGCGATACGTCACATCCTGAGGGCGCCTACCGTCTGGCAGGGGTAGAAAATTAAACACTTTTTATATTTCAAGGAGGAACCCATCATGAAAAAAATCGGAACCTTAACCCTCTTGACATCTTTTTTTATTTTATGTCTTTCCTTTTCATCAACCTGTTTTGCCGAATACCCTCAAAGGCCTATAAAGATGATTGCGGCCTTCAGGGCGGGTGGCAATGTCGATACTATCGCACGGATACTTGCAAAGCATATGGCTGACGAACTGGGACAGCCGGTGATAGTGGAAAACAAGGGGGGCGCAGGCGGCTCACTGGGTGCAAAGAGCCTGAAGATGGCCAAACCGGACGGCTATACCATAGGCATCAACATGATAACCGCACTGACCTTTAATCCCTATTTTGCAAAAAAGGCCCCTTTCACTTACCAGGACTTTGATGTTGTGGGAAGCATCTGTCAGTCTCAGGAGGCATTCGTGACTTACGCTGATGCGCCGTTTTCCACATGGCGGGAAATGATTGATTATGGGAAAAAGAATGGTTTTGTAAACTACGCATCCCTTATACCGATCGACAAGATTTTTACCAAAGCCATCAGTTCCAAAGAAGGGCTTACGATTCAACCGGTTCCCACAAAGGGTGGCGCGGCCGTCATAAGTGCCGTTATGGGAAAACATGTGGACTTCGGCTTCAGCGGAGGAATTCACTATTCATATGTAAAGGCCGGGAAGGCAAAAATCCTCGCAGCCCTTTCAAGTAAAGGCCTTGTGGACTTTCCTGAGATACCTACACTCAAATCACTCGGCTATGATATTGATTTTGTCAACTACTGCTTTGTTTACACACCCAAAGGGGTTGACAAAGGCATTCTGGAAAAACTTTCCGGCGCCATGCAAAAGGCAGCCCAGGACAAGGAACTGACCGATCTCATTCAGAGTAAGGTCCACTGGCTCAAGGTCTTCAAAGGACCTGCCGATACCCTGATGCAAATAGAAAAAGACGCAGCAGGTTTTAAGAAACTGCTTGGGAAATAACCGAAAAAAAGGGGAGAGGAAAAACCATCCCCTCCCCCTTTCATTCCCCATAAAATGAGGAAAGGTATGCGTAAGACTGATTTTATCGTTGCCCTGATGCTTATCGGTTTCAGTATTGCAATGATTTTCTTTATTATCCCGGCATGGTGCCCCGAGGCGGGAGAATTCGGCGCCCCATCCGATGTACTACCGATTACGGCCATGGCGGTAACGGGGATACTTTCCCTGCTGTTACTCCTGAAAAACCTGCCGGGCACATGGAAAAAGGAAGATGAAGACCCTGCCCCCATTAACAGGGGCTCATGGATTCACCTTGCAAAATACGCTGGACTTTTCGCATGCGGCACCCTGGTGTTCTCATTTCTCGGCTATATCGCAGGGGGCATCGTTACCATTGCAGCCGGGATGGTTGTCTGCGGAGAAAGAAGGCCTGCGCTGATATCGGCAGTTGCCGTAGCCGGACCCCTTATCATGTATGCGGCACTCTGGTACGGCCTCAGTATGCCTTTGCCTTAACTTGTGACATTTTTGGAAACTTGGAGTTACTTTAATCTATGGAAGCTATTCTCGCCGGTTTTGCAGACGCCTTTACTCTGGGGAACATAATATATCTTGCCCTGGGGGTAGGCATAGGTGTCATCGTGGGCGCCCTGCCGGGTCTTAACGGCCCCATGGCAATCGCCTTGATGGTGCCTATAACATATTATATGGGCCCGTTGATCGCAGTGGCCTTTCTTATCGGTCTCAACAAAGGCGCCTCCTTTGGGGGCTCGATCGCTGCGATCCTCTTAAATACCCCCGGGACTCCGGAGGCCGCGGCTACCTGCTTTGACGGATACCCGCTTGCAAAACAGGGAAAGGGAGAAAAGGCTCTTAAGATAAGCCTTTATGCGTCGGTAACAGGAGACACCTTTTCCGATCTTGTGCTCATTTTCGTTGCAGCGCCGATAGCCACACTCGCTCTTAAAATGGGGCCGCCGGAGATCTTCGCCGTTATCGTCTTCGCCCTTGCCATGATTGCCGGTCTTGAAGCGGACTCCCTGCTGAAAGGACTCATAGGGGCATGTCTGGGTATAACATTTGCCTGTGTGGGCCTTGATCCAGTGTCCGCCATGCCTCGTCTTGCCTTTGACATCATGGAACTTGAAGAGGGCATAAGTGTTATCACGGTGGGAATAGGTCTTCTGGCGCTGAGTGAAATAATAGTTCGTTTGGAAGAAATGAAGCATGACGCACAGCAAGGCGATAACGGCCTCATTTTCGATAAAAACATAAGCAAGGCCGACCGTACCATCTCCTGGGCCGAATACCGCAGCTGCGGTAAAACGATTTTCCGCTCCAGTCTTATAGGGACAGCCCTTGGCGCCCTTCCGGGACTGGGGGCCACCATCGCCAGCTTTCTAGGCTATGGCGCGGCCAAAAGGGCAAGCAAGGACCCCGATTCATTTGGAAAAGGAAACATAGAGGGCGTAGCGGCGGCGGAGGCAGCCAATAACGCGGTCATCGGGGCCAATCTCATTCCCCTTTTCACACTGGGTATTCCGGGAAACGTCGCATCTGCAATGCTTATCGGGGCTTTCATCATTCACGGGGTAACACCAGGACCTCTTCTTTTTGAAGAAAACGGACAGCTCATCTACGGCATCTACGGTGCAATGCTTATTGCCAACGTCTTAAACCTTCTGATCGGAAATATAGGGCTCAGATTCTTTGCAAAAGCCCTCAGCATATCAAGCGCCATAGTCTTTCCCATCATAATGTTCGTATGTATGACCGGCGCCTATATGGCCAACAACAGCATATTCAACGTATATATGATGTTCGGTTTCGCCTTTCTCGGTTTTCTCCTGAAAAAGCTGAAGATAAGCTTCATAACCTTTATCATAGGTTTTGTGCTGACCCCCATGCTTGAGCTGTCCTTCCAGCAGACCCTCATAATGAGCAGGAACAACCCATTCATAGTGCTTCAAAGGCCGATAAGCTGCGGTTTTATAATCCTTACGGCCTTTTTCATATGGCGTATGGCAAAAAAACCGGCTAAAAAGATCCGATAAAACCTTAAGACGAAAGAAGGCCCCTTAGAATAAGGGGCCTTCTTTGTTGAGATACGGCAGATCAGCTCCCATATTCTCGCCCCAAGTTCCAGGTCCCGCTTATTATGAGACGGTCCAGATCCTTTTTCAGGGAACTTACCTTCTTCTGAATTACCTTTCAAAAAATAACGCAGCTTCTCTTACAAATCAGCAATGGTTTTTGGAACAAAAAGATCAAGGCTGTGCCTGTGATCACCGAATTGGTGGCTGACGGAGTAGCTGCCGATCGGTTTATAGTATTTCAGAACCTCAGTCTCTATTTCCTTTTGAGGATTTATGATCAGTGAGAATTTTTGTTGCGCAACCTGCTCGTTGACATCAATAAAAGAATACCCATGCCTGCGTACAAGATAATCCCTGCTTTGAAAATAACCCAATCCCTCCATAAACAGGGTTTTCCCCTCATGAATATTGAGGATGGCGGTAGCGTCATCGTTCATCACAGGTCCTTTTGCAGCGGCTACCAGTTCCGCAACAGGTGTCCATTCACCGGCCAGTTCCGATGACGGTATGACAAGTTTATTTCGCACCAAATCCCTATAGCCCCGGTTACCCATAATAAGAATGAGGGCCAGTAATAAAGGTATGATGACCTTGAAATTTCCAGGCCGGCTTTTCTTTATGAGGTCACAGCCCACTACTATCAGTGCCGGAATAACGCAATACCAGTAGTAGTTACCGGCTCCAGGATTACCGAGAAGAAACGCGAATAAAGGGAGCCCGACCACCAGATGCGTAAAAAAAGGGCCATAACGCTTATAATCAAAAGATTTTGTCAGCATACAATATGGAATCAATACCAGTATCGGTAAAAAATAAGATACAAGCTCCTTCAGCTTTGAAAGCAGGTAGGCAAAAGAATAGCTGTTTGAGGCCCAGCCAGCCATGATTTTAAACGTGAAAAGGGAATATAGCCCCCCCGTGATATAATCCGCTGCCAATATTGAAATAATTATGGCCGCGCTTCCATACAGAAGATATGAAAGCGCCATCTTTTTGTCCCTGTGAATAAACCAGTAATTTAAGACTATGGCACCGAATCCTGATACAAAATAGGCCTTTGAAAAAAAACCGAGCATGCCGGCAATCAAGGTGGATGCAATAGCGGTTTTTTTGTAAGGCCACTTCCAGTGAATGAACAGGGTGATAAACAATAAAAAGTTTCCCAGGCTGTCAGGCTTGCATATCAATAACCACCTTGCCCAGTTCAACATGAAGACGTTCAAGCCGATGGATATAAGCACAAAGCGCCAGCTTCGAGTCAGGCTGAATACGGCGCAGGCGGTAAAAAAAACCAGCAATAAGAAAAAGCCTAAAGAAACAAGACGGGGAGCAAACAGACTCCTGCCTAAGACCTTTATAAAAGGAGCAACAAGGGCGGGGTATAAGGGGCCGTAAGGTTCAATCGCAAGAGGCGGGTCCTTGGTTATTTCGTATAACGGCTTACCTTCGGATATGATTATCGCGTGATTCAACTGCAGTGATTCTCTCACCATCAGCTGGTAGGGATACTTCAAGAGTTTATATTCGTATGACAGAAATCTGCCCAGCATACAAACTGAAATAAGAACAAGGATTATCGTTAAAAATCTTGCCGTCTTCTTCAACCGATTATCAGCGAAACTTATTGCTCCCATATTATTAAACTATCCCCGGCAGATGCAAGCCAAGTCTATCGGTAGATTCCGTCATTCTTCAAGGTTTTCTAAAAAGGTTTTCTAAAGCTGCGTTTCCATTTTCGTTTCAGACAGCCATGGTAAGACTCGCATCAATATTCACGCCGTCGAATCGGATATCGGCGAAGCGAACGCTCACCCAAAGGGGTCGGAGATTGAAAGGAATCAATCGGGTCAATTATCGTCTCCTGCTTAATTCCGTGAGGCTCGTCCTCATCTGTTTAAAATATTTGCAAGCTCAAAAGCCAACTCCACTGCCTGTTCAGCATTAAGGCGCGGATCGCAGGTGGTTTGATAGTTTGTTTGCAGGTCCTGAGCAAGAAAGTTGCGCCTGCCGCCGATACATTCTGTCACGTTTTCTCCTGTCAATTCAAGATGAACACCTCCGGCAACAGTATCTTCTGATTTATGGATATCAAAAAATATGCGGGTTTCTTCTAATATATCATCGAAATTTCGAGTTTTTATGGGAATGCTATTCTTATAAGTGTTCCCGTGCATCGGATCACAGAGCCACACGATCTGAAACCCCTCACGTTTCATTTCCTGCAGCAATTGTGGCAGGAGACTGGCTATTTTTTTTGAACCAAAACGAGTAATCAGAGTAACCTTCCCGGGCACATTGGAGGGATTCAGCCTTTGTACAATTTTTTTTATGTCATCAATTTGATAGTCAGGACCGATCTTAACGCCAATCGGATTACCGATACCACGGAGAAACTCGACATGTGCCCCATTTAATTGACGTGTCCTATCTCCGATCCATAGCAGGTGTGCGCTGGTATCAAACCAGTCGCCGGTAGTTGTGTCTATCCTGGTCATGGCTTCCTCATAACCGAGCAAAAGAGCCTCATGGGAAGTGTATAGAACGATTTGATTTGCCTGCGGAGCATGGATATCGATTCCGATGGCATTTGAGAAGGTCAATGCTTTTCGGATATCCTTGGCAAGATTTTCGTATTTCCGGTTTGCCGGGAACATATCGATAAAGTCTTTATGCCATGCGTCAACCATATCAAGTGCTGCATAGCCCCCGCTGGTAAAAGCCCTTACAAGATTGAGGGTGGCGGTTGACCTGAAATAACCTTCTATTATTCTTTGCGGATCTGGAGTTCTAGCCTGCAGGTTTGGTTCGCAGCTATTTACCATGTCACCACGGTAGCAAGGTAGCTCTTTGTCCCCCACAACCTCGACATCTAAAGAACGTGGCTTTGCATACTGTCCTGCCAACCTGCCGATATTCACAACTCGTTTTTCACCTGCATAAGCAAGAATAATTGACATTTGCAGAACAACTTTGATCAGTGCATGGATACGTGGTCCGGTACATCTCGAAAAATCTTCGGAGCAGTCACCACATTGCAATACAAAAGTATTTCCCTCGGCTGCACCGGCCAATTGTCGTTTTAATGCGCGAGTTTCTCCTGCAAACACAAGAGATGGTAATTCAGATAGTTTCTTTAAAACATCTTCATAGCATTGGATATCCGGCCAGTGTGGTTGCTGCTCGGCGGGAAATGACCGCCAACTGTTTTTAGTCCATTTATGATTTCCCATGCTTTAACCTTAGTAAATGTTTACTTGTAGATAGTTCGATAAAAATTAAGTGCTTCCAGGCATGATTCCGCAGATACTGAAACGCTAACAATACATTCGCCTATGCTTTTAATTAATGAAGGCAGGATTCTATTTCCAATGTTTTTCTTATCCTGAAGCAATGCATTAAAAAAATCTTGTTCGGAAATTCCATTTAGCTCTATTTCGGGATAATAATTTGTAATGTAACTACAAATACTGTGCAATTCCGACTTTTTTAATCCTAAACACTTATAGCTTAACCAGGATTCGGCAATCAATCCGACAACCACTGCATCCCCGTGTGTAATCGATATTTGTTTGCCATCCAAAAGAATACTTTCTACGGCATGACCTATGGTATGGCCAAAATTAAGTGCTTTTCTGACTCCGGTTTCCTTTGGATCCTGTAACACAACCTGGTATTTAATGCTGATAGAATTAATTATTTGTTCTTCGGATGGAATTTCTGATAAGTCCATTGACAGTTGTTTTTCCCAGTCTTCTACGCTATTAATCAGCGCGTGCTTGATCATTTCGGCATAACCGCATCGTAGTTCATTTAACGGCAATGTTTTCAGAAAAGCATTTGATAAAATTACATAATTTGGATTATTAAACGCACCTATCTGATTTTTGTAATTTTCAAAATCAATTCCAAGTTTGCCGCCAATAGAGGCGTCCACCTGAGATAAAAGTGTAGTCGGACAGTGAATGAATGAGAGGCCCCGTTTATAGACCGAAGCGCAGAATCCACCCATGTCGCAAATTACTCCACCACCAAGGTTGATAACAACGGAGTGTCTGTCCAAACAGGCATCTGTCATAGCCTTCCAGATATCAATGCATGTCTGCAGATTCTTCTGGTCTTCACCCGGTAATATAGTCACGACATTATGCGGCGGAATATTTTCTGAAATAAGTGAATAGCAATATTTATGGACATTTGTGTCTGTTATCAGAAATATTTTAGTCGGTTTTATCTGTCCGATAATATTTCCCAACATATCGGCTGGACATGGTGAGATATTTATATATTCTGGCAGTTCCATTTATATCCGTATATTAATAGATTCATATTCTAATTAATAATTCACTTTCTTATCAATTACATAGATAGGTCTATGTTTGGTTTCATTATAAATTTTACCTATATAGATACCTATAACGCCCAGATTAGCGATGATACAGCCTCCAAGAAACCAAATTGATACTATCAGACTTGTCCATCCTGTGATCGGAATTTTCCATATAAGCTGACGAATAAAAAACCAAAGCGCTATTCCCATCGAAGAAAATGAAATAATAAGGCCAATCATGATTGAAATATGTAAAGGTTTATTGGAATAGGAGACCGCTACGTCAAGAGCCAGCGCCAATAGCTTACCTAAAGTGTATGAACTCTTCCCATCGTAGCGCGGCATATGCGGAAAATCTATGCTGGAGGTGGAGAAACCTAACCAATGAATTTGAATGTTGATACCTCTAAAACTTTCACGCATGGTTTTGTAGGTGTCGACCACCTTCCTGCTCATAATATGAAAATTGGCTATTTGAGGGTCGTAAGAAAATCCCGTTAACCACCTAAAAAAGACATGGTACAGCCTGGAACGAGTTTTTTTAATAAAAGAGTCTTTACGTTCCTTCCGTCTAACATTGACGACATCATATCCTTCCTTTGCCTTTTCCCATAACTTAGCAATCGCAGATGGATCATCCTGGAGGTCGCAATCCATGACTACAACCCAATCTCCCGTACATAAATCCATTCCGGCAGTAATCGCATGATGCTGGCCGAAATTTCTACTTAATTTAATACCCTTGACATGCACGTCGTTCACTGCCAATTTGTTAATAAGTTCCCAAGATCCATCACCGCCACAATCCTCAACCATAATTATCTCATAATCCGAGAAGTCGGATATTGACTTTATTGACCCTGTAATTTGCTCATAGAGAGGGATAATACTGTTTATTGAGTGATATATTGGGCTAATTATTGATAATTTCATTTTAAGTACCATCTAATCCCTTTGGAATATATTTAAACATGCTAATCGCCTACAGTCGCATATAACACCAATTCTTCGGTGTAATAACCATGTATTCTCAAATATAAACGATATTCAGGGCACAAAGACTTGATATAGAGCGGAATCTGCAGCAAATCCTCAGGCTTATGATAAAGGGAGATAAGCAAATTGGGTCGGTATTTGAGAATTGTCTCTCTTGCTCCGACAAGGGCTTTATACTCGGATCCCTCAATATCCATCTTGATGAATGACGCCGGAATATTAAACGTATCAATAGCATCCACATCTATCTGTACATTTCCAATTGCATTGACAGCCGAACCGGTATCGTTGTTTTCTGCGAAGTTAACCCTCGATGGCTGGCTCCAAAGACCTTTTTCAATAACTTTAACAAAATTCCAGTGACGCGCATCAACAACTGACCGTAATTTTTCAGCATTTTTCGCATCAGGTTCAAAAGCATAATATTTTGCACAACCCCTGGCACCAGTCATTGCCATGACATCAATCAACGTATCCCCCGTATATGCTCCGCCATCAATGTATATATCATCAGATGTTGGAATAAATATGGGGAGATCATCCGGAAAATACTGAGGCTTTGAATACAGACCATAAAGCCTTGATGGATCATGTGTCAATTTTGCATTTATAAATTCAACGTACGTATTTTGTGATTTTTCATCTGAGAAGAATGCGCACACTTTATTGTAATTATTTTCATTCTTCTTTATAGAAGCAAGATCCAGCTTTTCAAATTCTTGCCAAAAACGGCAGTCAATAAACTGCACTGAATTAACTTTTTCCCCTTTGATTCTGTTGAACCTTTCGTGCACAACAACCGGATCGTTGCAAAATCCTACAACAACATTAAATTTGTCGAAAGTCTCTTTTATGGTGTCAAAAGAATGGACAGGAAGTGAGACACGATGCTCAAAATTCAAATACCTGTCATCAACAAAGCAGCCAGATATACAAATCTTTTTCCCCTGTAAATAAGACTCGATTTCAGACGCATGTAACCCAGCACCATATAATACAATGGGAAACGTGCTTAATTCATTAATATGCGATAAGCGTTCATCTATATCTGACTGAGAAACTATTTTTTCTGTTAGCATACGTTAAACCTCTTGAATCATTAACGAACAACTCCAGACAAATGTGAAAATATAATTAATATGTATTGCTATTTATTCGGCCTTTATTACGATACGGCATGTATAGTCTACAGGGATTAACAAAGGGGCAAAGCGTTTTTCGAAAAACTCATCAACCGCCTCTCTTGCTCCTTTCCAATGCCCGTAATCATCGATTATCAAAATTCCCTTTGGAACGATCAAGTCATAAAGCGCATCAAGTTCAACCTTTGTAGACTCGTACCAATCAGTGTCTAAACGGAGCAACGATATTTTTGGGGGGAGATTATCCAATTCCTTTAAGGTATCAACGACATCTCCGGCAATTAGTTTGAATCTTCCGATATCAAGTCCAAAATTTTTAATATTGTCTATGACTTGGTGCTTTTCTGCATAAACCCAGTCATTTTCAATCACATCATCCTGTTTCCCTGCCTTGTTTTTCGCCTCCCTTCCCAGATAATCAACATCCAGCTTTGTCGGCGGAGTCATCCCGCAAAACGTATCAAAGAGCCAATAATTTCTATACATGCCTTCACCTAAAATCTTGGCTGCAATAATGGATTGCCCTCCTCGCCAGACACCGCATTCAACAAAATCTCCTTCGATTTTATTTTTAAGAAGATATCTACATGCTATAACCGTAGCAGCCAAATTCTGGAATGATCCGAGTGATAGCTTCCGGGACGATATTTCATGGATCAAATTACTATCACTCTTAGAAACTTCCGGCGGAATCTCTTTCATAAAAACCCTCATGTATTTTTTGATGAACTTTTCACACAGCAAAGCTGCAAGGTATGATGACATCTTCCCTGTTTTACACCGACAATAAAAATTAACTATTTTAGATCTAACCCCGCAGCAAAGCTACATGGAATTGGTTTTGTGAAATAATCCTTACGCTCATCCTAATCCATTAACGAACCGCCATTGATATTTATGGTAGTACCCGTAATATAATTAGAATTATCCGATGCAAGAAACAAGGCCAGAGATCCAACCTCTTCCGATTTTCCCAATCGCCCAAGCGGAACGGCACTTTTGAGTTTTTGACGCGATTCTGTACCCATGCTTTTCGGTAAATCAGTGTCAATCGATCCGGGAGCGATAGAGTTCACACAGATGTTATATTTTGCATAATGATACGCTAAATGCCGTGTCAAAGCGGCCATACCAGCCTTTGAAACCTCATAACTGGGAGAGGCATTAGGATGAGGCACCCTTGCCATTTGTGAAGTAATGTTGATTATCTTCCCATAATTATTTTTACACATTGCAGGTAGCACCGCCTGGCTTAAATAGAATGTCCCATGCAGGTTTACATTGATAACTCTGTGCCACTCCTCCAGCGAAAGGCCTGCAAACGGTGTCCGTGTTATCATGCCCGCACAGTTTACCAGTATATCCACAGTGCCGAATGTTCCCAGGGTATGCGCCATAATATGTTGCGAAAAGGCCGGTTCGGAAATATCTCCGCATAATGTATTAACATTAAGACCCATATTGTTCATTTCTTGTTTTGCATTCGATAAGTTTGCTTCGTGCAAAGCGACAAGGAGTAAGGATGCTCCATTTTCGGCAAATTTTTGAGCTATTGCTCTACCGATTCCTCGAGATCCTCCGGTTACTATGGCCACTTTGTTTTTTAACATCGACTCTCTCCCTGCAATTACTTCAAATTTCACTCTATCCGGCAATAAATCAAATCGTGAAGTCTTTCCGTTTTTTCCATCATTTCATTCTGTGAATCAAATTTCACAAATACAATTCCAAATTTAGTAGTTAAAACATCCGTCACTCGGTCGCCATGTTTCCACCACATCATCTTCTCAACAATCATGTCGTCAAGAGATCGGTCAAAGTTAATATTTTGAATAATACCAATTCGTGATGCCATGACACAGTGACGAGTAAAAAAGCCTTTTGGTTCGACATATTCCAATTCTTCACAGCCTAATCCTGCTGAAGCCCTCACGATCCATTTTGCGTAATCCACCCCTGTTGCGATTTCCACCAACCTGACATATAAATCACCAGGTGCTCTTCGACATATTTCGATAATAACAGGTTGACCTTTATGCAGTATATATTGAATGTGAAAAATACCTGTTTTTAAAGACAGTAATAACGCTATTTTCTCAGACATATCACAAAGCTGTTTCACTGTATCGATAGGAACAATACCGGGAACAGAGGCTGCAGACACAAGATAGGGATTTAAATAGTAGTGTTCGTTGTCTGAAAAATAGAAGGCAACTTTTCCTTTTCTCAAAAATGCCGAAAAACCATGACGGCTTCCCTCTAAATACTCCTCAATAACCATACGTTTTGCACGAGATATTTGGAATGCCTTCTCTATGGCACCTTTTGCCTGTTCTTGCGCGTAAATTGTCGAAACGCCCTTACCGCCGGTTAGATCGACCGGTTTAATGATTAAAGGAAATGTTAGTGAATTAACTGCTTTAAGTGCGTCCTTTACATTGCTCGACCATTTGGCACGCGGCGTAGGTATGCCATTTTTAATCGCGAAGTCCCTGTATCGATCTTTGTGATGTATAATCTTTGCCACTTCCAGTGAATCATGACCAGGCAACCCCAATTTTTCAGCGACATAAGCGCATGAAAGCGCAGAAAAGTCATTGCAACACGGGCAGATAGCTGATATTTTCATACTTCGGGCAAGTTCAAACATCGCATCTGAATCAGAAAAATCTGCTTTCTGATATTCATCCGAATAATTATGACCAAGCTCATCGGGTCGATTGCCGCTTGTAATTACATAGTAGCCGATTTTTTTAGCTGCCAATATAAGAGGTATATCCGCATATCCACCTCCTGCAATAAGCATCTTGGGTTGTTTCGTCATTTTCTCCTTGATCCCTCCACCATCTCTTTTCAACTCCGATTCTGATAATACATGACAATGAGATTCAACCTCACAAAAGGGCAGGGAAAAATATTTCAAACTTTGTCATCTCCACCATCCACTTTAGAGAGGGAATAAAAGCCGCCTAGTTGTTCTTCTTATTTGCCTGTCTATCGGTAGATTCCGTCATTCTTTATAACTGTTTCAAGCCGCGGTTCCATAGCCGTTCCAGACAGCCACGATAAGAAAAACATTTACCTGTGGAATCCGAAAAATTCATAGACCCCGTCAATTACCCTGTCCTGATCTTCCCTTGTCAGTTCATAATAACAGGGAAGCCGCACAAGTCTCTCGCTCAAATCCTCTGTAACCGGCAGCTCTCCTTCTCTGTAGCCCATTCCAATACCCACTGGCGATGTATGTAGTGGGATATAGTGAAATACCGCATTAATATTTCTCTTTTCTAAATATGCAATCAACCGGTCACGATCGCCCAGAGCATTATCAATTAAAAGATAAAAGAGGTGGGCGTTATGCCGACATTCAGAGGGGCATGATGGTATACGGATATGCCCTTTTTCACATAGCGGAGAAAGCTGTTCCAAGTAATAGCTGAATATCGCGCTCCTCTTCATCGTTATGACATCAGCCTCTTCAAGCTGAGCGTAAAGAAACGCCGCAACCAGCTCCGAGGGCAGAAATGACGATCCAATGTCCACCCAGGTATACTTATCCACCTCTCCGCGGAAAAACTTGTTTCGATTGGTCCCCTTTTCCCTGATAATTTCAGCTCGTTCAATAAACCTCTCATCATTTACAACAAGTGCCCCGCCCTCGCCGCTTATAAAATTCTTGGTCTCATGAAAGCTGTAAGCACCCAGATGACCGATTGTTCCAAGGTATCGCTTCTTGTAAGTAGCATTCACCCCCTGGGCCGCGTCCTCCACGACAAGCAGATCATGCCTGTGCGCTATATCCATGATCGAATCCATCTCGCAGCCGACACCCGCATAATGCATCGGCACAATCACCCTGGTATGTTCGTTGACAGCAGCTTCGATCAGAGTCTCATCGATATTCAGGGTATCGGGACGGATATCAACGAACCTGATGCGCGCCCCTCCCAGGACAAAAGGGTTGGCGGTTGAAACGAAAGTAAAGGAGGGCATTATGACTTCATCACCGGGCTTTATATCGCAAAGCATGGCACATATATCAAGAGCCCCGGAGCCTGAATGAGTAAGCAGAATCTTTTTTGCCTGGAAGGTCCGCTCCATCCACTCATTGCACTTCTTTGTAAAATTGCCGTCTCCCGCCAGATGACCGTCCTGAACCGCCTGCGCGATATAGTATAATTCCTTGCCTACGATAAAAGGCCTGTTAAAAGAAATCAAAGTGCTCAATTATCACCTCCTGCTTCGTTTTGCTATGACAAGAAGCGATCCACCTGCTGGCAAAGACACACCCAACTTGATGCATCGCCTTTCCACAGCAAGGATCTTTTCCAACACCCTGTTTGCAGCCCGTCCGATTCTAAGTTCCGCCAGGGGATCAAACTTGTCTGTAGAGACATGCCTTTTCATACGTGAAAGAAGCATAAGGGGCAGCAGAAAAGAGACAAAGGAGGTAGAATACATAACTTGGAACCCCGCATCTTTCACTTTTTTTATCAGTTCCGTTTTCGTGTATCGTCGTTTGTGAAATGAGTATGCATCCACTATGCTCCATAAAAACCTGTGCTGCGGAACAGTTATTATTACCCCCCCCCCCGGTTTTACCGCCTGGAACATCTGTTGAAGCACGACATCGTCTTCAGCAATATGCTCCAGGACGTCAAACGCGCCAATTACATCGAATTCCTCTTCAAAGGGTATCAGCCTTGCATCCATCTGAAAAAGCGAGACATCGAACAGACGCTTATCAGCAAACGACAAACCGTTACTGAAGATATCGCTTCCATATAAATGAAGGCCCGGTAATTCGCTTTGAATTCCGGACAAGACATAGCCGGTGCCGCATCCAATCTCAAAAAGACTTTTCGCATTTGGGAAATATTTCCGCAATGTCCAAATCAATAGTCTGTTACGTGACCTGAACCAGAAATTCGCAGCCTCAACCTTGAAAAGCATTTCAAAGGATTTCGCTTCAAACCCGTCGTTTTCCGACACAAGATCAGGAGCAAAGGAAAGAAAGTCATCAACCGTTTCAGGATATTTATTGCAGGAAGGACACCGCCAGTCTTGGGCTGAAAATCGCTGCCCGCATGACAGGCATACCTTCATCCCTGAGCCCCTACAATAATACCTGACATTATCAACAATACCCCCAGCAGTTTAGGCACTGTTATTGATTCATGGAAAAAAAGGCCGCTCAATACAAGGACAACCACAAATGACATGCTCACAAACGGATATGCATGGCTTAATTCAAATCTTGTCATAGCCACCATCCATAAGAGAAAAGCCAGAAAGGCCGCGGCCAGGCAGCTTATCACCCACGGATTGAACACCATACGCAAAAGAAACCATACCCTTTCTGTAATTCCTTCCGGGAAAGCCCCGGCTTTAATTATCTGCCATTTAATAACCAACTGTCCATAAACGGTTAATAACACGGTGCCCAGGATGCAAAGATATCCGGTCAAAAATCCTCTCAAAATTCATTCCCCCTACTGAAAACTCCAGCCCTTCCTTTATTGCTCTTCCCGCGTTCGGTCGATAAACTCAATATCGCGGTCAATGCCGGAAAAGTTTCTAAATTTATCATAAAAGCAGGCGTCTTTCCTTAAAACCTTCTATGCCTCTAAATACAGGGCTCACCCTATTATCATCTGAAGGTAAGTATCCTTATTATATCATCTTGCAGCTCAAATGAGCTTTTGGGATATTTTTCGACTGTAAAAGCCTTCAGATCCTCTATTTCGGGATAGTCGTTTTCCCCGGTGAAACATCTGGCATCATCTATCAGAATAACATGCCCGCTTATTTTAGAGTCAAAGATTGTCTTTAACTCTTCAATTATCGGGGTGTCCTTTTTTCCCCTTGCGGTTTTCCCCGAGGAATAATGCGCATCCAGCCAGAATAAAGCAGGCCTTTCAATCTTACTCACTAACATAGGAAGGACATCGGTGCTGTCACCCTGAAATATTTCTATGTGCCTATGTCTTTGAAATTTCCTTTTGGCCCGGTTGAAATACTCTTCACTGAGTTCTATGGAATAGATCATGTCGAACCTTCTTTTTACCGCTTTAAGCATATCACCCAGATATGTCCCGGTCTCGATAAAGATATCGATACCCGATTTGGCGGCATATTCAAGTACCACCATCTGCTTTACAAAGTGTGGAACAGGTTCAGGTTTTCCCTTTGAACTCCATTTCTTATAGTTCCATCGGTATCTGAGCTTTTGCATGTAGTCAAACATAGGCTTGATAAATCAACCTCTCAAATGTTATTTTAAACAAAGTGCTATGATTACAGGAATAACAGGATAAATTTGTTTCTATTTCTTTGTAAGTTCGAAAATACCGCAACCATAATTACAAAAATAGTTGTTTCTGATATCTTTTTCATGAAGAGCCGCATCTTTTACCAAATTGCCGTCATCATTTACATATGAAAAAGAATCGATTTTGTACTTCGGTTCAATAAGATCGATAAGATATCTCATCGAAAAAATCCTGTGCGCATTAAATTCTATCCGCTGGGGACCGATAGGCACTGAGAAGTAAAATTTCCCTCCCTTTTGAAGCATCCCGTATATGTTATCCAACCCCTTCAGGTGACCTTCGAAATCGATTTTATCCCCATATCTTCCAAGGCCGAAATGCTCTATCGCGTGAAGGCATGAAATGGAAGGGAAGCAGTCTAAGAGATCAAAATCTTTTTCCATGAAATTTGCCTGTCTGAATTTTATATTCGGAATATCAATCTCCAGGGGACGGACATCAAAGACTTCGATTTCCCTGAAAGACGCCACATGGGCCACAAATCCATCTATTCTTGAACCTACATCGGCATGTCTTTCAGGTCTATTATGGAATATCTTCTGGGCCACAAGAAGATCCTGATGAAAGTAGTGCCCCGCAGCAGTTCCGCTTTGCTCATTTTTTTCATCCAGGCAGGGATATGGTTTTCCCAAAGGAAACAGCTCTTTCGATCTTTTTGCCTGCCCCTTAAAGGTCGAGTAATCCTTGTAAAAGGTAACTCGTTTTACAGGTCGCATAATATCAATTTTCAATTAGAGCCTCTTTCCCTAGGCTAGAAGCAATATAGACAAATCCATTTTATTCACTTTAAAAACAGCTTCCTGTATATGGAAAAAGCAAACTTAATTAAAGGGTTCACTTTTTTCTCCGGAAAATACCTGAATGAGCTGGGAAGGACCTGAATCTTTTTCTGGTCAATAGGTATTCCATGCCACAAAAGTTTCAGATTTCCTTCAGCAACCAGGGTACCGTCATAAAGCTGAAAGATATGGGTCAGATATTTCTGGTCCCCGTTCATAGCCTCAGGTGAATTTTCTCCTATCTGGAAAAATTCGAAGTACTTGGCGTCTGCAAAGAAAGCGTTAGAATCCGTTACCGCGATAAGTTCGTATCCCTTTTCTTTGCCCAGGTTGCACATGGCAAGAAGAGAAGAGCCCTGATTGACCGACGGATCAGCCGGCTGGATAAACTCCACGGAATTCGGGATAGTGTTATTGAACTCTATAATCACGACACGGGGCCTGTATTTTTCCAGCGACCGCCATATATGATAATCGTTCCCGTCTACATCAATGGAAAGAAGGTCGAAATCTTCAGGGACCGGGGTTATAGCAAGGAGCCGGTCAAGGGTATTTTTGCCTTCAAAGGCTACCATCTTGTTAATACAGATTATTTTTTCATTACCATCATATGTTCGAAGGAGATCTCCGAATCTTTCCCGGCTTGCCTCGAACAATACACCGGACCATCCTTTTTGGCTGAGCAGCAGATGGGTATTGCTAAGGTGCTTCCCATCCCACGCCCCGAATTCCACACACCATCTGTTTGAATCGGGAAGCATGGAAAAGATCTTTTCTATTATCCCATCCTCTCCAAACTGCGAAAAAATATTATTGGAACATTCCTTAAGCCAGTTATTTCCAGAAGCGATTGATTCATTGCTCTTATTTTTTATATCCATGAAACAGTTTTCCGCTCTTTCTCTTGCTGAAGGTTAAAGTGCCCGGCATTTAATTGAGGAGGTTCAAAAGCCGAAAAATTCTCTCAAAGCGTCTTTCCCATGTGTGTTCATCACGTGCCCTGGCAAGCCCTCTTTTCCTTATCGCATCGGCTTCTTCAGTATGACTCAGGTAATACCTGATTTTTTCCGCCAGATCATCAAAATTACTGTAAACAGCAATCTCTTTGCCTAATTCAAAAAACCTTTCCAGCTCGGCATGATATTCCGTCAGGTACAGCCCTCCGCTCATAGGCACCTCGAAATCCCTTCCTTTGAGGCAATAGGTGTCTTTCAGGTCCGCAACACCGCCGAAGCCGAGATTGATCCTGCTTCTGGAATACAATCGAACCATTTCATCCACGCTCAAAGGCCCGTTGGGCCAGCCGTAGCCGAATGCCTCGACTTTGATTCCCTTTTCCCTCAGTCCTGCAATAATTCTTGGCCGTTCACCGTAGCACTGCCCCACAAAGGAGACATCAATTGTTTTTGCCTCATCATAAGGTTTGTGAACCGCGGGATTGGCGCCCTCGGGAAGGTAAACAGGGGTGGCCCCTTCAACGCGGTATTTTACAAGAGAATCTTCAGTGCTCGTCCAGCACAGATCGAAATACCGGCATATGTCCCTCTGCCCCATCGCTATCCCCTTCCTCAACTTACCCACGAAATACTCCTTATCGTTCAACGAAAGATTTACCATGGGGATGCAGAGGAAAGACAATTCCTTCAAGGATTCCGGAGATACAAGCGCTCCTGATAAATATGAAAATATGACATCGATTTTTGACTCTTTATTCCACTGCTTGATCCGGTCAACCATGTCATTGTTCATCTTTGCCTTTTCCGATTTGTGCCAATTCGGCATTTGATGATTGAATTTCTCAAACCAATCATAACGGCGAACAGCCCCGAATTTTTCAAGTGACGGTTTGAGTGAATAATCCTCCCAGTTATAATGGTGATATATGGCGGCGATATTTAAAAACCCTTTGGGCGTTGGTTTAATTCCGGGTCGCCCTGTTGCTATTTCTTCCTTTATATCCCCTTGTCCGATAAGGCTGAGATTTTTTTCCTTAAACATTGAAGAATAGTAAATCTTCTCCCTTTCAAGCCGGACATTGTTTTTCCAGGACCTGAATCTTTTTCTGTATATTTTCAGAGGGTCTTTCATTTGAATCAGCTGAAAATGCCTATTTTCTCTGTTATGGCCCTGTTGACGATAAGAAAATTTTTGTACTGAAAATTTTCCAGCCTGCAGTCATATATCGGTATGGGAGCCACCTTGTCGGGATACAGGAGAAAAATGTCGTAATCGGTTTCAGAAAAAAACTGAAAAAAATCTTTCAGAAGTATCCTTGAATCTATATAGGCGCCGCCATATTCAAAGACAGCAACCCCTATAGCCTCATGACCGAAAAGCCCCTTTGCCCCTTCAATCACTGCCAGTTCATTACCCTCGACATCGATTTTCAGAAAATCGATATTACCTATCCCTTTATCCGTACAATAGTCGTCCAGGGTTTCAATCCGCACGGTCTCGGATCTGTCCTGCGGAGAATAATCCTTCCTTAATTCAAGCCCGGAACGGATAAAAAGAGAATTTCCTTCACCTGAGCCATCAAAGATATACATCGTCTTTTCACATTGCTGCGAACCCAGGCCGAAATTATTGAGAAAGATCTTTTCTCCGAATTCACCCTTTTCAAGTTCCGAATAGGAACGGCTGCACGGCTCAAAACAATGAAGCTCGATATCTTTGTTTATTCTCAACGCCTCTGACGCCCATTCGCCCCTATGGGCCCCCACATCGAAAACAGTGGAAACCCCGGGGATGATCTTCTCCATTAACCATAGTTCGCCGTTGCTCCTGAAATCACTCCTGTTTTCCGCAAATTCCTTGTTCGCATGGTGACGGCAGATCTCATATCTCATCTCGGATGGCAGAAGATACAGGAGGGCGCTTGCGATATTTTTGAAAAAACTTTTCATAGACTTATCTCACGTTTCTTTACTTCTAGAAGTTTCTCAATATGGCCATCAATGTCCGCGATGACCTCTTCCAGGGAAAGCTCCTCCATGCATCGGCTGATTCCGCTGTCACTGCAACCTTTCCGGCTGCAGGGCATGCACGGCATATCCTTGCTGACAACACAATGTTTTTCACCCCTGGGCGCCCACGCCTCGGAAGAAGAGGGCCCGTATATCCCCACTGTGGGGGTCCCTACTGCAGCCGCGATATGAAGACCCGCGCTGTCACCTCCTATGAAAAGGCCACAGCACTTCAAAAGGCCGGCCAACTCCCCGATAGAGGTTTTCCCCGCCATATTATACACACGGCCTCCGGTTTTAGCGCAAATCACATCCGACTGCTCTCTTTCCGATTCAGACCCGGTAATCAGGACCGGAACCCCATACCTTGATCTGATCCATTCGATAAGCCCCGCATACTTTGAAATCCCCCAGTCCTTGTAGGCCCACAGAGAAAAGGGCTGAACCGCGATTAAAGTTTCATCTTCCGAGACTCCCTCACCGGCAAGCAATTGGCGAACCCTTCCGGCACATTCATCGCTCACGACCAGTTCGGGCCGTTCATCCTCGGTTGAAATGCCGTATTGTTCCAGAAGGCCCAGACAATGTTTGGCCATATGCCGGCCAGGCATTACCTCCGGAAGGCAGAGATGGGTGAAAAACCTGTTTCGAAACGTGCCCCTTGAATCGTATACTCCTATTCTCTCAGAAGCCCCTGACAGAAACACCATTATGCCGCCCCGTGTACCCATCCGAAGGTCTATTGCAAGATCAAGATGCAGATTCCTCAGATGGGTAAAAAACCGGATCTGATATATTATCGCTTCTATAAGGTGACGGCCCTTTTTCTCTACACTGATCGCCTCGTCCACCCAGGGCAGGTCCCGGATCAATCCAGCCGCCTTATCCCTTACGGCAACAACGATTACCGCGTTGGGGAAACATTCCTTAAGGGCCCTTATGCATGGAACGGATACTATTACATCCCCGATATCACCCAGCTGTATAAGCAGAATCGCTTTAGGTTTAACGAATAATGAGGCTTTACCCTTTATAATCATTTAAAAAAATACCTATCTGTTGTCCGGACAGCCGGACAGATGCCAGAGGAGCAATTGCGTGTAGACGGACAGCCTTGTTTTTATCCGCCTGCTAAAGCCGAGGGTTACCGCTAAACCTGCCAAGTTTAAAATGAAATTAACAAGAAGTCTGAAAAAAAGGATAATATGAACGGTGATAAAATCCTTCGGCCGCCACTTTGAAAAATATATATACCTTGAGCGGTAAAACATGATCCTTGCCGAGGCCTTTACCCCGGCACTTTTCCCCTGCAGATGATATATAAAGGAAGACGGCACGAAAAAGACCTTCCAGTCCGCCTGCTTCATCCGGTAGGCCCAGTCTGTCTCCTCAAAAAAGAAAAAATAATCCTCGTCAAACAGACCCACCTTGTCCATCGCCTCTTTTCTCACCATCATGCAGGCGCCAACACAGGAATCCACTTCAATCGGTTCCTTGTAATCTCTTCTCTTGCTGGGAAATTTTTCAGGGAAAAAAATCCTCAGAAGGGTCTCATTGGCAAGCAGGGCGGTAAGGGCAGGGAAATTGGCAAAGGAATTCTGCTTGGAGCCGTCTCTGTTTAGGAGCTGGCCGCATGCCATCGCAGCCTCAGGGGTTTTTTCCATGAAACCATGCAGTTTTTCCACAGCACCTTCGGTAAGAACCGCATCCGTATTCAGAAGAACCGCATACCGGCCGTTCATCTTTTCAAATGCCCGGTTGTTCGCAACCGCAAAACCGAGATTTCTGCCGTTTTCTAAAATGGATACCTGGGGGAATTTTTTCCGCACGGCAGAGACACTGCCATCAACCGAGCCATTGTCCACCACCCACACCTCAAAGGGGATTCCCCTGATGGTTTCAAAAACAGAAGTGAGGCACTCCATCAAAAGATCTTTTGTGTTCCAGTTTACTATTACAAGTGAAATCTCAACTTCCATTATTGTTTCTTATCTTTCTTTGATGATTTTACCGTTATTCCATATCTCCACGCAGAGGCCCTGTTACTTCCGCCATAACTTAAAATCTTTGTAATCTTTTGCATTTCGCCCTAACCCATGGCCCGGACCGATAAACATTGCCATATTCTCAATAGACTATCATCACCATGAAGCTCCGCCTGTTTATCAATCAATCACCGTGTCGCGACAGGACGGGCCTTGAATCTTGAACCCTCCGGGAACGTGCCCGGTCCCGGCGGGAAATCAGCTGAACTGCATGTCATACAGCATCTTGAACCGCCCGCCCAGAGCCAGCAGTTCTTCCCTTGATCCGGATTCAACGATCCTCCCCTTTTCCAGCACATATATCCTGTTCGCCTTGGCGATTGTACTAAGCCTGTGGGCCACGGTAAGTATGGTGGGTCCTCCTTTAAGCTTTTCAAGTGCCTCCTGAACAAGCCTTTCGCTTTTCGTATCAAGGGCTGAGGCCGCCTCGTCAAGGATCAGGATGGAAGGATCAACAAGGATCGCCCTAGCGATCGCAATCCTCTGCCTCTGGCCCCCTGAAAGCAGGGAACCCCTGTCCCCCACGACCGTCTCATACCCCTTCGGCTGGGCGGTTATGAATCCATGAGCATGCGCGGCCTTTGCAGCGGAGACTATCTCTTCAAAGCCTTTCCCTCTGGCCCCATATGAAATATTGTTCGCGATTGTGTCGTTAAAGAGCAGCACCTCCTGATTTACTATGCCTATCTGGGTCCTCAAAGACTCAATCGTACCGTTTCGGATATCCACACCGTCGATTTCTATGCTGCCGTCCGTGACATCATAGAAACGGGGCACGAGATCCAGAAGAGTGCTCTTGCCGGCACCGGTAGCCCCCACAAATGCCACCATCTCGCCGGCTTTCGCCCTGAAGGAAATATTTTCAAGAATCATATCATCAGGGGAGTATCCGAAAGACACCTCCTTGAATTCAATGGATTTATTATGTCTGGGAAGCTCAACCGCAGAGGGAGGATCCTGAATCGCCGGCACGGTACCCATTATCCCGAACACCCTGTTTGTCGCGCCCTGAAGAGTCTTCAGATTGTTATTGACAAGGGCCAGTTTCTTTATGGGGCTATACACCTTGGAAAAGGCATAAATCATGGCCATAAGTTCTCCAAGGGAATGGTTGAAATATATTTTTCCTGCAATCAATACGGCGGGCAGGACAAGAAATACAGTGGAATCCATCATCGGCCCGAGGCCTAGGAACCATCTGTTCCATCTCATAACGGTCTTGTAGAGCTGTTTGGTGAGGAGCTCAAATCTTTCCACTTCCTGTTTCCCCGTGAAGAAACCCTGAATGATCTTAAGGCAGACAAGGGTCTCTTCATAAGCGCCGGTGACCCTTGCCGTATCATCCTGCAATATTATCGCATGCTTTTTGACCTTTCGACCGAAAAGCCTTACCAGGCCGATAATAACGGGAACCACAAAAACCACGAGAAGAGTCAATTTGTAGTTCATGATCAGCAGGAAACAGAGAAAGACCACTGCCGTGAGCGGGTGTTCGATAAGGCCGATTATCACATTGGCAATGAGGCCCTGCATTACCGTCAGGTCGGCCGTGGCCCTAGCAAGCAGTTCCCCTGATTTTTCCCTGTTATGAAAACTGAGAGGCAGGGAAATAAATTTTCTGTAAAGATCAACCCTCAAAGAAAGAACCGCCCTGTTGGATAGCGCGGCGGCCGCAAGGCCGCTCAAATAGACGGCAATCGATTTTATGAAGACGGACACGAAGGCCACTCCGGTCAAAATTACAAGGAGCCGGTTTGGCGATATGTTGTCAACTATAACCTTTTCGGTTTTCTGCCAGGAAAGCCAGGAACCCGACTCAAAGGTTATCCAGGGGACCTTCCAGGAGACCGGATCGGTACCGCTCTTCATTCCGGCGTCGACAAAGGGCTGGAGAAGATAGGCAGGAATGACGACAAAAAGTGAGGCCACAGCGGTCAGAAAAAGTGCGCACACCACCAGCCCACGGTGCCGTTTTACATAGGTGGCAATACCCTTGCCGAGGATTCGATCTATCATCTAATAAAAATACCTGGATTTCATTACTATGGTGGATAATTTCATAATCAGGATGCGTAAAAGGCCGATTTGGTCAAATTCATTTGCTTAAGGTTTTTCCCGATCTAACAGGAAAAAATTCCAAGTATTAGATCCTCAAAGGGCACATCTACTCAGTTGCAGATGCTCACTTAACTTACCTGATCAGCTTCAACTGATCGGGAAACAGCCCCTTTTTAATAACATTTAGGAGTTCTATTTGAAAGGAGAAAACCTGTCAAGCCTGTCAAGCGGCATCTCTCTAAAATCGTGAGGGATTTTCAGATCAAAAACAGCTTCAGGCAGAGGTTGATTGAAAGATATTTTTTTTGAACTCAATCTGATTTTATTGTTGTTTTTGAGATCCTTTAACCATCTTTTTTCCGCATACAGGATGCCCTTGCGATCTTCAAATCCGGGATAGACGGTCTCAAGTCCCAAGGCTTCATCATTGACCGATCGGGGAACCAGAGTCTCAGCATCGATTTTTATACGCTGGAGCGCCCTCCCCTCTTTATCCAGAGGTATGATCCCTGGCCCTTCCGAAATAAAGGACAAGGCACCCTTCGGAAGCACCGGAAACCCTCGCAAAAGGCCCCATAGCTGAGACAACTCCATGCGGTCAAAGAAAAAGGGGCTTGATGAAGGCCGACCGGGCCTTCCGGAATAGATTGTCTTATCCGGGAAATAAAGGACGAGCATCTTATCCTCGCTTATAAGGCAATGAACCACAGGCCTGCCCCAGGCGTGGGTAACCTCGATTTTTATCCTGAGCGGGTTTCTTTCTCCTATTATGAGGGCGTCAAAACCCCATCTGGATGTTTCATCTTCCACCTCCAGTCTGCCTGTCGAAACGAATGAATCCACCATTGTTTCCTGATCTTTAAAGGCTGAAACAATGCCAGCGACATCCCTTTTATCAAAGGATTCAGAAATCCTATGAGGCATGGGCGCACAATATTGAGCTGCCAAAAGAAGGATCCCCAGAAGGATAACCGGAGCCGGACGATCTTTGGAGGGAATTTTCAATTTGTAACGTTTAAAAACCTTTCCACCCTTAATATTTTTGCCTTTATATTCCCCTTTCCCTCTTTATTCAGAGAAAAGGCCTTCCTGTATCGTTCAAGGGCCCTGGCATAACTTTTCATCTCCAGGTAGGCATCTCCCAGATGCTCATTTATTGTGGGGTCTTCGGGATTAATGCCTATAGCCTTCTCAAGGTATCTTACCGCTTCACCATATTGGCCTTTCTTAAAATAGACCCACCCGAGGCTGTCCAGGATATAACCGCTGTCAGGTTTTATCCTTAGTGCCTTTTCAATAAGCACCTTGGCCTCATCAAGCCTTATGCCCTGATCCGCATACGTATAGCCTATGTAATTAAGTGATTCCGCGTGATCCGGATTGATCTCAAGGATTCTCTTCATCTGATCCAATGCCTTTTCCTTATCGCCCCTTTTGTCCAACACCACGCCAAGCCTGAAAATAAGGGCGATATTTTCACCATCAATCTTCAGCCCCTTTCCGATAATCTCCATGGCCTTGTCATAATTTTTTTCGGACTCGTACAGAGCGGACAGCATCCGGTAGATCTCGATCCTCTCTCTTTCAAGCGCAAGGGCCTTGTCAAGGATCTCTATGGCCTCCCGGGTCTTATCCTCTTCATCCAGGATATAGGCTATGTGAAGCTGGGCCTCGATATAGTATTCAGATTCCTGTTCTATAAGCCTGAAGTGCTCCAGGGCCTTGTTATTGTTTCCTCCGGTCTCATAGGCCGTCGCGAGAAAATGCCTTGATTTAAAATCCTTCGGATTCACTGCAACCGCAAGGCCCAGCTCTTCGATCGATTCATCTATTTTACCATGTCTCAGGTAGATAAGGCCCAAGGCTTTTCTTTCAGGGTCCCCGGGCTCGGATTGTTTTTTCAAGAGCTCCATATGCCTTAAGGCCTTTTCCATCCTAGCCAGCTTGAAATAGAGATCTATCAGCCTCTCTCTTGCAGGTATATTATCAGGATGGTATCCCAGAAGCCTTTCATACACCTTTACGGCATCATCGTCTCTGGCGATAATCTGGTAGAGGGTTCCAAGATCAAAGAGTGCCGGCTCAAAAGCCCTGTCAAGCTCGAGAGATTCAAGAAACGCCTTCTCCGCCTCTTCGAATCTCTTTGTGGAAAGAAAGATTCTTCCGCGGTAATAATGCGCCAGGATCTGCTGAGGCCCCGCATCGGCAACCTTTTCAAGTTGCTGCAGCGCCTCGGGATACCGATCGTTTTTCATAAGAATGGTGCTCAGCTGCAGCCGCACCCTCTGGTCATCCGGCTCAAGAACCAGGGCCTTCTCATAATAATCCATGGCAAGGCCCTCCTCCCCCTTCAACGCGTACAGATCCGCCACTAATACAAGGCTTTTCTCATCACTGGGATTGATTGCCGCGGAGCGAAGGGCATAGTCCAGAGCCTTTTCATATTTTTTGAGTCTCTTCAAAATAAGGGCCATCCTCTTGCAGAGGAAAAGGGAATCGGGATCCTGTTCAAGCGCACCCTCAAGAAACTTCTTGGCCTGCTCATAATCGCCATGGCTTATCGCGAATGAGGAAAGTGCGAAATAGCGGTAGGCTTCCTGAACCGAGTCCTTTTCCTGATCTTCCGCGACTTCCTTCTCCGCTGAAAAGACGGTTTCGTGGGCCTCCGGAAATCGGGCCTCATAATGAGAGCACGACACCATGCCCAAAAGGGCAATAAAAATGGACAATTTCGTCCCAAGGCCCTCAAAGGTCTTTGGAAATTTCCATCTCTTTTTCAGATAGTATGCATACATTTTATAAACCGGGATAGTTCCTGTTTTGTATAGGCTCTTCGGATTAAGACCGGCCCAAAGGACCGGGTATTGATTTACCCCTTAACCCTTTTTTCTCGTTGAAAAAAATGCCGATACACAAAAGTACCAGCATCGCATGGATATCTCTGCTTGGCAGTCTGAACGGTCTTGGAAGATAAGCACATCAACAAAAAAACAGCAGACAGCCTTTCCTATCCCTGTCACTTTAGAAACTTGTAATACTCCTCTTCAAAATTGGGGATCTGCTCTTTCAGATATTTTTTGATGTTTTTCACGGTCTTTTCCTGAATTTGTCTGACCCTTTCCCTTGAGATACTATACTTATCTCCAAGATCCTGAAGCGTAACCGGTTTTTCTGCCATAATCCTTTTGTCGAATATCTCCGCCTCTTTTCCTGAAAGGGTTTTCCTGAATTCCTTAAGGCTGTCTTTGAGTATCTTGGAGCTCTGATGGTCGGAGAGCAGCTCGTCAACGCCGATCCCCGGATCGGGCAGAAGGGCCTCATAGGATTCCCTCGATTCATCTCCAACGGGCGCACTAAGAGATATCTCCCAGCCTCCCAGTCGCTGGCTCATCTCAACTACCTCTTCCTCCTTGACATCAAGCCGTTCAGCCAGAAGCCTCGGTTCCGGTTCAAAACCCTGGGCAATAAGCTTGTCCCTTTCCTTTGCCAGATTGAAGAATAGTTTTCTCTGGCTCTGGGTTGTTCCGATCTTTACCAGCTTCCAATTATCCATGATAAACTTGAGCATATATGCCTTGATCCAGAATGAGGCATAATAGGAAAACTTTATTCCCCTGTAGGGATCGAATTTTTTTACAGCCTGCAGCAATCCCAGATTGCCTTCCTGAATAAGATCCAGCAGATTTTTGGTCCAATACCGATGAAAATCCATTGCAATCTTGACAACCAGCCTGAGGTTGGATGTAACGAGCCTGTAAGCGGCCTTTTCATCATTGTTTTCCCTGACACGGGTGGCAAGTTCCGTTTCTTCTTCCCTTGTAAGAAGATTGTACTGTTTTATCTCCATCAGATACATCTGGAGAGGATCATAAGGAACAAGAGATTTTTCTTTCGCATCTGCGGAGGTTGTGGGATAAAGCCTTCCGGATTTTTTCTCTTTTCCGCTCAGATCCGTCTTTTCCATATCTTTAGCTTTTTTCATAATAAGGTCTTCACCCGCATCTCAGATTCACTTTTTCCCGATTTCCACGTCCGGTTAATAACAACCTGGTAAAAGTCGGACCGTCCCGTCTCGGACGGAATCTAACTGCTCCGCATAATACGCATATATTTCTTTTTCCCCGCCCTTAAGAGCATTGAGCCGTCTACCAGATTGTCAACTCCTATAATCTGATCATAGGACTCTATCTTCGTTCCGTTAAGATAACCCCCTCCCTGAGAAATAAGCCTCCTGGCCTCACTTCTGGTCTTTCTGAGGCCGGTCTTCTCAAAAAGGATATAGGCTGGGATGCCCTGCTCAAGCTCCCCTCCATCCAGCTCATAGTTGGGAGCGCCATCTGCGAAATCTTCACTGTTTTTCCCGAAGAGCCGTTTTGAAGCCTCACGCGCCCTGTCGGCATTTTCCTTTCCATGGCAGAGGCTTGTGGCCTCATAGGCAAGGATTTCTTTTGCCTCCCTTATTTTTTCATCTTTTAATTTGCCTAGCCTGTTGATCTCCTCCATCGGCAGAAGCGTAAAGATCGATAGAAAAAAAGGGATGTCTCTATCGTCCTGGTTTATCCAGAACTGGTAATATTCATAGGGCGAGGTAAGTTCCGGATCGAACCATACGGCACCCTTATGAGTCTTTCCCATCTTAATTCCGGAGGAGGTCGTAAGTAATGGAAATGTAAGGCCGTAAATATCCTCCCCCTCAAGCCTCCTGGTCAGATCCGCACCTGCAAGGATATTCCCCCACTGGTCATTACCCCCCATCTGGAGGCGACAGCCGTAATTTTTGAACAGGAACCAAAAATCATAGGCCTGCAGAAGCATATAATTGAACTCCAGGAAATTAAGCCCCGTTTCAAGCCGCGCCTTGTAGGATTCGGCAGCCAGCATCCTGTTAACGCTGAAATGCCTGCCGATGTCGCGAAGGAACTCTATGTACCGAAGATCGACAAGCCAGTCGGCGTTATTGACCATAAGGGCCTTGCCGTCGCTGAAATCTATGAAATTTGAAAGCTGCTTTTTCAGGGCCTCCGCATTCTCGTCGATCTCTTCCCTTGACAGAAGTGGACGAGACTCCGTCTTGCCGCTCGGATCACCGATAAGGGTCGTGCCCCCGCCTATGACTATAATCGGCCTGTGTCCGCAGCTCTGCATGTGCACAAGAGACATGATCGGCAAAAGATGACCCACATGAAGGCTCTTTGCGGTAGAATCAAATCCGATATAGCAGGAGCAGGGTGAATCAAGCAGTTCCGAGACCAGTTTTCTGTCGGTAACCTGTTCTACAAAACCTCTATGCTCAAGGATGTTAATAGCATTTTCCACTTTAATTATCTGTACCCCTCCTTTCAAAATCTTCCGGGAACTTCAACCTTATCACCTGACCGGGATTCCCCAGATCTTTCATCTCCTCCCCGTTGAGCATGAAATCAAGCCCCCCCGCATTGCCTATCAACAGCTCAAAACCTTCTTTTGCCTCCCATTCGGGCTGGCTCCCGGGTGAAAAGACATACTCCTTCGGCTCACGGCCATCTATCCTTATTTTAACCCATGTCCTTTCCTTGACATCTGCCTTGAGAAGGAATTTTTGTCCCTCTTTCTCTTTTGCAGTATCTTCAGGGGGTATGACGTCCTTTTCAGTCTGAGCGGGTTCATCAGGTCCTGAGACCGCTTCCGCCCCTATTATATCTTCCGGCGGTTTTGGTACGGATTCATCACTAATTTCTTTAACAACCGGAGGCTTTTTCTCTTCAACCAATTCACCCTTAACCTGACTTTCCTCATTTTCAGTTATCCCAATCTCCCTTTTCATCTCTGAAGACAGGTCCACCGCTTTTTCGGGCAGTTTCGATACATTTTTGGAAGAGTGATCGTATTCTTTCCAGAAGTAATAGGAAAAGGCTATTATCCCCGCTAATAAAAGGACGAAAAGATATTTTCCTTTTCTTTTCCTTCCGGGCATTATAAGTGGTTTAAGAGGATTGAGTTCCACTGTGGGGGTCTCCTGATAGAGTCCCACAGCCCTATCCTCGTCTATTCCTATGGCCCTAGCATAAGTCCTTATAAAACCCGGCACAAAAGCCGGCGAAGGAAGGCCCTCCCATTCCTCCTTTTCAATACATGCAAGGAAACGGGGCCTCAGTCTGGTCATCTCTGAGATCTGGTCATGGCTCAGCCCCAGCTCTTCTCTCCTTTTTTTAAAAAGAAGCCCGATACCGCTGTCTGAGGGGAATTCCTTTTCCCCGTTTTCATTGTCCGCTTGGCTATCTCTTTCGGTCATTAGGCGAATTTTCCATCAGAAAATTATTTTTATATAGGCCTTTTCCCTCAGCTCCTTTATCCATGCCAGATATCTCTTGTTGACCTCTTCTTTGTAAAGGATACTGTAGATGGCATCCCGCACCTCTTTAAAAGGCTTGACCGTTCCCGACTCCCTCTCCAATAATTTTATTATCTGGACTCCATAAGGTCTCATTATTGGTTCACTCACCTCTCCAGGCTTCATCCGGCCTAATACTTCCGTAAGCGGCCCATCGAGTTGCGAAGACTTGAAATATCCGAGATCCCCTCCCTCTTCAGCACCAGGACCCTGGGAAAACCTTATTGCTAAGGCCGTGAAGTCCATTCCCTGTTCAAGCAGCCTTAAGATTTCCCGTACCTTATCTTCCATGTTTTCCGGTCCATTTGCACTGGATGGACCCTTGGCCTTCAGGAAGATTGCAGCCAGGCGCAACCTCTCGGCCTTTGAAAAATCGGATTTATGCCTGTCATAGTAGTCGGATACGTTTTCCTCCCTGATAATTATCTTTGACTTGACCTCCCGGTTTATAAGCCGCATCCTTTCGATTTCAGACCTGAGGTTTTGCCTGTATTTTTTGATGGTAAGGCCCTCTTTCCTGAGATCTTCAAGAAGGTCCTCATGGGTAAGAGAATTTTGTTTTTTGATCCTTTCTATTGTTTCATCAAGTTCCTTCTCCGATATCTCTATGCCCAGCTCTTTTGTCTTCTCTTTGGCAATCTTTTCGTCTATAAGCTGATCGAGGGCATTCCGGCGTGTCTCGATATAGGCGTCGTTATCCTCCGTCTTCATCTGAAAAGGTTCGATTCCGGTTGCCAGTTTAATCCTGCGGTTAAGTTCGTATAGCGTTACGACATCACCGTTTACGAATGCGACGACCCTGTTGCACACCTCGGCCGATACAGAAGGCATAGTGAAAAAGGGGATAAACAATATGCATAACAGATGCAAAAACGATCTTGATGGCTTCATTTTATGAAAACTCCAGTCTTCTCAAGGTCTCTCCGTTAACCTTCACCCTATAACTGTCTCTCAGTTCCTTGATCCATTCCCTGCAGAATTGGATACGCCTCTCAGACGTAAGCCTCCTCTCTATTTCATCTATCACCTCGTAAAGCGTCCTGCTGCCGGCCTCTTTAAAGCCGGTCACCTCAAACAGGTGATAACCGTATTCACTTTTGAACACACGGCTTACTTCACCGATCTTCATGGAAAAAACCATATTCTCGATCTTTTCAGGCAGTGTGCCCCTTTCGATCCATCCGACTTCACCCCCACGTTCCGCTTCAGGTGCGATGGAATGCGATCTGGCAAGCTCTCCCAGTCCTTCGCCGTTTTTGATCCTATCCAGGAGTTTTTCAGCCTCTTTTTCCGTGGACGTTAATATCTGTCTTAATCTGACCATGCTCGGATATCTGAATTCCTCACAATTAGCATCAAAATATCGCTTGATTTCGTTATAACTGGGGGGGGTGATATTTCCGGTTACCCCTTCAATGACCTTTTCTACGAGGAGTTTTTCCCTTATCTTGTCTTCCCACTCTTCGCGGTCAACGCAATTTCTGAGCATCACCTCTTTAAAGGATTCCGCTGTATAGCCGAGCATAATGGTATCCAACAGGTCCCGCATTTCCCTTTCATCTATGCGGATTCCCTTCCTGTCTCCATATTCAAGCACCAGATAATGTTCAATTATCAGGTTCAGGATCCTTTCCCGGATTTTACCGTCCATGCCTGTTGTCGAACAGGCGCCGGCGCTTATGAATAAGATATCCTTTTTAAGCTCCCCCAGATGGATCCTTCTCGATCCCACTTCAAGGGCCACACTGCCTTCCGCGCCCTCCTGCGGACTGCAACCTGTGCCTGTCATCAAAAGCAAACATAGTGCACCCGCAAAGATCTTCGAGATCAAGAGAAAAGACACGTTATGAGGCGCATGAAGGTACATTTTTCAATATATCTGGAATATTTCAATTAAAAACAAGAAAATCCTAAATTGATAAAACTACCAGTAATGATGGAAATTGCAAGCAGATTTTTTCAGGGAGCCTTTTTGACTGATCTCAAAAATCTATTGAAGATTAAGGGAATTAATCGATTCTTCTATTCTCCGAAGGTCACCGGGAAGAGATAAACGGACCATGGAGATCTTTAATCTGTTCTGAGATATGAATCTATATCCGTTAGGTTTACCGGCCACTGCCTCAACCAGCTTATCAGGTTTGACCCTTCCATCTTCCGAAAAAGTCAGCACAAAAGAATTCCTGCCTATATCCAGCCTTCTTATACCAAGGTCCCTCAACATCAATCTGAGGGCCATAAGGGCCAGGAGGTTCTCCGCCTCCTCAGGCAGGATCCCGAAACGGTCCCTGATCTCCCTGGAGATGGTTTCAAGTTCGATTTTTTCTCTTAGCGTTGAAAGCCGCCTGTAGATATTGAGCCTGACATCAGTATCAATTATATAATCCTCAGGCAAAAAGGCCGCTATATCAGCATTTATTTCAGGATCAATATGCTCATACCGCTCCTCTCCCTTTAATTCGGAAACGGCACGTTCAATAAATTTAAGATACATTTCATACCCTACGGCTGAGATGTGACCAGATTGAGCAAATCCCAGGATATTTCCTCCTCCCCTGATTTTGAGGTCATGCATGGCAAGATGAAGACCGGCGCCAAGATGTGAAAAATCCATGAGCGCCCTCAGCCTTTTTTCAGCGTCCTTTGTCAGGGTGGAACCGACAGACAGCAGCAGATAGGCATATGCCTTTTCCTTTGACCTGCCAACCCTTCCTCTTAACTGGTATATCTGGGCAAGACCCAGGCGTTCAACCCGGTCGATTATTATGGTATTGGCTGAGGGGATATCCAGCCCTGACTCTATTATGGTGGTGCATACGAGCACATCGATCTGTTTTTCGAGAAAATGCATCATCGTCTTCTCGAGATCCTTTTCCTTCATCTGCCCGTGGGCTACGGCAAATCTGACATCCGGCATCAATTCCCTCAAATGATCCGCAACCGCCCCTATGTCCTTGACCCTGTTGTGAACAAAAAACACCTGGCCATTTCTTTCAAGCTCCGTCTGTATTGAACGGATTACAAGGGCATCGTCATAAGGAGACAGATAGGTTTCTACTGCCTGCCTGTCTTCAGGAGGGGTCTCTATAATGCTGATGTCACGAACCCCCATCATGGACAAATGAAGCGTCCTAGGCACAGGAGTAGCGGTTATTGCAAGGACATCAACAAGGGACCGGTACTTTTTGAGCAACTCCTTTTGCTTTACCCCGAATCTCTGCTCTTCATCTATTATCAGAAGCCCAAGGTCCCTGAAGCCGACATCTTTTTGAAGTATCCTGTGTGTTCCGACCAGGACATCTATCTTTCCAGCCCTGACCTTTCCAGCGACTTCAGACTGATCCTTTCTCGCCCTGAATCGACTCATCAGGCCGACACGAACGGAAAACGGGGCCATCCTACTCCTGAAAGTCTCATAGTGCTGTTCCGCCAGCACGGTTGTGGGGACAAGGATGGCCACCTGCTTTCCGTCGGACACGGCCTTAAATGCCGCCCTTAGCGCCACCTCCGTCTTTCCGAATCCCACATCCCCGCATATCAGACGATCCATGGGGCGCTCGGAAGACATATCCTCAAGCACGTCATCAATCGCCTTTAGCTGGTCGTTTGTTTCCTCATAAGCGAAAGTCGCCTCAAACTCCCTGAAATAGCCGTCGGGGGGAGAAAAAGAGAACCCGCTCCTATATTTCCTGAGCGCGTATATCTCAACAAGCTGCTTTGCAATCCTCTTGACGGATTTTCTGGCCTTCTGTTTGGCGACTTTCCATGAACGCCCTCCCAGAAGATCAACCCTGGGATCGCCTTCGTCTGCGCCTGCATATTTTTGAAGGATGCTCAATCGATCCGCAGGGACATATAGTCTGTCTCTGTCTGCATACTCGATAATCACAAAATCATTCGCCTTGTTTTCCACCTCCATCTTGATCAGTCCGCCGTACCGGCCGATTCCATGATCCTCGTGAACCACAAAATCACCATTCCTGAGCTGACTGAAAGAGGACCAGGAAACGACATTCTCACTCGCCCTCCTTTTTCTGGGTCTCGAACTGCTCTTCGGACCGAAGATCTCATCTTCACTAATTATATAGAGCCCTATATCGGGCCAGGTGAATCCCTTTGAAAGTCTTCCCAGGCAAACAGTTATTCCTGCTCCACCTGATACCCGGGACCAGTTTTGCACCGTCTCATCCACTCTCACATCATAGTTTTCAAGTATTTCTCCTATACGATTTGCCTGCTGCATCGTCCTGCTGACAATCACTACCCTGGCACCTGAACCGACCCAGGTTGAAACTTTTTCGGCAAGCGGAGCAAGAGAGATTCTGCCCTTGCCTGCGATAGCGATATCGAGGGTCTCAAAGGATGAAAAGTTGCCCTTTATCGAAATCCCGGGAATATCTTCTGATTCGGGCGTCAAACCCAGCTGCGAGAACTCGAGCCGCTGAATTCCCTGCAGGTATGCTGACATTTCCGCTGAACCGATCAGGCACCCTTCAGCAACAGGAAAGGGTTTTCCCTTTGTGCTCGATTCTTTTCGAAATCTTTCCAGGTCTTCATCGAATTTCTTTTCAATCCCTTTTGAGACAGCTTCAAATCGATGCGGTTCAAAAAGGGCTAATACTCCGTTATCCGGGATATAGTCAAAAAGGGAATCAAGGCAGGGATAAAAATGATTCATCCACGCTTCCTGCCCTGGAAAACCCCTGCCGAATTCACCTTCAACCGGAAGCCTTCCCATGGACCTTGCCCTCTTTATATTTTCTTCTCCCCGAATTATCTCTGAAGAAGGCAGAATCGAGATCTCTTTCACATCTTCCTGTGATCTCTGGCTCAGGGCATCAAAGGCACGTATGGATTCGACATGGTCACCCCAGAACTCTATGCGCAACGGCAGATCATAAAGCGGAGGGAAAAGGTCTATTACTCCTCCTCTGACCGAATAATCCCCTCTTGCCTCGACAAGTGAGCTGCGCTGATACCCCATGTCTTCAAGCCTTTTCAATAAATCATCCCTTTCCACATCTTCTCCTACCTCAAGATATTCAAGAGATGCGGCAAGCGACGATTTGGGAAGAGTCTTAAATGAAACGGCCTCGACCGAGGTAACAATTACAGGCCGTTTTTCGGTCATCAGGGCATAAAGCGCTTCAAGTCGCCTTGAAATCACCTCCATATGCGGGCTTAGCCCTGTAAGGGGGGTCATGTCATATGGCGGATACTCGTACATACCCTGACAGCCGTTACGGTGTCCTTGTCCGTTAATGGCGGAAAAAAAACCGAGTTCTCTGAGTAACAACTCGGCATCCTTTCTTTTCGGAAGAACCACTACACAGGGATTTTCAAGTTGCTTTAAAAATCTTGAAAAAAAATAGGAAAGGGCCGCGCCTGAAATACCTGCAACTTTTACACTCCTGTCGCCTTTTTTTATTCTGTTTTCAAGGGTGGCGATATGGTTATCTAAAGGATGAGTCATAAAAACAAGATCACACTCTTTCTTAAATATTTGGTTCTTCTCCAACTTGATTGCAGAAGAGGGTCCAGGGACCCGGGGGATCAAGGTTGTATTTAAGAATCAGCCCTTCCACGTTAATCCGGCCTGTTTGAAACAGGTTTCTGTATAAACGAAAGGGCCATGCTGCTGCTGTCGATTTCAACGTTGACGCCTATAGGCAGTGCAAGGTTATTTGCCCCATGACCCACGGGAAGACCTTTGATTACAGGAATCCCCAGCCCTGCCAGCCTTTCTTTCATCAGATCTGCAATCGCTTCATCTTCGCCGCATTCCCTGAATTCGCCCAATAAAAGGCAGCTTATATCATCGATCTTCCCGCTCATCAGAAGCTGGGTCAACATCCTGTCCACGCGGTAAGGCTGCTCTCCCCTGTCTTCCATAAAAAAAACACTCCCCTTGAAAGAGGGAAGATACGGGGTTCCGAGAAGGCTGCAGATCACGCTGAGATTTCCTCCCATCAAGGGTCCCTTCGCCTTGCCTGCGGCAAGGACGGATCCCATTTTAAGTGACAGCGGCTGAGGCTGAGGGTTGGAGACAACCTCAATCATTTTTTTAAAATTGGCCCCCTTATTTTCATGAAATCCCCTTACAACGGGCCCGTGAAAAGATACAAGACCGGTACGCAGATGCAGTGCCATGTGAAGGGCGGTAATGTCACTGTACCCTATAAATAACTTGGGATTATTCCTGACCAGTTCATAATCGATATTCCTCAGCAGCCGCATCGCCCCATATCCGCCGCGACTGCAGAAAACGGCTTTTATTTCAGGGTCTGCAAACATGTCGTGAAAATCGGCCAACCTGAGGCCGTCTTCTCCTGCCATGTATCCATGCCGCAGATAGACACCTGATCCAAGGACAACTTCATAGCCTGAAGACTTCAGCATATCGAGCCCCTGCTCAAGTTCAGACTCATGGACAGGTCCGGAAGGGGAGATTACTCCAACCCTGTCACCCTTTTCAAGCATCCGAGGTATCATAAGAGGTAATCTTTCCATAATATTGTGACCCGTTTGTCCACGCTTATGAATGACCGGCTTTGAGACTTTTCAGATAAAGACAGACACCGCTGGGAAGGGCCGTTACTTGTTCCGGTTGAAGATAATCATCAGGCCGTTGAGGGTCAGATTCTCCTCAACGAGTTCTATCGTGTTCGAAACTCCGCAGATGACAGAGGCCAGCCCGCCTGTGGCTATGACCCTGGGGCTGTCCCCGGACTCCTTTTTCATGCGCTCCACTATTCCGTCGACCAGACCGGCATAACCGAAGACGATACCCGCAGCCATACTTCTGGAGGTCTCCTTTGCTATGACCTCCTTGGGGGGGGTTGAAAAATCCACCCTGGGTAGTTTGGAGGCGCTTTGGAAAAGAGCTTCGCACGATATCGATATCCCGGGCGCGATCGCTCCTCCCATATATTCTCCCCTGCCGGAGACAAAATCAAAGGTTGTAGCGGTGCCGAAATCAACGACGATCAGGGCTGACCCATATTTTTCGTAGGCCGCCACCGAATTTACGATGCGGTCCGCCCCCACTTCCTTACGGTTTTCATATCTGATCGGCATACCAACATCAAGTTCAGGTCCCACTATCATCGGAACCAGGCCCAGATACCTGCGGCAATACTTTTCAAATGTGTTCAAAAGGGGAGGGACCACGCAGGATATTATCACATCACTGATATCATCTGTTTTTATGTCCGCCGAATCCAGGAGGCTGGACACAAGGATCGCCAGCTCATCTTCGGTTGTCCTCTTATCGGTCCTTATCCTCCAGTACTCAACCACCTTTTCATCGTCCGAAACACCAAGCACTATGTTAGTGTTGCCTATATCCACACAGAAAAGCATAAGACTTCCTCATAAAAGAGCCGAGATTTATTGTTCTAGGCCTTCTCCTTCATGACGGCATCAATCATGATCACAGTATCCCGGGCCTTTTTAACGTCGTGTACGCGGACTATGTCGGCCCCCCTCATTATGCCGGCGGCTACCGTGGCCATTGAGCCCGTATCTCTTTCAGCAGCGTCCTTGTCAAGGAGGTGGCCTATGAATGCCTTGTTTGAGGTACCGAGCAGTATTGGCCTGTTAAGGCATCTTAACTCGGACAGTCTGTTTATTAGTCTCAGGTTGTGCTCAAAGGTCTTGGCAAAACCTATTCCAGGATCCACGATGGTGAGATCTTCCCTGATTCCGGCATCCAAGGCCCTTTTGATTGCGGATTCAAGATATTCGATTATTTCCGCGAGAAGGTCATCATATACAGGTTTATCCTGCATCGTCTCGGGGCTGCCCTTCATATGCATCAGAACCACTGGGACTTCCGCCTCTGATACCGTTCTTGCCATTAAAGGATCAAATGTAAGCGCGCTTACATCATTCACCATGGAGGCCCCGGCCTTTAGCGCCTCTTTTGCCACCTCCGATTTCCTAGTATCTATGCTGATGGGAATAGAAACATCCCTTTTCAGGGCCTCAATAACAGGCACAACCCTGTCGATCTCCTCCGATGCTG
Organism: Desulfatiglandales bacterium; assembly: GCA_963666345.1. Classification (GTDB taxonomy): domain Bacteria; phylum Desulfobacterota; class DSM-4660; order Desulfatiglandales; family Desulfatiglandaceae. The sequence goes on along the minus strand of OY762721.1, from coordinate 2,549,949 downwards.
AAACTTTTTCCGAGTAGGGCCTTGTTGATTCACCCCCCACGTCGATAATATCCGCACCGTCGGCTGCCATCTCAAGGCCGTGAGCTATCGCCTTTTCCTTCGCAAGATAGCGGCCCCCGTCTGAAAAGGAATCAGGTGTGACATTCAGGATACCCATTATATGGGTTCGTTTGCCGATATTCAGGCTGTAACCTGCCCATTCAAGGATGCTCGACATTGCTTATCGTTTCCTGTCAGGCCAAGCCGTCACCAGGCGTTTCGGTCTCCTTTTCCGACTCTTTGACCTCGCTCTTGCCCGCGCCTGCGATTATTTCATCAATGGCCTTGCTGTCAAGGGTCTCTTTTTCAAGAAGGGCCTGCGCCATCCGGTGGACAGTATCCAGATTATCCCTTATCAGCCCGCATGTTTCATCATACGCCCTTGTTATGATACCCCTGACCTCGGCATCGATCTTCTGGGCTGTAGACTCACTGTAGTCCCTGTGCTGAGAGATTTCGCGGCCCAGAAAAATCTGCTCATCCTTTTTCCCGAAGGTAAGAGGTCCCAATTCATCACTCATTCCAAATTCGCATACCATTTTCCTGGCAAGGTCGGAGGCCCGCTCAATGTCATTTCCTGCTCCGGTGGTCTGCGTGTTGAGGATAATCTGCTCAGCCGCCCTTCCCCCCATAAGGATCGAGATATTGTTCAGGAGATACTCTTTCGGATATGTGTGTTTTTCATCCAGCGGAAGCTGCTGGGTCAGGCCAAGTGCCCTTCCCCTCGGTATGATCGTGACCTTGTGTATGGGGTCCGTACCGGGAAGAAGCCTGGCAACCAGGGTGTGGCCGGATTCATGATAGGCGGTTATCTTCTTCTCATCATCGCTAATTATCATGCTCCTCCGCTCGGCGCCCATGAGCACCTTGTCTTTGGCGTCCTCGAAGTCCTCCATTTCAACACGGTCCTTGCCGCGTCTTGCCGCCATAAGGGCCGCTTCATTTACCATGTTCTCTATGTCGGCGCCTGTAAAACCCGGCGTGCCCCTTGCAAGCACATGCGCATCCACATTGTCCGCGGCAAGTTTTTTGTTGAGATAGACCTTTAGTATGCCCTCCCTTCCCCTTAGGTCGGGAACCGGAACCATTACCTGCCGGTCGAATCTTCCTGGTCTTAACAGCGCCGGGTCAAGGACATCAGGCCTGTTGGTAGCCGATATCAGTATAACCCCCTCGTTGGATTCAAAGCCGTCCATCTCCACAAGCAACTGGTTCAGGGTCTGCTCCCGTTCGTCATGCCCCCCCCCAAGGCCTGCGCCCCTGTGTCTTCCTACAGCGTCTATCTCATCTATAAATATGATACAGGGGGCGCTCTTTTTCCCCTGGACAAAGAGGTCCCTGACCCTTGAAGCCCCGACTCCCACGAACATCTCGACAAAATCGGACCCGCTTATGCTGAAAAAAGGCACGTCCGCCTCACCCGCGATTGCCCTGGCAAGCAGGGTTTTTCCTGTTCCGGGCGAACCGACCAGAAGGACACCCTTTGGAATCCTTCCACCAAGCCGGGTAAACTTCTTAGGGTCCCGTAGAAACTCAACTATTTCCTGCAGTTCTTCCTTTGCCTCGTCGATTCCGGCTACATCATCAAAGGTGACCTTCTCCTGGGAATCGGACATCAATCTGGCCCTGCTCTTTCCAAAAGACATGGCCTTTCCTCCGCCCGCCTGCATCTGGCGCATGAAAAAAATCCATACACCTATCAAAAGGAGCATCGGTACCCATGACAAAAAGACCTGAAACCAGGAGGAATCCTCTTCAGGCTTGGCTGTTATCTCAACGCCCTTGTTGGTGAGAAGTTTGATCAGTTCGGGATCTTTAGGGGCGTAGGTCTTGAAGGGGCCCCTTGCCGACATTCCTGTTATGGTGTCGCCCTGGATAACAACCTGATTGACGCTTTCCTCCTGAACCATGTTCAGAAAATCGCTGTAACTTACAGGAATACTTCCCGTACTGGGTTGTTTAAATATCTGGAAGAGCATTACCATCATAAGACTGATGACAAGCCACAGGGCAAGATTTTTATAAAATGGGTTCAATTTGTTTAACCTCCAGGTAACTTATGCATTAATTTAAATCGCCAGAAGGATTGAATTACCGCTTATTCTTCCCCCTGGCGATCCTTGGTATAGGAATTTTCCAAAGCGCTTTTACGGTATGGCAGAGTTGTAACGCAACCCTAAATGCTTCCCTGAATATTATAGGCACAATTTTTCAAATTTCTATAAAAAACTCGTTTTTCCCCTATAATGCCGCCCTTCCAATAAACAGGTTGCAACAATTTAAGGTATGCTCAAGGCCTTAATTGGATTCATCCATAAATCAAGATTTATCGACTCATGCTATCAGCAATCAGCTCTCAGCCGTCAGTGGAACATTCGAAATATCAACTTATTGGTTACTTGCAGATAGCTGACGGCTGAAAGCAACATACAGAAATGTTCCATTTCTGTATGTGCACTAATTAAAGGGCTCCCGTTTCAGCCAACTGCTCCAGCATCCCGGTGTCCAGGATACTTATAGTCCCACCCGATATGTCGATGATTCCCCTTCTTTTCAGTTTCCCCAATATCCTCGACAGGGTTTCAGGTATGGTTCCAAGGATACTTGCCAGTTGCGCCTTTGAGATATCAAGTTCCAGCTTATCTCCGGCCCCTCTGAGATCCCTGAGATGCAGAAGGTATGCCGCCAGCCTTGCCGGCACCTCTTTCAGGGAAAGATCTTCAATAAGACGAGTAAAGACCCTTAGCCTTTTTGAGAGAATTGCCAGCATGCTCAGGGCAAAATCGGGATTTTTTCTTATCTGATCTATAAAGGCCTCTCTGGGAAAGAACAGGACCCGGCCCCTTTCCAGGGCCTCTGCGCTGGCCGGGAAACTTTTCCCCTCAAATACGGGGACCTCACCGAAAGGTTCTCCGACGCCGAATATATGAAGTATCTGCTCCTTTCCATCAGGAGAGATCTTAAACACCTTTATTCTCCCACAGGTCACTACAAAAAAGCCTATCCCTTCCTCTCCCTCTGAAAAGATAAGCTGTCCCTTTTCCACCCCTCTGTCAACGACTATCCCGGAAAGCGATTTGAGCTGTTCCCTGGGCAGGCCCTTGAAAAAGGAACCGGATGAAAGCTGATCTATTATATCCATTTATCTCTTCTTAACCTGTGCCGCAGGCGCATTCCCTTGTAAAAACCATTACCAACATTAATTTCTATAAACATCATTTTAAAAAAAAAGATGCTGTCTTCAAAAAAAATACCTTTTTTTGACTTAAGTCAAGGCATAATCAACCTCTTTCCCCTAATGTCAAGACAAAAACTGAGGAGAAAAGCCATGAAATGTCCCGGACAAGACAGCCGTTACTGGAAACCGGGTGCGATATTTGAGGCCGAATGCCCGGTGTGCGGTAAAAAAGTGGAATTTTTCAAGGATGACACGACCCGCAGGTGCGGCAACTGCGGTCACAGGTTTTTGAACCCGGAGATGGATTTCGGATGCGCCGCTTACTGTCAGCATGCTGATCAATGCATTGGGAATCTGCCTCCTGAGCTGATCGCCCGAAGGCAGGATCTTCTTAAAGACAGGGTCGCCATAGAGGCCAAGCGGCGCATGGGGAGGGACTTTAAAAGGATCGGAAATGTCCTGAAAATGGCAAGGCATGCTGAAAAAATAGCCAAAATGGAAAAAGGAGATCTTTCGGTCATACTCCCGGCATCCTATCTCCATGAACTGGCAATCCTGAAAGGCACTGACGTTGCTGCAGAAATACTCAGAGGATTAAACGCCCCTGAGGAACTCATAAACCGGGTCGTTGAAATCATCTCCAGGTTGCCGGAGGCATCAGATGAGGACGACCTGAGCATCAGGATCGCCCACGACGCAGGCCTGATCGCCAAGCTGGAAAGAAGGGCCGGGGAAAATCCGATGAGCACCCGGGAACTTGACGAGATATTGAAAACCTCATTTCTGACCATAAGCGGCCAGGATCTGGCAAGGCGTATTTTAAGACAGGAAAACGATAAATAAGGGGATGCAGACATGAAGGCAATGCGAAAAATCATTCATATAGATGAAGAACTCTGTGACGGCTGCGGTGAGTGCGTGCCGGGTTGCGCGGAAGGGGCACTTGAAATCGTCGACGGCAAGGCTAAACTGGTAAAGGAAAGCTACTGCGACGGCCTTGGCGCCTGCCTGGGGGAATGCCCTAACGGCGCCATCACCATGATTGAAAGAGAGGCGGAAGACTTTGACGAACAAGAGGTGGAGGTCTATCTCGAAGCAAAGGAAAAGGGCGTAAGACCTCAGTCGGAGTCCCTTGCCTGCGGCTGTCCATCCACTCAGATACAGACATTTATTCCTTCAGCCCCGGGCGGAAATAAGGAGGAGCCCGCTCAGGGTATTGAATCAAGGCTTTCCCACTGGCCAGTTCAGATCAGGCTTGTGCCGCCCGACGCTCCCTTCCTCAAGGGTGCCGAGCTTCTCATAGCCGCAGACTGCACCCCCATCGCCTATCCCGACTTTCACAGAGACTTTATTGCCGGCAGGGTCGTAATGATGGGATGTCCCAAATTCGATGATACGGATGAATATATCAGAAAATTTGCTGATATATTCAAACAGGCTGAGATCAAAGGCATAAAGGTGGCGATTATGGAGGTGCCCTGCTGTTCTGCAATGCCCGTGATACTCAAAAAGGCGATGGATACGGCCGGAAAAGATATCCCGATAGAAGAGGTTGTAATAGGCACCAGGGGTGATATTCTCTGACACATCCTTTTGCCTTCACAAAAAAGGCCGCTACAGGCTCATTCGACAACTTGAGAATTGGAGGATGAATCAGGCAGTGCCCAAATTTCTTTAGTCCAAAGGTGAAGCTCTAAGAGTCCTTCTTTTTTAGAAAAGGGATCAGTACCATACCTGACAAGGCAAAAATCCCTGCCGCAGCCAAACCTGAGGAAAAGGAACCCAGGTCCCCTGCCAGGGCGATACCGGCGGGAAGCAGGCCTCCTCCTGCCACCGGTGCAACGGCCAGACTCAGTGAAATGGTCAAGGCACGATTTTCAGGGGTCGATATCCCTGAAGCCGCCGACAGGATAGGAGGAAACAGACAGGCTGAGGCGGCAGCCTGCAGAAAAATAGCAGGAATAAGCATATTCCGCGGACCGAGCCCCAGAAAGATTATTGTGACACCTGACAGGCACAAGGCAAGCAAAATTGTTATCCTCGGGGTAAGACGGTCGGTTATCCACCCGGAAACAAGCACCATTAAAAGACCCGGGAGTCGTGAGCAACCGAGTAGCTGGTTGGCCGCTGCCAGATCAAAACCACGCTCGTTAACGAGAAACAGAGGGAGGATGGCATAAACCCCTGTCTCTACTCCTACCGCAAGGCTCAACAAAACACCCACCACCCAGAAACTGCGATTACTAACGGTCTGCCTGATCCGCTTCAGATCGGGCGGTGAAGGTTTATCCTCCACATCCATTCCCTTCCCGGCATAGACCACCCCCAACAGGGCCGAGGCAGCAGCTATGCTGAAGTATCCAAGACGCCAGGAGCATAGGTAAATAGCAGCGGTAGCCAGAAAAGGCGCGGCAATCAATCCGAGATTGGGGGCTATTTCATGTATCCCCATGGCCTTGCCCCAATCACTGGGTCTGATCAGCACCGTTATGAATGCAATGCCGGTAGGCACGTAAACTCCCCCCACGATACCCAGCACAAAAAAGCCGAAACATAGCGTCCATGGAGACATGAGAAGGCCCACAAGGACCATTGCAAAGGCGGAACCCCAAAGGGAATAGAGGATGCAGGGCCTATACCCCCATGCCCCCGCCATATAGGCCGCTCCAAGCTGGCTGAGGGAAAAGCCTATTCCCATAAACAGAATAAAAAGTCCGCTGTAGGCATGGCTTATGCCTAACTCCTCTTCAATGGCAGGAAGGAAAGGACCGGCCATCTGTCTGGCCAAAAAGAGGACAAAAAAGATACAGGTCAACAGAAACACCGGGCCCATGGCCTGGTTAAGACCCAGATTGCTCTTTCGGATTTGTTGTCTTGCTTCGACCTCATAATCCTTTTCAAAAGAACTATGGAGTTGCTTTTTCAATCTTCATCCTCAATTGTTCGTTTCTAATCACGAAATCCTTTTTCCGTATTGGTGATACCGGCAATCGGCGCTCACATGCCGGTAAAAGAAACCACCCTGTATCTGTCGTCTATCAGGAAAGCAGGGAATACCCCATTGATATGACGTAGACACCCTGTTTGAATGGTTCACGTCCTGCCTCATGAACCGGACCCCTTGAGACGCAAATCGTCATTTTTTCCAGGTCAGACCCCTTAGGTACCTGAAAAGACTTTTGTATGCCTTTCTGGAATCTCCTCTTATCTCTTCCTTCCTGGCGTTTCTCACAAGCTGAGTTAACGTCCGCCTGTCGGCATCAGGAAATTGTTCAAATGTCCTATCCAAGGCCTCTTCATCCTGCCCGACAAGCCGGTCTCTCAAATCTTCGACCCTTTTAAAGGCCGCAGCCTCCTGTTTTCTTCCCTTTGCTATATTGTCAAGGGCATCTTTTATCGGGGTAACATCGGTCTTCCTCATCAGTGAGCCTATAAACTGCATCTGTCTTCTAAGGGCCTCATGCTTCTTTATCGCCTTTGCCTCGATAACGGCATCCCTCAGTTGACCGGGCACTTCGATTTCCGAAAGCATCTCAGGCGAAAGCTCCACAAGCCGCTCTCCAAGCTTCTGTAGGGCAAGCATCTCTTTTTTTATCCGGGACCTGCTTTTTTGTTCCATCTTTCCATGATCCTCTGTTAAGTCTTATCGGTCATCCCCGGGTCCCTCCCGCGGCGAACAAAGACTCAGGTGCTTGTAATTCTTCAGCGGTTCACTCGAACCCCTTCGCTCAAAAGCCAATTTTGCTCTATCTTGGCTGATCAACTTCAACTTATCCTGAGATCCTACTCACCTATATATTTTTTCAGAAATCTCCCGGTATGAGAAATCTTGTCCATGTCCATAATCTCCAGAGGAGAACCCTTTGCAACTACCCTTCCACCTGCCTCCCCTCCCTCAGGTCCCAGATCTATTATATAATCGGCCTCCTTGATTATCTCCATGTTATGCTCGATTACCACGATGGTGTTTCCTTTTTCCACGATAGACTGAAATATGCCTGCAAGTCTTCTGACATCAGAAAGGTGAAGCCCTGTCGTCGGTTCATCCAGGATGTATAACGTGTGCCCCTTTGATTTTTTGGCAAGCTCCCTTGCCAGTTTTATCCTCTGTGCCTCACCGCCTGAAAGAGTAGGGCTGGGCTGACCCAGACGAAGATATCCAAGCCCGATATCGCATACGAACCTGACCGCCCTTTTTATAAAAGGGACAGCGGAAAAAAAGGACGCCGCCTCCTCAAAGGTAAGATCCAGCACCTCGGATATGTTCTTTCCCTTGTACGTGGCGGCAAGGGTCTCCTCATTGAACCTTTTCCCCATGCACTGCTCACAGACAACGTATACATCCGGCAGAAAACTCATCTCCACCTTGAGACTGCCATGCCCTCGGCACGTAGCGCATCTGCCCGATCCGACATTAAAAGAGAACCTGCCCGGGCCATACCCCCTGGTCCTCGAATCGGGCGTAAGGGAAAACAGTTTTCTTATATGGGTCAGGAATCCGACATATGACGCCGGCACCGATCTGGGTGTCCTGCCTATGGGACTGTGATCCACCTCAAGGACACGTTCGATATGCTGCCAGCCCTCTATTGCTCCGACATTTTGGGGATACTCTCCGTCTTTTCCGACAAGCCCCTGAAGCCCTTTATAAAGAACCTCCTTTAGCAGTGTCGACTTCCCGGAACCTGAAACACCGGTGATACATATCAAGGTCCCAAGGGGAAAATTCACATTTACCCTTTTTAGATTATGTTTGCCGGCCCCTTTTAGGGTCAGTTTTTCAGCCCCCGCGTAATCCCTGAAACGGGATGTTATCCTGTGCGGACGACCGTTAAAGCAAGCGCCTGTCTGGGAATAGGGGACCCTCTTGAGATCCTCCAGCGTCCCCTGGGCCACCAGCCTGCCTCCTTCACTTCCCGCTTCAGGGCCCAGATCGATCAGATGATCCGCTTCCCTGATCGTGTCTTCGTCATGCTCTACCACAAGGATCGTATTTCCCCTCTGCCTGAGATCCTTGAGCGCTTCGAGAAGCATCATATTGTCCCTCGAATGAAGCCCGATCGTCGGCTCGTCAAGGATATAGCAGACGCCTGTCAGGTTTGAGCCAAGCTGCGCCGAAAGTCTTACCCTTTGAGCCTCACCTCCCGACAGGGTGTCCCCGCTTCTGCTGAGCCCGAGATAGGACAGCCCCAGGCGGTTTAAAAGAGAAAGGCGCAGGAGGATCTCCTCGATAACTGGGCGCGCCACCTTTTCATCCCTCATTTCAAAGGAAAGGGTGCTTAAGATGTCTGTTATCTTACGGGAAGGCTCTTTTACCAGGTCCCATATGGAAAGGCCTCCTATCTTTACCGCCAGGGCCTCAGGCCTGAGCCTGCTTCCACCGCATTCAGGGCAGGTCCTTTTGCTGCCTGTGTCCGGGTCCTCCAGTTCACCAAGGCCGTCACAGAACCGGCAGGCCCCATGTGAACTGTTAAAGGAAAAAAGTCTCGGATCAAGCTCAGGCAGACTTATACCGCAGGAAGGACAGAACCCCTGAAGGCTGAAAACCTCCTCACCCGACCTGCCCGAGGACACGATAAGACTTCCTCCTCCCTCAACCAGGGCATCTTTGATAATGGAATCGGCGTCCCGACTCATGTCCCCGATCACATACTCTATTGAGTGCTCTCTGTAGCGATCAAGACAAAGCCCCTTCTTGAGGCTTGTCAAAACGCCGTCTATCCGAGCTGTCTTATAACCCCCTGAAAGCCCTTTCGAAAGGACCTCCCTGTGATAGCCTTTTTTCCCTGCAACCTTGGGGGCCAGGACAAGCGCTTTGGAGCCGCCGTATCTGTCCTGAACCATATGGATGATATTCTCTCTTGTTCGGGTGGTAAGGGCCCTTCCGCATCCCGGGCAGTGCTGCCTTCCCGTCTTGCTGAAAAGCAGCCTCATGAAGTGATAGATCTCGGTCAGGGTCGCAACTGTTGAGCGGCGGCCCGACCTGCTCATACGCTGCTCTATGGCCACAGACGGCGGCAGCCCCGTGACCGCGTCGACATCGGGCCTCTCAAGTATTTTCATGTACTGTCTTACGTACGGGGCAAGGCTGTCAAGATACCTGCGCTGACCTTCTGCAAAGAGGATGTCAAAGGCAAGGGTTGATTTTCCCGAACCTGAAACACCGGTGAAAACGACAAGCTTGTTTCGGGGTATGGAAAGAGAAAGGTCTTTGAGGTTATGTTCCCTTGCCCCGCTGACCTTTATAATTTCCCTGTCTTGATCCGGCTTGCCCTTGGCTTTTTTCTCCTTTCTGTAAGGAATGGACCGCGCCTTGAGACTCTGTTTCAGAAACCTTCCCGTGTGGGAAACCTCAGAGGCTGAGATCTCCTCCGGGGGACCGGCTGCAACTACCTCTCCCCCCTTTTCTCCTCCTTCGGGTCCCAGGTCGATTATCCAGTCCGCATTTTTGATAACATCCATATTGTGTTCAATCACCAGGACCGTGTTTCCCCGGGACACGAGTCTTTGAAGAGACCTGAGAAGCTTCTCGATATCCTCGAAGTGGAGCCCCGTGGTCGGTTCGTCAAAGATAAAGAGATTCCCCTTTTCCGGTTTTTCCTTCAGAAAGGGCGTCAGTTTCAGCCTCTGGGACTCTCCGCAGGACAGGGTGTTTATCGGCTGGCCCAGACGAACGTAGCCGAGCCCCACCTCGCGAAGAGGTCTGAGCGCGGACAGGATCTTCGGCCTGTCCTCGAAGAATTGGCAGGCCTGCTCCACGGTCATCGTCAGTATATCGTAAATATTCATGCCCCGGTAGGTAACCTCAAGGACCTCCTTGGTGAAACGCTTTCCACCGCATTCGGGACAAAGGACAAAGACATCGGAAAGAAACTGCATCTCCACCTTTTCAAAACCTTCCCCCCTGCAGGCGCTGCAGCGCCCCGGCTCCGTGTTAAAAGAAAAATGGCTTGCGGTGAATCCCTTCTCTTTGGCCTTGTCCGTTCCCGCCATTATCTTTCTTACACTGTCCATGGCCTTTGTATAGGTGAGGGGATTGGCCCTGGGTGTTCTGCCTATGGGCCTCTGGTCAACGAGAACGGCATCCGTGACATGGTCGATCCCCTTTATGGCCATGTAAGAGCCGGGCCTGCCAGAGGGCCTTCCCTTTGCCCATTTCACGCCCTTATAGAGGATCTCTTCGGCAAGGGTTGATTTCCCTGATCCTGATACCCCGGTCAGACAGACAAACAGATTCAGAGGGATCAAGACATCCATGCCTTTGAGATTATTCTCTTTAGGGGCCTTGATCGTAATCCATTCGCCTCTTTTAGGGGTCCTGCGGCTCTCCGGCAGGGGAACCCTCCTTGTTCCCTTCAGATAATCGCCCGTCAATGACCCCTCAGCCGCGGCTGTCGGGCCGAAATATACAAGGTTTCCACCATTTTCCCCGGCACCCGGGCCAAGCTCCAGCATGTAATCGGAGGCCCTGATTATTTCAGGATCATGCTCCACAATTACGACCGTGTTCATCATGTCCCTGAGACCCTCGAGAATCCTTATAAGCCTCATGCCGTCACGGGGATGGAGACCGATACTCGGTTCGTCAAGGATGTAAAGGGTATTTACAAGGGAGGAACCTATTGAAGATGCCAGGGCTACACGCTGGACCTCTCCGCCCGATAGTGTCCGCGACTGACGATCAAGGGTAAGATAATCGAGTCCTACCTCCTTCAGGTATCTTACCCTTCCCTTTATCTGCTCTAGGACCAGCTTGGAGGCATCGTCGCCTGCAGGAATCTTGACCCCCTCAAAAAACCGTCCCGCGTCAGACACATTCATCGCGTAAACCTGGTCTATGGAAAGCCCGTTTACGCGGTAAAGCAGGGCCTCTTCCCTGAATCTGGCACCTCCGCATTCAGGACAGACCTTGTACGCCCTGTAACGTGAAAGAAATACCCGTACATGCATCTTGTAGGCCTTGGTTTCAACCCACCTGAAAAAGCCCCTGATTCCGTAATACTCGGAAGTACCTTCAATAATTGCCTCTTTTTCCTCTTTTCCCAGGTCTTTGAAGGCGACATCCGTATGGATACCCTCATTGCCGCAAAAGGAGACAAGATCGTAATATTCCCTGCGCCCCTCCGATTTCCCTCCCCACGGCTTTACGGCGCCCTCTTCTATGGAAAGTCTTTGGTCGGGAATTATCAGGTCCGTGTCTATGTCGATTATTCTGCCGAACCCCCGGCAGGTCTCACAGGCCCCGATCGGACTGTTAAAGGAAAAAAGATTTTGAAGAGGCTCCCTGTAGGATATCCGGCAGTCGGCGCATTCCCTACTGTTGCTGAACCGGAGATGGATGTCGGGAGGCGACCAGATTTCAGCAACTCCCTTTCCAAAGCGAAAGGCCTGCTCCAGGGAATCGATTATCCTTTTGCGGTCACTGACTGAAAATCTCAGCCTGTCCGCTACGACCTGAAGAGTCGAGCTGCGTCGAGGCGTTTGATCATTAAGAGACTTGATATCCCTGTCTTCGATGTATCTTGAATAACCAAGGCTTCGCAGAAAGGCCGACCCCTTTTTTCCCGCACCCTCCATCGGATAAGGAAATGCGACGATCACCTCCCTGCCATCTTGCAGCTTTTCCAGCTTCTCCCATACCGATTCGGGGCTGTCGGGCCGAACGGGCCTTCCGCAGTTCCTGCAGTGAAGCTGCCCCAGTCTGAAGTAAAGAAGCTTCACATGGTCGGTAATCTCGGTCATTGTTCCTACTGTGGAGCGGGAGGTCCTCACCGGGTCTTTTCTGTCGATGGCAAGTGCGGGAGGTATTCCCTCTATGCTTTTCACCATCGGCCGGTCCATCCTGTCCATGAACTGGCGCGCATAGGGTGAAAAGGTCTCTATATAGCGCCGCTGACCTTCCGCATAGAGGGTGTCAAAGGCGAGTGAGGATTTCCCGGAACCGCTTACACCCGTTACCGCCGTTATCCGGTTGATAGGGATCTCCAGATCAAGATTCTTGAGATTATGCTGTCTGGCCCCGTTGATTTTTATTTTGTGATCTTTCATAATCTAAGCCGGTTGAACAAGACAATACCCGATTAACTCGTCTTCCTACCATATCCCTCTGTTAAACATCCAGCACCTTGTAACGGCACTGATCCGGCATGAAACTCCCCACAGCAGGGATCAGGCTGTTCCGGCTGAAAAAGTAGAGAACCCCGGCCCGGCTCATGGAATCAGGCCTTTAATAACAGGATAAAATACATTCACCTTGACGAATCCGCCGGGGCAAATATAATAATCCACCATGAATCCCCTTGACATAAGCATAATCGCAGCGATGATATTTTTTGTCGTCCGTGGTATTTTTCGAGGCTTTTTCAGAGAAATAGGTTCCCTTGCCGGTGTTATATCAGGTCTATGGCTGGCCAATCTCTTTCAGCCTCACCTGACATCATATCTTAAGGCCTATTTGCCTTCAGTCAAATTCCTGCCTCTTATAAGTTTCGGGGCGATCTTCATAATCGTTTTCATTACCTGCAGCCTCCTCGGAATGGGACTCAGGTTTCTGGTCAAAAAGGCCTTTCTCGGCTGGGCGGACAGGGTCCTTGGCGCCGGGCTGGCCGTTTTGAAGGGTCTTATAATAACCTATTTCGCTATCATCCTTATCACCTTCTTTGTTCCGTCAAAGGCACCCCTCATCGCCGAGTCCAGGATGGCTCCGGTAATAATCAGTTCCTACCAGTCACTGGTCAATCTCATATCACCCGGGGCATACCAGAAACTGAGAGAGAAACTCCTGGGTAAAAACAGCCCGTTTAATGAAAACCCTGGAAACAGAGGCCCTAAGTCATCCGAATAACATGGATTCCGATAAACTTTCAAAGGCCATAGCAAGACTCGCGGGGCTTGTGTCAAAACTGAGAGGCCCCGGCGGCTGCCCATGGGATGCCGAGCAGACAGACTCATCCATAAAAAATTATCTCCTGGAAGAGGCCTATGAGGTAGTCGAGGCGGTCGAAACCTCATGCCCCCAGGATGTCTGCGAAGAGCTGGGGGATCTGTTGTTCCAGATCCTGTTTCTCTCGCACCTGGCTGAGGAACGTGGGGAATTTGACCTTGTGGAGGTACTTGAAAGGATCGAGACAAAGATGATAAGACGGCATCCACATGTTTTTGGTGATAAAAAGGTTTCAAACTCCGAAGAGGTCACGATAAACTGGGACAGGATAAAGAGGGAGGAAAAGACGGCTTCCCCTCTTGACTCTGTTCCCCTGAATCTCCCGGCGCTTCAGAGGGCCCACCGCATAACGGAAAGATCATCACAAATGGGGCTTTTCCATGACGACCCTGACAATCATCTCAAGGACATGAAAGGTGCCGTTGAAAGACTTTCCGCCGCGATTGACGAACAGGACGGAGATCGATTTGAAAAACAGATGGGGGAACTCCTGTTTGCATCCGTAAATATGAGCAGAAAGTGGGGATTCAACCCTGAAAACCTTCTCAGGGAAAAGACCGCCTCGTTTCTCAACCGGATCGGCATGGGCAGTGGCAAGGCGGATGAGGCGAAAAATGGACCGGAGGAAGGTGGCGAAGGCGGAATCAAAAATGTTCAGGGAAAAGGCCGGGACCTGAAAGGGTAGAGCACCATTGGCAAAGAAAAGTAAAAGACCTTTTTCAACCAGGCTGATGATCCTGGCACTGAAGATATCGGCATTACTTTTGATATTAAGCGTCTTGCAGGTCATTTCGGTCAGTCTGATAAATCCTCCCTTTACCTTTTCAATGTTACTGAGACGGGTGAATGACGGCACCCCCCTCATAAACGAAAGTCCGAGAAAAAACTGGAAAAAGCTTAAAGACATATCACCCAATGCCAGGAAGGCGGTTCTTGCGGCAGAGGATCAGAGATTCCTTGAGCACCATGGATTTGACTTTATCGAGATGAACAAGGCCGTAAGGGATATTTTCAGGAAAGGGACCATGAGAGGGGCGAGCACCGTTTCCATGCAGACGGCAAGGACGGTTTTTCTATGGCCTTCCAGGAATCTGGCCAGGAAGGTTCTTGAGGCATATTATACGGTTCTTTTGGAACTCTTCTGCAAAAAGGAAAGAATCTTTGAACTGTATCTGAATACGGTCGACTGGGGCACAGGTATAATGGGAGTTGAGGAGGCGTCAAGGAGGTATTTCAATCGTTCGGCAAAATGGCTGACTCCCTCTCAGGCCGCATCCCTTGCTGCCATACTTCCGAGCCCTCACAGGTGGTCTCCGGTAAAACCCGGGCCCTATGTGCTGGAACGCAAAAAAAAGATCCTCCGGGATATTGCCAAAATGCCCCTGCTTTCATGAAATCCGGCATTTTTCCCTGGCCCGGCTGACGGGACCGGATTTTCCATAATGAGATAACCGCATGGAATCCCAAAGTATTAAAGGCCATCCCTGTCCCTGCGGATTGATTGAGAAACAGGCCGAGCCCTTTGGTGATCCCAAATCCACCGTCTAAATCGGATACCGGAAGACAAATGGATTCGGGCGAATCCCCGGCCCCACCGGCAGGCTATCAGATTTAAGGCGCCAGGGAGCGACGAGCGAGACCTACGAACTATAAATCGCACATTACCTCTTGATGGTGGATCAGGGGTGGCAGTTTATTGACAATATGGTAATGTGAACCGGAAACCCCAAACGGTTGAATCCTTAACCCCTTGGGCTCTTTTCTCCAATCTGAATTGGAGAAAAACCGACTTTATCGGTTAGGAAAGCAGAGGCGGACTTCGACATGTTGAGATTTTTCCTTTTAAACGGCTTTATCGTGCTGCACACCATTTTTATTTGCATATGGAGTGTTTTTCTGGCCCCCTTTGACACTAAAGGCGATATTATTCACCGCTACGCCGGAATTCCATGGGCCAGAATCATCCTCTGGATATGCGGCGTAAAGGTGATAGTAAAGGGAATTGAACGTATAGATCCGTCCAGACCCCGGATATATATGTCGAATCATCAGAGTTATTTCGACATAATGGCCCTGCTCGCCCATCTGCCGGTAAACTTCAAGTTTATCATGAAACAGGAGCTTATGAGGATCCCCCTGTTCGGTTTTGTCGTTAAAAGGGCCCGCTATATAGGCATTGAAAGAAGCCAGCCCAAAAAGGCCTTAAAGAGCATGAACGAGGCAGCCGGTAAAATAAGGGATGGTGCTTCGGTCCTGATCTTCCCTGAGGGGACAAGGAGCGTTGACGGAAGGCTCCAGGAGTTCAAAAAAGGAGGGTTCAATCTGGCCTTCAGATCAGGCTGTGAAATTGTTCCCATTGCCATAAGCGACAGCTACAGGATCGTACCCAAAGGAAGCCTTAAGATAAACAGGGGGACGTTTCATATCCATTTTGGTGAACCGATAAGCACTGCCGACTATAATAAGAGGGACCTGAACGCTCTGATGGACAGGGTAAGGGAGGCCATGATCAGCCAGATGGAATAAGGGCTGTTAGGAGGGATTTATGTTGAAAAATTATCTACCTTTTTTAAAGTGCGGTTTGATTCATTTGTTTACGGCGGCGACCTTTTTCATATTGTCTCCGGCACAGGCCTGTGCCTATATCATGCCTCCGGCGCAGGTCCTGGAGTATGCTGCAAAAAATTTCTCTGAAATAAAGACACTCGTAATTACCAGGTCAGTGGAAAGAGAAGACACAAAAACCCTTGAAATAAAGAACCTCCTGAAGGAAGAAATCAGGCTGAAATCACCCGGATTTTTCAGGGCTGAGATCATTGAGCGGTTTCAGGATACTGAAACCCGCCCAAGCGCTGAGATGATTTCACATAAGTTGCTGTTATCACAGAAAAGCCATGATCTTATGCTGTTTCTTTACGGGCTGGGCATAGACACAGGCAAAATTTCACTCGACAGGACACAGGGTGTGGTCTGTTACAGGATCGGCGGAACAGGACCTGAGAATCCGGTACTTTTCGTGGAAAAAAGGCGTTTTCTGCCTCTGCTTCTCAGGTATAGATCCCCTTCCGAAACCCTGGGCTGGATAACAGTCAGATATGAAGAGTTCAGAAGGCTTGATAAGGCATGGTACCCGTACCTGACCATCTATTCCACGACAGAGGCATTCACCGAAAAGGCCCGCGTGCTTGATCTTCAGGCAAATCTGCCTGTGGGATCACCCCTTTATGAGATAGACCTCAAGGAATATGCTCCACCCCGGGATATTTCACCTGAAATAGAGGAAGGCACCGAGAGGCACTTTTTAGACAAAATAAAACTCCTTGAAGAAAAATATCAATAGATGAGCCAGTCTGAAAACCATAACCGCCGGTGTGTAACAGTAGCGGTATCGTTGCCTGTCAGGGAATGTTTTTCCTATTCGGTACCGGAAAACCTGGCCCGGACGGCGCAGGTCGGATGTGCCGTGCTGGTCCCTTTTAAAAACAGGAAGGTAACCGGGTATATCATTGAAACCACAGGGCCTGAAAAGGGCGTGGAGCTGAAGGAGATAGAACAGGTCCTTGAACCGGGGCCTCTTTTCCATGAGTCAATGGTTCCCTTTTTCAAATGGATGTCCGATTACTACATGCACCCGGTGGGGAAGCTGATTCAGTCCCTGCTTCCCGGGGGATTAAAAAGGAAGACCTATAAGGTCGCGAAACTGACGCGGACAGGCAGGCAGGCCCTGGAATCATTACCGCATGACAGCCCCAAAAGAACCCTCCTCTTAACTGTCGAGGAAAATCAGGGGAAAAGATGCCCCCTTGCATCTGAACAGCTAAATAGACTTCTTAAAGACGGGCTCATCAAGGTGGATGACATGGTCAAAAGGGCTGAAGCCGGGCCCTTAATGAGAAGCTTTGTGAGGGCTGCGGACGAAAATGAAATTCAAAGGCTTATAAAAGATGACCTGCAGGTCCTAAAGGCTGCAGGGGAAAAGGAATTTTTAAAGGCGACCCTTTCCGATTCGCCTGTGCCTGTCTGCGAACTGACAAAAAGGTTTTCAAACGGGTCATATCTCGTAGAAAAATGGGTAAAAAAGGGGCTCCTTTCAAGATACAGGGCCGAGGTCTACAGGGATCCGTTCGGGAAGACCATAAAGCCCCCCCCTGTGCCTGAAAGGCTTTTCAGCCAACAGGAAAAGGTTGTGGCCCATCTCACCTCATGCCTTGAAAAAGGGAGTTTTTCTTCCTGCCTCCTTTTCGGGGTAACAGGAAGCGGGAAGACGGAAGTCTATTTCCGGGCCGTTGAGCAGGTTATAAGGTTGCGCGGGCAGGCCATAATAATGGTGCCTGAGATATCGCTTTCCTTTTACATGGTGGGACTGTTCCGAGAACGTCTTGGTAAACGGACCGCCATATATCACAGCGGCCTGAGTCAGGGTGAGAGATACGATCAATGGATGCGGATTGTGAGGGGTGAGGTCGATCTTGTAATAGGTGCCCGTTCCGCCCTTTTTGCCCCGCTTTCCAGGCTGCGGCTCATAATCGTGGATGAGGAGTATGATTACTCCTATAAACAGGATTCAAACCCCAGATATCAGGCCAGGGATGCGGCTGTGGTAAGGGCGAAAATGGAAAAGGCGGTCGTTGTCCTTGGAGGCGGCACCCCCTCTGTTCAATCTTTTCATAACTGCGAATCGGGTCGCTATCAACTGCTTAAGATGCCGGAACGTGTTGAAAGCAGGCCGTTTCCCGATATCGAGATAGTCGACATGAAAGGCCTCGAACAAGGCCCACATGACTCGGAAATCATAAGCCCCAGGCTGAAACAGGAGATAGAAAAAAACCTGAATGACAAGAAACAGGCCATCCTCTTTCTTAACCGCAGGGGATTTAATCCTATCATGCTCTGTCGATCCTGCGGAAAGACCCTCTGCTGTCCGAATTGCGACGTTGCCCTTACATATCACAGGAAGGAAGACAAACTGCTGTGCCATTATTGCGGGTATTACGCCGGGGAAATTCCAGCGTGTCCCTCCTGCGGCAAGGGTCAGCTTAAGGCCCTCGGCTTTGGAACGGAGAAACTGGAACATGAACTCGGTGTCTTATTCCCCGAAGCCCGCATAGCCAGAATGGATACAGACAGCACAAGGAAAAAGGGCGTGGCGATGGACATACTGAAGGCCTTTGGCGAGGGCGCGATAGACCTGCTTGTAGGCACCCAGATGATCGCCAAGGGATATGATTTCGCGGGGGTTACGCTTGTGGGTGTCGTCAACGCGGATTTTTCCCTGGGGTTTCCCGATTTCAGGGCTGCCGAACGTACCTTCCAGCTCATATCTCAGGTGGCGGGAAGGGCCGGCCGAGGCAGGGACAGGGGCAGGGTAATCATCCAGACCTACAATCCGGAGCATTACGCGATAAGATCCGCTACTGAAAATGATTATGCTGGCTTTTTCAAGGAAGAAAAAGAGCTTAGGGGCCAGTTGGGATATCCCCCCTTTTCATATCTTGCCTGCCTGAGGCTTAAGGGAAACGACAGCGCCCGTACAGCCGAATCAGCCGATCAACTCGGAAGGCACATGAAGTGGGTCCTTTCCGAATGGCCCAGGAGGGGGAAAGAGATTCAGGTGCTTGGTCCGGTTGAGGCGCCTTTATCCAAAATAAAGGGCAAATACCGATGGCAGTTACTTGTCAAAAGCAAAAATCCGGCCCTTATGAGAGTCTTTCTGGGACAGGTGGAGGCGATGAAAAGGTCTCAACTACGCTCAATGGGCGTGAATCTCGTAATCGATATCGACCCTTATCAGATGCTCTGACAGCCTGAAATCAGGCGCCCCCCTGTTTCAAGAATAAAACTTTCCGTCTCCATCCGATAATTACCCATATCGGGCAAAAAGATACAATTGAATAGAATTTTCGCTATGAATGCTTATTATAAAATGTCGGCATATTGAGAACCCGATATTGGCGCATTCATAAAAAGTCGAAACTGAGACGGCACAGTAGAAAGTTCAAATGCAAGGCTTGCACTTCCGGGAACCCGCCCCGAGCCTGCTGAGGGGTGGGACTGAGCAGGGCCCACAGGGCCTTGCAAAGAAACCGGGGACCCGCGCCAACGGCGTGGGGACTCCAGCGAAGCTCGGACAATCTTGAGGAATGCGACGTACTTATAGTACGTCGCAATGATTCACCCTGTTCAATCGGCTAGCCCGTCTCGCGCAGCGAGAATTGAGCAGGGCGAGGATGAAGCGTAATCCCGCGTGTCGCGGGATTGGACTTTCTACAAAGCCGTCAAGGTTTGACAGGCTGGGCTTTTGCTAAGCAGCCGATATCTGATTCACTTTCCGGGTGGATCTGCTATTTTGATATTAATCAGTTGCAAAAGGAGTCGATATGTATTGCTCACCGGGCAGAAAGATCATGTTCATTTTTCTTGTTACCATCTTCTTTTTTACCATGGGCTGTAAGGATGAGGTCGGAGCGCGTAATAAGGCCCCTGATTTTTCCATAAAAGACCTTTCGGGAAAAACCGTTTCACTTAGTGATTACCGGGGCAGGGTGGTTGTACTCGATTTCTGGGCTACATGGTGCCCCCCCTGCAGGATGTCAATAGAAGAACTTGTAAAACTTCAGGCGGAAAAAAGAGAGGATGGGCTGGTCATACTGGGGATATCGATGGATCATCCCGAAAGGATGAACGACCAAGGTCTCAGGTCCTTTATGAAAGACAGGAATGTTAATTACTCCGTGCTCAGATATACCAGGGAAATCGTCAAGGACTATTTCGGGGAAAAGGAATTCGGGATCCCGGCGCTTTTCATAATAGACAGGGATGGAAAGATAGTGGAACAGTATCAAGGATTCAATCCAGGTGCGCTTGAAAAATCACTGGAGAAGATATTGTGACGATTATAGATTTCCATACACACATCTTCCCTCCCTTTTGCGTAAAGGAAAGGGAGAGGCTTTTTAAGGGTGAACAGGCCTTTGAATCCATTTACGGCTCCCCCGGATCAAAGATGGTTGAGGCTGAAACGCTTATATATTCTATGGATGAGCAGGGGGTCGACCGGTCGGTCGTATTCGGTTTTCCATGGGAAGATCCGGATAATTACAAAAGGCATAATGACTATATAATCGAATCCGTCAATCGTTATCCTGATCGATTGACAGGCCTTTCCTGCTTTTCCCCATTTTGTCAAAAGCCCGCCACTGAGGCACAACGGTGCCTTGAGGCTGGTCTTTCAGGTGTGGGGGAACTCGCAGTCTACGGATCAGGGCTTTCTTCCCGTTTTCTGGATTCGATGAAAGACCTGATGTCGCTTTGCGAGTGTATGGACGTGCCTCTTTTGCTTCATACGAATGAACCGGTGGGACATTCATACCCTGGAAAGGCCCCCATGACACTCTACCAGATCTACAGGTTCGTTAAGGCCTATCCCAAAAACAGGATAGTGCTTGCCCACTGGGGAGGGGGAATCTTTTTCTACTGTCTCATGAAAAAGGAGGTTCCGGAGGTAATGAAAAATGTGTGGTTGGATACTGCCGCCTCACCATTCCTCTACAGCCCTGAGATATACTTGAGGGCTGCGGAAATAATCGGCCCTGAAAAGATCCTCTTTGGAAGTGACTTTCCGCTTATAAGACCAAAGAGGTACCTTGATGAAATGGAATCATGCGGCCTTGAAAAGGCCGCGCTGGAAAAAATCACCGGGGCCAATGCCGCGCTGTTTTTTGGTCTCGAATCTGGGTGAACCGGGCCGGCTCAGCCTCCTATGGAAGACATCTTACCTGAAAGGCACGGAAGTCCATCAGATATAAGGTTGTGTGCGTGAGGTTTCAAAGAGGCCGCCTTTAAAAATATCCCTTCAAGCTCCGCCTCGGAGGCGCCCTGCCTGACAAGCCCTTTTATATCAACCTCTATATCGGATAAAAGGCATGGCCTTAAGTGGCCTGTGGCCGTAAGACGCAACCTGTTGCAGGAGGCGCAGAAATGGTTTGAAAGGGCGCTTATAAAACCTATTTCGCCTTCGGCACCTTCAAATCTGAATCTTTCGGCAGGACCGTCTGATGAATTCTTCTTTACCTTTTGAAGTGTTCCGAGTGCGGAAAGTCGCTCCTTTATGAGGGCATTTGACACATGGGAAAGGGGAATCCGCATGTCTTCCCTGTCCATAGGCATATATTCTATGAACCTTATATGAAAGGGATGATCAAAAGACAGTCTTGCCAGATCCGGTATCTCATCTTCATTTACCCCCTTTATCACAACCGTATTGATCTTTATCGGGGAAAACCCGGCCTTTTCCGCGGCAAGTATCCCCTCCCATACATTCTTCAGCCCGTCTTCTCCTGTTATAAGTCGGAATTTCTCCCTTTTCAGTGAATCCAGACTGATATTCAACCTGTTTATACCTGCTGATCTGATCTTTTCGATATTGTCCTTGAGGAACATGCCGTTGGTCGTAACAGAGACATCCTTGAGGCCGGAGAGGGCCGTAAGCCGCGGAAGGAAGTCATATATGCCCTTTCTTATCAAAGGTTCTCCGCCGGTAAGTCTGATCTTCTCCACACCCATATTTACCGCGATTTCAGAAATCCTCAGCAGTTCCTCATAGGTGAGGACATCCACATGGCCCTTCTTGTCAATACCCTCGCTAGGCATGCAGTACAGGCATCTGAAATTACATCTGTCGGTAATTGAAAGTCGCAGATAGTTGAGTTTTCTTCCGTATTTGTCTATAAGTTTTGAGGATACTTTTTTCATGCCTTTTCCATTTCAATCCGCAAAGTCAGGCTGACAGTAAATGCCCGGCAGATATTTTGACAATTAGATTCAAGGGACATCCGGATTTTTAACGACACCGTCAAGGTTGCATATATAATTTACATATCATAGTCAAATGTAAACATAATTACTGAAGAAGTAAAAATCAAAATTCCTTGATTACCAGGCCCTGATCCCGGAATTATCTACGTATGGAGCATCCTGATCAAGAGGGATAAGGCACCTCCAAATTTCAGAATTTCCGGCTTTGATGCCTTGATAAAAATAAAAACTGGAACGGTACAGTAAAAAGGGAGAGAAGACAATGACGGAATCCGTGCTGTTTGAAAAAAGAAACCATACAGCCCTTCTCACATTGAACAGGCCTCAGTCATTTAACGCGTTCGGCGGTGAAATGGTAAGCACATTGGCGGACATTCTTACATCCGTGTCAAGTGACGACGAGGTTACCGGGGTCGTTATAACAGGCAAAGGCAAGGCATTTTGCGCGGGCGGAGATCTCAGATGGCTTGAGGAAAGCGGGCTCAGCTATTATTCCGCATTTCATAAGCTTGCGGCGATTTATCACCGTGCCGTTCTGGAAATCAGAAGGATGCCTAAACCGGTCTTTGCAGCCATAAACGGATTTGCCGCAGGCGGAGGGTTCTCCATGGCGCTTGCATGTGATTTCAGGGTGATGGACTCTTCCGCCGTAATGATACAGGCATACACATCAAACGGGCTGAGCATTGACGGTGGAGGGACATTCACCCTCCCAAGGATAGTGGGAATCGCAAGGGCGCTTGAAATTGCGGCATTTGATCAGCCTATCGACGCGGAAAGGGCGCTGGAATGGGGTCTGGTAACAGAGGTGGCAAAAGAGGGGAATTGCCTTGACAGGGCACTTGAGCTCCTGAAACGGATAACGGACGGATCACTCAGTTCCTTTGCAGCGGTTAAAAGGCTCCTCACCGACTCATTCAGCACCTCCCTTGAAACACAGATCGAAAAGGAAAGAGAATCATTATCCCTTTGCGCGGATCACCCGAACGGGCGCGAGGGGGTCACCGCATTTCTCGAAAAACGTAAGCCTGTTTTTAACAAGTAAAGGATTCCGGCAGCAAGGATCGGGCGTTTACCCCTGAAAGGAGGCAGAATTGCTGTTTCACAGATAGACCCTCTAACCATCGGCCCCTTGGATCTTTGAATCCTTTTCTACAAACTGTTTAGAGGAGAACCATAAAAAATAGTAGGTTATACGGATTGACTTGTCGCGTAATTGCTGCTAGGAAATATTCAGCATCTTTAATGTACTCGTTAAAGGCTATCTTTTCCAAGATTAAAGGTTGAGGAGCAGTAAGCCGATACTTACTTTAAAAAGAGTCATTTTCATGCCCGGCCTTTTAAAAAAATAGAAGAGGTAAAACAGACATGTCCGTAGAAAATAAAAGGACGATGGAAAGATTTGACTTAAATCTTCCCGCCTACCTTACGCGTTCGTCACAACAGGGGAGCGAAGAAACCATTGAACTTGAGACCAGCGACATATGCGCCGGAGGAGCATTTTTCAGGACGGACAAGCCCCTTCCGATCGGCACTGAAGTCGACGTCGACGTGGTGCTCCCTCTTGATGAACTGAAAAAGTTGAGGGGGGATAAGGTTCTTATCAAGGTTTCAGGATCGGTAGTCAGGATTGATGACGAGGGGATAGCAGTATCCTTTGACAAGAAATACAGCCTTTCACCCTTGCAGGATTAAAAACGGGGTTTTTCTGCAGATAAATATTTTTCCTCCCCTTTCTTCATAATCGCCGCAGATTAGACAATCAAGCCGGGATATCTCTTTTTTTATGCTTATCCATAACAGGCCTGCCGTTTATGCCTTGTCGTAGTGGCTGAACTGCATCGTGAAGGTCCCTCTGCCCTGTGAAAGAGACCTGAGAGAGGTTGAATAACCGAACATCTTTGAAAGGGGAACATTCACGGAAAGGACCTGAACAGGCCCCTTTATGGAAATCTGTTCTATCTTGCCCTGCCTTGTGTTCAGATCCCCGATAACCTCGCCTGTAAACTCCTCGGGCACCAGCACCTCCGCTTTCATTATAGGTTCCAGCATAACAGGATCGGCCTCTTTGCACGCGTTCTTATAGGCCATTATGGCTGCTATTCGAAAGGCCATGGGATCCGAATTTTCCTTTATCTTTACCCCTGTCAGGACCGTTTCGATATCTATCATGGGATACCCCATCACTACACCGCTTGATGAGGCCTCGGTTATTCCCTGTCTGATTGCCTCAAGGCATTCTTCCGTAAGTTCCGCGCTGCATTGGTTCACAAAGCTGTTTCCGGAACCCCTTTTCTGAGGCAACACCTTCAAATGAACGGCCGCGAAATGCTCCTGCCCCGCCAGTTCCCTTTGAAAAAGTTCTTCATGCTCCGCCGTCTTACCTATTGTCTCCCGGTAAACTACCTGAGGCCTCCCCTGATTGGTCTCGACCGAATACTCCCTCTTGATCCTGCCCATTACTATTTCCAGGTGAAGCTCACCCATCCCGGAGACGAGGGTCTGCCCGGTCTCCTCGTCCACCCTGAATTTGAAGGTAGGATCTTCATCAGACAGCTTCCCCAGCACCTCCATGAGCTTGTCATTGTCCTGGACCCGCTTGGGTTCGACGGCAATACTTATTACCGGTTCGGTAAACTGTATCGCCTCCAGCAATATCGGATTATCCTCGGCACAGAGAGTATCTCCGGTGCCGGCAATCTTGAGTCCCATGGCGGCTACTATGTCACCCGCAGAGGCGTGATCTATTCGTTCCCGCTTGTTGGAATGCATCTTCAGGAGTCTTGCCAGTTTTTCCTTTGCACCCTTTCCGGGATTGAATACGGTGGCTCCGGCCTTTATAGAACCTGAATAGACCCTCAAATATGTGGTCTTTCTGCCCTGGTCCATCATTACCTTGAATACCAGGGCGGCAAAGGGCCCCTTTGCATCTGGAAGACGAGTGTCTGTTTTTTCCGTCGAAGGCACCCGTCCCGAAATGGGCGGGACATCAAGAGGCGACGGTAGAAAATCCACTATCCCGTCAAGAAGCGGCTGTATTCCTCTGTTCCTTAAAGCCGCGCCGCAAAAGACCGGCACCAGTTTCAAATCGACAGTGGCCTCCCTGATCGCCTTTTTAAGCTCGTCTATATCGATGTCTTCCTCGGATAGGAATTTTTCCATTATCATGTCATCCGTATCAGCCAGGGTCTCTATCAGGGACTCCCGATATCCTTCGGCGTCATCCAGAAGATCCGCCGGTATATCCTCTTCACGCAGCTCGGCTCCAAGGGCATCGTCTTCCCATACAAGTGCCTTCATTTTTAAAAGATCGATTACCCCCATGAAGCTGTCTTCAACTCCCCAGGGGATTTGAAGTATAAGCGGAACCGCGCCCAGCCTCTCCCTTATCATATCGGTGGCCCTGAAAAAATCGGCGCCTATCCTGTCCAGCTTATTTATAAAAGCAATCTTAGGGACCCTGTACCTGTCCGCCTGATGCCAAACCGTCTCAGACTGAGGCTCTACTCCTCCTACCGCGCAGAATACCCCGACCGCCCCGTCCAGGACCCTGAGAGACCTTTCCACCTCAATGGTAAAATCAACATGCCCCGGGGTATCGATAATATTTATGGAATGACCCCGCCATTCACAGGAAGTGACCGCCGAGGTTATTGTAATGCCTCTTTCCTTCTCTTCGAGCATCCAGTCCATAGTGGCTTCGCCGTTATGGACCTCTCCCATCTTGTGAAGTCTTCCCGAATAATAAAGGACCCTCTCGGTAACAGTGGTCTTGCCCGCGTCAATATGGGCGATTATTCCGATATTTCTGGTCTTGGTAAGCTTATTCGATGGTGGCATGACATCCTGCCTTCTATCCGGTTATCCCATGAATTTCCAGGTAAACGTTCACTTCTCTATTAATTGGAAGATGGGAGGGAATTTGCCGGAAACGGATAACTACCCGGTTCACGGACGATTGACACAACCGCTAAATTTAAGGTATCTTACCTTCCCTGTCAAGGCAATCCGCCCGGTCGGCCGTCTGATTCAGGAATAGGTCTGAAGGCAAATCGGTCCGGTATAATTCCCGGAAACCGGCAAGACGTTTGATAAAAGGCGCCCAAAAGCCATGTCCGGGCATATGTACGATAGGCCGAGCATGGCAAACGATTTTTATCATGAAAAAAACAGATGAACAAAAAAGATTCCGAATATAAGGGAATTCCTTCAGGCGCAAGCCTTAAAGAGATGTTTTCGCTTCTGCAGGATCATTTCGGCCCTCAAAAATGGTGGCCTGCCGACACCCCCTTTGAGGTGATCGTTGGAGCGGTGCTTACCCAGAATACCAACTGGAAAAACGTGGAAAAAGCCATAGGCAATCTAAAGAAAAAAGGCATGCTCACTCTTGAGGCCCTTGCCGCGGTTACCACCGAAGACCTCGCAGACAGGATCAGGCCTTCCGGTTATTACAATATCAAGGCTGATCGATTAAAAAACCTCGTTGTGTTCATAAACACCCGATACGCGGGGCTTTCAAAGGCATTTTCCGACGACACCGCCGCTCTCAGGAAAGGACTTCTCTCGGTGAAGGGAATAGGCCCTGAGACCGCGGACAGCATTATGCTTTACGCGGCAAGACACCCCGTCTTTGTAATCGATGCCTATACCAGGAGGATACTGCTGCGCCACGGACTGGCGGAATCGATGGCAGGCTATGAGGACCTTCAGGCGCTTTTCATGGATAATATTACCCCGGAAGCGGGCCTTTTCAATGAATTTCACGCCCTGATAGTTCAAACAGGAAAACATTACTGCAAAAAAAGACCTCTCTGCGATGAATGTCCTCTCAAAAAGTGGACCTTCGGTCACACGCTTATTCCTTATGCCTGTCAAAGCTGAGGCACAGAGACAGGGCCGTACCTGAGATTATTAGCCCACCCAGGACCGCGATTCCCCAGGCAAATGAACCCAGATCGCCCGCAAGACCGATCCCTATGGGAACCGCTCCGCCTCCCAACATGAAGCCCATCGGAACCGTCAGTGAAACGACCACGTTCCTGGTATCGGGCGTTGCGATGAGGGCGAGGGCCGCAAACGCCGGAGGAAAAAAACAGACCGCCATAAGGGGTTGAAGGAAGATGAAGAAAAGCACGGTCGTCCCTTTTGTGGCGCCCAGCAGCATGGTGGTTGCGCCTGTGAGCAAAAACACCCATGCCAATGTCCTTTTCGGTCCCAAACGGTCGGTTACCCAACCGGAAAAAAAAGCGACCCCAAGACCTGAAAGCCTGGAAACGGCGATTAGCGTGTTGGCCCAGTTACGGTCTATACCCTGTTCATTTACAAGGTAAAGCGGCAGCATGGTGTAAACTCCTAGACTGCCCGCAACCCCCAGGCTGAAAAGCAGTACCATGATCCAGAATGAGGGCTTGGAAAAAAAAACCTTCAAGGCACTGAAGCTTGGCGCCTCACCCCTGCCGTCCCCTCCTTTCCCGAAAAGGGCAAAGGCTATAGCCGTCGCAACCGATGCGAAACCGATTACAGACAGTATGCCCCTCCAGGAAAAGAAAAGTAAAAGGCCCTCGCATATTAGCGGGGCAGCCACAAATGAGAGGTTCGGGGCAAGCTCATGCACGGCTATGGCCTTGCCCCAGTGTCTTGAACTGGCAAGGGAGGTAATGGCCGCGATTCCCGAGGGAAGATAGATACCCGCCGCCATGCCCAGGACAAACAGACCCGTCCTTATGGCGGTTAAAGAACTGCAGAGGCATATCCCCCATAAGGCGACACCGACCGCAAGAGCGGAAAGGGTTATGGCCCCACTGTGCCTGATATGCCTGGAGAAAAAACCCGAACATATAAGGGTGATAAAATAACCGGCCGATATGAACAGAAAAAAGGAGCCCGCCTCACCATGACTTAAATTGAGATCCCCCTCGATGGCGGGCATAAGGGGAGCAAGGATTATCCGTGCCAGAAAGTTCAGGAAAAAGATGCCTGCAAGAAAAAGAAGGGGGCCCAGAACCGAGGCAAAAGACTCCCTGTCTTTCAAGGGTGAAGCGTCCGGCCCTCCATGCCCTTTCACACCGCCTTCATGTGATCGCGTGCTATCCAATTGTCACCTCGATTTTACCGGAACCGCATCAGGGGCTAAGACAAGATCCGCCGTTTATTGACTTAAAACAGGCCCCATGCTAATTTCATCTGCCAGGCCGAATCCGACATGACAGACAACAGATTGAGAAAAAATGAGAACAACTATTATCCCCCATGATTTCCGCGGACGCATACTATACATTGAGAGTATCTTTTTGCCACGCATAAAAAGTCATCCTGCTTCGAATCGATCCTTATTTGAAAGACCGGGGGATCTGAAAAGGCCGATTAACGGAGGGAACAAATGACGTTTCCAGGTAACACCTCCAGGACAAAAACGAGAAAAACAGGTTCAAGGCTTACCATAATGATAATGAGCCGTCTCGGAAGAGTAAGGGAATTCAAGATCTCCGCCTTCATGCTCTTTTCGGCCGGTTTCTTTATGCTGCTATATATCGTGGTCACCCTTTTCATGGCAAACGGATATTTTGATCTTCGCAGTAAATGCTCATACCAGGATCTGCGGATAGAGGCAATGAGGGCCTCTCTTAAAAGCGGCGAAAAAGCGCTTTACCGTGCCAGGCAGAGGGTCTCCCTTCTAAACCGGCACGTGGACATGCTTACATCCGAAAAAGGGTCTTCAAAGGAACCCGCCGGGGATAACGAGCGGAAACCGGAGGATGAATCCGAGACTGAACATTCAATGCCTGCGGGTGTACCTGATGTTGAAATAAGGGATTACGGCATATCCAGGAACGGGGCGCAGATAACGGTTGCCTTCAAGCTGGTAAATGCGATTCAGGAAAAAGGCCCCGTATCAGGTTATGTTCATATTGTGGCGGTAGACGAAAAGGTCGAACCGCACCAGCTCTGGTCAAGCCCCAAGGTGGCAATCAGGGAAGGGACCCCGGTAGATTTCAAGAGCGGTCAGGGCTTCTCGATCAACCGATTCAGGACCATGACGGGAACCTATTACTTCGACTCTCCCGAAACCGTTCCCACATCGATAAGGGTGTTCGTATACGACAGGCAGGGGAAGCTGATGCTCGAGAAAAGATACGAGGTCAAGATAGATACCTAGGCGGATAATTCAACGCTCGGAGCTCGCCTCCAAATGCCCATTTCAGGGATTTTATCAACCTTCAGGCATAGGAAAGTTCAAGCTCATCACTCCAGGGATCGACCTTTTTCACCTTCACGGCGATCTCTTCACCCTGGCTCAGGATAACCCCGCCCTGTCTCTTTATCTCGGCAACGAGCAGAAAATCGAGCAATAAGATCCGGTACCTGCTCTTCAATTCATCCAGCACAAGAGCGCTGTATTGTCTTCCACGATTCTGA
Organism: Desulfatiglandales bacterium; assembly: GCA_963666345.1. Taxonomy (GTDB): domain Bacteria; phylum Desulfobacterota; class DSM-4660; order Desulfatiglandales; family Desulfatiglandaceae. The sequence goes on along the minus strand of OY762721.1, from coordinate 2,520,559 downwards.
GAAAGAAACTTCAAGGTCCAGTACCTGATACGACTCCTCTTCAGGATCCCCAGATTCCTCATCAGGGGCTCTATGAGAAGTCTTATATCCTCCAGCTCCTTATCCTTGAGCAGGCCGTTGCCGCCCGTAAGATGGTTTACGACCTGATTCTGCATTATGAGATCGAGGTATCTTCTGATAGGCGATGTGCACTGGGTATAGAGATCCAGGCCAAGGCCGGTATGCGCGGACGGCTTTACTCCGATCTGCAGGGGGCTCAGCTTGCGAAGCTGCTTGAACACATAAAAGGTATACCCCTCCTCACCGACGGACAGCCTTGCTCCGGGCTTTGCCTGGGACCTGTAGAGGGCGGGGATACCCTTGTCCCTGCAAAAACTCGCGCAAAGCCAGTTGTAAAGGATCATGAATTCTTCTATAAGAACCCTGGCCGGGCTGTCCTGCGCGTTCAGTTCAAGCGCCAGGGAGTCCTCCTCAAATTTGACCTGAAGCTCCGGAAGAGACAGATCAAGGGCGTCCATGTCCATCCTCTTTTTCCTGAGCGCCTGAGCAAGCATGTGCATATATTTGAAAGAAAGATCGGTCTCCAGTAATTCGTTTGCCTCCTCATAGGTAAGACGTCTTTCAACCTTTATCACACTCGGTCTGAAATCGTATCTTACCAGATTAAGATCTCCATCAAAGCAGCAGATAAGCGAAAGGGCCTCCCTGTCTTCTCCCTGTATGAGGCTCAACCTGCCCTGGCAGAGGGTTTCAGGAAACATGGGCACCTGTGTGCAGGGGAGGTATATGGAAGCGCCCCTTGCGCGGGCCCCGGCCTCAAGCAGGCCGCCCTTCTCTATAAGGGATGAGACATCCGATATGTGAATTCCGAGCCTGAACTCATTTTCTTCGATCTCAAGGCTTACGGCATCGTCAAAATCCCTGGTAAAGGGCCCGTCAATGGTAAAGGCCCCTATCTTTCTTAAGTCTTCCCGATCTGTATCGACCGGCCTTTCCGCCAGTTTTACCGCTTCTTCAAGTGCCCTGTCTGTGAAGGACGTCTCAGTCCCCAGTCGCAGGAAGTCGAGATTCTCATCCTCCTCCCAGACGCCCATTTTTATAAGGACACTTCTTGTTTCACGCGTATCGGACACCCCGGCCCTTGAAAGCATCTCCTTTGCGAACCTGTAGTCAGGTTCTTCACTGCCGGAAAGCGCGACCTTAATGAGCAGATCGATTATTTCCCTGCTGCATGAGGGCTCCTGCGTCTCTTCTCCCCGGAGAATACACTTGAGCCATTCACTTCCCTTTTTGAGCCTCTCCGCCTTTTGTTCCTCTTCCCTTCTCCGGAGGATAATCTGCTCCACTGTCGTTTCGGAGTTGGGAATAAACCTGCCGTCTTTCATCCTGAAGTAGAGGTGGTCCTCGAAAAGGGTGCGAACCAGGGCTGAAAGGTGATCATCCGTGATGTCTTCTCCAAACACCAGTTGCGCCAGATACCTGTGATTAAAGCTCTCGCTTTCCTCTTTTATAAGCTCCCAGAGCTCTTCGGGGTTTATATGTTTTTTCAGGTTGATCCTTATCTCTTCGGTCTGCCTCAACAGTTCTATAAGCTGTTCCCTCGGCCTTTCAATATTAATACCGCTGCCTGAGATCAGTATTGCCCTTTTGGGAGAAAGATTTACCTCCCGGTTTGTGGTAGTAAGCAGGTGAAGCCTGCTGCCCTTATCCTGGAGGCAGATGGAGGATACGAATTTTCCCTGATCTATGTACTCGACTATTCTACCTTGCGTCATGTGAGAGTCGGATTTCCTTTCATACCGGGCAAAACCGTTCCCTGTAGCACAACGGCCTGCGATCTTAAAAAATAATTTTTCTCCAACCCGGTTGGAGAAGACGGTGCAAGTACCCCTTGAATCCTTTTGGTTCACACCCTCTTAATTAACGACAATCTCCTTGTTCAGTCATGTCCGCGACCAACTGATCGGGAAATGATCCTAAAATAATAAAAGGAGGACGATCCAAAATCTATGGACCCGTAAAAAGTCTATGCAATTATCAGGACCTTCAAAAGACACTGAAAAAAGGAGGGATACCCCTTTAACTAATTGAGTAGTAGCAGGAGGTGTCTTTTCTGTCAACCGCCGTAACCGGAAATTGCATTGCCCATTTACCTCTGTTATGATGAGTTGTAATATTATGTAAACTGCATTTTTTAATCAAAAAACAGGACCCCAGCAAAAGGGCTCATTATCCGGGCCGGGATTTAAGGGGGAGAAAGGATTTGAAGACTCACGTGGAAGAAAATCATCAGCTTAAAAGGCTGGAGGCGCTGAGGCGGCACCTGAAAGATTCACGTAACGACGGAGCATGGATTATTCAGCCTGAAAACAGGCGTTATCTTTCAGGATACAGGGCGGAAGACACCCAGATAACCGAGTCATCCGGCTCATTACTTATAGATGAAAGGCATCTTTTCCTTGTTACGGACTCAAGGTATACGGTGCAGGCACAGGCGGAAGCGCCCGCATTTGAAATAATTACCATAAAAAAAGGCATCACAGAGGAACTGCCCGCGATCCTTGAACGGGCCGGCGTAAAAAGGCTCGGATTTGAGCCTGATTACCTTACCTGGCAGGTGCACAAGCGACTCGGCAGTGCACTTAAAGAGCTGTCGCCCGAGATAGCGCTTCTTCCCTTCTCCGGTGTTGTTGAAAAGATGAGGGAGATAAAGGACGAAAGCGAGATAAAGGCGCTTGAGACCTCCGCTGAAATGATCTCCGCAATTCTCGAAGATGTCATCTCGCTTCTTGAACCGGGTCTGTCTGAAAAGGAAGTGGCATGGATGATTGAGGACATGGCCCGCAAAGCGGGGGCGGAATCACTGGCCTTTCCATCCATTGTCGCCTCCGGCCCCAACAGCGCCATGCCGCACGCGGTACCGACAGGGCGAAGGCTCAAAGAAAACGAACCGGTGACACTCGATGTGGGAGTAAGGCTTAACGGATACTGCTCCGACATAACAAGGACCGTCTTTCTGGGAGAACCGGACGATGAGATTAAGAAGGTTTACCGCACCGTGCGCAAGGCGCAGCTCGAGGCGCTAAAACATGTGGCCCCTGGAGTCAAAAGCAGCCATCCGGATACCGTGGCAAGAAAGATCATAGATGCCGCGGGCTATGGAAAATACTTCGGCCACGGCCTGGGCCACGGCGTGGGGCTTGCGACGCATGAAGGACCGAGGCTCAGCCCGCTGAAGCCGGTCACGCTGGAGCAGGGGATGGTAGTAACGGTGGAGCCGGGCATATATATCCCGGGCACGGGCGGGGTAAGGCTGGAAGAAACGGTTGTGATAGGGCCGGACGGGGCCAGGGTAATTACAAAAACCGATCATCTCAATGAATTCTGATCTCTAGGGAATTTTATTCCAATACCGGAGAAACCATGCTTAATCATAATAAAGGTGGGGAATCAAAAAGGGCTGCATCAGTGAACAGGAAGATGAACGAAACGGCGGACCGGTTTTTGAACCATCTCAAGATAGAGCGTGGCCTTGCCGGCAACACGGTTGAGGCCTACAGCAGGGATCTGAACAGATTTTTTGATTTTCTGAGCAGGAAAAAGACCTCCCCGTTCCGCGTCACGGGAGAGGAGATCTCGGAATACATAAATCATCTGGGCAACAGGCTTTCTTCAAGGAGCATCGTAAGAAACGCTTCAGTAATCAGGATGTTCTTCCGGTTTTTGTTGTCCGTAAAGGAGATAAAGAAAAATCCGGCAAGGCTGCTTGAATCCCCGAAACTGCCCAAGAAACTCCCGGGAGTGTTAAGCCAGAGGGAAGTTGAAAGGCTTTTATCACAGCCTGACAAAACCGTACCAAGGGGGATGAGGGACAGGGCCATGCTGGAGCTTCTCTACGCCACAGGTCTGAGGGTCTCTGAGCTCATAAACCTGAAACTTTCCGAGTGTAATCTGGAAGCGGGATTTGTTAAAACCATGGGAAAGGGGTCAAAGGAAAGGGTGGTGCCTATGGGAGACAAATCGATTGAGGCCCTCAGGGAGTATCTATCAGGTGCGAGACCCGGTTTTTTAAAGGACCGTCTGGTCTCGCAGATCTTTTTGACCGCAAGGGGCAGGCCAATGACACGTCAGGGTTTCTGGAAGCTTATCAAAAATTACGGGAAAGAGGCACTTATCAAAAAGAGGATAACGCCCCACAGCATAAGACACTCCTTTGCGAGCCACCTGCTTGAGGCTGGCGCGGATCTGAGATCCGTGCAGGTAATGCTCGGGCACACGGATATCTCCACTACCCAGATATACACCCATGTGACAAGATCGCGCCTCAAGGAGCTACACGAGAAGTGTCATCCAAGGCCCTGAGGCATAACCAGTAATTTTTAAAGGCAACTGTAATGGCCGAAATCATCCATCTCAAGGAAAGGATCCGGGAAATCAAGGGCAACGTTATCTCATCGATTCCATGGCAATTCAGGAAATCCGACTGGGATACATCTCATTTCATCCAGGTTCTGAACCCCCTGGCGGAAAAGCTCGAGGAGCACAGAGAGCAGATACGAAGACACGGGGGAAAAGGGGCCTGGTCCATACCCCCTCATTTTGCCCTTAAGGGGGGCCTTGGCTATTCCATCCGTGCGATCTATCTTTACAGAAATGACGAGGAAAAGATGCGGCGGGTCTATTACCTGATAGGACTTATGGACTGCATGATCAATCAGGTAAATTCGGTCCTTCGCACCGACATCTTACGCAGCATGTACAAGAAGGTCTTCTCAATGAAAAAAGAGCTGAATCTCTACTGGTACGGATCCATGGATCAGATTCTGCTTCCCATTGACTCTCAATTCTTCAATGAGCCTGAATACAGATGCAACCTCAAGAAGGCCCGCAGCCTTGAAGACCTGTACAAAACCATAAGGTCCGGGACGGAAGAGATGTTTGATATCCTCGCGCGTGAATATGTCTTTTACTGTCCCTGTGTGGGAGGATGCCCATGGAAAGAGAACTGTTAAGAGAAAGCCGGGCTGAAGTCTCCCGGCTCAAAGAGACGATTAAAAAAAAGGAACGGGAAATCGAGAAGATGCGGACCAACAGTCTTTTTCTCGATACCATCTTCAAGGAGATACATGAAGAGATCATGATTATTGATCAGGACTTCAACATCCTTGACGTCAACAAGGTGTTTCTTGAGCAATACGGTCTTGATAAAAAAGATGTGACCGGAAGGAAATGTTATGAGGTCACATACAATTCCAAGGGGCCCTGCGATTTCGGAGACTGCGTCTGCCCCCTGGAAAAGGCGAAAAAAGACGGGCGCAGGGTGGAAGTAAGCCACCTGTACGGCCCTCCGGGGAAAAAGAGGGAAACAATCCGGATCATGTATCCCCTCAAGGCAAACGGGGAGATCCCCGACTGCTTTGTGGAAATCTCCAGAGACGTAACCGCGCAAAGAAACCTGATAAACAAGCTCCAGAGTTCCGAGAAGAATCTGAGAGCGATCCTCGACAACGCCACCGACGCGATCCTGAGCGTAAACGAGTCTCACAAGATTATTCTGTTCAATAACGCGGCCAAGTACATATTCGGCTATACACTTAAAGAGGTGCTCAACAAAGACCTGAGGATACTGATACCTCCTCAGTATGGTGATCATTACAAATATGTAAAAAAATTCCTAGAAACAAAAAAACCCAGGATCATCGGGGAGACCATCTCTCTGACCGCGCTTAGAAAAAACGGTGAGGAGTTCCCGATCGAGCTTGGCCTTTCCCACAATGAGACAACCGACGGAATCACCTTTACCGCCATAATAAGAGACATGACAGAGCAGAAGGAGCTGGAGAAGAAACTCCTTCAGGCTGAAAGGCTGGCAGCAGTCGGAAAGACAGTGGCCAGTGTGGCGCATGAGATAAAAAATCCCCTTATGATAATAGGGGGGTTTTCCCATCAGGTAAAAAGGGGCCTGAGCGATGAATCGGCCATAAGAAAACTGGACATGGTACTCGATGAGGTAACCAGGCTTGAAAAGCTGGTAAGAAACCTGGGGGATTTTACAAAGGAATACAGGCTGGTAAAAAGGCCTTCGGACATTAATGACGTAATCAGGGATGTATTGAAGATTATGGGAGAGCTTTACTCCCCGGACAAGTACGGATTCACCCATGATCTGGCCCCGGATCTACCGGAAATAAATTGTGACCCCGACAAGCTGAAGCAGGTCTTCATGAATGTGATAGGTAACGGGATAGAGGCCATGGAAGGTGGGGGGGAAATAGCCATAACCAGTAAAAAGATCCCCAACGGCGTTGAAATCACGATAAAGGACGAGGGCATAGGGATATCGGAAGAAAATCTTTTCAATATATTCGAGCCCTTTTTCACTACAAGGGAAAAAGGATCAGGTCTGGGCCTTTCCATATCCTACAAGATCGTAAGTGCCCATGATGGTGATATCTCGGCAACGAGCCGGCCTGGAGAGGGTACCACGTTTTCGATCCTTCTTCCGGCCGGGATATGATACTATTGCGGTCCGGCTTGATTGGATGATGAACAAATTTATATTTGACAACCGATACATTGGTCTGTTATATGTTATCTCTTATTGTCGCGGGGTGGAGCAGTCAGGTAGCTCGTCGGGCTCATAACCCGAAGGTCGTTGGTTCGAATCCAGCCCCCGCTACCAGGAATATCAAAGGGGTACAAGATTTATTCTTGCACCCCTTTTTATTTTGTGCACCTGTTGTACAGCAAAATCGCAAAAAAAGATAAAATCTATCAATAAAAAAATGCACGGCCCTCTTGGCAGAATTGAGATTTCTAAGCCCCTCTAGCGATAACCTTTCCCAAAACATATATCGCTTTCTTATCACAGGTCTTGTCGGATCTGCTATCTCCAGGAGATACCTTCACTTCAAAAACAGCAGTAATATCCATTTTAACCTGACACTTGTAAACAAAGGATTAGTCATACACCTTTGAGTTGGGAGCAGGCCGTCGGGCTACCGAGCATGCGCGCTTTATTTTCTACTGCATGGCCTTGGCCTTGTTCTGAAGACTGAGGGCCATGGCTTTGCCTTCATAGGCTTCCCTCCAGTTTGGATATCGTTGCGTTAGTCGATCCAGGTAGATGATCGAAATACGCAGTTCATTATTCCGAATCAGCCAGTAGGCTTTGGCCAGAGCCAGACCGGGACTAAAAAGAACCGGTATGGGCGGGCTCATTTCATCACGGTAATTCTCTGTGGCTTCCTTTCGCGAGAAGCCCAGGATTACCAACTGCGCCCCAATGAAATCGGACAACCTTACCACCGCATGTATTCGAACAGTATAGGTAGAAACCCCGCCCTCTTTCTTCCAGTGGTCCCAGATTGGTTCGGCCCTCAAATTGTCGGCCACCAGGCAGACCAGTTCGCTTTTATCCCTGTTTCCGAACTGGATCAACCTTTGCTCCGCAAATCGATTGGCCGCTTGATGAGCCGCCTCTAGCGAGGCGCGGAAAAAAGCCAGTTTGCAGGCCAAGGGTTCCGAATCACCCGGGCCCATGGTGTAGGACGCCTCAGTCTCAAAGCTGACGGTTACGATATCATCGGCCCTGGCTTTATTGGGCATGTAGGTGGACACAAATAAAACCGCTGCTATCAAGGCACCGGCTGCCAGCACCAAAAAGCTGCTGCTTCCAATAGATGATTGCTGTTTGTTTGATTTACCCATTTTTTTTCACTTACAGGCCGGGGTGATATCTTTTCGTCACAACCGCAAGTTGTATTGAAATCATTTCAGGTAAACAGATGACATGCGCCTCCAATTACTCATCATATAAGTTGAATCAGATGAATCGCTCAATTTGCCTTCACCCATTATAATGATGGCCGAAACCATATGGACTGTCAATAAAGTAAAATAAATAATTTTGCCCAATGCCAGGGGTATTATCCGCCTGAAAAGCCGCAAAAGCATAAAATATCCATAACAATTTCACATTAAGGGCTGGCTATGCCTGTTGTTCAAAGGCAATATTTTGCATCAGAAAATTTCTGATTATAAATATTAATTTAGGCGGTTAACGCGTCCTACCTAAAAATTTCTTGACAAAGATCTATTTAATATATATAAACTGAGTGAGCGCTCACTTTTATTTATTCAGAGATATATGATGACCCGAAAAGAGACTATTTTAGCAGCGGCTACAAAGCTTTTTGCAGACAGGGGTTTTCACGAAACCTCTACCTCGGAAATCGCTAAATTGACCGGTGTGTCCGAAGGATCAATCTTCTACCACTTCAAAAACAAGGAAGACCTCCTTTTAAACATACTCCAACAAATCAAAGAGAGGATACTAGAGGAGTTTTCCATATACAAGGCCGATGCTCAAAAAGTGAATGGAATGGAGCAAATGCTTGAAGTGGTATCGTTTTATCTTTATCTGGCCGGAAAAATGGAGGACGACTTTATCCTTCTGGAACGCCGATATTTATATCAACTGGCTCAGGTAAACCCAATCTGCAGTCAATACCTTCAAGAAATATATGAGTGCCTGATGGATTTTTTCGAGGAACCGATCCTGAAAGGCCGGCGTGACGGCAGCGTCGGTTCCATGGCTTCACGTAAGTCCGCCTTGCTTATCCTAACTATGGTTGACGGTTTGGTAAGATTCAGGAACTGCAATCTTTACAATACTGCGGCATTGCATGTTGAGCTTATAAATGCATGCCGCCGGATTCTTGAACCTGATTTTAACCCCAAAACGGATAGCAAATGATTTCAAAAATACTTCCCTTTCTCACGTGGTTCAAAGACTATGATTTAAGGGACTTAAAAGCGGATGCTATTGCAGGTCTGACTGTCGCACTGGTACTTGTACCTCAATCAATGGCATATGCTCAACTGGCTGGACTTCCGGCCTACTACGGTCTCTATGCGGCCTTTTTGCCACCTATGGTAGCTGCCCTTTTCGGTTCCAGTCGGCAACTGGCGACCGGCCCTGTTGCCGTGGTGTCACTTATGACATCCGCGTCACTTGAACCGCTGGCAACCGCTGGAAGTCAAGGTTACATATCATATGCAATTCTACTTGCCGTTATGGTAGGAATTTTTCAGTTCAGCCTCGGCGCCCTTCGATTAGGTCTTGTAGTCAACTTCCTTTCTCATCCTGTTGTAAACGGTTTTACCAATGCCGCCGCTATCATCATCGCTACCTCCCAGCTGTCCAAGATATTCGGGGTGTACGTTGATAAGGCAAGCCACCACTATGAGACCATTCTTCGTGTCATTGAGGCTTCATGGCATTATACCCACTGGCCGACCTTGGGGATGGCTGCGCTTGCCTTTGCAATAATGTATTCTCTGAAACGAATTTCTCCCAGGATACCCAACGTGCTTTTTGCAGTTATCATTACCACTGTCCTTTCATGGGCGACCGGGTTTCAACACAATGTGAAAGTACCGATCGAGTCTATTAGGGATCAACTTGTCCAAAAAAGAATAGAGCTTTTTAACGAGGCAACGGATTCGATCCCATATCTTGCCGGGCAAAGAGCCAAATTCTTTGAGGTTGCAAACAGGGCACGCAAGGAAGGTGATTCGACCACCGAGCTTTACGCCAATTATGAGCTAGACTTATTGAGCTCTTCCATTGAAAAGAGTAAATCGCGAGCAGCCATACAACGGGAAGCGCTTCGATCCGTACTGTTTCGAGGTGTGAAAACGACAGACGATGGCATAACGTTTTATAGTGATGGTAATGTCCCATCAGGAATGGAGCATGATCACAAGGCCTGGCATTTGAAGCTGGATAATTGTCCTCTTGATGAAAACGGTCTTTTGTTTATTGGGGGAGGCGCAGTGGTTGGTGTCATTCCTAGAGGATTGCCCAGCCTCAGCGTTCCCAACTTCGATATCAGCACAATCTTACAGCTCTTCCCCTATGCCGCTATTATTTCTCTGCTTGGATTCATGGAGGCTATTTCCATAGCAAAAGCTATGGCCTCCAAGACCGGTCAGCGTTTGGATCCCAACCAGGAACTTATCGGACAGGGAATCGCCAACTTGGCAGGTGCAATAGGCCGCAGTTATCCCACCTCCGGGTCGTTTTCCCGTTCAGCGGTCAATCTGCAGGCTGGAGCAGTCAGCGGGCTCTCAAGTGTCTTTACAAGTCTAACGGTTGTGATTGTTCTTCTTTTTTTTACTCCTCTTCTATATTTCCTGCCTCAGGCAGTTTTGGCGGCGGTCATAATGATGGCGGTTATGGGGTTAATAAATGTCACGGGATTCCTGCATGCCTGGAGGGCTCAATGGTACGACGGTGCTATTTCAATTATTACCTTTTTATGCACACTCATATTTGCGCCCCATCTGGACAAGGGTATTATGATCGGAGTGGTGCTTTCCCTCATTGTCTTTCTTTACAAAAGCATGAGGCCGAGAGTTGTAACCCTTTCAAGAACGGAAGACAACGGACTGAGATGCACAGATACTCACGGACTGAAGAAGTGTCAATATCTGGCATTGGTTCGCTTCGACGGGCCGCTGTTTTTTGCTAACACGAGCTATCTAGAAGAAAAGATAACAGAGATCATGATGAAAAGAGGGGATCTGCGTCATATAGTGATTGTATGTAACGGCATCAATGACATTGATGCATCGGGTGAAGAGGCCCTTTCTCTTCTTTTTGACAGAGTCAGGAGCGCAGGATTAGATATCTCATTAAGCGGGGTAAATGAGGCGGTTATGCACGTGCTTGTTCGCACACATCTACTTGAGAAAATCGGTGAAAATAATATCTATCCCACCATGGAAAAAGCGATCCAGGCCAATTACACGGAATCTCATAAAAAGAGCACGGAGAGTGCCTGTCCCCTATTGAGTGTTTGCAGATTGGCTGAGGGATAATAAGGCCCGGAAGGAGATCATATGACCGTAATAAGCATTTTTACCAGCGCCTTCTGCCAAGCTGATCAGGTTGTAGACGCCATTTCCAAAAAAACCGGATACAGAGTAGTAACAGACAAAAATATCGTCAATAGAGCTGCTGAGGCTTGTGAAATAGAAGAAGCAAAAATTGCAAAGGCATTTTCTTCAAAGACATCCTTGTTCAACAAATTTACGCATGAAAAGGACCTCTCCATTGCCTGCCTTAAGATGGGCGTTTCTGATGTGCTCGGGGATGACGAACTGATCGTTTATGGGCATTCTGCCATGCTCATACCTCGGTCAATAAGTCATGTCCTTCGTGCCTGTATCGTTGCCGAGAGAGGGTTCAGAAAATCGCTTGCCTTGAGGCAAAATGGCCTTGGAGAAAAAGAGGCTGAAAAGCTTATCCAATCGTCAGACCATGAATGCTCAGCATGGATTGAAAGGTTGTATGGCAAAGCGGATCCATGGGACGCATCTCTTTACGACCTAGTGATCCCTACCAAAAGGCTTTCAGTTGAGGAGGCCGTCGAGTTGATCATCGAGAATCTGGGAAAGACAGTAGTCAAGACCTCGGCTCGATCTAAAAAGGCGGTGAAAGACTTTCAACTATCATCAAAAGTGGAAGAAGCCCTTTACCGTGAAGGGCATGATGTAGATGTAGCAGCCGATGACGGCAATCTGACCTTGACCATAAATAAACATGTCCTCCTTTTATCACGCCTGGAGGAAGAACTCAAGTCAATCTGCTCGGCCATTACAGGCGTCAGATCAGTAACCACCAAGGTGGGTGAAGGGTATTACCAGGCCGATATTTATAGAAAATATGATTTCAAGGTGCCTTCCAAGGTACTACTGGTGGACGATGAACGGGAATTTGTGCAGACACTTTCCGAGCGTCTCACCATGAGGGATATGGGATCAGCAGTAGCCTATGACGGTGAATCAGCCCTTGAACTTATACATGAAGATGAACCTGAAGTTATGGTACTTGACCTCAAGATGCCGGGGATCGACGGTATCGAGGTCCTTCGACGAGTCAAAAAGGAGCGACCCGATATTGAGGTGATAATTTTGACAGGTCATGGCACGGAATCGGATAGAAAGACTTGTATGGAACTTGGAGCCTTTGCATATCTTCAAAAGCCTGTAAACATTGATCTTCTGAGTGACTCTCTTCGTAAGGCCAACGATAAAATTCAGGCAAAAAAAAAGGATGGATGAGCGCCTGAAATCTGGGAGAAAAGTGAAAGGTCATGGGTATTTTAGGCATTTTAAAACCAAGATTTTGGGATCACCGCGATGTTGCTGCCGGACCTTACAAGCATCTTTTCAATTTCCGCCGCATCTGGAAACAATCGGTGTTTCTAACTGCCGGCGTCACACTTCTTCCTTTGTTTTGGATGACCTTTATCGACTACAAGGTATCTCACAAGGCTTTTAAGGAGGAGATCAACTACCGGACAAGCCGCCTCGCATCAAACGCCAGGAGGACTGTATCATATTTTCTTATTGAACGACGCTCGGCACTGGACTTCATTGTACAGGATAATGATCCTGAAGATCTCATTAATCCGAAAAGGTTAGAGGGACTGCTTGATCATCTAAAAAAGGCCTTCGGCGGTTTTACCGACCTTGGTGTTATTGACTCCCATGGAGAGCAACTGGCCTATGCCGGCCCCTACACCCTAGGCGGTGCAAACTACAGTGATGAAAACTGGTACAGGCAAGTGAAGGAAAAAGGCATATATATTAGCGATGTGTTTCTGGGTATACGAAAAGAGCCACATTTTATTATAGCCGAACGTCATGAGTTGCCGGGAGGGGATTTCTATGTAATTCGCGCCACTATCGACACTGAGCGTTTTAATGATCTTCTAGTAAATTTGCACGTTGGCGATGACGGAGACGCCTTTATCATAAACCATAATGGGATACTTCAAACACCATCACGCTTCTATGGACCTGCACTCCATCATGTTACCATTCCCACTCCGAAATACTCGAAGGCAACCCAGGTAACATGGATAAACGATCCTGAATTTGGACCCAGGGTAAGAGGTTACGCCTATCTTGAAGAGACCCCTTTTATCCTTGTCATCTGCAAAAGAAAACAGGCCCTTCTTGAACGTTGGTGGAGGGTCCGTTTTAAGATCCTTGGGTTTCTTTTCATAAGTGTTGTCGGCGTTATGATTGTTATCCTCTGGGTTTATTCCTACCTCGTAGAGCGTATCTACGAAGCTGACCAAAGGCGGGTGGCAGCTTTGCATCATGTGGAATACTCAAATAAGATGGCTTCCATAGGCCGACTGGCGGCTGGCGTGGCTCATGAGATAAACAACCCCTTGGCCATCATTAATGAAAAGGCCGGCCTTATTAAGGACATCTTTATCATCAAGCAAGCCTATGCGGAAGACAAAAAGCTCATGGGACAGGTCGATTCCATCATGAGGTCTGTTGACCGTTGTTCCGCAATTACTGGAAGATTGCTGAGCTTTGCGCGTCATATGGGAGCCGATTCAAAACTTGGATGGGTCGATATAAAAGAGGTTGTAAATGAAGTCGTAAGCTTTCTGGAAAAAGAAGCAGACCATAGATCTATTAATGTTTCTGTGAATATCCCTGAACCCTCACCGAAATTGATTACAAACCGTGGAAAGCTTCAGCAGATTCTGTTGAACCTCATCAACAATGCCTTCGCTGCAATAAGTGAGGGGGGGCACCTGGATTTGACCATAGAAAAGGAAAAAGAAGGGGGGATTTCATTAAGTGTTTCTGATGATGGATGCGGAATTCCAGAGAGTGATATAGAAAGAGTCTTTGAGCCCTTTTTCACAACCAAAAATCAGATGGGTGGAACAGGCCTTGGCTTGTCCATCACTTATGGGCTGGTAAGTGAATTAGGCGGTGACATCCGTGTCGAAAGTAACCCTGGAGAGGGCACAACATTCAGAATTTTTTTACCGCAGGCAACAGAAAGCCGGAATGGAGAAGATGATGAGAATTCTGCTGGTGGATGATGAAAACGAATTGGTCTCTACCTTATCAGAAAGGTTGCAGATGAGAGGATTCGAGGCGGACTGGGCGACAGATGCTGAAGATGCCCTGAGTGCCGTCATAAAAAGGAAATATGACGTAGCGGTTCTAGATGTGAAAATTCCTAGGATAAGCGGGCTGAATCTCAAAAGAAGGATGGAGAAACTGCAGCCTAAAATGAAGTTCATATTTATGACCGGACATGGTTCAGAGAAAGATTTTCGAATGGGTGTAGCTGAGGCAGGTGAGGCTTTCTATCTGGTGAAGCCGGTCAAAATAGACACCCTGATCGAAAAAATTCATAACGTGCTCAAAACCGGTGACATGGAGGAATAATGACGGAAGACCAAGGGAACCTCTGGAAGGGCAATCTTCAGTTTTTCGGCAAGGCAACCGCTTCCATCTCTCATGAGATAAAGAACACGCTTGCAATAATCGCTGAAAGCGCAGGCCTGCTTGAGGACTTGATTTTAATGAGCGAAAAAGGAATGGAATTGAAGTCCGGACAACTCCAAGAGATCTCTCAACGAATACAAAGACAGTCAGTCAGAGCTGATCTGATCGTAAAAAGGCTGAATGCCTTTTCACACAGCTCTGACGAACTTCTAAGGTCGATAGACCTCCTAGAGTTGGTCCAAATGGTCCTGCCGTTGGCTCAGCGTTTTTCATTGCTTCGCGGTGTTACTCTGGAAATGATTCCAGACTCCAAAAACGTTTCCATAACAACGGATCCTTTTTCGCTTGAGAATCTTCTATGGCGGAGTCTGGATTTTGCAGCCGCGCGTGCAGACAGCAATAAGTCCTTGCTTATAAATGTGGATGAAGATGCAAATGGAGGGAGGATTGAAATATCTGGGATGAAAAACCTAAGTTCCTTATCCGAAGCTAACTTTCCGGGCAGGGAAGAAAGGATGCTCATAGGCCACCTGAAGGCATCATTTTTATCGGAGGAGCAAATGGGTAGGATTTTTATCTGTCTTCCCAGAGAACTGGACAGAGTCAGTTAAGCCTGCGCTTTCTTCTTTATTAGACGATTCAGGAATGGCTCCGTGATGGTTGTGTACAATATTTAATTATTGAAAGATAGGAGGTAAAACGATGATGGAAAAAGTGCTGTTAGTTGATGACGAAACCGAATTTCTCGCTACGCTTGCTGAGCGTATGCGTAATCGTGGACTTGAAGTGGAGACAAGCACCTCCGCTGAGGACGCGCTCAAGATGGTGGAATCCTATTCATTTGATGCTATTTTGTTGGATCTTAAAATGCCTGGAATAGACGGTCTTGCGGCGTTGAAGCTTATCAAAGAGAAAAAGCCGGAGATGCAGATCATCCTGCTTACAGGACATGCCACTTTACAAAAGGGAATAGAAGCCATGAAACTGGGCGCAACGGATTTTCTGGAAAAACCTGCCGATATAGAAATTCTGACAGAGAAAATCCATAAGGCTAGCACTAAGAAAATGATTTTAGTAGCAAAAAAAGCTGAGGAAAAGATCAAAAAAATAATGTCGGAAAAGGCATGGTAGTTCAAAGTCAGAGGCCCAGAGAATCTATCTGGCAAGCCAATTATAATAAATTCGTAAAAAGTCATAATTGATTCTGGAAGAAAGAGGGAAGAGGTCAGGATGGCACGTAAGAGATTCAGCCCTGAAATTAGGTCTTTTTGTTTATCGGATTATAAACACCCAGGTGGCATGAAACATGTGGGATAATGTAAAATTTGCAGGGACATGGTGAGAGAAGAATAAGATTGTCACCTATATTTTAAACCAAAAGGATGAAAACCAACCCATTCTATAGCTTATTCAACCCATCAGGCTGTCCAATCAATGGGGTCCACTTCCGCTGGCCGCAGCGGCATTCAACTTCAGGAAACTGCTAAGGCAGCTTCAAGATCATTTGTCTCTGTTTTTTGCAATACTACGACTGCAAATATTGACTTCAATTCTTTAAAATAAAAACGACTCAGAACATATATCCCTGTCAGGGTCGACTATTTAACCATTTTTTCAGGGGTGGGTCAATTTTGGACGCCTATTGACAGATATTGATTTTACTTGTGATGTATCAGCCGAGCTTTTTTTATCAAGATTGTTTTGCCTACTTTTTGCTAAATACACCTGCCATACAATACTTTTATATCCTTCATTCCATCCTGTAACCGGCACAACTATAAGGAGTCTCAGGTTACCTATCTTATCATCATTCACCACAACAGCACGTCTTGTTTTTCTGATTTCTGCCCCGATTGATGGATCAAACCGAACAATCCAGATTTCACCCTTCTTGGGATTATTGACGACAATAGGAGGATCAGTCATCTACCCAATCCTCGTCGCCTAATGCCCTAAAGTTATAAAGCTCTGGATTCTCCGAATATACCTTCTCGGCTAACAATGCAGATTCTTCCAAAAGGCTCTCGCGTTCCTTTTTAGGTAAATTCATTGCATCTATCGCTGAACGATATAACATAGGCTCATCTCCGGCAGGAAGCTGAATATCATTTTTGCAACCTGGACAAAGTTCTTCTGCCTTAATAGGCGTAATGATACCCTCTGATAAAGCCCTAAGTGTCATCTGTTTTAATTTGCTTGGTAATTCTTCACCATTATATTCTATAGGCTCTTTTTTATGCCAACCTCTTGATCTTAATTCAATGTTAAGAGATCTATAATGCCCCTCTTTAATAATACCCAAATCAAAAGCCCTTCGAATCCACGCTTGCATGCTTAGACCATGTTTACGTTTAAGCATAGATAATTCTTGAAAAGACAAGCGCCTTCGATGCTCCCCCAGTTCACGGAAAGCGACAGATGAAGGAACAATAAAAGCCGCCGCAAACCTATATGTCAATTTTTCTTCATATTTTGGATCCACTTCCTGATTGTCCATCATAAGATGACCAAGTTCATGTGCCAGGCTAAGACGACATCTATCAACTGGAGATTGACCACAGACTACAGCAACAGCATATTTCTTATTTGCCCACCCTGAAAAACCCTGGAAATCCTTATTATCATATGGATAGTTTATAACAACCCCGCCCCTGTCTTCTATTATTCCGGTTAAACTCTCAATAGCTGTATCACTAAGGTTCCAGTGATTTCTTAATTTAGCCGCCGTATTTTCCGCAGCGTTAAACGTTTTTACTTTCTCTCGTTTAGGAAAAGAAGGAATATCATTTGGGTAGAGTTTTTCTTGGAGCCAAAGCTGTCCATTTAGTACTTCAGCAGCAAATGCCTGAATCTGTTCTTGTCTTTTCTTCCCTAAACTTACGTGTTTACGATAGGCCAACCATTGGATTTTAATGCTCGGATCTTCAAAAAAGTAATTCGTTTTAACAGAAAGAACATTAGCTAATTTTAACAATACTCCAGTAGATGGGACACTTCCTCCCCGTTCATATTTAGACAATCCACCTTTAGTTAGTTTTATCCCATGCTCTCCAAGCTTAGATACTACCTCACTTTGAGTCATGCCTGACAAAAGCCTTGCTTGCTTTATTCTCTCATTAATCATGATAGCCGCTCTCCTAAAATTAATGTTGACATAATATAGAAAATATATAGAAAAGTCAACATTGATTTTTGTTGCAAATTGGCTGTTTTGTCAACACAAAAAGAGCGTAAAAATTAGCAGGCAGTCTCCCAAAGCGAGGGTATCCAGCCTAGCGATTGATAATCTTGATGTTTATATTCCCTTGACATCCAGGCAAAAGATGGTATTGGGAGGACTTTGCTGCAAAAAGGAAAAATAATATCGAGAGAATCTGATGATAAACGAAAAGGAAAAAAAGGTGCTGGCCCTTTTGGTCAAAAAATGGAACCCAAGCGGGCCTCCTGAAATCATGGACCTGTTTGACCTGACAGGGGCGCTTCCCATGGCTCCGGCCCAAACCCTTATAACGGTAAGAGGACTTTACGCGGAGGGCCTCGTGGGGCTCAACGATTACAAAACAGGCGCGTTTCTTACCCCCAAAGGCTACGCAATCGCCGAAGCACTTAAAAAAGAAGACCTTCCCCCTGAATAGGGCCCCCCGCGCATTGACCTTTAATAAAAGAGCTATTCGCTTAAGCCCCTTAACTTACGATAACGTGTCCTTCAACATCCTGGAATCCCTGCCATTTAGATCGCTTCCCCAAAAGGCAAAACCTACTGTTCCTGCAAGCCCGCACGAAAACGCGGTGAGAAAATTTACCGAAGGGGAAATCAGCCACAGAAACGCCCCCCCAAAGGCTGCGAAGGACACCACCACGTCCCGCATAAGGTAATAGAGGCCGAACATGGCCGCCTTGCGATCTTGAGGCGCAAGATCCATGATAAGGGCCTTCCTGGTCGGCTCACCGAATTCCTTGAACCCCCTGAGTATAAAGGCTCCCACAAGCCAGAAAAAGGAATCACAGAACAGCAGCACCAGGGGAAAGAGGGTGAAAAAGGAGAAGGTGATTACCACAAAAGGCTTCTTCGTGCCCCTGTCCGCCAGATAGGCAACAGGGATGTAGATGAGAAGGGCGGTAGTCATCTCAACTGCGGTCAAGGCCCCGAACTGCACTGCGGACACAGGAGCATCAATGGTCTTCATGCACCACACCACAACAAAGGCATAAGGAATCTGTTCGCAGAACCTCACCAGGATGTCTGACACCAGAAGCCGTTTAAGAGAAGGATGCATCATATGAAAAAGCCTGAGCGGGCTTTTTTCAGGTTTTGCAGCCCGGTTGTCACCTTTTGATTCCGGCGCATCGTCTTCAATGAGTATCTGCTGAAGTAATGTCGCCAGAAGGACCATGAAAAGGGCTGCCGCAAATGCCGCCCTGACCCCGTTTTTCTCCCCCCACAGGCCTATGCATACGCCGCCGAGGATCGGCCCCAGGGCCATCGGGATCCTTCTTACCAGGGAATGCATGGATACTCCCATGGTCCGTTTGTTCGACGGCAGGACTCTCGCTATTAGGCTCATGGTGGCTGGAAGAGACACGGCGGTCCAGGAAAGAAAAAAGATCGCCCCCACGATCACCGCCTGCCATGCCGGTATAAGGATGACGATGATAAAGCCCGTCATTGCGACCGAATTAAAGACCAGCAGGGCCCGCTTGGTGCCCAGCCTGTCCGACAGGTACCCGCCGGGGAATGAATAGAGCGCGGATAAGAGGTTATCCAGCCCGTTTAAAAGCCCTATGGACAGTGCGCCCCCGCCCAGGGCCATCAAATATATGGGCAGAAAACGCTCGGCCATCCTCTCGCCCATTCCGACAAGCACAACCATTGCCAGCACGCCCACGGTGCTTCTTTGAAGACCGAGGAATTCCGATATCCGCAAACGCAGAGATTTTTCAGTATAACTCACTTTTTTTACCCGTCGCTTAAACCTTTAGCCCGATCGATCGCGCGAATTCAAGCATCTGCCGGGCGGTCTTCGACATGGCGTAATCGATCATGTCTCCCTTATAGTTCACAGCGGCCTTACCCTCCTTTTCACCCTCTTTCACGGCTTCTATGACCCCCTTGCAGAAAGAGAGCTCATCGGAAGTGGGCGTAAACACCTCATTTACCACCGGAACGTGACTTGGGTGCATGACCTGCTGGCCCCTGAATCCGAGACTTCGATTGAGCGTGGCGTCCTTTCTCAGGCCTTCAAGATCCTCTACATCCCACCAGGAACTGATGAGCGGATAGTCGATTCCGGCGGCCCTGGCATCAAGCACCGCCTTTGAGCGAATATACAAAGTCTCTGTTCCCTCTTTTGACCAGACATATCCGACCGATCTGCCGGCGTCCCCGCCCGGGCCCGCGGCCAGGGTTACGCCTGTCACCCGCGGGCAGCCGACGCATATATCATAGGCAGAGCGCATGGCCCTGGCGGTTTCAAGCACAAGAGGAGTCTCTATGGCCCCCGGCTTCATATCGCGGCGTCTTTCCAGCCGGCTCAGCAATAGGTCCAGCTCTTTCATGTCATCGACCGTCTCAACCTTGGGCAAAAGGACACTTTCAAGTTCCGGACAGACGACGGCTTCCAGATCATCCCGCGCAAACCCTGTGGCAAGCCCGTTTATTCGTACGCTGAATTCCTGCCCTTTTTCCTTCAGGGCCCTGAGTCCCTCTTTGACCATGAGGCGGGCCTGGGCCTTTTCCTTGACAGGTACGGAATCCTCCAGATCCAGTACAAGGCCGTCCGCGCCGTAATCCGTCGCCTTCTCGATCCAGGCGGCCTTATTGCCCGGGACATAGAGGCTGGAGCGTTGAGGTTTCATCTATGGTTCTCCTTTAAAGTGGACCGTCGATCTTCAAGACAGTAAGTATCATAAATACCAGATGGCATCTCAAAAATACAGCCGGAACCGAACGGAAAACCTTTTAAGCACAATCGGCTATTCCTAAAAAAGGCGTAGTGGCTATCGGAATTTCCAGTTTGACAAATCGGCATACAGCCTGTATTCCTCTACCCGAACCAAGCTTCAGACGGCGAGGTAGAAATTTCCAAAGGCAGGGCAGTCGGCCTCTTTGCGAAGCCGTCAAGATTATTACCGCCGGGAGTTCACGCATGTATCAATTTTTCGGCTTTACCTGAACACATTGAAAAATATCTGCCAGGGTTAGGTAGTCCAGGGTGAGGCTGAAAAATCGACTTTCCTTAAAAAAAATCAACAGTTCATCATTCCTTCTTCTGACTATTTTTAATCCTGAAACATGAAAAGGCGGCGCGGGATTCTTAAATCCGCGCGCCTCTGAATTATCACACTACCTGGAGGAAAACAGCATGACACATTTAAAGAACATCTTCGCGACAAAATGGGGGATCATAGGGGTAGGGGCATTTATCGGGGTATTTGCCTCCCTGCTTCAAAACTGGGGCAATCCGGGCAACATGGGAATCTGCGTTGCCTGCTTTGAAAGGGACATAGCCGGCGCACTCGGACTCCACAGGGCCGGGGTGGTTCAGTACATGCGGCCCGAGATCATAGGCTTTGTGCTCGGCTCACTCATTGCAGCCTACCTTTTCAGGGAATTCAGGCCCAGGCTCGGGTCAGCCCCGATCGTAAGGTTCGTGCTCGGGGCCTTTGCCATGATAGGTGCGCTGGTCTTTTTGGGATGCCCGTGGCGTGCGCTGTTAAGGCTTGCAGGCGGAGACGCAAATGCCATTCTGGGCCTTGCAGGGCTCATCTTCGGGATCTGGATCGGCACCAGGTTTCTAAAAAACGGATATAACCTCGGCAGGACCCATGCGACCTATACCTCTGCAGGCTGGCTGCTTCCCTTGACCTTGATCGGTTTTTTCATTCTCATGCTCATCTATCCCCAGATCCGGGGACAGGCAAAAAGCGGTATACTTTTTTACAGTCTCAAGGGACCGGGTGCCATGCACGCAGCAATAAATATTTCCCTGATCGTGGGCCTTGCAATAGGGTTTCTGGCCCAAAGGAGCCGTTTCTGTACAATGGGCGCCTTCCGGGACCTGATCCTGTTCCGGCAGGCCCATCTCTTTATGGGACTCCTCGCCTTAGTGGTTTTTGCGTTTGTCACGAACCTTATCGTGGGACAATTTCACCCCGGCTTTGTCAAACAACCGGTTGCCCATACAATGCACTTATGGAACTTTGGCGGCATGGTTGTGGCGGGATTGGCCTTTACCCTGGCCGGAGGATGTCCGGGACGGCAGCTTTTCTTAGCCGGAGAGGGTGATGGAGATTCGGCGGTATTCGTCCTTGGCATGATAGTTGGAGCCGGATTCGCCCACAACTTCGGCCTGGCAAGTTCGCCGAAAGGCGTAGGTCCTCACGGGATTGCAGCCGTGATAATTGGTCTTTTGGTCTGCCTGTTTATCGGTTTCACCATGAGAAAAAGTAGCGCAAGGAGGATTTGACATGAGCACAACAGTTGATGCGAGAGGACTTTCCTGCCCTCAACCTGTATTGATGACCATGGATGAAATCAAGGCTGTGGGCAAAGGCGAGATCACCATTCTGGTGGACACGGTCACCTCCAGGGAGAACGTTAGCCGCGCGGCCGAGAGCAAAGGGTGGCAGGTGAAAGACGTCCGGCCGGAGGGTGAAGTATATAATATTACCATTTCAAAGGATTAATGACCTGAGGTATCAAGCTTGGGATTCTTAACACTTTTCAAACGAAATCAATCGGAAACGGATTCGAAGACCTTGAACATTGATCGAGGGATCCTCGTGTTTGAAAACACCAGTGAGGTAATCAGGGCCGAGACCATCCTCAAGGCCGGCGAATGGGACATCCGTGTCATGGGGCCGCCGCCGGAGATACGAAGCGGCTGCGACCTGGTCATCGAGTTTCCCCTTATTGAAGAACTGAACATACTGAGGAGGCTCCGGGAAGAGGAGGTCGCGCCCCTGGAAACGGTCCCGGTCAGCAGCCCCTTGCTGCGACCCGTAAATCTCTTTCAGACTAAGGATTTTGGCCGGTTCCTCATGGTCCGGGCGGCCAACATGAAACTGACTATTGATAAGGAGACCTCGATCATCGTGAACGTCTCGGGAGGCGGCTGCCCGGATGTCCCCTATCTTGCGCAGGAAATGGTCGGAAAATCCCTCAGCGATGCACCCGGCCCCCGGGAAATCGGCCACACGCTATGTGGATACGCGCTTCAGTTAGCCTACGAGGAGATGAAAAGACAATGCTCGGCATAGTGGGAACAGTGCCTGACAAGGACTTCCCGCTTATAAGCGGCAGGGTCAGGCTTGAAAAAGAACGGATACATATAGGCGAAACGACTGTCCCTGTGAACCGGGGCACACCGGCCCTGCTGGCCGCAGCTGCCATGGCGTGTAAGGTCCTGGGTCTAGCCCCCCCAATGGGGTATCTGGTGGGAGACACCGGCCTGGGCCGTGGCAGTCGTCTCCTGTATGATCATTTGGTCCATAGCATAGGACGGTCCGGACTCAGGTTCGTAACCTTCCATTACCTGCAACCGGATGTGGACTGGCATAACAAGGTCCTTTTTGCCCTGGCGGATATAAGCCACCCCCCCTTGCTGATAGCCGACGCCGGGTTCATGTACGCTGCCAAGATGAGCGGGCAGTCAAAGGCATATGAACTGTTCACGCCTGACGCCGGAGAACTGGCATTTCTGGCGGACGAAGAGGCCCCCCACCCCTTTTACACGCGAGGCTTTATTCTCCACAACGAAGATCAGGTACCCGAACTCATCAGCCGTGCCTATGAGCATGAAAACGCGGCCCGCTATCTTCTTGTAAAGGGACGGCAGGATCATGTTGCCTCAAACAAGGGTGTTCATGCCGTTATAGACAGTCCCGCAGATGAGGCGCTTGAGGCCATGGGCGGCACAGGGGACAGTCTCACGGGCATTGTCTCGGCCCTTATCGCCTCAGGCATAAAGACAAAGGAGGCTGCGATTCTGGCGGCCGGGATCAACAGGCTGGCCGGACACTACGCACGCCCCACCCCTGCATCTCAGGTTATGGAGGTCATAGGACATATCCCCAGGGCAATGGAGGAGGTCCTCGATAAAGGTGGGAAGAGGATTGAACCGGTGCACTCCGAGCCGGAAATCGCCTAACAACAAAAAGCGGTCATCCTTACCGTTCAATCCAGACATGAGGGGACCAAACCCATTTGACGGCATAAACAGATCAAGTCGGTACATCTTTCAACATCTCCTCGACATGGTCATAAAGCAGTGTATCAACCAGATGGGGCAGAGGTTCCCTGCTTGTGCCAACCAGAAAGATATTCTCCCTGTGTAAAGGGATAAGGACCTTTGGGGCAAGGCTTGAGGTAATTGCCTGAGCCATGAGTGTTGTAACCTCCCCCATCATGGCATTCGGCCATGTGATGGATACCGGGCCAAGGATGAGATCTACGAACTCAACGGTACGGATCACGGGATTTTCCCCTGTGGCACCACGGTTTGCCCCGGCCTTCAGCATCTGGGAGGTGGCAAGCGCGTTTGTCCCAAGAGCCAGCATTTCAACTGTTTCACCGAATCTTTTCTTTAAGGCCTTCAGAATCGTAGCTCCGATTCCCCCGCCGTGCCCGTCTATCACGCAAATACGTTTCATCTGTAACTCTTATATCCATTGTAACGCCCGGGGCGTTTGCCGAACTCGCCCCGGGCTCTGTTTACATGCGATAGGTTACCGGTTCCATACAACTGAGTAAGGATCACCGCCCGCTATCCGGTCCACCAAATCCGCATTTCCGGAAAAAGCCCTGAAGTCCTTGATATAGGCAAGCATTTCCCCCTTGGACAGCCGGGCGAGTTCACGGGACATCTTCGTCCTTGAGATCCAGAATATCGGATTGCCGGGGCCGCCTTTTGGTGACATTTCATCGGCCTTGACGCCCGTGTCTCTATAGGCCTTGTTCCAGTTGAAACCGAGCACTCTGCCGTCACAGGTGTCAGCCTTACTGTTTACACGCATGGCAATGATCAGCGGTCGAACCCCGTCCTTTTCATACCCTGCAAGTGATCCTCCGCCTATAGCCATTGTATAACCTGAGCCTTTTCCGGCGGTGGTATTCAACATGACCTGGAGGGCGTCGGCAGCACACTTGCCGGGCGAAGTAACAAATACATATCTTTCACCTGGCCTTAGCGGCAATTTGTCCAGGACATACAGCCCGGCCATATATCCTGAATTGACACCGGGACAGAAATGATCATGGAATAAGGCAGCCGTAAGCAGTGCCCACGGAGGATCCACCGCGCAGGTAACGCAAAGGCTTGCCACGGAAAAAAGCCTCCCGCCGATAAGGCCTGAACCGGCCTCTTTCCAACCATCAGGGGTCAGGATATTGGCCGGGGACGCATCAATCATCTGCAATTCAAAGCCCTTTCCTGTCCACTTGAGGAAAACCAGCCCGCCAGTATCCTTTCGGTAAACCGAGCACCAAAGCGGTTCCCGGACACCTGTGTGTACCGGCAGAAAAGAACGGGCCCCCGGGCTGCATCCTGTCTCCTGCATGGTTATATCGAGAAAGGCTTCGGTGCTTTTTCCGGCGACGTTTCCATAGCCTGCGTTCGTCAACACAAGCAGATTGGGATCGGCTTTGGAAAGACCAATTTGAGACATGGCCCGGGTGAGTGTTTTCCGGCCCGTTTCAAGCCAGGCCGGATCGTCCCCGGCCCAGGCAGCGGGAGCGATCAAAAGTGCGAGGATCAAGAAAAAAATGGACATTCGTTTCATTTTTAGCATGATAAGCCTCCTAAACATCGTTCAAGCTCGTGGACATACTCTTTTCTTCTGAAAATGCAGAGCCCGATCAAGATGAAATTTCGTCATAAGCGGCTTCCTGCCCCTCATTTTTAGCACTTTATTAAGCATAAACAGTCGATCAATTCCTGAAACTAACGTCTTTCCCTGATGTCAAAACAGGGGATGCACAAAAGCCGCCCTCCGAAATGACGTGTGCGGGTCTCCATGACGGTCTCCCCGCACGATTCGCACACCATGGGAGACAGTATCCGGGCCATTTTCGGAACAGGGTCAACAGGTGCCTTGATCTCAAAAAGGTCAATCAGCTCGGATTTCATTACCTGGCTGGAAATGCCGGTCCTGGTTTCTCGCCAGAGTTTCTGCTCTTCCTGATCAAGTCCTTTGTCCAGCATCTTACCATGAAGTTTGCCAAGGGTTACCCCGGCCCCCCCGTAAATGTCCGGTCGAGCGACCAAGCGTGCCGCCTTGCCGTCCTTCCGCCGGTAGAAAGTGAAGGCATTCTTGCCATAGTCCTTATGGATCAAATTGCCCTTGCCGAAAGTGCAACCGGTAAGATACTGCACCGCATCCACCGCGCACATATCGGTTTCCACCACTGCCACGATCTCTTCATCCCGGGCACTCCCCATTTCCTTCAAGGCCCACTCCGAAGCACGGATGCCTACGGCAAGCCCGGGGCACCAGTGGCCATGAAAACGGATCGTCTTTTCAATGAGCTCTTTGTTTATCGTCTTATTGCTCATTGTTTCTCCTTGTATAATAAGTTATCTACGTTCACGAACGCATTCGGATTACATTCAAACAGGCCTTAAATCATAAACCGCCTTTCCGGCCGCCATCCTTGCCTTATACTGCTCCATGTTGACCTGCTCAGCTTTCATTCCCGATTATTTGGCCACTCTGAAATCAGGCATGCCCGGTTTTATTTTTGATCGTTTAGCCGGAACCCTCATCTCGGAGAATAAAAAAAGCCACGGAGGTATCCCCTGTTCATGGAAAATCACCTTCGTGGCTTTTGTTAATTTTTAATGTCTTTATGCGTGTTATAGGGTTTCGTGCCCTGTTTGTACAATTTCTATTATGACGGTCCGCCCATGTCAACAAAAAGTTGGTCCATCCGGTACTGTTCCAAGGTTACCATAAACCGCCAAAACGACTCCTGTCAGATCGCAATCAGGTGAAATTTGCCTGACCTTTCAGAGAAGATAATTCATGAACAAAGGTTGAACAGAGATTCTATCTATTTAAACAGCCCCCCTTCCCTTTTTCAAAATCCCTCAATATTTTTTGTAACCAACCGACATCACCTGTTTTTGTCCGCCCGATTTTCCCGGCACAACCCCTTATGCGTCCGCCTGAACATGTCATCTGTAAAAATTCTCCGGAATTTCTATCAATATTACTAAAGTTATCTGACAGATTTCCGATAAAATTAACAGTCCTGATTATCAACCGGAGGGACCTTTTTTATTCACATAAGCAAACCAAAACATGAAGCCTCGTTTTTCTACTTTTTAAATAGGCTGAGCAAACATTGAGAGGAGGGATTAAAACAGATGGCTGAATCAACAGAAATAATGGATCAGGCCGTTAAGTCCATGGCAGACAGAGAGGGGAAATATCTCACCTTCAGCATGGCGGAAGAGGAGTACGGCATCGGCATCCTCAAGATCAAGGAGATCATAGGGATGATGCCTATTACCACGGTACCCAGGACGCCCGGGTTCGTAAAAGGGGTAATCAACCTCAGGGGCAAGGTAATCCCTGTGATAGATCTGAGATTGAGATTCAAGATGGAGGTAATCGATTATACCGAACGCACCTGCATCATAGTAGTTGAGGTTGAGGGAGACTCGGGTGTGGTCATGATCGGCATAGTGGTGGATGCGGTATCAGAGGTGCTGAACATCAGGGCGGATGATATCGAAGACACTCCCACCTTCGGTACAAAGCTGAATACAGACTACATCCTGGGCATGGCCAAGATGGACGGCGGGGTAAAGATACTGCTCGATATCGATCGGGTACTGAGTGTTGATGAAATCCAACAGCTTGAAAAGGCCGCCTGACAACTCGCTTTCACGCATAAACTGAAAACACCTAAGCAGTTCATAAGGAGAAGTATCAATGTTTAAAAATAGATCTCTCAACTTCAAACTTATTACAGGCGGAATTCTGGTCGTGTTGATCCCTATACTGGTCATAGGGATATTTACAAACATTAAGGCATCCAGGGCACTTGAATCCCTTGCAAAAGAACAGGCGATTAATCTGGCCAGGGATTTGGCTAATATGACACAACTGGTTCTTCAGGAGGAAGTAAAGCTTGCCAAAGAGCTTGCCATGGGAAATGCCACCCTGGCGGCTTCAGCTACGGTGGCTGAAGGGGGTGATCAGGAAACCGCGCCTGAGATCGAAGACCTGACCTCCATGCTCGTTCGAGCCATGAAACACCGAGGCACCGATTATGAATCCATCGTGGTGTCCGATGTTAAGGGAACCGTATTTGCGGATGGAAACGGCGGGCAGTATAAAGGCATTTCCATAGCGAACCGGGAATATTTCAACAAGGCAAAAATGGGAACAGCCAACGTTTCCACCCCCGTAAAATCCAGGATAACAGGAAAACCGACTGTTCCGGTATGTGCACCGATTCTTTCAAAAGATGGCCGGTTTCTCGGTACAGTGACAAATATAATGAAACTGGATTTTCTTTCAGACAAGATAACATCGGTAAAAGTCGGTAAGACAGGATATGCATTCATGATTGATAAGACCGGTTTATGCATTGCCCATCCCGATGAAAAACACGTGCTCAGCACCAATTTTGCAAAGTTGAAAGGTATGGAAGGAATTATCGGCAAGATGATGGCCCAGCAAACCGGAGTCGAATCGTATGCCTTTGAAGGGATAACGAAAATTGCCGGATACGCCCCTGCGAAACTTACGAATTGGAGCATAGGGCTTACGCAGCCTTCCGATGAATTTTTAAGCGCAGCCCACGCCATTCGAAATTTCATCCTGCTTGTCGGCGCTATCTTTCTGGCCTTTACGATCCTCGGAGTCCTGTTCTTTGCCCGCAGCATCACCAACCCGATAATACGTACGGTTGAAGGTCTGAACGAAGGTGCGGACCAGGTGGCGGCGGCCTCAGGGCAGGTGTCCTCTTCAAGCCAGTCTCTGGCCGAAGGGGCAAGCGAGCAGGCGGCAAGTATCGAGGAGACATCCTCCTCCCTTGAGGAGATGTCCTCCATGACCAAGCAGAATGCGGGAAACGCGGCTCAGGCGGACGGTCTCATGAAGGATGCCAACAAGGTGGTCGCCCAGGCCGATGAGTCGATGTCGGAGCTTACCATGTCCATGGATGAGATCTCAAAGGCAAGCGAGGAGACCTCAAAGATCATCAAGACGATCGATGAGATCGCCTTTCAGACAAACCTCCTGGCCCTGAACGCCGCAGTTGAGGCTGCCCGCGCAGGAGAGGCGGGGGCCGGATTCGCGGTTGTGGCCGAAGAGGTCAGAAACCTTGCCATGCGCTCGGCCGATGCGGCCAAAAACACGGCGGAACTTATCGAAGGCACGGTAAAGAAGGTAAATGACGGCACAACCCTTGTCGGCAGGACCAACGAGGCGTTCGGCCAGGTGGCCGAGAGTACGGCAAAGGTGGGTGAGCTGGTGGCTGAGATCGCGGCCGCCTCAAACGAGCAGGCACAGGGCATTGGGCAGGTCAATACGGCGGTTGCCGAGATGGACAAGGTGGTGCAGCAGAACGCGGCCAACGCGGAGGAGTCTGCCAGTGCCTCGGAGGAGATGAACGCCCAGGCCGAGCAGATGAAGGGATTTGTCAATGACCTTGTTGCGATTGTTGACGGAAAAAGGGGCCGCGCAGTTAACCGGACTGCCGGAGTAAAAAAGGGCCGGGCAGGTGCCGGAAAGGCAAAGAGGCTTATGGAACCGGCCACTGCACGGAAAGTGGAGACGGATCCTAAGCAGCTCATCCCGCTTGAAGACGAAGATTTCAAGGACTTTTAACTTGAGGGGCCGAGGGGTTTTAGACTGCCTGCTTCAGCAGCAGGACAGGGGGCTGCGGTTTCGACCGCACCCCCTTTTTTTCAAATGTAATATTCAATCCTATCCGATAAGCTCGAATCCACCGTCTTGTTTTATCGACATGAAAATCAATGGATCGGGAACCTGGGCACGGGCGAGGTGTCGGATACAAGCAAGGAGCGACGACTGAGCCGTACATATAGATCGCACATTTCCTCTTGATGGTGCAGGGATAACACGCCTTTGGTATATATGATGTTTATGATAATTGGGGGGGGGGGTAACTATTGCCCTGAATATTTTTTTGTCTAAAGTTATTTTACTCATTTCCGATTAACAGCATAGGAGCTTCTTCCATAATCACGGAAGTTGCCTAATTGTTTACATCAGCCGTTTGTCGCCTGTAACGGACATAACAAAAGGGCAACCCTTTCGGACAAAACAGGCTATTTACGGACCCTCAAGTTCTTACTCTATAAGCAAAACGGCAAATCGGAATCATTTGCCGATATTGATGTCTTACCGCATTTTTCAATGAAAGGAAAACCGATGCAGACAGTCACGACAGCCGAGCTTTTCGATGCGTGCGGTGTCCTTTTCGGCCCCAGAACAGTTTTTTCTCCTGATTTTCTGAAATACATCCAGCCTTCGGGCCTTAAGGCCGCTTATCGGAAAAAGGCCCTTGAGACGCACCCCGACAGGGCGGAAGCCATCGGCACGGACAGGTCCGAACTAAATGATCATTTTATAAGAGTAAACCTGGCATATGAAAAACTCTGTTCAGTCATAAACAACCCGGGGGCGGCAATACCAAAAAGGGAATCTGTTATTAGGAAAAACCGCAAGACCACCTTTTCAAAACAAAGACCGGACAAAAGGAACTCGGATCATTTTTTTTCAGGAAAAATCCCGGGAAGAAAACTTCTGATTGGGCAGTTTTTATACTATTCCGGCGCTATTTCCTGGAACGCCTTTATAGATTCAATCATATGGCAGAGACGACAAAGGCCCCTTCTCGGCCAAACAGCCTTTGAATGGGGGATGCTTTCCAGCAAGGATATCCATAAAATTCTGATGAGCCGAAGCCACAGGGAAAAATTCGGGGAATGCGCGATTCGAATGGGTTACCTGACTCCTTATAAACTTATGGCGCTCCTTGGGAAGCAACGCCTTGTTCAGCCATCCATAGGTGAATATTTTGTAATAAACGGAAACCTGACAATACGGCAGATGGAAGAGATGGTAAGAAAGCAGAGGGAACATAACAGGATGAACTTTAGCGGCAGATTCCGCTGACCCCTAAATACAGCTCAACAGCAGGCCATTTCCATTAGCCCAGTACCCATCCGGAAATTTATCACTTCAGGATACCGCTTTCAGTCGTCAGCTATCGGCAGGCAGCCGATAAGTTGATATTACGAATGTTTTACTGACAGCCGATTGCTGACAGCGTTCGTCCATAAATCCTGATTTATGGACGAACACCAGCCTGGAAAAGGCACCAAGTTTTTGCCCCCCTGACCGGCAGCGGAATTATTGCTCGCCAAACCGGCGCAACCGCTTCTTAATTCACATGGCATTACAAAACAGGAGGCCTCTACGGCTTACCCCTGCTTAAATTAACTTATCTCACCTGTTGACAATCATTCCGGCCTGGCAATAAAAACTTCTTGACATTACATTCTTCTTATCAGAATATTTTTCTACTGCTATTTATGCTATTAGAAATAATAGACCCTTATTTTTTGCTTTGGAGGCTGCCGTTGAAAGAGAAAGAAAGAGAGATGGATCCCCTGGACAAGGGTCTGATCAATCTCCTTACCCGGGACGGACGGATGCCCGTGGGAAAAATTGCAGAGAGTCTCGATATTACCCCGCCCACTGTCCGCGCCCGTCTTGACGCCCTTTTCCGCTCCGGGGTCCTGCGCGTGGCAGGCCTTGTCAACGCGTTTAAAAGCAAGGAACTCACTGTTGCCATTGTGGGGATATGCCTTGAAAGGCATCAGGAACTGGATGAAAAGCTCGATCAGATATCCGAACTGAACCAGATTCACTGGGCGGCCGTGGTAACCGGTAACTACGATATCATGGTCGAGGTGGTGACAACGGGTGGCATGCCCGGGCTCTATGATTTTCTTGCGGACGCCCTTCCGCAGGTGGGGGGAATCCGTTCCACCGATTCCTTTATGGTGATGAAGGCCAAAGGTAAATGGATACTTTACCCGGAACAACCTTGAAAACTATTTCCCGGACCCGGGACCTTCCGGGCTTGGGTAGTCTATCTCTAACATAGAACGGAGGCAAAAAATGATTATAGGAATTCCCAAGGAAGTAATGCCGAAAGAAAAGAGGGTAGCTGCAACGCCTGAGACGGTCGAAAAATATGTCGCACTCGGATTTGACGTTGTGGTTGAATCAACGGCAGGCGAAGGCATCTATTGTACGGATGAAGCATACGAGAAGGCCGGAGCAAAGATAGCGCCGGATCCTGAAACGCTTTTCAACACTGCGGGCATAATCCTTAAGGTGAAACAGCCCTGTCTCAATGAACAAACAGGCCGGCATGAGGCGGATATGATCCCGGAGGGGAAAACTCTTATCACCTTTCTCCACCCGGCAGCACCCGGCAGCCATGAAATCATCCGCAAACTCAGGGACAAGAACATCACATCCTTTACCATGGACGGAATCCCCCGTATCTCCCGGGCCCAGAGGATGGACGCGCTGACCTCCATGAGCACGCTCACCGGTTATAAATCGGTCATTATCGCGGCCAACAACCTTCCCAAGTTCATTCCCATGATCGGCACGGCCATTGGCATGGTCAAGCCGGCCGGTTTTCTCGTGATCGGCGCGGGCGTCGTAGGTCTCCAGGCCCTGGCCACGGGCAAGCGCCTGGGCGGAGTGGTAAAGGCGGTCGACATTCGTGAGGAGGCCCGAAGACAGGCCGAAACCCTGGGTGCCAAAATCCCGGGATTCGATGTCCCTGAAGATCTGGCCCACGGGAAAGGCGGATATGCCAGGGCCTTGAGCCGGGAGTGGATTGACAGGGAACGAGCCGCCCTCACCCCGCTGATGCCTGAAACGGACGTCCTGATTCTGAGCGCCCTGGTACCGGGAGAACTTGCCCCGGTCCTGATCACCGATGAGATGGTTGCCGCCATGAAACCCGGGTCCGTCATTATCGACGTATCAGTCGACCAGGGCGGAAACTGTGAGATAACTCAACCGGGCAATGAATACACAAAACATGGCGTCTATGTATGCGGAATGCAGAACATACCCGGCAGGCTGCCGGTCCACGCAAGCTGGCTGTATGCCAACAACATGTACTATTATGTGGAGAACCTCTTCAAGAAAGGCCCTGATGCAATGGATCTGGAAGATGAAATCACCAAGGCCTCTCTCGTTACATACCAGGGCAAAATCCTGTTTGAAGGCGCGCTCAAGGCAATGGGCGAAATTTAGAAAGGATGTTTCCAACATTTAAGAGGATTGCGTCATGATCGATCTTTTTCTAATGCTTTCGGTTTTTTTATTCGCCTTTATCATAGGGTATCTCCTTATCTCCAGGGTTCCGCCGTTGCTGCACACCCCTCTCATGTCCATGACCAACGCCATATCGGCCGTGACCATTCTGGGGGCGCTCCTCCTTTTTTCGGTCGTGACCACCACGGGCGACAAGATCATAGGCGCCGTAGCCCTTGTTATGGCCGCGTTCAACCTGGTAGGGGGTTTCGTGATCACGGATCGCATGGTGCGCCTGTTTAAAGCAAAACAGGACAAAGGCCCTGAGATCAAAAAGGAGGCCTGAAATCCGGCTCATTTTAAACTCCGGGTCAAGGCCGGATACAACCTGAAAGGATAAATATGATCATCGATCTGATCGTTATCTTCATTCTCATTATCGGTATACGAATGTTCCGCGCCCCCAAGGGGGCGCGGGCGGGAAATCTCACCGCCGCGTTCGCCCTTTTGTGCGCCCTGTTTCTGGTCCTTTACCGCAACGACATCCTGGACCCGGGGATCGTTATAGCCGCCCTGGCAATCGGTTCGGCTTTGGGGTGGATTGTGGCCATGCGGGTCAGCATGATCCAGATCCCCGCCATGGTGGCCTTTCAGCACGGAGCAGGGGGTGTTGCAGCCTTCCTGGTCTCTTTCCTTGAATTATCCCGCCACACTGCGGAGATTTCCGAAGTGGGAACCGTGGCAGGGATTATGGGTCTTGTGGTGGGAGCGGCCACCTTCAGCGGAAGCATGATCGCCTGCGGAAAACTTGCAAACAAACTAAAACAGACACCGACTGTCCTGCCGAAACACGACCGACTCATTCAGGGCAACCTCCTTTTGATTGTCGCGATCGGGATAATGGCGGCGATCCCCTCTTTCAGCGGTACATCTTCCCTGCTGATCCTCCTGATCTGTTTTTCCATGCTCCTGGGCATTGTCTTTTCCATAAGGATCGGAGGGGCCGATATGCCGGTGCTCATTTCTTTTTTAAATGCCACGGCAGGGCTGGCAGCGGCCCTTTGCGGCATCATTATACAAAACAGGCTTCTGATCGCCTGCGGCGCGACCGTAGCTGCCTCAGGCTCCATTCTGACGCTGGTCATGTGCCGGGCCATGAACCGAAATCTCATCAGGGTATTCATTCCCGTTCACTCAAAACCTGTTGAAGGAGCGGAGAAACAGGAGAAAGCACCCCGGCACACAGCGCAACCGGCCATGATCCCGCCGGCCGAAGAAGACCCTTTTGCCGCGGCTGTTCGGGCAGTAAGTCAGGCCCGATCGGTGATCATCATACCCGGTTACGGCATGGCCCTTGCCAGGGCACAGTTCAACGTGGCGCAGCTTGCCCGAATGCTTGAACAGATGGGAAAAGAGGTCGCATTCGCCATACACCCTGTGGCAGGCAGGATGCCCGGCCACATGAACGTACTTCTGGCAGAGGCGGAAGTCTCTTACGACAAACTGATCGAGATGGATGAGATCAACCCGCGGTTCAAGGATACCGATCTGGCAATGATCGTCGGCGCATGCGACGTGGTCAACCCGGCGGCCATTGAGACCGAAGGCACCCCCATCTCAGGCATGCCGATCCTCATGGCGCATCAGGCCAGACATGTGCTGGTACTCAATCTGGATGAAAATCCGGGATATTCGGGCGTGGAAAATCCCCTGTACCGTCAGGCCGGGGCAATCATGCTTTTAGGAAACGCAAAGGATACGGTGGGCCGGATCCTGT
The DNA here is from genome assembly GCA_963666345.1 of Desulfatiglandales bacterium. Taxonomy (GTDB): domain Bacteria; phylum Desulfobacterota; class DSM-4660; order Desulfatiglandales; family Desulfatiglandaceae. Next base: position 2,486,115 of record OY762721.1, on the reverse strand, counting down.
CGGCGCTATTTGACGAAACCGCTGCAACCGAAAGCGGCTCGCAGGTTCCCGAAGAGGACAACAAGGATCCCCTTGCCGGGGCGGCTGAACTTCTGAAATCTTCAAACCGTATCATCATCATACCCGGTTACGGCATGGCCCTTGCCGGGGCACAGTTCAACGTGGCGCAGCTTGCCCGAATGCTTGAACAGATGGGAAAAGAGGTCAGATTCGCCATACACCCTGTGGCGGGCAGGATGCCGGGGCACATGAACGTACTTCTGGCAGAGGCGGAAGTCTCCTACGACAAACTGATCGAGATGGATGAGATCAACCCGCGGTTCAAGGATACCGATCTGGCAATGATAGTCGGCGCATGCGACGTGGTCAATCCGGCAGCCATTGAGACCGAAGGCACCCCCATCTCAGGCATGCCGATCCTTATGGCCCATCAGGCCAGACACGTGCTGGTACTCAATCTGGATGAAAATCCGGGATATTCGGGCGTGGAAAACCCCTTATACCGGGAAAAACAGACCCTTCTGATTCCGGGGGATGCCAAAAAGAGTACAAAGGCCCTTATTGAGCTTATTTCCGCATAAGAGGATCTCACAGATATCTACAATTCGCTCGAACCCTCGTGGAGATGTTCCTAATGACCAAGGATATCTGTTTGAATTGCTGAAGAAGTTATAGTTTGCAAAAGTCTAACAACTTGTAGATAATCGCAACTCGACCCGGCACATTGGCAAAAACGAGTATCTTTTTCGGTGTTCAGTAATTTTATTGGATTATGCCTTTTACTAGAAAGCCGACCATTTCAGTAATCATACCGGTACACAGGGGAGGATCAAATTTCCGGAAGTGCCTAGCGAGCCTGGAAGCGCTCCAAACTCCTCCGGAAGAGATCATCGCCGTTGCGGACGGCGACACTGACGGTTCCTGGCGCGCGGCCGAGGAATCCGGAGCCAGGGTATTGAGGATATCGGTCGCCGGAGGACCTGCCAAGGCGCGAAACCTGGGCGCGCGCTCGGCTGGGAGCGACATCCTCTTTTTTGTCGATGCTGATGTGACCGTTCCGCGGGATGCCATTGAAATAATTCTAAGGGTGTTTCAAGAGGATCATAGCCTAGCCGCTATTTTCGGATCATACGATGATGAGCCGTCTGAGACCAACTTTCTTTCCCAGTATAAAAATCTCCTTCATCATCACGTTCACCAGAAAGGCCTAGAAGAAGCCTTCACGTTCTGGGGAGCCTGCGGCGCGATCCGCCGTGATGTTTTTCTGGAGCTGGGTGGTTTTGATGAGACCTACAGGCGGCCATCTATTGAAGACATAGAACTTGGCTACCGGCTTAAAAGGGCCGGGTACAGGATCAAGCTCCTTAAATCCTTACAGGTAAAGCACTTCAAGCACTGGGGAGCCAAATCATTATTAAGCTCGGATTTCCTTGACAGGGCACTTCCATGGTCGGAACTGATACTAAGAGACCGATTTTCAAAAAGCGACCTTAATCTTCGCTATTCAGAACGTGCGGGCGTTGTGCTGACATACGGGCTCATGGTTTCCTTAGCAGTAACAGTGTGGTGGCCCGGGTTTCTTCTTACAACAGGCGCCCTAGTCATTTCTCTGCTCATGCTCAATTCATCGCTATACGGCTTTTTCCTCAGAAAACGCGGGCTGTGGTTTACCTTGAAGGCGATACCGTGGCACTGGTTCTACTACCTTTACGGCGGTCTCGCGTTTGCCGCCGCCATTGTCAGACACTATTTCAAGAGAAACCGGTCAGAAGCTTCAAGCCTGGTAAAAGACACGAAAAAATATTCCGATAAGGAAAGGAAGGGGCCTTGCTGATGGTAAGGGAACCTGTGGTCATCCTCGGCGCCGGTCCAGCGGGTCTTGCGGCAGCCCATGAACTGGTCGTAAGAGGCATCCGCCCCCTTGTGCTGGAGAAAACAGACAAAGTGGGAGGTCTGTCCAGGACAGAGACATACAAAGGTTATCGTTTTGATATCGGCGGCCACCGTTTCTTCACAAGGCTTGACAGTGTGCAACGGCTCTGGGAAGAAATCCTCCCCGATAATTTCATAAAGGTCCCAAGACTTTCCCGCATAAATTTCAACGGCCGCCTTTTCAATTACCCGCTTGATTTTCTTAATACCTTCATGAACCTGGGATTGATTGAGAGTTCCCTTATCCTTTTGAGCTACTTCAGAGCACAGGTCCGGCCCTGCAGGGAAGAAAGGACCTTTGAACAATGGGTCACCAACCGCTTCGGTTCACGACTCCACAAAATGTTTTTTCAGGCTTATACGGAAAAGGTGTGGGGCATACCCTGTGACAGGATAGATGCCGCCTGGGCCGCACAGCGCATAAGGAAACTGTCGCTCATAGCAGCCCTGTCCAATGCCCTTTTCGGAAGCCAAAGGCACAGGTCCCTCACCGATGAATTCTTGTATCCCGGAAATGGGTCGGGAATGATGTGGGATAGTTTTAAGGAGGCTGTACAGGCGGGCGGGGGAGAAATCAGGCTTGATTCAAAGGCCGTTAAACTGAGGCATGAAAACGGCCTTATAACAAGCGTCATCTTTCTGAACGGCGGAAGGCATGTAGAAATGCCGGTTGGCAGTCTCATCTCCAGCATCCCGCTTCCTGAACTTACGGGGCTTTTTGAGCCGGCAATCCCGGATGAGGTCCTTGAGGCGGGTTCCCATCTCACGTACAGGTCCTTCATTATCGTGGGGCTCATAATAAACAGGCGTGACATGTTTCCTGACCAGTGGATATACGTACACAGTCCCGACGTGCAAGTGGGCCGGATACAGAACTTCAAGAACTGGAGCGATGCCATGGTCCCCGATCCCGATAAGACAAGCATAGGCATGGAGTATTTCTGCTCCAGAGGGGACAGTACCTGGACAATGACAGATTCTCAGTTACTTGAACTCGCATCTCTGGAACTCACAAAACTGGGTCTTGCCGATAACGGAGAGGTAGAAGACGGTATTGTGCTGCGCCAGCCGAACGCATATCCGATTTATGACCAAGGGTATAATGAACAGGTTCGGATTATTCGAACCTTTCTTAAAACCGTCAAAAATCTTCAGACCATCGGCCGTAACGGAATGCACCGCTATAATAACATGGACCACTCCATGCTCACAGGAATGCTGGCAGTGGAAAACATCTTCGGGGGAAAGCATGACCTGTGGGATGTGACGGACGATCATGAATATGTCGAGAAGGGCAAGAAAACCGAAGCTCAAACGCGTTCAGCCGAAAAAATCCTCGCCAGGACATTTGCAAGGATAGATAATCCGGCCTTTGCCATTGCTTCGGGGTCTTTCTCAGGGCTGCTTTTTTTTATGGCAACCATATGGCTGGTTATAAAAGGGGGTGACGTTGTCGGCCCCAATTTACGGCTTCTTTCCCAGTATTTCATAGGCTACACAGTGACGGCAAAAGGGGCATTCATCGCCTCCGGCTACGGGTTCCTGTGGGGGTTCTTGTTCGGCTGGCTGTTTGCATATCTCAGGAACCTGTTTCTTGCCTTTTTCATCTATCGGGTTAAAAGGAAGGCGGAACTTTTATCCATTAAAGATTTCTTTGATCATTTCTAGACCGGCTTACAATGTCAGGAGGCCTTAAGATGGAAAAAAATGGAAATGCGCGGGAAGAAGAGAAACTGTTCAGCGGCGTTCTAAGGTTTAATGCCAAGGCCCTTGGCCTGGTTCTGGGGCTCCTGTGCGGATTCGCCATATTTGCGGCCACAAATTGGCTCGTAATCAAGGGGGGTGAACCTGTAGGCCCTCATCTGGGACTGCTTAGTCAGTACTTCATAGGCTACAGGGTCAGCTTTGTCGGCAGCTTTATCGGATTTTTCTACGGTTTCGCCTTGGGAACCCTGGGAGGGGCGTTCATCGGCTGGCTCTATAACAGGATCGTCGACCTCAAAAAGCAGCACACGCCTGACAGACGATCTGTTTCCTGATTGACAGAATATGCTCATTTCATTTATGATTTATTCGCTGAAAGTGCCAAATGTGCCTGACCCCTTCGATAAATTTTTTTAAATAATATTCTCAAATCTTACGTCAATGGGGTTGAGGGCTGCTCTTTTGAATGAACCCTACCTTGTAATCATGATAAGGAGGCTCGGGAATGCGAATACCCATTTCAAGTCTTTTAACCGGTCTGATTATTGTCATATCCGCCGCGACCGCTTATACGGCTGAACCTGTGCTGGTCAAGGAGATATACCCTTATGACTTGACCGCTGTTGACGGGACCCTTTTCTTTACCGGAGGCAACTATGAAACTTCATACGGTAACGAGCTGTGGAAAAGCAACGGGACTGAGAGCGGCACCGTAATGGTCAAGGACATAAACACCAGCGGGAGTAGTTATCCCGGCTACCTTGCCGATGTCAACGGCACACTTTTCTTCCATGCAAATGACGGCACTAACGGTTATGAACTCTGGAAATGTGTGAGCCCCTATACTGATGCCACTATGGTCAAGGACATAAACACCAGCGGGAGTAGTTCTCCCGACTACCTTACCAACGTAAACGGGACGCTCTTCTTCAAGGCAGATGACGGCACTAACGGGGATGAGCTCTGGAAATGTGTGAGCCCCTATACTGATGCTACTATGGTCAAGGACATAAACACCAGCGGGAGTAGTTATCCCTACAATCTTACCGATGTCAACGGCACCCTTTTCTTCAGAGCAGATGACGGCACTAACGGCTATGAACTCTGGAAAAGTGAAAGCCCGTATACCGATGCCTCTATGGTCAAGGATATAAACACAAGCGGAGATAGTTATCCCGACTACTTTACCAACGTAAACGGCACGCTCTTCTTCAAGGCAAATGACGGCGCTAACGGCTATGAACTCTGGAAAAGTGAAAGCCCGTACACCGATGCCTCTATGGTCAAGGATATAAACACCAGCGGCAGTAGTTCGCCCAGCTACCTTAACGCTGTCAACGGCACACTTTTCTTCAACGCAAATGACGGCGCTAACGGCTATGAACTCTGGAAATGTGAAAGCCCGTACACTGATGCCTCTATGGTCAAGGATATAAACACCAGCGGAAATAGTTCTCCCAGTAACCTTACCGATGTCAACGGCACCCTCTTCTTCAGAGCAGATGACGGCACTAACGGCTATGAGCTCTGGAAAAGTGAAAGTCCCTATACCGATGCCTCTATGGTCAAGGATATCTACTCCGGAAGCAGCAGTAGTTATCCCTACTACCTTACCGATGTCAACGGAACACTTTGTTTTGAGGCAGATGACGGCACTAACGGGTCTGAACTCTGGCAGTGTGAAGGCCCCGCATATGATGAGGCCTCAACCACATTGGTAAAGGACATAGTAACAGGTACTGGAGGCAGTAATCCCTCATACCTTACCGATGTGAACGGGACGCTCTTCTTTTCACCCAATTATGGAACAGGCAATAAGTTGTGGAAATATAGTTTAGCTGATGAATTTCCCTGGGAGATATTCCTACCAGCCTTTATAAAAAAGAGCACTCCATAGACAGCGATTAAGGCATATAGAGACAAAGGCGGTGCTGCAATCGGCACTGCCTTTTCATTTGCAGAAAAGTTTGACCATTCCCCTTTCCCACTATTTCATAGGCTACAGGGTCAGCTTTGTCGGCAGCTTTATCGGATTTTTCTACGGTTTCGCCTTGGGAACCCTGGGAGGGGCGTTCATCGGCTGGCTCTATAACAGGATAGTCGACCTCAAAAAGCAGCACACGCCTGACAGACGATCTGTTTCCTGATTGACAGAATATGCTCATTTCATTTATGATTTATTCGCTGAAAGTACCAAATGTGCCTGACCCTTCGATAAATTTTTCAAATAATATTCTCAAATCTTACGTCAATGGGGTTGAGGGCTGCTCGTTTGAATGAACCCTACTTTGTAATCATGATAAGGAGGCTCGGGAATGCGAATACCCATTTCAAGTCTTTTAACCGGTCTGATTATTGTCATATCCGCCGCGACCGCTTATACGGCTGAACCTGTGCCGGTCAAGGAGATATTCCCTTATAACTTGACCGCTGTTGACGGGACCCTTTTCTTTACCGGAGGCGACAATGAAACTTCATACGGTAACGAGTTGTGGAAAAGCAACGGGACTGAGAGCGGCACCGTAATGGTCAAGGATATAAACACAAGCGGTAGTAGTTCTCCCGACGATCTTACCGATGTCAACGGCACGCTTTTCTTCGACGCAAATGACTTCACTAACGGCTATGAACTCTGGAAATGCGAAAGCCCGTACACCGATGCCTCTATGGTCAAGGATATAAACACCAGCGGAAGTAGTCATCCCACTTCCCTTGCCGATGTAAACGGTACGCTCCTCTTCAGCTCAGACAACGGCACTAACGGCTATGAACTCTGGAAATGCGAAAGCCCGTACACCGATGCCTCTATGGTCAAGGACATAAACACCAGCGGAGATAGTTATCCCAGTAACCTTACCGATGTAAACGGCACCCTCTTCTTCCAGGCAGATGACGGCACTAACGGCTATGAACTCTGGAAGTGTGAAAGCCCGTACACCGATGCCTCTATGGTCAAGGATATAAACACAAGCGGAAATAGTAATCTCACTTACCTTACCGCTGTCAACGGCACACTTTTCTTCAACGCAAATGACGGCGCTAACGGCTATGAACTCTGGAAATGTGAAAGCCCGTACACTGATGCCTCTATGGTCAAGGATATAAACACCAGCGGAAATAGTTCTCCCAATTCCCTTACCGATGTAAACGGCACGCTTTTCTTCGAGGCAAATGACGGCACTAACGGCTATGAACTCTGGAAATGTGAAAGCCCGTACACTGATGCCTCTATGGTCAAGGATATAAACACCAGCGGAAATAGTTATCCCAGTTACCTTACCGATGTAAACGGGACACTCTTCTTCAGAGCAGATGACGGTACTAACGGCTATGAACTCTGGAAAAGTGAAAGCCCCTATACTGATGCCACTATGGTCAAGGATATAAACACCAGCGGAGATAGTTATCCCAGTTACCTTACCGATGTAAACGGCACACTTTTCTTCGAAGCAAATGACGGCACTAACGGATCTGAGCTCTGGCAGTGTGAAGGCCCCGCATATGATGAGGCCTCAACCACATTGGTAAAGGACATAGTACCAGGTACTGAAGGCAGTAATCCCTCATACCTTACCGATGTGAACGGGACGCTCTTCTTTTCACCCCAATATGGAACAGGCAATCAATTGTGGAAATATAGTTTAGCTGATGAATTTCCCTGGGAGATATTCCTACCAGCCTTTATAAAAAAGAGCACTCCATAGACAGCGATTAAGACATATAGAGACAAAGGCGGTGCTGCAATCGGCACTGCCTTTTCATTTGCAGAAAAGTTTGACCATCCGTTTTTCCCACAACCGCTGTGCCGCCTCCAAGGTAGAAAGACCTTTAAAAATAAGGCATAATTCTAATAAAAGCATCATCAGAAAACCCTGGCGTATAGCCGGATCAAATGGCCTCGATCATGAAAAAATACCGTTCTGAAATCATTATCAGCCTCTTTTTGGTCATTATCACCCTTGCGGTCTTCTGGAAAGTTCGCACTCACGATTTCGTCAACTTTGACGACAATATCTACGTGACCGAAAACCCTTTTGTCACTTCCGGATGGACCGCCGAAGGCCTTATCTGGGCCTTTACCACTATTCTTGACGGGCACTGGCATCCCCTGACATGGCTAAGCCATATGACCGACTGCGCCCTGTTCGGATTAAACCCCGGCTGCCATCACATGACCAGCCTGATTCTCCACCTGCTGAATGTCCTGCTGCTGTTTTCCGTCCTAAGGTTTATGACAGGAGCAGTTTTACGGAGCGCCGTTGTTGCGGCCCTGTTCGCGATTCATCCTCTGCATGTGGAACCGGTCGCCTGGGTTGCGAGCCGCAAGGATGTTCTGAGCGCCCTTTTCTGGATGCTCACCATGTGGACTTATGCCTTTTATTGCCGGCGTCCGGCGATTTCAAAGTATATCCTTGTGCTCTTTTTCTTTGCAGCAGGCATCATGTCAAAATCCATGGTGGTGACGCTCCCTGTTGTCTTTTTCCTGATGGACTACTGGCCGCTTAACCGCGTAAGGCAGGGGAGTACGGATGGGAAAAAAGACCTGGAAAAGAGCAAATTTCCCTCTTCCGGGTTTAAGCGCTTTTCCTTACCCAGGCTGATCGCGGAAAAGCTTCTCTTATTCATCCTTTTGGGCGTGTCCGCCATTTTGGCGGTTTCAGCCATGCTCTCGGTTCAGGCATTTACCATGCGGCTTTCAAGTATAATGCCCGAGTGGGATAACATCGTAAGGGTACCGTTATCCTATCTGAGTTATATAGGAAAGATGTTCTGGCCCTATAAACTGGCCGTCACATATCCATATCCAGAGGTGATTCCTTCCTGGCAGGCGGCCGGTGCCGCTGTGCTGTTTATTTTCATCTCGGTGCTCGCGATCTTCCAGGCACGAAAAAGACCCTATTTTATAGTAGGATGGCTCTGGTACATTGTGACCCTAATCCCGGTAATCAGATTGTTCAACATAGGACCGCAGATTATTGCCGACAGGTACACTTATATCCCGCTCATCGGTCTTTTTATCATAATTGCATGGGGGGTACCTGATCTTCTGGCAAGGCTGCGCTACCGGACAGTCGTCCTCTGCATATCCACAACTATGATGCTCATCTGGCTCTCGATTTCCTCATTCGTGCAGGCGGGCTACTGGGAAAACAGCCTTAGCCTCTTTGGCAGGGCCATTAAGGTAACAAACGACAACTGGCTCGCGCACTACAATCTTGGAAGCTTTCTCCTCCGCAAGGGTAACTTCAAGGAGGCGGCCAATCATTTTTCAGAGACCATTCGCATAAGGCCGGGCAATGAGGACGCTCATAACAACCTGGGAAACGCCTTTGCAAAACTTGGAAGGCCCGATGACGCCGTCCGACATTACCTGGAAGCGCTCAATATTAAACCGGCAGACGCGGAATTTCACAACAACCTCGCAATAGCACTCGATATGCAGGGAAACGCGGAGGAGGCAACCCGGCATTACTCAGAGGCCCTGAGGATAAAACCAGGACTTGCGAAAGTGCACAATAACCTGGGAAATGCCCTGAAACGCCAGGCAAGACTGGAGGAGGCCATCCGGCATCTCTTCAAAGCCGTACAGATCGATCCTGTTAACGCAGAATATCACAAAGATCTTGGAATTGGCCTGGCAAGGCAGGGAAAGATCAAAGAGGCAATTTCGCATTTTTCAGAGGCGGTAAAAATAGAACCATTAAACGCGGAATTCCACAACAACCTCGCAATAGCACTCGATATGCAGGGGAATGCAAAAGAGGCAATCCGGCATTACTCAGAGGCCCTGCGCATCAGACCCGATTATGTGAGGGCTCATTACAACCTGGGAAGCACCTTCAGGAGGCAGGGCAGGATCGATGATGCCGTGAGGCATCTTAAAGAGGCGGTGAGGCTGAAACCGGCAGACGCGGAATTTCATAATACGCTCGGGATCGCCCTGGCCCAGCGGAGAGACTTCAAGGGCGCCATTTCGCATTTTTCAGAGGCGGCAAAAATAAGGCCGGGATACAGAAAGGCCCTTGAGAACCTTGAGTTTGTCCTGAGACTTATAAACAAAGGGTCGAGAAACCCCAATGTTTTGAAAAAACCATAGATTTGGGAAACTCTTACAGGTATACTCATTTCTTTTTAAAAAATACATTAAAAAGCAAACAATAAAGATGAAAGGACCATCTCCAAAAGAGTTGGTCTAAATGAAGGTTTCGAGGGGTCAAGGGTCCGCGGGTTCGAGTGAAAAGCTTAAAGATCATAGGTAGTTAAACGTTTGGCAAAAATCGTATACACCTTGTTTGCATATGTATAAAGAAACGAAACGTCTTTTTAATGATGGGCAATACTATTTTACCTCCCGAATCAGAAGATCCGCTGTTTTCATATCAAGGGATACCGCCTAAGGGTATGGGAGAAAAATGGCTATAGAGTATATGCAATTTTTCTTTATTGCATATGGTTCAGACTGTGAATTTGAAACCCGGGACATGATATCAGCTGACTTGGATTATTTGAAAGAAGAGCGGCTTCAGAGATTAAGAAGGGAAATAGGGGATGTCGGGGCAATGTTCAAAGCGATGATCAAATCCCTGGAAAGAAAGCCCTTGAACCCCTGGCCCAGACCGATTAATTTTACTGTATCGTCAATAAACTGTCAGCATTGTGAAGCTTGGCCTATAAGTTAAGTTATCACAGAGTCGCGACAGGGCGGGCCTTGAATCCTTGACTCCTTGGACCCTCTTCGACAACTAAGTTGGAGAAGAACCAGATGAAAAAGCTTAGCCAGTTCGTTAGTATCGGCCTGCCGGTCTTCAATGGCGAAAGGTACATAAAATATGCGCTTGATTCGATCCTTGCCCAGACATATACGGACTTCGAGGTGATCATTTCCGATAATGCCTCGACCGACAGGACCAGGGAAATCTGCAGGCATTACCAGGCTCTGGACCGCCGGATAAAGTACTTTCGTAACAAAAAAAACCTGGGCGCGGCAAAAAACTTCAACCGCGTTTTTCATCTTTCTTCAGGCGAATACTTTAAGTGGGCGGCTCACGATGATATGATGGCCCCGGATTTCCTGGCAAATTGCGTTGCCGTCCTCAACCGGGAGCCTTCGGTGGTCCTTTGTTATGCAAGGGGCAGGATTATTGATGAATCCGGAAAAATCCGGGGCAGCCTTCGCGCAAACGCGGTTCATGTGGATTCACCAAAGCCCCAGGATCGTTTCCGGGATCTTGTTATAGATGATATGAGCTGCTTTGAGGTCTTCGGGCTGATCCGCACGAAAGCCCTTGAAAAAACGCATCTCATTTCAAGCTTCATAGCCTCGGACAGGGTCCTGAGGGCGGAGTTGGGTCTGATCGGAAAATTTCATGAAATCCCTGATTACCTGTTTTTTTCAAGAGATCACCCTGAGCGCTCCATCAGGGCAATGCCTGCCCACCACTTGCGTGCCGCCTGGTTTGATCCGGATATCCCGGATAAGAGGGTTTTCCCACACTGGAAAATTCTGATCGAGTATGCAAGATGCGTCAAACGTGTCCCGCTGAGCCCTTATAAAAGGAGGTGCTGCTATCTGCATCTTGTCCGCTGGGTGGGATCCAATTTTAACTGGGCGAGGTTGTTCTCGGATCTTGTTATAGCTTTCAAACCGGAATCCTGGAGCCTGTTCTTCAGGCTAGCAGGTGGAGAAAAAGGGCCGGGGATAAAAGGGTCGTGATTAGGAGAAAAAAGTGAAAGTAGCCATCCTCGCGGGAGGCCGCGGAAAGCGTATCTCCGAAGAGACTAAAGATAGGCCCAAGGCCATGGTTGAAATCGGAGGGCTGCCCATCATATGGCATATACTTAAGCACTACTCAAATTCCGGTTTCAAGGACTTTGTAATCGCGCTGGGATACAAAGGCGGCATGATAAAGACGTATATGGACTACTGCTCTAAGGATACATATCTTTCAGACGATATACAGCCCGGTGATAAAAAAACGCAAGCGACCAGCCTTCCCGGTTGCAGTGCCGAACCGGTGGACACGGGTATCTCAACCCAGACCGGCGGTCGAATCAAACGACTGGAGCCCTATCTGGATAACGAGACCTTTATGCTGACCTGGTGCGACGGCCTTTCCGATGTCAACCTGAACGAACTGCTGGCCTTCCATCGTTCTCACGGTAAAGCAGCGACTCTGACCGCGGTGCATCCGCCGGAGCGGTTCGGCCATGTCAAACTGGACGGGGATCGAGTCCTGAAATTTTCTGAAAAACCCCTTTTAAAAGATATCTGGATCAACGGCGCTTTTTTTGTGCTGGAGCCGCTGGTGCTTGACTATATTAGTGGTGATGACACCCAGTGGGAGAGAGAGCCGCTGGAAAGGCTGGCCGAAGAAGGACAACTCATGGCATACCGTCACACCGGTTTCTGGCAATGCATGGACACAGTCCACGACAGGTATTTATTGGAAGAACTCTGGCAAAGTGGCAATGCACCATGGAAAACCTGGGAGTAACCGCATGCGCATACTGGTAACCGGCCACAAAGGTTATATAGGAACAGTTCTGGTCCCGATCCTTCTAGAAGAGGGCCATACGGTAAAGGGCCTGGACAGTAATCTGTTTGAGGAATGCACCTTTGGAAGACCCGGCCGTGAAATCCCTTACGTAAAAAAAGACATTCGGGACATCCAGGCCTCTGATCTGGAGGGATTTGAAGCGGTAGTACATCTGGCAGGTTTATCAAATGATCCCCTGGGGAATCTGAATCCGACATTGACCTATGAAATCAATTACCATGCCGCTGTCCGCCTGGCCGGGATGGCAAAAAAAGTCGGGGTCAAGCGGTTCCTTTTTTCATCTTCTTGCAGCAACTATGGAGCGGCCGGGAATGAATTCCTGAATGAGGAGACGGATCTTTGTCCGGTAACGCCCTATGCCCGCTCAAAGGTACTGGTTGAGCAGGACATATCAAGGCTGGCCGACTCCCGTTTCAGCCCCACCTTTCTTAGAAGCGGCACCGCTTACGGCGTATCACCGAATTTACGTTTTGACCTCGTGCTCAACAATCTGGTGGCCTGGGCATTTACCACCGGCAATGTGCACCTGAAAAGCGACGGCACTCCCTGGCGTCCGATCGTGCATGTGGAAGACATATCAAACGCCTTTGCGGCAGTGCTTAAAGCACGGCGGGAAACGGTTCACAATCAGGCCATTAATGTGGGTGATACAGGGGAGAACTATCAGATCATAGAACTGGCCGAGATAGTGAAAAAAACCGTACCTGACTGCCGGATAGAATATGCCGGAGACGCCGGCCCTGACAAAAGGTGCTATAGAGTTGATTGCGGCAAACTCGCAACGCTCGTTCCCGAATTCAAGCCCAGGTGGAACGCCCGCCGGGGGGCCAGACAACTATACGAAGCTTATAAGAAAACATCTATTCGTCTGGAAGATTTCGAGGGACCGCGATACAAGCGCATTGATCATGTCAAGAAGCTTCTGAATGAAGGCCTTCTGGACAGCACTCTGCGCTGGAAAGGACAGGGAAGGCCTCTCAAGAGTTAGAGGTAACCCTGAAAAATATATGCCGATCGTATCCGACCTAACCTGCCGCTCATGCGGACTTACCGGCCTTAAATCAATCATCTCCTTTGGCCGCACACCTCTGGCCGACCGGCTGCTCACATCGGAACAATTAAACAAACCCGAACTTACCGCTCCCCTGGATCTGGTTTTCTGCCCCGCGTGCACACTGGTACAGATTACCGAAACAGTGCCCCCGGAAATTCTCTTTGATGAAAAATACCCTTATTTCTCTTCCGTCTCTAATACGCTTCTTCAACATTCAAAAGAAAACGCGGAGGACCTGATCAAGTCAGAAAAACTTAACACTGAAAGCCTGGTTATCGAAATAGCCAGCAATGACGGGTATATGCTGAAGAATTTTGCGGACAGGGGCATACCCGTTCTTGGTATTGATCCAGCTGGAGGGCCTTCTGAGGCGGCACGGGAAAAGGGAATCAAGACCTTTTGCAGATTTTTTGACAAAGAATTTTCTAAAAATCTCCGGGAGAAGGGGTATCGCGCGGATATTGTCATCGCCAACAACGTCCTGGCCCATGTCCCGGATCTTAACGGCTTTGTGGAAGGCATTCGGAATATCCTTAAAAAAACGGGAATCGCGGTAATTGAAGTGCCCTACGTAGTTGATCTGATGGAAAAATGCGAATTTGACACGATTTACCATCAGCATCTCTGCTATTTTTCCGTTACCGCGCTGGACCGTCTGTTTGAAAGGCACCATCTCTTTTTAAACGACATAAAACAGCTCTCCATACATGGCGGTTCATTGCGCCTTTACGTGAGACACAGGAAGGATGTCAGTGAAACCGTCCGCCTGCTGAAAAAAATCGAAAAAGACAAACAGATAGACAGGATGCCTTATTATTTTGCTTTTGCTGAACGAGTCCGCAATACACGCGATTCCCTGATGGAACTCTTACGGGGTCTGAAACAGGAAGGCAGGAGCATAGCGGCTTACGGGGCCGCAGCCAAGGCAACCACCCTGTTGAGCTACATAGGAATTGACAGGGATATGATAGATTATGTGGTTGACCTGAACTCCGTCAAGCACGGCCTTTACATGGGAGGCAATCATCTGCCCATATTTCCGCCTGCAAGGCTGAAAGATAAGATGCCCGACTTCGTTTTGCTTCTAGCCTGGAATTTTGAGAAAGAGATCCTGCGGGAGCAATCCGAATACCGGAAACAGGGTGGAAAATTTATCATACCTCTCCCTCAGCCCAGGATTGTTTAGGAGCGGATTCATATGTTTACCTCTGTCGCAATCAGACTCAGACGCAAACTTGGAGGCATCAAAGGGGCAATACGCCTATATGAGATGTGCAGACGCTTTCGATCAAATTGCGTCAAGGTGTTAAGAAAATCACCCTATGAAAATATCTATCACTGCTGCACACAGAAAACAGCCAGTCAATGGCTTCGTGCCATATTAAGTGACCCGACAGTACTCAAATACACGGGTCTCAATGTATTGCCCTACGTTCAGTTGGGGTTAAATTACGCCTCTTTTTCCGGACCTTTGCCCTCAAGGACAATCGGAGTTCATCTCTACATCGGCTATTCCGCTTACCTTACTATCCCGAAACCATCGGCATATAAAACATTCTTCATTTTAAGGGACCCGCGCGATATCATTGTTTCCTGGTATTTCTCCGCGAGATTCTCTCACGTACCGATAGACCCTATCCCGGATCTTAGGAAAGACCTGCAGAAAATGAATTTTCATGAGGGCATGAAATACATGATTGACAGGCTGGATGAGTGGGGATCATTTGAAGCGCAAAGGTCATGGATCAATGCTGATAAAGACACAGAAAAAATCAGGATCTTTCGATATGAGGATCTGTCCCGTGACAATCTTGCCTTTTTGAAACAGCTCTTCGATTATCTGAATATTCTGATGCCTGAAGATAAGCTCCTGTCCCTGTACGGCAGGCATAGGTTTGAGAAACATTCAGGGCTACGCAAACAGGGTGTTGAAGATCAACACTCCCACTACCGTAAAGGTATATCAGGAGACTGGAAAAATTACTTCGACAGTTCTATTGAGAACTATTTCAGGCGGAAGACCGGAGATCTTCTGGAGGCGCTCGGATATGGTGAATCATGGCATTTCTAAAAAGGCATATAGTAATTTATGTGATATTGGCTGCGGCTTTTGTCATATTGTTTCGTCTCCTATTCCCGGCAGCAGCCTGCGCGGGCACGATGAAAGGCGATCCCGTTACCGATCTTTCATCACATTTGAAAAATTCTGATCCGGTATTAAATATCTGGTACGGGTCCCACCAGGTTTTTGGCAGATCGGGTGTGCCGCAACGATGGATAAATATTCTTGGCAACGTCTCGGATCCGGACGGCATCGAGAACCTGAAATTTTCCCTCAACGGCGGAAAGGAAAACAGCCTCACAATAGGCCCTGATCGTCGCCGCCTGATTGCCCCCGGTGATTTCAACATCGAAATAGATAAGGACGAATTAAAAAGCGGGCTGAATGAGGTGTTTATCAAGGCAACTGATAAAATCAGGAACCAGGCCGTTTTCACAGTTCTGATTGAGTACAGGGAAAATTACCGGCCCCTGCCGTACCGCATTGAATGGAGTCATGTCGCCAACATACAGGAGGCCATACAGATCTTGGATGGGCTTTGGATTGCTGACGGCAATGGTATTAGAACTCATCCGCAACATGTAGGGTATGACCGGGCAATTGCCATCGGTGATATGAACTGGGAAGATTACGAGGTTACAGTACCTTTTGTCATTCATGCCGTTGATACCTCCGCTTATGAATCGTCCATAAGCATTGGTCCCAGTTTCGGTATAAACCTGCACTGGTTGGGACATACCGATTCACCAGTGACCTGCTCCCAGCCGCACTGCGGCTGGGAGCCCATCGGAGGATCAAACTGGTACAAGTTCAGACGAAACAGAGACAACGGCCTTCGTATCATCACCAGCCCGCCTTCTACATCCACTGAGATCATTGATCTTCTGCTTGACACGGAAAGGACCTACTGGTTCAAAGTGCGTGTTGAGACAATCCGCACCGGTAATCTTTACCGGCTTAAGCTCTGGCAAGATGTTTCAGAGGCTGAACCCAAAGGCTGGATGCTCCGGAAACTGGCCGGAAATCCCAATCCTGCCCAGGGTTCTTTTCTGCTGGTAGCTCACCATGTGGATATGACCTTCGGGAATGTGACCGTTTTGCCTATAGAAAAAGAATCGCCTTTGAAACCGGAATAAGATATGGCTGACATCATTTCGACAGTCTCAACAAATTACACATGCCCCAACTGCGGTTCGCCTGGCATGTCGGTCTTTTACGAGATAAAGGCCGTACCGGTGCACAGTGTAATGCTCCTGCATACACGAGAAGCTGCCTTAGCCTGTGCCAGGGGTGATATCAAACTGGGATTCTGTGGAAGCTGCGGCTTTATCTCCAACGTGGCGTTTGACACAGGCACACAAAAGTATTCGTCAAGTTATGAAGAGAACCAGGCATTCTCTTCCACATTTAACAGCTTTCACCTGAACCTGGCCCTGCGTCTGATTGAACGTTTCGGGCTTCACGACAAAGACATTATTGAAATCGGCTGCGGAAAAGGTGACTTTCTTACTCTGCTCTGCGAGCTGGGGAAAAATCGTGGCATAGGTTTTGATCCCGCCTACGTATACGGCCGGAGTCCCGGCAAAGACTCGGAGCGAACCGCTTTCATAAAAGACTTTTACAGTGAAAAATATGCCGGGTACAGGGCTGATTTTATCTGCTGCAAGATGACGCTTGAGCATATCAGGAACACGGCCGATTTTCTCAGGCTAGCGCGACATCCTCTGGGCGGACACCCCGACGGACTGGTCTTTTTCCAGGTTCCCGATGCGGTCCGTATTCTCAGGGAAGCGGCATTCTGGGATATCTACTATGAGCACTGTTCCTACTTCAGCACGGCTTCTCTGCGCCGCCTTTTTGAAAGATGTGGTTTCGATATAATTGATCTCTGGAGAAACTATGATGATCAATATCTTATGATCGCGGCCAGGCCGGGCAGAGAAATCAAGACACCCGCCCCGGTGCTGGAAAACGATTTGGAGGAAATGAAACACGATGTGGAGTGTTTCTCAGAAAACTGTTTGAAAAAGATTGATGTTTGGAATTTAAAATTGAGGCAAATGAAAAAACAGGGTAAGAGATCGGTTATCTGGGGAGGTGGATCAAAGGGCGTTGCATTTCTGACAACCCTCAATATTCATGAGGAAATTCAATATGTGGTTGATATTAATCCACATAAAAACGGCACATATACGGCGGGAACAGGGCATAAGATCGTGACGCCTGACTTCCTGCCGAAATATAAACCGGACCTTGTTATTGTTATGAACCCGGTTTACCTTGAAGAAATCCGGAAGAACCTTATCGGAATGGGTCTGGACCCTGAACTCATCACGGCCTGACCGTGAAGGCCGTCAAGAGGATAAAAATCAAATGATAAGCAGCATGCGTGATTCTCAAAACACCTGCCCGGTCTGCAATTCATCCGATGTTACCGCCTTCATTGAGATATCCCGTATGCCCTGTCACTGCAATCTGCTCTGGCCGACGCGCGATGAGGCCCTTAACGCGCCCAGGGGGGATATCCGCCTGGGTTTCTGCGGAGAATGCGGGCACATATTCAATACTCTATTCGATCCTGCCCTTATGAAATATACCCGGGATTATGAAAACTCGCTTCACTTTTCCCCGCGTTTTCAAAAATATGCCGTTTCCCTGGCTTCCAGACTGATTGAGACCTATGACCTGCGCGACAAGGACATTATTGAAATAGGCTGTGGGAACGGAGAATTCCTGACCCTTTTATGCGAATCAGGTTCAAACCGCGGCACCGGTTTTGACCGGAGCCTCGAAGGGAAGCCGAACCTCGACAAAACCGCAGAGAAAATCACTTTTATTCGGGATTTCTATTCGAAAAAATATGCCCGGCACAACGCGGACCTTATTTGCTGCCGACAGGTCCTGGAACATATTCACGAACCGTTGGATTTTCTTGCCACAATCCGTCGAACAATCGGCAACAGGCTTTCTATTAAGGTATTCTTCGAGGTTCCGAACAGCCTCTTCATCCTGAAAGATCTCTCCGTGTGGGACATCATATATGAACACTGCTCATATTTCAGCAGATGTTCCCTTAAACGCGCATTCCTGGAATCCGGTTTTTCAGTCCGCAAAACCGCCGAGGACTTTGGAGGTCAGTTTCTCTCCATTGAGGCATTTCCATCTGAAAGCCGGGCGGATCTTAACCGGGACAAGCCGGAGGCCCCTGATATAATTGCCCGCGAGATAGAGGCTTTTCCGGAAAAATATGCCGGCAGGGTTAAGGCATGCCAAGACAGACTCGGGCGAATCGCGAATAAAGGTCAAAGGGCGGTGATATGGGGAGCAGGATCCAAGGGGGTTTCGTTATTAAACACGCTCAAAGTACGGGACCAGATCGAGTATGTGGTTGATATTAATCCCCGCAAGCAGGATATGTATATTGCAGGAACAGGACAGAGGATTGTTCCACCCACTTTTCTTACCCGCTATAGACCCGATTTTGTTCTTGTCATGAACCCCATATATGAAAGCGAAATCAAACAAAATTTTGCCGAAATAGGCTTTGAGCCCCGGATCTTGAACGTTTAGCTCTTAGGTATACTTTCTATTCTGTTTTTTCGGACGGCTGAACTTCTGAGGTCTTCAAACCGTATCATCATCATACCCGGTTACGGCATGGTTGCCCGGCCACATGAACGTGCTTTCGGCAGAGGCTGAGGTCTCCTACGACAAACTGATCGAGATGGATGAGATCAACCCGCGGTTCAAGGATACCGATCCGGCAATGATAGTCGGCGCATGCGACGTGGTCAACCCGGCGGCCATTGAGACCGAAGGCACACCCTCTCAGGCATGCCGATCCTCATGGCCCATCAGGCCAGACACGTGCTGGTACTCAATCTGGATGAAAATCCGGGATATTCGGGCGTGGAAAACCCCTTATACCGGGAAAAACAGACACTCCTGATTTTTGGGGATGCCAAAAAGAGTACAGAGGCCCTTATTAAGCTTATTTCCGCCTAATTTGCGCAGGCAAAATGATTGAAGGCCGGGCATGGATCGATTGACACCCCGCTGTTCCCCGGCGGGGTATTTTATTCGGAGTTTTCATCCTCGCTTACCGGGTCCACGTGGACTATGACCCGGTCAAGATCATCGATTTCTTCATACAGGCAGCTCTCCACCACCTTTGCGATTCTATGCCCCTCAGCCACGGTCAGCCGGCCGTCGACTACTATGTGAGTTTCCATCTGGTAAAGACCGCCCGAGGTCCTGACCCTGAGATCATGCATATCGAATACCCCATCCACACTCCGGGCGCAGTCTCTGATCTTATCCAGTATTTCCGGCGGAGGGGCGGTATCTGTAAATTCCCGGAGACTGCCCCTGAGAACATCAACGCCGACTTTTACTATGAAAAACGACACCAAAAGGGCGGCAAAGGAGTCGAGTATGTGCCAGGAAGGGTTGATCAGCGTCCCCGCCACACCCAGTAAGACCGCCACGGAGGAAAGCGCGTCCGAGCGATGGTGCCACGCGTTGGCCACAACAAGCCGGCTTTTGATCCGCCGTCCGGCATGTATCGTGTAATGATACAGGACCTCTTTAAGGGCTATGGAAACACCTGCCCCAACCAGGGCAAGACCAGTGGGGTAGTATTCAGTCTTTCTGTAGATATTCAGGGCAGCCTCAATCCCAAGATATAAAGCCGTTAATATAAGAGCCAGCCCTACGACTGCGGAGGCCAGGGTCTCAATGCGGGCATGCCCGAATTGATGTCCCTCGTCAGGTGCCTTTCGGCCGGCCTTCAGGCCGAACAGAACGACTGCGTCTGTAATAAGGTCTGAGAGGGAGTGAACCGCATCCGCTATAAGGGCCTGGCTCTGGCCGAATACGCCTGTCAACAATTTGAGCAGAATCAATAAGCAATTGACCAGCGCCCCGACCAGTGTCACGGATCTGCCGGCCCGGGCCGACATTACCTTGAAATCATGCGTATTTTTTTTCGAATTAGGCGATTTTTCTATTTCCATTTTCCCTGCCTGAGTCCCGCTTCTTACCTAAAGCCACCACCGAACTCATTGCATCAATACCGATTCCAAGGCTTACTTAACCGCCTCCCATTTATCCCTCTCTAAAATCGAATATCTGCGATAAATGATTTTAGAGTCCAGAGCATTTTCCTGTCAACCGCTTTTCAATTAGCCGGGAAATAAGAACGACCCGTTTTTCTGAATCTGATTTCAGACATACTATAATAGCCCGAAGTGCCTTAACGATGAGACATAGGAACGGCTCAAAAACCTTTGTTGACATAAAAGGGTGCTCCAAATATATTTCGTCTAGAGTCACATCCGAGTCCAAACAGGCTGTTTTCACCGGGGCCCCAACGTGCCTTCCCATGCCTGGCTTTACTTCAGTCGAATAAATTCTATCACATAATTCTTTTCGTCAGACGGCGGATTGCCGCAGACATTGGGCAAAAGGGCCGTTTACGGATGGAAACCGATTCAACAAAGGAGGCATCATGGATCAGGCAAAAAACGGAGACACCGTAAAAGTACACTACACCGGCACGCTGGAAAACGGGGAGGTGTTTGACTCTTCAAAAGACCGTGATCCCCTCATGTTCGTGCTGGGAGAAGGCGATATGATCCCGGGGTTTGAAACCGGAGTAGTCGGGATGAAGCAGGGGGATTCCAAAAGTATCTCGATCGCACCTGAGCATGCCTACGGGGCAAGGCGTGAAGAATTGGTGGTGGAAATAAAAAAGAGTGGATTTCCTGAAAACATCACCCCTTCCGTCGGTTTGCAGCTTCAGATGACGCGAAAGGATGGAAACCCGATAAATGCCGTAATCAGCGCCGTTGATGAACAAAACGTCACCCTCGATGCAAACCATCCGCTTGCCGGGCACACACTGATTTTTGATATCCAACTGGTCGAGATATCCTGATGCCGTCAGGAGAAAGTGTCCAAGATAAAATTAGCGTGCCGATCTCCCGCCTATCAGGCTCATCGGTTTTTGGAGAATCGGCCGGCAGATTATTCTCTGATTTGTCGGCCCAATTTATTCAAAATTTCATTCTTTAGCCGCCTTTTCATCCCTCCATACAGGTAATTGAATCACGATTCTTTTTTTGAGTTGACAAATAAATACAAAGGCCTATAGTAGCTTCGTTCGATATGGTCTTGATCCTTATGCATTGGCGTTAAACCCTCGATTTCGATAGCTTCTTCTATTTTTCTCCTGCTTACGCCATACCCGGATAGCTCTGGACAAAATTAAAATACCGAATAATTTTTCAGGGAATAACAGTGGGCAGGCCTCAGGAGCTGGGCCCGATCATAACAGGCTTGGGTGCGATGTATTCGAGGTTTGCATGGCATATGCTGGCATTCCCGATACATGGAGATTTAGACCTATGTCTGGTGAATTGCTGTTGACTCTATGCGCGTTAGCACCGCTCATCGTTATTTTCATTGCCCTGGTCGTCATGAGAATGCCCGCTTTACGGGCCATGCCGATCGCCTTTTTCGTAACCGCCGCCATTGCTCTCTGGTATTGGAAGGTTCCGTTCGCAAACGTAGCCGCCTCCACCGTGCAGGGGCTCATTATCGCGGCATCTCTTCTCTATATCGTATTCGGGGCCGTGCTTCTGCTCAATACCCTGAGGGGAAGCAGGGCCCTGGCCACCATAAATCGCTACTTCGTTTCGGTCTCACCCGACCGCCGCATCCAGGCCATTATCATCGCGTTTCTCTTCGGAAGCTTCATAGAAGGCGCCTCCGGGTTCGGAACGCCCGCTGCAGTGGTGGCGCCTCTTTTGGTGGCTATCGGCTTTCCCGCCATGGCCGCGGTTCTGGTTGCCCTTATCGCGAACAGCACCTGTGTGGGATTCGGCGCGGTCGGCACCCCCGTCATCATGGGTCTGGGGGTCGGGCTGGACGCGCCCCTGGTACAGTCCGAAATTTCCTACATGGGTATCTCCTTCAACCAGTATCTGCATACACTCGGAGTCAAGGTCGCCATCATAAACGGTATTATCGGGGCACTCATCCCACTCATCATGGTGTGCCTGATGACCCGCTTTTTCGGCAAAAACAGATCCATAAGGGACGGGCTTGCCGTGTGGAAATTCGCCATAACTTCGGGAGCGGCCTTTTCACTGCCTTACGCCCTTACAGCCCATTTTTTCGGCCCCGAGTTCCCATCCCTTATAGGGTCACTGATCGGCCTCTTCATCATGGTGATACTGGCAAAAAAAAAGATATTCACTCCGCGGGACGAGTGGGATTTTGAAGATCGTTCACAATGGGATAAAAACTGGCTGGGGGAGACATCCTTTGACATAGGATCCGAGAAGAAGGGCATGACCCTCCTCAGGGCATGGTCTCCGTATATCCTGGTCTCGATACTACTTCTGGCCACACGCCTCAACTTTCTCCCCTTCAAGGGGTGGCTGAGTTCAATCAATCTTTCCTGGACGCATATATTAGGGACCGATATTTCCGCGGGATTTCAGCCTTTTTTTATCCCCGGCTTCTTTTTTGTAATAGTGTCTCTGCTCTGCGTACCGATCTTCGGCATGAAAGCACACGAAGCGCTCAGTGAATGGCGCCAGTCCCTGTTCGTGCTGTTCAAGGCGGGCGCGGTCCTGGTGTTTGCGGTCCCGCTGGTCAGGATCTTCATAAATTCCGGCGTAAACACAAATGGTTTCATCAGCATGCCGCTGGTGCTCGCAAACAGCGCCGCCTCTTTTGTTGGAAAGCTGTGGCCGGGGATAGCCTGCGCCATCGGCGCTCTGGGAGCCTTTATCGCGGGAAGCGATACGGTCAGCAACATGATGTTTTCCCTGTTCCAGTTCCGGGTCGCGGCAGATCTTCACATAGCCAGGGAAATGATTGTGGCGCTTCAGTCGGTGGGAGGAGCGGCAGGCAACATGGTCTGTGTCCACAACGTGGTTGCCGCATGCGCCACGGTTGGACTGCTGGGACGCGAGGGGGCTATCATCAGAAAGACCTTTATCCCGCTTATCTATTACGTGAGTTTTGCCGGTATCATCGGGCTTTTTGCCGTTTATGTATTTTGACCCGCTTCCGGTCCCGATCCATTGCTCCCGTCATAGGCATGCAAGTGGAACCTTTTCTGAACCTGGAAAGGGCTTTGCTGACAGCTGTCGTATCCGCAGCACACCCGGCCGCCCCATGGAACCTATCGATTCAGGATATAAAAGGTTCCTTCTTTACGACTTTGCCCTGTAGTCGGGAATCCGGTGGACCACCGCAAGGCAAAGCAGCGGAATTAAAAAAACTACCGCGATCACCGTGCGAATCCCGAAATCCCCGGCCAGTTTTCCGATCAGCGGGGCAAGGATTCCACCTATTCCGCTGGCCAGTCCCATTGTCAGGCTCGAGACCAGGGATTTTCCCTCGGGAACGAGCTGGTTCGCCAGCGCGACCGTGGGGAACATTGTCGCAAGAAGAAAAAATCCGGACATGAATGAAGCGGCATAAACCGCCCACCCATGGGAGTTGATCAGCCAGATCAGGCATGGCGTGGACAGGCCGAAAGAGATGTAGAATATGAACCGGTAACCCTTCCCATCGGCTAAATGGCCGAATACAATCGAACTGAGCGATCCTCCGAGCACAAAAATGGAAAGTACAAGGCCGACCGATACCAGGCCATGCCCTTCCTGTGAATACAGTAT
The DNA here is from genome assembly GCA_963666345.1 of Desulfatiglandales bacterium. Taxonomy (GTDB): domain Bacteria; phylum Desulfobacterota; class DSM-4660; order Desulfatiglandales; family Desulfatiglandaceae. The sequence goes on along the minus strand of OY762721.1, from coordinate 2,462,109 downwards.
AGGATAAAAACTTCGAAAAGTTGTATCTAAAAGCGACCTCATGGAGGCCAGCGCGCAGAGAAGAAGGATGCCTTTCCAGGCCCCTGCCATACTCTTTCGAAGTGTTGCGAAGGATCTTTCATGCTTTCGTGATTTTTCAAGATGAAGCGGATTCAGTATTACAAGACATGCAACCGCGGCCAGTCCGAAAACAGCCATAAAGGGCAGTCGCGACAGGCCGAAGGTAACCACGAATACGGTTACGATAAGGGGACCGAGTGAAAATGCGATCGTTCCGCCCAGCCCGAACACGGACATGCTGAAAGCAACCCGGTCCCCCGCGTAATTATGTACCATTCCCGCCGCGGTTGGATGATACATGGAAGAGCCCAGGGCACCCAGACCGGTAATGACGATTAGCAGCTCAAACCATGGCACCACACCCATCAGAGGTATGAAAACACAACTCAACAGAAGACCGCTTACCATAAACAGGCCGGGTCGAAAACGCTCCGCAAGGATTCCGACAATCGGCTGGGCTGCGAAAGACACAAGCGTGACCACGGCGGTGATAAGCCCTATCTGGCTGAGGGAGAGATCGAAATTTTCCCTGATTATGGGAAACAGGGGATAGATAAAGGATTGATATAGATCTCCCGAGAAATGGACAAGGAAAAGGGCGAAGATCGCTTTTTTACTGATATTACCGGTTTTGGACATGAAATCACCTTATTATAATGGCTCTTCTCCAACCCAGTTGTGGAAGAGGTTTAAAGGACCCGATAGGTCATGTATTTAACGATCTGCTTTATATAGCCTTTATCAATTCTTTTACAGTTTTCTTTTTATCGCTTCCTTATGCTCCATGATTTAAGCTGATAAGACCACCCGGGCACGGACCCGTCAAGGCATGATAGCCCATTTCAGGCGATGAGGTTGACATTGCAGGCTTCATTCTGTATTTGAGTATTGTATGCGTTCGAGCGATACCTTTCGCCGGACCGGCAATCTTACTATATACCGTTAGTTACCTTCAGCGGCTGTCCAGTGCCTGCAAATCTGTTTTCAATCCTATCCCTTGATAGGGATACTGTCTAAAACGATTTTTCATTCTTCAGGTTCAATTCGAAAGGGGGAACGATGTATACAGCAATACGGCGTATGAAATTGATGGGCATTGTCTTGGCTTTGAGTCTGATTTTTGGAGTTGCGTATGTGTGGGCAGGTGAGTTTTCAGCGGATCTGTTTCAAAAGGAGCAGCTTAACGAAAATTCGGGACGGATCTATGTCAAAGACGGCCTCTACCGTATGGATCTGAAAAAACCTGCCGGGCCGGATGTGGTGGTAATCGTGGATCAGGGGGCCAATAAGACCCGGGTGCTGGTCCCCAGGTACAAGCTGTATATGGAGATGGCCTCCGACCATCCCATGAGCCAGATGAACGACCCCTTCCAGAGCGTAAAGGCCATGCTGAAGCGGTACTCCATCAGGGAAGACGGTACCGAAAAGGTCCTTGGATATGAGTGCGCAAGGCAGATCATCCATTATAAAGAGACGGATATCATGGGCCTGTGGAAGGCGCAGAAACTGGATTTTACCATAAAGCTTAAGGCAATAGGCAGGGACGATATATTCACCGAACTGCGCAATATCAGGGAAGCGCCGGTCAAAGCCGATATGTTCAAGATTCCTGAAGGGTATAAATCCGCTTCCGGTGAGGAGATCGAAAAAAAGACGGAATCGGATCCCGCCATGAAGGCCAAGTACAAGGAATACAAAAAAAACCGGCCGCGCAAGGATGATGTAAACAGTCCTATGGAAGCAGGCTCCATATTTCATGTGCTCCCCGGCCCGCACGCCAAGGTCACGATCGAGGTGAGCAAAAGCGGACCGAGCGGACAGGCGCTTGAGTGGTACGCGGCACTTTTAAAGGACGGCCGCCCGGTGGGTGACACCCCCATATTGCGCTTTCAGGAGGCCAAAAAGGTGGCCCTCGACAAAGAACTGGGTGCGGATGAGATCGTCATGGGGATCATAAAGGGCGAGGGCTGGGGCAAGGTCAAGCTTGAGGGCCGTCCGCCCCTGATGCTGGGAACTTATCAGGAATATTACATCAAAAGCCACTCAGGCAAGAGCTGGACCGTCAAGCCTTATGAAAAGATGGTTGTGGAGATTACCTGTGATCCGGAAGAAGGCTCCAAGAAAAAGCCCGGGTGGATGAGACTGACTCTGGGCAAGGGGTCCCGCGACAAACCGAAGCGCGAATCCTCTAAAATCAAACTTGACCCCGGTAAAAGCGTGAAATATGAGTTTTCCCCGGACGATAAGTTGGTCGAAATGGGTCTGACCGTTGATGCCGGTCGATTCAGGGTAAAGGTGATCCATGACAGAAGGCCAACTGAGAAGCAGAAACCGTTTTCCGAATTCAGGTTTGAGGTCCCGGCCGAATAACGTAAAGCCCATAATCAAACAAAAAAAACAAAGGCCGACCATCCAGCTAAAGGATGGCCGGCCTTTTTATTAAGCTTTCGAACTCAGCAAGGCTTGCAGTAAAAATCCATTTTGAACTTCAACAACACTACACGATCAGACCCCCGTATGCGGGACTACGAATAACCCGCTTATTGGGGTACAAAATGTACCTCGGTTCATCCCCACGCATGTGGGGAACACCTATCACTTGCTACACTTAGCACCATTCCTGTCGGTTCATCCCCACGCATGTGGGGAACACCAATAAAGTCTGCACCATAACCGATACACTCACGGTTCATCCCCACGCATGTGGGGAACACTCGCTACTGATAGCCTTCTGTGAATCGGCATGCAAAAATGACCCACCTATAGGGCGAATCGGCGTCCAAAATTGACCCACCCCTGAAAGCCTTCTATTCTGCTGTGACTATGGTAGAAGGAGGCGGAAAGGGATGCTCACAGTGGAAACAATCCGTAAGATACGATTAGCTGTTCTCAGAGATGGCAAATCCATACGTCAGACAGCGAAGGATCTGCGCCTTAGCAAAAATACAGTAAAAAAGGCGATAAGGAGCGGAGAAACATCTTTTCAGTACGAACGAAGCAACCAGCCGAGACCCAAGCTAGGACCGTTTATAGACATGCTGAAAGGCTTTCTGGAAGAAGATGAGAAACTGCCCAGAAAACTGCGCAGGACAGCCCAGATACTTTTTGAAGAGCTGCAACTCAACGGCTACGAAGGTGGCTATGACAGCGTAAGGAGATATGTTCAAAGATGGCACCAGGATCAAAGGAGCTTGCCAAAGGAGGTATTTATACCTTTGGTATTTGATCCTGCAGAAGCCTTTCAGTTTGACTGGAGTCATGAGTGGGTAGATCTGGACGGAAGCAGAGTAAAGGCAAAGGTCGCACATATAAGGTTATGTCACAGCCGCTACTTCCTTTGTATTGCCTACCCCAGAGAGACCCAGGAGATGGTGTTTGATGCCCATATCAGGGCCTTTGAGTTTTTTGGAGGAGTTTGCCGTAAAGGCATATATGACAATCTCAAAACAGTGGTTAACAAGATCCTGGGAGGAAGGGAAAGACAGTTCAACAGCCGCTTCAGCCAACTGTGTTCCCATTATTTATTTGAACCGGTAAGCTGCACCCCTGCTGCAGGCTGGGAAAAGGGTCAGGTGGAAAACCAGGTAGGTGTGGTCAGAAGGAGATTTTTCACTCCCCGAATCAAGGCCAGGGATTTCACACACCTAAACGAGCTGCTTAGAGAACAATGCATCACCTGGGCAAAGACCCGTAAGCATCCAACAATATCTGATAAGACGGTTTGGCAGGTCTACAGTGAAGAGAGACCCTATCTGATAAATCTACCACCTCCCTTTGATGGATATGCACAACGTCCAGCCAGGGTTACCCCCAGCTCACTTGTAACCTATGACCGGAACCGATACAGCGTTAATTGCAGCCAGGTGGGTAAAGCGGTCTATATGAGAGTATATGCCGATCGGATAGTGATAGTAAATAACGGTTGTATCGTAGGAGAGCATGATAGGCATTTTGGAAAGAACAAGACTATTTTTAATCCCTGGCATTATGTCCCGGTCCTTGAACGTAAGCCCGGGGCTCTCCGTAATGGAGCACCCTTTAAAGACTGGCAACTTCCTCATCCTGTGCAAGGCGTCCTTAATGGGCTTCAAAACCGTTTTTCCGACTGGGACCGTCAGTTTGTGGCCATTCTAAATGCTGTCCCTTTCTACGGACTTGAGGCTGTAAGTAAAGCCTGTAAGGAGGCCCTAGAGATCAGGGCCGTAAGTAAAGAGGTGGTTCTCAATCTTTTAAACAGGGATCAGGATCAGGATTGCACGCCTGATTTGGGTATCCCCTCCCATCTGATTCTCAAGCAAGAGCCCATAGCAGACTGCCACCGCTATGAACGTTTGGTAAGGGAGGGATACCATGCTGCGCAATGATATCATGGACCATATGGAAAAACTAAAGTTGCGGGGTATGCAGTCCATTTATGATGAAGTTGTCTCCAATGGACGCAAGACCCATTCAACTCCTGAAAAGGTAATCCTGGAACTGCTCAAGGCTGAAGCTGCCGAAAGATATATAAGGAGTATCCGATATCGTATGGGACAGGCCAGGTTTCCTGTCCTTAAAGATATCGATGGCTTTGATTTTAACGGGGCCTGTGTTGATGAAGCCCAGATTAGGTCTATTTATCAGGGTGATTTTATAGCCGAACATATCAACCTGATTTTTGTAGGTGGCACCGGTACGGGCAAAACCCATTTAGCCATAACTATAGCGGCCCAGGCCATAAGGAATGGCAGGAAGTGCAAGTTTTATAACCTGGTGGATCTGGCAAATGAGCTTGAGCAGGAAAAAATGATTGGATTGGCCGGCAAAATCACAGCAAGACTACTTCGATTTGATCTTGTGGTCCTCGATGAACTGGGTTATCTGCCTTTTTCCAAAAACGGCAGTCAACTGCTCTTTCATCTTATATCAAAACTCTACGAACAGACATCCATAGTGATTACCACCAACTTGACCTTCGGTGAATGGCCCCAAGTCTTTGGAGATAAAAAGATGACTACGGCCATGCTTGATCGATTGACTCATCATTGTGAAATTATAGAAACAGGTAACGAAAGCTGGAGAATGAAACACGCAGCTTCATAGATAAAGAAGGGATCAACTACTCAACTATTTAACCATATTTTTTTCTCAGGGGTGGGTCAATTTTGGACGCCGATGATGGGTCAATTTTCAACGCCTATTGACAGCCTTCTGGGTGGGAGTACTCGGTTCATCCCCACGCATGTGGGGAACACCGGGGAGAGAACAGATATCTATGTAACGCCTGCGGTTCATCCCCACGCATGTGGGGAACACCCGGCCCGACTGCCTCCCCATTTTCCATCTGACGGTTCATCCCCACGCATGTGGGGAACACAGAGCAGGACCCTGACGAGGGCAGAGAATACCCGGTTCATCCCCACGCATGTGGGGAACACAAGCTTTACCCGGCCCATGTCTATCACCACACCGGTTCATCCCCACGCATGTGGGGAACACTAAAGAACTCCCCAAACTGAGTAGGGGATATCCGGTTCATCCCCACGCATGTGGGGAACACGCTGGCCGCATGTTTTATCAAGATATGTATTGCGGTTCATCCCCACGCATGTGGGGAACACTTCTTCAGGGGTGCAAGGGGGCAGTTCATCATCGGTTCATCCCCACGCATGTGGGGAACACTGACGAGGCTATTAAAAAACTCAAGATCAATCCGGTTCATCCCCACGCATGTGGGGAACACTAGCGCACGCCAGGCGCCCTCTTTGGTCCCGGCGGTTCATCCCCACGCATGTGGGGAACACAAAGGATTGTCGTATCAGGAGATAGCAGATTACGGTTCATCCCCACGCATGTGGGGAACACGTATCAGTCCCCCTCACAAAGCCGAAGTGGGACGGTTCATCCCCACGCATGTGGGGAACACGATTAGAGACATTACGAACCACAAAGGGGCTTCGGTTCATCCCCACGCATGTGGGGAACACACTGGATGATGGGCAATATTTTGATGTTCAAACGGTTCATCCCCACGCATGTGGGGAACACGCGGGTTTATGGTTCGTGTATGTTGCCGATTACGGTTCATCCCCACGCATGTGGGGAACACTTATGCGGGGGTTCAGGAGCATGTCCTACCTCCGGTTCATCCCCACGCATGTGGGGAACACTAAGGCAGGCAGAACATGCAAACGACATGCTTCGGTTCATCCCCACGCATGTGGGGAACACGTTGGTCATATCTCTTCGACCTCCAGGGTGATCGGTTCATCCCCACGCATGTGGGGAACACCATGTCTACCTGGGCCATTCCTGCTCTGTCAACGGTTCATCCCCACGCATGTGGGGAACACTTCCACTGCTACCAGAAGTTCCAGAACTAACGGTTCATCCCCACGCATGTGGGGAACACTTAAATTCACCGTTAGCCTCGGTTTGAACTCTCGGTTCATCCCCACGCATGTGGGGAACACACTTCTTCTAACATGCTAATTTCACATCAGGTATTGGAAGTAAAAAATTCTACCGAATTATTAAGGGATATTACCCACATCTTCTGAAGCTGTAAAAGAATCGATTTTTCCCAACTTATTTTGATGTTCATCGGTTTCGGGCGGTAAGAAGGAAACCAGATTTATGCCATCCATTTCTTTAGGTATCCTCCGGTTCTTACCAAGAGTAACAAAGTCAAAACCTGACTCTGTATTGGTGCTCCAGGCCATCACCGCGTTGCCGTCCTTGATCCCTATTTGAACCTGGTTCCAGATCATCTCCCTTACACGTCTGGAAACTTTGCCTACATATACGCCGGCACGCACTTCAAGCAGCCATATGGCCAGCCGTCCGCGCAGGCGTTGTGGTGAGTTCTCAACCACGATGACCAGCATCGCCTATTCCCTCCTTATTTGGAATTGCAGGGGCCACCGATTCTTTGGCCGGTTCGGGTATGGGTAGCCCGCCGGCGGACAGGATCTCTTCAATGGTTGGAATAATCCGTTTAAGCAGTTTGGTCTGACGGAAGGCATCCCTGCATGCCAGGCGCACACTCTGTTCAGGATTGTATGGATTTCTGGCAGCGATACGAAAAGCTACAGGCACAACGGTTTCGAATTTGAATATATCTGCGATATCATAAACAAAGGACTGCGGTTTTCCCGTATGGATAAAACCTATGGCAGGTGCATAACCCGCAGCCAGGATAGCGGCTTCGCAAATGCCATAGAGACAGGCCGTGGCAGAACTTAAACAGCGGTTTGGGACATCCCCGCTTCCCCAGTTTGTATGATCGTAATTGCGGCGTTTCCAATTCACCCTATATTGTCTGGCAAATAGTTCATACATCTTGCGTACACGCACGCCTTCTATGCCTCTTAACTGCTCCACACTCCGCCGGGCCGGGGGTTCTTCTTTGAAACGAAGGGCGTACATCTTGCGCACTACATTCAACCTTGCGGTATCGTCCAGGGCCAGTTTGGCCTGGTAAAGGAGACGGTCAGCCCTGGCTCCACCCGGCTGACCGGATGCATACAGGCGTACTCCAGCCTCACCAATCCAGACAAGAAGACAGCCGACGCGCGAAGCCAGCACAACAGCGGCGTGAGAAACCCTTGTCCCAGGTTCAAGCATAAGACATGCCACCCCGCCTACCGGAATATGGGTTCGGACACCGTTCTTGTCCACAAGCACGAAGGCCCCGTCCAGCACATCCAGATTCCCTTTTTCCAAAAAGAGAGTGGATATACGGTCTTTTATCGGAATAGGTTTGAGGGGTGGAAGAATCGGATCGCTCATAACGGCAACTCTCCTTCACAAGACTGATTATCAATCTCTAATGTTTCTCTACCTTTCATGAATTCCAGTCACAACTACTCAATATTTATCAACGCGCACTGCCGCTCGCAAAAAAGAAGATGCTGTAAGCCCGAAAGGGGAAGAAGATCGTCTTCTGTATAGGTCATTTATTCCTGTTCCAATCGCGGGCCCGTGAACGGGCGCGGTACATCCTTTCCGTTAAACCACCCTCCTTTAAAAAGTCCTTTTCTAAAACCCGCAGTTGTTGATCAAGCAGGTAATTGGTCTGGTGGATCAGGCAGACCATGGTATTGGCAGCAACTTCAGGAGAACTTTCCTCAATATAGGGCCTATAAGTCTTATAAGACCTATCTTTCTTGTAGCAAAGTCCGCGCACTTTTCTGGCTTTTGGGTGATCCTTTCCCCAAAGGGCCAATCCCTTCTGTCGCAAAAAATCCTGAAAATCCAACAGCAGTTCCTCAAGGCTCGCCCTCGCAACACCAACGAGCTTGAGCTCCGTCTTTTTGGACGTGCCTGAAGCCATGCAGCCCTCCGCTATATTCTGCTTTCCGCTCCGCGCCGCCTGAACCATCTGATCATGGGTACGCGACCGCTTTGAAATAAACCGGTCGCAAAACACTACCGTGCCGTCATAGACAATCTCGGACATCTGATAAGATTGAAGATCGCGATAACCGCCATGTGGCGGAATGAGTTGTGGGGGTCCTGCGCTTTGTTTATCATCCGGATAGACCACCATGGGGTCCTACTCCTTTTCATTCAACTGCTTCCGTCTTTTCTGAGGAATGTCCAGATAATTCTCGGGAGAGACAACCTTCTTGCGGGTCTTCTTCTCCAGATCTTCTCTCGCCTTGCCGGCAACATCTCCTCCCTTGCGAGCAGCACTCTTGCTTTCCTGAAAACCCTTTGCATCATCAGCCCGCGTTATCTCAGTCGTAGCCGCCTCTCCAAGCATGGAAAAGATCAATTCAAGGTCTGTCATGTGGTCCCTCAGGTTTTCCCGAATCAGCCCTTTCAGTTTTTTGTGTTCGGCGGGAGTAACACCAAATGCCGCTTTTGCGATCTCGGCGGTTAGTATCGCATATTCCTTCTCGCGCCTTACCTCCCTCTCTCTCCACTCGTCCGTAAGCTCCTCCCTGATGGCGATGCCGCGCATCCGCTTCTCAATCCAGTCGTCCGAATAGCCTTTCGCCTTGTACAGAGTACGGGTTCTTTTGGTTGCCAGCTCGGGATCCCCTATCTCCTGCACCCGTTCATAACCGACCTTTGCCAGCCACCGCTTGAAAGGCTCAGCCTTGGGGGATGGGATGGACTGAATTATGCGGAAAATGCCCTCTGTGTTGGCGCAATTGACTTTCTGCTTGCCACCAGTTGTTTCCAACAAAAGGGGGGTGACAATTTGTCCCCACCCTTTAGATAACTCGCTGTCACGCTTACGCATTTTTTTAATATAGTCAGAACTGTTTACAGTATCGGTCAAGATCTCTACAACATCAGCTACGGAAAACCACCACTTATCGTTATGAATTGTCTTCCTGATCTCCTTACCTCTGAAAACCGCTATCCCTGTCTCCATTCTAATTCTCCCTATCAGTTTTCCGGCCTCATATTCGCCTCACCAGCATCAGCCCGCAGCCGAAGGCTTTAGCAGAGCCAACGCCTTTATAAAGCACATCAACAAAGAGTCTTGGATCAACAACGGTAAGGGCACCCTCAAAATCCAGTGTTCTGATCATAAAGCTTCCTTTCCCCGTGGGTGTGACATGATATTCACGGTCATTATCGATTTTGACTTCGAATTGTTTGACTGAAAATCCGTGCTGCTCACCTTTCCTGATAAGCCATTTCATACCAACATCATAAATTAGCTCGTCCAGATAAAACCGTTCCTGATAGTTTTTTCCATTTTTCTTGAATTGATGTTTGGCATCCATAACAAGGCTGTATTCCTTAGCTTTCCCGTTTTCTTTTCTTTTGATAATAGGGTTTGCTCTAAGCTTAAAAAAAAGGAATTCGCCCGTTTCAATCTGAGGCTGGTATCTTGGTGAAACCGCAATCTTTATATTTTTTTGAAATGAAATCTGATTTGGCGCAAGTAGATAAATATGTTTGATATTCTGATAAGCATCATATTCAACCCGGTATAAAAAATTTCTTTTCTGGTTTTCATTCCGGCTGACAAGCTCCCATATTTTTTTATGCAACAAATAAACATCTTGATATATTTTTCGGTCTCTTCTTAACGCTTCGCTGTCGATAGTAATTTTGTGTAAATACATGACCCTTCCTCATTCGCTGAAATAGTATTCATCCCTTTCGGTAAACTGCCAAGTTGTGCGGTTGACTGGCTGGTCTCGCCGCGCAAGTTTCATTTGGCTATTTTCAATATCTTCTTGTGTGTAATACTGAATGCTCGTTGCCTCCTTGAGCATGATTTGCAATTCGCCGGGAAATCCGAACTTTGCCTGTTGGAAGGCAACTCTGCAATTCTTTGCTGGTATTACCTGTGGTTCTAACGGCAATCCTAAGGGACATGATTTTCTTCCTAAGTACAAAACAAATCGGGGTTCTTTCAGAAAAGCAACAATATCTTGCAGCTTAGAAATTTCAAGGGTTTGCCAATAAATCTTATCTTTTATATTTTCGCATAGCGCAACCGAGTAAACTGAATCACAATAATAAGCCCGTCTGGATTGGATGGCTCCAGCCTCGGCATTGCTTTGAGACTGAATCACACGCCATTTAATCGCTTCAATTTCATCAAGACGCGTCCAGCACTCCTTGGCTCGGTCATACTTAATCGCTTGTTCACTTGGTGTCTGCACAGTATGATAATCCTCAATTGGACTGCCCATCGCATCTATTCTGACGGACAGCATCAGTTTGGCCAGCTCAGATTGTTTGTCATGTGCATCCCGTTCAACACCCAGGGCAGCAGCCAGCAAACCAATGACCGCCGATTTAGACGGATAGCGGTAACTTGCACGAATATCGCCCACCGCTATATCCCCCCAAGATGCCAAAGCACCATATAATCTGAATATTAGGTAGTCATTCATTAGATTTCTCCAACAAAATCAAGAATATCTTTTAGAGTCCCCTCGCCAAACAAATTCATTTCTTTTTCACTTTTCGGTTTCGTGTAAGCGGTGTTGAACTTGTCTTTGATAGCATTCAATTGCTCGATCGCCCTTACCGGATCATCTGCCGGCATAGCTTTAAGGAAAGCTATGGACAGATTTCTTGGTTGCGCGTCACCCTTTTCCGCCAAAATATAAAAGGCTTGAGCTCGGTGAGCATAGCTGTTCTGCTTACCTGTAGGGGCAACCACAGCAGCAGTATTTACCAAGGCTTCAAGAGATTTTTTTGCAAGGTCTATATCGTTACTTAGATTATTTAATAGCAATTTTGTATCTATGCAGAGATAAACATAATATATTGCTGAAACAAACTCCTGTTCGCCCATGTGGGCTGAACCATGTTTATTTAAATCATCAACAGCGGTAAAAAAGTCATCCTCGATTTCAACTTCGTTTATGGAAATGGCATGTCCAACTTGAACCGCCGCTTCTCTATTTTTGTCCGGGCGTTTGGCGATCATTCTACCGAACATGGCAAGATCAATGTCTCTTGGGCTCTCATCAAGTAGGCTTTCCAATTCCTCTTTACTTACTTCTTTGTCGAGATTATCGACAAGTGATTTTATTTTTTTGATTTCAGTATCAGAAAAGTGTATAGGCTGCTCGGTGACGATTTCTTTGCCAACAAATTTTTCGTCGACCGGAGCTTCAGGTTTCTGTTTCACTTTTGCCGTTTTAGCAAAGACATTCAATATTGCTTTTGCATATTCTTCGGCTTTTTTTTCGCCATGCTTTTCCAACAAGTTATTGTATAAGCCATAATCTTTGGATAAAAACAGCTCTCTTGTTCTTGTGCCAATAGCCAAGCCTTCAGTTTTCCATATCTCCGAAGTACGCCAGGCTCTTTTCAAACTTTGCGAAGAAATCCTGGAACGCTGTGTTCCGCCCATAATAGCTGTTTTGGGTTGACCAAGTTCATCTCGATTTGGGTTAGATGGCGGGTAAGAAACAAGTAAGTGCAATTGAATAAAACGATTGTCATTCATAGTATCCTCCTTTATTTAGCTTTCAGATTGGCTTGTTCGTAATATTTATAAGCCAGATTCGTTTTGGCCTTATCGCCCCAAAAATAGGCAATACTTAACAAATCCAGCAGATTGACTTTTTTTTCCAACATGCGAATAACCTGAATGAGAAAACGGTATAATTTTACCCGGTCTTTGATTTTCAGTAAGCGGCGGAAACGCAATTCGCTAAGTTTAGGTGGGGCATCTTTTTCTTTACCCTTTGGTGCGGCCATTTGATAGGCAAAATAGTATTTCTCTTCCTTATTACTATTTTTGTCTATATGTTTTGTATCATTGTCCTCAATATGAGCAGCCAAACCGATAATAATGGCCATCTGTTCTCTGGACGGAATCTGTTGTTCCGGGGTAAAGTGTTTTTTTAATTGCCAGTAGCAACGCTGATAGGCCGAAGCCTTTTGAATCTCTTCAAGATTTTTACAGCGCCTCAACTCGGCTCTGTCACCTTTATTCTGTTTCAAACTCTCCCACCATTCTAAGATAAAAACGCTGGCGGGATGACCTTCTCCAAAAATCTTAGGTTCTATTGATTCACTCATTATTTATCCTCCTATGGCAAACCCAATATATTCTGTTTCAGTGATTTACTGTTTAGATTTGTTGTTAACTGATTATGCGCTTTGGCAATGCGTCTTGGGTTCATCTGAATACCAGCTCTAAATGCCCACCGATCAAACAGTTTATTAGCTTCATTCTTAATATACTCATACCAGTCTTGCCGCAACTCAACTTTTTTATCATCGGTAAGCTGATTGGCAATGGCATAAAGCGCTTTCATCTGTTCATAAAATTTACTTTCGGTATTGTTCCAGAAGCATTTTGCGATTTCGGAGGCTTTGTTATTGTTGAAATAATTTTTTTGAACTTTATTTTTGTCTTTACTTTCATCAAACCAGGCATTTTTAATTGCATAGAGCAAATAACCGGTCCGGTTGTCGGCAATTTTATTAGCGCCTTGAATATATCTATCAATCTCAACTTCAAAAATTTCCCGCTGCTCTTTATCTTTCAGCAAATAAAAGGGAGTTTTTGACTCGTACCACCCTTTAGGGGAATTACTATCCATTGCATAACCAAATGACCAAATAATAAGCTGCTCATCCGGATGCCTTTCTCTTAAATGTCTGTTGATCACTTTCGCGGGAGTTTGCTTTTCAGTTTGTATCACAAAATCTTGCCAATGAGTGTAAGGCAAACCGTTTTGAGTCATTTCTATGACAAGCATTTTGTCCTTATATTTTAAATTATTTTTGTTGTAATGGTCTCTTTGGTATTTTTTGCTTGGTGAAAAAGGATGTTTATTTTGCCACTCTTCTTTAGGGTATTTGTATCCTTTTCCAGTTTTATAAAAATCAGTTATCAATTCGTCCATGCTACGGCACATACTGCATTCTCCGTTAATGGTATTTTTCGTATTTAAAAAAAATCGTCGCATCCATGCCCAGTGGGCTTGAAGGGTACCGCTTTCAGGGTAAACGATTTTGTTGTTACCTAAACCATCTATCTTTTCTTTTATCCTATCAGATTCTTTTTCTAATTGTTTTATTTGTTCATCTATCTCATTTTTATATGTTCCGTTTTTACTCCCTTTCTTCTTTGCCTTCAAATCAATTATGCTGAGCTTCGTTTTTTCCAATCTCTCCACATAGGGTCTGTCTGGTAAATCTTTAATCCAATAAAAGTTCCTTTCTGGTTCTATGATAGATTCAATATTATCTTCTACAATGTTCAGCCAGAGATTTTTCCATAGAGATTTATCTGATTGCTGTTCGTCTAATTGGACAAGACATGAAACAAAACCATTGCCCCTCATGGATTGAAAATAACCCCGTCCTCCATCTTCTGCAAAAACATTAGCAGTCAACAATGCCGCTGCAGCGCAAGAAAAACAAAGCCCATCTATATTGTTTTGCTTTACAAAGAAATCTTGATTCTTGCCTTTACCGCTTTCACCAGGAGCACCGAATATCATTTCTTCAATAGGGCGTATCTCACCGGTGTTTATTGCTAATGCATCCTGCATAAACCGATAACCATCACCATCCAGATAGAAAGCCTTCTCAATTCCTTTAAATTTTGTCTTTAATTCATCTTCAGAAGGCGGCTGACTAAATAGCTTGCGCCAGGCTCTGGGATTTTCCGGTGCAGAAACCGTTTGCAATAGACCGATTAAAAACTGCATCAAAGCCGCATTAAAATCGGCCCTCGGCGCATCAAGAGCGACAATATCGTTCTGCACAACTTCATATGCTTTAATCGGCTTATTCTCACCATGTCGGGTTCTTACAGGTATCCACGGATCGAACAACAAATTAAATTGTTTCATATCAATTCATCCTTTTCTAATTGATCATCATTTCTTACAGCCTCGAACTCATAGCCATAAATCAAGCCTTGTTCCGAACTATAATAAACTTTGTCGGCATGACCTTTGGCATCAATGACCTCTGCCGCCCAAAATGCTTTTTCGGCATCCCATACCATTGGAAGCAAGTTAATCCATTTACCCTTACTCGGCATACGCTGTTTAATCATGTCAACTTCATCTTGGTGTTCGTTAAATAAAGGTATTTCAGCTATATTTTTCTTTAGAACTCTTATCTCGTTTTTTTGCCATCTTTGTTTTTCCCCTGGAGTAAACGGTACCAATTCCCCGTTTTTCCATTTTGCCAAGATTAGGATAAGTGTTTCCTCTCCCAATCGGGTTGGCATTTTCAAATCTTCTTCCCAGTTTTGCCCATCCATTGTATAGCCAATTTCATAATCAATCGTGTTAAATTCACCTATGGTGCGCTGGCTACTTTGATTGCCGTATGCGTTTATATCAAATTTTTCAAGCTCTTTAGGAATTTCAGAGTCCTTGCCATACACGTTTTCGATCAAATCTCTAATATTTTCCGGCAACGTAGGTTTTGGTTTTGGGAGTTGGCTTAGCTGTTTTAAACCCAACCATAGCCTGGCATGATTTTCATAGACCTTTTTTGCATTTGGGAAAAAGGCTGAAAACCATTCAGACTGAGGACTGTCGGTATATTCAGGCGTATGAATATATAGAGTTGCCGCGCCTCGTTCATCATCACCATCTGTTTTGAAATTGCCTATTTTGTCCCGAATATGGCGGTGCATTCGCCCCGCCCGTTGCAACATCAAATCAATAGGCGCTAAATCGGTAATCATAACATCAAAATCAAGGTCAAGGGACTGTTCAACTACCTGGGTGGCGATTACCAGCCTGCCTTTTCTTTCCTCAAAACCACCCTTTTTGCCGAAAGTATTTAATATTCGGCCCTGAACATCCAAACGATCAGCTATAGTAAAACGGGCATGGAAAAGCTCTACCTTCAAACCATTACTCTTAAGTCGTTTAAAAGTTTGTCTCGCATCTTTGACTGAATTTCTTATCCAGCAAACACACAGGCCCATCTCGAGATTCTGCATGATAAGCTGGTCAACCTCTTGATCAGAATGTATGAATTTTATCCGAACATCTTTTTTGTTATTTCCCTGTTTACAGGCAAAAGCCAACTCTTTCTTGTAACCATCTGCAATATGAGTCAAAAGTGGATATAAATCTTTTTTATCTAATTCAAGAGCTTCTGAACCTATCCCCTTAAGGAAAGCATCAGTTAGTTTCTGTCGTATCAAAAATGGAAGTGTCGCCGACATAACAATGGCGCTTCCACCTAAGGCGGCATGAACTTGAAGGAGAACTTCCAGTTCTTTTCCCATGTATGCGTCGTAGGCATGAGCTTCATCAATAACCAAGACCTTGCCGACCAAGCCGATTAAACGTAAGGATTGATATTTTACTTTTAGCACTGCCAAGAAAGCTTGATCAATCGTGCCGACCCCGACATGTGCCAACAGGGATTTTTTACGGTTATCGACCAACCATTCCTGACAACGCGACATGGCATCATCGCTATATGTCTGTTCTGAAACAGCACGAGCTGAACATATAATGGTTTCAGTGAACTTATCGCTGAGTTTGGCTGAACTATGGGACAAAATTAAAGAAGGTTTTTCATGTGGAAGGTAAAGGCTATCATAGGTCTTTTGGACTCTGGGATAAATACCATCAGCAGTTGCCATGGTTGGCAAGGCTAAATAGAAACCATTTGCCAACCCCTTAGCCATCAAACGATTCAATAGAATTAAACTCGCCTCTGTTTTTCCCGCCCCGGTTTCATCTTCAATAATGAAGAGTTGGGGGTTGTCAACCAATTGAATATCGTGAACCAAGGCCTGCAAAGGGGTTAGTTGTGCATTTTCTGGCAAATCAAGCAACTCTGCTAATGGATCAAGTTCATAGTTTGCTTTGCATGGCAAAATACCTGCTTTACCTATTGCCTCTTGAGCCCTTTTTAATGCAGTTTTTTTCCAGTACTGCTTTAGTGGTTGTTCCTTTGACTGGGATTTGAAAATTTTTTCGTCAGATCCAATCCAGTCACAGAGAACATAAAAACCTGTGAACGACCATGATGCCACGGAGAGCTGTCTATATAATCGTTCATAATTCTGATCTAAATCTATCCTTAAAACATCTTCCAAAGAGAACAACTCGATTATATCTTTAGTAAATTCAGACGCAGCACGCTGATCGAGGTCATCAAAATAATCAACCAATACTCTATTGTCCTGTTTAACGGGTAAACCATGATGCCCGTTAGAGGCTTCCATGAACCATTTAAGCAGATCCCACCAATCATTTTCGTCCCCAACCTGACCATATTGTTGAACTATCTGCCCTATAACTTGCTTAAAGGCGCGTTCTTTCCACAATAAGAATCCAATGGAATCATGACCAAAATCCTTTCGTGAGTAAGTCTGTTTATGACTTTTTACTTTGCCTTGTAGCTTTTTTAACAAATCAGGCCTGACATACTGAAAGCTTTCAGAAAATTTACCCAGATCATGCAATGCCAGGAAAAATACTAAAATATTTTTCAAAACTGTTTCTTCAATGCAGCTTAATCGAGATAGCTGCTTTAAAAGAAAAGGTTTTTTTTCTAATAGGATTTTACCTACCGCCGCCACATCCAAGCAATGATAGGGTAAAAGGTGATACTTGGTTGGATCATCCTTGTCAGCCTTGCCCCAATATTTGAAATAATCTGGAAAGAAATCGCTCATCTATTATCCTGTTAAAATCAGACTTTCAGTCAGCAGCCAAATTGAAGAGAATAATTGCGGGAATCTGATTCCGGGCTATTATAACATGCCATGTGGGTCAGGTAGTGTCCTATATCCAAAAACAAAAACCCGCCGAGGTGCGCATCCTGTGGAGAGGCGTGGCGGGTTGATTGTCAATCACCATTTGACTTCTAAACCGGTTTTTAATGGCAACTACCAAAACAAAACTCCCCCGGTGCTAAGATCGTCGGGCCGACGCCCCTCTTCCTCTTCTTTTCCCGTTGTCTTAATACAAAAAGCCAAACAACCATAATGGGATTTTGTTGCTGATTCCTGCTTCTACGTCGTCAATTGCAAGAAAAGAATTGTTAGTGTCCTTTATCTGCTTAAAGCTTTTATTTTTGCCCCCTATCTCAAAAGTATATTTATTATCAACATAAAAATCTCCCTTTTTGGGCATTGAGACTTTATGCATAACTGAAAGCATGTTTATAAAAAATGTTTCGCGTATGGTTCCTATATTTTCTTTGCCCTCTCTGCTCATTGCATATATCTGATTCGGGTTATTAAGATATATTTTATCCGGTTTTTCCAGGACGCCAAGCCCACTTCCACTTTTTGTGAGAGATAAAATTAGCCCTCCGTCTTCAAGATACTTGAGATAATTTTTAAGAGTGCGTTCATCTCCAATTTCAACAATTCTTTTGAGGCGTTTCAAATCAGGTATAAATGGAGCGGATTCTGAAATAACAGCAAGGAGTCTTTTAATTTTTTTTATACTGCTGCCATTTAATGTCGGGTATATGGATAAAAAATCACTTTCTATTGTCGTACGGATACTTTGTTCCAACGTTATGTGATATAATGAAATATCGTCAAATTCCGTAAAATAGGGAAAATATCCGAACTGAAGATAATCCTTGAAAAGCGCTAAAATTTTTTTCTTTTTGCCTTCTATGGCCGCAATAATGTCGTATGAAAGCTTTTCGTGCTCTTCTAATATGCTTTTTAGGACGAGTGATTCAGTTTTAATGCCTTCGGCCAAATCGATGTATTCTCTGAAAGAGAGTCCTGTCATTGGATGGACTACAGCTCTTCTGCTCAAATCATGGCTGCCCTTCTGAATCTCCAAGGCAGAGCTGCCTGAAGCGAGTATAGTCAGGTTCCGCAGGCTGTCATAAATACTCTTCAGCTCACTTGACCAGCCGTCATATTTATGAATCTCATCAAAACATATCATTTTACCGCCAAGATTATAAAAATCTTCAGCAATTTCATAAAGGCTTCTGCCAGCCACAATGAAATGGTCAACGGGAACGTATAATGCCTTTTTTGCAAAAATATCATCATCATTCGCTGATAATGTTTTTTGAATCATTGCCGTGGTTTTGCCGACGCCTCGCTGGCCGGTGATAATGGAAAACCTGCTTGTAAGCGGATATTTTTGAAGAAAATATCGTGTGTAGGGCTTGTTGAAAGTTTTCAGAAAGTTTCTACTGAGCCTGAAAATATCATCTAACATTTTGCAATCTCCATAACCGTGTTGACAGGAACGCTATACAACAGTAAGGCCAATTTAATAGTATTACATTACTACTTATCTTATTATTAATCGTAATGCAATACAATATTACGCTTCAGCGTTTATTTTTTGACCACCTTCCACTTTTTAAAACTCTCTTCAATCCGCAGGACTTCATCACGTCCCTCTTCCACCCATTTTCCTGCGAGCAACATATCCAGAAACCCGCCGGGTTGCGCATCCTGTGGAGAGGCATGGCGGGTGGATTGTCAATCACAACGTGACTTCTAAATTGGCTTTTTATCGAGGTTGCCAAAACGTTACTCCTTCAATGAGAGTATGGTCCGGCTTAAGACATTATTAACGGCAGTTACTTTTTGATGAGAAAATCACAACATTGGTCACATCTTAACTCACGGTTTTGACAGATACGGTCAAAGACAAAAGGAATTTCTACAAGTTTTAAAATACGGATTCATTAATGTTTTTTCTTGGTTCCTCTGGCATAGCGGCCTTTTGGTTCCTTGGCTTCAAACCCAATTTTCCTTTTGGGTTTTTCGGTTTCAACCATAAGTGCGCGTATTGCATCAAAGACAACCTTGAACTGATCATCATGAGCTTCAAGGCGTCTCTCCAAGTCCGCAAGCTTTTGAGCCAATTCTTTATGAGTTGACAGCATCTCACGGAGTTTGACGAATGCACGGACAACAAAGAGGCTGGCCTCTATTGCACGCCGTGTATTGAGCACACTGGCTGCCATAATTGCCCCGTGTTCCGTAAATGCATAAGGAAACACAGTGGAAAACTTTAACTGAGAAAGGTGGTCGCAATTTGCGACCACCTCTTTTTTTTCACGAGCAGTAAGCTGGAACATGAAATCATTTGGAAAGCGATCCCTGTTACGCCTGATTTGCTCATTAAGTCGCTTGGTGGTTACACCATAGAGCTTTGCGAGATCAGCGTCGATCATCACCTTTTGGCCTCGTATCATCAGAATAGTTCTTTCAACGCTCTCAACAGGAACAATTATTTTAGCGTCTTTCATGTTTTTTCCCTTTCAAAAACCGGCTTGTCTTGCGCCAGCGGGAAGAAGTGTTGAAATTTCAGAGGTTCACTATTTTTTGACCACCTTCCACTTTTTCAGCCTCTCTTCAATCCGCATGACTTCATCACGTCCCTCTTCCACCCATTTTTCTGCGAGCAACATATCCAGAAACCCGCCGGGTTGCGCATCCTGTGGAGAGGCATGGCGGGTGGATTGTCAATCACAACGTGACATCTAAACCGGTTTTTTAAGGAAGCTACCAAAACGTTACTCCTTTAACGGCAATATCGTTCGGCTTAAGCGCTTATTAAGGACTGTTTTTTTGTTCCTCTTCGATCTCTTCAATTGTTGGCAGGCTGGTTTCCGGTTGCTTTTTTTCAACAGAAACAACAACATTCTGCCTTGCAGGAGGAAGTTCGATTATCTGTCCGGATCAATACCCGGCCAGCCAGCAGGCGAAGACCGGATCGACTATTTTCCAGATATTGTCGTGTCTCTCTATTAAGTCCAGACTTTCCAATTTATTGCGGGCGTATTGAATCCCGCCGGCAGACAGCCTGTGGCGATTCATATATTCTGCGGACAGGATCTTTGAAACAGGATCAACGGCAAGGGCCTTTAAAAGAGCGATCTGGGGTCCGGTAAGTCCCTGAACCATAGCCTCGTAGCCGTATCTTTCAGAGGCCAGCATGTTGTTAAAACCGGTCTGAATATCATCTTCCGTGACAATGTCTTGGACAATTTCGAATACATTATATGCCAGGGCTTGCGCATAGTAAGGATATTGGGACACCTTTTCCGAAATTTTTTCAGCGACCCGGATGGGACAACTTTTTCCGCCCTCCTTGAATCTATCAACCAGAAATAAAACGAGTTCCTTGGCAGGTAAAGGTCTTAAGGGATACATTATTGCACTTTGATAAAACGGCCGGCTTTTTCTGTTGAACATATCGAGAAGAATTCTCCTGCGGCTGCCTACAAAAAAATAGGATGCCCGTTGTTCCTGGATGTGTCTTCGAAAAATCCCTTCTATGGGTGAGTTTTTCAATTCACTGATTTCCTGGAATTCATCAAAGACAATATGGGCATTTATCGATTCAGCGCGAATAAACTGACCGAGGTCTTCCATCACATTGTCAATGAGGTCGATACCGGATATAGCCGATGAGACAGGCTCAACAGAAAATGAAAAACCGCTTTCAGGGGATGGCTTAAACACGGGACGGAAGGTTTTAAATGTCTTTAGAAAACGAACGCCTTTGCCCAAAAGTGATTCACGCGCATGCAGAACAGAATATATGCTTTGGGAAATACGCCGGGCGATTTCACTTTCGGATGTTGCCATGAAAAAGTCGACATAAACCGTAAAAAAGCCCTTTTCGGACAGGTCGGACTGAAGTTTTCTTACGAGCGAAGTTTTTCCGTAGCGTCTGGGCGAAAATAACACAACATTTGCTTTATTGTCCGCATGAGAACATAGCTGCCGGAGCTCAATGGTACGGTTGCAAAAAGGATAAAAAGGCGGAATAACCCGCAATGTGAATGGATTAGCCATACAACTCCATTTTGTTGATTGTCAATTATTGTTAATCAATAATTGACAATACTTAATGTGTCAAGCAGCTTTATTTTTTTACCACCTTCCACTTTGTTAGCCTCTGTTCAATTTCCAGGACTTCATCACGCCCCTCGGCCACTTCTTTTCCAGTCAGGACCAGGTCCCACAACCTGCCGTTGGGGGTCAAAAGCCGCCTGGACAAGTCGGGTTCGCCGAATGTTGTTTTATCGTAATGATCGTAGATCTTCTCTTTCAGGGGTTCAACTGAGGCGGGATCAATCAACTCAAGTTCTTTCAAGCGGTATAGAAAGGTCTCGGCGGAAACGCCGAAGCGATGTTTTATCCGGAGCAGCAATTCATAGGACCAGCGTTTTTTTTGAATGCCCAACTGGTTCACCGTATCGAACACGGTCTTTCGGGGCATGAGAAAATTTGCCGCAAAACGGTTTGCCCCATGCCGCGCGGTAAATGGTTTTTGGCCGTAGGGTCCTTGCTCGTCCCGGGTGTCAAACAATTCGGTTCCCTGCTGCATCGTATATGTAAAAATGAATAACCTGCCCAGTTCATACGCAAGGTGAAAAAGCTGCCGTTCGGGATTCTTGCGGGTGTTCAGGAAGAAAAAGGCGTTCTGATTGGGGGGGTCATAATAGGAAAAGCCGTCTATGTCTTTAGGCAGAGGAAGGACAACCACCCTGAATCCCTGGTTTTCAAATAGTTCGAAGTAATCGAACACTATGCCGTGCTTGATTTCCATGATGCGCCGTACGGTTTCCGAAAGGGCGCAAATGCCCTCCTCGGTCGGATCAAAGGGAATAAGAAGGGGTATTCCGGCACGTTTCCGGGCGTTGCAGATATCCTCTAAGGCCTGAAAACCCGCGATGATATCTCCAGTCATCCTCTGAATTCCGGCAGGAAGGACCGCATCCTCCTTTCCGATGCTCACCAGGAAAGGGTCGTGCGCTCCCTCGAAACGAACATTGTGAAGATCCTGTTCAGCCTCTGCAAAAAGGGCGTTCACGGAAACCCCGAACACCTTTGCCAGACGATATATCACCGATGCCGAGGGCGCGTTGACCCCCCGCTCTATCCTTCCTAAGGGTCCTTCGTTCATTCCGACCCTTTTGGCTAATTGCGCAAGGGTCCAACTGCTCTGACGCCGCAGAAACCGTATGTTTTTTCCTATGAAATCAAGGGATGGTTTCATGTCTTTGATAGTACTTATTGGTTCTATTATTGTCAAATAATTTGTTTATTTTGGCCATATCAGTACTTTATAGTTTTTTTAGGCGGTATGTGTGAAGCAGGCAAAAGCGGTCGCAGAGTGGCTCCACATAAAATACCCGCCGGGGTGCGCATCCTGTGGGGGAGGCGTGGTGGGGGGGTGTCAATCACAACGGGACTTTTAAACCGCTTTTTTATGGGAACGACCAAAATGTAGCTCCCCCCAACGCTAATATCGTTCGGATTGAGCCCGTGGAATGGGGCATTTCTTTTTAGTGAGAAAATCAAACATTTATTACATCTTAGCTCATGGTTTTGACAGCTACGGTCACACGGAAAAGAGATTTTAAAAAAATTCAAAAAAAATACTGATTCATGGTTGTTTCTTTCTGCTTCGTTTACCATAGCAGCCTTTTTTATCCTTCACTTCAAACCCAATTTTTTCCGGGGTTGCTCTGGAGGTGCAAACAACTGTTGAATTGCCTCAAAAATAGTCTGTATCTGCTCATCATGGTCTTTGAGGTGTTGCTCCAAGTCATAAAATTTACGCGCTAATTCTTTATGTGTTGCCGACATTTCCCGGAGTTTTACAAAAGCACGCATGATGGCGATGTTTACCTCAATTGCACGTTTGCTTCTCAAGACGCTCGATAACATTGCGACACCCTGCTCTGTAAAAACCATAGGGCTGTATCTCAACCCCATCTTTTCACTATTGGAGGTGCCAAAGTGGCATCTCCAATTCTCAAACTCCTGTTTTGTCAATTCGAACATAAAATCAACAGGAAATCGCTCAATATTCCTCCTTACAGCTCTTTTCAACTGAGCCGTTTCCACTCCATAAAGCGCAGCCAAATCTCTGTCCATCAAAACCTTTTTACCCCTGAATAGATATATTTTGTCCGTAATTCTTTCCACCGGCACGACATCTGTCATTTGATAAAATCTCCTGTCATGCAATTGATTTCCTCAATCATTCGCGTAAGTTTACGGCATCGCATACACCTTTTAATGATCAGCTCTCCTGTGCCTTTCAAATCCCTTTGCGGGCATGGCGGATTTCTGAAAGGCAAAATGCACATGTTTCTGTGCATCGATAAAAACAGTTGTTTTGTGATTTTAGGGGCGCAGGATGCGCTTTTTGAAAATGCCGCTGCGTGCGGTCTTTTGTATGACAGGGAGCAGTTCATCGGTATCCCCCTTCCTTGAAGGGGCGTTAATACACAAATGAAACATGCAGAGCTGAAGGCTGATTCCGGTTAATAAGGCATGACTTACATATTTTCCTGCATAAAAATACCTTCGATCAATTTTGAGCAATAACAGAATACCGGATATTATTCAAGATCAAAAGCGTAAATTACCGGACAATCAGGAAGCGGAAGGACCTCATTCTTCAATAAAAAAGGGCTGCCAGGTATGCACCGGACAGCCTCTTTATCTCTCATATGTTTTTTCAGTCGAAGGCCATGTCCGTCTTCCAGACTTCCCACACCTTGCCTACAAGATCGGGGCCGGGCTTGAGGGTCATTTTCCCCGGTTTCCAGCCGGAAGGGGTAGCCTCTGTGCCCTTGCTGTTTCTTACAAGCTGAAAGGCCTGTAACTGCCTGAGCGATTCATTCACGTTTCTTCCCACAGGAGGCGTGAGCACCTCATAACCCTGGATGACCCCGTCAGGATCAATGATGAATCTGCCCCTTGTCTCCACTCCCGCGTCCTCGTCATAGACACCGAATACCTTGCCCACCTTTCCTCCGGCATCAGAAAGCATTGGAAAAGGAACTCCCCCTTCAACCATCTTTGAAAGCTCGTTGTCATTCCACATCTTATGCACGAACACACTGTCTATGCTCATGGAAAGCACTTCCACTCCCAGTTTCTGAAACTCGGGGTGTTTTTCGGCGACCGCCGAAATCTCGGTCGCTCAGACAAAGGTAAAATCACCCGGGTAGAAGCAGAGCACCACCCATTTACCCAGATATTCCGATAGGTTTATGGATATAAATTTTCCGTTTTGATATCCCGGAGCCGCGAAATCAGGGGCCTTTTTCCCTACCTGGATCATTGGTGAAACCTCCTTTTTTGTAACTGTTTTCTCTTTGGATTCCTCCTCGGCAATCTCTCCGACCGGGCCGCCGGTTGGTCGCGCGCAGCCGACTTTCATTTCCTCCGCCATTATTGCCTCCTTTCATCTATGACGTTATATCTGTTCATATATTATACGAAAGGCCCGGCCTGTACAATGCTAATCTGAATATCGCCTGCCCTTGCGTACTTATGAACTATATTGTTACAATAGGGTGGATTATCGGAGTTGGAAAGGAGCAGCGTCCTGGTGCACCCTTTTTTGTGAGACATATCATGTCTGAAAATCACGTTGAAGAAAATGAGGACGTCCGCCGGAAAATGGCTGAGGAAGAGCTTGTCACCGAACGGGTCGATAAAGACGGGACCGTATGGAAAAAGGCATATTTCGGAGGGGGTGCCCATTTTGAAAACTGGCTTGCCCAGTGCAGGGAGCTTGGCCGGGTGGAGGTGGAAGAGGTGGACCCCGCCGGATTCAAATGCTTTGAGCGAAGCGGAGAAAAGCTTTACCGGATATGGATCAAAATGGATGACATAGGTGATGAAGAGCTGTTTTAGACCCTTTTTTTAATCCTATTCGCTCATTGCCCTTTGGGCGAAATCCGCGAAACGTCCCGCCTCGACACTGTTTCCCTGGGCCTCGTATATCGCGCTTATCTTCCGATAATATTGAGCCCGCATGGATGGGTCCTCCTGCACAAGGGAAAGGTAGAGCCCGAGCAGGTTTGGTGAACGATCTCCAAGTTCGAAACTGAGTTCCGAGAACCTCTTTTTTGAAAACAGGTCCTGCTTGGCCCCGCAGGCCCGGCATGACTCAAGCAGTTTTGAAAAGATATCACGGGCATCCTCCTTTTCCCCCTGCTCCTCATAGGTCATGGCAAGCGCCCGTGCCATATCAGGCTGCCACCCGTTTAGCTCAAGCTCCTGTTCAAAAAGCCCGGCAGCCTCATCAAATCTTCTCCCCCTGACAAGGGTATCTCCCTTAAGAAGAAGCATGGGGAGGGAACCGGCAACCTCGGCAGGGCTGGAATCAAGCCATTCAAGGGCCGCATCGAATCGGCCCAGGGCCCAGAGGCTCTCGCACAGTATCTGATACCCCTGTGTCCATTCGGGGAAGTTTCTCACGAAATCCTCCGAAAACTTCCTTGCCTCATCAAACCTTTCAAGATTGAGATATGCAGCCGCAAGCTCTATCGGCACATAGCTATGACGCCCGCTTTCCTCCATTGCCTCATAAAGCATGTCTGCGGCGAGATTGAAGTCCGCCTCATTAAGGGCGAGATACCCTTTTCTGAAGGTATCTCCATAGCTGTAATAGGCATCCCTGACAGGCTCAGGGAGCCCGCTTAAAAGGGCGTCGAAAAGGTCGTCTTCTCCGGTTCGCTCGTCCTTATCTTCGGTTCGGCCAGCCGGCCGGTCAATATAACAGGCGTCACTGCCCTCATCGGAGAAATCAGAGGTCCTTTTAAGAAGCCCCTTTAACTCCTCTGTCATCTCAGGGTCGTGCGTAAGCTCAAGAGCGAGCCTGAAGGAATCGGCCGCCGCCTCCAAATAACCTGATTCCATGATCTCAAGGCCTTCTTCCCTGTGCCTTACGGCGAGGAGTTCCCTTGTCCTGTCGAGCTTTTCAATCACCCTTTTTTCAAGTTCCGGGTCTTTCCGCTCGCCCTTGATTATCTTTTCAACCAGATTCTCATATTCCATCTTGGCAAGGCCGTAGTCACCCGCCTCAAAAAGTGAATCCCCTTTTTCCTCTCTTTGCTCAAGCGATCTGCCGCCGAATATGCCGAAAAAACTCATTTTGCCTCCAGAGAACATACAAATTTATTGAATTGTCAGCCGGATATATAGCACAAAAGCAGCGGACCTAACAAGCTCTCCTTCAGCCCTGCTGATAAAGGGCTTTATCTTCGCTTTGCGGCGGGTCCCCGGCTTCACAAGCTTGAATTGCATCTGAAACCCCGCTGATAAATCAGGGGTGCCTTGACTAAAATTCAAACAGGGTTTAAAAATCTGTATCAATCATTCTTGAGTTTTTATATATCCTGCCATCCATTCTCGTGGATAAGAAACTGACGGATATGAATCACAAAATGGCGGGAAAGCCGGCCCTGAATCATGCCTTTAACATCGATATTCCTGAAGAGGTAACCCATGAAATATCTCTTATATGTGATCTGTCTTCTCCTGACCCCTGGCGTCGCGCAGGCGGCGGAGGGGAAAAACGGACCCCCGCCTGCCAGGGTCGTGGTGGCACCGGTGGAGGAAAGGGTCGTGGCAAAAAACACCCCCATAATCGGGACACTTTATTTCGACAGGGTGAGCAGGATCTCCACCGAGGTCTCGGGGCTTGTAAAGTCGATTTCCCTGAGGGCGGGAGACAGGATCAAAAAGGGGCGGATACTGGCAAGGCTCAATACCGATTTCATTGAAAAGGAGATAGATCTTGCCCTCACCAGGATCGAGCTGGTGGATGTTCAGATAGCAAGGAAGGATAAGGACATCAAGCGGTACAGCACCCTGTACAAGGAAAATGCCGCGGCTGAAAAGGCCTATGACGATCTTGTCTTCGGTCATAGCGAGCTTTTCAAGGAAAAAGACGCGCTCTTGAAGCAGCTTGAGATAGCAAGGCTGAAAAAATCAAAGAGCGTCATCAGGGCGCCCTTTGACGGGATAGCGCTTGAAAAATACGTGGAAATCGGGGACTGGGTAGCTCCCGGCACGAATCTCTGCCGCCTCGGCTCGCTTGACGATCTGTGCGTAAAGGTGCCTGTCTCGGAGGAGCTGATGCTCTTTTCCGGAAAGGGCGAACAGATCGAGGTCACCCTGACCGCGTTTGCCAAAAAGGTGCCGGGAGTTATCAGAGGGTTTCTACCGGTCGCGGACCTCAAGACCAAAAACGTGATGATAAAGATAGGCCTGCCGAGGATTCCGATGGTCGTGGAAAACATGTCCGCCATAGTCCTTGTGCCAACGGACAGTCCGAAGAAGATGACCCTGGTGCCCAGGGACGCCCTGGTCAACTTCAGGGGAACGGAGATGGTCTTCACGGTAAAACAGGGAAGGGCTGTTCCCCTCCCGATCAAGGTATCCGCCTTTGTAGGCGAATTTGCGGGAGTGGAAGACCCCATGTTTGTAAAGGGGATGCCGGTCATAGTAGACGGTGGGTCAAGGCTCATGCCTGATCAACCGGTTCAAATCATTGAAAAGGACGCAACGGTCCCTGACAAGGATAAAAAATAGGACAGGACGGGCATATGGACTTGATAAGATACGCAATCTCCAAACCGGTAACCGTCGCGGTAGGGGCCCTGCTTTTCATACTCTTCGGGGTCATAGGACTCATAAGCCTGCCTGTCCAGCTTGCGCCCGACACGGAACTGCCCAAGATAGAGGTCTATACCTTCTGGCGGGGCGCCACCCCAAATGAGATTGAAAGCGAGGTGGTGGAGGTTCAGGAGGACAAGCTGAAGAGCCTCCAGAACCTCATCAAGATGGAAAGCTCCTCCTATAATGACCTTGCAAGGATAACCCTGACCTTCGGTCTTGAAACCGATATCAACACTGCGGTCCTCAGGGTATCAAACAAGCTCGATGAGGTATGGGAATACCCCGACAACGTTGAAAAGCCTATCCTTAATACCTCCGGGGCCAATGCCAAGCCGATCATCTTCATGAACCTGAAGGTAAAAGAAGGCAACCCCGCTGATGTGGCCAAATATCAGACCTATTTTGAAAACGAGGTGCGCCAGTACCTGGAAAGGGTGGACGGGGTGGCATCCCTGATGGTATTCGGCGGCACGGAGCAGCAGCTTGAGATCGTGCTTGACCCGGTCAAAATGGCCAGGCACAACATCACCATAAACGAGGTGACTGCCAAGGTGGCGGCGGCAAACGAGGATACCTCGGCCGGCCTTCTCGGAATAGACCGCACCAATTACCGGATAAGAACGGCGGCCAAGTTTCAGTCACCTAAAGACCCCCTTGACGTGGTATTGTTCGACGACGGATCGGAACGCATCCTGCTTGGCGATATAGCAAGCACGCGAATAGGATACCAACCGCAGTTCGTATCAATAATGGAAGGGGGAACAGACTCGATCGTAATAGCGGTAAGGCGCCAGAGCGGAGCGAACGTGCTTGAAGTGGTTGAGAGGGTCAGAGATGAGGTGGACCGGCTCAACAGAGACGTGCTTGCCGAAAAAAACCTCGTTATCAAGTGGTCCTACGATGAGGCGCCCTACATCCTCAAGGCCATAAACATAGTCAAGCATAATGTCTTTATCGGAGGAAGTCTTGCCATACTGGTGCTTCTCCTTTTCCTTAGAAGCTTTCGCAGCACCCTCACAACCGCCCTGGCCATTCCTGTATCGGCAGTAGGCACCTTCACATTTCTCATGCTCTTTAACAGGAATCTCAACGTGGTCAGCCTCGCGGGGATCTCATTCGCGGTCGGCATGCTGCTCGACAACTCGATAGTCGTCCTTGAAAACATAGACCGGCACAGAAAAATGGGCAAAAAGATCAGGGATGCCGCCTATGACGGGGCAAAAGAGGTATACGGCGCGGTAATAGCCTCCACCTTTACCACGGTCGCCGTGTTTCTCCCGGTTATCTTCATAAAGGAGGAGGCGGGGCAGCTTTTCAAGGATATAGCCATTGCCATCACATTTTCGATCCTCTTGAGCCTGCTGGCATCAATCACCCTCATTCCCACCACAATGAACCTGATGTACGGGAAAAAAGAGATAAAACAGGCAGGAAGGCGCGGCCCTGTCGCAGCCGTTGGAGGATTCTTCGTATCCATTATCATGGCGGTTTCATCTCTTTTCCAGAAAAACATCTTCACCCGGCTTGTGTGTGTCGTAGGCTTTACGACATTTTCCATTGCCACCTCAGTCTATCTGATGCCAAAGGCCGAGTACCTGCCCCAGGGAAACCAGAATATCATCATGAACATCCTTGTACCACCGCCGGGTTACTCCTCTCAGAAAAGGCATGAAGTGGCGGATAACATCTACGGGCAACTCAAACCTTACATGGATGAAGACGGCAGGGACGGTTTTCCCCGGATAAAAAACATGTTTTTTCTCTCAGCCGACATCTTCACCTTTTTCGGGACCACCTGTGTCGAAGAACATGAGACGGAGGTGGGGAAACTTATCCCGCTACTGACCCGGATCATACACTCGATACCGGGCATGTTCGGAGTCAGCATCCAGCCGGGCATCTTTGAATCGGAACTGGGAAAAGGGCGTACCGTCGACGTGAATATATCGGGGGAAGGCCTGCAGGACATCGTTCAGGCGGGAGGCATGCTGTTCGGGGCGCTCAGGCAGGCCATCCCCAAGGCGCAGATAAGGCCTGTGCCCTCCCTTGAATTCTCCTACCCTGAAGCCAATATCGTGCCGGACAAGAGGAGGCTTGCGGCAAACGGGCTCACCGAAAGACAGCTCGGGGTCTACGTGGATGTCCTTATGAACGGTCGAAAGATAGACGAGTACCGGCCCGAAGGAGCCTACCGGATCGACCTTGTGGTGCGAAGCGATGAAAAGGATTTCAAAACCCCGGAAGAGATCCTGGACTGCTCCATTGCCAACAACACGGGCCAGCTTATCAGGATAGGGGATGTGGCCCATATCGAATACAAAAGGGGAATGACGCAGATAGACAGGCTCGAGAAAAAACGCAACATCCGTCTCGAAGTCACCCCCCCGGAATCTCTCCCGCTCCAGTCCGCCATGGAGCTGATTGAAGACATGGTCGACGATATGAAGCGGAAGGACCGCTTGAAGTCGGTCCAGGTTTCCATAGGAGGAAACGCGGACAAACTGGTAACCACCAGGCAGGCCCTTCAGTGGAACTTCCTGCTCGCGCTTATCATAACATATCTTCTCATGTCGGCCCTGTTCGAAAATTTCTTCTATCCCTTTATCATACTCTTCACAGTGCCGCTTGCCGCGGCAGGCGGATTCATTGGTCTCAGACTGGTCGATCGCTTCATCTTTCCACAGCCCCTTGACGTGCTGACCATGCTCGGTTTCGTAATCCTCATAGGCACCGTTGTAAATAACGCCATACTCATCGTGCATCAGACGCTCAATAATATCCGCTATGAGGCCATGAAAGGCATGGAGGCCATCACCGAATCGGTAAGAACAAGGATAAGGCCCATTTTCATGAGCACCAGCACCAGTATCTTCGCGCTCATGCCCCTGGTGCTCTCGACCGGCTCGGGGAGCGAAATGTACCGAGGCATAGGCTCGGTTCTTCTGGGCGGCCTGGCCTTTTCAACCCTCTTCACCCTCTTTGTCATCCCGGCGCTTCTCGCCTTTTTCGTGGGTACCGCAGTCAGCCGGCAAAAGGATTAACATGAAAATCGGAATTTCAGCAAAGAGGCCTGATCTTGAAGGTCAGGTCGCAGACCGTTTCGGCACGGCACCCTTTCTTCTTGTAGTCGATAGCGAGACCATGAAATTTGAGGCCGTTGCCAACCCGGGGGCCTCCTCTGCTTCCCAGGCAGGCATAAGCGGGGTGGTGCTTGCGATCGGCAACGGGATCGATCTCCTTATCACAGGGTACATAAGCCCCACTGCCGAAAGGCACCTCGTTAACAACGGGATCACCGTGATAAGGCAGGTGGAAGGAGGCGTCATGGACGCCCTTGAAAGGTTCGGCAAAAAGGATACAGGGCCTTCACAACCGGCCCCTGACGAGTTCCTTCCGACGGTCAAAAAAACCGCTGGACAGTTTCTTAACATCATCCCCGTAATGGCGGGGGTGGTTCTTATGATCGGGCTGTTTCAGGCACTGGTCGGAAAAGGGCTCCTGGCAGCCTTTTTTTCAAACGGGGAGGCCGTAAACACACTCCTTGGCGCCTGCGTGGGCAGCCTTTTTACCGGAAATGCCGTGAACAGCTATATAATAGGCGGATCCCTTATTGAAAACGGTGTTGGGATAGGCGCGGTAACCGCCTTTATGGTCGCATGGGTAAGCGTGGGGATTTTTCAACTGCCGGCCGAGATAGACGCGCTCGGAAAAAGATTCGCCCTCACCAGAAACGGCGTTTCCTTTGCCTCAAGCATCGCAATCGCCTTTGCAACCGCCATGGTAATGAGGATTTTCTGATCATGGCACACACCGTCAAAAAAAAGGCCCCTTCCTTTCGAATTGTCTTTCTCGGATCCGTCATCATTGTCTACCTGATCCTTTTTCTGGTATCTCCTGAAAGGGCCCGGCTCTGTCTTGCTTCAAGCATGAGAATCTTCAGGACTATTTCCTTTCCGATCTGCATGGTCTTCTGCCTCATGATCCTGCTGAATCATTTTCTCAAGGCATCTCATGTGGTGAGGCTTCTTGGAAAGAAAGGCGGGATAAAGGGGGCGCTTTTATCAGCCTCCGCGGGAATCATCTCATTCGGGCCCATATATGCCTGGTATCCGCTCTTAAAGGAGCTCAGGGGAAAGGGGGCGGGAAATAGAAATATAGCCCTTTTTCTTTCAAACCGGGCCATAAAACCCTTTCTTCTTCCCCTTATGATCTCATATTTCGGATGGATCTATGTGCTCACTCTCACCATTTTCATGATGGCAGGCTCTATCGCAGTGGCGTACTTTGTAGATCGCGCGTGCGCGGATAATACCAAAGAGATATCCGGA
Source organism: Desulfatiglandales bacterium (assembly GCA_963666345.1). Taxonomy (GTDB): domain Bacteria; phylum Desulfobacterota; class DSM-4660; order Desulfatiglandales; family Desulfatiglandaceae. Next base: position 2,429,871 of record OY762721.1, on the reverse strand, counting down.
AAAGGCTAGGAAGAGGGAAGAGGCTCGATGCCGCAGCCACGGATGGCCGCGCGCGCGAGTATGAGGAGGGAGTCGAAAAAGGGCACGGACACATGTTTCTGTGAAAGGCCCAGGGGGATTTCCGTGCATCCGGCGATAATCCCTTGAGCCCCCCGCTCAACAAGGCTTTCAGCGGCCGCTTCAAGATCAGGCGTGATTTCGCTTATCGCCCTTTCACCCTTTTTGATATCATATATGGCGGCCATTACCCGTGCCTGATGCATATCGTCGCATATGATCGTTTTGATGCCTGCCTGTGCGAGTCTTTTCTGAAACATTCCGCTTTTAATGGTGCCGTTTGTTCCCATGAGACCGATGGTTGCAATCTCAGGATTTGTTCTTTCAACCGCCTCTGAAAAGGCATCCAGTATGGAAAGGATCGGAAGATCCGTTTCCGCCCTCAGTTCATCGATGAAAAAATGGGCCGTAACACATGGGATAACGATAAAATCGGCCCCCGCCCTTTCAAGGGCCCTGCAGCCTGAAATCATAAGGGGGACCGGGGAAGGGCCGTTTTCAAGCATCGATTCGGTCCTGTCCGGCACCTTCGGGTTTGAATCGATGATTACACGGATATGGTCCTGGTCTTTTCCGGCGGGAGTGTTCTTTATGATCCTTTTGAAACATATAAGGGTGGCCTCCGGTCCCATGCCGCCAAGGACTCCGACACTTTTTTCCATATCAATATTCCCTGCCCGGCTGGGAGTTTAAACCAGGATCTGGCTTAAAAAGGCTTTTGTACGATCGCTCTTGGGGTTCTTGAAAAAGTCCTCGTCAGTACCCCTTTCAACGATCCTGCCTTCATCCATGAAAATGATCTCGTCCGCCACCTCCCGGGCAAAACCCATCTCGTGGGTGACGACAATCATGGTCATACCGGACTTTGCCAGATCTATCATCACGTCCAGGACTTCGTTGATCATCTCCGGGTCAAGCGCGGATGTCGGTTCATCGAACAGCATATAGCTCGGCTCCATGGCCAGGCTCCGGGCGATGGCCACCCGCTGCTGCTGCCCTCCGGACAGGTTGGCAGGATAGGCGTCCACTTTTTCCTTGATGCCGACCCTTTCAAGCAGTTCCATCGCCTTTTTCTCCGCCTCCTTCTTCGATTTCTTGAGCACCTTCATGGGCGCGAGAGTAATATTACGCAGGACAGGCATATGGGGATAAAGTTCGAAACGCTGGAACACCATACCGATTTTCCGGCGCAGACTATAGAGGTTTGTCCTGGAATCACTGAGAGAGATCCCGTCCACGATGATTTCTCCCTCCTGGTAGGGTTCTAGCCCGTTCACGCACCTCAACAGCGTGCTCTTGCCCGAACCGCTGGGGCCGCAGATGACAACCGTCCGGCCCCTGTCGATCATCTCGTTTACATCGGTAAGGACCCTGAAATCACCGAACCATTTGCTCACATTATGTATCTCTATCATAGGATTCCCGTCTGCCTTCCCTTTTCTTCAAAATGGTGAGAAATCTTCGACCCGATAAAACAGAAGACAAAAAACACCAGGGCCACGAAGCTGAAAAGCTCGATGGAACGCACTTCCAGATTGTCCACGATCGATGTACGCCGCACCAGTTCCTGGAGACCTATGACAAAGGCCAGGCTCGTATCCTGAAAGGTCACGATCGACTGGGTGATAAGGCTGGGCAGCATTCGCCGAAAGGCAATCGGGATAAGGACATACCTGGCCGTCTGGGTATAGGTGAGCCCCGTGGAATAGGCCGCGTTTATCAGGTCCCTGCTTATCGACTGGTAGCCCGCCCGGAATATCTCCCCGAAATAGGTCGCCTCGAAGATGATAAAGGAGATGACCGCCGATAAAAAGGGGTTAAGGGGTCTCCCGATGAAAACCGGCATGACGAAATAGAACCAGAAGATGACCAGGATAAGCGGCATGTTCCTGAGAAAATTGACATAAATGGTCACAGGCTGGTAAATCCATCTGTTCCGGGAGATGCGCGCAAGCCCCACGATCGCCCCGAGCAGGATACCACCTGCGAGCGCGAACAGTGTGAGCTGCAGCGTTACCCTGAATCCGCCCATAAGGAAAGGGAGATTGCGTATTACGGCATCGAACATGGCTACCTCCCTATCATTCCCGGTATCCGGAATCTTTTTTCAACAATACCCATCGCCTTCACCACTGTCATGCCCAGTACAAGATAGATGAACATGGCGCCTGTGGTAGCCTCAAGGCCGTGAAAGGTCTCCGCATCGATGCGGTAACTCATAAAGGTGAGTTCCGCCACCCCGATGGTCATGGCGATTGAGGTATTTTTGAATATGGTGAGAAATTCGGTCGTAAGCGGCGGGAGTATGATCCTTAGAGCATATGGAACAATCACGTGGCGGTACATCTGATACTGGGTCATTCCGGTGGACAGGACCGCCTGGTACTGCTCCCTGCTGATGGAGGCGAATCCCGCCCGCATGTGCTCCGCCACCCTGGAGGCGGTATAGATGCCCAGGGCGAAGATGGCCACGTAGAAATTAAGACCCGATATCTGGTTGATCTGGCGGCCGAGTGTGTCTCCGAATATCATCGGCCCGCCGTAATACCAGAAAAAGAGCTGAACAAGGAAGGGAACATTCCGGAAGACTTCCGTGTAGGCGGTTGCGAAAAAGCGCAGTATGCGCCACGGCGTGACTCTAAGCGTGCCTATGAATATGCCGGTGCTCAGGGCGATTATCCAGGACACTATACCTATTTTGACGGTGAGCCACACACCCTGCAGCAGCCAGAGTCCATAGGGCTGTCTCCACAAAACTCCCCAGTCGAAGTCATAACTGAAACCCATCGAAAATCTCCGGAGGTGCCCTGAACGAGGGAGAGGCCTTGAGGGGCCCCTCCCCGATTATGAATTATTTCTTCCACCAGCCGTCTGAAATCGGATATACCATCATCTGCAGGTAATCGCTGTATGCCTTTGACATGGGGATCGGGACAACCCCTCTGGGGCCCATCCATTTCTCATAAAACTCCTGAAACTTGCCCGTTTTGATGGCCCAGATAATGGTGTTGTTGACGAAATCGCGGAAATCGGAATCGTTCTCGCGCATGATATAGGCATACGGCTCGTAGGCGATCGCAAATGATGTGGTCATCCATTTGTCAGGGTCCTTGTCCTTCATGCGAATGCCTTCGAGAAGACTCCGGTCCGTGGAGTATGCCTCAATCTTTCCGCTTTTGAGCGCCAGCATACCCTGTGGATGGGTCTCGGTTACAACGATGTCTTTGGGGGTGAATTTGCCTTCTTTTGCAAGGGCCTCCACGGCACGCAGGTTGGTCGTGCCCCTGGCCGCACCCACCCTTTTGCCGTTTAAATCTTCAAGCTTCTGTATGTTGTCGGCCTTGGCAACGAGGAAGGTGGTCTCTGAAAAGAAAAAGACTATGCTGAAATCGGCCTGTTCTTCTCTTTTCTGTGTGTAGGTGGTTGAACCGGTTTCAACGTCGATGGTTCCGTTTACGACCATGGGGATGCGTGTTTTGGGGGTTACGGTGTGGGGAACGATTTCAATCTTCTTTCCGAACCTTTTACCCAGATTATCGGCGAGCAGTCCTGCCATATCAACGGAAAAACCGACATGCTTGCCCACCTTCGGATCCACGAACGCGAAGGGGATCGACCCCTCCCTGAATCCGACCTTTATTTTGCCTGTCTTGGCTATCTGATCCATGGTGGAACCGGCCAGCGCGGGTACCGCCAGAAGACCGAGCACAAATACCAGGCAGACCAAAACAAAAATAAGCCTTTTCATGGTAACCCTCCTTTGATCAAAAGTGTTCACAGTTTTTGCTCTCTTTAGAAAGCGTTGAGGAAGACACCTCAACAGGGTGATCCTTTTTCATGATCCGGAAATTCAGGTTACAAGCTTTTTATTGAAAAGAGCGGTACGATTCGAAACCGGTCGCGCATACCCTTAAACAGGTTAAAAAGGCAATGACCCAATGAAGTATAAGTGATTTAAAACAAGGGGGCAAGGACTAATATGCGGAATTTTAAAGGATCCAAGGATTCTTCGCCCTCGCTTAGCTTTGCTCAGTCCCACTGCTTCACAGCTGGTTCCCGGTTTCAAGGATTCCAGGGGTCAGGGGAATGGAAACAACGGATTTTCTTTTTCATTTTAATATTGATAAAAACGAGATCATATTCTATATGATTAATCGCTTATGGATGCCCTTTATGTTCGATAGACAAAGGCATGTTTTCAGGTACCTACCTCGGAAAAATTCCTTTGATTCCAAATCGACCCTATTATTTTTAATTCGCCTATGGCTGCATGTCGGCAGCGCTTTGATGCACTGTCTTACCGGCGCAGCCAATGGGAAAAATATAGCAGAAGAGGATATCAACAACTTTTTTGCTTTCAGACATATTTATCCACACAACAGGAGCAGACAAAAGATGACGGACAAAAAAGCGGATCTGGCAGGACCGGGCATAGGAAACTACAGCGATCTTGAAAAAAATCTCCCCAAAGACTATGAGGCACTCCTTACACCAATGGAAAGGATGAAGGCGGTCTTTGCCTTGAAAAACAACATCGAGGAAAATCTCTGCAAGGAGCTCAACCTGCAGATGGTTCAGGTTCCCCTTATCGTTGACAGGGACAGCGGCATTAATGACTACCTTGACAGGGACGGCTCCCGCACGCCTGTCGAGTTTCCATGCGGCCTGGGTCTTGAAAATCCGATACAGGCACAGCTCGTTCAGGCAGCCACCAAGTGGAAGCGCATGGCACTGACACAGTTTGACTGTGAGATCGGCGAGGGGCTGTGCACGGACATGAGGGCGGTCAGAAAGGATTACTTCCTTGACCATGATCACAGCGCTTACGTCGACCAGTGGGACTGGGAGAGGGTGATTACGGAAAAGGACCGCAACCTTGATTTTCTGAAGGATGTCGTAAAAAAAATCTGGAAGGTCATATACGGCGCAGGAAAGATGGCTCAGGACATGTTTCCTCAACTTAAGACGGACAAGTATCCGGAGATCCCTGAACAGATCGAATTCATTCACGCCGAGGAACTCCTTGACATGTACCCCGACTTGCCGCGCAAGCAGAGGGAGACGACCGTGCTCATGGAAAAGGCCCAGGCCCTTTTCATAACGGGAATAGGCTGGCCCCTCAAGGACGGGTACCCTCACGAAATGCGCGCCGCGGACTATGACGACTGGGCCACTGAAACGATAATGAGAAACGGCGAGCAGTATCACGGCCTCAACGGCGACATACTCGTGTGGAACCCGGTCACGAAAAGACGTCATGAGCTTACATCCATGGGCATAAGGGTAACCAAGGACAGCCTCAAGGTGCAGCTCAAGATGGCCGGACAGGAGGATTTCCTGAAGCTCCCCTATCACCGGGCCATATTGAATGATGACATCCCCCTCAGCATCGGGGGAGGCATAGGGCAGTCAAGGACGTTTATGTACCTTCTCAGAACCGCCCACCTGGGAGAGGTAACCGTCTCGGTATGGCCCAGGATACTCAAGGAGATATGCGCGAAGAACAATATCCATATACTGGAATAGTGCTCATCCATAAATTAACATTTATGGACTCACGCTATCAGTTATCAGACCTCAGCCTTCTGTAAAGCATATGGAATATCAACCTAACGGCCACGTGCTGATACCTGAAAGCCTTTATCCCGAAACGGGCCGTTTCCGGACGTTCACCGGAATAGCATGAGCCTGTTTCACAGACCGGACAGGGGGAGAATTCAGCTATTTCCCCCCTGCACACGGGCCATTGCCATTTTATGAGGCCTTAAACAACCGGTCATGATAGAGCCAGAAGTTTTCCTCTCCCACCGTGTCAACAATCTCTGAGAGGGTGCGCGTCATGGCCCTTTCAACGGCAAAGACACCCTTTAAGGCATGGGCCGGGATTTCTATTTCTATCTTCCTGCGATCTTTTGAAGCCCGCACCCTTTTAACCAGCCTCAGCCGGTATAACTTCTCAACCAGGGCGGAGGCCGACGGAGTCGATATCTTGAGGATATCGGCAAGCTCGCTAAGGGACAGAGGACCTCGCTGCCTTATTATGACAAGGCTGAGCAAACGGTTGAACGACAGGCCCTCAAGCTCCTGCATGTCAGCCCCTTTCAAGTTGTTCTGAAACCTTTTTTCAAGCCTCAATTCGACCCGCCTTCTTTCAAGAAGGAAACTCAGGGGTGTTCTGGGCCGGTATATACTGCGCGCCTTCACTGCTGAAATCATCTTTTCTCTCCTTAAGGACAACCTCGATTTCGGTTTCCGGAAAAAGATCATTTAACAGTTCAATAAAACTCCTGCAGTCTTTATCCTTTCCAGTCACAAGGACGATCTTTTTCATCTGCGAGACCCCCTGTAATACAAAGGTCCCTGCCTGTTACATCCATTTCATCAGGACAAGGTCCCTGTTCGATCTGCCTTTGTGCTCCACTCCATGTCAAAGGTTTCATAGGTGCATTCAACAGCACCCCTGCCCACCCTCATACGCACGAGCCTGAGTCTGTTATTTCCTTCGTTGTCATACCGGGGGCACCTGGATCGAATGGCATTTCCCATGCCTTGAATCATGGCAGACAAATCATTACTAACTTCGAGTTTGAACTGCTCCATTTTTTAACTCCGCATGTCAAGAATTGCGTTTCACAATATTCTTGTATGTACCGCCTGATTCTCTCTTCTACCCTGACTTTTCTGTATCGAAGTCACTACCCGAATTATTGTATGACACGACGGTAGAAGAAGCGCCACCACCGAGCACCGCATAGAGTTTCACCAGATTGGTGAACCGGGCAAGCCGGACGGAGATCAACCCCTGCCTGGAAGCGTATAGAGAGCGTTGAGAATCAAGCACGCCCAGGTAGCTGTCGATCCCCTTGGTATAAAGGGCGTTTGAAAGCCTGCAGGTTTCAGCTGCGGCATCTACCAGGGAACTTTGCGCCTCCAGTTGCTCTTCCACGGTACCGCGCTGCGCCAGGGCATCGGCCACCTCCCTGAAGGCGGTCTGAATCGCCTTTTCATACTCTGCAACCGCGATCTTTCTTTCCACCTTGCTCACCTTTAGTTGCGACCATACGCCCGGATCAAAGATCGGAAGCCCTATCTGGGGCGCAAAGTTCCAGGAGGCGCTTCCTGCCTTGAAAAGCCCGGACAGCTCGCCGCTTGCGGTTCCAAAGGCGGTCGTAAGAGAGATGCGGGGGAAAAAGGCGGCCCGGGCGGCTCCAATGTTTGCGTTTGCGGACTTAAGGAAATTTTCCGCCTGAAGCACGTCCGGCCGGGTCAGAAGCACCTCAGAAGAGATCGTAAAAGAAATATCCTTCGGCGGTCTTACATCATCCAGGCTATCGGGCAGAAGCTCCGGCTCTACGCGGGATCCGGCCAATAGATTGAGGGCGTTTTCATCCCTTGCAGCCAGCTGAGTGTAGAGGGCTACATCGACCCTTGCCGCATCCACCCGGGTCTGGGCCTGACGAAGCTCCAGCATCTGCGCCACACCCACCTCATAACGCCGTTCAATCAGGTCGTAGGAACCCTTCTGTGAATCGAGCGTGGAAAGGGCCAGATTGAGGTCTTCCCTGTCCGCCGCCAGACTCAGATAGGCATTGGCCACTTCAGAGACAAGCAGTATCTCTGCGGCGTGCCGGGCCTGCTCCGTGGACAGGAACTCCTGCAGGGCCTTTTGCTTAAGGCTCCTGATACGCCCGAAAAAATCTATCTCCCAGGATGCAACTCCCAGGCCGACGCTGTATTGCTCAAACGTCTCGGAACGCCCGGTACCGGAGAGATCGGCAGGCAGGCGCTGTTTGCCGCCGCTTCCATCCCCATAGACCTTGGGCAGAAGCTCGGAGCGCTGTATGCGGTACAAGGCCCGCGCCCTTTCAACTTTCAGGGCGGCCACCCTCAGGTCGCGGTTATTTTCAAGCGCTGTCTCAATGACCCTCTGCATCCGATTGTCGGTGAAAAACTCTCTCCACGGTATATCGCAGGCAGCCGGGGCAGAAGAGGTCGCCTTAATGTTTTCATATGCAGGCCCGTCAGGCAGGCCGGCCGGGACCGGTGCCTGAGGCCTTGAGTATTGAGGCGCAAGCGAGCAGCCTGTAAATAAGAGGGCCATGCCCATAAACGGGATAATTCTGCGTATCATCTCAGCATCCCTCCACTTTTGCGGTATCATCCGGGTCAGTCGTATCCGCATTTGAGCCCTTCTTTCTACCGAAGATCCTTACCACCACCACGAAAAACAGAGGTATAAAGAAAACCGCCAGGAAGGTCGCGGTAAACATGCCGCCCAGCACGCAGGTGCCTATCGCCTTCTGCGCGCCCGCACCAGCTCCGGTGGCCGTTGCCAGCGGCAACACACCGAACCCGAATGCAAGCGAGGTCATTATTATAGGCCTCAGCCTTAGCCTTGCACCTTCGAGGGTGGCCTGAATCAGGTCCATGCCTTCCTCCATCTTTGTCTGGGCAAACTGCACGATCAGTATGGCGTTTTTGGTGGTAAGCCCCAGCACGGTCAAAAGCCCGATCTGGAAGTAGACGTCATTGGGCATCCCCCTCCACGAGGAGGCAAGAACCCCCCCGACTACACCCAGCGGCAATGCCAGAAGAATGGACACAGGGATGGTCCAGCTCTCGTAAAGTGCCGCAAGAAAAAGAAAAATCACGAGAATCGAAACCGCGTACAGGATAGGCGCCTGGGAGGTGCTCATCCGCTCCTGATAGGAAAGACCTGTCCAGTCAAAACCTGTGCCCCGGGGCAGCTTCGAAACGATCTCCTCCATGGCCTGCATGGCATCACCCGAGCTTACTCCCGGTGCCGGCTCGCCCTGGATGTTCAAGGCGGGAAAGCTGTTGTATCTTTCCAGCCTGGGAGAGCCCTGGTTCCAGTAACCGGTCGCAACGGATGAAAAGGGCACCATGGCGCCCCCGTTGCCCCTGAAGTAGAGCTTATCCAGGTGATCGGGCAGCATGCGGTATGGGGCGTCCGCCTGAACATAGACCCGCTTTACCCTGCCCCCCTGGATAAAGTCGTTCACATATGCGCTTCCGAATGCCGCTGATATCCCGTTATGGATGGTGGAAACAGGCACCCCCAGGGTGCCCGCCTTTTCCCAGTCCACATCCACCCGGTACTGGGGCTGATCCTCCATGCCGTTGGGCCGGACCGCTGTAAGGCGCGGGTCAGCAGCTGCCATACCGAGAAGCCGGTTTCTGGCCGACATAAGGGCATGATGGCCTATGCCGCCGCGGTCCTGAAGCTCAAAGTCAAACCCTTCCGCATTACCCAGCTCGATCACGGACGGCGGGGCAAAGGCGAATACCATGGCGTTTCTGATGCGGGCGAACCTTCCCATGGCCCTTTTTGCAAGCGCATCGACCTTAAGGGCCGGTTTTTCACGCAGGTCCCAGTCCTTCAGTTGGACAAAAGCCATCCCCATATTCTGTCCCTGCCCGGAAAAGCTGAAACCTGAAATCGTAAAACAGGACTCCACAGCCTCCTTTTCATCTTCCAGAAAGTACTTCCTCACCTCATCCATTACCGCATCTGTCTGCTCCAGGGTGGAGCCGGTAGGCAGCATCACCTGAGAAAACAGGATCCCCTGGTCCTCGTCCGGGAGGTAGGAGGTGGGCATCCGCTGGAAAAGAACGCCGAGGGCCACCACTATCAGGAGAAAACAGAACAGGTAACGCAGCCTCTTTGCAAGCATGGCCCCGACCATGGCCTGATATCGGCCCCTGACCATCGAGAACATCCGGTTGAACCAGCGGAAAAAGGGGCGGAACAGGAAAAATACATTGTCCGAAGATGAATGCCCTCTGGCCACGGGTTTGAGAAGCGTTGCGCAAAGGACCGGCGTCAGGATCAGGGCCACTGCCACCGAAAGCAGCATGGAGGCTATGATGGTGACTGAAAACTGTCTGTAGATGACACCTGTTGAGCCGGCAAAAAAGATCATCGGGCCGAATACGGCTGAGAGCACCAGACCGATTCCGATGAGAGCACTAGTAATTTCGCCCATCGACTTGCGGGTTGCCTCTTTTGGAGAAAGACCCTCTTCCGCCATGACCCGTTCCACATTTTCCACCACCACTATGGCATCATCCACGAGCAAACCGATTGCCAGCACCATGGCGAACATGGTGAGCATGTTTATGGAGAATCCGAAAAGCGACAGCACCGCAAATGTCCCCAGGATTACAACCGGGACCGCGATGGTGGGTATCAGGGTTGCCCGCATGTTTCCCAGGAAAAGATACATCACAAGAAACACCAGCAGGATCGCCTCCAGAAGGGTCTTTACCACCTCTCCGATGGCCACCTTTACAAAGGGGGTGGTGTCATAAGGATAGATCACCTTCATGCCGGCCGGGAAATAGTTTGATAGCTCCTCCATCTTGTTCTTTATAGCATCGGCCGTATCAAGGGCGTTGGCCCCGGCGGACTGACGCACGGCAAGGCCTGCCGAAGGATTTCCATTGAACAGGGCTTCAACGCCGTAGAACTCTGTTCCCAGTTCAGTCCGTCCCACATCGCTTACACGCACGACCGAGCCGTCAGGGTTGGTGCGTATCGGAACCGATGCGAACTGCTCAGGGGTCTGAAGCAGATTCTGGACTATGATTGAGGAGTTAAGCCTCTGGCCCTTAACCGCCGGGGCACCTCCGAAGGCACCGGCCGAGACCTCCACATTATAGCTTCGAAGGGCGCCTATAACGTCTTCCACGGTCAGGTGAAAATCGGTCAACCTGTCCGGATCCAGCCAGACCCGCATGGCATACTGGGAGCCGAAGGCCTCCACCTCCCCCACGCCCGGCACGCGCGCCAGCACCTTTTCCACATTGGACTTGGCGTAGTCCCTCAGGTCGTTTCCGTCCATGCTTCCGTCTTCGGAAACAAGGCCGACCACAAGCAGGTAATTGGCGGTTGATTTGCTCACCTTGACGCCCTGACGCTGCACCACTTCAGGCAGGCTTGCCATGGCAAGCTGGAGCTTGTTCTGGACCTTTGACCATGCAAGATCGGGATCGGTTCCCGGCGCAAAGGTAAGTTCAATGCGGCCGGAGCCGGCCGAATCGCTTGTGGCGGACATGTAGATCAGCTTGTCAAACCCGGTCATCTTCTGTTCGATAATCTGGATGACCGTGTTTTCCACGGTCTCGGCCGAGGCCCCCGGATAGGTCGCCTCGATTGCGATCGAAGGCGGGGCGATAGGCGGATACTGCGATATGGGAAGTGTATATATGGCAAGACCGCCCGCAAGCATCATGATGATGGCAATCACCCAGGCAAAGACCGGGCGGTCAAGAAAAAATCTCGATAACATTCAGGTTTCTCCTTAAATTCTATTCTTAGCTACTGGGATCTGTCTTTTCACTTTCAAAGGGAACAGGCCTTGCTTCGGCACCGGGTCTCACCTTCTGCAAGCCTTCCACAATGAGGCGGTCTCCTGCGGACAGTCCTGATGAAACCAGCCACTTGTCTCCCATGGCCCTGTTAAGGGTAAGCATGCGCTGGGCTACCTTGCCTTCACCATTAAGGATCAGGGCCACAGGGTTTCCCTTTGGATCTCGAGATACCCCCTGCTGGGGAATGATAATGGCCTGTTCGGCGATACCTTCCTGAACAACCGCCCTTACAAACATGCCCGGAAGAAGGATGTTATCAGGGTTCGGAAACTTGATACGCAGGATCACGGACCCTGTAGTGGAATCAACCGTTACATCCCGGAACTGGAGTGTGCCTTCAAGCGGGTAATCAGACCCGTCTTCCAGGATCATACTTACCTTTTTCTGGTTTTCGCCTTTGCCGTTCAAGCGCCCGCTCTTGAGGCTGCGGTTAAGCCGCAGCAGTTTTGCCGAGGATTGAGGCACATCCACATATATCGGGTCGAGCTGCTGAATCACCGCCAGGGCCACAGGCTGATACGCCGTCACTATGGCTCCCTCCGTCACATTGGATCTGCCTATACGACCGGAAACAGGGGCGGTGATTCCGGTATAACCCAGATTGATACGGGCTGTCTGCAAAGCCGCTTTCGCCTGCAGGATAGCGGCTTCCGATGCCGCCAGTGCCTGTGTTTCGCTCTCCACCCTTGCCTTGGCGGCCTTTAGCCCGGCCTCCGCCACATCCGCGTCTGTCACGGCCTGGTCGAGCTGGGTGGCCGACACCGCCCGATCCTTGAACAGTTCTTCAAACCGCTTCCGATTGGTCCGGGCAAATGCCAGCACGGCCTCCTGCTGGGTGACACCTGCTATACTCGTTTCAATTGCTGCCCGGGCACGTTCGGCTGCCTTGCGTGAGGCGGTAAGATTTGCCGCCGCGTTATTAAAGGCCGCCTGAAAAGGTGCAGGGTCGATCTGATAAAGAACCTGCCCGGCCTTTACATCGGAGCCTTCCTCAAACAGACGCTTCTGGATAAGACCGTTTACCTGGGGACGGATTTCAGCGAGCATATAGGGTGACGTGCGTCCCGGCAGCTCGGTGGTCAAGGCCACCGACTGTGGCTTGACAGTCACCACCGCAACCTCGGGGGTGCGGTCCTGCGGCTGCCCGCTTTGCGCATTTCCAGGCTCGCACCCGGCGGATATGAAACCGGACAGGAGAAGACCTGCCGCGGCAGTTATCTTGATTATATGGTTGATTCGCATAAGACCTCCGACACTCTGATGTTCAATGAAATTATTTGTTTCCCTTCCCAACCCTAAAAGATGGCTGCACAGTCAGATTGGGACCCGGTATTTGTAACAATTCACTTATGACATTTACTGCTTCAGGCAGGTGCAAGAATACCCGGAAGGATAAAGGCCATGCAATCCTGGACATCCTCCTCTACAGCCCTTTCAGGGGCCAGACCCCTGAGTTTTAGCTCCATAACTCCGTCGACAGAGGCAAAAACCATGGCGGCGGCTTCAAAGGTGTGACATCTGCGGAAAACACCCTTGTTGATTCCCTCTTCGATGATCTCCCGAATTATTTTGATAACCGTTACCCGGTAATGCTCTTCGGGGTCCTTCCCCGAACCCTGTTTAAGCCCCAGATCTTTTGCCTGAGTAAGAATGGCGATAAGATCCCTCTGCTCACTGAAAGTCCGCCATGAAAGCCCAAAATAGGCTTCAAGTTTGTCCTTTGGATCCATGTTGCTCTTTAGTATGGCATCCAATTGTTCATGATATGGATTAAACAGTGTATCGATGACATGAAGAAGCAGGGAGTCCTTATCCTTGAAATAGTTGTAAAGGGTCCCTGTGGCTATTTCCGCAGCCGTTGCCACAAGGTCCATGCGTATGCCTGCAGGACCATGCTCCTTCATTACCGACACGGTGGCCTCAAAAATCGACTGTTTCATCATCTCTTCCCAGGCGGCCTTCCTCTTTCCGGCTGGTTTCGGCATAGGATTCTCCTTCTGAATGAATTCCATTTCAAATATATGAACCCATGTTCATTTGTCAAGAAGTATAATTCATTAAAAAAAATATTAATTCATTTTGCCGTTATTTTCAGGCACGAAGCATCCCGGATTTTGAGTCGGCCACGCCTGAATAATGATAAAAAAAGCAGGTTCCAGCCACAGAACCGAGACACATTCCGAAAAAGGATACTCTCCCTTTACTTTTGCTTCCATATGGCTATAGTACCTTGAGCGGCATCTTTAACCGGGAACTGAAAGGATCTTCATACTGATACACGCACCGGTACCTGAGCTGAGTAAAATCAAGATCTACTCCGGAGGTGGCACTGTGGAAAAACAAAAAAGGGCACATAATAAATACAAACACCTGTACACCTGCCTGCTGACCCTTGCGCTTGCAGGCTGGGCGGTCCTCATAACGCCCTTTTACGCCTCGGCGGGCGGTTTTGCGGTCTACACCCACGGAGCAAGAGAGCTTGCAAGAGGAAACTCGGTCGTGGCAAGTCCCGAGGGGCCTACCTCCAGCTTTTTCAACCCGGCCACCCTTTCGGAACTCAAAGGCAATCAGGTCGAAACAGGGGTAGTGCTCATTGCCCCTTCAAAGGAATTTACAAGCTCTACAAGCGGGCTTACCACTGAATCGGAATCCAACCTCGGCACACCTTTTACGCTTTTTTCAGCCTGGCACATAAATGACAGGTTCACTGCCGGGCTGGGCATAAACAACCCTTTCGGCCTGGGAAACGAATGGCCATCAGCATGGGAGGGAAGATACCTGAGCACCGAGGGTGAGATGCAGTCCTTCCTTGTAAACCCGAGCATGGCCTGGCGCGTGACTGACAGATTCACGATGGCCGCAGGCGTTGATTTTTTAACTGCCGACATAAGGCTTGAAAACAAGTTTCCGCTCGGACCTATAGACGGGAACAGAAAGTTTGAAGCGGACGGGGACGCATGGGGGTTCAACCTGGGGCTCCTCTACAAGATTACAAACAGGATCTCTTTCGGACTGTCGTACAGAAGCGGATTTGACCTTGAGGTGGAAGGGGATATCGAGTTCACTCCCCAGGTGCCTCCCATTTTGAACAACACCACCGGGCACGGCGAAATAAACCTTCCTGCACAGGCCTTTGCGGGTCTTGCATTTCAGGTTACAGACTCATTTGTCTTTGAGATCGGATGCAGGTGGGAGGAGTGGTCCTGCTACGAGGACCTCACCCTTTTCTTTGATACCCCGGTAGCCGGAAAGACAATGTCTGTAGTAGCCAAGAACTGGGGCGACAACTACGCATTCAATGCGGGAGGAAAATACAGGATAGACGAGGGGCTCGATCTCCTGTTCGGTTACCTCTATGACGGGAGCCCTGTGAATGATGAGACATTTGAGCCGTCCATATCGGATGCCCAGAAGCACCTCCTGAGCCTGGGCGTCTCCAAGAGCTTTAAAAACCTCACAGGCTCTCTCACCTATGCTTATCAGCGCTACAAGGGGCGGGACAAAAACAATGCCATTGCCACTTCAAACGGCTCCTACAGCCAGCAGACGCACATGGCGGCTATATCCCTGGCCTATACTTTCTAGGTTGGTTTCCATCTATAAATGGCTCTTTTTCACAATCTCTGCGTCAATCTGCGGGATCACTTGTGCGGCGTAGTCCACTACGCCTCCGCGTAATCCCTTGATGTCCTTGATCTTGCAAAAATATCCCGTTTCTGGATTGGAAACTCACTCGTGCCCAGAATTTATTTATGGATGAGCACTAGGTTAATAATCTGTAGATTTTCAGGGCAAATCTGCAGAGCGGGCAGGGAAAAATGGAAAAGCGTAATCACCGGTCCATGGAGGCACTCTATTTCAGGCTCTTTTCTATCAGATCACGCAGTGAAGCGGGAATTCTTGCCGCCTTCTTGTTTTCATTAATTGAGGCGTGGACCGTGTAGCCGGTTACCAGGATATTTTCCTCCCGGTCGATCACCTCATAGTCGAATCTGACACGTACCTTCGTCAAATTTGTGATGGCGGTTTTGACAATAATTTTTGTGTCATAATCCACATTTGCATGATATTTCGCGTATGCCTCGGTCACCGCCAGCGCATAGCCTTCCGCCTCGAGGCTTGAGTAGGAAAGGCCAAGGTCCCGCATAAACTCGGTCCTTCCCACCTCGAAAAAGGTCAGGTAATTTCCGTAATAGACCACCCCCATCCGGTCGGTGTCCTTGTAGCGGACGCGAATTTGCGTTTCATGCCATTCAGTCTGTGACATACTGCTCCCCAGCTTAAAGATTGACGGTCTCGTAAAAAATCCAATCCCGCGCCACGCGGGATTATGCTTCATCCTCGCCCTGTTCAATTCTCGCTGTGCGAGACGACCTAGCCGATTGAACAGGGTGAATCATTGCGGTCCCGCCGGAAGCGGGATAAGCACGCCTCATTCCTCAAGATTCTTTGCAAGGCCCTAAAGGTCTTGCTCAGTCCCACCCCTCAACAGGCTCGGGGCGGGTTCCCGGAAGCGCAAGCCTTGCATTTGGAACTTTTTACTTTGCCGTCTCAATTATTTCTTTTTACGAATTCATCAAAATTATGGGGTTATTCTATTTTTGAAAATCCCTATGTCAAGACGTTTGTCCCCCTGATCGAGGCGCAATCAAACGTGAACCGGGATCTCGGCATATCTCTGGACTTGCGACACCCTTTTGAAATATATAAATTTACGGACTATATTAATAAAAAATCAGGCCTGACAGACCATTTTCAGAAAACCGTATTAAAGAAAGGCCCATATATAACCATTCATAAACTTGAGGAACAAGCGCAGGGGAAAAGTATATGGACAAAAACAGGAAGGCGGAAAAACTTGTCCTGGAGGCCAGCGACAGGGCACGCAAGTACGGTATGATATATCTCATCCTCATAATCCTGGCAGGCATCCTGGGACTCCTCCTGTGGAAATGGTACGCCCTTGCCGCATCCGTTGTGATCGGTATCATATTCAACTTTTATTACTCCCTTAACCAGGCTAAAAAAATAGCCAGAAGAACGGGCCTCGGCATTGAGGAGCAGGCGGAAATCCTGAACAAACGGTCGGTAAAGTATGTGGAACCCTTACCCGAAAAGGAGGAGCCGGAGAAATGAAAGAGGAGGAATTAAGGAAAACAACCAGGCGGACAGCAACCAGACTGTTCAAAGACGGAGCGAAGATCGACCCCCCTTATATGATGTGGAAGGAATTCGACAGGGACCTTGCAAACGATTTTTCCATGTTCATAACCGGGAATCTCTACTCCCGCACCGTGCTCACCCTGCCTGAAAGGCAGATGGCAGCCTGTGCCATGCTGGCCGCCATAAGGGCCGGGGATGAACTGCGCCTGCATGTCAATGCCGCCCTGAACGTGGGATGCGACCCCAAAAAACTTACGGAAATATTTTTTCAGGTCGCCCCCTATGCCGGGATGCCCGCGGTAAACGAAGCACTTTCCGTGTTTAAAGACGTGCTCAAGGAGCGGGGAGAGTGGCCCGTTTCATAATTCATTCAGTTTTCAAACATGGGATGCCGGTAGATACGGATAGATGGAAAACGAACTCAAAAGGCTTTTAAACCGCCCAGTCAAGATAGGGGGAAAGGTCATAGATAAGAGGCTTATCCTTGCCCCCATGGCGAGGATCGGCAATCTTGCCTTCAGAGAGCTTGTCTCCTCTTTCGGGGGCTGCGGCCTTCTGTTCACCGAGATGACGGGAGCCAGGTCGATTCCGAGCGCAAAGGGACACGGTCCATCCGGTTTCAGGTGGAACCCGAGGGAGCTACCCCGGCTTGTATGCCAGATTTTCGGAAACGAGCCTGATATCATGGCAAGGGCCGCCCGCCATGTGGAAGAGGAAGGATTTTTTGGACTCGATATAAATTTCGGGTGCTCGGCCGCCACTGTGTGCAAGAAAAATCTGGGAGCAGCCATTTTAAAGGACCCCCCTCTGGCTGAAAGGATCGTTTCCACGGTTAGAAAGGCCATATCCATACCTCTTTTCGTGAAATTCAGGGCCGGCTGGCAGAAAGACACCAGCATCGCGGTTGAACTTGCCGGGCGCTTTGAACAGGCGGGAGCAGACGCGCTCACATTTCATCCCAGGATTGCACCGGACATGAGGACAAGACCGGCAAGGTGGGAGTACATAGGCGAGGTAAAATCGGCCGTTTCTATTCCCCTGTTTGGAAACGGCGATGTCTTTGACGCCGGGGCGTGCCTCAGGATGATAAACCAGACAGGCTGCGACGGGGTGGCCCTCGGAAGGCTTGCCGCCTCAAGACCATGGGTCTTTGCCGAATGGACGGACGATTTCAAACCTGAAAAAGGCGTATACAGGGAATCCTCGCTCAGAATGGCTGAACTGCTCTCAAAATATTTTGAACAAACCGTCGCACTCAGGAGATTCAGGCTTTTCTCTGCCTATTTTGCGGCCAATTTCAGGTTTGGCCACACCCTCAGATCAAAGATCCTCAAGGCCTGCTCAATGGATGAGGTCAGGGAGGTCCTTGAGGTTTTTTTTGAAAAAGACCCTGATATCCTCTCCCCTCCAAACATTGCCCTTTTCGGATAAATAGGCATAATAGTATAAAACGCTTTTGTTCTTGGGAGCAATTTTATTCAATAAGGAACATCTTCCGATCAGGTTGAAATTCATCAGGTAAATCAGGTGACCCCTCAGTAATTAGGGTAGCGGATTGACATTTTTTATCCCATGGGGTACTTGTTTTCACCTATCCCGGAGAGCTAAAAGGAGCAAAATATTTGAAGTTCTTCTCCAACTTAGTTGGCGAAGAGGGTCCAAGGGCACAAGGAGTCAATGGTTCAAGGGTTTGTTTTCTAAAGACTTTATCGGTATTTTTAACAATTTATTGATCTCTGCGTACCTTATGTTATTTGAGATTTTTTCATTTATTCTATATACCTGAAAAGAGTTTCCAGGATTTCTGAAACAGCTTTAAATCTTTCTAATGCTTTAGCGGTTTCATCCGCCGTTTCAATGAAGCACTGGAATGCTTGAAACCGGGAACCCGCTGCGAAGCAGTGGGACTGAGCGAAGCGCAAGCGGAGCAAAGAAACCGGGAACCCGCCCTGAGTTGGTCGAAGGGTGGGACTGAGCAAAGCGAAGAATCCTCGACCCCTTGAATCCTGCGAGGTCTCAGCCGCTTAAATAAAAAGGATTTCTTTATTTAGCCATGTTTAACACCACCTAATCGGGAGATGATCCAAATTTGATAACGTCCATGGTCATTTACATAGCAGCCGTGCTGGTCGCCAACCTTACGGCCACATGGTTCATGCCTCTTCCCGTATTCGGACTTCTCTCGGTAGGGACCCTCGTGTTCGGTGTGACCTTCACGCAGAGAGACAGGGTACACAGGTATGGCCGCAAGTGGGTCTACTCCATGATAATGATAGCCGCGGTGGGCATGGTGCTTGAGTCGATTTTCCTGGGGGTTGAATGGCGGATTATTACGGCATCCTTCATAGCCATTGTGCTGAGCGAAACAGCGGACACCGAAATATACCAGAGGCTGCTCCACAGGCCCTGGATCCAGAGGGTTACCGGGTCGAACCTCGTGAGCATCCCCCTTGACAGCATCCTGTTCAATCTTATCGCCTTTCTGGGAGTATTCGCCCCCCCGATGCTGGTCTCCATCATCTTCGGGGAGATTGTCGCGAAATTCACCACAGGGGCGCTTGCGGCACTCAGCAAACCCGGGGATTCGATTGTCTCCGAGCTGAAAAGGATCAAGGCAAGGGCGTAAAATAAAACAGCTCCCGCCTAAAACGTACAGATTCCCGTGTAATTGTACGGGGAAATTCTCTTCAGTTCTTCCTTGACGCTGTCTGTGACCTCGAGCCCGTCGATAAAGGTATGGATCACATCCTGTTTGATTACCCGGTTTTTTCTCGTAAGCTCCTTAAGTGCCTCATACGGCCTGGGATACCCCTCCCGCCTGAGGACCGTCTGGATCGCCTCTGCAACCACGGCCCAGTTTGCCTCAAGATCCGAATTTATCTTTTCCTCATTCAGGATCAGCTTTCCAAAACCCCTTATCAGGGATTTCATGCCGATCAGGGTGTGGGCAAGGGGCACACCGATATTCCTAGTTACCGTTGAATCGGTGAGATCCCTCTGGAGCCGCGAGATGGGAAGTTTTGATGAAAGGTACTCAAACAGGCAGTTGGCCACACCCAGATTTCCTTCCGAATTCTCGAAGTCGATCGGATTTACCTTGTGCGGCATGGCGGAAGAGCCTACCTCACCCTCTTTGATCCTCTGCTTGAAATAGTTCATGGAGATATAGGCCCATATGTCCCTGTCAAGATCGATCAGAATCGTATTTATCCTCTTTAAGTTGTCACAAAACGCGGCCAGGTTGTCGTAATGCTCTATCTGCGTGGTCACGCTCAGCCGTTTGAGACCGAGGGCGTTTCCGACCAGATCGTCTCCAAATGCCACCCAGTCTATTTCCGGATAGGCGACATGGTGGGCGTTGAAGTTGCCTGTGGCCCCACCGAATTTCGCGCAAAAGGGCACGGCCCTGAGCATTTCCATCTGCGTGTTGAGCCTTTCCACAAAGACATAGAGCTCCTTGCCCATCCTGGTTGGGGAAGCCGGCTGACCGTGCGTGTGGGCGAGCATGGGCAGGTCCTTCCATTCCACGGCCCTTTGAGTGAGGCAGTCAAGGACCTCCTCAAGGCAGGGTAACCCGACCTCATTCCATGCCTCCTTCAGACAAAGAGGCATTGCCGTGTTATTGATATCCTGAGAGGTGAGACCGAAGTGTATGAATTCAGCAAACCCGCTTAGACCCTGATCCTCGAATTTTTCCTTCAGAAAATACTCGACAGCCTTTACATCATGATTTGTGACCTTTTCTATCTCCTTTACCCTGAGTGCATCATCCAGGGAAAAATCCCCATAAAACCCGCGGAGAAGGGTAAAAAGCCCTTTGTCAAAACCTTTGAGCTGAGGTAAAGGGAGATTACACAATGCGATGAAGTATTCGACCTCCACCAGCACCCTGTACCTGATAAGGGCTGATTCGGAAAAATAGTCTGCCAGCTTTTCAGTCGATCTTCTGTACCTGCCGTCAACCGGTGAGATGGCCTGAAGGGAAATATTTTTCATGATTTATCATCCTGTTATTAACTGGCTAAACAAATAGGCGCCAGGAGAAGATCGAAGCATTTATCTTCAATTTATTAAATATATTTTAATGCATACCGGGTGTCAAGAAAGCCACCGGG
Source organism: Desulfatiglandales bacterium (assembly GCA_963666345.1). Taxonomy (GTDB): domain Bacteria; phylum Desulfobacterota; class DSM-4660; order Desulfatiglandales; family Desulfatiglandaceae. The sequence continues at coordinate 2,409,142 of OY762721.1, read as the reverse complement.
TGATTTAAAAGACGGTTTTAATGATTATATATTAAGGAACCTTTGATATGGACCACCTCCCGATCAGTAGCGGTTCACCGGGAAAAACAAATAAATTATTCCCAGCTGATGTCCCCCGGAAGGTTCAAGGGGCCCTCTTTTCTAAATTGGAGAAAAATCTCAAATATAAACCCGGCGACCTTTTATATGAATCCATCAAAAAAACCGGTTGAACTTGAAAGGCTCTATAAGACCTTTAATTCAAGAAAATGGGTGCATCCAGATCCCCTGGAGTATCTTTACGGATACGCCGAACCTGCCGATATGGAGATAGTCGGGTTTATAGCGTCCTCTCTGGCATACGGCAGGGTAGCCCAGATTCTCAAAAGCGTCGGCATGGTTCTCCGGAAAATGGGCCCCTCACCCTCTGATTTCATAAAAAACGCCGTGGACTCCAGGCTGCATGAGCTTTTTGCCGGATTCAGACACCGTTTTACGACCGGCGAGGAATTATCGGCCATGCTCCTTGGAATAAAGAGGGTACTTGAAAGGTACGGCTCTCTTAACCGATGCATGCTTGAAGGATACAGGAGTGAGCACGACAACATAATCCCGGCCCTGTCCTTTTTTATGAAGGAATTAACGGCTTTTTGCGGTAATTCCTGCAACAGTCTCATGCCTCTGCCTGAAAGGGGAAGCGCCTGCAAGAGGCTTCATCTTTTCCTGAGGTGGATGATAAGAAGAGACAATGTCGATCCGGGCGGCTGGAGCGGCATACCGGCATCAAGACTTGTAATTCCTCTTGATACTCATATGCACAGGATCTGCGGATCCATTGGTTTTTCAAATCGAAACAGTGCGGATATAAAAACGGCCCTTGAAATAACCGAGGCGTTCAGGCTTGTTTCACCGGATGACCCCGTTAAATTTGATTTTGCGCTTACCCGGCTCGGGATCCGCAGCGACACCGATCTTGAAGGATTCCTTGATCTTCTAAAAGAATGATCAGGCCGCTTTTACGGCCTGATCATATTCATATCTTCATTGAGGTGTAAAAAAGCCCCTGCTATCTCTTTCGAATACTTACGTCGGACACGGACAGGTCTCTGCGTTTTATTATTGAATAGTGATAGCAGTATTCTCCCGCATTACTTTCCATTTTGGTTAACTGCAGTCTGTCCTTTTCATCATTATAAGGACTGTCAAGATTTTCAAGCCACTCTGAGATCTGTTTGCTGGCCTCCTCGATACGTTTGGCAAGTGGCATTGCCTTGGGAAGCTTTACAGTTGTTGAATCAGACATATCTTCACCTTTCGCTAAGCATTCGGGAAAAAGCCGTGCGCCTTTTCTCATGTCTATCTTAACAGAATTTTATTTATCCTGTTAACTATTATCTTTAAAATATTTGGTTTCTCTCAAAATCGGAATAAAAAAAAGGATTCCGCGATCACAAAAACCGACTCCCGGAGACACCCAGGCCAATTCAATGATTTTACGTGAGAAAAGAACAGATAATAGAATTCTCCGAAATTTTCAAGTCAAAAATGACAAGCCCTTCCGACTTCCCCGCATTGAGCGGGATTATATTTTATCTTTCGTCACTGCTGAAGCCTTGCAGCCCCGGTCCAACCCGGTTCAAACAACCGGATTTTTTTAATGGACGAACAATGATCAAGGCATCTTGACTCTGAGCATCATTCATTTTATTGTGTGTCTTTTCAAAAATTTTTCAAACCTTAAAAATAGAGACAGAGAGGAACAGATCATGAAGAAAATCAGTATTGTTGCTTTAGCCGTTATGCTGGCCGTCTCCCTGGCCTATGCCCCTGCCGCGGTCGGGGCGGACAAGAAGGTAAAGGTGGCCTTCGCCCTCCTGTGGACCATCGACGACATGGGTTGGACCACCGCCTCCTATGACGGCATCAAGTATCTGGAAAAAGAGATGGGGGACAAGGTCGAGATAAGCTATACCGAAAAGGTGCTTGCCGCGGATGCCGAAAGGGTGATCAGGGATTATGCCAAGCAGGGATACGACATCATATTCGGAACCACCTTCGAGCATATGGACCCCATGCTAATGGTGGCAAGGGATTTTCCGGATACCGCCTTCGAGCACTGCTCCGGCTACAAGACCTCCTCCAATATGGGCAATTATTTCGGCCGCATGTACCAGGGTGAATACCTTGCAGGTTACACGGCGGGCCTTATGGGATTCAAGAACATAGGCACGGTCGCCACTAACCCCATTCCCGAGCCGGTAAGGGGAATAAACGCCTTCACAATCGGCCTTGTCAAGGGTTTGAAAGAGGCGGGTCATGAATACGACCCTGAAAAGGTAAATACCGTTGTCTGGCTCAAGGCGTGGAGGGACCCCATAAATGAAACGACTCTGGCTGAAACGCTCGTAAACCGCAAACATGACCTCATAAGACAGATGGCCGACACCCCCGACAGCAGCATAGCGGCATGCGCAAAAGGAGTACCCGCTATCGGCTATGGTTCCGATTCCGCGAAATACGGGGCCAAATGCGCACTTCTTTCAACCATATGGAACTGGGGACCCTATTATGTGGATGCGGTCAAAAGGGTAGCTGCAGGCAAGTGGAAACCACAGGAATACTGGGGCGGGTTTGACAAAAACAACATCACACTCACCGGTTTTAATGAATCGGTACCGGATGAAGTCCGGAAAAAGGTTCTGTCGGAGCAGAAAAAGCTGAAAGAGAATCAGGATAATATCTTTGCCGGCCCGATTTATGACAAAGAGGGGAAACTTCGCGTAGCCGAGGGTAAAAAGGCAACGGACAAGGAACTTCTGACAATGCGATGGCTCATAAAGGGCGTAAACGGAAAAATTCCGGATTAAAACCAACCGGCCCGGGGGTATCATGGCACCCCCGGGCCGGTCAAAAGGGATGGAAAAGTGATGGATACCCTAGGAAGCCTTGAATCGGGTGAGAAATATCTCCTCAAGGTCCCCGGGCTGCCCTATGAAATAGAGCTGCCGCATGTAATCATGCAGGAAGAAAAGTCGAGTATGCGTATCGTCTCTTTCAACCTGGTAGGGCAGATAAAACTCAACAGGGACCTGGGACTTTTGCTTGCGGACAAGATCAGGGCCGCGATACCTGACCTTGAAAACGTAGCCATACTGACCGTTGTTGAAAAGGCGCTCCAGCTTACCCAGGTGATTGCGCAGGAGCTTGAAATAGACGCCGTAGCGGTCGCCTATAACCGAATCAAGCCCCATATGGAATCTGAACGCAGGCCCGTTATTCAAGTCGGCGCCGACTCCATTACAAGCGGGGGGAAATTTCTGGCCCTGTATGAAAGGGACCTCAATCTCCTTGCAAACGCATCAGGCGGAATAATATTCATTGATGATGTGGTAAGCACGGGGGGAACGGTATTTGCCCTGACCCAGCTGGTGGAAGAGATAGCACGCAATCAGGATATGCAGGACCCGCCGGATATCCTGGGGATCTTCTGCGCGGCCCAGGAAGGCACCGATCATCCGTTCCTTCCGGCCCCCCTCCACAGCCTGACAAACCTCCCCGACCCTCAAATTATCTCCTCTAAATGACAGGGTGCCTAAAGTAATGGAAAACAGTGAAAAAGTCAGGCCGGATTCGATCCTCTCTCTTGAAGGGATATCCAAAAGATTCGGCCCGGTCTGGGCAAACAGGGATATCAGTCTCAACATATCACAGGGTGAGATACACGCGCTTCTGGGCGAAAACGGCGCCGGAAAAAGCACCCTCATGTCCATACTTTCAGGCAGATACAGGCCGGATCAAGGCGGGATAAGGTTAAAAGGCAAGGCCGTTTCTTTCAATTCCCCTGCCGGGGCCCTTTCCATCGGCATAGGCATGGTCTATCAGAGGTTCATGCTTGTCGAGCCGTTAAGTGTTGCTGAAAATATCGTCCTGGGCTGTGCGGGCATGCTCAAATCTCTTGATATGGGCAGGATAAACAGCGAGATAGAAAGCTTTTCAAAAGAATACGGCCTTTATGTGGACCCGGGCAAGAAGATCCATCAGCTTTCAATGGGGGAGAGGCAGAAGGTGGAGATATTGAAACTTCTCTACCGGCGAGCGGAGATCCTGATCCTGGATGAACCGACTGCGATCCTCTCCCCACCCGAGATAAAACCGTTATTTGAGACCCTTACCAGGCTGGCCGGGGCGGGACGCACGATCATTTTCATATCTCACAAGCTTGAAGAGGTCATGAGCCTTTCAGACAGGATTTCCATAATGAGAAGGGGGAAAATTATCGCCACCCTTCTTCCGGAGCAGATACGCTCAAAGAGGGAACTGGCAAGGCTTATGGTGGGAAGGGAGATCGTCCTTAAGGTTGACAAGGAAAAGGTCCCTGTCGGGAAAAGCGTGTTCGCCGTCAAAGGCCTCGGTTCCGGAGGCAGTGATAATCATATCCCTTTTGATCAAATCGATCTGGAGGTCCGCACCGGCGAGATCCTTGCAATAACCGGGGTGGCGGGGAACGGCCAGGACACCCTTGTTGCATGCCTGACAGGTCTTCTGCCCTTTAAAAAGGGTTCCGTCACCTATAAGGGAAGACGGTTTAATTCGCTTGAATGGATAAAGACCGCCAAAAGGGGCCTTGTTTACATACCTGAGGATAGATACGGCACCGCAAGCATTCCGGCACAAAGCCTCGTTGAAAATTTCATGCTCACAAGGGTGGAAGAATTCGGGAAAGGCCCTTTTCTTGATCTCAAAGGGGCCCGCGCGGAAACATCCGGGGCGATCGACCATTTCGGCATCAAGACACCTTCAGGACCTTCTTCAAAGGCAAGGCAGCTGTCCGGCGGCAATCTTCAGAAATTCATCCTTGCCAGGGAGCTGGGTCGAAAACCGCGATTGATTATTGCGGAACATCCCACCCAGGGCCTTGATGTGGGCGCCACCGAAGAGGTCTGGGATTCGCTTCTGAGGCAGAGGGAGCATGCGGCCGTAATACTGGTCTCCGGAGATCTCAAGGAGGTGCTTTCGCTGGCAGACAGGATTGCAGTCATGTTCAGGGGAAAGATTTTAAAGGTGATATCAACCAGCGATGAGGAGGGGGTTTCTCAGGTCGGACTCCTGATGGCGGGCGTTTCTGAAAGGACGGATTGTGGTAGTATTTAAGGTGGAAAAAAAGGCTGATTCCGGGTTCTCTCTTATTCAGATCCTGCTTCTGGCGGTTATTCCCGCCATCCTTGTAGGTGCGGTTATTTTTATGGCGGTCGGAGCGAACCCTTTAAGGGCCTACTATATAATGTTTATGGGAGGTTTCGGAGACTGGTTCCATTTTTCTGAAGTACTCGTAAAGGCCACTCCCCTTATCTTTACCGGCCTTGCGGTAGCACTGGCCGCCAGGATGCTGCTCTGGAATATCGGGTGCGAGGGACAGCTTGTGTTCGGGGGGATATTCGCATCAGGCACGGCGCTTTTTTTTCAGAGCTATATACCGGACCCCTTGATGATCCCCTTTGTTTTACTCAGCGGGTTTGCGGGCGGCGCCGTCTGGGCGCTGTTGCCTGCGATCCTCAAGGCCAGGTGGGAGGTAAACGAGATTATCACCACCCTCATGTTCAATTACATAGCAGTCATATTAATGGAGCACCTCTACTTTGGACCATGGCGTGATCCCATGGGGAGAGGGTTTCCCGGAACCGCCATGTTTAATGAGTCCGCCTGGTTTCCAAGATTTTTCCAGACCAGGGTTCATCTGGGCCTTTTTGTTGCCATAGCGGCATGTATGCTCCTGTTTGTCATCCTTAAAAAAACCAAGTGGGGATACAGGATAACGGTTACAGGCAACAGCCTTGGGGCGGCCCGCTATTCAGGCATAAACATTACCTGCCAAAGGATCGCCGTACTGATCATCAGCGGGGGGCTTGCGGGGCTCGCAGGCACGAGCGAGGTCTGCGGCATTCACCTTCGTCTGCAGCAGGGGCTTGCGGTAGGATACGGCTATGACGGCATCATCATAGCCTTTCTTGCCGGTTTGAATCCGCTTGCAGTGCCTTTTGTGGCCATAATTCTGGGTGGTCTCATAGTAGGAGGAGACCAGCTTCAGACAACCCTTCACCTTCCTTCCTCGATCAGCCTCGTGCTTGAGGGAACGATCCTGCTGGCGATACTAGCCAGCAATTTTTTCTCCCTTTACAGGATAAGGATACTAAGGAGGAGTGCATGAACGACCTGATATTCATAGCCTCCATAACCCTGAAATCATGCATCGCCGTTCTTCTGGCAAGTATAGGGGAGATCTTTACCGAAAAAAGCGGCATCCTTAACCTGGGAGTCGAAGGGATCATGCTCATCGGCGCGATGACGGGTTTTATTATCGGCTACACGACCGGATCCCCTGTCATGGCCTTCACAGGGGCAATGCTCGCGGGAGGCCTTCTCGCCCTTTTACATGCTTTCCTTTCCATTAATCTGCATGCCAGTCAGGTCATAAGCGGGCTTGCCATAACCATTTTCGGGATGGGAATGAGCAGTTTTCTCGGAAGGCCGTTTATAGGCAAGCTGGGCATAAGGCTTGAGGAACTTGATTGCGCCTTTCTGGACAAGGTCCCTTTTCTGGGACGGATCCTGGCCCAGCAGACCTTTCTTGTCCTTATAGCCCTCATGATCGTGCCTCTTTCCTGGTTCATACTCTTTCGTACCAATCTGGGCCTCAACATCAGGGCTGCGGGAGAAGACCCTGCAGCTGCCGACGCGGCAGGCGTGCCCGTCAAATTTCTCAGATACGGCTGCACCCTGTTCGGGGGACTGATGGCCGGCATGGCCGGGGCCTACCTCTCCCTTGTATACACTCCGGGGTGGAAAGAGGGAATGTCCGCGGGTCAGGGCTGGATTGCCATTGCCATGGTGATATTTTCTACATGGAACCCGGTAAGGGCGCTTTTCGGAGCGCTCCTGTTCGGGGGGCTCAATGCACTCCAGTTTTATTTTCAGGCCACAGGGGCGGAACTGATCCCGACCTATATCTTAAGAATCCTTCCTTACCTGCTAACCGTTCTGGTGCTTTTTCTTGTCACGGCCCTTAAAAGAGGCGGAATCGGCACAACCCCATCCGCCCTGGGTAACCCCTTCAGCAGGGAGGAGTAAAAAGCGCATTACCGGCACTTGTCCCGATCCGTTAAGGCGTCGTTTTTTCCAATTTGCCTCAGAGAACCAAATCTCCTATAATGAATCAAAAATATTCCATTCCTAATGATATACAAAGATGGGATCATAATCAGGGATCATTTCCCGATCGGTTGAAGTCGATCGGGCAGGATAAGTGGATACTCGGAAACCGGGTAGTTGAGATCCCTTATCGAAAACCCTGTTTTCTTGTACAGGAACCCTTTTTCTTCAACTGAATTGGAGAAGAGACATAATAAGAAAGGGAGGTCACAGGACATGGCCGGGCTTATCGTTTGGAAGGATGAGGCGATGGACAAACTCAGAAAAGACTTTGACCGCCTCCTGGACAGGTGCTGGTCCCGATACGGGCTTGAGGCTTTCCATGAGGACCTGGAGGAAAGGCCCGGGATCTATCTTTTTGAAAAGGATAACACGGTTTTGGTAAGGGCCGAAATTCCCGGCCTCAAATCAAGCGATATCGAACTGTACGCTACTTCCGATACGCTGAGCATTCATGTTGAAACCCATGACAGGACCATGGTCAGACAGGAGGGGTTTTCAGGTCGAAAGGAAAAGAGTTGCTCCATTTCCCGAACATTCCGCCTGCCCTGCAATGTGGAGGTGGATGAGATAACCGCAACATACCGGGACGGTGTACTTGAAGTCCTTATGCCGAAAAAACATGAAAAGGGGGGCAGATATGTAATCGTAAGCAAGGCGGGTAACGGTTGATTCGGCCCGGCACATTTTGATCCAAGGCTTGTGACACAGATATATTTTTCAGCAAAAAAGTAAAGCCACGCATTGTGAGGAGAAAACAGATGCCGAAAAGCAGAAAGCAAAAAGAGGTACCCCTTGAAAAGCTGAGGTGGCGACTTGATCTTGCCGATTTGCCTTTTGAAACGACGGATGACATCGAGCCTTTAAAAGAAATCATCGGGCAGGACAGAGGTGTCGAGGCCTTCAGGTTCGGTATGGGAATGGACAAGCAGGGCTACAATGTATTCGTTACAGGCGCAGCCGGCACCGGCAGGATGTCTACGGTCAAAAAGCTGCTCAAAGAGATGTCAAAAAACGACAAGGCTCCTCAGGATCTCTGTTATGTAAACAATTTCCAGAACCCTGAGGAGCCGCTGCTTCTCTGTCTAAAAATGGGAATGGGAGGTGCTTTTAAAAGCTCTGTCTCCGATCTGGCCGAGACCTTAAAGAACCAGATCCCCAAGCTTTTTGAGAGTCAGGAATATGTCAACCTCAAAAAGGAGGTAATGGAGGCTTACGAGAGCAAGGGAAAGGGATTTTTCAAAAGCCTTGACCAGAAGGTCAAGGAAGAAGGTTTTGCCCTTGTGGACCTACAGGTGGGCCAGATCAAAAGGCCTGAAGTGATGCCCATTATAGATGGAAACCCCTTGCACATCGACCAGGTTGAAGAGATGGTCGAGAAGGGAAGATTTCCTGCCGATGAATTCAAATCGCTAAAGGAAAAACAGGAAAAACTGAGGGGCCAGATAGACCAGATCTTTATCGAGTTGAGAGATCTTCAGAAAGAGGTGCAGGAAAAGATTGAAAAGATGGACTATGTCAATTTCATGAAAAGGGCCTCGGAACTTGCCGCACCCGTCTACAAAAAATTCAGTCAGAAGGAAGTCAAAAATTATCTGGATGCCCTGCTCAAAGACATGGCGGAAAACCTTCAGATATTCAGGCCTCAGGCCCAGCAGATGCCTCCGGGACTCCAGTTGATGATGCCTGAGGGGGACACCTTTCAGCCGTATCAGGTCAACCTGTTGGTGGACAACAGTCATCAGAAGGGGCCACCTGTTATAATAGAGTCTTATCCAACCTACAGGAACATATTCGGGAGCATAGAAAGGATTGTCGATAGGGCCGGGATATGGCGGACGGATTTCAGCAAGATCAAGGCGGGTTCCCTTCTGAAGGCAAACGGCGGATACCTCGTTATAAACCTGATGGACGCGGTCATGGAGCCGGGCGTGTGGCCGGCCCTTAAAAGGGCGTTAAAGAGCGAAAAACTGGAGATCCAGACCTATGACCCATTCTATCTGTTTACCACCTCCGGGCTGAAACCGGAGCCGATTGATCTTTCCGTTAAAATAGTCGTAATTTCAGACATATACCTTTACCAGATGCTTCTTTTCTACGACGAAGATGTAAAAAAAATATTCAAGGTAAGGGCCGACTTTGACAGCTCCATGGATAAAGATGACAAAGGCATCATGCAGCTTGCATCCTTTGTAAAGATGAAAACCGATGAGGAGAACCTGCACCCCTTTGACAGGTCCGCCGTGGCGGCGCTGGTTGAACAGGCGGTGAGGATGAGCGGAAGACAGGAAAAACTTTCCACCAGTTTTCCCGCTATAACCGATCTGATAAGGGAATCGGAATTCTGGGCCTCCCGGGCTAACGAGTCGATCGTAAAAGAGGCCCATGTCGACAAGGCGATTGAATCGAAGAGATACCGCTCCAACATGGTTGAAGAACATATTCAGGAGATGATAGACCGCGGCACCCTCATGATAGATTCGGACGGGGAAGCAACTGGACAGGTAAACGGGCTTGCGGTGTACACCCTGGGGGACTATTCCTTCGGCAAACCGGCCAGGATAACCGCCTCCACCTCAATGGGAAAGGCGGGAATCATAAATATCGAAAGAGAAGCCGACATGTCGGGCAATACCCACAGCAAGGGGGTCTTCATCCTGAGCGGGTACCTCAGAAAAAAATATGCGCAGGACAAACCTCTTACCATGAGTGCAAGCATCGCCTTTGAACAGTCCTACGGAGGCATTGACGGGGACAGCGCGTCTTCAACGGAGATCTACGCACTGCTTTCAAGTCTGTCAGGTGTTCCGCTGAAACAATACATAGCGGTTACCGGATCGGTCAACCAGAAGGGCGAAGTTCAGCCGATAGGCGGAGTAAATGAGAAGATAGAAGGCTTTTACGACTGCTGTATCAAAGCGGGAATCACGGGAAGGCAGGGAGTAATGATTCCGCACAGCAACGTCAAAGATCTTATGCTGAGAAAGGATGTCGTCGAGGCCGTAAAAAAAGGCAAGTTTCATATCTATTCAGTAAAAACAATCGATGAAGGCATTGAAGTTCTTACCGATAAAAAGGCAGGAGTGAAAAAGAAGGACGGTACCTACATAAAGGGAACAATAAATTATCTGGTCGATATGAAGCTTCACGAACTGGCTGAAGGCCTTAAAAATTTCGGAGAAAACGAAGAAGGAGACACCCCAAAAAGCGGTAAAAAGGCGACGAAAGGCAGAAAAAAGGGTGAATGAAAGCAAAGCCGGTCCCTTTTCTCTAACCGTTAAACAAAGGATTGCCTGGGCCGGGGATGCCTTTGATCGTCTGAGGATTAGGTTCTATGAAGACGAGGCTTCAAGCCTGCTTCTGAAACGGCTCCAGACTGCGATAACCGCCTCCCGGAAGCTGTCCGAGCGAACAGGTATTTCACGGATCTGCTACGAATGCGACAGCCTGGAAGGGGGCTCCTGCTGTGGGGCAGGCATGGAAAACAGGTATGACGGATGGCTGCTACTTGTCAATATGCTGCTTCAAGTCAACCTGCCGGAAGAAAGGTTTGATCCTTCAAGTTGCTATTTTCTAGGGCAAAACGGCTGCATTCTCAAGGCACGCCAGGTGATATGCATAAATTATGTGTGCGGCAAGGTTACCGGCTCGATAAAAAAAGAGGACCTTATGCTTTTAAGGGAAAAGGAGGGAGAAGAGCTGGAAATCCTTTTCCACCTCAATGAGAGGCTGAAGGTGCTTGCTGAGCAGTGGGACTGAGCGAAGCGAAGAAAAAGTGCCAGCGCCGCAGCGTAATCATTAATTTATACGGCATGGATTCGCACGAACGAAGGCGCGGGGGCTCTTTTGAAGGCAAGGGAAAAAAACAAATGAGGCGTACTACGTTTTACGCATCAGATGACATCTTGGTGGATCAGGGCTACTCGCATGACAGATACGGCTGCTGACAGGACCACTCAAAAGACCCTCGACAAAGTCGCAAGTTTTTACGACGGAAGAAAGGTGGGAGATGTGGGCCCTTTGGGTTTCAGGAGATCCACCGACATTGCCACTCTTGGGAACTGCATTGCCGTTATGATGGATGAGGGGCTTTTGAGACCGGGGGAATCATCATTTCTCGACCTGGGATGTGCCGACGGCAGGGTCAATGTATTTATGAGTTACCTGGTTAAAATCTCGGCAGGCATCGAGATGGACGAATTGACCCTGGAGGAATACGAACCGCTGAAACAGGAGCTTGAGGAGGCACTGAAAGCTCATAAACTCAAGGTTCCACCTGAAAACATATTCCTTTTTCCGGGAGATGCCCTGGACAGCCAAACCCACATGGCGATCCGCGATTCAGCGGATTTTGATCTGAGCGATTTTGATCTCTTTTACACCTACCTTATCATGCATGAGGAATTCTCCAGGCTCGTGTTGAAAAAGGCGAAAAGGGGCGCCATATTCATGGTTTACGGCCTGGACAGGATAATGCCCCGATATAAGGGACTCAGACTCATTGAAAAACTCAGTCCCCTGGAAGGCATACTGGCCCTTTACCGGAAAATCTGAAATGTACGGCAAGGGTGTGTAGGTGGATTCCGGGTGCCTTCAGGACCAAAGATACTGAAACAGAGACCGGCATGAATCAGGCGTTCTGCATTCCCAGATCAAAGGCCTTCAGGTTTGATTCGAGAAATACCTTTTTTGTGGTGTCCGAGATCACCTTTTTCATACTGCCCGCTTCTATGGGCACGGCCCCTGAACCTATCAGAGCTCCGAGCATTACCATGTTAAGTGAAAGGGCGTTTCCCGCCTCCTCGGCAAGCCGGTTTCCATCCAGCATTATCAGCCTGTCCGTCCTTTTTCTGATAAGAGCCATAAGCTCATCAACCGGTGGATATTTACCCTGACCCACGGAAACGGTAAACGGAGGCAAAGGTCTTGTGTTTGTTATTATAAGCGTGTCCCTGTTGCATTTGCCGAGTGACCTGACCGTCTCGACAGGCTCAAAGCCTACAAGGACATCCGCCTCCCCGCTTGAAACGATCGGGCTTGTTACACCTCCCATGAGTACGGCCGATTCCACTATACCGCCACGCTGGGCCATGCCGTGGATCTCGCTTACCACTGCCGGGATACCGCAAGACAGAGAGGCTTCACCCAAAAGACGCGATGCAAGAAGATTACCCTGACCTCCCACGCCGATAAATACCAGTCTCCAAGTTTTCATAGAAGCCTCCATCTATTTTTTCAAAGGAAGGATCGCGTTTTCAGGGCAAACCTGTGCGCAGACCGAACAGCCTATGCAGAGAAGCTCGTTTATCTCGACCCTTTCACCATCCAGATACATGGCAGGACATGCCAGCTTGTTTATGCAATCCCTGTGATTCCTGCACTTATCATGATTCACGTAGAAGGGCCTCGATCTTTTCAACTGTCCGATACCCCTGGCAAAAAGAGGGCAAAGCTCCTGAGAGATTATGACGGAAAGTCCGTCATAGTCCATTGACTTTCTTACAGCCTCGATTGTCTTGTTGACCTTGAAGGGCTTTACAATATGGATATCCTTTACCCCGCAACCCCTGACCAGCTCCTCAATCGAAATACGGGTAAGATCCACATCCATAGGCCCGGTATCGACTCCCGGATGGGGTTGGTGGCCTGTCATGGCGGTAGTGCCGTTATCGAGTATGACGAGAGTAAATTTGTGGTTATTGTGAACCGCGTTTATCAGACCCGTTATACCTGAATGGAAAAATGTCGAATCTCCTATAAAGGAAACAACCTTCTGATCCGTAGCCTTCGAAAACCCGCATGAGGAGGAAACCGATGAACCCATGCATATGACAAGATCGGCCATTGAAATAGGCGGCAGCAGGCCGAGGGTATAGCATCCTATGTCCGTGGGATTAATCGCATCAGGTCCGTAGACCTCCTTTACCGCGTAGAATGTGGCCCTGTGGGGGCAGCCTGCGCAGAGATTCGGCGGCCTCCCGGGAAGTTCCGGGACATCGGACAAATCCAGAGGTTCGGCCTCCTTGTAATCGATTTCAAAATACTCGGCCACCGCCCGCCTCACCATGCCGGGATCATATTCGAACAGACGGGAAAGCCCTGCTATGCCTTTACCTTTTATGGGGATACTGATTCCCGCCTCCTGTGCGATCGCGCGTATGTCGTTTTCCATAACAGGTTCCAGCTCCTCCACAACCAGGACCTTTTCAACATTTTCAAGAAACCGGGTACATAGTCTTTTGGGAAGAGGCCAGGAAAATCCTATCTTCAGGATACTTACCTGATCGGCAAGCCCGAGGTCTGCTACGGCATCCCTGACATAATTATAACTAACCCCGTTTGCCGCTATTCCGAATCTACCTTTTCCCTCGATCCTGTTTTCCTGCCACGATTCGGATAATTCTTCCGCCTTGTCATATTTTTCAAGGAGCTGTTGGTGAAGTTTTCTGGACACGGCGGGAACGGCAACAAAATGGAAAGGGTTCTTGTGAAAGGTATCCTTTGTCTTCATCTTGCCCAGCTTACCAAGCGTTACGGAACCCCTTATGTGGTTGAGCCTCGTGGTGGTACGGATTATAACGGGAAGTTCAAGCGATTCCGAAAGTTCAAAGGCGGAACAGGTGATGTCCTTCATCTCCTGCGTGCCGGTAGGCTCCAGCATAGGAAGAGATGAGAGTCGGGCATAGTATCTGTTATCCTGCTCGTTCTGACTGGAGAAAAGAAACGGGTCATCCGCGTTAACTATGACCATGCCGCCCTTGACCCCCAGGTACGCCAGGGTCATAAGGGGATCCGCCGCCACGTTGAGCCCGACATGCTTCAGGGTTACCATGGTCCTGAGACCGGAAATGGCAGCCGCCGCTCCCACCTCCATAGCGACCTTTTCATTGGTGGAATACTCGAAGTAAAGATCGGTCTCCTGACTGATTTTGAAAAACTGTTCCGGAATTTCCGAGGAAGGCGTTCCGGGATAGCATGTGGTAAAAGCTACTCCCGCCTCCAGGGCGCCCCGGGCAATTGCCTCATTACCTAAAAGGAGCATCTCCTTGCCAGGAGAATCGGTCAAAAGCTTATGCATCTCTTTCTCCCTATTATGAGGTTAGTCTTGACGGCATCTTCCGGCCGATACGTTCAGGTCAAATGCTTTGGGCCCTTCCTCCGTAAATCTTTCTAAGCTTGGGTTTTTCGATCTTACCGGTGGGATTCCTGGGGATATCCCCGAAATAGACCTTCCTGGGCCGTTTGTACCTGGGGATATCTTCGCAGAATGCAATTATTTCCTCCTCTGAGATCTCCTGGCCCTTCTTTGGCTGCACAATGGCAGTTACAATCTCACCAAGCCGCTCATCCGGTGTTCCGATTACCGCCGCATCCTGAATCTTGGCATTATACATCAGGAAGTCCTCTATCTCCACAGGAAATATATTCTCTCCTCCCGATATTATGACATCCTTTTTTCTGTCAACCAGCCATATGAATCCATCCTCGTCCGCCCTGGCAATGTCCCCGGTGAGAAGCCATCCGTCGACAATCGTGTCTTTTGTCGCCTCTGGGTTCTTATAATATTCCTTCATTGTCCCCGGACCCTTTACCATAAGCTCGCCTGATCCGCCCCTTGCCACATCCTTCCTGTCATTGTCAACGATCCTGTACTCCCAGTCAAAACCGGGAACTCCGATGGCGCCCACCTTGTTGAGGTTTTCCATTCCCAGATGAACGCAGCCCGGTCCGGTTGTTTCACTCAACCCGTAGTTAGTGTCATAGTCATGACCGGGAAAGACCTTCATCCAGTTCTTTACAAGGCTGGGCGGGACCGGCTGGGCCCCTATGTGCATAAGTCTCCACTGATCGAGCGCGTAATCGTCAAGATTTACTTCCCCGTTTTCAATAGCCACCAGTATATCCTGAGCCCATGGCACCAGCAGCCATACGATCGTAGCCTTTTCTTCCGAAATTGCCTCCAGTATCCATTTCGGCTTGACCCCCTTTAGTATTACCGCCCTGGCCCCCACGATAAAGTTCCCGAACCAGTGCATCTTGGCGCCCGTGTGGTAGAGAGGAGGAATGCATACGAAGTTATCCTCATGGGTCTGGTTGTGGTGTCTGTTTTCGATATAGCAGGCGAATTCCAGATTTCTGTGGGTCAGAAGAATCGGCTTAGGAGTTCCTGTGGTTCCTGAGGTGAAATAGAGGCCGGCCTCATCAAAAAGCTCTATTTCAATGGCCGGGGCCTCTTCGGAACAATCATCGATAAAGGCATCAAAGATTTGAGCATATTCCGGCTTAAGGTCCTCTTCTCCAAGATATATAAAGTCTTTTATCGTATCAAGGTCATCCTTTATCTCATTAATTCTGCCGATAAACTCCTGACTGAAAATCATTGCCTTGGCTTCCGCAATCTCCGCGCAGTAACGAATGTCCCCGGAGGTGAATCGAAAGTTAAGGGGTACGGCCCAGGCACCGGTTTTCAGTATTCCGAAGTATGTCGGAAGCCACTCAAGGCAGTTCATCATAAGATGAATAACCTTGTCACCCTTCCTGATGCCTTTCTTGAGCAGCGCATCCGCCACCCTGTTAGCCATACAGTCAAAATCATTCCAGGTAATCTCAACCCTTTTCCCGTTTAGCGGGTCTCTCTCGATAAGGGCGATTTCCTCTCCATACATCCTGGCATTTCTTGCCAAAATCTCGGTTATGACCATGGCCCCCTCCTGTATGAAGCTATATTTTAGCTATAAAATAACTATAAAAGAGAAGCAATTCCGTGTCAAGACAAATGACCGCTCTTTTTTCAAAAGGATCATTCACTTGAATGAAAAATGGAGTAATTAACAAAGAATCCCGGGCCGGAGGATCGAGTATCGATTCAGCCCTGCAAGGCAACAGCCTGCTATGCCTGGTTTCTTATAAAGAAATAAAATGAGATATTCTGTCTTATTAAGACAAAAAGTGAGGTTTTCTCGAGTCCGGCCGGAGAAAAGGGGCCAATCCTCAAGCAATCACAATTAATCGTGAGATTACCCGGGGAAACCTTATAGAGACAAGGGCCTCATTAAGGACCTGGCAAAAGAATCACCCGGACTGAACCGGAGAATCTTTTATAGACGGGCCTTTGCCATTTGGGCAAAAGGTGAACCGCTGAATTCTTCAATAAACTGCTTGAGGGCCTCTTTCTCCTTTTCAGGACTGTTACCAAGCCTATACAGGCGGCTCAGGTTGAACATTGCGATCTCCCTGAAAGGACCCTCCTGATCTGATGATACGCCTTCAATTACACCTATGGCCTCATCAATGTCGTTTTTCGATTCATAGCAGGCGGCAATGGCAATAGAGGTCATGGCTTCGTATTCCCTGTGCCCTGAAGCCTTCTTCATAAATTTCTTATAAAGTCCTATCGCCTCGTCGTATTTTCCGTTTCTGAATTTTATATACGCAAGCTGGGGAAGGGCAAGCCTCGCAGCCTTTGACATACCGTATTCATCGATGACCCGGGTAAAGAATTTTTCCGCATTTTCAAGGCTCTTGCTTTCCGCACCAGGATCAAATTCCTGAGAAAGGGCATTATAGGCCTGGTTATAGAGATGCTGACCTTTGTTGTTGATATGACTGAAGTATCCATTTACCGCCAGATATAGGACAAAAACAGCCGCTATCACCAGACCGCAAAGCTGGAGAAGGCGCTGATTCTCTTTTGCGAAATTTACAATACGCTCGGACAGTGTGATAAACTCGTCAGGCGATTTGAGAAGCTCTTTCCTGGATACCTTTTTTGCCATTTTTTCCCCGCAGATATTAATTGCCCCCAAAAGGCCTATGTGCATCTAAATTGCAAATTGATCCGCACATGGCCGGGGGTATCAGAGTATTTCAAGCTACTTTGGACCTGTTAGCAAAAGAGCCCTGTCGAGTCAAGGTAAAAAGACTCCTTGCGTTTTCAAATGGAACCTTGATAATTTTACCAAAAAGGATGAGTTAGCCTGTTTATATCGCCCTTTGCAGTCTGAACTGCAAACAACCGGTTCCCTGGATAACAGATGAATGCGATTGATAATCTCCTTCATTTAATCAATACCCTTCCGGAGCCCCTGATTTATATCTTTTTGGGGGTAAGCGCCTTTGTGGAAAACGTGTTTCCACCCGTTCCCGGAGATACTATTACCGCCTTCGGGGCTTTTCTGGTAGGGACAAAAAGGCTCAGCTTTACAGGGGTGTATCTTTCCACAACCCTGGGAAGCATTGCGGGCTTCATGACCCTTTTCTGGTTGGGCAGAATCATAGGCAGACGATTTTTCATTGAAAGAGATTTCTGGATTTTCAAGGCAAGTGACATAACAAGGGCGGAGGAGTGGTTCAAAAAATTCGGGTACCTACTTATACTGCTCAACAGATTTTTACCGGGGATAAGATCGGTAATATCCATATCAGGCGGTTTTTCAGGGCTTAATGGGTTCGCCTCCCTCTTACTTGCCCTGTTGAGCGCATCCATATGGAACCTGATCTGGATTTACCTCGGTTATTCCCTGGGAAATAACTGGGATATAATAAAGGAAGAAACAGCCGGGTTAATGGTTCGCTACAACCTTTCGATACTGGCGGTTGCAACCTTTATCCTTTTCCTGTTCATTCTGATCAGGTTCATAAAAAACTTATGGACGAGGAAAAGTCCCGGTAAATGACCTAGACCGTAAGGACCGAAATTTATTCGGCCTGAAATGAATAAAGTAAAAGTAATGGAATCCTCGGCCCATTAATCTTTCTTCAGCCTGAGTGTCTGTTTTTCGTGGTACCTGACTGCCTGTTGCTTAGGCATGAATCTGAAAAAAAGGGATTACCCGTTGGGTTGAATGCCCGAATCTATTGTCCTGATGATCGTTGAAATTGATGCTTCTTTCCGTTCAAAATAAGGCTTTGATATAAAATCGGAACTATGGTAATGAAGACCTCCATGGAATCGTTATTTTAATTTCGGCTGCTCTGGAATCTATTAGCATAAATTTCATGAAAGGAGATGCAAAATGACAGCAAAACTTATAAAAGGCACTGAAATTCGTGAGGAAATCCTTAATGAAATCGAACAGGAGGTAAAAGATATCAAGGAAAAGCATGGGGTGGTGCCGGGCCTTGTGACGATCCTTGTGGGAGAAAACCCAGCCTCTATTTCATATGTAACGCTTAAGATCAAGACAGCCAACCGTCTGGGGTTCAAAGAAATCCAGGATAACCAGCCTGACACCATTACCGAGGAGGCCCTGCTCGCGCTCATCGACAAGTATAATAATGACGACTCCATCAACGGCATACTCGTTCAACTTCCCATTCCGAAACATATCGATGAAAAAAAGATCCTGAACGCCATAGATCCTGATAAGGATGTGGACGGGTTTCATCCGGTAAATGTCGGCCGACTCATGATAGGGGGATCCGAGGTAAAATTCCCCCCCTGCACACCCGCAGGTATCCAGGAAATGATAGTCCGCGCCGGTGTCGAGACAAACGGTGCCGAAGTGGTGGTAGTAGGCCGGTCCAACATAGTGGGAAAGCCTATCGCGAATATAATGCTCCAGAAGGCTGACGGCGCAAATTCAACTGTAACCATCGTTCACACCCGTACCAAGGACATGGCATTTCACTGCAAAAGGGCCGACATCCTGATCGTGGCAGCCGGTGTGCCGGGCTTGGTAAAGCCCGAATGGATAAAACCGGGGGCCTGCGTGATAGATGTGGGAGTAAACAGGGTCGGTGAGAAGATCAGTGAAAAAACAGGCAAAAAGATTGCCATCTTAAGGGGAGACGTCGACTTTGACGCGGCAAAGGAGATAGCAGGCTACATTACTCCGGTTCCGGGCGGTGTGGGTCCCATGACCATTACGATGCTCATGAAAAATACCCTTAAATCACTCAAGTTCAGCCTCGGAATAGCATAGCAGGGCAATCACCCCCCGAAAGCAATGAAAAGGGGATCAACCCTCTGGGTTGATCCCCTTTTTCGTTTCTATCCTATGCAGGCCTTTACACTCAGGCCCTGTTGCCGCGCCTGCCCGGGAGGCTTGAAAAATCTGAAACAGCCCTGCCCACAATCTGACGGAAGACCGGTTCCGCCCTGCCGGTGATGATTGTATAATAGAGCCCAGCCATTATCAGCAGCATGATAAGCACCGCAAACCATGATTCAAACCATGCCCAGAACATCGCGCTGAAAACAAAAGAGGGTATTATCATTACGATTCCAATGCTTATTTTTCTTGCTAGATCCACTTAAGGCCTCCTGCATCGACATTAACCTCAAAAAACGGGCACAGCCATAAAAACCCATGCCTCATTTATAAGGGTGCTGATTATAGGTCAAATGCGATTTACGGTCAAGCCCTTAGAAAGGTCAAAATAGGCTTGATTTTACACTGCAAGCTAATATATGGTACACTTTCCTATCATGACGGGGCGTGGCGCAGTCTGGTAGCGCACCTGCTTTGGGAGCAGGGTGTCGGAGGTTCAAATCCTCTCGCCCCGACCACTTAAAAAGATCCACCGTTACCATTCCTTTTGTAACTCTATTACTTTCTCAAAGGATCAAAAGGCCAAGGACGCGTTGGGATAACCAACGTTTGTTCTCGTCGGCTCAAGTAGCAGAGAATTAAAAGGTTCAAAACCGGAAAATTTCATTTTCCGGCTCAAGTTTTTTAACTTGTTTGGCGATAACTTAATCGTATGGGGTTTTTTACAGGCTGGCTCCTCGCCTTCTGGAAGCACCTTCTTCAGCGTGAAATAGAGGGGGCAGGATAAGGCCGATTATAGGGGGAAAAAGGCGAAGCCGTGAATCAAAACGCAGGAACCGGGAATTTAACTGAAAGTATTATTCCACAAGCATAAAGGAGTTACCGCAAGCTATGCGGGCAAAAACACAAGATGTGCCTTTGCCCGATATAAAAATTGTATACGAGGGTGATCCCGTGGCAGTAGTGGAAAATAACATTAATGAAAAAAGAGAAGGCAGTATAAAGATCGCATGTCCCAATTGCGGGCATTTTTATAATATCCACCGCGCAAAACTTCCGCTCAACAGGAAGGTCAGTTTTCCCTGTAAGCACTGCAAGGGAACCATCAAGCTTGACCTTCGATCGAAATCCGTCGCAGAAACCTTCTCGGGAGCGTCCCCGAAATCAAAAGATAACGGGGCTGAAGAAGCGTTGAATCCGAATCCCCGATCAGACCTTGAGCAGGAGGGTAAGGCCCTAAAAAAGAAGATTATAAGCGGATTGATGGGTGTCTTGCCTCCCATGCCTCAGGTCGTCCTGAAGGCCCAGGAGATCATGTCTGATCCCGATTCAAGCATCAAAGAGCTTGCGAGCGTAATCGCAACCGATCCGGCCATATCAGTCAGGATACTGAAAATGGCCAACTCATCGTACTTCGGTCTGGCAGGGAAGGTAACATCAATAGGACATGCCTCCGTCTTGCTCGGCGGCAAAACATTGGGCGAAATCGTCATGATGGCAGGCACTTCCAATCTTTTGAGCAAAGAACTGAAGGGATACGGGGCAAAATCGGAAGACATATGGCGGCACTCTTTGGCCGTGGGCATCGGCTCAAGGCTTATAGCCAACATAAAAGGACCTGAGCTGGTTAATATCGCCTTTATGGCCGGACTCATACATGACGCAGGTAAAATCATGCTTGATGATCATGTCCTTAAAAGGAGGGAAGAATTTGACCGGTTGAAGATGGATCACAAAAAGACGCTATGCGAAGTGGAACAACAGCTCCTGGGGTTGGATCATTCTGAAATCGGGTATGAAGCATGTAATAATTGGGGTATCCCTGAAATTCTAACTTCCGCCGTAAGATACCATCATAATCCTTCCATGTCACAGGATAATGATCTGGCCCATATAGTTCATATGGCGGATTTTCTGGCTGTACAAAGCGACATGGGAGCAGGTGTGGACAGCATGCGATGTCAGGTTCAGGAAAGGACTTTGGAATTCCTGGGCCTTCAGGAAGAAGAAGTCAGCAGTATCAAACGCAAGGTTTGCGAATATGTTGAAAAAATCACGGGACAAATGACCGGGTCCCTATAAAAACCAAATTTCGCCTGCATTAGGGCAATCAGGGCCGAATCCCGAATTAACCTGATATGTCAGGTTGCCGGGCGTTTTTTTTCGAGTCGTACATGGCCAGATCCGCACGGCGGATGAGTTGATCAGGGCCCTCTCCTGCATCAGCCAAGGCGATTCCCGCACTTATGTTGATCTTTATATCCTTACCCGCCATGGCCGAAGTAAACCGCTTTTCACTGAAATTTTTCGTGAATTTTTCTGTTCTTTCATAGGCCATCTCTTCACTCAAACCCTCCAGGATGACAACGAATTCATCACCGCCGTAACGCGCTATGAAATCATCTTTTCGGAAGCTTTCCGTTAATGTCCGGGCAACTATCTTCAAGACCTTATCTCCTGCCACGTGACCGAACATGTCATTGATGGCCTTAAAATTATCCACGTCGAAAAGTACGATCAAAAAAGAGCCTCCCCCACTGTTAAAAAGCTCAAGCCCATCCCTTAGCCTTTCATCAAAGGCACTGCGGTTGTGCAGGCCCGTGAGGCCGTCCTTTTTGGCGGCTTTTCGAAAATGTTCCGCTTTTTTTGACATTTTACGGGCGTGTCTTTCCGCATTCACGATCTGTTTCTTGAGTTTATCAAGGCCTTCCTTAGCCCGGTCCGATCTTTTTACTTCCTCCTTTTTTCTTTTGGCAACCAGTCGTTTTATATTACTTAACTTTCCTACTACCGTACTCCTTATTTCGCTGATTCTGGCATGAATATCAAACGAGTTTACAATGGAACCCATCTCCTCGCTGATCTTTATCTCAAAATGCTCCATTTCTTTTAAACTGTCATTTTCCCCGAACTCACTCGTCAGCATTTTCTCCAGTTCCTTTACATGCTTCAAAAGCATGAGAAAGCTCTTGTTGACATATCCTAAATCTTCCGAGACCCTTTTCTTCAGTCCCTTAACAAAGGCGAGAAATGAAGCCGTATGTTCATCCAGTTCATGTTCCGCCATACCGGGGTGACACTTGATTTTTATTTGATCGGCCTTTTCTTTTAATTCCTTTGTCATGGGGTAGAAACCATCAAGAAACGGCAGCATAATTCTCTTGATGTTCCTACAGGCCTTGAACATTCGCTCATCTATTTCATTTTTCTTTTCGGTTTCGCTTTTATAAAGCCCTGCCTTGGTTTCTTCTGTAAATATCCTACTACGCAACCTGCCTAGCTCCTCCCTAATCCGATCCAGAGGCAGCACATCCCCCGAGTTGAGCATCTCTTCTATGGTTTGCTGTTCTTCTGCAAATTCCGCATGCATGCCCACAACCATGCCGAAGATGTTGGCAACTTTCAGAAGACACGCCTTTTCATCCGAGCAGACCGTTTCCGCCTCCAGATATTCTTTCTTTATCCGGTCCAGTTCCGGCCTCAGATCTTCCATTGCACGTTTCCTCCCAGGGTACCCTTACATTCTGCGCAGGCATTTACAGATTAAAAAGTCAGGTTCAAGTTTCGGGAAAACATTTCAATACCCGCCAGTTAAAGCAGAAACCATGCCAAATACACAAAAAAACCGGTGCCGGTTAACCGACACAGGCGCTATTTGATCCGCCGGAGGCGGATGCAAGCCCTGTTGAAGCTGAAACCGGTTAAATCCTCTTTACATTGAGCTTAAACACAGAAACTGAGATTGATAAGCCATTGATCATCGTCGGGATAATTTATTTTCCGGATGGACGCCGGTTAAACCTGCTTTTTCCGGAAGTCCTGATTTTTATTATGGCGGGAGCGGCCCTGAGTTTGACGACATGTCAAATTTTTGACCTGATAAAAAAGGCATTCTCGATTAGAGCTGACAAATACTTTTACCGAAGGCAGCTGTTTGGATTTAAAACTCATAGCCTTACAACCATGAGGAAAATGCCTGTCCCAGGTAACATAATAGTGTTCGCATTTATGGCAATCTATCAATGTGATATTTCCCGGTACTCACTGCACAGCTGGAAATTCAGCGGATCATTTCGGTAATTTAACAGGCAAGGACGGCTTTGGTACAATATCGCTCCAAAACAGGGAGGAACTGAAAATCGCCTATTTTCCATCCAAGACCTCCCTTATACTTTGAGACAACTGTTTTATATCAAAAGGTTTCTGGATAAAACCGTTACAGCCTCGCACCAAAATCTCGGTAACCTGACCATCGAGGCTGTACCCACTTGAAAGCAGGACCTTCATCCCGGGACTGACCTCCTTTATCCTGTCATAGGTCTCCCCGCCGCCCATGTCCGGCATTATCATATCCAGAATGACTATATCAATTTTATCACGACCCTTTTCACATATCTCAACGGCATCTTTCCCGTTTTTGGCTATTAAGACCGTATAACCCATCTTTTTCAAAAACTGCTCGCCCACGTTAATAATCATATCTTCATCATCTACCAGGAGGATAGTCTCGGAACCCTCCAGAAATTTTTCATCTGAATCGCCCCCCTCTACTACTCCATTTTCCGAAGCCGGCAAAAAGAGATCAAAGGTTGTTCCTTCGCCTTTTTCACTGTAGACATCAATAAATCCGCCATGATTTTTAATGATGCCATACACGGACGCCAATCCCAGACCGGTTCCTCTGCCCATTTCTTTTGTACTGAAGAACGGCTCAAAGACCCTCTGCCGGGTTGTCTCGTCCATACCGACGCCTGTGTCTTTAAAGGAAATCTTCACATATCTCCCAGGCCTTATTTTATAGGGCCTTGAATGATTTTCATCAATGAAGACATTTTCCGTCTGAAGGTATAACTTTCCCCCGCCTGGCATTGCCTGCCAGGCATTGACATAAAGATTTAACAGAACCTGCTCAATCTGCCCCTGGTCCGAATCCACCGAATATATATCTTTCTGATACCTTCTATGAATCTCGATCTCCTTCTTTGTGCGACCGAACATTCCGGAAGTCTTTCTTATGAGCTTATTGAGATCAGTGGAGACATCCTCGAATTTCCCTCCCCTTGCAAAGCCCAGCAGGTGTCTTGTCAGTTCAGCGCCTCTTTGAACCTGCTCCTCTATCCCTGTGAGCCTTTCATAATGGGGATGAGTTGAGTCGATATCCATAAGCATCAAAGAAGCATATCCCTGTATCCCCATAAGAAGGTTATTAAAATCATGGGCAATGCCTCCTGCGAGAGTACCTATTGCTTCCATCTTCTGGGCCTGGATGAGCTGGGCTTCAAGTTTCTTCTTATCACTGATGTCAATAAAGGTAAGCAGCAGGTATTCCCTGCCCCTCAGGTCTATGGGAGTACAGGTTTTTATAATAGGGATCTTCCCGCCATCGGACCTGAAAATCAAGCTCTCCGAGTTCTCTATTTTTCCCCCGAGATCCGTAATCGGGCATGCTCCATTTATGGCAGAGCACATAAGATTATGACACAGGCGCCCGACAATCTTCTCTTTTGGAACTCCTATGACTTGAGCGGCGGCAAAATTGACATCAAAGATCTTGTGAGTTTTCGTGTCAATAATCACAATTCCTGCTTGTATGAAATTCAGGATGGTTTTCAAACGCTCTACGCCTTCGCGCAGCAACTCTTCTTCCTGCTTGATCTCAAAATTTTTCTTCTCCAACTCCCTGATTCTTTGTTCCAATTTTTCATAGGTTGGCCTTTTTGCCATCGAAAAAGCCTCCAATAGCCTAAAAACAGCATGGATTTTCGTTGAAAAATATGTTCTGTAGCGCCCCGAAGATTAAAAACGTGGGCACTGACCGGATATCCTTGTCGGGAAACTCCATGTTTTTCTTCAAATTAAACCGGGGGAAAAAACCGATCTCGCCTGCGATTCTGATATGCGGGAAATTCAAGATACAGCCTGCGTAAAACATTCTGATAATTTTAGCCATACATTTTAATCCAATCAAGGATCCCTCGCATTTCACTCCTTTCCGAGAACCCGGCCCGACTATCTTTTTTTTCGAACCACTTTTCTTCTGACTACCCTCCTTCGCGGCTTCCGGAAACTTTCGCTATTATTAGTTGTTTCTTTAGAAGGTATCCCGGCTTTTTCACGACATTCTTTCGTAATCAGCCCGGGGGATTTCTGCTGATAGCGGCATGTTGCCCTCGGGCATTTAATAATTTTTGCTCCATTTTTGTCGGAAATTTCAATCAAAAACGGATTATTGCATAGCGGGCAGGCCAGATGATATGGTTTGCCCCAGCTTACAAAATTACATTTTTTGTTGGGACATTTGTAATAGACCTTACCCATGGCGGTTTCATTTATTTGGATCTTTGCTGACCTGCATAGGGGACATTGCATAGCCAGATCTTCCTCAAAGGCGGCAATGCGTTTTTCTATGATATCATCGGAATCCTGGACATGCTCGTTTGGAATATTTTCTGTCCCGGATCTGGTTTCCGGACGCGGCAATGTCTCTCCAGGCATAACAGTTTTGATCCGTTCTAATTCGGCCCCTGAATCTTTAAAAAAAGCTTCCTCTTGCGCCTCCAGCTCAGAAGGCATTAAGTCGTCTTTACAACCTGAATGGGCGGCTTCCGATGTAATATCTGTAGCGGCCTCTTCGTCTGCTGAATTCAACGATTCAGGGCCAGCCTCTAAAGGTATGTTCTGCAGGGTCTCTGAAGACATCTCGGCTGTGTGAGCACCTTTGATTTCTGTCTGTCCGCCTGGAGTCTCTCTTTGTTCGACTCCCTTCATATCCGGTTTTTGGGCCTTACTTTCTTCAAAGATTTCCGGGCAATTTTCCTGCGACTTATCCTGCCCGGATAGAGCTATTCCAAAACTGACTTCCCTGATTTCCTTAGTGCCTGAACGGCCATCAGAAAAAAGTTTTGGTTGCGAACAAACAACCGCACGCGACTCTCCTTTCTTAAATGCGGCTATCTGCTCAACAGACGGCTTAAGTGTCTTCTTGGTTACCGGGCCGGCATTCCTCTTTTTCAAAGTAGTGCCATGAATTTTCAGCGTCTGGTCAAATTGACCGGCCGCATCTTTCACGTCTTTTCGACCGGATTGAACCTCATCCATGGTTTGGATAAAATAGGCGACAAGATTCATCCCGGGCATTCCGGGAAATATGCGGTCAATGAGATGGGTCATACTGATGGTCTGTTTTTCCGCGCAAAACCTTCCCTTGTTATCTACATTAAGATATCCCTTTTGAGTCATCTCCTGAAGCGCCTTTTTCGGTTCCGCATCCGATTCGATACCGATTTCTCTCAATTCATCAAGGAATGTATCCTGCGTATAACGCTCAGATGGGTCCAGGCCAAAACTGTCTATCTCATTTTCGCGCTCTGCAAGCAGGATAAGGCATGATATGGTTGCCCAATTTAGAGGCAATGCCCCGATCCCGAAAGTGGTTCCAATAAAACCTTCAATATTCCGTTTCAGGATCTTATCTAACAGACTCCTGATTTCACGTGCCGTAGGGTCATCCATTTTCACAGTCTCGTCCTGCATAATCTATATTGACAAACTTAAAAAAATCATGGGGGAGATCAAGCCATACAGTAAGGCTGAAAACGTGCTGGGCTATCTTTAATCGTACTGCTCAGCCCTCATGTCTCCTGCCTAAGATGCCGCCCGGGAAATTGTTTTCTGTTTCTGTTTATCCACGGAAGATGCCTCCGGCTTAATCAAGTCTTAATTTACCGGATGATCAGGCCGCTCGATTTCATCAAGCGTCTTTTCATAATCATGCTCCGATTCCGTACTGTAACCGGAGGGAAATTGTTCTTCAGGCTCTTCCAACGCCCCGTTTTCATCTTTTTCATTTGTTTTGTGTACATCACCCCAACCTGTCACAGAGACATAGTTCCCGTCCCTGTCAAGCAGGACGGAAAGGTTGACTTTTACATCAAATTCCAGTCTGTATGCTACCTGATTATTATGAACAACTATATCTCCGGTTTTATATTCGACATCTTCTCCAATTTCCAGTTTATGGTTTCTCCGGAAAATATTTTCTATCGCACCCCAGTCCAGATCACCGGTTATTGCATCAATCAAGTCCTGTTCACCACTCCTGATAATTTCCGAATCTGTAATTTTCATTTGAATACTCCTTTAATCAATTCTCGAGCCGGCCCCGGCAAGATGTGCCTTAATCATCCTGCCAATTCAACAATGGATTGCAAAACCCGTACCACTCCTATCGCTACAATAGACCCGCGTTTATTTCAGGCCTGATATGTGGAATGGGTTTTGCATTCTCCTGAGGTAACTCAAAAAAAAGGAGAACCATGTGGCTCCCGTAATAACCGTCAAAGGCATTGATCAGGCCATATCCGAGCTTAATTATCAAAATAAAACTACCTTGAAATACAGACTTATTAACGTCATAAGGGGATTCTATGAGAATGAAAACTCTATTGAGTCCCTCAAGGGAATTGATCCGGACAAATTGATAAGGTCGTTGTGGGATAAGGCAACCTCTCCTTCGATCATAAAAAACAGACGGAAGAATCTGAGTAGTATCAGATCTTCCGTTAATGCCGATCTGGAGAAGCTCTACGGGGAGGGAGAAAACCCTGAAGGGGTAACTCTCGGAGCTTCCTATATTTTTGTCATGTCCGATGAGGCCAAGGACAAGGCATTAAAGGCCTTTATAGCCGGCGGAAAAACGGGCGGGCCTGTTAATTTAGGAGAGATAACCCGGGCGCTGGATCTGGTTGATCGAATGCTTTCAAAACCGGAGGCCTTTTCAGATATTGATGATTCCGAAGGTTCAAGAAAATTAGATAAACTAAGGGATCTAATCCATGGCTTGTCCGAAAAGGTTGGGGCGGACGGTTCCGGACCTTCCGAGCCTGACCCCGCTTCATCTGCTGAAGCATCTGGGGGGGGGCCTTCTTATTATGCTGGAACCCCTGATACCGGCTTATCCGAAGGCGCGGCAGAAAAGCGGGGAATCTGTTCAGGAGGCCTTGAGGAGACCGGGCAAACCGCCGGGCCGGTTGAAGCGGACATGGCGGAAGAGCCGGAGGATACCAAAACAGATGAACCCCTTGAAAGTTGCGATCTTGAAGAAGAGCTCGATCTGATAGACGCGGATGAGGACCTTGAGGAGGCAGACGACGAGGAGATACTCGAAGAGGTGGAGGAGGATGAAGAACCGGAAGTTGTTGAAATTAATGAGCTGCCTGGACATGAGCTCATAGAAGACATTGAAGGTATTTCTGCTGAGGACAGGCATGAAGGAGGGGATGAAATACGGAAGGCCAGACTTCTGGCTGAAGAATTTAACGATTCCCTTGCTGCAATGGATAAATTCTACAATCAACATAAGCTTATTCCGGGAGGAAACTATTATATAGGTAACAAACAACCCCGAAAGGATGAAAGAGGTGAGCTGACGGTACCCTTATCACCCTTTTATATGAGCAAATTTCCTGTTACCAATACGCTTTTTGAAGTATTTATTGATAAGACCGGGTACAGAACCACCGCCGAAAAACTTGGATACGGGACGGTCTATTACGGACGTTGCCGGAACACGGTAGATGAAAGAACAGGCATGGAGAAATCCGTCTGGAATTCTTCCCTCATCAACAAAACAGTGGAAGGGGCATGCTGGTATCAACCGTTAGGGCCAGGAAGCACGTTAAACAACAAAAGGAAACATCCTGTGGTTCAGATAAGTATTGAAGACGCCATGGCCTTTGCAGCCTGGACCGGTAAAAGATTGCCGACTGAAGATGAATGGGAGGCCTCTGCCAGGACTGGAAGCGGTTATTCTTTCCCGTGGGGAAACAGCTGGCGTCATAACGGCTGTAACACAGAGGAAAGTTACGTGGGCGATACAACGCCTGTGGACAGATACATCGAATTTGAAAATGATTTCGGGATCGTTGATACCTTAGGTAATGTCCTGGAATGGACCAAGGATATATCAGGCCCGCCTTCTCCAGTAAAAACCGGGCCGACATATTATATTGCCAAGGGTGGAAGTTGGATCTCAAAAGACAACCCATGTTTGTCCGGCCGTGTTAAACTGGAACCTGAATCATGTTCCAACATACTCGGATTCAGATGTATCGTCTACTAGACACAGCGGTTCAACAAATCCCTCTTTAGTACGATTCATTTTTGAAAAATTCCGCCCCTATTATACATCAGGCTGTACCTGGATGTGACCGGGCAACCGCCAAAAAATTGACGCATTGTCAAATTTGAATCTTGAAGCCTGTGGGTTTGCACCTGCTGAACTGAAGAGGGAATCCTGGTGCAGCCCTGTGCAGGCCAACCGGGAGATAATCCATATTATCAAACCGATACATGAAATGAAGGAGTTTTCATGAAAGGACGCAGCTTCTCATTGTTCAACCGTCCGATAGTAATCCTCAAAGGGCCCTGCCTTCCGGCCAAACGAAACCAGTTGGCAATTTCCGCTTTCAGATCTTCTTCTCCCACCCCTTTCATTTTTGAAGAAGCCTCAACACTATTATCGATAACACCGGAATTGAGAAAAGTCCATGTGCTGCCATGACTGGAGACAACCCCGATATGCCCCCGCGCGGCCGTTGAAAAGGAAACTATCAGCCCCTGTTCAAGACTCGATTCAATTTCCGACAGCACCTGTCCGGCCTTCTCTTCCGGACGGCTCACATCGGAAAATGTCTTGCCGTAAACCTGTGTCGAGAAGTTTTCGATCAACCCCTCACCTGTCAAATATGAATTTATCGGCAGTCTTCGGTCCAATGCCTTTTTGATAAGCTGATTCTGAATACCCTCTTTGCCTCCATAGCATATTCCCATACCCCCCAGGCCCTGCACTACCAGCTCAAAGCAGTCAAGCTTATTATAGGATGTTCCGATGTAGTCTTTTAATACCTTCGACAGATCTTTTGGGTCAAAACAGGGGTTTTCCGACAACGCGTAAGGGGTTTGGGAACTTGATAAAGCGGCTTTCCGGCCCGAGTCTTTGGAATCAGGGCCAGGCCTCTCATCAGGCATGGAAACCGACGATTTAAAGGACCGGTCCTCCCAGGTAAGCTCAAGTGTCTTAGGATCAAGATATATGCGTCTACCGACCGGAAGTTCACGATAATTTTTATTATGATTGAGCTCGGAATTGATAATTTTCCAGCATTTTTTCCCATATCGGGGATGCCTGATCAGAAGATGTGACACGGTGGGCTTTTCGTGGGAAATGCTGCCTATGCAAACGAATTCGGCTCCGGACCCGCCTTCGGATAAACAGGACTGAAACTCGGACATGGATAGCATATCCCGGGCCTTCAGTTTCTCGGAAAAACCTGAATCGGTGGAGCTTTTCAGCCGGCTTGATAGGCGCGAAGAATCGCAGGGGATATTTTGGACTGTTTTCATTTCAAGCTTCTATTTAATCTTGTATTATCAGAGGGTGGTTATGTGTGTAAGGGCTGTCAGGCATAACAATCTGCACGGCCTGGCGGGTCTTGTTATTTATCAGAATGGGACCGATAAGGTTTGCAGTCATCTTTTCGGGTAACCCTTTCGGAATATTAACAACAACATAAAACTCCAAGGCATCACCGATTTTATCCCAGGGCATTTCCATTAAAACATTCTTAGTATCCACCTCATAATCAGGCATGAAAAGAAGGGGGCTTGTAATTACAAAGGCAAGTGCGGGATCGTCAACCGACTGGTACCAGTAAAATGGGGATCCCTCTTTATGTTGAAGTATGACAAAACGGTTTTTGTCCGGAAATCCCAGCATACCGAAAGGCATACCCAGGATCTTTTCCTCTTCCAGGCTGACGGTCCCGAATCTGGTGGTTTCGATCTTCAATTCCGACTCCTCTTTGAAGTACTTACGCTGAAAAGGGACACCGCTCTTGCAAGGTCTGACTCACTTACGTTGGATGATTCCATGTTTTCGCCCCTGATCCTTTCGTATACCTCCTGGCGGTGAATAATAACATTTTTGGGTGCCTCGACCCCCAGCTTGACATGTGCTCCTCTTATTTCAAGCAAAGTAATAACGATATCATCACTAATAGTAATTCTTTCACCCAACTTCCTTGTTAGTATAAGCATGGCCGGGTCCTGGCAGCTTCAGAATAATTTTAAATTACAGTGGGTTACTTACAAGCCAAAACCTCAAATACCGAAGGCCTCTTGTTATCTACAAATAATCAACCAGGCTTAACTGCATAACATTAGCCGAAGAGGAAAGAGCGGCCTGGTAGGCAAGCTTTTTTTCTTCCAGATCAATGATTGCCTCGGCTAAATCGGCATCCTCAATCTTCGAAAGTCTCTCAGTATTGTTGATTTTCAAATCCTGAAAAATAGCCTCCTTGATTTCCATTCGGACCATCTTGGAGCCGACATCAGATATCTTCTTTGAAATATGATCGAAGTCGGCATCCAGGTTGTCCATGGCAGTCTGAATCCCATCGACATCATCGGAGGCCAGAGCATCTTTCAGATCACTTAATGTGCTGATAACGGATCCGAAAACCGCTTCACCGTCGCTTCCCACTTCTACTGAAGAATCCCTTCCTATCCTTATTTCAAACGGATTGCCGTCCCCGTTATAAGTGCCGTCCTGATCAAAGGGGGTGGCATCCGTCTTGGAACCTGAAAAGATATAGCGCCCGTTCAACTCCGTGTTTGCCAAAGAGATCACCTCTTCCAGCATATTCCGAACGTTTTCAGATGCGGAGATCCTCTGCGCGGCCCCCGTGTTGGAGGACGCCATCTGCACACACAGGGCCTTGGCATCGGAAACAAGATCCTGCACATTGGTCGCGGCACTTTCAGAAGCGATAAGCCACGATTTTCCCATATCCATATTTCTACCCAATTGCTCAAAGTTCGAAAGGGCCGATTTAATGTTCAGCACCTGGGTAAGCCCGACAGGATCATCGGAAGGCTCTGAGATACGCTTGCCTGTAGATACTACTTTATTGGCATGGTTTAATTCTTCACTGATATTGCCCAGATTGTATTTTATCACGTCATAAATGGTACTGTTTGCCACTCTCATGATCACACCTTTTTGTTGAGAAAAGCCTCAAGATGGCCTCGCGGTTTTATGTCGAGAGGCTTACTTAATATCGAGCAAGGTCTCAAGCATTTCATCTGCAGTGCTGATAAGCTTGGAAGCAGCTTCATAGGCACTTTGATACTTAATGAGATTCGTCATTTCCTCATCAAGCGAGACAGCCGAAATACTGTCCCGTACGACACTCAACCTGGTTACCATTGCCTCGCTTATTGCCAGCCCGCTCGAGATGCTCGAACCGGTAGTGCCGACGGACCCCACAAGGGCATGATAGTAATTTTCGATGGTCGCATTAAGATTGCCTTCGCTGTTTCCGGTGACCCTGTCACACGTCCACTGCGGAATATCCAGAGATGTATATTGGAGATCTGCAATCGCCAGGGCATTTGAATTGTCTCCCGACACATAGCTGCCGGTTGCATCAATCCTGGATGCGGCTATGGAACCTTTATCAAACCCTATGGTATCGATCACATCGATAGATCCTGCGCCGGCGCCCTTAAAAAAGGCGTTGACACCAAGTGCGGCCAATACATTGCCGGTATCGTCGGAAAAGGCGAATGTATACCCCGTATCGGCATCGATACTTAATTTTCCCTCAGTGGTTATACCGGTGTTCAAATGGGCGACGGCAGCGATGTCGGAGCTAAGGGAGTCAAGGCTTGTCCCCCCCGGGTCTGCATCAATGGAGATCTCGGTTGCCCCCCCACCCACGACATTACCATCGGAATCATAGACCCAGAGCTTAAAAGTTCCGTCAGATATCTTATTATAAAAGCTCAATCCAGAAGCCTGAGTGCCGAGCTCCTCCGCGCTGTCTTCCACTTTGAAGCTTCCGGTATAGGTGCTGAAGGCCTCAAGCCCCACGCCCTGGCAATGCTGACTGTTGACGGCCCAGACAAATTCTCCCGCCAGAGATGAAAGATCCATTTTATACTCAGCGATGATTTCATCACGCATGGTGAGCCATCCACCCAGCTTACCGTTATTTATGTAGTCGGTAATATCTACGGACATTCCCCCTGAGGACTGCCATTCAACCCTGTCTCCATTATCGCCGCCCATTTCCAGACCATAACTGCTATTTCCCTGAACCAGGACGCAACCCCTGGCGGTAACAACAGTAAGGGTGCCATCGGACTGATCAAAGGAGTTGACATCCAGATATTCCGAAAGCTCGGAAAGCAATGTATTTCTGCTATCTCTGAGATCATTTGCGATGTTGCCGCCCGCCTCCAACTCCACGATTTTTTCGTTGAGCTGCGCGATTTCATTTGCGATTCGGTTGACCCCTACTATTTCGGCGCTAAGGGATCTGGTCAAATCCGTTTCAAGATTTACCAAGGCATCATCCAGGGAGTTAAATCGCTCCGACAGCAGGACGCTGTGCTCATAAAGGGCTGTGCGTTCCGAAACCCCTGAGGGGTTGTTTGAGATATCGTGCCACAAGTTCCAGAAGTCCGACATCATTGAACTGACGGAGGTTTCAAGGTTTTCATTAAACACACCCTCCAGGACCTGCATATAGTTCTCCATCTCTTCTGAATATGACATTTTTGATCTTTGCTGCATAAGCTGGGCTTCGATAAACCGGTCGGTTGTCCTGATTACCTGCGTTGCATCCACGCCCTGGCCCAAGATCAAATTGCCGGAACAAACAGGTTGCGCAGGTTCGAATACGGCGCTCTGTCTCGAATAGCCCGTAGTGTTGACGTTTGCGATGTTCTGTGCCGTCACGTCAAGGCCGTATCTCTGGGTGCTCAAAGCTGTTCTGCCTATATTAAATACCGCCCCCAAGTTTGACATGATCAGGCCTCCCGGCTGAAAAGGATATTGGCGCCCGGTCTACTCACATGACATTTGTCGTTATAGACAATCCTGCCTGTTGCCTCACCTGCTATTATCGAGACCATTTCATCAAGAAACCTGAGCGAGTCATCCATAAAGCCCATATTTTCCTTTCTCAAAGCGTCTATCTCAGCCTTCAGCCTTATAATCCTCAGGAACAGCTCATGGAATCTAGGTTTACTTTCAGGCGGCACCAGATCGGCTATAGCATTCAGCTCAACTGCTTTTTTATTTGTGCCTTTATTAACCGTTGAAAGGATCTCCTTTCTGATGGATTTTATTTTGGAGCATATTTCCGTCTTGTTCTTGGATATCAGCCATAATTTATCCAGATCGATATTAAGCAGTGAATCCCTTTCCTGCATAAAACAATGGCGCAGTTCATCGTATAGCAGGATCTTATCGCAAATAAGCATTTCAACCGGTTGGAAATCGATATGTTCCATAACTGAACTCCCTGTCTATTAATCGGCACATAATGGCATAAACTTTATTGTTTTGGCGCTTTTCATCCCGCTCAAAGTGACCGCTGCGCGCATGCTCAGCCACACGGCCGGGAGTATCCATATTTGGTAAAGTTCGGTGCAGCAAATTTTCCGGTCGGGCCGCAGTGAATAAAAAATCTTGGAACTTATCACTTCAATCGTTCGAGAAGCATCTCCCCGAGTCCTATCCCCCCTCCCTTTGCGATTCCCAGGGCAAGGCTATCATCAAACATCGATTCAATCATTTTACCCGCATTATTGTTGAAAAACAGGCTTTCTCCGGCTATTCCCGTCCTCGTTGATTTCAACATATGGCCTATAAAAATGGATTCAAACTCGGCGCAGGCCTTTTTGAGTCTTCCGGAAGATACATCCTTATTTATTTCCGTTAAACCCGGCTCCGATGAAATTTGCTTCAACATACCGATTCTCCTTTACATGATTTCCAATTCGCCCTGCAGTGCACCTGCCGCCTTCATTGCCTGCAGGATGGTAATGAGGTCTCGTGGAGTTACACCGATGGCATTAAGGGCTCTGACCAGCTGGCCGATCGTTTTCCCCTCCGGAACCAGAAGGAGTCGAGTCTTCTCCTCTGAGACATCTAAATCGCTGTCCGGGGAAACAACCGTACTGCCCCCTGAGGCCACTATCGCCCCTCCTTCCATTTGTGTCGGGGCAGAGCCCCTTCCGCCTGACGGCGCAAAGGGCGCGGGTTGTGAAACCTCGTTTGACTCCTTTATCTGAATGCTCAAATTTCCATGAGCAACAGCAACTTTTGAGATCTTGACGTTTTCCCCTATTACTACTGTTCCGGTCCTCTCATTGACGATAACCTTTGCCACGGACCCCGGAACTACCTCGAGTTTGCCGATTAAAGCAAGAAAGTCGACAACCCGATCCTGAAACAACCCGGGAATCCTGAATTTTAAAGTACCGGAGTCTATAGGTCTGGCTATGTCATCTCCAAACTTCGAATTAATGACACCGGCGATCCCGGAAGCAGTGCCGAAGTCAGGATTGTTTAAAATTATGGTTAATTCCTTCCTATTGTTGAGGGACAAGGGGATTTCTCTTTCCACCGTAGCCCCTCCACTGATTCTCCCAACCGTAGGATGGTTCTTCGTGACACCCCCGCCCGCCGCCCCGCCGGCGCTGAAGCCGCCGATTGTCACGGAACCCTGGGAAAGGGCGTATACTTTTCCATCGACACCCTTTAGCGGAGTCAGCAGAAGAGTCCCCCCCTGAAGGCTTTTGGCGACACCGATTGAGGACAGGGTTACATCAATCTTTTTTCCTATCCTTGCAAACGGAGGAAGAGTCGCATTAACCATCACCGCCGCGACATTTTTGACTTTCAGATCTTCGGGATTGACATGGATTCCGACATGTTCAAGCATATTTGCAAGGCCCTGAATTGTAAAACTTGTCCCCCCTGTGTCACCGCTGCCATTCAGGCCGATCACCAGACCATACCCGAAAAGCTGGTTAGGCCTGATGCCTTTAATTGAAACGATATCCTTTATCCTTGCGCAATCTCCTTCACTGGATAAAAAGAGAATAAGCGCTGAGATGATCAGCGGTAAAATCCTAAAACGGCCACACATGATCAAGCGCCCTCCCCAACCACCCGGGTTTCTGTTTATCCGCCAGTGCTCCGATACCCGCGTAGCATATCCTGGCATCAGCCACATATGTCGAAGCGATCTCGTTTGACGGACTTATATCCTCCGGCCTTATTATCCCCGACAGGGCTATATACTGCGTCTCATTATTGATCTTGATCTGTCTTTTCCCGTTTATGTAGAAATTTCCGTTGGGCAGGACCCTTATAATCACGGCGGAAACATACGCCTTGACGTGTCCGTCTCTGTCACTGGAACCTTCACCATCGAACTCTGAATTCAAGGTGGCATTTATAAGATCGTCCTGACCCGGAACCTGAGCAAGCCTGGAATTTTTATCGGCCAGAGCCTGCATATAACCCAGGAACTTGAGGTTTGCGTTTACAGTCGATGATCTGCTCGCGCTGGTATTTGCATTGAGTTCCGCCTCCGGATCCTCCACGATCCTGACGATCACGATATCTCCGATTTTTCTCGCCCTCATGTCAGGGAAAAGGCTGACGCCCCTTACCTCCGACCATAACGAACCCTCCGCCGTCTCAGGCTGCCTGTAATCAGAAAATTGCGGCTCATGGATTCTTTTAATTTCAGGCACGTCAGAGGTCCTTAGCGGGAAGGCGGCACACCCGGACAGGAAGGCAATCATCACCAATATAAATATATCCTTTTTAAGGACCATTTTACTCCCCTAAAAATTTACCATTACGGCCAAATTGTTAATGACCCTTGCGTATATTTCTTTTTTGCTGATTATGTTTTCAACTTTTACAAGCTCTCCAAGGCAGCCCTTTTCCATAACCCTGCCTGGAATAGTCACCTTTAAATCATCCGATTCCGCCATGATGGTTACCATATCCCCCCTTTTCACTGCGGGAGTTTTTTCAACCATCCATCCTTTAAGGCAGGTATCCGCTTTTACATTATGTTTCATCGTCAGCCCTACCACCTTGCTCAATCCCCTCACGGTGTTAGGCGGCATGTGAGATATATTTTTTCTAGCCAGATAGACATCATCCTCTCTGATGATATCCTTCCTTTTAAGGTCACGGGAAGCGCAGACTACGGACTCAAACACATCTATCCAGGAATAAATCCGCACATTATTTTCTTCTATCCCGTTCACACTTACAATGGCATTCAATTTAACGTTTCCGGCAAGCCTTCCGGTATCTTTCCGGCTCAATCTGATGCTGATCTTTCCCACCGGAACAGCCCTGTTTCGGCTGACCTTGACTTTGGATACAATGATATCCGATTCCTCTTTTCCTAAGTTCCGACAAAGATATTTCAAAAGGCATCTTTTGAACTTGAAATCCGGTATGGATTGAAAGCCCTGATCAATTACTTCACTGCTATTGCTTTTTGCGGTCGACTCCGCATTGAAAGGAAAACAAAACCCCCAAAAACAGGCCAGAAAAATAATGACATGTACATTCTTAACCATGGGGATTACCTCTTGAGGTTATTGGCAATCTGCAGCATGCTGTCCGCCGTCTGTATTGCCTTGCTGTTTACCTCATAGGCCCTCTGGGCCATTATCATGGAAACCATCTCTTCTACCACATCCACATTAGACATCTCGATGAAGCCCTGAGCTATGGTCCCCAAACCTTCCGAACCGGGAGTGCCGCTGACTGCTTCCCCCGACGCATCCGTGGATCTATATAAATTATGCCCCAGACTATATAGACCGGCAGGGTTTGCAAAACTGTATAATTCTATTTCCCCGAGGGAAGTTCCCTGACCCGAAGGATCAAAGGCCGTTACTGTTCCGGTGCCGTCGATATTAATAGATACCGTATCTGTCGGAACGGTCATCTCCGGTTGCAGCTTGTCACCATTGGGCGTACATATGTTTCCGTCGGCATCCAGTTTGAAATTGCCCGCCCTGGTATACAGCTCTTCGTCATTGTTGAGCACCTTAAAGAAGCCCTTGCCCTCTATAACCATATTCAATTCATCTTTTGTCTCTTTAAAATCCCCCTGCATGAACATTTTTTGCACACCGAGAGGCATTGTGCCCATACCGATTTGAATGCCGGTGGGGATCTGGCTGCCGTCGGATGTTCTTGATCCGGCCTGATTAACGGTCTGATACATCAAGTCCTGAAATTCGGACCGGCTCTTTTTGAAGCTTACGGTCCCTACGTTGGCCAGGTTATTGGCAATAACATCGATCGTCATCTGCTGTGCGGCCATTCCGGATGCCGCCGACCACATTCCCCTTAACATAACTATTCTCCCCCCTATTACTGCAGGCCGACATCATTAATCATTTTACTCGTCATTTCATCCATGCACTGAATCGCCTTCTGGGCCGATTCATAAGCCCTGAAGGTCTCTATCATCTTGATCATTTCTGTTGTCGGGTCGACATTTGATTTCTCAAGATAGCCCTGCCTAATATCGACATTTTCTGTCGCAAAGAGTTCCTCGTCTCCCCCCTGATAGCTATAGTATGAAGAACTCTCCTTTTTGAAGAATTGAGACCGGTTGGAATCCACCACCAGCATCTTGTCGACAGGAGCGTTATCCACTGAAATCTGCCCGTCTGTTCCTATGGACACACAATTTCCATCGATTCTTATTGGACCGTTCCGCCCCAAGACCTTAAAGCCGTTCTGGGTTACCAAGAAGCCCTCCGCGTCCAGGCTGAACGAGCCATTCCTTGCATATCGGATACCGCCGGGCACCTGTATCTTGAAAAATCCCTTTGACCCAAGCGCCACATCGAGCTTGTTACCGGTATAGATAACAGAACCCTGGCTGAAGTCCGTTTCGGAATTATACTGCATGGACAGTGTTTCATTAAATGAGACGACATCCTTTTTAAAGGCATTAGTACTAATATTTGCAAGATTATTGGCTATATTGTCGAATCTCACCCTTTGAAGTAGGGCACTGTCCAGTACATTATGAATTCCGGATATCACGTTGACTAACTCCTTTTGGTTTTTTGATGAACCCGCTACTTTATACAAGCAATATTAATGCCATAAAAGCAAAGACGCTAATCGTGCCCTAAAGGCCCGATAATATCTCTAATTCCACCGGCATCCGGAAAAATTCATAGGCCGGGAGGAAAAAAATTCCCATACTGCTCAATGCAAATGAACTTTTTGCCTGGTCCTATAAACTGAAGCGGATTTCCCCGATCACCTGTCTTTATCGGCATTCAGTGAATATACAAAGTTCAACAATTCTGCGACGATGACATACAAGGTAGGGGGAATCTCCTCATTCAGATCAAGCTGCGACAAGACCTCAATCAGATCAGGGTCGTTGTGGATGTGTATATTGTGCTCCCTTGCTGTCTTAATAATCTTCCGGGCCACGTCTCCCGTTCCCATTGCAGTGATCTTGGGCGCATTATCCAATTCAGGCAGATACTTTAACGCAACTGCCTTATCCTGTTCTTTGCTTTTTTTCATTTACGCGACAAGGCAAATGGAACTGCCTTCTTCCTTAACAATTTCCTTAAGAAGCGATTGCCTTACTATCCCCGGTTCCTTAAGACGGCACTCCATATGGTGGATTTTGAAGCCCCGGTCTTTCAGGTTCCTGATAAAAGATATCATATTGTTTTCAATAAGCACTTTTGTCTCTTCTTTAGTAATCAAAAATCTTCCCTTAATCTCTTGTTCTTTTATGGCGAGATCCGCCCTTACAGGTCCAAGGTCGGACAACTCCAGTAAAAGAGTTATATTGAATATGTTTTTGCCGGAGTCTTGTTTATCACGTTTACCCTTTGCCTTCCGAGGCATATGAATTAACAACTGACCCACGGTAAAAAACCCGTCGGGAAATTGAATCGGAACAGGCAGAAAAATTTTCCCTTCCTCTTCCAGTCCCAGAAGATTAAGTACCTGGATGTTTTCTATGGTAGAGATGAATCTTCTCAGAAGAGCCCCTCCTGCCTGATTAAGTTCAAGGAATCTTGACACCAGACCCTTCAGGTCTCCTCCTGCCAGTCTGCTAAGATTGACTCCGGTAATTTTTTTGTTCATTAATGCCTTAAGGAGTTTTGCCTCCCAACCCAGGCCCGACTTGTCGATTAATATCTTTAGCATGTCCGGTCCGGGTTTCAAGAATATCCGATGAGCCAACTCGTCCAACAGTTCTCTGAACCTGGCACTTTCCGCTTGCGGTAAGCCCAGACGATCCATGTTTTCACTTATGCTTTCCCACAGATTTTCCTTCATTGCCGACAGTATCATGGAAACATTAATTGTACTGCGACCTGCGAATCTAATTCCAAGGAGTTTAAGGGTTGGGGTAGGCAGGGATTCTTCAACCCTAAGAGATAAAATATCCCCTTCACTCATCCGCACATCTGTTCGTGCTGTTACTTTTTCCCCTTTTACAAGAAGCAAGGCCTCGTTTGAACCGAGCAATTTCAACACCTTTCCCTCAAAGACTTCATTTTTGCTTAATTTGAGTGAAGAAGCGACACCCGAATCGGTTTTGAGGGGTTTTTTTGATACGGACGATGGAGGATATCTATCTGAACTCATATAATTTATTTGTATCAAGATGCACCTTCAGCACTTCCTGCCTGGGAAAGGTTTCTCTTTAAACCTAATACCAGTTTAACTTCCCCCTTGGAGACCTCAAGTATCTGCGCAATTTTTTCAAAATCGTTACCCTCCCTTGACAACCTCAGAATCTCCCTTTCCTGGTCTTTTAGAGACGCGGTATTGTTGACATCTCCAGGGCCTCTTTCATAAGAAAAAAGCACTGCATCAGCTCTGTTCAACAGGACATTCAAACTCATTATCCTGTCGTCCAGTTTCTCATTAAGATCTTTTATGAGCTTGTGCTTTTCTCCCAGTTCCTTTCTTAATTGACTTGAAACTTTATCCGCGTCGGTCAGCAAAGATTCAAATATTTTTGTTCCATCGCGCAGTGCCTTACCGCTGTTGAGAGGTCTTGATTTCCTTATTAAAATCGCAACAAAAAAAACGATTACGGCATCGATTCCTATAAGTGCAAAAATCAGAAACTTCAGTTCAATGGATGTCATGGTTATACCTTTATATCAATAAGCCTTTTTTCCGACGGATCGGACACCTCATTTGTTTTTTTCTTCATTGGATCTCTTTTATTTTCTCCGGGAGCTTCATTCCCTTTCTCTTCTTCGTCACCCTTAATATTTACCCTGTCGCCTCCTGCAGAATCCTGAACCTTTGATCTTTCCTCTTTTTTCTTTTTCTCCGCTTTTTGTGCGACAAATTGTTGATTCAATTCCAGATCCTGCCTTCTTATGTTATGGACTTCCTTTATGGCATCTCCCTGACCCAAGACAATATTCGTATCACTTAGACCGGACATTTCTTCCTCCAACTCAGAGCAAAACCATTAAGATTTCAGCGGTTCGTTCTTAAAAGTCAGATCTACATCCGCAGCGCAATTACCGTCATTTCGTCACTGCTTGAATACAAAGCAAGTCAAACAGCCAAGAGATCGATTATGTATACATTATCGATCTTCCCCACAGTTAAAACCCTGTTAACGGCTCTGATAATACACTTTTTGATTTCCTCCGGTGATGGTATGTCTTGATATTCAGCCATCTCCTCCGACAACATATCATAGATGATTCCTCTAAGCCGGCATCCGTCCGCTAAAATCTTTTCTCTTAGTTTTTGATTCGGGAGATTGAAGGCAATGGATAAAGTGATGTAGCAATATTTTTTACTCCCCTGGAAAGGAATTACAAATGAGCGAAATTCGGCTGATTGACCCCTTTCGATTGCAAATTTGACAAGATGACCGACTTCCTTTTTATCAGTTGGTAAAGGAGTAATTGCATGCCTGACCATATGATATCCGATCGTGGAAAAAGCAAATAGGCCGATTGCGAAAGTCAAGCATAAAAAAGCTTTCCTTTTGGATCTTTTTTCAGCGCCTTTTGCGGATTTCGTGTCAGGACTTGATTCGACGATTATGTCTTCCGGCTCATCCAATTCATTTCCTGAGAATTGTTCCCCGGTTTCCCCGATGTCATCTAATATAATGGCGGAGGATTGTTCTTTTTTGTCATCCATCTTCATAATATGATTTGAGTTTTACCCTTAGTTTCAGTATCGTCTTTGAATGAATTTGGGATACCCTTGACTCTGTTAAATGCAACACCTCACCTATTTCTTTTAATGTC
This sequence comes from Desulfatiglandales bacterium, assembly GCA_963666345.1. Taxonomy (GTDB): domain Bacteria; phylum Desulfobacterota; class DSM-4660; order Desulfatiglandales; family Desulfatiglandaceae. The sequence goes on along the minus strand of OY762721.1, from coordinate 2,366,786 downwards.
AATTCATCATAGTAATATAGTGCGACGACCAATTGCTCTTTTTTCGCAAGACTTAAAATTGCCTTAGAAACGATATTTTTCAATTCCTTTATTTCTAACTCATTTAAAGAAGAAGGTGTACTGGATGTACGGTCGGTAAATTTTGGGACGTTTCCATCCGACATGATCTCGTCAAGGCTTAAAAGACTTACCCCCTGCGCCCGCCTGATCATTTTGTGATATTTATCAATATCTACACCCATTTCCTTGGCAATCTCAAAATCTTCCGGTTCCCTGCCAAGCCTGAAGGTTAGCGCGTTGAAGGTATTTTCAATCCTGTGCACGTCTTTCATGACGGATCTTGAAACCCAACCCATTTTCCGCAATTCATCCAACATTGCTCCCTTTATCCTATGCTCGGCATATGTTTGAAATTTGAACCCCATTTCGGGATCGAATTTGTCTAAGGCATCATATAATCCGAGGATTCCAGCGCTCATCATTTCTTCCCTCGAAACATTGGGGGGCAAACGAATTGCCATTCTGTCCGCAATGTGTTTTACAAGAGGGGCACATTCCAGAATGCGTTCTTCTCTGGTTTTGCTATCCTTATGGTCTCGGCCTGTTTTGATAGCCTGATGATACTTATTGATTTGTGGCGTCATTATTTATTCCTGCTGTTTGCCCGATTAATCTTTTCCACAGAAATTTGATATTGCCGTCAAGCGGTATTTTATCGATCCGGTTTATAAGATAGTCAGCTAATTGACGAAACTTTTTACAACAAGGCGCTTCAGGGTAACTGCATAGGACAGGCTCTCGTTTGCTTACAGCCTTTACCACGAAATCATCCTTTGGAATATATCCCGCGTAATCTATGAAAATATCGCCTAAGAATCTATCCACCACTTTGGTAAGGTTTTCGTAGACTGATTTTGCCTGCTTTTCGTTTTTAGCCATATTGATCAAAAGGGTAAAATTCTTGGTACCGTGTTTGTGATACATGACTTTCAAAAGGGCATAGGCATCTGTTATCGATGTAGGCTCAGGCGTCAAAACAATGATTCTTTCCTGTGCCGCCAAGTTGAAATATAGGACATTGGAAGAAATACCGGCACCCGTGTCAATCAGCAGAATGTCATACATGCTGTTCAAGTTATCAAATTCATTTAAAAGATTTATTTTATGACCTTCCGTCAAATTGGCGAGTTCCTGTACACCGGAACTCGCTGGAATTACAGACACCCCTTCAGGGCCTTTAACAATAATCTGAGATAAATCCTTTTCTCCCCTGATGACTTCATCAATGTTATGCTCCGGATTAAAACCAAAAATAATATCGATGTTGGCCAACCCCAGGTCCGCATCAAATATCAGGACCCTTTTGCCCATTCGCTGACATGCAATAGCAAGATTACCGACAATATTTGTTTTACCGACCCCACCTTTACCGCTGGTAACGGCAAAGACGGCGGGAGTATTTACAGCGGTAAATGTTCCATTTTGATTTTTTGTTCTGAACTCAAAAATCCTGTCGGATTCCCCCTTTATTATTCTTCTTAAACGTGTTGCCTGATCCATCCTTTTATTCTCCGATAAAAAATTATTTAGGCTTAAGGATCTTGGAGTTGCAGCTTCCGGCTTGGAAAAATTATAAGGCCGGATTTAAATTTCTTTGTGTTCATCCGGAAAGGCTCTTTCCCGGATTCTTGCGAAAAACAATCGGCCGTCAGCTGAAAGCAAAAACCATGGGAAAACCTTAAATTAAGATGATTGCCGAGCGATTCATCCGGGAATTTCTTATTTCGGGGTAAGAAGCAATTGACCCAGTCGCCCTAAACCCCGAAATGTTGGAAATCCAAACCGCTGAAAGAAAACGGCCCTTCATGTTTGTTATTCAGCAACATTTTTAAAATGCTTTTCTTATTCGCCGGCTCAATATCTTCCGGAACATTCTGTCCGGTAGTAATGTACGAAACAGGCAGTCTAATTTTCGTTACCTGATTTATAAGAGAGCCAATCCTCTCCGCTTCATCGATCTTTGTAAACACATAGGTCTGAAATCTCAGTGGACTGAAACTCATTGCCGTCTTAAACATTTCCGTCTGTTTAGTTCCGATACTTAGTAGTAGATGAGAGCTGATATCCGAATCACCGCCAAGCATTGTTTTGAGTTCCTCTATCCTGGAATTATCGTACTGGCTCCTTCCCGCCGTATCGATCAAAATGACATCGCTGTCTTCCAGTTTTCTAATAGCGAATAGTAAATCCTTCCGCTTAAATGCCTGAAAACATGGGATACCCAATATATTCGCATAGGTCTTAAGTTGTTCCATGGCCCCTATTCGATAAGTGTCAATTGAGATTAAACCCACCTTTTTACCGGCCTTAAGCATGAGCTGCGCAGCCAGTTTTGCAATTGTTGTTGTTTTTCCTACACCCGTCGTTCCAATAAATGCCGCTATGATTCGACCGTTGTTTTTTATCTCAAAGGGATCTCTTACATCTATAATCCGCATTAAATGACCAATTGCTTTCTCTCTGACGTTATCACTGTTATTGCCGAAACCATCTTTGATCGTTCCGGCTACTTCCAGGATGTTTCTTGCCAATGATTCATCGACTCCCTCCCTGATCAATTTTGCATAAAAACCGAGGGCGACAGGATTCATCACCAGATGTTCAATTGAAGAATCCGGACGATTCAGAAGAGATATTAGATCTTTTATACTCATCAACTGGGCGTTCACTTCAGCCAAGGAACCTGAATATTTTCCGGAAATATCCGTCTCTCCAGGCACTGCAGATATTTCAAACAGGTCATCCCCGTCACCTTCACTCAATCTTTTGGTTGAAATTATCATTGCATCCGGACCGAGACAATTCCTAACCTTTGCAGTGGCCTCCTTGATTGTTTTGGCACGGTATGTATTAGTCTGCATAGTTCAAACTTACCTCTCCGATGGATTTAAACCGTATATCACTCAAGAGCTCACTCTGAGACAAAACCATTAAAGAAGGTATGAAATATTCAACCATCTTTTTTAGATGCCTTCTCAGGGTGGGAGATGTCATAAGAATCGGTTGTACGTTTTTTGCCATGGCCTTTTCCGACTCCCTTTTGATGGAAGTAATAATGGGATCTGCAACCTTCGGATCTATTGAAAGATATGAACCATGTTCCGTTCTCTGGATGCCCTTTTGAAGCAAATCCTCCACATCGTGTGCCATGGTTATCAGTTTCAACACACCATCTTCTCCGATGTGCGGGCTGATAAAAGATCGGGAAAGTTTGTGCCTGACATATTCGGTCAAAAGCTCCGGATCCTTGGTCAATGGGGCGTAGTCAGCAAGCGTCTCAACTATAGTCAACATATCCTTTATGGATATCTGCTCTTCCAGAAGATTTTGAAGGACTTTTTGTACTCCACCCAAAGAAAGAAGATTTGGGACCAGTTCCTCAACCGCTTTCGGATATTGCTTGATCAGGTTATCCAGGAGATTCTGAACATCCTGTCTCCCGAGCATTTCCGATGAGTGTTTTCTAATAATCTCAGTCAAATGGGTCGCCATTACCGTGACATTATCAACTACCGTATAACCCGCCAGCTTCGCCTCTTCTCTTTTGTCCTTTGGTATCCAGGATGCAGATAAATTGAATGCGGGTTCCTTTGTATCTACCCCTTCAATTTTTCTTGTAGCTCCTCCGGGATTCATTGCCAGATAATGATTTACCATTAGTTCCGCACCGGCTATTTTGACCCCCTTAAGAAGTATCCGGTATTCGGATGGTTTTATCTGGAGGTTATCCCTGATATGGATCGGAGGTATAATCAACCCCATTTCGAGTGCGAACTGCCTCCTTATTGATCTCACCCTATCAAGGAATTCGCCTCCCTGCTCCCTGTCTACAAGACCTATCAGGCCGTATCCGACTTCTACCTCAAGAGTATCAACCAGCAGCAGATGTTCAACCGGCTCCGGTCCCACCTCCGGCTTTTCCAGCTGTTTGCCTGAAATCTCCTTTGTCTTCCGTGCTGTCTTTTCTCTTCTCAAAAGATAAAGACCTCCTGCGATCAGAGCGGATAACATTATAAAGGGGATGTGCGGCAGCCCCGGAATGAGACCGAAGAAAAATATGGTAAGAGCGGAAAGATAAACCGCCTTTGGATGTTTAAAGAACTGATCGGCAAAATCCGCTCCCATAGTACCTTCTGAAGCCGCCCGGCTCACAACAATTCCCGCGGCCGTTGATATTATAAGTGCGGGAATCTGTGAAACCAGGCCGTCACCGACAGTCAAGAGGGTATAATTCTGGGCAGCGTCAATAATCGCCATCTTCTGCTGGAGAACACCGACTATAAGTCCACCGATGATATTTATAAGGGTAATTATTATGCCAGCTATGGCGTCTCCTCTTACAAATTTGGCCGCACCATCCATTGCTCCATTGAATTCGGCCTCTCTCGTTACCATCTTTCTGCGCTGTTTCGCTTCATTTTCATCTATAATGCCGGCGTTCAGGTCCGCATCGATACTCATTTGCTTGCCGGGCATCGAATCAAGAGTAAACCTTGCAGCAACCTCGGCGATCCTGGTCGCCCCTTTTGTGATAACCACAAAATTGATAATAACCAGGATAATAAAGACAATCATGCCTACGACATAATTGCCGCCGACCACAAAACTCCCGAATGACCTGATAACCTTCCCAGCGGCCAAAGCGCCTTCATTACCATGGAGAAGGATCAATCGGGTAGATGCCACATTAAGGGAAAGCCTGAAGAGAGTAGTCACAAGAAGAAGGGATGGAAATATGGCAAAATCCAGGGCACTTACGGTATACATGGAAATCAAGAGTATGGTTATTGCTATGGTGATATTAAGGGCAAGAAAAAGATCGAGAAGCATCGAAGGCAGCGGAATGATCATGACCACAAGGACAGTAACAACTCCAATGACCGTCATGACCTCGCTGGCGGAAGCGAACTTAGATCTTGATGCCGTAATATCCTGCATATTGTTTTTCATCTTTCTTATATGTTTTTTTAGATTGTGCCCCTGCCTTTATCCTTGAGCCTGTAAACGTAAGCCAAAATCTCGGCAACAGACTGGTATAGGACTCCAGGCACTTCTTTACCTATTTCGACCAAGGAATACAGACTCCTGGCAAGTTCCTTGTTTTCTATGATTGGGATACCATGTTTTCCCGCTAAATCCTTTATCCTTTTGGCAGTCCCGCCGGCCCCTTTTGCAAGTAATTTAGGCGCATTCATGACGAGGCCATCGTACTTCAAGGCAACTGCAAGACGGGTAGGGTTGGTAATTACCACATCGGCATTGGGAACTTCGTGCATCATTCTCTGTCTGGCCATCCGCATTTGAATGCTTCTTATCCTTGATTTTATAAGCGGATCTCCTTCGGTTTTTTTCAGTTCGTCCTTTATTTCCTTTTTACTCATCCTGAGCTTTTTTTCAAAATCCCACTTCTGGAATGCATAATCAATGGCTACAATAACAATCATGGCAATTGTGCATGTGACAAAAAGTTTGAAGATGGCCGCAAGGGTATATGCAATAATTGAATGCAATTCCATATCTCCCAGGAATGAAACATTTTTGATTTCACCCTTTATCGTGAGATATCCGACTCCTCCGACAATCGTCAGCTTCATCAAGGATTTGAACAGTTCCATAAACGACTGTTTTGAAAAAAGCCTTCCAAAGCCCTTAATCGGGTTCAACTTCGATATTTTAGGCTTGATCGATTCCGATGAAAGCAAAAAGCCAACCTGCATAACATTGAACAGGACCGCTGCGATAACAATCGCCACGAAAAGAGGGGCTAACGTCATGATAAACAGGGTAACCATCTCCCGGCCAAAGGCTATAAAATCTTGTGTATTAAAATTATTGCAAACGGAAAAAGAAAAGGACCTTCCCATAATGGTTCTAATATGAGAGTACATATAGGATACGAAGGTGGATAATGTAATCAGGCTGGCTGAAAGAACAGCTACGGAAGGCAGTTCCCTGCTTTTTGCTACCTGCCCCTTTTTCCTGGCTTCCTGTCTCCTTTTAGGAGTAGCCTTCTCGGTCTTGTCTTCATAGCTTTTTTCAGCCATTTTTCAGGTCCGCCTTAGATGATATTAAGTTTGATGCATTCGTCAAAAACTATGCCTTCAGCAAGTTCATAGCGTTGATTAAATGAGAACTAAGACATCCCAGATATCTTTCCATAAATAAAAGAAGCATATTCAAACATATGCCGAAGGATACAAGGCCCATAACTATCTGAACGGGATATGCCACGATCATGATATTCATCTGTGGTATGAGTTTTGTAATAAGGCCGAATGCCACCTGCACAAACAGCAGGATGGCAATAGCCGGCGCACCTATCTTTATTGCTATAACGAACATGCCGCCTGAAGCCTGCACAACTGCCTGAAATATCCCTCCGTCCAGCTTCAACGAACCCACATTTATAATCTGAAAGCTATCCCTCATCGCATCCAGCAATATATGGTGGCCGTTTAAAACAAGAAAAAGTACCATGGCGCAGAGATATGCCATATTTGAGATGATAGAAACCTGCGTGCCACTTTGTGGGTCGAGGATATTGGTGATTGCAAAGCCTGTTTGAAAACCTACGACTTGCCCCATTATCCTGACCCCCTCAAAAAGTATCTGAACCGATATTCCCAGAATCATGCCTATTATGAACTCCGACGTTATCATTTGAAAAATTCCGTACAGTGTAACGGGGAACTCGAATCCCTTACCATCTATAACCGGAAAGAGTATTATGGCTATTATAAGAGCAAGTCCCGCCTTGGCTAAAACAGGGAAAGCCCTTGAATTAAAAAACGGAAACATGAGCATAATAACGCTAACCCTTATTAATATAGGGAGGAATGACCTGATCTCTTGATATTGTATCGGCAAAAAATCCATTACCTTATATAATACGGTATCTGTTCGATAGTAGTGGTGGCAAAAACCATCAAATGTTCAATCATCCAGCTGGCAAAAACCAGAAGGGACAACAACACAATCAATATCTTTGGAACGAATGTCAGTGTCATTTCATTGATCTGGGTAACCGCCTGGAATATGCTTACGATAAGACCTACGGCAAGCCCAAGACCCAGCATGGGCAAAGATACAAGTATGGTCGTTTTAATCGCTTCCTGTGCTAAAGTGACGACAAATTCCGGTGTCATATTCTTTCCTCGCGGCCTGTCAATTACTGCTATCCCGTGAAACTCTTTACAAGTGATCCGACTATCAGGTACCAACCATCAACCAAGACGAAAAGCATAAGCTTAAACGGGAGGGAAATCATGATCGGCGGCAGCATCATCATACCCATGCTGAGCAAAACGCTTGCCACCACCATATCGATGATCAGGAAAGGCACAAATAAGGCGAATCCGATAATAAAAGCGGTTTTTAGTTCACTAATGACGAAGGCGGGGATGAGAACCGACGTGGGAACGTCCTCACGGTTTTTGGGCCTTTTCACCTCTGCCATATCCACGAACAGAGCAAGATCCTTTTCCCGCGTCTGTTTGAACATAAACTGCCGGACAGGCTGTACAGCCTCTTTCAGTGCGACTTCCTGAGAAATCTCCTCATTGAGGTATGGCTGCAATGCATTACTGTTAACCTGTTGCCAGACCGGCATCATAATAAAAAAGGTCAGGAATAAAGCGAGGCCGGCAATAATCTGGTTGGAGGGCGTCTGTTGGGTACCCAGGGCATGCCTCAAAAATGAAAAAACGACAACCACCCTGGTAAAACATGTCATAAGTATAAGGATTGCAGGCGCAAGGGTTAAAATAGTTAAGAAGAATATAATCTGGAGTAAAACGGAAACGTCACCCGGATCATTTCCCTTCTCTATCCCTATGTTAAACGATGGAAGAGGGAAATCCCCGGCCGATGTGTTACCTGAAAATAAAACGCAAAGAATCAGGAAAAGGGTGAAAACCCTTATGATTTTATTTGGTTGCATTTATTTTTCCGTTTCCCCGTTTGAGTCACTAAGCTTGATCAAATAATTAATCCTGCCCGGTGCAATACCCAGCACGATCCTTTCACCGCAAATTTCTACAACCTCAACCCTTTCTTTTGACGATAGATGGAGTGAAGAAAGGACCTTTATGGCCAAATTCCCTTTTACCTCTTTCCTTATAAACAGGAATCTTTTCATGAGGTAGAGGATGAGAATCAGGAAACCGAGAACGATAAAAAGCATGGCGGTTGTCTTAATACCCGTGCTGATCATGTTAAATTCCGATATTCCATCCATTTTCAACGCCTCTAGTTTTAAAGTTTTTCCCCGTATCGTTTTACGATCTTAAGCTGGCTTTCGGGATAGCTTATCCGGATCAGCCCAAAGATTTCACCCTTTCAGCGGGGCTGACAACATCGATCACTCTTATGCCATATTTTTCATCTACGACCACGACTTCACCCCTGGCGACCAGTTTACCGTTTACGTATATCTCGAGAGGTTCGCCCACCGGTTTTTCCAGATCTACGATTGATCCCTGCCCCAACTGAATCAAATCGTTAACAATCATCTTGACCTTCCCCAATTCAACGGATACGTCAAGGGGTATATCAAGGATGAGATCGATATCATATTCCTTTTGACCTGACTCATTTTCATTCAAAGGCCCTGCTTGACCGCTACCCTCCATTTCCCCGTTTTCACTCATTTTTTACTCCTTATCAAATCTTTCAGTTATCCTTATGGCCTTATTGCTGCTATAGGAACCTGGATGACCCTTGAATTTCGGAACACCCTCGACATTGACAATCATTGCATCGCTTATTTTATGATCCAGCAATATAACGTCATTAACTTTCATCCCTATCAATTCTCCGGCGCTTATTTTTGAAGTTCCCATAATGCAATTCAAATTCACAGTCGCTTGCCTAATTTTATTTATGATATGTTTCCGACACCTGTCATCGACTTCTAATCTTTCATCCCGGAATTTCTTTTTGAGTTTGTCTCTTATCGGTTCAACCGTGGAATAGGGGATACAGATACTTATTGATCCGGACTCGTTTGCCAGTGTTATCATAAACTTGATCGCGATTACCATTTCGGCCGGTTGTACAATCGGCGTAAATTGAGGATCAATCTCGGAGTGTGAGTAGACTATTTTCACCTTATGAACATCTAACCATGCCTGCTGCAGGTCTTCCAAGGCTATCTTGGTTATCTTCTCTATAATCTTTGATTCAATGGCCGTAAAAGCTCTTCCTTCAAGTTTGACATGACCCAGGCCCTTTCCCCCGAAAAAGATGTCAACAAAGGAAAATACAAGGGGACCTTCCACGACAAGCATGGCTGAACCCCTTAAGGGTTCGATTTTGAAGATATTCAGACTTGCAGGAAGGGGAAGGGAACGGCAGAAGCCGTTAAAATCAACCAACTCGTTAGTGGACAGTTTTACATCCACGTCGGATCCCGTTGCTAGAGAAAGGCTGTTCCTTAGAAAACCGATGAATCTTTCATTAATCACTTGAAGGACGGGCATATTTATTGGACCGGCCAGCGTACCAAAATTATATACCTCAACTCCCTCGGTTTTTTCAGGGATATCCGTTTCAGTTTCAACGCTCCCACTGCCTATTCCGCCAAGAAGGGAGTCGACCTCGTCCTGTGATAAAATATTCCCCATGACCTTCCCTATTGCACCACAAATTCCGTGAAATAGATCCTGCTAACGATAACCTCACCCAAAATCTGATTGATCCTCGATAGGAGTTCCTGTTTTAATCCGAGCTTGCCCTCCATTGTGCTGATCTCTCCAAAGGATTTGCTTGAAAGCAGAAGAAGTATGGTATCCCTTATTTGTGGCTTGAATTTTTCAATTGCCGATCCCTGTTTCTGCCCGCCGATCTCGAGGATTATCCCGACCTTCAGATATCTTTTGCCTGATCCGGATTTATCCATGAGATTGATGATAAAGGAGTCAAGAGGAATTGCAGAGGTCTTATCTTGCTCCTCTATTTGAGGATGCTCCGACGTTTGTTTCTCGGTTTTGGTCTGCTCTACAAACATATTCCATCCAAAATAACCACCGGCACCGAGAGCGACCACCAAGATTCCCAAAATCACAAATTTAGGAAAGGACCGCTTAGTCTTTTCTTCTTTAGGATCATTTTCTTCCACCATATTATAGCTCCTTACAAATGTTTAAAGATTATCTCGACTCTTCTGTTAAGCGCCCTGTTTTCGGGAGAATTGTTTGGATGCAGAGGTTTAACAGCACCATACGCCCCTAAAGCAAAACGTTCCGGAGGAAGCCTTCTATCACCTAAAAGATATTCAAGAACAGAAAGGCCTCTGCGTAATGAAAGATGCCAGTTTGATTGATACGCCCCTGTTTTAACAGGAATACCATCCGTATGGCCCGTAATGATAATATCATTGGAACAGGATTCTATCGCCTTGGCCATTGAGTTCAAAAAAGGCACTGCGTCCTCTTTGATGACGACCGATCCTGATTCAAAGAGGACATTTTCCTGAAAGGATAGAACTATTCCTCTGTCATCATCTGATATCTTGATCTGTTCATAGAATTTCTTTACCCTCTCCGCCGCATTTTCACCTGATTTTTCCGTAGGTATGAGAAGGCGTTTAATGCGATCCTGGTCAAGCACCAATAAACCCTCGGAACTTCTAAAGTTTGTTATAAATTCGGCTAAACCATCTATTTCTTTTGATTCAACCAACTCAAGCACACCGGGAGCGCCTCCTTTAAAATGGGCGAATGTTTCTTTAAGCAATTTTGTATCCATTGAGGACATGGTAAGAAGCAATACAAAAAAGGTTAGAAGAAGCATAATAAGGTCTGAAAATGTCACCAGCCATGCACCGGAATTCAGGCTTCGACCGTTTGAAAAATCTGTCTTCCTTTTGGCCATTTTTCAAAAAATCCTGAAGTCAAACTTTTTATAGGTAAAGATCCCCGATGGTTTCTTCATGAAAATTCTTCTGGCGTAAGCAGGGGCATTAATATGTAATACAATTTCGACTCTTGCGTTTTTCTCCCTTGAAAGCCTTGTATCATTAGAGGCAATTGGCCTGTGGCTGCCGCATCCAAACGCTTCAAGCCTGTCGGCATTGATATTTCCCACTGCCGTAAAATACCTGAACACCTGCATCGCCATCAGAGTGGAAAGTTCCCAGTTGGATTCATATCCCTTTTCTTCCGCCGGAATGCCGGCCGTATGCCCGAGGATTTCCACGGGATAATCCCCGTTTTTCATTAAATCGCATATACAGCGTAATGCAGGGTATGAAGATGTCCTTAGTCTTGATTTATCTTTATCAAAGAGAATTTTTTCATTGAGGGTTATCATTTCTTCTCCGTCATTCACTTCTAACCTAATCTGGTCCGCAAAATCCCTGTTCATGAGCGATAATAACTTACTCATGGCCAATCCCTTTTCCATCATGGGGGCGGAAGGAGGAAGAGCCAGTTCACCTGCTTTAGATGCTGATAAACCGCCGCTGAGGCTGCCGAAGGACCCTATAAGTGAACCTATACTAAGTCTAATTCGCTTTTCGTCCAACACTGCTATGGAGTTAAGCAGGATAAAGAAGGTCAGGAGTATAAGGAAAAGGGAAACTGTCATAAGTGCCCCTACGTTCGTTTCAGCCCCTTTATCGTTATTCGTTTCTTCCTACCCATTGTCTAATAAGACTCCCTCTGATTAGGGGAAATAAAGGCATGGAGCTTCTGTTCAAGGATCCTCGGATTATCGCCATTTGAAAGGGACAATACTCCTTGAATCGTCAGCTCCTTCAGCAAAGACTCTTCATTGCTTCTGGTTCTGAGCTTTCCCGCTATGGGCATACAAACGATATTGGCCAGGATGGAGCCATAGAAGGTCGTAAGCAGCGCCACTGCCATTGCCGGGCCTATGGTACTGGGATCATCCATGCTCTGGAGCATCTGGACTAATCCGATAAGGGTTCCGATCATGCCGAGGGCAGGGGCGAATGTCCCCATGGTGGTAAAGATTTCCGCCCCTAACTGGTGCCTGGCCTTGATGAATTCGAGCTCCGTCTCCAGGAGACCGCCGATCTCCTGGGGTTCCAATCCGTCGATGGATAACTGCACTCCCTTTTTCAGAAATTCATCATTAACGTCCTTAATTTCGTTTTCTAATGACAAAATGCCCTCTTTGCGGGCTTTAACGGCAAAATTCAGGAACTTTTTGATGAGATCGTCTGCGGAGACCTTCTTTGAAAGAAAGGCCTTTTTGACAACGCTTAAGACACCGAATACCTCCTTTAAGGGATAATTAATCATCGTCGTCCCGAGGGTGCCGCCAACGACTATCATCAATGAAGGAATATTTATAAACAGCTGAATCCCACCGCCCATGAAAATAGCAACCGATACAAGGCCGAATGCAGATATAACGCCTAAAACCGTGGCAATATCCATAAAGTCTCCTCAAGCTTTTCGTTGAACTGATGCTGACATTCTTCACGGATATACAGCAATCTTTGTGCCATTTGGATTGATAAGAGGGCTATATTTCTGAAGGGTAAAAGGTGAGATGTTACAGATAGATATGGCGGTGCATCTTTATGACCGATGGCATATCTTTAAATTTTGGATTTTTAAAATTGAAGCTGCGTCAAGGAATGAGGCGAGCGTCAGCTTCTTGACACCCGCCTCTCACCGACTACCTCTTCAGATTGATGAGATCCGCAAGCATCTGGTCTGTTACCGTGATAATCTTGGAATTGGCCTGGAATCCCCTTTGTGTCGTGATCATTCTGACAAACTCGTTGGCGATATCGACATTGGATTGCTCAAGAGAATTGGGAGCCAGACTGCCGAGGCCGTTAGTTCCCGGACTGCTCGTGGTGGCCGCCCCGCTTGTTCTTGTTTCCTTGTAAAGATTTCCACCCTCCTTATACAATCCCAGGTTGTTCTGGAACTTGGCCAATGCAACCCGATAAAGGGGTAATACCTGTCCGTTGGAGTATGTCCCAGTTACAACGCCGTCCACATCCACATTTATATCCTGCAGATCACCGGCTCCATAACCATCGCTTGATTGGAATGTGGTAGTTGATGACCTTGCAAACTGCGTTGTAGACAGGGAATTATTCATCCAACTGGTTCCATCATAATGTGAACCAAAATCGAGTGCGATATTCATAGGGCTCCCTGAAATAAAGTCCGACTCAAAAGTGAAAAACCCTTCTGTCAGGTCACCTGCCTCTGTCTGAGCTACCGAGGCACCTGTGGCAGGGTTTATCTGCCACATATCGATATCATTTATGACTCCGGAGCCGGAGTTGAAATGAATCAGACCCCTTCCAAGCAATCCGGCCCATTGATTTCCGGAGGCACCGGTTCTTTTATCTTCGCCCGCATTGCAGGTGATTATAAACTCATAGGCCGATCCGGTATCGGCCTTATCAAAATAAAGGGTAATATCATGAGTACTTCCCAGGGAATCATAAACCTTCAATGTTGTCTGGTATTCATAAGAGGTCTCGCCAAGAGGGGTGCTATTCGTTCCGTCCCATGTACTGGACAGAGAATCATCCGCTCCCGCGGAATTATCACCGCCATCTGAATCGAGGTTGACGATAATCTCAACCTCCTGGGACTCTTGAGGTGGTGAGGTAAAAGAACTCAGGCAAACATCGGTAACCGAGCCGACGTCGTCCGCGTTCGCATCCAGCTCCCATCCTTGAACAATATAGCCTTCAGGATTTGTCAGGTAACCATCCTTATCAAGGCGAAAATTGCCGGCTCTCGTGTAACTGAGACTTTCGCTTCCGGCCTCCCTTAAAACAAAAAATCCTTCGCCGCCGATTGCAAGATCAGTGTTGCTGCCGGTAGTCTCAAAGGAGCCCTGCTCAAAAGAGGCGTAAATATCCCCGATGGCGGTTCCCCTTCCTATCTGTGATGTCCCTGACTGGGTAGCGACAGACTGACTCAGGAGATCCTGAAAGGTAAACTGGCTGCTCTTAAATCCTACCGTGTTTACATTGGAGATATTATCACCGATGATCTGCATGGCATTTCCAAGGGTGCCGAGCCCGCTGATTCCTGAAAAGAGTGCGCTTGATAGTGCCATCCTTTTATCCTCCTTTTCTTGGTACTAATTGTGAGCTTGGTTTGTCTCGTTTATATCGCCTCGGATTCAGGGGAACTGATATCCACGATCTGTGACAGGCCTATGGGAATTTCGCCCATGTAGAGGATGGGAGTCGCCCCTCCCAAGTCCACCCCGGTTACTTTACCCGTGATCATTTTGTCCACGGAAAGGATATTACCTTCCTCATTCACGGCTATGATCTCGAAATTGTAAGAACCTGACTCCTGCATGTTTCCCGAATCATCACGGCCGTCCCACTCAAAATCATGTAACCCCGGGTCAAGGTAATCAAGCGATATTTCCCTGACGTAATAACCGTCTGCGTCTGTTATCAGCACACTGCATTCAGCCACCTCATCCAGATTAAAGCTTCCCATGGAAGTTTCCCCCTGTTCTAATAACAGGGTTTCGCCTTCAGCCACGATCTGTTTTCCGATAAGATCAAGAGACTGCAACTTGGATGCTTCCTGTTGATCTGAATTTATCGACTCAAGATTCTGGTTGACGCTAAAAAGCTGCTCAAGGCTGCTGTATTGGGCCAATTGAGACGTGAATTCCGTACTCTCAAGAGGGTTCAAGGGATCCTGATGCTCCAGTTGGGCTACAAGTAACGTCAGAAAATCTTCCCTCCCGAGATCATCGGCTGACGTGGCGGAAGATAATGTGTCTCCGTAAGTTGTCCCGATCGTATCTATATACATATCAACTCCTTTCCTAATTCTCCTCGGCCGTAATATTCTGTTTGGTTACGTTGCGCTGCAGGTATGAACGGCAGGGCTAAACGCTCATGATCGTTTTGGTTCGACTGGGGCCTATACTCGGTTCTCCGGCTTAAAGCCGGGAAATTTCATTTTTATGCCAATAAATCCACCAAACGATCGCCTCTTAACATAATCCGCTGCATAATTTTTGATTCTTCCGAAATACTTTCTTCAATTGATGAAATCCAGTTTGCCTCCTTGCCCCGACTCTGTTTCCGGCCTGAAGATTCATTCGAGTTATTCAAGGAGTGCCCGGAATCGTAATTGACCTGAACGTCCAATTTATCAAGCTTTATCCCCTGTTCCACCAGTGCCTGTTTCAGTTCATGGGCACTTGACAGCAGAAGTTCCTTTACCGAACTATTCTCAATTATCATCCCGAGCTTTAGGGTTCTGCCGTTAATATCCATATCGACCTTCACGCCACCCAACTCCGGGGGGTGCAATTGCAACTTGACGACACTCTCACCTCTAAGTATAGACCTGGATATCTGCCTTCCCACTTGATTGAGCAAATAGGCAGGTAATGGCTCGCGCGTCATTTTTGACTCTTGTTTGGCGCTATTGACCATATCCGAGGAGGAAAAATTCGCAGCACCGGATGGGATATCCGAACCGGGAAATGATTCGGCGCTTCTTAAGGGAAAAGGCGCTTTTGATTTTTCCTGTCCATTTTCGGCATCCACGGAAGGATTTTTATCAATTAGGGTCAGGATATTTTCCCTTGCCCCTGTTTTGTCTTTCTTGTTCGAAACCGATAAGGCGGTATCATTTCCAGCCGAGATATTTCTCTCTTCCGATATTGATGGGAAACTTGTTTTTTCTGAGACCCCATTTCTTTTATCTGTTATTTCATGCGAATATAAGGCGGCTAATCTCAGTTTAGATGATGTTTGCAGAGGAGAAACTGACTCCTCCATTTCTGCGGGAACAGCCGCTTTTTCAACTATCTGGTCGATTGTAGTTTTAAGATCCCCTGGTAATTGACCTCCTTCGCCCCCATCTCCCGTTATCCGTTCGAGTGCCGTAATCAGGTCCTTGATTGTAATCTGCGCACCTGTTTCCTTGTCAGGAATTCGAATCCCTGCCCCTTCGATTTTTCTCAAGACCTTAACAAACATATCTCGATCAATAGTAGCGTCGACAGCAGACTTTTCCGGATCTGCTTGCTTTATCTGATTGTTGATCTGCTTTAATTCTATGACAAATCTTTTTAGATCGAGATTGCCGCATTCAGTCTTCGCGGAACTAAATGCATGGCCCAGTTCTTTTGGTGAAAGTCCGAAAGATCTCAATATCGATTCGACATAGGGAACAACCGAAATATCCAACGAGGCCGGTTGACTTGCCTTTTTTTTGTGAGGTTCAAATTCAGCCACCTTATTGAGAAATTGAGACAGATCGATCTCCCCCTTGGGATTGTTATCTGCAAGACCCTCTAGAATTTTTTCAATGCCTTCCCTAGAAAAACCGCAATGAAAAAGAAATTTTTTCAGAACAAAAGATTCTTTGCCTTTCAAAGATAGCGAGGTTAGAGGTTTTCCCCCGGCCAGGAGGCTGTTTTTAAGAGATTCGACATAGGATTTATATCCTTTTTCCGAAGCCGGTCTCCCTTGAATCAACCTGGTGGAGTCGCAAAAGGAGCTTTCCTGTTTCATATCCAGAGATTCTTTGATAGAGGCCAAAAAATCCCCCACGCCTTTCACCGACCTTGATTCGACCTCAAGGTTGTGTCTCAGGCAATTAATCGGCAATAAAACATTTTGTAAGATCATAGGGCTCATCATTTAATTCTTTACCGATCCTTTTTTTAGGGAGGATTTGTACAATGTAATAGCAAGGGTCGTACCAAAAGGGAGGGGCTATCGGAAAAATCAATCAATACAAAGTCTTAAGGCAGCAATCCTGATGGAATTCAAAAGGTGAAAATATTTAAAGGGAAATAATTTACCCACAAAAACGGATCCGCAAGGAAAATATTTCCCTGTCCGCCAGTTGATATCTGATATCCATTATGATAAAAATTGTAATCTTTGAAAAGGAGGCGACTAGAAATGACTGTGGGGATCGGTAATGTTTGGCCATTAACGGTAATCGTCCCGTCAAAAGATGTCGCGCTTCAAAAAAGTCCGACCAACGACCTGCCCGTTCAAAAAACGCCAGATTTTGTTGCCCCTGACAATACTGGAGGACATGAATCCGATAGATTCCGGGAAAAAGGGGTATTTATAGATCTCTATATCTGATTTCATCTCCTATTTCAGCCTTTTCCATCTCAACGATATCATCAACCAAGATAAAGGCCCATGCAATAATAGCATTCAGGCCCGTTACCTTTGAATAGACGGCAAAAAGATTCCGCCTGTGGGACATAGTTGCGAATACGAATTCTTTTTGATCTATCCATAAAAAAATGCAACCATTAGCCGGTTCATGCTGAGACTTTGAGCCCTGCCTTCCTGAAAGCCTATTTTTTGAGAAGGCCCTCACTTATTTTAGCGGCCTTCTCCACATCAACAAATGAGAGGATGCTTCCAACCGTATCGCCTTTCATCTTTGAAAGCAGTTCAATCGCAAGTTTTATGTCGATCTTTTCAAGCAAGCCTGCCGCCTTCATTGGTTTCATGGCGGAGTATATCTTTATGAGGTGTCTGATCTTCTTCTCTTCATCTGTCTTTTTCTTGGCTATTTCTGCCCTTATCTCATTCCTCAACCGAGTGAGGATATCTATCTTATCGTTTATCTCCGACTGAAGGGCAACAAGCTGTCTCTCTCTTTTTTCAAGATACCGTTCCTTTTCCTTAAGCCCCTCTCTTTGTTTCTTTAGCAAACTCAAATCGATCGTCTCTTCCCCGCCTGATTGAAATTCGCCTGTTTCTCCGGCAGGGGCGGACAGGACAGTATCCGGATTTTTTTCCACGACCTTTATCGCTCCTTCTGGAACTTTTTGGATTTCAGAGGCTATGGCAATAGGTTCCGTGAATATTGGAGCGAATTCGATCTGGTAAATGAAAAGGGACCCTAAGACTATTTTTACCATGATCAGAGAGGTCAGAAGAGTCTGAATCAGCAGTTTCATTTTTCCCCGCCCTTTCTTATGGCAATCATTTCATCCATAGACTTTTGCTCCTCTTGCTCCATGTCTTTTGTGAAATTTCTTAACTGCAAATCCTTTAAAGTCTCTAATGCCCGTTTTTTTATCGATTCCCCCTTTAATATTTCCGCCCGTGCCT
Organism: Desulfatiglandales bacterium; assembly: GCA_963666345.1. Classification (GTDB taxonomy): domain Bacteria; phylum Desulfobacterota; class DSM-4660; order Desulfatiglandales; family Desulfatiglandaceae. The sequence continues at coordinate 2,348,650 of OY762721.1, read as the reverse complement.
CTACCTTCTCTTTTCCTTTCTGAAGGCGCATATGAGCCTGTTCAAGATCATGATCCAGTTTTTGCAGAAATACCTGATAGAGTTTATAGATGGGTACATTCACTCCCCTTATAGCCTCATTCCTGCATTTGGTTATGCTGTCTATTCTTTTACTGGCAAGTCCCTCAACTTCGTTCTCCCTTTCCAAATACTCATTCCTGGCATCCAGCAAGTCTTTCTGCGCTTTTTTTTCCATATGATTTCGATATTTAAGTATATTTTCGAGCCTGAAGGAAAATCTTCTCACTGGTCAATCCGATCCGCAAACAGCCCCTTCAAAAGAGCCACACTTTCTTTTAAGCTCACCTTCTGGGAGATACCCTGCTGAAGGAATGCATTAATTTTCCCTATAAGCTTTCTGGCCATGTCTATGTCCGGATCGCTGCCATCCACATAGGCCCCTATTCTGATAAGATCCTCCGCCCCCATGTAAGTGGAAAGAACCTGGATCAATCGTCTGGCATTGTCATAGTGTTCCGGTTCTATAATATCCGTCATTACCCTGCTGATACTTGCCAATACATCCACAGCCGGATAATGACCTCTATCGGCAAGACTGCGCGACAGCACGATATGTCCATCTGTTATGGATCGGACACAGTCGGCTATAGGGTCATTCATGTCATCGCCTTCAGCCAACACGTTATATATGCCTGTAATACTGCCCTGTTTCTCGACCGTTCCGGCCCTTTCAAGGAGTTTTGGGATCTGCCCAAAAACACTCGGGGTATAGCCTTTCGCAGAAGGCGGCTCCCCTGCGGCCAGACCTACCTCCCTTAAAGACATGGCGAATCTGGTAATTGAATCCATTACCAGGATGACATCCAGACCTTTGTCCCTGAAGTATTCCGCCAGCGTGGTAGCCACGTAAGCCCCTCTTATCCTCAGCAGAGGAGGGGAGTCAGAGGTAGCCACTACGACAACCGATTTTTTAAGACCTTCTTCCCCAAGGGTCCTTTCGATAAATTCCCTGACCTCTCTGCCGCGCTCTCCGATCAATGCTATAACAATGACATCGGCTGAAGTATATCGGGCTATCATACCCATTAGGACACTCTTGCCCACACCGGACCCTGCCATTATGGCGATCCTTTGGCCCTTTCCAACAGTCAGAAGCGCATTGACGGAACTTATCCCGACATCCAACGCTTCGTTGATAATGTCTCTTTTTAAAGGATTAAGCAGATCTCCATAGATCAGATATTTTTTATCCCCCTTTATTATACCTTTCCCGTCAATGGGTTGACCAAGGCCATCTATGACCCTTCCCAGGTATTCCTCGCCCACATCAACTGTTGGTCTGTTACTTAATGCTACAATTCGGCTCCCCGGACTTATCCCTCTCGTTTCACCGAAGGGCATCACGATTACCCTTTTGTCGTTAAACCCTACAACTTCCGCCCGGATGCTGAGACCGTCCGAAATGCTTATCTCACAAAGGCTCCCTATACTTAGGCCGGGGCCATTCGCCTCGGCCACAATTCCGGCGACCTTTACTATCTTTCCTGCCAAGCTGACGGGCTGGCATGAGCATACGGCGTTCAGATATTTGTCCCATGATATTTCGGCATCTGTCATTTCGGAACTTCCTTTTGATTTCGGACTGTCCATTTCATGTCGGACATATCAGGAATAAGCCTCTCCTTGATCATCGAAGCGTTCTTCCATATTCTGGTAGATTTTCATCAGCCGAGTTTCAACGGTTGAATCTATCTCACCATGAGAAGTTTCCAAAAAGCAACCGCCTCGGGTAATAGAAAGATCCGAATTGATAGATATTGACTTCAGGTCTTTGATCTCGGAGAAAAACTGCCTCCGCAATTTATTGACATACTCAAAATCTTCGGGATTGACACTTAAGACAATTTCGCTTTTTTCGGCCGCGAAATTAAGCGCATCAGAGATGGTTTCTTTTATGGCGGTTTCATTAGAAGCGATCTCACAGTGGACGATCTTTTTGGTAATGGCAAAGATAAGGCTGAGTATTTCCTTTTCATATTTTCTTGGGATTTCCTCCTTCAGCCGTTTCAATTCAATCAAAATATTTTCAATATTTTCAGCAATCTTTGCAGCCCTTTTCTCTCCCAATTCCAACCCGTCCTTTTCTCCCTGGGCAAAGCCTTTCTCATAGGCCTCCTGTTCTATATAAGCGGCCTTTTTCAGGGCTTCCTGCAATATAACCTCTGTTCCTATTTTTTCCTTAAGACCACCTTCGCCACTTTCAAATGGAATAAAAGCATTTTTTTCTGTAATAGCTGTTTGCAGTTGAATAAAGTCCGGATTATCTCTGTCTCCGGTTAAAGCATCGGAGGAAAGAGATTCTAATTCAAATTTTTTCCAGGGTTCCCCGCTTTTTGATATTTGAGCCGAAGTGCTATACAAAAATGTCATCTTTCCCCTTTCCGGCAAGAATTATTTTACCCTCAGATTCAAGCTTCTTGGCGATTTTCAAGATAGATTGCTGAGCCACTTCTACCTCGGCCAATCTCACGGGACCCATAACTTCGATATCTTCCTTGAGCATTTCGGAAGCCCTTTCAGACAAATTTCGGAATATTTTCTGTTTCAGCTCCTCGGAAGATGTTTTTAAGGCCTGTGCTAATTGCTGATTATCTACATTTTGCAGTATATTTCTAAAACTTCTGTCCTCAACATCCAAAAGATCCTCAAAAACAAACATTTTTTGTCTTATCTTCTCTGCAAGGTCACTATTCTGATCTTCGATATATGACAAGACCATTTCTTCTGTCTTACCGTCAACCTCATTCAGGATAGAGGCCAACGCCTGAATGCCGTCAAATTTTCTGTTTGTAACCTTAGTAGCGGAAATGTTATTTTTAATTGATTGATCAAGCTCTTTTATAAATTCATCCTGAACCTGGCCGACATTTGCCACCCTGAGAGCGACATCCGACTTAAGCTCTTCAGGAAGGATATTCAATATTTCGGCTGCCTTTCCTCCAGGAAGATAGGAAAGTATTAACGCAATAGTTTGAGGATGCTCTCCCATGATGAGTTTGCTCAGGCTGTGTGCCGGCATATATGACAGGTCGCTGAAAGGAGCATCCCCCGTTTCCTTGCCTATGATTTTAAAAACCTCTCTTGCTGTTTCTTCGTCCAGTGTTTTGGTTACTATCTTCTCAAGAAAATCCTTTCCTGATACTACTAAGTCATTGGAATTTTCGAAAGATACAACAAATTCATTCATTACCGAATTCAAGACATCGGAAGGGATATATGATATTTCCGACATATATTTTCCGATTTTTTTTATGCTCTGCTCATCTAACTCTTCAAAAAGTTGGTTCGAAAAATGTTCCCCCATACTCAAAAGAAAGACGGCCGCCTTCTGGGGCCCATTCAAACGTTCCGGATTTAATTCCTTACCAGCCATTATTCCTTTTCACCTATCCATCCTTTTATGACTTCCCTGGTTTTTTCGGGGTTGCTGTTACTTATTTCAAGAATTCTTTCCCGTTTATTTATTCCTTCCGATACAGGGATTTCCACATAGCCCTTTGTACCGGATTGCAATTCACCACCTTTGAAAACAGGCCTTTGTGCTATGCCTCTAACACTCTTGAGCAAAGGTCTCACTATGAGAAAAAAAGCCAGTATGACCAGCGCAATATTTACAAGTGTTTTCCTGTTTTCTGTCAATAGCGTTATCGGATTAAATTCTGAACTCTCAACAGTACCGTTCATATCGGCAGGCATTGAATCTGAAAATGGGATGCAGCGAACCGAAACCCGATCCTCCCTGTCCTCACTATAACCCATGGCCTTCTTTACTATTTCTTCAAACGTTTTCATCTCGTCTTCACTTCTAGGGGAATAAAGCTTTTTCATGGTCCCATCTTTAAGTCTCTCCAATTTATATGTTCCGTCAATAACAGCGGCAACGGAAAGCCGACTGATGTTTCCTGCAGGTTTTATCACTTCTCTGATTGTTTTATTGACCTCATAATTTGTGGCGATATCCTTCTTTGTTTTTGTTTTCCGAGCCGCGTTTGAAGAAGGCAAGACCCCACTTCTCCGGTTAACTAATGTCTCAGGATTTCCGGTTGCATTTTCGGCAGCACCCATTGTCTCCTCAAAATTTCTTTTACTCCTTACCACTGTTGAAGAAGGATCATATTCTTCTTGATTTAAGGTGACTTTGTTGAAATCGATTTCAGCACTTACTCTTACTATAGCCTTACCAGGGCCTACAATACCTTCAAGCATGCTCTGCACATTATCTTTTATTTCATTTTCACTATTTCTTTTATAATCAAGTTTTGTACCGCTTAAGATTGAAGACGCGTCATCTTCGACCTCCCCTTTAAAAAGAACCCTCCCCTTGGTATCCACAACCGTAACATGATTTGGATCAAGGCCTTCTACTGCATTTGCAACTAAATGAACAATGGCTGCAACCCGGTTTGCCGGCAGTCTTGAGCTCAGATCTAACTGAATTGAGGCGGATGTCGGTTTTTTATCATCAACAAAAAGCGAATCTTTTGGTATCGCCAAAAATACCGAAGAGGCTTTTACTTCATTGAACATACTTATTGTTCTTGATAACTCACCCTGCAAGGCTCTTCTGTAGTTTAATTCTTGAACAAATTTTGTAGTTCTGAAATCCGGTTTATCAAATATTTCAAAACCCACACCTCCCCCACTGGGAAGGCCATCTCCGGCTAAGACCAGACGCAGTTCATATACTTTTTCTTTCGGGACCATGATTGTTGTGCCGCTGGCTTCAACTTTGTATGGGATATTTTTTTCTTTCAACCTGACAACAATTGAACTTCCATCCTGAGGGGAAAGGTTATTAAACAAAACCTGATAATCTTCCTGGTTTGCCAAAAAAAACATAAATGCGAATCCCGCAATCACAAGGATAAACGTGAAAGCTATACTGATTTTCTTGGAAAAGGGCAGCGAGCCGATAAAATCGAGAAATTGGGTAATCGAACCATTCATCCTGAATTAGACCTTTCTGTTGGCTAAATCGTTGAGTTCAAGAGCTTATCACCGACATTAAAAATACTGTAAAAGTCTTCCCCTGCTTTTCCGGTTAAATTCAGGAATTGTCACCTGTTCAGACTTCGCATCAAAAGATGATACATCTTTAATAGCACTTCAGCATTAGAGGGTTCGAAAAAAGTCAAAAAGATGACTGTACGGCAAAAAATTGTCTCGTCAAGTCCGCACAATTGGTATTTTTATAAATTCGTCAATATTGCATACGCATTATTTCTTTGTATGCCTCAACAGCCTTATTCCTGATCGTAAGAAGTAACCTAACGGATATATCAAGCTTCTGAAGTCCTATCATTGTCTCGTGGATATCTGTTTTACCTCTAAGAAGATCCACAACCGACCTGTCTGTCTCTCTTTCTAAATTATCTATTTTTCCAATAGCTTCGTTTAAAACGCCTCCGAATTCCGAGCTTTTTTTCCGGCTGACGTTTTCAGGCATTTTTACGGGTATTTCCCGCGAGGCACTAATTTTGAGTCCACTCATTTTCATCTCCCTATTTCAAGCGCCTTAAGTGCCATCTCTTTAGCCGTCTTTATCGCCGCTATATTGGCTTCAAAGGACCTTCTGGCAATCAGCATGTTTGTGGTTTCCACAATCAGATCCACATTCGGTTTGAGCAGATATCCCTTGTCATCTGAATCGGGGTGAGCCGGATTAAACACCTTTTTTAAGGGGCTCTCATCCTCGACGACCTCTTCGATCCGAACCCCTTCAAGTTCCGAATCCAAAACGCAGTCGAAGCTCAACTCCGTTTGCTTTGTGCCCATAACAACCATCTTTCTCCTGTAGGGGCCGCCTTCCGCCGTGCGTGTAGTCTCTATATTGGCGAGATTACTGGAAATGACGTCCATCCTCTTTCTCTGGGCAGCAAGACCGGATGAACTTATCTCAAGAGATATCAAAAAATTCATTTTAGTTCCCCCCCTCTCTAATGACTTGTTTAAGTATGGCTATTTTTCTCAAAAGGGTTTCAACCGCCGTTTTGTACATCAATTTATTCTCTGTCAGCTTTCTCATCTCGTTATCTATATTGACCCAGTTAACGCCATTGTATTCATATTCATCCTCAAATGTTTCATTCCCATGAGCTGAGTTCGTCCCTGGATCTATATGTCCGGGATTTGTCCTCACCAGATCAGTTCCACGATCCGCTTCCAGTGCCTTGGACATGGCTGCCTTAAAATCGATATCTTTCGGCCTGAAGCCCGGAGTATCCAGGTTACTGATGTTTCCGGCTATAAGAGTGTGTCTTTTCCGGGTAATACTGATTGCCTGTTCAAGGGCATGAAATGTCTTGTTGGACTGCAATCTGATCGGCATAATATTTTCCTCACTATCAGGTTTCCATCCGGAAATGGCCCTTTTGCATGAAATTTATATTCCTTATCATTCTGGATGGACAAAATCTAACCTCATTGTCTTCGAAATATTATATAGCAAAATACATACCTCTTTTTACTGCGCCTCCATTTTACTTCTATATTCGTTTAGTTTATTCCTCAATGTACGCACACTTATTCCTAATATTTTTGCCGCATGCGTCCTGTTGTGATTTGTGTGGTCAAGAGTACGAAAGATACTGGATTTCTCCATCTCTTTTAATGATAACAGAGGCATATAGGGATACCCCGCATTTTCAGTTCGTGTGTTTTTCTCGGTCACACAAAGGGCGTCCTCTCCTATAAAATTCCCGTCACACATCAAAACCGCTCTTTCGACTATATTTTCAAATTCCCTCACGTTTCCTTTCCATGGCATCTGCAGAAGCGACGTCATGGCCTCTTGTGTCAGTCCTTTGACAGCCCTTTTATCTATTCTGTTGTATTTTTCGATAAAATAATTTGCCAAAAGAGGGATATCACCCCTGCGCTCCCTTAAGGGAGGCAAAAGGAAAGGAACAACATTTAAACGGTAATAGAGATCCTCTCTGAAATTTGCGCATTCAATCTGTTTTTTTATATCTCTATTCGTTGTGGCAATAACCCTTATATCCACTGCAATCGGCTCCACCCCTCCGACCCTGTCAATTTCACCTTCCTGTAACACCCTCAAAAGTTTTGATTGAAGATGATAATCCATCTCGCTTATTTCATCGAGAAGCAGGGTTCCGTGATTCGCCAACTCAAATTTGCCTTTTTTCCTTGTAAACGCGCCGGTGAAGGAGCCCTTTTCATGGCCGAACAACTCACTTTCAAGCAGCGTTTCCGGCAGTGCTGCGCAGTTTATGGCTACGAAAGGCTTATCCCTTCGATTGCTATGATGATGGATATATCTTGCAAAAAGTTCTTTACCTGTTCCCGATTCTCCCTGAATAAAAACGGACGCCTGGCTGTCGGCTATCTCTCTTGCCTGCTGCAGGAGCCGGTTCATTTCCTTGTTTTCCGTGATTATGTCAGATTTTCCATTTGATTTGCCGCTATCCATCCTGTCGACATCAGAGGATATCTGGGACATAACAAGGTCTATTGTCTCGCATGTAAACGGCTTGACAAGAAAATCACTGGCACCCAGCTTCATCGCCTTTACGGCTTCCTGAACTCTTGCACCGGCTGAGGTAATAATAACGGGAAGGAATTTATTATACGCCTTTATGCTCCTTAATAGTTCGAGGCCATCCATACTGGGTAAATCAAGCTCGGTTATGACAAGATCGAAATGATTCCGGGCTATTTCCTGGAATGCTGACGTACCGTCTACCGCGGTTTTAACATGGTGACGTAATTCGGCAAAAAGCTCACTCAAATGTTCCTGATCATTAGCATCATTATTAACAAGCAGTACCTTTTTCCTTGTCATCTCCAAATACCGTTTCCTCTTCTCAGAAATTGTGCAAATACTAATCACTTAGGTTCATGAATTCTTAAAAGGACCAGTTGGCCCGCTTTGCGACCTCACCGTTAAAATTGATCTCTTCGATCCTCTCTTTGGCAAGATTACTCCAGAAAGGGTCGTTGAAACTCGATATCTGAGCATAAAGTGCAATGGAATCATCCCTTCTGTTCAAAAGCCGGTAGCATTGAGCAAGCTTGAACTTGATAGCGATTTCCCCGGGCTTTTCTTTTACGATCTCGGCTGCCTGATTAAAGACAACTGCAGCGTCTTCGGGATAACCCAGTTTCAGATAGAGGTCCCCTATCTCTTGATAGATGTAATCAAAGCATGCGTTACAGGCCCCTTTCATACTATCAGCCCCCCTTATTGCCGCAAACGCCTCCTCACTAAAGCCGCACCTCGCCAGCGCGCCGGCTTTGTCAACCAAAAGCCTGGATCTTTCACATCGTGTTAGAGGATAGTCCAGGGCGGAAGAAAACATCTCAGCCGCCTGGGCATATCTGTTCTGACTCAAAAGGATGTCTCCCTTCAACCTGTATGCGTATCCCGCGTATTTGTCAGAGGGGTAATTGTTTATCAAAAGATCAAGGGTTACCAAGGCTGGTGCCGGCCTTTCATTTTCAGATAAATTCCTGCTCAAATAGAAAAGAAGATCCGGAGGTTTTTCCTTTTCCTGCAAAAGAGGATCAGCCTTGACAAACATCTCGGTGGCCATGTCCTCAAGATTCAGATTTAAGCATGCCCTTGCAACAGCCAAAAAGGGCTCGGGAGAATCAACTATCGAAAACAGCCTTTTTTCACGTTCGTAGATATTTATTATGCTAATGTATCTCTCCGCCTTCATCTCCTCCGTAAAGAACGACTCAACCGCCTTTTGCAGGGTATATCTTGCCTCTTTTTCTAATGATGTCTGAGGATATTCCTTGAACAATTTTTTTAATGCATTGACGCATTTGTCAAAATTTTTCCCCTTCTGATGTAAAACAGCAAGCTTGAGGAGGGCAAGCTGCCTCAACGGGTCTTTCACATCTTTGTCAGGAGAATTGCTTATTATATCTTCATAAATTTCCCTGGACTTACCGATATCTCTCCCTATGCCTTTACCGGATACCGCAACCATGCCGCCCCTTCCTTCTTGTTGCTGCTCTGCAAGCCTTATTGCACTTATACGCGCCCCCTCGGTGTCCGGATAACGCTTTCGGACAAGCCGATATATCTTAACGGCATCATCGATTAAGCCTTCATCTTTATAAGTATCTCCGATCTTCGTTAATATCAGATGGTTTGTTTTCCTGTCCGGACAGCTGTTATAAACCCGGAACAGATTTTTTCTGGCCCTGACAAAATCCCCCAACTGCTGATAGTTATAGCCGATGTACAAAGAGATCTCAGGGTACTGATAAATATATTGAGGATTCCTCTCCCTGAGTTGAAAAAGCCTGTCAAGGGATCTACGAAAGGAATTCAGTTCATGAAGAACCTTGGAAATCTCTATTTCTGCTTCTGTTTTTCTGTGCATGTCCGTATCTATGGAAACCAGGAGTTCTAAAACCGACAGAGCCTCCTTTTTTCGCCCTTTAAGATGAAAGATCTTTGCCTTCTGCATCATGGCATTCAGTGCAACCGGCGAATCCTTATATTTTTTGAGAACAAGGTTGTAATACCCCAGTGCCTCTGCATGGTATTTCATTCTGAAACATAGATCTCCAATAGCAGCGATGGCGCCCGGAACATATGCCGACTCTGGGAAACTTCTGATGGCCTCCTCGTAATGATCTGTAATTTCCCTGAAATGCGCCGGAATAGAATCTGAATACGTCTGTCCATAAGATTTCGCCAGAATGAAATAGGCCCTCTCCATGTATCTGCCGGTCGGGTATGTCTTGATGAGATGATTAAGCCTTTCGATTGCCACTGCGAAGTCTTGAGCCTTAAACGCACTAAGGCCTTCCAAAAAAACAGACGTATCATCCTGCCAGTCATTTACCTCTAATCGGGTAAGTGTCGTTTCAGGATCCGGCTTCTGTTTTATGCCTGCGGTTGCCTTTCCTCCATCCTCATCCCGTTCAGTCTGAGGCGCTGTCTGCGTCCCCTGCCCGCCTCGCTCAGCTAGTCTGCCTTCCGGAGAAACCTCTGTGCGGGATTTGATAAAAATGCTAACCCCTTTACGCCCGGAACTGACCGTAAAAGGGGGTATTTTCTCTCCTTTTGCATCCAATACGACCCGGATGCTTTTGAGATGATATCCGAGCCTTATACTGGAGATATTCCGGCTTTTTGACGGGATAACGGTCTTGGTCTTAAAGGGTGTCGAAACCATAAAGATATCAACCAGGACCCTGGGAGGAGAGACAAGAGTTTTTGTAACGTATTCATAGGTTTTTCCATTACCCGCAACTTTGACTCGCGTCCCGTTTTTTTCCTCCGCTACACTGACTGATATCGTCCGGTTAATCCGGCAGTTTTGGGAATTCGATCCAGGCGCAGGAGCTGCCTTCAGATACTCTGGAGCTGCCAGTAAAATATAGATAAAAAGCAGGGCTGATGTAATTCTGTTCAAGGTATTACATTTCATGCTGAACTTAACAGCAAGTACTATGCCAATTTCACATAAGTTATGAGTATTGCGTGACTGGAACTTTGAAGCCCTGGAAGTAATTGGAAGGAGGCCTTATTCATGATTTAATTTGATCAATCCCATCTCCCGCAATAGGGTTTAAGGAGTAAGGCCCTGACAAATTATTAGACTGGTAAAAACATAAATGAACGGTTTGATACCGGGGATCAATCATTAAAGGAAGAGATATGAGTGAGGGGCCGATCTTGACGGTTATTGCGGGAGGGAGCCGGTACAATGCGTCACTATTTTGACGACAAACATCTGGTTCTGATATGGCAGGGCCTAGCCTGCTTCTGCAGCCTTCTGTTTTTTGATCTTCTCCACCAGGGTCGTTCTTTTGATGTTCAGCAGTTTTGCAGCCTTTGCTTTAACGCCATCGCTTTTTTCCAAGGCTTCAAGTATAAGCCTCTTTTCGAAATCCCTTACGGCCTCCGAAAGAGTCCTTCCTTTTCCAAGTAGCTCTTCTTGACCGTGTTGATTTAGCACGCTGCCTTCCTGGAGATATTCGGGTAGATCATAAAAACCTACAGTCTGATTATCACAAAGGATTGTTATTCTGGTTATAACATTTTCAAGCTCTCTGACATTGCCGGGCCAATCATACTTCATAAGGGCATCCATCGCGGCCGGTGAGAATTCTTTGATCTTTTCTTTCTTTCCGTGCTGGCGTTTTTTCAGAAAAAAATCGGCAAGCAAAGGGATATCAGACTTTCGCCGTGCTAACGAGGGAAGCTTTATCGGTATGACATTCAATCTATAATAGAGGTCTTCACGGAAGGTTCCGTTGTTTATGGCGGTCGTCAAATTTCTGTTGGTAGCGGCAATAATCCTGACGTCCACATGAACACTCCTGGTCCCCCCTACCCTTTCGAACCTTCTTTCCTGCAGTACCCGCAGAAGCTTCACCTGCAGCGCCGGGCTCATTTCCCCTATTTCATCTAAAAAGACGGTCCCGCCGTTCGCCATTTCAAATCGGCCGATCCGGGTCTTATGCGCCCCTGTGAATGCCCCCTTTTCGTGTCCGAACAATTCGCTTTCAAGCAATTCCTCGGGAATAGCCCCGCAATTAATAACGACCAGCGGTTTGTCATCCCTGCCGCTATTATAGTGAATCGCTTTTGATATCAACTCCTTGCCGGTCCCGGTAGGCCCGGAGATAAGAATTGTGCCATCAGTATCAGCGACCTTTTCTATAAGTTCATATATCTTCTTTATTGCATCACTTGTCCCGATGATATTGTCGTATCTGTATTTCCTTCGCAACTCCTTCTTAAGTCTGGTATTTTCTTCTTCAAGGCTTCTGAACTTGAGGGCCTTTTCAACAACCACTAAAAGCTCGGAAGCCGTTACCGGCTTAGTAATATAGTCAAAGGCGCCCTTTTTAATCGCCTCAACCGAACTTTTTATTGTTCCGTAGCCGGTCATAATAATGCACGTGGTTTTAGGACTATTGGTCAACACGACGTCAAGCACATCCATCCCCCCCGCCTCCGGCATCATAAGGTCTGTAATGGCAAGATCATAATGATCACTCTCTAACTCCCTTATTCCGGCCTTTCCATCAGGGGCGGTTGCTACTTCATGGTCTGAAGTCTTCAATATGTCGGAGATCACCTTTAATATGACAGGATCATCGTCTATGACCAAAATTCTTGCCATAAGCCTATCTCTTTTCCTCAGATATTTTCAAGTTCAAGGCGAACGATATTTGCGCTGATCTAGACATAGTCCCCACGATTAAACTTGAATGCGGCCACATTCGCGGTTATGGCTACGTCCTCAATAAAACGCTTAAGCTCACTGTCATTTTGAATTTTCCCGGCAGTTATGTTTTCAATAAGGTCTGCCTCATTTTTTATATTTTCAATCAAGGGCTCAATATGTTTCAGCGTCTTTTCAGGATCACCCAGAACCCTCGCATAATCATCCAAGAGATTAAGAATCCTGTTTCCATGTTCCAAGGCATCTGCCTTGTCTCTTTCAGCGGTAAGGGTTTCCGTTGAATTTACTTCGGCGGTCTTCCGGTCGAAAATTTCCCTGAACCCCTTATCCCCATTCAACTTAGGGGAAGCCTGGAACCCTGCCCCGCACAACCTTCTAATATTATTTATATCCATTTTCAACCCCTTTTATATCAACTGCCGAAAACCTTCTCCAATTTTTCGCTTATGGTTTCCGCTGTAAAAGGTTTTACCACGTAATTACTCACACCTTCCTGTACTGCCGCTAAAATATTTTCTTTCTTTGCTTCGGCTGTAACCATTACAAAGGCTATGTCTTTTAGCCCGTCATCCGCCCTGACCCGTTTCAACAACTCTATACCGGGCATCTCCGGCATATTCCAGTCACACAATATCAAATCAAATTTCTTTTTTTTAAGCATATTTAATGCATCTTTACCATCATCAGCCTCACTGATGTTGGTAAAACCGATCTGCCTCAGGATATTTTTTAAAATCCTCCTCATTGTTGCAAAATCATCAACAACAAGAACCTCCATATTTAAATCCATAACATCTCAACCTCCCCTCCTGTTTTTATTCCCGATGAAATTATGGCATATTTCATGATAGTCCTATTTTCATCTAATCGGGAGATGATCCATTTTCTTACAGACCCCATGATACAAATTTCTGGGGCCTTACATTACAAATGCCTTATGCCGGGACAAAGCGACATCATCCCGGGCAATAAAGATTTCATAACAACGCTTTTTGACAGATAACGGCAATTTGCGTTGTCTTTCAGAGGCTGGCCAGAAGGTCATCTATGCCTGCCTGATCAAGGCCCTCTCCCTGCCTTTGAGGACCTGATAATTCCTCGACCTTTTCATCCACCACCCTCTGCAGCTCGTCCTGGGAAATATCCGGATTTTTCCCCTTTTCATTAAGTTTAATGCCGAATGATATGACCATGCTCTTAATTTTTTCCTCTATTTCACTCACCAGTGTTATAATGCGCCTAATCCTCTGGCCGGTAAGGTCTTGAAAACTCATCTGGGTAAAGGAATCGGATATCAAAGACATATATTCTTTTGTGCTTGAATCCATGTATTCGATAATCGGGGTAATATCTTTTACGGTTTTTCCATCTATTTTGACTTCACGGGCGCCTCTTTCCTGACCAGGGGCTGCTGCTCCCTTCCTAAGAGAATCAAACATCTTCTTGATTCCCACGATATTCCGCTCCATGTTTTCCAGATTATCCATGACTTTATTGGCAGCCGATTCGGTTGTCTCAATTATTCCCTCCAACTGATCAGAGGCCTCAGGGATATACTTTGTCGCTATGTCAGTTATGTTGGGATGAATTTTTGATTTGAAATTCCTTCTAAAATCAATGAGCACCAAGGCCAGTTCCTTTACCCCTCCTGACATTTCAGTGGAAAGGTTTCTGAAAAAACCTTCATTATCCTCTTCCATGCATTTGGACATTGCCTGCCTGAGATAGTCCGTCAATCGTTCGATCTCATCACTTGAAAGTTTGCCATCAACTATACTACTTATTTCTTTTCTAAGATTTTCTATCATGTTTATGCTCCTGGCTATTTATGACATCTCAAAAACTCACCCCACAATTTTTTCCACGGCAAAAGATCGTTTTCCATCGCCCCTGTAAGCGTTTGATGCACTTTTATAAATCCATCAATTAGTGTCTGACCGAAGGCATGCATTTTTAGGTCAACGTTTCGAGTTTCAGATTTTCTCTGAACACAATTTTCAGTTCAGCGGCCGGCTATCATATTAAGCACGGTCTTACCCACACTTTTAAGGGGAACCACTTTGCCGGCCGCGCCCAATTTGATTGCCTCCTTAGGCATTCCGAATACGACACAACTTTTCTCGTCCTGTGCCACCGTCCATGCCCCTGCCTCCTTCATCTTCAATAAACCAAGCGCTCCATCTGAACCCATTCCGGTAAGGATTACGCCGACTGCATTACTTCCTGCATAATCGGCGACAGAGTGGAACAGGACATCGACGGCAGGCCGCTGGTGGTGCACCATAGGCCCTTTTTTTATCTTGACATAATAATTTGCGCCACTCCTTTTGAGTAACATATGGTAATTCCCCGGCGCCAGAAGGGCCACCCCGTTAACCAGGTGATCACCGTCCTTGGCCTCTTTTACCGTCATGGCGCACAACTCATTCAGCCTCTCTGCAAACGACGTGGTGAAATTTGCGGGCATATGCTGAACAACGAGGATTCCGGGGGCATTGGAGGGCATACTCGTTAAAACGACCTTCAACGCCTCGGTCCCACCCGTAGAAGCCCCGATAGCTATTATCTTATTTGTCGTCTCGGTTAATGCCCTGGACACTAACTTTTTAGAAATATTTTCCTTAGAAGACACCTCTTCTCTTGGATTAACCTTGAGCCTTGCCACAGCCCTAATTTTATCAACCAGCTGGACCCCCATCTCACCTACTGAATAAGCGCTTGAAGGCTTTGACATAACCTCTAATGCCCCACATGAAAGGGCTTCCATGGCAAGTCTGCCTCCATTTCTTGTCAGGGAACTGACAATAATGACGGGTAGGGGATAATATTTCATCAATTTCTTTAGAAACGTAATCCCGTCCATCCGTGGCATCTCGATATCGAGGGTCACCACATCGGGTTTCAGCTTCACGATCTTGTCCCTTGCAACGTATGGGTCAGGGGCCGTACCCACGACCTCCATATCCCTTTCGCGGGAAATCTCAGTCCTGAAAACCTTTCTGACAACGGCTGAATCATCAACCACAAGGACCTTTATTTTCTTATTCATTTAATCTCCGTCATAATCCCTGCGGCCAGACGATTATCTCCCGTATCTATAAAAACCGTGTCCCCTTTCATATCTCCCAGTTTATAATGTGTAAGGCTGTTTTCCTCGATCAATTCCGGGATACCCAGATTTATGGAGCCAACGTTATCAAAGATAGAAAACATGTGCCCGCCGATCATGTTCAGGGCCTCTTTGATGGTATCCCTTTTTTGTTCTTCATCTGTTTCTTGCACGGCAAGACCCAAAAAATTTGCCGTAATCTCACCGGCCAGGTCAGAGGGGATCAACAAAAAACATGCGCCCGAAGATGAACCGGTAAAATCGAGTGTGGCCCCGAGCAACGATTGTTTATCGGAGAACCATTCCTGCAAAGTGCAATTATTTTCACTAATTTGAACTGGTTCAAAAAACATGGTCTCCAGCACATTAGAAATCGCAACCCTCATCGATTCCAGCATGGTCTCTCTGTCCATCTTCCTCCCCCATTATGCGGCTTAATGTCCTTTTTATTTCCTCCGGCAGGAATGGTTTTGTTACATAACCGCTTGCACCAATGTCCAGGGCCTCCTGCATCTTTTTATCACTTCCTTCGGTTGTAACCATAACAACCGGGATACCGCTCAGCAGATTATCCTTCTTCATCTCGGCTATCAGTTCCATACCGTCCATATTGGGCATGTTTATATCCGTTAAGACAAGATCCACCCATTCATCCGCCAGCATTTTGAGCGCCTCTTTACCATCGGCAGCCGTCAGAAACTCCCCGACTCCAAAACCTGATGCCTTAATTATCTTTTTTATGACAGCCCTCATTGAGGAAGAGTCATCCACTATCAAGACATTAAATGCCATTTTCCACTATCCTCCTGATAAACTTATCAGCTCTTCAATATCCTCAAACTTTTCAGTGAAACAGGCCATTGTCTTCTGAAGATCTATATCAGAGAAATGCAACCGGTCCAGAACATCCTGATAATACTTGTAGGCAAGCCCGTCAGAGCCCACACCTCTACCCATCATCATGCAGATGCAATCAGCCAGGTAAACAATAGGGATGGACAAATCATCAGACCCTGCCTTTTCAGGATGGTGGTGGTTTCTGATGACATTCACCATGGCAGGGCTAAAGTTCCACTTTTCGGCTACTCTTGCCCCCAGCTCTGCGTGGTCAATGCCTATCACCTCTTTTTCAGCATCTATAAAAGTAAGGCCCTTGTTTCGAACCGCCTCATTGATAGCCTCAAAAGAATCTTTTACATAAGTGTTCAAGATGACCTTACCTATATCTTTTACAAGAGCGGAGGTAAATATGAGGGAGATATTATCCAGGTGTCTTTTTTCTGCCAGATCCTGAGACATGAGCGCGGAAGACACCGAGTATCTCCATAGCTCTCCTTCGGTAAGGTCGTAACCTGTCTGGGCCTGCCTGAAGTTATCGGAGCTATCGCCCATCATGATGAAAGAGGCCACCTTGTCTATCCCCAGAAACGCCACTGCCTGGTTGATTGACACTATTTCCTTTGCAAGGCCGAAGTAGGCGGAATTACATATCCTTAAAAGATTGACGGTCATGCCCTGGTCATATTTGATTATATCAACAAGCTCCGACAGGGAGCTTTCAGGATCGGAAGTGAGCTCCATTATCTTGTCGCCAATGCGGGAAACCGGCTTTAAACTGTCTATTTGCTCAATTATTCTGTCAATTTCTGTCATATCTTTTTCATCCCGGAGCCGGATACCTTTAACCATGCCTGACCGGAGCTGATCTCTAATTTCAAGGTCCTGTTGACCGAACCACCGACATCCTCAAAATCAATCATGGCATTGTTTTTCCATAACATCTTTCTCAGGATTGTATGGTTTCTCTTGCCGATATTAAAGAGGCCCTGTTGGTCAAGAATTTGAGCCCCGCCCACCACAATGATCTTGACACGATTCTTTTTTGCTCCAAATTTATAGGCCTCTTTAAAAAGGAGAGGGATGCCGGTATCCCCGAACATATAAGGGTTATTTCTGGCCTTTTGCACATCCAGTCTGGATTCAGGGAGCATGTAGTGAAGCAGTCCACCGACCCTTGCCACAGGGTCATATATGGAAAGACCGATGCACGAACCTAAGGAGTAAGTAACCAGGGTGGATTCAGGGTCATTACTCACCTTCATATCTCCCACACCAACGACCTGAGTTATCATGATTCCTCTGAAAACATACTGAAAACCCCTGAGATATCGAGGATAAGTCCTACAGTGCCGTCACCCATGATTGCCGCACCGGCTATCCCTTTTGTATGTTTAAGTTCTCCACCGAGACTTTTGATGACTATCTCGTCTTGGCCGATTAATTCATCTATGAGCAGACATCTTCTTTTTCCCCGGTTTTCTACAACAACCACTAATTTCTTCCATGCAGGGCAGTCCATTTCATCTGAACGGGACCTTCCGTTTAGCCCGAATAGCCGATTCAGCCTGATTAAGGGGACTAAATGATCCCTGAACATGATCACCTCTCCCTTTCCTTTTACGGTGTGGCAGTCTTTTTTTTCAGGTCTGAAAGACTCCTGGATAGCCAAAGTGGGAATAACATATCTCTCGATGCCGACCTTTACGATCATCCCGTCGATTATCGCCAGGGTAAGAGGCAGCCTGATATAAAACGTTGAACCTTTTCCTTCAATTGACTGCACATCGACCCGCC
Source organism: Desulfatiglandales bacterium (assembly GCA_963666345.1). Lineage (GTDB taxonomy): Bacteria > Desulfobacterota > DSM-4660 > Desulfatiglandales > Desulfatiglandaceae. The sequence continues at coordinate 2,330,665 of OY762721.1, read as the reverse complement.
CCCTGAGTTTTTCAACAATCCTGCTTTTTACTACATCCATGCCCACACCCCTGCCTGATATATCGGTTATCTTTTCCGCAGTAGAAAGGCCCGGATGAAATATGAGGTTATATATCTCTTCATCGGTCAAATTATCGTCTTCCATTATCAAACCGCCGGATACGGCCTTTTCCAGTATTTTTTTCCTGTTCAGACCCCGCCCGTCATCCTCTATTTCTATTACGATATCGCCACCCTTGTGATATGCCTCTAGATAAATGGCGCCCTGCCCAGGTTTGTCGGCGGCCTCCCTTTCCTCAGGCGGCTCAAGTCCATGGTCTATTGAGTTTCTTATCATATGGACTATCGGATCATATATTTCTTCAACCATGTTTCTGTCTATCTCTGTGTCTTCACCTGACATGACAAGCCGCACTTCCTTACCCGCCTTTTTTGCCAGATCCCTTACAAGCCGTAACATCTTTTGAAAACTGTTCTTTATCGGCACCATCCTGAGTGACATGGCCGTTTTCTGTAATCCGCTAACAAGCTGGTTCAACTGATTGACTGTTTGATCCAGACTTCTGTCCCTGCTTGAAACGATTAATCCATTCTGCCTGAGCATTGACTGGGCGATTGCCAGTTCTCCAACCATGTCCACCATATTATCAAGCTTGTTCGTATCCACTTTGACATGCAGGGTGGCCGGCTGGCTGATTTTTTTCTGTTCCCTAAGAGCGGATAGAACATCTTTGGTTTCAACCTTTTTCCGGGCTATCAATACCTCGCCGATTCTCTTGCCGTCCTCTTCCTTTTGAGCATCAAGGGCCTCTATAACATCAGCTTCGGAAACCGCCTTCTTTTCAACCAAGATCTCACCTAATGGCTTATCTCCAACCTCTTCGGCCTTTGAAAGAAGGCGCTCAATCCTGGTGGTAAGCTGTGAAATGTCCGCATCCCCTTCTAATGGAATTCCGGCATCAAGAGACGCCCGGACATTTTCAATCATGCCCTTCAGCATATCCACGCTTTCGAGTATGACGTCTACGATTTCCCCATCTATGGAAAGCTCTCCATTTCTTGCCTTATCCAAAAGATTTTCAGATATATGAGCCAGTTTATTGATCTTATTGAAATTGAGGAAGCCGGATACACCTTTGACCGTATGAAAAGGCCTAAATATCGCATTTATTGTCTCGACATCAGAAGGATCCTGTTCAAGATCCATCAATCTGACTTCAATTGTTCCCAGGTTTTCTAAGGACTCGCTCACAAAATCAGCTATAATCTCCTTGTCCTCATCACTTAATTTGGCCGGAAGCCCCTCCTCTTTCCCGCTGGTGCCGCTTTTTTCAGTTGCATCAGCCAGTTCGTAATTGTCTTCCACCTCATTATCCGTTCGTTTTCCCTGATTCGAAGAGATGGCATGGGCCTTTGTTTGTTCATAACCAAGGCTCTTGAGAAGTAAAGAAACATCCTTATCAGGTTTGTTTCCGTTGCACAGATCCCGGCACATTTTCTGCAGTTCAGATACACCTGCCTCAAAAGGTGACAAATCCGAAGTCTCTCGCAGAACAACCCTTTCCAGGTATCCTTTCATCCCGACCGTTACGGATATCAGGGATTTTTCACCGATTTCCCCGGCCAAATCCGCTACGGATTCAAGGGATTTCAGGGCCGCACCAAGTCCCGGGATATCTCCCGGATCCAGCATGACAGTGTCAAGGGCAAGAGAATCGATAAATTCGGTAATTTTCTTTAACGATATTTCCATAATAAAGTTGCCTTTTTTTTCACAGGTTCAGAGTCGCAATCAGATCTTCTGATAAATACTTGGTTGAATATACTTGAACGGATGTTTCAGTCCGGACAGACTTTCCGCATGCCCTATAAATAAATACCCGCCCTCGGATATATGCCGAAAAAATTTTTCCACCAATACCTCTTTTGTCTGACTATCAAAATAGATCATGACATTTCGACAAAAGATGACATCAAAAGGCTCTTTAAAACAGAAATTTTCCCTGAAATTCAACCTCTGGAAACATATCTTTTCTCTAATCTGCTTTTTTACTCTGAAATAGCCCTTCCATTTATTGTCACCTTTCTGGAAATATCCTTTTTTCAACTCATATGGTATCTTTTCGATCTTCTTTTTCTCATAAACTCCGGAACCGGCTGTTGCCAGCACCCTGGTTGACAGATCGGTTGCCAAAACCTTGATCTGCCACTTTCTCCGATCATCCAGTGCTTCGTTAACGGTGATGGCGATACTGTATGGTTCTTCTCCTGAAGAACATCCCGCACTCCAGAACCTCAGGCAATTGTTTCCTAGCGCATTTTTCCTTTTCATTATTTCAGGCAAGGCCTTTTTTCTTAAAAATTCAAAATGCGCAGGCTCCCTGAAAAAATAGGTTAGGTTCGTTGAAATGGAATCAAGAAGTAATATCAACTCATTTCCGCTTTTGTCATTTACCACGTGGTCGTAATATTGGCTGAAAGACCGCAAATCCTTCTGCCGAAGAATTTTGCCAAGTCTTGCCTTTAGTAACTGTTTTTTACCTCCATGCAGATTGATCCCACACGTATCGTAAACATAGCGGCTAAACTTATTGAAATCGCGCTCCCTCAATACCGGTTCCTGCATCTAAAAAAAGCCCTATATCTAATTGTTCTCATGACAAAAGCCGGCTGTTATCGGCTCCGATGGTTAAGCAGGGAGATCCAGAAACAACTCTGGGCCTCTGAATGCCTGCGCCTTTGCTTACCTTTCTTTATTGGCACTCCTTATGACCTCTCTCTGTCTTTGAAATACACAGGAAATAATCTTTTCCCTATCATTTATGCCAAGATCGAGAAATTTTATGCCGAGTTTATACAAAGGATTATCTAGCTCACCTACAGGCTCCGACCTGACAACTTCACCGAACACATCAATAAACGTGAGAGGGGATCTTGAAAGGATGAGGTTCAGGTGAACAAACAGCCCCGGATCAACAGGGCGATCCACCAAAATTTTCATCCCTGAGGCTCCGATATCGACTCCGGCTCCTTCATTAAAAAGGGCAATATCCGGATCATCCTTTGATAATGCAGCCAGTATGAGATCCAATTTCTCATCTATATGAAATAAAAAATCCACAAGGCATTGATTTGCTGCAATACCGTTGAACTTCTCATCGGCATCATTACTCTCAAAAATTAGTTTTTTCTCATCCGGAGACAGGAATTTATTGCCGGGTTCCCTAACCTCCTCGTATTCATCCCGGGTCAGGACCTTGAATCTGACTTTAAAGGACAGGTTGGCCCTAACAAAAGAACGCTGGTCATTGGATTCTATTTCAATCACACCTTCCTCCTGCGAAAAGCGGGTATGCTACTCATAGCCTTCTTCCCTGGGAAAAGGCCTGGGTGAATATTGATTAGAGGGAATAACTTGCAATTGTCATACCAGCATCCGAAGATTCCCACCCCTTTTAGAGAGCGCCGTAGGCCGCCACAGGTATCATTGAGGGACTTTTTTCTGATCAGAGCCGGGGAACCCCGGGTCATCCCCATGTAAAAGCGTCAAAACTTTGACTTTGCTTTCTTGTCTTTTCAGGACCCCGCCCAAAACAGATATTGATGCGGGTGAAGATTTACAAAATCGAGAAAACTGCGGCGGAATGCTTCAACAAAAAGCCCAGGCATCCGGGACGATCTTTCAATTCTTCTCACGCCGTTTTTCACTCAACAGTCTCAGGTCTCCCAGCCGTTTCAGTGTAAACGAGTCAGCTACCAGGGAACCTATCGTCTCAATAGTTTTTCTAAAAGGGGTGTTTCTTACATATCGCCATCTTACATCCCCTGAATAACGCTCCGGCATTTTCAGGTTATACAGGACAGGGGCCTTTATATCGCTTATATGGCTCAACTCGGAGGCATGCACTCTGAGCCATGCCTCACCGGTTGGAACAACATCCGTTATGTAGTCTATTACCACCTGCCCGTTATCAAACACGGACGTGGTAAGATCCCTCCCTTTTTTGAAATTTCCAATAGTGGCATCAGGCATCGTCTCAATGAGATTCCACCCTGCAAGCAGGAGGTCCTCGCCTATATGCACGCTGCTTCCTCCCACCCCCTGGACAATGTCGCCGAAAAGCGCCTTTTTCATCTTTGAAAACATGAACCCTACCTTTCCGGCAAATCCTTTGGGCTCGACCTCCCCGGCGGACCTCCAGCTGCCGAAGGAAAATGCACGTGCAATATTTTTGACACAATCACAAACAGAGCCTACAAGGCCTCGTTGTTTTGCCTCTTTTATTCGATTTCCATCGCCCCGGTAAAACCTCTTTGCCCCGAAAAAAACATTCCTAAAGACATTTTTCACATTCGACACCGCATCACATATATCCTTGGAAACCCTCCCCCAGAAAGACTCCCCGCCCTTACCATTATCAAGGACCTTCTTTTCTTCCAGATAATAGCGGTCTCCCCCCGGATTGCTTAAGAGCTGATCATCCGCATATTTCTGCCATTCGCTCTGCTCTTCCCCCTTTTTTTCATAAACGGAAAGCACGTCTTTTTTCGGAGATACCGGGGATATACCGTGAAACAGGTTTCCCCTGGACACCGGCACACTAGTCTGGCAGTTGCAAGGCTTGTCAATATTGGGAAAAATCTCTTCAATGAGGAAGGACTCAAATCGCCGCTCCCCGCTCCCGGAAACACCTGTTTTACCACCCGCCCCGGTCATGGCGGCCTGGACCGTCCTGATATACTGACATTGGACATTAGGATTCAGACTCGACACGTTTCCTTCCTCCGGTTCTAATGTTGTATTATCGGCCGTCTGTTTGTCCCTGCCCCCTGCGCCGAAAGCGGGTAAGGGAAATGGTTTTCTATTCGGTCCGGGTGTCCTTTGCCGGTCCCTGTAAATCGATCTTTTCACCTTAACCTTAAGGCTACTGTAACCATGAAACCTTCAGCCCTTCCGCAATCCAGCTTGAGAAAAGGATACAGGGGAGCGTTTGCGGCTTCCGATCCATAAACCGAACCATGATAGGGGATACTAATGTAATCATCCAAGGGTTCGACGGGGAACCCAAGTTGAGTAAACATGCCACCTTGATTTAAGCATAATATGTGCCAGATGTTCCCGGCCATATATTTTCATCCGTGACTTAAAAAGAGTCCGGATCCCTGGAACTAAAAGGAAGGTCTTTTCTGGTTTTACGGGGGGCTGATCAGGAATCAACCGGGCAAATTTTTCCTACTCCAGCCTTCAATCATTCCTCTTTTGCCTATTTAAAAAATGATTATCAAGGCATATCCAGGAGCTGCAAATATCGGCTGAACCAGATAGTTTGAGGATTAAAGGACCCGAGTGAAGATATCTCACCCGGGTTAACTCCTTCAGGCCAGAACCTCAAACTGAGGTCTTCGCCTAGAGGCGGGGATTTACCTTCGCCCGTATTAGGAAAGCTAAAAAGCAGGCAGACAACCTGAAGAATATTTAAAAGGCCTTTTCCATTCTTAAACAGAGAGGCGAAAAAATGACTCAATCAGCAGAAAATACCGGGCAGAGGCTGGATTTAGCAACCGACAAGGAGGGTAAATACCTTGCATTCGCCCTCTCCGACGAAGAGTACGGTATAGGGATTTTAAAGGTAAAGGAGATCATAGGACTCATGCCTATTACCCCGGTTCCCAGGACCCCCTAATTCATGAAAGGGGTGATAAACCTCAGGGGAAAGGTGATTCCCGTTGTTGATCTGCGCCTGCGCTTCGGTCTGGAACAGATCGATTATACCGAACGCACCTGCATCATCGTTGTAGAAATCGAAGGTCAAAACGGCACTATACAGATGGGTATCGTGGTCGATTCCGTATCCGAAGTTCTCAACATAAAAGGCGAAGAGATAGAAAAAGCGCCATCATTCGGGACTGAACTGAATACAAACTACATACTCGGAATGGCCTTCTCCCGGCTCACAAAGCAGTGTCGGGACTATGGCACTCCATTACTTATGGGGCATCGTCTCCACCCGTTTTTTCATATCAATAACCGTCCGATTGTCCGGCTCTCAAGGGATTCTGCCGAGCCGAATACACTTTCCTTTCCCGGTCGATTCAAATAGATCCTTTCACCTATATACTTAAGTGTTTAACTGCCTAGGCATTCAACCTGGCAATGGCTGTCCTGCCTATCACTTTTCTTCTTTATAGCAACCCTGCGGGCCTTATATCTTTAATGACATCATTTAATGCTAAAGTTTTTTATTAATCCGTCGATATTATTTTCAGAAGAATTGCCAAAATTGGACAAACAGGATCTGGCCCTTTTAAAAAAATCCTCATTAGAAACACACGGAAAAGCGAATCAAAGGCCGTTTTTTCTGTGTTTTATGAAAATTTTACTTCTATCCCCAAAAAGGAGGACCCCAGCATGTTCCGGATGAAATTAGGCACCAAACTTCTAGTCTCGTTTCTAGGCGTAGGCATCGTGCCCTTCGCCGTGATGGCGGCAGTCTCGCTGTTCAATTCCAACAGCGCCCTTTCAAAAGCCGCATTTGAAAAAATAGCGGCAGTCCAGAAGATAAAAGAAAATCAGATGAAGGATTACTTTTCACAGAGGATGGACGACGCGAAGGTTCTTTCAGGAGACAACGCGGTAACCGATGCAACTGAAAAATTTGCCATGGCAATCGGCGACGGGCAGTATAACGAAAAGTTGATTAGCTATTATGAGGAAAAATTCGGATCCAGGATCAAGGCAGTTAAGGAGGACTACGGCTACCGTGACATCTTTTTGATCAAGTCGGACGGCAGGGTGGTCTATTCGGTTGCCAAAGGTTCGGAACTCGGCAAAAACGTCCTGCAAGGTGAGTTGAAAGATACAGGCCTTGAAAGATGCTTCAATGCCTCCCTCAAGGGCCCGGCTGTCCAGGACTTCAGCCCTTATGCCCCTGCCGACAATGAACCCCTGGCATTTCTCGGCGGCCCCGTAAAAAAGGGGGACACAACCATAGGGGCCGTTATCCTTCAACTTCCCTCCGCCGGCATCAACGCGATAATGAAGGAACGAACAGGCATGGGAGAGACAGGAGAGGTATATCTTGTTGGAAGCGACAGGCTGATGAGGTCTGATTCCCTCATCGACCCTGAAAGCCGTTCCGTCAAGGCATCTTTTAAAAACCCAGCCGAGGGAACGGTCGATACGGAGGCAAGCGCACAGGCCCTGGAAGGTGGTCAGGGCCAGAGGATAATAAACGGATACAAAGGAAACAGTGTGCTTTCTTCCTTTGCGCCGCTTGATATATTCGGGTCCAGGTGGGCGATAATCGCTGAGATAGATAAGGCGGAGGCCTTCAAGGCCGTCGGCGACCTGAAGTGGCTCACTGCGGTTATAGGCATAATAGGGCTCCTTACGATAACAGTGGTAGGGCTCCTCATTGCCCGCTCCATAAACAGACCCATAAAAAAGATAATAGAGAACCTGTCTGATGGGGCCGGTCTGGTTTCCTCCGGATCAAAACAGATTTCCGTTGCAAGCCAACGTCTCGCCGAAGGGGCATCTCAACAGGCAGCCTCCATAGAGGAGACGTCATCATCCCTTGAGGAGATGTCTTCCATGACCAAAAAGAATGCGGAAAATGCAAATGAGGCAAGCGGAGGAATGCGCGAGGCTGCCAAGATCGTAGAGGAGGTCAACAACGACATGGCGGCGATGTCGGATTCAATCGCTGAGATCACAAAATCGAGTGAAGAAACCAATAAGATAATCAAAAACATAGATGAGATCGCCTTTCAGACCAATCTTCTCGCTCTCAATGCGGCTGTCGAAGCCGCCAGAGCGGGAGAAGCCGGTGCCGGATTCGCCGTAGTTGCGGACGAGGTCAGGAGTCTGGCAATGAGGGCTGCAGAGGCTGCCAGAAACACTTCCGTTCTGATCGATAACACGGTCAAGGCGGTCAAAAAAGGCAATGAGCTTACAAATTCAACAATGGCCGCCTTCAAGGGAAATGTTGACATCGTAAAACAGGTAGGCAGTCTTATGGAAGAAATAGCAGCGGCCTCTAATGAACAGGCGCAGGGTATCGAACAGGTCAATACCGCCGTAATGGAAATGGATAAGGTAACCCAGCAGAACGCCGCGAATGCTGAAGAGTCAGCCTCTGCAAGTGAAGAGATGAATGGCCAGGCAGAACAGATGAAAGAGGTTGTGGGAGAGCTGGTAACCCTGGTTGAAGGAAATGGCGATAAAACCGATAATCATCGGCCTGCCCGGAACGCTCCCGCTAGCGGGTCTTCGACAGTCGGTAAAAGGAAAAGCAAGAATACAGGGGCAGACTCAAGAAACCATAAGGCCCTTGCAGCCCCTTTAAAAAAGACCGGAAGGAAAAAGATCAATCCTGATGCTCTTATCCCCATGGATAATTCCGATTTCCAGGATTTTTAGACCTGCCGGCTCCATACATGTACGGTGGTGACCTTAAGGTCACCACCGATATAACCGGAACAGAGCCGTTCATCCGTGTCGAAAAAATAAATCCCATGACACTACGTCAAAATATTGACCCATAACAGAAGCCGGATAATCAAATGATTGAGAGTCCTCTTTTCGGGACTCGGCCTATGAATTACGATCATCAGAGCCGCCGTTCAACATGAAACTATATTTCCGTATGGCAGGGTGCCAGATATCATGAAAATGTTCCCAAAAGAAAGTCTGCGCCAGGACAAACCTGTTGTGCCTTGAACCCGCACCCCTCATTTTTTTATCCCATGAGTCTTGAAAGGCCTGCAATCTTTTTCTCTGGTCCTCATTTTTCACACTATTAATAAGCGCGTCAATCATCTCTTTTCTTTCCCGCTCAAAGGCCAATCTGTCACTTTTAAACAGCCTGGCAAGTCTTGCATGTCTTTGCAATGATTCCTTTTCCCTTTGATCCTTTTCCTCCTGCCATTTCAAAGTTTTCATCATCTATCCTTCAGCTTAGCTGGCCCTCGCCAGGGAATGTTTTTTCCGATTCGTGTTACCGCAATCGACTTTCTCAGCTGTCCGCAAAAACTATGAAAAAAACCTTATTAAGATAAATGCCGCCGGCCGAATGCTCCATTCGGAAATTCCCGATTTATGTTAGGAGCCAGCTCATGGGTGGCAAGAAGACCCAAATTATTAAGGCTACATTTAATTTTAGCATATAGATGATGCTCCTGCAATTTATCCTGATTTAAAGCACCAAATGCGATGAACAAGCCTAAGTTATGATTTAAGTCAATATCCAGCCCCAATCTTACAGGGAGAAAAGCCTTCTGAAGAATCAGTAAAAATTCCAATTGAATTTCGAAATACGCTTCTATTCGAAGCGTATTTCCTCACATATGGAATAAAATTTGCAGAAATTTCTCATGTTAGACAGACTGGATGATCTTTTTATGCTTATTAATTAATATTGGTTAATATCTTAAAATAGAGAAAGAGATGCCCATGGCTGAAAAAATCCTTATTATGAGTGATAAAAAGAATGACTTTAATATTTTCGAACAGATACTTGGTTCAAAAGGATTTGACATCAAGGGCATGTGTTTTCCTGATGAAATTAAAGTTGCGATTAACAAAGGTGACTATTCCGCCGTCTTTGCAGACTACGATTTTATAGGGAACACCCTTTACGCCTGGCTCGGGTTTTTTCGGCAAATCAGGTCCAAGGCCTGTTTGATCCTGTACGGACAACAAATCGATCCGGATAAAATTTCGAATATACTTCAAAAAGGAGTTTATGCATTTATTCCCCGGCCCCTGCTTTCTGAACGTCTTTACGATACCGTGATGGTAGGACTCGAAAACAGAAAGGCTTTTGTTGATATCTTGGGAATGATAGATGAGCTCAGGGACACCAATAACACGCTCAGAAGGGAAAGGGATTCCCTTAGGGAAAAAAATCAGGAGCTAACTTTCATCAACCTGATAAGCAATAAGGTATCATACGATCCAGAATGGGACAGAATCCTACCCAATATCCTGGATGCAGGTCTCCAAAAAGTTGTCGATCTTGAGCTGTTAGGAATCCTATACCGAATCGGCAGCAGGTGGAATCTTGATCTGCACTTATCGGAAAAGGGAATCAATAATGAAAGCCTAAAAAGGTTAAAACAGGATATAGCCGTCAGATTTATGACGCTGTCAGGGGAAAAAATCTCACCAAAAGAGTTGGCCCTTCATCTGTATCCGGCAAATATCAAAGTTTCTTCATCAGGATATCTTCCCATTTCCAGCAAATGCGTCCACCCTTTAAGTATCGCGGGGAAGCGTTTGGGCATGCTCGTTATTGTTCCCAGGGGTGGAAATGATTACAAAAGGGGATTTGAAGGGTTGATGTCAACCATCTCCAATATTCTTGCCATGTCCCTGAAAAACGCCCGGGAATATTACAGGCTGAAAGAGATGGCTATTGTTGACGAACTTACCCGAGTCTACAACCAGAAAGGATTCCGGCAGGTTATGAAAAGAGAACTTCAAAGATCCAGAAGGTATAACAGCAAGCCCCTCTCCCTGATTATGATTGATGTGGACGACTTTAAGTCAGTTAATGATTCTTTTGGCCACCAGGCAGGAGATTGTGTCTTGAGGGAACTGGCTGAATGCCTGAAGAGATCCGTAAGAAAAACTGACATAGTGGCCAGGTATGGGGGAGATGAATTTGTGATTATACTCCCGGAAACCGGTATGCAGAAGGCAAATATGCTTATGAAAAGGATTTTACGGACCGTCAAAAATCATGCCTTTGGATGGAGGTCTGAAAGGATAGAGGTTAAGATAAGTCACGGAATATCAACCACCCTTGGGGATAAGAAAGGGCAAGACGAGGAAAAATTGATCCAGAGGGCTGACTCCAGGCTGTACCATTTAAAACGATCAGGCAGCCTTCTGCGTTTAGCGTCGATCAAGGCATAGTGTTTTATTGATATAACGTCGGAAATATATCCGGTCGATATTCTGTTAAGAAAATAAAAAATCTACCGATAAGATAATTAGCGCCCATTTATAAATCAAGGATTTCCGGCTGAAGCACTCAGTTGTCGACATTCAGATTAATTCCTTGTCCAATCATCGCTTTTTCTGACGGCCGTATGCCTATTGCTGATAGCACCAATCCGGAAAACAGCCATTTCCGGATGGGGACTAATTAGGATAATGAACTGAAAACATAGGAGGAATTCATCCATAAAAGGCCTTTAGACAGGATTAAGAGCCCTTTCTACAATTTATCCTGCGAAAAACAGTCGTCTGAGCTTGCACCAATGACATTCTCATAACATTGCGAAATTGGCATTAAAAGTAAAAGGAATTTGGCAAATGAAAAATAGAAACATATTGGTCGTAGATAATGATCAGATCATACTGAAATTCATGACAAATTTTCTTGCAGAAAAAGGCTATCACGTTCGTACGGCGGAAAATGGGCTTTCCGCTTTGGAAGTTTTGGAAACCTACGTCCCGGACACTATCTTTGTTGATCTTATAATGCCGAATATCGACGGTAAGAGGCTATGCCGGATAATCAGACAGACTCCTGAGCTGAAAGACATTTACGTCATAATCCTGTCCGGAGTTGCCGCAGAGGAAGATATAAACCATACTGAACTGGGGGCTGATGCCTGTATTGCAAAAGGCCCTTTCAATAGCATGTCTCAGGATATTTTCTTCGCTTTAAACGAACGGGAGAAGACGGGGTCAAGAATCTTTCCTGAAGAAGTTACGGGCCTCGAAAACATCCATTTTCGCAGCATTACTAAGGAACTGATTTCATCTCAAAAACACTTTGAGACAATTTTAGAGGGTATGTCAGAAGGGATTCTGGAGCTTACTTCCAAAGCAAAGGTCGTTTATTGCAACCCGGCTGCAACCTCCCTGCTCGGAGTGCCTGAAGAAAAATTATTGGCCTCCGATTTTACAGAATTTTTCGGAAAAACCGACAGACAAAGGCTTACGAAGCTCCTAGACGGATACAATCAAAGACCAAAGACAATTGCCGAAGATTCACCCGTTATATTTGGCGAAAGGCAGCTTACCATTAAGACCCTGCCTGTCAAAGATGAGGGAAGTGAAACAACGGTTGTTATACTCAACGATATCAGCCTGAGAAAAAATATGGAGGCCAAACTCCTGCAGGTACAGAAAATGGAAGCCATTGGAACCCTGGCCGGTGGGATAGCGCATGATTTCAACAATCTCCTAATGGGAATGCAGGGCTATGTTTCCCTGATGCTGATGGATTTGGAGGCCTCACATCCCCACTATAAAAATTTAAAGGGGATAGAAGGTCAGGTAGAAAGCGGGGCTGAGCTTACCAGACACCTGCTGGACTTCGCAAGGGGAGGCAAATACAAGGTCAAGTCTACTGATATAAATAAACTGGTCCAAAAAACCTCCGAGATGTTTGGTAGAACAAAAAAGGAAATTAATATCCACGCTCAGTATCAAGAAGATATCTGGACGGTGGAGGTAGATCAGGGGCAGATAAAACAGGCCCTTTTAAATCTTTATGTCAATGCATGGCAGGCCATGCCTGAAGGCGGAGAATTAAGGCTTCAAACAAAGAATACTTCCCTTGATGAAAACCATGTCAAACCATTTAAAACAGGACCGGGGAACTATGTGGAGATTAGCGTCGGCGATACAGGTACGGGGATGGATGAAAAGACAAAGAAAAGAATTTTTGAGCCGTTTTTCACCACCAAGAAAATGGGAAGAGGTACGGGATTGGGACTGGCTTCTGTTTACGGTATCATCAAAAACCATGGTGGTTTTATAAATGTAAACAGTGAAATAGGCAAAGGAACAACATTTGATATTTACCTTCCTGCCACGGAAAAAGCAATTGTAACAAAGGAAGAGTTATCGGCTGAAGTCCAAAAAGGTTCGGGAACGATTCTCCTTGTGGATGATGAGAAAGTGATTATTGATGTTGCCGCTGAAATTCTTAAGACTCTCGGCTACAAGGTTATATTAGCCGGAAGCGGGAGGGAGGCGATAGAGATATTCGGCGATACCAGTTGTTCGGCCTCGGCACCCGATCTGATAATACTTGATATGATCATGCCGGAAATGGGCGGTGGGACAACGTATGACAAATTAAAGGAAATAGATCCCAACGTAAAGGTTCTTCTTTCCAGCGGATACAATATCGACGGCCAGGCCACTGAGATACTGAAACGTGGTTGTGACGGTTTTATACAGAAACCATTCAATATCAGTGAACTGTCGCAAAGTATAAAACGAGTCCTGCACTAAAAGAGTACGGATAATTCGGCATGAAAACTGAAACAGCACCACAAATAAGACATGTTTGGTCCGGCAATTATGTCACAGGCAGGAAAAGGAAAGAGAGATTAGAGGCCCATCTGGCAACCTGCGTCGGGGTGGCTCTTCGTGACAAGGAAGCCGGGGTTGGTGGATTGATTCACCTGCTTCTTCCGGAGCCGACAGGACTGAGCAAGCCGGTGAACCCGGTTGCTTATGCAACAACCGGCATGCCCCTTTTCATCAAAGCCCTCTGTGAGGACGGTGCCCGTAGAAAACGAATGGAGGCCTGCATTGCGGGAGGTGCATTGGTAGGTCCGGTGAAAAGTCTGGACCTTGATCTTGATATCGGAGGCAGAACAGCCGAGATTGTTCATGCCATCCTGAAGGAAGAGGGGATAGCAGTCGTGCAATCCGAAACCGGCGGATGTTTCTGTTGCCGGCTCGGTTTAAATCTGGACACATTCGAAAGCTCTATCCTTCCCATGATTGATCAACCTTTCCCTTCTGAAGAAGAGTTCAGAAAACCGGGCATTGGTGAAATTGCCGATTCGATCCGTCTTGTCCGGCCCATTCCGCAGGTAGCCCTTAAGATTGCACGGATGATGGATGAAGGTGATTACGAGATAGATCAGGTTGCATCGGAGATAAAACAGGATCAAGTCATAAGTGCCAGGATCATCACGATGAGTAATTCATCCTTTATGGGTCTTAGAAAAAGAATTGACTCTATTGACAGGGCGCTAATCGTTTTGGGTGAAAAGCTACTTCTTCAAATGGTTCTTTCGGTTTCAATCGAACTCTATTTCTTTGATACGTTACAAGGTTATTCTCTTTGTAAAGGAGGGCTTTTTAAACACGCCATGGGGACTGCGACGGTTTGCGAAAAACTGGCCAGATATACCGGGAAGGCGCCTCCCGAAGTAGCTTACACTGCGGGGTTGCTGCACGACATAGGAAAGGTCGTCCTGGACCAATATATTTCAAAGGCGTTTCCCTTTTTTTACAGACGAACCCAGATAGACAGGGTTGATATTTGTAAGGCGGAAAAGGAAAAGCTCGGCATCACTCACCAGGAGGCCGGAGGGCTGCTGGCTGAAAACTGGTTATTACCGGAAAATTTATCAGACTCCATCAGACATCATCATAATCCGGAATCAGCCACAAAAGCCCATGAACTGGCACACCTGGTATATCTTGCCGATTTGCTCATGGCCGGATTCCAGACAGGGCAGGAAATAAAAGGTCTTAACATGGATAACCTTCCTTCCCGGCTGCAGACACTGGGGCTTACCACATCTCAGTTTCCCATTCTCGTGGATCTTATTCCTGAAAAAATACTTCATGATTCGCTATGATCTTTCCCTGGCCTTGAAGTCTGAGAAAGACATCCACAATTTCAGGATCGAACTGGCTTCCTGCATTTTCCGAAATAATCTTTAATGCGACGTTTTCCGGCATTTTTTTTCTGTAAGAACGGTCGGTAGTCAAGGCATCATAGGCATCGGACACTGAAAGGATACGGGCAAGCAAGGGGATTTCCGCCCCTCTCAGATTGCCGGGGTATCCTTTTCCATCCCATCTTTCATGGTGGCACCTGATTATCTTTTCTTCAAATGACCACATGCTGAAATGCCCTATAATATTACTTCCAATTACCGGATGCCTCTTTATAACCTCATACTCTTCATCCGTAAGTCGACCCGGTTTTAAGAGAATATCGTCAGGGATACCTATCTTGCCGATATCATGCAGGTTACCGGAAACGTTCAACTCGTCGACCTCCTCTTGCGAACAGCCCATAGCCCTTGCAACTGATACGGCGTAGCTTGATACCCTTGTTGAATGCTGTTTGGTGTATGGATCTCTCGCCTCTATGGTTTCTACAAATGCATAGAGTGTAGAAAAAAGATTTTCATATATATTCTCATAAAGGGCCAGATTTTCTATCAAAAAGGAGGCCTGCTGCGCCAGAAAACTTGAAAAATAAAGATCTTTTTCACTGAAACATTCCCTGTCTTCTCTGATAAGTAAAAAAAGAACTCCAAATACATTGGACCTTATTTTAAGAGGTACGGCCATGATATTGCCGTTTCCATGCCTTTTTTTTATAAGGAAAGGCAATCCGTCATCCGCGACCCTTTTGATTATATCCTTTTCTATAAAGCCTGCAGCCCCTATGGCCCTGTCTTTGTTCCTGACAAAAGAGGTAATCGTCTCCGGATTTGTCATTTCCTGAGTAAAAATGCAAAAATGCGCTTCATCACAACTAGTTACTTTCCCGGACAAATCTACCAAGGTGTTGAAAAGATCTTTACTGGTTTTTGCCCGGTCCAATTGCTGGAGGATCAGGTTCATGCATTCAACTTCGTTTATCTTCTGCTGTAACTCTTGATTTATACCCGAAAGTTTCCTGTTTTTCTGGGCCTCCTCTTTCAGCAATATATTGTCAATAAATAGAGACCGTTCCATCATTACTCTTTTAATAATGTGATGGAGTTGCTCCATTTTTATCGGTTTGGTCAAAAAATCCACTACACCGTTTTTCAGGGTTTCTATTGCGTTGTCCATGGAAGGATTTCCGGTCATGATTATCACCGGAACCGTGTTATCATGGATATGGATTTTCCTGGTCAGCTCCAGGCCATCCAATCCCGGCATGGAAATATCCGTGAAACAGCAGTCAATCTCCTGGCTTTTAAATATTTCGAGGGCCTCGAAACCGTTTGAAGCCGTTATGACGGAATAGTTTGTGGCTTCGAGGTATTCTCTGAAGACAGTCAGAATCATCTCTTCATCATCGACAACAAGTATCTTTAATTCTTCATTCATGAAATTGCCTGCTTGTCATCCATTAAGACCGATCATTTTCAGAAGATGTTTCTTGAATTCATTGAATTCATTTTCAGTCAGCATGCCTTTGTCCTTTAACCCGCTCAAGGCCTGCAATTTGTCCACATAACTGCTGGAAGGGGAATCCGTATTGTAAAGATAATGGAGATTTGGCGGGCCTGACGGGAAAAAATTCACATTTTCCGTTTTTTCATCACCTGATGAATAGCTTTCCTCGTCATTTTCATGTTTCAGGTCCATTAATTCCCGGTAGGCATCCTGCAATCTGGCTAACAGTTCCCTGTTCTCTCTGTTTAATTTAATCCTGTCTACTGCGTTATCTATTACAATTTTTATCTCTTCGAGTTTACACGGCTTTCTGATGTAATCATATGCCCCCTCTCTTATGGCCGTAATCGCCGTTTCTAATGACGCATAACCTGTAAGAATAATTACAATCGAATCAGGATTGGCCTTTTTTACATATCTCAATATATCCAGCCCGCCCACCTTGGGCATAACCAGATCAACCATAATCAGATCATAAGATCTTTTTTGTATGCATTCAATGGCAGCCAAACCGTCATGGCACACATCGACCGATCTTTGCGTATCTGCAATGAGGTCAAACAAAATGTCTGCTATGATCTTATCGTCATCAACGATAAGGACTTTTATCTGCAGGTCTTCTTCACGCATTTGTCTGGATACAAACCCCGCCAACCCGCCTTTCAGCAGTTTTGATCAAATATGAGACCGACCATTGCGTCTAATTTGGCCGCAAGGTCCAAAATCTCTCTAGCGGGGATTTCCCTTACTACCTCGCCGGAGGCTTCATCTCTTACGGTCACCATAATTTTGCCGGTACCTTCGTGGATCGAAAATTGCAGATCCAAATTACCAATAATATCAAGACTTGTTTGAACTTCAGCTATAATTTCCGCTATGTTGGAAAAATCCGTCTGTTTTTCCGTCCTTATATCCGCCCCGCCGTTTTGGGCATTTTCATTTGCTGCCGGAAGACTTGCTTGAACCATTTGAGCAGTTTCGTTTCCTGATGCAGCGACAGATTCGGCTAACATTTTGAATCACCTCCTTATATCTCTATATCGGAATCCCTGAAGAAAACTTTAGGAAGATCTCAATACGACAATTTCCCATAGGTTGGATTTCAGAGTAAAAAATTTATAAGGCCGCCGGCATTAAACATCTTTCTATTTCCACGAATTTTGTCTCTTGTTCAGGCGATGTTACCTTTTGATATCCAGAAATCTTGGAGAAGCCGGCCCATCCCTTTTATAACCCTGCGCGGCCTGTCGGGTATTACGCATACTAAGGAGTTGGGTTTTGATGCTCTCGCTCTCCGCTCTTACCATTACCGTCACTTCCTGATCCACAGAGGCGATGGCTTCCATGGTATTTCTTATGTCCCTGAGATAACCTTCAATCATGCATGCCAATCTATCCGTTGCGACAAGCAGCTTTTCAGGTCCTGCCTTACCGAGCCTTTTCACTAATAGATTTATCTTATGAATTCTTTTGATACAGTCCTTACGTTCTATAACAAGTCTTTCTATGCCGGTCGATTCCCTATCCTTTAATGTCTCTTTCATCTTCTTTGTAAGGGACAAATACCTCCTTAAAAGGGTCAATTTTTTTTCCATAAAAAGACAAACCCTCTCTGCGGTTTCAATATGTTTCATAACCTCACCTCCGGTTGGGCTCCTGAAGCCTCACTCCTGAACTTTGAACCTTTTGACTTCAGCCTGTTTGTGCCATCACCCTTATCGCGTCGAATCTTTCATTTCCGGCGCTGATCGTCTTTTCCCGTCCGTAAAAGGCCTCTTCCCAGGCGGATTTCAGCCCTTCCAGCATTCCTATAATCCCTTCAATAGCATGAAAGTCTCTATTTATATCGGCATGGAGTATTTCGCCTAACATATAACTATAAAGAGATTTCAAATTCCCGGCTATAGAGCCTCCCTTTTCCAAGTCCAGTGAACATAGCAGTTCGTTAATGATATCCTGAGCCTTTATGATTGCCTTGCATTTGCCCTCATAGTCTTCCTCATCATATCTGACCTTTGCGATTTTCAGATTCTCGATCGCTCCCTCATAGCACATCAGCACCAATTTTTTTGGGTCCGCCGTAATCACGTCGGTTTCCAGGTAGGACCGGAGTCCATTGCTATACATTTTAAAAGCCCTCCTCTTTTTAGTCTTTCATTCCCTGTTTATCTTTTGATCATACATAATACCCGTAACGAATCGACAATTAACGTAAGGGTCCCCATCCGCTGTATGAGGCACTTATCTGACCCGCAAGCCAGTCACTCTGGTTCTGCATTTCGCTAAGGGCCAATTCCATGGCAACAAAACGGTTGATCATCGTCTCCATCTTAAAATCAAGCCGTGCCTCCATCTCTTCAATCTGGTCATCAAAATCATTGATCCTCTCTTGAAGGGAATCCTGCTTGAAGATCACATAACCGTCATATGAATCGGTAATATTATAGAGTGCACGGTCAAAAAGTTCGGCAACGCCTATGGTGAGCGTGACGGAGCCCATGTCCTGATTTTCAGCCGTACCGGTGTATTTGATCACCAGGCCGTCCACATTATTCTCCCCTTCCGCGCCTGTAAGAATCTGGCCGCTTCCGGTTGCAGCCTCCCCTTTTATGGTACCGGCCACATCCTCGCCATTTTCAACAGTGATTTCAGTATCCAGGTTCCAGAGACCGTCATCCCTGCTTTCCAGGACGGAAAAATCGTGACCGGACCCGTAACTGTCATGGGTAAGCGCCAGATGGCCGCTGCCGTCATCCGAAGCGGTAATAGCCATGGCGTAACGACCTTCCCGGCTTCCGTCATCCACCCCCTGTGTCACGTCCACATCCCCGAAATCAAGACCCTTCCCCACAGGTTCTGTTATCTCAAGGGAAAGTTCGCTGTATCCGGTATATTTATCCATCAAAACGATCCGTCCATAGTCGTCAATGGAGGCGGTAACCTCGTTTGACATCGAATCTTCTATTGCCGACAAAAGTCCCTGAACCGTGTCGGAGGTTACCTGGTCAACGGTATATTCCCCATTTACCGCAACGCCGTTACGGGTGGTGCCGGTAAAAGAGATCACATCTTCGTCTTCCAGAGCCGGCATGCCATATATTTCGGACCATTTGGTAGAAGATCTGATGTAATCCGAAGCACCGTCCGTGGTGAGGGACTCACTGCCTACAAGGGTCTCCGTATAAACGGCGTCCAGATCAGCATTAATAGTACTCACGATCTGTTCAAGCGTCATATCGCTTGTCAAATCGATGGAAGCGGTTTTATAACCCTCGGTTATAGTAAGAGTCTCGTCGGCTGCAACTCCGCCGTCAACGCTCACAGCGTTACTCTGTACGGCGGAATTGGTTATGTGGACCGCATATGTACCAGGCTGGGTATCTCGGGAATGATCGACATAGACCAGCTCGCCGCCGCTTGTGCCCCCGTTTGAGGTGAACAGGTTGTTGATATCATTAAAGTTGGTTTCCAGGTAACCCTTAAGGGTATCGGCATCTATCTCCAGCTGGCCGTCGTTGTCCAGATTTATTCCCACCAGACCCAGTATTGAAAACTCGCTTGACACACCCGATACGGCATCTATCAGGATGGATGTCAGATCCGATTTCACCGAGGAAAGCGTGCCGTTGCCAAAAAGGATTCCGCCGATCGTCTCACTCTCCTCGTCATAGGTCTGCTGCTGTGAAATGTAGGCCGCCACTTCATTGTATTTATCCACGAAATCACTGATATTTTCCATAATGGCATCGATATCCCTATCGATACTAAGCGTAATAGTCGGTTCCGAAGCAGCATGGTTCAACAAATTGAGCGTCACGCCTGAAAGGACATCCTCCACGGTATTGTCGCTGCTTGTTACAGTAACGCCATCCACTGTGATCTGGGCATCAGAGCCCGCCTGGAGCCGGCGGGATCTGATCTTCGATGGATCACCTCCATTTTCAAAACCGTTTTCATTTGTGTCAAAGCTGAGGTCACGCTCAGAAGTATCACCCGCGTTTCTGACGTTAACTCTAACCACAAGATCGGCATCTCCTATTTCATTGTCTACGACCTGGATCTTGCCTTCAGCGGTGACAGAGGCCGTTACATTGCCGTATGCGCCCTCGATTGCCGTTAGAAGTTGAGCAACCGTGGTGGTGTCGTCAAGGTCCAGTGACGTATCAACAGTCGCGCCCCCGGTACCTGTGCCTGTCAGCCTTATTTTATCTCCGCTCGCATAATCAAGATAACCGTCTATATCCTTAATCAAGGTAGAAGAGGTGATGGGGGCTCCGTCCGATGTGTTGGCCACATCGCCTGTTACGCCCTTTTCCTCCGATACGCCGGCCCGCTCCAGAACGCCCAAAGTCTCCAGGACATTGTTGGAATCCGTGTAACTGATTGATTCTCCTTCGATAAGCAGCCGATACATGGTCTCCCCATCCTCTGTCTCGCTTATGACCGAAGCGGGGTCGGAAGGAGGGGGCGAACCCAGGGCCGCAAAGGCGGAATTGATCTTTGTAGAAATATCGTTGAGAGAATCTCCACTGGAGGAAAGATCAATTGAGACATCGGCTGAATAGACGATTCCACCTACGATGATATTCAATGTCACAGTGCCTTCCTGGCCGTCAGACAGATTCAAAAGGCCGGAACTACCAATCGCAGTGGCGGTTCCTGAAAACGCATCGCTTTTGTGCCCCCCGTTTATAGCGGTCTTGGCGGTCTTGGCGGCACTATCTACAAAGCCCATATTGCCCAGCAGGTCTGCCGCCCCTCCATTCAGGAGGCTTATTCCCTCTGCTCCTGTATCGTCGCTGGAAAGAATGAGCCTGTACCCGCTTGTACCATAATTGATTATTGAGGCCGTCACACCGCTTTCATCCGCGCCGCTGTTGGCATTGTTTATCTTATCGCGCATATCGACCAGGTCATCTGAATCACTTATGGTGATAACATTTCCGTTTATTAGAATATCACCCGCGTATGAACCGCCAAGCGATTCAGAGATGTTTGAGAAGGACTTGGATGAAAGTTTTTCCGCAGTGGCCGTTTGGGTTACCTGGATGGTATATGAACCGGGCGAGGCATCAGAAGTAGTTGAAACAGAGATGAGATCGGAGGCATCCAGGGAGCTGTCGCTTGAGGTCATGCTCGATGTATAGAGATAAAAGTCTTCCTGGTCTTTTAACCCCTCCGCAGCGGTCTTCAGCGCCAATAGTTTAGTATTAAAGGACTGCCACGCTGAGAGCTCTTCCTCATATTCGCTTTTTTTATCCTCAACCAGATCAACCCGTTGGTGTTCGATCGCCATCAACTGGTCAATCATACCGCGCCAGTCAAAACCGCTCGAAAGGCCTGAAATCAGGTTCGTGCTTAACGACATACTGCACCTCACAAAAATAGGATTTGATGCACAAGGTCCTTTATCAATCAGGTTTCCGAAAAGAACCCGATCACAAAAAGGTGGAAAATTTTTCCTGTTTAATATTAATTATCGGAAAAGGTGACCCAAACCTTGAGAGTTTTCATGCCTGCTGATGCATATAGCAAGATGTCTGCCAATCAATAGGGCTGAAGCACAAAGACCCCGCCTCCCTGGTTCCGGAAGCGGGGTCTTATGGTTAAGATTTGTAAATCTGTTCGATCCCGGGCAACGCAGCCGCCCTTGATAAAAGCCTTAAGGCAGCGCCTTATTATCCGAACAGGGACAAGATCTGCTGCGGGGCCATGTTAGCCTGTGCAAGCATGGCGGTACCGGCCTGGAGCAGGATCTGGTTCTTGGTAAATGAGGTCATTTCAGATGCCATATCCACATCGCGGATAACCGATTCCGCGGCAGTAAAATTTTCCAGTGTAATGGAGAGGTTGGAAGATGCATAACCGAGACGGTTCTGATAGGCGCCGATTTCACCACGGGATGTGGCCAGGGCGCTAACCGCACTATCAATTGTTGTGAGAGTACTTTGGGCGCCCGTTGCCGTGGCAATATCCCCCGAGGCAACCCCCAGAGTAGTGGCTGTGATGGAATCAATACTCACAGAGATCTTATTATAGATATTATTTTCGGAACCGATCTGGAAGTCCTTGGAGTTGGCTCCGAGTTCAACCGTTTGCACATCATCCATAGCCGCACCCACAGTGTCTGCAACGGCGGCGGCAGTTGTCTTGAAACTTATACCAAACGTTCCAAAATTAACCGTCTGAGCACCATCGACAAGTGTCTTAGATTCCGACACACCACCCTTGGTTATCGTCATTGCGTCTGAGGTGGCCGAGTAAGCGACCGTATATGCTCCCGCCGCTGCATTCGATACATTAATATCGTACACGTTTGCTATTGCGGAGTCCCAAGTTGATGACGCGGCTTTGAGTGTATTGCCGGAACTGAAGTTACCATTAACCAGTGCCGTGCCTGCGTACTTGGTGCCGTTGGCGATACGATCAATTTCGAGCACCAAGGTGTTGTATTCGGCTGAAACTTTTGCAATATCAGTTCCCGCGTTGGCGGAAGATGCCTGGGTTGCCAATTCCTTCATTCTTGTCAGAATATCACCTACGGTGTTCATTGCGCCTTCAGCAGTCTGCAAAAGGGCATTTGCCTCGCTCACGTTTCTCTGAGCAACTTTGGTGGCTGCAATATTAGCCCGGAATCCCTGAGAGATAGCCAACCCAGCTGCGTCGTCTTTGGCGGAGTTGATGCGAAAGCCAGAAGAAAGCCTTTCCAGAGACTTGCTCATTCCTGCGTCTGAAACCGTAAGATTCCGGTGTGCGTTCAGTGCCGCGATATTGTTTTGAATCCTTAAACCCATTTTTCTATCCTCCTTGATATCGTTTTTGCGACGTTAATATTTTGGCGTCCTTGCCGCAGGTTTACGATCCTGTTTTTATTCTCTTGAAAATCATTCCCCCCTTTCCGATGATTTGGATCGTTTCGAACCTTCAAACATGTTATCGGCAAGAGGCATGGTTATCTTTAGGCTTTTTTACTAAGAAATAGAAAGATGACTGGTTTCAATTTCAAAATCGATTTGATTCTGGCAATCAGTTGAGGGACAGTACAACCTCGTAGATGTGATCGGTCGTAAGGCAAGATGTCGGTGTCTAGCTCAAAATCGGGAGGATTGAAAAGGTCTCTGTTCGGCGCTCAGAAGAATCCGGTCAAATTTATTGTGATCAAAAATAGCAGGGGCGATTTGAATGGCAAGGCTGAGGGCCTGTTCTGCCAGATGCCATTGCAGACGGTGGCAAAATACCTCGGAAACATTATAGACAAGCTCTCCCAAATCCGCTAACGAATTGACCACAAGTTCTGTTTCCATGCCGAGAGAAACCATCAATTTCTCTAAGCATTTGACTAATTTTTCAATCTGCTCCAAACGCCAGAAAAGTTTTATCTTCAACAGCGCTGTTTCGAAACGATCGAATTCTTCCAGGGATTTTGTGGAGATATCCTGAAGATACTCTAATGCCTTTTCTGGTTCTCTGGTCATCAGAAGTTTTCCCATTTTGAGTAAGGCCCGTTGCTCAGAGGGAAAGCGTCGGCAGAGTTCCTGACAGACGGTCTTCGCCAGACATATGTCGCCTAATGCCTCATAGATCGGTACAAGCTTCAAGTAAACCTCACTATTATCCGGGTCGAGTTTCAGGCTTATTCTGAAACTTTCAGCCGCCTCCCTGGGATTCCCGAGGCGAATTTGCAGGTCACCTGAAGCACTCCAAAGTGCTGCCCATCCAGGAAAATTATTCAAAAGACCGGTAATTTTCCGGAGCGCCTCATCTGCGCCTGTCCTTTCCTCGTAGATCTGCTTCATATATCCTATGAGATCCTTATCGCGGCTTCCCTCTTTGTAGGCGGCAGTAAGCCATCTCAGGCTCCTTTCATCCATGTCAGCTTCAAGAAAAAACCTCGCTGCAACTAATGCCTTTTCCGCTTTGCAAGAATCCATTTCAAATGATTGCAGGAAGTACTGGTCCATCTTTTTATAATCGTTTTCTATGTAAGCGACACAGCCCAGGCCATAATAAATCTGAGGGGCATCGGTAAAACTGCAGAAATAGACCCCTCGCATCTTTTCCGGATTATTTTTTAATGTATCTAAAATTTCCAGATAACGGAAAGATAGTTTTTTGCATTTTGCAGCATTCCTTTTTTTGAAATAGATATTTGCCAGCATATAGCAGGCGTCGAGATTCAGATCAAAATAATCGAGCGCCTCAAGGAATGTAAGCTCCGCATTTTCAAGGTCGCCTAAAGCAAGATATCCCTGACCAACTGCATAATAGGTGTTGATGAAATATGAGTCTGTAAGTCCTTTTTCACGTCTCATTCTCAAGGCAAATTCTCCATGTTCCACCGCTTTCTCATAATCTTTGTGCATTGAATAGGACGCGGCCAACTGATACCGGCTGTAGATGTCTCCAGGATTCATCAAGATCATCTCTTCCAACAGGGTTGTTGTCCTGACATGCTTCACCTCCATCTTTT
The DNA here is from genome assembly GCA_963666345.1 of Desulfatiglandales bacterium. Taxonomy (GTDB): domain Bacteria; phylum Desulfobacterota; class DSM-4660; order Desulfatiglandales; family Desulfatiglandaceae. Next base: position 2,306,024 of record OY762721.1, on the reverse strand, counting down.
CCCTGGAAAGATCGTAACCATAATGCCTGATGCGCAAGTTTGAATAGGCGCCTGTTCCAACTCGGCAAAGCTGGTTGTGGACCTTCCGCGTGTAGTACATCCCCATGCCGTTCCGGAAAAGCCTGATAAGGTTGAACACCCCATGGACGGTGCCGTCCTTTTTCATATCGTAAAACATGCATTGATAATAATCTGCATTTCCGTTTTCAATAGTCCTTTTTAAATCAGGCCCGTCCCCGTCAAACAGTTCTTCATCGGCATCCAGTTGAAAGATCCAATCACCTGTTGCATAAGAAAGTGACTGGTTTCTGTGCTTGCTGAAGTCATCTTCCCAGGGGTGATGGTAGATCCTGGCACCAAAACTTTTTGCAATCTCTACTGTTTTATCCCTTGACCCGGTGTCCACAAGAATGATTTCATCTACATATTCCCGTACGCTTTTCAGACAGCTCCCGAGGCAGGACTCTTCATCTTTTACGATCATGCAAAGAGATATCTTCAAGTTTCCGTCTTTGTTCATCTGCGCCATGCTTCTTCCTAATTTCCATTCAATTATGCCTAATTCAAATACGGCCGGCGTCGGTGTCCTGATACATAGCCTTTTTAGATCTATTTGCTATGACAGTTCAGCGCTGAACTCAGTACATTCTCATAGGATGTCAAATCGATTGTCTCATGCACTTTTGTGTAATCAAAGTTGAGACTGTATTTAGGTGAAATATATCCCATTCTTTCCCATGTGCTTGAAAACATAGCAAATTGCTTTCTTCGGGCCTCGATTGCCTGACCGCATACAATGCGGTAAGGATCCACATCCTGAAGCCTGATACTACCGGAGTCTCGAGCACTCAAAATCAGTTTATGTATATTCTCATTTCTGATTATTATCGACGACATCCCTTCTACTGACTCACTTATTCCGTAAGAATCTCCGACAGAGATGTCTGCAAATGTATTCAATTTATCGTAACAGAGGCGGCAACGAATCGGGGTAAACTTTTCTTTGATCATATAACGAATTTCACGGGGTAGATTTATTTCTTCTCCATGATTGTTCTTTATATAGACATCACCAGGCCAGCCTCTCCACTTTTTGCTGCGATACCTGAAATCGGCAACATTGTGTTCCTTCAAGCCCGCAGTTTTTATAAGAGAGTCGATAGCACCGTATGTGAGTGTTCTGTCGCAAAACAAACCTATACGCATTACCACATTTTTCAGTAAATCAGGAAATTCCTTCCCAATGTTCCATAATCCATGCATATGACAGGGCAATCCGACTACAGCAATTCTTCTGCTTGACTTTCGAATATCAGGCAAAAAAGCATTCAGTGCAACCGGACAGTACTTAGATTGCTGAGCACTGATTATTTCATCCGGATCATCAGTTAATTTCACTACAGGCCTTACAATCCCATTCACGTTCTGCGATGTTACTAGTGCCGCATCTATATATCCAACCTCTAGGGCATGCAATAAAAGCCCCGTTACAATACCTCCGCTTTGGGCTGTCGCAAGCAAATTTTTATTAGTAATTTGACCTGCATAGGCTGCCGATATCTCGCCGACAAAAGGATCTCCGAGGCTGGCCTTTGTTCGCCGAACATTTATTCCCGGGCATACCTTAAGGCACAAACCACAATCTATACATAGAGCGCCTTCAATTTCCGGGCGCAGTTCCCCTGACTGCCACTCGACCATTTCAATAGCATTAACAGGACAAACACCTGCACAGGTACCGCAACCGGTGCATAAATGTCTTTCCAACACATGCAATATATTATCGTTTTTTTTCATGAAGGATTCATATTTGTAAATATAGATGCAGCGTGATCGAGTGCCCTGGCGCTTTTATAAACCTGTTCTGGTACCTTTTGTTCAAGCGTGAGGCGCAATTCCTTACGATTAAGCCATGCATTATCACTTAGTGAAAACAGGTCGTCTTTGTTTAAATTTTTATAATCTACGATATTTTGTTCTATCCCTACATCGTGTAAAAGCTCAAAATACTTATGAGACCATCCAAGAACCAAGGTAGGTATCATCTGGGAAAGAGCTGCAATAATTCCATGGTAACGGGAACCGATTATAAGATCCATTTCTCCGATTATTGCTTTCAATATCTCTGCGGAATAATAGTCCATTAAAGTCACTACATCCGCCTCATTACCCAGTGAAATCTTAATCAGATCACAGAGAAATCGGTCGTCCTGTATCTCAGGGTTTTCAACCGATTGAACCTGATGGGGAATCAATACAATTGAAAAATTTGGCTTGTTGAGAAAATATTTCGCGAGATCAATAAGCAATTTGACATATTTGTTCTCACTCCCCTTCCCTTCCGTTCGCACATAGACCTGCATGTTAGGAATAATTCCCAGCATGTTTTTCCCAGTCGAAATTAACCCACTTTCCTTCAAAGCCCTCATTGCATTTGCATCAGAGGCTCCTTTGAACTGAAACGCAATATCAGGGGCAAGACCTATATTCTGATGATTTACACCTTCCAATTCGCTCATATATTGATATGACCGTTTATCCCGTGCATACGCACAGGCCGAAAGGTTGATGGCGGCTGCGCTCAGCTGGCGCATTGATTGGTTTGTGAAGGGTCCCCATGCCTGTGGCAGAAAAACGACCGGTTTGCCAAAAGACTCAAAAATAGAATTATGATACTGATAATACCGAGAGCTCTCAATCCCCCATGCATCACCCAGCGCGAACCCGCTGACGTCGATCACTCCATCCAATTTCATATACCTTGCTCTGGAATTTGAGATAACGGGATGAAGGCCCTTTGATTCAATAAATTCTTTCATTTGTTGTGGGACTTCCATGAAAAACTCTGCATGTGGGATTCTTTTGGTCATTTCACGCTGAACTGTTTTCACCATTGTCTCAGCGCCCTTATTTACAAAACCACCACCTCTGATCAAAATATTTAGGCGCTCATTATCACATTCAGTCTTTATAGCCGCAGAAGAAAATCTATCATTCTCTATGCATAATTTATCTCCCATACTTGCTAAAATTTCCTGAATAGCTTTCTGGTCAGGTCTTAGTTCAAGTGATTTGGTCATTGCATTTCGGGCGTTCTCAAAATTGCCGGTCTCCAGGTAATTCATGGCAAGCCGATTATAGAGATCAGGATCATCCGCATGTATCAAAACAAACTTCTCCAGCTGGCAAGCCGCATCTTTCCATCTCTTCTCGTTTTGGTATAAATCTGTCAGATTTAAAAGTGCGTCTAAGTAATCAGCTTTTGTTTCAAGCGCTTTCAAAAAATAGTCTTCCGCTTTTTGAATGCTCTTCTTTGCGTAGTACACCGCTCCAAGATTGTTAAGGACTGCCGCATTTTCAGAAGATTCATCTAAAATGCCTAAAAAGCACTTTTCCGCGGCTTCTATTTCACCATCTGCAAATAGTTTTTCGCCCTGAATTATCTTCTTCATAAAAAATGCCTCTAGTTTTTAATCTTTCCTTGAGCCTTGACCTAAATCTTATATAAAGCAACATATGTGCCAGCATAGTTATAAGCAGCTTACCCGGTTATTTTAGTGAGTTACAGCGACTCCAAATAAAATAGCAGCATAAACGTCAATTTTATGACGCCTGGACTCAAAAATTTTGGCGTTAAGATAAGTTTCACAACTGATTCCCGATTTCAGGGCGGCACCGGCAACCTTCAGATCTTAATAGAATCGCCCTTGCCAAACATTGAAAAACAAAAAAATCAAGACGGCCAATTTTTTCCTAAAGTTTCCCCGGAAAAGACCGAAAAGGAAAATAAGGGAAAATTATGATAATATCCGCTTACCATATTAATAATGTCTTGAGGGTCTATGGCGATCAGATCCGCCAGGGCAGGCTTTCCGGCAGGCCGAATCCCGGTAACACTCGCGCACCCGACAGGGTCAGCATTTCCGCCGGGGCCAGGAGGGAGGCCGTGATTGACAGAATAGCCTCCGGCATAATAGAAAGAATAGCCGAATACGGCCCTAAGGAAAATGTTGAAAAAGAGGTTTTTCAAAAACTTGAAGATGAATACGGGGCACAACTGGACGTTTCAAAAATGAGTCCTTCCGACCTGATATTCAAGGCGATAGATGAAGACGGTGAAACAATAAATTCACTTTCCATAGAAGATTCCAAATTCCTGAGGCACAGGTTGGAAGAGATAACCAAAGACACGGTAAATAAAAACATGATTTAACAGGAGGATCCGCACGTGAAAATTGATGACAAGACTATCAGCTATGAGATTAATAAATATATCCCTAAATCCACTCCAAATCCTGCCGAACAGATTGGGGAAAGGCAGTTTTCCGATGGAAAAAAGGCAGCGGCAATAGACCAACCGGATAATGATACCGTTGTCAGTCTTTCCCGGGCCTCAAAAGAGGCGCAGCAGATAAAGGAAATAATCGCATCTGAACCGGATATCAGGGAAGAAAAGGTCTCAGCCCTGCGGGACAAAATTGAATCGGGCAGCTATGAAATTGACCATGAGGCGATTGGTGATAAACTTGTTGATGCCTTTATAGACGATATTTTTAATCTTTAGTAATGCCCTCCCATCTCCCTTTTACGGATCCTTGAATAGTGCTGCCCTGGGAGTCACTACTCTCAACAGGCACCAACAGCCGATCTCACCCACACATGGATATACAGCCGCGTCCAGGCACTGAAAACCGGGCGGCTCAAAACTCCATTCTGAAATCTTCGATAAATGCAGCCTTTCCAGGGCCATTAAGGCAGAGTCATTTTCCCCGATATGGCCTTCAGAAGCAGGTTTTCCATAATGAAAGAAAAATTCCTAAAAGTTAAGAGTGCTGATATCCCCGATCCTGGAAAGCACTTCCTGCTTCAGATCAATCCAGTTCCAGGGGGGGGAATCGGCCTCATCCGATTTTCTCCAGGGCCAGCCGAGGGGCAAGGGGCAGTAAAAGCTCACATCTCTTTTAAGCGTGGGGTGTTCTACGGTAAGACAGCTTGCAAGCAGGGCTATCTGCCTCTTTGGAAGAGGCCCTGAGGCGCCGTACCTGAGATCCCCTAAAACGGGGAATCCAAGGTTTGCTAGCTGCGCCCTTATCTGGTGGTGCCTTCCTGTATCAAGGTCGATCTCAAGATAACTTCTGTTCCTTGAGACACCGAGCAACCTGTAAGTGAGCCTTGCCTCACGGCTTGAGGAGGACCGGCTTTCAACAATCCTGCTTGTGGGGCCTTTTCTCTCCATATTATTAATCAGGGTGCCCGAGGCTGGGCTGACCGATCCTTCAACAACCGCCAGATACCGTTTCTTCGGAATTCCCGATCTGAACTGTTCGCTCAGGCGGCCGGCGGCCTTGGAGGTGCGCGCAAAAAGGATCACACCCGCAGCCGGCCGGTCGAGCCTGTGCACAGTGCCCAAAAAAACACGGCCCGTTTTTCCGTATCTTTCCTTGAGCCAGATCTTGCACAGATCGAGAAGCGGGATATCCCCTGTCCGATCTCCTTGAATCAGAAGGCCGGATGGTTTATACATGGCCAGGAGGTGATTATCTTCATAAATGACAGGCCATTGTGGTACAAAAAAACTAAGGCTTCGATCTTTCATATCTTATCAGGAACCGACCGGATGAAAAAGATGATACAACCAAGAGACGGCAAAAAAACGTATACCATAAGGGAGATGTCACGCCTCCTTGAAAGATCCGGCATCACCCTTACCGCCGAGCAGTTACAACTACTATGGTCTTATCACAACCTGCTTCGCCGTTACAATCCCGAACTGAACCTCACAAGGATCCACAGTTTCTCCAACATGGTCCTGAAGCTCTATGCGGACTCTATCCTGCCCGGAAAGATGGCGATTCTGCCCTCCCCACTTCTTGATCTTGGAACCGGCCCCGGCATGCCGGGGATCCCCTTGAAAATCGCCTTTCCCGAGCTGGAAATCATCCTTGCTGAAAGCCGTCAAAACCGGGTCAGGTTTCTTGAAAAGGCGACATCCGATCTGAGCCTGACAGGGATATCCATAGTGGGAAGGGCGGTGACATCCCGTTTTGAACGCCCTGTCAGAGGCGTAATCACCAGGGCGGTGGAAAAAATTGAAAAGACACTGGAGAGGATCGGGGGATGCCTTGCCTCAAAAGGTCTTGCCATATTCATGAAAGGCCCTAACTGTGAAGATGAAATAAAGGCCGCAGCAGAAAGGCACGCGGAAAGATTCAGGCTAATCAGAGACGAAAGGTACAAAATCCCTTTTACCCCTCATGAAAGAAGGCTTGTGGTATTTGAACGGATAGATTCGCCTTCCTGGCAGATAATGGAGCAGGATATGGAAGAGAGACCGGTTCGCGAAATCGAAAGCGAACAGAATCATGTATTTAAGGACCTAAAGAAGCTTTCTGCCGCAAGGGAGATAAAAAAGAGGAAAGAGGCGATACTTTCAGGACCCAAGCAGGTGAAAGATTTCATCGGATCTTTTCCCGACCGATGCAGGGCCTGGATTTCCACGGCCGACCAGCCGCCGGCCCAGGCCCTTTTACCGCAGCATGTCGCTTGGTACAGGCTAGCTCCCCAACTTTTCAGATCACTTGACCGGTTCGGTACCAAATCGCCCCTTTTACTTGTAAAGACCAGCCCGATACCTGAGTGGGACCCTGCTCACGGCTTTCCAGATGGCTGCAGCCTGCTGGTGCCCTTCCAGGACCCGGAGAACGTGGGCGCGGCCGTACGGTCGGCTGTCGCCTTCGGCGCGGCAGGCATTATCCTGCTTAAGGAATGCGCAAGCCCCTTTCATCCGAAGGCGATCCGCGCCTCAGGGGGTACGGTGTTTCAGGCGTTGATGTATGAGGGGCCTTCAATCAGAGACCTGCCCGACACCCTTCCTGTCATAGCCCTTTCATCAAAAGGGGAAGACATAGCCGGCTTTCAATTCCCTCAAGCCTTCGGGATCCTGCCCGGAATTGAAGGTCCCGGGCTTCCGGCAGGTCTGGGCTTCAAGGCCTTTTCCATACCTATAGATGAAAAGGTGGAATCGCTCAACGCAGCCACGGCCGCGGCGGTGGCCCTTTATGTCTGGTCAAGGGCAACATAAGCAAAGGAAAAGGATGTTTATTCCGACCACAAAAAAGGAAGCAGCCCTGCTGGGCTGGGATGAACTGGACGTAATTCTTGTAACAGGCGACAGCTATATCGACTCCCCCTATATCGGGGTCTCCGTCATAGGCAAGGTCCTCATGGATGCAGGCTACAGGGTGGGGATGATAGCTCAGCCCGATACCGAAAGTGACAGGGACTGCTCAAGGCTGGGTGAGCCGGCACTTTTCTGGGGTATTACCGCAGGCTGCATGGACTCCATGATAGCCAACTATACCGCAACAAGGAAAAAGAGGAAGAAAGACGACCTGACGGCAGGGGGAAAAAACATCAGGCGCCCTGACAGGGCCACAATAGTATACGGCAATCTTATCCGGAGATATTTCAAGGATACGAGGCCCATTATCATAGGAGGCATCGAGGCAAGCCTGCGCCGGATATCCCATTATGACTACTGGTCGGATAAGATCCGCAGGTCAATCCTGTTCGATTCAAGGGCCGATCTGCTGGTATACGGTATGGCGGAGCGCGCAATCGTTCAGGTTGCGACACAACTTAAGCGGAAAGAATCGGTAAAGGACATAAAGGGCATCTGCTATATCGCCAAAGAAAAAAGAGAAGGGTACCTCGAACTCTCACCGCATGATGAGGTTGCAGGGGACAAGAAAAAATTCAGACAGATGTTTTACTCCTTTTACAACAATAACGATCCTGTCACGGCAACCGGCCTGTGCCAGAGGCAGGACACACGCTTTCTGATACACAATCCCCCTCAGCCGCCTCTTTCCCCGCAGGAACTCGACAGGGTCTACGAAATGGATTTTGAAAGGGCCCTCCATCCCGGCCACCTTGAACAAGGCCCTGTCAGGGCCATTGACACTATCCGCTTTTCCATCACCACCCACAGGGGCTGCTATGGCGAGTGCAACTACTGCTCCATAACCGCCCACCAGGGCCGCACGGTAACCAGCAGGAGTGAGGCATCGATTGTGAGAGAAGCCGAGGGGATGACAAGGCACCCCGATTTTAAAGGTATAATTTCGGACATAGGTGGACCCACAGCCAATATGTACGGAATAGAATGCGCCCTCAAGGCGAAGAAGGGGGGATGCATCGACAAAAGGTGTCTTATACCCTCGGCCTGCGAACATCTTCCCGTAAACCACCTGAGGCAGCGCAGGCTCCTGAAAAAAATAAGGGAGATACATGGTGTAAAAAAGGCCTTCATAGGCTCGGGCATACGCCATGACCTGATCCTTCAGGACAAAAAACATGGCAGGCTGTATCTTGAAGACATAATCCGCCATCATATCTCAGGCCAGCTCAAGATCGCCCCGGAACACAGCCAGGATCATATACTCGAGTTGATGGGAAAACCCGCGTCCGATCTAACAAAACGTTTTGTAAGCCTTTTCAGGGACACAACTGAAAGACTCGGCATGGAACGATATCTGACCTGCTATCTCATAGCCGCTTACCCGGGGTGCACACTAAAGGACATGTACCGGTTAAAGGACTTCACAAAGAAGGTCCTCAAATTCAGACCCAGGCAGGTGCAGATTTTTACACCCACCCCCTCAACCATGGCCACAATGATCTATTTTACCGAGACAGCTCTGAGCGGTAAATCGCCCATATTTGTGGAAAAGGATATCAGAAAAAAAGAAAAACAGAAGGAAGCGCTTTTCTGATAGACGTTACTTTTTAAATATCGCGCAAAAAAAGGTGAGATCCCTGAATATGGTTCTTGGCCTTCTTAACCTTAGGATATCCTTAACGGCCTTGGATTTTGAAAGTCGCCAGGGCAGAAGCCTTTTGTCATATTCTCTGATATAGCCTGTAGTAAGGATATCATTTGAGCTGACCTTTTCCAATGCCTCCACCGGATTAAAATCCTCGGTAATCGAAAAATGACTATCGAGTATTTCAATAAGTTCCCCGGCTCTTTGAACCGATATATCATCCTTTCCATCGAGAGATATATCAAATGTGACAATAAAGATCCCATCCTCTTTCAGAATCCTTTTAACTTCCGTGACTACTCCATCGTAGTCGTCCGTATGCTCCAGTACAGAGATGCAGTAAACGATGTCATAACAGGCATTTTCAAATGACATCTTTCTTAGATCTTCCTGGAAACAGGTTATTGAGCCGTTTAAAGATCTATTTATCTGCCCTATTTCATCTCTGACGGAAATGTCGCTGTCACAGCAATGAATGACAGCCTTCGGATGAAGAGAGGATATGAAAAAGGGGAAAAAGGTCACCCCTGAACCCGCATCCAGGATGCTTATCTCCCTGCCTTTCCCGGCATCTGCAACATCCTTGACGGCCTCGTAAACGAATGGATATTCATACTGGCGACTCCACTGGTGAAGGGGATCATGGACCCACTTTTTCCTGTGGGTCGCAAGTATGGAACCATTCTCTTTTAAAAAATCCGCAGAGAACGCTTCCATCTTATTGAACACACGGCCTTTGATCGCCTCTTTATAGGCCCCGATTGTGGTTATCCCCTGATTCATTTATAAATCGCCTGCAGGCCGCACAGTCCATCATTCAGATGAAAGAACTGCACTGTCTGGTTGATTCCTACGCCTTGGGTCATGTTAAAGTGCGGCATAACATTTAAGAGCAAAAAAGGTTTAAATCCTGATTAAATATCAGTTGCTTTTAGATATCTATCTGAACCAATCCGTGCTCAGGGAGCGGCTTCATCTGTTTACTATCTTTCTGTGCGGATGGTCGGGGTTATGATATCCGCGGGATTTTCGATGGAAGATAAGCGGGTCAAGGGTTGATCCTACATCAACATATACGTTATTTGTGTTAACACGCCACATATCATATATAAGGATATTGGTGAGAGGCCCCGCGGCAATAAGAAAGACAGCGCCGTCATTGAGGCTTGACTTGAGGTCCAATTGCGCCTTTATCTTGGATCTGTTTTTTTCCCAATAGGTTACGCAATTGCCTTTTATCGGGACAAAGTCTGATACATTAATAAGTTTCCGCAGTTCTCCAAGATCGGCCCTGGGGTTTGTTATTATTATAACCTCTCTTTCCGTACGCCTGATCGTTGAAAGAAAGAGCTCATTGAAAAGATCATAATTCGCATTTACCCATATGTCGGAGAAGGTTATATGGGAGGGATCCTGCCTGACAAATTTTCGAAGAAAATTGTAGTTTTTTTCATCCACATTCTGACTTGAAATACCGTAAACAAAATTTTTGTCCACACAGGTAAGGGAATTCCTCAGGTGGGCGCGAAAGATGAGATTTTTGTCCTTCCTGTACATCCATCCATCCTTGTTGCCGACTGTTTTATTCCTCAGCACACTTGCCTCTCCATCCGCACACCTGGAGATGGCATAGGAAGTCATATTTTCGATCTTTTCCAATGCCTCATAAAAATCTTTTCTATGGTCCTGCTGCATAAAAGAATCCTCGTATAAATCTTGTTGGCGCTTCAGGCCCCCGGAACAGGGCCAGGCAGTAAAAGAGGAACTTACTTGAGCTCCAACCTATAATTATTCTCAGGTTTATTTTTTCGTCAAGATTATGAAACTTGCGCTTGAAAGGTCAGGGTGCCTCTGGGGAATAGTCTTTACTATCTCAAAATCGCTGAATTGTGAAAGGTAATGCATTGTATCACGGTGCTTGCCGTGGCTTCCCTTCATATATTCATAGTCTTTTTTCTCATGAATATCAGTAGTAGTATAAAGGATAACATGCCTGGAGGCACAGGAAAAAATGGCATCCAGGGTACGCAGGAAATCATTGTCATCGATGATATGATAAAGCACATCGAGACACACAACGAGATCAGCCTTTAAAAAAAGTGAGGGATTCACAAAAGCTCCGGGATCGTACCACATAAAGCTTCTGGCCGCATTGTCCTTAAACCGCTCCGTACAAAGCTCAACTGATGCCCTTGCCACATCCAAGCCGAGGTAATCAGGGTACGAAATCATTGAGAGCTGATTTCCATCACCGCAGCCGAACTCAATAACAGAGGTTATCTCGTTTTCCTTTAAAAATCCGTTTATTACCTCCGCCTTAAATTCAGCCGGTTTTCCGTATGAACCGGGTCCGGAACCGGCACCTGTAACATACTCATTATTCCAGTAATTCTTATAATCAAGGTCCTTGCTGAATGCCCTGTTGAAAATCTTTTTGGTCTTAAGGAGAATCTTATTCATCATCTATGGCATAACCTGTTTAAGGTTTTATAATAGTTGACAAAAAACGTCCGTTTTTAGGAGTTTTCAAATTTAGGTCGCACCGATTCCATTGTCAAGACAATAATGGCATCTGAGCCGGGGCGGACTATTCGAATTTCCAAGGGACTGTTGACAGATTCTTTATCCTTGACAGTATAAGAAGGGCCAATTAGTTTCTTTTCAAAACAACCTAAATTCCGGATAAAGTTGCCTTTTGCTACAGCTTTCATATTCGTGATCCGGGATTTTGACATGGTTCCATATCAATCAACCCCTTTTGATCAAACTTATAAAGGCCTCTCGGATATCGTTGACGACTGCCATCGGCTCCGATATCAGGACAGCCGGGGTAATCAAAGGATGGATTCAAACAGACCGACAAGCCGTTTAGGTATATTATTTTATAAATATCTGGCCTATTTCATCAAATACTTCACCAGGACCAGACACTCGTATCTTCTCAAGATAAAAAACAGGGACATACTGGTAAAGGGTAAGATTCGCTATTCAGGGGCAAAACTGCGATTGAATATCGGAGATTTTGTACAATACTACATCTTTATGGATGGAGCCTATGAGCCTGAGTGGCTGGATTTCATCGCCCCTCTTTCAGAAAACAAGGTCTTTTTCGATGTCGGGGCGAATGTAGGCAATTATGCCCTGAGCCTTCACACCAGGGCAAAGATGATATATGCCTTTGAGCCGTCGGAAGGAAACATGGCCTATCTCAGGGAAAATATAGCCTCCAACAAAATCGAAAATATAGAAACCGTCAGGAAGGCGGTTTCCTCTGAAGACGGCAAAAGGGTGAAAATTTATTTTTCCCCTGACGCGGGAGGCAGTAACAGCCTCTATGACAAGTTCGACGGCAGGCATGAAATCGTAGAGACCGTTACCCTTGACACCTTCTGTCGCACCCGTAATATTGAACAGGTCGATATAATAAAGATGGATGTGGAGGGGGCGGAATTTGATGCGCTTATAGGAGCTGAAAAGACTTTAAAACGATTTCATCCGCTGCTCCTGGTAGAATTCTGCAGTACAAATGCCGAGGCCGCCGGATACCGCCTGAAGGAACAGTACCTGTTCATAATGAATCTCGGTTACTCTGCCTACCTTCTCTATAAAGGCAAGCTGAAGGCAACAGGGCCGGATACTTTAGATATCCCTGGCTATTATCAGGACAACCTGATATTTATACCTGACAATATTTTGTCTGGGCTGAGAGACGATATCTTTTCGATAGAGGGCTGAAAAGGCCCTTCAATAGCCCGGACAAAACCGATTCTCTCAGAAATGAATGTAATGAATAACTCACCCGGCATATCAGTAATCCTAACGGCCTGGAACAGGCCACAATACCTGGAAGGACAGGTGCAGGCGGTTCTTTCGCAATCCGTGGCCCCTTGCGAGATTGTGTTATGGTATAACAGGCCTTCGAAAAAACTCGGAGTTTTTGACCGAAAACAGAAACTGAACTTCAAAAATTCGGACAGAGTCAAAAAGATCGTCTGCGATTACAATTTCGGAATCATACCCAGGTTTTCCATTGCGCCATGCCTTGAGGGTGAATATGTATGCATATTTGATGATGACACCATCCCTGGAAAAAATTGGTTCGAAAACTGCCTTGAGTATGTGGACAAAGAAAGATGCATGCTTGGAACCATCGGGCTCAGATTTTTATCTGTCAGGGACGGCTGCGTGGAGACCGAGAAACCGAGGATGGGTTGGGAGGCTCACAATAAAGGGCTGGAATTCGTCGATCTGGTAGGACACAGCTGGTTTTTCAGGAAAGACTGGGCAAAACACTTCTGGTATGAGGAGCCTTTATTGAAGACCTTTGGTGAAGATATTCACTTCTGCGCCATGCTGAAAAGATGTGGAATCAGGGCGGCCTGCCCGCCACATCCGGAATCCGACAAGTCCCTCTGGGGCTCACTGCATCCTGAAAGAGGTATCGACAAGGTTGCGATAAGCAGCTCAAAAAAGAGATCGGACGAATATTACCAGGTTGTACAGCATGAAATCTCCAAGGGGTTTAAACCGTTACTGTCATGATCCTAATAGTATATGGAACCAGGCCTGAGATAATAAAACTGTTCCCTTTGATTAATGAATTGAAGGCGCAGGGACTGCCGTTTAAGACGGCCTTCACCGGTCAGCATCTGGATTTATATGAAGATGTAAGGGATCTTATCCCCGAACCTGACTATCTTTTAAATTCAGATTACCATGATAAGGCTTCAGGCCTCGGGGATTCCTTCTGTCGGATAGGCGCTTCCATGGAACACCTTTTAAAGAAAAGTCGTTTCGACATCATTGTAGTTCAAGGTGATACCACTTCGGCCTGCGCTGTTGCACAGATCGGATTTTATAACCATATCAAGGTTGCCCATGTGGAAGCCGGCCTCAGGACGTATGATGTATCGAGCCCCTTTCCAGAAGAGATAAACCGCAGATTCATATCCCAGGTTTCAGGATTCAACTTCGCACCTACAGCAAAGGCCAAGGAGCATCTGGAAAGTGAAGGGGCTCAGAATATCTACCTGACCGGCAATACTATTGTAGATTCTCTCGACTTTTTCAACCTTCCGGCAAGCCACGAAAACCAATGCCTTATCACCCTTCACAGAAGGGAAAACCATCATGTAATGCCTGAGCTTTTCAGGCAGATTAATGAAACAGCCGCCAGATACCCGGGACTGGAGTTTGTGTTTCCGATACATCCGAATCCAAATGTCCGGAAACACAGGGGCATTCTGGAGGGAAGCAACCTCCATGTTATTGAACCTGTAGGATATCAGGACATGCTCGGTTACCTCAGCAGGGCTCTTTTCATTATATCCGACAGCGGGGGCCTGCAGGAGGAAGCGGTCTATTTCGGCAAAAAGATTCTCATCGTAAGAAATAATACCGAACGACCTGAGACTGTGGAAACCGGCCTGGGAAGACTCGTGGGACATGACATACTTGGAAACCTTGATTGGGTGAATGTAAAGGCCGATTCTCCATCCGAAAATCCTTTTGGTGACGGAAAGGCATCCAAGAGGATAGCGGATATTATCAGACGTCAATTGTATGACAATTGATTTTAGGATAAAAAATGCCTTTAAAGAATCCAATCCGGGTCGCGGTAGTTGTCCCCAAATACGGCCTCGTAGGTGGAGCAGAGGCCTTTGTCTATGAACTCACAGAACGCCTGGCCCTGAAACAGGGGCTGGAAATCCACGTGATATGCAACCGCTGGCGGCCGGGCGCGTCACAGGTAAGGTTTCACAAGGCCCCGAAAATTCCATTTCCCAGGTGGCTCAGGCCCCTGAGTTTTGCCTATTCTGTACAACGGATCATAAATCCCCACAAATTCGACATAGTACACAGCCATGAAAGGATCTTCGAGTGCGACCTCATGACCTTTCACGGGATCCCCCACAAAAACTGGGTAAAGGAGGCGCGCGCAAAAAGGCTCACCCTTTTTGACCGGGCAACTGCTTACGCGGAAAAAAGATGCATCGGCAACAGGAGACTCAAAAGGATATTTCCGGTTTCAAGCCTTGTGAAAGAGGAATTTCAGCGTATCTATGAGACAGATGAATCCAAAATCGAGATAATGCATCCGGGAATCTCTCTCAAAAGATTCAGCCTGTCAAACCATGAAGGCGCCAGGCATGAAATGCGTAAGGCCCTCGGCCTCTCCCCTGACGACATCGCCGTACTGTTCGTGGGAATGAATTTTGAGATAAAACGGCTTGGCCTTATCCTGAAGGGGATAGCAAGGGCAAAGGCCATTGAAAGCAGGGCAGGGGCGCTCAGGCTCCTGATTGCCGGCAAGGGAGATAATGGCCGTTATATGAAAATGGCCGGAAGTCTGGGGATTGAAAAAAGGGTCACTTTTTTAGGCGTTGTTAATGACGTGGAAAGATATTTTTTTGCAAGCGATATCTTTGCCATGCCCTCGATATTCGACACGTTCGGCATAGTCGTGCTTGAGGCAATGGCAGCGGGGCTTCCTGTCATAATCTCGGAGACTGTCGGGGCAAAGGACATTGTGTCGCAAGGAAACAGCGGGTTTGTACTGCCCAAAAACCCTTCTGAAAACGACATGGCAAACGCCCTTCTGTCCCTTCTAGATCAAGACAAAAGGATTGATATGGGCAAAAGGGGAAACAAGGCCGCCCTAAATCATGACTGGGACGCTGTCGCCTCCAGGATGGCTGAGATATACAGGAAAACCGCAGCACAAGGATAGGTCCGGCCGGCTGTTTATATAAGTTCTTTTTTGCTCATGGCCCTTTCAAGCTCCCTCAACTTCACATAGCGTACAAACATCGCGTAAGAGGAGGTAACCGCTATTATGAGACCCGCGCTGCCGTCCAGGAACCCCAGCTTCAAAAAATAGACCTCCAAGAACTTGAAAACAGGCCTTATAAGAAGAAGCCACACACTGTAACGAGCACCTTTTTCCCGGAGGTTTTCCGCAAGAAGCCCGGAAAAATTGTCAACCGTTCGGATCTGTCCTGAAATCACCCCTTTATATGGGTAGTGGAGAAGATCGTTTTTGAGCTCACCAATAGGGCCGTCTATTTCAACCCTTTCATGCACCCTGCTGCCAACCCATTCGGCCTTATCGCGCCTGAAAAGCCTCAACTGCCTGTCCGGATAAAAGCCGCTGTGATTAATCCACCTTCCCTGGTAAAAAGACCTTCTGGGCATGGAATAACCACACTTGGCATCTTTTTTATTTATCTCGGAAATTATCTCCCGCCGCAGGGAATCAGGGACCTCTTCATCGGCATCGACACTCAGGATCCAATCCCCGGTTGACTTGGAAAGGGCGAAATTTTTCTGGTCCACATACCCTGTCCAGCTTCTCTGATATACGGAATCGGTGAAACCTCTTGCGATCTCCGTTGTCCTGTCCCGGCTCATGGAGTCTATGACAATGATCTCATCTGCCCAGGCGACACTTGAAAGGCATCTTTCAATATTGCTTTCTTCATTAAAACATATGATGCAGGCGGATATGGTCATAAAGCGGTTCTATTTCATTTAAGCCGGAATTGTTAAAATAAAAAAAACATATAAGTGTTTCATTTAAAATAGGTTTCGAATTATATGGGACTTGAGAAGACCGGGTCAATAAAAAACAGTTCTCTTTAAAAGGCCCCGCATCATAAGGTATCAAATCGGCCGTTCGCGACCTGAGTGTTTATTGCCCGGCAAAATATATCTTGACCGAAGTGCCCTATTAACCTATCTAATTGGCATTAAAGGGAGTTAAGATTCGGAAAGATTCAATAACGACATCCTTTTGTGTATCCCCGTATACCCTTTTACCTCTTAATTTAACTGTAAATAAGGTTGATTCCCTCATATGGAAGAAAAGAACACCTCCAATCAGACACGTGAATTTGATGTAGCATCCTACGAGGAAGAGCATTTCAAGGCGGTCGAGTTTATCGAAACTCTCAAACCCGGCAGGATGCTTGACCTGCCGAGCGGCTCAGGAAGGCTTTCCTGGCTTCTTTCAAAAAAGGGCCATAATGTGGTGGCGGGAGACATCAAACCGCATATCTTCAAGAATCCGGAGATACCCATAGTGCAGATGGACCTTCAAGGGGATCTTCCCTTTAAAGACAACTCCTTTGAAGGCCTTTTCTGCGTGGAAGGACCTGAGCATATAGAAAACATGTACCACGCGTTCAGAGAGTTTGCGCGTGTTTTAAAGACCGATGGCAGGGTCATAGTCTCTCTTCCCAACTACTCCAATATCGAGGCGCGCCTGAGGGTACTTTTTTACGGCATAGTAGAGCCGGTGGGCGGCAGGGGAAACATTGAGCAGGGTTCCATTGAAAGCCGGGATCTTCCTCATGTAAACAGGCCGCTCTATCCGATGCTCAAAATGGCGCTTGAATATGCGGGATTCAGCGTTGAAAAAGTGGAAACCGTTAACCCCAAAAAGAAACAGATGATCCTTTTTCCCTTTTATCTTGCCATCGCCCTTTTCACGATGATCAAGGGGAAGAAAGGTGACAAAAAATACTGGCTGCGAGACTCCAATAGTTTCGACATCCTGATGGGTGGAAACGCCCTCATGGTTATGGCAAAGGTGGTAAAGTAACAAAAAATACCTTGCAAAAGGCAGAACACCGGACCTTTTCTCCGACTGAATCGTAGAATAACCCAAAACATGAATCTGGATTGACGGAATGAGCAAATTTTTCAGAACCAAATTTCCCGGCCCCTACAGGATCTATCAGGAAATAGTGGGCGACATATATTATGAAGTCCTCTGCCTGGGGGGGCTTCTCCGCCGGCTGTCCGGAAAAAGGCTGAAGGCCCTTGAAAAAACCGGGATTCATCCCCTTGAGGTGGTAAACGGATTTAAAGGCCTGGGCCTATACCGGAGCATAAAACCGGTTCAGATGAAAACGGAAATCATGAAGCTCTATGAGATGGTCAAGGAAAGGGCGCCTGAAGCGATATGCGAAATCGGCACGGACAAAGGCGGGACCCTTTACATGTGGTCAAAGGCCGTCAGACCGGAAGGTACCTTGATAAGCATTGATCTTCCGCGGACCTACAGAAGGCCATTGAACCGTTTTTTCCGCTCTTTTTTTACAAAGGCCCAGAAACCTCACTTTCTGCTTGTAAATTCCCACACGCAAAGATGCAAGGACAAGGTAAGCGAGTTGCTGGAGGGAAAGGGTATAGATTTTCTGTTTATTGACGGAGACCACTCCTACGAAGGGGTCAAAAGCGATTTCCATCTCTATTATGAATTTGTAAAAAAACCAGGAATAATCGCCTTTCATGATATCCTTGACAAATGCGGCGTTGACCGGTTCTGGGCTGAAATAAAACCAAAATACAGAAGCATGGAACTGGTTGAAGACTACAATCAGAACTGCGCGGGCATAGGAGTTGTTTTTCTTGATGATGAGGGCTCTGTCAAAGAGGATACGGGCATTGTGGCAGGCTCCTAAAAGAGGTACAGGTTCGAAGCGAAGCGACTCCGCCATTTTAGTCACTTTAGTCACTTTAGTCATTTTCAACTTTAGTCACTTTAGTCATTTTCAACTTTAGTCACTTTAGTCATTTTCAACTTTAGTCACTTTAGTCACTTTTCCCGACTTGGCTCAGAAAACCAGGATTTCTATTATGGGAGAAACTCCCTTCAAAGACAAAGGCCAAATTATGCCTAAACAGTCTATGACAAGGATATGGATGTACGGCCTTCATATTCCCCTTCGACGCTTTTTCCATAACCTCAGAGACCTAAGCCGCAGAATCAGGATCTGTCTTAAGTTAAGGGACCCTCTTCCACCCAGGCGGGTGGAGCTTGAACTGCCTGAAGTACCGTGGAACAGGTTATGCTGTTCATCAGGCACTCTCTTTGCCGAGCTTGAAACCGCGGACGGAAACGTCAGCCCTGTTGAACTTTCGATAATAAATGCAATATGCGCCACTTTCAGGCCGCGGCGCGTAATGGAAATAGGCACCTTTGACGGAAGGACCACCCTGAATCTTGCCCTTAATTCAGGAGGGGAGGTGTTCACACTGGATATCCCCTCTGATGAAAAAGCTGTTTTTGACCTGGCACCTGAAGACAAACCATATTTTGACAAACCCCGTTCCGCTATCGGCCACAGGTTTCTTACCCCGCCCAACAACAAACTCCCCTGCGTTAAAAGGATCACTCAACTGTACGGCGATTCCGCAACGTTTGATTTTTCCCCCTGGTATGGAAAAATCGACCTTGTGTTTATAGACGGCTCCCACAGTTATGATTACGTAGTTAATGACACCTCAGTCGCCATGAAACTTATGAGAAAAGAAGGCGGGGTTATCCTGTGGCATGATTATGGTGAATGGCCGGACGTTACAAAGGCGCTCAACGAATTGAGAAAGAAGGACTCCCGGCTGTCTCCGGTTCATATAAGGGACACCAGCCTGGTCGCATCAGTTTCAGGGAGCATAAACAGGACATAATGTGGGCGACAGGGGCATCTTGATCGCCTGTGCACTTCTCCTTTTCAGGATATACCTCATGAAGGCGGTAAATATTATAATTGTCACAGGGTTTTCAGGCTCAGGCAAGAGTTCCGCCATAGACGCCCTTGAAGATGCAGGTTTTTTCTGTGTCGACAACATGCCGGTTCTGCTCCTGCCAAAATTCCTGGAGCTGCGCTCAGGAACCGCCTCTGAAGTTCAGAAACTGGCCCTTGGAATGGACCTGAGGGAAAAGGAATTTATCCAAAGACATGGGGAGATTTTCACCCGGCTCAGGCAAGAGGGCTATCACCTGGAAATATTGTTTCTCAAGGCCTCCGAAGAAACGCTTATCAAGCGTTACAGCCAGACCAGGCGCCAGCATCCTCTTTCCATGGCCGGCAGTCTAAGAGAAAGCATAAGGGAAGAAATGGCACAGCTCAAAGAGCTTGAGGCCATGGCCGACCATGTAATCGACACGTCCGATTTTTCCGTTCACCGGTTAAAAGAGGAAATTTCAAGGCTGTCCGGTATCTGCGAAAAAGAGGGAGGCATGAAGATAACCCTGCTTTCCTTTGGCTTTAAGTACGGTGTGCCGCCCGAGTCGGATCTGATGATAGATGTAAGATTCATACCGAACCCCTACTTCATGCCGCAGCTCAAGGCGCTCGACGGAAAAGATGCCAGGGTCAGACAATTTGTGTGCAAATGGCCGCAGACAAAGGAATTTCTGACTCGCTACACAGAGCTTTTGAAATACCTTATCCCGCTTTACGAAAAAGAGGGTAAATCCTATCTCACTATTGCCATCGGCTGCACAGGTGGAAAACACAGATCCGTCACCATCGCGCAGGAGATCTCATCCCATCTGGAAGAAAAAGGCCTTCAGGTCACACTCACCCACCGGGACATTGAACTTGGCTGACTTTTCACGGCTGAGAATAAACAAGGGTGCGTTTTACTAACACTTGGGAGTCAATTTTTTCTTTGTTCAAAAAAATACATACGCCCATTTTTAATATCACTGGATGTTAACGTACGAGCGCAGGCGCAGGTGGTTCTGTAAGTACACGAGGGGGAGGGTAGTCGATGTTAACGTACGTGCGCAGGTGCCGGGGCTCTTTTGCAGGCCTTATCTCACAAAAAAATACCACAGGCATATGCAGTGGCCGCAGACAGGGCTTTCCTCCCGGGTGTCCTATCAGCTTAGGTAATGTTCGCAAAAGCCCGTGAATGCGGCCACTTTTCCGAAAGAAATAGATAAGGCCGAAGAAAGAGTGCCGGCGCCGGAGCGCTAATAGGCAGGGGTGAAGGTTGAGCAAGGCCAAGAGGTCAGCGACAAATAAGAACCGGTTCACTCAAATTCCTCTGATTCCTCCGAAGGATAAAACAGATTGAGACAGTCCTCTTTGACGCATTCCGGGCCTTCTTTGAGAAGATATTCCTCAGCCCTTGATCGAAAAGACCTTGCCCTTTTTTCAAGCTCCTTCAGCCTGTCTGAAACACCATTTTTTTTAAGCAGCTCCCTGATATCCCTGAAAAGCCGGTCATCCCCCTTGAGAAGTCTGCTCTCCTGGAGTATCTTGCAGGCCACCATATGTCTGAAAGAATCGAAAAGGACCTGCCTTCTTACCTTTTCGACCCTCTTTACCACGTAATCCAGTTCCTCTCTCATATATGGAGAAATAAGTATCCTGTATTTTTCACGGTAAAGTGCATCATCAAGCCTTTTTAACAGGTCCTCCGGGAAAAGGTCGTCCGCGACTACAACGAGATCCATATCAGAGCCCCTTACCATTTTTCCCGTACTTCGCTCAGGCCTTTCCACGTCATGGGCCATGTTATAAACGATATCGCCCCCGAGGAAAAAACAGGCCCGCAGATCAGAGTAAGATCCGATGCCGATCTGCCCTGATATCGCGGAAATCAACCGGTAGCAGATATCCATTTTGGACCTGCTTATTGTTTCGATCTGGTCGTTCAGTTCCCCGGCCCTCTGCTCGAGCAGAAGTGGGTCCTTTTTAGTCCCGACAACCGAATAGGTAAGAAAACCCCTTAGAATTGAGGGTGACAACCGGGCAAATCCGTCTACCCTTCTGTCCAGTCTCAGATAATCACACCCGACGGTCTTTATCAGGAGCCGGGATGAAAGCCTGCAGGTCCGCCACAGGCTCATGCCGTCCCGCCCGGTCTCCTTAATAAGCTCAGATCCGGTCAACGGACCCCTTTCATTTATAATTTCAAAGACCTCTTTTTCCACTCGGCAGGACCTGTCATCATTGTGTAAAAGGGTTCAAGGGTCCAAGGATTCTTTGCTCCGCTTACGCTTCGCTCAGTCCCACAGCTTCGCAGCGGGTTCCCAGTTTCAAGATCCAAGTGAAAGACATCCTGGATTGACCAAATAATTTATGGACAATTATTTTCCTGAAAACAGCGGGCGCGTCCTTCGTTGACGCGCCAGGGCCCTTTTGTCGATTACCTGATCGGATTCATCGATTATCTCTCTGCCCAGGATTTCCTCCAGTATGTCTTCAAGCGACACAAGGCCTGAAAGTCCCCCGTACTCATCAAGCACGACAAAGAGATGCTGCCTTGATTCAAGAAATTCCATCAGCACCCCTGGAAGACCCGCGGTTTCAACCACGAAGTGCACGGGACGCATAAGTTGGCTCAATCTCATATCCCCCTTTCCCTGCGAAAGGGAAATAAAAAACTCTTTTGTCAATACAATTCCCACTATGTCTTCCCTGTCTTTGCTGTAAACCGGGAACCTGCTGTGTTCCCACTTGGCAGAGGCCCGGTTTGCCTCTTCCAGGGTCATATCCTCGTTAAGAGAAAAAATTACCGTTCTGGGAGTCATGACATCCTTTACGGCCTTGTTTTGAAGAGTGAGGACATTTTCGATGGCCTGCTCCTGATGAATGGTTATGCCCCCCGCCCTCATGCTGAGCTGTGCCATTATTCTTATCTCTTCATTTGTAATGGCCTCCTCTTTTCGGCCTCTTGAAATAACCCTGGTTAACATGCTGCTCAGCCATATGGCCGGAGTCATCAGCCATACCAGTGCCTTGAGGCAGTAGGCGACAACCGGGACAAGGGCTCTTCCGTAAACCACGCCGGCGGTCTTTGGCAGAATTTCGGAGAACAGAAGCACTGAAAGCGTAAAAAAAGCTGAAAAATAGCCTAGCCACTGATTCCCGAATACCTCGGCAGCGGCCCAGCCGGCAACAGCGGCGCCCGCTGTATTTGCTATTGTATTCAGAGAAAGGATGGCGGCAATGGGCCTTTCCACGTTACCACGCATTGCCTTAAAAAGCCGTCCGCCTCTTTTCCCATCCTTTACGAGGGTTTCAATATGCCTCAGCGGCACTGAATATAAAACCGCTTCAATAAGAGAACAGGCAGCTGATATGCCTATGGCAAGACTGACAGAGACTATCAAGACAGTCATGGATCGATCACCTTCCTTAAATCATCAGGTCTGTTTATGTTGAAAAAGGAGTTAAAGCCGGGATCAAACCTGGCTATCTCCTCCATTTCCACGTATCTAACTGATATCATGGGATAAATCCTGTTGACTTGAAACTCACCGTTATCAATTACCTCTTTTATGGCCGGGATACATGCCTTGGTGTAAATGGCATGAAGGGGTTCGGTCTTGTCTTCAACCCTCGGAACCACGGCGTCAAAGCCTGAACCCACCTCAAGCATATATTCAACCAGGTCTTTTTTGATAAACGGCATATCGCAGGCGGTAAAAAAACCGGCACCTCCTTCAATCGACAGAAGGGCGGTGTATATCCCGCCCAGGGGCCCTAACCCCTTGATAATATCTTCATACATGTCAAAACCAAGAGATGCGTATTCATCAGGGTCATTTGTGATAAGAACGATATGTCTGAAAAGCTCTCTCATCACCTTGATGACCTTAAGGATCATGGGCGTGCCTGATATCTTTACATACGCCTTGTTTGTCCCGTAACGACTGCTCTTGCCGCCCGTTAAAACGACCCCTGATATATCTGAAATGAAAGGTTCTTCCTTATACACGGCAGATGTCCTAAAGATTAAGGTTTTTCTTCAATTCAGCTTAAGCCCCGTGAAAGCCGCAAAGAGGGCCTGGTGTCAAGATGCCTATAGTGCCAGAAGTTAAGGATTTCTGCTGTTTTTAAAGATAGCGGAGCGAAGCGACTCCACCATTTTAGGCACTTTAAATTTTAGACACTTTAGTCACTTCTGATCCATCCAGGCAGACCAGTTTTCCCCTGCCTTGCCCAGAAGGCAAGGTTCCATAATGAACTGATCCTATAACATTATTTTTCAAAATAAAAGGCCGCTTCTTTTCTTTGTTCACCTCGGTGAAGCTCGATAGAGCCAAGGCGAATCAGGTTTTTTGCATTCATTTTATTGACATTGGGTAATAAAATGGTATGTTACCCACTTAAAATCAACTTTTTTGCGCGGGCAAAAAAAGCATCGGATCATATTCTCTCGATTGATTGGTCTTAAACAGGACTGAGCAACATGATCTTTTTTAGGGGCTAAGGGGCCGGGGATTCTTTGCTCCGCTTACGCTTCGCTCAGTCCCACAGCTTCGCAGCGGGTTCCCAGTTTCAAGGGTTCAAGTGAACTGCTGAAAAAGTACAAGGATCTTAAGCTCCGGAGTAAGTTATAGGAACTCTGGTCAAAGGAATATAAAATAAGGACAAGATTTTCAAATAAACCCTCGAATCCTTGACCTCTTGGGTCCTTGAATCCTCTTCTCCAGCTAATTTGGGGAAGAGCCAAATCATTTAATCAATTTTAAAAGGCGCGTTGCCTGGAAAGGACTGTTTTGAGCAGGGAAGATCTTATCCAATTAGAGGGATCGGTAGTCAAGGTATTGGGCGGAGGCAATATGCAAATCCAGTGTGATAACAACATCACCGTAACGGGTGTGCTTTCCGGCAGGATGAAGAAAAATCGAATAAAGGTCATGGTAGGAGATAAAGTACAGGTAAGCGTTTCCCCCTATGATACCAGCCATGGATTGATAACCTACCGTTTTTAGAATCAGGACATATTTTTTTGGGTTAAGAGCCTCTTTACTCCCTTTCACAGAGTTCGACCAGGATCCCGCGGGTCTCCTTCGGATGAATAAAGGCTATTCTGGCTCCGCCGGCGCCTTTTCTCGGTTCCTGATCAATCATACGAACCCCTTTTTCCTTGAGTTCTTTTATTGCCTCGTCAAGGTCCTCGACCCTGAAGGCAATGTGTTGAACCCCTTCGCCCCTCGCATCGATATATCTGGCCACCGGTCCGCCAGGCTCTGTCGATTCCAGCAGTTCCACCTCGCTGTCCCTGATCGGGATGAATCCGACCCTCACCTTCTGCTCCGGAATCTCTTCTGTCTCTTCGATATCAAGACCCAGGATATCGGTGTAAAATCGGCCCGCCTCGCTAATCGATCTTACGGCTATGCCGATATGATCAATGTGCATTATTTTCATGGAAAGCTCCCCTTATTGAGTGAACTAAAGTGCCTAAAATGACTAAAGTGATCTAAATTTAAGAAAATCAAAATCGTATTAGATCAAAAAAAAGCTCCATAAGTCCAGAAACAACATGCGTCAGTTATCATCATAAAATCTTGCAACCAGACAACTTTTTCCTATATCATAAGGACGTCCATAAGGAAATGAGCGATTTCCAGATGATAACTGCTACACCTTATAATAGAGTTTAGAGAAAGTTATCTGAAATATCAATCCAAACGGCAGACTAAGAAAAAGGTTTTTAGCAATGAACGATTTTTCTTTTAACCCATTTCAATCCGCTCGCCACGATCCCCGGGAGGCGCAAGAGCAGTTCAGGGAGCTTGAGGCCACAGAGCTTTACTGCCCGAACTGCGGCCGCGCTGTCCCTGTCACAAAAGTCCTGCTTCTCGTGCTTCCTGAAGGCGATAAGTATGAATACCGCTGCAGGTTCTGCGGCACCACCGTGGGAGACAAGATAAGCCGGGCAGGGCGGATATGAAAACACTTGACTTTTTGATTGTGCAATGGTATTCGCATTTGTGATTCGAAGAAGTCTTTAAGTCGGATCAATAAAAAGTGAAAGGAGGTGGATTCGAGTAGTTTCATTTATTTAAGAGTATTTTGACTAATTTGACTAAACGTAAACCATTTAGGAGGAAAGAGTAATGAAAAAGCTGTTTACAATTCTTGCAGCAGTAGCATTTGTTGTTGCCTTTTCAGTGCCGGCAATGGCAGCTGCCGAATGGAACTTCTACGGAAGCGCCAGGATGAGCACATTCTGGACTGACACAGACAACCCAGGTGCCGTACTGGACGATAGCGGACTTACCACATGGGATCTTCAGGGAAACTCAAGGGTCGGCGCAAATGTAAAGGCCGGCGACATCTACGGCCGTTTCGAGTATGGCGTAACAAACCAGACAACGGGTGCCCATGAAGCCGCAAGGGTAAGGCTCCTTTACGGAACATGGAACTTCGGCCCGGGCAAGCTTCTCATTGGTAAGGCCTACACCCCCGGCTTTAACCTGATTTCAAACCAGGTGTTCGCCGGTGACAACGACCTGCTGTTCTATGGTGCCGCCTCAGGCCGCGTTCGTCAGGCACAGATCGCCCTTCACATGGGCGGACTCAAGATCGCCCTGGTAGAGCCGAATACCCCCGGTTATGCCGCAGATCCAGCCGCGACATGGGTTGCCGGTACTGTTGCCGATACTGACAACAGCATCCCGCTCATCGAGGCATCCTACGCTTTCGCGTTCGGTCCCGTGAAAATGACCGTGTTCGGCGGATACCACTCCTATGACCAGGAAGTCAACACTGCTACCGCCAACCTGGCATCTACCAGCATTGACTCCTATGTCTACGGTGCGACTGCCAAGACCACATTCGGTCCTATCTTTCTTAACGGTTCCATCAACTTCGGTCAGAACTTTGCGGCCTACGGCTGGCTGCATGATCCTGCCTGGGCTCCTGTAAGGCTCTACAATGCAACAACCGGCCTGTGGGCGGAAAATGACGTTGATGACTGGGGATTCAACCTGGTCGCAGGATTCAAGGTAAACGACATGCTGACATTCGAAGCCGGCTACGGTTATGCCAACTCAGAGCTGGACACAGTCCTGAAGAATGACGATACCACCGTTTCCTACTATCTGAATGCCACCATCAACCTTGCAAAGGGCTGCTTCATCGTTCCTGAAATCGGCGTTGTTGACGACAAAGACATCACCGTCGGCGGCGTAGATGCAGACCAGGGTAAATTGACCTACTTTGGCGCAAAGTGGCAGATCAACTTCTAAATCCTGCCGGATTTAGTGTCTGATCATTAAATGGACCCGGGGCCTATGGCCCCGGGTTCTTTTTTAAAGGGCTTGTAAAAAGTTTAAACCGGATTTACACTGAGGCAAGATACTGTTACTGTTGTGTTCATTTTTTTATAGACGTGCCTTATTTCAGTAATAAACCTTACAAAAGAGACTATGATTATGACCACCCCCTTTTTTAAAAAAACGATTAGTTTCGCAAAGATCTTCATTTTTACGGCCTTCGCCTTTCTTCTGACCCTGGGCACTGTTACGGATAATGCCCGGGCTGCCGATAAAAGGCTCGCGCTTTTTCCCCTTGCCATCTATTCAGGCAAGCCGCTTGATTACCTGCAACAGGGAGTCAAGAGCATGCTGAGTTCAAGGCTTTCAGGCGGGGGTCTTGATATAATCGCGGAAAAAGAGGTCCTGTCCGTCACAGGGGATGAGGTCATAGATTCCAAGGATAAGGCGGTAAAGGCATGCGAAAGGCTTGCCGCGGACTACGCGGTATTCGGAAGCATTACGGCTGCGGGCACGGGATACAGCCTTGATCTTGCGGTGCTTGATCTTACTAAGGAGGGCGCGCCCGTTGAAAGGCTTTCCCAGGCGGGAGACGAAAACAGCTTCATACCCAAGCTTGCCGATGTGGCCTATCAGGTGCGGGCCGTTATCGAGGGAAGACCTCTTCCGGCCCCCACTGCGTACGCCGCGCGCGCGCCGCAGGGGCCCGATCTTCCTCAGAACGCAAAAGGACTTTTTTCTCCCTTCAGAAGTGAGTTTTCAGGTGCCGCTACCACGGAAAAGGGGCTTTTTTATCAGGCATACCAGGAATACCAGGGATTCAAACCGACAGGAAGCGTTCCCGTCAACATCTCCCCCCTTGCCTTTGACGCGGCAGACCTTGACGGGGACGGAAAAGACGAGCTTCTTGTCTGCTCAAGGAAGAAACTGCTCATATATTCAAAAAGCGGCATGACCTATGCCATAAAAGACAGCCTTTCATCCTCCGTGGGTGAAGATTTCCTCAAGGTAAGCGCGGGAGATACCAACGGCAGCGGAAGAGCCGAGATCTTTATCGTGGCCCGTTACGGGCTCAGGGCCAATACTACCGTCTATGAGTGGAGAGGCAAATTCAAAAAGCTCACTGATAAGGCGGGACACCTAAGAGCCATCAAGTCGGGCAAATCAGGCTCCGCTTTGCTTATCTACCAGAACTCGAAGGTGGACAATTTCCTCACAGGTCCCATCTTTGAGATGGAATTCGACGTAAAAGGGGGCCTTTCCAAGGCAAAGGAGCTTCCGGAACTTAAAAGGGCCATTTTTTACACCCTCAACCGGGCCGACCTCGACAAGGACGGCGTGTATGAATGGATCGGCCTCGGCAAGGGTTCGAGGCTATATGTCTGGGACGCGGAGGGAAACGTCCTCTGGAAGGGCGGTATCAAAATGGGTGGGACCAACAACGCGATCCGTCTGGGTCAGCCCGAAGGCCCCGGTGATGCCCAGCCCAGGATAGCCTTTGACAGCGGGGTGGTAATCACCGACATCGACGGCGATGAAAAGGCGGATGTGCTGGCGGTGGACAACATACCCCTTTCAGAAGTGCTGGGAGGAATGGTATTTCATAGCAAGTCCACTCTCACGGCATTTAAGTCAGAGGGCACGAACATGACACCGGCCTGGAAGACAAGGGAGCTTCCCTACTGTATTACCGACATTCAGGCAAGGGGAAAGACCATATTTCTTGCCGCAACAAACCCCAAATTCGACAACATAGGTGAGGGATCGGGCCGCATATTATGGTTTGAATAAAAAGTGCAGGCAGAAGGCTGTCTGAAAGAGATAAGGACAAATAGAAAAGGGTCTTTTTAAGGCCCTTTTCTATTTGTGCCATCTATTGAGCATTCTTGATGGCTTAAGCCCGACTGTCACGCATCGGGGGCGGGATTATGCTGTATCCTCGCCCTGTTCAATTCTCGCTGCGCGAGACGGCCTAGTCGATTGAGCAGGGTGAATCATTGCGACGTACTTCAAAACTACGCCTCATTCCTCAAGAATTGCCAGCCTTCTCCCCGGGAGAACTTTTTGGTTTGGCGGCCTGAATTTTATAACTCCTTACAAATTAATCAAGAAAGGGGCCCCAAATAAGGGCCCCTTTCATATCGTGCTTAACAAATGATTTAAGTTACTAGAACCTGTACTGTATCCCAGCCGACAGAATCATCACGTCTTTTTCCAGTTTTACCGGAGTCGGGATAAGAGGAGCGATCGTTGTGGTCTCATCCTGGTAAAAGGTCTTGAGCACACCGAAATTTAAGGTCATCCTTTGGCTTACGTCGTAGGCGATACCGCCCGCAACGGTTACCGCGTCAAGCTCGGGTGCCTCTTTGCTCATGTTATCAGGCTCTATACCTGTCTCAGTATACAGTACCCCGAAACTACCCCTCAAAGTGGGTCTAAAGGCATACTCAAAGGCAAGTCCTATGTCGTAGCCGTTCTTCTTAAGCGCCTCGTTACCACCTGATATGGCTATGTCATCCCAGTCAGCGCCCCCGTTCTGGTACAAGGTATAAGTGGCGGTGGCATATAGTTTAGGCGTTACCTGGAAGCCAAGGCCCAGGCCGAGAATGCCGGGGATATCCCTTTCCCTTTTTGACCCGTTAGCAATTATTCCCGGATCATCTATGCTTTCCTTTGTTTCAAGGGTAAGGCTCGTGCTGGTTTCATATCTGATTCCTATATTAAACCTGCCGGACAACTTCAGATTTAATCCAATTATTCCGCAAATACCGTCTCCTGTCTCTTCGTAGTCTATTCGAAATGTTCTATCTGGAGGAGGCCCAGCCCCCGTAATTCTGGCATACCCGCTTCTCTCTATGTTGGCGTCGGAATAACGCAATCCCAGGGAAACAGACACCATATCGTTTATGGCGTATGCCCCTCCCACGGTTAAGCCGTAATAATATGATTCTCCCTCCATAAACTGACCCAGAATCGGGAATGTATAAGCACCTAGAGAGCCTGCTATTATACTTGTAGCAAGGGCGGTGGTGGTTGCCGAGCCCTTTTCATACTCCACCGCGCCCCCGCCAACAGGGATTGTAAAGGCTGCAAAACCGGCCCATTTGTCCTTCTTGTAAAGGGCGAACAGGCTCGGGACTATATCAGGCGTATCACTGTCATACTCCATGCCGCCGAAGGTATTTGAATAGTCCTTTGCCGCGTACTGTCCCGTGAAATTGAGATAAAAACCGTTTTCCATCTGCATGACGCCTGCCGGGTTATAGACCACCGCGTCTGCGGAATCGACAGCGGCGTTTCTGTTAAGGGTCCTGATATATTCCGCGCTGAAGTTGTGCTTGTTATCTATTCCGCCTGCAAGAAGTGGTGCTGTTAAGAGAAAAACCAGAC
This sequence comes from Desulfatiglandales bacterium, assembly GCA_963666345.1. GTDB lineage: Bacteria > Desulfobacterota > DSM-4660 > Desulfatiglandales > Desulfatiglandaceae. The sequence continues at coordinate 2,275,994 of OY762721.1, read as the reverse complement.
CTACCATACACAATAACGCAAAGATTTTTTTCATTTGACACCTCCTCCTAAAGGATACGGTTATGAAAAGACGAATAGAACTTCCGATAATTTTTTCAGGGGACAGCCCTCGGAAGAGGAAATCTCGTTCAGGCTGGAACAGCTGGAGATGAGGGCAGGCAGATATTTTATGAAAAAAGATTAAAGATTAAAACCATAAATGTCAAACATATACTATGCCAAATATATGTTTAGCTATAAAATATATGGTTATTATCAATTTTATCTCAATAAAAAAGGCGCTGCAATACAAAGGCAAAGGGGCAGTGGGACTGAGAAAACCGGACAATAAGTTTTAGATCCAGCTTGACAAAATCCGGTCGTTGGATAGAATTTGCTGTCATTGTTGTGAGTTTATGATTATCTGTTGATTAGCTGTGCTTAATAGATGGATCGACTTAATGGGGGAGGTGGGGAGCCATAGGGTCCAGGGGATCAAGGATTCGAGGGTTCAAGTGACATGCTGTGCAGCATTACAAAGAGCTTAAGGTTTGACAATTCTCTAAGGATTTAAGATTCGCTTTTATAAGTAAGAAGATCTGTTTTTTATTCCCTTGACTCCTCGATTCCTCGGGTCCTTGAAACCTTCTCTGAAACAGAGTTGGAGAAAAAGTTAAATTTTTGGTTCCCTAAAACCAAACTGAAAACCAAAAGTAAGGAGAAAATTATGAAGGTCCTAATAAGCGATCCGTTATCAGATGTTGGAATCAAGATCTTTCAGGACGCACCCGGCATTGAACTGGACGTCAATACAGGTTTAACGGCTCAGGAGCTGAAAGAGATCATTGAGCCCTATGACGGACTTGTCATTCGAAGCGCCACAAAGGTCACTTCCGATATAATCTCGGCGGCAAAAAATCTGAAGGTAATCGGTCGCGCAGGAATAGGACTCGATAATGTCGATATCCCCGCAGCAAGCCAGAGGGGGATAGTCGTAATGAATACCCCTGAGGGAAATACCATCACGACCGCGGAGCATGCCGTTGCCATGCTTATGGCCCTGTGCAGGAACATACCTCAGGCGACCATATCGCTCAAGAAGGGTAAATGGGAAAAGAAGAAGCTCAAGGGTCGTGAGCTTTTCAATAAGACATTGGGCCTTGTCGGCGCGGGACATATCGGACGAATCGTGGCTGATCGCGCAAAGGGTCTTAAGCTAAAGGTAATAGTATTTGATCCATATATAAAGCCTGATACCATAGAAAAACTGGACCTTGAGCCGGTCTCCTTTGAAGAGCTGCTCGAAAGATCCGATTTCATAACCATCCATACCCCCAAGACCGATGAAACAGCCGACATGTTCAACAAAAAAAGTTTTGAAAGGATGAAAAAAGGGGCCATGTTGATAAACTGTGCCCGAGGGGGCATCGTGAATGAAGACGATCTTTACGATGCGCTGGAATCGGGTCAAATTGGAGGCGCCGCCCTTGACGTCTTCATAAAGGAACCTCCTGTTGAAAACAGGTTGCTGTCCCTGTCCAATTTCATATGCACCCCCCACCTTGGAGCATCGACCGCAGAGGCCCAGGACAATGTCGCGGAAGACGTGGCCAATCAGATCGTGGCCTATCTGCTTCACGGCACCGTCAAAAACGCGGTAAATGTCCCGAGCATAAGTTCCGAGCTCATGAATACCCTTCATCCCTATGTCACGCTTATGGAGCGCATGGGATCAATGCACACCCAGCTTGCGGACAGCGCCATACTGGAGGTTCAAATAGCCTACTCGGGCGTGGTTACCAGGTATGATGTAAAACCTCTCACTATCGCAATGCTCAAGGGTCTTTTGACACCGATCCTCAAGGATGACGTAAACTTTGTAAACGCCCCTTTTATCGCGGCCGAAAGAGGCATCAAGGTTATTGAATCCAAAAGCGAGACATCGGAAAATTTTTCAAGCCTGATAAAAATAAACGTAAAGACCCTGGAGAACGAAAACATCATTTCAGGCACAATTTTCGGGAAAAATATGCCCAGGATATTGAGAATAAACAATTTTTATCTGGAGGCCATTCCGGAGGGCCATAATCTGCTCATACACAATCATGATCAGCCCGGGGCCATAGGACAGATAGGAACCACCCTGGGGAAAAACGGAATAAACATAAAACGAATGCAGGTCGGAGAAGAAAAAGAGAAAAAACAGAATATTATATTTTTAAACACCAGCACCCAGGCCAGCGAAGAATTACTCGACCAGCTCAGGGGTATGGAAAATGTATTCAATGTAAAAAAGATTGAACTGTAACGGCTTCATAAAAAGACCGACTGTCCCGCCTTGACGGGGAACTTTTTACCGTGCCGACACTATACTGTTTTTTTTACTAATGCACCAATTACAGGAGAGTTATCATGTCCGATGAAGAAAAAGGTTTTGTTGTTAAAGACAAAAGGTCCTTCGATGACAAGGGCGAGCCGAAGGATGAAGGCGATCAGATAACCGGTCAGCAAAAAGGTGACAAAAAACCTGGGAAAAGCGGCAAAAAAGAGCCCTCCGAAAGGCAGATCCCTCTTCCCGAGGCCAATTTTTCCTCCCTGATATTCTCTCTGAGTTCATCAGCCCTTCTGAACCTTGGGGAGATAAACGACCCGGCCACGAATGAAAAGAGGACAGACCTTCCAATGGCCAAGCATGCCATTGATACTATTGCCATGTTAAAGGAAAAGACCGAGGGAAATCTTACTGAAGAGGAAGTAAAATTCACTGAAAGCATCCTGACCGACCTCAGATGGCGCTATGTAAAGGCGGCAGAGTAATATGCCCTGTTTTGAAGGCACTTCTTTCAAATGAGCCCTCACTTTTCTATGAAAACCAAGGCACCCGCCAAACTCAACATATTCCTCAAGATAACAGGGAAAAGGCCTGACGGATACCATGAACTGGTATCCATCATGGTCCCTGTCGCCCTGTTTGACTACCTTGAATTCACTCTGAGCCAAAAACCTGGAATAAGGTTATCATGCCAGGGGCTTTTTATACCGGATGGCGAGGATAATCTCGTTCAAAAGGCCGCCAAGGCATTTTTTTTCAATACAGGCATTGATCAGGGCATTGACATAGAAATATTGAAGAATATACCTGTCGCGGCCGGTCTGGGTGGTGGAAGCAGTGATGCGGCAGTCACACTCATGGCCCTTAACGAGATGTCAGGGTTTCCCCTTTCAGATGCGGAGATGGAAAAAACCGCCCTTTCTCTGGGTGCGGATGTCCCCTTTTTCCTAAAAGGGGTTCCATGCCTCGCCAAAGGCATTGGAGAGGACCTCTCCCCTTTTGAGAATCTGCCCAGATTCTGGTATCTGATAGTCAAACCCCCGTTCGATATTTCAACCGCATGGGTCTATGCCAGGCTAAAATTAGAGTTGACAGAAAAAAAACATGACTATATAATAAATTACTTAAAAAAGGAGCCTTTTGAGGTAGTCAGGCACCTCGAAAACGATCTTGAAAGGGTTACTATAGCCCGTTTTTCAGCTATCGATTCGATCAAAAAATCATTACTCAACGCCGGTGCAGAGGGTGCCCTGATGTCCGGCAGCGGGTCAAGCGTTTTCGGTGTATTTAATTCAAAAGATGACGCCTTAAAGGCCAAGAGGCAGCTCAGCCCCCAATGTCTGGGGGATATTTTTGTTGTGCAAGGTATCTGCTAGGGTCTATTGGGGTGTCGTCAAGCGGTAAGACACGGGCCTTTGGAGCCCGCATTCGGAGGTTCGAATCCTCCCACCCCAGCCAATTACGCAGATCACTTATTTCTGATCAAGGAGGACACAATTTTCTGATATGAAGCTGTTCGGTGGAACCTCTAATCCGACTTTGACTATTGAAGTCTGCGACTATCTCGGTATTGAGCCTGGAAAGATTACGGCCAAGACCTTCAGCGACGGAGAAATACAGGTTGAGATAGGAGAAAACATTCGAGGCCAGGATGCCTTTATCCTTCAGTCTACCTGCCCGCCTGTAAATGACAATCTCATGCAGCTGCTGATAATCACTGACGCCCTCAGAAGGGCCTCTGCCAGAACCATCACGGCGGTAATCCCCTACTACGGATACGGCCGCCAGGACAGAAAAGTAAGGCCCAGGGTGCCTATCAGCGCAAAGCTGGTTGCCGACCTTATTACGGTCGCCGGAGCCCACAGGGTCGTGTCTATGGACCTGCACGCAGGGCAGATCCAGGGTTATTTCAATATTCCTGTGGACAATATATTTGCGGCGCCTATCTTACTGAACCATATCAAAAGCAGCTTTCAAGACAACCTCGTCATCGTCTCACCCGATGCGGGCGGAGTGGAGAGAGCCCGCGCTTTTGCAAAACGCCTGGATGCGTCCCTTGCCATAATAGACAAAAGGAGAGAAGCGCCCAACGTCGCAGAGGCAATGAATATAATAGGTGAGGTGGAAAACAGGATCGCCATAATTTTGGATGACATGGTCGATACCGCAGGCACACTGACCCAGGCGGCTCTGGCCTTGAAGTTAAGGGGTGCCTCTACCATTCATGCCTGCTGCACCCACGCGGTTCTTTCAGGGCCTGCCATTGAAAGGCTGGAGGATTCCGTTATAAATAGTCTGGTGGTAACTAACACAATTCCTCTAAACGAAAGGGCGGCTGAAAAGTGTAAAAAGATAACCTCCCTGTCAATTGCGGAACTGCTTGGAGAGACCATAAAAAGGATTAACACCTCTCACTCGGTCAGCACCCTTTTTGTATAGCCGAAGCCCTCACGTAAAAAGGGGTTCAAGGCCGTTATGAGGATAAATAAATATACGGAGGAAGTAAATGGATCAGCCTATTGTTGCTGCCCTGATAAGAAATAAGACAGGAAAAGAGGCAGCCAGAAAATTACGCAAGGAAAACAAACTGCCGGCTGTGTTATACGGGCCCAAAATCGAGCCGGTATCCCTGACAGTGGAAATGAACGAGCTTGAGAAAATACTAAAACATGGTTCGATCGAAAGCACGCTTATAAATCTCAAGATCACATCCGGCGGGGGTGAAAAAATATACAGTACCATTATCAAGGACCTTACGGTCGACCCGATCAAGGATACCATCATCCATGCCGATTTTTACGAGATATCCATGGACAAGGAAATCACGGTTGACTTATCTATCCACCTTGAAGGAACTCCGGCGGGAGCAGCCAATGGGGGAGTTCTGCAGCAGATAACAAGGGAGATTTCGATTTCCTGCCTGCCTGACAAACTAATAGAGAGCATAACGGTTGACGTATCAAAACTGGAAATAGGGGACGCCCTTCACATCGAGGACATTGACCTGCCTGAAGGGGTTAATACCAACGAAGAAGACGGCCTTACTATTGCAGTTGTCGCAGCACCCACGGTTCAGGAAGAAGAGGCCGAGGAAGAGCTTGAAGGGGCGGAGGAGACTACAACAGAGGAAGCACCTGAAAAAGAAGCACAATAGATGCAGGCAGAGAAAGGCAGGTGGACGCTCATTCTGAAAAGTACCTATGCGTGGGGCTTGGAAACCCGGGCTCGAGGTACGAATATACAAGGCACAACATAGGGTGCAGAATAATTGACCAGTGGCGAAAAAGCCTTGGACTTCAATTTTCTGAAAGCCATTTCAAGGCCAGATCCGTCAAAACCATATTGCATTACAAAACGACCTTCCTGCTCTGTCCCCTGACCTTTATGAATCTAAGCGGTTATTCGGTCGATGCATGTGCCGAGTATTACAACCTGCCTATAAGCAACATCCTGGTTGTACATGACGATCTTGACCTTCCAACAGGCAGGATAAAGGCGACCAGAAATGGAGGCGCCGGAGGGCACAAAGGCGTGCGTTCCATTATTGAGCATCTCCAAGATTCGCATTTCCCTCGCATAAAGATAGGAATCGGGCGCCCCCGGCACGGGGAAATGGTAGAAGATTTCGTCCTTTCGTCTTTCTATGCTGATGAAAAACCGATAATCGAATCAGTAGTCTCATCAGCGGTCGATGCGTGTGAGATGTTTGTCTCAGAAGGTATAGAACGGGTAATGAATAGTTTTAATGCTGAAAATCCTACTTACAAGGAGGTAGAACCCTGATGCAAGGATTAACCGTCGTTGCCCCTTTTCTGGGGGTGGTAAGCCTACTTATAGCGTATTTAATCTACGGTTACGTAAAAAAACAACCCAATGGAACCCCGTTGATGCAGGAACTTGAAGCAGCCATTCATGATGGTGCAATGGCCTTCTTAAAAAGGGAATATTCTGTTCTGGTGTTTTTTATCGCCGCTGTCTTCATTCTGCTGACAGTATTTATCTCCTGGAAGACTTCCCTTGCATTCGTTACAGGTGCTATTTGTTCCATGGCTGCCGGTTTCTCCGGCATGACCGCCGCAACCAGAGGTAATTCAAGGACGGCCGAAGCCGCCAATAAATCGGGGCAGGCAAAGGCGCTGAACGTCTCATATTTTTCAGGTTCGGTAATGGGACTGGCGGTTGCCGGGCTCGGACTTCTGGGACTCGGTTTCTGGTTCATTATTTTCGGAGACAACCCCGATTCCGCGAAATACATAAACGGCTTTGCCATGGGGGCCAGTTCCATTGCCCTTTTTGCCCGTGTCGGCGGTGGTGTGTACACCAAAGCGGCTGATGTGGGTGCGGATCTTGTAGGAAAGGTGGAGGCGGGCATACCTGAAGACGACCCGAGAAACCCGGGAGTCATCGCGGATAATGTTGGAGACAATGTCGGAGATATCGCAGGCATGGGCGCTGATATCTTCGAATCATTTGTGGGCTCGGTCATTGCCACAATCGCAATAGGCGCGACACTTGCAATCGGGACGCCTGAAACTCTGTCCGCATTTGTAAATCAGTACCCCGCGCTCAAGGGGCTGTCCGCAGAGGCGATAAAGCTGAAATATATGGCCATGCCCATGCTGGTCGTAATGGCAGGTTTGCTCAGTTCTTTTATCGGTGTGTTTTCGATTAAACTGTTTCAAAAAGGCAACCCCGCAGGTGCCTTGAGATACACCACTTTTGTGGCTGCAATCATTTTTATAATCTTAACCATTATTTTAACCATGAGCATAGGAATGCCTATCGGTGCCTTCTGGGCGGTATTCTCCGGTCTCATCTGCGGTATCGTAATCGGGCTCATTGCGGAATATTACACCTCCGGTCCTCCGGTACGTTATATAGCCGAACAGTCCAAGACCGGCGCAGCCACGGTTATTATTTCAGGCCTTGCGGTGGGGATGCGTTCAACCTACCTGCCCATTCTGGGAATCTGCATCGCGACCTTTATCGGGTATCAAACCGCAGGTATTTACGGTATCGGTCTTTCAGCCGTAGGCATGCTGGCCACTGTCGGTGCAACCATGACGGTTGACGCGTACGGCCCGATAGCCGACAATGCCGGAGGCATATCAGAGATGTCCGGCCTAGGCCCTGAGACCAGAAAAATCACTGACAGCCTGGACGCACTGGGCAACACCACTGCGGCCATAGGCAAGGGATTCGCAATCGGCTCGGCTGCCTTAACCGCCCTTGCCCTTTTTGTAGCCTTTACACAGTCGGCAGGACTTGCCTCAATCGACATCAAAAACCCGATGGTCGTTATCGGGGTGTTTATCGGCGGTATCGTTCCGATGATATGCGCGGCCCTCACAATGACCTCCGTGGGAAAAGCGGCCTTCAGCATTGTCGAGGAAATACGCCGTCAGTTCAGGGAAATCCCGGGCCTGCTCGAAGGTAAAGAGGGGGTCAAGCCTGATCCTAAAACCTGCGTTACAATAGCAACCGACTCCGCTCTTAGGGAAATGGTCGCACCTGGCCTCATCGCGGTTCTTACTCCGGTTGCGGTGGGCTTTCTTCTAGGTGCCGAGACCCTGGGCGGAATGTTGCTGGGGGCCACGGTCATGGGAGCCTTTCTGGCCCTTTTTATGGCCAATAGCGGCGGGGCATGGGATAACGCTAAAAAATATATAGAGGAAGGAAACTTCGGCGGAAAAGGCTCTGACAATCATAAGGCTGCCGTAGTTGGTGATACTGTCGGAGATCCGTTCAAGGATACATCAGGCCCTGCCATGAATATTCTCATAAAGCTGATGTCGGTGGTTTCCCTGGTTATCGCACCCGTGCTTCCGGTAGTCGGGATATTGATAATGTAACAACTTGACATACAGTATTGGTAGGACGGGGTATATTATTCTGATTTATCTGCCCCGTCCGATTAACAAAAACAAGGGCCGGCTACTTTGAGTGAACCAGGCCGAGCAAAGCCCTTCCTTGCAGATATTTAAAGTATTTCGTAGGTTTTCATGATTGGGGGTTATAATGTTTAAAGTTGATGATTTGGCTGTCTATCCCGCACACGGGGTAGGGGTCATTGAAAAGATAGAAAGCCAGGAAATATCCGGCTGCCGTCAGGATTTCTATGTCATGCGCATTCTTGATAACGATATGAAGATAATGATTCCTACCGGCAACGTAAACAATGTGGGACTTAGGGAAATAATAGGCCAGAGAGAGGTTCCAAGGCTCTATTCCATTCTCAAACAAAGAGACGTTGCAGTCGACAACCAGACATGGAACAGACGCTATAGGGACTACATGGATAAAATAAAGACAGGGTCTGTTTTTGAAGTCGCCGAAGTATACCGTGATCTTTTGATGCTCAAGCTGGAAAAGGACCTTTCCTTTGGTGAAAGAAAGATGCTTGACACAGCCAGGACCCTGTTGGTGAAAGAAATATCTCTTGCAAAAAATGTCGAGGAAGAACAGGTAGAAAAAGATCTGGATAAAATCTTTGCATAACATCTTTGCCCAGCTGTTTTAAGTGAACAGAACAGAAAATAGGGATATCTGTCTTGATGTTCCCCCTGAAAGCGATGAAATTCGCCTTGATTTGTTCCTCTCCCGTCAGAAAATAATCGGCCTTTCCCGATCCAGGATTCAAACGCTTATAAGACAGGGGATGGTCAAGGTAAACGATTCCCATTCAAAACCCAGCCATGTGCTCTGTCCCGGTGATCATGTTTATGTCTCAATTCCAGCTCCGGCGATCCACCCCCTTGAACCTGAAAAGATAGAATTTAACGTAGTTTTTGAAGACAGCTCTCTCATCGTGATAAACAAGCCACCCGGACTTGTAGTACACCCTGCCCCCGGCCATTATACCGGAACGCTTGTGCACGGTCTTCTATATCATTGCAGGGATCTATCAGGCATCGGGGGCATATTAAGGCCGGGAATAGTCCATCGCCTTGACAAGGACACCTCCGGCCTTATCATCGTTGCCAAAAATGACCGCTCACATGGTTACCTAGCCGGGCAGTTCAAATCGGGTCAGATTGAAAAGGTTTATCTCGCGCTTGTGCATGGAAGGCCGAAGGAAAGCCGGGGCAGTATTGATCTTCCCATAGGCCGACATCCTCAAAAAAGAAAGCAAATGGCGGTCCTTGAATCAGGGGGTAGAGCGGCAGTCTCCCTCTGGAATACCGTAAAGGAATTTAAAGAAGATTTTTCCCTGCTATCGGTTACTATAAAGACAGGAAGGACACACCAGATCAGGGTTCATTTATCTCATATCGGGCATCCGGTAGTTGGTGATCCCTTGTACGGATTCGGAATCAGGTGGTGGAAAAAGCACTTTCCATGCGACAATCGATCATTAGTAATGCCCCGCAGGCAGATGCTTCACGCCGGCAGGCTCGGATTTTATCATCAGGAAAAGGATCGGTTCCTTGTTTTCGAAGCGCCGGTCCCTACCGATATGAAGGCAATTATAGATTCCCTGAAAGAGGCCTGATCCGGCCATAAGGAAATAAAGGGCTTGACAAGAGATGGAAATTGATTATATTTTTTCATTAAGTATCTATTTCCTACCTTTTGGAGGATTCGGTATAGACCGGATATCTTATTAAACTGCATAGCAAATCTACTGAGTAACCTTCTTTAGATCACACAAAAGGTGTTCAGTTTAGACCTCACTGCATAGTGTAAGGGACCTCAAAGAATTTAAGGTTTGCCCTGTTTCTTTTTTTAGTATCGCCCCTAATGTCATTTTCTCTTTGGGCCCTGCCGGTTATTAATCCCGATTTTTATTGCACGGAGTTAAAGAATGAACCTTGTTGAATTAAAAAAAATGAAGATCAATGAACTTACCACAATGGCTAAAGATTGCAGCATTGAAGGGGCATCAGGCATGCCGAAGCAAGAGCTCATATTCTCGCTCCTTCAGGCACATTCGGAAAGAAACGGCCATATAACGGGCGAAGGTGTACTTGAAATCCTTCCGGACGGATTCGGCTTTCTGCGAGCTCCCGATGCCAATTATCTACCAGGCCCCGATGACATCTACATATCTCCTTCTCAGATAAGAAGATTCAATTTAAGAAAAGGAGACACTATTGCCGGGCAAATCCGCCCGCCAAAGGATTCGGAAAGATACTTCGCGCTTCTCAAAGTGGAAAAGGTAAACCATGAAGACCCTGAAATAGCCAGGGAAAAGATCCTGTTCGACAACCTTACGCCCCTGTATCCCGAGCAGAGAATTGACCTGGAAACAACCCCTGACAACTTATCAGCCAGGATCATGGATCTTATGACTCCTATCGGAAAAGGGCAGAGAGGACTTATTGTCGCCCCGCCAAGGACCGGAAAAACCATGCTCCTGCAGAATATTGCCAACAGCGTTACCGCCACTGACAAGAAGATACACAAGATAGTGCTCCTTATAGACGAAAGGCCTGAGGAGGTCACGGACATGGCCAGGTCGGTAGATGCCGAGGTGATAAGTTCCACCTTTGACGAACCTCCCCAGCGGCATGTCCAGGTCGCTGAGATGGTAATAGAAAAGGCAAAAAGGCTTGTTGAACACAAGCTTGACGTGCTCATACTGCTTGACAGCATTACCAGGCTCGCCAGGGCTTACAATGCCGTTGTTCCTCCCAGTGGGAAAATATTATCCGGTGGACTTGACTCTAATGCCCTTCACAAACCAAAACGCTTTTTTGGTGCTGCAAGAAATGTGGAGGAGGGAGGAAGCCTTACCATAATCGCCACCGCCCTCATAGATACCGGAAGCAGGATGGACGAGGTTATCTTTGAGGAATTCAAAGGCACCGGCAACATGGAAATACAGCTGGACCGCAAACTGAGCGATAGACGAGTGTTTCCGGCAATCGATATCAACCGCTCAGGAACGAGAAAAGAAGAACTCCTTCTGGATCAAACGATTCTCAACAGGATCTGGATACTCAGGAAACTCCTGGCCCCACTTACACCGGTTGACAGCATGGAATTTTTGCTTGCAAAAATAAAAGGAACAGGAGATAATCAGGCCTTTTTGGATTCAATGAGCGAATAATATATTTTCAGATGCCCGGTTTTCATCATCTGTTTTATCGCACCGGGCATAAAACAGTGAGGTAAAAAATGAAAAAGGGAATACATCCCGAATATCACAACGCAACGGTCCGCTGTGCTTGCGGAAATGAGTTTGAAACAGGATCCACAGTCAAGGAAATCAGCGTAGAAATCTGCTCCGCCTGTCACCCCTTTTTCACCGGGAAGCAGAAACTCGTAGATTCAGCAGGCAGGGTAGAGCGGTTCAGAAGAAAATACGCCAAATTCAACGAAGGCTCCGCGGCAAAAAAGACAGACGCCTGAAAAAGACGCGGTTTTAAACGTCCTTTCTTAACAATAGGTTAAAGGTTTAGGACAGGAACAATTTTCAATATTCTTTACTGCCAAGCACCGTTCAAGGCTCTCCCGTTTAAGGCATCCTGGCCTGGCCGTATTTAATTCTGCAATAGACCTTTCCGCAGCCTACAAAAACAAATAAATCAGACTGGAAAGGGAGTTAGGCAAATCGCCTCCGGAAAAAGGAGAATTTTGTAAGGCTTATTTGGATGCTCCGGTCTGGGGCATTTCTATAGGTGTACAAAATTATTTTTAACAAAGGCCGATAAATGTTTTCCAAGATCAAAGAAATCGAAGAACGCTATAATGAGCTTGAAGGAAAACTTGGAAACCCTGATATAGTCAAGGATCAGAAAAACTATCAGAAGTATTCCAAAGAACACAGTGTTCTGAATCCTATAGTAAGCGCATTCAGACGGCATAATGCAATCCAGGCCGAAATAGAGGATAACAGTTCGCTTTTGGGAGATTCCGATCCGGAGATATCCAAACTTGCAAAAGATGAAATACAAGGACTTAAATCAAATCTGGAAAGCCTTGAAAAAGAGCTTAAGATACTTCTGCTTCCTAAAGACCCCAATGACGACAAAAATATCCTTTTAGAGATAAGGGCCGGGACCGGAGGTGAGGAGGCGGCACTATTTGCAGCCGACCTCTTCAGAATGTATACCCGCTATGCTGAAATAATGGATTGGAAAACGGATATAATGAGCCAGAATTCCACCGGAATCGGTGGATTCAAGGAAATCATAGTCTTGATAGAGGGAAAAAGCGTCTATAGCAGGCTCAAGTATGAAAGCGGGGTTCATAGGGTTCAAAGGGTTCCTGAAACAGAAACACAGGGAAGGATACATACCTCGGCGGTTACGGTAGCCGTGCTTCCGGAGGCGGAGGAAATTGACGTTCAAATAAATCCTGAAGATTTGAGAATAGATGTTTACAGGTCCTCGGGTTGCGGCGGGCAGCACGTAAATACAACAGACTCGGCGGTCAGGATCACCCATATGCCTTCCGGCCTTGTTGTAACCTGTCAGGATGAAAAATCACAGCACAAGAACAAGGCAAAGGCCATGAAGGTTCTCCGTTCCAGGCTCTTTGACCTGGAACAGGCAGAGCAGCATTCGAAGATGTCTGAAGAACGCAAGAACATGGTAGGATCAGGTGACAGAAGCGAGAGAATTAGGACCTATAATTTTCCGCAAAGCAGAACAACCGACCACAGGATAGGCCTCACTCTTTATAAACTTGACCAGGTCCTTCAGGGGGAATTGAATCTAATAATCGACCCCCTCATTACACATTTTCAAACTGAAGCCCTAAAAACCAGCCATTAAGGTTTCATGGAACCTGTTTCCTGGAAAGTAAAGGAGTTATTGGAGGTATCTGAAGGCTACCTCAAGGAAAGGCATATTGAAGCGCCGCGCCTTACGGCTGAGGTGCTTTTGGCCCACCAGCTCGGGATCGAAAGGATTCAGCTCTATCTCAATTTTGACAAACCTCTAATAAAAAATGAGGTGGACGGCTACCGCCTGCTTATCAAGAGGCGCGTTAATCATGAACCTATCCAGTATATAACAGGCGTCCAGGAATTCTGGTCCCTTGAGCTGCAGGTCGATCCCCATGTGCTCATACCGAGGCCCGAATCTGAAGTAATCGTGGAAACCGCGCTTGAAAAACTTGCACAACCATCTCCCACATCGAAAAAATCCCTCAACATACTGGAAGTAGGAACCGGCTCAGGCGCTATTTCAATAGCCCTTGCCAAAGAACTTTCCAATGTTTCAATTTATGCCTCCGACATCTCTTCCGATGCCCTCAGGATAGCAGCCTCAAACGCCGGGAGGCATAATGTGTCGGAAAAAATCCGATTTATTGGAGGAGACCTCTTCTCCCCCATCAAAGAAACGGCAATGCGCTTTGATATGATAGTCTCAAATCCTCCATATGTATCCGGGGAAGACTTCTTAACCCTTGCACCTGAGATAAGGGATAATGAGCCTGAGATTGCATTAAACGGCGGAAGAGATGGGTTTTGTTTTATAGATAAAATAATCAGACAGGGAGCAGGGCATCTCGACAGCGGTGGATGGCTGATTATAGAGATGTCTCCCGATCAGACCGTTAAGGCCCTTTCAATGATAGAAAAGACAGGACTTTACTCTGACACCGACAGGATAACCGATTACAGCGGCCTTTACAGGCTAATAGCCGCAAGAAAAACTTAAAGCCCCCCTTTTTTAGACCCTGTCCAGCAAGTATTTCCTGCCGTCCCAACCGCCGCATCCCGGCACCCGTGATTGTTCTTAATTTGTTGCTAACACGCTTCGGCATCCGGGTAATCCTAATGAGGCCATAGCATGCCGATAATATTTCAAAAGCAAACTTTAATTAATATTTATACCAATTTTTATTTCTTTTTAGAATAAATTCTGAACTGTTTGTTTATTTTGACTTGCTATGGAGGCAAGTGAATGCTATTCATAGTGGAACCCTTAAATAGAAGGGTGTTTTCCTCACCTCCTTGAAATCTGCAAATCATTAAAAAAAACAATCAGTCGGGGTCAGACATGTATGCTCTTAACTTTAGTAAGGATATTTGTTTAGCCTGTGAAACCTTGGACTGCCTTTTGAGATGCCAGTACATTGATATCGATATCAAGTCTGCCAAGGTCGAAAAGAAAAAGATCATAACCGGGCAGGACTCTTATGTGCTTAAACAATGCACCACCTGTTATGCTTGCGAAGAGTACTGCCCGAACCGCAACCATCCCTTTTTTCAGATCGTTGAACTTCAGGAGAAAAAGGGCTATTCCCCTGCACCCAGACCTATCACAAATCAGCAGATAAAGATGTACGCGCCAAAAGGGGACATTGATCCGGGATACCGCCTGACCGATCCTTGCATTTCACTCTGCCTGTTTCCAGACATGAAGGAGAAGGTAAAGGGCGCGCTCTTTCATGATACTTCAAATTTTCTTGGCAGAGATTTTTTCTGCAACCTCGTATACCTCCATTTTGCCAGGATGTCTCTAATAAAGGAACGTCTGCCGCAGGTGGTCAAAAACATAGATGACAATCTGAAAAAAAACGGGCTGAATGAGCTTGTCTGCTTCCATGATGAATGTTTCGCCGGTTTTACATTCTGGGCTGAGGCCTACGGTCTCGAAGTGCCATTCACCCCCATACATCTCTATGACTTCATATTGGAAAGGCTTGAGGGATTGAAAAGCAAGATCAGATCCCTTGACAAGACAGTGGCCTATCAGAGGCCATGTTCAAATCGGCTTATACCTGAAACCCGGGGACTTGTTGACGAGGTCTTCCAACTCATCGGCGTTAAAAGGGCCGATAGAAAATATGACCATGAAAACGCCCTTTGCTGCGGCAGTATTATGGTAATGCAGGGTCGTGATGACCTTGCCGAAGAGGTACAGGAAAAAAACATACAAGACATGGTCGATTCAGGTGCCGAATACTGTCTCTTCAACTGCCCTATGTGCTATTACACCCTTGGTGAAAAGGTTGAAAAAAGAGGGATAATTCCTGTAACCATGCCTGACCTCTGCAGATTGGCACTGGGACAGTAGCATGGAAAAGACGGAGAGATCTATGAATGAAGAATCTTTCAATGCCCTTGAGAAGATAGTCGGAAAAGATCGCATTTCAAGTCATCCTGAAGAGGTCTATTTTTACTCCCGTGACGGTGGGACCCAGGATCCATGTGAACCCTCCTGCGTTATGATGCCCAAAAGCGCCGAAGAGGTCGCACAGATCCTGCGGGTTGCCAACAAAGACAATATACCGGTTGTGCCCATGGGTGCCGGCCTTGTGCTTTCAGGGCTCACGAGACCTTTGAAGGGTGGAATCGTGCTTGATCTCAAAAGAATGAACTCCATCCTGGAGATAGATGAGCAGAGCCGTTACGCCCTGGTTGAGGCGGGCGTATCGGAAGGACAGCTAAAGAGTTATCTTGCAAGGCACCACCCCGGACTCAAGCATTCTCTGCCGGATGCGCCTCCCATGGCCACCATCGGAGGAAATATCCTTATCCATGGAAGCGGCCATATGTCCCAGGCAACAGGATTTCACTCCGAGATGCTAAACGGCCTTGAAGTTGTCCTGCCGACCGGAGAGATCTGCCGGATAGGGTCATGTTCCGCCTCCGAATACTGGTTTTCAAGGGCACCCTTGCCTGATCTTGCAGGGCTCTTCATAGGCTGGAACGGAACTACGGGCGTTGTTACGAAACTTTCCATCAAGCTTTATCCCGCCCCCTCCCATGAAGACGTAATGATCTTTGTCACGGAAAATCCGGATTACCTTCCAGATATTATCCATAAGATTACGGCTACCGAGCTTGCTGAAGACCTCGTCATAAACACTCAGCCCAGGCCTGACTGGATAGGCGGATTTCAGCTCACCTCCATAAACCTTACAGCTCACTCGGAAGAAGAGATGAAACTCAAGAAAAGGACAATCAGGAAGTGTCTTGATGAGTACATAGAAAAAAAAGAGGGGGGCTTTATGCATCTGGTCCCGGAAATGAGAGACGGATTTCTGGAGGCGCCGCAACGCTCGGTCAGCCGCTTTGCCGACGTCAAAAAGGGCGGAGGCTTTGAATATGTGGGTGCGATCATGCCTGTCAAGCTGCTGCCGCAGGCATACAGGGACGGGATCTCCATTGCTGAAAAACATGGAACCTCCTATTCCATAATGATCCGCATAATCGGAAGGGCCCATTGCATGATGGCCGCCTATGCATACGGATTTAACAGGGCGGACGATGAGGATGTACAAAAGGCAAAAAGAGCACTGGACGACGCCAACAGGTCGGCCCTTAGACTCGGGGGCATACCATGGAAATCGGAACTTCCCGGACAGAAACTGATAATCGAAAAAATGGACCCAAATACCTTCCGGTTGATAACAAGGATCAAGAACCTGCTTGATCCGAACCGTATAATGAACCCCGGAAACTGGGAATCCATGCACTAAAGATGAGGATTCATGCCATAGGTATTGATATAACACGCGCAGGCACCGGCACTCTTTCTCCGGCCTTATCTATTTCTTACGGAGAAGTGGTCACATCCACGGGCTTTAGTAAACATTACCTAAGCTGATAGGGCTCCCGGGAAAAAAGCCCAGTCTGCGGCCACCTGGGCTGCCTGTGGTATTTTTTTGTGAGATAAGGCCTACGAAAGAGCGCCTGCGCTTGGAAAAAGGCATGTATCCTTTTTGAATGTGACCGGCAGGAGATGCCGCCGTGCTTTTATTGACTTATAAGGGGGGGAAGCCATGGCCGTGAGCGTAGCGAGGGGAACAGGGAGAGGGCAAGTGTCCCCGTCTCTAAGCCAATTGAAAAGACCAGGTCGTAGGACCCGGAACAGAAAAAAGGGATTCATGCCGCAGCAGGATTAGTATGTAATTAAGCGTGTCATAAGAACCAGACTCTGAGAACGGGGAGAAATAAATGGAATATGAAGAACTCCTTCACCGTTGTTTTAGATGCGGTTACTGCAAACTGACAAATGATTATTACGCCATAAACTGTCCTCCATATAGAAAGTTCCGCTTTGAGACATTCTCTCCCGGAGGGAGGATGTGGCTTATCAGGGCCTGGTTGAATGATGAGGTAAAAACCAGCGAACGCCTTGGCGAGATCCTTTATTCCTGCGCAACCTGCGGAAACTGCATGGAACATTGCGTAATGAAATTCAAAGATGACCTGGTCAGGGTATTTATGTCCGCGCGGGCGGAGATGGTGGACCGGGGCCTCATCCCGCCGCTTGTCAGAGATTATCTCAAGAACATATATGTAAACGGTAACCCTTATAAGAGGCCTGAAAATGAGAGGGCGCTATGGGCAAAGGGCATAGGGGTTGAGACTTACAATGAACAGGAGTACCTCTTTTATATCGGATGCGTCGGATCTTATGATGAAAGGGCACAGAAGATCGCCGGAGCGGTCTCCCAGGTATTTCAAAAGGCGGGAGTTTCTTTCGGCATACTGGGTAGTGATGAAAACTGTGACGGCAATGAGGTAAAGGCCCTTGGAGAAAACGGGCTTTTTGAATATCTGGCTGACGGAAACATCAAGGTATTTGACAAATTGGGCATAAAAAAGATAATCACCCTTTCCCCTCACGGGTTCAACGCTATCAAGAATCTTTATCCCGCGATGGGGGGCCATTATGAGGTATGGCACTACACCCAGATAATCGCGGAACTTATAGCGGAGGGACGACTCAAATCCGTCCCAAAGGAGTTGTCTGTCACATACCATGACCCCTGTTATCTCGGTAGGCATAACAAGGTCTATGAAGCACCGAGACTAATTATCGAATCCGTTCCGGGAATAAGGCTGGTTGAAATGGAACAAAACAGGGAAGATGCGCTATGCTGCGGGGGAGGAGGAGGCAATTTTTTCACGGATATCCTTGGTGGAGGCCCTGAAAGTCCTGCCAGAATACGTGTAAGGCAGGCCTGCAAAACAGGCGCCGATATTCTGGCTGTGGCTTGCCCCCAATGTGCCAAGATGCTTGAAGACGCGTCAAGGGCTGAAGGAATTGAAGAACACCTGAAAGTCATGGATGCTGCGGAGCTTATACTCTGATCCGACATCAGTGCCGCTTCAACGGGACTGTCTTCGATGGCTTAAGCCTTGAGTTCCCTGGCGCCTTACACATTCTATACCTTGCCGGCGGAGATTACCTCAAATCCATTGATACTCTTATACCGATAACTGTACCGGACTATGGATTTGGATTATACCGGGTGTTTAATGATCAGGAGGCATAATATTTTGAAATGACAGCAGGCAAAAAAAACATAGATAACAACGGCATCAAACTAAATCACCCGAAAACAACTTACGACAATGAGAAAGGGTTAAAAGGATTGAAAGCGAGGCCGGAAGTCTTCCTGAACGGACTTACGGGCGGCATTGCGAGCGGAAAAACGACCGTTGCTGACATCTTGAAAGAACTGGGGGCATATATCGTGGATTTTGACCTGCTTGCAAGAGAGATTATTGAACCAGGCAGGCGGGCATTTAAAGAAATTGTGGACTACTTCGGACAAAAGATTCTTTGTTCAGATGGACATATCGATCGAAAGAAGCTCTCCCGGATCGTCTTTTCGGATCACGAAAAAAGAAAGATCCTTGAGGGTTTCACACATCCTCCGATCCTTGATACCTTTTCAAAAAGGGTTGAATCCATTGCCTTGAGGGGTAAACCTTCCGTTATAATTGCGGTAGTGCCTCTTCTGTTCGAGCTGAAACTGCAATCCCTTTTTAATAAAACCATCCTCGTATACATCCCGGCCGAAGAACAGCTCAAAAGGCTTATTACAAGGGATAAGATTGAAAGAGAAGAGGCCCTTAGAATCATTCAATCACAACTGCCTATTGATGAAAAGATCGACCTTGCCGATTACCTTATAGACAATCATGGAAACGAAAGGGCAACCAGAAAAGAGGTCGAGTCCCTGTGGTTGAAACTAAAGAATTTACCCTCTTCTGCCCACCCTCTCTGAAACATCCGCTTTTCTGTTTTGGGTATCATCAGGCCCCTGGTTAGATGCCTATTTTCTCACCGATCTTTTCCCATATTTTTTTGACCTCACCTGCTGCATCGGAATCGCTGTCGTATTCAAGGATAGTTTTTCCCTTTACCATCGCCTTTGTAAAGGTCGGGTCAAAGGGGATTCTTCCTACCACCGCAACCTTTTTATCACGGGCGAATGTCTCGATTTCCCTGGTCTTGTCACTATTCAGATCAAACTTATTGACGCACAACATCGCCGGGACGTTAAAAAAATCCGCCAGCTGCACGACCCTTTCCATATCATGCATTCCGGACACACTCGGCTCGGCCACTATGAGAACGGAACTGGCACCCCCCAGCGATGCGATTACAGGGCACCCAACCCCCGGGGGCCCGTCCGTAAGAATCAGGTTGAGGTCTCTTTCCTCTGCGAGTCTCCTGCCCTCCTGCCTGACAAGGCTCACCAGTTTCCCTGAGTTTTCCTCGGCAATCCCCAGCCTGGCATGCACAACCGGCCCGAAACGGGATTCCGACAGGAACCATTCCCCGCAGGTATTCAACGAAAAATCCACCGCTTCTTCCGGACAGAAGTAATGGCATACCCCGCAACCCTCACAGGCAACCGGGTCTACAACATAGTCTTCGCTTATGGCATCGAATCGGCACAGATCCCTGCAAAGGCCGCAATTCGTGCATTTCTCACTTATGATTCCGGCGGTAGAACCGCTCTGAAATTCATGTCTTTCCTTTATGTCCGGCTCCATTATCAAATGGAGGTCCGCAGCATCAACATCCGCATCGCAGAGCACCATGTTCCGGGCCATAGAGGCAAACGCACTCATAACGCTCGTTTTTCCGGTTCCACCCTTTCCGCTTATAACAACAAGTTCTTTCACCACAACACACTCCCGTATTTAGATGAGCTTCTCGATATCTTTTAAAAGTCCCTGAAATTTTTCCTTCCACTCTGGCATGACCTCAACAAGCAGATCACCCCTTGAATAGGCCTCTGCAATTTTCCTGTCAAAAGGAATCTCCATCAATATCGGAATTCCCTCCTCTTCGGCATAGGCCCATACCTTGTCATCTCCCATATCTGATCTGTTTATAACCAGGCCGCAGGGAATCCCAAGCATCCTGACCGCACCGACAGCCAGCTTAAGGTCGTGGAGACCGAAAGGGGTCGGCTCTGTTACGAGCAAGACAAAATCCGCGCCATTCATAGACGCTATAACAGGGCATGAGGTTCCAGGGGGGGCATCGATTATCGTCAAGGCCCCTTTGGTATGGGCCCGCACCGCTCTAATAAGCGGAGGAGACATTGCCTCTCCCACTCTTAGTCTTCCATGTACGAATTCAAGAGAGTTTCTATGCCCGCATTCCAGGATTCCCAGCTCTCGGGCCGTTTCCGTAATCGCCTTTTCAGGGCACACCTCCACACAGCCGCCGCAACTGTGACACAACTCATGAAACGGCAGTACCGTCTCCCCGATTACGACTATAGCCTTGAACTGACAGATCTCACCACATTTTCCGCACAAGGTGCACTTATTCTCATCTACCTCGGGCACCGGGGTTGTAATCTTCTCTACCTTCTCGATTGTGGGGCGAATAAAGAGGTGAGAATTGGGCTCTTCCACATCGCAGTCCAGCAACTGGACCTCCGATTCAAGTGAAACGGCAAGATTCGTTGAAACGGTTGTCTTGCCTGTCCCGCCTTTACCACTAGCAATGCTGATTATCATCTTAATATCCTCTATAAATTTCCGATACTTACTTCTATGTCATTTGGAAAACCCGGTTTCATGAACCAGGCTGAACAAAAACAGCCCCGCCTCAAATGGAACGAAAAAAGCACCTGCCATATCCGTAAATCTAAGATTTCCGGATATGGCATTCAGCTTAACGGCCTTTTTCTTCATCTTTTCTGCTGACAGCCGACAGCCGAGGGCTGACAGCACAAATCAGGCAAACCAAGCCTTTTTTAGGGTTAAACCGATATCCGGCATCCGGGTAGGGATTGGTTATTTCCTTGTCATCTTTTTCATGTAATCACTCAGTGCCTCCTGGAGGGTTTCTACCGCCAGAAACGCACAGTGTTCATCCTCTTTCGGCAGGCCCCCAAGCCTTTCAAGGATTTCATCACCCGTCATGCAGGCAACCTCATCCGGCGTTTTTCCTAATGCCATTTCCGCGGCATATGAACCGCATACCGTACTTGATCCACACCCGTCGGTCAGAAAAGAGGCACCTCTTACGCAATCGCCTCTAAATTTAAGGAACATCTGCATCGTATCGCCACATGAGCCTGTTACACGGGCATACCCGTCAGGGTCGGGCATCTGTCCCATATATAGAGGTTCACGCCATCTCTTAAAGGCAACTTCACCGTATGCATCTTTGGTTTCCTCGTAAATCTGCTCCTGAAGCTCATTTACGAAGCTGTCCAGATCTTCGCTCATACAGGTTTCTCCCCAACCCATCCTGTTTTAAAATCTCACTTTTTATAACAATTAAAAGGGAGTCAAGGACTCCCTTTTAACAAAATCCTTTTGCAGGTCTGAAAAACACCTTTCCCTGCTTAGTGTTCGCATGCATTGTTTCCCAATACCAGGGAACCTGTCAGATATTGATTTACCAATGATTCCGGGGCATCCATCGGCACACCTGTTACCACTTCTATGCCCTTGTCGTTGAGAAGACCTTTGGCACTTTCCCCCATTCCTCCTGCCAGAATCACATCAACACCCTGTTCATAAAGCCATTGGGGAAGTACCCCCGGCTCATGGGCGGGAGGTGCCTTTGTGTCTTTTCCTGTAATCTTGCCTTGCTCGGTTTCAAAAAAGGCAAACTGCTCGCAATGGCCGAAATGAGCGGCCAGTTTTCCGGCACTCACAGGTACGGCCAGCATCCTTGAATCACCATTGCCCTTTTCCTTCTTAACTGCCTGTTCCTGCACCGGTACTGTAGGGAAAACAACCTTTTTTTGCTCTGCCTGTTTTTCGACTTCATCCACTACTTTGCTAAATTCTTTGGTAAAAGGCAGGTCATTATTTTCCAGAAAATCCACATTTCCATTGTCCGCATCCTTTACGACATTAGGATCCAAAGGCAGGGAGCCGAGAAGCTTAAGTCCCTCTTTTTTCGCGGTCAGCATCCCGCCGTGGGCCTGGAAAATTTCAATAGTTTTTCCGCAGTGAGGGCATACAAGCCCGCCCATGTTTTCCACCAGACCCAGGATCTCCATATTTACCTGCCTGCAGAAATTTATTGATTTTCTCACATCTGCAAGGGATATCTCCTGCGGCGTGGTAACAACGAGGGCCTTTGCATCGGGGATTGTCTGAGCAACGGTCAAGGGCTCATCACCCGTACCCGGGGGAGAATCTATTATTAGATAATCCAGGTCCATCCATTCAATGTCCGATATGAACTGCTTAATCACACCGATCTTCAGCGGCCCCCTCCATATGGTGGCCATATCCTTGTTTTCCCCCATCAGGGTCTCGATCGATATTACCTCCATATTTTCAAGATACCTCACAGGTTGAGCCTTGCCCTCGCTGGAGCCTGGCTGGATACTCCCCTTCAGCCCCAGCATCCTGGGAATACTCGGACCATGAAGATCAACATCCATCAGGCCCACCTTCTTACCTCGTTTGGCAAGCATTACTGAAAGATACGCGGCCACACTGCTCTTACCCACCCCGCCTTTACCGCTCATTACCAGTATCTTGTTTTTTATACTCCTGAGTCTTTGCTCTATTTCCTTATCCTGTTTCTGCATCTTTGCCTTACGATCGTCAACCCCGCAGCTTGCACCGCCTCTATTCTCTATTGTCATCTGTAAAAAACCTCCTGATCTTTTCCTGGATCCTGCATTTATTTCTGTTCGTCTTTTCTTTCCTTGAATACTTCGTCATTATCGGGTGACCCCTTTTCCCATCTGCATCCCGGCATCAGGTACTTGCTATTATTAAGAGATCCTCCTAAATACGCCAGTAGGACATCCTCACACCTGCCTGAAATCCATGGAATTACACTTATTTCGCAGACGCTTCTAAGCATCATGTAAAAATGCTTTGATATGGCCCCGCAAATGAGGGTATCTATCCCCAGCTTCTGTATATTAAGGCATTTACCGGTAATGTCCTCTTCATCAATCAAGGTCTCGAAACGAGAGCACTCAAGTTTCTGCTCAGTTTGAAAAACAAGGAGCCTTGAGGCCGTATCAAAAAGGGGCGATACCTTACCTTCCCATACCGGGATAGCTATATTCATCGCAACAAATCCCTTTTAGGATTATTTGTTTTCAAAGTCCTTTATATGGGATTCTATCGCTTCCATCTGCCTGCGCAGATCCTCGGCCTGGTTTTTAAGCTGCCTCAGATCGTCTTCACTGCCGGGAGCGCTTTGAGGCTGGCTTTGAGAAATTCCACCGCTCATGCCCATGCCTTGGCCCATACCTCGGCCTGCGCCTGAACCCATGCCCATGCCTCGACCCATTCCTCTGCCCATTCCACCGCCCATGCCGCGCCCTGAGCCGGAACCCATCCCCGCACCACCGCCCATGCCGTAGTGATCAGCAACATTGGCTTCCTGTGTGCTGTTCAGGCCTCCCGCCCTGTACCTTTCCAACGCCTCTTTGACCGAACCCGACTGACCTACCACAACCTCAACGCCGGCCGCGTTCAGAGTTCTTACCGCATTGGGGCCTACGTTTCCTGTAATTACCACCTTGGCGCCCTTTGAGGCCACAAACTGGGCCGACTGAATTCCGGCACCCCCCCCAAGAGAGATACTCGCGTTGTCAAAGGCCTCAAAACTCATATCTTCCGTTTCAGCCACGATAAAAAAGGCGCATCGCCCAAATCTGGGATCTATCTGGGACTCCAAGTCTTTTCCGGTTGCACTTATCGCTAATTTCATATTCTAGATTCTCCTTCCCCTGTTTAATAAAAGCAAAACTATCGTCCACTACCTACGGCATTCATTGCAATATCGCAAACACATTAGCCTTCTCATTGCATTATCGCAATATAAATCAAGGCTATTTAAATCAGAATAACACCGGAGAATCAAATCCCGCCGCTAAATTCTCCTACACCCCTTACCTGCTTCACAAGGGGAGGTCTCACACCTTTCTTCCCTTCCGCAACAGGTGCGGCCCGGGGCCCTCGCTGTTTCAACACCCATAAAAGATGCCGTTGACATCAGCTTCTCCATGGCAAGGCTTTCACAACTTGGGCATGATATTTCCTGATCATACCCCATACCAACCAAAAATTCTGAAACAACCCCGCAGTCTCTGCATCTATATTCGTAAATAGGCATAAAATGGTCCCCGGTTTTTTAAATAAAGATTCAATCTGTTTTCATGCACATATTGTGCCATAATGCAACAATAATCTCCGGGATGAACATATCCGCAATAATCTCCTGCAAAACCTATACGCACTGAAGGTTAGCGCTTACAAAAAAACACCATGTCCATTTTCTCATATCTCTGGTTGTCAACACACGAGTGAAGGCACAGGGACTCACAGGTCTTATCTCGCAAGGAAATACCACATAAAAAGGCCTCAGTATCCACAGGCAGGGCTTTTTTCACAGAAGCACCGCCAGTGTACCGAGACATAAAAAAGCTTTTCAAGACAAACCCATGCCTTATTGCATATTTGCAAAGTCTGCCTGCCTACTCGACGGAGAAATGATCTGTATTTGTTTGTAAGTTCCCGGAAGAAGGTGCCCTATTACCGGCGTATTGCCTCGGGGCCTCCAAGTTCAGGCGTTTCATCTTTCGCCAAAGGGTGCTAGGATGAATGCCCAACTGGTTTGCGGTCGCCTTTCTGTTCCAGGCATTTTCCTTTAAGGCATCGTATAAAAACTGCTTTTCCAGATTGCTCCATGAGCGATCCTCCGGAACAGCGCTTCTTTTTTTTTCATCCATATTCTCACTCAAACCCCTGAAAAGATAATCAGGCAGGTTCTCAATGGCTATCAAATTATTTTTACACACCACTGCGGCATATTCGATAATGTTCTCCAGCTCACGTACGTTGCCCGGAAAATCATGGGACATCAATACGGGCAACACCTCCGGCGAAAGGCCTCTTATCGATTTTCCCATTATTCTATTGAACTTTACAACAAAATGGTTCGCAAGCAGGGGGACATCCTCCTTTCTTTTCCTGAGCGGCGGAAGCGATATTTTCACCACATTGATCCTGTAATAGAGGTCCTGCCTGAACAGGCCCTCTTCAACCATATCCTCAAGGTCTTTGTTCGTTGCGGTTACTATCCTTACATCCGCCTTTACCGATTCGGTTCCACCCAGCGGTTCGTAGATCCTGTCTTCAAGGACCCTCAAAAGGCGAATCTGGAGAGCGGAGGAGATATCCCCTATTTCATCAAGAAAAAGTGTCCCACCCTCTGCCATTGCAAAACGACCGGGCTTATCCTTTCTCGCACCGGTAAATGCTCCCGCCCTGTAACCGAAAAGTTCCGACTCAAGAAGTGTATCAGGGAGGGCACCGCAATTAACGGTAATCATCGGCCCCCCGCTTCGCAGGCTCAACGAGTGTATGGCCTTTGCGAACAGTTCCTTTCCTGTGCCGCTTTCTCCCACGAGAATAACGCTGGCATCATTGATGGCAACCTGCTCAAGGATGCCGAAAAGACGCTGCATTTCGGCATTTTTACTTATAATGTCAAAAAATGATTGCCGCCCCTCCAGTTCTTTGCGAAGGGTCTCGACAACACTCAGGTCTCGAAATGTTTCAACTCCTCCTATAACCCTTCCGCCGACTTCCTTTAAAAGGGCGGTTGAAATACTCACAGGAACCCTGTCCCCTTTTGAATTCACGATATAAATCGGCTGGCTTCCAATCGCCTCTCCCGTCTGCATGGTCCTACGCAGAGAGCAATTGCTTTCGCATATACTCGCCCTGAAAACATTCCAGCAGTGCCTGCCGATCGCCTCCCGCCTTTTTATTCCGGTTATCTTCTCAGCCGCGCTGTTAAATGAGGTTATCCGCCATTCCGAGTCTACGGTGAAGACTCCATCAGCAATACTGTCAAGGATTATTTCAGTCTGGTTTTCAACAGGGTAATTCATATATTCCCTGGATAGACCGTCCTTTCCAAACTTTTTCCATAAAAAGTCACAAAAAAATTGAGTAATTGAAAAAACCTGATAACCTGTTCACTATAGAAAGATAGCTTTTATCATGTCAATGTCAACAGGACATAACCGCTTCGGGTTCGTATCACCAACTGTTGAGTAAGGTTGACTTGCATGAATCGAGCGGATATAAGTCAACGGTTATTTCTGTTTAACGGCGGCAAAATTTATGGATAATAGGATTTTGATAATTGATGATGATCCCGATGTGGTTCTATTTTTGTCCACACTCCTCAAGGATCACGGTTATAAGACGATTGACGCGGCTGACGGACAAGAAGGGCTCGAAAAAACCCGGGCTGAAAATCCCGATCTCATCCTTCTGGATCTTATGATGCCCAGAAAAAGCGGTTTGTCTTTTCTCTCCGATCTTATAGAAGACGAAAAATCGAGCAAAATACCTGTTATAATGATTACAGGGGTATCAGGTGAAACAGGGATTGACCTGGAGGCATTCTTCAAGAGATCGCATAGCACCGATAGGGAATCCAAAGCGGTCAGACCCGCAGGTTATCTTGAAAAGCCTGTCGATCCGAAAAGGCTTTTAAAACTGGTAAAAGAGGCTATCTCCCGGTCAAACCGGGCTTCGCCATAGCTGTAAAACAATAAATCGGCAATTTTCCAATGGAGACTATCAAGCTTGCAATTGCTGGTGGAGGCCAAAAATGTCTGGAGATTCTGGACTATTTGACATGCAATAAGCATTTGTTCCCTCAAGTAATAATAGCTGCCATTGCCGGTCCCGACCTTGATCCCTCCATACTTGACATCGCAAGAAGGTTCAACATACTCACAACCGGCAGCTACGAAGGTCTGTTAGAGATCAAAGACCTGGATTTGATAGTTGCGCCGGCCGGGGACAAAGAGGTCGCACCCCTTCTGAACGAAAGAAAGCCCGCCAACCTTCAAATCATCACTCACAAAAATGCCGACCTGTTGCTGACACTCTTAAAGACTGCCTGCACAAGAGAACAAAGCGGAGACAAGAAAGGCGACGGCACAGTCGAGAAAAGGGGAAACAACACGGCAATCTTCAACACCCTGTCTGATTCCATCCTGTTCATAGGCGGAAAAAATAAAATCGAATCCGTAAACCGGAGTTTTCTCAAAAATTTCGGTCTCAGCAGAAATGATGTTATCGGAAGACCATGTTATGAGGTGCTTTTTAACAGACATAATCCTTGCGCTGACACCTTCTGTCCTCTTGGCAACCTTCCTTCCAGTGACAATAAAGAGGAGGTAAGGGAATACCTTTTTAAAAAAGGCGCTTCTTCATCCTACTATGAGGCGATATACAGACCCATACCGGCAAGGGACAACGAAGGGCCTTTAACGCTTTTGACACTGAGAGATATCACGGACAGAAAGAACCTTGAAATAACCCTGGAGAACTCACAGAAAAAATACAAAGACCTCTTTGATAACGCCACAGAGGGGCTTGCTCTATTCGATTTGGATGGGGTTGTTCTGGAATGCAACTTGAGTCTCGCCTATATGCTGGGGTACTCAAAATTCGAACTGGAAAGGCTCAAGATCTGCGATGTTACTAAGGGTTATTCAAAGAATATCTTTGCCTATCATCTCGAAGGTCTAAAGATTCTCGGTTTTATTTCCGTTGACATGGACTTTGAAACCAAAAACGGCAAAACATTGCCTGTTGAAGCCAACATCTCCTGGCTGGAAGAGGAAAAGCTTTTCCGTATAATGGTGAGAGATATATCGATCGAGAAAAAGCTTGAAGACGCAAGAAAACAGTATTCCGCCAAGCTGGAAAAGGAGGTCCGGGAAAGAACCCTCAGATTAAAGCAATCAGAAGAGTACTCCCTTTCGCAGAAAAAGACCGCCGAGGGGATAATATACGGCTCCCCCATCCCGATGTTCGTACTGGATGAAACACACAAGATAACTCACTGGAATAAGGCGTGTGAAAAACTCACCCGGTTCACCAGTAAAGAAATGATCGGGACATCCAGGCAGTGGGAGCCGTTTTTCCCCCGCAAGAGACCCCTGTTGGCGGACCTTGTCATTGAAAATGACCTGAACTCGATCAAAAGGCTCTACAAAGATATGAAGCTGAGGAAATCACCACTTGTTGACGGGGCTTATGAGGCGGAAAATTTCTTTCCCTACCTGGGAAATGCCGGAACCCATCTTTATATGAACGCTGCACCCATCAAAAATGACGACGGTGAAATCAAGGGTGCTATCGTTACATACCAGGATTTTTCCGAGCGGGTTGCAATGACCCTGGATATAAAAAAGAGAGAGGCCTTTGTTCAAAATCTTATTCTCAATTCCATAGACGGTATTATCGCAACCGATGAGGGCGGAAAGATTAATATCTTCAACAGTGGCGCCGCTGAAATTCTTGGATATTCGTCTCAAGAGGTGATCGATAAAAAGACCTATGATGACATCCTATCCATTGAAGCCGTCAGCCAAATAAAGGAGGCGTTCTCCGGAGGCACCCATGGACCGCCCGGGAAAATAATAAATATGGAAATAGAGCTGCCCTCCAAGTTTCATAATCCGGTTCCCGTCAGGATATCAGGAACATTGCTATCCGAGGAATCAAAGGACGTGGGCAGTGTGCTTTTCATGCAGGACCTGAGTGAGGTTCACAGGCTCCAAAGACAAAAAGAGAATTCCGAACGCATGGCTGCCATAGGCCGAACCGTTTCGGGACTTGCCCACTACATAAAAAACATATTGTCGGGGCTAAAGGGAGGGGCCTATGTGATCAATTCGGCCATAAGCAAGAGAGACATAGAACTAATAAAGGACGGATGGGGCATGGTGGAACGCAACATCGATCAAATAGGAAGCATTGTCACCGATATGCTGATATATTCCAAACAGGGCAGGCCGCAGTACAAGCTGGATTTGATCGATCCTAATGAACTGGCGATTGAGGTGATGGAACTCATTTACAGAAAATCAAAGATTTCCGGGGTAAAAATCCTTAGAGAACTCGAAGAGGGACTGAAAAAGGTTGCGATGGACAGAAGAGCAATTCACCGCTGCCTTTTGAACCTGATGAGCAATGCGGTGGATGCGTGTACATTAGAAGGGATAGTAAGCGGAAGCGGTATCGTAAAGATAAAGACGGACAGCCCCCCGGGATGGGGTGTGAGGTTTCAGGTCGTTGACAACGGAACAGGCATGGACGAAAAAACACGAAAGAGGCTTTTTTCCGATTTTTTCACTACCAAGGGGTATAAAGGAACAGGGCTGGGCCTGCCTGTCACGGATAAGATAGTTAGAGATCATGGCGGCAAACTGAGCTTTGAATCAAAAGCAGGGCAAGGAACAAATTTCATGCTTTTTCTTCCTGAACACCCTCCAATCAGCTGACAGACATAAACGGATTTCAGTATCCAATTCATGCGCAATAAGGCATAATCGTGAAGCCTGATTACCCGCTGACACCGGAAGGATATTTTAGCGCCACTGCGCTCAGGAAAACGCTTTGATACAGACGATCTATACGCCGCAGATGACGTTTTGATGATAAATCAGGGCTTAAATTCATCTTTGACAATAAATACAATTTAATATATCTTTTCATATCAAAGTCTTAAAAAGGGAGGGACATAAAGAATGAAATCATTTTATAAAATCATATTATTGGGTATTATTATTGGTCTCTTAACCTCTGTTTCGGTTCCTTCATTCGCAGGGGAAGGGTCCCTCAGATATTCCATAGCCGTAGCAAAATTCAAAAACAGCTCCGCCTGGTCCGGGAGCTGGAACTTGGGTAACGCCTGGGGAGCGGTCCTTACCGACAGCCTGAACCAGACCGGAAAATTTATAGTCATCGGTGAAAAAGACATGAGGGGTGAGGCATTAAATGAACAGGACTTTGCCGCCAGCGGAAGGGCTGCAGGAGGCGGCAAAAAAGTGGCTACAGGTCAAATGACTCCGGCGCAACTACTGATAAAGGGAGAGATTACCCACTTTGAAGACGGTACCAGCGGGGGCGGTGGAGGAATAGGCATAGGCGGTTTCAGGATCGGGGCAAGCGGCGGTGCATCAGAGATAAACACGGTCATGTATATTGTAAATTCCACTACAGGGCAGGTAATGGCCTCCAAGAAATGTTACGGAAAGGTGTCCAAAAAGGCCTTGTCTTTGGGCCTTTCCAAGGGCGGTTTCAGCGGTGATGTGGGTGGTTTTAAAAAGACCAACGCCGGCAAGGCGATTGAAATGGCCGTTGATGAAGGGGTTGAGTTCCTGGTGTCGAAACTGGATGGCATACCCTGGACCGGAGCGGTGGTCCTTATAAAGGGAGGCAAGGTCTACATAAACCGAGGCGAAAGAGAAGGAGTAAGCCAGGGAGACATGTTCGAGGTAGGCCGTTCAGAGCTGCTCAGGGATCCTGATACGGGTGAGGTACTGGATGAAGATATTGAAAAGGTGGCGACCATAGAAGCGGTGCGAGTCAAAAAGAAGCTTTCCATATGCACCATAAAGGAAGGCTGCGGAGTCAAAAAGGGAATGACCGTAAAACCGGCTTATTAAAACCTTAAAAAGAGGAAGAGATGGCTAGGATATCGCGAATTGTTCTGATCTCTTGTCTTGTTTCTCTATTCCTTGTTCCTGTCCCCGACCCTGCTTATGCCGATCAGCAGGCAAAAGAGGTCATAGCGCTGGGTGTCGCAGATGGAAAATCCGCCCGGGCAAGGGACGAAGCCCTTAACGACGCGCTCCGTCAGGCGGTTGAGCAGGGAGTGGGGACATTTGTTACCGCAGAGCTGACCGTCGAGCAGCAACGCCTTGTCGAGGAACGCATCTACACGGAGAGTGGCGGCTATATCCAAAGCTATGATATCTTAAGGCAGGGCGTCCAGGAGGATCTGTATGAGGTGGAGATAAAAGCCCGGGTTAAGATGGGCAAGCTGGAAAACGACCTGATATCAATAGGGCTGATAATCCGAAAAAAGCGAAACCCCAGGGTTATGGTTGTAATTTACAGCAGTGAAGTGGACAGTTCCTTTATGGGCGTAGCCCTTGAGGGCAATCGCAATGCGGAGAACCAGCTTGAAAGGACATTGATCGAAAAGGGATTCCAACTGGTTGACGCAGGCCAGGTCAGCCGCAAAAAGGAGCTTGAAAGCCTTCTTCTCGGGGGTGATCCAAAGAGGGCGTCAATGATTGCAAAAGAGCTGGGCGCGGAGATTCTTGTTCAGGGTGAGGTCCGAAGGTCTTTTGTAAATAAAAGAAGCATCTTTGGAAGGCCGACACGTTTTTTCACAAACGAAATAAGGTTGAAGGCATTTGAAGCGGACACCGCCAAGATCCTGTTTTCGGATTTCAGAACCCGTCCTGCCTCGGGAGCAGAGGCGATGCTGCCGCTGGAAGACGCTACAAGCGAACTTGCCGATGAGATGGTAGCGGGGATACTCGAACAATGGCGGCAAGACATATTTAATGCAAGCAGTTATCAGCTCAAGATAGAAAAGGCCTCTTTTTCCGAGCTGAATCTTTTCAAAAAGGGTCTGATTAAAATCCGAGGACTTAATGACGCTCAGGTGAGGAGTTTTCATTCCGGCCATGCGCTGCTGGAGGTAAAATATGAGGGCCCTCTCGAGGAGCTGGCTGAAAAGATCGCTGCAATGAAAGCTCCCGCATTAGAGATCCTTGGACTTCAAGCGAATATCCTTGAAATTAAGTTCGCTAAGTAATCGGAGATATACAAGATTACGAACAACCATCCTTCGCAATTAGACATATGAAAAAATACAAGCTTCTGTTTTGTTTCCTTTTTATCTTTATCACGACACCAATCCTGGCCGCTGATAGAGACTTTTCTTCTTTTGTCGAATACCTGCCCCAGGGAAAGATAGACTGGGACAATGGGTATTTCTACGGAATCGGAAGAGGGTTCCCTCATCTTAATCAGGGATCACGGGCAAGGGCCTTGAGGGTTGCACAGGCTGAGGCACTGAGTTCGATTCTTAAGGTGGCTTCCGGTTTGAGGATGGATGACTCCAATACCCTGGCTCAATTGAGGCAAAAGAAGGTGATTATTCAACTCAAGGGGCTTGTCCTTTACGAACCATATGAAAGGACATTTAAAGAAAGGGGGGACGAGCCCTGTTTTGAAGTAACCTACAGGGCGAAAATGACCGGAGTAAAGGGTTTAACCAGTCGCTTTCTCGAACAGGTAAAGGGAAAAACCACTTCATGGAATAAATTCCCGAAGCCTAAATCTCCTTTTTTTGAAGACCCCTCAATGCCCTGGCTTCTTCTTGATGCCAGAGGGTTGGAAAATCAAGGCTCGGTCAAGCCTGCCGTGTTTCCGGAGGTAATATCTGAAAAAGGGGAACCTGTGTATGAATTGAGCAATGTAAACGAAGAGGCCCTCGTCAAAAGAGGTATGGCCCGCTATGTTGTGAGCGGGAAGAGTCGGGAAGAATTACTCTCCAGTTCAAACATGCTTCGTTTTGCCAGAGTCATGAGGATACTATCGGTTCCATCCGTGGAGGCCGCGGAAAAAAAGAGGCGTAAACGCAGGGAAACCTATATAATAAGTGACGCAAAAGAGGCAACCGGCCTCATGAAAACCAACCTTGTGATAAGCGAAAGGGATGCAAAAAGGCTTAAACAAGAGGATGCCGCCAGTCAGATATTAAGTCAATGTCGTGTTATGGTCATCGTATCGGAATCCCTTGGCGGGATTGAAGGAGAAAGATTGCAGTTCCTGGCCTTGAATCGATGAAAATGAACACCAAAAAACGGTTCAAAAAAAAACAACTTTTATACTCCCTTTTCCTGTCTCTTTTCTTCATTTCAGCAATATGCGTGGCCGCTACTTATAATCTCCTCGACAGGGGCGATCTTGCCATATATGACGGCCATTTCAGATTGAAAGGGCCGAGACCTCCCTCCGGCAAGGTCATGCTGGTACTGATGGATCAGCAAAGCGCCCGCGAACTGAAAAGAAAAAAGGGATCATGGTCCAGAAAAAATCTGGCAACGGCCATAGAAAACCTGTGCAATGCAGGCTCGGAGATAATAGGCATTGACCTTGTCCTTTTTGCACCCGGTCATGATCAAAAAGAAGATCTGCTTCTTTCAGAAGCCATAGAAGAATGCGGCAGTGTGGTTCTGGCCAAATTTGTGGCATCAGAGGACAGGGGAGAGGTAAATCCACTTCCAATCTTTCAGGATGCCATGATAGGGGACGGTTTCATCAATACTACGACCGACATTGATGATGTCTTAAGAAGAATCCCCCTTTTAAGCATAAAACCTACCGATTCAGGCATAAGCCTTTCCCCCGGTTTTTCCCTGGAACTTGCAAGGACCTTTCTTAACATAGATTTTACATTTGACTTCTCTGAAAAGGACCATTTCACTGTTGGAAAAAGTGGTGAGCAGCGGATTAAACTCCCTTATCCCGATCTTATGATTAATTACCTGGGAGGAGAGGATGTCTTTGAACGGCTGAAATATGCCGATGCCGTCAAAAACCGATTCCCGGCCGATCTTGTAAAAGGCAAGATCGTCATTATAGGCAGCAGTCTGGCAACCGACAGGGATTTTTATTCAACACCCTTCCCGGGCAGAAAAGATGAAAACAGCTCTTATAGGAACAAATTTGCCGACCTTTTGGTGGCAAAGGATATCAAGACGGCAGGCGTCGCCTGTCACGCACATGCAGTTGAAACCATCTTGAGCCAGAGATTTTTTCACGAGGTTCCCTCGTCATACATACTGGCGCTTACATTTATAGCGGGGTGCCTGGGGCTGCTTTTTTACATGCAGAGGCCGGGGTTTCTATTTGCCTCTTTAATCCTTCTTTTTCAAATCAGCCTCCTGTTCGGCATTTCTCATATTCTGTTTTCCCGCTACCTAATATGGCTTAGAATATCCGCGCCGGTATTGGTGCTCCTTTTGCAGTTTATTGGTGGAACCTCGGTTCAGAAGGTTTTCAGCAGGATCAAGGCTAAATTCATAACAAATCTTTTTGGAAAATACGTTTCACCAGATGTGGTAAACGACCTTATAGAAGGAGAGGAGGCAGTAGATCTTAAAGGCAGGTCAAAGGAAGTTACGGTACTCTTTTCAGACCTGAGATCATTTACCTCAATCTCTGAAAAGTTGAACCCCCAGGAGACGGGACAGCTCTTAAACACCTATTTTGACGCCATGATATCGGTGGTATTCGAGCACAAAGGTACCCTGGACAAGCTTATAGGTGATGCCATAATGGCCTTTTTCGGGGCCCCCGCCAGATTGGAGGACCATGAAATAAAGGCAGCTGAAACAGCTCTTCAAATGGTGGACGCGCTCAAAAGGCTGAATGAAAAAGGCGGAGTAAAGGGCCTTGAGCAGCTCAGGGTCGGCATAGGGCTCAACACCGGCCAGGTAGTGGTAGGAAATCTAGGAAGCAGCCAGTTCATGGACTATACCGTGATCGGTGACACGGTCAATCTCGGATCAAGGATAGAGGGCCTCAACAAGGTATATGGTACCTCAATAATCATAACTCAGTCTACTGCTGATAATCTTGACAGCAGATTTGTATTGCGGGAGTTGGATCTGGTCATGGTAAAAGGGAAAAAGAACGCAGTTAAAATCTATGAGCTTATGGGATTTGCAGCCGACATTGATCCCTTACGTCTCGAATTAGCTGATCTCTTCGAATCGTGTCTTGCCTCATACAGAAAAATGGACTGGAAAGGCGCTGAGGCTTATCTTGGGAAAGCCCGTTCAATTTTCCCTGAAGACGGGCCGTCTCGATTATACATGGAAAGGATAAGAAGATATCGCAATTCCCCTCCTGCCGACGATTGGGACGGGGTAACCGTCTTTACCACAAAATGATACTTATGGCCTGAGTATTCCCGCGCTTTAACCTCCTCTTTATCTTGCGGTTCTATTACCAATAGACGGATTGGGGACATAATGGCTGCCTAAAAGAGGCCCATTATCCGATTCGTTAAATACCCTTAAATTCGGACCCATTCAGTTACCGGATACAGGGCGCTTAAAGGCCTTAGGCCTCTCAGCTTTTCTTTTGCATTGGAACTGCATATATGCTAAAGGTCATAAAATGAAAGGTAACAGGTGGGATGACCATTATGCCCGCCAGGCCAAGAAAGACAAATGGCTTGCACGCTCGGTTTTCAAACTTGAAGAGATCAACAGAAGGCATAAAATCCTTAAGAAGGGCATGAAAGTTCTGGATCTGGGATGTTATCCCGGTTCATGGTCGCAATACTGCATCAGAAGCGTGGGGGATGGAGGCCTGGTCTTCGGTATTGATCTGAAAAAACCTGAAAGGCTCAGTTCCGCAAATTTCAGATTTATCCATGCCGATGTCTTCAGTCTTGAAATTGAAAAGTTAACTATGGAAACAGGTGCCGTCGACATTGTGATAAGCGACATGGCGCCTTCCACAACAGGCATAAAGACAACAGACGAGAGCCGCTCGCTCGCACTTGCGCAGCGGGCACTGGAAATTGCCCGTGCGGCCCTGAGAAAAAAGGGAAACTTCCTTTGCAAGGTCTTCGAAGGAGAAGAGCTTAAGACCTTCACCTCGGAACTATCGCACAATTTCAGAACAATAAAACTTCTAAGACCGAAGGCGATACGAAAACGCAGCAGAGAGGTATATGTCCTTGGTCTGCAACACCTTAATCGGTCCGGGACTTTTTAGATCACTGAGCATATTTCCTGTTCTGAAGGCTTTTTTTGACAACGAGCCGCAGATCCAAACATCATCTGCTTGCTGAAATAATTTTTTATTTTGTATATAGGAGGACTTCTCATGTCGGGACATTCAAAATGGAGCTCCATAAAGCATAAAAAGGGTGCTGCCGATGCGAAAAGGGGCAAAATTTTTACCAGGCTTATCAAAGAGATAACAGTTGCTGCTCGAATGGGCGGCGGCGATCCTGATGGAAATCCCCGCTTGAGGCAAGCTATTGCCGCGGCCAAGGCCGAAAACATGCCAAAGGATAATATTGAACGGGGCATAAAAAAAGGCACAGGAGAACTGGATGGGGTCAATTATGAAGAATCCAGTTATGAGGGCTATGGGCCTGGCGGCGTAGCCGTACTTGTCGAATGCCTCACAGACAACAAAAACAGGACGGTGGCAGATGTAAAGCACCTCTTTGAGCGGAACGGCGGAAATCTTGGGGAGCCCGGCTGCGTGGCGTGGATTTTTGAAAAAAAAGGGCTCATAATTGTTGAAAAAAGCAGTGTGGATGAGGAAAAACTGTTTGACCTTGCACTTGAAGCAGGCGCTGAAGATGTAAATGAAGAGGATGCGCAGTTTGAGGTCATAACAGACCCGTCTGATTTTGAAACGGTAAGGGCCTCGCTTGAAAACGAAGGCGTGGAATACACTTTGGCAGAGGTCACCAAGACGCCCAGCAACACCGTAAAAGTAGAGGGTAAAAAGGCCCAGCAGATGATCTCTCTGATGGAGGCGCTTGAGGACAATGATGACGTGAGCAATGTCTACGCAAATTTCGATATCTCTGATGATGTACTGGAGGCGGCAGGATAATGCTCGTGCTGGGGGTTGATCCCGGCTCGAGGATCACAGGGTTCGGACTGATAAATAAGGAAAAAAACGAGCTGACCTGCGTTCACTCCGGATATATAAGCCCCCCTGCCAAGATTCCCTTTTACGAGAGGATATACTTCATATTCGAATCGATGTTGGACATAATGAATAACTACCATCCTTCAGAAATGGCCATTGAGGACATGTTCTACGCGAAGAACGTAAAGAGTTCCCTTAAACTGGGGCATGCCAGAGGGGTCATACTGACAGCAGCCGTTAAATGCGGTGTCAGGATATTTGAATACACACCTCTTGAAATCAAAAAATCGGTCGTAGGTTACGGCAGAGCGGACAAAGAGCAGGTAAGGACCATGGTCAAGGTCATACTCAACCTGAAATCGATTTCATGCCTGGACACCTCGGATGCTTTGGCCACCGCCATATGTCATCTCAATACGACTCATTACCTTACAACATCAAGGAAAAGTTCTTAAAAAAATATGATTGCACATCTAGAGGGTCTCTTATTCAAAAAATCGACACAGTCTGCAATAATCAATACCGGAGGGGTCGGATATGAGGTATTTATCCCTCTTTCCACATTCTACTGCCTGCCGGAGAAAGATGAGAAAACCCGGCTTTATATCTTCACCCATGTCAGGGAGGACGCGCTACTCTTGTTCGGCTTTAACACCCTCCTTGAAAAAGAAATCTTCCTCATGCTCATATCTGTTTCCGGCATAGGACCTAAACTGGCAATAAACATCCTTTCAGGGATCGGGCCCAAGGAACTGCTTGAAGCTATAGCCTCAGGGGATGCGCTACTTTTGCAGGCCATACCTGGAGTCGGCAAAAAGACCTCCGAAAGGATAGCCCTTGAGCTGAAAGATCGCGCAAACAAGATCTGTTCCCGGGAAAGTTATCTGCCCGCCGATGACCATGAATTCAAGGATAACCGGATGCTGGATGATGCGCTTTCAGCGCTTCAGAATCTCGGCTACCCGAAAAAAATAGCGGAAAGGGCGATCAAAAAGGCATTTTCAAATGCAAAAGAAGGGATAACCCTTGAAGATCTGATAAGGGCGGCATTAAAGGCCATGGCATAGATATGGACTCATAAAAACCTCGATATACCCGAACCCTTAAGATATTACCTTTGGGACTTAACACTAAAAGCGTTATCATGGAAGAAAGAATCATTGATCCGGACCCTCAAATTGAAGAGATTCCTTCTGAAATAAGCCTCAGGCCGAAAACCCTCGAAGAATATGTCGGCCAGGAGGAACTTAAGAGAAATCTGAGGATATTTATAGAAGCGGCGAGAGGTCGTTCAGAGGCCCTGGATCATGTCCTGTTTCACGGGAGCCCGGGGCTGGGCAAAACCTCGCTTGCCCACATTATTGCAAACGAGCTTGAGGTCGACATAAGGAGCACTTCCGGTCCGGTAATTGAAAAGGCTGGGGATCTTGCCGCGATACTGACCAACCTTCAGCCCAAAGATGTCCTGTTTATAGACGAAATTCACCGGCTCAACCACGTCGTGGAAGAGATCCTTTACCCTGCCATGGAAGACTATGAACTCGACATAATCATAGGCCAGGGGCCCTCTGCAAGAACGATGAAAATACCCCTTCCCAGTTTTACCCTGGTGGGTGCAACAACCCGCACAGGCCTTCTGACACCCCCTTTAAGAGATCGATTCGGGGTTATTCTGCGTCTTGAGTTCTACAGACCTGAGGATCTGGAGCAGATAGTCACCCGCTCGGCGTCTCTTCTTGAAATTCCGATTAAAAAGGAAGGCGCTCTCGAGATAGCCAAGCGGTCCAGGGGAACTCCTCGAGTGGCAAACAGGCTTCTGAGAAGGGTCAGGGACTTTGCCCAGGTGGAATCAAACGGACTTATCACAAAAAAGGTCGCGGAAAGGGCGCTTGACATGCTTGAGGTAGATGAGAAGGGTCTCGATAAGATGGACCGTTACATCATGCTCACGATTATTGAAAAATTTGAAGGAGGCCCTATCGGGCTGGGAAGTCTTTCAGCGGCTGTAAGTGAAGAAAAGGATACGCTTGAAGACGTTTATGAACCATTTCTCATTCAAAAGGGCTATATAAAGAGGACGCCTCAGGGCAGGGTGGCTACAAGAAGGGCGTATGAACATTTCGGGAAAAAAGAATTCCGGGGAAAAGATCCTGAACAGAAAAAACTTTTTTGACTACAATTATCCACTCTACTGAAAAGGAGGGGCCATGAATTTCCTGAGCCCCTTTTCCAGCCGTGCGGCCTTCTCATAACCCATATCTATTGATCTGTTTATCTGTTCTTTATCAGTTGTCAAAAATCTGGCCGGAGGCATTTTATCAGGGCAGATTATAAAGACACCTGAGCGCTCATCATCAGCAAGGTCTTCAAGAAAAAAGGCCTCCTCATTGTAAAGGTGTCCTGCCTCCCAGAGTTTTTCCAGCATCCACCGGTGTCTGTGAAAATAACGCCAAAAAATTTTCCTTTCCAGAAATTTCGGCGGCTCATTTTCACAGTCAACCGGTTTGGTGAGTATGGCAGCCGTCTTCTCCAATTTTTCTCCGATAAATACCCTTGCCGGAAGTGGATTTACCGTGCCGCCGTCCACATATTTGTGTCGGCCGAGTCTCACCTCAAAAGGACAACAGCCAGGCACGGCCATGCAGGCCTTGAAGGTTTCATATATCCCGTATTCTCCGGGCCTTATGAAGACCTGCCCTCATTCCCCCTCCTTCAATAATCAGATCCCTTTTTGCGTCTGTTTTCATCATATTGCCGCCATAAGGAGAAACGAGACTTGCGCATGAAATTCAAATTGGATATTCTTGCCTGAGATACGGATTTTACCTGTTTTTCCGCCTGTTCTTTATGCTCGATCTGTTTTTATTTTCTTGATTATAGCTTCATTTTATAACCATTTCAAACGACCTTACTATCCTTAACAGGCACCTGACCTGAAAAGATCGGAGGCATTCCATGAAAAATACATCAATCTTATTGCTGTTTTCTTTTCTTTGTCTCCTTGTTCCACAAAAGGCCCCTGCAGGAGATAAAGACAAATACTACGCCAAAAGGCAACAGATGGTGAATGAGCAGATAATCGCCCGAGGGATTGATTCCCCGGAGGTGATCAAGGCCATGAGGAAGGTCCCGCGCCATTTCTTCATACCAAAGGCAAAGAGGCATTCCGCCTACATTGATTCTCCTGTTCCAATAGGAGAGGGGCAGACCATATCCCAACCATTTATCGTGGCCTTAATGACTCAGCTCCTCGAGCCGGCACCTGGCCACAGGATTCTTGAAATAGGAACAGGGTCAGGCTATCAGGCAGCCATTCTGGCGGAACTGGCAGCCGAAGTCTACACAATCGAAATTATCGAAAGCCTTGGCAGAAGGGCTGAAAAGACCCTGAAAATCCTGGGGTATGAAAATATCGTCGTAAAAACCGGCGACGGGTATAAGGGCTGGCCTGAAAAGGCCCCCTTTGACTCAATAATCGTGACTTGCGCACCGGAAAAGATTCCAAGGCCCCTTGTTGATCAACTCACAAACGGGGGAAGGCTTGTCCTTCCGGTAGGCAGGAGGGGAGGGGTCCAGAGGCTTATAATCGGCATAAAAAAAGGGGGAAAACTTGAGACAAGGGACGTCCTGCCTGTCAGATTTGTTCCCATGATAAAAGGGGATCGATAGCGCCGCATGAGATTTTGGCAGAAGATAAATATCAAAAAAGAGAGGCCTGCCTTTCCTCTTGCTTATTTCTCGTTACCTTGTCCTCCTTAGGGCCGGGGAGCTCTCCCTTTAAAAAATAGCGACCGAACAACCGGTTGAAATCCGTCCAGATACCCTCCTGCTGGTCTCTTTCCATAAAGCGGCCAAGACCGTTTATCTTGGCATCCAGATCATCTATCAGGTGGAGGGCGAATGCCTCCAGAAATTTTGGTCTTTTAGGGGATCCGAATTCATGCTCCCCATGGTGGCTCAAAATGAGATGCTTCAAGTTAGTTGCAAGTCCTTGGGGAAAGGTCTTCAAATCGGCCAGTTTTTCATCCACCATGGCCGCACCTATAACCAGATGTCCGATCAGTCTGCCCTCGTCCGTGTATTCGATATTCCTTTCAAAGGCAAACTCCCTGATTTTTCCTATGTCATGTAAAAATGCCGCCGTTAAAAGTAGATCCTTATCCAGGGTTTCGTATTGATCAGCCACGCTGTCCGCAAGCCTGCATACTGAAAGGGTATGCTCCAGAAGTCCTCCTATATAATTGTGATGGAAATTCTTCGCGGCTGGGGCCCTTTTGAAAATGGAAAGAAACTCATGATCCCCCAGGAATGCCTTGATAAGTCTTGAAAGGTGACTGTTTTTTACAGCTTCCAATATTTCTTTAAGAGAAACGGCCATCTCCGAGCGATCAAAGGGGCTTGATTCTATGAATATTTTTTCATCAACCCCTTCTTCAGGAATCATGATATCTGAAATAATAACCTGGCGCCTGCCTCTGTAGGAACCTGCACTGCCCGATATTCCGATTATATCCCCTTCCCTGAAAAGGGAGGAAAGCTCATCGGCCCGATCCCAGATCTTCGCCTCCACCTCTCCGGTTATATCTGCGATAACAAGGCTTATAAAGGGCTCGCCTTTCTTGGTTGTTCCACCTGTCTTCCCCTTCACAAGGTATAGATCAGCTATCCTGGCCCCCTCACAGATATCCTTTATCCAGAGATGGTTTTTGCTTCTACTTTTTGGATTGAATTTCATGTCTATCCTTTAATCACCCGTTGTCAAAATCATGCTCAATCATCAAAATCACCTTTTGAACCGGCGTCGACATTCAGATGTAAGGCCTTTTTATGGATCATCTCCTCTGTCCACATTTCAGGCGTTTCAATGCGGGTCGCCTTGGGGCCCAGATCGTACGAATCAGCCTCAAGAATGGCTTCTATACCTAATTCCGCCGTGCCTTCCGCATTGAAGACATTTTTCAAAAGATCATAAACAAACTCTTCGACGCCCTTAACCACACGCTCCCTGATCTGAAGGGGCAGGCCGCAAAGGCGATTTTCAAAGACGATATTAAGCCTTTTATAGTCACCCCCTTTAAGACCCTTTTCCTTTGCATAGGAGACCATTTCACCCCATAGGGCATCTGTTATCCCCTGCTCAGAGACCTTCACGAACTCGCCGTTTGAATCAAGCATTGCATTTCCATAGTCGTTTACCTTCACACCCCAGCTTATCATCTGAAGAGCGGTCGCCACATTTGCCTTGGTGGTTATGGTATTTTTCGCTATGTCTTTAAGCCGTTCGGAACTATTTCCCGAGGTGCCGTGCTGGGCACCGGATACCTTATATTTCACAAGTGCATCGTGAATCTGTGAGGTAAGCCCTACCTGGATTCCCTGGTCGCTTTCTTCAATGCCGTGGGTTGTTCCGTTGTTAAGGGCTATCCAGTCCGGAAAGATATCATGGGCATTCAGGCCCTGGATAAGAAAAAGCGCCTCTTCCATTGTCGACAGGCCCTCTTTCCCCTTTATTTCACCCACCTCTGTTTCATATCCCGCCCACTTGGGCAGGTATGAATTCAACGCAATACCGGCAAGAAGATTTTCGTCATCCGGCAGATGGGAGGCATCTATTGCAATGGATGTAATTCCTGCATCAAAGAGTGAGGGTATCTCCACCTCCGCCACCCCGATATCTTTTTTATCCTTTATGCCGTAATGGTCGGCATGTATCGCAACAGGAACGGTTATTCCCAGCTCATTGCACACGGCGTCAACCTGTCGGGCAAGGTTCCAGAAGCTACACGCACAATATGCCTTTGCACCTCCCTCTGATTTTGCGATCTCTATAATTATGGCCGCATCGGCTCGCTGCGCAGCCTTGAGCGCCCCCCTTATCACAAAATAATTCCTGCCGTTTGCAGCTATTGTCATGGCCTTTCCTTTTGCGAGCAGGGCCCTGTCGATTACCTTTCCGCTTACAATAAGGGCCTCTGAATTTGGAAAAAGGCGCACTATATTGGGCGGTCGGCCGATTTCAAGCGCCTTGTAGAACTCCTGAGATTTTTCCCCGATTTTAGAAGTCATAGCCATTCCCCCTTTTGAAAACATAAATTATTCAAATTTCCGGTTTAAACCACGCGGAAGACATATTTAACAAAACTTCAGGGCATTATTTTTTAACCTGTTATAGGGATAACCCTGATTCCTTATCAACATTTTGGATGAAATGGCTTAAGCTTGTCAAGGATCATATCTTATGGATCGATCAGCGCTCAACAGGGCCGTTAATAAAAAGGAAACGGTTGAATAAATCATCGCTTTTGGTTAACCTTTTTCAAATCGTGCAAAAGACGCGGTTGCGTCTCATGATAAAAAAGCGAATCCGGTTGAGGTTTGACTACATGAATAAAAATGAGATGGAACGACTTTCCCCCTGCCTGATCCATATAGATAAAGAAGGACGCTGGTTCCACAAGGGATCGGAAATGATACACAGGGATTTTATCAGACTGTTCTACGAAAATATGGGGCTTACCCCTGAAGGGACCTATGTTATCAACTGGAATGGAACGACCTGTTACGTTGAGGTGGAAGACACCGCTCATGTGGTAAGGAGGGTCGTGCGCAGGCCTGAAAAAGAAGGTGGCGGTGAATGCTATATGCTCTATCTCAGTGATGATCTGAAAGAAGAGCTTGCGCCTGAAACCCTGTCTGTTGGAAAGGAAAACGTGCTTTACTGCAGAGTAAAAGATGCTGTTTTTCCCGCCAGATTCACAAGGGCTGCCTACTACCAGATAGCCGGATTCATAACAGAAAAACAAGGCTTATTTTATCTGCCCCTCAATGATCGGCTTTATCCGATAGCAATACATGATGATTCCTAATGATTGAAAGTCCCGGCCCTAACTTTAAAAGGCCTTTTTCATCTCAGGGCTTATCATCTGAAACAGGGGTAACGATCTCTATTTCCGCGTTCTTTCTGAGATTGTTGAGCCAGTTTTCATAGGCGCGGCCCTGCTTTACCCTCATCAGGGAAAGGCGATATTGTTCCTTTTCCTCTTCATATTTTGCAGCATCTATATCTTGATGGTCTTCCCACCTGAAGACAAAGACGCCTTTTTCATTTTCATATATATCCTCAGGGTAAACCCGGTCTTTATTAAGAGAAAAGACCATCTCCATCAGCTGGGGAGTAGCCCCTATCTCGGCAATGGGATCGAGCCTCCTGAAAAATTCGCTCATCTGCGGGTCCACATGCATCTCTTCGGCAGCCTGATCCCAGGCCTTACCCTGTTTTATCTCGTTAAGGAACTCATTTGCCTTTGCCTTTGCCTGCTCGGCCGCCATGAACGCAACAAAGGCATCCTTAACCTCTTCGGTTACCTCATCAAGCTCAGGAAGGGATGAGTCTTTCCTGTCAGAAACCTGAAAGATGTAAAATTTTCCACCAAGTTCAATCAGATCACTCGTCTCTTTTCCTTTAAGGGCGAAAAGTGACTGCCGCAGTTTCTGATTATCATCTATTCCGGGAATCGACTCATTAACTGAAAAAGGCTCTGTCTGTTTCGCCTCAAGTTCATGCTCTTTGGCATACTCTGCAAGGTCTATATCGTAAGGCATCTGGTCTAACAGGATAAGGCCCCTTTCATGAGCAAGTTCCCCGCCTGCAATGCCCCTTAATGTATCTTCAATTTCCCGGTGCACATCTTCAAGGCTTCTCGTGAAGGCCTCCTTGAGATCCTCGGCCAGTATTATATGATAACCGAACCGGGTCCTTACCGGTTCGCTTATTTCTCCTTTCTTTAAGGAAAAGACCGCCTCATCAAAAGATTTGTCCATCTGACCTGGGGAAAAATATCCCAGATCTCCACCATTTTCCTTTGTAGGACCCTCTGAGTACTCCTTTGCCAGTTCAGCAAAATCTTCACCCTCA
The DNA here is from genome assembly GCA_963666345.1 of Desulfatiglandales bacterium. GTDB lineage: Bacteria > Desulfobacterota > DSM-4660 > Desulfatiglandales > Desulfatiglandaceae. Next base: position 2,231,084 of record OY762721.1, on the reverse strand, counting down.
CGGGCCTTTTCAAGTACCTCCCGGGCCCTGGTCCTGACCTCTTTTTCTTTCTCTTCGACAGCGTCCGGATCCAGCCTGAAGAGTATATGCCGGGCCTTTACCTTCTTGGGTTCGGAAAAGGAATCGATATGATACTCATAATAATCCTTGACCTGTTCCTCTTTCACACCGATTTGTTTATTGAAATTTGCCGGGTCAATTTCAATGTAGGCAAGACGAATCTTTTCAGGAATTCTAAAGCCCTCTTTGTTCTCTTCAAAGTAGTCTTTCATCTTGGCAGGGTCTATGCTGACCGTATGCTTAAAACTTTCAGGCTGGAATGTTACATAGGAGACTTTGACCTTTTCATTTGAATAGGTATAGAAATCGACAAGTTCCTTTTCAGTTAATGCCAGAAATCCGAATAAAAACTGCTGCAGCTTGGAATCAAGCAGGCGTCTTGCCATGTCCGCCTCAAAAGCGTCGGCTTCCAGACGGTTCTGGGCCAGAAGGCCCTTGTAACGCGACATGTCAAAGGTGCCGTTTGTCTGAAAAGGCTGATAATTTATAATCGCCTGCTGGACCTCTTCTTCCGTGACATCAAGCCCTAGTCGTTTTGCCTCCTGGCTGATAAGTTTTCGATCTATGAGCCCCTGAAGTGCCCTGTTTTTAAGATCAAAAAGTTTCACGAAGTTTTCGTTCCACAGGTCCTTGTATTTTTTCTGAAGGGACTCCCTCAAATCCCAATATGCCTTCTGATATTCAAGGCCGCTTATGATTTCCCCGTTTACATAGGCTATCTTGGTTACCTGCTTGGCGGTAAAGGAATAACCGAAATAGAAAACGAAAACTACGGCTATTATGGCTATCAGGAGCTTTATCAGCCAGGATTTGGCATGTCTCCTCATGATACTCAGCAACATCAGCTGAACCCTCCTCAGTAAATGGCCTCTGGATATCTAAGACCCCTAGAAAGATATAGGATATAAAAATTAACCCAAAAAAAGGCTTAAAAAACAAAAGTATCCAGATAACATGAACTGAGAATTATGTCCATGACAAATTCCATTTTGCTCCTATCGCCTGCAACGTCAAGTTACCGAAGCGACAATTACGTTCAGGGCCATGGACTTTTTGCTACGGGGTATGATCCGATTATCTTGAATTCCTCGCATTTATCTTTCATCTTGCTCAGGGACACTCCTATTTCATGATCAGCCCTGTGACCTTCGATATCCATGAAAAAGAGGTACTCCCAGCCCCTTGTCCTGAGAGGCCTGGATTCGATCTTGCTCATGTTTATCTTGCGCTTCGCCAGCACCTTGAGCGCCTCGTAAAGGGCACCCGGCTTGTGGTTTACCGAAAAAAGGATGGTCGTCTTGTCATTGCCCGTTACGGGACAGTCGTTTCTGGAGATCGCAAAGAAGCGTGTCACATTGTCGGGATGATCTTCAATATCCTCGGCAAGGATTTTCACTCCATAGGTCTTTGCTGAAAGGTTGCCTCCCAGTGCCGCCGCTTCAGGATCTTTCGAGGCCATAATCACGGCCTTTGAAGAACTTTCTACTTTTTTGACCTGTATCTCTGGAAGGTGGTTCAAAAGCCAGGCCTTACACTGCTCAACCACGGTCGGATGGGCATAAAGACGCGCGATTTTCCCCAGATCATCCGCATTGGTCAAAAGATTATAGCGTACCCGCAAAAGGGATTCGGCACATATTCTCAGATCATATTTACTGAACAGATCCAGGGTATCATGAAGAGAACCTGCAAAGGCATTTTCAACCGGAACAACTCCTCTCTGACAATTCCCTCTTTCAACATTTGTAAAGACCTCCTCGATCGTCTCTAGAGGCCTAAAGGTGGCTGATCTACCGAAAAGCCTTAATGCCGCCTGATGGCTGAAAGTGGTTTCCGGTCCGAGATATGAAACGGTAAGGGGATTTTGCACTGCACAGGCCGCGGAAAATATCTCCTTGAATATTGATTTTATTGCTCCCTGGTCCAGATTCGTCCCGCTGCCGGCTGCCAGTCTTTCAATTATATGTTCCTCCTGGGCAGGATCAAGGCCTTCAAGTCCCTCCTGCTGCCTTATTCTGCCCGCCTCCGCTGCCAGATCCTGCCTTTTATCGAGAAGAGAAAGGATCTGCTCATTAAGATTCATGATCTCCGCTTCATGCCCTTTAAGAAGCTCCTGTTCACCGTTTTTTCCCTTTTTGTTCACTTTTATCTCCCTTTTCCAAAAAAAAACCGCGGGTCCAATTGATGGCTACCCGCGGCTATTAAAGATGATATTCAACCAGTTTCAGCGCATGGGCAGATTACTCCCCATAAAAAAGAAAAAAAACTTTTCGCTGAATCCGCTCATAATACAAATTCCTTTTCTAATACTCTGTCTTTGTTTAGCAAAGCATTAGATTAACAGACCATATCCTGTCAAGAAAAATTTTGCATCCCCCCGGGACAAACTTCACCATGCTCCATGAATAATCTATAAAATGCCGCCAATACCAGTGAATGTGTTATCGTGCCGTTCAGGATCAACAGAGGGATCTCGCTCAGAGGTCTCACTATCACCTCTATATCTTCCTTGGGATCCTGATTCAGCCCTCCGGCGGGAAAAACGCCCCTGGCAAGAAAGGAATGACACCTGTTGTTCTGTATGGCAGGATTCGGGTGTACGCTTCCAAGATTGACAAGGTCCCTACCTGAACAACCGGTTTCCTCACGAAGCTCCCTCCAGGCGGCATTTTCGGGGGAGGCATCTCCTTCCACCAGTCCACCCGGTATCTCAAGTGTTATTTCACCTGTACCGTGTCGATATTGCCTAACAAGTACGACCTCGTTTTCATCTGTAAGAGGGATGACATTCACCCAGTCGGATGTCTCCAGCACATAGAAATTGTGATCATGCCCGGTACGCGGAGAAAGGGCCCTGTCCGTCCTCAATCTGAAAATACGATAGCCATCATCCCATTTTCGAGAAATAATTTCCCAGGGTTTGATCGACATAACTGTTTTCCTTTCAAGATCTTGAAATCATTAATCAGGTGTACCTGATGAGGAGAAGAATCTTTTTATGTCTTCCAGATCATGGCTTATCGGCATCTCAGGCAGACTTTCAATAAAAAACCTTCCGTATCTGCTGGTCAGGATCCTCGAATCCATTACAGAAAGGACTCCCCGGTCGCTGTTTTTCCTAACGAGCCTGCCAAGGCCCTGCTTCAAGGCGATTATGGCGGAAGGCAACTGATATTCCATAAAAGGGTTTCCGCCCCCGGCACGGATCGAGTCTATCTTTGCCGCGACAAGGGGATCCGACGGCGAATCAAAGGGAAGTTTATCCACTATAAGGCAACTCAAAGATTCTCCCGGCACATCCACCCCCTGCCAGAAAGAGCCTGTCGCCAGCAGTACGGAGTGGACATCCTCTCTGAATCTTTCCAGAAGCACGGTCCTTGGCGCATCACCCTGCAGGAAGATAGAATAGGGTATCTTCTCTTTCAGATAAGAATAGGCCAGATTCATATTTTTCTTGCTTGTAAAAAGCAAAAGCGCCCTGCCTTGAGTAATCAGAAAGACCTCCAGTGCCCGCTTGGAAACCTCATCCGGAAAACCGGATTGAACAGGGAGAGGAAGGTCCTCGGGTATATAGAGAAGCGTCTGATTCGAAAAATCGAAATGTGAGGGGTATATGGCTTCCTTTATTTCTTTATGAAGCCCAAGGCGTGATCGCATAAATTCAAAGTTGCCTGCGGTAGCAAGCGTTGCCGATGTATATATCACTGTCTTCACTCTTTCGTAGAGGGCCTCATTGAGTATATCGGACACATTGAGCGGAGAGGCGTAAAACAGTATACTTTTGCTTCGCCTTTCATACCAGTTGAGCCAGTCATTGCCTCTCGTGCTGAAGATCTTCTCCAAACAACACTTCAGGTCCTCGGCCCTTCTGATTAGCGGTTGAAAAGAGGAACGTTTTTCAAGGGCTTTTCTACTCAGCTTATCAAGCCCTGATTTTATGACTCTCACAGGCCCTTCATTTAATTCCAAAAGGACCGTTTCATGCATCCTGTCCCTGTCTTTTTTTTTCTCAAAATATGATCTTAAACCTTCAACTCCCCCGTTTATCTCCAAAATTGCAGGCATGACAAGTGACCGCGCTTCACCCTTAAAGGACCTCACACTGTCTTCCCAATCCATTGCCAGATCCAAAAGCTGCTTTGTGCCCAGTCTTTCTCCAAGATGAGAGGAGCAGATATCTTCAAATTCATGCGCCTCATCAAAGACAGCCGCCTGAAATCTGGGAATTATTTCGCCGAAACCATCCATCTTAAGCTTTATGTCGGCACAAAATAGATGATGGTTCACGATTATCAGCCTTGACTGCGCAGCCCTTGCTCTGAGACGATTCAAAAAGCAATCCTCGTAAAAGGGGCAATCTCCTCCGACACACTGTTCGGTTGTCGAAGAGATAGAATCCCAAAGGGGATCATCGTCTCTTAGCCAGGGAAGCTCAGCCCTGTCGGCAAATTCTGTTTTCTCTATCCATCTGTCGATCTTTTTCCTTAATTTGCCCTTTGAATCCTTGAAAAGCGACGGCCGCGAAAAATATTGGTGATACCGGTAAAGACAAAGGTAATTACTTCTACCCTTCATCAGCATAGCGTCGATTTGAAAAGGAAAGACCTCTCTCAGCAAAGGCACGTCCTTGAAATAAATCTGTTCCTGAAGATTCTTGGTACCCGTTGAGATGATGGCCTTTTGGCCGCTCAGAATAATCGGCACCAGATATCCAAGTGTTTTTCCCGTGCCTGTTCCCGCCTCTGCAACAGCTGAGAGACCATTTTCCAGACAACCGGCGATCATATGGGCCATTTCAATCTGGGATGTGCGCACCTCAAAGCTATCCATTGAGTTGGCCAACAGGCCGCCTGGGCCTAAAACATCCTGAATGCTGGGTATATGCGACATATGGTGAATATAGATTTTGATGCCCGACCAGTCAATGTACAAAAAGAGATTGATGCCACATTCGCCTTGGATTAACATAATAAGACAGTTTCTAACCTGGGCACTTCTTCCCGGTATCCGTATCAATTCGCGCAATTGATCATGCAGATTCACGCCGGGATTGTGAAAGACAGCCATTTTACGGTGGAAACCAGCCTAACAGACAGCCTGCTTTGCAGAAAAAAGGAAAGGAGAAAAATCCGTGCAAGTACAGAACTGGATGAGCCGGGAAATCATTACAGTGGACGAACAGACTCCGGTTATAGAGGTTATCCGGATATTCGATGAAAACGGCATCGGGCATCTGCCTGTCATCAGAAAAGGTGCACTTGTCGGGCTGATAACGGACAATGAAGTTAAAGAGGCCTCACCTTCCAAGAAAATAAACATGAATGCGAGAGAACTGTACAGGTTTCTGGGCGAGCTCAAGGCTTCAGATATAATGAAGAAGGAACCGATCGTTCTAAGCCCCTCCGACACAGTGGAAGTTGCGGCGGTAAAAATGCTGGAGCGCAAGGTAACAGGCATCCCGGTCGTATCCGAAGATTTCAAGGTTATCGGCATCATTACAATGGGTGACGTCTTCAGGGTAATGATTTCCATTACCGGGATATACCAGAGAGGCGTTCAATTCGCCTTCAACCTTGAAGACAGGGCCGGAAGCATAAAAGAAGTTGCAGATGTTATAAGGGAGGAAAACGGCCAGATTGTAAGCATACTCAGCACAAAGGACACTGCGGACGAGGGATACAGACATGTCTTCATAAGAATCGCGACACTCAAGGGAAAAACACTGAAAAGGCTCACGGAAAAACTGGACAGAAATTTCATGCTCCTCTATGTCATAAAGGATCCTATTAAGACAATTTAAAACATATATTCAGCGGCTTTGTAGAAAGGCCGGCTGCCCGTCCCCGCGGACGGACTTTCCGATGCACCGTCTCGGTTCTCACCTTTTGCGAATTCATCTTTTTCATCTGTTTTCTGTTTACAGGCTGTAAAATTTTCTGACATTTCTTCCTCCATCAAAATCGGCCATCCCTTCGCAGAGAATCTGTTAATCAATATTATCAGTCGGTTAATATGCTGACGGCATTTATCCTGTCTTGGCTTGAGATTTGCAGAATTGAATAACGGGAGGGCATATTCACCTTCCCCCGTTTTTTGACCGCACCTTTTCATTACAAAAATCCGCTTCTGGGTAAGGAGTTGGAAGAGATGGAAAGCAAAAAGGCCCTTATAATCGATGACGAGCAGATGATGGTTGACACTATAGGTACCATACTATCTGCAAAAGGCTATAGTGTGGAAGGGGCCCTTAGCAGCAGAAAAGGGCTTGAAATGGCCTTGATGTCTGATTTTGATCTTGTGTTCACAGATATACGAATGCCTGAGATAGGCGGCATGAAGGTCTTACGAGACATAAAGCGTCTTAAACCCAGGCTGCCTGTCATTATCATAACCGGTTATTCTACCGTAAAAACGGCGGTTCAGGCAATGCGGCTTGGAGCGGCGGATTATCTGGAAAAGCCGCTTAATCCGGAGGAGCTTTTGGATTCAGCGGAGGCCGCAATAAAAAACGCCGACAGGGCGTCTCCTGAAGAACAGCGCCTCATACACAAGGAAGAATTCCTGAAGGTGCTCGAAAGAACCGCAGAGGATGAGGAATTCGGCGAATACATCCAGTATCATGGTGCGGACGCCCTTGAAGAATATGAACTTACCGGCCCTGAAAAATTGAGTCTCCTTACAGGGGACCTGCACTGGATCAAGGAACAAATAGGAAACCTGACACACGCACAAAGCCGCTGGCTTGAGAAAAGGCGCAATGCGGTTATATGGTAAAAGTCTTTTCCCTGTCTTCAAATCAGATACACACTAAGCAGATGCGATCTGTGCATTGCAGAACTTCTGCTTTTACTTCTATCCATTTTCAGCACCTAATAATTACTGCTTCTTAAAAAGACCAACCGCCGTTCGATAAACTCACTGCCCTGAGTCAGCCAGGCCGAACAGTTATGCTTCATCTTTCGTCATTGCGGGCCCGCTGAAAGCGGGATCAAAGGGGCGACGATTGCAGCATATGATCTATCGGCCCGATATAACTCCTTAATGGTGGATCAGGGCAGGAATAGGTTGATCTTTTGGTCATTTAATCTATAATCAGATACATGTTATTTTCATTTAAGGATCAACCATTAATATATCTTCCATGGATTTCTCATTGAAGCAGCCCCCTTTACCTTCTTTTCTTACTGATACGACCTTTGATGATTTTCATCTGCAGGAGGAGGTCCTTCGCGGTCTGAATGAGGCCGGATTCAAGAACTGCACTCCGATACAGGCACAAACGCTTCCCATCTCTCTATCAGGTAAAGACGTGGCCGGACAGGCACAGACAGGTACGGGAAAGACAGCTGCATTTCTTGTAACTGTCTTTCACAGACTTCTCAACCTGCCCGAACAGGCCAGGTTGAGACCTACCGCCCTTATCGTTGCCCCCACAAGAGAACTGGCGATTCAAATCCATGACGATGCAGTTGAACTGGGTCGCTTTACCCGGCTCAGGATTACACAGGTAGTAGGTGGGATCGATTACCTAAAGCAGGCCGAAAGACTTAAACAGGGGGCTGATATAGTGATCTGCACCCCCGGCAGGATAATCGATTACATAAAAAAGGGGGTCTTTAAGACCTCGGGGATAAAAATCCTTGTCATAGATGAGGCGGACCGCCTTTTTGATCTCGGATTTACAAAGGATATGAGATATATCCTTCGAAAACTGCCCAATTATGAAAAAAGACAATCCATGCTCTTTTCCGCGACCCTTTCATACAGGGTTATGGAGCTTACCTATGAATTCATCAACCTGCCGGAGGTAATATCCGTAACACCAAGGGAAGTCACGGTTGCCGGAGTTGATCAGGCACTGTTTCATGTCGGCAGGGAAGACAAACTGCCTCTGCTCCTGGGGCTTCTGGAACGGGAGGACTGGACAAGGGTCCTCATATTTGTAAACACAAAGGCGGGGGTAGAATGGCTGGCTAAAAAACTGATCGGAAACGGCCTGCCGGCAGCAGGAATAACGGGAGATCTGCACCAGTCAAAGAGACTCAGCTTGATGAAGCATTTCAAGCAGGGAACCACAAAAATCTTGGTTGCGACGGACGTTGCATCAAGGGGCATACATGTCGAGGACATAAGCCATGTAATAAATTACGATCTGCCTCAGGATCCTGAAAACTACGTCCACAGGATAGGCCGAACCGCCAGGGCAGGAAAAAAGGGCAGGGCCCTGTCCTTTGCCTGCGAGGAATATGTCCGGCATCTTGAGGCCTTGGAGGAAATGTCCGGAGAAAAGCTTCCGGTTGTCTGGCCGGAGGATGATTGGTTCAAGGAAGACACCGCAGGACCTGTTCTCCCCGATCAGAGAAGAATCAGAGGCAGGGGTCCCAGAAAAGGCTATAAAGGAAAAAGAAGTCATGTTTCAGACTCAAGGCGCCATGGGAAAACGGTCAAGGTCCCGCAACAGAAAAATTCAGGCCCTGCAAAGGAAAAAAGGAACCCCAGAGACAGAAAGCCCAAGAAAAAGGCACCCTACTGAATTTCCAGCCGGTTTGTTTTGACAGAATTTCGTTTTTGACCTAGACTTTTACTGGCCGATATACGTTATTTCAGAGACAGAAACACACTCATTTAAAGGCATGCGGAAAGGCATGTTCATTAAGGGGGTTTAAATGCATTTTGATACATTTAAGGAAATAATGGACTACGCCGTTGAAAAGGAAAGAGAGGCGGCTGAATTTTATGATGAATTGAGCCGACATGGGCAGTTTTCAAACGTCAAGGACCTCTTCAGCGGCTTCGCAAAAGAGGAAAAAAGGCATCAGAGTATGCTCCAAGATTTTACAAAAGAAAATCTTGAATATTATAAAATCGAAAAGATCCCCAACCTAAAGAGGACCGACTATCTTGTTGATATCACTTATGAACCTGGTATGCCCTATTCCGATATCCTGATACTTGCCGCAAAACGTGAGGAAAAGGCCCTCAAATTTTATTCCGATCTCAGTGAAAACACACACAAACAGGAGCACAAGGCACTTTTCAGGATTCTCGCACAGGAAGAGGCACAACACAAATTAAGGCTTGAAACCATGCTCGATGACCATATGGCTGAAATGGGTGACTAGGATCATGATCACTTCTTTGCATCTAACAAATCAGAAAGGGTGCCATATCAAGCGCCTTTTTTGATCATCTCGGATCTGTTTTCTACCCTTGCCAAAAATCAATCTATATACGAGTAACCGACTGGAGATACTGGCGGAAAAGCTGTCATGCATCCTTTTGAGGCCAGTGTTATCACCAATGGAGCCTGAAATCATAGTCGTTCAAAGCAGGGGCATGGAAAAGTGGCTTCGAATGGTCCTTGCGGGCCATCATGGCGTCAGCGCGAATCTCCTCTTTCCCTTCCCCAATTCAATCGTGGAGCGGGTCTTTAAAACAGCCCTCGGGGATCTTCCCGAACAGGATACCTTTGACCCTTCCATATTGAGATGGAAGATAATGAAGGCACTTCCCTCCTTTATGCATGAAAAAGGGGCGGAAGGCGTACGGTTCTATCTGGGAGATCCCATAGTAGACCTTAAGTGGTTCCAGCTTTCTCAACTCCTGGCCGATACCTATGATCAATATGCCGTCTTTCGTCCCGAGATGCTGCTGGACTGGGAAAAGGGAAAAGAGCAAGACTGGCAGGCAAGGCTTTGGCGGTATCTTTCAGAGAAAAACAAAGGCAGGCACAGGGCCTCTTTCAGGCATGATTTTTTGACGGCGATAAACAAAGGGGAAGTCTCTCCGTCTGTTTTCCCCAAAAGGCTCTCTGTTTTCGGGGTCTCATTTCTGCCCCCATTTCACCTTGATATCCTCTCTGCCCTTTCAAAACTAATTGAAATTAATCTCTTTATTCTAAATCCGTGCAGGGAATATTGGTTCGACATATTTTCAGAAAGTGAACGGCATCAGTTTTTGAGACCTATCGACCCTGCAAACAGCTCTGACATTGACTTTCACATTGAAACCGGAAACAGCCTCCTGGCCTCCATGGGCAAACAGGGGAAAGATTTCCTTTCCCGCATGATGGATCTTGAATGCGGGGTATCAGAGCTTTTTGAGGACTCTAACAGAAAGGATATGCTTTCTTTCATACAATCAGACATACTTGATCTCTCTGAAGGTAGCGCCGGAACAGAGGGAAAAAGGATTGTAGGTGAGGATGATAATTCCATCCAGATCCACTCTTGTCACAGTCCAATAAGGGAGATGGAAACACTCTATGACCGGTTGCTTTTGATGTTTGAAAAAGACCCTGATCTTATGCCTCAAGACATCCTCGTAATGACCCCCGATATTGAAGGTTATTCCTCCCTTATTCAGGCCGTATTCGGCTCTCCTGATGATGAATCAAAAAGGATACCCTTCTCCATTGCCGACAGAAATATCCGATCGCAAGGCCAGATAACAGGCCCGCTTCTGTCTATCCTTGAACTCAGCGGATCTCGTTTTACCTCCAATGAAATACTCTCCCTTCTTGAATGCGATGATCTTAGAAAAAGGTTTGGCCTTTCAGAGACGGACATCTCCCTTTTGACCGGTTGGGTGGAACAAGCGGGCATAAGATGGGGCATAGACGGATCAAGCCGTCACGAAATGGGCCTTCCTTACTTTGACCGTAACAGCTGGCGTTTCGGACTTGAAAGGCTTCTCCTTGGTTATGCCATGCCTGAAAGGGGTACAAATACCATAGATGGAATCCTTCCATACGACAAGGTGGAAGGGGACACGGCTTCTTTACTTGGTCGGTTTATCCATTTTGCCGAGACCCTGTTTTCATATGTTCCACGCCTTGGAAGTTCCATGAGCCTTGAAAATTGGGCAGGGCTTCTTATTGAAATCCTGGAGAATTTTTTCGAACCTGACGAGGTATCTCTTAAAGAGTACCAGATGATTAGGGACATCTTTAATGATCTGTCAAGACAGCAGCAGCTCTCATGCTTCAATGATAGCGTCAACATAGAGGTCATAAAGGCGTACCTTTCACACTCAATGGAGGCCGGGATATCCTCTTTCGGATTTATCTCGGGAGGCGTTACCTTCTGCGCCATGCTGCCGATGCGCAGTATACCGTTCAAGGTCATTTGTCTGGTCGGCATGCATAACGAGGCATACCCGAGGCAGAGAAAGGTCGTGGGATTCGACATCGTTGCCAAAAACCATAAGAGGGGAGACAGGTCCCTAAGAGATGAAGACCGGTATCTCTTTCTCGAATCCCTGATCTCTGCAAGAACGAGCTTTTATATAAGCTATATCGGGCAAGGCCTTCAGGATAATTCGGAGATTCCGCCCTGTGTGCTTGTAAGCGAACTGACCGACTATTGTATGCAGGCGTTTCAGATGGAGGGGAAGGACCTGTTCGATCATATGGTGACAAAACATCCGCTTCAGGCCTTCAGCCCCGCATATTTCAGGGGGAATGAAAAACTTATCAGCTATTCCAGAGACATCTTTTATGCCTCAAAAAGAGCTATCAGGCAAAGGGCGCCTCAGAGGCCTTTCCTGGGAAAAGGCCTCTCAACACCCTCTTCTGAATGGAGATCTGTCGATCTGAACCGGCTCAGTGTTTTTCTGTCGAACCCTGCCCGATTTCTTTTAAGGGAGCGGCTTGGGATATATCTTGAAAGGGACGACAGTCGCATTAAGGAGACAGAACCCTTATGTCTTGATGGGCTGGAAAAATACGTGATTGAGCAGCTTATCCTTGATAAGGGGTTTGAAGGTCACCAAAGGGAAGAGATTCTTTCCTACATTCAGGCCACAGGGAAGCTGCCTCCCGGAAAACCGGGAGAATGCTCCTATGAAAGAATGGATAGCGATATCTTGGCTTTTATAGATACCTTCAGGGCCCTGGCGGGTGAATATCGCCGGGAACCCGTTGAAAAGATCTTTAAGTTCGATGCCTTCGAACTGAACGCAACGGTGAATGAGGTTTATGGCGGCAGGCTTATACGTTTCAGATACGGCAGGCTCAGATCGATTGACCACTTGAGCACATGGCTCCTGCATCTTGCGCTCAATGCAAGGACAGAGTCAGCCAGAAGCAGCATTCTTATCGGAAGGGAAGATACGTGGGAATATAAGCCTCATGAGGATGCCGAAACAACCCTTAAGGGCCTTATTGAGCTGTTCTGGAAGGGGCTTGTCAGGCCTCTAAAATTTTTCCCGGATTCATCACTTGTCTACGCCGAAGATATGCTCGAAAAGGCCATGCAAAATGATAAAGCCCTATCAAGGGCACATTCAAGATGGGAAGGCTCGGAGTTTTCTCTGCCCGGGGAACGGGAAAACCCTTATTTCAATCTCTGTTTTGGAGATTCCGACCCCCTGGACAGGCATTTCGAAAAACTTTCGCTCAAGGTATACGAACCTCTTTTAAAGGCCCGCTCAAAGGTTATGATAGAGACCCCATGAAAGAGCTTGACCCCCTGAATATCCCCCTTGAGGGGAAAAATCTTATAGAGGCAAGTGCAGGCACGGGGAAGACCTATACCGTCACTTCGCTCTATCTCAGACTTATTCTTGAAAAGGGCTTTTCCGTTAATGAAATTCTCGTAGTCACATTTACAAAGGCGGCCACAGAGGAGCTGAAAGGGCGGATCAGAAGCCGCCTTCTTCAATGCAGGGATGCCTTTAAGAATGGAACACACGGAGATCCCTTTATCGCCGAACTCGCTGGCAATCTGGGTAACCCGCGCTCCCTCATGTACCTCAGAGAGGCGATCCTACACCTTGATGAAGCCGCCATATTTACCATACATGGCTTCTGTCAACGCATGCTCAATGAAAACGCCTTTGAGACGGGCCAGCCCTTTGACACCGATTTTATTGAAAATGAGGATGGTCTTAGACAGGGCCTTGCCGAAGACTTCTGGAGGAAAAATGTCTATGATTCACCGCCCGAGTTCATTGGCTATCTTCTTCAAAAGGGGATAAGACCTTCAAAACTGCTTGAATCGATCAGGGCCGGCCTAACCCATCCTGAGATTGAAATAATCCCTGCCATGAAAAAACCTGACCTAAAAGATCTTGAAAATTTCAGAAAAGGCATTGAAAAGCTCAGAAAAAAATGGCCGCTTCACAGAAATGAGGTTGGAGAAATTCTTAGAACTGCCGAGCTAAACGGCACAAGATACGGAACCACGAAGAAAGGTCCCGGAGGTTTCTCAAAAAGGGACCTCAAGGTAAGCTCCTGGCTGACAGACATGGATCATCTCCTTTCACTCAGACTTGGTCCCTTTCCCCTTTTCAAAGACTTCCGGAAACTTACCTCAAGCGTGATAAGCGAATCGGTAAAAAAGGGTAAAGCGGCTCCTGAACATGAGCTGTTTCATATCTGTGAGGATCTTAATAAAAGCGCGGAAGGCCTGATAAATGAATGCGACCAGAGGATCCTTTTTTTGAGGACGGCACTGCTATCTTATATAAAAAGGAACCTGCCTAAGGAAAAGGACAGGACGAACAAGTTATCCTTTGGTGATCTTCTTCACAAGATAAAGGAGGTCATTGATGATGATGGGGCGAACGCCTTTTTAAAAAAGGTCAGGGCCAAGTTCAAGGCAGCCCTGATCGATGAGTTTCAGGATACGGATCCTGTTCAATACGATATCTTTTCCAGGATATTTGATACAGGGAAAAGACCGCTTTTTCTTATCGGAGATCCTAAACAGGCTATCTACGGCTTCAGGGGAGCGGATCTTTTCACTTATATCAACGCCTCTTCAAAGATGGAAAACCGCTATACCTTGAGCAGTAACTGGCGTTCTGAAAAGGGCCTCATAAAGGCGATAAATTGCATCTTCTCAAGGGCAAAAAGGCCTTTCCTCTTCCCGGAAATCTCATTTCATACTCAAAGGGCCGCAAGGGAAAAACATCCCGCCCCGCTGTTAATTGAGGGAAGAGCGGAGCCTGCCTTCAGGCTATGCCTTATTGAACCCTTAGAGGAGATGGATGATGGAAAACCGCTCTCAAAGTCCGAGGCAAGGGAAAGGATACTGGCCGCGCTGGGACGGGAAATTTCCAGGCTGTTGTCCCTGGGAGCAAAGGGGAAGGCCCTGCTGGGAAAAGCACCTTTAAGGGAAGAGCACCTGGCAGTGCTCGTGAGGACAAACAGGGAGGCAAAGATGGTGCGGGATATGCTTTCGACCTTGAATATCCCTAGTGTCCTTTACAGCAATTCAAACCTTTTTGACTCCCCTGAGGCCATGGATATGCAATGGATTCTCGATGCAATCGGAGATCCTGAAAATGAAAGCCTGATAAAAAGGGCACTGGCGACCAGGGCCCTCGGTTATACGGGAGAGGACCTGGAGCAATTAGGGGAAGACCAGAATAAATGGGAGCCGATAAGAAGCCGTTTCCGCCGATACTATCGGCTTTGGAAGATGACCGGTTTTTTGCCCATGTTTCGCAGATTCATTGTTGAGGAAAAGATAAGGAGCCGTCTCCTTTCCCTTCCTGACGGCGAACGCCGGCTGACCAATCTGCTGCATCTGGCTGAAGTGCTTTATGATGCCTCCCTTAAGGCGGGTATTGGGATTAAAGGTCTAAATAAGTGGCTGTCTTCCCAGACAGATTCCGATTCACCACGGCTTGAGGAACATCAGCTCAGGCTTGAAAGTGATGAGAGGGCGATAATGGTGGTAACCATCCACAAAAGCAAGGGGCTTGAGTATCCGGTCGTGTTCTGCCCCTTTCTCTGGGACGGTTCGAAAACGAATGACAAAACGATTCTCTTCCATGACAGAAAAAATAATAACAGGCATATTCTTGATCTCGGCTCTTCAGACCTTGACACAAACAGCGCACTTGCAAGGCAGGAAACTCTTTCAGAGGACCTGCGTCTTCTATATGTAGCGCTCACAAGGGCCAAGAACCGGTGCTATATGGTATGGGGGCGCATAAAGGGGGCGCAGACCTCGGCCCCCTCCTATCTCTATTATGAAGGCCCTTCCATTGAAGAGATGGAAGGGCTTTTTACCCCGCTTAAAAAAGAATCGCTTAGAAAAGGACTCTCCCTTTTGGAAAAGAGCTCCGGGAGAAACGTTGATATTTCTCACATTTCAAGGGATTACTTGACAAAAACGGATGCCTTTCCAAAACTCCAAGAGCCTGAAAGGCTTTCCTTCAGAGATTTTTCAGGCTCCATTTCAAGGCAATGGCGTGTGAGCAGTTTTTCATATCTGATTTCAAAAAGGTCATTTCTTACCGAGCTGCCTGATCATGATGAACTGGAAACAATTTCCGAGGAAGGTGAAAAGATGCTTGCCCTTTCTAAAGAAGATACAGCCGCTTCAGGAATTTTTTCCTTTCCAAAAGGCGCAAAGACGGGGACCTTTCTGCACGACCTGCTGGAACATCTCGATTTTACTTCAGTCAATCAGGCGGAAACGGGTGAAATAATCTCAAGAAAGCTTTTCCAGCACGGCTTTGAAGATAGTTGGAGCCGGACAATCCTTGAGACATTGGAATCCCTTTTTTCCGCGCCGCTTTACTGCCCGGCAGGATCATTTACTTTATCCGATATCAGGATGGAGGACAGGCTGAATGAACTTGAGTTCTATTTTCCCTTAAAAGAAATAACCCCGTCCAGGCTGAAAGAGATATTTAAAGGACCTGCAGGCTCACCTCCTCTGGAGGGTATGGACAAACAGATTGAAAGGCTTGATTTTTCACCCTCAAAGGGGTTTATGAGGGGGTTTATAGATCTTGTCTTCAAAAGGGGCGACCTCTTTTTTCTTGTCGACTGGAAGAGCAATTTCCTCGGACCCAGGGTTGATGATTATGCCCCGGAACTGCTTGCGTTTGAAATGAGAAGGAACCTCTATACACTTCAGTATGTAATCTATACCCTCGCACTTGACCAGTACCTCAGACTGAGGCTTCCCGGTTACAGGTATGAAATAAATTTCGGCGGGGTCTATTACATATTCCTGAGGGGTCTTGACAGGGACAAGAGGTCCGCATACGGGATATTCAGGGATCTGCCGACACCCGCTTTCATCAATTCGTTAAGAAAAGACCTGTTGGATCTTTCAGGTCTCTTGCCTCAATGATCACTACATTACCAACCACATCACCGACCAAAAAGGGCAGATATCAACTCAACAGGCCTTTTACTGCCCCGGAGACAAACTTAACCGCGTTTAGCACGGCTTCCATAATTTTCCCTGCAGATGATCTTAGTCGTAACTTTTGCGGGTCTCGGCATCAGACATGGTGGGCCCAACAATAGGCTCCCATTCGGAGGCTTCCCACGTTCCGAGACTGGTGTGCATATCAAGATATTTTTTGGGTATCGGGTGGGTGCCCACAACGACCTTTACCCCATAGCGCTTTTCAAGGAACACTTTGAAAGTATCGATATAAGGGCAGGGGGGATAACCGACAACCAGACCGGTGGCCAGATGGATAACCTGGGCCCCGTTTTTCACCATTTCATCGCCGGCGTATTCTATGTTGCCCCCGGGACAGCCTTCACAGGTTGTATAACCGACCAGTTCGATCTCGGTGTCCGCATATATGCTGAAGGCCCCTTCTCTGTTTCTCATTGCCCTGAAACACTTACCGCCGGCACAGCGCCGGTAGCGGTCGCAGATAATTATTCCTATTTTTGTACTTGAATTCATTTCAATTCCTTTCCGACCATCTTATCGGTTCCTACCGTACGATATCGATCCGTACGTCCTGGTAATACCATGAAATAAAAGCGCCTTAACGGCGCTTTAGCCTGAAGTTTTTTACCTTTCATATCTTCTTTTCAAACAAGTTTCAAGTTATCTTAAAACAATATTCATAACCAAAGAGCATAATTTTTTCAAAATAAATCCTACGACCCCTTGGGTTACAAGTGAATAATCCAGGGCAAAAGGAACAGGCATCGGGCAGACCATTTCACTTCAAAATGTTAGGCATCCGCTCCCAATTATGAGGGCCATGCCCGATTGGCAACTGCTGACAATCTCGATGAATGAGCCATACTTATCCAGCTTTTAGCGGACCTGCAATGACGAAAGATAAAGCATAACTGCTCGGCTTGGCTAGTCGCAGGCGCAGCCCTTCGATTTAACCCGGGGCCATGAGCTTGTCGAATGGCAGTTGATCTTTTTACGAAGCCTTCAAATCTTAGAAAAGACATAGATGACGATCTCCCGTCGTGACGGTAAGGAAATAAAGGCGGAAGGCCATCCTTGTTTCAGCGGAAATAATATTTATTTTTCTATATAGGCAACCTTGATGCATTTCAAAAGATCAAAGGTTAGACGGAACAGTAAAAATTTCAAGTGCAGGAGAATTTCCAGCCGGGCAGGGACCAGGGAGGACAAAACATGATAAAATATCTGGGTATCTCAAATACGGTCGTATTCGCGGCCCTCTTTTTTCCGGCAATGTCATTGGCCGCTCCTGTGCTTGATACGGGTCAGAGTGGTTGTTATGACGACAAAAATGTCGTCGACTGCCCCCTTGAAGGGGACGACTTTTACGGGCAGGATGCGCAATACCGTGGAAATGCCCGCTCCTACACCAAATTGGGAGAAAACGGAGAGAAGCTCGCAGATTCAGCAATTAACTGGATAATGGTGAAGGATAATACCACAGGGCTTGTCTGGGAGGTAAAAACCAGGGACGGGTCCGTTCATGACATGCACAGGCTTTTTACATCTGCCGAATCGGAAACCGTTTTTATAAGGCGTTTGAATACCGAAAGGTTCGGAGGTTTTTCCAACTGGAGGATTCCTGATATAAAAGAGCTTAATACCCTGATCATGAGGGACAGATACGGTCCGGCCCTTGACAAGGACTTTTTTCCTAATACCGCGTCAAACTACTACTGGTCATCGACCCTTGGAACAGAGGAACTCCCAGGCTACTGGCTGTTGCTCTTTCTTAACGGAAACATAACCAGGGAGTACAGGTCTCAACTTTACAGGGCAAGGGCCGTTAGGGGCGGCTCGGAGGTCATTGAACCGATCGATAATAACGACGGCACTGTAACAGACAAAACCACAGGTCTTATGTGGCGGAAGAAAAGCTCCGGCCCTTTTACATGGATGGAGGCCCTCAGGTATTGTGAAGAGCTTGAGTTTGCCGGTCACAAAGACTGGCGGCTTCCCGACATAAACGAACTCCTCTCTATCGTAAACTATCTGAATCGGAACCCCGCAATTGACATAAAGGCATTTCCCGGCACAGCCTCATCCTATTATTGGTCTTCAACCAGCTACATCTTCCACCCGGATTCGGCCTGGATGACCAATTTCTTCTCAGGCGACATAAATGACAACAAAAAGGACTACAGATATTATTGCCGAGCAGTGAGAAAGGCCAACCCCTAGACAGGCATGTCCAAAAACCTGCATCAGGTTTTGCAGCTCTTATCAGGGGATGGATTTCGGTTAAAGCATCCTTTCCTGCTCTCTGGTTTTATGATAGATAAATGGGGCATGGACGAAAAAGTAATAAAAGACCTCCTTCAAAAAGGGATATTCCAGGAACTCGACATCCATTTTGCCAAACTCATGTTAAGGCTTTCGGATAAGGCCTCGCCCGGGCTTTTTCTTGCCTCAGCCCTTGTAAGCCGCGCCACCTCGCAGGGCAATGTCTGCCTGGATCTTGAGGCTCTTAAGTGCGAACTGCCGTACCGGCAAGACCCTTTACCGGACGATCTTGAAACACCCGCCCTAAAAGAATGGATCTGCGAGCTAAAATCATCCCCTGTGGTGGGCCGACCGGGAGAATACAAACCGCTTATCCTTGACTCATGTTCAAGGCTCTATCTTTACAGGTACTGGGAATATGAGGATCTGCTTTCAAAGGATCTCAGGGCTCGCTCCGAAAGACGGGTCCAGGGTATCGATGCCTCCCTTTTAAAAAACGGGCTTTTGCGTCTCTTTGAAGGAGAGGCGGAGGACGGCTCTCAACTCCAGATGGTTGCCGCATTCATATCCCTTATGAAAGGGCTGTGCGTAATCTCAGGGGGGCCGGGCACGGGAAAGAGTACGCTGATTTCCAAGATCCTGGCTCTTATACTTGAACAGGACCGGGAAGCAAGGATTTCCCTTGCGGCCCCTACCGGAAAAGCGGCCGCACGCCTGCAGGAGGCCGTTAATTTCTTCAAACAGAAGATTCCCTTCTCAGAAGAGATCAAGAGGGCCATCCCAACGGAGGCATCAACCATCCACAGGCTGCTCGGTACAATTCCAGGGTCTCCCTATTTCAGACACAATCAGGCCAATCCGCTTTCCTCATCAGTGGTCGTAATCGACGAGGCATCCATGGTGGACCTCGCACTTCTATCCAAACTTGTACAGGCCATACCGACTGATGCCAGGATAATTCTCCTTGGAGACAAAGATCAGCTCGCATCTGTGGAGGCGGGAGCCGTGCTGGGAGACATATGCGGCACCGGGGGATCTAACGGTTTTTCGGAAAATTTTTCAACCTCTTTTCTGGAAATTACAGGCATAAAGATAAGGGATTTCTCCTCCGCCAAAGGCATGCCAAAGATCCGGGACTGCCTGGTTCAACTTACAAAAAGCTACCGTTTTCCGGAAAAAAGCGGCATTTATGAGGTAAGCAGAACAGTAAACGAGGGTAGGGGAGAGGCTGCCCTCGATATCTTGAAAGATGCCGCATTTAAAGACATATCCTGGAAATCGCTTCCCGAGCCTTCCAATCTTAAAAGGGCCATAAAGGATTCGGTTCTTTCAGGTTTTGCGCCATTTTTGGAGACCGCCTCAGATCCGTCCGAGGTCTTCAGCCTGTTTGAAAGATTCAGGATTTTGTGCGCCCTCAGAAAGGGGGCCTTCGGGGTAGACAATCTTAACAGGCTTGTGGAAGACATATTAAGAGATGAAAAGCTTATCGACAACTCAAGACGCTGGTACAGAGGAAGACCGATTCTCGTTACAAGAAACGACTACAATCTCGGACTTTTTAACGGCGACATAGGAATCGTGCTCGAGGATCCATCTGAAGACTGTGAACTCAGGGCCTTCTTTAAAACGACGGAGGGACTTCGCAGGCTGCCCCCGGTTAATCTTCCGCAGCATGAGACCGTATTTGCCATGACGGTTCACAAAAGTCAGGGCTCTGAATTCGACACCACCATGCTCGTTCTGCCCGATTACGATTCGCCCCTGGTGACAAGGGAACTGATCTATACCGGTATTACAAGGACAAGGAAAAGGGCGCAGGTCTGGGCGAAATCAAATCTTTTTACCGCAGCGGCAAAAAGAAGGATAGAAAGGGCATCAGGCCTCAGGGCCGCTCTGTGGGAGGAAAAATCTTCTACCTGACATGAAGGCGGAAAGGCAGGCTCAGGAAACGATATCCTTCTTAACCGACTTATCAAAGGAAAACTTCTTTTCCTCGAACAGGCTCACACACGCATCAACGACCTTTTCATCATAAAGCGCGCCTCTTTCCCTTTTCACATGCCCCAGGGCCTTTTCAATACCCAGGGAAGGCCTGTAGGGCCTGTGAGATCCCATAGCCTCTACAACATCGGCAACGGTTATTATCTTGGCCTCGAGCAATATATCCTCACCCTTTATTCCCAGGGGATAGCCTGAACCATCCAGTTTTTCATGATGTTGCCGAACTATCTTGGCAATAGGCCAAGGGAATTCCATTTCCTTCAATATATCGAATCCGATCTGAGGGTGATCCTGAATGAGCGCGAACTCCTTTTCGGAAAGAGACCCCGGTTTGCTTAGAATCTCGGCCGGCACCGAGATTTTCCCGATATCATGAATCGAGCCTGCTATCCTGATACCGTCTATCTGTTCTTCGGACAGGCCCATTTCGGTTGCTATCGCCCTTGCAAGGTCCGCCACCCTGCGCTGGTGCCCGGCCGTATAAGGATCTCTCCTTTCAACTGTCATTGCCATAGCCTGTATTGTAACATCCAGGCTTTTGCGCATGACACTGAGTGTCCGCTGAAGATTCGCCTCAACGCTTGCCCTTTCCTCTATCTCCTGCTGGGCCCGCTTATACAGGCTTGCGTTTTCGATTGCTACGGCGGCCGATGCCCCGAGGGCCTCCAGAAGACTCAGATGGGAGTTATCAAACCGACCCTTTCCGATATCAACGACCTGGAGCACACCTATCACGTTTCCCTTCGTTGTAAGAGGCACGCTCATGATAGACAGAAGCTCCATTCCTGTATATTTATCAACAGACTTCAGATGGCGGTCGTCGGAACGGGTGTCTTCAACAATAAGACTCTCTCCCTTGGCTGCAACCCACCCGGCAAGGCCCTCTCCCGGGGAAAGGCGCCAGCCTTCAATCGATTTGCCATGCTCGCCGGTTGCCTGGCGGCATACAAGCTCACCGGAATCATCATCAATCAGCCATATTGTTGTTCCCGAAACCTCAAGAATTCGCCGCACCTCCTCCAGAAGGATAGCGAAGACCTGGTCAAGTTCAAGAGTGGAAGTAAGGGTATGGCTGAACTTGTTCAGAAGTCCCAGCTCCTGATTCCGCTTTTGAAGCGACCTTTCAGCCCTTTTCCTTTCAGTTACATTATTGAGAATAAGTATCGAGCTGGAATCTCTTCCCTCTATACTGAGCATGCACATGGTCACCAGGTAGGAGCCGAGCGAGAGAGGTCGGTCATCGGATATCACCTTTGGTTCTATTCCGGGTGACACCATCAGTTCGGCCACCTTCTCGCGGTCCTCCCCGGAAAAAAGGTCCTCGATTCTGGAACCGAGCAGGACTTCTTCCGGCATCTCGATCAGAGAAAGGGCGGTCGGGTTTGAATATATAATCCTTCCGTCAAGCGTGACCTCCAGTATGCCTTCGGCCATCCTCTCGAGGATTATCTCAAAGTGCCTCTTTACGGCAAGCAATTCTTCAGTAGATCCCCTGGGAATTATATTCTCAACCCCCAGCATGCTTACCTGTTCTTGCATATAAGCCTTTGAGTCCGCCCTCTCAAGGATAGATCTGATATGGTCGGCCATTTCATCAAAAGGCCCTTTGACCAAACAGGTCTGAACCCCCAGTTCGGAAAAATCGATTTCTTCCTCGGCAGCAACCGATGAAACAACGACAAGGGCGGTATTTTTCAGATGATCCATGCCGCGGATAATTCTGCAAAGCCTCCGCCCGTCGATATTAGGCATTATCCAGTCGGTAAAAATTATATCAGGAGAGGTCTTTTTCAATAGATCCAGGGCTGAAAGGCCGTCTTCTGCAGTCAAAATTTCGTGCCCCTCACCCGATATGGTATCTTTCATGAATTCCAGAATGAGCTGATCATTGTCTACGACGAGGACCTGCATTTTTCACCCTTCCTTTCCCAGGATCTTGAGATAATAAAAATTTCCAAATACAGCAGATGCTAGGCTATTTCAAAACGATAAAAACCTCAAATATTTTTTGAGACCCGCAGCTGTCTGGGGTTTCTTCCTCGGTGCCCTATCAGCGCGGGTAACATCCACAAAGGCCCATGGGTGTTCCCACTTCCACGTAAAGGCTGGAGAAGACACCCCCCGCTGAAGAGGCCGGCTCAGGGGGTGACGGATCTGGTTGACATAGTCCAAGGTATGTAGTTTTCTATGCAACATGAAAATCATCGCAGACCTTCATATCCACTCTCACTACTCCAGGGCCACCTCCAAGTCTCTCAATCCCGAGAACCTGTTTATATGGGCAAAAAAGAAGGGAATTTCCATTCTGGGAACCGGCGATTTCACTCACCCCGGATGGATCGCCGAACTCCAGGAAAAACTGACTGAAGCGGAAAAAGGCCTTTACAGAATAAGGCCCGATCTGAAAAAGGCATTGACCCCTCAACTTTATTCTTCCTGCTCATCTCCTGTCAGATTTGTTCTTTCCGGTGAAATCAGCTGTATATACAAAAAGGGGGGAAAGACAAGAAAGGCCCACCATCTGATCCTGATGCCCGATTTTGAGTCTGTAAAAAGACTGAACAGACGACTGGATAAAATAGGAAATATCCTCTCCGACGGGAGACCCATTCTTGGTATCGACTCAAGGAATCTCCTGGAGTTGGCCCTGGAGGCGGATGACAGGGCGCTGTTCATACCTGCACACATCTGGACCCCATGGTTTTCCCTTTTCGGGTCAAAGTCAGGATTCGACACCATTGAGGAATGCTTCGAAGACCTCACCGGTCACATTCACGCCCTTGAGACAGGTCTTTCATCAGACCCACCGATGAATCGCCTTATTTCCAAGCTGGACGATTTTCTGCTTATCTCAAATTCAGACGCCCATTCCCCTTCCAAACTGGGACGGGAGGCAAATATTCTTGAAATTGATCCGGACTATGACTGTCTGGCACTTGCCCTGACAAAGGGCACCGGTTTCCTGGGCACTGTCGAATTTTTCCCTCAGGAGGGGAAATATCACCTCGACGGCCATCGCAAATGCAATATCAGATGCCACCCGAAAGAGACCCTGAGATTAAAGGGGATATGTCCGGTCTGCGGCCGGCCTCTTACCGTGGGGGTCTTAAACAGGATATTCCAGCTCTCAGACCGACGAACCCCTGAGATATCAAAGGATTTTGTCAGCCTCATCCCCCTTGCTGAAATAATATCCGAACTGCTCAATTGCGGCCCGGCAACCAAAAAAGTCCAGGGCGTGTATGAGGGCCTTTTGAATACCCTGGGACCGGAGCTCAATATCCTGCTTGACCTTCAGCTCTCCGATCTGGAAGAGGCGGGCGGAGCGGCGCTCAAGGAGGCGATCTTCAGGATGAGGCAAAACCGCATAATCTGCAAAGAGGGTTATGACGGAGAATATGGTACCATACATCTGTTTGATGATTCTGAAAAGGCCGGCCTTTGCGGCCAGATGGCCCTTTTTTCCGACAGATCTAAAAAGGTCGGGCCTTCGAAAAAAAAATCGAACAAACCGGCCTCACTCATCAAAGACAAATCCTGCCCGGTCCTAAAGAAACCGCCGATATCCGATCATATCCTGGATACTTTAAATCAGGAACAGGCCGCTGCCGTCAAACATAGCGGGGGGCACCTGCTGGTAGTAGCGGGGCCGGGAACCGGCAAAACCCTGACTCTTACACACAGGATCGCCTATCTTATCCGTGAAAAGATCGCAAAACCTGAGCAGATTCTGGCCCTCACCTTCACCAGAAAGGCCGCACGGGAGATGGAGCAGAGACTCGGCAGGCTATTGAGTCTGGAAAAACCAGGGGCGATCCATGTCTCCACATTCCACCGCTTCTGTCTTGATATTCTCAGAAACAACGCTGATAAGGCAGGATTTGAAGATGGCTTTTCCCTCTGCACTGAATTTGATGCGGAGTATATAGCTCAGGAGGCGATAAAGGCATCTGATCAAAAGGGTATGAGTCTGAAAAAATTCCTGAACGGCCTTGTCCTTTATAAAGGCTCTGATTTGATGGGACAAAGGCATCTCCCATTGTTCGATAATAAGGCCTCCCCTTTTTCCCTCTACCAGGATCGTCTAAAAGCCATGTCAATGCTCGATCTATATGATCTGGAGATAGAGGCGCTCAGACTCCTGCGTGAAGACCCCGATCTGAGCTCTTTTTATTCTGAAAAATGCCCCTGGTTATTCGTTGATGAATATCAGGATACAAATCCGCTCCAGGCCGAGGTATTAAAAATGATTGCCGGAGCGGGAAAAACAAGCCTCTTTGCGATAGGGGATCCCGATCAGGCCATATACGGTTTCAGAGGTTCGGACGTGGAAAATTTTCTCCGATTCCATACCGACTTTCCAGGCGCAAAAGAGGTGACACTAAAGCGCAACTATCGTTCCACGGAGACCATTCTAAAAGGAGCTGCCGCACTCCTCCATAACGCACCCCTTGAGACAAAAGAAAAGGGCGGGTTCCCTGTTTTTCATGCATCCTGCAATACCGATGATGAAGAGGCGGAAATGATTGTCGAGCAGGTGGAGAGGTTTATGGGCGGGACGTCCTATTTTTCATTGGACAGCGGGCGCGTGGAATCCCATGAGGGTGACGATTCCCTTTCCTTTGGAGACATAGGGGTACTTTACAGGCTCAACGCACAGGGAGACACCCTGGAAAAAGCCTTTAAGCGGGCAGGGATCCCCTTTGTCCGGTCAGGCGAAAAGCCGCTTGTCAAAAACCGATCCATTGAACTCATCTGGCGGTATCTGCAATGTTGCAGTTATCCGGAAAACCCCTTTTTCCCCCTGGTATATGAAAAGATCTTAGCCAATCAGGGGTTGGGCGAGATAAGGGCCGATTTCTCTATTGACATGAAGAAAGACAAGGTAGAGCTTGTTGAGCTTGCCATAGAAAAGCACAGGCTTATCGCCTCAACAGATGAAGAAAAGGAGGCCGTCAATCGGTTCAGACTGTTTGCGAATGAGTTTAACGGTTCCCTTAAGGGCTTCCTCGACTTCCTCTCTCTCGAAAGGGGGATAGATCACTCCCTGCTTATGGGAGACCGTGTCGCTCTCATGTCCCTTCACTCGGCAAAAGGTCTTGAATGGCCGGTGGTTTTCATAACCGGCTGTGAAGACGGTATCATCCCGATGACCCTTTTCGGTGACGCCAATCTGGAAGAGGAAAAAAGGCTTTTTTATGTGGGCATGACCCGCGCAAAAAGCAGGCTCGTTATTTCCCATGCTAAGAAAAGGGGCCTGAAGGGTCAGGTATTATTCCTGGCACCTTCGCCCTTTATTTCCAGCATACCGATTTCCCTGCTTAACCGGCTTGAAAGAAGGGGCTGGCGCCCAAAAAAAAGGCCTTATAAACAGATGGAACTATTTTAGTGCTTAAAGGCCCTCTGGCCGGTGAATACCATGGTAACCTTTGGATCAGCCTCATTGCACGCCTCAATGGCATCCCAGTCCCTCATGGAACCTCCGGGCTGCACAATCGCCCTGATACCCTGTCTTATCGCGACATCCACACCATCTCTGAACGGGAAAAATGCATCCGATACCATCGTCGAACCTGACAGCCCGCCCTTTGCGTCCTTTGTTTCTCTGTCGATTTCATCTACAAGGGCCCGCTCCTTTTCTCCCCTATCCACCATAAGCTGTAAATCCTGGTATGGAAGACCATGTTTTGTGAAGCACAAGGCATCGGCATATTTGGTATATGCCTTGTAAATAGCGATTTCGGCAACACCGACCCGGTCCTGTTCCCCCGTTCCTATTCCTACGGTAACCCCTTCTTTGACATAGATGACCGAATTAGAGGTAATGCCCTGCTCCACCTGCCAGCCGAAAAGCATATCTGAATATTCGTCATCACTCGGTTTGCGCTCGATAGAGAACCCCTTCCCCTTATACTCGGTGCTTGCAAGCACAAAGTCATCCTTTGTCTTTATCATGTTCCGGGGCGACTGTTGAAGTATGAGGCCTCCGTCAATCAGGCTTTTGAAATCGACAAATCTTGTGTCTTCAAATAGTGAAAGATCTTCCAATTTGCTGATCCGGATAATCCTCAGATTGCCCCTTTTTGACAGCATGTCCACGGTCCCGTCTTCAAATTCAGGTGCCGCGACTACCTCAAGATAATTCCGGGCTATCATTTCCGCAGTGCCCTTATCAATGGGACGGTTGAATACCGCACATCCTCCGAATGCTGCGATCCTGTCGGCCATATTGGCCTTATAATAGGAATCTGAAAGAGATGACCCGCAGGCAACCCCGCAGGGGTTATTGTGTTTTACTATCACCGAGGCGGGACCCTGTTTCAGGTATTTCAAGATATTTAGGGCATTGTCAAGATCCGTCAGGTTGATTTTACCGGGGTGCTTTCCACTCTGCAACATATCCTGCTCGCTTATTGAGGATACCAGCCCGTTTCCTGAAGATATGTACTCGCAACCTCCCAGGACAAGGTTCCCCTTGACAAGCTCGTAAAGAGCGGCCTCCTGCCCCGGGTTTTCTCCGTAGCGCAGACCCTTTTCAATAATCTCCCCAGAGCTCTGATCAGCTATCTTCCAAGACCTCTTTCTGTAGACCAGGACCTGTTCACCAAAAGAGACCTTTATCTCAGCAGGAAAATTGTCGTCCATTACGGTTCTGTACATCTTTTTTAGATCATTATTCATTGTTGCCTCCGATATTAGATTTCTATATTAAACTCTCCGTCAGATTCATGCTGCATGTAAAGGCTTCAAGCTATCGACTCTCTTTTTCATCCCTCTTCCTTGCTGTTTTGAATACACGCATAGGCATTATGGTTATGAATAGATTCAAAATTTTCAGCTTCAACTGAAAACCAGGTTATGTTGGGGTCGTTATTCAATTTAACCGCTATATCTCTTACAATATCCTCTACAAACATCGGCTTTTGATAGGCATGCTCTGTTACATACTTCTCATCCTCTCGTTTCAACACGGAATAGACATCACTGGAGGCGGAATTTTCTACGATCTTGATCAGATCCTCGATCCACACAAACCGCTTAAATCTCAGCTGAAGCCTAACCTCTCCCCTCTGGTTGTGTGCACCGAAATCGCTTATCTCCTTTGAGCAGGGGCAAAGAGTGGAGATAGGCACATATATCATTATTATAAGATCCGTGCCGTTGTTAAGCGAGCCTTTAAAGGAGCACTTGTATTCCATAAGCCCTTCGATGCCGCTTACAGGAGCCGCCTTGCTCACGAAGAAGGGAAATGTCATCTCCATGTGTGCACTTTCCGCATTAAGCCTTTCTTTCATCTCCTCGAGTATATCGGAAAAATTCTGCAGAGAAATGCGCCTGTTGTTTTCATTCAGTATCTCCACAAAACGACTCATGTGAGTCCCTTTGTAATATCGGGGAAGGTTTACATACATGTTTATTTCAGCAATCGTCTGCTGCTCGCCCATATCCTTGTCAAGCACGGTAATGGGATATCGTATTCCCTTAACACCCACCTGGTCGATGTCTATATTTCTGAAATCCTTATGATTCTGAATATCCTCCATAATATCCTCTCACCCGGTTGCAGATACGGCTTCATCCACCCATTTCATGACCCTTGCAAGGGCATCCTTGTGCATCGGCCCCGCCTCCAAGGTCAGAAAGCCTTCCGCCTTTGCCCTTAATTCCTCCAAAATCGCCTTGTCTTCCATTTTAGCGAATCTCATCAATCCGCGGACAGTGACCTGGAAGAGCTGGATGAGGCCCTTTAATTCGCTTTTGGCTCCCTCAAAACGGTATATGTCTGATTCAGAGTTACCAAACTCCAGCAGTGCCCCTCTTAAAATTTTCCTTGCTGTTTCATTACCCAATAGAGAAAAAAAGATAAAGGACTCTCTCTCCAGGTTTAAGAGGTATTTTACAGGCATACCCGCACTATTTCCGTTTCTTTTATTCAGAGATTCCTTCAAATTCCTATGAATGGTCCTCAACTTTTTCAACAATCTCTCTTCCCGGCCTTCTATATATCCAGAAGCGGCCTCTGTAACATCAGGATCAAGGCCCTCTCTTACAAGCAATATCTCTTCAGGAGTAATTTCGATATCGTTTCGAAGCTCCTTGTTGTATTTCCGCAACACCACATTGGCCAGCATCAGGGCATTTCTGTCGGCAAAGCTTACCGAATCGGGATTGCCGATAAAATCCTGAAGAAGAAACAGTTCCACCCTTTTTCGCTGCCGCATTTTGAAGATAAGGCACTGAAGGGAATTCAAAAACATCACCCTGTCCTCACGAATCATTATCTGACTTAAATAATGCCACAAAAACTCAAAGACCTTGTTTTCATAAGCTGCAAAGGCGGGTATGTTACGGTCAAAGGATGCCCTAGTAAAACGACCGTTTGAGTCAAAACAACCCTTTAGTAATTCAACTAGTTTACGTGCGTCCTCACAGGATATATCAAAATCTCCGGCAATCGTCTCATAGTCCTGTTCATCAAAAGTTATGCCTTTGCCCAGCATGTTCCGTATCTTTTTCTTGGTCCCGGAGCGTCTTTTGAAAAAGGATACCATCTCGGAAAATCTTTTTTGGAAACCGATTCTTGCACCGATGGAATCCTTCTCATCTGCCTGCCTTTCGTACTTGTCAATAGAGATATTATCAAAGACAGAGTCGGGAACCAGTTCAAGGCGCCTTTTTACGTTGGAGAAAAGCTCTTCTTCCACATATTTTTCGTTTTCCCCCTCCATGGTGTTCAAAAAATCGCTGAGTCTTCCCAATCTGGCATCAAGGGCATCGGCCTCTATATCTTGAAAATCATCGCCATAAATACTTTCTATTACCTGAAAGACCTTGTGAGGTTCTTCACCCAATTTATGAAAAACCAGCTGTCCCAGCTTCGCCTTTTCCTTTGAGACGAGGGACTGATCATTGTCTGCGATCAACCATCTCACATTGTTTATTTCAAGGGGGGGCCTGACGAGTCTGTTCCGCAGATCCTTAAAGGCGAAGATCGCCTCATACAAGCAGGACATGTATTTTAGCGGTGAATCATCCTCAGCCTCCTTGATAAGGGAGTCCATCTTTTTTACCAGACCCCTCATCTTGTCAGGCGTTATACGATTTAGTCTCGCAAGCATTGTGAGGTTTGGATCAGGTTGATCATTTTCATTGAACACCAACATTTCAGACGGGTTAAAATCCTCAGATTGACTTGAATGACTCAAGCCCCCTGCTTTGGCCATAAAATAGATGCCAGCAGCCTCGATACATTTTTTAATGGATGAAACGGATTTTTCACCCTTATCATCCAAAGAGATATGGAGGGTATTTATATCCAGAGAACCGAACCTGTCAAAGGCAGTTGAAATCCTTCCCGGCAGATGGGACAAACAGACACCTCTTCTGTCTGCCAAGGTCTTTGTTACAGGTATATCCACGCTGAGCTTCCCCAAGGAGATAGCATAATCCAATGCCTCGGTTCCCTTACCTGAAGAAAAACCGGCCATGCCCCTGTAACGTATGATAATTTTCTGTGCATGCCCCGCCTTATCCGATATCTTCATAAGATATTTCAGCGGTTCGTCAGCATCCTCTTTGATTCTTTGGG
This sequence comes from Desulfatiglandales bacterium, assembly GCA_963666345.1. Classification (GTDB taxonomy): domain Bacteria; phylum Desulfobacterota; class DSM-4660; order Desulfatiglandales; family Desulfatiglandaceae. The sequence continues at coordinate 2,201,015 of OY762721.1, read as the reverse complement.
TTGACCCCCTCAGGCGCACACCTGCCAAATAGCCTGCGAAGCTGTATGCGAATTCAATCATCAATACCCTAAGATCATCACGCTGGCGTTCATCCGATGCAAAGGGATCCGATGGTCCGATTCCGGACGGAAAGGCGGAAGTATTCCCTGTTCTATCGATTCCGCCAAGCTCTTCAAAAAGACTCTGAGCCTTATCATCCAGAATAATTTCCCTTTTCAAATCAACACCTTTCGAAACTCCATGCCTTTAAATTCCTGAGGCATCCGGGCTGTCTGACTATCAGCCGTCTTAAGATATATTAGAATAATTCCCGGGTAAGTTAACTTTGCAAAAACATATATATTACCAATTAAAAGAAATCAATTCTTGTTTTTACTTATTTCTTATTCATCAGGAAAGGCCCTTTTAATGAAAAAAAAAGGCCCTTAAGCTTAATGCTGGAGGCTGAACGTCTTATCCGGAACTCTTCGTATTGATGGCAGGCGCTTTTACCATTCCATGAAGGCAGCGCCGTTTTTCCAACCCGGCGCCAAGAACCAGGTTTTCTATAATGAAATAAAGTCCGTGTCTATCTGCTCCCTGGTCAACTCCCTTTCCGCGTAATCCAGATAGAACTTCTCCTGCACAAAAAGCTCAAAAAGATCCGGATCAAGATGTTTGTCTTTGACCATGAACCCCAGGATTTTCATGGCCTCGGAAAGGGTTTTCCCCTTTTTATAGGGCCTGTCCTTTGCGGTGAGGGCCTCAAAGACATCCGCCAGGGCAAGGATCCTGGCCTGCAGAGGAAGCTCCTCCTCCCTTAAGCCCTTTGGATAGCCTCTGCCGTCAAGTCTCTCATGATGGGCGGCGGCATAATAAGGCATGTTTTTGAACTTTTTCGGAAGAGGAAGTTGAGAAAGCATTTTCAAGGTAACTGTCGCATGGTTATTGATTATTTCTCTTTCTTCATCATTCAGGGTGCCCTTTCTTATACTGAGATTACGAACTTCATCATCACTTAATATCCGTTTTGTTTCTCCTGATAACTCCCAGGTATTTTCCGCAATAGTCTTGAGTATCTCCAACTTCTCATCCGCCATGAATTCACTGCCTATATTGCCGTTTATCAAAAAAACGAGATCTTCCTCCAATTTTCTTACCTTGTTTTCATACCTTTTCTGGGCCTCAGGATTTTCCTCCCCCTTTGTTTTTCTTCCCGACTCCCTCAATAATTCAATCATCGCATCCCGCTTAAGGACTTCGAAACGGGTCTTTATCAGTTCAATCCTGTCATAAACGGTCTCCAGCTTTGTAGCCTTGTCAACCACATGTTCAGGCGTCGTTATCTTGCCCACATCATGAAGCCACCCGGCCAGCCTCAACTCATCAAGCTCTTCATTACTGAAAAACGTTTCTTTAAACACACCTTTTTCGGTTTCATTTATCTTTTTCGCTATTGTCATGGCAATATCTACAACCCGCCTAACATGCCCGCCCGTGTACGGGGATTTTTCATCAATAGCCGAGGCGATACTTGTTATAAATGAATCCAAAAGATCTTCAAGACTTGAAAGCAGCTTCTTGTTGCATAAGGCCACTGCAGCCTGTGAGGCAAGGGATTCGGTCATTGCCTGGTAATCTTTTGAAAAGGGTATGGCCTTTCCTGTAAGAGCATCCTGGCAGTTCAGAATCTGTAGGACACCTATAACGTCGTTTTCGTAGTTCCTCATAGGAACAACCAGCATCGACTTGGACCTGTAGCCTGTCTTCAAATCAAAATTTCTTGTTCCTTCAAAATTAAATCCTTCAGCATGATATACATCGGAAATATTTACTACCTCGCCTGACAGTGCGGCATAGGCACTTACATTCTGATAGTTCTTTGAACCATCCGGATTTAAGAGCTTCACAGGATCCCAGGTAATCTCACCCCCGGTACCACCCATACGAACATTCAAGGATTCATTCTGAACTATGGCAAACCGTAGTTCGGTAAATTCCTCGTTCATGATGTACAGGGTTCCACCATCTGCGTTTGTAAGCGTTCTTGCCTCGTCTATAATCATCTCAAACAAACGGCCCATATCCTTCTCGGCAGACAAGGCCATGCCGATCTGGTTAAGGACCCGTATCTGAGTCATCTGGGTTTCCATTTGAGACAGGAGCTGCTTTAGCAATTGGCTGATTTTGCTGTCCCCGCTAAACTTTAATGCTTCCGTCAACCCTTTATTTATCATCTCAATCCTCCTATCATCCTTTTTAAAGGAGAATTCGGTTAAATAGATTTTGCACTATTACATTTTTGGCACATCAGATAGTAGCGTACGTTACAGGGCGCATACATTCTGACCTTTTTACCAGATAACCCCTTTAAGCACAACAAAATCAGAAAGGTCAAGATTTGCGCACTGATTATTGGAGATATCTGATAATCTTGGACCGAGATGATTAGCAGATGCGGTAAAAAAGGCCTGTAAAATTCTTGAAATGCCGGGGCCCCTCTCCCTACAAAAATTTGACGTTCCAAAAGATAAACCACCCGGGCCGAGAGGCCGATTACCTTTTAATGGGGCAAGGCTAGGGGGATTCAAATAATCACATGCCCCCACAGGGCCTTTGCAGATAAGACGGGAGCAGTTTCCGTTATTAACCGCCTTCGCATGAAAATCCGACAAGCTCCGCCCATTTCTTGTCGGCACTTTTCTGAACCGCCTCTACAGTAGATTCATCCATCTTACTGAATCGCCCCTGAGAAAAGAGATAATCGTTAACAGTCAGATCTCTGCCGGGATAAATATTTATTTTATATCTGCCTTCAACTATCTCATATATGGGAAAGATTTTCGCCTCGGTGGCCATTCTGGTAACCTTAATAGACTCGCTTGAATCTATCCGCCAACCCGGGGGGCAGGGTGAAAGCAGATGAATAAATTTGGTCCCCTTTATGGTGCGGGTCTTTTCAAACTTCCTTACAAGATCATCGGGAAACGCAACAGACCCGGTGGCGATGTAGGGGATAGAGTGCGCCAGCATTATCTTTTCAAGATCCTTTTTCGGTTCCTCTTTCAGGGACCCGGCCGGCGTGGTAGTAGTCCAGGCACCCATAGGCGTGGCACTGGACCGTTGAATCCCCGTATTCATATAGGCCTCATTGTCATAACAGACATACAGGATATCGTCGTTCCTCTCGGCGGCCCCTGACAGTGCCTGAAATCCGATGTCAAAGGTTCCCCCGTCACCGGCCCAGGCCATTACCACCACATCCTCCAGGCCTGAGATCTCGTATGCGGCCCTTATGCCGGATGCAACCACTGCCGCACTCTCAAAAGGGACATGAACCGCAGGGACATTCAGGCAGGAGTAGGGATAAACGCCTATTATTATCGACCAGCAACAGGCGGGTATCACAACTACCGTCCTTCTGCCGAGACCCTTGAGTGCGAGTTTCATGGCCAGAGAAGCGCCACAGCCCTGGCACGACAGCATCCCGGGCTGAACCAGATCCTCTTTGGTCATAATGTCCCGGGAGATATCAAATTTTCTCTGCATAACATACCCCTATTGTTTTAGACCCCAAAAGATGGGGGTTTCATCCGCGACATCACGTAATCGGGCATATTCAACTATGCCCTCCACATCCTGAGGGGTGACATCTCTTCCTCCCAGACCGGCAATGGCGGAAAAGACCATAATATCATCTTTAAACCCGCCTAAAACCGCCTTTACCTCCATAGAAAGAACACCCCCCGCCCCGGCAATCAGATCCCGGTCTATTACAATCACCCTTACTGCCCTGGCCAGAACCGCCCGCCAACGTTCGACAGGTACCGGCCTGAACATTCGAACCTTCATAAGCCCCACACTTTCTCCCCTCTCTCTCAGCCTGTCGACGGTAATCCTTGCAACTGAGGTTATTGTTCCGAGGGTTACAACTATGTTTTCAGCGTCTTCACACCTGTATTCCTCTACAATATCGTAGCTCCTTCCAAATACATCCCGGTATCGGGAACAAATTTTTGGATATAGATCCAGGGCCTTCAGAGAATCTATGTGCATCACATAGCGGCCTTCATAATAGTACTCAGGACCTACTATGCCGCCGAACATCCTCGGGTCATCGATATCGATCTTTACCGAAGGCTGCCAGGCGGGCAGAAAGGCGTCAACCTTTTCCTGCTCAGGGATTTCTACAATCTCGGAGGTATGGCTCAGAAAAAAGGCATCATATGTAAGCATGACAGGAAGAGACAACTTTTCGGCAAGACGATAAGACATTATAACGCTGTCCAGGACCTCCTGGTTTGATTCGCAGTAAAACTGTATCCATCCGGTGTCGCGCTGTGAAAATGAATCTGTCTGATCAGCCCAGATGTTCCATCCGGCGCCTACCGCCCTGTTTACATTGGCCATAACTATTGGCAGCCTGGCACCGGCCGCCCAGTGAAGGACCTCATGCATGAGCAACAGGCCCTGACTGCTTGTGGCGGTAAAGGATCGAACACCTGCGGAAGCAGAGCCCACGACAGCTGCCATGGCAGAATGTTCACTTTCGACTTTTATGAATTTTCCATCCAGCTCTCCACCGGCACACATCTCAGAAAGCTTCTCAACTATAGTGGTCTGAGGTGTAATCGGATATGCGGAGATCACCCTTACCCTGCACAATTTCACTGCCTCGGCCACAGCGTAATTGCCCTTGAGTACCTTTTTCAATTAATCCTCCTCTCCCATTTCTTCCTCTTCATCCACCATTGAGATGGCATTTCGCGGGCATTCAGCAAAACATATCCCGCATCCCTTGCAGTAATCATAATCAATGTAATATCCGAATTCCCCTTCATCCCTGCACAGGACTGAGATATCCGGGCAGAAGATCAGACAGTTATCGCACTCCGTACATCTTCCGCAGTGCATGCAGCGGGATGCCTCATAAAAGGCCTCATCCGATGAATAAGTACTCCGGTAAGGCTCAAAAGACGTTATTCTTACGGATGGATCCAAAGACTCAATAGTTACCTGAGGGGCCTTCTCAAAATACTCGTAAACCATGCGTTTCGAATCCACCACCGCGTGAGGATCCTGCCTGACCCGGTTTACAGGTTTCCATCCCATATAACTTGAAAAACTCAAGGCATGGCCATTACCGATTCTGATATGATTAAGTACATCTTCAAGGATCACACCCCTTCTGTCGCAGTCGATTGCGATTGCACCCCTTTTCCCTGATGCAACCGCATGAACAACCGTGTGATCGGGGCCTGAGATATCTCCCCCGCCGAAGATCTTTCCGGCATCGCCATCCTCCAGCTCCGGCTGCAGGCCTTTTTCCAATCCCGCCGTCAACTCATCAGGATTGACCAGCCCTCCGAGATATTCAAACTCCGGGCCTTCTCCGACAGCCTTAATGATAGTTTCAGCCTTCAGTTCAAATCCGGGGCATTCCTTCCTTAAAGGCCTCCTTCGCCCGCTTTCATCCGGCTCACCCAGTTCCATTTCAGAACATCTGAGACCCGAGATTCTTCCGTCCCGACTGCAATCAATGCCTTCAGGAGCGGCAAGGAATCTAAATTCAACCCCTTCTTGTCTGGCCTCTTCAACCTCCTCGGCATGGGCAGGCATCTCTGTTTCGCCTCTCCGGTAAATGACCGTAACATGGCATCCAAGACGTACGGCACTTCTTGCCGCATCAATCGCGGTATTCCCCCCTCCGATAACAGCCACATGCCTTCCAAGGCCGGGTGATTCGCCGCCTGCGATCTTGCCAAGCATTTCCAGGCCGCTAATGATCCCGGGGCCGAACCCCTCTCCCTTTACCTTCAAATCAAAAGACCTGTGAAGCCCGGTTGCGAGAAAAAGATAGTCATAATCCCTCAAAAGCTGTTTTAAGAAGACCTTTTCTCCCACTCCCGTTTCGGGACGTAGTTCTATCCCCATGTCCTTAAATTCCTGGAATTGCAAGTCCACGATACCCCTCGGCAGGCGATAATTAGGAATACCGGTCCTCAGGACCCCTCCGAGAAATGGAAGGGATTCAAAAATCGTAACATGAAATCCCAATACCCTTCCATAATAAGCCGCGCTCATACCCGCGGGTCCGGAACCCACAACGGCAATGCTCTTACCGTGGTACGGAGGCAGATGCGGATAGGGCGTCTGTTGAGGGAAAAGATCTCCCACATAGCGCTCCAGTTCTTTTATGCCGACCGTGGCATCCAGAATATTTCGATTGCACCGGTTTTCACAGAATTTAAAACAGACCCGTCCAAGGATGCTCGGAAAAGGCTGTTCACGCCTTAGATGCCAGTACGCCTTTTCCTCTTCTCCTTTCTGAAGAAGTCTTATCCATCCCTCGATATCATTGCCTGCAGGGCAGGCATTCTGGCAGGCGGGAATCTTGTCTTCATATACCGGCTTTACGAACCGCCAGGTTCCCGTGGTGTTGTGCAGCATGGTTCCGATGGAAATGTTCCGTTCGCTGAAGTCCTTCCAGGAATTGAAGGCATATTGCCTTGCCATTAAGCTTCGCTTAGGTAACTTCATCTATCCTATCCCCTTTAGGTGAAGAAAGACTTATCCCTTTACAACCCTTTCAAACGCAGCACGTGCTGCCAGTATATTTTTCCCCCTCTTCACAAGGACACACTCTTTTATCGCCTCTTCGACCGATTCTATTAAAACAAGACCTGTAGCCCTTGAAAACGCCCCGAGTATTGCAGTGTTCACAATAGGGTTCTGCGGTGATCCAAGACCGTGCTCAACCGCAATCGAGGCCGCATCCACGACATAGAGTCCGTAACTTTTCCCTACGATGTCTCTGTAAAATTCCGCGCCCTTTTTGCCGTTTACGATTACGGCTCCACCGTTCTTAAGCCCCTGAGTAACTCCTGCCGTCACAAGAAGTTTAGAATCAAGCACGATTATATGATCAGGCTCATATATCTGGTTACGCAAATTGATATGGGCCTCATCAGTTCGACAGAAGGCCGTGACCGGGGCGCCGCGTCTTTCTACCCCAAAGGCCGGAAATGCCTGAACATATTTTCCTTCTAGAAAAAATGCATGGGCCAGGACTTCCGAACCTATCACGGCTCCCTGCCCACCTCTTCCATGAAATCGGATTTCTTCCATAAAAGCACTCCTCTATCGCTTTTCGGCACACCGGCTTGAGCAAAAATCCCTTACCTCTGCATTTAAAAAAAAGCCTTTACCCGGGGCCATAGATAACAGACAGCACACTGGCCTTTTTTCCCTTAAGCCCTCTCAAGGCATGAGGTATATGGGAATCAAAATAGAGGCTGTCTCCCTTGCCAAGCACTAAAACCTTGTCCGATCCCCTGAACTCCATTTCACCGTCAAGGACAAAGAGAAACTCTTCTCCCCTGTGATTATAAAATACCATGTCATTTTCTTCTCTTGGCTCAACCTCCACTACAAACGGCTCCATGTGCTTATCCGGTCTGGGATACGCCAGAGATTCATACCTATAACCCACGACTGAGGCCTCTTCGTGAATCCTGAGCATGGTTTCATTGCGGTCTTCCCTTCGCACCAGCACTATCCTGTCAGCAGATCCCCATTCCTGAAAAAAATAGCCTATGGTTACCTCCAGGGCCTTTGATATCTTTAAGAGTGTTGCAATGGGTGGTGAAGCGATATTGTTCTCTACCTGAGAAAGGAGTGGTGTTGAAAGTCCCGTCAGAAATGATACCTCTTTTAGGGTCAAGCCCTTTTTCAATCTGAGCCGCCTTATCCGGCTTCCCAGATCAAGGGCTTTGACCTCACTGTGGATGTCCATGCCCTGGTGCATTATATTCCCTCCATGATAATATCCTGCACACATTTTATTAATATCAAATTTTTTTGATAAAATCAAACATTCTTTAATCACCCGAATTCACAACCTAATTCAGGTGCAATCAACCATGACCTTGGATTTTATTTATCCCTCAATACCGGCATCCATCCTGACATTCCGATAAAGCCCGCTTCTTGACTTTTTGCTGGGCGAAAAGAAAAATATCTGATATAATATGAGGTTTATTTGATAATAAGAGGTGAAAAGGGATGGAAAAAATCGCAAAACTGACCATTGAAGGAAAAACCTATGAACTGCCCATAATCACCGGTTCCGAAGGTGAGAAGGCCATAGACATAAGTTGCCTTCGTAAAAAGACCGGCCTCATCACCCTTGACCCGGGATTTGCAAACACCGGCAGCTGCAGAAGCAGCATAACTTTCCTTGATGGTGAAAAAGGCATACTGAGATACAGAGGAATTCCGGTTGAGCAGCTGGCCGATAAATCAAGTTTTGTCGAGACATCATATCTTCTTATAACAGGAGAGCTGCCTTCCATACCTGCCTTGAGGGCCTTTTCATCCCTTTTGAACGACCACTCTCTCGTACATGAGGATATGAGAGAGTTTTTCGAGAGTTTTCCCAGAAGGGCGCACCCCATGGGGATACTCTCATCAATGGTAAATGCGCTCAGGGCATTTTACCCCGAACTGAGAGAGAGGAATCATGACGAGGAGATAAGGATAACCTTTGCAAGGCTTCTTTCCAAACTCAGAACCATGGCTGCCATGTCCTACAAGATCTCCAGGGGTCACAAGGTTGTATATCCCAGACATGACCTCAGCTACTGCGCCAATTTTCTGAACATGATGTTTGATTCTCCTGTCAGGCCTTACGAGCTTGACGATGACATGATAAGGGCCCTTAACGTCTTCTGGATACTTCACGCCGAGCATGAGCAGAACTGCTCCACTGCAGCGGTTAGAGTAGTCGGAAGTGCAAGGGTAAACCTCTACGCAGCCATTTCAGCAGGCATCTGCGCCTTATGGGGACCTCTTCACGGAGGAGCCAACCAGGCGGTGATTGAAATGCTCACGGAGATTCACGCAAATGGAGGCGACCCGGCCCCGTACATCAAAAGAGCCAAGGACAAAACCGATCCATTTCGGCTTATGGGTTTCGGGCACAGGGTCTACAAAAACTATGATCCCAGGGCGCGAATCATGAAAGAGATGTGCGGCAAGGTACTCAGAAAGCTCAAACGCCACGACCCGCTCCTTGAGATAGCCCAGAGGCTTGAAGAAACGGCATTGAACGACCCATATTTCAAGGAACACAGCCTTTATCCAAATGTCGACTTTTACAGCGGAATCGTATTAAGCGCCATGGGCATACCTGTCAACATGTTTCCCGTCATGTTTGCCATAGGGCGGCTTCCCGGATGGATAAGCCAGTGGAAAGAAAGCCTCGATGAAGAGGAATCAAAGCTTAATCGACCGAGGCAGCTATACATAGGGCTCAAGAAAAGGGATTACGTGCCCAGGAGCCAAAGACTGGCACCAAAGGAATCGGAAACCTTCGAATCCGAATTCCTTGGCCCGATGGAGCGCGATTTTGAATGGACCAGATAGGTCCGGCGTAACCGTAAAAAAATCTTGCGCCTGAACCTATTTTTTCCCCATATTCTCACAGATCGCCGAGGCAAACCGAGAGCATTTTACCTCCCGGCTCCCTTTTAACTGTCTGGCAAGATCGTATGTGACAATACCCTGGGCGATAGTCTCGGTCATGGCCGACACGATCAGATCCGCGGCATCTTTCCAACCCATAAAACGAAGCATCTCAACACCGGAAAGGATGAGGGAACCAGGATTCACCTTGTCCATGCCCGCATATTTTGGAGCGGTGCCGTGGGTTGCCTCAAAAAGGGCGCAACGGTCTCCGATGTTCGCCCCGGGAGCCATGCCGAGCCCTCCCACTTGGGCGGCAGCCGCATCCGAGAGATAATCGCCGTTGAGATTAGGGGCTGCGATAACGTCATATTCTTCAGGTCGAAGCAGTAGTTGCTGGAACATGGCATCTGCTATGCGGTCCTTGATCACAACAATACCATCAGGTCTTTTACCATCGTACCTTTCAAAAAGGTCTTTTTCTGAAATCGTCAAGTCTCTGAATTCCTCTTTTGCGACCTTATAGCCCCAGTCCCTGAATGCCCCTTCAGTGTATTTCATGATATTACCCTTGTGCACAAGAGTAACGCTTTCCCTGTTCTGTTCAAGGGCGCACCTTATTGCCCTTCGCACAAGCCTCCTGGTGTTGACTTCGCTCATAGGCTTTATTCCTATGGCACTGTCGGAGGAAACAGCGGTCTTACCCTCTGCCCCGAGCAGACGGTTTACCACCTTGAGCACCTCGAGGGCCCCGGAGCTTCCACCCCGCCATTCTATTCCGGCATAGACATCTTCAGTGTTTTCCCTGTATATGACGACATCGACCCTCTCAGGATGGCTCACAGGTGCAGGCACCCCCTTATAGTATTTTACCGGACGGACACAGGCGTACAGATCCAGGGCCTGCCTCAGGGCAACATTTAGCGATCTGAATCCGCCTCCCACCGGAGTCGTGAGAGGCCCTTTTATTGCCACGCCGAATCGAGAGATTGCATCCAGGGTTTCCTTTGGAAGCGGATTGTCCTGTCCGTAGATCTGCTGGGCCTTTTCACCAGCAAAAACCTCAATCCATTCTATTTTTCTAACTCCCTGATAACCGACCTTTACCGCTGAGTCGAGCACCATCCTTGCAGCATACCAGATATCAGGACCGATGCCGTCGCCCTCAATAAAAGGGATGACCGGATCTGAAGGGACGATCGGCTCTCCCTTTTCACCCCAGGAGATGCCATGACCGGTCGAATTTCTCTCTTTTTGCGGCTCATTCATCTGTATCACGCTCCTTCAAAATTTCCTTTGTATGGTTAAGCCTTCCTCCTGCCAGCAGGATACTTCTTTCCCTTGTGGACAGTTCCAGCTGTCCGATGATCTCGATATCCTTTCCAGGAATCGTTACCTTCAACTCGTTACTGTCTCTTACACAACCCCTTAAGTTCGAACAGACGATTCTGTCTCCCTGTTCAACCCTTTCGTAGTCTTCTTTGCCTATAACCACCGGCAGGAGGCCGAAGTTGATAAGGTTTGCCCTGTGAAGCCTTGTAAATGAAAGGGCGAGCACCATGTTCACTCCCAGATAGGCAGGGGCAAGGGCTGCATGCTCCCGGCTTGAACCCTGACCGTAATTCTCTCCACCCACGATAACACCGGCCTTTGAGGCCTTTGCCCTTGAAACAAAGTCAGGATCATATAGAGAAAATACAAATTCGGAAAGGGCCGGAAGATTTGACCTGAGGGGCAGTACCTTGGCACCGCCCGGAGTAATGTCATCCGTTGTAATATTATCACCGGTCTTGATAAGTACATCCAGAACCATTTCATCGGGCAGGGCCTCTTTAACTGGAACAGGCTTTATATTAGGACCCATTTCTATGGAAACACTTTCAGGATCTTCAGAAGGGGCAATTATCATATTGTCCAGAACCGGATACCTCTCAGGCAAAGATACCTCTGGAGCATCCCCGAGTGTCCTTGGATCTGTAAACCTGCCGGATAAGGCGGTAGCGACCGCTACCTGCGGCCCGGCCAGATAGACCCGGGCGTCAGCCGTTCCACTTCGGCCTGGGAAATTCCTGTTGAATGTGCGCAGGCTTACTCCGCCTGACCTTGGTGCCTGGCCCATTCCGATACATGGTCCGCAGGCCACCTCCAGTATACGGGCCCCCGCCTGCACCATATCTGCCAGGGATCCTTCACTGGCGAGCATGCTCATAACCTGTCTTGACCCGGGAGATACTACCAGGCTTACATCAGGAGGCACAGTTTTTCCTTTCAGAAGCTGAGCAACAATATGCATGTCTCCATATGATGAATTGGTGCAGCTTCCGACCGCTACCTGATCAACAGGGTTGCCTTCAAGCTCCCTTACAGGAACCACGGCATCAGGGCTGGAAGGGCAGGCGACGAGGGGTTCAAGAGATGACAGATCAATGCATATCTCACCGTCATAGGATGCCCCGCTGCCTGCTGAAACAGGGGCCCATGCATCCTCTCTATCCTGTGCCCTTAAAAAGGCACGCGTGTTTTCATCTGACGGAAACACAGAGGTCCATGCCCCCAGCTCGGCTCCCATATTGGTTATGGTCGCTCTTTCAGGGACGCTAAGGGTGGCCACCCCGGCCCCCCCGTACTCTATTGCCCAACCAAGCCCTCCCTTAACGGACATACGACGCAAAACCTCCAGGATAACATCCTTGGCACCCACCCATGGCGGAAGCTTGCCGGTCAATTCAACCTTGAGAACCTTTGGAACCGCCATGTGAAAGAGCCCTGTCACCATGGCAAGGGCCACATCCATACCTCCCGCCCCCATTGCCAGCATCCCGAGGCCTCCGGCCGTGGGCGTGTGACTGTCGGCCCCCAAGAGTGTCCCCCCGGGCTCCCCGAATCGTTCCAGGTGCACCTGATGGCAGATACCGTTTCCCGGTTTGGAGAAAAACGCCCCGAATCTGGCGGCGGCAGTACGCAGAAAAAGATGATCATCCGCATTTTCACATCCTGTTTGAAGTATATTGTGATCCGCGTATGACACTGACAGTCTGGTACGAATTTTTTTAACATCAAGGGCCATAACCTCAAGATATACGAGGGTGCCTGTCGCATCCTGGGTAAGTGTCTGATCTACCGCGATCCCTATTTCCTCTCCCGGATTGAGACTGCCCTCCTTAAGATGGGAGCAAAGGATCTGTCCCACTATATTTTCGGAATAACTCATGAAACCTCCTTTTTGCAGCCCTGGGGCCGCATCTCTCATAGACTTAATCTCTTATCGGGCCAAGATACCCTTGGCCCTGAAAATATTGTTTCCCGGCAATAGGGAAAAGATCATATTCACAAACATTTCATATGTCAATTTGCCAATAGATCCCCACTTTATCACCGGTCGCTACGCATCCGAAGAAATGAGTTTCCAGGGGCCGCAGCGTATTGCCAACGAACGGCCGAGGCATCTCTATTTTCTATTTTGCGCTCACAAGCAGCATAATGAGGATGGAATCCACTATAAAACACCCATTTTGGAGATGATCGAAAATATGTCTTTGCCCAAAGCCCGGCCTTCATGGTATAGGCTATGCATAGCGCTGTTAGACCTATTTTCAAAAACACACCCTATTAAGGATTAGAAAAATGATACTGGGCCTTGATGTTGGAGGAACTCAGACCGACACGGTGCTCGTAGATGAGACCGGGGTAGTAGCCGCCACTAAGACCCCTACGGGCGATAATCTTCTGGATACCCTTCGACAAGCCCTGGACAGGACGCTTTTTGACACAGGGCCCGCGCAAATTGAAAGGATGGTCTTTTCCACCACAATGGCTACAAACGCCATTGTTCAGAAAAGACTCCACCGGGCGGGAATGATAGTATCCGGCGGTCCCGGAATCGACCCGCGGTCTTTTTCGGTGGGTCCATGCTACAACGTCGTCACCGGGTGTCTCGACCACCAGGGTTTTGAAGCGGAACCGATTGACCGGGACGCTGTAAGATATGCCTCGAAAAGGATCAAGGAACAGGGAATTGATGTATTAGGGATCGCATGCAAATTTTCGGTTCGCAACCCCGCCCATGAGCTTAAAATCGCCGACATGGTGTCAAAAGATTTTTCTTATGCCGCAATGGGACATCAGGTCTCCGGAAGCCTGAATTTTCCTCGAAGGATATTCACCACCTATCTTAACTCGGCCCTTTTTCCGATACACAAGAGATTTTTAGGTGCACTTACACATATATTGAACGAAAAGGCCCTTAACGCCCATCGATATCTCCTTAAACCTGACGGCGGAACCTTCGAACTCAACAAAAGTGTCTACGCCCCGGCCAGGACCGCCCAGTCAGGCCCGGCTGCAAGCGTAATGGGTGCGATCGCACTTGACGGGTGCAGGGGGGCCTCTCTGGTGCTTGATATCGGTGGAACAACAACTGACATGTCCTTTGTACTTGACGGAGAACCGCTGTTTGACAGGCGGGGAATAAAACTTGGCACTTACCCCACCCTTATTCGTTCCCTGCTGACACGTTCAATCGGGGTAGGTGGGGATAGTCTACTAACCCTGGAAAAGGACGGCTCTTTCTCAATCGGGCCTTTCCGGCAAGGAAAACCGATCGCCTTCGGCGGACCGGGGCCTACACCCACCGATGCCATGGTTTCCCTCGGGCTTTTAAAGAAGGGCAATGCCACAGCTGCGATAAATGCCATGGGTAATCTCGGGCGACCGCTCGGCCTTGATCCTCTCTCTACATCTGAAAGGATCCTTGAAACTATGGCCTACGGAATTGCGGAAGCTGCCTCCTCCTTTACGGAAAGCGTCAATTCGGCCCCTCTTTATACCATCAATGATCTGCTCAAAGAGCAAAAAATCAAGCCTTCCGCCGTTGTCATAATAGGCGGACCTGCTCCTCAGATTGCCCCTTATATAGGACGGGCGCTCGGCCTTCCTGCGCGAGTACCAGATCATTTCGGGGTTGCCAATGCCGTAGGTGCTGCTGTAGCGAGGGTGACTTCCGTGATTACACTTCAGGCCGATACCGAACGGGGCACCGTAATCATCCCGGAGGTGGACATGGAAAAACCGATCGATCAAACATTTGATATCAACGACGCAATAAAACTGGCTGACAAAGAGCTTCGAAAACGGGCGGTCCAGATAGGTGCGGATACTGACTCACTTGAGATATCCATAACAGAGCAGCAGGTCTTTAACATGATCCGCGGCTATTACCGGGCAGGACAGAATATCAGACTTAAGATGTGCATTACTCCGGGCCTTATAAGCGGTTGGAAGCAGCCGGGTAAAAGCATATAGACAATCCCGTCCCACAGGACCTTTTGCTGCGCATAAGAGCGGCTGAAAATCCCGCCAACTTGAAAACAGGGGACCTGTTCTTTAATTTCAGCCTCTTATCCCGGTTCTTTCAGTAATCAGTTTTTATAAAACGCTTGAAAGATAAGTTTTCTCGACAGGGATTTATAATCTGAAATGCTCAAATACAGGAACATTTTTACCAAAAAACGACTTCGAGGGCAATGATATGCTGAAAGCTTCCCGTACTACCGGGCTGGTCTTTTTTCCCGCCTTTGATTGGGCTATAAGCCCCACCCATCCTGAGCGCGAAGAAAGGCTCCTATACACCCAGGATCAAGTAATGGAAGAGGGATTGATGGATGTGGATGGAATCGTTGAGTACAAGGTAAGGCCTGCCGACTATGAAGATATAAGGAGGGTCCACTTCTGTGTTCCGGATGAAAAGTCGGTAACTACCGAAAGCCACCTGATATCGGCAGGAGGCTGCCTGGTCGCCGCCGACGCGGTAATGAAGGGGGAGGTTGAAAACGCCTTCGCCCTGGTGCGTCCTCCCGGCCATCATTCCATGAGAGTGGTTCATGGAAACCGGGGATTCTGCAATATCAATAATGAGGCGATAATGGTTGAATATCTTCGTGAAAAATACGGGGTTAAAAAAATCGCCATTGTTGATACCGACTGCCATCATGGAGACGGCTCACAAGACATATTCTGGCATGACCCCCACACCCTGTTTATATCCATTCATCAGGATGGCCGGACCCTGTATCCCGGTTCCGGCTTTCCCCATGAGTCGGGCGGGCCTAATGCTCAAGGCTCTACGGTTAATATCCCTCTTCCCCCCAGGACCGGAGAAGAGGGCTTCCTCTTCACCCTTGATGAATTTGTCATGCCGCTTCTGGAAAAATTCAACCCCGATATCATAATAAACTCGGCCGGGCAGGACAATCACTTCAACGACCCGATCACGAACATGAATTTTTCAGCCCGCGGGTATGCACTGCTTACCGAAAGACTCAGGCCCCACATAGCCGTCCTTGAAGGAGGTTATGCGGTTGAAAACGCCCTTCCTTATGTAAATATCGGCATAATAATGGCAATGGCGGGAATGGATACGGCTTATGTGAAAGAACCGAACTATGACAGAGACTATGAACCTCAATCAACCGATGTAACCTGGCGGATTGAACAGCTGATTACGGAACTGAAAGGCCTTTTTCTTGGTGGCGGCCTGAAAAAAACAGATTACAGGCATGGTGAAATAGTTGAGCGGCAGAGGAACATATTTTATGACACCGACGGGATTCAGGAAAAGCAGCGCGAAAAGATAATATACTGCAAAGACTGCTCCGGAACCCTGTCGATAGAATCCGTCTCCAGTCTGGGGCAGCATATACTGGCGCTGCGAATACCCTCGGATGCCTGCACAAGATGCCGGGATATCGGCCTTTCCTGGTTCAATGAAGCGACAAAAAAATCCTTCGACCATATTTATCTGCAGGACAGGATAAGAGGCGTCTATGAACAGGCATAAAGCGCCTGGACAAAATATTTTATGGGCCGGGCCAAGGCTGAAAGATTTTTTTGAATCATTGAAGCATTTTCCGATTCAACCTGACGACGACAAAAGACCTTACAATTTTTTCACCTGAAGGAGGCACTTGGAAAAGACTCCACAGCTCGTAGGATATGAGATGACGCCTTCAGGCGTTGCCGGCGGCGTGGGAATCTACGAATGCGTCCCTAAAAGCAGGCCTCCATTTAACAGCGCCCTCAAGATCTGCCGTGACCGCCCTAATGACCTTTTCATGCGTGCCTATTTTCTCAAGATGACAGCTGAGCTTGAACCGCCCGAAATTGAATCGCTGTTTCATCAGGCAGGAAAAGAAAGGGACCTACCTCTACTCTCTCTTTTGTATGAGGCTTCCATTGTATACCCAAAATTCGAGCAATTCCTTGGATCCTTTGAGTCTTATGACCGGGATGAACTGGCCGAGCAGAGTCCTCTCATATACATTCCCTGGCATTTGAGGAAGGATAAAAAGGCTAATCTATACTGGCTCAGGAATTTTGCCAGGAATAAGAACCGACTGGACATTATGCCACCTCCTGATCAGGCTGAAGAGCCGCTTCCCTTTGACCCTGAAAAGCTGAATGAATGGGGGAAAAATACCGTCTCAATAAGCAGTCTCAGGTCTTCTGATGCAAATACAGGGTCATATTTGAAAGATGTACCTGATAAGGCTGAAATAAAAGGCCTTACAAAAAGCCTTGAACTGGTGGGAATTCTGGAAGGTTGGGAGACCAGGCCGGATGCCACTCTCAGTCCATATGCGGTTGAAAGACCATGGAAACTGGATGTTACCGTTGAGACCGGCAGGAATATCTTCCGATTGACGGGCAGCCAGATCAGTTATGGAAGGGGAAATAAGATCGGCCAGGCAAAGATATCCTGCCTGATGGAGGCGGTGGAGCGTTATTCTTCATTCGCCGGCTTTGATCAGGAAAGGGCAGTAAATTACTGCGGGAACCTGGATATCCTAAAGGGGAGATATACGGACCTTTTAAAGGCGGATATGCGCGTCCTTAACCCGGCGGATCTCTGTCTTGAAACACCCTTCCGGGACCAGGAAATCTACTGGGTAATGGGTGAGAGGGTCGGTCAAGATGGAATAGGCAGCGTGTATGTGCCTGCACAGATAGTATTTCTATTCCCCAACCTTGACGAACCGGGCCTTACCAGCGGTTTGCCTTCCAACGGACTGGCAGCCGGTGTAACAAGGGATAGCGCCAGACTGGCGGCCATTCTGGAGGTACTTGAAAGGGATGCGGAAAAGATAATCTCCTACTCTGAAAAACGCTCATTTTTGCTGGAATCTGAAGACCGAATCATAAACGATATACTTGAAAGATGTGAAGACAAGGGCATTTTCATCCAGTTTCTGGACATAACCACCGAATTTGGAATCCCCTGCTACAAGGCCTTTATCAGGGGGCCAAACGGCATGATATTAAAGGGAACCGGGGCAAGCCTTGACGGCAGAAGCGCCATATTTTCGGCTATGACGGAAATCCCTTATCCCTATCCCTACTGGTTCGGATCGATGCCGTCCCCGAAAGGCATGAAAAAACTCCGTTTTGAAGAACTGCCGAATTATTCCTCAGGCAGCCCGGAACGGGATCTCCGGCTCATAGAGGATTTATTGACAAAAAACGGTTACAATCCGATCTATGTCGATCTTACCAGGGAAGAACTTGAGATCCCGGTTACAAGGACGATAGTGCCGGGCCTGGAAATGATGACCGTGGTAGACCGTTTTACTCCGCTCAATCCCCGTTTTTTTGGACATTACCTTGCTGATTTCGATGCCCTTTAAATAACGGGGTCTTATCAACTTCTTTTTCTAACCGCACTTTGAAAAACCGCAGAAATGGCAAGTCATGCACCCCTCTTCAAAACTGATCGTCTGTCCGCACTCCGGGCACAATTCGCCCAACAGGCCATGACCGTGCCTCCCTCTCTGACCATGACGCGGGGCACCCGCATCCAGGTAGCGTTTTTCCAATATCCTGCTTATGGCATCGGGAATAGAGAGAACCAATCCGTCTTTCTGGAAGACAGGATGCTCTCCTCCGATACCCTTCAGCTGATCAACTATCTTGCCTACCTCGACCCCAGATCTAAGAGCCAGAGATACCAATCGCCCTATCGCTTCCGTCTTTGCAGTGGTTGATCCACCCGATTTGCCTATGGTGGCAAAGACCTCGAAAGGTCTGCCCTTATACTCGGTAATAGTGACATAAAGGGTACCGAGACCTGTCACCATTTTGGTGGTAAAACCCTCAAGGGTCTCAGGCCTCTCCTTTACGGCGCCCATGAACGTCTCATCCCTTGAGGCCTCACCTGAACAGGAAAGCACCTGTTTCTCCTTGCTTCCGTCACGATATATGGTTACGCCCTTACATTCCAGCTTGTAGGCAAGGTCATAGACCTTGCGGACATCTTCTATGGAGGCATCCCGAGGAAGATTGACCGTTTTTGAGACCGCGTTGTCGGTGTGTTTCTGAAAGGCGCTCTGCATGCGGATATGCCACTCAGGACTTATGTCGTGAGCGGTCTGGAATACGGCTCTCACATCCTCAGGGATCTCCTCCATATCCGTGATGGTGCCCTTGACGGCTATCCTGTCCATAAGCGGCTCACTGTAAAAGCCCCTCTGTCTTGCCACAGACTCAAAATATGGGTTTACCTCCAGCAGTTCGTCGTTATCCATTACGCGCCTTACGAAACTGAGTGCGAAAAGAGGCTCAATTCCGCTTGAACAGCCGGCAATGATACTGAGAGTTCCGGTAGGGGCTATAGTGGTTGTTGTGGCGTTTCGATACCGGCACGCGTCATCGCCGGCATAGACACTTTTTTCAATATTGGGAAAGGGGCCTCTTTCTTCACCAAGATTTCTGGATGCCTCAAGCGATTCAACACGGATGAATTCCATGATCTCCTCGGCCTTTTCAAGAGCCTGCTCGCTGCTGTATGGGATCCCCAGCTGGTAGAGCATATCCGCAAAGCCCATGACACCCAGGCCGATCTTTCTGTTTCCCTTGACCATTTCATCTATCTGATTAAGAGGATATCTGGACACATCAATGGTATCATCCAGAAACCGCACCGACCACCAGACGGCCTCTTTGAGGGATTCAAAATCGACCTGCGGCACCCCGTCCCCTTTTACGACAAACTTGGCGAGATTTATCGACCCAAGATTGCATGCCTCAAGGGGTAGCAGGGGCTGTTCCCCGCATGGATTTGTGCTCTCGATCTCTCCCAGCAAGGGGGTTGGATTGTCCCTGTTTATTCGGTCCAGGAATATGATCCCAGGATCCCCGTTTTCCCACGCTTGCTTGACAAGAGCCTCGTAGACCTCGGATGCGTTTATCGCCCCGGTCTTTTCATTGTCCCTCGGGTCTATGAGGTCGTAGTCTTCTCCACGGTAAACCCTGTCCATGAATTCATCGGTTACCGCAACCGAAATATTAAAATTATTCAGTTCATGATCATTCTTCTTGCAAAAGATGAACTCCCTGACATCAGGGTGATCGACCCTTAAGATACCCATGTTGGCACCGCGTCTGGTTCCACCCTGTTTTACCTGCTCGGTGGCGGTATTAAATATCCTCATGAAGGAAACCGGACCGGAGGCGACACCTCCTGTGGTGCCGACCCTGCTCTTTTTGGGCCTAAGGCGGGAAAAGGAAAAGCCGGTTCCCCCACCTGATTTGTGTATGAGTG
Source organism: Desulfatiglandales bacterium (assembly GCA_963666345.1). Classification (GTDB taxonomy): domain Bacteria; phylum Desulfobacterota; class DSM-4660; order Desulfatiglandales; family Desulfatiglandaceae. The sequence goes on along the minus strand of OY762721.1, from coordinate 2,180,979 downwards.
CGGCGTTTTTCAGGGCGTCGAAGATTCCTTCCATGCTGTCTTCAACAGGCAGGACAAAGCAGGCTGCCAGCTGTCCAAGCCTTCTTCCGGCGTTCATCAGGGTGGGGGAGTTGGGAAGAAACTTCAGTTCAGTCATAAGGTTGTAGAAGATTTCCTCCATCTTCGCCACATGCGTTTCATCCCCGTATTTCTTCTCGGAAGTCGCAATAGCTCCGGCGACCCGTCTGAACATCTGTTCCGGAGTCTCGATGACCTTTCCGTCGTTATTCTTCTTGAGATATCTCCTGGCGAGAACCCTACTGGCGTTTTCTGAAAGTGCGATACCTCTTTTTATAAAAATTGAGCGGTCCAGCCTGACCGGAGAGGCCTTGGAAAGCCCGTATTCCAGAAGTTTGGCATCGATGATCTTCTCCAGCACAGGGATGGTTATGGTATGAAGACCCATCTTGGCGATCTCGCTACGCACAAACCTGCTTATATCCATAGCCTTATTTGAATCAATGGCGTTATCCTTAACCAACAGATCAGAGAAACGGTCATCATCCCATCTGTATGATTCAAGATCAAAGACACCTTCTTCCGTAACAAGGATTTTGCTCTGTTGACCCATTAGATTACTCCTGAGCTATAATATTTGATGAAAATGAAGCGACCTTATGCCGTTTTTTCCGGATTACCCTTGAACCCTGTTACGGAAGCCATGTCTCTGTGAAAGGCCTGAAAAATAAATTTTTAAATACTACATATAGTATGTCAAGAAAAATCAAACCACTACTGTATGTATCCAAACCTTATCATAACTACCATTTTTTTATATTGCATCAAAAGATCACAGGCTTTGCAACGTTAACTTACACTTTTACTGGATGAATCTTTTTGTCCCAGACCTGCATTGGTTCATACGGGCCCCCGGGCGCGTGTACCGCAACGGAACGTTGGGGCATAGCACTTGACGATATTTACACGTTAATATATTACGCTATTAGATGTCCTTAACTTTTATCTCTTTAAAAAGGAGCAGTAACCGTGAAACATGGTTTCAAACTGATCAAGAAAGAATATATTCAAGAAATAAAGACTGTTGCAAGGCTTTTTCGCCATGAAAAGACCGCGGCTGAACTCCTCTCTCTTGAAGGAAGTGATGAAAACAAGGTGTTCGGTGCGGCATTTCGAACACCCCCTAAGGATTCAACCGGCGTAGCCCACATACTTGAGCACTCCGTGCTTTGCGGCTCCAGGAAGTATCCGGTTAAAGAGCCGTTTGTGGAGCTTTTAAAAGGATCCCTTCAGACCTTTTTGAATGCCTTCACCTATCCTGACAAAACATGCTACCCGGTGGCAAGTCAGAACAGAGAGGATTTCTACAACCTGGTTGACGTATATCTTGACGCGGTCTTTTATCCCCGCCTTACCCCTGAGATCTTCCAGCAGGAGGGCTGGCACATGGAACTGGAAAATCCGGAGGGGCCTATGGGTCTCAAGGGAGTTGTATTTAATGAGATGAAAGGCGCATATTCAGCTCCTGAAAACCTCCTGTCCGAATACTCTGTCCAGTCCGTTTTTCCTGACACTCCCTATTGTCTTGATTCCGGTGGTCATCCCAGAGACATCCCGGATCTGGACTATGACAGTTTCCTGGAATTTCACAAAAAATACTACCACCCGTCAAACTGCCGTTTTTTCTTTTACGGTGATGATCCTCCTGATGAACGACTCCGCATGATCGACGGATATATAGGAAACTTCGAGCATGACCCTGCGGACTCCTCTATCGCCCTTCAGCCTTATCTTTCAAAACCCAGGCACGTTACGCGTTCTTATATCGCCGGACAGGGGGAGGGTTCCGATTCTAAGGGCATGATTACGCTCAATTGGCTGCTACCTGAATCAGTTGACGCGGTACAAAACTTTTCAATGCACATTCTGGAATACATCCTTCTTGGAATGCCCGCATCACCTTTGAGAAAGGCCCTTATCGACTCAGGTCTCGGGGAAGATATCGCAGGAGAAGGACTGGGAGCGGAGTTGCGACAGATGTATCTTTCCACCGGACTCAAGGGTATAGATATCGAAAATTCGGAAAAGATAGAAGCCCTTGTGCTTGAGACACTTCAAGGCATGGTTCAAAAGGGAATAGATGAAAAGACGGTGGAAGCTGCCATTAACACTGTGGAATTCCGGCTGAGAGAGAACAATGCAGGTTCATTTCCCAAGGGTCTTTTATTGATGCTCAGGGCACTGACTACATGGCTTTACGGCGGAGATCCCCTTGTCCTTCTCAGCTTCGAAAAATCCTTTAAAATTATAAAAAATCATCTTGAAGACAACAAGAACTACTTTGAAGATCTAATACGGGTCAATTTACTTGATAACCCCCACAGGACGACCCTGGTCCTGAGACCCGATCCTGAATTAGAAAGAAGGGAAGAAAGTGAAGAACGAGACATCCTTTCAAAAAGGCTCTCTTCCATGAATAAAGAGGAGAAAAGAAAAGTAATCGATAGCACCTTGTACCTGAAAAAAATCCAGGGAACACCCGATACTCCTGAAGCACTTGCCACTGTACCCTGTCTCAAAAAGACCGACCTTGAAAGAAGAAACAAACAGATTCCCTTTTGCATCTCGAGCGCCGGAGGAACAAAGGTCCTGACCCATGACATCTTCACAAGCGGTATCGCCCATCTCGATATCGGTTTTGATCTTCATGCGATCTCTGCAGCAGAACTCTCCTACATGCCTCTTTTCGGGCGTGCCTTGACCGAAATGGGGACACGGAAAGAGGATTTTGTAAGTTTATCCAAAAGGATAAGCCGTAAAACCGGCGGGATATGGCATCAGATATTCACATCTCCATTAAAGGGAAAAAAGGAAAGCTCTTCCTGGCTTTTCCTGCGTGGAAAGGCAATGGTGAATCAGGCAGAGGAGTTGACCGGCCTTTTTTCGGAGGTCCTATGCGATATTCGCCTGGACAACAGAAAGAGATTTCACCAGATGGTATTGGAGGAAAAGGCGAGGAGGGAACAGAAATTGATCCCTCAGGGCCATCTCATTGTAAATACAAGGCTGATGGCCAATTTCGGTGAGGCACACTGGGTCTCCGAAATGGTGGGCGGAATAAGCTATCTTTTCTTCCTCAGAAAACTGGGGGAGGATGTTGAAAAGGACTGGCCCAAGGTGTTACAGACCCTTGAGTCTATACATGGAAAGCTTGTAAACAGTCGCAATGCCATTATCAACCTAACCTTAGACGAAAAAGGCATTAAAAGGCTCGATTTACCAATAAAAAAACTTCAGGAGTCCCTGCCCGAGCAAGATATTGAAAAAGTTTCATGGACAAGGGAAAAACTTCCCTTTCTTGAAGCAATGAGCATTCCATCAAAGGTAAACTATGTGGGAAAGGGGGGGGATCTTTATTCAAACGGCTATGAATATCATGGCTCAGCTCAGGTCATATCCAGGTACCTGAGAAACACCTTTCTGTGGGACCAGGTCCGCGTGCAGGGCGGGGCCTATGGTGCGTTTTGCCTTTTTGAGCGTTTGTCCGGCCTGTTGAGCCTTGTCTCCTATAGAGATCCCAACCTCACAGGCACGATTGATGTCTTTGACCGTGCAGGAAGATTCCTGCTGGAAAGCAACCTCAATGATGCGGAAATTACCAAGGCGATCATAGGAGCTATAGGTGATCTTGACAGACATATGCTCCCAGATGCCAAGGGATTCATATCCATGCTCAGGTATCTGACGGATGACGATGAAAAAGGCCGCCAACAGATGCGTGACCAGATATTTGAGACCGGAAAAGATCATTTCATTCATTTTGGAAGCCTTTTGAATAAATTGAAGCACGAATTCATAATCAAGATCCTTGGTTCACCTGCCGCTATAGAGAGACTGAGAGGAGAAATGCCGGATCTGAGGGTGATAAAGATATTGTAGTCGGGCCTTTTTGGTCCTTTTGACATCAATACGGCCTGTTTTATTTTATCCTTATTTATATAAACTTCTATATTCAGGCATTACTTGACTTTAAGATGGGCTTTTTTTAGGCTCAGGATAAAAATACTGCAGGGTTAGTTGAATTTGGACTGATAAAGTCGGTGGATCAAGTGAAGCTGAGAGGTTGTGAGACTGGGGGAGAGTCCTTTGGGAGCCGTTCCTAAAGTCTAAATTGGAGAAAAACAAAAAACCATGGTTAATACCGGACCGCTCCGGGCCTGCGAAGACCGGCAGCCTTCCATCAAAAGGAGAAATTCCCATGGACAATGCCGAACTTTTCAAGGTCTTGGTAAATTGCGAGCTTTTCAGCGGCATTGAAATGGCTTTTATCGAAAAGATATCAGCCCTATGCAACGCCGAAAGTTACAAGGCAGGAGAACAGATATTCAACCAGGGTGATTATGGAGAAAATCTCTATATAATAGCCGGGGGAAGTGTTTTCCTTGAAAGATCCATGGATCTGGGCGCACGCAAGGCAAAGGTGGTTACGGCCATACTGGGTAAAGGCAGGGTTTTTGGTTGCTGGTCTACCCTGCTTGATGAGCCCCATAATCTCATGTCTTCCGCAACGTGCCATAAGGCCTCCAGTATGCTTAAAATAGAGGGGTCAAGGCTTAGGAAAATAATGACGCTAAACAGTGACCTCGGGTTTTACATCATGGAAAGGATCTGCAAAATTCTCAGGGAAAGAATGCGTTCAGTATATGGCGCAATGGAAAAGCTATAGGGTACAGGCCAAAACCAAATACCCAATTTAAAGGTCTTAGTTAGCAATCAGCTGTCACCAAAAAATCGGAATATCAACTTCTTTGCCGCTTGCTTTTAGCTGACGGCTGAAATCAGTATCCAGAAGTGAGCAATTTCTGGACGGGCACTATCTGATATCATAAAAACAAGTTGCAAAGGCACCACGCGATCCATTAGGGCGAATTCGATTTTTTTGACCCGGACAAAATAACCCAAGTATATATGCTCAAATAGACAAGGTGCACTTTCGGCGAATCGAACAATAAAGCGAAAACAGAGGAGGCTCAAATGGATGAGGAGCAGCAATGGGATGAGGAAAAAATAAGGGATGATATTAGTCAAATAATCGCATCTTTTGATAATGAAAGAGGAAGCCTTATCCCCCTTCTTCAGACCATTCAGAAAACACACTCCTATCTACCTCCCTTTGCCTTTAACATGGCTGCAGTCCATTTTGATTTGCAGACCTGCGAGGTTTACGGGGTAGCAACCTTTTACAATCAGTTCCGCTTTAATCCGCCGGGTAAACATCCCATAAAGGTTTGTCTCGGTACCGCCTGCCATGTGAAGGGGGGAGACATTATCCTTGAAAACTTTGAAAGAAAACTGGACATAAGGGATGGAGAGACAACTGAAGACCGTGAGTTCAGCATTGAACGGGTCGCCTGCGTAGGCTGCTGTGCCCTTGCCCCGGTTGCCATTGTCGATGAAACAGTGCATGGTAATATGGCCCCCAGTAAGGTTGAAGGAATCCTACTCGGTTATGAAATAGAAAAGGAAAAAAAGGAAAGAGAAGACCGGCAAAATGAGCCAAAATGATACGGAAAACGAGGTGAAAGAAAAATTCAGGGAGATCCTGGATGAAGCTGAAAAGAGGGTAAATGCCTCTAAGGCTGAATCAAAGATAAGGATCGATATCGGCATGGCTACCTGCGGTATAGCCTCCGGAGCGCTTGAAACAAAGAAGGCATTTGAGGACTCCTTGGCTGAACAGGGAGTGGATGCCAGGATACATCAGGTAGGCTGCGTGGGGCATTGCTATGCAGAACCTGTCGTAATCATAGATCATTGCGAATCCGGCTTCCCCCCTATCTTTTACCATAATGTGACTCCGGGCAAGGCCAATATGCTGGTCAAATCATTTCTCAAAGATGGCGACCCGCTCTTTGAGCATGTACTAGGGGCCCTGGTTGAAAACGATTTGATACCCTCTGTCATGGATTTTCCCAGGTTCAACCTGGAAAAAAGGATCGTGATGGAAAAATGCGGGCGAATCGATCCTGAAAATATCTATGAATACATAGCTGAAGGTGGTTATGCCTCTTTTGCCGACACGATCGGCAAAGACCGGGAACAGGTGATTGAAGAAGTAAAAGAATCCGGTCTGAGGGGAAGGGGGGGGGCAGGTTTTCCTACCGCCAAAAAATGGGAAATCGCGGCTAATGCCCCGGGCAAGGAAAGATTTATTATCTGTAATGCGGATGAAGGAGACCCAGGTGCCTACATGGACAGGACCATCCTTGAGAGTAACCCTCATCAGGTCATCGAAGGAATTGCATTAGGCGCATACGCAATTGGGGCAAAAAAGGCGATCGTCTATGTCAGGGCCGAATACCCGCTTGCGGTAAAAATGGTTGCAAATGCAATTGGACAGGCAAAGGAGCTCGGCATTTTAGGCAAAGGCATTTTAGGAAGCAGTTTTGACCTGGAAATCGAACTTTTTCAGGGTTCAGGGGCTTTTGTCTGCGGAGAGGAAACCGCCCTTATGCGATCAATTGAGGGAAGAAGGGGCATGCCCAGTATCAGGCCGCCTTACCCGGTTGAAAAGGGGCTTATGGGAATGCCTACGGTTATAAACAACGTAAAGACCTTCGCCACCGTTCCCGCAATTTTGGAAAATGGTGCGGACTGGTTTAGACAGATTGGAACAGACAGCAGCCCTGGCACGGCCATATTCTCGGTGGTGGGTAATGTAATCCACCCGGGCCTGGTAGAGATTCCGATGGGTGTCACACTGCGCGATCTCATTTTCGATGTCTGCGGTGGAATACCCCACCGAAAGGGTTTCAAGGCCGTCCAGATCGGCGGACCCTCGGGCGGTTGCCTGCCTGAAGAATTTCTTGATACACCTATCGATTTTGACTCCCTTTCCCATGCCGGGGCGATGATGGGTTCAGGCGGCATGGTCGTAATGGATGAGGATTCCTGCGTAGTGGACGTATCCAGATATTTCCTCGATTTTACGCAAAAGGAATCATGCGGCAAGTGTACCTTCTGCAGGATCGGCACATATCAGCTCCTCTCAATCCTTGAAAGGGTTACAAAAGGTGAGGGAAAAGAGGAGGATCTGGTTCAGCTTGAAGAACTGAGCCGGGAAATAAAGGAAGGCTCTCTCTGCGGCCTGGGTAGGACAGCTCCGAATCCGGTGCTAACCACGCTAAGATATTTCAAGGATGAATATGAGGCTCATGTGAGAGAAAGGCGCTGTCCTGCTGGAAATTGCAGGGCACTGACAGCCTATTACATTGATCTGGATCTTTGTGCAAGAGGATGTGATGCCTGCGTGGGAAGCTGTCCGGTTGAAGCCATCTTTACGACCAAGGAAAGGAAAAAGGGCGTCGATCAGATCTTGTGTGTTAAATGCGGAGAATGTGTGGCCGCATGCCCTGAAGAATATAATGCGGTAAAACGGGTCTCCCCTGCTCATCTTGTGCCGGTTATTGAAAGACCTGAAAAAATGTCATGAAAACAATATGTTACAATAAGATAAAACAGGCCCCGCTCAAAGGGAGCTGATTTCTATAACTAAATACAGGGTGTATACATGGCCAGACTGCTTGTAGACGATAGGCAAATTGAGGCGAATGAGGAAAGCAACCTCCTTTTGACCTGTCTTCAAAATGATATCTATATACCGAATCTCTGTTATGTTGAAGGGCTTGAATTTCCACCTGCCTCCTGCAGGCTCTGTTTTGTTGAAATTGAGGGAATTCAGGGCCCGGTTACCTCCTGTACCACAAGGGTAAAAGACGGGATGGTTGTAAAAACCGATTCTCCTGCAGTCAGAAGGCTTCAGCGTTCCGCCCTCAGGCTTCTTCTTTCCGATCACAATGTCGATTGCAGATCCTGCCCTTCCAACAAAAACTGCCCGCTTCAGAAGATGGCGGCCTTTTTAAAGGTGGGCCTCAAACAGAAGAACCTGGAGCATCATATAAAAGAGGGCGAAACGGATGAAAACCACCCTGTACTTGAATATATCTCCAGCCGTTGCGTCTTATGCGGCAGATGCATTCATGCCTGCCGGATGGCGCAGGGAAAATCCTTTCTTGCCTTTGCAGGAAGGGGATTGAACACGGTCGTTTCCTTTTACGGTGAAGAAGAGGTGACTGATCTGCCATGCGCGGGATGTCTTGAATGTATAAAGGCCTGCCCGGTAAGTGCTCTTATCTCCAAAAGGAATTCCGGACAGAGTCTTACTGTTCATGCTGATGCTCCTTGTTAAAATTATCAAGGCGGCTATATTTTCCTACCGGTTTTAATCTCTTTTTGATGAATCTTTTCAGGCCCTGTAGGACAATCGTGCAACTAAAAAATTCAAATTTTTTTGATAATTTCTTATGCTTTCGATAGGCAAACTGAATCTCGACAGCTGGGCCGTCATGGCTCCTATGGCCGGCATAACAAATCTTCCATTCCGTGTCATAGTCAGAAAAATGGGCGCAGGTCTGGTAACAAGCGAAATGGTCAGCGCAGCCGGGCTGACAAGGGCTCATAAAAAGACCTTGAATTACCTCAAAACTGATCCTGCGGAAACCCCCCTGTCAGTTCAGCTATTCGGTTCCAAACCGGAAATCATGGCTGAAGCGGCCAAAATCACCGAGGCCTCGGGCGCTCATGTTATCGACATCAACATGGGATGTCCGGCCAGAAAGGTCCTTAAGACCGGGTCGGGAGGTGCGCTTATGCGGGATCCGTTTGCGGTGAGAGATATATTGCTGGCGGTAAGAAAGGCCTGCAAGATCCCTCTCACCGTCAAGATGCGGGCCGGCTGGTCAAAAGATGATAATTCCGCCGTACGGCTGGCGCAGATAATGGAGGATTGTGGGGTAGATGCCATTACACTCCATCCCAGATCGGTTTCTCAGGGTTTTTCCGGCAAGGCTGACTGGAACCTTATAAAAGTACTTAAAGAGACGGTTGATGTCCCTGTAATTGGAAACGGTGATGTATTTGACTTTTCACTGGCATTTGATATGAGAGCGAAGACCGGATGCGACGGGGTTATGATAGGCAGAGGGGCTGTCGAAAATCCATGGATATTCAGGCAGATATCCCTCAAGAACCGTGGCATTCCAGTGACATATCCTGAAATAGCCGAAAGAAGGGCATTGATAGAGGAGCATTTCAGGCTTTTGTGCCGGTTCATGGGGGAGGAAAGGGCGGCAAGGGCGATGAGGGGCCTGCTTTTATGGTATACAAAAGGATTACCTGATAGCTGCCGATTCAGGGGCACCTTCACGGGCATTCAGAATTTTGAAGATATGATGAGCGCCGTAAAACAATATTTTTCGAAACTGGAGGGTTAAAGGAACTTGAAAGTAAAACTGGCCAGAAACGCGGGCTTCTGCATGGGTGTCAGGCGGGCAATGGAAATCGTGCTTACCGAAGCCAACAAGGACGACGGCCCCATCTACACCTACGGTCCGCTTATACACAATAGACAGGTAATGGACCTATTGTCATCAAAGGGCGTACACTCCCTCACTAACCTTGGGGAATTGAAATCAGGCACCATAGTGATAAGGGCTCACGGTATTCCTCCTCAATCAAGAAAAAAAATAAGAAACATGGGGCTCAGGTTAGTTGATGCAACCTGCCCCAGGGTCGCAAAAGTACAGGCAATAATAAGATCCTACACAAGAAAGGGGCATTCCGCAATTATAGTGGGAGACCCGGATCATGCCGAGGTTATTGGTCTTATGGGTTACAGCGAGACTCCTGCTAACGTCATACGCGATATTGATGAGGTATCCGGGCTTCCACGGATCGATCACCCCTTTGTCGTGGCTCAGACAACTCAGAATGCAAAAAAATACGACGAAATCATACACGCCCTAAAGACCCGATTTCCTGATCTTCTCGTATTCAACACAATCTGCGATGCGACCCAGCAACGCCAGGAAGAAGTCCGTTCCATAGCGCAGAATGTCGATGCCATGGTTGTCGTAGGAGGATATCACAGCGGAAATACCCAACGCTTGGCTGAGCTGTCAAGAGAGGTGGGCCTGCCGACATTTCATGTGGAAACTGAAAAAGATCTGAAAAGGCAGGAGCTTTCCGCTATGGAGAAGATCGGGGTTACAGCCGGCGCATCCACCCCGAACTGGATGATAAACAATGTTGTCAAGGAAATAGAAGGAATAAAAGGAAGGACAAGGGGCAGCTTTTCCCTCACCTTTAAGGAGGTCTGCAAATTTCTTCTCTTGAGCAATTTCCTGGTCGCCTCGGGCGCCTTCGGTTTAACCCTGGCCGCATCGATTCTTTTTTCCCGGCCGCCCCTGATCGCCTTTTCACTGCTCTCGTTTCTATATATACACGCCATGCATGTACTTAATCATTTTCTGGACAAGGGAGCCAGTGCTTACAATGATCCCGAAAAGGCATTTTATCTGGAAAAATACAGAAACCCTCTTATAATCTCGGCTACCGTCTCTATTTTGATAGCCCTTTTCGTATCCTTCCATATCGGAATTAGTACCTTTCTGGCCATTGCCGGCTTGACCCTGCTCGGTGCCCTTTACAGCATGCCCCTGTTTCCTATCAGATTCAGAGGCAAATATAGATATGTGAAGATCAAGGATATACCCGGTTCAAGAAGCCTCTCGGAGGCCATTGCATGGACCGCTGTAATATCGGTGCTGCCTTTCCTGGAGTCCGAAAGTATTCGATGGAATGCGATGTTACTCTCTATATTCGTAGTCTTTTTAATTAGTTATGTTAGATCCGCCCTCTTTGATATATTTCAGGCCCAGGGGGATCTAATAGTGGGCACTGAAACCCTTCCGGTTACTCTTGGCGAGGAAAAGACACTACGACTGCTGAAGATAATCCTCATACTGACCGCCATGACCCTTGCCCTCGGCCCGTTAACAGGCCTTGTGGGTCGCTTTTCCTATGTTATGCTGCTTCCTATCATTACTTTGTCGACATGTCTTCTTGCCTATGAGAGGCATTGGATTTATCCCGGAAACGCGTTAGAGGCGCTTATCGAAGCGAATTTCATCTTTTCAGGTATTATTGCCCTTATCTGGCGGTTTTTTCGATGAATCAAGTAAGTGTGATCATACCCACATATAATAGACCTGAAAATACTATAAAGGCTATTTCATCAGTACTGTCCCAGACCCGGAACGAAAATGAAATAATAGTGGTAGATGACGGCTCAACCGACGGGACCAGGGAGGCTCTTGACCCGTTGATCGGCGATATTATATACATCAGACACCCCTTTAATCAGGGCGTTTCGGCTGCCAGAAATACGGGCATTCTGGCAGCCGGCGCCCCTTACATATCATTTCTGGACTCCGACGATCTATGGCTTCCCCGAAAGCTTGAAGAGCAGCTCAACTTTTTCAGTGCCAATCCTGACGCCAAGATATGCCAGACCGAAGAGGTCTGGATCAGAAACGGGGTCCGAGTAAATCCGATGAAAAAGCATAGAAAGAGGTCCGGGGAAATTTTCGAACACTCTCTCGCTCTATGCCTTGTAAGCCCTTCCGCGGTTATGCTTAAAAGGGATCTCATAAATGAGTTAGGCCTGTTTGATGAGGAACTTCTGGCCTGTGAAGACTATGATCTGTGGCTCAGGATTTCATGCAGGTACCCTGTACACCTGATACCCAAAAGGCTTGTGATCAAGCGAGGAGGGGCGGCCGATCAGCTCTCAGGTCGCTATATCGGGATCGACCTTTATAGGATAAGGGCGCTTGTAAAGGTATTGGAAAGCGGGAAACTGGATCATAAACAGTTCGAATGCGCCTATGAAGAACTGGAAGCCAAATGCAATATATACTCAAAAGGATGCCTGAAGCGGGGTAAGATAGAAGAGGGGGCCTTTTATCTTGAAATCACAAGGCGATACACCTGCCATTGAGATAAAAGGCACGTAGAATCTCCAGCCGAACGGTTTTATCCCCTGAAGGTTTAAGGTATGGAACAAGTCAACTCCACTCAGCCACGTTCGCCCATTACAGCCCTTTTTGGCAATCCGTTAAGTAAGCGGCACTTCCAACCTGGCTTTCATATTCAGGATGTCCGTAAAGGATTAAACAGCATATAGGGCGATATTAGACCTGTTCAGGCATCAAGATCCTTCATAAGATCTGAAACTACGGCTACGGCCTGATCTACAAGGTGGGGGAGCGGCTCTCCCTTAACTCCGACGATATTGATTCTTTCCAGAGAAAGTGGCAACAGGATTTTAACGGCTTGGCTTGAGCTTATGGCGCAGGCCATTGACTCCGTCATTTCACCCATCATTGAATTTGCCATAAGGATCGCTATAGGCCCCATTATTATGCCTACCCTACGGCTTGTCCACACAACGGCGTTTTGCCCTGTTGCTCCCCTGTTGGCACCGGCTTTCATCATCCTTGATGTTGCGATAGAGTTTGTGCCTACGGCAAGGAGCTCAATATTGTTACCAATGGACTCTCTCAAGCCTTTAATAATCGCTGCGCCTATTCCACCACCGTGGCCATCCATTACCATGAGTTTCAAAACATGCCCCCGATTAAAATGTCGTTGCATACGAATGATAAAGCATGTACTTTAAGATATAGTAACTACTACAAAAAGCCAAGTGACTATATTATCAATGACCCGCGGGAAAACATCCGCGTGCCTTTAAAGGAATCATAATGAATTCACAACTTCTATTATACATTTCAGCAGCATATATACTGGGATCCGTACCGTTTGGAAAAATAATTGCGGCGAAGGTTGCCCGAATTGATATTACCACAAGGGGCAGCAAAAACATCGGAGCTACAAATGTCGCGAGGGAAGTCGGCCTCAAATGGGGTGTTTTGACTCTCACGGTCGACCTGTTGAAGGGATTCTTACCCATTTTGCTGTACCGTAGTCTTGCCACCCTTAACTTTCAGGAACTGTGTCTTGACCTGTCTCTTATAGGCCTGGCAAGCCTCCTGGGGCACCAGTTCTCACTGTTTTTGGGCTTCAGGGGTGGAAAAGGCGTAGCAACTGCCCTCGGAGTATATCTGGGGATATCACCTCTTGGCGCTGCATTTGCCGTGCTCTGTTTCATATCTGCAGTATATATATGGGATATCATTTCCCTAGCGTCATTGATATCAGCTTGTGCAATGCCTTTTATTCTGGCGGCAACCGGCGTGCCCTTTAAGGCGTTGATTGTACCCGCCGCAATCAGTTTCCTGATTTGTTTAAGGCACAGGGACAACCTTGTCAGAATAGTGCAGGGTAAAGAGAGAAGATGGAGGAGCGGAAAGGATCAACATAGAAGCTCAAGCAACCTGTCCAGCTCATCATCGGAATAATAGTGCACGACTATCCGCCCCCTTTTGCCGTTTCTCCTTATTTCCACTTTGGTTCCCAGAGATCTCTTGAGATTATCCGCCAGAGATCTAAAATAATAATCCTTTTCTGAATCGGGTTTACCCCCTTTGGGACTACCGGACTTCGCTTTTTTTGCCAGCGATTCCGCCTGCCTTACGGACAGGTCCCTGTTGATTATTTCATCCCTGAGACTGATCCGTTCCTCGCTGCTCTTTAATCCTGCCAGCACCCTTGCATGCCCCATGGACAGCCGTCCGTTTATCACATCTTCCTGCATTGACAAGGGCAGGCTGAGAAGCCTCATGATGTTCGTAACGGTGGATCGCTCTTTACCGATGCGTTTTGCCAACTCATCCTGGGTAATACCCGCGTCAGTAATAAGTTTTTTAAAAGCCAGGGCCTCCTCGATCGGATTAAGATCTTTTCTGTGAATATTCTCGATAAGTGCAAGCTCCAAGACCTCTGTCGGACTCGCCTCTTTCACTATAACCGGGACGCGATCGAGCCCTCCCCGCTGGGCTGCGCGCCACCTTCTCTCTCCGGCAATAAGCTGGTATATATTATCTTTTCTACTGACAAGCAGCGGGGTAATAACACCCTTTTCCTTCACCGAATTTACCATCTCCTGAAGCTCAGGTTCAGAAAAATCCTTCCTGGGCTGATCGGGATTTGGTTCGATAAGCTCTATGGGGCAAAGAAAAAACTGTCCCGTCTTTTCCTCGAAACCTTCCGCTTCAGGTATTATAGCAGAAAGCCCCTTGCCTAACGCCTTCCTTTTTTTCATCTTATCCTATTTCCCTGCATATTAACTCTTTTGCCAGTTCCAGGTAACTTTGAGCGCCGGTTGAACGTATATCATAAAGCAATATCGGTTTGCCATGGCTGGGCGCCTCGCTCAACCTTACATTGCGAGGGACAACAGTATTGAAAACGGTCGACTTGAAATGATTCCGTACCTCTTCAGCTACCTGTTTTGAAAGATTGTTACGCTGATCATACATGGTGAGCAGAATTCCTGAAAGCCGCAAACCCGGATTAAGCGAGTGTTTCAGTGCCTTTATCGTTCTCAGCAACTGGGAAAGCCCCTCCAGGGCATAATATTCACATTGCAGAGGCACAATCACTGAACCGGCCGCTGTCATGGCATTCACCGTCAAAAACCCCAGAGATGGCGGGCAGTCGATAAATACGTAATCAAATTCATTCTCATATTTGATCAGGTGCCTTTTAAGTAAAAACTCTTTATCCCTTAGCGAAGACATTTCAACCTCGGCTCCTACCAGATCCGAGGTTGCAGCTATGAGATGCAAGCCTGAAAGGGCCGTGTCCAAAAGAACATCACTCAGAGACAGCCCTCCCAATAAAAGATCATAGAGCCCCGCCTTTATTCCGGATCTGTCAATGCCCAGGCCGGTGGTGGCGTTGCCTTGAGGATCGCAGTCAATAAGCAGACACGATTTTTCGGCCGCAGCAAGAGATGCCGAGAGATTTATGGCGGTGGTAGTCTTGCCTACCCCTCCCTTTTGATTAGAAATAGAGATTACCTTTGCCATCAGATGCCCTGAACCCCGCTGTTAGTACAAGAAGAGATTGTCATCACATTATCCGTGTGCCGCTTTTACAAAAAAAGAAACAGGGGCCGCATACATAAAAAGGACACTCCATGATTGCAAACCGTTAAAGGGCAAAGCCTTACCCGCCTTTGACCGGAGCGACCATGCTTTATTCGATCCGGCAGTTTGAGAAGTTGATAGCACAATACTTATGCTTTGAAAAGGCAAAACAATGTTTCACGTGAAACATCCCGTTTTCTTCACACCGCCCGGCAGAAAAAAACATCACGGAAGCATACGGCATGGGGCACTATTCTTCGGCCAAACACCCCACTTATTCTATTGATAATTCAATAAGTATTTCAACGAGTTGAGGAAATGGCACACCCCCCGTTCTAGCAGCGAGCGGAAACAGGCTGTTGGTAGTCATTCCAGGGATCGTATTTGTCTCAAGCACAAAAATATCATCTCCCCTAATAATCATGTCTGTCCTGCTCCACACCTTGCAGCAAAGCGCTACATGAGCTTTTCGAGCAATTTTTTTCACCCCTTCAGCAATTTTTTCATCAATCCGGGCCGGGCAGATTTCCGCCGCGACTCCGCTGGTGTATTTTGCCTCGTAGTCAAAGAAGAGGTGCCCTTCTCCAGGTGCAATCTCCACTATAGGCAGGGCTTCAAGTTTTGAATTTCCAAGGATACAGCATGTCACCTCTCTTCCCTTTATGTACGATTCGATCATAACCTCACTTCCGTGTCCCGCGGCCATCTCAAATCCCCTGTCAAACTCTTCTTCGCTTCTACAGATAGACATGCCGATGCTTGATCCTTCAGTTACGGGCTTTGTTACGACCGTTTCACCAAGCATTTTAAATATATTACAAGCAGTTACCTGTTCATCTTTTCTCACTAAAATGTCATCGGCGACCTTAATATCGTTAGCCCTGAATATCTGTTTTGCCTTATGTTTGTTCATTGCCATCGCACTTGCAAGAACCCCCGACCCGACGTAGGGAATCCCCAAAGTCTCAAGAAACCCTTGCATCGATCCGTCCTCACCGCTCCGCCCATGAAGCAACACAAAGGCAAGTCCAATGGAATCCCTACCTTCCATTATCCTTTCAAGCCCATTCAACGGGTCGCACATCATTACATCGTAACGATTTCTATCGATGGCATCGTACACAGCCCTACCGCTATCAAGAGAAATCTCCCTTTCTTTAGACCAACCTCCCGCAATTACAACTATCCTTTTCTTGTTCATCAGCAATTTTCCCCCATTTACAGAAAATGCACCTCTTTGTTTTTTAATATAATTTTTAAAATAGAGTTAACCTCCGGCAGCAGGCTCTTTTTATTCTATTTTTACCTTGCAATATAAATAAGTTACAGCTCATGCAATTTTCTTTCCTAACTTTCACCATATATCACTATCATTTTATTATCCAAAATATCCCCTATAAGAAAATGAATATCATTAAAAAACTGCGTAAATCGTAGTATTTTAATGATCTCCAATGTGGATATTTTTTTAAACAACGCAGCTCTTTTGCTTAAGTAATTGTTTTTTGGTCCAATTTTATATTCTAAAAAACGTCACCTTCTCGGTGACTTACACCGACACTGCCGATTTCCCTTGTGAGCCGAATACGTTACCTTATGTCAAAAAGAGTATCTCACATAACTTTTGCCTCTCATCAACGAGCTTTGACATCTAAACACCCATTCGTATAAATACGATTAACATCCTGTTTGATTCATTTCAATTCACTTTTCAACATAAACGTTAATTCTGTTAAAAACCGGGAGAAATAGATGAAGGTCTGTTGGGAGGAGATAAAGAACCAGCTTAGCAATGAAATCCCGAAAAACACCTTCTCACTCTGGATACGACCGATATCTTTTGTATCTAATGACGGCAATACATTAACTCTTGGATTTCCGAATAAATTTTCCTGCAACTGGGTCAAGCAGAATTATTATGAACTTATCCTGGATAAATTAAATTCCACAACCAATCGACATTTGGATCTGTGCTTCGATGTAGATCGTAAAATCAAATCAAATCCCAACCCTTCCGACTCCAAAGGCCCAAAGCAACTTACTCTCCCCAATTTTAAGACTTCAGGCTCCAGCTTCAAATTCTTCAACAAGGGCTTCACCTTTGACCGATTTATAGTCGGACCGTCAAATGAATTCGCCTATTCAGCCTCCCAGGAGCTTGCCCGCAGCCAATCCCGGCATTACAATACCCTGCTAATGCTGGCCAAAACCGGACTGGGGAAGACCCATCTTTCTCAGGCCGTGGGTAACAAAATCATGCACATCAACCCAAAGGCCAAGGTTTTCTACATAACTGCAGAGGATTTCACCAACGAAATGATTTCTTCTATCAGAAACAACCGCATCGATGAATTCAAAAACAGGTATCGGCGTTCCTGTGATGTACTGCTTTTGGAAGAGATCCATTTTCTGAGCGGAAAAGAAAAAACTCAGGTGGAACTGGGATATACCCTTGATGCCCTTTGCAATGACAATAAAAAATTAATCTTCACCAGTTCTCTTCCCCCAAAGGATATCCCCCGCATGTCAAAAGAGCTCTCATCAAGGCTTACATGCGGCCTGGTCAGCACCATAGATAACCCCGATTATGAAACAAGGGTAAAGATATTATCTGAAAAGGCCTTTGAAAAGAACCTGAATCTCGCCGACGAGATAATCCACTTCATTGCCGGCAGACTTACAAGGGATGTCCGCCAAATGGAAAGTGCCCTTAATTCCCTCAGTGCCAAATCCGCCCTTCTTAATGTAAAAATAGATCTCGACCTTGCCAAGGAAGTCGTAGACTGCCTGGTAACTTCAGAGGCCTCTATATCCAGCCAGGATGTCAAACAGCTGGTTTCAAAATACTACAACATTGACCCTGAAATGGTCAGCTCCAAATCCCGCAAAAAGATATACGTATTACCGAGAAATATCTGTGCCTACCTATCCAGAAGGTATACGGACGAGACCCTTGAAGAAATAGGCGCAACTATTAATCGCAGTCATTCCACTGTGTTATACGCTTCAGAACTAATCGAAGCTAATATGAAAAAAGATGAGAAGACAAGAAGGCAGGTTCAGTTTTTAAGTAAAAGGCTTCATAATTCCAGAAATTGATTTCCCTTGCTTCATTGAAAATCTAGTTATTTCATTCTCCTTGAAAAACAGCCCCAAGTCTAATATAAGCGCCTAATTTCCTTGCGTAATTATTTTTCATCATTAGTATTCTTCTTATAAAAACTCAGAAGATAGTCCTCTTCCCTGGGTGAAAGGTTATACTTTAATGAGGCCTCTGTCACCAGGGTCAACACAGTATCGTTTTGTCCCGATTTCAGCTTATCCGATATCCATTTTACCGCCTGCCGGATCTTTTCCCCTTTTGGTTTTATGGCTGCCATATAATTCCTCTGTACCTGTTATTCCTATTTTATTCAAACCTGAATCATGAACAGCCCTATTAAAATCTCATCAAGACTCAATCTCCGCCTTCAATTTTCTCTTCATCAGATCTCTTACAGCCTTTTCAGGTTTTTTCTTCTCATAGATTATATTGTAAACCTGATTTATTATCGGCATATCCACTCCCATTTTTCTGCCCAGTTCAAATGCAGATTTTGTAGTTTTTACTCCCTCTGCAACCATTTTCATCCTTCCGGTGATCTCTTCAATTGACATGCCTTCACCGATCTTTATCCCCACGCTCCGGTTTCTGCTGAGATCCCCGGTACATGTAAGCACAAGATCACCCATTCCTGCCAATCCTGCAAACGTAAGCGGATTAGCCCCCATTGACACACCCAGCCTGGATATTTCCGCCAACCCCCTTGTTATCAGTGCCGCTCTGGCATTATACCCGAATCTAAGACCGTCTGAAGCCCCGGCCGCGATAGCTACAACATTTTTCAATGCGCCACCAAGCTGCACACCCATGATATCGTCACTTACATACACACGGAAATGTTCAGTGTAGAAAACCTCCTGCATTCGCTTGGCATGCTTTGCATCCCTGCATGCTATAGTAACGGCGGTGGGCAACCTTCTTACCACCTCTTTTGCAAAGCTTGGTCCTGACAGACATGAAAACTTCTCCAGATACTCATTACCCAAAATAGCTGATGCAACACCGGACATTACTTCAAGCGATTCGTTTTCAATACCTTTTGTCGCAGTGATAAGGGACATCCCGTTGTTCACATACGGCTTCATTTCCCTCAATACCTTTCTGAAAACATGAGAAGGAACCACAATCAAAACAAGTTCTTTACCCAGTAGGGCCTCCTCATAGCTATTTACCGCATTTAAACCATCTGAGAGCCTTATACCGGGCAGAAACACCTTGTTTTCCCTCTCTTTGCGTATCTGATGAAAAACATCATCCTCCCTTACCCACAGATCGACATTAAACCCCTTCTCCGCCAGCAGATTTCCAAGAGCGGTTCCCCAACTGCCCGCTCCTATAACAGCGATATTCCGTCTATTTTCATTCATAACATTCTTCTCTTACTTCAGGTCTCTAATCATCCATCAGCTTTGCCACACCCACAACCTTTTCTCCCTCCTCCAGGTTGATAAGCGTAACTCCCTGCGTATTTCTTCCAATTATCGATATATCCCCCACCCTCAAGCGAATAATCTTTCCATGACCTGTTATTATCATTAATTCGTCTTGATCTGTTACCCGGTATGAGGATACTACCAGTCCATTTCTTTGGCTGGTCTTAATTGTAAATATTCCCTTTCCACCCCTTGCCTGGCACCTATATTCCTCGGTCTTAGTTCTCTTTCCAAAACCGTTTTCCGTTACAGTAAGGATGGTAGCTCCCTCCTCAAGGACTTCCATTCCGACCACCGCATCCCTTTTTCCGAGTCTTATCCCTATGTTTCCGGAGGCGACCCGGCCCATACTTCGAAGCTGTGATTCATTGAATCTAAGCGATTTACCCATTTGCGTCGTCAGAAAAATATCCTGTTCCCCGCTTGTAACACGAACGGCAATAAGTTCATCATCTTCTCGTATCTTTATTCCTAAAATCCCGGTGATCCTGGGATGACTATAGGATTTCAGTTCAGTTTTCTTTACAATCCCGTTCTTTGTGGCCATTACCACGTATTTTCCTTCCTCGAAGTTCTTCACGGCAAGCGTCGTTGCGACCTTTTCTCCCTTCTGGAGATCAAGAAGATTCACAATGGCCTTTCCACGGGCCATCCGACTGCCCTCCGGTACTTCATGGACCTTTTTCCAGTACACCCTTCCCTTATTTGTGAAAAACATAAGATAATCATGGGAGGAGGCCACAAACAGCAGTTCCACGAAATCTTCGGCCTTGGTCTTTACCCCGGTTAATCCCTTACCTCCTCTTCTCTGTGCACGATAAAGGCTTATCGGATTTCGTTTGATATATCCTTCGTGGCTTATTGTAACCACCATATCCTCATTGGCGATAAGATCCTCTAATTCTAATTCATCAGCATCCTCAAGTATTTCTGTCCTTCTCTCATTTCCATGTTTTGATTCAATTTCCTTCATTTCGCCCTTTATGATCTCCGAAACCATAGCCTGACTACCCAAGATAGCCTTTAATTTTGAGATGCTTTTTATGAGATCCTGGTACTCGGCATTTATCTTTTCCCTTTCCAGTCCGGTTAATCGCTGAAGACGCATGTCAAGTATCGCCTGCGCCTGTATTTCGGAAAATTCAAATTCCCTGATGAGTCTTGCCTTTGCTTCTCCTGGATCTGTAGAAGATCGAATTAGTTCAATTATATCATCGAGAAAATCTAAAGCCTTTTTAAGCCCTTCCAGTATATGCGCGCGCTCTTCGGCCTTTTTCAAATCATAAATTGTTCTCCGAATTATTATCTCACGCCTGTGGCTTATGAAATATTTGATTATTTTTTTAAGCGTCAAAACCTCAGGTCTGTTGTTGGCAATGGCCAGCAGAATAATTCCCAGAGATGTCTCCATCTGCGTGTACTTATAGAGTCTGTTTAGAATCACAAGGGCCTTTCCTTCACGCTTCACATCTACAACAATTCTCATTCCGTCTCGGTCGGATTCATCCCTGATATCTGAAATTCCTTCAATTTTCTTATCCCTTACAAGTTCGGCTATCTTTTCAAGAAGTTTTGCCTTGTTAACCTGGTAGGGGATCTCCGATACAACAATTCTCTCCTTGTTATGAGCTAACTTTTCAACAAATGCTCGGGCCCTTATTTTTATTATACCTCTTCCCGTTTTATACGCTTCCTGTATCCCTCTTTTCCCCAATATGAAACCTGCCGTAGGAAAATCGGGCCCCGGCACCATTCCCATCAATTCCTTTAAAGTTACATCCGGATCATCTATCATCTTGATAACGGCCCGGCAAATTTCCCCAAGATTATGAGGCGGAATATTCGTAGCCATTCCGACGGCTATTCCGGAAGAGCCGTTCACAAGCAGGTTTGGTACCCTGGTCGGTAGAATAACCGGTTCACTTAGAGATTCATCATAGTTCGGCCTGAAGTCTACGGTTTCCTTTTCTATGTCACTCAAAAATTCCTGAGCCAGCTTAGTCATTCTTACTTCGGTATAACGCATAGCAGCAGGGGGGTCTCCATCTACGGATCCGAAGTTCCCCTGACCGTCCACGATGGTATATCTCATAGAGAAATCCTGTGCCATTCTGGCTATGGTGTCATAAACAGCCGCATCTCCATGAGGATGATATTTACCTATAACGTCACCCACCACCCTTGCAGACTTCTTGAAAGGCCTGTTATAAAAATTTTTCAACTCATGCATTCCATATAAGACTCTTCTATGAACAGGCTTCAGACCGTCTCTTACATCGGGCAGTGCTCTTCCTACAATGACACTCATTGAGTATTCAAGATAGGACTTCTTCATTTCATCTTCTATATTTACGGAATCAATTTTAAAATCGCTAATCATCAAAATTCTCCAGACCAATTTCTTGTTTTTTTAAATATCCAGTTCTTTTACCTCTAGGGCGTTGTTTTGTATAAACTCCCTCCTGGGTTCCACTTTGTCTCCCATCAGCACAGTAAATATTTCATCCGCTTCGACAAAGTCTTCAACCTTTATTTTGACCAGATTTCTTCTTTCAGGATCCATTGTCGTAGACCATAACTGTTCAGGATTCATTTCTCCAAGACCTTTGTATCTCTGGATATATAGTCTCTTTTTCCCCGCATTCAACAACTCATTTATGAATTCTTCGGGATTATCTATATTAGATTTATCATCGTTTTCATTTATTATTTGGGCCCCATTTGTCAATCTCACATAATCTTTGGAGATTCTAAGTAAGTGTTTAAGCTCCGGTGATGACAAAAACTCCCAATTTATAGCGAAACTTTGTCCGCCATTATTTGTTTCCGTAACAAAAAATTCGTAGAACCCGTTTTCTCCGTTAATCTTTTCTCCGACTCTAAATCCGTTTTCTTCCATTTTCTTATAAAACTTTTCCATAAACTCTCTGTCTTTGAACTGGTTCTTATCTGTAATACCGTTCAATACAAAAAACTCAAGAAACCTGGGGCTGTAGCCTCTCCTGCTTAACTTATTGACGCTTTCGTAGAATTTTATAATTCCATTCAGCATGTTTATAAATCTTTTCCCTGAAATTTCTTCTCCATTATTGAAAATAATTTTTCTGTCTTTCGCCACTCTTTCGAGTAGAAAACTATTAAATTTATCTTCGTCTTTTATGTAGAATTCTTTATTGCCTTCCTTTATTCTATACAAAGGTGGTTGAGCCACATACAGATAACCTTTTTTCAATAATTCAGGCATCTGCCTGAAAAACAGAGTCAACAAAAGAGTTCTTATATGAGATCCGTCCACATCCGCATCAGTCATTATTATGACCTTGTGATATCTTATTTTTTCAATGTCATAGTCATTATCTCCGATTCCGGTTCCCAAGGCGGCTATCATAGTTCTTATTTCTTCGTTTGATATCATTTTGTCAAACCGCGCTTTTTCAACATTCAATATTTTTCCCTTTAGAGGAAGAATAGCCTGAAACCTTCGATCTCGTCCCTGCTTTGCTGACCCACCTG
Source organism: Desulfatiglandales bacterium (assembly GCA_963666345.1). Classification (GTDB taxonomy): domain Bacteria; phylum Desulfobacterota; class DSM-4660; order Desulfatiglandales; family Desulfatiglandaceae. Next base: position 2,157,979 of record OY762721.1, on the reverse strand, counting down.
CCGAATCGCCCTCTACTATGAATATTTCACTCCGGCTTGGATCTCTTTCCTGACAATCTGCTAGTTTTCCAGGAAGAGAGTGGCTCGCCAGAACGCCCTTTCTTCTTGCAAGTTCCTTCGCCTTTCTTGCCGCGTCTCTGGCCCTTGCGGAGTCGACCACTTTACCGAGTATTGATTTTATGACATTAGGATTCTCTTCAAAAAATGTATTAAGTCCCTCATAAACTACGGTTTCGACAAATCCTTTGACATCACTGTTACCCAACTTTGTTTTTGTTTGACCTTCAAACTGTGGATCAGGCAGTTTAACGCTTATCACCGCAGCAAGACCTTCTCTTGCATCATCCCCAGTCAGTTTATCTTTAAAATTTTTTGCAAGCACCGAATTCACTAAAAACACATTTATACTTCTTGTAAGCGCGGATTTGAATCCGCTCAGATGACTTCCACCTTCCGTAGTATTTATATTATTTGCAAAGGTAAAAAGATTTTCTGTATACGAGTTATTGTATTGGAAAGCCACCTCCATCATAACACCGTTTTTATCCCCGGATATAAATATAGGCTTTGGATGTATTACTTCCCTATTTTTATTAATGTATTCGACAAAGGATCTTATTCCACCTTCATAAATAAATGACTTTTTCTTGCCGGTTCTTTCATCCGATATATTTATATTAACTCCGTTTGTCAGAAACGAAAGTTCCCTCATTCGCTTTGAAATTGTTTCAAAATCAAAATTTATGCTCTCAAAAACACCACTGTCCGCTAAAAATGTTACTCTTGTTCCTTCTCTATCGGTAGTTCCTTTTACTTCCAGAGTTGATACAGGTATTCCTCTTTCATAACGCTGATAATAAATATTACCGTCTCTATAGACCTCCACTTCCAAATAAGAACTGAGTGCGTTTACTACAGATACACCAACTCCGTGTAGTCCTCCCGATACCTTATATGTCTTATTATCAAACTTTCCACCGGCGTGAAGTTTTGTCATAACCACTTCCAAGGCCGACATATTTTCAGCTGCATGAAAATCTACGGGAATACCTCTCCCATTGTCGGTAATGGAAATACTGTTATCATTAAAGATCTGTACATTGATACGATCGCAAAAACCTGCAAGTGCTTCGTCTATACTGTTATCGACTACTTCATAAACAAGATGATGAAGTCCCTCCACTCCTGTATTCCCGATGTACATTGCAGGTCTTTTACGAACCGCCTGCAGACCCTCCAAAACCTTTATATCAGAGGCGGCATACGTTCTCTTTTCCTCTTCCATTTCTTGACCGTTATAATCCTTTCTTCCTAACTTTAAAAAAACCACTCTGTTTACTAACCATTTATATGTTGTATTCTATAACCTCATAGGCATCATAAGCCCCACAAAACCTTCATCTACTTGACCTCTTATCACGCAAGGTTTGAGACTGTCTAAAAAGCTCAAACTTATCAGATCACTTTCCATAGCCTGGAGAGTGTCGATAAAATATCTGGGATTGAAACCTATTTCCATTCGTTCATCGTTATACTTTACCTGGATGCTTTCATGAGCCTCTCCCAGATCAGGATTTGTTGAAAACAACTCCATTAGATCCTTATCCAATATAATTTTTACCGCCCGATACCGCTCATTGCTAAGTATAAGCATTTTTCTCATGGCATCGTTTATAAGTACCCTGTCTACATCTATCTTGAATTTAGAATCTTTCGGTATTACGGCATGATAATCCGGAAATTTTGTTTCAAGCAGCCTAATTATCAGGAGGGTATTATCTTTTTTAACAACACAGTTTTTATCCTTGAAACCTAGCATAACAGTGCCGCCGTCTGAGGCAAGTTTATTAATTTCCGACATTCCCTTCTTAGGAATAACAACGCCTGATCCTAATTCCAGTTTATCAATATTAGAAAATGTTTTATCAATCAAAGATAACCTGTGACCGTCGGTTGCAACCATCCTTAAAAAAGAATTCCCTTCAAATTCAGTCTTTTCAGTAAATATTCCCGAAAGCTTAAATCCTGCATCCTCCATTGTCACGGCATATATTGTTTTATTGATCATTTCGCTGAGGATATTTCCTTCTATTTCAACCATATTTACATCCATCGGTTCAACAAAGGTAGGGTATTCGTCTGCAGGAAGGCAGGACAGATTAAATTGTGCAACGTCATCGGAAAGAAAAACCCAGTTGTTTTCTTTTTCTTTTATATGAAATATTTTCGCCCTGCTTTCTTTCAGAATTTCGAAAAGCTTCCTGCCTGATACCGTTATACTGCCTTCACCAATAATTTCAGCTTCAAGTATCTGCTGAAATCCGATTTCAAGATCAGTTGCGGAAATACGCACAACAGAATCAGTTGCAGTCAGAAGGATAGTTGAAAGAATAGGCATGTTACTTCTTTTCTCTATTATACTTTGAAATCTGGAGATACTTTTTAAAAAGATTTCTCTATCAATTTTTATTTCCATTTTTGCCTCCGCTCCAATCTGTTTTCTAACATCTGTTTAATATTATTTTATCTTTTATAAATATAATAATAATAAAAGTCTGTGTTGATTTGTATATTACCCGGGTATTTTGTTGTAAATACTAAAAGAGTTATTAATTGAATTCCCGGTTGGTTTTGAATATTCAAACACTGAAGTGGAATAACTTTCCAATTTACCGTTCTTTGATCATTAATAAAAAAGTTATTAAAAAAAATTCCACATCTGTCCTAATAAAATTTTGGTCAGCCCGGTTCAAGACCGAAATTCTCCTTTCATCCAATATCTGCGGGATCCATTGTCTTTACTTGAGTTCCTTTGTTCTTTTCAGTCCCACCCTTCGGCATGCTCAGTGATGGGAGTTAACTACGAGAAAAAGTTTTGTATCCTATTTATGTCATTTAAAATACTTTGGTTGTTGTTTTTTGATGAATCTATCCGGTTTACAGCATAAATTATGGTTGAATGATCCTTATTGCCAAAGGATCGGCCTATACCTTTATAAGAAAGTTTAGTTAGTTTTCTCGACAGGTAGACGGCAATCTGTCTCGGATACGAAAATTTCCTATTTTTTTTATCTGATAGAAGATCACTCAGCGAGATATTAAAATATTCGGCAGTGGCCTTTTGGATATCTTTGATGGTGATCCTGTTTGGGGGTTTGTTTTTTATAATTGATTTAACGGTTGATATATCTATCTCATGTTGGTAGAGCGAGGCGTAGGTCTTTAGAGTTACGATGTAATTACTAATACCCTTCAGCTCGTTTGTGCTGTTTGACAGAAAAAAAATAACGTCTTCCGGCAGGTATAAGTCCTCATCCTTCATTTTCTGCCTCAAAAATTCTGTTTTCATTTCAAGATCCGGTATTTCTATCTCAGTAAGAAGACCCCATTCCAGTCTTGATCTGAAATGGGGCATGAGATTTACTATTTGTCCGGGAGAGGTCTTCCCGCTTATGATAATCTGTTTATTAAGCTTGTAAAAATAATTGAAAAGGTTTATCAGCTCTTCTTGGGATTTATCCCTACCGCTTATGTGGTCTATATCGTCGATAAGAAAAAAATCAAGGTCAAAGTATCCCCGCCTGAATTCGTCCAGGGCGTTATTTTTTTTTGCTATTGAAAGGTCCGTATAATATCTTTCGAAAGAAACGTATTTCACCTTTTTAAAAGGATCTATTTCAGCCAAATGGTTCACAACCGCATTTAGTAAATGGGTTTTACCTAAACTCAATTTACTGAAAACATATAATGGATTATAGAGAGTTGCCGGATTTTTTACTACTTCCATGGCTGAAAAGTAGGCAAATCTGTTGCTGTTTGAGACAATAAAATTGTCAAAACGCATGTTGGGATTAACAAGATGGGAAAAGGTCCTGTCGTCTTTACCGCCCGATCCGGGTGCGGGAGATTTTTCTTGACCCTCATAACAAAAATTTATTTCAGGCGGATATTTTAGGTAGTCCTTAAAGCATGTCCTTATTTTAATAAGGTAATGGTCGTTAAGCCATCTGGCGACAAATTTATTCGGGACTTCTATTACAACCAGGCTTGTGTCCAGTTCTTTTATGCTTGTGTTGGAAAACCAGGTGTTGAATTCCGATTGAGGAATCTCTCGCTTTAACTGTTTAGTTATGATCTTCCATGTATCATTCTTTGTTGGCATAATTGTTGTGTATATGTTAAGCCCTGAAATGTTTTAAGTTCTTTAAATTCTAGAAAAATTCTTTAAAAATAGCAACCAAAATCTATATGTTCAGGAGGAGAAAATGAGCTATTCTATAGCCTTGGCCGGCAAGGGGGGAACGGGTAAAACAACTGTGGCCGGTTTTTTGATAAGGTATCTGGTTTCTGAAGGTAGAACACCCGTTTTGGCAGTTGATGCGGATGCAAATTCAAATCTTAACGAGGTGCTGGGCCTGGAGATCAGTGAAACCTTGGGCGATGCCAGGGAGGAGATGAAGAAGGGTGTTTCCAGCGGAATGACTAAAGACGTGTTTATGGAAATGAAATTACAGGAGGCGGTGATCGAATCGAGCGGTTTTGACCTGATCGTCATGGGAAGGCCGGAGGGCGCCGGTTGCTATTGTGCCGCAAATTCATTACTTACTATGTATCTGGAGAAATTAATCAAGAATTATGAGATGGTAGTAACGGATAATGAGGCGGGAATGGAACATATCAGTAGATTAACGACTGACAATATCGATGATCTGATTGTGGTGTCCGACTCATCAATCAGGGGAATCCAGGCGGCGGCTCGTATTGTTGAGTTGACCGAGGAGCTGAAGCTTAATATCATACGTAAGTCCTTGATCGTAAACAGGGTAAAAGATGGGGAGAGGGCACGTATAGAAGAGGCGGTAAAAAAATATAATTTAGAGTTGATGGGAATTATTCCTGAGGACCCGGTAGTTTTCGATTATGATCTCGAGGGAAAACCTACCTCTCAGTTGGGAGAAAAAAGCACAGCGGTTGTTGCCGCGAACTCTATTTTTCGTGGTATACTTGGACGTTAATATCTATATCTTGTACATAAAATAGTATTTAATACAATATATAGGAATAAACTAATTTAAACTGCCTGAAATTACTTTAGAATTTACTTGACAATAATTTGCCCTTTTTTTTATGTTACCTGACGGAAAAAGGCGGCCATTTAGTTTATCATTTTTAAGTCTACCTTAGAGAGCTCCTGAAACTCCTTTCAGAATTTTGTCGAGAGCGAGGGAGATGGATGCAGTGAACATATTAAAACCAGTTACCCCGATCGAGGGGCTACCCACGATAGGAGGTATAAGTGCTAAAAGGTTTAAATCTTATGGTCTTCGCAATAAAATCTCTTAAACCGATCTTTCCTCTTTTTAGCAAATCAAATAATACCGTTTCCTATATTTTATTTATTTTTAAGTTGATAAACAGTCGTGCGTCTGTCTTTATATAAGCTTTTTAGATCCCTGTTTTTAAGGAATCCTTTACCTTGATATGATCTTTTGAATCATATTTTAAGCAGCGTCCATCCGAAAAAGGAAGAGTTTTGGATGCGGTGGTCGTCTTCTTAAGGTTTCAGAGCAAGAAGTCTTTATCTCTTTTGCCGGTAGCCGGCTGCTGATATCGAATATCTTTAAAAGTGAAGTTCAAGGATAACCTCTAAAGTCTTTTCCGGTTGAACTCGGAGTCTTTGCGTGTTTGAAAGAGAAGAGGGCGGGGTTTTTATTAAAACCTGTTTTTTTGAAGTACGCCGGTTTATGTATTCTAAAATTTTGAGAACCGACAGGAAAATCTTTTTCAATCTCACGGTTAAATTCATAAAAAGGAGGTAATGAAATTGGCCTTTGAAATCCCGAAACAACCCTATTCAGGAAAAATAGGGACTACTACGGTCGGAAGCGGAAGTGCCGCGGTTACGGTCGGAGGATCAGACTCCTATGCGTTTCATCTTTTTGAGGGGTCTTCACCAAATCCGCCTAAAATAGCCATGGAGATTTGGGACTATGATCCTTCACAGGAATGGCCTCAAGCTGCCATAGAGCCGTTTAAGGATGTTATTTCCTCCCCCTCAGAATGGGCGAAAAAGTGTGTGGAGGAATATGGCGCGGATCTTATAGTTCTGCAGTTGAAGGGTACGGATCCGAACGGTATGGATAAAAGTGCGGAGGAGGCGGCGAAAACGGCAAAAGAGGTTGCAGACGCCGTTGACGTACCCCTGGTGGTATGGGGAACCGCAAATAATCAGAAAGATGAAGATGTCCTAAAGAAGATTTCTGAATTGTGTGAGGGAATGAATGTCGGTTTAGGACCGGTAGAGGAAGCCAATCACAAGGGGATAGGGGCTAGTGCACTTGGTTACGGGCATGTTATTGTGGCAAGCTCCCCCATAGACGTGAATCTAGCCAAACAGTTGAATATACTTCTCGGAAATCTAGGTGTAAAGCAGGAGAAAATCCTCATAGATCCTACCACGGGTGGCCTCGGATACGGAATGGAATACAGCTACTCGGTAATGGAACGTATCAGAATGGCCGCTTTGACTCAGGAAGACGATAAACTCCAGATACCTATGATAAATAATGTAGGAAACGAGGTTTGGAAGTGCAAAGAAGCCGGTCAGTCCGAACAGGACGCCCCCACGCTCGGGGATGCCGAAAGACGCCCAATACTTATGGAGGCGACGGCAGCGACGGCATATCTTCTTGGTGGATCAGACGTAGTCATTTTGAGACATCCTGAAACGGTCAGGCTGACGCGTTCGTTCATCGAACTGATGATAAACGGGGGAATGGCCACCGGCGTTGCCGGCATTTCAAAGAACATGGAGCAAGTGGAAATAGACCTTCTGGCTGTCTCGCCTGAGCCTGTGCTTGAGTTTGAAGAGGCCAAAAAGGAGGCAAAGGCTGAAAAAAAGGCGGCTCCAAAGGCAGAGAAAAAGGAAGTAAAGGCCGAGCCTAAGAAGAAAGCAGAGCCTAAGAAAGAACCTGAAAAAGAGTTAAAACCGGAACCTGAGTTAAAGGCAGAAGAGGTAAAGCCCAAGGCTGAGGTGGAAGCCGATAAAAAGGCCGAGCAGGAGGCCAGGGCGAAGGCCGAGGAAGAAGCCGCGAAAAAGGCGGCAGAAGAGGCCAGGGCAAAGGCTGAGGCGGAAGCCGCGAAAAAGGCCGAGCAGGAGGCCAGGGCGAAGGCCGAGGAAGAAGCCGCGAAAAAGGCGGCGGAAGAGGCCAAGGCAGAAGCAAAGGCAAAAGAACTTGAGGATTTACAGGCACTCAGACTTAAGAGAAGCATTGAACGAGAGAAACTTGAGGCCGAAAGAGAAGCTGCCGGGAAATCTGATATAAAAAAGACCCCTGCAGGGGTACAACTAGGTCTTGTGGAGAGATTGACTCAAGATCTCAATCGTATACACAAGAGAGCCTGAGATAAGTGGGTAGGGAGAGCAAAATCAAGAACTGTCAATAACGAAACAGGAGAGGAGGAACCTCACCGATGGCAACAGAAGAAGTAAAAAAGGATGTGGCAACTAAGAAAAAGCAGAAGGCGGTACCTAGGCCCGAGGATCTTACCATTGATCCGGCATGCATGAAAATGATTGAAAGATCAAGGGAGATGGAAATCGAGACAATCTTCGACCGTGCCCAGAGCATGAAAGCTTGTAACATCGGGGCACAGGGAACATGCTGCAAAAATTGTTCACAGGGTCCATGCCGGCTTCCTTTGCCCAAAGGGGGCATAGAAGGTGAAGACACGAGAAAGGGCCTGTGCGGTGCGACACCGGAGACGATTTGCGCCAGGAACTTTGCCCGCATGGTAGCCGGGGGAGCGGCCGCACATTCCGACCATGGAAGGGGTGTGGCAGAGACCTTTCTTGCAGCCGCCAGAAAGGAAACTCAAGACTACCGTATCAAGGATACCAAGAAGCTTCTTGAGATCGCCCCTGATTTCGGTGTCGAAATCAAGGTTGAAGGTGAAGACGGGCAGATGCTTGACCGGGATATTGATGAAATCGCCGTGGAAGTGGGGGAGAGGGCTCTCGGACAATGGGGTCAGCAGCAGGGGGCTGTCTGCACCGCAAAGAGGGCACCCAAGCCTCGTTACGAGTTATGGCAGAAACTGGGCGTGGTTCCCAGAGGAATCGACCGCGAGATAGTGGAGATCATGCACCGCACCCACATAGGTGTGGACCAGGATTATGAGAATATATTGGCACAGTGCTCAAGGGCGGCCATAGGTGATGGCTGGGGTGGTTCCATGATAGCCACCGACCTGCAGGATGTGCTTTTCGGGTGCCCGTATCCGGTCAAAAGCAAGGCCAACCTGGCCGTGCTCAAAGAGGACCATGTCAACATAGTCATTCACGGGCATGAGCCGCTTTTGAGCGAAATGATCGTTCAGGCTGCCGAGCTGCCTGAAATGATTGAACTCTCAAAGTCGAACGGGGCCAAGGGAATTCAACTGAGCGGGATCTGCTGTACTGCAAACGAGCTTCTTATGCGCCATGGAATTCCCCTGTGCGGCGATTTTCTGCAACAGGAGCTTGCAATTATAACCGGCGCCGTGGACGCAATGGTAGTCGATGTTCAGTGCATCATGGAGAATATAGCAAGTGTCGCCCAGTGTTTTCACACAAAGGTGATTACCACCAATCCCAGGGCCAAGATAGCCTCCGGAGACACCATACATATAGAATTTGACGAGCACAGCGCATTTGAAGACGCGAAAAAGATAGTCAAAACCGCTATAGACAATTTCCCCAATAGAGAAAAGGAAGTAATGATTCCGGACAACCAGTCGGATCTTGTTGCCGGGTTCAGTTATGAGGCCATAAACTATCATTTGGGCGGGACATTCCGGGGCTCATATACCCCACTCAATGAAAACATTATCAACGGCAGGATTAGGGGCATAGCCGGGGTCGTGGGTTGCAACAATGCACGCACCTCGCTCGATGCGGGTCATGTGGCCGTTGTAAAGGAACTTATCAGAAACGATGTAATAGTCCTTACAACCGGCTGTAATGCCATTGCGTGCGCAAAGGCCGGGCTGCTGACTCCGGAGTCGGCAAAGGTCTACTGCGGGCCGGGGCTGGCTGAGGTCTGTGAAACGGTTGGAATTCCTCCTGTTCTTCATATGGGCTCGTGCGTCGACAACAGCCGGATCCTTATGGCCGCAACCGAAGTGGTCAAGGCGGGCGGCCTTGGAAATGACATAAGCGAGCTGCCGGTAGCAGGCTCCGCGCCTGAATGGATGAGCGAAAAGGCGATAAGTATCGGACATTATTTCGTAACAGCGGGTGTTTACACGGTCTTTGGAGTAACCATGCCTGTAAGCGGCTCACCGGTATTTGAAAACTATCTATACAAGGAACTGGAGGATATCTACGGCGGCATGTGGGATCTGGAAGTGGATCCTATCAAACACGCCCAGAAGATGATAGCCCATATCGACAAAAAACGTAAGGCACTCGGTATAGATAAGGCGCGTGAAAGGGTCCTTATGGATATGTCCGACAGGCGGGATCTTGAAGCAGCCTAGTTGGTGAAGAAATAATGTGGACAAACGAATAATACCTCTTAAGAAGGGAGGAAATGGACTATGTCAAAGCTGGTAGCATTTGCAGCAATCCAGGGTGGTTATAATATCGTTGCCAAGGCAGAGGGCAAATATAGAATGGCCCTGGAGAAATTCGGAGGAGCTCAGAAACTGGAGTTTCCCAATACCGCATATTATCTGCCGATCATTTACTCTTTGACCGGGATAAAAGTGACGGATCTGGATTCAGCCAAAAAACCTCTTGAGTTTGCCAGGGCACTCCTGCCGCCTCATATCAAGAACGACTGCAACCTGCCTTATCTGGGGCCTTTACTGGACGCGGGCATGGCGGCGATTTTCGCCGAAGAGATCGTGGAGGCGATCAGGTATGTGGAAGATCCCGATTTCTACCAACCCGAGGTTGAAGATCCGGATGTTGAAAACGGCAGAATCTGGCTCGGAGCTGCCGACGATGCCATTATGAGAAAAAGGGGTGTTGAGTTCGTGGACGGCACCGCTCCCGGGTTTGCAGCTGTTGTAGGGGCTGCTCCCGATGCAGCCACTGCAAAGCTCATTGCCGAGGAATATCAGAAAAAAAGTATTTACGTTTTTATGGCGGCCAATCAGACCGGCACCACTTTTGCCGAGCAGTTGATGGAGGAAGGGGTCCAGATCGGCTGGAACACTCGTCTGGTTCCGTTCGGCCCTGATATCTCCGCTGCAGTGTTTGCTCTCGGTTTTGCAAACCGTGCCGGCATGTCCTTCGGCGGAATAGAGCCGGGAGACTATAAGAAGATGCTTCAATACCAGAAAAATCGTATCTTCGCCTTTGTAAACGCCCTTGGAGACGTTAACGCCGAGTGGGCTGCAAATGCCGCCGGGGCGGTTAACTGGGGATTCCCCACCATCGCGGATACAGATATCCCTGAGATCCTTCCCACCGGTATATGCACCTATGAGCATGTGGTGGCCAATGTCGGGCATGAGGAGATGACCCAGAAATCCATAGAGATCAGGGGGCTCAAGGTCACCATATCTGAGATAGACATACCTCTTGCCTATGGGCCCGCATTCGAAGGTGAGCGTGTCAGAAAGGACGATCTCTACACGGAGATGGGTGGAAGCAAGACCCAATGCACCGAACTTTGCAAGATGGCCGAGATGAACGAGATAGAAGACGGCAAGGTCGAGGTCGTAGGTCCTGATGTTACGGACATAAAGAAAGGCGACACCCTTCCCCTCGGCATATATGTGCAGGTGGCGGGAAGGGAGATGCAGGTGGACTTCGAACCTATCCTTGAAAGACAGATTCACCACCTGATCAATTACGCCCAGTATATAATGCATATAGGACAGAGGGACATCTCCTGGATAAGGGTCAGCGACAATGCCATTGAAAAGGGTTTTACTCTTAAGGATCTCGGTACGATCCTTCATGCGAAGCTGCACCAGGACTTCGGCAGTATCCTTGATAAGGTCCAGGTCACCCTTTACACCAAGAAAGAAGACGTGGCGGCTCTGACAAAAAGGGCCAAGGGCGAGTATAAGACAAGAGATGAAAGGGTCGAGAAGATGACCGATGAGAGTGTGGATATCTTTTATTCCTGCACTCTCTGCCAGTCCTTTGCCCCCAACCATGTCTGCGTAGTAAGCCCGGAAAGGACGGGACTGTGCGGCGCATATAACTGGATGGACTGCAAGGCCTCTAATCAGATAAACCCCACCGGACCTAATCAGCCGGTGGAAAAGGGCACTGTCCTCGATCAGGAGCTGGGTTCTTTTGAAGGGGTAAATGAATTCGTGTTCAAGGCGTCGAGACAGAGCGTTTCAAATGTCAATTTCTACAGCATGGTTCAGGATCCGATGACCACATGCGGCTGCTGCGAGTGTATTGCATCCATGCTGCCGATGTGTAACGGCGTCATGACGGTTAACAGGGATTATACCGGTGAGACACCCTGCGGTATGAAGTTTACCACCCTTGCGGGAGTCATGGGCGGCGGCCAGCAGTCACCCGGTTTTGTCGGTCATTCCAAGTTTAATGTTACGCAGCGAAAGTTCCTTACCGGCGACGGCGGCCTGCTCAGGATGGTATGGATGCCCACATCTTTAAAGGAAGAGATAAAGGAAAGACTCATCAAGCGTGGTGAGGAACTGGGTATGCCTGACCTGATAGACAGGATAGCAGATGAGACGGTAGGTACGGATGAGGAGAGCGTTCTGGCTTTCCTGCAGGAGAAGGATCACCCCGCCTTGAAAATGGATCCGATCGTGGGGTAGTGAACAATAATACAACGTATTCAGGAGTGAAAAATGGGACTTACTGGAATTCAAATATTTAAGATGTTGCCCAAGACAAACTGCGGCGAATGTGGTGTCCCTACCTGCCTGGCCTTTGCGATGAACCTTGCTTCCGGAAAGGCGGAGCTGGACGCATGCCCTTACGTATCAGACGATGCAAGAGAAAAACTTGCAGAGGCCTCGGCTCCTCCCATAAGGCCGGTTGCAATCGGTGCCGGACCGAGGGCATTCAAGGTTGGCGGGGAAACCGTCATGTACAGGCACGAGAAGACATTTTACAATCCCACAGGCATCGGTGCCATGGTGGGCTCCGACATCGACCCTGATGCCCTTGACAGAAAGCTCAAGGAGTGGAATGCCTTTCAGTACGAAAGGGTGGGAGTCAATCTGAGACCTGAACTGGTGGCCTTAAAGGATGTGACAGGAGACGGGGAGGCCTTTGCCGCTGCCGCAAAGAAGATCGCAGAAGAGAGTGAATTCGGCCTTGTGCTAATGAGCGATAAGGTGGAGGTGCTCAAGGAGGCGTTAAAGGGGTGTGCCTTTAAAAGGCCTTTACTTTACGCGGCTACCAAGGAAAACGCCGATGACATGGGGGCGCTTGCAAAGGAAACCGACCTGCCGCTGGCTGTCAAAGCCGAGAGTGTGGCTGAAATAATAGAACTCAGCGACAAGCTGACCGGCATGGGGTTGAAAGATCTTGTTCTCGATACCGGATCAAGAGAGCCGAAGAAGTTATTTGAGGATCAGGTGGCCCTAAGAAGGGCCCCCCTTAAGGACGGAAACCGTTCTCTCGGGTTTCCGACGATCACCTTTCCCTGTGAAATGGCGGACAACCTGGACATGGAGACCGTCATCGCCTCAATGTTGGTGGCCAAGTATGCAGGCATTATAATAATGTCGGATTTCAAGGGAGAGAATCTCTTTCCGGTCCTGCTGGAGAGGCTCAACATTTTCACTGACCCTCAAAGGCCTATGACCGTTACTGAGGGGATATATGAAATTGGAACGCCCGATGAGAAATCTCCCGTTATTGTAACTACCAATTTCTCTCTTACATATTTTATAGTAAGCGGTGAAGTGGAAGGAAGCAGGGTTCCAAGCTGGCTTCTTATAATGGACACAGAGGGCCTTTCAGTTATGACCGCCTGGGCGGCGGGGAAATTCTCCGGGGATGCCGTAGGCATGTTCGTCAAAAAGAGCGGGATAGCTGATAAGATATCTCACAGGAAGGTAATCATCCCTGGGTACGCCGCCTCCATAAGTGGTGAGATGGAGGAAGAACTGCCCGACTGGGAGATCATTATCGGGCCAAGGGACGCCTCTCTGCTTCCCAAGTTTCTGAAGGAGTTTTCAGCCTGATATGCCTAACGTCATGCGGCGATTCCTGCTCGGCCATGATGAATATAGGATGCCTGTTTTTTTGTAATAACAAGGCCCTTTTGATAATCAAGGCCTTTAGGGAATGATCCGGATCGAGTCTCCTGTTTTGTGGATCTTAAACAGGAGACTGAACAAGGAGATCTTTTCCAGTTTAACAGGTGAAAACCGACGGGGTTCAAGGGGCCGGGGATTCAAGTGTTGAAGTGAAGTGCTGATAAATTATAAGTATTTTAAATCCTCTAACCCTTGACCCCCTGGGTCCTTGAAACCTCTTTTGCAACCTAGTTGGAGAAGAACCAAAAAATAATAACACTAGATGGAGACAGCCCATGCTACTGATTGGAGAAAATTTAAATGTGATAAACAAGGTCATAGGCAAGGCCTTCAAGGAAAAAGATCCCCGTCCCATTGTCGAAGAGGCCAAGCGTCAGAAAGAGATGGGAATGGACTGGATAGACATCAATCTGGGCCCCGCCAGAAAAGGCGGGCCGGAGTTGATGGAGTTCGTTGTAAAGACGGTTCAAGAGGAGATCGGGGATACCCCGTCCCTTGTTCTTGATACTTCGAACATAGAGGCTATGGAGGCCGGACTTGCTGCTCACAGGGGAAAGGCGATAATTAATTCGATCATGGTAAGGCCTGAGAGATACGAAAAGATGATTCCTTTGGCGGTAAAATACAAGGCGGCGATGGTGGCCCTTATGTGGGGACCGGAAGGACTGCCAAGGGATGAAAATGAAAGGGCCGCGCTTGCCGTGGAGCTTGGCTATGCTGCAAATGAGGCCGGAGTACCCAACGAGGATCTTTACTTTGACGGTATTGTTACCCCGGTAAATATACAGCAGCCACAGCTTATGAGCCTTCTCGCATTCCAGGAGATGCTCCAGGATATAGCGCCGGGAGCAAAATCAACATGCGGACTCTCAAACGTGTCTAATGGACCGCCCGATAATCTAAGGCCGATACTGAACCAGACATATATGATTATGCTTGAAAGGAAGGGCATGATTACCTGCATCGCAGATGCTTATGACAGGGAACTTTTCAAGATAGCAAGGGGTGAGAGGCCCGATATCGTGGAACTGGTGCACAAGATAATGGACGGTGAGGCGGTGGATGAGAATTCATTATCCGATGAACCGAACGGCCCTTGGAAACTTGCAGATTATGTCAAAACGGCCAAGGTAATTTTGGGACAGTCCCTTTATTCTGATTCATGGCTTGAAATTTAATGGATTCGTAAAAAGCCGGAATTGAGACGATAAAGTAAAAGGTTCAAATGCTAGGTTTGCAAGTCTTTGGGAATGAGGCGTACTTACTGTACGCCTCAATGACGAAAGATGAAGCATAATACAGCCTTTCGGTTTGGCTCAGGCCCATGAGGCCCTCGAACGGCAGCTGGACTTTTTCCGAAACCTTCAAGTTTAATAAAGAATGTCTGAGAACTTCAGAGGGGGATCTTCCTGAATTAGTGTGGGAGGGTTCCCCTTTATTACATTATGGAAAATCCGGTTCTCTGATCCGGGCGGGAAAATATGACGCTGCCTTAATTAATAGGAATTCAAATCCCGGCATACCGACCAGGTCGCTTTCAGGGGTAAACCAATACCCGGTGCTGTGGGCCCGGGATCCTTTAATCGTTTTTATCAGATCCGGTATTTATGAATCGGGAATTCTTCAAACTTTTCAGCGCACGGGAGATAAACATTCGGCCGAATTCCGGCTCAGGCCTGTCCGCCTATTTATCGTAAAAAGTTACCGGATAACATCCTATGCCGTTTACTTCGGAAAACCTTTCCGTAACTTGACAATATACTTATAATGCTTAGATTTTTCCGGTTGTACTTGAGGTTTTTCTAAAGGGCCGGTCCAGGCTACAAACTGCATCAGGAAACAAAAAACTGATCTCCTTTTAAGAGTGCCGCCTTTATAAATGAAATACAAAAAATAACTATGGGGAATAATTTTATGGCAGATACACCGGGCGATATCGAAAGAGCACAGCAGGACAAGATGATAGAAAACAAGCTGTGCAAGATCGGAAGAAAAATATTAGTGATGAGCGGAAAGGGAGGGGTCGGAAAAAGCAGTGTCGCAGCCTATCTTGCCCTTCTTTTGAGTAGCAGCGGGAAAAAAGTCGGGCTCCTGGATGTTGACCTTCACGGACCGAGTATCCCGCGGCTTTTAGGTGTTGACGGGGGGTTTCAGGCATCTGAAGATGGATCAGTAAGGCCTTATATGCTTTCAGAAAATCTTGGTATAGTGTCTATTGAAATGGTACTGGGAGACAAAGATTCGGCAGTTATCTGGAGGGGGCCTTTAAAGATAAGCGCCATAAGACAGTTTATCTCCGACATAGAGTGGGGAGAGCTTGATTACCTTCTGGTAGATTCTCCTCCCGGTACGGGGGACGAACCGCTTACCGTGGCCCAGACAATACCTGATGCAGAGGCGCTTGTGGTTACAACTCCACAGGAAATAAGCCTTGCCGATGTGCGAAAGTCTATAAATTTTTGCAAGCAGGTAGAGATGAAAATCCTGGGTCTTGTAGAAAACATGAGCGGTTTTATATGTCCACATTGTGGACAGAGCGTGCCCATCTTTGGAAAAGGTGGAGGGAAGAGGGTATCGGAGAAGACCGGAGTCGAGCTCTTAGGGGAAATACCCATTGACCCGAGGATGGTGGAGATGGGTGACAAGGGCAGGCTTATTGAACTTTTAGAAGATAAGGATCTCGAAATCAACAAGGCATATGCCAAGATACTTAAGGCAATTGAGGTATAGCTAGTAATCAATAGGAGGGATGAAAATGCAAGATGGAAGAATCGCTATCCCGTCCATCGGATCGGGCGGTCTTGACGGACAACGAGCAGGACATTTCGGACATTGTGACGTGTTTACATTTGTAGATGTGGAGGAAGGCGAGATTAAATCAGTTTCAACATTGATGAATCAGGATCATGTGCAGGGTGGCTGCATGGTTCCCGTAAATCTTCTGGCCCAAAACAATGTCAACGCGCTTATCGTGGGAGGAATCGGTATGAGGCCGCTCATGGGTTTCAAACAGGCGGGTATAGACGTATATTATGATGTTGAAAGGCCTGAAATTCGGCCTGTGGTAGAAGATTTGATCTCCGGCAAACTCCCCGTTATCGAAGATAACCAGGTCTGCGGAGGCGGAGGAGCTCAATAACTCTCTATTTCTAAACTGTCATCTCATTATCAAACAGTGTGTTTTCAGGCAAGCGCAATAATGGGGCGAAAGGTGCATGAAAATGGATGCGAAAGAGATCAATGATGATATATGCAGGATGCTTTCAGAGTCTGGCTATTCAGACAAGGCGATAGAGTATCTGAAAAACCAGGAAAGTGTTGGAGTCCTTGCGCAGGCGGACCAGATAACCGATCTTATAGGGCCTTGCGGGGATACAATGAAGATAAGTCTCAGTATAAAGGATGAAAAGATAGAGGACGCAAAGATACAGGTGCTGGGGTGCCCGGGTGCCGTTGCTTCAGGTTCCGCTCTGATCTCAATAGCAAAGGGAATGAAACTTGAAGAGGCACGCAAACTGGATCTGGATTCTCTATACAGGGAACTTGAAAAACTTCCCGACCAAAAGGTGCATTGTGCCAGATTAGCCCTCAAAACCCTTCACAAGGCCGTCGAAGAATATATGGAGAAGATGGGCAAGTCTTCGGTCAATGAAGCGACAGGAGGTAGCAAATGAAAATAGCCGTAACCGCTTCAGGCACCGGTCTTGAATCGTCTGTAGACCCAAAATTCGGAAGGGCCTCTTTTATAATTTTAGTGGATTCCGAGAACTTTGGCTACGAGGTGCTGGACAACAAGGAAAACGCCAATGCCCTTAAAGGCGCAGGCATCCAGGCCGCACGCTCCATAAGCGAGGCGGGGGCGCAGGTTCTTCTAACCGGGCACTGCGGGCCGAATGCATTTAAGGCCCTTAATGCGGCCAAAATAGGAGTCGCTAATAATGCCTCCGGCACCATAAGAGAAGCAGTGGAAAATTATTTGAAGGGAGCGCTTCCTCTTTCAACCGCGGCGGATGTAGAGGGGCAGTGGTAAAAGTGAATCCCGGTCTTTCCGATTAGTTGGCGGGCAAACCCTGCCTCTTGTCGAGGTAGTACCGGGCCATTTCATTCAGGTTCGAGATATAATCCTTCTGAAATTGAAGATCCGGATATCTGATGATCTCATCCCTTAAAGAGGATATATAGGGTGCCATATCAATCCCGTATGTGTTGAACCCTGCCTTGTCGGCATCATGCACAATGCATAGACAGTAGTAGGTTGTCAGGAGCCTGATTCCCGGTGATCTCCTGAACAGATAGGCCCTTCCACCGGTTGTGTTGATAAAAAATCCGGCATATAGATAGAGGGTCTTTTTTGAAGGTAGCGGGACCGCCATGTCCGGGCATTTTTCACGTGCCTTCAACCATCCGTAAAACATGTGAAGATTCAATTCTATGGTATCCGATTCATTACCCAGGACTTCCTTTATAAAATGGATGTCTTCAAGATTCAGTGCGTGGTAAAAGTGATAAATGTTTTCAATGAGAATCCTGGGGTCTATCCTTTCGCCGGCAGGCACAGGTGGTTGTAGAGAAAGCCTTTTTATCATATCCGTGAACCTGGAAAGGGTGTCTGCATCAGGATCCATGCGCAGGACATAGCTCGTTTTATCGAGGTATTGGAAAAAATCAGATATCTCCCTGCCGATCCGGACGCATGCATCTTCCTCCTGGCGTGTGTCTATCATGGTGATTTCCTTTTCAGGAGGTTTTTGAACCTGTTCCAATTCCTCCGGCAAGGAGTCATCCTTTTTAGGTGATGTTTCCTCGATCTTTTCAGCCCCCACTTCCTCCTTGTCACTGTCTCTATTCATAAAGAAGTAGTATCCGAGGAGACCGGCTGCGATCAATACTATCAATATCCACAGCCATGACCGACCTGTTTTCTCTTTTTCCATACGTTTCTCCAGATATGTTATTTCCTTTTCAGTTTGTTTCTGATCAATGTTTAGGCGTTTCTAATGGATTAAGTGGCAGTCTGATTGTTACCTTTGTCCCTTTTCCGATCCGGCTTTGTATATCAATTTCGCCTTTGTGATTCATTACAACTTGATACACCATCGTCAGACCCAGTCCGGCTCCCCTTGTCTTTGAAGTAAAAAAAGGATCGTAAACCGAGTTCAGGTCTTCCTTGGGGATTCCATGACCTGTATCTTCTATCGTCACAAGGAATTTATTCGCCTGCTGCTCAAGGCCGATTATGAGAGATCCTCCTTCGGGCATCGATTCTACTGCGTTTCCTAAAATATTGGAAATAGCGGTTTTGATTTGGAGATAGTCTATAACTATGGGAGGCAACCCGTCATCAAACCGGGTCTTTACGGATATGCCCAGTTTTTCGGCCCTGGATATAAAATCCTTCAAGGTGTCTGTGACCAGTTCTTTTATGTCAGTTTTCTGTGATGCGTTGGAGGATAATAGATTGACGAACTGCCCTATCTGTCCAACCACGTTTTCAAGCCTCTGCGAGGCCTTGAGAATTATATCCGCATACTGCCTTACCTTTTTATCATTGTCTTCGTCCTTTTTGATTCTCAGAGCAAATCCTCCGATAGTAGTCACAGGGTTTCGTATTTCGTGTGCCACCCCCTGCACCAGATTGCCCATGGCGGCAAGACGCTCAGTGCGGATCAGTTTTTCCTGTGTGTCCTTTAATTCCAAAGCGGTGAATTCAAACTTCTCTTCAAGCCGCCTGTATAAATTTGCATTTTCCATGGCCACGGCAATCTGCTGTGACATGTTGGTCAAAAGTCGAACGTCGTCATAGGTGAATTTTTTTGTGCCTTTCTTATTGAGAACCTGGAGCGCCCCGAGTACCCTGCTCCTTACTTTGAGGGGCACACATATCATGCATCTTGTCTTGAATCCCGTTATTTCATCGTATCTTGGATCAAACAGCCTTTCCTTGGTCACATCCTGCACGATCATGGCCTCTCCGGTTTTTACCACATGTCCTGCTATGCCCTGGTGGGGGTGCAGCTTTATTTTCTTTATCGACTTTTGCTTTTCTCCCCTGGCAACTCGAATAAACAGTTCGTCTTTCTGTTCATCGAGTTCATAGACGGTGCTCGCCTCCGCTTCAATAAAATCCTCCGCCCACTGCATGGCAAAATTCAGAACGTCCTCAATATTCAAAGAGGAGTTTAGAATCGTACCGAATCTCAGGATAAGTTCCAAAAGCCTGTGCTTCGAATCTTTTCCGCTGTTATTTTCAGCCATATGCCGAGTCTCGGATTTCGGGAAAAATGGTCGTAAAGGTGACGTTAAAGCGCCTGCCGAACAAAATCATTTTGTGCAGCAAAAAACTTTAAAAAACCTTCCGGCAGGACAACCGGGCAACACCACCTCAAACCGCAAACAAGCCGACCGAGCATGCCCTATTCAATAAGATTTGACTTTTGTTCGGCCAGCAATTAGTAGAATAACAGTAAAAAGCTGGCTGGATATTACCTTTTAATAAAATATCTAATATACAGCAGATCAAGACCGGAGGCAAACAAAATGGGCTTTACCTTATCCGCCTTCAAGAACTGATATAGGCCCTTGCGCTTTATGTTTTTAGGTCATCGGGGTTTTGTTATCCGGGATTTCGCAGGGAGACAAGCGAAGCGCCGGTTAAATCTTTTTCGGCGGCCGCGATACTGGTTAAAGGCGGTCCAATCGAGAGAAAAGATGAGAATACTGATTACCAATGATGACGGGATTTATGCTCAGGGACTCTTGGCACTTCACAGGGCTCTGATACAGGATCATGAAATATACGTGGTTGCTCCGGATTCTGAAATGAGTGCCGTAGGTCACGCAATAACGCTTTCATCTCCCTTACGCGTTCGGGAAATCTACAAGAATGGAACCTTTTTCGGATACGCCGTTAAAGGCACACCTGCCGACTGTGTGAAGATAGCGGTGCAGGAACTAATGGAGCAACCCCCCGATATAATACTTTCCGGAATAAATCCGGGGGCAAACGTGGGCGTTAATGTGCTATACTCCGGTACGGTATCCGCGGCAACCGAAGGGGCTTTTCTGGGAGTCCCGTCTGCGGCAATATCGCTAAACAGCAGGATAAAGCCTGATTTCACTTTCGCCTCCTTTTTCAGCAGACAGATTGTTCGATTTGTTCTCGAAGTTGGATTGAGCGGCGGTACGGCGCTCAATGTCAATATCCCGGCCTTGCCACCTGAAAAAATAAGAGGAGTCAGTATTGTAAGGCAGGGTACTGTAAGATTTGAAGAACGTTTCGAGCGCAGAATGGATCCCAGGGGAAATATCTATTACTGGCTTGCAGGGGAGGGATTTACGCCGGAAGAATCATCCGGGACCGATTTTGCAGATCTCCGAGAAAAATGGATTACTATTACCCCTGTACACTATGATCTTACCTGTTACAAAGAACTTGAGAAAATGAAGGACATATCGGTGTCGGGGGGGTTTGACTGGGGGATATGAGTAAAGAAACTTGGAAGTAGGATCAGGTGAGAACCGGTGTGTACATAATGAAAAACCCATGGCCGGCCAAAGACCGGCCATGGGTTTTTTTATACTTAAAACAGGCTACTCGCCTACTGCCGCCATTGTCTTATAAAGGTTGTATTTTTCCTTCATGTCCTCTTCCGCCTTCTTGAAAAGCTGTTCCGCATGTTCAGGAAAAGTCCTTGTCAATGAGGAGAACCTGACCTCGCCCATCAGAAAGTCTCTAAAGCTGCCTTTAGGTTCCTTTGAATCAAGGATAAAGGGGTTTTTGCCCTCTTTCTTGAGTGTCGGGTTATACCGCCACAGAGGCCAGTATCCGGTTTCCACCGCCTTTTTCTCCTCTTCCTGGCTATATGTCATGTTGAGCCCGTGATTGATGCATGGGGCGTAAGCGATTATTATTGAGGGGCCTTTGTAGCTCTCCGCCTCCAGAACCGCCTTTAGGAGTTGGTTCTTGTTAGCTCCCATCGCGACCTGCGCCACATATACGTATCCGTAGGTTGTGGCCATAAGGCCGAGATCCTTCTTGCGTGTGGTTTTTCCACCTGCAGAGAATTTGGCTACGGCACTTGTGGGAGTAGCCTTTGAAGACTGGCCGCCCGTGTTGGAATATACCTCGGTATCCATTACAAGGATGTTTATGTCATGGTTCATCGCGAGCACGTGGTCCACTCCTCCGTAGCCTATGTCGTAGGCCCACCCGTCTCCTCCGAACGCCCATACCGATTTTTTGGTGAGATAGTCGTTAAGATCAAGTATATCGAGGAGCACGTCGTCATATTCTTCGGCGTTGGCAAGTTCCACCTCAATCGCCTCAACCAGCTGGTTCCCGGCAGCCCTTGACTTTTCTCCGTCGTCAAAGTTGTCGAGCCATTGCTGAAGGGCATCCTTGAGTTCTTTGGGGAAGTCTTTTTCAAGTGCTTCATTTGCAAGATCGGCCAGCTTTGATCTCTTTTGGCTGACGGCAAGTTCCATTCCAAAGGCATATTCCGCCGCGTCCTCGAACAGTGAGTTGCCCCAGGTAGGGCCGAATCCATCTTCGTTAACGCAATAAGGACAGCTAGGCGCGGAACCTCCATAGATGGAAGAGCATCCCGTTGCGTTGCCTATAAGCATGCGGTCACCAAACAGCTGGGTAATGAGCTTGACGTAAGGAGTTTCACCGCATCCGGGGCAGGCACCTGAGAATTCGAAGAGAGGCTGCCTGAACTGGCTCCCCTTTACAGTAGTGGGTGGCATTACGTCATCAAGCACGGGAAGAGCTGCCGAGAATATATGATTGGGCACCTGGGCTTCCGTCTGGGTATTTAGTGGTTTCATGACGAGGGCTTTATCCTTTGCAGGACAGATAGCGGCGCAGCTGCCACAACCTGTACAATCAAGCGGGCTTATCTGTATCCTGTAGCGAAGCCCCTTGAGTTCCTTGCCCTTGGCCTCGACGGTTTCAAAGTCTTTGGGTGCATCAGTCAGGTCTTCTTCATGGGCCAGTACGGGACGAATAACCGCATGCGGGCAGACGAAGGAACACTGGTTGCACTGGATGCAGTTTTCAGGGATCCATTGAGGAACATTTATGGCAACACCCCTTTTCTCATACTTGGTAGTGGCGGTAGGGATGGTCCCGTCAGGATTGAAGGCGCTCACAGGGAGTTTGTCTCCCTGCTGAGCCATCATCGGCCGCATGACGTTTGCGACGTAATCAGGCTCATCCTTTTCAATGTAGGCGTCCTGTCCTGCCGTTGCCCATGATCCCGGGATATCGATTTTCACCAGGGCGTCTACAGCATTATCCACCGCATCGTAGTTCATCTGGACCACCTTATCGCCCTTTTTCCCGTAGCTCTTCTTAATCGCCTTTTTCATGTAGTCAAAGGCTTCCTCCGGGGGGATCACATTTGCGATCTTAAAGAAGGCCGCCTGCATGATCATATTGATGCGGGCGCCAAGGCCGATCGCGGCGCCAATTTTGAGCGCATTGATGTTGTAAAAATCAAGCTTTTTGTTGTAGATCGTCCTTTTCATATGATTGGGCAGACGCTCTTCCATTTCCTCCACGCTCCATGGGGAGTTGAGGAGAAAGGCCCCTCCCTCTCTGATTCCTTCAAGGATATCGTACTGATCTACGAATGCAGGGTTATGGCATGCAATGAAATCAGAGGTGCTCAAAAGATAAGGCGACTGGATCCTGTGGGGCGAAAACCTCAGGTGGGACATTGTGATGCCGCCCGATTTCTTCGCGTCGTATGCAAAATATGCCTGCGCATACATATCGGTATTTTCACCTATGATCTTTATGGCGTTTTTATTGGCACCGACTGTTCCGTCAGCACCAAGACCCCAGAATTTGCACCTCACGGTGCCTTCGAGGGCCGGATCTATTTCCTCTCCCATTTCAAGGGAGGTATGGGTAACGTCGTCTTTTATTCCGACAGTAAAATGATTCTTCGGCTGATGGGCCTTCAGTTCATCATATACCGCCTTGACCATCGTAGGAGTGAAGTCCTTGCTTCCCAGGCCGTATCGTCCGCCCACGATTACGGGCGCCTCGGATCGCTCCTCGAATATGGTGCATATATCCTGATACAAAGGTTCTCCAAGGCCGGCAGGTGTCTTTGTCCTGTCGAGCACCGCTATCCTTTCTGAGGTGGAAGGAAGGGCCCTCAAGAAGTCTTCTCTAAAAAAAGGCATATAAAGGCGCACCTTGATCAGGCCGACTCGCTCACCGATATTGTTGAGATAATTAACTGTCTCTTCTATCACATCGCAGCTTGATGCCATAGAGACGATAACCCTGTCGGCCTCTGGATCTCCGACATAGTCAAAAAGTTTGTAGCGTCTTCCAGTGAGATCACCCACCCTGTCCATCTCCTCCTGAACAATATGGGGAATTTTCAAATAGAAGGGATTTGCCGCCTCCCGGTTTTGAAAATAGATATCAGGGTTTTGGGCCGTACCTCTCAGGTGCGGATGCTCCGGGTTCATGGCACGGCTCTTGAACCTGTCAATGGCGTCCCAGTCGACAAGTTTTGCCATGTCATCGTATTCAATAAGCTCTATCTTCTGGATTTCCTGGGATGTCCTGAATCCATCGAAAAAATGAACAAAGGGGAGGCTTGCCCTCACACTTGCAAGGTGTGCAACCAAGGCAAGATCCATAGTCTCCTGAACGGAGGCGGAAGCGAGCATGCAGAAGCCTGTTTCCCTAACTGCGTTGATATCTTGATGATCGCCGAAGATTGAAAGTGCATGAGCCGCCAGTGCGCGTGCGGATACATGAAACACAGTAGGCATTACCTCACCGGAGATCTTGTACATATTGGGGACCATCAAAAGGAGTCCCTGTGAACAGGTAAAGGTTGTCGAGAGTGCACCGGCTGCAAGGGCTCCATGAACCGCCCCTGCCGCCCCTGCCTCTGATTGCATCTCTACCACTTTGAGCACCTGGCCGAAGATGTTTTTTCTTCCGTGGGCGGCCCATGAATCGGCATACTCGCCCATATTGCTTGAGGGAGTGATCGGATAAATGGAGGCTACGTCACTCATGGCATAACCTACATGAGCCGCTGCCTCATTTCCTTCAATTGTTGTTGTTTTTTCTGCAATCATGGTTTTATTCCTTCCTTGAGAATTCTTGAGATGGTTGACTCTTATTCCGCAACAGGCGGAAGACCTTCTAAATAGGTATTCAGGGTGCGCATGGCACCCAAAAGAAAATGAGGAATTCAAATCAAGCCTGGTGTCCCGTTTAAGGTAGTGATAATCGTTGGTTCACCTGTTTTGCCCGATTTCGGATTTTGACTTACAAAACCTGTTCCACATTTTGTAAAAAATCGTAAGTTTAGTCGATTAATCTGAAGTTTGTCAAGTCCTTATAGAAGGGTATTATCCTGTTTTTGTATAGACTTTTAAGCATGAATTATGTTTTTTTATATGATCCTCTTTCGGCCTAGTACTGGGGCAGGTTAAAAAGAGGTGGTCTTAGGGTATTCCGATTGGATAAAGATGCCAGGTTCATAAGAGGTGTCAACATGGGTGTGGAGCAGGTGACTCAAGATTGAGCCAAAACAGCGTGATTTTCGAGTGAGCACCTGGCATCTTTATCCAATCGGAATACCCGTTTTGTATCGTTTGATAACTATAATTAATAGCTGTAAAAGCAGGCATTATCAGCGGCTTGCAAATGGATTGTGAAGAGAGATCATCTTCGAGCGGGGTATGTTGAAAAGCCTTTCTGTCCGGCTTGTGACTGAGCACGGCAGAAAGGTTGCTGCAAATGATCCTTTTGATCTGCTCCAGAAAAGAGAGCTTGGAGGGCGAGTGATCTTTCTGTCGTTTAAGTAGGTTTCCAATTTACGGGGCATATAGACAGGGCCACCTGTTTTCAAAGAGCGGTACCGTATCCTGATACTTTACTTAACATAGCAATTAGTGTACCAACAGGTTGCATCTCTCAAAAGTCTTATTAACATGCTGATAAGCCGATTTAATCTCGATATGGGGGAATATCTGTGCAGGTTGATGATGAAGATGCTGCTGTCAGCATGTTTTACAAGGTGTAAGGATTGTTTCCAGAAAGATTGATAAATGAACAGAGAATATCCTGATCGCCCCTTTGTAGGTGTGGGGGGTGTTATATTTGCCGGTGATGCCGTTTTATTGGCAAGGAGGCTAAATGAGCCTTCAAAGGGGCAGTGGAGCCTTCCCGGGGGGGTTGTGGAGCTTGGTGAGACCCTTTTGGACGCCATAAGAAGGGAACTGTTGGAAGAGGCGTCGGTTGAGGTTGAAGTAGGTGGTATTATAGATGCATTTGATCGAATCGTGCGTTCCAGTGAGGACCGAATACTATACCATTACGTGATTGTCGACTACTGGGGAAGGCTTTTGTCCGGAAGTCCTTCGGCCGGCTCAGATGCAAGCGAAGTAATGCTTGTCCCGGTAAAGGATATCGGAAAACTTGAGATAAGCAGACAAGTGAAGTGCACTATTATGAGGGGCCTTGAAATGCAGAAGAGTTCACTGTCAATGGATTAGGTGTAAAAAGCGTTTCCAGTGAGGCCATGACCAGTAGATTATGAACGCCTTTCCCTTTACCGATTTTTGGGGTACAAACCCCCAGAATCTGCTGTCGTAGCTATGGTTGCGGTTGTCACCCATTACAAAGAGGTGTTTTTCAGGGACGATGACAGGCCCGAAATGGGCCTTTTCAAGTGATATGCCTCCTTCCTTGCCTGATATCTCCGTGTATGACCCATACCTGTCGTCATAAGGTTTGCCGTTTATGAATATCCTTTTTTCTATTATCTCTATGCGGTCACCGGGCAGTCCTATAACCCTTTTTATAAAGTCCTTGCCGGGATCCACCGGATATATGAATACGATGACGTCGTCCCTGTCAGGCTCTGAGATGGGTATCAGGCCGATTCTCGTAAACGGCATCTTAATGCCGTAAATGAATTTGTTGACAAGTATATGGTCTCCGATCAGAAGCGTCGGCTCCATTGATCCGGAAGGTATCTTGAATGCCTGAACAACAAAAGTCCTTATGAAAAGGGCCAGTATGATGGCAATTACGGCGGCTTCGGCATATTCCCGAAACACACTTTTTTTCTTTTGTTTTTTCCCTCTTAGATTAACGTTCAAGGAGGCCTCCTAGAAATTTCTCACGGAATTTAATCTTTCCTACCCGATTTTGTAAAGGTATTTTTAACCTTTTTCCCTATTTTGACCGACAGGGTCGCATCTGCTCAAAAAAGGATTTTTGAATATCCCGGTCCTTTCCACGCCTGGGTTGATTTGCCTGAATAGGGATCTGATTTTTTTTGTGATTTTGAGCCTTGCTTTCCCATGATGTCTTATATCGGTTTTTAAAGATACAATATATTGTGTGGATACTATCTTGTTGCTACTATATATATATAATTTATATCCAATTAGCTTAAATTATAAAAAAGCAATTGACAAAGATGGCCCAATATGCTCTAAGATACAAAAAATATCATTATAGTATGGTTTTGAATATTCAATAAGAGACATCAATAACTGGAGGACAACGTGGGGCGTAATTCTGTAAAATCAATAAGAGAGGGTCAGTTGATGAGTAAGGCCGAGCTTGCGAGAAAGGCCGGCGTTTCACCTCTTACTATTGACCGGGTAGAGAGCGGAAAGAACTGCAGAATGGAGACAAGGAGAAAAATTATTCTTGCCCTGGGTTATGATCTTTCTCTCAAGGAAAAGGTTTTCCCAGAGGCCTAGAATATCTGATTATCATGTCTATTCCGAAAAAAAATCAGCTGATAGGTCTTGACATAGGATCTCACTCAATAAAACTCGTTGAGATCGATCACAGCAAAAAGGGGAGGGTCCTTAAGAATTTTGGAATAATAGGACTGCCTCCCGATGCTATTGTCGAGGGATCCATCAAGGAGATAGATGTTGTCTCTTCTGCCTTAAAGAACCTGTTTGAAAACCTTAAAATCAAAAACAGGAACGTGTCCACTTCTATTTCCGGGTACTCGGTAATTGTAAAGAAGATAGTGTTGAGCAGCCGTGAAGAATCTGAACTTGAAAGTACTATCCACGAAGAGGCGGAACAGTACATCCCTTTTGATATAAACGAGGTGAATCTGGATTTTGATATCCTGCCTTCATTTGAGGAGGGCGCTGAAAACAAGTCGGGGAGTGATGAAAAACAGGCCTCCGAGCAGATGGAAGTGATGCTGGTGGCCGCCAAAAAGGATATCATCGATGACTACGCAAACCTGCTTGATTCGGCAGGGTTAAGCCCCGGCGTGCTTGATGTCGATGCCTTTGCATTGCAGAATGCGTTTGAAATAAGCACGGAAGATGCCGAACCGGAGGGTGCCTACGCGATTGTAAATATAGGTGCCGAGGAGTTGGGTATAAATGTCGTAAGGAACGGCGTGTCTCTTTTTACCAGAGATTCTTCATACGGAGGTTCCCAGATAACTGAAGCTATCGTTTCCAAATACAAGGTGAGCTTCGAAGAGGCGGAAAATATCAAGCTTGGCGGGTCAAATGTCGACCGTGACAAAGATGAGTTGGAGGAGATCTTCAAGTCTGTTGTGTCGGACTGGGTTCAGGAGATAAAAAGGGCACTTGATTTTGTGGCCAGCACCTATCCGGATGAGAGCATAGAAAAGGTCCTCGTATGCGGGGGAGCCTGTAGGATCCCCGGGTTCCAGAAATATCTTCAGCTTGAGACGGATATCCCTGTAACCGAATTGAACCCTTTTGCTAATCTTATTGCAAACGAAAAGCACTTTGATGCCGATTACCTTTCATATATGGCGCCTCAGGCAGCAGTTGCGGTCGGCTTGGCGCTGAGAAGCATTGGCGACAAATGATAAAAATAAATCTACTCCCCTTTAGGGCAGCAAAAAAAAGAGAGAACATACGCAGGCAGGTGAGTATATTTCTACTCTCCATTATCTTTTTTATTGCCCTTATGGGTTATGCCTATTTAAGCCTCAATAATAGAATTTCGGCTTTACAGGCGGAGCAATCTCGGATTCAGGGTGAGCTCAGAAAATATGCAAAGACGACCGAAAGAATAAAAGAGATACAGCGGAAGATCAAAGAGGCTCAGGAAAAGCTGAAAGTTATAAAGGGGCTCGAGAAGAAAAAGACGGGCCCGGTAAGGTTGCTTGATGAAATATCCGCTGCCGTTCCCAAAGACAGATTATGGCTTGAGTCAATAGTTGAGAAAAAGGGAATTTTGACTATCGCAGGTGCCGCGATCGATAACAAGACGGTCGCCCTGTTTATGACAAAACTTGAAAAGGCTGAGACCATAACGTCTGTCGATCTAAAAAGCACAAAGCTCAAGAACCTGACGCAATTTGAGATGGACGTTACCGATTTTGTTTTGAGCTGTAAGACCTATTCCCATAAAGAACCTGAAGAAAAGGTCGTAAAGGATAATAAGAAAAAAGGAAAGGGTTAATAGGCGAAAGGGATAAAATTAATGCCTGAAGGCACCTTTTTTGAAAAAATTGAAAGAATAAAGAAATCTTACAGGATATTGGTATTTCTGCTGACAATATTCGTGTTGGCCGCTCTTTTTGTCTATTTTGTTTATCTGCCCAAGACAGGAGAAATTTCAAGCATTACTGATGATATCTCCCATCTCAAGCAACGGCTCGTGGTTGCTAAGAAAAGGGCAAAAAATCTTGCAAAGTTCGAGAAGGAGCAGGCCATGGTGGATGCCCAGTTTAGAGAGGCACTGAAGCTGTTGCCTAACGAAAGGGAGATCCCCAGTCTGCTCGGAACGGTCAGCCAGCTGGGAAGAGAATCCGATTTGGAGTTTCAGCTTTTCAGCCCGCAGAAAGAACAGTCCCAGGATTTCTACATTGAGATACCTGTGGCCATTGAGGTCAACGGGAATTACCATAATGTGGCCACCTTTTTCAGTAAAGTGGGAAGGATGGAAAGGATTGTCAATATACTGGATGTCTCAATGAAGCCTGAAAAGGAACTTTCAACCGATCTGAAGACGAGATGTACCGCTGTCACCTACAGGTTCAAGAGCAAGGCCGATGAAGAAAAAGAAAAGTCTAAAAAAAAGAAGAAGAAGAAAAAATAGGATGCTGAAAAAGGGAACTATAAGTTTTTTCATTCTGGTTGCGGCGGTTTGTCTTTTCCTTTCTGCCGGTTTATCCATGGCGGCGGCCGATGCAATTAATAAAGCGGCGGGAGAAAAAAAGTATCAGGACAATCCTGAAGAAAGTACCGAATATGTCTACGATGCAAAAGATAAGGCAGATCCCTTTGCCTCTTTTCTGGTCAAGAGAAAGGAAATCCTAAAGGAACTTGAGGAAAAAAGGAGCAAAAAGCTTGCAGCCCTCAACCGACTTAAGTCTCTTAAGGAAGCAAGGACGGAACTTCAGAAGCTTGAACTTTCCCAGCTGGAACTTACCGCTATTATTAAGGGACCAAAAGAGTCATGGGCCATGGTGAGAGATCCTAAAGGGATCGGCTACGTTGTCAAGAAGGGAACTTTCATAGGTGGGAACGGCGGAACCGTGGAGGATATAATAAGGGAAACAAAAAAAACCCCCTATGGTAAGGAATATGCGAGAAAAGTTGTCATAAAGGAACCATATTTAGATAAAGACGGGAATATTAAATATAAATTTATTGATATGGAAATGGCCTCACAGTATTACGAGTGAGGATCTTTTCTTATCGGCACTCATTAAGAGTCCAATAGCAAATACTGATTAGGAGAAATTTATGAAAAGGCTGATCAGGGCAATCTTTTTTATTTGCTTTTTTGCCGTCGCCTTTAATGCTCAGGCCCTTGAAAAAAGCATAGATCATTCAAATGAAGGCGATGGAATAAAAAGCTTCTCCCAATCCCTGATGAAGACTCTGTCTTCCTACTATTTCGACCAGGAGGATAAGGACCGAATCAAGGTAGCTCTTTTTGATTTTACCGACGATGCGGGCAATATAATCGTCGCCTCCCGCTATATTTCAGACAGTCTAAGGGCTGCCCTTGGAAGAAATTCACAGTTTGAAATAGTGCCTCGGAAAAAATCACTTGAGAACAGCATCGTTTCCGCCGATCTTTTTGGAAAGCTGCCTGCCTTGCGGGCGGGTATAACCGCGGAGCTCAAGGCGGACGTATATATATTCGGAAAGATAATCTCTTCCGAGCCTTCTCAGATTGTCTGGGAAGTAAACGTCTGGGGTCTGTCAAAGCCTTATGAGTATCATGAAAGAGTGGAGCCCATTTTTACCGATATGCCTCATCTTTACTGGGCTCCCGATTTGACTGAATCCGGATATGCCTATTTTAAGCAGGTCGTATTAGGCAAGGATAAGTCCTCCACCGCTCCTGTTTCCGAAACCATTAATACGGGAGATGTCTTTTTTCTGACTCAGCCTATGAGTGACGATCTAAATCCCTGGTGGGTA
This sequence comes from Desulfatiglandales bacterium, assembly GCA_963666345.1. Lineage (GTDB taxonomy): Bacteria > Desulfobacterota > DSM-4660 > Desulfatiglandales > Desulfatiglandaceae. Next base: position 2,127,280 of record OY762721.1, on the reverse strand, counting down.
GCAAGGGATGGAATTATAATTTACAGGAAAGGCAAAGACTCTGAAGAGCTTAGTAAAAATCTGCGCTACGGCCGGGTCATGGAGAGCAGGGTAAAGGGACAGGATGATTTCATGGGGCTTAATTACGTTATAAAAAGCTTTTCTCTTATGATAAAGACGGCGGGCGGAAAAGCTACCGAGCTTGAATGCTACACCGTGCCCAAAAGGAGCGATTTTTATCAGCTCGCAAAGAGAAACGGTCCCAATTTAAGATTTAAGTACCTATGGGGTGATCGGGGTAGGGGCTTGCAGATAGCCCCTGAGGAGAGTGGAAAAAGCTGGAGTTTTTTTATGGCTGAAGATAACTGGAGCATGAAGCTTCCCGTTGGTTTTCATACCGCTGTAGCCACATTTAAACCAGTGGCACAGCGCCTGTATGGAAGCATAACCTCTAAACCTGATTACATCCGCGAATTTCGATTTAGGGTTAACCCGGGCATGAATGTGTTTGTTGTAAACTATGTATATCATAGGGACGATCCCGCTATATTTGTTAGAAGGCTTGATCTGTCGGAGGATGAAGGGCCGTTGAGACGAAAGATAATTGAGTCCGTCCTTGAGGATTATCAGGAGTTTTGATTTTGAAGATAGTTATAAAGCAAAGAGAAAGAGTTTAGGGAAAGGTTCCACTGAAGGGGAGAATTCCATGAATAAATTTGAAGGCGGGATGGGTAGAGCATCTTTCTGCATGATATCGGCTATATTGTGCAGCCTCTTTGTCTATGGTTGTGTGTCCACCCAGACAGCCGCAGAGAGAGTGGATCAAAAAGAGCTGAATCTTTCGGCCACTGTAAAAGCAATCCAGGTGATAAAAAAGGGAGATGGTGCAAGGATAACTATCCTTACTTCTTCCAAGACCCGTTATGCGCTGTTCAAAATGGACAAACCGCCACGCCTGTTTATTGATATAGAGGGATTGCCGGCACCGAATCTGGAAAGGCAGACATTTGTTGATAATGTCCCGATAGTAAAGTCCCTGAAGTTAAAAGAGCGTGCGGGTGATCTGGCATCAACCAGGATTGAGCTGGGTCTTTCAAGCAGCAATTGCGATTACTCAATTGATTCTCAGGGCGCCGAAATAGTGCTTGATCTCTTCACTGCTGAAAAGATATCCGCAAAGGTTACGGAAAAACAGACTGCCGGGGAACCAGCCTCCTATCGTAAGACGACGAATGTTCCGGAGCAGAAATCAAGGACCTTTTTCAAGCCGGGCTCTTCTGCTCTGAACCAGATCCTTGGTATTGACTTTGCCCCTCTTGAAAAAAGCAGATCAAGGGCTACCATAACCTCCAGCAAAAAACTGGATTACAGCACCAAGATGAAAGAGGGACAGCACCTGCTGGTTTTGATCAAAGATGCGACTATCCCAGACTTACTTAAAAGGAGGATGGATTCCAAATACTTTGAAGGGGCTGTAAAGGGCATAAAGGCCTCTTCGTCTGTGTTAGATAAAACCGTTTTAGTGGATATATCCCTAAGGGAGCTTGTGCCTTACCATATTTCCCAGGAAGGAAGGGAGTTGAAGATAGATTTCGGTGCGTCCTCAAAGGGTCCGGCCAGACTGGATCTTAATCACCCTAAAAGTAAGGGAACAAATGAGAATGAGGGTGAAAATGAATCGAGCGCACGCAGGTACGATGTCCTTTCCAAGGATTATGCCGGCATGAGGATGAGCTTTGACTTTATCGACACCGATATCAGGAACATCCTCAAGCTTATAGCCGAAGCCATAGGAATGAATATCGTATGGGGAAGCGATGTCGAAGGCAAGATCTCTCTGAAACTTGATGATGTGCCGTGGGACCAGGCACTTGAAATGGTGTTAAAACCAAATGATCTTACTTACACTATTGAAGGCAATGTCATGTGGGTGGTTCCAAAGGCCAAGCTGATCGATATGGAGATAAAGGAGAGAGAGAGAGCAAAATCGCTTTTGGCACAGAAGCAGATAGAAGAGGTCTTTCAGCCCAAGGTTGTTGAATACATCGTCATAAAGAACAGGAAGGTTGAAGATATTTTCAGGATGCTTGTGGGTGACAAGGATGCTGATCCGCCTAAGCCCGGTATTTTGGAGCTTGAAGGTGCGGCTGAAAAGGTCGTGGCAAAAGGTGAGGAAGAGGGGAAAAAGACTGAGGTCGCAAAGGCCGATCTTTACCTTACCTATGATTCAGGAACAAACACCATTATCCTGAACGGTGTAAGGTCCAAAATCGACAAGGTCAAGGAAATGGTGGCAAAGCTTGATGTGCCTGAAAAGCAGGTCATGATTCAGGCGCGCATCGTGGATGCCACCTCCAGCTTCAGCCGGGACCTGGGGGTCCAGTGGAATGCAATAGAAGGGCTGCGTAGAGGTGATCAGGCCCAGAACTGGGGAGTTACCGCAGCTACAGGTTTTGCCAATCCTAATGACCTGCTTTATGGCGGGAGCCTCTCATCCAACAGCCCGGCCACATGGACTCCAAATATCGGTATCTCCTTTGCCAGGCTTACCAGCAGCGGACTGGGAGCCATATCCCTGGACGCATCCCTTGCGCTTGCCGAGACCGAAGGCAAGGCCCACATAATCTCCGCCCCAAAGGTAATAACCATGAACGGTCAGCAGGCAACGATCAGCAGGGGTACCATCCTGTATAAAGACGTTGTAACAGCCGATCAGATAGACACGAAAGAGATTACCGCCACCCTGTCTTTGACGGTTACTCCCACCACAAGCGCGGATAATTCCCATGTGACCATGACCGTAGAGGTTACGGATGATACCGCCATAAGCGTCAATGAGAAACAGGAGAAGAAGATAGAGACAAAGCTGATGGTCAAAAATGGTGAAACCGTTGTTATCGGGGGGATCTTCAAGGAAGATATCGTTACCTCGGAGGCGGGATATCCGTGGGCAAAAGATATTCCCGTCCTGGGGTGGCTGTTTAAGGCTGAAACAAAGACACGCGAAAAAAGCGAACTGCTTATATTCCTCACCCCTCAGGTAATTGAAGGGACGATATTGCAGTAAGGAATTCTTAGATGCATCTCATTTATATATCCCTTCAAAAGGCCTTGCTTTTATGCCTTCTGATCTTTTTTGCCGCCGCATGCGTAACAGATCAGGCTAATTCCAATAAAAGGGCTAACGCCCTGGAAAACCTGGGGAACTCCCTTGTGGCACAGGGCAATCAAAGGGAGGGTCTGGCAAAACTGCTCGAGTCAGTTAAGCTGCAGCCTGATAATGCCGATGCACATCATCAGATAGCCCTTATATACAGATTCCTCGGAGAATATGATTCCTCTGAACTGCAATTTAAGAAGGCCCTGTCAATCCGACCCGATTTCTCCGAGGCAAGCAACAACCTTGGAACATTATACCTGCTGCTCCAAAGATGGGACGAGGCCATAGCATGTTTTAAACGGGCGGCATCCAATATCCTGTATACGACACCTCATTTCGCCTATCATAACATGGGCTGGGCCTATTACAAAAAAGGTGAATATCCAAAGGCAATGGAAAGTTACCGGCGTGCCCTTGAAATATTGCCCTCCTTTGGGCCCTGTTATGTAAAGCTTGGGCTTGTATACGAGAAAACTGACAGATGGGAAGATGCAATAACCGCATATCACAAGGCCCTTGAATACTTCCCGGATTACCCCCTGGCCCGTTTGAATCTGGGGAGGATTTATATGGATAAGGGATGGGTAGAGGCGGCAGAGAGAGAACTTGAAAAGACGATAGAAAGTGATCCTAAAGGGCCATATGCAGAAGAGGCAAGACGCCTCATGGAAAAAATCAGGTGATCCAAGGCAGTCTCACCCGTAAAAGGCCAATCAAAGTAATGTCCATAGCTTTCCAATTAAGCGGGTTTTTCAAAAAAAAATCAGAAAAAAACAGGGCACCAATAAAGAGGGCTTTTTGCTTTCAAATTCTGCTGATCCTGATCTTTGTCTGTTTATCATCCCTTGTGGTCATAGGCCCCGATTGCGACTCAGAGGCCGGAAAGGCCTTCATATGGACCGACAAGGAAGGAAAGATCCATTTTTCAGGTAACAGGCCTGTCCCTGAAGATGTGGGCGGGCAGGTTGAGGAAAGAAGTTTCAAGGAGCCGTCAAAAGAGAAATTAGATCCTCTTCCCTCAAGAACTCCTGTCGAACACTCCATAAACTGCACCTTCCGACTTTCAAACAACAGGGGTGGCGGTTCCGGTTTCTTTATAAACGACAGAGGCTTGGCGATAACGGCAAAACATGTGGTGAAAGGCATTACCTACAGTATGAAGGCTGAACTTCCGGGTGATGATAAAATACGCTCCGTGCGCATCGTTAAAAGGAGTCGAAACCATGATCTTGCGCTTATCGAGGTTGCGGTAGACAGGCCTACCCCTTTTCTTGAACTGAGAGACCCGGGGTCCCTTATAAGGGGGGAGACGGTATTTGTGATAGGCAATCCTCTGCTTGCCTTCAAGGAAACCGTTACAAGCGGGAATTTCAGCAGGCTGTTTCTGGAAAAGGATTTCAAAAAAGAACTCAAGATCAAACCGCCCTACAAAGGAGATTGGGTCCAGTTTTCAGCCTCTATTATCGGGGGCAACAGCGGTGGCCCCGTAGTGGATAATAACGGCAGGCTCGTGGGTGTTGTAAGTCTGGGGCTCAGTTCTTACGGTGCGATAAATTTTGCGGTTCCCAGCTGGTATATATCCAGGGAGTTTGAGTCATATCTTTGATGAGTATTGACATCTCTGTTGTTTCCCGTTTATAAGCGCAGGCGGAAGCCCAGCTTTTTTAGGTTGCCCTTTTGAGGGAGAAAAAATATCCTAACTACGGGTATTTTTTTTATATGCCTCTGTGTGCTAAAGTCTTCGGCATGATCATGTCAAAGGCCTTGAGAATGCCTTTTACATCCAGGATGCTGTCCGCATAAAAGGGGGCCTCTATACGCCTGTTTCTGTAGGCTATCATGGAAACGCCTGATGCCCGACATACCTGAGAGTCTACGTCGGAGTCTCCTATATAAAGCGCCTCTTCAGGTTTGATCCCAAAAAAATCAAGGATCTTTATTATCGGTTCCGGGTGGGGTTTGGGGTTTTGTACATCCAGGGAGGACACGACAATATCGAAGCAGGCGTCAAGTTTGAAGGTCTTTAATACTTCTGTGATCGTGTCGCTTCTGTTTGTGGCAACGGCCAGAGCGCAAAAGTGTTTCAGTGAGATCAAAAGATCCATTAACCCCGGCTCGATGATCATCTCCCTGATAAATGGGGTATAGGAGATTTCCGCCTTGTAAGCGAGAGCCTTGTCAACATGAAGGGTTTTTCTGAACAGGTGTGCCACACATTCATCAGAGGTGTGTGAATGCACAAATTCAAAGTCTTCTTCGCCGAGTGGAGGAAGATTAAAATGCCTCAGCAGGTAATTGTAGTAATTTATGTTGGCCTGTTTTGAATCGAACATTACGCCGTCACAGTCAAAAATAAGGGCTGATAGCTTTTTCATAGATATGTCTAAAATCCTTTTGTTTTTTTGTGTCAAAGAACTCTAATAGCCGGGGTGAGACCTGTCAAATAGAATCGGCTCATCTTATAAATTTATGGAGGTAGGAACGTTAAATGGATATCAAAAGCGATTATCTGGTGATAGGAAGTGGAATCGCCGGGCTTAGTTTCGCTCTCGAAGCGGCAAAATCGGGCACCGTCTCGGTGGTAACGAAAAAAGAGATGATGGAGGGCTCAACCAACTACGCCCAGGGAGGAATCGCATCTGTATTTGACCCTGATGACAGTTTCGATCTCCACATCCGGGACACTCTGGAGTCGGGTGACGGGCTGTGCAAAGAAAATATTGTCAGTCTGGTCGTTAAGGAGGGTCCTGCCCGGATAAGGGAGCTTATTGAGTTGGGAGTCACGTTCACGCTTCAGGGAAAAGATGGCCCGGTCAGTCTCGATCTTGGAAGGGAAGGGGGGCACTCAAGGCGCAGAATTGTGCATACAAAAGACCTTACCGGAAGGGAAGTGGAGCGTATCCTCCTTGAAAGGGCACAGGAGGATAAAAACATAACAATCTATGAAAATCATATGGCCATTGATCTCATTACATCCTCAAGGATGATAAAAAGGGGTATAGGCACGAGCGAAACAAGACAGACCTGCCTTGGGGCTTATGTGCTGGACGCCAAAGCGGAAGAGGTCCTTACCTTTCTTTCAAAGATCACGGTTCTGTCCAGTGGGGGTGCGGGAAAGGTTTACCGTTACACGAGCAACCCGGATATCGCTACCGGCGACGGAGTGGCGATCGGCTACAGGGCCGGGGCAAGGGTGGCTAATATGGAGTTTGTGCAATTTCATCCGACCTGTCTCTACCACCCGCTTGCAAAGAATTTTTTGATTTCAGAGGCGGTAAGAGGTGAAGGGGGAATCCTGCTTGACAGAAAAGGGTATCGTTTCATGGAGCGATACCATCCTCTCAAGGACCTGGCCACGAGAGATATCGTGGCCAGGTCCATAGACATGGAGCTTAAGAAAAGCGGAGATGAATGTGTTTATCTGGACCTAAGCCACATGTCTTCGGATTTCATAAAGGAAAAATTTCCGCATATACACAGTACCTGCTTGAAATATCATGTTGATATAACAAAGGAGCCCATACCGGTGGTTCCTGCGGCCCACTATATGTGCGGCGGTCTGGTTACGGACGAGTATGGCGCCACCAACCTCAAAAATCTGTATGCGATAGGCGAAGTTGCCTGCACCGGGCTTCACGGGGCTAATCGCCTTGCAAGCAATTCCTTGCTTGAGGCCCTTGTATTTGCCAGGCGTGCCGCTGTTAAATCTGCTGTTCAACTTGACAGGGAACGCGTTGATCTGACTTTTGATGCGCCTGAATGGGACTCCGGAAGGGCCACGGACAGTGAGGAAATGGTAGTCGTATCACATAACTGGGATGAGATCCGGAGTTTCATGTGGAATTACGTGGGTATCGTAAGGACCAATAAGCGGCTTGCCAGGGCAAAACAGAGGATCAAAATGATTCAGGGGGAAATAAGGGAATATTACTGGAACTTTTTGGTGACCCGTGATCTGCTGGAGTTGAGAAATCTGGCCATGGTGGCGGAACTCATAATAAGTTGTGCCTCTCTTAGAAAGGAGAGCCGCGGCCTTCACTATAACCTGGATTATCCCGATAAGGATGAAGATTCACGCCGACATGACACTTTAGTGTCAATCTAGGGGAAAGAGAGGCTGCATCTTTTTAATGAAAATGCCTTTCTCTCATGAAACCCATGATCTGGAGCACGGTTTTGATTCCCACAAACGTTATCCCGCCTCCTATGATGATCAGAGCCAGATATAGAAGACCAAGAAATATATAATGGTCTGCCTGCCATTGCCATTCAAAAATAAAGGGGAACATCAGCCTTTCTCCTTAATGGGGACGTTTTTGTAAAAAGTCAGGCTTTTCCTCTGCGTTGACAGGAGAAAGAACTTTTTACTTTGCCGTCACAATCTTGACCATTTACTAATGCATCAGAAACAAATCATCAAAAGACATTATTCAGAAGAATCTTGCATCATCTTTTGAGCGTTGTTCATCAACTATTCGCCAGCCGAATTCAACTCCGTTTCCTTAGGGAATACGGGCAAATATCTGTATGAAAGTGAAAAAAGCAGAAAACCGTATCCTATGACTGCGAGGGAAATGCCCCATTCCTGCCAGGTAGGCAGGTAACTGAAAAATTTATCAAAGGGCATTACCGGGACAGCCAGGGTGACTATGGTAAAGACAAAACGGTTCAGGACAATGCCTGCGCAGTTTAACAGGCAGGCGCTTATAAGCCATCCTTCCTGTTTCCTGGCCTTAGGCGTGAGCAGGATGACGGCGGGAACGATGCCGCATATGATTATTTCAAAGACTATGAGCCATACTCCGTAAGGCCCTTGTTTGTAGAAATCCATGAAGGTGAGTCCCGCTTTCGGAACAACCCCGTACATCCAGCCGAGGTTATCGGCGATCTTGAGAACCATGTAAAGACCGAGCAGCCAGCCTGAAATCTTTGCAAGGGTTTGAAAGGCCTTTTCAGGCACCAGTTTTTTCTTGGTAATCTTCTGGGCAAGCTTGGTGCAGAGTATGGTAAAGCATGGGCCGGCAGCTATTGCGGAGAGGATAAACAGGAAAAAGGTCCAGGGCCAGACATAAAATCCTTCCCTGAAGGCAAAGGGTCTTGCGTACATTACGCCGTAGAGACCACCGAGGGAGCCTTGGTGAAAAAACGAGAGAAAGGTTCCTGTTCCGGCAAACACGGCCATTATACCGTGCAGGTTGTGACCTGCGAGCCTGAGTCCTTTCACCCTGCTTATCTGCCTGTTTTCAAGGATCAGAGGGATGTATTCTATGGCCAGAACCGCCAGGTAGCATGTGATACAAAATGACACCTCGGCAAGCATTGAGTGGACATTGACATGCCAGAAGATGAACCACCCTCGAATCGGCTGGCCTATATCAATACCGAGCATGGCCACTGCGCCGGAATAGCAGATAAAACCGATAATTACGGCAGCGTTGATTATGTCTTTCAATTCCTTTTTACCGATTATGTAGGTGAGAAATCCTGTGAAGAAGGCCCCTGCACCCAGTGCAATAATCGCCAGGTCAAAGACTATCCAGAGGGCGAACGCAAAATAGTCGCTCATGTTGGTCTGGTTGAGGCCCTTTAAGAGACAAAGCGCAGCAGATATGCCTCCCCATGCAAGGAGCGCGAGCCATGGCAGGGTCCATATGAGAAACACCTTTGGTGAACATCTTTTAACCTTTTCAGGAAACAGTGCCGAGTCCATTATCTTTTTCCCTCCTGAATGATCCTGTCCATATCTAGCCCGCCTTTACATGATGTATGGGTTTGTATTCTCCCGGCAGGTAATTGTCACCCATCTTTCTTACCCAGTCCTTTGAGGAGAGGTAATATACCTTTGGTTCGGTTCCAAGCCTTTCAAGCAATCTGAAGGCCCTGGGGCTTTTGCTCAATTTGGACACCTTGTGCTCAGGGTTATCAAGATCTCCGAACGTTATTGCCTGGACCGGACATGCCTCGGCGCAGGCCGTGATATATTCATCTTCTCTCAGTTCTCTGCGCCCTTGCGAATAGGCCTTGTTATGTGCCCTCATCAGACGGTGATGACAGAATGTGCATTTTTCCACCACTCCTCTCATCCTGGGCGACACCTCGGGCGAGAGATATCTGTCCATACCCTTTTCCTTTGGAAAATAGCCGTCCCACCAGTTAAAGGTCCTGGCATGATAAGGGCAGGCCGCAATGCAGTATCTGCACCCTATGCAACGTGTATATATCTGGCTTACAATACCTGTGTGATAGTCGATTTTTGTGGCTGTGGCCGGGCATACACTGACACAGGGCGTGTGGTGAGAGCACTGCATGCAGGGTCTTGGGAAATAGCAGACCTCGGTATCCGGGAATTTTTTACCATTGGTGATCTTATAAAGACGCATCCAGGTAATGCTGCGCTGCTTGTCCGATTCATCAGGCCTTACGGAAAGATTGTTTTCAGCCGCACAGGCAACCATGCATGTTCCACAGCCGGTGCATTTATCCAAGTCAATAACCATGCCGTAGCTGTTGTCGTGGCCAGGTTTTTCTTTCATGATCTACCTCGTGTCTAAGCCTTTTTTATTTTTACAGGTGTGTTCCACCAGACCGGATAACCGCTTACGGGGTCCTTGCCGGGGGCTATCAGTTCGTTTGCATTGACCCCTTTATTTTTCATGAATTCGTCATAGGCGCTGTGACCCATTCCTAGGGGCATGTAAACAACGCCCGGCATGGCCCCTTCGAAAAGGTTGACCCTGACTACGGCCTTTCCGGCAGGGGTGGTGAGCTTGGCCCTGTCATCCTGTCTCAGCTTGAACCTGGCGGCCGTCTCAGGGTTAATCTCGACAAAGGATTCGTCTTTTTTAAGCTGGGTATCAAGTAATGTCTTGGTAAGGAAGGGCGGGGTTACGATCCAGCCGCTTGCCAGGTTCAGCATCTCGTAGGGGAGTAATCTCAACGGGTATTCCTCGCCCTTTTTTCCCGGCAGTGCCTCTTCATAATGGGGAAGAGCGGCACCCCTTTTTCTTTGATCAAGTTGTTTTGCAAGTCTGGAGCTTAAGAATTCGAATTTTGATGAAGGAGTCTTGAAAACCGGCCTGCCTTTCGTAATTTCGTCTCCAAGGGGCTTAAACCAGAACCCGGACTCTTTTGCCTTTTTCCACATAGCTTCAAAAGATTTAAAAGGTGAGCCTGAACCGGTCTTTTGCCAGTTCCAGGCAGGATCAGAGTCCTTGTAACTTACCCGCCCGCCTTTATCGGCAAGCCCCTTGGCCCGATATGCGAGTACCTCTTCGTATTGTTTCCAGTCAAAGGAGTCGGCAACCGTGCCACCGATGAGCCTTGCCAGCTCTATTATTACGTCTCCCGTATTTCTGGTGTCATAGACCGGTTTGACAGCCGGGGAAGAAATGGCGTACATCGGATACTGGAGTGCCGATTGCCAGATGAAATCGTCTCTTTTTTCAAGATACGTATGATCAGGAAGTATGAGATCCGCCATTGAAGATGTTTCGTCCCTGTAAGGGGAAAAGCTCACTATATAGGGGATCTTTTCCAATGCCTTTTTAAATGCGCCTCCATCAGGAAGGGTGTAGCCGGGATTTGCGGAAAAAACCAGCAAGGTGTCAACCGGTGAATTTTTGCTGCCTAAAACAGCCTCCGCCAGGTTGTTTATCAGACTGGGTGTAAAGGGATTTTCCTTTGTTCCCGCCCTGTCAAGCCTCTTGTTCTTTAACCCGTTAAGAGCGGTGTCATCCTTTGTTACCGGGGGCAGCGGGGAAAGAGGCAGAGGATTATTTACGATAACCCCTCCAGGCTTGTTGATATTTCCCACCAGTGCGTTAAGGGCCAGTATCGCCATGTATTCGTAGACATCTCCTGAAAGGGCGCCCTTTCCCTTTCCACACAGGGCCACCGGGGCCTTTGCCCCTGCAAATGATCTGGCTAGCCCGGTTATTTCCTTGGCATTTAAGCCTGTTATGTCGCTTACCCTTGCGGGGGAGTATTCCGAAAGAACCAGTTCCTTGAATCCCTTGCCAGATGAGTCATAAAACCCGGTTGACATGTCATCCACGAATTTTCTGCTGTAAAGTCCTTCCTTGACGATTACATGTGCCATGCCGAGCGCAAGAGCCGTTTCCGTGCCTGGTATGGGAGCTATCCAGCGGTCCGCCTTTGATGCCGTGTTGGATGCCCTTGATTCGATCTGGACTATTTTTGCATTGTTGTTTGATTGAGATCTCCAGATGCCCCAGGCATTGAGGACCCTTCCGGGTGCTCCCCAACCCTCAAGGAGGCCACATCCGAAGCTGAGAACAAAGTCGGAGTTTTCAAGATCATATGATACGGGCCAATCGCTTCCCATCATCAGATGGGCGGCAATCCGGTTGGTATCTTCCGAGGTAGGAATCCTAAGGTAATTGGGGCTGCCAAGGGCCTCTAACAGGCGAGCCACCATAAGGGCCATGGTCGAGTGCCGAGGATTTCCGTCGACAGCAGCAAGCCTTTCGGCCCCGCCCTCACTTCTCAGTTGAGCCATATGCCCTGCAAGGGTCTGAAGCGCCTCGTCCCATGTGATATTCTGAAATTTACCCGCTCCTCTTGGTCCCACTCTCTTCATCGGATGGGGAAATCTTATACTTTCGTTGTACAGAAGCTGAAGTCCGCCCATGCCAACAGGGCACAGGCCACCCGGATTAACGGGAAAGTCAGTACGACCTTCTATCTTTACCGCGCGGGAATCAACCTTTCTGACTTCAATTCCACAGCCTCCAGGGCAGAGATTGCAGATCGTTTTGGCGTGATTGAACCTTCCAGCGTGAGGAACAGGGACCCATGGCCAGTTCTGGGTCCAGATAGCGATGTCGTCGGTCAGTTTCCAGGGAAGAGGCGTTAGGTGAAGCCCTGCCACACCTCCCACCATAAGTTGAATGAAGTTTCTTCTATCTATTTTCATCGTTGTTCCCCTTATTTGTGGCAGACAAAACAGGCATTGTTTTCTTCATGCCCCATCCGGGTATGACATTCGGCGCAGTCATCCATCTTCATGCGATCCCAGGTATTTTCTTTCATACCGGAGATGCGTTTTCCCCAGATATTCATGCTGTATCCTGTCAGGCGGTTGGCTTTATACATGGGAAGCCTCTGCCGGGTTCCGTGGTCACCGTGGCAGGTCAGGCATTCCAGCTTACCCATTTTTACATGCGCAATGTGAGAAAAATAGACGCAGTCAGGTTGCCGGTAATAAGAGAGCCATGGGATCTCCTTTTCCTCGGCAACAAAATTTGCCAGAAAGGCCTTTTCTTCCTTTGATTGTCCATATGGATATTCCGGGTCATCGTGGCACATCATACAGTCTTCAAGCCTGGGAATACCTGAAAATGAACCGTCTTCCCTGAAGCTGTGACAGAAGAGGCATTTGTCTTCCTTTGAATCACCGACAATCCCATCCACCTTCTCAGGGTCCAGATGTACGGCGTGATTGAAATTCATCGGCTGTTCCTGCTCGGAGTATAGTGCTATTGGGAAAACAAACCATCCGATTATCAGTGCTCCGATCAAACCAACAAGGAAAAAGGCTCCTCCCTTAAATATTCCTGCCAATCGGTCAATGTCGAGCCAAGAGGGAAGATATTTGGAAAAGAAGTCTCTCCATTCCTCCTTAAGAGATTCAAAAGAGGCATTTTTTGAATTTTTCATCGTAACCGGCCTCATCTAGCTTTTGTAATTAAGGTTGATACTTTCTCTGCCAGACAGTTGTTGCGTATTTACCTGCAAACCCTTTTTTTGTCAAGGGTAAAACCCCTTTAGAACTCCCGGTAATCGGGTAAAAAAGTTAGCACTTTACGCACTGTTTAACTGCTGTTGCCAGGCTTTTGAAAACTCAGGCCCCCTTGGATTGAAGGGGCCTGATGAGGTTAGTGGGAGGGGCTAATATAAGAGGAAAGGCCTTAGAACCTTCTCATCCTTTTTCTTCGCCTTTTTGCCGCTTTTGCCTGCTTTTTCTTCTTTGCTACGCTCGGTTTGTCATAAAAGCGTCTTTCCTTTATTTCCGAAAAAAAACCTTCTTTGGTAAGCTTTCTCTTAAGGTCTTTTATGGCCTTTTCAATCTGATTGTCACGAACAATTACTTTCATGTTTTTTTTTACCTCGTTCCTAAAATTAAAAAAAGCACCTCAAAAACAGCTTTTGAGATGCCTTCCGTTCCTTCAAAATCAGGCCGTGGCCTGTTCAGTATGCCATGTCTTTTTAGCTCAAATCGGGCATATTGTTTCCTTATCTCGTCTTCCCAAAGAAGGACCGGGGGCTCTCAACGGCTATGGGGCGGTACTGCGTCAAGACCCTGAGCGGTCCTTGAGCGCTGAATCTTTTCATATGTAATCTGAACAATATGATCACCCCCTTTGCCGAAAACCGAAATCCTTAGGAAGAACGATTTCTCTCTCCCGAGGTCTAATAATAGACAAGGAAGTATATCCTTTGCATCGATTTTGTCAAATCATTTTTTACCGCCTTATCTGCGGATTGAAAGTCTTGCCACTGACTCGATGTGGTATGTGTGCGGAAACATGTCCACCGGCTGTATTTCCTCAACTTTATATCTGAAAATCATGCTGGATATGTCTCTTGCCATGGTGGCCGGATTGCAGGATACGTAGACTATCCTTTCAGGCGCCATTTCGATGACTTTGCCGAGCACGTCTTTATGCATACCTGCCCTGGGGGGGTCTATGACCATGACGTCAGGAGGAACCTTCAATTCCGAAAGCACCTTCCTTATGTCTCCGCAGATAAAATTGCAGTTGTCTATCCCGTTGTGAACGCAGTTTTTTCTTGCATCCATCACCGCGCTTTCACTGATCTCGATTCCGGTAACAGAGGAGACCCTGTCGGAAAGGAAGATAGGAATGGTGCCTGTGCCGCTGTAAAGGTCTAGGACCTTTTCATTACCTTTAGGGGCTGCGAACTCAACTACCTTTTCATACAACCGGCAAGCGGAAAGAGGATTTGTCTGAAAAAAAGAATTCGCAGATACCTGAAAGGTACGCGCTCCGATCATATCTTCTATATACCCGTTTCCAAACAGCGCAACCTCTCTTTCGCCAACGGCAACGGAGGCCTTTTTATTTGTTATGTTGTTTACAACCGTCTTGATGTCGGGTTCGGAATCTATCAGTGATTCCGCCAGCGGCATCAAAAGGGATGTTTTTTCTTCGGATGTAACCAGATTTATCATCCATTCATCAAATGCCCTGGAGCTGCGTATCATAAGGAAGCGCCAGAACCCCTGATGGCTTTTTATGCCGTAGGCCGCTTCTGCTGATTCTTTAGCGTATTCCTTGACCTTCCTGAGAATTCTGTTTCCCGTTTCCTGTTGGAGCAGACAGGCATCAATGTCAATAACCTTGTTAAATGTTCCAGGCACATGGAGACCGAGTGCGAACGGCTCTGAGTTCACCTTCCGGTGCATCTCGCCGGGAAGGAACCATCTCCTGTCTGAAAAAGAAAATTCCATCTTGTTTCTGTATCCCATCTTGAGCTGGGAGGGCATTGCTTCCCTCACCAGTACGTCCTTTATGTCCGCGATATGTGAAAATGCCTCTATGACATGATTCCTTTTATAGAAAAGTTGCCTGTCATATTTGACATGCTGAAGCTGGCAGCCTCCGCAGTAGCCGCTGTACGGGCAGGGCGGTTCTGTCCTGTCACTTGAAGGGGAGATGATTTCTTCCATCCTGGCTTGGGCATAGGCCTTTCTTTTCTTGAAAATGGTTGCCCTGACGATGTCTCCCGGAACGGCGCCTTTTACAAATACGACAAACCGGTCTATTCGTGCGATCCCCTCGCCTCCGAAGGCCAATGCTTCTATCTCGAGTTCTACTGTCTGCCCCTTGCCTATTTTCATGTTTTTATCCATATCATTGAGTTAATTTTTTTGCTACCATATCAGGGATCTTGCGGCCAGGGAAATGATTTTTAGACTGTTAAAAAACTTTACGATTGACAATTTAATTTACAGATAAATCGACCAGGTCGAACAGGCCAGCCTTTTTGTGTTTTGCTGGTAACACTTTGAATTTTATTGTAATTTGTCGATACGGCCATGTCTGTTATCTTTGAGGCACGGTTTTTGCTGAAATCATTTCAGTAAGGGACCGGAGGGCCTCCTCAATCGGGCAGGCTAAACAAGCCGGGAGGGTTATCGGATATGGGAGTTGTTGAGACAGGGCGGTCAGGCTTCACGATTTTTGAGCTTATAGTGGTGTTGGCAATCATTTCCCTGCTTATGGCGGTAGGAATCCCCACCTATTCGCGCATGGTTCCCGACATGCGTCTTAAGGCTGCTGTTCGTGATATAAAATCCGATATGGAGCTTGCCAAGCTGAGGGCGATCCGTGAAAACACCAGTGTCGCGTTTGTCTGCAATACCGGGGGCAACAGATATTCCATGTTCGTTGATAACGGGAGCGGAGGCGGGACTGCCGATAACTGGGTTCAGGACGGAACCGAGCAACTCATAAGGAGTGTGCAGATGCCTGAAGGGGTAAACATGTATGATGCAGGTTTTTCAGGTGGGGTTCCCAGGTGCCGCTTTGACGGACGAGGGCTGCCTAACGGACTGGGCGGCCACATATATATGAAGAACACCAAGAACAACTACAGGGGAATCAGCCTCTCTCTGGTGGGTCACGTACGGATACAGGAAAGTTCAAACGGCGGCTCATGGACCGATGTTGATTGATCCAAGAGTCGATGGAGAATCCAAGCATGCCAAAAAAACTCATATCCGGTCAAAATGGCTTCACCCTTCTGGAGGTCCTGATTGCCATTTCCATCTTCGCCATAGGTCTTCTGGCTGTCGCCACGATGCAGCTGAGCGCCATCGGTGGAAATCGATCCGGAAATCGTCTGACCGCCGCCACTTTTCTTGCTGAGGCCCAGATTGAGACCCTCAAGAATTCAGGCCTTAGCTCCGCGGCCCTTACCCCGGGAAATTACAGCGACCCCAATAACCCGGTAGATGAGACAGGCGCAGGGGGCGGAGCGTTCAACCGTACCTGGGTTGTCGCGAACCACTCCGGTTTTTCACGTCTAATAACGGTAACCGTAGCCTGGAGTGAGGCCGGTTATAACAGGCGGGTGGTCATAGATACCATTACCCGGGGAGGGGGAAACTGATGTCACGCAAATCACGCCTTTCACACCCATTTGACCGGAAAGGTTTTACGCTTGTCGAGCTTCTTGTCGCAATGGCCGTAGTAGGCGTGGTACTGGGAGCTATTTACGGGATCTTTATCTCTTCAAACAGATCGTATCATACTCAGGACAGCGTTGCGGAGGCCCAGCAGGGGGTCAGACTGGGGCTCGCATTCATGGTAAGGAACATGAGAATGGCAGGCCTTGATCCGATAGGACCTGCAAATGATTCCGTGGACGGCCATGGTGCCGGCATAAAGGAGGCCACCTCCGCAAAGATACGCTTTACAGCGGATATGGATCTGGACGGGACAATAGAGGAATCGGACAGTGAAAGGATAACCTATGAATATGATGCGGGAAACAGGAGGCTCGAGCAGTGTCTTTACGAGGGGACGGGAAGCGAGAGCACCCAGACCGTCATAACGAACGTAAGCGCTCTTGCCTTCAGCTATCTTGATAAGGATGGGAACAACCTTACGGTACCGGTTTCCGCCTCCGATCTTGAAGATGTAAGGGCCGTTGCCATTTCAATGACATGCCAGGGGGTTGACGGGCACGGCAAAAATTTTACAAGGACCCTTAATACCAGGGTGATCTGCAGGAATCTGAGCCTTTAGGCTCAAGGGGGAAACCTATGGGAGTTCTGAAAAGGGTGGTTCAAAACGAAGAGGGGTTTGTGCTTGCGGCCGCGATACTGATTCTTGTCATGATTACCATAATCGGGATTGCGGCCACCAGGACCTCTGATACGGAGATTCGTGTATCCGCGAATGAAAGGCAGATCGTAAATGATTTTTACACGGTCGAGGCGGCCCTCCTTGATACGGTTGAGTCCTCAGCCACATGGCTGACCATAGGGTTTCTGACCGCGGACGAAACCGTGGCCGCCTATACGGGAAATGTTGACTATGACTCTGACGGGACGGATGACGCAACCGCCGAGGTTCGCTGCATAGAGGCAAGCGGCACGGATGTGACGGGGTTGAGCGGAAACGCGAACGACGTGCCGGTTGGTGAGCATATTATGCCCCCTCCCGCCGGGTCGGGATACAGCATGAAATATTTCGAGGTTCGCCGCTACGGTATTACAACCGTATCTCAGGCGGGCAATACCCGAATCCAGGCAGGTGTTTGGAAGGCATTTAACAAACCATAGGTTGGTAGTTGAACAATTTTAAATCATCAGGAGGAACAGCCATGAAACGGGCCGTAGTAGTGAGCCTGATGCTTCTTATGCTTTTTCCGGCAATCTCACAGGGTGACGACACGGAGATATACGGCACCGTGACTGTGTCTCTTCAGCCCAATGTACTCATTATCTTTGATACTTCCGGGAGTATGGCTACCCAGGATGTCCCGGGCGACCCTTATGATCCGGCAGTCACTTATTCCGGACCATACAACAGCAACAAGGTCTACAGGAGATATTATTACTCATGGTACGAGTATATCAGCCATATCGATTATGTCGACTGCCAGGATGTAAAGAATGCCCTGCTAACGGACGGATACTGCTACAAAAGACTTAATCGCAGCTACATCGGGGGGGTTTACCACGGCATATGCGGCGGGACTTATAAGCAATTGCGCGTGGGTAATTTCATGAACTACGTGGCCTCAGGCGGAGGTGCCTACAGATCAAGGATAGATGTGGCAAAAGAGGTCATCTCAGATCTCATTAATGAAACGGAAAATGTGCGTTTCGGCCTTTTCAGGTTCAATAGCACCCAGGGCGGGCGTCTTGTTGAGCCATGCGGAACCAGCAAGGCCACCCTGTTAACCAGTGTGGCCGCACTTCCCGCCAGCGACTGGACCCCCCTTGCAGAAACCCTTGCAGAGGCGGGGCTCTACTTTGCCGGCATGGACAGCTGGTATAACAGCGGGGTCAACTACACAAGCCCGATGGAGGAGCGGTGCCAGAAAAACTACATAATACTTATGACCGACGGGGAGCCCACACAGGATATAGACTGGAGGCTCACATCCGGTACCTATATAAACGGAGACAATATAGGCGACTATGACGGGGACGGGAATGATCCGGGAAGTTACGGGAGTAGCGGATCCGATTACCTGGACGATGTGGCCAGGTATCTGTATGAAAGGGATTGCAATCCAAGCCTTGGCTCAGGCACGTCTTTTGAAAAACAGAGCATCATTACCTACACCATCGGATTTCAGACAAACCAGACTCTGCTTGAAGAAACCGCATCAAACGGGGGAGGCCTTTACTATACTGCAACCAATTATTCGGCCCTCTCAGAGGCCTTTGAAGAGATAATGGCAAATATAAGCGAGGAAAACGCCGTGTTTGTGGCCCCTGTGGTTCCTGTAAGCCGAATGAACAGGACCTACGCGGGAGACAGGCTTTACCTGGGCTTTTTCAAGCCTCAGAATTCCGGCAGGTGGCTCGGAAATGTAAAGAAATACGGCCTTGACGCTTCAGGTGCCATAATAGATCAGGACGGACAGGCAGCCACCCTGACTGACGGCCGAATAAAGGACAATGCCCGCTCCTACTGGTCTGTTTCCGCCGACGGCCCCAATGTGGCGGCAGGCGGTGTCGGAGACCTGCTCCTTGATCAGAGCACAAGGAACATCTATGCATACATGGGGACCGAGTCGGCTCTGACCCACTCGGATAATTCCTTTGTATCGAGCAACTCTCTTATTACCAGGGGGGTTCTTAATGTATCAACCGACGGCCAGCGTGACACCATAATTAGCGATATTCACGGCGGGACAAGGTTCTGGATCTTCGGGGATATCCTCCATTCAGAGCCTGCCGTGGTTCATTATTCATCCACGGATACCAAGGTCTTTGTGGGAAGCAACGACGGAATGCTACACTGTTTTGACGACAGCGACGGAAGCGAGCTGTGGGCATATATACCTGAAGACCAGATGCCAAGGCTCCAGCTTCTTTCAAACGACGACCACGACTATTTTGTGGACGGCTCCCCTGTCCTGTATTCAGGGACGAGCCAGAAGATCCTCTTTTTTGGGGAAAGAAGGGGCGGGACCAGCTACTACGGCCTGGACGTAACAAGCGCGACATCACCTTCAAGGCTCTATTCCATAGGCGCAAACGCCCTGGGCGGAGGGGATGCCGAGCTGGGTCAGTCTTGGTGTAAGCCTGAGATATGCGGGATAAAGACCGCGACCGGTTCCGACACGGTCTTTCTCCTGGGTGGAGGTTATGACAACAACCAGGATGCAGAAACACCAGCGGCAACCGATGGAGTCGGAAAGGCGATTTTTACCGTCAGGGTTACGGACGGGGCCATAAGCAGTCTTAATGTAAACGCCTCAAATTTTGGCGGGATGACTAACAGCATAGTGGATGTCTCAGGTTTTGACCGTAATGGTAACGGATATGTAAACCGCGTGTATGCGGGCGATATGGGGGGTGATGTCTTTGCGGTTGAAGATGACAATGGTGACGGAACATGGGTGGCAAGAAAACTCTTTTCAGCCTCGGCCGTGGACGGGGTTCAGAGAAAGATCTTTTACGCCCCTGATGCGGTTGCTGAAACCTATGGAGAGATGATCTTTTTAGGTACCGGTGATCGGGCTGATCCTGGCGAGACCGGGGTGGTAAACAGGCTTTACGCGATAAAAAGCAGCTGGGACGATATCGGCAGCTTTACAACCATTGATGAATCCGACCTCGTGGATGTAACAGCCGATCTCATCCAGCTTGGGACAGAGGATGAAAAGGTACAGACCGCAGAGGCCCTGGCCGATGCAAAGGGATGGTACATAAGGCTTGAAGATTTAGGTGAAAAGATCACCTCTTCGCCCCGCGCCTTTGCAGGAGTCATATATCTGACCACCTACACTCCTGAAGCGGGGGAAGAGGGTGGGGAAGATGACCCTTGCGCCGTGGCCGAGACAAGGGGTACTGCAAGACTTTACGCCCTTGATTACAGGACAGGCGGCGCTGTTATGGATTACAGCGATGTTACGGAAACCGATGCGGAAGGCGAGATAGTCGAGCGTGGAAAACTTGACAGGAGCAAGGTGGTAGGTACCGCCATACCGTCTGCGCCGGTAATCGCCATTCATGAAAGCGGTCCCAAGATGTATCTTGGAATCGAGGGGGGTGTCGTTACCGAGGATGTGGCTGATGCGCCGGATGTAAATCTCTTCTACTGGAGACAGCTTTTTTAAGTCGATATGAAAATCAATGGATTCGAGACAATCCCGCATAAGTGGAACAGATGCTGCCTTGATGGTGGATCAGGGATATTTTGAGGGATGAGTAGTATTTACAAGGGGGATAACATGTTAAAGGATATAGCCGCAAGACCGCTTTTAAAGGTGTCTGTCATGGCATTCTTTTGCGTTTTGATCTTTTCTCCAATTTTTGCTGCCGACAGGATAGATCCAAAGGAGCTTGAGGATACCGACTTCTTTGACCTGAATGCAACTATAATGGAGCTCCATATATACTCCGGCTACCTGATAGTGGCTGAAAAAAAGATCGAATTAATGGATTTTGTCGAGGGCGGCCACCGCTTTCAGACTATGGTTATGAATGCAAATGGGGCAAAGATAAGCATCAAAAGCCTTAAAAAGGGTCAGAGGGTCTTTGTGAGGGGGTATGGTCTGGGAAAGGACCGTCTGGCAGCAAGAGAGATCTACAAGCTGCCTCAAAAGGGGAATCTGCGCAGTTACGGCTTCTATGATAACGTGCCTGAATGGGAACATGTGAACTAGCAGAAATGCTTATGTAAAGGACAATCAGCTCAAGGTGTAAAGATAAGGATTGCCTTTTGATCACGAGGCGTTAATTGATCGGCCCTTGGGTAGTGGTTTGCCTCCGGCAGTCTCATATCAAACCTCGTCTGATAAGAACCAAAGATAATAATGTCATCTCGGACAAGAGTTTAAACAGATGGATGCATTCGGCCAAAAACAGTTTACCGCTGAGGCGGTCTGCTCGATGCTGCTCAAAAGGGGAATCCTTTCTTCCGGTCAGACAGAGGAGATCTTAAGGAAAAGGGGCCTTCTCAAGCAGAAACTTGAGCGGCTCAGGACCATGAGGCAGGCCTCCACTACCTCCAAGTCCGGGGCCATTTTACCGGTAGATATCATAGACGTTATTGCCGCTCTTAACCTGGACAGGGCGGATGATCCGGAACAGGTTGTTGATGAAGAGGTGATATATCAGAACCTGGCCGATGAATGCAGTATCCCCTATATAAAGATAGACCCATTGGAGCTCGATATGAATGTGGTGACAGGCACGATCCCCCGCTCGTTTGCCATGAAACACCTCGTGCTCCCTCTTTCCGTTGACAAGGGAAGACTGACTGTTGCAACGGCCGACCCATTCAACCAGGAGGTGTTTGAAGACATAGCCCGTGTCAGCCATATGAAGATAAGACCCGTTGTAAGCGCAAAGACCGACATAATAAAGCTTATAGATGAATTTTACGGTTTCAAACGCTCCATTGCGGCCGCTGAGAATCAATTTGCAGGGCCCTCTGTGGACCTGGGAAACCTGGAACAGTATGTCCGGCTTAAATCGGCAGGAGAACTGCCTTCAAATGATCAGCATATCGTCAAGGCGGTAAACCATCTTCTGAGCTATGCATTCGACCAGAGGGCAAGCGATATCCATATCGAGCCCAAAAGGGATAAATCCATTGTACGGCTCAGGATAGACGGAGTCCTTCACACCGTATATTCCCTTCCCAAGAATGTTCACTCAGCCATCATAAGCAGGATCAAGAACCTGTCCCGACTTGATATGGCAGAAAAAAGAAGGCCGCAGGATGGAAGGATCAAGACCGATAAAGGTGGAATAGAGGCGGAAATCAGGGTGTCGACCACCCCTGTCGCCTTTGGAGAAAAGGTGGTTATGAGGATAATGGATCCAGGGGTCCTTTTCCAGGACCTAAAGAGGCTCGGTTTTACCTCGGAAGACCTTATCCGGTTCGAGCAGTTTATAGACATGCCTCATGGAATAGTGCTCGTGTGCGGACCTACGGGCAGCGGTAAGTCTACGACCCTCTATTCCGCGCTTAGATCTCTGTCCTCACCGGAAATCAACATAATGACCATAGAAGATCCGATCGAAATGGTGTATGAGGAGTTTAACCAGATAGCGGTTCAGCCGGCCGTCGGGGTCACGTTCGGGTCCATACTTCGAAGCATGTTGAGGCAGGACCCTGATATCATTATGGTAGGCGAGATGAGAGATCTTGAAACAGCGGAAAACGCAATCCAGGCGGCATTGACAGGGCATCTGGTGCTATCTACTCTTCACACCAATGACGCGCCGTCTGCGGTGTCCCGGCTGTTGGACCTTGGAATTCCTTCATTCCTGGTTCAGTCAACCCTTACCGGGGTGCTGGCGCAACGCCTTGTAAGGAGTATATGCAGGCATTGTAAAGAGTCCTTTGAGATGGAAAGCGGGGAATTGAAACGGCTTGGCATAGATACCGGGAAAAACGGTCCGGTTAAGCTTTTCCGCGGAAGAGGCTGTGCAAAGTGCCGCGGCACAGGGTATTTCGGCAGAACAGGGGCTTTTGAGGTCCTGACCTGTACGGAATCCCTTAAGCGGCTCATTACTTCGGCGGCTGATATTGAGGCGATCAGGGCGCAGGCAAGAAAAGACGGAATGGTTTCTCTTAGGGAAAATGCGGTCAAAAAACTCCTTGAAGGCAAGACCACCTACCAGGAGGTATTACGGGTCACATGGGAGCAGATATAGCGGTTAAATATGCTTTTACAGCTTAACATCACCAATTTTGCGATTATAAGGCATCTCGAGATTACTCTTGGATCAGGGCTAAACACCCTTTCCGGGGAGACAGGGGCGGGAAAATCGATAATCATTAATGCCATGAACCTGATCCTGGGAGGCAGGGCCTACTCTGAGCTCATAAGAAGCGGTTGTGACGAGGCAAGGGTGGAGGCCCTTTTTGATTTTCCTAAAGGCCCCCTTTGCGATGAACTGGCCGCCGAACTGGGCACCTCATTTGGCGGAGAGCTTCTCATCAGCAGAAGCATCTTCAGGGAGGGTCGAAACAAGATAACAATAAACGGGACCCTTGCCACCCTGCAGATGCTTTCCCGCCTGGGAACAAGACTCATAAGCATCTCAGGTCAACATGAACATCAGCAGCTTTTAAGGCCGGAAAACCATATGCCTCTACTGGATGCCTTCGGGATGCTGGCAGGCCTGAGGGAAGAGATGAGATCCGTTTATGCCGATTACATATCCGTAAGGGATGAGACAAGGGTACTTGACAGGGTATTGAGGGAAGAGGAGGAAAGAGATGCCCTTCACCGGTTTCAGATAGATGAGATAGAAAAGGCCAGGCTGACACCGGGGGAAGATGACGCCCTGGAAAAGGAGAAAAGGAGGCTTCAGAACTCGGAGGATCTGCTTGAGATATCCGCCGAGGCCCTGGAGGTCCTTTATGAAGCCGAGGAATCTGTAACATCCGTTATTTCAAGATGCATAAAGAGAATGGACAGGGTTGCGGAAATCGATTCAAGGATCAGTTCGGCCAGAGATGAGCTTTCAGACATCCTTGTTAAGGTGGAAGATACCGCCTTTTCGCTCAGGGATTTCAAGGAATCGATAAATATGGATACCTCACTGCTTGACGAGGTCCTGAGCAGGATCGATCTGATTAACGGTCTCAAGAGAAAGTATGGCTCAGGCATAGAGGAAATCCTCCGGTATGGGGAGCGTCTTGAATCGGCCTTTTACACAATGGAGGAAAAGAAAAAGAGATTGACTCAACTGAGTCAAAAACTGGTCGAATTGCGTGTCGATATGGAACAGAAGGCTGCCGTTCTTTCCGAAAAACGAAGGGCCGCGGCAAAGAGGCTCAAACAGGCAGTGGAAAAGGAACTGGGGCAGCTCCATATGAAAGATACCGGTTTTGAAGTACGTTTCGGGGCTTCAACCGCGAACGGGACCGGCAGTGCTGATGGGGATGGCCCTGAAATAGGACCTGACGGTTATGATAAAATTGAGTTCATGATCTCTCCCAATGTGGGAGAAGAGATGCGACCCCTTTCCAGGATCGCCTCGGGAGGCGAACTTTCTCGAATAATGCTTGCTCTCAAAACGATACTTGCCCAGACAAACTCCATCGAATCGGTTATTTTTGACGAAGTCGACTCCGGAATCAGCGGCGCCACCGCCGAGGTCGTGGGGAAAAAACTCCTTTCTCTCTCGCGGTTTCATCAGATTGTCTGCATCACCCATCTCCCGCAGATTGCAAGCCAGGGGCATGTCCATTTCATGGTTTCAAAAAATGTCGTTGACGGTCGTACCGAGACCTCCATCTTGATGCTGAACGGCGAAGAACGTGTCCTGGAGATTGCGAGGCTGCTCGGTGGAAGGAAAATTACACCCCATGCCGTAGCCAATGCGAGGGACATGCTCAGGGCATGAATCTGATTGTCTGTCCTTTTTCAAAAGGTCCTTCACCTAGCGGAGTGGCCAGCGAATTTTCATCCGTTAACGAATTGATCTCTATCTCTCCTATTTTTCTTCCCACCAGATTCAAGAGCCTTCCATCCTGTGAAGATACACAGTGACCGGGGGCAAAGACCTCAAAGCGATCACCCACTTTTGCCCCGAGCCTGCTCCCCGCATTGATCTTAAGGCTGTTTCCCGTAAAATCAAGGACAGTGCCCATCCAGGGCTCATCTTCAAGCCTTTCCAATGCATCTGATGCCTGCCGCTTTGATATGTTTTTGATTGAGGTTTTAAGGATATGCTCAAAGATGGCCTGTTCTTCCATCATCTGGGCGTCCACAGTGGAAAAGCTCTCTATTTCCGATTCTGACTGGGTGAAGATTATGGTTCCTCTTCTGACATCGACAAGGCTTATTACAAGGGAGACCTCAAATGTGGTTCGTTGTTTTCGAAAGGGCCATATACCCTTTTTTTCGGTTTTTATTTCAACCGGGCTCAGGGTTCCGATCAGAAGGGCGTTCATTCCCTCTTCCCTGGCCAATTGGATCTGATAAGGGTCCAGAAAAATGCCGAATCTTCCGGGAGTCTTTTGGGGGGACTGAGGTGCTCTTTTACCGGGTTTGGCGATCAGGATGTTTGGTGATCTTTTCATGAAATCCATGAAAAGATTTTCAACACGGGCGGTCCTCTCAGGCCCGTATCCGGCGTAGTCAACAAATGGGAAAACCATCAACCTTTTCTTTAGGCACTCCTTACCGGGAAGTATCTTTTTTGCGACTTCCTTTGGCTTGAGGCTGTTCAAAACGGACTTTGTCGTTCCGCAGCCTGATGAAAAGAGAAAAACAGCGGCCAGGACCAGCAAAAGCGGATCTTTAATATATCGTTTCCACATGATCGGATTTCCTGTGTAGTTATGGGATGAATAACGGATTTAACATCTGCTGAAAAAGTCTCTTTATATTATTAAAATACGTTACATGTAAAGGTAATTGCTAATAAACTATGCTGAAGGTGTCAAACTCTCCTTTCCATTCTTCCTGTCTCTCAACCAGGCTTGAAACATCTGCTGAGGGAGGGCCCTGCTTACACCATGATACCAGCCCTTTTACCTGCTCATCCTCACCTTCAACAAGGACCTCCACGGATCCGTCAGGAAGATTCCTTACCCAGCCTGATACGCTCAGGGACAGCGCCTTTGTTCTTGTAGAGTCCCTGAACCAGACACCCTGAACCCTGCCATGTATATGGAGATGTTTTCTTGTCTTGGCCATGGTAACTCCCCTTTAGGTTTCTTCCAGAATACGCAAAAATTCAGCTTCCTCGATTATGGAAACTCCCAGCTCAGATGCGGTTTTTTTCTTTGACCCGGGGGCGGAACCTGAAACCAGGTAGGTGGTTTTTCGGCTGACCGAAGACGCGACGCTTCCGCCCTTTGCGGTTATAATATCCTTTGCCCTGGCCCTGGTCATTGATTCAAGGGCTCCTGTCAGCACAAAGGTTGTTCCCTGAAGCGGCAGGTTGGAAGTCCTGGGTCTGGTTTCCTGTTCAATGCCGCGGCTGGCCAGTTTTTTCAGATGCTCCAGGTTGTTTTCATCGGCAAAGTAGGAAACAATGCTTTCGGCAATTTGGGGGCCGATCTCGTTTATGGAAAGAAGGTCCTTTTCCGTTGCGTTTCCAAGCGCTGCGATAGTATCAAAATTTTCAGCAAGAGTGATTGCGGTATGTTCGCCGACATGCCTTATCCCGAGTGCGTAGATAAATTTTGCAAGGGTTGTAGTCTTGCTTTTTTGTATGGCTAAAAGGAGGTTTGCTGCCGATTTTTCCGCTATCTTTTCAAGCTGAAGCAGCTTTTTTCCGGTTAAATCATATAGATCCGCCGGTTCGTTGACCAGGCCCTTTTCAATGAGCTGTGCGATGATTTTTCCTCCCAGCCCGTCAATGTTCATGGCGCCTTTTGATACAAAATGTTTGAGAGAGGCCCTGATCTGGGCCGGGCAGTTCTTGTTTGGGCATCTGAGTACGGCTTCCCCCTGTTTTTTTAATACCTGAGTCCCGCATACCGGGCATCTGTCCGGCATTGAGAAGACCTTTTCAAGTCCTGTCCTTCTGGGGGTAATCACGCTTACCACTTCCGGGATGACGTCTCCGGCGCGCTGAACAATCACGGTGTCTCCTTCTCTTACATCCTTTTTTCTGATTTCCTCCTGATTGTGGAGTGTTGCCCTTTTTACAAGGACTCCGGCGATTTCAACCGGTTCAAGGTGTGCTACAGGGGTAAGTGCCCCGGTTCTGCCTACCTGGACATCAATTTTTTCTATTTTGGTTATCTCTTGTGTCGGACTGAATTTGTAGGCAAGTGCCCACCTGGGACTTCTCGATTTCTTCCCCAGTTTTTTCTGGAGGTCCAGCCGGTTCACCTTTATAACCGCTCCGTCTATTTCATATGGGAAACGGTCTCTTATCTCCTCTAAGTGACGGCAATATCCTATGACCTCGGTGAGGGATTCACATATCTTCAGGTGCGGCCTGTTTATCCTTAGCCCCCACTGCTGTAGGGTGATCAACATCTGATGGTGGGTTTCAAATTCTATCCCTCTTATCTCCCCGGTGCCGTAACAGAACATGTTGAGCGGTCTTTTAGCGGTTACCCTCGGGTCGAGCTGCCTCAAAGACCCTGCAGCGGCGTTTCTCGGGTTGGCAAAGGGGGGGAGATTTTGCATTGTTCTTCCTTTGTTGAGCCCTTCAAAGTCCTTCTTCTCGATGTAGACCTCACCTCTTACCTCAAGAAGATCGGGGTAGGAAGGGCCTTCCTTCGGTTTGCCAAGCCTCAAGGGAACGCTTAGTATGGTCTTTATGTTTGCGGTGACGTTTTCTCCGGTAAATCCGTCACCCCTGGTTGAGGCCATCACCATTTCTCCGTTTTCATATACCAGCTCCACCGCGAGTCCATCAAATTTAGGTTCTACCATATACTCCACTTTGCCCTGTGTTCCGAGATAACGCGCTATCCTGCCGGCGAAATCCATTATATCCTGATCAGTGAACCCGTTTTCCAGGCTCAGCATCGGTTGTCTGTGAGGGACCTCGGAAAAGGCCGCCTGTGGTTTCGTCCCGACCCTCTGGGTGGGGGAATCGGTCGTAACGGATTCAGGGTGCATCTTTTCAAGGCTCAGAAGCCGCTGAAAGAGCCTGTCATATTCAGCATCCGGAATTTCAGGATCATCAAGCGCATAATAGCGGTTGTTGTGATATTCTATTGTCTCTCGAAGCCTCTTTATCTCGTCAAGATCATCTCGCATTAATGGAGAACCTCCATGGATATAAAATCAGATAACATAAAGAAAATCCTGCAAATTCTATCATACCACTATTTTAGGTTGCTTTACGTAAAAGCGCAGGCCGGAGTAAAGAATCCCGGCGCCGTAGCGTAATGCTTCCGCATGAATAGCAGCTTTTCTTTATCCGGTTCATTTTTTACATATTGTAATTCTTGTTGCAACACATTAAATCTTGTGGATATAGCCGGTTAATATTTGATATCTTCAGATAATCTTGTGAGCAGGAAAGCGGTTTAACAAATTAAGTTATTGATTATTCCGGCAATTTAATTAATAATATGATTTTATATAATATAATTAAGAAATAATCTTGGGATGTTCAGCTTCACGCGAATTTTTGTTGACACAAACGGGAGAATTGAATTAAATAATAAGTTTACACCCTAGAATAAGGCTGTTTTTGATGTTTGAGAGTTTGACGGAAAAACTGGGGAAAGTCAGCAAGTGGGTCACCGGCAGGGGGAGACTGAGCGAGGCGAATATAAGTGATGCCCTGAAACAGGTGCGTTTAGCCCTTCTTGAGGCCGATGTCAACTATAAAGTGGTAAAGGCCCTGGTGGAGGATATCCGGCTTCGTGCGATGGGGCAGGAGGTCCTTGCGAGCCTGACTCCGGGTCAGCAGTTCATAAAGATTGTAAATGATGAGCTCACCCGTCTTATGGGTGAAAGTGTAGCGGGGCTAAGGTTCTCCGGGCGGACGCCCCATTCCATACTTCTTGTGGGTCTCCAGGGGTCAGGAAAGACAACAACGGCAGCCAAGCTGGCGCATTTCCTCAGAAAGCAGGGGCGGCATCCCCTTCTTGTGCCGGCAGATGTCTACAGGCCTGCGGCAATTGAGCAACTGAAGAAGCTGGGAGCGCAGGTGGGGGTTCCGGTGTATCCTTCGACTGACTCGCAGAAACCGGAGGACATATGCCTGGACGCGCTCTCTACGGCAGGAAAAGAGGGGGCGGATCTGCTTATTATGGATACGGCGGGGCGTCTCCATATAAATGAAGCACTGATGGCGGAGCTGTCTCGCATAAAGGATCGGCTGGCCCCGAATGAGATTCTGCTCGTGGCTGACGCAATGACGGGTCAGGATGCAGTAAATGTGGCGGAGTCGTTTAACGACTCGCTGGATATTTCCGGCGTAATCCTCTCCAAGATGGAAGGCGATGCAAGGGGGGGGGCGGCATTATCAATAAAGTCGGTAACCGGAAAGCCGATCAAGTTTATCGGGGTGGGAGAAAAGATCGAGTCTCTGGAGCCTTTTTACCCCGATAGAATGGCCTCCCAGATCCTGGGCATGGGCGATGTAATGTCTCTTATTGAAAAGGCGCAGGACCAGGTTGATGAGAAAGAGGCCCTTAAACTTCAGAAAAAGATAAAAAAGAGGGAGTTCGATCTCGAAGATTTCAAGAGTCAGCTGGGTCAGATGAAAAAAATAGGCTCACTTGATCAGATATTGGGAATGCTGCCGGGCATGGGACAGATCAAAAAGTTAAAGCAGATGAGCCCCGATGAAAAGGAACTGGCCAAAATTGAGGCGATCATCAATTCCATGACCATGCAGGAAAGGCGCAGGCATAAGATAATAAATGCGAGCAGAAGAAAAAGAATAGCACGCGGAAGCGGGACAACCGTGCAGGATGTCAATCGTCTCCTGAAAAATTTTGTTCAGACCAAAAAGATGATGGAGCGGTTTACGAAGAAAGGGACCTCAGGCCTGGCCTCTTTGTTCGGCTGAGCATGGAGTTTCTTTCAATTTGTTTTTGTTGTTTTTTTGAAGGTAAGCGATTAATGAAAATCGAAGTAATTTATCCATAGGGGGTGATAGAGGCTAATGGCAGTGAGGATTAGATTGGCAAGGATGGGTTCCAAGAAGAAACCCTTTTACCGCGTTGTTGCCGCCGACTCGGAGGCTCCTCGTGACGGAAAATTCATCGAGATATTGGGATATTATGATCCCATGAAGGATCCCGCAGAAGTAAAGGTCCATGAAGAGAAAGTAAATTCCTGGCTGGATAAGGGAGCGCTTGTGTCGGAGTCCGCAAGGTCTCTTCTTAGAAAACAAGGTCTGCTTAAGGCTCATTCAAAAGAGAATTGATGTGGCGTAGAGGTGAAACCAAATACGGAGGTGAATCGAGATGAAGGAATTGATTGCGTACATCGCCAGAGCACTTGTGGATAAGCCAGAGGACGTCGTT
Organism: Desulfatiglandales bacterium; assembly: GCA_963666345.1. Lineage (GTDB taxonomy): Bacteria > Desulfobacterota > DSM-4660 > Desulfatiglandales > Desulfatiglandaceae. The sequence goes on along the minus strand of OY762721.1, from coordinate 2,096,983 downwards.
GTCACCGAAATAGAAGGTGAACAGACCTCCGTTATTGAGCTTAAGGTCGCCAAGGAGGATCTGGGGAAGGTGATAGGCAAACAAGGGCGTACGGCAAGAGCAATGAGGACGATCCTCAGCGCGGCCTCCACCAAAATTAACAAGCGGTCGGTTTTGGAGATTCTCGAATAAATTTGCCCCCGGTTTCACCAGACAGATGGCTTCTCATAGGCCGGGTTCTAAGGCCACACGGTGCCGGAGGTCTTCTCAGAATCTGGTCTTATGCCAGTTCCGGGCATTCTTTTCTGGAGGCGGGGACAGCCTTTCTGAGGACCGAGCAGGGAGAGGTCGATAAATTCAAGATCCTTTCGGTGAAGCCGCACAAAAATGTCTTTTTGATGAAACTTGAAGGGCTTGATTCACTTGATGAGAGTGAAAGATACAGGGGCGCCCTGATCTTTGTGGAAAAAGGGTCCGTGTCGCGTCAGGAGGATGAATTATTCTGGTACGAGCTCAAGGGCCTGGATGTCTATCTTGAAAACGGGGAATTCCTTGGTTCTATAGAGCAGATAATATATACCGGCGCCAACGATGTCTACCAGGTCAGGCGCGGGGAACAGGAGTTCCTGATCCCTGCAATAGACGAAGTAGTCAGGGAAATTGATCTCGAAAAAGGAAAAATGATTATCTCGGTATTGGAAGGATTGCTTGAATTGAATGATATTTGACATCCTTACATTGTTCCCGGCCATGTTTGACGCCTATCTTGAAGAAGGCGTTTTCGGCAGGGCGGTAACAAACGGATTGATTCATGTAAGGCTCACAAATATACGCGATTTCGCAAAGGGAAATCACAAGACAACGGATGACAGACCTTACGGCGGGGGAGAGGGGATGGTTATGAAGCCTGAACCCATATACGGTGCCCTGAAATCCGTTGATAGGTCGGAAAACGGCCTGGTTGTCCTGTTAAGTCCCCAGGGCAAAACCTTCAGCCAGGCCGATGCCTGGGAACTGTCCCGCTTTGATCAGATCATCCTTGTTTGCGGTCGTTATGAAGGGGTGGACGAAAGGATCGTCTCAGGATTTGCAGACAGGGAGATATCTCTGGGAGATTATGTCCTCAGTGGCGGAGAGTTGGGCGCCATGGTTATCATGGACGCGGTCGGCCGACTCATACCGGGTGTGTTGGGCGGTGAAAGGTCCAATCTTGAAGACTCCTTTGAAGACGGTCTGCTGGAATACCCTCAGTATACGAGACCCCGGGTCTTTATGGAGATGGAAGTGCCTGAAATACTCATGTCGGGGGATCATGAAAAGATACGGCAATGGCGAAGATTTCAGGCATTGAAAAAGACCCTTGAAAAAAGGCCGGACATGCTTGAAAGGGCGGATCTGAGCCGGGAGGACAAACGGTTGCTCAGACTTGTCAAGGAGAAAAATCAGGACTGAGTACTTAAGATTGTGCGAATAAGCCGGGTTGCGCAGATCTTTTTTGTTGAACGGATGAATCATGTGAAAGGATAGAAATCTCGATAGTTCATGCATCTTTATATAGGGCTTGTACACTACCCTGTTTACAATAAGAACTCTGATATAATCGCATCTGCCGTAACCACACTTGATTTGCACGATATTTCAAGGGTGGCGAGGACCTATGATGCGAAGAAATTTTTTGTCGTTACCCCTCTTGAGGATCAGCAGGAACTGGTTGGCAGGGTAAAAAAGCACTGGGTGGAGGGCCATGGCGCAAGGTACAATGAGCACCGGAAGTCAGCCATAGAGCTTGTTTCCGTAACTCCTTCAGTGGAAGCGGCAAAAACCGTGATATCAGAAAGTGAGGGAGAAGATCCCCTTGTCATAGCAACGGATGCCTCAAAGACAGAGGGGCGGGCCATTTCTTATGAAAAGGCGAGAGAACTTCTTCAGAAATCCGGCAGAGCGGTCTTTATAATATTTGGAACGGCTTGGGGTCTTGACAGGGATACGATAAGTAGAGCTGATTATTCATTGGACCCCGTATATGGGAAAACAGATTATAATCATCTTTCCGTCAGGGCGGCTGCGGCCATAATTATGGACAGACTGGTCGGCAGAGAGAATGAAGTGGTTGGCTAGGAGGAAAAAATGAATGTAGTTGAAATGCTGGAAAAGGAACAGATGAGGGTGGACATCCCTCATTTTAAGGCTGGTGATACTGTCCGGGTTCATGCCAGGATCAAGGAAGGTGAAAAGGAAAGGATCCAGGTCTTTCAGGGCGTTGTCATCAGAAAAAGGAAGGGAACCACAGGTTCAACCTTTACGGTAAGGAAGGTTTCCTATGGAATTGGTGTGGAAAAGATCTTTCCCCTTCATTCTCCTTCCATTGACAAGGTCGAGGTTGTGACCGAAGGCAGGGTCAGAAGAGCAAGACTGTTTTATCTCAGAAAGTTAAGGGGCAAGGCCGCTCGCATAAAGGAAAAGAGGTTCAGATAGTTAAGCGGGGTTTTGTGCGCGATATTAACAGATCCGGCCTTGAAAATAACGTTGACCGGTGCCCATACAGGAATCGAATCAGGGACACTGATAAGTTTCCGGAGCAGGAAACCGGGGACCCCAAGGAAACAAGGGGCCCGGAGATTTACATGTGGTGCTTCTCATCCCGCCTAGCGGGATGCGGATTCACACGGATATCGGGCGCCTTTTCCGGATGGAAACCAACTAGTAGCCTTTTATAGATTTGCTGCAGCCTTCTCAGAACAAGAATCTCAACCTATTTCCTGAGAGTTTAGGATGCGTTTCAATGGATCCCTTCTACTATGAAGGGCTTGCCCGAAATTCCGGTTACGGGTTGGTCGCCGGGCTTGACGAGTGCGGCAGAGGCCCGCTTGCAGGACCGGTTGTGGCCGCCGCGGTGATACTTCCAGAGGATGCTCGACTTTCAGGCATCAGGGATTCAAAGAAAATGACGGCTCGTTCCAGGGAGGAGGCCTTCCCAATTATCCAGCGTGAGGCCCTGTCCTTTGGTATCGGAGTCGTCTCGCACCGATATATCGACGAGTTCAACATTCTGCGGGCTTCCCTTGAGGCCATGCTGAGGGCCGTATCTGCCCTTGCCCGCCCGCCTGAATTCCTACTTGTAGACGGTATCCATCCTGTCCCAATTTCCACCCCTCAGAGATGCATCAAAAGGGGCGACCAGCTTAGCCGGAGTATTTCGGCCGCCTCGGTACTGGCAAAGGTTTACAGGGACAGAATAATGCTTTGCTACCATAACCAGTACCCTCTATACGGTTTCGACAGGCATAAGGGCTATGGAACCGTCCGGCATATGGAGGCCCTTAAACGGTATGGGCATTGTCCGATTCATCGAATAAGCTTCAAAGGGGTCTTGAGAGGTGACAAGGAAAAGACTTGATCTGGGCGTGCTCGGTGAAAAACTTGCGCTAAAAGAGATACGGGCCCGGGGTTACAGGAGCATTATCCGAAATTACTCGTGCAAATTAGGAGAGATTGATCTTATAGCCAGGGATGAAGACACTCTTGTGTTTATCGAAGTGAAGACAAGACGGAACAGATCGACGGGGTATGCAAAAGAGGCGGTAAATCTCAAAAAGAGAAGACAGCTGTCAAAAGTGGCATTATACTATATGAAGACGAATGAATATTTTGACAGCAGGGCCCGTTTTGATGTCATTGCGGTAAATGTAGGGGGTGGGGAACCGGAGATCGAGATAGTAAAAAATGCCTTTGAACTCGAATATTAGCCCGCCCGCATTACGACCTGATTGACCCTAATAAAATGCATCCTTTTTTAAAAAACCAGCGGGGATAAACATTGCAGAGGGCAGTTTCTCACAGCAGAACCGACAAGGGCAGCGATGAGGTCCCGGGAACACTATTCGTGGTGGCCACCCCTATCGGGAATCTTGAAGACATTACCTTCAGGGCTCTGAAAATCCTTAAAAACTGTGATCTCATAGCGGCTGAGAACCGGTCTCATACAAAGGGGCTGTGTGGGCATTACGATATAAAGACCAGGATAACCGCCTTTAACCAGCACAATCAGAAGGTCAAGGCCCCTGATCTCATAAGAATTTTAAAATCGGGAAAAGATGTGGCCCTGGTAACGGATGCCGGAACACCAGGTATTTCCGATCCCGGGGGAACGCTGATCAAGATGACGGCATCAGAGGGGATTCGTTCCACCCCTGTTCCGGGACCTTCGGCTGTTGCGGCGGCTCTTTCCGTGTCAGGATTTCCCTCTGAAAAATTTGTCTTCCTGGGCTTTTTGCCGGTCAGGGCAGGCAAACGGAGAAAGGAGCTCAAGGGACTTTCAAATGAGCAGCGTACCATGGTTTTGTTTGAGGCACCCCACCGCATAGTCGGGACCTTGAAGGACATCCATGACATCCTTGGAGATCGCGAAATGGTTGTTTTAAGAGAGATTTCAAAGGTGTTTGAGGAGATTAAAAGGGGGCCGGCAAGTCTGATTTACGAGGATTTCAGATCCCGGGGAGTAAAAGGTGAATTGACCCTTGTCATGGCCGGTGATAAATCCACAAGACAGGGGCCGATACTTTCAGAGGAGGTTTTTGAAAGGATTTCGGAACTCCTGGAAAAGGGGATGACCATAAGAGATATCGCAGGAAAGGTTTCCGGTGAATATGGGCTCCCATACAGGAAGGTGTACAAGGAATCCCTTGCACGGATGAATGAGCAAGAGGATGTTGAGGCGGCCCTAATTGATAAAAAGGATAAAGATTAAAAACCATCTCGGTCTGCACGCACGTGCCGCTGCAAAGATCGTGGAACTGGGCAACAGGTACAGGTCAACACTCTTTCTCAGAAAAGGTGGCCAGGAAGTGGACGGATCTAGTATCCTTTCCATACTGAGCCTGTCATGCCCCAAGGGCTCGGAAATTGAGGTCAATGTAGAAGGAGAGGATGAGCGGCTTTTTATGGATGCCCTTGAAGAACTGTTTTCGCAAAAATTCGGTGAACCCAAATGACGGAATATCAGAGCGGTACAATAAGGAAACTGAGCGGAATAGCCGTTTCACCGGGTATAATAATCGGTAAGGCACACCTGGTTGACAGGAAAACGGTCAAGATCCTCTACCAGTATCTCATCGGTGAGGAACAGGTAAAAGCGGAAGTCGCACGATTTGAAAATGCCCTTGAGACAACGGAACGCCAGCTTACCAGGGTCAAAAACGGAATGGCCGACCTGGTAAAAGAGCACGCCTTTATTATTGAAAGCCATTTGATGATATTAAAGGACAGCATGCTCACAGGCTCTACGATCAGAAGAATCGACGAGGAAAAAATAAATGCTGAATGGGCGCTTAAAAAATCCCTTGAGGAAATCCGCGGCATCTTTCGACAGATTGAAGATGAATATATCAGCACCAGGATAACGGATGTTGAAAATGTGGCCGACAGGATTCTGCGGAATCTTGCGGGTGAGGACTCGGACGGAATCGGGGAAATAAACGAGAGAGTAATTATCGTGGCCCATGATCTGTCTCCTGCAGATACCAGCGAACTGAACATAGAAAAGGTTATGGGCTTTATTACGGATGCCGGGGGAAGGACCTCTCATACCGGCATCATCGCCCAGGCCCTTGAGATTCCGGCAATAGTGGGCCTTGAGTCGGCAACCGATGCGGTCCAGGAGGGTGATCTCCTTATAGTGGATGGAAACAGCGGCGATGTCGTCATAAATCCTGACGATAGCGAAATCATCCATTATCAGGAAAGGCAGCTGGGGTATGAGGAATATAAGTCGAGTATAGCCCGTATCAGCCATCTTCCGGCGGTCACCTCGGACGGTCACAGGATAAATGTTTCTGCAAACGTAGAATTTCTGGAGGAAGTTGCCGCTATCAAGGAACATGGTGGAGAGGGTATCGGTCTTTACAGGACTGAGATCCTTTATTTGAGAAGCAGAAAATTGCCGAGTGAGCAGGAACTTTTTGAGAACTACAGGGAGGTTGCGGAAATAATGGCTCCGGCCTGTGTAACCATCCGAACCCTTGATCTCGGGGGAGACAAGATAGCCGGTTCGTTTGAATTGATGAATGAGGCCAATCCGGCACTCGGCATGAGGGCCATAAGGTTTTGTCTGAAGGAACCGGCGATATTCAAGACTCAGCTTAAGGCGATATTGAGGGCGAGTATATACGGTCAGGTCCAGATATTGTTTCCGATGATATCGGGGCTGAGGGAACTCCTTGATGCCAAAGAGCTTCTGGATCAGGCCAAGAGGGAGCTTGAAAGAGAAAAGGTGGATTTTGATGATCGCATAAGGATTGGGATCATGATCGAGGTCCCCTCAGCGGTTACAATGGCGGACGTGCTTGCCGCACACGTGGATTTTTTCAGCATAGGCACCAATGACCTCATTCAGTACGCCCTTGCCAGCGACAGGATAAACGAGCATGTCGCATATATGTTCGAGCCCTTTCATCCGGCCATATTAAGGATGATCAAACAGGTCGTCATGGCCACAAAGGAAGCGGGAATAGGCCTTTCCATATGCGGTGAAATGGCGGGAGACCCACTCTGTATTTTTATCCTGGTGGCCCTGGGAATAGAGGACCTGAGTCTCAATTCCAGGTCGATTCCGCTCATCAAGAAAATCGTCAGGTCCCTGTCCCGCAAAGAGGCGGAAAAGGACCTTGAAAACATCTTTAGATTAAAGACGGCCGATGAAGTAAGAGGTTATATGATGGCCAAGATGCAAAGTATCGTACCGGAACTGGAAGAAAAGGGATATCTAGGTGGTTGAAAAGAAAAAAATAGCCCTCAATTTTTCCTCTAAAACCGATTTGGAGGGCAAAACAAGATGGGAATAAAGATCGTATGTCAGAACCGGAAGGCATCCCATGAATATTTTATCGATGAGCGGATCGAGGCCGGGATAGTCCTTCAGGGCCCTGAGGTAAAATCTCTCAGAGAGGGCCGGGGTAATCTTACGGACAGTTATGCAAGGGTCAAGGCAGGGGAGGTCTTTTTGTACAATATGCATATAAGCCCCTACCCGTTTGCGCATAATATGCCGCTTGAGCCTGTGAGGGTAAGGAAGCTTCTTCTGAGCAATAAAGAGATAAAAAGGCTGATCGGAAAGGCGGAAGAAAAAGGCTATACCCTCATTCCCACAAAGGTCTATTTCAAGGAGGGCTGGGCAAAGGTTGAAATCGCCCTTGCCAAGGGAAAACGCAAATACGACAAGAGGCAGGCCCTCAAGGAAAAAGAGATGAAAAGGGATATAGAGCAGGTAAAGAAGAGGGAAGAGTATTGACAGAGTGCCTGGAAATGATTAAAATATTTAATAAATATTGGTAAAGGGGGCGACCCGGTTTCGACGGGGATAGTTGAAGTTTAGGTTGCATACCGAGGTTCCAGCTGCTCGTAAAACGGTTGGGCAAAAGTAAACGCAGACGATTATGCGTACTCTCTAGCCGCATAAGGCTAGCGTTCTGTCGGTCTAAGCTCGCGGGACCGAACAGGGCGTCGACTAGCGGGCTAGCAGATCCGACATACCTGCGGTACGGTGATGCGAAAACTTATGCAGGTTAGCCTGTTGGAAGCGTTGCCTGATAGCTAACCAAAGGGCGAATCGAAAACATCGGGCTATGTATGTAGACGCCTAAGCGGAATGTTTCCGGACGGGGGTTCGACTCCCCCCGCCTCCACCACGCTTCGCCCTGCTGGCTCCGCCTGGCAGGCCAAAGTAAAAGCCAAAGCTCGATATAAAGAAAAGTGGGTATAAAACTGAAAAAAGCGTGCCCGGATAAGCAGAAGGCGAAGCCGGGCAGTTATCCGGTTCTGGATGAAAATCATGTATTATGTCTACATGCTTAGAAGTATACCGGATCGAAGTCAAAAATAGGTAGGTTTTTCAGAAGAGCTGAGAAGCCGAATAGAAGCACACAATTGCGGTTAATCTCCCCATGCCTCAAAATTCAAGCCTTGGGAACTAATCACCTACACGGCCTTTAAAGACCGAAACAAGGCATTATCCTTTGAAAAATACCTCAATCCCATTCAGGCCGAGCCTTTGCTAACAAGAGACTTTGGTAATAAAGGATAAAAAGGCCCCCCAACTATAGTTTTTCCCCAAAAGCAGATAATTCAGTAGTTGACCTTTTACAGTTCCTTGCTCAGATTGATGAAATCGCTTCGGTTGAAGCCCATGGTCTTGAAAAATGAGAGAAGGTCAACCGAGTCCCAAGGAACAGCGGTAAATATCTTGAATATGTTTTTTTCCTTGTAGATCCTGAGTATCTCTTCGGCCAGCTTTTTGCCTATGCCCTGTCCCATGAATTTGGGGTTTACTCCCAGGGTCGCGATCCATGCGCATTTTTCAAGGCCGAATCCCCCGACAAAGGTGTAACTTATCATGTAGCCTGCCACCTTATTGTCTATTTCCGCTACGAAACTGGCATCTTCATCTGATCTGAGCTGTTTCTCGATTATCTTTTTGAAATCTATCTTTGCCGATGATTTGGTAACTGCAGCCTCTATTTCGCTGATTTGCTGAGCGTCCTCTACCCTGATTTTCCTTATAAGAAACTTTTTCATCAAGCGCCCTCGGATATAATATTTTGGCCTTCAAAATCAATCTTCACTTATCCTCACGATTTTGACCCGGCACCCGACCCAGTTCGGGGGAAGGTAGACTCGACCGCTGTTTCCACTTTGCTTGACGGTCTTTTCAATCATCTCGTCACCATATATTTCAAGCTTTACCTTCCCTCCTTCACCGGTGGGAGCAATTTTGGTTCCATCTGTCTTTTTCTGCATAAATGAGGCTCTCGAAAAAAGGCTTCCACATAAGATCGTTTGTCAAAAGATCCCTGTGACGGCCGGATTAGGTTTATGCCGCAACCGATTTCAGACTCTGGCATCCTTTCCGGGGTATAAGGGGTTCACTTGTCGGGCAGATAGGCGGATACGTCTTCTACATAATCGGTAAGGACCTTGAAACCCCCTTCGGTCAGAGCTGCAATCGCCTTGTCTCCATTCGATGCGGAGACCCTCATGACAAGCTGAAATACCCCGGGATATTTTTTTTCAGGATAGGAAAAAATACTTCTGATATTGATCTTCTGATCTTTCAGTATCCTTGACACTTCAGCTATGGAGCCGATACGGTCGGTTACCATGACAACGAATCTGGTGCTGTCGTCGTCTATCCCGTTTGCCTCCAAAAGCACTCCCATCACGTCGGTGCTTGTGATGATCCCTATCAGTGTTTCATCTTCCATCACAGGCAGGGCGTTTATCCTGTGTTCCTGCATGATCAGAGCGGCCCTTTCGATAGTGGTGGCAGCAGTTATGGTAATGATCTTTTTGACCATTATCATATCCACGGTAAGGGAATCGAGGATATAGCTCAATTCGTGCCTGCTGAGCGAAGTGGCAGGAGATGCCCAGCTTTGTTTGAGGTCTCTGTCCGATACTATACCTGTAAGTTTTCCCTGTTTATCCAGCACGAGAAGATGATCGATCTCCTTTTCATCCAGCATCTCTTTTGCCCTGGCAAGGGACGTATCGGGGGGTGCGGTAACAAGATCCGTGTGCATAATGCGGCCTACAAACATGATCGATTCTCCTGATAATCGGTTTTTATTAAATTATTGGCTGGTTCTGTGAGCCGGTCCTGAAAAAATTGCGATCTAACCCAGCCTTTTGCCTTGAGTTGCTCCTGCTTCGGTCGCAAACGAAAAGGCGTCCACCTTTCCTGTCCCGGCCGATCTTATCTTTCCGATAAGAAGAGTGGCTGAGTCAAGGGCGATCCTGATGCCCCTTTCATTCAGTCCCGTTATTGTTCCCGGTGCCTGATTCGGATCTTCTTCAACAAGGCCTGCATTGTACAGCCTGATTTTTTCTCCTTCAAAGTATGTATAGGCCCCTGGCTGCGGGTCGCAACCCCTCACCAGGTTGTATATCCCGGCCCCTGGCTGGTCCCACTGTATTGCCGCGACCCGATCGTCGCAGGGGGGCTCATAGGTGGCAATGGTTTCGTCCTGGGTGATGCGGGGTGCCCTGCCTTCCTTTATAAGCCCTACCGACTCCACTATCGCCTCGACTCCCAGCGGGAAGAGTTGTTTGAAATAAAGGCTTCCAGTTGTATCTTCAGGCCCTATTTCAACCTCTTTTTGAAGAAGAACCGGGCCTGTGTCTATTCCGCCGTCCGGCCGGAAAATTGTAAGACCTGTTCTGGTGTCTCCCGATATAATGGCCCAGTTGATGGCGCTTGCTCCCCTGTGGCGCGGCAGGATGGAAGGGTGATAACAGATGGCCCCTGATCCGGGAACCTTGAAGTATTTAGGCGGAATAATCGCCGTTACAAAGGCCATGATCGTAAGATCCGGCTTTATATCGCAGTAAGAGCGGAATATATCCTCATCCTTGTAGGTCTGAGGCTGGAACAGAGCAACCCCTGCATTGACCGCCGCTTCCTTTAAAGGATCAAGCCTTGCCCCGGGCCTGTCAGGCGGGGTGAAAACGGCAACGATCTGTTCCTTTTTGTCCCTCAGCGTTTCAAAGACCCTAGCGCCGAAGGCGGCCTCACCGATCAAAACAATTCGCATGCGTTAGTCTCCTGATCATACGCAAGGTTAATTATGCCGTGCCGTATAGGCATCAGCCCATGGGCTGTCTGCAAAACCAGTTATAAATCAGGCCCTTGAGGTGAAATCTAACGGCTGAGCGCTCCACCGGGAAATCAGCAATTTCCTGATACAAGCATGCTAAGAATAAGAAAATGCGCAGCCTCTGTCAAGAAGACTGGAAAGCCGCCCTGATAACCACCTAAAGGAGATCTGCGACGTATAGATCATACGCCTCGGTAGTCGCTTTTCGGAGCCTTGAGTCTAACCTCTTGCCGATGCCCGGAAGTCAAAATCTCAAGGCATGGTTGATTCCCCATTCCTATTCCTTTTGTTTGCGAGCACACAAGCGGAGGTGCCGGGGCTCTTTCAGTAGGCCTTATCCCATAAAAAATACCAGAGGCATAAGCAGTGGCCGCAGGCCGGGCTTTCCTCCCCGGTGTCCTATCAGCTCGGGTAACGTTTATAAAAGCCCATGGATGCGGCCGCTTTTCCGTAAAGTATAGAGAAGGCCGGAAGAAAGAGTGCCGGTGCCGGAGCGTTATTGTCTACAAAAGGCGGGGGCATCCCCATTGCATTAAGCCCCCCCGGCATGCCCGGGGCGGGCCCCCTGTTTCTGCATGCCTTGCATGCTACTTCCCCGGAACCTGCCAACCCCTGGAGTCAACCAGATCTCCATATAGTTCAGGCCGTCTGTTAGGCAGAAAGTAACGCATTTTATGCGCCTTTATCTCTTTGAGTTCTTTCATGTCAAGATCGATCACGAGCATATGGTCTTTATCCTGATACGATTCGGCCAGAACCCGGCCTGACGGGTTGAATGCAAGGATAACGCCCGGAAAGGAAAGGCCTGCCGCATTTTTGCCGCACTGATTGCAGGCGACAATAAAACAGGCGTTATCAAATGCCCTTGCGCTCAGATGCCTGAGCCAGCTTTCGATCTTATCTTCAGGGGTTCCGCGCGGAGAGGCGTGAGGCGCGAAGATTATCTCAACGCCCTTAAGTGCCATGACGGTGCTTATTTCCGGAAAGTGGGTCTCGTAGCAGAGCTGAACCCCGAAAGTTAATCGCCCGAAACCGAAGGTATCTATTCTTTGACCTTCCCGGTAGGTCTCCTTTTCCTTGGGTGAAAGATGAGTCTTTCTGTACAGGCCTATGAGGCCTTTAGGACCGGTTATCAGGTGGGCTATGAAGGGCCTTCCGTCATCCGAGGGTTCCATGATACCGGCAAGGATGAGCATACGATTTAGGCGGGCTGTTTTCTCAAGCCTTTTTAATGCGTATTCGTACGCAGGCCTGGGACATATCGCGGCCGGATTACTGAGGAAATAGCCTGTCACGGAAAGCTCCGGAAAACAGATTATGGCGGCGCCTGCCTCCTTTGCCTCACGCACATATTGCTCCATCCTGTCGAGGTTGCCTTTGATATCTTTGGTTGCGGCTGAAAAACAGACGGCCGCGACCCTTACTTTGTCCATATCCTTCCTGCGGGGAAAAGGTTTGCTGGTATATAAGGATGCAGAGACCCGATGAAACGGAAAGGTAGCACATTTTAGAGATTTGTGCCATCGGGTTATTGTTCAGGCCTGCGGCCTTATTAAACGGTGAATCAGGGGAAATTGGAAACAAAAAAACCCGCGCCCGGGATAATAACGGCCCGGGCGCGGGTTATGCTTTTCGGTTTTCCTCCCAATTAGTTGGGAGAAAGGGTCCAAGGGTTCCAGGATTCTTTGGTCCGCTTGCGCTTCGCTCAGTCCCACTGTTTCGCAGTGGGTTCCCGGTTTCAAGGATAAACCAACTCACCTGATATCATGGCTAATGTTTAAATCTCTATAATTTACAGGCAGTTCACTCGAACCCTTGGGTCCTTGACCCCTCGAATCCTTCATTTGGATCAACTCTTTTGGAGATGATCCTGCTTTTCAAATTAAGGCCTAATCCTTTTTCCTGTTTTCAGGCCTGAGCGCGCGAACCGCGGCCCCTGCCTTCCACATCTCCGATTCCCTCATCCCTTCAAGTTCCCTGTCCAGCTTTTCCCTGTAGTCGGATGAACTGTTCGCCTCGAGCACTATCCTTGTCTCCTCACCTGTGGCGACACTTTCATAGAGCTTTTCAAAGACAGGCTCAACCGCTTCCCTGAAAGGCCCTTTCCAGTCAAGCGCCCCTCTTTGGGCGGTCGTGCTGCAGTTCGCGTACATCCAGTCCATTCCGTTTTCAGACACGAGCTTGATAAGGCTCTCGGTCAGCTCTTCGACCGTTTCATTGAATGCCTCACTCGGGGTGTGCCCCTTCCTGCGCAGTATCGAGTACTGGGCCTCCATCACGCCTGCCAGGCAACCCATCAGCACGCCCCTTTCACCGGTCAGATCGCTGAACACCTCTTTTTCAAAGTCCGTGGGGAAAAGGTATCCCGATCCTATGGTAACACCGAGCGCGAGGGCCCTGTCCTTTGCCCTTCCGGTATAATCCTGAAATACTGCAAAGCTGGAATTAAGCCCTGCGCCGTTTATGAAGTTCGTCCTCAAGGTGGTGCCGGAGCCTTTCGGTGCCACCAGGATTACGTCTACGTCCTCGGGTGGGACAATGCCTGTCTGGTCTTTGTAGGTGATGGCGAAACCGTGTGAAAAATACAGGGCGTCTCCCGGATTGAGACACTTCTTTATGACGGGCCAGGTTGCCACCTGCCCGGCATCCGAGATAAGATACTGAATGATGGTGCCTCGCCTTGCGGCCTCTTCGGGTGAGAAAAGCGTTTTACCGGGGACAAATCCGTCGTCCACCGCCTTTTGCCACGATTTTCCGCCTTCCCTCTGTCCGACTATTACGTTTACCCCGCTGTCTCTCATATTAAGAGCCTGCCCCGGTCCCTGAACCCCGTAACCGAGTACGGCGACCGTCTCGTCTTTCAATACCTCCAGGGATTTTTCCAGTGTGAATTCCTCCGAGGTAATTACCTCTTCAATTACTCCTCCGAAATCAATTTTTGCCATTTAACGTCTCCTTGTTTTGTTTTTCTCTTGCAAGGGCGATTGTCCCTGTCCTTGCTATTTCCTTTATTCCTATAGGTTTGAGGAGGTCAAGAAACGCCGCTATCTTTTCCTCGTTTCCCGTAACCTCCAGTGTGTAGTACTCCGTTCCCACATCCACCACCCTGCTCCGGAAAATATCCGCCATGCGGAGGATCTCGGCCCTGTTATCAGGCTTGGCCCTCACTCTTACAAGTGCCATGTCCCTGTTCACAAAGGACATCCCTGTATAATCCCAGACCTTTATAGTGTTTACCAGCTTGTTGAGCTGCTTTTTGATCTGTTCCAGTATGGTCATGTCGCCGACCGTAACAAGTGTGATACGGGATACGTTTTCTTCCGTGGTCTCCGCCACGCACAGGCTCTTGATATTAAAGCCCCTGCCGCTGAAAAGACCTACTATCCTTGACAGGACTCCCGGCTCGTTGCCAACCAGAATAGAAAGTACATGCCTTGTCTGCTTGTCTTTGCTCATCTATTCTTCGCCTTTCTTGCCATGACAAATAACGAATAACCAATAACCAATAACCAATAACCCTGTGTGTCCTTACACCAGAAGCATTTCCGTAATAGGTGCTCCTGCCGGGACCATCGGATAAACCCCTTCTTCCCTTTCAATTACAAATTCCATGATAACCGTCTCATTTGTGTCCAGGCCCTTTTTGAGGACGCCTTCGACTTCATCGGGATGACAGGCCTTCAGGCCTACCGCGCCGTATGCCTCTGCCAGTTTCATGAAATCAGGGGCATGCTGCATGTCCGTGCAGGCGTAGCGCTTGCCGTAAAAAAGCTCCTGCCACTGGCGCACCATGCCGAGATAGCTGTTGTTGAGGATGATCAGTTTTATGGGAAGCCTGAACTGGACCGCGGTTGCCAGTTCCTGGATATTCATCTGTATGCTTCCGTCCCCGGCGATATCGGCGACCACCCTGTCCGGGCAGGCAACCTGTGCTCCTATGGCCGCGGGAAGCCCGAAGCCCATGGAACCGAGCCCTCCGGAGGTAAGAAAGCTGTTGGGTCTGTCAAAATGGTAGTACTGAGCGGCCCACATCTGATTCTGGCCCACTTCGGTTGTAATGATCGCCTGCCCCTTGGTAAGCTCATAAAACTTCTCGATCACGTATTGAGGCTTTATGATATCCTTCTGTTCATAGGCAAGCTTCTTTGTGGCCTTCCACTCATTTATCCGGGTCACCCAGGGCTCTCTGGCATCCCTGATATCTTTGAAATCCTCTTTTTCAAGGAGCCCGTTTAACAGGGACAGGGTCGTTTTGCAGTCCCCTACCACAGGTATGGCGACAGGCACGTTCTTTCGAATAGAGGTGGGGTCTATGTCTATATGCACGATTTTTGCCTGTGAGGCGAAAGACTCCGTCTTTCCGGTGACCCTGTCGTCGAATCGAACTCCCACGGCGATGAGCAGGTCACAGTCGGCCGAAGACATATTGGCACGGTAGGTGCCATGCATCCCTATCATGCCCATCCAGAGTTCATGATCGGTAGGAAACCCGCCCAGGCCCATCAGGGTGGAAGTTATGGGGGCGTACACGGTCTTTACGAACTTTGTCAGTTCCTCTGACGCGCCCGACAGTATAACTCCTCCTCCGGATACGATTATCGGCTTTTTCGCCTTTTTTATCAGGCCTACGACCTTCTGGAGCTGTTTTATGTTCGGCCTGTAGGTAGGCTGATAAGATTTGAGACTTATTTCTCCGACCGGTCTGTATGGGGCGAGCTGTTTCATGATGTCCTTGGGAAGATCCACCAGCACCGGCCCCGGACGGCCCGAACCGGCTATATAAAATGCCTCCCGGATCGTCCTGGCGAGATCTTCTATGCGGGTCACCAGGTAGTTGTGTTTTGTACAGGGGCGGGTAATGCCTACTATATCCACTTCCTGAAACGCGTCGTTTCCTATCATCTGGGTGGGCACCTGCCCTGTGAGGATAACGACAGGTATGGAGTCCGTATAGGCGGTGGCTATTCCGGTCACGGTATTGGTCGCACCCGGCCCTGATGTTACCAGGCAGACCCCGGTCCTGCCCGAGGCCCTGGCATAACCGTCAGCCGCGTGAACCGCGCCCTGCTCGTGGCGGACAAGTATGTGATTGATGTCGGTCTGAACCAGTTCATGGTATATGTCTATTATCGCGCCCCCGGGATAACCGAATATGGTATCGACTCCCTCGTCCTGAAGGGCCTTTAAGAGTATCTGCGCGCCATTAAATTTTTTAGTCATCACGTTCCTTTTGCTTGAGTTCTAGAGGTTGATGCATTCGTAAAAAGTCAAGATTGAGACGATAGAGTAAACGGTTCTCCCGCCAAACCGTTCCCCCTCTTCAGCCTGTCGGAGGGTGGAGCCCAGGATAGCTGCGAGCTATCCGCTTTCCCCGGCCCGTCAGAGGGTGCTTTCCTCAGGTGACAATGAAGGATTTTTCTTCATGTGTTCGAGCCGGTTGAGACCGTTTATATAGGCCTTGGCACTGGCCGTGATAATATCGGGATCAGCGCCTTTTCCAAGGGCCACAAGCCCGTTTTCCCTGAGCCTGACCGTTACCTCCCCCTGCGCGTCCATGCCCCCGCTTATAGAGTTGACCGCGAACCTGACAAGCTTGGACCTGGTTCCGACCATCTTTGCTATGGTGTTAAAGGCCGCATCAATCGGGCCGACTCCGAAGCCGGCCTTCTGCTCGACCCTGTCCTTGATCTTCAGTTTTACGGTTGCCGTGGGGACGGCGACTGTTCCGCTTACCACGTTGAGGTAGTCCAGCTTGTAGATGTCTGAAACCCTGAGTATCTCCTCGGCCACAAGGACCTCGATGTCTTCATCGAGTATCTCTTTTCTCTTGTCCGCGAGTTCCTTGAATTTTTCAAAGAGCGGGTTCAGTTCCTCCGGGGGAAGCTCGTAGCCTAGGGCCTTGAGCTTGTCCCGGAACGCGTGCCTGCCTGAGTGCTTTCCCAGTACGAGCAGGTTCTTTGACAGCCCGACCGTTTTCGGTTCCATGATTTCGTAGGTCATGCGGTTTTTGAGGACCCCGTCCTGGTGGATGCCCGCCTCATGGGCGAAGGCGTTCGAGCCCACGATCGCCTTGTTGGGCTGCACGACCATCCCGGTTACCATGCTCACAAGCCTGCTTGTCGGGTAGATCTGGTCCGTGTTTATGCCTGTGGCAAGCCCCAGGTGATCCTTCCTCGTATAGATGCCCATTACGATCTCTTCAAGAGAGGTGTTTCCCGCCCTTTCCCCTATGCCGTTTATGGTGACCTCCGCCTGCCTGGCGCCAGCCCTTATCCCGGCCAGCGTATTCGCCGTGGCAAGCCCCAAATCGTTGTGGCAGTGAACGCTCACAACCGCGCGGTCGATATTGGGCGTGTTTTTTATGATATATGAAACAAGTTCTCCGAATTCGTCAGGCATGGCGTATCCGACCGTATCCGGGATGTTGACAGTTGTTGCCCCGGCATCTATGGCCGTCTCGAATATCGAGCAGAGAAAATCCCTGTCGCTGCGTGAGCCGTCTTCAGCTGAGAACTCCACGTTATCGGTGTAGCCCCTGGCGTGTTTTACCGATTCAAACGCCGCACTCAGCACCTCCTGGCGGCTCATCTTGAGTTTGTGCTTGAGATGTATGTCCGAGGTGGCGATAAAGGTATGTATCCTGGGGTGGGCGGCGTTTTCTATCGCCTTGCCCGCCAGGTCGATATCCGATTTTGACGCCCTTGCAAGGGCGGTTACCTGAAGGTTCCTGATCTTTTCCGCGATCAGTCTGACCGCTTTGAAGTCACCCTCCGAGGCGGCGGGAAAACCGGCCTCTAAAACGTCTGCGCCCAGCTTTTCAAGCTGCATGGCAAGACGCAGCTTTTCAGCCTCATTCATGCTGGCGCCGGGTGACTGCTCCCCATCCCTTAATGTGGTATCAAATATAATAACCCTGTCTTTCATGGAACAACCTCCTGATATGAAATTAAAAAATCCTCTCAAGCAAAACGACCCGATGCTCATCCGGAAATACTCGATTTCCGACCGGATAGTTATTCCATAAGGGCCCGCCGCAGATTCCCGAAAACCCGGGAACGTGCGGCGTTATTCTCCTTGATTTCAATCATCTCTGTTTTCATCGTCTGTTTCCTTGGAAAGCTTGTACCTGATGCTGTCCACCACCGCCTGCCAGCTTGCCTCAATAACGTTTTCAGACACACCTATCGTGGACCAGATATCCTTCGAGTCCCTTGATTCTATCTGCACCCTTACCTTGGCGGCAGTACCGTCGCTTCCGTCTATGACACGGACCTTGAAATCCACAAGCCCCATTTCCATTATCTGGGGATAGAATTTTGTAAGCGCCTTTCTCAGTGCATTGTCAAGCGCGTTGACGGGGCCGTCACCTTCGGCTGCCGTTATCTCCTCTTCATCTCCCACCGAGATCTTGATCGTTGCCTGGCACATGCTGTCGCCCGATCCGTTTTTTTCGGTGGTTACCCTGAAGGATTCAAGGGTAAAGGGTTCCTTGTACTGTCCGGTCACCTTTTTTATCAGAAGCTCCAGGGAGCCCTCCGCCGCGTCAAACTGGAAACCCTCATCTTCCAGCCTTTTGATCTCATTGACTATCTTCTGGCTGTCATAACCGTTTCCGCCCAGTTTTATGCCCAGCTCGTTGGCTTTGTACTCTATGTTGCTTCTGCCGGAAAGGTCCGAAACAATTACCCTTCTCCTGTTTCCTACAATCTCGGGGTCCATGTGTTCATAGGCTGCCGCGTTTTTCTGGATGGCGCTGACATGGACCCCCCCCTTGTGGGCAAACGCGCTTTTCCCGACAAAGGGACGCTGGTTGACAGGTGGTATATTTGCTATCTCGCTTACAAAACGTGAAAGCTCGGTCAGCTGTTTCAGCCTTTCCCCGGGAAGGCACAGGCAGTCCATTTTGAGCTGCAGATTGCCGATTACCGACAGCAGATCAACGTTTCCGCACCTTTCGCCGTAGCCGTTTATGGTTCCCTGTACCATCTTGACCCCGGATTCAACGGCCGCGATACTGTTTGCAAGCGCCAGCCCGCAGTCGTCATGGGTGTGTATCCCTGTGGGGACTTCTAAAATGGGCATGACATCCTCAAGGATCTTCTTGATATCCCGGGGCATTGATCCGCCGTTTGTGTCGCACAGGACGATATAATCGGCTCCGGCCTCCTCAGCCGCTTTAAGGGTCTTTATCGCGTAGGAAGGATTGTTGCCATACCCATCAAAGAAGTGTTCCGCGTCATAGATCACCCGCCTGCCTGCCTTTTTCAGGTAATCTACGGTTTCATAAATCATGTCCAGGTTTTCCGAAAGCGCAACCCCGAGTATCTGGGAGGCGTGCAGGTCCCAGCTTTTGCCGAAAATGGTGAGTGTTTCGACCTCTGTTTCGAGGAGCGCCTGTACGTTCCTGTCTTTTTCAGGGCTGCTTTTGCATAACCTGGTGCTTCCAAAGGCGGTAAGCCGGGAATTTTTAAGATTAATCTTTCCGGCCATTTCAAAGAACCTTGCGTCCTTAGGATTTGATCCGGGCCATCCGCCCTCAATATAGTGTATGCCCGTGTCATCCAGCTTTTGAACGATTCGAAGCTTGTCTTCCGCGGAAAGGGTTACCTGATCACCCTGGGTTCCGTCCCGTAAAGTGGTGTCATAGAGGATGACTTGCGTCGGCATCTGAATTTCTCCTTTTGACTGCAAAAAAAAATCCGTTATCAGGTGCCTGATAACGGATTTTGTGGTTTCTATCGGTAACTATGTCATTATCAGGCCCGGTCGTTTTATTTTGACCCCAACAAGGAGAAGCAACAAGGATATAAGTATCCCTGCCGCGTTGATAATGACTATAATATTTTTTGCGATTGAGAACATGATCTCAGATTATACCCGGTTTAAAATAAATTAATAAAAGCTAAAGAACTACTATTAATTCAATGAAAATGTTTTTGTCAAGTTTTTTTCTTCCAGTTTTGTTGTAGAAAAAATCCAAGGCCCCCCTCTAATCCTCAAACCCCATCTTTTTGCCGCCCGCTTCGCTTGACAAAACAGGATGTTTTTCCCCATGGCGATTTTCCCAAGAGGAAAGCTCTTACTGCTTACGCAAAGGTTGAGGTTTGGTTTTTTCAGCGGTTTTACTTCGAAATCCTGTCCCATTTCCACTGATCCCTGGGCACCGGGAATATGTTAGATGCAGGGCGCCGAGGAGCGAGCGATGGCAACGCGGCAGATGACGTATTCCCGGTGATTCAGGGTATTATCTCAATTCCCTCAACCGTACCTCCCCCGAAACCGGCCATTGTCTCGGCTGCTATGGCAAGACCTTTTTCAAGAAACATGCGCTCAATCCCCGGAACCGAATATCCGTAGAAAAGGACATTTGAGGTGTCATCCGTAACCCTTGTCTTTTCATCCGCCCCCTGGCAGAGAACACAGACAATCTCCTTTTCGTCTCTCAGGACGATCTCGTTTTCCCTTGTTGTCATTTCTCTTCCGCCCATGGCGGCGAGCCGTTCTCCTTCGGAGGCCACATCCAGCAGAAGGTTGCCGTTGAACCTGTCAAAGTCGGTTACCGCGACAAGTATGCCCGCGCACATCTCGGCCATGAAATGGGCGTCCACCATGAGGTTGTATCTGGGAAACCCGCTGTTGATGGTCCTTTTAAGGTGAAGGGGAAGGGGGCAGGCGTGCCCGAAACTGCTGAAAAAGCTGTCATAGGCGTTAATCCTTTCCGTGATTTCATTCAGGTTCTCCCGCCTGCGCATCTTTCTCAAAAGTTTCCTCTTATATTGATCAAATCCGGGGGGATTTTCATGGTTAACGCATCCCCTGATGAGAGTCAGCCCGAAGGACAGGTCCGGGTATTTTTCCATATATCTTGAAGATTTCGAACAAATTGAAAGCCTTGCGTCCATTTTTTCCATCAGATTCTGCCCCTTTCCCGCTTATATCTTTTTCAACCAATACAGCTGTTTCCGGCCGTTACTTCCCGTACCACTGTCTAATTCGGGTATCGGCACGAAGGTAAAAGAATTTGGTACACCTGCCCACCGGTGCAGGATGTCACATGTAAGGCGCCAGGGAGCGATGTACAAGGCGTATTATATTTACAGGTTTTTCCCCGCCCCCTCTTTTACAATTTCTGATAAAGCCTCATGAACCCATGCGTTGAGGCTCTTCCCGTTTTTTCTTGCCTGTATGGAAATGGTTTTGTGGAGTTCAGGGTCAACCCGAACCACGAACTTTCCGGAATAAGGTTTTTCAGGTTCCTCACCGCGAGCGGCGCAAAGTTCGAGATAATCATCAACAGAGTCATAAAAGGCTTTCCGTAATTCCTTGACTGTTTCGCCTTGAAAAGTGACTACATCCCGCAGGTTAATTACTTCGCCGTAAAATATATCCGCCTCATCATCAAATTCAACTTTCCCGAAATATCCTTTATATTCCATTATCGTAACGCCCCTGTTTCCTTGAAAAATCTTCTTGCTGATTTTACGGCACCCTTTTCTGTGACTCGATCAGGGTGTGGTCTATGAAAAAGATGATACTATGTTGTGATATCATGTCAAGTGATTGTTGTTGCATTAGGGAGGAGCCGTTTTTTTCTCCTTGTCATCGTCTCCCCAGGTAAGAAATAATAGGTATTCGGCCTTCAGGTCTCAACCGTTAAAGAAGACAGGGTCCAAGGGGTCGGGGTTTCAAGATAACATGCGCATGAACCCCTGCTTCCGGCTGTTCGGGAAAAGATCATCATGAAAACACTCCTCATATACCCATACTGCCTCGAAGACAGGCTCCAGGAAGAAGATGTCCGGGTGCCTCCCATAGGCCTCTACTATATAGGCGCACTCCTTAAGGAAAACGGTTTTGAAACGGATATCCTGAACTGCCACGGTATGAGAGAGCGGCCTGATCTAATAAGGGAACAACTCCTTGAGCAAAGGCCTTCCCTGATCGGTATTTCCATTTTAAACGCCAACAGGTGGGGCGGCCTTGAGATAGCAGGAATCGCAAAAGAGATAGATCCCGGGGTAAAGGTGGTCTTCGGCGGGGTGGGGGCCACGTTCTTGTATGAGCTTTTTCTGAAAAATTTCATGCAGGTGGACGTGGTTGTCCTGGGAGAGGGTGAATACGCCTTTCTCGATATTGCCAGATGGGTTGAAGACAGGTCTTCCTGCATTCTTGATGAAATCAAGGGAATCGCCTTCAGAAAAGAGGGCAGGATCATAAAGACGGAGGATGCCCCTTTTATAGAGGATCTCGACACCCTGCCGGTTCCTTCCGGATATTTTGATTACCAGCATGTCTGTTCAAGCCGTGGCTGCCCGAACCGCTGTTCATTTTGCGGGTCCCCCAGGTTCTGGGGAAACAGGGTAAGATTTCATTCTCCGGAATACTTTGTCGGGCAGCTGGAGCTGCTCTTCAAAAGGGGTGTGTCTTTTTTCTATTTTTCCGATGACACCTTTACCATAAACAGGGCAAGGGCCATAGAGATCTGCAGGGGGATCATTGAAAGGGGGCTTGCCATAAGCTGGTCCGCCATATCGCGTGTCGACTATGTTGATGAAGAGCTGCTGTTCTGGATGAGAAAGGCGGGGTGCATACAGATCAGCTACGGGGTGGAAAGCGGCTCCGAGACGATAAGAAACAGTGTACTGAAAAAAAATCTCAAGAGACAGGATATAAGAAATGCCTTTTTTCTTACGCAAAGTTTTGGTATACTCGCGCGTGCGTATATCATATACGGCTCGCCCGGCGAAACATCTGATACGGTACAACAGACCCTTTCCCTTATAGAGGAGATAAAGCCGCTCGCGGCCGTGTTTTACATCCTGGATCTTTTTCCCGGAACCGAACTTTATGAGGACATAAAGAAGAATAAGAAATTCACGGATGATATATGGCTGAACCGTATCGAGGATATCATGTATTTCGAGTCTGACGGCGCGCTTTCAAAGGACCGGGTCCTGGAATTCGGTGCGGTCCTCAGGGAATATTATTTTCATAGCCTGAGTGATTTCGCGGAAAAACTGGTGCTTGTTGAAGACAGGGGAATGGATGCCCTGCACGCCGATTTCCTCTCAAGGCTCGGCCTTACCTTCAGCCATGGTGACTATTCGGCAATCAGTGAAGTGAGGGACTCGGATGCCGCCGCGGAGAAGCTTTTCAGGCGCGCTCTTTCCTTTTCCAAGGATCACCGTGCCTACCTGGGCCTTGGAACCGTGCTTCAGAGAAGAGGTGATTTCAAAGGTTCAATCGAGGCCCTCTCAGAGGGGATAAAAGTTTTTCCCGAAAGCGTTGATCTTAAAATATGCAGGGGCATCAGTTATTTCAATGTTGACAAATGGACAGAAGCATTGGAAGATCTCTTGCCTTTCAGGGGTTCGCCTGTTGCCTCCGGTTATGTGAAGATGTGCAGAAGGTTCATGAACGTTGAAGATAAAATTGGCAAAAAGAAGTGAAAAAGGGTTGCTTTTGGACAGTAAAGCCAGAAAAGTGTTGACAAATCGATGTTTTAGTCCTTTAATTATATTGATTAATTTATATATATATATAAAATATATTATCTTTTCCGTATCATATCGTTTCAGACATGAACAGGGGATATGATTTTTTCAGTCATGATATTTCTTTTGGCGCCCTAATCTTTTGTGTGTTTAATTAGTCAAAAAGCCTTTTAATCAGGAGCCCTGTTTTGCCCAAAAAAGACGAGATCACTTCCACTGAAAAACTTCTGGATGCCATCCGTTCTCCTGAATCCTCCCCCCCGGAGGTGGAAACGGATGCCCAGCCCCCCCAAACATCAATCCCAAAGAAAAGAAAAACGCCCAAGGGAAAGATCCTTTCATTGAAAAAGGGGGTTACCATCGGCGTGGACCTGGGGCCTGAGGCCCTGAGGCTTGTAAAGGTGAAGCAGTCCTCTGAAAGGCGCTGGGAGCTGCTCGATTATCAAAAGGTCCCCTATGAGGGAGATCTCATAAGGAGTTCTCCGCAGTTTGCCAAATTCCTGAAAAACGCGCTTGTCAGCTTCAACGGGTCTCTTAAAAACGTAAGCATCTGGAGTTCTCTTTCCGCTGCCAATGTCGATGTGTACAATATCCTGATACCCAAGATCTCAAAAGGCCAGGTGGCAAATGCGGTTTACTGGACCGTTAAGAAGGACCACCCTTTTGATGAGAAAGAGAAGTTCCTCGATTTCCAGGTCCAGAAGGAGGTCATGGAAAAGGGGATACCCAAGCTGGCCGTGCTTGTGTACACAGCCCCCAAAAGTGAGGTAAAGGAGATAAACGGAATTTTTTCCAGGGCAGGGATCGAGCTGGAAGGAATCTCCATTACACCCTTTGCCAACCAGAACCTCTTTAAGACCGGCTGGCTGGAGACCGGAACCGGTGCGGTCGGAAGCCTTTACATAGGAAGAGACTGGTCCCGCATAGATATCTTCTCGGAAGGAAATCTCGTCCTTACAAGGGATATAAAGACAGGGCTTAACAGCATGATCCAGTCCTTTGTGGAGGCATATAACGATAAGCTTGCGGCAGGGCCTTCCATTGATCTTTCAGACCGGGAAGAGCAGTTCTCTCTGGGTGATCTTGATGCGGAAGGGGATCTTGAGGTTACTCCCGATGAAATCCCCGCAGACATATCGCCTTTGAATTTCGACGAGGCAAGGGGTATCCTTAATGCCCTGTCTCCCGACTCGGAGGCACCCCCTCACCGTTTGAGTTTCAGTGACGAAGAGGTGATCGAGTTTATAGGGCCCGCCCTTGAAAGGCTTATAAGGCAGGCTGAGAGGACTTTCGAGCATTACACCAATGTTCTTGGAAACGAACGGGTCGACAAGATATTTGTGGCAGGCGGAATAGAGGGCTATCGACCGATAATCGATTATATCGGTGAGCAGCTGGGGATCGACAGGGGCATTCTCGATCCCATGGATTCCGAAAATCCCTTCCTGGGGATAAAGCTTCCTCCCCGTTCCCTGAGCGAGAGAATCAGGTATACCGTGGCCACAGGGATCGCTCTTTCAGACGAATCACGCACCCCCAATCTCAACTTTACCCATGAGGCAAGGGATGCGGTTGAAAGAAAGAAGGCCCTTAACAGGAGAATAAGGGTCGGTTTTTCCGTCCTGCTTATAGCAGTCCTGGGTTATTACCTCTGGCAGGGCCGCATAGAGTCTCAGAAAGAGGACCAGGCCGCCGCGCTCAACGCCAGGCTCAATCAGTATGAAGTGGTGATAAACAAGGACCTGATAAGCCGCATGTCGGCCAAGGTAAAAAAGAAGCAGGCGGCAGCAAGGGAGTACATAAAAAAATACGGACCCATTTCCGTGATAAATGAGATAACAAAGAGAACCCCTCCGAGCATCAAGCTAACGAGCGCGGAATGTATATTCAAGTCGGAGCAAAAAGGGCAGGACAAGCAGAATAATGAGAAAGGGAAAAAGGGGGGGGGCAAGGCCAGGAGAGTCGATATCACCGGTTTTGTTTTCGGGTCTGCGAAATCGTATGATCAGGCCCTCACCACCTATGTGATCAACCTTGAAGACTGCCGGCTTTTCGGAAGGCCCAAAGTTGAAAAGACCGCATTTAAAAATACGGTCAAAGGCGAGGCCCTAAGCTTTGAATTGAAACTCGATATTGAGGAATAGCCCAGATGGCCGAAAAAAAATCCATTAAAATGCATGCCGACACCCTGCGCAATATAGTCATATTCCTGGTGGTCCTTGCGGCGGCACTCTTTTTCCTCGTATATCCGAGGCACAACTCCATAAAGGTCCTTGATTCGAGGGTCGCGAAACTGGAAATGCGGGTGGAAGAGCATCAGACCCTGAAGCCTATCTACACCAAGCTTAAGACCGAACTTGACAAAAAAAGCATAGGAAACCTCCCTTTACCTGAAAAGGAGATGATTCCCAGGAAAGAAATAGAAAGGATTTCATCCGCCTTCAAACAGATCGCCTCAAAGACCGGAATGCGGGATATCGGGATCGCCCCGGACGTCGGGTCGCTCGGTGAGAAAAAAGGCCGGATGCTGGTGAGCGCGCAGTGTAAGGGCAGTTTCGAAGACTTTCAGGCCTTTTTGAGGGAAACGGGCGGCCTGCCTTTCCTTGAAGAGGTGGAGCTGGTAAGGATATATCAGACACCGGGCGACCGTGAATTCAAGGTCAAGTTCTGGGTCTTCCTGGAGTCTTAATCCCTATTCATCAAGCAGGAATCAAGGGTATCTCATGAATAAAAGAGAAAAAATAATCATAGCCATTGCCGCAGTCGCGGTGATTGCGGGCGGGCTTTACATGCTTTTTTCCTCATCGGGCAAGGAAAAGGCAAAGGTCGATGTCGCCAAGGCCGCCAGGGATGAACTGATGTCCTTTGTGGGCACGGTGTCCGTGGACATGGGCTCGCGCAGTCTAAAACCGAATGAATCCTATGTCATAGCGGGGGCGGAAGATAAGTGGGGAAAGGACCCTTTTCTCTGGACCGAGCTTGCCGACATAGCGGCTGAGGCACAAAAAAAGGAAGAGAATATCCAGTTTCCGGCCTTTACCTATTCAGGGTTCATGAATGTGGGTAAAAAGAAGATGGCCATTATAAACGGACTCGAGTACGAGCAGGGTGAGGAATTGGAGCCCGGAGGATTCATGCTCCTGAGCATAGACTCAAACAAGCTTGTGATCGGGGCAAAGGGAAAACAGCAACAGACAATCGTTCCAATGGAAGAAGAAATTTTATAGGGGAAATAGATTATGGCGTCAATTATCAGATCCAGGAGTAGGTTCCTCTTGTCAGCCTGCGTCATTTCAGGCCTTATTTTTGTTTTTTCCTCTTGCACGTGGGAAAAACAGGCAAAAAAGGAGGACCCCTTTTTCGAGAAATGGCAGAAGATGGCTGACGAGTCGTGGGGTCATTCACCTGAGGCCTCTTCCCGGAAAATCGATCTTCCCGAGAGAAAAGAGCCTTCCGAGATCAAGGTAAAGAAGATCAAGCCTCAAAAGCCCCTTCCCAGGACAAAGGTCACCATGACCATGCGCAATACCGACGTAAACGTGATTTTGCGGGCGCTTGCCAGAAGCGCGGGTCAGAACATCATGATGAACGAGGGGGTAAAAGGGGTTACCAACATAAACGTCAGTCAGGCGCCGTGGGACGAGGTGTTCAAGGCGATCCTGAGCACACGCGGGCTCACCTATTCCTGGGAGGGCGACATAATACGCGTGATGTCCATAAGCGACATGAAGTACGATCTTGAGATAAAGACGGTTGAAAAGGAAAGGGAGGCCCAGGAAAGGGAGATAAAGAGGCTGAAACCACTTCTTACCAGGATAATCCCGATCCATTACGCGGATGCCAAGAAATTGAGCGACAATCTCTCAAAGCTGCTTCTTCAGAAAACCGGCGGTGAGGGCAAAGACGACAAAAAGGGTGTCGAACAGTTCATGGCCGGGGAACCGCTGGTGACGGTGGATGAGCACAACAACGCCCTTATCGTAAACGCCACAATGGAAGACATGTCAAAGATGATAAGTCTTGTGGAGCAGCTCGACAGGCCCACCCTCCAGATCCGGATACAGGCCAATATCGTTGAGACCACCAAGGACACGGCGCGCGCCTTGGGCGTGAGATGGGGAGGCGCGTTTGCAGGCACCGTCAGCGGCGACCAGGTGTATCTCACCCCCGGAGGTTCTAGCGGAAGCGCTGATCCGGCCGACAACACGGTCAAGGGCGGAAACTACAGCCCGTATTACGGGCCCTCCGGCATAAGCGGACAGGGATATGCGTCCAATTTCCCGATCGACGTAACCGACGCGATGGGTGCGGGTTCCCTCGGCCTGATGTTCGGAAGGATCGGAGGGAGCATACTTGAGATGCAGCTCCAGGCACTTCAGGAAGAAGGCAAGGTCAAGATTCTGTCCAGCCCCTCCATATCCACGCTTGACAACCAGATGGCCTACACGGAAAACGGGGAAAAGGTCCCGTTTGTCACCATCGATGACCGAGGGGGACCAGGAGGTCGAGTTTGAAGACGCGGTCTTGAGGCTTGAGATCACCCCCCACATAATCGAGGGACATAAACTCAAGATGAAGGTGCTTGTCAAAAAGGACGAGGTGGATGACAGCCGCACGGTCCTGGGAAACCCCTACATAATCAGAAAGCAGACGGAGACCACCCTTATAGTGGAGGACGGTGAGACCATAGTGATTTCAGGGCTGACCAAGAAGACCGAGTTTGACAACGATGCCGGTGTCCCGTGGCTGAGGGATATACCTATCATGGGCAAGCTTTTCAGCTCCGAGTCAACTTCGGCCAAGATGGAAGAGGTGCTCGTCTTTATCACCCCTTATATCCTGAAAAAGCGGTTAAGCGCCAGAAACTAGGTCCCGGGGGGCCTATACCGGATCGTCGATATTTGATGACATCCTAACAAGTCAAAATTGAGACGGCACAGTAGAAAGTTCAAATGCAAGGCTTGCAAAGCTTTAGGAATGAGGCGTACCTAAAGTACGCCGCAATGATTCACCCTGTTCAATCGGCTAGGCCGTCTCGCTCAGCGAGAATTTAACAGGGCGAGGATGAAGCATAACGCAGCAGTTGGACTTTCTACGAAGCCGTCATATTTGAGTTATGGACTACTACAAGATCCTTGATTTCAGTCGGGAGCCCTTTTCAAACTCTCCCGACCCCGCGTTTTTTTTCCAGTCCCGCCAGCACCTGGACTGTCTTCAGAAGCTTGAAGTGGCCCTCCGGCTCAAGCGCGGGCTCAATGTGGTGCTGGGCAGGGTGGGAACCGGAAAGACCACCCTGTGCAGGCAGCTCATACAGAGATTCGCCACAGATGACAGGATCGAGACCCACCTGATATTTGATCCGGCGTTCGGCTCTCCCATTGATTTCCTTCGTGCGGTCGCCGGTATGTTCGGCAGGTACGGGGAAGAAGAAACCCGGGGTGAATGGCAGCTCAAGGAGGCCATAAAAAAGTACCTCTTTGAAAGGGGTGTTGACGATAAAAAGACGGTCGTCCTGATTATCGATGAAGGCCAGAAGATACCCGGTTTCTGCCTCGAGCTTTTGAGGGAATTCTTAAACTACGAGACCAATGAGTACAAGCTCCTGCAGATAGTGATATTCGCCCAGAGCGAATTCGAGTCAACCATTGAGCAGATACCGAATTTCAGCGACAGGATAAATCTCCTGCACTATCTGAAGGCGCTCGATTTCAGGGATGCCGGGGATATGATCCGGTTCCGCCTCAAAAGGGCGAGCAGGAGGGACAGGACCGCCGTCAGGTTCACCTATCCGGCGTTTGTCTACATTTACAGGGCTACAGGGGGCTATCCCAGAAAGATAATCCATCTGTGCCACAAGATCGTATTGAGCCTTATCATTCAGAACAGGTCAAAGGTAACCTGGTCGCTTGTGCGCTCATGCGTCAAAAGAGACGGTTCAACAGGGGCAAAAAGGCTCAGGTGGTCTTTTGTAACGGCGGGGGCGTGCGCGCTGTTTACATGGGCCATAATAAACATGGTTCCGCCTCCGTACGGTATCAGGATGCCCTGGAGCGGGGAGAAAAAGGCAGGCCAGGTGGTTGTAAAGGAGATAGCCGGCGCGCCTGAAGCAAAGGTGCCTGCCTCATATGACGACACAGCCGATTTGACTCCAGCTTCCTCAGGGGCAAAGAGGGTAGAGGCGGCGGTAACTCCACTGCCTGACCCTTTTGCCGAAAAAAGCGGGCCTTCGGGCGGTAAACCGGAGGGAGTGGAAAAAACATCGGCTGTTGTGCCGGAGATGATAGGCAGGATCATAGTCAAAAGGGGAGATATCGCCAGCCGAATCATCTCGAACATATACGGCAGTTTCAGGCCAGATTATCTTGACGCGGTTTCAAAGGCCAACCCCCACATAAGAAACCTGGACAGGATAGAGGTGGGCCAGGTAGTGAACCTGCCGGCGGTTGTTTTGAAAGGCCGGGCATTTTCAGGTGCGGGCAACTGGGTTTGCCTGTCAGGCGGAAAATCATTGGAAGGCTCCTATGAAATTATAAGAAACAGGCCGCGTGTACCTGCCTTACGGTTGGTACCCTACTGGAACAGCAGGGAGGGTGTAAAGAGCGTGGTCATTGTCAATGAAAGTTTTATATCCGAGCAGAGCGCGGAAAGCTGTATAAAGTCACTTTCCCCTGAAATGGCGTCTTCTTCCACCGTAATCAGCGGGTGGGATGAAGGGACCATGTTTTTCTGTGAGGGAAGGTGAAAGAAGGGTTCAAGGGGCCGAGTGATCCGCCACAGAACAGGCGGATAAAAATGCTTAAGACTTACAGGGATCTGAAGGTCTGGCAAAAGTCATACGAACTCTGTTTAAAGATATGTAGAATAACAGGCAAATTTCCAAAGGAAGAAAAATACGGTCTTACTTCACAACTAAGAAGATCGCCTGTGTCTGTGCCTTCCAATATTGCAGAAGGATATGGAAGAAAGACCACGGCTGATTACATCCGGATGCTTTATATTGCTTATGGTTCAATCTGTGAAGTGGAAACCCAGATATTATTGGCAGGTGATTTAGGGTTCATTGAAAAAGGGGCATTGGCTACAATAAAAGGTAATATCGTAGAAGTGGAAAGAATGCTCAAAGCACTGATAAAATCATTAGAAAATAAACACTCGGCCCCTTGAATCCTTGACCCCTTGAATCCTTGAAACCGGGAACCCGCTGCGAAGCAGTGGGACTGAGCGAAGCGTAAGCGGAGCAAAGAATCCTTGAACCCCTTTTTATAATTTTTTGAAAGGATGAGCCTTGAGAATAAAAAAGAGACTAGGAGAGATGCTCATTGAAGAGGGGCTGGTAAGCGAGGCCCAGCTCAATAAGGCTCTTGCGGGCCAGAAGGCGGCGGGGCTTAAGCTGGGGCAGTATCTTACGCGCCAGGGAATAGTGAGCGAATCCCAGATAATGGATTTGATCTCCAGGCAGCTAAGAATCGAGAAATACAGAAGTGAAAAATTCACGCTTGATTCCACCCTTGCCTCGGTTATTCCTCTTGAGATTGCGAGAAAATACCAGGTCGTCCCTCTGAGGCAGGGCGCTACTCTATTTAAGATAGCCATGCCCGACCCGATGGATATCCAGGCCGTCGATGCCGTAGAGAGCCTGACCAACATGGAGGTGGAAGCGGTCATCTGCACAGAGCAGGAACTCAACCAGTTGACCGGCAAGATCTACGGTATGTATTCGGATATGGGATCCGTCTTAAACAGCGTGGATGAATCGCAGATCGAGGAAGAAGAGGAGGTCGAGGCCGAGCAGGAGCAGATAACCGTAACAGAGGACCTGCAGGTGAGTTCCCTTCAGGGTATGGCTGAAGAGGCCCCTGTCATACGTCTTGTAAACTCGATTTTGTCACAGGCGATTCGTGAAAAGGCAAGCGATATTCATATCAGCCCTGAAAAGGACTATGTCCAGGTCAGATTCAGGGTGGACGGGAAGCTCCACGAGGTGCCGGCCCCGCCCAAGTCGATGTTTCTTCCCATCGCGTCAAGGATAAAGATCCTCTCGAACATGGATATCGCGGTTTCAAGGATACCCCAGGACGGAAGATTCACCATAAAGATGGAAAACAGGGAGATAA
Organism: Desulfatiglandales bacterium; assembly: GCA_963666345.1. Classification (GTDB taxonomy): domain Bacteria; phylum Desulfobacterota; class DSM-4660; order Desulfatiglandales; family Desulfatiglandaceae. The sequence goes on along the minus strand of OY762721.1, from coordinate 2,065,750 downwards.
ACATCAGGGCCTCCGCCCTTCCCACGATCTATGGTGAAAATATCGTGCTGAGACTGCTCGATATGAGCAGCGGCGTGTATGAACTGGGTCTTCTGGGCATGAGCAAAAAGGACCAGGAAAAAATCGAGTCGATCATAAAGATGCCTTACGGCATGATCCTGAGCACCGGGCCCACCGGGAGCGGAAAGAGCACGAGCCTCTATTCGATCTTAAGTGAAATAAATCAGCCGGACATAAATATCATAACGCTTGAGGATCCGGTGGAGTACCGCATGGGAAAGATCAGGCAGGTGCAGCTTAACCGCAGGGCGGGCATGACTTTCGCGAGCGGCCTTCGGTCCATACTTCGCCAGGACCCGGACGTGATCATGGTAGGTGAGATAAGGGATGCGGAAACCGCCACCATCGCGGTCCAGGCCGCCATGACAGGACACAGGGTCCTGAGCACGGTCCATACAAACGACGCGGCAGGCGCCATAACACGTTTTATCGATATGGGCATAGAGCCCTTTCTGGTTTCATCCGTAATGCTTGTCTCATTCGCCCAGAGGCTTGTCAGAAAGATCTGCCCTCATTGCAAGGAGGAATACAGGCCATCCGACGCGGTACTCAAACAGTGGGGAATTGAAGAGGATGAGTCGAACGGCATGAAATTTTACCGAAGCAACGGATGTTTCCAGTGCATGGATACCGGTTACAAGGGAAGGACCGGGGTGTTCGAGGTCCTTGTGATAGACGAGGTGATCCAGGACATGATCCTCAAAAGACGCTCGGCCCAGGAGATCACGCGGGCCGCCAAAGATGCGGGAAAGCTCACCACCCTCAAAGAAGACGCCCTGGAAAAGGCTCTGAAGGGACTGACCACGCTTGAAGAGGCGGCCACGGCAGTATTAACTTAAGGGTCCGAGGGGTCGAGGGTTCAGCGGTTCCCGCTGAATAAAAAAGGACATGGTTATTTGTTATTGGTTATGAGTGGGCGAGAAAGGGTTCAAGGATCCGAGGTTTCAAGGATTCAAGTGAAACGGGCGGTTAAAAGAAAGTAGTACAAGGTTATTTGTTATTTATTATTGGCAGGTGATTTAGGGTTCATTGAAAAAGGGGCATTGGCTACAATAAAAGGTAATATCGTAGAAGTGGAAAGAATGCTCAAAGCACTGATAAAATCTCTGGAAAATAAGCCCTTGACCCCTTGAAACCGGGAACCCGCTGCGAAGCAGTGGGACTGAGCGAAGCGTAAGCGGAGCAAAGAACCCTTTTATTCAAATGTACTGCAGGCGAAATAAAGATATCTATTTACAATGAACATCTTTAAGAGGGTAGAACAACCATTATGCCCAAGTTTTCCTACAAGGCAATAAGCGAGACAGGCAGCAGCGTAACGGGAGTTGTCGAGGCGGAATCCATCGACATGGCAAGCGCCATCCTGAGTGAAAAGGGCTATATCCCCACAAAGGTAAGCTCCCAGCAGTTTGGAGACGCCAAGGAATCGGGAGTTGTCCACAAACTGGAAGAGATACTGAGCCCTATAAAGCTCAAGGAGATAATCCTTTTTACCAAGCAGTTCAGGACCATGCTGAATGCCGGAATTCCTATAGTCACACTGCTTCAGATCCTGGAAAGCCAGACCGAAAACAAGAGGTTTAAAAAGATAATCACCCAGATGGTCCAGGATGTAAAAGAGGGTTTTACAATCTTTGAGACCTTCAGAAAGCACAAGATATTTTCACCTCTTTACTGCAGCATGGTGCGGGCGGGCGAGTCAAGCGGTGCGCTTCCCGAGGTGCTGGATCGTCTGACATATATCCTGGAGCATGAAGAAAAGGTGAAGTCGGACATAAAATCCGCCCTTCAATACCCTGCATTAGTGTTTGCGTTCCTTGGAATTGCGTTTTTTGTGCTTCTTACCTTCGTAATTCCGAAATTTATAAAGATATTCAACAGGGCGGGCCTGGAACTCCCGCTTCCGACAAAGATATGTATGGTGATGTATAATGTGCTGGCAAATTACTGGTACATACTGATTCTTTTTGTCTTGGTTGTGGTTGGCGGGTGCTACTACTCCTTTTTTAAGACGGAAAAAGGGCGGCTTATGAAAGATAGTGCCATCCTCAGGATACCCCTTTTCGGTCCTCTTTTTCAGAAGGCCGCGATGTCCAGGTTTGCGAGTATCTTTGCAATTCTCCAGTCAAGCGGGGTGGGTGTGCTTGAATCGATGCGGATTCTTGCGGGAACACTAGGTAACAGTGCGATTTCAAACCAGTTCGGGACCTTGCGTGAAAGGCTCGAAGAAGGGCAGGGTATTTCAGCGCCTCTCAGGGCTGCGAAATACTTCACGCCCATGGTAATAAACATGGTGGCGATCGGGGAGGAATCGGGCAACCTGGACGAGATGCTGAGAGAGGTTGCAGGCCACTATGACGAAGAGGTCACGTACGCGACAAGAGGATTGGCAGAGGCGATTGGACCGGCGCTTGTTGTCGGTCTCGCGGCGGTGGTCGGCTTTTTTGCCTTGTCCATATTTTTACCCATGTGGGATCTGACCAAGATGACAGGGTAGAAGGGTTTTTGTTTTTTTTGGAGAAAAACTGATTTTGTTTTTGAATATGGCAATTAAAACAAACGAGTGATTTGAAAAAAAAACAATATTTTATACGCCTTACAATAATCATCCCGATAATTATATCAGGAATATCAATTCTTTCATCTCTTGGGGCCTTCAGGCTTTCGGAGTATTGTTTGAGAAGAGGGTTGCCGGAAAACTGGTATTTATTTTTCTGGATATTGTTTATCTTTGGGTTTTCTTTTGCGTGCGGGCTTTTGGTTATCAGGGGTATACTGAAGCCGGTTGACAAATTCATTTCGGAAACAGGGGCGATTTCGGCGATTGGGAAAAATAAGGAAAATGTGGATGACAAGAAGGACCCCATTGAAAGGTATGAGAGGTTTTTTGATCAGATAACAGAGGTCCTGAGCGCTGTGGAGGCAAGAGAACTGTTCCCTGAAATAGTTGGGGAGAGCAGGGCCATAAGGGGGATACTCAAGCAGGTAAAGCAGGTTTCCGCCACTGATTCGACAGTGCTGATACTGGGGGAGAGTGGGACAGGCAAGGAGCTTATCGCTGAAAGCATACAGGGCAACAGCAAAAGGAAAAACAAACCATTCATAAAGGTCAACTGCGCGGCGATCCCTGAAGGGCTCCTTGAAAGCGAGCTTTTGGGTCATGAAAAAGGGGCATTCACAGGTGCCCATTCAAGAAAGATCGGAAAGTTTGAACTGGCAAATAACGGAACCATCTTTCTTGATGAAATAGGTGACATGGCTCCGGGTACACAGGCGAAGGTGCTGAGAGTGCTTGAGGATGGCCGGTTCGAACGGGTTGGGGGCACGCGTGAGATATTAAGTGATCTGCGGGTTATAGCTGCTACAAACAAAGACATTGAAAAAATGGTGGAACAGGGCGGTTTCCGTGAGGACCTGTATTTCAGGCTTAATGTGTTTGCCATAAACATGCCGCCCCTGAGGGAGAGAAAAAAAGATATCCCTTTGCTTGCAGAACATTTTTTGAGCGCCTTGAACGTTGAGTTAAAACTTTCTGATGATATGCTTCGATATCTGATGAGTTACGAGTGGCCCGGAAATGTGAGGGAACTGAAAAATGTGCTTGAAAGGGCTTCTGTGGTGGCTGAAAATGGTGTTATGAGGGTCGAACATCTGCCTGAGAAGATAAGAAGGGGAGGAATTGCACCTTCACTGGGGATATCGGGAAATATAATTTTAGATGAAGAAATAAAAAGGATAGAAAAAAGGTTTATACTTGACGCCTTGAAAAAAACAGGCGGGGTTCAAAACAAGGCTGCGGGGATTCTGGGTGTCAGCCAGAGAAGCCTGTGGCACAGGGTGAAAAAGCATGGGATCGATCCCAAGTTGTTTAAAAGCATCATTATTTGAGGGCTGATCTACATTTTTTGTAGCAAATGCCCATTGCGTGAGCATCGCTGCTTTTATAACCGATTGAATTGATTGTGCATGTTTTATATCGGGATTCATGCGGCATTTTGGTACAAATACTGCATTATATGAATTCCAGGTAGCTTTGGTTGTCTTTATTCAATAGCTAAAGGGGGTGATATCGGGTAATCAGGAGTGAAGACTTTTGTTAGCAGTAAAATTTGAATTTATATAATTATAATAAGGAGGATGTAAAATGAAGAAAATGCTTTTGAAGCGAAACCAGAAAGGTTTTACCCTGATCGAGATCATCGCGGTTCTGATCATTCTTGGCATACTTGCTGCGGTGGCAATCCCCAAATATTTCGATCTTCAGGATGAAGCAAAGAACAAGGCCGTTGAAGGTGCTTTAGCAGAGGGTATTGGAAGGATCAACGCTCATTTCGGTCAGGCCGTTCTAGCCGGGAGTACACCGGGCCAGGTTGTATATACATCTGATACTCTTGGCTCAGATGCCGGTGATTTCACGCTTTCGTATACTGATGCTGCTTCGATAACTGTCAAAGCTATAGGAAAAACTGGTACTGCAGTGTCCGGTGCGTCTTCAACGAGAAAGGTATCATCACCAGGGACAGTATAAAAAAATTTGAGAGATTAATTATTTATCAGATGTCTGAGAAAGATATGTTTATCTTTCTCAGACATAAAACTGGCTATCCTGCCCCTCTTTTGCCCTTGATTGATAATTAAAAGGTGTGCATGCCTGAACACGATGGAATGATTATGAAAAATGACGGTTTTACACTTCTGGAGCTTATTACCGTCTTGCTTATTCTGGGAATGCTGTCGGCTATAGCCATACCAAAATATTTCGATCTCAGGAATGAAGCTATTAACAAAGCGGTTGAAGGTGCCCTGGCTGAGGGCGTAAGCAGGATCAACGCTCATTTCGGTCAGGCCGTTCTATCCGGGAGTACTCCAGGCCAAGTTGTATATACCACTGCTACTCTTGGCTCAGATGCTGGTGATTTCTCGCTTACGTATACTGATGGTGATACGATAACTGTTAAAGCTGTCGGAAAAACTACTACTGCAGTGGCTGGCGCGTCTTCATCAAGAGACGTTCCAGAACCCGGGACAGTATAAAAAAAATAGGGCGATTTTACCCTTTCGTACAATGCCAGCGGCAGCTCAATAACAGTAACGGCTGAAGGAAAGACCGGTTCCGTACTCAGCGGAGCTTCTTCAAGCAAAACTGTTGAAAGACCCGGCGCTTGATCAAGGCTGTCTTATGGGATCTGAATTTATAGCGGCCACATCGTTTTGAAGGGTATTCCTGATGATCGGAAGAAGCACATTCGAATCAGGTGTGTAGAAGGTTATAAACTCTTCGTTTTGAGCAAAGGCCTTAATAAAGTCTAAAAATTCCTGGTTCTTTTTCAGGCATAATATCTTTCCGACAATTTGTGAGAGCATTTTTTTGTTTTCGCTACTGTAATAAAGCTCAAGAAGTGCGAGATGGCCCATTACCGATAAGGGCCTTCTCCGCAAGAACCTTTCCCAGTAGTCTATTGCCCTTAAATATTTGCCCTTTAATCTGAATGCTTCACCGAGAATGCATTTTGCCATTGTGTCGGCAGGTTCGTCGATCAATATGGAGTAGGCAATCCTGATTGCATTGTCGATTTGATTATTTTTCAAAAGGATTTTGCATTGTATGGCGCGTATAATAGGGCTGTTTAAACCTGCCTCCTTTGCCTTTCTGATGTAATCGTGCGCACCGGCAATATTGCCGCTTTCGACTTCAAGGTTTGCCATTGCGGCCCACCCGTTTTCATTAAAGGGTGAAAGCTCTACGGACTTCTTATAAAGATCTGAAGCAGCAGCAATATTACCCTCATACTGATAGTAGAGCCCGGCATTATAATAGGCAAGACCTCGTTGTTGAGAATTCAGATACCAATCAGATTCGATAGCCCTGTTGCTTTCCTCAAATCCCTTTTCATACTGCCCCATCCTCCAGTAATGCTTTCCAAGGTTGGTATGAACGACGCTTAGTCGGGGATACTTTTCAGCATTGTCATACCAGAGACGAAATTCGCTTTTTAAAATATTATTTCTAAGATAAACCGTGTGGCCCTGGGTGATCATGATTAATATCAGTACAAAAGCTATTACCCACTGAATTGATTTTCTGTAAGAAAAGTAATCGAGTACCAGTATGATCACAATGGAAATTGGAACAAAGAAAAGCATTGATGGTAAATAGTTTCTGTGCTCATAGATAAGCTCCAATGGGAAAATGGAGCTTTCAATAAGGTGATTGATGAAGAAGAAAAGGATAGAGAATGATACAAACGGCCATTTCCGTGCTATGGAAAACGCGAGGATAATGAGAGCGAGTATCAGCAGGATAGAGGGAAGGGTGTCCCAGGGGATAATCAGGCCTTTCGATATATCTATATCATGGAGAAGCGTAAGTCGGGAGGATAAGGGGTAGAGCAATAGCGAAATATAAAAAAGAACTATTCTAGGTTCCGTTAGAAGTCTTTCCGACAAAGAAAAAGGCCTTATTTCATAACCATCAAGTACCGACTTAAAATCAATGTAAAAAAGGGTAAACAGGAAAATGAGTGCCAAAGGTATGATAGCAATAAATATGTTTTTCCTGAGATTTTTTCGGGTTATTCCCTGTATAAGAATAAGGTCGTACAGAAATGCAGTTACGGGAAGCATGGTTGCATTTTCTTTTGTTCCAAATGCCATAAGGGAGGACAAAAGGCAAAGAATTCCAAAGACAATCTTCAGTCTCAGGCTTCCACCTGTTCTTATCTTAAGGTAAAGGTAAAGTGAGATGATATAAAACATGGCCGCCATGCTTGCCATCCTTTGAACAACAACGCTTACGGCAAGCACCTGCAAGGGATTTATAGCCCACAGAAATGCGGCCAAGAGTGCAATGGAATAAGAACTTGTCCCATAGCTGTTCCTTAAATTGGGAAGTTTCAGAGTGTTATAAATGAATAGAAATAGAAATATGGAGGCTATATAGTGAATTGCAAAATTCACAATGTGGTATCCATAGGTATTTAATCTGCCGAAATAATAGTTAATCGCAAAACTTATATATGCAATTGGTCTTGATAGTGTTCTTCTGAAATCAAATGATTTCTCAATCTCCTGCCACGAAAGATCCTTTGTATGGACACTGGTATTGTGTACGATATTTGGATTATCATCATAGTGCCACTCTCCGTGAAAACTGTTTGCATATATGATTATAAGGATAACGAACAGCACGATAAATGTGAATGCATATTTGCCGCCATCAGGAAACCGAAGTTTGATGTTTAGATCAAATCCATTGTTTTTAGTTATCATTCCTGAACTTTTCTCCTGACAATTCGCGGGTAAGCATGAAGCTGAAGACAGGCCCTAGGGTGAAAATTGGCATAATAGATGTGCACCTCATTAGCAACGATACCATTAAACCGATTCCAACACCAACTCCAAGAATCCCAGAGGTAAAACTGATAATAACTTCAAAAAATCCTAGGTTGCCTGGCGTTAATTTGAACAGAATGGAAAAACTTGAGAAGAGGCTGATTAAAAATATTTTTCCAAATGATTGATCAGTTCCGCATAGCGCATTAAACGCTAACCAGAAGGAGAAACCGTTTAGAAAAATATTGGTAAGCGTATAAACGGCAAGTTTAGTTAGAAGAATATAATCTTTTTTGATTAAAATCCATCCTTCAATTACATTATTCAAAGAAGTAACCAACCAGTTATTACCTGGTATTTTTTTGACAGGAACCAGAATCAAAGTTGAAATAATAAAGACCACCCCAACAAAGAATATCAGGATTTCAAAATAATAGTCCAGTCGCCCCGATAAAAAAATCACAGTAAAGGTCCCTACAGTTCCGGCGACCCCAAAAAAAACCAGCTGACTTGCTCCAATCACAGATAAGAATCTTGCATAAGGAAAAGTATACCTATATTTTAAATAAACAGCCCGTGAAATTATTCCACCAGAGAATGGTGTAATATAGTTGCCCATAGCTGTAGTGAAAGGCAGGCCGATCCATTCTATGGGTTTCAATAGAATTCCAAATTTTAATGCAATCTTATTAAATAAAAGGCCATTAAAAATTTGAGATACGATCGAAATAAGGACTAAATAGACAAAAGTGGATAGATTAATATTATTAATACTTTTCCAAAGGTTGCGATGAATATAAATGAAAATCAGCGTTGCAGTAAGTATAAAAGCCATTACTACAGTTAACAAAATTTTCTTATTATTAATTGTAACTTTAGTCATATATTACTGAACCGCCTCTGATCTAGCGCAAAGGACCAGGGTTTCAATGCTGGAGTAAATATTGCAAATATCACAATTGTTGTTTGAATAAAATTGCGCTAATAAGATCTTTTCCTATTGTTTTAAGAGAAAAAAGGCTATTTGCAGTTTGCCAAGCTTCTATTCCTATTTTATATCTAAGATCCTTGTTCAATTTTAAGTCCTTTATGGCATTTGCGAGGCTTTCAGGACTTCCAGATCTAATTAAGTATGCATTTTTGCAGTGTATGAATGCCTCTCTAATGGCTGGGGTATTAGCCGTTATAAAAGGGACGCCTGCCGCACAGATATCAAATATCTTAGAAGGTATAACACGTGATGTTTTTGGTGTACTTCCGAACACGCCAAGGGACAAATCAAAAGACCTTATAAAAGTGCCAAGATGCTCAGTGGGAATCCAATCATGAAAAGTTAGGTTAGGGAGATCGAAGTTGCTAGCTAAAGTTTCTATGTTATCCCTAAGCTGCCCACAACCAACGAAAAAAAAATGTATTTTTCTATCTTTTTCTAAAAGGCGGGCAGCATTCAATATTATATCTACTCCATGAAGGGGGATGTAGGTCCCAACATAAAGAACTTTAAATGATTTCCTTAAAATAGTTTGAGGTGGTTCAAGTTGTTGTTTAATGGTTGAACCCACAAAAATTTTAACTATCCTATCATAACTCAATCCATATTCCTTACTAAGGTACAAGCGGTGTTCTTCGGTATCTATTAAACATACATCTGCTTGTCGACAACATGATTTCTCAAAACGATGTAACAATCTACCCAAAAATCTGTTTGGCCTTACAAGGTTTCGATCTTCTACCAAAGCCTCATAAAGTGGTATGAAGACATCGTACACCAGTAATGCATTCTTTTTGAAGAAAATACGAAGAAGCTGGGCAAGGTGAATGTGAAAATATCCAGGATGACCGACGATAATAACGTTTGCATCAGATGTTTTGATAAATTTCCATGTTAAAACTATGTAGCTTAAAAAAAGACCGATAAAGAAATATAGGGATTTTAAAACACTCTGAGCAATCTCTATTCTTTGGAAAAATGAACCGGCCAGTTTAAAGTGAGCCTCGGTAACTACTGCTCCATTTACGCGCAGAGAACGAATCAGGTTGTTGTTTCGAGGATACTCTGCCCTCTTAGAATAAATGCCGAAATAAAGAACCTTCATTGGTACCGTGCTAGCTTTTTCGTATGTTAACATATATCCCTTTGGTAGTTTTGGTCTTTCAGAAAAATATTTCTAAATATTCAGTACAATTCTGCTTAATGGCAAGATGACAAAATATTTCTAAAAACTTTCTCTGTTGCCCTTGCCATGGCATCAATGGTAAAACGTTTTGCCGAATCTTGCCCGTACTTACTTAACTTACGAGCAATATCTGGGTTAGATGCAATTTTTTGGATAGCATTTGTAAGCCTTTTTTCGTTTCTTGGATCAACAAAAAGAACTTCTTTACCGTTAACAAAAACCTCTTTTGCTCCTCCCATTGATGTCGCTATTACTGGTGTTCCTGCCCTCATGGCTTCTAAATAAACTAGGCCGAAGCTTTCACTGAAAGATGGAAGAACAAAAATATCAGTGCCATACATCATGCCTCGAACCGTATCATTCGGTTGCAAGCCATGAAATTCTACTGCATCATAGATCCCAAGTTTATGTGCTTCCAATACAAGTAATGATTGATTACGATCTTTGCCAACAACATGCAACCGGATGTCAGGAAATCGTAAGAGTAATATAGCAATTGCGTGCAAAAGAACAGGAAGGCCTTTTCGCTGGAAATTGCCTCCTACAAAAAGTATTGAAGGCGAGCCTTCCAGTTGTATTCTTGGAACTGTGGGTAAATCAGGAAGGCCGTAATAAATCCGTTGTACTTTTCCAGAGGGTATTTGGTATTTCTTCATAATCTTTTGGCCAACATATGACCCATTTACTATAAGTGAAGAAAGACGGTGGTAGGTATGTCTTTCCACTTTGCGAAGAAAACAATAGTAAAAGGTTCGCAAATGCCGATCCGTGAAAAGTTTACATGGAAATGTTTCCTCCAGCCAGTCCAAAGCATAAGAATCATTGATCATTCCAGTGACTGGAATCGGAGATTTTCGAACAAACCATGCCTCCCTCGCATCCGTAAAATGAGCGATGTCATGTTTCATTGCCTCCTGTGATAGAACTTTAGCAAATGACATGCCTAAGCTTAACCAGCCGCCAGGAGTTGGATCGAACCGAAAAGGTTGGACTTTAATAATATTTAAATCTGAATTTGTAATAATTTCATCAGTGGGGGCTACTACTGTAATCTGATGTCCAATCTCCCTCAATCCTTTAATCAGGCCTGATGTATAAGTCCCAACTCCGCTTCTAAAGGCAGCGAGTTGTTGAGTAAATACAAGTATGCGCATAATCCTTCTCGGTAGAGAACTTATAAAAATAAAATGCTTAATGCAGTGTATCGTCCAACATTTTATATTTGACCTATATTTGAATTATCTTTTGTTATAATATGTTTCACTTCTGTTGAACCTCAACTGTGCCACCTGTTCCGATACAAGCCCTACCATGAATATAACAACTGCCACTGTCATCAGCATGGCGGCGGTTGGACCGTATCGTGCCTCTAGGAAGAATATTTTGTAAAGACCGTAGAATAGTCCGGCAAAGAACATGGAGGCGCTGACAGGGATGAAGATCCGGAGAGGTGAAAAAAGGGTGGCGATCCTGATGATAATCAGCAGGAACCGCGAGCCGTCCTCCATTAGCCTTATCTTGCTTTTACCCACGCGGCCAGCAGCCTTTATCGGAACGTACACAAGGCTGTGCCCTGAACGCACGACCGCCATGGTGATTGTTGTGGGATAGGAGAAGGTATTTGGCAGAAGGGAGATGAAGCGTTTGGCGATATCCGGTTTTATGGCCCTAAATCCGGAAGTGAGGTCCTCTATTTTTCTTTTGCACATATAGCTCGCAAAACGGTTGTAGACCCAATTCGCTGCTTTTCGATGAAAAGATGCCTCCGAATCGTTCGTTCGAGCGCCGACCGCCATATCATAGGTATCCATTTTTTCAAGCAGCCTGGGTATGTCGTGGGGAGAGTGCTGTCCGTCACCGTCTATGGTGACAAGGATATCTCCCTTTGCGTTCCTGATCCCGGTCTTTACGGCGGCCCCGTTTCCGATATTGTACGGGTGGGATATCACGCACGCACCGGCTTTTTCCGCCTCAGCGGCCGTATCATCGTCTGATCCGTCATTTATCACCAGTATTTCATAGCTTCTATCCGAATCATCCATGACACTGCGTATGCCGCTGACAACCGTGCCTATAACCTTTTCCTCCCGGTATGCGGGGATTATAATACTTATTTCAGGCATTTTAATCGCCTCAATTCTCCTGCCTTTCAGGCCCTTATATATAAAGGGGGGAATTAAAAACTATTTTGATAAATCGTCTTTTCATTTTAAATCCGGCTTTTGTTTTAAAATATTGTCAAGATTCATTTTCGCCTTTTTAAAGCCTGGATCAAGCTGAACGGCCTTTTTCAAATGAAAAGCGGCCTTTTCAAAATTTCCTGTTCGGGCCAAAACCACGGCAAGATTGTTGTGCGCATTTGCGTAGTGATCATTTATTGTCAGCGCCATTGAGAATTCCTTTACAGCTTGGTCAAACTTTCCATTTTCCGCCATTTTAAACCCGGTTTTGTTATGCTCAAGGGCAACAAAGGTGGGGTTTAAATCAAGGGCGCTGTTGTAATGAAAAGCGGCCTTTTCAAAATTTCCACGGTTTTTTTCAATTTTACCAAGCGCGTGATGAGCAAGATAGTTGTCCTCTGTAACGGCAAGAGCATATCTGAAGACGGACTCTCCGTCCTTCCAATGCGATAGTTGCTTGAATGTCGCAATGGATAGCAGTATGACAAGAAATGAAATCATTAAAGGAGATATCGATTTCATTTTAATATATTTTTTAATAAAAAAACTTACTGACCACACAACTGCCATGTATAACCCTACGGCCGGAAGATAGACATATCGATCAGCCATGGACTGCATTCCCACCTGTACAATTCCTATAACAGGAACCAATGTGCCGAGAAACCAAATCCAGCCGGTTGCGGCAAAGGGCCATTTCCTGTAATTTTTTAAGACGAACAATGTTATTAAAAAAAGAAACAAGATGGAAGCAATTCCTTTCCAGGCAGGAAGTGTCATTCCAGGGTGAGGATAGAATATTGCCAGGTCCAGAGGCCAGAAGATTTTTTTTAAATAAGTTATATATGACAAACCTGTGTTCAACACCCTGTAGGCTATGGAGATATTTTCTGTTAGGTTTGAAGTCATGGCTGCTTTTTGAGCAATTAAGGTTATAATGCTTGACAGTAGGGAAAGAGCAATAAGAGGTGTTTTCTCCAGTATGATATGTAAGAATGTGGTTTTTTTTTCATTTGATTTGTCAAATCTTTGGAGGGGCCAGTAATCGAGCAACAGAAATAAAAACGGCAGTGTAACGAGCATCGGCTTGGACATAAGACCCAGGATAAGGCTGGTTGAAACAAGGAGATATCTCCCAAAGGAGGGATTTTTGCTGTAATCAACATAGGCCGACAGAGAAATCATGCCGAAAAACACACTCAATACGTCTTTTCGCTCCGAAAGCCATGCAACCGATTCCACATGTATGGGGTGCAGACCAAAAATCGATGCAACCAAAGCTGACTGCCACAATTTACCTGTGGCCTTGCGCAGGAAAAGAAAGACGAGGAGGGTGTTTGCCGCGTGAAGAAATAAATTCGTCAGATGAAAACCTGCGGGGCTCATCCCGTATATTTCGTAATCCATAAAATAGGATATCCAGGTTACAGGATGCCAGTTTGACATAGTAAGGCTCTTAAATGCCCATTTTATGTTTTCAAGGCTCAAGCCCTGCCTTATCTGCTCATTGAGAAAGAGATAGTTGGGGTCGTCAAGGGGAATGTAACCGTTGTAAATTACCCGGCCATAGCATGATAAGACGAGGGCGATTAGGACGCATCCTATGGCCCGTTCAGGGGAGACCTGGGGTGTCAAAATGTTATGATTGGGTTTAATATGTTTCACAATATTTTTTTAATAATTAGTTAAAATGGATTTATTTTTTGAATCACGCTGGATTCACAAGCACTCCTACTGCCCCGTCAAGAGGATTACCCCACAAGCGAGCGTGGAAATCGCAGCGAAGCGACTTTGGTAGATGCCAGTTTTTCAGCGTTGTTTTTAATTGTAAAGGGTATAGCAATTTTTTCATAGGTTCTACACTTAAATCGGTTTTATGGAAATTGTGTGTTACAGAATCCAAAATGGAAAGGGCGGCTTGGTTAAAATTAATGCAACCAATTAATAAAAAAAGAAAAGATATATTGATTTTAGTCGGGAGTTCAATATTTGCCCTCAACTGCCTGCATGGCACGTTCGCTGATTTTGGTCTCTGGGGTTACCTTGCTTTCGGCAGAATATTCTGGGAGGGAGAGGGCTTCCCCTTAAAGGACTTAGAAATAATCTTGTAGATCTATCCCTATTTGTTTTCTAATTTTTTACACCTGATATTATTTAGGTTTTCCCTGGCTTTCATGAAGTTTGGATCGATTTTAATAGCCTGCTTTAAATGAAAAGCGGCCTTTTCATAATCACCCATTCGGGCCAGAACCACGCCCAGATTGTTGCGTGTTTCCGCGTAGGCCGGTAATATTTCAACCGCCTTTAAAAATTCTATTTTTGCCTCCTCCAGCTTTCCTTTGATCGCGAATTTGTATCCAAGCACATTGTGGCCCATTGCAACAAAGGTGGGGTTCAGTGTGAGGGCCTTATTGTAGTGCCAGGTCGCTTCTTCTTTTTTTCCTTCCGATTTTTCAAGCATAAAGAGTTTGAAATGTGCAAGATAATTATTTTCAGTTACCCGGAGTGCATGTTCAAAAAGCGGCCTGGTGCCTTGCCAGTGGCGAACCTGAAAATGAGTTGCACCAGCCAAAGATATCGCAACAGCAATGCCAAAAAATACAACAAAAGGTCTTGACATCTTCATGTATGCTAACAGGTCTGCGGTCAGCCACGTAAGCATAATAAAAATGCCTATAGAGGGAATATAGGTGAAACGGTCGGCCATTGCAGGCCATAATCCCGCCCTCATGAGTCCAATCATCGGAGTAAGCGTGATACAATACCAGAGCCAGCCGAAAAGAAGATAGGGCCTTTTATTCCTTAAAACTGCCGTCAGGATCGTTATAAATGCCAGTAAGAGCGCAGCACATACTGAATGGAGTAATGGCGTAGTATCAGGCGGGGGATAGAAGACAGACATATCCGTTGGCCATAATATCTTCCCAATATACATAGCATATGAGACAAGGCCATGGCCTATGCGCTGGCCCATAGAAATGGTTTCAGTCCCTATTAGGTTCCCTTTGCCTTGCAATGACAGCGATGATACCGCCACTGAGGCAATGGACATCAAAAAGAGAGGGGTTTTTTCTAAAAGTAGTTTTTTGAGGACTGGAAATGCACGGGCATCAATAGCTTTCAGGTGAGAAGGATTTCCGGCTTTATTATTCAAAGCTAATGAGTTGAGCCGTCCTAACGGCCAGAAGTCGAGCAGAATAAAAACAAAGGGCAGGGTTACCAGCACCGGCTTTGACATAAGGCCTATGGCAAAAAGTGCCAGGATAACAAGGTATGAGAAAAACGATCGTTTCCTCGTGTATCTCAGGTATGCCAGTGTGGTAAGCATCCAGAAGAAAGTGCTCAGGACGCTTTTTCGCTCAGCTATCCATGCCACTGATTCCACATTTAGTGGGTGGACAGCGAAAAGCATCGCAACAAACGCGCTTTTCCAGGGTGCCCCGGTTATTTTAATGAGAATAACGAAGAGAAGCACGCTTGAAGCATAATGAAACGCTACATTTATGAGATGGTGAGCACCCGGATTGAGAGAGAAGATCTCACAATCGACCATATGGGATATCCAGGTTACCGGATGCCAGTATGTTGCTGTCAGGCTGCGCGAAAAATCAAATGCCCACAGAATTCCTTTCCATGAGACGCCCTGGCGGACGACCGGATTGTTAAAGACGTAACTATCATCATCAAAAGCCACAAAATCAAAAGAGCCTACCTGAAAGTAAACTCCCGAAATGGCGATTAAGAGGATAAATGCTATCAGGGCTTTTCTTATGTTGGGTATGCTTTTCATGATAAAAATAATTTTTGGCTCGAATTTTTATCCTGCAGTCCATTTTTAGGTCGGCGGCAAGTGATAAGAAGAGAGCCTGCGAATTCCCGGATCAGTGTGATTTTCTCAAGTCCGATTCCCAATCTGGTTACCATTGGAATAAGCGATCTAGGCGTCCATGGGTGGACCCAATCAAAGGGAAGAATCTCGATCTGTTCAAATTCTGATTTCACCAGGAGGCCCTGTAATATCCAGCGCTGAAAAGCGGTTTCATCAGGTGATTCCATGGCAAGTCGTTTAAGCCAGGGGATTTTTTTTATAAGAAACACGTGTGGATTTAGAAGATTCGGTTCAGCAAAACATGCAATTCCACCAGGCCTCAAGAGCCGTTGGGCCTTTCTCAAGGCTATATGGATATCAAGATGGTGAAGTATCGAGGATCCAATTATTGCATCGTAAGGACCCTTAAGAGAACAATCCTCGAACGAGGTCCGGATTAACTCAACATTATTGAATTTTGCCAGGCGGGTGCCGGCAATTGAGAGGAGTTGAGGTGAGATATCGATTGCAGTGATACGCGCACCGGTTTGCGCGAAAAATTTTGTGAAAAAACCTGTGCCGCAACCTATTTCCAATGCGAAGGTGCCTGCCCCCAGACAGGCTCGTTCCGCAATCAAGCGGGCCCGTCGTTGTGCCCTTAACCTTCCGGCCGGGGTATTCCATCCCCACACATGTTCAGTATCCAGTGCCGCAAGTTTCCTGCTATGCCTAAGCTCCCGTACTCTGCGAGAGTTTTTCATCGCGACTATGCCCCTAAGAGAAAATAATCGATAATGACTTGATTAAACACATTTAAGTTTTCTAAGAGCGCAGAGGGCCATCTTGATTAGAAGCCATCCGTGGCGCCACCTGTGAATATTCGTCTGCCCGTACATGCGGTCGCTGTACCGGACGGGAATTTCGACGATTTTCAGCTTCTGCCTGGCTGCCCCGAAAAGAAGTTCAAAGTCGCCGAATGGATCAGTGATGCCCCATATTGCCCTGTTATTGGAAATCTTGAGGTAGTCATCTCTCCACAAGGCCTTTGTTCCGCACAGGGTGTCTTTTATTGGCTGCCCCAGCAGCCACGTAAATGCAAGGGAGAAAAATTTATTGCCAACAAGGTTGAAAAACCTCATTGCCTTTTTTTCGACAGGATATACAAGGCGTACGCCGTTTATGAATTCCCCTTTTCCCGAGTGAAGGGCGTCATAAAACCGCGGGAGCATCTCAGGTGGCACTGTAAGGTCAGAGTCAAGGATCATGAAGATGTCCCCTGTTGCATGGGCGAATCCCAGACGGACTGCGTCTCCCTTACCCTCCCCTTGCTGTTTGAGAAGTATGCATTTACGTTCAGGAAAGAGGTCTCTGCAACGTATGATTTCATCCCACGTATTGTCCGAGGAGCCGCCTTCTATAAAGACAAGCTCGGTTTCTTTTCCCATCTCCGGGGTACGCTCGAAAATTGATTGTATTGATCCGGCCTCGTTCCTTGCCGGGATTATTACCGAGACGGTGTCTTGTTCATCGCGCTTGTTTGAAGCGGATACGGAGCGCGCCACGATCAGATGAGTAAGAGCCAGTGCTGTAAACGGCCACAATTTTACCAGGTATCTGTTTATAAACGATTCAATCAAGGGCGTGGGAAAAGGCCATATTATCTCTTCCGATGAATGAACCGGTTCGTAATCTGCAAGATTCAAAAGTCCGCAAATATCCTCGAGCGTGAGCCAGTTCTGCTCAAGACAGGGTTTGGCAAGCCCGAACCGGCGCGCAAGGGCAAGAGGCGCTTCCCACAGTCTGCTGTAGGTGTTTATTATCAGACGGGTGTCAGGTCTTGAGACCTTCTGCAATTGACGAAAGGCGGCCTCAACATCCCAGAGGTCATTCACAAGATCGGAGAGTATGATTACATCAAATGTGGTATCGAGCGGTAACCGGTGGATGTCGGCCTGTATAAATTCAAGGTTTGCAAATTTAGTCCCGGCGTGCCTTATCATCTCGTCGGAGAGATCGATTCCAACTCCAAAAGTGGGCTTAAGCGCGGCCAGGAGGTCGCCCTGTCCGCAGCCGATCTCAAGTATCCTCTGTCCGGGGTGTACGCAGGCCTGAAAAATCTTTTTTAGCCGCCTGTGATATAAGGCCCCCGCTCCCTTCCATGAATCCATCTTAAGGGCCACACCGTTCCAGTGCGCTAACCTCTCTTTAGTGTAATGAAGTTTCTTGGGACTTTCAGCATCCATTTTCACAATTTCCATGCAAGGGGCGCTTTTGACTGAATCGGCAGACCATCCTTTTGCATCTTCACGGCAGCGGTTATAGATAAATGTGGAAAAAAGAACATGTTGCGATATATATATTATAACCAGTTAAATAATCAAGGTGGTTTCCATGGCTTTAGAAGAGAGTCAGTCAAGTTTCAATCTGAATAAATTGCTTGTTTCAGTCGGGTCTTTAATATTTGCCTTCAACTGCCTGCATGGCACGTTTGCTGATTTTGATCTCTGGGGTTACCTTGCTTTCGGCAGACTATTCTGGGAAGGAAAAGGGTTTCCTTATAAGGATATTTTTTCGTATGCCCCTACAAGAGATCTGTGGGTATATCATGAATGGTTGACGGGAGTGCTGTTTTTCCCTGTGTATAAGGCAACCGGCGCTGCCGGGCTGCAGGTTTTAAAATATGCTTTAGCACTTCTGACCTTGTTCATTGCCTATTTGACTTCCAGGAAAAGGGGATCTGATTTCGTTTCATTCGCCGTCACTCTTCTATTGAGTCTGAAAATTTTTTCGTATGGTTATGGTCCTGTAAGGGCACAGGTTTTTACCTATCTCTTTTTTGCTCTTACAGTGTATCTGTTGGAGAGAGCCAGAAAAAGCAATCAATATAAATGCCTTTTGTGGCTTCTGCCTGTTCAGTTGCTGTGGTGTAACCTGCACGGAGGCTTTGTCGCAGGCATTGCGATTATTGGAGTCTATTCATTTGGCGAGGCCCTGTCGAAAAGGAAATTCCTGCCTTATCTCGGTATAATGGGCCTGTCTCTGGCTGTTACTCTTGTTAATCCTTACGGGTTGGATTACTGGACCTATATCACAAACGCAATCTTAATGCCCCGGTCGAATATAGGGGAATGGCGCTCCCTTTTTTATTGTCTTAAAAACGGGCTTTATCTTGAGCAGGCAATTTTATTTTCCGTCTCCATCGCAATATGCCTGGCTGTTTTTGTCTGGTATAAAAAGAGGGAAGTTACACCTTTCCTGATGCTGGCGATAACGGCCTATCTGGGAGTGTCGCATATTCGGCACATGGTGTTTTTCGCAATATCCTTTATGATATTCATGCCTTTGATTTTCACTGATTTTTGTACGAAACTGATTAAGAGTCATAATGTCGGTCACGGTTTAAGGCGAATAAAAATTGTTTTTATCATATTTTTATCCCTTATTTTTGCTGATGCTTCAGTCTCTTTTTTCAAAAATATCATTTCTGATAATCCATTAAATCTCAGGTCGGCATCTGTGGAAGATGTTGGGCTATCGGGGTTTTATTTCCCCACAGGGGCGGTCGAATATATCAAGCACAATGGATTTAAAGGCAATCTGCTGCCCCTTTTTGAATGGGGGGAATATATCGCCTGGAGTTTATACCCAGGCTGCCTGGTGGGAATGGACGGGAGGTATGAAACCGTATATACGGAAACCTATAGCGAGGAATATTTTGAATTTATATATGGCAGAAAAAAATGGAGAAATTTTCTGACAAAGTATCCCCATGAAATGATATTGATAAAAACAAGATCGAAATTGAACCTTCTTCTTCAAAAGGAGCCGGGATGGATGAAGGTTTACCAGGATAAGGGATCTGTATTGTATATAAAAAAAGGACATCCGGAGGTATGATAATCAATATGGACGGCTTCGTAAAAAGTCCAACTGCTGCGTTATGCTTCATCTTTCGTCATTGCGACGTACTGTACGTACGCCTCATTCCTCAAGATTCGCAGGCCTTGCATTTGGGACTTTTTACTTTGCCGTCTCAATTATGACTTGTTACGAGTCCATCGATATGGGTTGTGTTATCTAATGAAGAAAACACCTGAAAAAGCTATGAAGCTGAGTGTAGTGGTCCCCTGCTATAATGAAGAAGCGACTCTTGAGAAATGCATTCGAAAACTACTCGAAATTGAAGATGATTCTTTAATCCTGGAAGTAATAATCGTAAATGATGGATCATCCGATAAAAGCCCTGCCATAGCGCAGGAACTTCATAAGGTATTTCAGAACATAAGGGTGGTATCCCACAAAGAAAATGCCGGTAAGGGTGCGGCACTGCGTACCGGATTCCGGCATGCAACCGGGGACCTTGTGGCTGTTCAGGATGCGGATCTGGAATACGATCCGCAAGACCTTAAGAGACTGATAATTCCAATAATTGAAGACAGGGCCGATGTAGTTTTCGGTTCAAGATTCCTTTCCAGGGGTGCGCACAGGGTGTTCCACTTCTGGCACTACATGGGAAACAGGTTTCTTACATTTATTTCCAATATGTTTACCGACCTGAACCTGACCGATATGGAGACCTGCTACAAGGTCTTTAAAAGAGAGATAATTGAACAGATCGATATCAGGGAAAACCGCTTCGGCTTTGAGCCGGAGATAGTGGCAAAAGTCGCTCACATGAGGGTAAGAATTTTTGAAATGGGGATATCCTATTATGGCAGGACCTACGGGGAAGGTAAAAAAATAGGGGTAAAAGACGGTTTCAGGGCGTTGTACTGCATCTTCAGGTACAATGCATACAGGGCGCCTGTTCCGGTTCAATTCCTCTTTTACCTCTTTATCGGCGGTACTGCGGCGCTTGTAAACCTTGCGGTATTCCTTCTGTTGTTACGGTTTGATCTTGAGGTGTTTGTGGCTGCCCCGGTTGCGTTTATTTTTGCTGCGGCTGTAAACTATATTTTATGTATTAAGCTTTTGTTCAGGCACCGGGCAAAATGGAATTCAGCTATGGAAGTGTTCATATATTTTCTGGTTGTCTGTTTTATGGTTTTATTGGACCTTGTCATCACAAGCTCTTTAATGTCGATTGGCTTTTGGCCTTTTATCGCAAAGCTTTCTGCAAGCACGGCAGGTCTTGTCGGTAATTTCATAGGCCGGAGATTCGCGGTTTTTCCCGAACCATCCAGCGGCCCGTGGGAAAAATAGCCGACTGCGTTGCCAGTCAAAAAAGGGGGACGCCCATGATTTTATGCGTTTCTCCTGTAACGTACCCTTAAAACCTGTTGTCAAAAATATTTTTACTCTCCCGACATTGGCAAATCAAAAGCTTCGTTTGCTTCCCAAAAGTTGAACAGCGGTTTCAGTTTCACCAGTTGGGGCCTGAAGTTCAAATGCCTTTTATTTCTCACAGAAACCACAGAGAACACGGAGAAAAAACATGCTGTTTCTTCGTGGTTCACTTGGCTCCTGGGACCCTTTTTTTTAACCTTCTCTCTTTTGTGAGTCCCACCCGGGCCGCAAAAAAGCTCAAGGCCACCCCCAGGCAGCCCATGCCGTACCTGATGCTGCGTGAAAGGTTTATGGAAGAGGCGTCTTCAAAGTATTTGGCGGGGCAGCTTATCTCTCCTATGGTGTGACCGAGCCGGATGATCTGGGCAAGCATCTGGTTGTCAAACACAAAATCATCTGAATTCTGCTCAAGCGGCAACTGCTCGAGGAGCTTTCTTGAAAAGGCCCTGTAGCCTGTGTGATATTCGGACAGCTTTGCCCCGGTCAGGAGGTTTTCAGCCATGGTAAGGACCCTGTTTGAAAGGTATTTCCACCAGGGCATGCCTCCTTTCAGGGCCTGACCGCCAAGGACCCTTGAGCCGAGCACGCAATGGTAAAGCCCGTTTCCGATTAAAGAGGCCATTGCCGGGATCAGCTTAGGGGTGTACTGGTAGTCGGGATGCACCATTACTACTATATCCGCACCCTGCTCAAGCGCAAGACGGTAGCAGCTCTTCTGGTTTGCCCCGTACCCCCTGTTTTTTTCATGAACGAACACCATCGTATCAGGCAGGGTTTCAGCAACCTTTACCGTCCTGTCGGAGCTTCCGTCATCCACCAGTATGATCAGATCCACTATCTGCTGATCCAGGACCTCTTTGTGCGTTTTCCGCAGGGTCTTTTCAGCATTGTAGGCCGGCATGACCACGATGACCTTTTTGTCTTTAAACACTATCGCTTCTCCGAATTTTAATATTATGCTTTTTCTCCAACTTAGTTGTCGAAGAGGGTCCAAGGGTTCCAGGATTCAAGGGTTCGAGGATAACCCGACTGACCCAATATCATGGCTCACGGTTTCCAGTTCAGTGACTGAACCATATGCAATATAGAGGAATCCCACATATGCTCATGCGGTATTCCATGGTACGGATACCTCGGATCTTATGATCTTGAAGATAAACTCGTATCGCTCATGCATAAAAAACGTTTCGTTTCTTTATAGATATGCAACCAAGGTGCATGAGATTTCTGCCGGATGTTTAACCTCCTATAATTTTTAAGTATTTTTATCCGCCTGTTCTGTGGCGGATCACTTGAACCCTAGGCCCCTCGGCTCCTTGACCCCTTTCTTTTACCTCCCGCTTCGTTTGACAAAACAGACATAGCGGGGCGAGAGGTTATTGGTTACTTGCCGATGGCTGATGCTTGCCCGCCGTGAATGTGGCGGGGCTGAAAGCAACATCCGGAAATAGTCCATTCCTGGATTGATACTAATTTATTAACAATATTATATTAATAGAACTCCAAATTGTTGTAAATGGATCTTTTTCTTATATTTATAAACCAATATACGGCGGATATTAAAATATCATTACATCTGCTGCATTCATTTGATACGGGAAAGTCTCTGTGTTTGCTTGGGGTTTAGCAAGTGGATTAAGAACAATATTGTCATCAGATGCCATTCTTCTCTTGACGGTAAAACATCAGGTGAGGTTTACTGCGATTTACCTCGCCCATTTGCCGAAGCTGTCTGATGCTTTTTCTTGTTTATACATTTTTGGGGATTATAGCTTGTGTCCATCAGGCTGTAAAATAAATGGGATTCACTTCCAGGATCATGATGATGTCAACATAATGATTGGGATAATGCACACAGATGACTGAAATCAATTTTCTTTCTAGCCTTAGATCATTTATTTCACGATGGAAAATTGTGATGGTCTTGTTTTTTCTGGGCTTTTGTTTACGTCTAGTAGTTTTTGTAGTGGCACACAATGAGATCGATGAAATCATTTATATTGAATTGGTTAAACAGTTGGATAGCGGAAATGGTTATACCCTCCAGGGGACGCCTCTGCTGGAACTAGACATAATCGATAGAAATGGATATGACAAACCGCTTTTTTTTCATCCACCAGGAGGCATAGCATTATTTTGGTTATTTTATAATGTTATTGGAATTTGGGGTTTTCCTCTTGCACAACTCTTTAGCTATGTCCTTTTCTTTTGTAGTATGATTCTTCTGGCGCGTCTGTTCGGCTTGGCGTCATCAAGCATCGGATTACTTCTGGTTGCCGGGCTCTCTGCCTTTAGTCCAATCATGGCTCACGTCACAATATATTACTGGTTGGATGGCCCGTTATTGGGTTTTTCCACTCTTGCCTCTGCTGTTTTTATCTGGGCTGTAAAGCGTGAAAGTGCTTTGCTGGCTATTATTTCCGGCCTGCTTTTGGGATATGCCAGCCTAATAAAATTAACAGCGTTCCTGATTTTTCCAGGCATTACCGCTCTGGCCTGGCTTCTTTGTACAGATAAGAAGAAATTCCTGCGATTTGTTCCATATTTAATTGTACCAGCAATTCTAGTGCAAACCCCCTGGGAGGTTTATCAGTGGATTAAAGTAGGCACACCTTTTCCCGGCTGGGCGGGCAAGCCATGCGATAGCCTTATTGAAAGCAATAATTATGTTAAATATCTGACTGTAATTCGATCTCATTGGATATATTTATCGTTGTTGCCAAGAATTATGTGTACTTTTATCCCCTCAATTTTTCTTTATATATTTTTATGGAAAAATAAAAGCTTAAGACGCCAAGGTGCGTGTCTTTTCATGTGGATATTTGTGGTTATAATTTTTCATGTCATATTAGCCTACTTAGGCTATTCCAAAGTTGTTCGCTATATAATCCTAATTACGCCACCTTCAATATTGCTGTTTTCGATTCTAACTACCGAAACTATTCGAAGAATCGAGCTTGGTATTAAATCTACTTTTAAAAAGTCTTTTACTGCAGTTATATTGCTATTTTCCGGGTTATCTTTTTTTGCGGAAATACTCACTGGTATAGTTGCCTCGTTCAACTATTACTTGTGTCTAATTGATCCTATTTTTGGTGGTTTTTAGTTCCCATTCATAAAATGTCACCAGGTGTTGAAGATTTCTTCTTTTTTTATCTGTGAAGCCGCATGTTTCGTCCTACAGGTTTCAATGATTTCATGATGATGAGTCAACCGATCAAGGGTTTGTTTTCTAAGGATTTTATCGGCATTTTTAACAATTTTGTGATCTCTGTGTACCCCATGTTATTTGAGAATTTTTCATTTATTCTATATACCTGAAAAACATTCGCAGGATCTCTGCAACAGCTTTAAATCTTTGTAATGCTTTAGCGGTTTTATCCGCCGTTTCAATGGAGCACTGGAATCCTTGAGACTGGGAACCCGCTGCGAAACAGTGGGACTGAGCTGAGCTAAGCGAGGGCGAAGAATCCTACGAGTTCTCAGCCGCTTAAATAAGAAGAATTCCTTTATTCGGCCCTGTTTAACACCAACTAATCGGGAGATGATCCAAAAATTTCGTTGAAAATTTGCAAAGCCATTGATAATTTTAGCACATTCAGCAAAGAGCCTGATCCAGGAGCATTTCTACCGGTTTTGAGACCCCGTCTTAAATAATGATCTCGAACCTCTATTACCGGCGCACGGCGCGCCATGACCCTCAGGGCACGTAATGTCAGAAGAAGATCATTCCATAATTGAAAGGATTATGGCGGGAGACAGGGACTCCTATGCCGCACTTGTCCACAAATACAATGCCCCTGTTTTCAACCTTGCCTTTCGCATGACCGGGTCGTACGAGGAGGCAGGCGATCTGGCGCAGGAGACCTTTGTAAAGGCATTTGAAAATCTGGGGCGTTTTGACCGGAAAAGGAGGTTTTTCACCTGGCTTTACACCATAGGGCTTAATCTCATCCGCAATCATCTGAAGAAAAAGAAGAATTATGTGAATAACCGGATGCGGGGGGCCGATTATCATTCGCAAAACAGCCCCCCTGATCCGGAACAGGACATGATCCAACAGGAGGAGGTGCTTCGGATATCCAGTTGTCTTGACAGACTGCCTGTCAAGCTCAAAGAGGCGGTTGTCCTGAGGTTCTACCAGGATCTCTCATTTGATGAGATTGCCGAAATCACGGCCTGCTCTGTAAGCTCGGCCAAAATGCGGGTCTACAGGGGGCTTGAAGGGCTCAACAGGATGATGAACGAAAAGTAAAAAGGGCCTGTGACTTTTTCCATGCTGGGGGGTATATATAAATAAGGGTTCCCGGTTTCAAGGGGTCGAGGGGTGAAACTGAAAAAGCAAGAGTATGGTTATTTGTTATTGGTTGTGAGAGTATTCAAACATTGCAAAATAGAGATGCTATGCCCTTTTGCGAAGCAAACGAAGCTTTTGCTCTGCCAATGTCGGCAGAGTAAAAAATCTTTACATTTGTTTTGATCCTGTTTTGTCAAGCGAAGCGGGCGGCAAAGAAAATGAGGACACGGTTATTTGTTATTCGTTATTAGAAGGCGAGAACGACTTGAAAAAACAAGAAAAATTTCAGCACATCATAAATATCCTTGAAAAGACTCCCCGGGTTGCCGCACCTGATGATTTTACCGATCTGGTCATGGCCCGGATGGGAACTTGTCCGTCCCGGTACGGGGCGCTTAAAAGGCTCCGGGACTTTCTTATACAGCCTCGTGCAATAAAGGGGCTGAGTCTATTTCCTGAAGGCATCACCGGCAGGCAGTGCGGTTTCTTCTTTATGCTTGTAAGCCTTTTTTATCTTGTGGTGGGACTCATGTTTTTATTGAGCATGGAAACGATCACCAGCGCCGGTTATAACGCAGTCTGGCTGCTCTATCAGCCGGAGGTCGCTTTTGGCGTTGCCGTAGGCTTTGCTCTTCTCGGCATATCGTTTATATCGGGCCGGCCCGTGTCGGTAAGATCTGCCAGGCTCGGCATTCTTATATATGTGGGTGCAATCATCATGAATAACATATTTCTTCAGATGGATCTGAAAATTCCGATTGTGGCCCTTGCCCTGCTGCCTCTTACGATCGGAAGCATAATAATAGGAGGCCTGCTCACTTATGTGATGGACAGGTACTCCTCCAACATCAGCTTCCAGAGTTAACAGAATTGGGTAGGTCTGAAGAACTGAAAGAGAAGGGGTAATTAAAAAAATGGTTGTAAAAAGATCAGGTTCCGGCGGAAGCATGAATTGCTCAGGATTTACTATAATTGAGGTGGTTGTGACCCTGATTGTTATAGGAATCGTTTCAGCAATTGTAATAAGCAGGGCCAATACAATAAACGCGGATAAGATCGCGGACATTGAACTGGTAAAAAGCCATCTCAGGTATGCCCAGAGCAGGGCCATGGCCGACAGCGCCAAGCGGTGGGGAATCAAGTTTGTCGGGTCAACCTATTCCCTTTACAGAAATGACAACGATGACAACACTTTTTCAGCGAATGAAAAGGTTGCTCTTCCCGGTGCTGATTCAGATGTCGTAACCCTGCAGTCAAATCTTTCATGCAATGACACAATCGCGTTTGACTGGTGGGGGGCGCCTTACACGGATCCCAACTGCGGAACTCCGATGTCCGGGTCTTTATCCTTTATAAGTGAATCAATTACAGTTACTCCCGTAACAGGATTTATACCATGATAAAAAAGAGAAAAGACAATAGCGGCTTTACCCTTATTGAAGTGATAATTGCTATCATAATCGCGGCAATAATGGGGTCCATGCTCATCTCCTTCACAGGGACCGCCCTTCAGAAAAGCGCCTTTCCTGCCATAACAATGGCCAGGTTCTATGAGAGGAACCAGGTGGCGGACAACATAATAGCAGACTATATGGCCGATTACATGCACATGTCTTCCGGTGCCCTTTCAGGCATGAAAGCTGATATAGACGGCAATAAGTATGACAACTCGAGAGCCACTGTTTCAACACAGTATATCGCGTATGACTCCGGCTTCAACGAGATAGCAGACGGCGGCTCTGAAGGCATACTAAAAGTGACGGTGACTCCGACCTCCGGGGAGGATGGCCTGACAACATCTTTTCTTTTGATAGAGTAACTTTGACGGCTTTGTAAAAAGTCCAACTGCTGCGTTATGCTTCATCTTTCGTCATTGCGGCGTACTGTAAGTACGCCTCATTCCTCAAGATTCGCAAGCCTTGCATTTGGAGCTTTTTACTTTGCCGTCTCAATTATGCCTTTTTACGAATTCCTCAACTTTAAGACAGGGTAATATTATGACTTTTAATAAAAAGGGCGGCAGAAACAAAGGATTTTCCCTTATAGAATTGATCGCGGTACTTCTGCTGGTGGGTGTGCTTGCCTCTGTGGCGGGTCTTGGCATTGTGCAGGCGTCAAAGGCGTTTATCTTTACAAAAAACACGACGGAGATGGGCCAGAAAAACGTGCTGCCGTTGACAAGGCTCAGGAGATCGATCGCAAATCTTACTCTCATAACAGCGGCCGGTGCCAACTCCATAACCCTGGACAGGCTCAGCAACGGGGAAAATATAACTGAGACCTATGCCTGGTCCGGGACTGTGGACACTCCACTGACCCTGACCGTAACCGACAGCAGCGGCAGCAGCGGCCCTCATGATCTTGTGGACGTGGTCCAGTCCTTTACCCTCGACTTTCAGACCCAGTCAGGGGGAGCAGGATCATGGTCCTTGGGGGACCTGATTTCGGAGCTTTCCTATGTGACGGTAAACCTGACCCTTGCAGGGGGTGACGGCAGCCAGACCATGCAGTTTTCAGATCGTGTGGTTCCGAGAAACACATTTATTCCCTCGACCGGCGCTCCCGGAGCATCCGCGGGTACTACAAGCAGTGAGTTCAGTTGCTTTATCAAGTCACGAATCTACAAAGACGGCGGCCCGGCAATTATTGACCTTTACAGGGAGGCCAGGCGGAAGATGCTTGAGGCGGGAACAATCGGCGGAAAAATGGTTTCCCTCTATAACCTCATCAGCCCCAGGCTGTGCCTGCTCGCGGACAAGATCCCCGGGCTTCTTCCCTTTTTGAAGGTCATGTTTCTGCCGGTGACAGGGCTGCTCTTTTTGACCTTTCATTTTCCATGGGCCTTTATGGCCTTCGCAGTCGTTGCATGGCTGATTTTCAGGCTGGTTGCCAAAAAGGAGAAAAAAGTGAAAGCCTTAAGATTTATCAGAAACACAACGGGAGCCATTCTGATAGGCATCATAATAACGATCGTTATCATGGCCGTCCTTTCCGCCGCCATGGTCGGCATGTTCAGCAGTTCCACCGTGGGCACCGTGTCTCCCCAGATTTCACAGCAGGCCTACTACCTTGCCGAATCAGGGCTTGCCTACGCGGCCCAGCGATATCACAAACATGACGGAAACGATACCGCGTTTGTAAACGACCTCAACCTGGGCGGCTCGATCCCGCTTGGAAACGACAGCTTCGCCCTTGACCTTGACGGCTACTGGTTTGACAACAATTCATCCGGGTCATCCGGCACTATCACGGTGTCTCCATTCGGATCTTTTCCTGATAATGTAACCGCCGGGCTTTCAGGGTATATCCAGATCCCTGTGTCAGGCGGAACATCTGTCGAAAGATTCACAAATACCATCTGGTCGGGAGGAAATCTGAGGTTCGCCCTGAACGGATCTGTCTCATATACGGCCGGAGACGTGTTTCCCGCGTTTCTGGCAAGTGCCCAGACCGTGACGGCAAGTGTGATCGGAGAGGATCCCGACCTTGCAAATGATGTGTTGACTCCAACAGATATCGCGCACCTTGCCATATTTCCCGAAGTAAACGGGATAATCAACTTCACGGACGCTGCCGGCAATGACCAGCTCCTGGTCTACAGGTTAAAGAAAGACGGGAAATTGAGAGGACTCCAGTATCCCAAAGGGGTCTCTTTTTCATTTTCAGGTGTGTCGGTAAACAGCAACACCCCGGTGGTTCTTGGAAAACATGCGGTAATATCAAGCACCGGGATCGCCGGGACAGGCTCTTTACAGAGCACCCAGACGGTAAAGATGCACCAGCCCCTGTCGACTGTGGAACTGTACAAGAAGGTGGAGGGAGGCATCGATTTTAATGACGCAGGGGATGCCGGAAAGATCTCATCAAAGCTCGGGACCCACGCCATTGAAGGCGGCGCCCTAAAGGTAACAAGCACGGAGCAGACATATTCATACACCAATTACACCCAGGATGGACATACCGGGCCGGTTCTTCACAGCGAAAGCCTTGCCGTTGTAAACTGGGACCACCACTCATTCGAAACCAATTTTCTCAAACAGCTATGGGAAAAATCGGGCAACAAGCTTACCTATGATTTACAGGCAAAGGTCAAATTCACTGAGACCGAAGACGATACGGACAGCGCACCCATAAACCACCCGGGCTGCTATATGCCCGGACTTTCATTCCGGATACGGTCTCCCAAGGCAGGCAATTTCGGCCAGGCAACATACTACGGGCTTTCTTTTCTGCGCGGTCTTCAGGGCCTCGAGGAACATGAAGAATCCTCAGGAAGTTGCGGCGGTTCAACCTATAGTTTCACGGAAAACGATGATATAACGGATAATTTTTTCAACGACCACAGCGACACAACAAACGCGTCGGAGATACAGGCCTGCCCTGATTCGGCCTTTACGCCGACCAACTGGAATGACGACCCTCCGCTCGACGGTATTCCTTACATAGTTCTGTGGCAGAAGGATGTAAGCACGAACGCGGATGGAGATCCTGTAAACACGGGCGGATGCGGTGGAGGGGCGGACTACTCACCGTGGGAGTGGCTTGCCTACTCCCCCCTTGTAGATGCCGTGAGGGTACGTATCTACCACTACAAGATAGGCAGTACTAATCTTTTTTATGAAGGTGCAAATCCTGATCCGGGCATAACCCCTTATTATCAAAACGAATACTGGTCCTGGAAGCTCAAGGACAGGTATAACATATTGAGTACGACCACACTGGAAGGTGTTGAAATCCTGGGTTCTCCGGGCCCGAGCAATGTTATAATCAGGGACCCGGCCAATTATGTGCATAATGCCGTCGACCCTGCAAACCCTACTGACCCCGGGGACCCTGTTAACACCTTTGACGGTACAACCACGTGCCCGGTGGGGTTTATTCGAGTGCCTACTATCAGCAATGAGGAGAGAAAGTCAGACTATAATTACAAGATCTACATAAAGCCTTGGGCCACCATACTGGTCAGGGTCTATGAGATGGAAGGCAACCTGGACTGCGATACCGGCACAGGGGATGCCGAGGGTAACGAGAGGGTGAACGCGATAACGGCTTTCATAACGGACCCGGACGGAAAGGCCGGAACCCTAGGGTATCCGAAAGACGATGTAAGGGAGGCGGTCCCAAGGGACACAATAAGGTGGACTTATGAAGGCGACTATTTTTCCCAGATAGTCTGGAGAGGACTGAGGAATTCGGGCGGCCCCGTGTTTGACGGAGAAACCGGCTATACAAGCCATACGGTTCAAAACCCGGAGGCCAGCGGCTGTGGAAGTGCCTCTGCCGATATCAAATTGGTTGAAAAGGGAAAGGACAACGAAGGGGACAATGTGATTGTCTATACCGGGACCTATACAACAGCAGACTATTTTCAGCTGGCAAACACTTATGACGTGTCGGAATTCGGTCTTCACACGCTTGGAATAAACGGGGAGAGCACTGATCCCGACAACCAGGAGGTGGCATATTTCGACGATTTTTACTGGCTGCTCTGGGAAGGAGGACAGTCAGGGCTTTTCCCGGGGGTCCGGGAGCAGTAGAGAGAAAATATCTTTAAAGACAGCCAGTAGGCCGCGAACGCCCCGGCGATATCAATTACGTAATGTTGTTTGCATGTCAGGGTGGTTGCGATAATGAGAGCCCCCCACGCGCAGAATAACCATTTGCCGGGCTTGTCCATGCTGTATCTTATGGCGGTCAGGCAGAGCATGGTGTGCAGGCTCGGGAAACAGTTGTTGGGTTCGTCGAACATCACCCAGAAACCGTTGAACATGGATGTCATGCTTCCCGGGTAGTAAAACCCTTCCCTTGGATAGGTCACCGGGAAAAAGATGAAAAACAGGGCCGCTATCACAAGCTGGATATGGGTGAAAACGAAGATCTCCCTTACCTCATTATCATCCCTGCTTCTCGTAATCACCACAAATGTATAGACAAGATAGCTGACATAGACCGGAATGGTCCATGGCAGAAAGGGTATGGCCTCATCCAGCCGTGACATGGGAAGCAGCCTCGGTTCAATGAAGTGAAACCGGTTGGTCACCTGGTAGACCATGATAAACGGAAGCCATATGAGATAGTAATTCAGGATGCATCTGTGTTTTTTTATCTTGAGAAAGTCAGGAATCATCTTGTTTTATAATGACGTTTAACCTTTTGCTTCGCAAAGGTTAAGGTTTGGTCCTTTTTCAACACCTGACCTTTAAAACCCCGGATCCTCTTATTCTGCATGCCACACAAAAAGTTGAATGATAAACTCCGGAGTTTATTTCAAGGTGTTTTCACTTGGCCCCTCGACCCCTCGGACCCTCTCTTTTTAACCCCATAATATACCAGAAAGCATATCATAATGAGTATGGATATCCACTGTGAAGCCGATATCCCTAACCAGTAGGCCCTGTCTATGTCATCCCTTATGAACTCTATGAGAAACCTGAATATCGCGTAATAGAGAACATAATTGAAAAAAAGCGTTCTGTTTTTTTCTTTTCTGTAGGATCTCCAGCAGAAAAAAGAGAGCGCGAAAATAACGGCCGCCGAAATGATCTGGGTGGGTATTACCGGAAGGGAAGGGGGCGGCACGAACCCGTAGGTAAGCCCTCTTCTCATATGCTCGCCAGAGACGGCCGAGCCCATTGGAAATCTTATCCCGAACAGGTCGGAGCGGATCCCGTAGCAGCATCCGTTTGCGAAGCATCCAAGCCTGGCAAATCCCAGTATGAAAAAGAGGATAAACCCCTTTCTGCTCAGGTAGTCGAGAAAGTCTTTCTTTTTGAGCACCTTTGAGACGATGAAGATCGCGACCGGGTAGAAAAAAATCGCTCCGTAAAGCACCTTAACCGTCCTCATAAGATCGGGGAAGATGATATCCTTCCATGTGAGTTTTTTTCTTGCGGCGGCCGGGATATGATCAAAAATAAAATGAAAGTAGTTTGCCCCCTGAATGCATACGATCACCACCACAAGATAGGCGATTGAGGCGAGAAAAACGGTTTTCATATTAATATGTCGGCTCTCACAATTATATATATCCTCTTCGGCGGCAACGAACATCACCCAGCCGATGAGAATCCCGAGCAGGTAACATAGGTTGTACGTGCTCATTACTCCGATATTAATCCTTGGCAGCATATCCCTTTAAGAAACCTCCATGCCCACCCGAGGGGGACGACCATGATTTTATGCTTTTTTAGAACACCGTCCTTTAAAGAGAAAAATCTTGCATTGAAAATCTTACATAGATGCTCCATGATCAGCTCCAGGGCGATTTTTTTCCTGCGATTCCGGCATTATCAGGCATTTCAAGGCTGTTGACAACCTCTTTTAAAGGCCTTACGCCGAGGCGGGAAAAGCGGGAAAGGCGAGATAGGAACCTTTGTCCTATCGCCATCCTGGAACCCTTGACCCCTGGGCTTCCCGGACCCTGTCCTTTTACCCCCCTACATCGCGAACATTTCATAAACTCCGTATATGGAGACAACAACGGCTCCCGCCAGCATCATCAAGAGGGCATTTCTTGCCTGTTTTTCCGAAGGGCGGAAGATAAACCAGGTAAAGATACAGATGCAGAGTGCAAAATATATCTTGTAGCGGAGTCCGTGTAAGGAAAAAAAGGTCATCAGAAAAGCCGCGGCAGGGAAAAATGCCGCCCATCTCATTCCGAATACCACGGCAAAGGTCCTTTCCCCCAGCTTTTTATCCGCTTCATGATCCATGGTGGTGGAAAAGGCGTGGACCCCCATGCCGCATATGGAAAAAAGATATATCTGAAGGGGTATCCTGAAGGGGTCGTCAACAAGGCTGAAGGCCATGCCGAAAGGCGCAATAACAGTTATAATGCCGCCTAGGATGGAATCAAGCGGGGGTCTTGTCTTAAGGCGCCAGGGGGGCATCGAATAGGTAAAACTCAACAGCAGAAGTGAAAACGCGTAAAAGATATTGAAGATGTTCATGCCTGAGAGCGAGATCAGGAAGAAGAGGGTTCCGCAAAACCAGGCGGCTTTTTTTAGAAAATCCTGATCCTTTTCATCCGAGACCGTGCCGTCGAAATTGAGCGCGCTTTTAAGCGATTTTCCCATTTTCCTCGGGTTCTTCATGTCCGCGCGATAGTCGTAGATGTCGTTAAGGCCGAATGTAAAAAGGCACAAAGGAAAGGAGAGAAAAAAGAGTTGAAGCGCCATGAAAAAAGAGAAATGAAAATCGGCGCTTTTAAGGCCGTGCCTGCCGAAGGCCAGGCCGACCGTGTATGAGACGGGAAGCACGACCCACCACATAGGCCTGCTTACCTTGATGAGAAGCATTAATCTGTTCTTAAAGGCTGATTCCCGCATCTGATCCCCGCGCCTGGTCTCTGTAAAGTCTTATTTTTACACATGTGAAATGAGATATACAGATGTTTTGATTATTCCGGAACAGCCTGCCCGCTTCGCTTGACAAAACAGGATGAAAATATTTTCTGCTCTTCCGGTGCCGTAAAAAGGGGGACGCCCATGATTTTATGCTTTTCTGCCAACTGCAGCAGGATAAACGTGGACGGCCAGGGATGGCGGATGTTTTTTCAATGAAACAGCGCCTATATGTCGGGGTTTAACAGGAAATCAACCAGATTAATCCGGTGGATGCCTTCAATGTCTTTTCCGAATACGGAGTCCATGCTGATAACATATTTCTGATAATTGTCCCTGACAGATCTCAAAGCGGAAAACTCCCTTTCAATGGTTTCCTGTGATGACAGAAGATAGGCCACCTGAACATAAATTTTCCGGTGCTCTTTTTCCGCGATAAAGTCAATCTCCCGTTCTCCCAATTTTCCTATATGGACATCGTAGCCTCTTCGCTTGAGTTCAAGGAAGACAATATTTTCGAGCAGACCTGAGATATCTCCCTCACGATATCCGAAAAGCGCATTTCGAAGGGCTATGTCTCCAAGGTAATATTTTTCATGCAGTTCCAGCAGGCGTTTACCTTTTATGTCAAACCGGGGAACCTTATATACGGCAAAAGTCGACATAAGGTATGAAATATACTTCTGCACCGTATCGACGCCGATTTTCAGTTTCTGGGATTTAAGATAATCCGACACCTTCTTGGCGGTAAAAATATTACCTATATTCTGAAACAGGTACCGGGTGATGTTTTCAAGAAGGGTGACATTCCTGACGTTGTTTCTTCTTATCACGTCCTTTAAGAGGATGGTATCGTAGATTGAATTGATATACTGATATACGACCTCCCGGTTAAAATCGAAATGATGAATTGCAGGAAAGCCGCCTGCCCAAAGGTATGTTAAGAATTCTTCATGTCCTTTTTCCTGCTTTTTTTGCCGGAACATTAAAAATTCTTCAAAACTCAGAGAATAGACAGGTATTTCAATATACCGGCCCGCGATCAGTGTCGCGATCTCGGACGAAAGGAGATGCGCGTTGGATCCGGTGATGTAAATATCGTAGTCTCCAGCATTGAAAAGAGAAGTTACGGCCTTTTCCCATCCCTCTATTTCCTGTATTTCATCGACAAAGAGATATTTTTTCCCCTCAACGGCTGAAAAGTATTTTTTTACATGACGGTGAAGCTCACCGTAGTCCTGAATGAAATCATAATCCAGCGACTCTTTGTTTATGTACAGCTTGCTGTTTTCAGAAATTTGCATCTCTTCGATGATCAGCTTGAGTAAACAGCTTTTTCCCGTCCTGCGCATGCCTGTGATCACTTTGATCACCGGCTTGTCAATAAAGGGGCGGACCTTGTCTATATATAAGTTTCTTTTATGAAGTAAAGTTTCCATCTTTTTGCTTCTCTTTTGGTTATGGCAAAAACTTATCATAATCAGCAAAAATGTCAATAGTTTCTTTTATAAAAGAAACTATTCAAAATAATCATCAAAGTTTCTTATAGAAAATAACCTATGGGCTTTCAGTAGCAATACCTATGAATATCGGAACGATATGGAGGGACAAGGCAGGACATAGAGGGGCACGGTCTCGCTTTTCTTGCCCGCCAATAACGAATAACAAATAACAGTGCCCCTGTTTTATTTGCCGCCCGCTTCGCTTGATAACTAAGGATAAAAAGATTTTTTGCTTCGCAAAGGGCTATCAGCGGTTTCAGTATCAGTGGGGCCTGAAGTCCAAATGCCTTTTGTTTCTCACAGAGACCACAGAGGGCATAGAGACAGGACATGCTTTTTCTTCGACAGCGGTTCAGCTGGCCCCTGGACCCCTTGGACCCTTCCATGAGAAGGCAAGTCAAGAGGTCCGCTTCACGGACATCCTTTTTCCTTTCGAGCCCTGACCGTCACACTTCCATTCGCACTCTTTTTTAGGGCCTTACCTTTGGCCCGGTGCATGGTAAAATCAGTCGGTGGGTGCTGCTATCTTGAACTCGCACTCTTTTTTGGCCAACGGTACATTGGCCGGTGCAAGGGTTCGGCCGCAGTCACCCGGACCAGACGTCAAAGACTCTTTAAAGAAATTGTCAACATAACCCTGACTGCCTTATGACAATATACTGCCTTGTTTCTATGCCGCCTTTTTGATTTCCCTTGTAACATACAGCGGTTCATAAGCCTGCCCACTGACCCACAGCCGATGCATTAATACAGCTAGTTTGCGCGCCACAGCCACCGCTGCCCGTTTGCGGGCGTTTTTGCCTCCACGGGCCGCAATAATCATTCCGTGACGCCTCAGATTGCTGTCAGGGCCAAACGGCCCGATGATGTAATGGGCACAGCCTACCAACAACTTGCGCAAATACGCATTGCCCGCCTTGGTGATTCTAAGCTGCTTGTCCGTATTCCCCGACTGGTCCCGACGCGGCGTCAGACCCAGATACGCTCCTACCATACGGCTTTTTTTAAAACGACCAGGGTCTTCCAGCGTTAACACATAGGCTAGAGCCGTCACCGGACCGACTCCATTAATCTGTTGCAGTGTCTGAGCCTCCGGATATTGTTCCAAAGACAACTCATCGATCCGCTTGTCTATCTCCCGGATCCTGCCCGTAACATCACTGATGGTATCAATCAACGGCATCAACGCACAAAGCAGTTCTTCGGGCAGAAAATCAACTACCCTTCTGCAAAAACTGGCTGCGCTGCAGCTTGGTAACCTCTCTCCAACCCCTTTGACCACTGAGCGTACATGATTGATCAGCTTCGTGCGAGTCTGAACCAGCATATTGCGTGCCTTACTTATCTCCAGATCGCTATGAGATTTCATACCACGATGCCGTATCGGCCACAGAAGCTTCGGCTCCAAACGGCATACCATCGCCAACATCCTGGCGTCTCTTTCATCGCTTTTGTCGGTACTGTCCCATATCATTCGTAACTTTCGTGGATTACCCACGTATACCTGAAAACCCATCTGCTCCAGTAAACGACTGATCCAAGGTGAGTGTGTGCCTGCCTCAATAGCCACCGTCGCTCCAAAGTACCGCTCAAAAAACCGTTTCAATGACACTTTCTTATTGATCAATTCAAAGCACCCGAGTTCCTGACCATCAGGGTCCAATACAACAACAATGTGATTTCGGTCTCCCAAATCCATCCCAATTGTGATATGTTTGCTCATGGCCGGTCTCCTTTCTTATTGCAGCAATTTGACTGCGTTAAAGGTTTGAGCGTGATCATATCACAGCTCGTGGGAGATCGGCCTTCTCATTTTATCTTGAAACCGGGAACCCGCTCCGAAGCAGTGGGACTGAGCGAAGCAAAGAACCCTGTCTATTGTCATTGAAAAAGATGGGGATTCATGAGATAAGCGGATAATGGGTAATCTTCCGGGAAGGCG
This sequence comes from Desulfatiglandales bacterium, assembly GCA_963666345.1. Classification (GTDB taxonomy): domain Bacteria; phylum Desulfobacterota; class DSM-4660; order Desulfatiglandales; family Desulfatiglandaceae. The sequence continues at coordinate 2,028,824 of OY762721.1, read as the reverse complement.
GCATGAGCCTGCCGGGTTCTCAGCAAATGGGAAGGGGAGTCTCAGATTTTAACATCTTTTTCAAACAATAGGGAAATTGTGGTATGGAACGGTCTTTTTCAAAAAGAATATCTTTTGTCCTCCTTAACGCTCTTCTGCTTCTTGCTGCTTTTGCCCCGGCCCATGCCGAGGTGAGTCTGCCCGAGCTTGTGCAAAGGATACAGCCCGCGGTTGTCACCATCATCAATTACAATTCCGAGGACAAGATCGCGGGGTCCGCGACCGGATTTTTCGTTAACCGCAAGGGCCATCTCATAACCAATTATCACGTGTTCAAGAATGTCTACAAGGCGGAGGTGAGGACGAGCGATGGGAAAACATACCCCATCTCATCGGCCCTGGCTGAAAACCGTGCCGTCGATCTCATAAAGGTGAAGGTTGACATACCTGAAGGGGCCGTCAGGTGGGTGGAGATAAGCGATGAATTGCCGCTTGCAGCCGAGAAAATCATGGTTCTGGGAAGCCCGATGGGCCTTGAAAAGACTGTGACGGAGGGCATAGTATCCGCCCTTCGCACGATTCATAAAAAAGAGGACATTTTCCAGATCTCGGCACCCATCTCAAAGGGCTCGAGCGGAAGCCCGGTCATAAACATGCGGGGTGAGGTAATAGGGGTGGCTACCTTTCAGATAGTGGACGGACAGAACCTCAATTTTGCGGTCCCCGGAAAATATGTTGTTGACCTCAGCCCGGAGTCGAGAAAAAGCACCAAGCTTTTCAGGTACAGGAAGAAGACCCTCAAGGTAAAAAAGGACAAAAAGGGCTCCATCACCATCTCCAACTACTGATACCACCGATAAAAACTGAAAACCCTTTTTTTAACCAAAAAGGGGGACGCCCATGATTTTATGCTTTTCTTAAAAATTTTTTTTGAGGAGGAAAATCATGCCCCGTCAAGCCCGTATAGATGCATCCGGTGCTCTTCACCATGTCATATGTCGAGGAATTGAAAATCGAAGGATCTTCCGTGATCAGGCAGACCGAAAAGGGTTCATTGACCGGCTGGGATCTATTCTGACTGCTACGGCGACGTCCTGTTTTGCATGGGCGTTAATGCCGAATCATTTTCATCTGCTTTTGAGAACAGGCAATCTGCCTATTGCAGGAATAATGAGAAGACTGCTTACGGGATATGCTGTAACCTTTAATAAAAAATATAAAAGACATGGGCACCTGTTTCAGAATCGTTATAAATCAATTCTTTGCCAGGAAGATTCCTATCTTTTGGAGCTTGTCCGTTACATCCATCTGAATCCCCTGCGGGCACAGATTGTATCGTCTATGATTGAGCTGGACCGATACGGTTTTTGCGGGCACGGTTTTATATTGGGAAAATATAAGAATGAGTGGCAGGATACCAAATATGTCTTGCGGTTGTTTGGTGATCGTGAATTTCTTGCTCGAAGGGAATACAGAAGATTTGTGGAGGCCGGCGTTGCCCTGGGAAAGAGAAATGATTTAATAGGCGGAGGTTTGATTAGAAGTTCAGGGGGTTGGGAGGAGTTGAAAGATCTGCGTCGGCAGGGAGTGCTCTTCAAGAGCGATGAGCGGATGCTTGGTGACAGTGGGTTTGTGGAATCGGTGCTGAGGGAGCAGGATGAAAAATTTGAGAGGCGGTATGAGCTAAAAAGCCGGGGGTACGATTTTGATAAAGTTATTGAGCGGGTATCGGAATTATTGGAAATAGATATCGAAGAAATTCTGAGGCCGAGTAAAAAGCCGGAGAGGGTTAGAGCAAGAAGTCTTGTATGCTACTGGGCGGTCAGGGAATTGGGAATGTCCGGTACAGAGGTAGGGAGAAGGCTGGGCCTTGTTCAGCCTGCGGTAAGTCGTGCGCTAGAGCGAGGTGCCGGTCTTGCGAATGACGAACGTTTAACCCTTATGGAATGAGAAAAGCATAAAATCATGGGCGTCCCCCTAATCAGTATGATTTTTTGACAGCATTTTATTCATGGACTATAATCACGGTATTGTAACCCCGCAGCACAGGCTTCGGGGTTGTTTTTTCTTTTACCCCTCAGTTTTCCGCCGGTCCTGTGATAGGCAAGAAAAGCATACCCGAAAATCGGTATGATCTGAAGGCATTAAGTAATGAGCAAAAAGATATTTTACGGATGGTGGATAGTTCTTGCCTGCTTCATTGTGAGCTTTTATTTCGGCGGAGTCGTTTTTTACAGCTTTACCGCCTTTTTTGAGCCTATCAGGGAGGAGTTCGGCTGGAGCTACGCGCAGATATCCCTTGCCACCAGCCTGCGCGGGCTTGAGATGGGCATACTGGCACCCCTTGTGGGTTTTCTTGTGGACAGGTTCGGGTCGCGCAAGATTATCCTGTGCGGGACCGTAACGGTCGGTCTGGGCCTGATAACTCTCAGTATGACCCAATCCCTTTTCATGTTCTACATGGCATTCGTCCTGCTGGCATTCGGGGCGGGGGGATGCACGAGTGTCGTGACCATGACGGTCGTAACGAACTGGTTTCACAAGAGACTGGGGCTGGCGCTGGGGATAATGGTGTCCGGTTTCGGCGCGGGAGGCCTGCTTGTACCAGTTATCGTCAAGTTTATTACCTTGTACGGCTGGAGAAACACCCTTGTCATACTCGGGATAGGCATATGGGTCCTGGGTGTCCCAATGGCCTTTGTCATACGTGACAGCCCGGAGAAATACGGATGCCTTCCAGACGGTCTTGAAAGCCTTCCCTCGGATCTGGGAGCAAAGGAGGAGCCGGACGACAAGGACTGGGCATTTAAAGAGGTAATAAAGAAAAAGGGTTTCTGGTACCTCAATCTAACTGAGGCCGTAAGGATGGTAGTGCTTACCTCCGTTGTAATACATGTCATGCCCTATCTGAGCGATCTCGGGTTTGAAAGAAGCGTGGGAGGCTTTGTGGCGGCCGGGATACCTCTGATAAGCATTCTCGGAAGATTCGGCTTCGGCTGGTTTTCCGATTTTTTCGACAAGAGATATGTCATGGCCGCAGCCTTCTGCTTTATGGCGGCCGGCATGGTTGCGTTCAGGTTCATAAACGGAACGGGTCTTGTCATGTTGTTCCTTTTTCTTTACTCTCCCGGAATCGGTGGAGGCATGGTTCTAAGAGGTGCCATACTCAAAAAGTATTTCGGCAGACAGTCCTTTGGAAAACTCCTCGGGATCACACTCGGGTCCGCTTCCATCGGAGGTATCATAGGGCCTACCATTGCCGGCTGGGCCTTTGATGTGCTCGGAAGCTATGATATCGTATGGAGCGGTTTCTGCGTGCTGCTGGCAGTATCGATAATCTTTATTATGAGGATAAAGGGGTCGGCTGAAAACTATTAGAAATGGGTTGCCAGGATGTAAAGATGCGAGGGTCCAAGGATTCCAGGGGTCTAGGGGCCAAGGGCAAAGGCAACATAAGGGCGGAAGATCTTTTATGTTTTTTTTGCCGTAGCAGTCGATGAAGTAATTGGTGTTTGAGTTTTATCCGGGCGTCGGCGCTTGTGCGTTTAAAGCCCGGTGGTATAAGATAAGTGCCTGATAAAAAAGGCGGCGGCTTGATAAGAATATGAGAATTCCATGGTTTCCTTTTAAAGACAGCATAAGGCCTTTTTCCCCCCTCAAACAGTACTTTTACAGAAACCGGTGGAGGCTCGCCATCGGGCTGATGAGCCTTCTTGTGGTGGATTTCCTGCAGCTTGTCATCCCCATTGTCATAAAAAAGACGGTCGATCTTTTGACGATAAATGAAGCCGGCGCTGCCATCCTTATAAGGCAGGGTCTTATAATACTTGTCATTGCGGCCGTTATCGCGTCTTTCAGGTACACCTGGCGGTTTTTTATCCTGGGTCATTCCCGTTTTGTCGAAAGGGAGTTGAGAAACCGTCTCTACGCTCACCTGCAGCTCCTTTCTCTTTCCTTCTTTCAACGGACAAGGACCGGGGATCTGATGGCCAGGTCGATAAACGATATAAACGCGATAAGGATGGCAACCGGCATGGGCCTTGTGGCCTTTACGGACGGAATCGTCCTTGGAACGGCGGCGGTCGGGTTCATGCTTTCCATAGACGTGAAGCTTACCCTCATATCGCTTATCCCCGCGCCGGTCGTTGTCCTTGGAACCAGGCTGATCACAAAGCGTATGTCAAGGGGTTTTGACAGGGTGCAGAGCTCATTTTCGGAGATGACCGAAAGGGTGCGGGAGTCGTTTTCAGGTATAAGGGTCATCAAGTCGTACAACAGGGGCGGGTGGGCGTGTGAGCGGCTCAATGAGAAGGGTGAGCTCTATGTCAGTGAAAACATGAGCCTTGCAAAGGTGCTGGCCTTTTTTTTCCCCATGATGGCGCTTTTTACGAACGCGGGTCTTGCCGTAGTAGTGCTTGTGGGCGGCCGCCTGGCAATCGCAGGTGATATAACTACAGGCGATTTTGTGGCCTTTATCGCCTATCTGAACCTATTGACCTGGCCGATGATGGCAATGGGATGGGTAACAAACCTCATCAAGCGCGGATCGGCATCCATGAACAGGATAAACCGGATACTTGAAGAGGAACCTGAAATCAGGCAGCCGGTCGAGCCGGCGGCTGTCGGCCCGATCAGGGGGCTTGAGTTAAGAGGCCTTGTTTTCAGCTTTCCCGGGCAAGGCGAGCCGACGCTCAAGGGGATCGACTTTGTTGCCGAGCCGGGGGAGACGATCGCCATAGTGGGCAGGGTGGGCTCGGGAAAGACCACACTGCTTCAATCGATACCGAGGCTCCTGGATGTGCCTGTGGGACGGGTATTTCTTGACGGCACAGACATAAGAGACATCTCTACGGCATTGCTCAGAAAATCGATAGGCTTTGTCACCCAGGAGGTTTTCCTTTTTTCAGACACCATAAGAAACAATATAGTGTTCGGAAGAAACGGCGTTTCAGAAAAGGCACTTGAAAAAAGCCTCGATGTCGCCGGAATCCTTGATGAGGTAAACGGGCTTGAAGCAGGTGTCGATACCCTCCTCGGTGAAAGGGGCATCACCCTTTCGGGCGGGCAGAGGCAGAGGCTGTCGGTTGCAAGGGCAGTGCTTGAAAATCCGCCGCTCCTTATCCTGGATGATTCCCTGTCAATGGTGGATATACACACCGAGGAACGGATACTTGAAAGACTTCTTGAGACAAGGGGTGATAAGACGACCCTTATGGTCTCTCACCGTGTCTCCACCATAGCAAGGGCGGATAAGATCCTTGTGCTTGAAGGGGGGCTCATTGCGGAGAGGGGAAATCATGACAGTCTCTTGAATAAAGGGGGCATATACGCGGAGCTTTATGAAGAATCTCTTATGGAACGAGGGGTTGCCGAAGGAGACGGGTCGTAATGTACGGGGAATACGGCTATATGGAGGAAGGGGAGCTTGGAAGGCCCTATAACCTTTCGCTTTTAAAAAGGCTTGCAAAACACGCGTTTCCCTATAAGAAGCGGATCCTGCTGGGGCTTTCACTTTCCCTTTTCATCACCATCTTCGATCTGGCATCGCCCTATCTGGCAAAGATCGCCATAGACAGGTATATAATCTCATCCTGGTATATGGTTCAACCGGATAAGGGGGGAGAAGGCCTGACGGTTGAAAAATATGACGATCTTCTGATAAAGGCGGAGTCCGTCGATTTCATTTCCCATGAGGATATGAGAAAGATCGATCCCGCGGAACTAAGCAGGTTTAAAAGCCGCGGCATAATAGGGAGTGAAAGGTTTTACAGGGCCGGGCCGGATGCCTTTTATTCAGGCATCGGGCCGGATAAAAGAGATAAATGCCGCAAAATGCATGACGGCTCCTTTCTCATCCCGTTTGAGCTTATGGATGGTCTTGAAAGGGATAAGGTGCTTGATATAAGGGGCGGGGATGTAAGAGGAGTTTCTTTTGTCGCCTTCATCTTTTTTTCTTTCATCTTTTTTTCTTTCGCATTCGGCTATGCCGAACATTACACACTTGAATTCATAGGTCAGAGGGTGATGCATGATATAAGGCTTAAGCTCTTTGACAGGATCCTTTCCCAGTCTCTTTCTTTTTTTAACAGGCACCCGGTGGGAAGGCTCGTCACCCGCGTGACAAACGACGTGGAAAACCTGAACGAGATGTTCAAGTCGGTGCTTATTACCCTTTTCAAGGATTTTTTTCTCCTTCTGGGTATCCTTTCCGTTCTTTTCTATCTAAATATCGGCCTTGCGCTTATCTGTATGGCCCTTGTTCCCTTTATTTTCGCACTTACCCTCCTGTTCAGCAGGTTGGCCAGGGAGGCGTTTCGCGAACTGAGAACCACGGTTGCAAAGATAAACTCCTTTATTCAGGAAAGGATAAAGGGATGAGGGTAATACAGCTTTTCGCGCAGGAGGAGTCGCAGTATGCGGCTTTCAGGTCCATAAGCAGGGAAAACTACCTGGCAGGGATGAAGCAGATACGGGTGTTTGCCGTTTTTATGCCCCTTATGGAACTTTTCTCCTCATTTGCCGTGGCCCTCATTATCTGGAAGGGCGGGGGGCGGGTCGTATCGGAGCAGATCACCCTCGGGACCCTGGTGGCATTTATAAGCTATATACAGATGTTCTTTAAACCGATAAGGGACATATCGGAGAAATACAACATCATGCAGTCGGCCATGGCTTCTACCGAGCGGATCTTTGAATTCATGGATCACAGAGAGGAGATCCCTGAGCCGGTAAACCCTGTTATGCCCGGGAAAAGCGAAGGTCACGTGATATTTGACAGGGTCTCGTTTTCATATGAAAAAGGGCGGAAGGTGATAGATGACGTCTCATTTGAGGTAAAACCGGGGGAAACGGTCGCGATAGTGGGTGCTACGGGATCCGGAAAGACCACCCTTATAAGCCTTCTTGAACGCTTCCATGATCCGGATCAAGGCAGAATAAGCCTGGACCGGGTCGATCTGAGGATGTGGCCGAAGGAAAAGCTTAGAGACTCGATAAGCCTGGTGCTTCAGGATGTCTTCATATTTGCGGGCAGCCTTCAGGATAACATACTGCTTGGAAGGAGCGGGATCGATCGAGGCGCTCTTCAAAGGGCCGTGGTTAAGGCAAACGCGGCAGGGTTTATAAAGAGGCTGCCGCAGGGTCTCGGCCATGAGGTGGGAGAAGAAGGGGCGAGCATCTCCGCCGGGCAGAGGCAGCTTCTCTCCTTTGCAAGGGCCCTTGCCGGAGACCCCGGGGTGCTGATACTGGATGAGGCGACTTCGAGCGTGGACCCTGAGACGGAGCGGCTTATCCAGGAGGCCGTAAACCATATGACCCGCTCCAGGACGACCATTATTGTGGCACACAGAATGGCGACAATCAGAAAGGCGGACAGGATCTTCGTGATGGACCGGGGCAGGATAATGGAGAGCGGAAATCACGAGGAGCTTATGCAGAGGGCCGGGCTGTACGCTCGGTTTAACAGGCTTGGCCGTCTGAATGTGGCAGGGCTGAAAGCAACATCCGGAAATGATCCGTTTCCGGATGTGCACTAATTAACAGAGGAGTGAATTATATTATGAAGATGAAAAGTGTTGATCAAGGAATTCCTGTTGAAGGTCCGGAAGGGGTAATCCGCAAGACCCTAGCATATGATGATGAGGCGATGCTCTGCCATTTTACGCTGAAGGCGGGCGCACGTATTCCTCTTCATTCGCACCGTGCAGTACAGGTGGGCTATGTCATATCAGGTAAAATGCTTTTCAAGGGGGAAAGTCCTGATGATGAATTTCAGGTAAAAAAGGGTGATTCGTACATCTTTTCAGCGGACAAGACGCATGGCGCCGAAGTCGTGGAGGATGCCGAATTTGTCGAGGTCTTTACCCCTGCAAGAGAAGAGTACAAGGATTTCTGATTGAACGGGTCGAGGTTCCAAGGTGTCTAATACCTGAAACCGGGAACCCGCTGCGAAGCAGTGGGACTGAGCAAAGCACAAGCGGAGCAAAGAAACCGGGTGTGACATATTGACCTGCCCGTTTTTCAAGTTACTTGAGTGGAGTGGAAAGCATCTGAAACTTGAGTACCCTTTCCTTGTATGTGTGAAGGAGGTCGTCTTTTTTCAGTATCCCCAGGACGATTCCCTTATCCCGGGCGTCCGTTACGGGCAGAAGAGACACCTTGCGGCTTTCGAACAGGTGCAGCGCCTTTTCCAGGTTGTCTTCCGCGGTAATGGTTATTACCTCCTTTGTCATGAGATCGGCGGCTATGACTATCTCTCTCAGTTCCAGAAATTTATCCAGAGACGCCTTTAGGTCCTTGAGAGAGAGCACACCGGTAAGCCTGTCCGCCTTGTCAAATACCGGGAAATGGGGATACGGGGAGTCCATCACCCTTTCTGCTATCTCGGATAGCCTGCTGTCTTCATGGAGGTGTTCAAACTCGGTCACCATGTAGTCCTTCACAATGAGGTTCCTCAGTATCCCCACATCATGGCCCCTTACTATGTTGATCCCCTGTTTGATGAGTTTCATCTCGTAGGCCGAATATCCGAAGAACACCCTCATGATAATGGCGCTTGTTATGCAGGCGACCATCAAGGGAAGCATTATCTGATAATTATAGGTCAGTTCGAATATGGTCAGTATTGCCGTTATCGGCGCAAGGGTGGTGCCGGCCACGACCGCGCCCATTCCGGCCAGGGCATAGTTGCTCGGAATGAGGGAGGGGTCGAGTATCTGATCGGCTCCGATTCCCACTACCGTGCCGAGGGTCGCGCCAAGGAACAGAGACGGTGCGAAGATCCCCCCGCTCATGCCGGAGCCGATGGAAAGGGATGTGGCCACTATCTTGCCCAGCAGGACAAGCGCAGCCAGCTTCAGGCCGATAGTTCCAGCAAGGGAGAGATTTACCGTTTCGTACCCCACACCCATGACATGGGGAAGCTTCAGGGCTATTATTCCGAGTAGAGCCCCGCCGATGCCCGGTTTTATCCATTCGGGGATGTTGATCTTCTGAAAGACCCCGTCTGTCGCGTATATCAGGCGGACAAAGGCTATGGAAACAAAACCCGCCAGCACTCCCAGAACAAGGTAGATATTGAGTTCCCAGTAGTGGTCCAGGTGAAAGGAAAAGGCGTGAAACGTGGGGAATTCCCCCCAGAACATCCTTGAAAGCACCGAGGCGATAACGGAAGCGATGATGATATGACTTATGTAGACCATCTCGATGTCAAGGAGGATTATTTCCACGGCAAAAAGGGTGCCGGTTATGGGCGCATTAAATGTGGCGGATATGCCTGCCGCGGCCCCTGCGGCAAGGCATACCCTTCTGAGATCCGGGTCCAGTTTGAAGAGCTGCGCCAGGGATGAGCCGACCGATGCACCTATCTGTGCTATGGGACCTTCTCGGCCCACCGATGCCCCGCTTCCTATAAGGAGACTCGTTACCAGGGCTTTTAAAAAGGTTACCCTGTGGCGGATAGTGCTTCCCCTTCTTGCCACCGAGAGGATCAGTTCGGATACCCCCGGGCCTTTTGCCTCTGGTACCCAGTTTTTTATCAATATCCCGGCGATCAGCCCCCCCGCCGTCGGTACGATGAGTTTGATCCACCAGGGAGACTCTATGAGCCTGTCAAGAAATGTGGTCCCTGAATGCCAGAAAAGGCCTTGAAAGACTTCGATAAGGGTACGAAAGAACAGTGCCCCTATGGCGGCAAGGATGCCTATGGCCACGGAGAAGCAGAGAAAGTAAAGATTGTAAAGGTTTTTGCTGTCCAATATCCTTAAAAATTCAGACTGATCGGGATTAAAATGCGATTAAAAACTGAAACAGACTATCCTTACCAGCTATATCCAAATTTTATTGAAAAATCAAAAATTAAATAATGCTCCATAGCCTGAACTTTGTCTTTGCCCATCTGTGTTTGTGCCCTAAAAACTGCTGGTCGTTTGCTGGTATAGAGCTACGGTAGAGGGAGTTTTTCTTTGCTACGCTACGCTTCGCTCAGGCCCACTGCTTCGCAGCTGGTTTCCGGTTTCGAGGGTCCGAGGGTCCGAGGGTCCGAGGGGTGAACCTGAGAAAACAAGGGTACTGTTATTAGTGGGCGAGAAAGGTGAAAAAGGGTTTAAAGAGAAGGGTCCAAGGATTCGAGGAGTCTAGGGTTCAAGTGGAAATGCCTTGAGGTAAACTCCGGAGTTTATCATTCAACTTTTTGTGTGACATGCAGAATAAGAGGATCCGGGATTTTAAAGGTCAGGTGTTGAAAAAGGAACAACCAGGCACCTTTTGCGAAGCAAACGAGGCTTTTACTCTGCCGGCATCGGGAGAGTAAAAAATACCATCCGTAGTTATCCGCTTTTGTCAAGCGAAGCGGGCGGTTAAAAAGAGCAGGGTTCAAGGGTCCGAGGGGTCGAGGATTCAAGTGGCGAAGGGAAATGCTGTTGTAGAAGAGCCATGGCCTTTTCTCTGTGTGCTCTGTGGACTCTGTGAGAGGAAACTGTGCTGGTCCGCTTCCGTCAAGATTCCTTTCGTATGATGATATCCCTTTTGGGATAAGGGATTTCAATGCCTTCCTCGTCAAACACCTCCTTTGTCCTGTCCGTGACGTATGAGATCGTATCAATCCTGCGGCGCGGGTCCTTTATCCAGATTCTGGCCTCCAGATTGACCGACGAGTCTCCGAAGCTTTTGACCACCACCTTGGTGGGCTGGTCTTTCATTACCCAGTCCATCTCGTAGCTGATTTCTTCAACGGCCTTTTTGGCCTTTTTGATATCAGCATCATAGCCGATTCCAATAGGGATTCTTACCCTTATTTCATCCGTAATAGTGGTGTAGTTGATGATGTCGCGTTTCATTATCTCGTTGTTCGGTATGACTATTATTATATTGTCGGTGGTCCTGATTTTTGTCGCCCTCATCCCTATATCCATCACATCTCCCCAGGTTGCCGAGTTTGAAGGGGCGGTCCAGACCTCTATCCGGTCTCCCACCTCAAAGGGGCGGTCGATTATGAGAAGGACACCTGCGATGAGATTCGAGAGGGTGTCTTTGGCGGCAAAACCAATGGCAATTCCAACCACGCCCGCGCCGGCGACAAAGGGCATAATATCAACGCCGAGGGCATCAAGGGCAAGCACGAAGCCTGTCAGATAAATTATTATCCCGGAGAATTTCCTGAAAAGGTCGAGCAAGACGTCGTCAAAATTCGTGGCTGTATTCTTGGCCAGTCTTTCCTGCAGAAGTGGAATGAGAAGGTTTGCTATGCCGTTGGCAAAATATGTCAGGATGATAATAATGGCGGCGAAAAATATTTTTTCGACAAAAAGGATATTAAAGACCTTAAGAATCCATATGGCGGTAACAAGAAGGATGGAAAAGTGCCCTGCCCTCCTGATAAGGGTAAAAAAGATCTCGTTTTTTAAAAAAAACTGAGTGCCTTCATACCTCTTTTTCAATTTGGCTAAGAGCTTGTTTAAGATCCACCAGGCAAGAGAGGCTGCAACGAAGATGCCCAGCAGGTGAAAGGCGGCATTAAGAAGGGGCCATGGATCTTTGAGCACCTTGTCATACGAATTTATGAGAAAATTTTTCATGGCGGATTGCCCTATAGTTATGCGATGAAGTAATGATTTCTATTGGAGACGGTCCAGATCAAACCTTAAAAGTTTAAAACGATTCTTCAGATCTTCCGGCACCGATTCCCCCAGCCTTGCCATGAAAAGGTTTTCCGGCCGCAACATCACGTTCGGTTCATTTGTCTGAAATCTCCGGAACCCCTGCCTGGAAAAAATATTTATAAGCATATCCCGGTAGGACATCGGGTCAAGCCCTTTTCCGTCGAGATCCCAGGTCCATGAATATCCCACCATGTAAAGGATCGAGTCTTCCCATTTCCCACTGTTTACAAGGTGTTTCAGTATCCCGGTTGATATACCCATGGATCTCCATTTCCGGCTTACCTCAAATACGGAAACCTCCAGCATCAAGCCCTTTCGGAGCCTGGCCCATCTTTCATCGGGAAAGGGGGGTTCAAGTAATCCAAACCCGATAATATCCGTTTCATCCTTGATCGCGAGCGTCAGCCTTGTATCCGAGCGCCTGAAGGCCTTAAGGAGTTCATTTTTCCCGGACACGACAGGTTTGTAGCATGGATATCCGCTGAATTCCTTTTCAAGAAAAAGAGAGGAAAATTCCTCTTCGCACGCCACCGAGCGTATCTTTATAATTCCTTCCGAGATCGGCTGGTTTATCTCCTTTTTTTCCAGGTTGCACATCTGCTGTTAAAAATCACTCCAATCTTTATGTAGGTTTTTTGTCATAATTATATAGTCGTATTTTTTGCCTTTTTGGTCCAGGAGGTAGTTTTCAAGGAGACCCTGCCTGAAAAAATCCATTTTTTTTACAGCCTCTATTGCCGGGTCATCGATACCCACCACAAAATCGGCCCGAAGTTTCTCAAGCCCCAGCTCCATTGCCCTTCTGGTAAGATCAAAGATCATCCAGGTTCCCAATCTCCTGCCCCTGAAATCCCGGGACACCATAACGCGGAGCCGCCCGATCCTGTTTCTTCCACCATAGCGACGCATAAGCAGGCAGGCATGGGCAACCACGACTTCATCAAATGTAGCGACGATACAGAAGGAATTCCCCTTTTCCTGGTTTTCCAACCAGCTATCGATGACTTGAGGATCAAGGGTGTCCTCCGTCAAAAACCAGCGGTCCGTCTCTGAAAGGGAGGCGTAAAAGCTGATAAGCCTGTCCCGGTTGTCCTTGTTTACAAGTGTGAGCGTTACCTCAGTGCCGTCCTTCAGCATCACATCCTTTGGATATGTATTCCGTATCATGCCTGTATCCTTTCAAATACCGGTTCTGTTTATGAAAGGCCCTGAAAGATATATGAAGGCCTGAATGATCATGCCTCAGGCAATAAAATATGACTGTTTTATAAAAAGTCCAGCGGTTACACCTCGGGAGGGGTCCATGAGCGGTATTTTTTGCGAATGCGCCGAATAATTATTCAGGCCGCGGTTTTCTGCCTCAAACATGGGAGTTAATCCTCATGAAAGCCTGAAAAATAAGGAATTGTCATAAACCTAGGCCAGTTTTTTATTGCAGTGCTATATCCCTTGTGACATATTCCTTATGTCAAATATGATTCTTTCTAGTATATTATCGGTTAAAACAGGTGAATGATGGAAAGTTTTTTCAAGTTAAAAAGGCCTGCTCAGGTTTTTGAGATAATGAAAGACCGATTCGGGCCGCTGGGTGAGGAATCAGTTCCGATAGAAGACGCCTGGGCAGGATCCTGAGCAGGGATCTGGCAGCCGATGATGATATGCCCGGTTTTTACAGATCCACGATGGACGGTTACGCGGTAAGGTCAAGGGATACCTTTGGAGCCGCTGAGAGCCTTCCGGCCTTCTTTGAGATCGCAGGCGAAGTTCTCATGGGACGGAAGCCCGCAAGACCCGTTCCAAAGGGCGGGGCGGTAAAGATCTCCACTGGAGGAATGCTTCCCGAAGAAGCCGATGCGGTTGTAATGGTTGAGTACTGTCATATCCTGGATGAGGATACGCTTGAGATAAGCCGCGCGGTCTCGCCCCTTGAAAACGTTATCCAACCGGATGACGATGTAAAAAAAGGAGAAACAGTATTAAAAAGGGGAGATGTTATTCGTCCCCAGGATATCGGTGTCATGGCGGGGCTCGGAAGGTCGGAAGTCGATCTCTATGTCAGGCCGGAGGTGGCAGTAATCTCTACAGGGGACGAAGTCGTTTCTATCGACAAAAAACCATTACCGGGCCAGGTAAGGGATATAAACAGATACACTCTTTCCTCCTTTTGTGCGAGCATGGGTGTGAGGACCGTTTACACCGAGCTTTGCAGGGACAGTTTCGAGTCATTGAAAGACACGATTGAAAAGGCGCTTTCCATGGCCGACATGGTCTGGATATCGGGGGGCAGTTCAGTGGGCACAAGGGATTTGACCCTCAAGGTATTTGATACCCTCAAGGATTTTGAATTGCTGACCCACGGGATCTCGATAAGCCCCGGTAAACCGACGATAATAGGCAAGGCCGGTTCAAAGCCGGTTATCGGGCTCCCGGGGCATGTAAGCTCGGCCCTTATAGTGGCAAAGGTCATACTGGCACCTTTGATATCAATATTGTCGGGCGGATCAGGTATCCCGGGAGTATCCGACCGAAGAGTGCCCGCGAAGATGGGGCGAAACATAGAATCAGCCCCCGGCAGGGAAGACTATATCAGGGTCAGACTGATAAGGGACGGGCAGGGAATCATTGCCGAGCCGGTCTTCGGAAAGTCGGGCCTTATATCCACACTTGTGGAGGCCGATGCGCTGGTAAAAATCGATATTAATACAGAGGGCCTTTACAAAGACCAGGAGGTTGAGGCCATTCTTCTGAGCGACACAAGGGGAGGCGGTTTATGAAAAGGCAGGTTTACCTGGATATGAAGGACCTTGAGGAAGCCAGAGGTCTGTTCATGGAAAGTTTTGACATCGATAAACTTATCGATTCGGAGGAGATTGAATCAGAGGAGGCGTTGGGCAGGGTGTCTTCGGAGCCTGTTTTCGCCAGACTTTCAACTCCTTCATTTCATTCAGCCGCAATGGACGGAATCGCGGTAAAGGCCGACAAGACCTACGGTACCACCGAGAGAAACCCGATGGTCCTTGAGATAGGAAAGGACGCCCTCTGGATCAATACGGGTCAGCCAATGCCTGAAAATTACGACTCGGTTATAATGGTGGAAAAACTCCACCAGGTGGATGACGAGCATCTGGAGATACTTTCCTCATCCTATCCGTGGCAGAATGTGCGCAAGGTGGGAGAGGATATCGTGGCGACACAGCTCCTGTTTCCGAAAAACCACCTGTTCAGGCCTTATGATATCGGAGCCCTGATAGGTGCGGGTGTCTTTCAGGTCAGGGTGTGGCAAAGACCCAGGGTGGCTGTCATACCGACCGGCTCCGAGCTGGTGAATCACAAGGACCTGAAGGATTCCGGCAGGCTCGGTGCAAATCAGATAATCGAGTACAATTCAAAGGTGCTTGCATCTCTGGTAAGGGAATGCGGCGCCATACCGGTCGTCTATGATATCGTCCCAGACTCGGAGGATGAGATCCTGGAAGCGATTAAAGGGGCGGTAGCCTCCGATGCCCACATAATAATGATAAACGCCGGTTCATCAGCGGGCAGTAAGGATTTTACGGTACATGCCGTAGGGAAAATGGGAGATGTCATTGCCCACGGGATTGCCATGATGCCGGGGAAGCCGACCATCCTGGGAAAGGTCGATGGAAAACCGGTAGTAGGAAATCCCGGATATCCGGTATCTTCAACCTTGTCCTTTGACCGGTTCGTAAGACCGCTGCTTTACAGGCTGCAGGGGATCGATCCTCCGAAGCGTGAAAGCCTGAAGGTTCGAGTGAGCAGGGATATCCCTTCCAAGCCCGGGATAGAGGAGTTCTTGCGGGTAAATATCGGACGAGTGGGTAAAGGCTATGTAGCCACCCCGCTTGCCAGGGCCGCAGGCTCCATAACGACCCTTACAAGGGCCGAGGGGATCATCCGCATACCCGCCCTTTCAGAGGGGATCTCCGTTAATGAGGAATCAGAGGCGGAGCTGCTGGTCGGAAAGGATGAACTGCTTAACACGATCGTTGTAATCGGCAGTCACGACAACACCATCGACCTGATCGGGGATGAAATAAGGCAGAAGGGAAGCAGCATCAGGTTGTCATCGGGCAATGTGGGGAGTCTGGGAGGACTCATGGCCCTGAAAAAAGGGATATGCCACCTTGCCGGTTCTCACCTGCTGGATACTGAAACAGGTCAGTACAATGTCTCTTATATCAAGAAATATCTGAAAGGGACAAGGATCAGTATATTTCATCTGGTTTTGAGGGATCAGGGGCTTATAGTTTCAAAGGGAAACCCTAAGGCGATAGGGGGTATCGAGGACCTTGTAAATCAGGATGCATCGTTTGTCAACAGACAGGCCGGCTCCGGTACGCGCATCCTTTTTGATTATAAACTGGATCAGCTAGGTATTGATCCTGCGGCGATCAGCGGGTATGATCGGGAGGAGTTTACCCATATGAACGTGGCGGTTGATGTGCTCAGCGGGGCTGCCGATTGCGGAATGGGGATATTCGCCGCCGCAAAGGCCCTTGATCTGGATTTTATTCCGGTGGTGCGCGAGCAGTATGATCTGATAATTCCGAGCGCCAATCTGGAACTGGAAAATGTCAGGTTCCTGATCGATACAGTAGGCTCCGACAGCTTCAAGGAAAGGGTATCAGGGTTGGGGGGGTATGATCCTTCAAAGAGCGGTGAATTTTGGATTGAGATATAGGAGGAGGCGTATGATCTTTTTTGATCTGAAATCAAGGCAATGGATAGTGGATAAAAACGGCCGGATCATAATGGGTGAGGGGAGGATGGAAATCCTCGATAATATTGAAAGAACCGGTTCCATAAACAAAACCTCCAAGCTGATGAAGATGTCATACAAGGGCGTATGGGGAAAGATCAAGGCCACTGAAAAATATCTGAACTTCAGGATCGTGGATACGGACAGACGAAGCGGTTCATCCCTGACCAGAGAGGGCAAAGAGCTTTTGGAAAAATACAGGTTTTTTAAAAAGAGGTGCCTTGAGACGGAAAATGAGTTGTTCAACAGCATATTCGGCCCGGGGCCGCAAGAGCAGGGAAGTTCAAGAAATGAAGATGTTGACTGATCCGCCGGTTGTTTCACTAGTAGGTTCATCCGGAAGCGGGAAAACCACATTCCTGGAAAAGCTTATTCCCTGTCTTGTCGCAAAGGGTTTCGTGGTGGGGACTATAAAGCATGACTCTCACGGTTTTGACATGGACATCCCGGGCAAGGACAGCTGGAGGCTCAAAAAGGCGGGCGCAAGGGTCTCTCTGGTGGCCTCACCGTTTCAAATAGGGATGGTAAGGGATACGGACTGTGACCGCCGGCCCGATGAACTGGCGGAGTTTTTCCCTGATGTGGATATTATCATCGCGGAAGGTTATAAACGGGCCAAGATAAACAAGATAGAGGTCTTCAGGCGGGAGATAAGCGAAAGGCCTGTCTGTGGTAACGACGAGTATCTGATGGCGATGGTCTCCGACAGCGTCCCGGATACGGAGGTCCCCTGCTTCGGCCTTGATCAGGCGGAGGCAGTGGCTGACTTCATAGTCAGTTCTTTGAATCTGAGTGCGTGTAGTGCCGGGAATCAAAATGAGGCCGCGTCCTGACAGGGGACACTTTCAAATAAAAGGCCTATGTTTCACTCGGCCCCTTTCTTTTAACCGCCCGTTCACTGCGTTCACTTGAACAACAGGACAAGACAGGATGTTTTTTCCAGGGCGATACTCCCTTGGGAATAGCTCTTACTGCTCTTGCAAAGGCTAGTGGTCGGTTTTCTTTTCAACGCCCTGATAATATTCAAACATCAGATATTTCTCAGATTACTCAAATAGTGTAAGGTTTATCTGTTTTTCCCTCGGCCCCCCGACCCCTCGGCCCCTTACACATTAAAGACAGACAAATCTACCCATAACTTATCACAAATCACCAAGTTGCCTTATAATCTCACGAAGGATAAAGACCGGCTGAACAGCAGGAGGCATGTTTATTTTTCCTGAAATCAAATTGTGCTTGAAAGCTGAGCGATCTCATTATAGAAAGATTCTATCCTTGACCCACGGAGCCTTTCCGGCAAAGATACAGGTCGGAGGCCCTTTTTTGACTTGAATCCACAGAAACATCATGTGAGGTGATTAATGATAGATATCCCTTTTTTCACGCATGTAATAACCGGTCTGTCCATGCAAAGCGCCTTTGGGCATGATATCGTTCAAATGATCATACATGCGGGCCTGATGGTCAAATTTGTCCTTTTTGTCCTTTTCGTATTTTCCGTTATATCCTGGACGATCATATTTTTTAAATGGCGGCTTGTGAGAAAGGCAAAAAGGCAGAATGCGAAATTTATGGAGATCTACTGGGGAAGCAGAGGCCTGAAAAGAATCTACATGGAGTCCAAGAGCCTTGAATCAAGTCCCGTTGCAAATGTATTCCGGTCAGGTTATGGAGAGTTCAGCAGGATGCGCAGGATACAGGGGTCCTCTGAATCACCGGATACGGGTGACCTGAGCTGGGGAGACGGCCTTACCCAGTCAAAGAATACCATAATGGACAACCTTGAGAGAACGCTGAAAAAATCAAGTATGGATCAGGGCAACAGGCTTGAAAGCGCTCTGACCTTTCTTGCAACCACAGGGAATACCGCTCCATTTATCGGTCTTTTCGGAACGGTTTGGGGGATTATGGAGTCTTTCAGAGGCATAGGCCTCAAAGGTTCGGCAAACCTTGCTGTCGTGGCCCCCGGTATCTCAGAGGCGCTTATCGCAACCGCCGCCGGGCTGGCCGCCGCCATACCGGCTGTCGTGGCCTTTAACTATTTCAGCAATAAGATATGGGAACTCAAGGGCGATATGGATATATTCGCGTCCGATTTTACAAGCATGGTTGAAAGGCAGTTCTTTAAGGAGCATATAATAACAAACGCATCCAACTAGGGGCTGAGGCCTTTCTCCCTGAGCCACCGGAGGTAATGAGGTTATAGGCCTCAGTGCCCTGCATCTAACAGCTTGCCGGTAACCGGGAAGTCAAAATCCCAAGTCATGATTGATTATGTGTTAACCGGATGGTGGATTTAGGGTGGCGATACATGATTTGATCTCAGCATAAACATCAGGTAAAATAAAACAGTTACGGACGTTACTTGAATACGGATAAAGCCGCTTAAATATGAAAAGTTCCCGAGACAGAAAACTGATGTCTGAAATCAACGTCACACCCCTTGTGGATGTGATGCTGGTTCTGCTTATAATATTCATGGTGGCCGCTCCAATGATGACGCAGGGGGTGGATGTAACACTTCCCAAGACTACCACCAAGAACATAAAGACAAAACAGGAACCGCTGATGCTCACGGTGAAAAAGAATAGAGAGATCTTCATCGAAAATCATAAGATCAGTCTCAAGAATCTTGAGGCAAAGGTAAAGAAGATCTTTGAAAACAGAAGGGAAAAACAGGTCCTTTTAAGGGCCGACAAGGATGTGCCCTACGGTTTTGTCATAAAGGTGATAGCAGGGGTAAAAAGAGCGGGTATCGATAACCTTGGCATGGTCACCCAACCTGAGGATTAGATCTTATGCAGGCCGTTTGGGGTTCTTCAAATACCGGCAGCCTTGGGGATCCGAACTGGAACAAGATGCTTATTGCATCCGTGGTCTTCCATCTTTTCCTGTTCTCGGCTGTCGTATTTGTCCCGGAATCCATGCCCACACGCAGAATATCGGGGCCGGTTTACGAGGTTAATCTGGTGGAAATGCCCGCTGCGTCCAGGCCTGCCAAGGTGGTGAGCGCAAAAAAGGCCCGGGCGGTAAAGCCCTCTCCCAGGAAGAAGGCCGTTCCTGTTCCGGCAAAGCGGATAACGGTCCCGACGGTTAAAGAAAAACCTGTGGTGATCGCGAAAAGGGTCGTGGAAAGCAAGGCCGCCGGCAAAGAAAAACCGAAGGTTTCGCCTACAAAGATGATCGATAAGGCCGTGTCAAAGATCAGGAAAGAGGTTGACGCGAAAAAAAAGGATACCAACCTGATAGAAGATGCGGTTTCAAGGATCGAAAAGAATGTGGAAAAGCAGGAGGTCGATCACATCGGCCGGGCCGTGGCCAAGCTTGAGAATAGCAAGGAGGCCGAATCCGGAGGCCCGGGCGGCGGGAGTTTGAGCGGTATCAGTTTCAGATGGTACCAGATGAGCGTGGAGGAAAAGATCAAGGGTAACTGGGCATATCCGGTTGATCTGGCAAATCCCAAAAAGGATAAGGATATTGAAGCGATTGTCCTTGTCCAGGTGAGAAACGACGGGACCATCCTCGATTTTTCTCTGACAAAAAGGTCTTCAAATGCAATGTTTGATCAATCGGTCCTTAAGGCGGTTGAGCGATCCGATCCCCTGCCGCCGTTCCCTGAGGGTTATCGAAAGAGCCGTGATGAACTGGAAATAAATTTTAACCTCAGGGATCTCGAAGCGGAATAAAACCTGGAGGCTATCAGACCCTATGATTATAAATCGCAGATCTTCAATATTCGTCTTTTCCCTTTTTTTGATTTTATCCATTCTACCGTCCCAGTCCTTTGCAAAGATTTTTATCGATATAAACGCCCCTTCCGTCAGAAAATTCAATGTGGCCCTGCCTGATTTCAAAAACAACACCCCTCAAAATCAATACCAGGAGATGGCTTCGGCGCTCCCTGAAGTCCTTTCAAGTGATCTTGATCTGAGCGGCTACTTCAGCCCGATAGATAAGGAGGCATTTCTTGAAGAGGATCCCTCCGCCCTCACACTTGAAACCATTCGCTTCAAAGACTGGTCCGTCATCGGCTCCGAGCTGCTCGTGAAGGGGAGCTATACATGCATCGGCAACAGTCTGGAGGTGGAGATAAGGCTCTTTGACGTATTCTGGGGGAAACAGATACTGGGTAAGAGGCTTTTGGGAGACAGGAAAAATTTCAGGCGGCTCATGCACAGATTGGGAAACGAAATTATCCGAAAACTGACGGGCTATGAAGGGGTGTGTCTGACAAAACTGGCCTTTGTGGGAAATTCAACGGGTCATAAGGAGATCTATGTTTCGGACTATGACGGTCACAATACGGATCGGATAACCGATGACGGGAGTATCGCGCTTCTGCCCCGCTGGTCGCCTGACGGGAAAAGGCTCCTCTTTAATTCCTATAAGGGCGGGGGCGGGCCGATGCTCTATATGAAAACCTTCTCGAGTAATTCGGAAAAACTCATTTCCTCCCGGAAGGGTCTCAATATCGGGGCCTGCTGGTCGCCTGACGGAAGCAAGATCGCCCTCACACTGAGCCCGAAAGGGAACCAGGATATTTTTATCATAGGCCTTAAAGGAAAGATCCTTGATCGCGTTACCAATCAGTGGGGCATAGATATGTCCCCTGCGTTTTCTCCCGACGGGAACAGGATGGTCTTCGTTTCAAACAGGTCGGGTTCTCCTCAGCTCTATATATTCGACCTGACAAGCGGCAAGGAGGAGCGGCTAACCTTTGAAGGCAATTACAATACCTCACCCGCCTGGTCGAGCACCAACAGAATAGCGTTTGTATCCATGAACAGGGGACGTTTCGACGTCTTCACAATAGAGCCTGACGGCGGAGGCCTTAGAAGATTGACCGGTAACCATGGCAATAATGAAGATCCCTGCTGGTCCCCTGACGGAAGATACATCGTGTACAGCTCAAACAGAGAGGGCAATTATCATCTCTACTGCATGAATGCCTATGGGAAAAACAGGAGGAGAATCACCCATATGAAAGGTGATCAGACCTCTCCATCCTGGGCCCCCTGAGATTTTTCAGGCACCTTCCTCCGGGGGCGCAGTGTCTTTTTCATGGATTATCTGCAACCTGGCATATGGGAATCCTGAGGTTTCGCATTTTCAAGTTAACTGCAGAAGAAATATAAATAATTGAAGCTTTGGCAGAAATAATTCGAATTATATTAAAATACATATAGGGGAAAGCCGAAATTTTCAAGTGATGAAGGATTAATCACAGATCAAATGAATATTAAAAGCGAGGATAAAGTCTTTAGAAAACAAACCCTTGAATCCTTGATTCCTCGAATCCTCGGGCACTGTTCTCCGGCTGATTAGGAGGGGCACCTTTCTTAAAAGCAGTTTAACCGATCTAAAGCCTTGAAATAGTAAGCAGGAAATGTTAAAAATTTTTGTCTGGAGGCATTTTTGCTCGGAGAATTTTGGATTTTTTTTACTTGAGAACACAACAGCCTGATAGAAATGGAAATTGTTTACTTGTTATTTAAGACGACCTATAATGGTTCTTTAAAAATCTAATATTCAGGAGGTAAGGGGATAATGTTGAAAAAAATGATGACCGGCTTTTTCGTCCTGGCTTTTGTATGTTCATCCTTTCTTTTTCTGACATCCTGTGCGAAAAAACAGGTCCGGGTGTCTGAAGAGACAAAAGCCGCAGAGGTAAAGGCTGAAGATACGGGAAGCGATCTTACAGCGGAAAATGAGGCATACCGGGCAAAGAAAGAGGCGGAGCGGCAGAAAATGCTTCGGGAGTTGCAGCAGCGCCAGCAGCTCAAAACAGAAATCCGGCATTTCCAGGCAGAAAAGATCTACTTTGATTTTGACAGGTCCGATCTGAAGGCCGAGGCAAGGTCCGTACTCAAAAAGAAGGCTGACTGGTTGAGGCAGAACCCTTCATATTCCCTTAAGATAGAAGGGCATTGTGACGAAAGGGGCACAAGTGAATACAATGTGGCCCTGGGTGAAAGAAGGGCTGTGGCGGCGTGGAAGTACCTCAACGCCCTAGGCATCTCCGGGGACAGGATGTCGACGATCAGTTATGGGGAAGAACAGCCTGCCGATCAGGGTCACAACGACGCGGCCTGGGCCAAAAACAGGCGGGATGAATTCAGGTTGATCAAAAAGTAGGTCTTGGATTCCTGAAACGATCTTCGGATATGTGCCGCCATTTGCGCTCATCCCTTTGCCTCCCGCATTCGAACCGGTAACGGGTCTGTGAGGCCGGATCCCAAACCGGGGTGAATTAATAATTCCAAGGGGGCACATGTTTTAGTCGGGTATATTTATGGAGTTCAAGGTCTTTTTGAATCCGGAGCGCTTTGGCCCTTTGAATATGCGGAGGGGCGGGCGGAAGTGGACAGATTAAAGAATCAACATTAACGAGCCGACCCTGTCTCAAAGGTCGGCTCATTTATTTTGGGTGGTCTATTAAGATGAAAACATACTTATATAACCTCATGAATATCTTGAAACCGGGATTTATCCTGTTTTCCCTTCTACTGCTTACTTCCTGCGTGACCATGCAGGAAGATATCCTTTATCTGAACGATCAGGTAACGGCATTAAACAAAAGGGTGGGCACACTGGAGGGTTCGGTTGACGATCAGCTCAAATCAGGCCTCGAATCGAGGTTCTCCTCCATGACGGAGAGCCAGGCGGGGATGAGCCAGGAAATCGATGCTATAAGACAGTCGATGCAGGGACTTGACAGCCGGATGGAAGAAAACAATCAGCTTGTCAGGCGAACGGTGGAAAGGGATACGACCGAACAGGATCTTATGAAGGCCAAATTGGTAGAGCTTGAGAAAAGCATTAAAGAGCTTCGTGGGCACCTGCGGCTTGGATCTCCTCCCGGTACTTCCGTTCAAAGGCCTGACTCTGAAAATGCTACGGTTAAACCTGTTGAGCCGGAAAACAAGGAGGAGAAGATGGTGCCTCCTGACGAACGGCTCTATGAGGATACCCTTAAGACCTACAAAGAGGGGAAATATGACGAGGCCCTGGCAGGCTTCACACTGTTTTTGAAGAGGCATCCCGACTCCAAACTGGCCGACAACGCCCAGTTCTGGATCGGTGAATCATTCATGTCTCTGTCACAATATGAGCAGGCGATCCTGGCATACCAGAAGGTGATCAAACAATATCCCAAGGGCAACAAGGTGCCGAATGCGATGTTGAGGCAGGCCCTGGCGTTTTACGAAATAAAAGACAAGATAAGCGCGAAACTCCTCTTAAAAAAGATAATTAAGAATTACCCCAAGACAAGCGAGGCCAAGATAGCAGAGGCCAAACTCAAGACGCTCAAATAGATTTGTTCTTTAAGAAGAGGTCCTTGCCCGGTTTTTCCGTGCCTGACCTCTTCTTTGATATTGTGCTGTTAAAGGAGGCGATTATGTTGCTTCTGCTTATTACCCCGATCAGGATGGAGGGATCCTTTTCTCCCACCACAGGCAGAATCGCGTAATCACCACTGCTTATCTTGTTTAGCGCTGAAAACAGGGTGTCATTTCTTGTAACCGTCACCAGCTGCCTTGTTGCGATATTTTTTGCTGAAACATACGCCCCTTTTTTCGTCATGGCTTTTTTGATATCTGAAAGAGAGATGATTCCTTCAAGTCTTCCCCTGGAGTCGACCATGGGGAAACTCCTGAATTTCGATTCATAGATCAACCCTTCCAGCTCATCAAGCGTGGCGTCCGCGCGCACAGTCCTGACATGGCTTTTCATCGCGGAAGCGACTATGATTTTTCCCAGCCGGGTCATATCTTCATCAACGATAGCTTCACCAACACTCTGTCCCGATTTGATTCCTTCGACTCGCTCGTTGTAGTACTGTATTACCTCGCGGCGGTCGAGCATGCCAAGGAGCGTCTGCGGGTCATCTTCCTTGACAACCGGTACGGCCTGAAGATTGCGGACAGTGAGTTTTTTCAGCACCTCATTAAGGTCTTCCGAGGGGGTTGTGTAAATTATATCGGTTTTTGCTACGTCATTCATCCTGACCAGCTCGCCCAGTTCCTGGTCAAAGATTATCCCTCTTATATCGTTGATTGAAAAAAATCCCGTAAGCCTCCTGTTTTTATCCACAACCGGGAAATAGTGCTGTTCACTATCGCGGAAGATATCCCGGAATTGCTTGAGGGTGGTATTTTCAGATATCAGATCCACCTTCCTGAGGCTGTGCATCAGTTCCCTGACCCTGATCGAGGCGAGAACATCCACAAAAAAGTCACCCTTGTGGGCTCCGGAATCAATCCTGCCTTTTACCTGCTTGATGTAGATGGTCCATTTTCTTGAAAGCAGAAATGACAGGGAGCAGACAAGTAGACCGGGGAGAAGCAGATGATAGGAATTGGTCATCTCGCTCACGAATATTATCGTTGAGATGGGGGTGTTTGAAACCGCAGCGAAAAACCCCGCCATTCCTACAACCACAAAGGCACCGGGCTGTGTGACTATATGCGGCATGACGGAATGGAATATCTTTCCGACCGCACCTCCCAGGGCGCCCCCTATTACGATGGATGGGCCGAAAACCCCGCCGCTGCCACCCGAACCGATAGAAAAAGATGTGGTCAGGATCTTTCCGAAGGCCAGGCCGAGAAGAAAGATTACCGGCAGTCGGTTTTCAAGGGCCATCTGTGCAAATCCGTAACCGAAAGAAAGGGTTTGCGGCAGGAAAAAGCCTATGATTCCGGTGCACATTCCTCCAATTGCGGGTTTGAGGTGATTCGGGATTCTGATGCCCTTAAATAATTTCTGGATACCGTAAAAGGATTTTATGTAGCAGACACCACCGGCTACCAGCACAAACGCGAGTACAGTATAGGGACCAAGCTCGAGAGGATTCCGAAATACAAAATCTTCCGATGAAAAGAGCGATCCCCAGCCGAAAAACAGACAGAACACGCAGTAGGCGACTACAGAGGAGATCCCTGCCGGAATAATGACCTCTGATTCAAACTCCGGGTCGCGGTAAAGGACCTCGGCCGCGAAGAGGGCACCCGCCAGGGGGGCGCGAAATATGCTGCCCACACCGGCGCCTATGCCCGCGGCAAGCATTATGCGGCGTTCTCTATCGGAAAGATTCAGCTTGGTCGCAAGAAAAGAGCCGAATCCCGCTCCTATCTGGGCGATAGGTCCCTCTCGTCCGCCCGATCCGCCCGATGTGATGGTTATTGCCGATGCGATGGTCTTTATAAATGGGATCCTGGTCCTGATGAATCCCGCCTTGCTATGGTAGGCGTCAATGGCGGCATCGGTACCGTGTCCCTCGGCTTCAGGTGCGAACGTATAGACGAGCCACCCGCTCATGATGCCACCGAACGCCGGAAGAAACAGCAGTATCCACCTGTTGAAGCTCCTGCCGGAGTCGGAGAAAAGGGGCATTTCGCCCGCCGGCGAAGGAGGATGATACCCGGCCATCTGATCCATGAAAATATAACTGCCCAGGTGGCAGAGGTAATGGAAGGCTACGGCGCCAAGGCCGGCGATGCATCCTATCAGGATATAATAGCCGATCCATTTGCCTGCCAGGGTGATTAAGCTTTTGCCTTCCTTTAATGTGGAAGCATCCGGGAACATGGGTATTTTGGGTAAAATCATCTGGAATTGCTCTATCTGCTTTCTCTGAATTTGATGGACCGTTAAAAGATTAATATTGAGACGGCAGTTATATTTCAAAGTAAGTTACATCGATTAAAAAGGCCGGGTCCCTGACTTTTAATCGATTTACTGATAATGACTCATGCCGCCGAATTATCCGGGTTCTTTCCCGATATGCTGTCGCAAAGCTGCATGAACGGGCTTTTTAAGGATCCGTTAAAATTGGTTAAGGCCGCAGGCTTTTGTAAGGTAAGGGGTTATAGGTCCTTGGACTGCTTCAGTCAAGAAAACTATTGCCGGAAAGGCTCCTCAGCTCAACATTTATGCATAAACAGAAAACCATATGATAATTTAGTTGCAATTTTTGTTTATTTAGATCATATATTCAAACTTTCTGTTTTTGCTCTAAATAGCCAGGTCATTTTCTTTTGCTGAGGATAAAATTATGGGTTTTATGCGTTCTATGTTTCCTTAATGTTTAAGAAATTAACTTGGAAGATGAAAATGCATATGAAAAACAATATATTGATATCTTTTCGTAGTCTATTAGTAAGTTTATTGTTGACTTTAGCTAGATGTGGTATTAAACGTAACACTAACGGTTTGCCGTATATATTTTATCATTTCAACGAACTATGAATTTTTTATGGTTAAAGAGGAGTATGTTATGCCGGAAATAATGACAACTAAGGAAGTAGCTAAATATCTTAAGCTTCATGAAATAACCATTTGCAAATATGCTGCCGAGGGCAAGATCCCCGCAATACGCATAGGCCGCGTCTGGAGATTCGACAAAGAGGCGATTGACAAATGGATAGGCGGGGATTCAAAAAAATAGCATCAAAAGGGGTGGATTCACAATTGAAAATCACCTGAGTCCATACCTTATCGTCTTTGATAACATCTAAAACAGGGATAACGTTTTAAATCCATCGTCGGGCATCACCAAATCTTATGGTGGTGCCCGAATGTTTTAATAGAGGGTACTTTTCTCCAATACGGTTGAAGGAAAGGGTCCCGGGATCCAAGCGGCACCTAATAGAGCAGATAAGGCCTTCGCCGGGAAATAAAATCCTCCGCGTCTGCTAAAATCCTTTCCTCTATGGATTGAATCGAAGAACCTGATTCAATGTCGCGCCTGAGAGAAGTGCTTCCAATTATAAGATCGATCGGCTCTCTTTGGTATTCATATTCATAGGGGGGGCTTCGCCACTGAAAATTATCCCTATGCATACCGATTATCGCCTTTAAAAGAGTAATCGAGGTAAAATAGGGCCGGTACTTTCTCTGATCGAGCATGTGGATCATGAATCCGTGGCAGATTTCACCTTCCCATTTGTGGAAGGTAGGCTTGAAAGTGAATTCCTGGAGAAAACAACCTTTCCCATTCCCCATAAGCTTTTTTATCCCGGCTGTGTCAAGCCAGGGAGCTCCAAAAATTTCAAAGGGCCGGCATGTGCCCCTGCCCTCGGAAAGATTCGTCCCTTCCCAGATAACCTGGCCCGGGTATACCGCGGCAGTTTCAGCTGAAGGCATATTGGTCGAGGGCATCAGCCATTTAAGGCCTGTTTCGTTCCAGAACATGTCCCTTTTCCACCCCTTCATGGAAATTATATCAAGGTCACAACCTATATCCATTTCACTGTTGAACATCTGGGCCATCTCGCCCATCGTCAGTCCGTGCCGCATGGGAAGGGAAAAGGGGCCTACAAAGGAGCGCATGTCGTCTTCAAGCAGGTTTCCCTCAACCATCCGACCTCCCAGCGGATTGGGTCTGTCAAGGACAATTACCCTTTTGCCCTGCCTTGCACATGCCTTAAGACACCCAAGCATGGTGGAGGCAAAGGTATAAACGCGTGTGCCCACATCCTGCAGGTCTATAACGAGTATATCGATAAGTTCAAGCATGGAGGGAAGAGGTTCTCTTGTCTCGGAATATAGACTGAAAACAGGAATACATAGCCTTTTGTCCCTTGAATGGGGAGTCTCGATCATGTTGTCCTGGTCTTCTCCCGCATAGCCGTGCTGAGGACCGAAAAGGGCGCAGAGGTCTTCTTCGAAAAGTCCTGAAAGGATATCTTTTGCATGGTTGAGCCTTCCGTCACAAGAGGCCTGATTGCCCAGAAGACCGATCCTGTGGCCCTTGATCCCATTTAACGCCCCTTGTCCGGCAAGGTCCAACCCGGTAAGAACTTCAGCCATCTGAAACTCCTGTTCATCTATTTAAAAACAAATACCTTCAGTTTCCCGCATGGGCCGTCTACTCGCCCCCCCCTGGACCACTTGAACCCTTTCTTTTAACCGCCCGTCCCGGTTGAATCCTTCTTCGAAGGGTGGCCCCTATGGAATCATCCATTGGATGATAGTGCAGCTACATTCCATGGGGTGAACCTAGCCACATTCAACGGGATAAATTCGCTTTGCTCACTTGATTACCGGGACAAAGAAGGATGAAAAGATATTTTGCTCTGCCGACCCTGGCAGAGCAAAAGCTTCGTTTGCTGCGCAAAGGTTAAGGGTTGGTTTTTTTTTCAACCCCCTGACAATATTCAAACATCAATTATTTCTTAGATTGCTCGAATAACGTAAAGACTAAATGTTTTCCCTTGGATCCTCTCGTTTAATCGGCTCTTTCCCCCGCACAGTAACCGGAAGCGAAACTGAGTGCCTATTCTTACATTTGAGGTTCATCTTTGTAAGCCCTTTTTTTCAGCATAACCCTGATAAAACCGATAACAGTTAACAGGGCCATAAAGGCGAAAAGTATTTCATAGATGTGATAGCTTATATAGGCGAACCAGGACATCCTGTCTTCAATTGATTCCTTCCACTGATTTTCCACCTGGTAAATCGAAAGGGAAAGACTTCTCTCAAATGCCTCCTCAAAACCGATTCCCGCCTTCATATATTCAAGAATCAGCCGGAGTCCGTCAGTACCAAAGCGCTTTATGATAAATTCCACCATGCTCCTGCTCTGCTCATAGGCGAGAAGCAGAGGTTCCTTTTCAGAAGGGAACATCCTCTCAATAGATCTTAGCGTCAAAAGGGAGTTGCTCAGATAGGCCTTATGAAGACTGGATCTCTTTTGTGCCGTCATCAGCTCACCCGTCCCGTCGCTTGCCCACTGGCAAATTCCTTCCTCCAGCCATATCGGCATGAAGACCTTTATGTTCTGATGAATCAACAGGTGGCACAGCTCGTGCTTCAGTGTGGTTTCTATGGCAAAGGGGTCTGTTTTCATACTGCTGTAGTCGATTGCAACCATATTTTTTTGAGGTATTGCGGCTGCTATTACAAAAGGGTTTTTAATTGTTTTCTGAAAGTTTTTTTTATCGCTGAAAATTACTATCCCCGGCCTTCCTTTAAATTTCCATCCAAAAATATTTTCAGCATCAACTTTGACCTTAGGATAAATTTGAAGAAGGTCTTCTGCAGGCTTTGCATGGCCCGCCTCAAAAAGAACGACGGCCTCTTTGCCTTCCATCGCTCTTAGCGATAGTTCCGCCGAATAGACATCCGTGTTGAGCAGTAAAAGAGCGAGAGTGAAAAAAGGGGCTTTTTTAAAGACGTATAGGATGGCTTTCATTAAAAAGGGATCAGCCTCAGAAAATGAAACGTTTGAAAAAGACAATTTTGATGCGTTCGTAATAAGTAAAAAATCTCGGCATGGCTTGACGGTTGCACGTTACCGCCAAAAAATGCCTATTGAAAAGATATAATATATCACATAAAATTTTCAAATAATCCAAAATAAAGATCAGCGCTTCGGGCCGGTTGATTTTGGGAAGATTCATTTGTGCACCCCCGGGCATGTCGGGGGTGGTAATAAGAGCAACGGTGCAATATCTTGCGGCTCCGGGGTCTGTGCGGAAAGTCGGTAAATAGGCTGAAACCTTAAATAGGAGTCTTTGCTATGAAATTCCCCCACCTGTTTTCGTCCCTCAGGATCAATTCCATGGAAATAAGGAACCGTATCGTGATGACTGCCATGCATCTCGGGTACAGCCCTGAAGGAGAGGTGACGGATCAATTGATCTCCTTTTACTCTGAAAGGGCCAGGGGCGGAGTGGGCATGATAATAGCAGGCGGCTGCCCGGTAGACGAATACGGTGGCATGTCAAGCATGATCGGGATCGACGATGACAGATTCAGGCCGGGGCTGAAGAGACTCACCGCGGCTGTTCGCGAAAATGGCGCGAAGATCGCGGCCCAGCTCTATCAGGGAGGGCGCTATACCCATTCATCGATGATCGGGGGAAGAAAACCGTTCTCAGCATCGGCCGTAAGATCAAAATTCACAGGGGAAATTCCAAGGGCACTTGAACTGGATGAGATTCCACATGTTCAGGATCGTTTTGCAGAGGCGGCCTTAAGGGCAAAAGAGTGCGGGTTCGATGCCGTGGAAATATTGGGTAGCGCCGGATATCTTATATCCCAGTTTCTGTCTCCATTGACAAATCTGCGGGAGGACGGATACGGCGGATCGCCTGAAAAACGAATGCGCTTCGGCCTGGAGGTGGTGGAAAAAGTGCGAAATGCCGTGGGTCCTGATTATCCCGTATTGATGCGCCTTGCCGGAAATGATTTCATGGTCGGAGGAAACAGCAACAAGGAGGCGAGCGCGTTTGCAGCGGAACTTGAAACAGCCGGAGTCGATCTTTTTAATGTAACCGGTGGCTGGCATGAGACAAGGGTCCCCCAGTTGACCATGTCTGTTCCAAGAAAGGCCTATGTGTATCTTGCTCAGGGGATTAAACGCGCGGTTTCAGTGCCGGTGATTGCGAGCAACAGAATAAATGATCCGATGGAAGGAGAGGAGGTAATTCGGTCGGGGGCCGCCGATATGGTCACCATGGCAAGGGGGCTTCTGGCAGATCCGGATCTGCCCAATAAGGCGATGCAGGGAAAAGAGCACCTGATATATCACTGTGTTGCCTGTAACCAGGGCTGCTTTGACAGCATCTTCAGCTTCGCTCCTGTGACCTGTCTTGTAAATCCGCGTGCGGGCAGGGAGGAGGAATTAAAGATAACAGGGGCGGGAAAGATAAAGAGGGTCCTTGTTATCGGTGGGGGAGCGGCAGGGATGAAAGCGGCGGTGACCGCCGCCCAAAGGGGTCACGATGTTACGATAATTGAAAAAGAAAATGCGTTGGGTGGTCAGTTGCTTTTAAACCGGGATATCCCCGGCAGGGGAGAGCTGATAACAGCCGTAGCGGATATGATAAACAACCTTGAGGCAAGCGGCGTCAGGATAATTTCAGGAAAGGAGGCGACCCCTGCCTTTATAGAACAAAGTGCTCCTGATGCGGTTGTGATCGCAACCGGTTCGCGGCCGGTTTTCCCGGATATTGAAGGAATCGATAAGGATAAGGTGGTCCATGCCAGGGATATCTTGAGCGGAGAGGCAAGTGCGGGCGATAGGGTCGTGATCGTGGGAGGAAACGCCGTGGGGCTTGAAACCGCCCTGTACCTTGCATATCAGGGGACCCTGTCTCCGGAAGTCCTCCACTTTCTTATGATAAACCGTGCGGAATCGTATGAAACCATGCTACATCTCCTGGACAATGGAAACAAGGATATTACCGTTCTGGAAACGGATAAAAGGACGGGACGTGACATAGGAACCACAACCAGATGGACTATCGCAGGTGAGCTGAAACGGCTTCATGTAAAGATAATGACAGGGGCAAGGGCAGTCGGCATAACGGATCAGGGTGTCAGATTTAAAACCGAGGTTTCTTCCGGTATGCTTGAGGCCGATACCGTAATAATTGCCGCAGGCTCCTGGCCGGAAAACGGCTTGGAAAAGCCGATAAAGGAACTGGTAGGGGAAACATATGTCGTGGGGGATGCAATAAGGGCCGGAAACGCGCTTGAGGCAATCAGGGAAGGATTCCTTGTCGGGCTGAAGATCTGAACAAAGATTGCGTGCGCTCTCAAAATGAATAAAGCACCCCGGGCGATTTAAAAAAAACGTCCGGGGTGCTCTTCAGAATGAAGAAGGACAGTCTCCGTTATTTCATTCCTGCCGGCATGTCTATGCTTGCAAGGTTGGCCCCGACTGCACCAAGGGCCCCGGCAGCGGCCATAGGACCCACGTACATGGGAATCATTGCCGCCTGTCCGACTGATGCGGCTGAAACCGAAAATGCCGTAACCGTCTTGGCGGCACCCAGTGGACCCGCAAAAGATACGTTGGTTGCAGGTCCTGTAACCAACGTGGTCAAAAGCCCCGGCAGGGCCGCGTGTGCTTCACTTACCAGTGTGAGGTGGGAAAGCATCCTGAGAACGGAACAGCTTGATTTTGGAAATTCCCCGGTGGTTACGGCAAGTCCGAAGTCGCTTCCCCTCACACCTGCAACCGCGGTAGGCGTT
This sequence comes from Desulfatiglandales bacterium, assembly GCA_963666345.1. GTDB lineage: Bacteria > Desulfobacterota > DSM-4660 > Desulfatiglandales > Desulfatiglandaceae. The sequence continues at coordinate 1,996,421 of OY762721.1, read as the reverse complement.
TTTACATTAAACTTCGATTCTGCCGAGAGCTTATTTGCGATAAATCTGGCACGGCCGAAGTTGAGGCTCATTTTTGTCTCTCTCTTATTGTTGACTGGATCATATTTGACCTTGTCAACCAGCAGCCTTGTATGAGGCGCCATGGAGAAAACACTCTTATCGTTCAATTTGATGTTGGCCCTTGATTTTTCCATGCTGACAAGGAGATCTCCATTGAATATGGGGGCATTTTCAGTAAGTTTATAGGCGGAAGATTCTCCCTTATGGACCACGACTACATCACCCTGTACCATCTGAACATTGCCGACCGAGTATCCCTTGCCTAGCGCGAAACCGGGCGCTATTTTGACTGAGGCGGGAAGCAGGGGTTCCGCAGGCTTTTCTATGGTCTTAAAATTATTAAGGAGCCTGTCTTTAAGCGTTGCCGCATTTGAAAGGGAGACTTGAGAAACCAGAAAAAACCCGGCAACAATAATAAGAAATATCAAAAGGTTACTTCTAGACGCTGTTTTCATGATGAACCTCCTTAATGTTGGGGTTGTCTATACCCGGGGTGAATCTATAAAATTTGTTTTAATTATAAATTATTCTTATACGACATTAGCCGGAAAACATCAATTGCTATTTTTGTCTAAAAAGTAATATCAGATTAATCTCAAATGTCATGCAATCAGCTGCACAGGGCCAAGATCCATCACCTGATTGAAACGCAACCAACTATGATTCAGAATATCGGCTTACCCCTTGGCCTAAGCATTAGGAGTACGAATTGATTGTCACAAATGAATTTTTGATAATGGATCTGTGAGACTGTTTATCTTTTAGTCTTATTCGAGTTTTTCCCGCTTTTGAATTTCTCTCAGGGCAAGAGAAAAATCGGAGTTCCATCCTATCTGCCTTACTGTCTTGCTCAATGCTTCTGAAGCTACCTTTTCAAAATAATGAGCTTTTCCCCGGGCCTGCCAGGCAGGCGTTTCCAGAAACGTGCCTGCTTCTATCTTGTCCCTCCACAATGGCTCAACACCCTCATCGGTGGAAAGGGCGAGGGAAAGGATCATGCAGGCGGTTACTTTGGCATGCCCCCAGGGGGCGAACCACCTGATTTCAACTTTCAGCCTGGCCTGACTTTCACCCGGATCATCGGTCACGCTGATGCCCATTCGTTCAAGCTCCGTTGTTACGGCCTCATGAACAATGAGGGTGGGGGCCTTTTCAAGAACCCATTTGTGCTTTCCCAGGGTGTACCATAAGACAGAGGCATCTCCCTCCACAGGGGCCAGGTAGAGGACAAATTTCTCGTTTTCAGGTATGACCAGGGGTGCTTTTTCAGGTGGCGTGTAGTGAATGGAAAGCCGGTCTTCTCCAGTGGCACAGCTGAGTGCGCACAGGAAAAGGAAGAGAAAAGCAGCCCGTAATATTTTTGAGAAGATTTTCATCAATCTTTCCTTTGTTATAAACAAACCCCTGATCCCGTGCCTGTTTTTTTCAACCGCCCTTTTAGCTTGACAAAGCAGGACAAAAACGGATGAAAAGATTTTTTACTCTGCCGAACCGGCAGAGCAAAAGCTTCGTTTGTTTCGCAAAGGGTAACGATAGATTCTTTTTTCAACGCATTTATAAGATTTAAAAGCCTTTCACTTGCCCCCTAGACTCCTTGGCTCCTCGAATCCTGTATCTTAAACACCCCTAATATTCTCACACATTATCAACAAACGGCATGCCCAATGCCAGAGCTCCTAAATAGGATATTTGGGATATCGTGGTTCCCTGAAATCGCCTTTGTATCCCAGTGCGTGCTCTCCAAGCAGTCTGTCAAGTTCCTCTCCCGACTCAATGCCCATGTCCCAGAAATCCCTTCCCCTTCTGAAGAAATGCTCGCCATGGGGAAGACTGACGGAATCTGGGTCATATTCGCAGAAAAGCCAGCGATAGGTCGAATCAAGAAGGTACCACCTGTCCTCCAGGTACACCTCTATGAAGCTGTGTCCTTCAGTCAAGCTGAGGTTGTTTTTCCTGAATTGATGCATCCAGTCGACATTGGCCGTGACCACCATCCTTGAAGGAATGCCGGCGGCCCTGAAGAGGGCGATCTCAACAAGCGCGTAATCACCGCATCCCCCGAGTTTTCCAGACTTAAAAAGATCATCCGCGGTGCGGGTAAACTTGGCGGTATTTAGCCATTCATCATACCTGAACCTGTCCCATATGTAGTCCATAGCCTTGAAGAGGCACTCTCTTCTGTTGTTCCCTTTAATGCTGAATGCGGCGGCACGGATAAACGGGGTGACAGTACTCTGCGGCCCTCCTTTGAGCCATTCGGCTGTGCGGGCCGGGACAGGCTTATCCAGGAACAGACTGAAATCGAAGGGATATTTCTGCCGGGGGCTGTGAGCACAGGCTGAAAGATGGGCAATAAGGATAAAGAACAAAAGCAGCCTGATATTTTGTTTTGTGACTAATTTCATGGTCTAGAGATCTATGTTATTATGGAAAAGCGGCCTTTTTGCCGCGCCTTGTCATTCCCTTTGTCCCCTGGTTACTCTACAATTATTTTGGCACGGTAGTATAGGGAAAACAACCGAAATCCACCGTCTGATTCAGGCATCGGTACCAATCAGGGATTACCCAAACCCAACATCCAATTTGAGAACAGGCATGTAAATCAATGGGCTTGAAATATGCCCCGGTTATCAGCAAGGTGTCAGATGTAAGTCGCCAATAAGCGATGCTAAAGGCTGAGCGAACGCAGGCAACGCAGCCCTTTGATCTAACTCAGGGTCTTGAGGTAGCCCAGGGGACTACAATGCCATTGGACATTATTATTACATATTGGTAGAAAAGAAGGGCATGCATCCTGAAGCCCGGCATAACAACCTGTCCCATTTCAGGGTAAACCGATGCCCGGTCATGTGAGCCGGTACTCTTTTTGATATCCATTGGTTTGATGCCGGGAGCGGCTTTGTGTCATGATAATCTGTTTTGGAAATGATTCTTCTGAGAGCTGTCTACTTTGAATCTGTGTGAAATTATTTGAGGACTATATGAAAGATGATATCCGGTGGATAAGAACCCATTGCGCCAGAATGGATCATGGTGGATGTTCTATCTTTGCGGGGGTAAGGGATAACAGAATCGTCAAGATAAAGGCTGATCCCGAGGGTTATCTGAACAGGGGCTACGTATGCGTAAAGGGACTCTGCTCTGCTGAAAAACTGGGACATCCTGAAAGGCTTAAACACCCCTTAAAGAGAAGAGGAAAAAGAGGGGAGGGCAAATGGGAGCGGATTTCCTGGCCGGAGGCACTTGATATCTTATGCGGGAATCTTGGAGAGATCAGGGAAAAGCATGGCGCCCGAGCTGTGGCCTTCTGCCAAGGGATGCCGAAAGGTCTTGAGCATTTTGTCCTTATCCGGCTTGCAAACACCTTCGGCTCCCCCAATATCGTGGCCACCCAGGATGTGTGCCACGCCCCTAGAGAGGTTTCAGGGCTCCATACATGCGGGTTTTACCCTGTTGCTGATTTCCATCACAAAAGCCGCCTGACCATGGTCTGGGGAAGCAATGTCACAAGCACAAATGAGGAAGGCGAGATATGCAGCCTCCTCTTGAAACAGGTAAAAGAGGGCACCGAGCTTATGGTGGTGGATCCCAGGAAGACGGATCTGGCGGAAAAGGCCAGGTACTGGCTCCAATTAAGACCGGGAACCGACAACGCCCTGGCCCTGGCCTTCCTGAACGTGATCATCAATGAGGGCCTGTTTGATGCCGGTTTTGTGGAAAAATGGACAAACGGTTTTGATGAACTGGCGGCGCATGTTGCTCAGTTTACCCCTGAGTTCGTATCGGATATAACCTGGGTCGAGCCGCAACTTATAAGGGAGAGTGCCCGCTTTTATGCGGAAAACCGGCCTGCCTCCATCCAGTGGGGCAATACCATCGAGCACAATATATATACCTTTGATACGTCAAGGGCCTTGATATGCCTTATGGCAATCTGCGGGAACCTGGATGTGCCGGGCGGCAACATAAAGGCTAACGAGCCCGCCCTGACAGGCTTGGGAAAGTTCGTAAGGGCGGACCTGCTGCCATCAAAAAGGGAGGAGATGCTTTCCGCCTATCATCATGCCATCCCGAGGCTGATGACGGTACCTCCCGCCTTTTTCAGAAAGGCGGTGCTTGAACAGTGGCCCTATCCGGTAAAAGGCGCATACATGCAGTGCACAAACCCGATGCTGGCCTACGCGGATAGCAGGCAGACCTATGATTCTCTTAATAAGCTCGATTTTTTTGCCGTAACGGATATATTCATGACCCCTACCGCATGCCTGGCCGATCTGGTGCTTCCCGCTGCGACACAATTTGAATTCAATGATGTGGGGCATCTGGGCCTCGGGCACGGGGTAATTCTTGCAAGGCCGAAGGTGGTTGAACCACCGGGTGAATGCTGGCCCGACATAAAGATACTCAACGAGATGGGTAAAAGGCTCACGCCCAAAGAATACTGGTTTGAGGACTATGAGTCCCTTGCAGAGGTCCTGCTTGAGCCTTCAGGCCTGAACTATGAGCAGTTCGTAGAAAAGGGTTTTCTTAAAGGCGAGGCCCGTTTCAGGAAGCATGAATCAAGGGGATTCAAGACCCCCACAGGCAAGGTGGAGCTTTTTTTGAGCAAGGCCGAAAAATACGGCCTTGCTCCCATGCCTCTTTATTCAGGTCTTCCTGAACAGGATGACCCCGACTATCCGCTTGTCCTGACCTCTTCAAAGAGCCCATATTATCTTCATTCTTCCTACAGGTGGGTGGATAAACTGAGAAGGCTCAGTGATAAACCTGAGGTGGAGATGCATCCTGAAACAGCCTCCGGTCTGGGTATTTCTCAGGGAGATCAGGTTGTGATCGAGACGAAACAGGGTACCGTGACCCAGACCGCCAGGCTCACAAGGCGCATCCATCCCAGGGTGGTAAACGCCTCCTACGGGTGGTGGTTTCCCGAGACAGGGGCTGATGAGCAGTTTGGATGGAAAAGGTCCAATTTCAATATGCTGACCACGACAAAAAGACTGGGCAAGGAGTTCGGGACCCCGAACCTAAAGGGGATCGGCTGCAAAATAAGGCCGTGCAAATAGAAACCTTAAAGAAAATTATCAATAGACACCGGAGTATGATGTGAAATCCATGAGATATAAAAAGGCCCTTTTGGGTATTGTTATCCTTTTCCTTTTTTCGTTCGATGCGTGGGCGGACGCTCCCATTCCCAAGCCGAAGGGGCTGGTAAACGATTTCGCCGGTGTGATCTCCGATCAGAGTGAAAAAAAGATCCTGTCGATCGCATCTGAGATCCTGAACAAGACTGAAATCCCGATAGTAGTTGTAACCATGCCGGACATAGGCGGGGATGAGTACAACGATTATGCCAGCAGGCTCTACAGTTCATGGGGAATAGGCAGAAAGGGCGAAGACAAGGGAGTGCTTCTTTTTGTTACCATAAAGGAAAGGAAGATGCGCATAGAAACAGGTTACGGCGTGGAAGGGATCCTTCCCGACGGGCTTGTGGGAGAAATCAGGGACCGTTACATGATCCCCTATTTCAAGAAAGATGATTTCGGAGAAGGGCTCCTGATGGGTACTGCCGCTTTCGCGCAGGTTATAGCCAAGAACACCGGTATTACCCTTGACGGCAAAGTACCGGTCAAAAGGGCCAAAAAGGAGAAATCGGCCCTCGGAATCCTGCCTGTAATCATTATCCTGATTTTCATAATGGGGCTTTCCCGCAGGAGGGGAGGCTTCTGGTTCATCCTCCTGCCCTTTCTTCTGGGAGGAGGAAGAGGTTATGGATCGGGTTCCGGAGGCGGGTTCGGTGGATTCAGCGGCGGGTTTGGAGGATTCGGAGGCGGCATGAGCGGCGGCGGGGGCGCGGGCGGCGGCTTTTAGGTCAGTACCCATCCATGAACCAGGGTTTATGGATGAGAGCAATCAGCAGTCAGTTTTAAGCAGGGTATCATTTCCTTGGCTGATTGCTGCTGAGAGCTGAAAGCAGCTTGTAGAAATGTACTAAGAGATAAACAAAAGATGGATGTCGGCTATATAATTCAAGTGGGCTAAAATAAAAGGACTTCGGGTACCGAGGTGGTAAAAATACCCGGACCCCGGGAATCCTGTGACCTTTTTTTGATTAACAACATAGATGAAACAGGGGCATGACATGTCTAAGAAAGTGAGTGATCCGAGGGATATTTTTTCGGAAATAACGGATGATTACAGGGAAATCTTCGGGGACGCCCTGAGAGGTGTAATCCTTTACGGGAGCGCTGCCGGAGGTGATTACAGGCCGGGCGGCTCTGATATAAACTTCATGATAATACTCGATAAGGAGGAGATCGAAAATCTGGACAAGGCCTTTTCCGCCATAAAGAAATGGGGCAGGAGAAAGGTCGCTACCCCACTTTTTCTGACCGAAGAATACATCTCAGCCTCACTCGATGTGTTTCCCATAGAGTATCTCAATTTCAAGAGGGAGTATGTCCCGGTCTTTGGAAGGGATGTGCTGAAGGATATCCGCTTTGACAAGGAGTTGGTGCGACTTCAATGCGAACGGGAGATCAAGGGTAAACTCCTGCTTTTGAGGGAGGCGTTTCTTGAGAGCTCCGGTAAGGGCAGGATACTGAAAGAGGTGATAGGAAGGTCGATCGGTGCCTTTTCAGCCATCTTTGAGGCGCTCCTCTATATCATGGATAAAGAGGTCGCGGGTGGAAAAAGGGATAAAATAAAGGCGACATGTGAGTCTTTTGAGCTTGATTCCAATGTCTTTGAAATGCTCCTTGAGGTAAAACAGGGAGCGGCAAAAATGAGGGATCAGGAGATCAGGGACCTATACAAAAGATATCTTAAGGAAATAGCGGTTCTTTCAAGGGCCGTGGACACAATGGGAGGATGAAATGGGACGGACTCAAAAAACCCTGTTTGTTTTGATCGCGATACTGATTCTGGTTGTGCTTGTACCCTTTTTCTTTTTCAAGGGGACCTATAACAGCCTTGTTACCATGGATGAGTCTGTAAAGGCCGCGTGGGCACAGGTGGAAAACCAGCTTCAGCGCAGATACGACCTGATACCCAACTATGTGGAGACCGTAAAGGGCTATGCCGCGCATGAAAAGGAGGTCCTGACCAGGGTGACCGAGGCACGCTCCAGGGTAGGGGGGGCTGCAAGTATCGATGAGAAGATCAAGTCAAATAATGAGTTGACCGGGGCCCTTTCCCGGTTACTGGTAGTGGTCGAAAGGTATCCGGATCTTAAAGCGAACGCCAATTTCATCCGCCTGCAGGATGAGCTGGCAGGGACGGAAAACCGTATCGCCGTTGAAAGGCGCCGTTTCAACGAGTCTGTAAGGATCTTTAACACAAAGATACGTTCCTTCCCGACCAATCTGATGGCGGGCATGTTCGGTTTTGAAAAGGCGGCCTTTTTCGAGGTGCCCAAGGAAAGACAGGAGGCACCCAGGGTTAAGTTTGATTAAAAGGAGGTGACAGGGGTGGTCAGGACCAAGGTATGGTTTCAATGCGCTGCAATGCATGATCCGGTAACACCTGTGGTCGTAAGGCCTGCGGTTGTGAGCTGGGACGCGAAAAAAAGAGATGTCGATCTGACGATCGAAAGGGCGTTCAACGGCCCTGAGCTTGTCTTGAGAATGAAGGGATGGGTAACGACCGATGTGAAAAAGGTGATCGAGGTAATAGGCAGGCATGGCAGGCTCAAGGTGCTCGATGAAAGGGATCTGGTTGCCGAGTTTGAAACCGAGAAGGAGTATGAAGAGGTAAACAGGGAGATCGTGGAGCATTTCGGCGATCAGCTCAATCTGGAGCGGGTATAGTGGAAAACGGCCAGGACCCGGTGGAAATTCCGATAGACGGAACCCTGGACCTTCACACCTTTCTGCCGAAAGATGCCGCCTCACTGGTTGATGAGTACCTTAGGGCCTGCTTTGAAAAGGGGATATACCAGGTCTCGGTGATTCATGGAAAGGGTAAGGGGGTCTTAAGGAGGTCGGTCCATTCGGTCCTTGACAGGCACCCTCTGGTGGAGAGCTATACTCTTGATCCGGGGCCATCAGCTTGGGGGGCGACCATAGTGTACCTGAAAAAAGTCCCTTAAGATCCTTTTTTTAACCGTCCGCTTCGCTTGATCAAAACGGATAAAAAGATTTTTGCTCTGCCGATGCCGGCATAGCAAAAGCTTCGTTTGCTTCGCAAAGGGTAAATGCCGGTTTTATTTTCAGCAGTTGAGATTTAAAGCCATGCACTTATTTTTTGAAGGCTTAGCAGTGCCAGCCGTTTAAACGTGCAGGGTCCTTAGTTGTAAGGGATAAACGGAAACTCCGCAATTAAGAAGCCTTGCCTGTTAAGGCACAAGTGGAGGTGCCGGGGCTCTTTCCTTCCGGCCTTATCTCACAAAAAAATACCACAGGCATATGCAGTGGCCGCAGACAGGGCTTTTCTTCCTCGCTGCCCTATCAGCTTAGGTAACATTCACAAAAGCCCAAGGATGCGGGCACTTTTCCATAAAGCATAGAGAAGGTCGGAGGAAAGAGTGCCGGTGCCGTAGCCTGTTTCCTGCAAATAGGCAACTGCAGCTCATCTACTTGAATCCTATTTTTCAAGCAACTCAAGTATGAATTTTGCCTGCCTCACGGATGCTCCATGATTCTTGAGTACCGCCTGCCTTGCCTTTTTACCCCGCAGAGCGAGTTCTTCCCTGTTGGAAAGAAACCATATCGCCCTTTCAGCAAGCATTTCAGGGCCTGATACCTCGATTCCGGCACCTGCGGTTTCAAGGATATCCTTTGCGTCTGAAAAGTCATCCATATAAGGGCCGTAAAAGGGCATCTTACACCAGGCAGCCGGTTCAAGCGGATTCTGCCCCCCCTTTGGAACGAGACTCGCCCCGCAGAAAACTATGGTGCCGACACTGTATATGTCAAACAGTTCGCCAAAGGTGTTGATTATGACCACCTTTTCTTTGCCGTTTGATAAGATGCCTTCAACCTCTTTCCTGAACCTGCAGGCATAACCCTTGCTCTTTATTAGCGAGGTAATCTGAGGGACCCTTTCAAGATGCCTGGGGGCGATTATCAGCACGGTATCAGGAAAGCGTGCCGTTATCTCCTTGTAGGCTCCAAGGATAAGCTCCTCCTCTCCTGTCCTGGTGCTGCCGGCTATAAGTATAATCTGATTTTCCTTAAGGCCGAGTGTCTTTCGGATCTCATCCTTTTTTGAGGCGTTTGTCAGTGTCCCCATAAGGTCGTATTTGGCGTTTCCCAGGACCCGGATCTTCTCCCTGGGGGCGCCTACCGCCTTTATCCTGGACGCGTCATGCTCGCTTATCATGCTGAAGGCATTTATTCCTTTTAGGAGCGGGCCGAAGAGCGGACGGAGGGCGAGGTAACTCTTTGCAGACCTCTTTGATATCCTGCCGTTTATGAGCGCGGTTTTTATACCCATCTTTTTCGCTTCAAAGATCCAGGCAGGCCAGATCTCGGTTTCCGCGAAAAGGAGCAGTTCAGGGCTTACCCTTTTAAGGGCGCGGCGGACAAAGGGCAGAAAATCAAGGGGCGCGAACGAGACCCTAACGTTTTTACCTGCAAGGGATTTTGCCAGGTCCCTGCCATGTTCGGTAAAGGTTGTTATAAGAAACAGACATCCCGGCCTGATCGATTCGACGGCCTTGATAATTGAGGATGCGACCCTTACCTCACCCAGGGATGCCGCATGTATCCATATGGTGGGCCGGCCCGTGCTTTTTCCCCGCTCCGGAAAAGGGTAAAACCCGAGCCTTTCTTTGAGATGTCTCTTATATCTTCCGGAAAGCATTATGTATAAAAGAAAGGGCGGGGAAAAAAGGAGAAAGATGCCTCCTGTTAAGACCGTATAGGATAGGGCAAGGATCTTTTCAGTGCTATTTGTCCTTTTTTTCCTTTTTGACGCCATATCGCTCATACGCATTATTGAGTTCTTCGACCCATTTCTCATTTAAGACCCTGGCCTGATCGATAAGACTGTTTGCCTGTATTACGAGTGTGGGATCTTCCCTTTGAAGTCCCAGCAGCTTCATCTTAAAACCCCTTAAAAGAGTCTCCGAATTTCCGACATATCCCTGGTGGATTTTACTTACCGCTTCCGTCTCAGGCCTTACCTCCGTGAGCATCCCGACGAATCTCTTGTACTGGGGTATCACCTCGGTTTTGAGAGCCGAGGTAATAGCCTCATTCGTGGTATAGTTTTTGCCCGTTACCGAAGCATAACTTTCAAGTGCCCGTTTTTCAAGCTCGGCTATGCCTAAGAGGCTCTGATTCGTATATTCCACAAGATCCAGGGCGACCTTGTCGGTGGCGCAACCGTAAGAAGAACAACAGATTGCCAGGGCAAGCAAAAAAAGGATCAGGATATTTAGTTTTTTCACAGCACTTCCTCCTTGGGCTTCATAACACCTGGCCTCTTGAATACTGATATAATTTAAATCGAGAGTTTTTCCTTATTATGTCCCATTGATTTATTTCTACATCTCTGCTAAATGCTGGTCTGAATTACTATCAGCAATTTCAGGTTTGTGTCAACATAATGGAAAATGAACCGGTATGCACCTTTTTTGTACATGAGCCTCTCAGCTGATCCTCACGATTATTCGCCGAAGTTTGCCGGAGCTCAGGCGGGTTGGGTTAATGCGCAACTCCGCCCCGATTCCCCGCAGATTGAGCGGAACTTCATGGTTTAAACCGATGTCCAGGCAGTCCCTTACAGGGGCGCTCAAGAAGTAACGATTATTCCCTAAAAAAACAGGCCTTTATGATCCTCCCTTTCAAACGTTCATGCGGAAATACCCGGTCAGCCACTTGCCTCAAGGTTTTTCTGCGGCTTTTTCAATCCCTGATCATATGTTTTACCCTATCATCCCCTGCATTTTGCTGGGACACCCCCTTTGATAACGGCGCGAACTGGGGCGGCACAGGCCTGATGGAGATTCCGACCGCCAGAATACTGGGAGACGGTGTGGTAAGGGCGGGAGCGGCCCAGGCCCTTCCCTACCGCTGGTTTACAATCGATATGGGAATATTCCCCGGCCTTGAGGCAGGTGGTCGTTTGACCCAGATGACCAATATCGCTTCAGGCCTGGGTTCTGATTACGGTTCCAATAAAGACAAGGCCTTTGACATAAAATACCAGATACTTCCCGAGTCAAGATACACTCCCGCCATTTCCTTAGGCCTTCACGATTTTCATGGCACCGGCCTTTTCAAGGGCCAGTACCTGGTCATGAGCAGGCAGATCTTCCCATTTGACTTCACTCTCGGCTTTGGAAAGGGCCGGCTCGGAGGAGGCCCTGAAATGTCTTCCTTTTTCGATACTTTTGACGATGTGGGGCTCTTCGGCGGCGTAGAGTGGGCACTTAACGAGCGCATAAACGTGATGGCAGAGTATAATCCGATAGAATATGAAAATGATTCAAGGTCTGCCAGAAGCGTGCCTGAAGGAGCGGAACTGCCGGTAAACATAGGTCTCAGGTATAAGCTCATCCCCGGTGTTCAGCTGGGGGCCTCATATCAAAGGGGTGACACCCTGGGGCTTTACTGCCATGTGCAGTCGCTTCTTGGGGCCTCAATCGTGCCCAAGCGTCCCGACCCTCCTCTCCAATACCCTGTGGACAGAAGGCCGTTTGAAAAAAGAGATATGGGAAAAATGCTAGGCAGGATGTCGGATGCGCTCAATGAGGCCGGCTTTAAAGGCGTTTGTGTTTATACGGGCGGCAGGGAGATAACTGCCGAAATAACGAATGCCAGGTATCTTTCAAATCAGAAGGCGGTTGGAAGGGCGCTTCGAATACTCCTGTTTTATTCACCAAGCGATACGAAGATGCTGCGCGTGGTTGTAAGACGCCGCAAGATAAATCTTCTGAGCGTCTCTGTTGAACCTGAGCTCCTTGAAAAATACCTTTTCGGTGAGATTCCTGAATATATTTTTCAAAAGGCGCTAAAGGTGGAGTCTGTTTCCGCCGATGAAAATAAAAAGGATAATTTGATCACCGAGGTAAAGGAGGATGACAGACTCGATTTTTCATGGGGAATAAAACCTGACTTTAAACCTTATATCAACGACCCTTCAGGGTTTTTCAAGGGAAGAGCCGGCATCAAGCCTCATGCCAGGGTGGAGCCATGGCAAGGGGGCGCCTTTCATGGAAGGTATGACATCCCCTTTTATTCCAATATATCTTCCAGCAATCCGCTGATTCCAAACGCGGTAAGGAGTGATTCCTGGCTATATTCGGACACAGATTACACCTTTGAAAGACTCCTTTTCGATCAGTCGGTTTGTCTTTCAAAGGGTATGTTCGGCCGTATTTCAGCAGGGTACCTGGAAAATATGTATGCCGGTGTGGGTGGAGAGGTTCTCAAATTTTTCAACCGGGGCAACCTTGCCCTGGGTGTCGAGTCCGACTGGGTCAGAAAACGTGAGCCGGGTTCTCAGTTGAGTCTGCTCGATCAGGAAAATCATACCATCATAGGAAATGCCTACTACAGGGTTGCGCCGTTTGATGTCACCCTGCAGGGACAGTATGGGAGGTTCCTTGCCGGAGACAAGGGGTTTCTCTTTACCGCAAGCAGGGAGTACTCAACAGGTGCCATACTGGGCGCGTGGTACAGCCTAACGGACACGGATCATTTGAGTTCGTTTAACAGGGATTATAATGACAAGGGTGTCTTTTTGAGTCTGCCCATGAGGATGTTTTTGAAAACCGATTCCGGTTCAAGGTATACCTATGCCGTATCTCCCTGGACAAGAGATGTTGCCGCTCTTCCCGTGCATTGGAGTAATATCTACGGCCTTGCCTCTGATCTTATGCCGGCTGTTTTCAGGGAAGATCTGAATGACATGAAAAAATAAAAAATGCTTGCATTTCCAAATTGTTTGTGTGAAATATATAAATCTTGGTGGTATGCGCCGTAAATCAACAAAAAGAGGGACTTTAAAATGAGCATCAAGGGTTTCGGTATTGTAAAAAGATTGGTTGTTTGTGCTGTGGCTGTGTTGTTCCTGATTCTTCCCTTATCCTCCGCTTTTGCCGCGGCAGGTGGCGGAGTTGCAGGAGGAACGGCATCAGGCGGCGCGGCAGGCGCCGGTGGTGCTGCTACGGTGAGTGGAGTTACCGTGGGCGTGGCAGCGGCTGTAGCAGTTGGGGTAGTCGCGGCCTCGGTCTCGAGTGACGACGATAACGCTACGCCTTCTCATCATGGAAGCACTCCTTCTAGCCACGGTGGTAGTTAGGAAAGAAACTTTTATTTCATGAATATCCTGAGGGGGTATTTTTAATGCCCGTCAATGCACCTAAGGGTTACCCTTCCAATCCGGATAGGTGTATCTTCCTACCTTATTATTTCCCCGGGAATAAGATCCTTCAGATTCCAAACATTGCGAACCCCGGCTAGCCTTCCTTACCACGCCCGTTTTGTTGACTTTAAAGGGCAATTATAATATACGATTTCAAGGTCAAATGCGCCCTTACAAGTGATTTCCAGAACATAAACCCAAAATATGAGGCACTGTCTCGTGAACAAACAAGCTGGTTTTAAACTGTCAGTTGCGGCATGTTTTTTTGTAACAGCAATCATCTTTCTGTCACTTGGCCTTGCGTTCTCGCAAGACAGTCCGCCTTTTCCCCGCAAAGCAGCGCAGGACAACCTTGCAGGTCAGGTCAAAGACAGCGAGGCTGAAGGCCTGAAAACAGAAAGTCTGGAAACAAGCCGGATAAAATATTTTTTCAACAGGCTTTCAGAATCTGAACAGAAGACATTTTTCTCAAAATTGAATAATGCCGAAAAAATGGGTCTTTTAAAAGGCCTCTCAATGGAAGAAAGAAAGAAATTTTTCCTTGGCCTGGATCTTGAAGAAAAGCTTATAGTATTTCCAATTTTGGACATAGAGGAGAGGCATGACCTTTTCAGTAATCTTGTATCCAATGAGGAGAAGATAGCTTTATATAAAGTAATTGAGGAGGAGGAAAGGGGTCGGTTTCTGAGCAGAATGAGCAATGCTGACAGGAATATCATACTGGCTGAAGAGAAAGAGCGCCCTGAGATAAAAGAGGAGGTCTTTGTTCAGGAAGAGCCGCCCTCGACTATTGAAAAGATACTTTCAGGCGATTTCCCTACCGATATATCACGACAACTGAGCCAATATGGATACAAATTTTTTGATAAGGCTGTTTCGACATTTACCCCTGTAACAGACGTCCCTGTAGGGGGCGATTACAGGATAGGTCCCGGTGATGAATTCACGATACATGTGTGGGGAAAGGCTGAATTGTCCTACGACGCAGTTGTGTCAAGGGAGGGGGCTATTTTTCTTCCCAGACTCGGGAACCTGAATGTAAGCGGTCTGAGTTTTGATGAATTAAAGGGATTTTTATACCGGAAATTCAGAGACTATTACCCTGACTTCAAGCTTGGCATAACAATGGGGCGGCTGCGTACCATAGATGTTTTCCTGGTGGGTGAGGCCAGGTACCCGGGGACATATTCCATAAGTTCTCTTTCAACCGTCATCTCGGCCCTGTCAGGTGCGGGCGGGCCCTCTAAAAGCGGGAGCCTGAGAAACATAAGGGTAATGAGAAACGGTGAACTCAAAAGCACGCTTGATCTTTATGATTTTTTTGTTCATGGAAAAACAAAAGATGACGTGCGCTTACGTGCCGGAGATACCATACTTATCCCTGTTTTAGGGCCTGTGGCAGGGGTCGCCGGGGCGGTCAGGCGACCCGCCATCTATGAGATGAAGGGGAGTCAGACCATAAAGGAACTCATTGATCTCGCAGGCGGGGTCCTTCACTCGGGGCAGCTTCAAAATGTGGTAATAGAAAGGATAGAGGGCCACAGGAGGAGGGTTGTCAAGAGTTTTAATCTGGATCCTGCAAATGAAAGCGCCGATCTTAATATGTGCCTCAAGGATGGGGATGTAATAAAGATATACCCGGTGCATGAAGGGATAAGACAGGTGGTTTATCTGGAAGGTCATGTCAAATATCCGAGGGAATACGAATTAAAGGCCGACATCAGGTTGAGTTCCCTTATAAGTTCCTATGATGATCTTCTGCCTGAGGCATTTATGAGGCACGCTGAAATAATCCGCTCTGCAAAACCTGATCTTCACAAGGAGATAATACCATTTGATCTGGGCGGACTGCTTGCGGGTGATCCATCACAGGACATGCTGCTCCAGGACCTTGACAGGGTAAAGGTGTATCCGGCATGGGAAAAGGAGGCCTTCCCGGAGGTCCACATAAACGGAGCCGTGCGCAGCCCCGGGACATACAGGCTTTTTAAGGGAATGACTACAAAAGATCTTATATTTCAGGCCGATAACCTTCAAAACAGGGCATTTGATGAAAAGGCCACCCTAACCAGGATAATTCCCGGGCCTGAGGGCGCTGATACGATAAAGCTTGATTTTTCACCAAAAAAGGCACTAATGGGCCTGTCTCCTGATAACATGGTTCTTGAAAAGGATGATACCGTAATTATCAGGGAGATGCCGAAATATGGCGAGGCTCTTGGAAGAAAGATAGTCCTGGAAGGGGCGGTCCTGTTTCCAGGTGAATACACCTTTGTTGAAGGGAACAGGCTGAGCAGTATTATTGAAAAGGCGGGAGGCCTGACAGAGGACGCCTACCCGTTCGGGGCGAAATTTTACAGAAAATCCGCCCAGGAGATCCAGGAAGAAAGGCTGATGGATTATGTCAGCAAGCTGGAGGAGGATCTCCTCACGATGACCGCCAGGGCATCTGAGGCGGCTGTGGATAAGGATGAGGCGGCAATTTATCAGCAGGTTGTTGAATCAAAGAAAATGCTTCTGGAAAAACTTAAAGGCTCAAGGCCCACCGGGAGGATGGTCATAGACCTCCAGGAAGCAATGGCGATTTCCTCTTCCGAGCATAACCTTAAGCTCAGGGCCGGAGACAGGCTCTTTGTGCCGAAAAAATCGGTTCTGGTTAATGTGATCGGCGAGGTGTTTAACCCGACGGCCCTCCTTGCCGTAAGGGATGAAAATGTAGCGCATTACCTGGCACAGGTAGGAGGACCAACCAGGGACGCGGATGACGATCAGGTATATCTTGTAAAGGCAAACGGGTCTGTAATGAGTAAATCCCAGGAAGGCTTTCTGGGCCTTGCAAGCTGGGATACCGGCAACCAGCGGTGGACCATGGGTGGGTTTGACTCAGTGACGGTACATCCGGGAGATACCATAATAGTGCCCAAGAAGCTTGAAAGGTATCCATGGCTCAGGATTACAAAGGATATAACCCAGACCCTGTATCAGATTGCCGCCTCGGCGGGGGTAATAATCGCGGCATTAGATTGATAACCTAAGCATAACTTGAATCCTTGACCCCTTGGACCCGAAAAAATCATGAACCAGATATTTGAAAAAAAAATCTTATGTATCGGAGCAGGCTATGTGGGTGGGCCCACAATGGCGGTAATCGCCCACAGGTGCCCCGGCCATAAGGTCACGGTCGTTGATGTAAATCCCGACAGGATCAGGCAGTGGAGTTCCGATTCCCTTCCCATATACGAGCCGGGACTAAAAGAGATAGTCATGGAGGCAAGGGGGAGGAACCTTTTTTTCAGCACGGACATAGAGGCGGGAATCAGAGAGTCGGACATAATTTTTGTGAGTGTAAATACGCCGACCAAGACCTATGGCGCCGGCGCGGGCATGGCACCCGATCTGCAGTACTGGGAAAAGACCGCCCGTCAGATCAGGGAAAATTCCGATTCGTCCAAGATCATAGTTGAAAAGAGCACCCTGCCTGTAAAGACTGCTGAGGCCATGGAGAGGATCCTTACCTCAAACCGAAACGGCGTGCACTTTGATGTGCTTTCAAACCCGGAGTTTCTGGCTGAAGGCACCGCGATAAGGGACCTTGAGAATCCCGACAGGGTCCTTATAGGATCAAGGGAAACACCTTCAGGCCTTAGGGCAAGAGATGAACTGTGCAGAATATACGCTAACTGGGTGCCGAAGGAAAAGATAATAAGCTCCAGTATCTGGAGCAGTGAGCTTTCAAAACTGGTATCAAACGCATTCCTGGCCCAGAGGATATCATCGATCAATTCCATTTCGGCCCTGTGTGAGAAGACAAACGCCAATGTCAGTGAGGTGGCGAGGGCCGTGGGCATGGACAGCCGGCTTGGAAACAAATTCCTCAACGCGAGTATCGGATTCGGCGGGTCATGTTTTAAAAAGGATGTCCTGCACCTTGTATATCTTTGCACCTACTACGGGCTTGAAACCGTGGGTCGATACTGGGAAGGCGTTATAGAAATAAACGAATATCAGAAGGAGCGTTTCGTCCTGAACATGCTCAATTCCATGTTCAACACGCTGACTGACAAAAAGATATGCCTGTTCGGGTTCGCCTTTAAGGCGGACACAGGAGATACCAGGGAGAGCGCCGCCATATATATAGCCGAAAGGCTCGCCGAGGAAAGGGCAAGGCTTGTTATTACCGATCCTGAGGCCCTGGAAAACGCGAAAGATGATCTTAAGGGTTTAGAGGATATAAGCTATATCGTTGATCCCTATGAGGCGGCAGATGGTTGCGATGCCGTTGCCGTAATGACCGAGTGGGATGTCTACCGGAGGCTTGATTACAAGAAAATATATGACCGGATGAAAAAACCGGCCTTTATATTTGACGGAAGAAATATCCTTGATTATGGCAGGCTGTTTGAGATCGGATTCAATGTCTTTTCAATAGGACGGCCGGCTCTTACCCATTTTGAATTATCTCCTTCTAGGCATTAGGAATAAACAGATATGATTCACAAACAGAAACGAATTCTGGTTACAGGGGGCGCCGGGTTTCTGGGCTCTCATCTCTGTGACAGGCTTGTGGCTGAAGGAAACGATGTTATCTGCCTGGACAATTTTTTTACCGGATCAAAGAAAAATATCAGCCATCTTTTGGGGAAATCAAACTTTGAACTCATTCGCCACGATCTTGTTCAACCGATATTTCTGGAGGTGGACGAGATCTACAACATGGCATGCCCCGCATCTCCCATACATTATCAGTACAACCCCGTTAAGACGACCAAGACGAGCGTTATGGGCGCGATCCACATGCTGGGGCTTGCAAAGAGGGTAAAGGCCAAGGTCCTTCAGGCCTCTACCAGTGAAATCTACGGCAACCCGAACGTGCATCCGCAGAAGGAAGACTACTGGGGAAATGTTAATACCATAGGCCCCAGATCGTGTTATGATGAAGGGAAGCGCTGCTCCGAGACCCTCTTTTTTGATTATCACCGCCAGAACGGGGTCAACATCAGGGTCGTGCGTATATTCAACACCTACGGGCCCAGGATGCATCCGAGCGACGGCAGGGTGGTAAGCAATTTTATCTGCCAGGCCCTGAGCGGAGCGGACATAACCGTGTACGGGGACGGCAGCCAGAGCCGTTCTTTCTGCTATGTGGACGATATGATCGAAGGACTTATCAGGATGATGGCGGCCCCTGATGATTTTACCGGTCCCGTAAACCTGGGTAATCCGGATGAAATCACGGTTTTGAAATTGGCAGAGGCCGTTATCAGGCTGACCGGCAGCAGTTCCGGGATAATCTTTAGAAAGCTTCCCCAGGATGATCCGCTCAAAAGGAGGCCTGATATTTCGCTTGCAAAATCAAGGCTTGATTGGGAGCCGGCCATGAGCCTTGAAGAGGGCCTTAAAAGGGCTGTCGAGTTTTTCAGGGCGGAAGTATAACCTCTATAATATCCCTTTTTTCAGGCCTTACATCCGCCTTGAATATCAGTATCCCGCGACCGAAGCAGTTTGCCAGGCGGCACAGAAGGCCGCTGTATCTTCTGCCCCCTATAAAAAACTCCACGTTTGCCCCATGCCTGGTTTTAAGCCAGTTCGAAAGCGTTTCCCTGTCCTTGTGTCAATAGGCGTTGAAAATTGACCCATCATCGGCGTCCAAAATTGACCCACCCCTGAGAAAAAAATATGGTTAAATAGTTGAGTAGTTGATCCCTTCTTTATCTATGAAGCTGCGTGTTTCATTCTCCAGCTTTCGTTACCTGTTTCTATAATTTCACAATGATGAGTCAACCGATCAAGCATGGCCGTAGTCATTTTTTTATCTCCAAAGACTTGGGGCCATTCACCGAAGGTCAAGTTGGTGGTGATTACTATGGATGTCTGTTCGTAGAGTTTTGATATAAGATGAAAGAGCAGTTGACTGCCGTTTTTGGAAAAAGGCAGATAACCCAGTTCATCGAGGACCACAAGATCAAATCGAAGTAGTCTTGCTGTGATTTTGCCGGCCAATCCAATCATTTTCTCCTGCTCAAGCTCATTTGCCAGATCCACCAGGTTATAAAACTTGCACTTCCTGCCATTCCTTATGGCCTGGGCCGCTATAGTTATGGCTAAATGGGTTTTGCCCGTACCGGTGCCACCTACAAAAATCAGGTTGATATGTTCGGCTATAAAATCACCCTGATAAATAGACCTAATCTGGGCTTCATCAACACAGGCCCCGTTAAAATCAAAGCCATCGATATCTTTAAGGACAGGAAACCTGGCCTGTCCCATACGATATCGGATACTCCTTATATATCTTTCGGCAGCTTCAGCCTTGAGCAGTTCCAGGATTACCTTTTCAGGCGTTGAATGGCTCTTGCGTCCATTGGAGACAACTTCATCATAAATGGACTGCATACCCCGCAACTTTAGTTTTTCCATCTGGTCCATGATATCATTGCGCAGCATGGTATCCCTCCCTTACCAAACGTTCATAGCGGCGGCAGTCTGCTATGGGCTCTTGCTTGAGAATCAGATGGGAGGGGATACCCAAATCAGGCGTGCAATCCTGATCCTGATCCCTGTTTAAAAGATTGAGAACCACCTCTTTACTTACGGCCCTTATCTTTAGGGCCTCCTTACAGGCTTTACTTACAGCCTCAAGTCCGTAGAAAGGAACAGCATTTAGAATGGCCACAAACTGACGGTCCCAGTCGGAAAAACGGTTTTGAAGCCCATTTAGGACGCCTTCGACAGGATCGGGAAGTTGCCAGTCTTTAAAGGGGGCTCCATTACGGAGAGCCCCGGGCTTACGTTCAAGGACCGGGACATAATGCCAGGGATTAAAAATAGTCTTGTTCTTTCCAAAATGCCTATCATGCTCTCCTACGATACAACCGTTATTTACTATCACTATCCGATCGGCATATACTCTCATATAGACCGCTTTACCCACCTGGCTGCAATTAACGCTGTATCGGTTCCGGTCATAGGTTACAAGTGAGCTGGGGGTAACCCTGGCTGGACGTTGTGCATATCCATCAAAGAGAGGTGGTAGATTTATCAGATAGGGTCTCTCTTCACTGTAGACCTGCCAAACCGTCTTATCAGATATTGTTGGATGCTTACGGGTCTTTGCCCAGGTGATGCATTGTTCTCTAAGCAGCTCGTTTAGGTGTGTGAAATCCCTGGCCTTGATTCGGGGAGTGAAAAATCTCCTTCTGACCACACCTACCTGGTTTTCCACCTGACCCTTTTCCCAACCTGCAGCAGGGGTGCAGCTTACCGGTTCAAATAAATAATGGGAACACAGTTGGCTGAAGCGGCTGTTGAACTGTCTTTCCCTTCCTCCCAGGATCTTGTTAACCACTGTTTTGAGATTGTCATAGATGCCTTTACGGCAAACTCCCCCAAAAAACTCAAAGGCCCTGATATGGGCATCAAACACCATCTCCTGGGTTTCTCTGGGGTAGGCAATACAAAGGAAGTAGCGGCTGTGACATAACCTTATATGTGCAACCTTTGCCTTTACTCTGCTTCCGTCCAGATCTACCCACTCATGACTCCAGTCAAACTGAAAGGCTTCTGCAGGATCAAATACCAAAGGTATAAATACCTCCTTTGGCAAGCTCCTTTGATCCTGGCGCCATCTTTGAACATATCTCCGTACGCTGTCATAGCCACCTTCGTAGCCGTTGAGTTGCAGCTCTTCAAAAAGTATCTGGGCTGTCCTGCGCAGTTTTTTGGGCAGTTTCTCGTCTTCTTCCAGAAAGCCTTTCAGCATGTCTATAAACGGCCCCAGCTTGGGTCTTGGCTGGTTGCTTCGTTCGTACTGAAAAGATGTTTCTCCGCTCCTTATCGCCTTTTTTACTGTATTTTTGCTAAGGCGCAGATCCTTCGCTGTCTGACGTATGGATTTGCCATCTCTGAGAACAGCTAATCGTATCTTACGGATTGTTTCCACTGTGAGCATCCCTTTCCGCCTCCTTCTACCATAGTCACAGCAGAATAGAAGGCTTTCAGGGGTGGGTCAATTTTGGACGCCGATTCGCCCTATAGGTGGGTCATTTTTGCATGCCGATTCACAGTCCTTGCTGTTGGCGTGATGAATGAGCAGATACCTGAGACTTTGAAGGTCGTGATCAACGGCCTTGATTTCAGGAGAAGGCTCCAGTACCTCGCATGAAAGGGTTATCTTCCCGGCTGTCACCCCTGCCGGAAAAAGAAACAAAAGCATGGCCAGAATAACCGCCTGTTTTTTCATGATATCCTCCGGGTAAATTATATTTTAACTTTATAATTCCCTTCACTCCCTTTTCCCCTGCTGTGGGAGAGGGGGTAAAAGCAGTCTGGCAAGGTTTTTCAGATCCGCCCCTCCCTCTCTCCTCTATTTTGTGAAAGTCTCTAATTCACCGTTATCCGATCCTTGTTCAGTTCATAGGTCTTGGGACCGATCCCCTTGACCTTGAGGATATCTTCCGGTTTTTCGAATTTGCCGTTTTTTTCCCTGTATTCGATGATCCTGTCCGCATAGCTGGGTCCGATCTTCTCAAGCTGCATGAGTTGCTCCTGGCCGGCGCTGTTGATATTGATCTTTTCCTCTGCAATTGAAACGGAGGCAAAGGCAAGTATAAGGGAAATACAAATTCCTATGACAAGGCCTTTTCTTATCTTTCTCATCTTGTTTTCTCCTTTGCTTGAGGTTTTCAATTTGACAATAAAACCCCTCAAAAAGGGGGTACCGCGGTCTTCCGGTAATTAATAGCACCAGACAGTTGTGTCGGCGCGGGTACTCAAGCTTGGCTCAGCATGTTTCGGAATTTCAAGTCGTGCAATAGCAGGTTTCGTATTTGGGAATTGATCGGAGGCGGCATCCTTTGTGCAAACGTCTTTTATCTTTCTGTAGCTTGTTGATATTATTTCAATTTGCGTGCCAATCTGAATCCTGCAGGCAAAAATTGATGGGCGGGAACCCCGCTTACCCTTTTTTTAAAGGTAATTGAGAAATCCGCTAAAGAAAAATCAGGTTCAGCCGTTAATGAGAAACAGGGTCAAGAAACCGCTCAGTGCACATTTTTTTGTGCATAAATGCACATAAGAATGTGCAGAATAAGGTGCTATTTGCTCTTGACAAAAAAGATTTGTTCTGGGTATGAATAATGTTCAGCAGTGAACAATTTGCCTTTTACAGTATTGTTTTTGTTTCGTGTATCAGGGCCAACCTCTAAAAAGTGGCTGAAATATTATGCAGGAAGATTCTCCGGTAAGGCATTCTGAGCGGGATTTCCGGTTGCTTGACGCACTCGACTCGGAGGAGATAACCTCCCAGCGGCAGCTTGCGGAATGCTCCGGCATGAGTCTGGGGAAGGTAAATTTTCTTCTCAAAAGTTTTTTGGAAAAAGGCCTTGTAAAGATAGGCAACTTCAAAAAAAGCCCTCACAAGATAGGCTATGCGTATCTGCTCACCCCAAAAGGCATTGAAACCAAGTCAAGGCTTGCGGTCAGATTTGTCATTTCAAAACTCAAGGAATACAACCTTCTCAGGCAAAGGCTTGCGGAAAAACTGTTCCCGCTTGAAGATAGTGGACATGAGCGCTTTGTCTTTGTCGGGCCTCAAATTGTGCGGGACTGCCTTATTTCCCTGATAAAGGATAAATCTTTGAATATGTATATTGTGGGCAGATGCGAAAGCCTTGAGGCGCTTGCGGATTTTGACAACGACAACTTTGACGCTGTCCTCATATTTGATGAGAACGCGGGAGATATCCAGGCCTTCAGTGAAAAGGCGGGGATAAGCCCTGAAAGGTTGATAAAGCTCTGGTGATGATTTCAAGGGCTGTTTGACTGAATTATTAGTTATATCAGAATGCTATGCTGTTTAATCGGTGTAACCGAAGGACCGGAGGTGTATCTTCATGCCGCTTCTGTGGATAAAAAAAGATAAAATATTAATCAACAGCCTGATAGGTGAATTGAAAAAGGGGACAGAAAAAATTGGACAAAGGCACGGCAGATAAAAAAAGACCGGGCATCGCAGTTATTGGAAGCGGCTACTGGGGGAAAAATCTTGTAAGAAATTACTATCAACTCGGTTCCCTGAGGCTTATCTGTGACAGAAACGAAGAGACCCTGGCCCAGTTCAGGAAAAACTATCCTGACATAGATACCTGCATCGCCTTAAATGAAGTGATCTCAAGGGAAGATATAAAAGGAGTGGTTATTGCCACCCCTGCCGAGACCCATTATAACCTGGCAAGGGAGGCGCTTCTGGCTGGAAGGCATGTGTATGTTGAAAAACCGCTTGTGCTTGATGAAAATGCGGCCGAAGAACTTATCTCTATTGCCGAAGATAAGGGCCTTGTCCTGATGGTAGGGCACCTGCTGCAGCACCATCCAGCCTTTATAAGACTCAAGGAGCTTGCTTCAGGTGGCGAGCTTGGCCGGATCAACTATATATATTCAAACAGGCTTAACCTGGGAAAGATCAGGCGGGAAGAAAACATCCTCTGGTCTTTTGCACCCCATGACATATCCATGATCCTTTCCCTTGCAGGAGAAACGCCTGACGCGGTTTCAGCCACAGGCGGAAACTACCTTCACAAGAAGATCGCGGATGTCACCACCACGCACCTTGAGTTTCCCTCAGGCCTGAAGGCGCACATATTTGTCTCCTGGCTTCACCCCTTTAAAGAGCAGAAACTGGTAGTTGTGGGGGACAAAAAAATGGCGGTTTTTGACGACACCCAACCCTGGAAGGACAAACTGCTTCTCTATCCGCACAAGATAAACTGGGAGAAAAATATTCCGGTGCCTGAAAAGGGGATGCCTGAAAGGGTTGAAATGGCGGAGGCGGAACCATTAAGGCTTGAGTGTGAACATTTTATCGATTGCATCACAAACGGGAAGATCCCTGTAACAGACGGGATAGAGGGCCTCAGGGTCCTGAGGGTGCTCAACCGCTCTCAAATGTCGCTCGATGATGGAGGCAGAAGGATAGAAGTGGAGGCTGCGGGCAGAGAGGCGAAAATTCAGGCAGCCGATAAAGATGAAAAAGGCTTTTATGCGCACCCCTCTTCTATTATTGACCAGGACTGCAAGATAGGTGATGGAACAAAGATATGGCATTTTTCTCATCTTCTTTCAGGCTCATGCGTCGGCAGACAGTGCAATATAGGGCAGAATGTGGTCATAGGCCCTGAAGCGGTAATAGGAAACAGGTGCAAGATACAGAATAACGTATCCGTGTATAAGGGCGTTACCCTTGAAGACGGGGTGTTCTGCGGGCCCAGCATGGTGTTTACCAATGTGTACAATCCGAGGGCTGAGATTAGTAAAATGGATCAGGCAAGGCCTACCCTTGTAAAGAAGGGGGCAACCCTTGGTGCCAACTGCACGGTAGTGTGCGGGGTTACAATCGGCAGTTACTCTCTTATCGGCGCAGGTGCCGTGGTAACAAGGGACGTACCCGATCATGCCCTTGTGGTCGGAAATCCGGCAACCCATAAAGGCTGGGTATGCGAATGCGGGGAGACCCTGAATAAAGACAAGACCTGCCCTGCCTGCGGCAAGAAATATCCTTCCCTGCAGTAACCTTTTGAGTAGCAAATGAAGCTTTTGCTATGCCAGTGTCGGCAGAGTAAAAAACATCCGTTTTTATCCTGTTTTGTCAAGCAAAGCGAAAGGTTAAACCTTTTCTAGCAAAATTTAATAGGTGAATATCAATGCAGATAGCGAATAATATCATTTGGCATGAGGGACATGTAAACCGTGAATTACGTGAGAATCTGCTCCAACAAAGGGGCTGCACTATCTGGATGACTGGCCTTAGTGCATCAGGCAAAAGCACCCTGGCATTTACCCTTGAGCATGCCCTTGTTCAAAGAGACAGACTTGCATATGTCCTTGACGGAGATAATGTCAGACATGGACTGAACAAGAACCTGGGTTTTTCAGCTGAAGACCGTGAGGAAAATATACGCCGTATAGGAGAGGTCGCTAAACTTTTCGCAGACGCAGGCTTCATAACCATGACCAGCTTCATTTCACCATATGCAAAGGACCGTGAAATAGCAAGAAAGATACATGATGAAGCCGGACTGTTTTTTATGGAAATATTTATAGATGCCCCTATTGACGTATGTGAAAAGAGGGACCCAAAGGGTTTGTACAAGAAGGCACGCAAAGGAGAGATAAAGGGCTTTACCGGAATCGATGACCCTTATGAGGCACCTGTTAATCCCGAGCTTGTTATAAAGACAGCAGAATTGACTCCCCAGGAGGGGGCCATGAAAATACTCGGCTACCTGGTGGAGAAGGGCCACCTTATGCTTCCAAACTCCAGGTGATATTATGGGGTGTAACCACTCGTTTATATCTTGTTTTGCCAGCGAAGCGGGTGGTTAATAAGACAGGGTCCAAGGGTTCCAGGAGTCGAGGAGCCAAGGGAAAGAAGCTAATCACATAGAAGATCTTTTATTTTTTTTGTTATCCCAGTAACCGGTGAATGGTGATCGATTTTTTTTGGGAGTTGGAAAAGGAACAACCAGCCACCCTTTGCGAAGCAAACGAAGCTTTTACTCTGCCATGTCGGCAGAGTAAAAATCTTTTCATCCGTTTTTATCCTGTTTTGTCAAGTGAACGCAGTGAACGGGCGGCTAACAAAAATTCTTTTTTTCTGTGCTGATTTCAGAACCAACAGGGCGGTTACTCGCCTCGGTATTCTTGACAGTCATTTTAAAAAAGCTTATATATTGACTATAATTTAAGTCAACCTATATAAGGTTCTATATTATGAATACTATGTCCGTGTCGGAAGCCAAGATGAAACTGAGCGCATTGGTCGATTCCGTAAAGCAGACCGATGAAGAGGTAATCATTACAAAAAACGGCCGACCTGTTGCTGTAATGGTGAGCCCGGATGAATTTGAAAGCTGGCGGGAGACCATCAAGATTCGATTCGACTCCAATTTTATGGAGGAAATTGAAAGTGGTCTGGAATCACTGAAAAAAGGCAGAGCGGCCCTATACGGCCTGGAGGAACTGTTGCCCGAATCATGATCACGGACGAAGGTAAATTTGTCCCGAGGGTCCCGGACGATATTGCTTCTGTTTTAAAGAAGCTTCATCCAATGATCAAATTGCACATCCGATCCGGTTTGAAAAACATAATCGGGAATCCATACGGTGGAAAGGCCCTCAAGGATGAGCTTAAAGGTCTGAGAAGTTATCGCGTTAAAAGATATCGAATCATATACCGTATCCGCCCAAAAAGGCGGCAGATAGAAATTGTCGCCATAGGCCCTAGAAGAATCATATATGAAGAAACATTCCGCATTCTTTCAAAAAATCAAAAAACCTAACCCGTTCCAGTAAGACTCGAAAAGAAAGTTGACCTTACACCTTTACGCAGGAATTGGAGCTTTTGCTCTGCCAGCATCGGCAGAGCAAAAAGAGGTCACATCCGTTTCCATCCTGTTTTGTCAAGCGAAGCGGGCGGTCAAACACTCTTTTGTCTTTTATCGGTTTAATCAACACATCGCCTCAAGCTTTGCCATCGTTTGATCAACGTTACAGAAGAAGTTTTATGTACACCGCTATAAAATAATGCTCAAGCATTGAAAGCTTTCCCCAGGGGAGCATCGCCCGAGGAAAACCATCCTGCCCTGTCCAGCTAATCAAGTGAACGCAGTGAACGGGCGGTTAAGAAATCAGGGTCCAAGGTTTCCAGGGGTCGAGGATTCTTTGCTCCGCTTACGCTCCGCTCAGTCCCACAGCTTCGCAGCGGGTTCCCAGTTTCAAGGGGCCAAGTGAACCGCTGTCGAAGAAACAGCATGTTTTTTCTCTGTGCCCTCTGTGGTCTCTGTGAGAAACAAAAGGCATTTGGACTTTAGACCTCAACTACTGAAATTGAAACTACTGCTCACCTTTTGCGAAGCAAATGAAGCTTTTGCTCTGCCAACATCGGCAGAGTAAAAAAACATCCTGCTTTTGTCCCTTTAATCAAGTAAACGCAGTGAACGGGCGGTTAAAAAAACAAGAATTCTTCTTCTCTCAATGCTCACAGGCGTTTAAAAATAAAACAAAAAATCCAATCATGAGGTCCGGTTATGAACCCCACAGATCCAAATAACATCCCGCCTGAGTGCATGGAAGACGAAATAAACCTCCTTGACCTTTTACTCGTCCTCCTGAAAAGGAAATGGCTCATCTTCTGGATTACCTTGATCGCGATAGTCTTCTCTGTCTGCTACAGCCTCTATCTGCCTGAGAAATTTACTGCAACTGCTCGAATCCTTCCGCCACAACAGCAAAAATCTGGAATTTCCTCTTTCCTTTCTCAGGCGGGAGGTGCCTTCGGAGGGCTTGCATCAGGGCTGTTGGGGGGGGGACAGTCAAGCTCGGATGTTTATGTCGGGATCATGAAAAGCCGCTCAGTGGCCGATGTCCTGATCAATAAATTCGATCTCAAAAAACTGTGGGAAGCGGAATACATTTCCCCTGTCTACAATAAGCTTTCAGAAATCACTAAAATAAATGTTTCAAAGGACACAGGGATCATAAGTGTGTCAGTAGAGGAAGAGGACCCGAAAAGGGCTGCAGCCATGGCCAATATCTATGTTGAGGCTCTGGATCAGATAAACAGGACCGTGCTTGTTACTGAAGGCCAGCGTAAGAGGGTGTTTCTTGAAGAAAGGCTTGAAAAGGCCAAAAAGGATTTAATAAATGCAGAAACCGGTCTCCAGGCGTTTCAGGAGAAATACAATCTTGTATCCATTAATGAGCAGGCAAAGGCCTCCATTGAAGGTGCAGCCACATTAAAGGGAGAGATCATCGCCGCTCAGACCGAGTTTGAAGTCTTAAAGAAGTTCGGTACTGAAAAACAGAATGAAGCTATAATGCTCAAATCAAAGATAGAGGAGCTCCGGAAACAACTTGCAAAGATAGAATCAGGAAACCCTGAAAAAAATGCCGACAACTTCTATATCCCCTTTAAGGAGCTTCCTGACCTCGGCATGAGGCTGGCAAGGCTGATGCGTGAGGCAAAGATCCAGGAGCAGGTATTCGAACTCCTTACCAGTCAATACGAGATGGCCAAAATCGAAGAGGCCAAGGATATGAACACAATCCAGGTGCTTGATAAAGCAGTTCCTCCTGACACAAGGTCTGCTCCTAAAAAAAAGATGATAGTGATCCTTTCCACTGTAGTGGGGTTTTTCACAGCCATATTTCTTGCCTTTATAAAAGAATTCGTCTTCAAGGTAAAAACGCAGGACCCTGACAGATATAATGAACTGGTAAAGGGAGTCAAATTCTGGAGGCGCAGCTGAATTCCTACATATGATCTTTAATTTATAGACTTGTTTGGAAATCGAGATGGTGAAGTTGCTGTCTAGGATGCTTAATTAAAAAACGAATTATAAGGTATGAAAAAAATCCTGGTTGTAGGCGGGGCCGGCTATATCGGCTCTCACATGTGCAAGAAGCTGTCAGAAAGCGGCTATTTGCCTATTGTGCTTGACGATCTAAGCCGGGGTCACGCTCAGGCCGTGAAATGGGGCAGCTTGGTTAAGGGGAATATGGATGACAAAGAACTCCTTTCTCAATTATTTACCGATAACCGCATCAGTGCTGTTATGCACTTCGCTGCCTATATCAATGTTGGAGAATCAGTCACAGATCCGGTTCTGTACTATAGAAATAATGTGGGCTCTACAGTCACACTTCTTAAAGGCATGATTGATCATGGTGTGAAGAATTTCATTTTTTCATCTACGGCAGCGGTATATGGTGAGCCGTTAGATAACCCAATCTTTGAAACCCACCAGTGCGTGCCTGTTAACCCTTATGGACGAAGCAAGCTCATGGTAGAGGCTGTTTTGAAAGATTTTTCAGAAGCCTACGGATTAAATTACATTTCTCTGCGCTATTTTAATGCAGCAGGAGCAGACCCTGACGGTGAAATAGGAGAAGATCACGACCCCGAGACTCATATTATTCCATTGGTCCTCAAAACGGCCTTGGGGCAACGTAAGCAGGTCAATGTTTTCGGCGATGACTACCCCACAAGAGACGGCACATGCGTCCGCGACTACATCCATATATATGACCTGGCCTCAGCACATCTGCTTGCATTGGAAGGGCTTTTAAATGGGCTTTCCGGAGGAAAGTACAACTTGGGGAATGGTGTTGGTTACACGGTTAAGGAAATAATCGATGTAAGCCAAAATGTTACGGGTGAAATGATTCCGTCAAAAGTCGTAAGCCGAAGACCAGGGGACCCTGCTACGCTTATTGGTTCGGGAGATAAAGCAATTAAGGAGCTGGGGTGGAAGCCCCGGTTTGCAGACCTTGAGACTATTATTGAAACCGCCTGGGGATGGCACAAAAAACATCCGGAAGGTTATAATACTTGATCTAAAAAATATGAAAATTGAAAAGCTAAGTTCTAATATCGAATTTCTTGCTATGATTAAATATTGGATAAAATTATTTCATAATGTTCCTCAATAATTTATTTGACCTATCAGTTATAAAAAAAATGGATTGTGATTATTCTGTTGGATTAAATACAATATGAAAGAAAGGAGCTAAGGTTGGATAATACTAAAAACTTTCTATTGAAAAGACTTTTTATACTGAGCTTTGCGTTGCTGCTTATTATTGGATTTGAAATTCCAGCCTCATACTCATTGGCATTCAGCAGGTATTTTCCCGACGACACGGTATATGAAATTCATGAATTTGAGAGCGGATTTCATGGGGGTGCTGAGGGTGCATGGGGTGCCAATGACCAGGTTTTGATCATGAAAGAGACGTTCACTTTTATGTCAGACGGGACTTTTACCGGCAGCTGTACGAAAGAGGATGAATTGAATAGGCAGATTGGGGATGATTCTGAAGGCAACAACACATTTTCAACAACATTTACTTCCGGTAGTGGCACTGAGAGCGGCATTTATTCGATTTCATCCGACGGCACTATCACCATCACATTTGATCCGGGCACTCCAGATGAAGAAAGCGGTGCAGGGATTCTGAGTGAAGATGGCCAAACATTTATTTTTGTGAACAGCGAATTTAGTGACAGTGAAAAGTGGGGCTCACTGTGCATTGGTATGGGTGTCAAAAAGGGGAGTGGTTTCTCGCAGTATTTTCCCGATGACACGGTATATGAAATTCATGAATTTGAGAGCGCATTTCATGGTGGTGCTGTGGGTTCATGGGGTGTCAATGACAAGGTTTTGATCATGAAAGAGACGTTCACTTTTATGTCAGACGGGACTTTTACCGGCAGCTGTACGAAAGAGGATGAATTGAACAGGCAGATTGGGGACGATCTTGAAGGCAACAACACATTTTCAACAACATTTACTTCCGGTAGTGGCACTGAGAGCGGCATTTATTCGATTTCATCCGACGGCACTATCACCATCACATTTGATCCGGGCACTCCAGATGAAGAAAGCGGTGCAGGGATTCTGAGTGAAGATGGCCAAACATTTATTTTTGTGAACAGCGAATTTAATGACAGTGAAAAGTGGGGCTCACAGTGCATTGGCATGGGTGTCAAAAAGGGGAGTGGTTTCTCGCAGTATTTTCCCGATGACACGGTATATGAAATTCATGAATTTGAGAGCGCATTTCATGGTGGTGCTGTGGGTTCATGGGGTGTCAATGACAAGGTTTTGATCATGAAAGAGACGTTCACTTTTATGTCAGACGGGACTTTTACCGGCAGCTGTACGAAAGAGGATGAATTGAACAGGCAGATTGGGGACGATCTTGAAGGCAACAACACATTTTCAACAACATTTACTTCCGGTAGTGGCACTGAGAGCGGCATTTATTCGATTTCATCCGACGGCACTATCACCATCACATTTGATCCGGGCACTCCAGATGAAGAAAGCGGTGCAGGGATTCTGAGTGAAGATGGCCAAACATTTATTTTTGTGAACAGCGAATTTAATGACAGTGAAAAGTGGGGCTCACAGTGCATTGGCATGGGTGTCAAAAGAGTGGCTTTGAATAACGGCGTCCTGTCGTCCATCCTACTCCTGCTACTGGGTGATTAGGTGACTGAAGAATTTGGCGCCCGAGGCAAATTGCACCATAATAAAACCTTTTCCATGAAATAATTGTATTCCCTGCCAATGTAAGAACTGTAAATTACCCATTTTTAGTGCCATGCATAAGTGGAGACCGGGGGAACATCGCCCGAGGAAAAACATCCTGCCCCGTCCCGTTAATCAAGTGAGCAACGCGAACGGGCGGTTAAACAACAATTCTTCTTTTCTTTTTGTTGCTTCAGCAGCTGATGAAGTAATTGATGATTGAATTTCCCCTGGCGCTTAAATGAAAACCCAACCTCAACCTTTGCGAAGCAAATGGAGCTTTTGCTCTGCCAGGGTCGGCAGAGTAAAAAAACATCCTGTCCTTATCCTGTGTTGTCAAGCGAAACGGGCGGTTAATTAAAATTTGTTCTTCTGTTTTCTGATATCCGATCGAACCAAAAATTAGACCTGATTTCCTAATATTCTCAATGCCCTTCCATATTGACTTTATAAGAACTTGAAATTATTATGGTCATTATAATTCATAGGGGAAATTTCTAAATGGATGATATTCAAAAAATTATACCGGTAACAACTGTAAAAAAGAATTTTCTTGATATCATCAAGGATATGACGGATGAGGACTCTACTATTACGGTGACGAAAAACGGGGTAGCCGTTGGTGTTATGTTAACACCGGACCGTTACGTCGGGCTACTAGAGACAATCGAGATCCTTTCCGATTCGGGCATTCTTAAGGCCCTGGATGCATCCGAGAAAGATTTCAAGGCCGGTAAAGCCTACACGCATAAAGATGTATGGGCGGAGTAATGGCCCGGAAGTTCAGGTTGCTTTACTCTGAAACCTCTCGTAATCAGATCAAAAAACTACATCCCCACTTAAAACCGGTTATAAAGTCTAAAATAGAACAGATGCAGGAAAAGCCCTATTCAGGCAAATTCCTTGAAAAAGAACTTTCCGGCTATCTTTCCCTGCGTGCAAAACGATATAGAATCATTTACAAAATACTGGAAGACGAGAAGGTCTTACAGATTCACTATGTAGGCCATCGCAAAGATATTTACCAACTATTCGGTGAACAGCTAAGGGAACTCAAAAAGAAATAATTGCCCAGAGGCACTCCCTCACTATCTAAAAATTTAAGGGCACGGAAGATCTTTATTATTTTATTGTCCCTACAGCCAATAAAATAATTGGTGGTTAAATGAAAACCAACCTTCACCTTTTGCGTAGCAAAATGGAGCGTTTGCTCTGCCAGCATCGGCAGAGCAAAAAAACATCTTGTCTTTATCCTGTATTGTCAAGCGAACGCAGTGAACGGGCGGTTAAACAATGTTTTTGGTCTTTGTTGGTTCCAAAACCAACTGGGCGGTTAAAGATTCTTTTCATGTTTTTATCAACCCCTCGAGTTTCCCGAAGTACTTGACAAAAACCATGTGATGTCATAAAATGATTACAAAATGCAATCATAAACTGATGGAAATATCAGGAGGCCCTTATGAAGGCGGTCACCATTAGAGGCATTGAGGCCGAGGTTGCTGAGAAGCTCAAGCAGACTGCTGCTGAAAAAGGTAAGAGTGTTAATCAGCTGACCCTTGAAATAATCAAAGAAGGCCTTGGACTCAAAAAGGAAAAGAGATATACGCGTGAATATAATGACCTAGATGAATTATTTGGAAGTTGGAGCAATGATGAATTTGAAAAAATCCATGCGAAGATTAGCCAAGAGCGGCGAGTTGACCAGGAGCTCTGGAAATGAAAAAAGTTCTGATCGACACGAATATATACTCACTCGCCATGAAGGGTGAAGTGAATGTTGTCGATACGTTGAGAAAAATTGATCTGATAGGTTTTTCCGTCATTAGCATCGGGGAGCTTTTTTCAGGTTTTAAAGGCGGTCGCCATGAAACCAAAAACAGGGAAGAGCTTAATGTTTTTCTTGATTCTCCAAGAGTAGTCGTTCACTTCATTGATGAGGTTAGTGCTGATTTTTATGCTTCAATATTGCATAATTTGAGGGAAGCTGGAACCCCTATTCCCACAAACGATATATGGATTGCTTCAGTTGCTTTTCAGCACGGATACAAAATTTATTCAAAGGACAAACATTTCAAGTTTATCCCGGGATTGGTACAACTATCGGAGCATGATCTTTAGATGGTTCAGGAGCAAATTTGACCCTATATCATATAGGATTCTTTCCCCAGGCGTCTATGCTGCGCAGAGATGGCCGTGTGCTCTGCCGGCATCGGCAGAGCAAAAAAACATCCTGTCTTTATCCTTCTTTGTCAAGCGAAGCGGGCGGTTAAAAAAGCAGGGTTCAAGGGTCCCAGGGGGCAAGGTTCCAAGGGAAAGACTGTCAGAGAAATCACATGTTTTTCGTCCTTGTTCTCTGCAGTGCCTGTGAGGAATAGAAGGCACTTGATCTTCAGATCTCAACTTCTGAAAACAAAAGCCACATTCACCTTTTGCGAAGCAAAATTGGAGCTTTTACTCTGCCAGCATCGGCAGAGTAAAAAAACATCCGTTTTTATCCTGATTTGTCAAGCGAGCAATTCGAACGGGCGGCAAAGAAACAAGAGCAAGGTTATCGGTTATTGGTTATAATGAAACGGGAAACACGAAAAAAGCGTGACAGGCGAGAAAGGGTATGTGTCAGATCATATCTTAGCTACTACAAATTATTAAAGAGAGTTACGATATTTTTCCTTGGGATTTTGACACTTAGATTAATAAATGATAATCTCTAAGGTATTGTCTTTTTAAAATCCCCATTTTAGGGAGGTGCAATATGCCTCAAATTACTCTTAAAGAAACAATAACAAAGAAAATAGAAATACCTATGGATACACTCTATGAAATCGTCGACAATCTCACAGATGAAGAGCGAAAAAAGCTGCTAAGGAGACTTGAGAGAAAACCAATTGAATTAAAGTCTTTTAAAAATGATAAAGTTGAATCGATTATATCTGAGTTTGCGGCAACAGATTTGTATGAAGAAGGTTTCTTAAAAGATCTGGAAGAAGGTTTAAAAAAATCATCTATTAATCGATAAATCAAAATGCCTTCCATTTTACCACTTAGAGACGATATCAAGGAATATCTTCAAAAACATGCTCTTAATAAAAAATGGGAAAAGGCTAAAAAACTTTTTGAGAATGATCCATCTCATCCTTCATTAAATACTGAATTGTTAGAACCCAAACACCGGCATATTTATTCATTCCGTTTGGATAAGAAATATAGAGCCATCTTTATTTGCCTGCCTGAAGATAAAATTGAAATAATTTCTATAACAAAGCATTACCATAAATAACAATGCCCCGCCAACCAAGAATAGATGCCCCTGGTTTCTTACAGCGCGTCATGCCTGCCCGGTAGAATTCCGCATGGACAGCGAAGCGTATTTAACTGGGGCACTGCCTGGATTTGGCACAAGAAACATCCAAAAGGTTATTCTACTAGCCGCTCATCTGCCAAGATGCCCTGCTCTTGGGCTCTTTTCCTCGGGGAGCATCGCCCGAGGAAAAACATCCTGCCTTGTCCCGTTAATCAAGTGAACGAAGTGAACGGGCGGCTAAACAGTCTTTTGTCTTTTATAACTTTTTAATCAATAATAACGGGCCGCTGAACATTCCATAATAATGGATTCAAGAGAACTTACCTACAAGATCAACGGCGCTATCTTTGAGGTCCACCGCATACTGGGTGAAGGCTTCCTTGAAAAGGTCTACGAAAATGCCCTCCTGCTCGAACTTCAAAACCTCGGACTCAAAGCTGAATCCCAGGTACCTATAAGTGTTAATTACAAAGGGACTATCGTAGGCGAATACTTTGCCGATTTGATAGTTGAAAACCAGGTCATTCTGGAACTGAAAGCGGTGGATGAACTGACCAAGGCGCACCAGGCGCAGCTCCTCAACTACCTGCGGTCCACAGGCATGCACCTTGGGATTCTGGTAAACTTCAAGGGCGAAAAGGCCGTTATTCGCCGTCTGGTTCTCGAAAGGGGCAATGATAATATTTGAAATGTACTTTACTGCGCAAGCATTGGAAGCTTTCCCTGGGGTAGCAGTACTTGACTTTTCCCAAGTGCTTAAATGAAAATCCGACTTTAACTTTTGCGAAGTAAAATTGGAGCTTTTGCTCTGCCAGCATCGGCAGAGCAAATATTTTTTCATCCTTTTTTGTCCCGTCAATCAAGTGAGTGAAACGAACGGGCGGCAAAGAAAACAAGGACACTGTTATTAGTTATTAGGGAACCAGCTTCGAGAGGTCCAAAATTGAATCAAAGGCTTCTCAACTGCAGGCCCCAATTCCTGAAACTGATACCGCTGTTTACCTTTTGCGAAGCAAATGAAGCTTTTGCTCTGCCAGTGTCGGCAGAGCAAAAATCTTTTCATCCTTCTTTGTCCCGTTAATCAAGTAAGCGAAGCGCACGGGCGGCTAAATAAAATTTGTTTTATCTTTTATAGTTTTTAAACAATACAAGTGGGCCGTTAAACCTAATCAGAAAGGAACCCATTAATGACTAAAGACCCCAATACAACCAACCCCTCCAACAACACGGATAATCCCGTGTCCCCCTCTCCGAACGGCGAGGTCTTCCCCCTTCCGACAGAGGCGGATTATGAAAATGAAAACAAACGCCTGAGACAGCTTGTAAAACAGGAAAAAGAGAAGGGTCGCGAGATCGTTGTCGTCATGGGCGTTGGGTTTGTCGGTTCCGTTATGGCAGGGGTTGTGGCCGACTCTGTTGACCCTGAAACAGGTAATTCCATCTATTCGGTAATCGGCATGCAGAGGCCTTCAATCCGTTCATACTGGAAGATACCCTATCTGAATAAGGGTGTGGCACCTGTTGAGGC
This sequence comes from Desulfatiglandales bacterium, assembly GCA_963666345.1. Classification (GTDB taxonomy): domain Bacteria; phylum Desulfobacterota; class DSM-4660; order Desulfatiglandales; family Desulfatiglandaceae. The sequence continues at coordinate 1,960,132 of OY762721.1, read as the reverse complement.
CGAAGACCCTGAGGTCGCCCCCTTGATCAAACGGTGCGTAAAGGAGAAAAAGACCCTTACAGCTTCCTTTTCATATGATGCCTTATGCCTTGCTGACATTGTGGTGGTGGATGTGCAGTGCGACTACCACAAGGAGACCCTCGGGGATGTCCGAAAAGGCCATGCGGATATCGAGGCTCTTGAAGAAAGCCTCCAGATAATTGGGGACAAGATAAGGCCTGATTGTCTGGTGCTCATCGAGACGACCGTGCCACCGGGCACGACCGAGTATATCGCCTATCCGATTATAAAAAAGGCATTTGAAAAAAGGGGGCTGAACGGCTCCAAGCCCCTTCTTGCCCATTCATTTGAAAGAGTGATGCCCGGTAAAAACTATGTCGCTTCCATTCGCGATTTCTGGCGCGTATGCTCAGGCATTAATGATGAGGCAAAAAGCCGTGTCACAAGGTTTCTTTCAAATGTGATTAATGTCGAGAAATTTCCTTTAACGGTTCTTGACCGGCCCATAGAAAGTGAAACATGCAAGATCGTGGAAAATTCATATCGGGCCACAATCCTTTCCTTTCTAAATGAATGGAGCCTTTTCTCGGAGAGAAATGGGGTGGACCTTATAAAGGTCATAGACGCCATAAAGATCCGACCCACCCATTCAAACATTATTTTCCCCGGTCCCGGAATCGGTGGATACTGCCTTCCCAAGGACGGGGGGCTTGGCGTATGGGCATACAATTCGCTCATGGGCTTTGACGACGATATCTTCAAGATTACCCCCCTTGCCATCGACATAAACGATACCCGCTCCCTTCATGTCGTCCAGCTGGTGCGTGACGCGCTGCGTAACATGGGAAAGATAGTTGCGGCATCAAACATAACGGTTCTGGGCGTTTCCTACAGGGAGGACGTGGGTGATACGCGTTACAGTGGCTCTGAGATGATAGTAAGAAAACTGACCGAGATGGGCGGTGAGGTGGTAGTACACGACCCTTATGTCAAGCATTGGTGGGAACTTGAAAAACAGGATACATATCCTGCCCCGCAAAAGTCATGGGCCAGGTTTTTCAGGGGTCAGGAGAAGCTTTCTAAAATTGTTGTCCATAAAAACATGGCAGATGTGCTTAAAGGTGCCGATGCGGTTGTGCTTGCTGTCAGGCACAAGGATTATCTAAGCTTGACTCCTGATAAGGTCGTTGAAATGGCCGGTAATCCTATCTCAATAATTGACTGCTTCGGAATTTTGAATGATGAAGCCATTAAACGTTATTTTGAGTTGGGTTGCGAGGTAAAAGGGCTTGGCAGGGGGCATGTTAAAAGGATTAAGGATCAGGTATTGAATAATGAGAGTGCCTTATAAATTAGTGGAATAAGTTTTTGTGAAACAGAAAGAAATTTAACTCTTTGATATATTTAGAAAAATAAATTTTTGTCAAGAAATGAACATAATTTTTGACCAAAAGTAAAAAAATGTGGTAAAAAGCTATATGAAATACGGTATAAGAAATAGACTTTTCGTTGTTTTGTTTTTTTATTGTCTTGGAACGATGATATCAGTTAGTTTAGATTCTGATTCATGCTGGGGATCAGCTAAAGGCACTGAAGAGCCTGTTCTGTCATTAGATATTAAAAATAAGGTCCTAAAACAAATTTTTGAGGATATATATAGTAAAACGGGTTATCAAATCATTTTAGATAAGGAATTTGAAAAAGAGCGAATCACAATAAAAGTGGATGAAGTCCCTCTTTTTGAAGCTGTTAGAAAAATCATAAAAAGAACCGGAATAAAAAATTGTGCAGTTATCAAAGACGAGTTCAATAGCACTTTCGAAATACTTAATTTTGGCGGCAAGGCTCCTGGTAAAAATAATTTTATAATAGATTCAGAAGAAGATTTAGATGGTGTGAGCCTCACTGATCAAGAAATTAAAGCACTTCATGAGAAGCAAAAACGTGAAATAAAGATGCAGGCTAATGATCCGAATGAGCTAGTTATATTAGCATCGGGAGACCAACCAGCCCTAACTAGAGGCCAGCTCAATGCGCTTCATGAACAGCAGCAGCGAGATTTTAAAGTAGCAAATCAAAACATGGATGAGATAGTGGTTCCTGGATCAGGTGATGAACCGGGATTAACGAGAGGTCAACTGCAAGCACTTCATGAGAAACAAAAGCGTGAAATTGAGAAGCAGCCTAGTGACCTGGATGAGATAGCGATACCAGCATCAGGAGACCAACCAGCCCTAACTAGAGGCCAGCTCAATGCGCTTCATGAACAGCAGCAGCGGGATTTTGAAGCAGCAAATCAAAACATGGATGAGATAGTGGTTCCTGGATCAGGTGATGAACCGGGATTAACGAGAGGTCAATTGCAAGCGCTTCATGAGAAACAGAAGCGTGAAATGGAGATGAAAGCTAACGACCCCAATGCGATTACGTCATCGCCGGAATGAGGTTATCCAAGAAGTAAGTAAGCCTGAACTAAAGGTGCTTCGTGAAAAATAAAAGCTTAATAATTTTTGTTGGGTTTATGTAAAACCAATTTAAAAAACAACGAAAAATAAAAAAGGAGGTTTAAAGATGAAGACAAAACAAATGGGTATATTGCTAATTCTGTTGGTTGCGTTTTCCATAACTACTATTCCTACAATAGCAAGCGCAGCGGATATAGGTTCTGCCACAATCACTAAAGTTGGCTTTTATCCTAATGTCTCAGCAGGAAGCTCTGGAGGTATTGCTTTTCTTGATGAATCGAATGATGCACATTGGGGAGGGTCAAGGATGTTTTATCTAAGTGATGCATTGGGAAACCAGGGTTTGGCCACTTTGTTAACTGCTTATTCAATGGGAAAAACGGTGTTTGTCCGGATTGGAGGTAGCTCAGGAGCCGACCCGGTAGCCGGTTCGTTAGTAAATATAATATATGTTAATGATTAGTACGATCCATGACATGGAAATGCCCATTAAGAAGGATCCAGTGCAATCTCTCAATGAAGCCATTGCTCTGAGGTCTTATGACTCTAGTCATTCGATGCTCAATGTTTTCGAGCTGTAGAAAAATTTCATAGGGATGTCGATCTGGTCGATATCAGTACTCCCTGCCGTTCTCACTGATGATGGAGTGTTGATTTTAACCCCAAGTGCATCACAGAAAGCCAAGACATCTTCGTTAAGGACGTGAATAGCGGCCACAGGCAGTTTGTTGTTATTTCATTGTAGATGGGGGAGAAGTCGGCATGGGGGGAAGGGGTGGGCACGGACCGATTTACTGGCCTTCGAACTCTTCATTGATAAAAAGCCAATTGTTATTGACCCTGGGTGTTCTGGATATACCTCAGGCTTAATAAAAAAAAGCTACGTACCGGAAGTCGGAGTACCGCTAGTCATTCAACAGTCGAGTTGTTTGGTGAAGAAATTGCTCGTATTGGTGGACACTGGGTGATTTTCAATGATGCCCATCCTATTGCGGACATTGTAGCGGTGGATGTGCAGTGTGACTACCACAAGGAAACCGTGGGAGATGTCAGAAAAGGCCATGCTGATATCGAGGCTCTTGAACAAAGCCTCCAGATAATAGGGGATAAGATAAGAAAGACCTGATTGTCTGGTGCTCATTGAGACGACCGTGCCTCCTAGGACAACCGAATATATCGCCTACCTGGTTATAAAAAAGCCTTTGAAAAAAGGGGCCTGAACGGCTCCGAGCCCCTTCTTACCCATTCATTTGAAAGAGTGATGCCCGGTAAAAACTATGTCGCTTCCATTCGCGATTTCTGGCGCGTATGCTCAGGCATTAATGATGAGGCAAAAAGCCGTGTCACAAGGTTTCTTTCAAATGTGATTAATGTCGAGAAATTTCCTTTAACGGTTCTTGACCGGCCCATAGAAAGTGAAACATGCAAGATCGTGGAAAATTCATATCGGGCCACAATCCTTTCCTTTCTAAATGAATGGAGCCTTTTCTCGGAGAGAAATGGGGTGGACCTTATAAAGGTCATAGACGCCATAAAGATCCGACCCACCCATTCAAACATTATTTTCCCCGGTCCCGGAATCGGTGGATACTGCCTTCCCAAGGACGGGGGGCTTGGCGTATGGGCATACAATTCGCTCATGGGCTTTGACGACGATATCTTCAAGATTACCCCCCTTGCCATCGACATAAACGATACCCGCTCCCTTCATGTCGTCCAGCTGGTGCGTGACGCGCTGCGTAACATGGGAAAGATAGTTGCGGCATCAAACATCGCGGTCCTCGGTGTGTCCTACAGGGAGGACGTGGGTGATACCCGCTACAGCGGCTCTGAGATGATAGTGAGAAAACTGACCGAGATGGGGGGTGAGGTATCCGTTCATGACCCCTATGTAAAACACTGGTGGGAGTTTGAGAAACAGGAGACCTATCCCGCACCCGGCCATTCATGGGCGCGTTTTTTCCGAAACTAGGAAAACCTTACAGGACTGCGCATACACACGAATCTGACGGATACACTGAAAGGGGCGGATGCGGTAGTGCTGGCAGTCAGACACCAGGAATACCTGAAACTGACACCTGATGAAATCGTCGAAATGGTGGGCAATCCGGTGGCCATCATCTACTGCTCCGGCATCCTCAATGACGAGAAAATAAAAAGGTTTTTTGAACTTGGATGCGAAGTAAAAGGCCTGGACCGCGGCCATGTAAAGAGAATTAAAGACCAGGTAAGACTTGAAAAGTATTAGCGCCTTTGCGCCTTTGCGTGAGGCAGAAAGGTTCTACTTATGACTAAATATGAATCAACAAAACAAATCCTGATAAAGACTCCTGAAAAGTGGCTGATCACCGGCGCTGCCGGTTTTATAGGCTCAAATCTTCTTGAAGCGCTTTTAAAACTCAACCAGACAGTAACGGGATTAGATAATTTTTCCACTGGTTATCAGCACAATCTGGATCAGGTTGAAAAAACAGTCACTCCAGAGCAGTGGAACAATTTTACCTTTATCAAAGGTGATATCCGTGATCCTGAAACCTGTAGCAGGGCATGTGAAAATCAGGATTATGTTCTGCACGAGGCAGCACTTGGATCTGTTCCAAGGTCAGTAGCAGATCCGGCACTGACAAACGCCAATAATATAACAGGACACCTGAACATGCTTATAGCCGCAAGAGATGCAAATGTTAAACACTTTGTTTATGCAGCGTCAAGCTCAACATATGGCGATCATCCGGGTCTTCCTAAGAAGGAAGATGAGATCGGCCGGCCATTGTCTCCTTATGCAGTTACAAAATATGTCAATGAACTCTATGCGGATGTGTTTGCCCGAACCTATGGCCTGAAAAGCACCGGACTCAGATATTTTAATGTGTTTGGCAGACGCCAGGACCCCCATGGCGCATATGCCGCAGTCATCCCCCTGTGGTTTGAATCATTGATTACCGGCAACACTGTTTATATCAATGGCGATGGCGAAACCAGTCGTGATTTTTGCTACATTGATAATTGTGTTCAGGCAAATATCCTGGCAGTCACGGCAGATGGAAATGATGATTGTGGTGTTTACAATATTGCCTTTGGTGAGCGCACTACACTAAATGAGCTTTTCCAACTCATCAGGGAAAGGGTCGGTAGGAACCATCCTCAGGTAATGGACATTCAACCTGAATATCGCGATTTTCGACCCGGAGATATTCGCCATTCACTGGCCGATATCGACAAAGCGAAAATGCTTTTAGGATATGAGCCGCATTATTCGGTGAGGGCGGGCTTGGAAAAAGCTGGGAAATGGTATTTGGGGGTGTAAGTATTAGCGTGCAATGAACCCCTTTTTGACTGATTAATTTAAGTCTCTAAATGAATATACCAAAAGCCATTAAAGCCGTAGGCTACCCTCGCCAATGGATGCAGGATGATCTTCTGCGCCGCCTGTTTAAGAATGCGGCCATGTTATTCAGCGGCAACATGGCTGCATCTTTGCTTGGGCTTGCATCTCTGGCCATGACTGCCCGCGCTCTTGGGGTGGCGCAGTTTGGCATTCTGGTGCTGATAACCACTTATGTGGCCATTGTGGACAGGCTGGTTAACTTCCAAAGCTGGCAGGCAATCATCAAATACGGTGCTGATGCTCTGGATCAAAAGCGAGAGCAGGATTTCAAATCTCTTATCAAGTTTGGCTTTATGCTGGATGGTGCTACCGCCATTCTGGGCACTGTCCTTGCTGCTTCTGCTGCTTGGTTTGTGGGACAGTGGCGAGGCTGGAATGAGCAGCTTGTTCTGATGGCGGCGATTTACAGCTTTACAATTCTTTTCCATATCAACGGAACCCCTACAGCAATTTTAAGATTATTTGATAAATTTAAAAAAGTTGCTTACCAGAATGTAATTGCGGCTGCCATTAAACTGATCGGCGTAACCATCGCTTTTACCACGGGCGCTGGACTCTGGGTATTTCTGTTGGTATGGGCAGTTGTAGATATACTGGGCAAACTTATTCTGATTTACTTTGCCTACCAGGAATTGGTTCATCAGAAGTTTCATGGTTTCATGCAAAGCAGTGCCAAAAATATATCGCAAAGGTTTTATGGGATATGGGGCTTTGTGTGGACAACGAACATAAACAGCTCAATACGTATGACATCAAGGGAACTGGATGTTATGATTATTGCTGCCATGCTTGGACCTGCCGCAGTTGGTCTTTATAAAATCGCAAAACAGTTTGCCTCGGTGATTCAAAAAACGGTTGACCCGTTGTATCAATCCATTTTTCCGGAACTGGCAAAACTTTTCTCTAACGGTGCAATAAAAGAATTTGTACGCTTTGGTGTGCGCGCCTCAGTTTTGGCAGGGCTGATTGCATTGGGTAGTTGGTTCATTTTTTATTTCTTTGGAGACTACATTATTAGACTTACTGTAGGAAATGCCTATTCAGACTCATTAGGCGTGATGCTCTGGTACATGCTGGCCATTGTTGTGGCAGCTGCGGCTTTCCCCCTGCAACCTGTCATGCTCTCCATGGGAAGACCGCACACAACATTTTGGGTGCATATAGCCGGTACTATCATATATTTTATAGTTCTTTTTATCCTCCTTTCTGCCATTGGTTTGAAAGGTGCTGGAGTGGCTTATTTAATTTACTATATTTCATGGTCACTTGCCATGCTGGCCATTGAAGCGGTTCTGATTTCAAGGAGGTTAGCATCTGATGCAGCTGCCACTGACTAAGGACCAAATCAATGCCTTTTTGTATTATGGTTATGTGCCACGGCCCAACCAAGTAAAAGTGCAGAGATTATTGTCCCGCTATGGCATTGATCTGCAAGAAATCAAAAGCCAGAAACCCCGTGAAGAACTCATCAGGGAAGGGGCTAAAATCCTTGACGATACATTTCACGATATTGCCGGCAAAGTAGGTAAAGAAACAGTTGTCATTCCTTTAAGTGGTGGAATGGATTCACGAGCCATCCTTGCAGGTATGCTCAAGCATTTGCCCAAAAGCCAGATACAAACCGTTACTGTTGGTATTCCTGGGGCGCTGGATTATGAAATTGGCCAACAGGTGGCTAAAAAAGTGGGTGTGGTCAACAAGGTGATCAATCTGGGCAAGATCAAATGGAGTGAACAAGAGCTGATTGGCTATGCTAAAAAATTTCACTACCCCATAGCACTGGTTGAAGGTTTTTTATTCAGTCAGGTGTTTAGTTGCTTTGAAGGTGGTTCGGTTTTTTTGAGTGGCTTCATGGGCGACCCACTATCTGGATCGCACTTACAAAAAAATGACAGTGTCACATGGGAAAAGGCAAAGATAGGTTTTATTAAACGCAATAATTATACAGAAAATCAATCTTCATGGCCTGAGAATGAACTGTTGCCAGAAAAACCTTTCTTAGATAGAAAATTAATAACTTTAGATGAGCAACTGGATTTTTTTATTCGTCAAAGGCTTTATATTATGCCTTTGGTTCTCTTAAAAGATAAAAAGCACATCGCTCCATTCTTAAATCCACGATGGGTTGTGTTTATGCTGAACCTGCCAAGAAGTTTACGAAAAGATCAGATGCTATACAAAAAAATCTTATTTAACGCATATCCGGAATTGTTTTCTTTACCACTTAAAAATACTGGAGGATTGCCGCTTAATGTATCTACCGTACAGTTTTTTTTAAAACGGATTACAAACAGAATCGGATACACTGGGCGAAAATACCTGCCATTTGTTTTTTCAGGATCAGCGCAGGGCTTGAACTATATTGATTTTGAGCTAAGCTATAGAAAAAAGGATGATCTGAAAGCCTTTGCACAAAAAAGCTTAGATGATCTTCAATATAGGGGGTTGGTCAAAGAAATCAATATCCCGATAATTTGGCAGGAGCATCAAACAGGTCAAGCTAATCACTCTCAGCTTATATCGCTTTTAGTTTCACTGGAGATATATTTTAAAGCGGCAAAAGGATATAAATAGTGGCAAACCAAAAAAAATTTCAAATTCAGGACTCCCTGTACGAATTCCCATACCACTACATTCCGCATTTTGATAAAAACGGGATACCTACATTGCTCCGCAAACTCAACTGGGGGTTCGACTATCTTTGCTACCAGAAGCATATCCATGAAAAAGTGGTTGCCATGAATCCACAGTCCGTATTGGAAGTAGGATGCGGCGATGGTTACTTTGTTGGGGGCCTGCCCTCAAACGTGCCTGTGCGAGTAGGTGTAGATTTGTCATCAAAAGCAGTAGCATTTGCGAAGGCTTTTCATCCGGATTGCACCTTTTATGATCAAGATGTCAGTACCTTGGAGGATACATTTGATATTGTTGCAGCCATTGAAGTAATTGAGCATATCCCGGAAGAAGATTTGCCGGATTTTTTTCATGCGCTATACGAACGAGTTAATGATAATGGTAAAATTATAATTTCTGTACCTACCACAGTTGTTCCGTTGAATAAAAAGCATTTTAGGCATTACACAATCGAACTTTTGAAAAAGCAGTTAAAGCAAAGCGGAGTAAATCTTGCGGTACTACGGGAAGAGCATGTTTTTTCCAAGCCTTGGTGGCTTAACATTTTTAAACGCTTTTTTGATAACAGGTTCTTTAGCCTTGAAGTGAAACCTTTTATGCGCCTTGCTTGGAAACAGATTTGGAATAAGCATAGAATAGCAGACAAACAAACTGGTTTTCATCTCGTGGTTGTTCTGGAGAAGGACAAACAATGAAAATCACCTACATCTCCTCCTCCACCATTCCCTCCCGTGCCGCCAACAGCATTCATGTTATGAAAATGTGCCAGGCATTTGCCAGGAACGGGCATGAGGTGGTTTTAATTGCTCCGGATAGAAAAAATGATGTTGAACAGGGTGTGGAAGATGCTTTTGCCTTCTACGGTGTGGAAAAGTGTTTCGAGATCGTGAAGCTGCCCTGGCTGCCTATCAAAGGCCGGACGTATATTTACGGCCTGCTGGCCGGAAGAAAGGCCAAGACGCTCAAGCCGGATTTGGTATATTGCAGAAACCTTGCCGGATGTTTTTTCGCAGCTTTGTTTAGCTTACCCGTGGTGTTTGAATCGCACGGTCCGACAGAAGACCGTGGCAGCGTAAGTGAATTGATGTTTCGCGGGCTGATCAGGTCGCCTTGTTTGCAGAAGCTGGTAGTCATTACCCATGCCCTCAAAAAAGACTACGAAGCCAAATATCTGCAGACTAGGGGAAAAATCCAGGTCGCTCCGGATGGCGCTGATCCTATCCCTGAAGGTGTGATCCCTGTGGAACTGCCGAACAAAGGTAAGCGCCTTCAGGTGGGGTATGTGGGGCATTTGTATAGAGGACGGGGTGTGGATGTCATCGTAGCGCTTGCAAAAACCTGTGATTGGGCTGACTTTCACTTGGTGGGCGGATCAGAAAAGGATATTGTTTTTTGGAAGGATCGAACTGTCAACCTAAAAAATATCATTTTCCACGGTTTTGTGTCACCCGTAAATGCCGAGAGGATACGCGTTGCATTTGACATTCTCCTGGCGCCTTATCAGCATGAAGTATCTGTTTCCTCTGTTAATGCTGGTGGAGGAGGAAATACTGTTCATTGGATGTCCCCTATAAAAATATTTGAATACATGGCCGCATCTAAGGCTATCATCTGTTCGGACCTGCCGGCGCTTCGCGAGGTAATGGACCATGATCGCAACGTACTCCTTTGCCCGCCTGATGATGTGGACGCATGGGAAAATGGCCTGAAGCGGCTAAGGGATGAGCCAGAACTGCGGCATAGATTGGGTGCTGAGGCAAATAGGCATTTTACGAAGAATTTTACATGGCAGGCCAGAGCAAAACAATTGCTGGGAGAAAGATCTTGAATAAATCGCCAAAGGCAAAAAATACGTCGCCATTGGAGAAGAAAGGCATCAGAATCAGTATGGATGTCCGGGGCCCCGTGTACTATAATATTTTTGCGGAGAGACCCTGGCAAATGTTCAAATGTGAAGAGGTTGCTCTTCACCAGTACACGATGTACTCTGACGTCCGGAGAAACTTGGATAATCTTAACCATCGTACCGCTACCCCCTTGCCCTGTGCCACTTTAGGAAATTTAGTTTGCTAAGCATAAGCATTACATTTTTGATTATAAGTTCTCTTTTCTTATTTGAGATATCACGTAAAAAACGACTCCTAATAGATGCATTTCGATTTGTTCTGGCTATGTATGTACTGCTTTATTTTATAATTCCTGAGCTGTTACCCCTGTCATATAATTGTGCCCCATTTTGTGATGGAGTTCCCTGGATGCCAAGATTTGTGGCCTTAGTTGGATTGCTGGCTTTAATTTCTGGGTATTATCTATCATACGGATTGCCAATATTTAAAGTTTCACCTAAAGTAAAGATAAACGAAAAGCTTGAATACCGATTCGTATTGTTTGCTTTCCTTATTTCTTGTGGCGCATTATACACATATGCGTATAGTTATGGTGGGTTTATAAATGCCTTGTCTTATGCTGCAATGAACAGACTCACGGGAAAGGACATAATTGATGCGCAAGGGGGGGGCCTTGCACAATATTTTGTCGGCATTGCTTATGTCGTCTTTGCTATATGTCAATATAAATTGTATCAGAATTCGAGGTATAAAAAGAAATATATTGCTGTTCTAATGGGTACTGTAATTGTAATTATATCCTATGGGCTTATCAAAGGCGGACGAGGCGCTATTTTTCAGGTGATTCTGATGAGTTTGTTTATTCATTTTAATTTACGTGGTTTGCATCTAAATGTAAAAAAAATTACTGCTTTAGTATTGGCCCTTATTATCGGATTATGGTTTGTCGCATACGGGAAAAAAGCAATTATAGCCACTACCGGCATTTTTAGAGGTGATGAAATTTCGTATGCTTTTGATTCGATAGGCTATAGAGAAACAGAATACTTATACGGTCGACTCATTAGTGAATTTGCTCATCCAATAAAATCACTTGGGGTAGCCATGGATAGCGATATTCACTTTAATTTAATGGAGCATTTCTGGGTCGCTCCTCTGCATTTAATTCCTACCAGACTGCTCGGAAGTGGTTTGGATAAACCAACTCGAATTTCTGACTACAATACTGAATTGTTGACGGGCAGCCAAGAAGGGGGGATACCACCTGGCTTGGTTGGTTCGTTTTGGTATGGAGGAGGTTTAATTGGCGTTCTTGCTGGGTGTATGGTTTTTGGAGTGGGCATTGGTTGGATGCAGCGGCAATGTTATGGTGTCGTAAAAGTATATCAAAGCGCGTTCCCCATCGTTTTGTATATTTTTTTTAAAATGCCATGGTTTTTAAATAATGGTGATCTTAGCGTCTTTTTAAAACACCAATTTCATTTTTTTATATTTTTACTACTATTATTGGCATTTTCAGTATTTCGTCGAAAGGGCATGTCTCGCTTAACAGCCAGTTGATAAACGGAAGAAGAAAGAGTGCAAGCAGTTATATCTGCTTTTCTCTCAGTGATGCTCATCAAAGTTATTTGGATTGTTAAAAAGGGTTATGATTTTTTATGCGGATTTTGTGTGTCATCGATAGTTTTGGTTCTGGAGGTGCCCAAAGGCAAATGGTCACTCTGGTATGTGGGCTTAAACAGCGCGGGCATCATGTCAGTCTTTTTATCTATTTCCCTCAATTCTCGTTTTTCCGAAAAAAGGTTGAAGAACTTGCCATACCGGTGCATGAATTTAATAAAGGTCGAGGATTCTCATTAGGGCTTATCGGACAACTGATTGGTTTGATCAGAAATAATCACTACGATATAGTAATTTCGTTCTTGGACAACCCGAATATTTATGCTGAACTTAGCAGTTTATTTTCGCCCTCCACTAAATTCATTGTGAGCGAACGGAGCAGCCATCTTGGAGAAAAAGGTGTTATAAGTGCAGTGATCAGATGCAATTTTCATCGGATGGCGAATCATTTAGTCACCAACTCGAACAACCATAGAGAATGGCTGGAGGAGAAATATTCTTGGTTAAAGGGGAAAGTGACTACCATTTACAATGGATTGGATGTTGGGTGTTATTCAGGTTTGCCTTTTCCTCTACGTGAAAAAAAAGATATGAAACTGATTGCCGTGGGACGAATCGGGGTCGGGAAAAACTTGATCAGTCTGATAAGAGCGCTGCATATATTTCATCAAACCTACGGCTGGGTCCCGTCGGTAAGCTGGGTAGGCCGAAGAGGAACAGCGACTCCCATGGGCGAAGAATACTGCCAACAAGTTGATGAACTACTCAATTCATTCCCCGAAGTCAAAAAATGCTGGAAGTGGCTTGGAGAACGTTCCGATGTGCCAACGTTGCTTCAAGAACACCATGCATTGATCCACCCCTCTTTTTACGAGGGCCTACCCAATGTTATCTGCGAAGCATTGGCGGCTGGAAGGCCAGTACTGGTTTCTAATGTTTGTGACCACCCTTTGTTGGTCAGCGATGGTGAAAGGGGCTTTCTTTTCGATCCAAACAATCCTGAAAGTATTGCGGATGCAATTAACAAAATGACGAACCTCAATTGGGAGGAATGGCTTAATTTCTCTCGCAATGCTAAGGAATATGCCGAGGCTAATTTAGGAATAGACAAGATGGTTACGGCGTATGAGGCCTTATTCTCCAAACTGGTCGAGTGTCACACTGGCAAGACCGTTGTGGTGAAATGATATGTGTGGAATCGCCGGCAAAGTTGTACGACAAGGTGTTGCGCTTGATTTTTCAGATGGCAAGACGGTGCAAGTCATCGAGGCTATCCGTCACCGTGGCCCAGACATGCAGGGTGAATACTCAGACGATTGTGTTTGGCTCGGGCATGTTCGTCTTAGTATCCTCGACCTGTCTGGTGCGGCAAGTCAACCAATGCGGACCGAAGATGGTCGGCATGTAATTTGTTATAACGGCGAATCCTATAATTTTGCGGATCTTGCTCAATCCCTTGGGCTTGATAATGTTCGCTCCCATTCGGATACTGAGGTGGTGCTTGGTGCGTTTGCAAAGCTTGGGATTAAATCGGTCAACCTGCTCAACGGCATGTTCGCTTTTGCCATTTATGACAAGCAGGCGAAAAAATTTTGGCTGGTTCGGGATCGGCTTGGGGTTAAGCCGCTGTATTACCGTTTAGATGAAGACAGCCTGTCCTTCGCGTCTGAAATCAAGGCCTTACTTGCTCTTGATGAGCAGTCATCACAGTGTGATCTTTCAGCGATTCATGAATGGCTTTATTATGGGACTGCTCTTGGCGAACGAACACTCTACCAGGGAATCCATAAATTGCTGCCAGGCCATTATTTGGAACTTGATTTGACCACGTTCAGTTCTAAAATTGAGTGTTACTGGAGTCCATCCCAATATTCGGGGTGTGACAAGTACAGCTGTTCCGTTGATGAGAGAATATCGCAAACTCGCACCCTGTTGGAGCAGGCGGTCAAGCGCCAACTGGTTAGCGATGTCCCTGTGGGAGTTTTTCTTTCCGGCGGCATTGATTCGAGTGCGATCACGGCTTTTGCTTCGCGACATTATAAAGGCAAATTGGCTACCTATTCGGTCGGTTTTGATTTTGATAAAGGTAATGATGAGCTGCCAAAGGCAAATAAAATTGCTCAATTGTACGGCACCGATCATCATGAACTCCATATTTCAGGCTTTGAGATTGCCGATATTGTAGAAAAAATGGTGGATCACCACGATATGCCATTTTCCGATGCGGCAAACATACCCCTCTATTTGCTCAGTTCCAGGGTCAGTGACACCACTAAAGTCGTCTTGCAGGGCGATGGTGGCGATGAGCTTTTTGGCGGATACACTCGCTATTCAACATTGAGTTTTTATCGTATTGCATGCCTTCTCGCTAAAGTTGGTGGTGTTGCAAACCAGTTCACACCTCGAAATGCGAAACATTATCGTCGCCAGCGTTATATTAATGCCCTTAAGGCCGATGGTTTGGCGGACGTCATGGCATTGCTTCTTACGGAAGAAGACGGTCATGCTGACCTAACTATGATATTCACACCTGAATTTCGAAGAGAAATTCGGAAGTCTGATCCATTTGCACGATATCGGCAGTGTCAGCAGTATTTTAAAGAAGAGGATGCCGTCAATCAAATGCTGTTTGTGGATTCCATGATTATCTTGCCCGATATTTTCTTGGAGAAAGTAGACCGATCCACGATGGCTGCCAGTGTCGAAGCGCGGGTGCCGTTTTTGGATAATGAAGTGGTTGACTTCTGCATGCGTCTAAGTGGTCCCCAAAAGGTGCATCTTGGTCACAAAAAGTGGTTGCTCAAGAAGGCGTTGGAAGGGGTCGTGCCTAATGATGTCCTCTATGGTAAAAAGACTGGGTTTGGTGTGCCTTACGGCTATTGGCTACGTCATGCACTCAAGCCATTTTTCTTTGATCAGTTAGAGACATTTCAGAATAGCTATCCAGATGTGATGGACAGTGTTGCTGTTCAAGTATTGTACAAAGATCATGTTTCTCGCCAGCGAGATAGTTCTTTTCTTCTTTGGAAAATTTTGAATTTTATGATTTGGGCCAATTGCGTTTCTGTGAGTTTTGCTTGACTGAAGTATATAGGAAATTGTCAAGATGAGGATTGAATATTTAGAGCTTTTAAAATGCCCAAAGTGTGATTCAGAAGCTCTTGAAATTAAATCTAATGATATTTCTGTTCGAATCAGGGAGGGGTCGATTAATTGTTTAGGCTGCCATGCGTCTTACCCCATTGAAAATTATATTCCTCGATTCTCACGCTCAACACATTATGCAGATTCATTTGGTCCTCAGTGGCGTACGTTTGCAAAATCTCAAATCGATACTGATAGGACGCATGAATCGGCCATCCGATTTGATTCCGAGATTGGTTGGCAAAAAGAGGAGCTTAAAGGGAGAACGATTATTGAGTTCGGTTCTGGTGCCGGTAGGTTTGTTGATGTTGCTTCTAAGCGCTCCACAAAGTTAGTTGTAGGCTTGGATGCAACAGATGCAGTTGATGCTGCACAAGATAATTTGGCTGATAGAAAAAATGTTCTATTTGTCCAGGGAGATATATTTTCGCCGCCATTTCGAAAAGAATGCTTTGATTTTGGCTATTCAATTGGGGTTCTCCATCACACCCCAGACCCTGAGGCTGGATTCCGGAATTTAGCAAAGTTAATTAAGGCCCAGGGAAGTATCGCGGTCAGTCTTTACGACATAAGTCTATATGCTAGACCCAATCGTAATTCAATTAAGGTTGCTACGCTTGAACTTCTCTGGGCATTAAATGTATGGCGTTGTGAACTTTTTAGGACAGTAACCACAAGAATTCCAAGTTCAATATTTTTGTCCTATTGTAAATCAGTTGTGCTAATCCTCCATGCGATAAATAAAATTCCAATTTTAAGATATGTCCGTTATTGCCTCCCATCAACCTGCTATCGTCATTTACCCGTGATATGGTCTATGGTCGATACTCATGACACTTATGCAACAAAAATTGTTCATCACTACAGGGCAAAAGATATATTTCAGTGGTTTCTCAAAGAACACCTTTGGAACATTGTTGTTACGAATTCACGAGCTGGTTGGGTGAGCATTGTTGCCAATAAAAGCTTAGATCCAAGTTTTAACCATGAGAAATACATATACGAACAACCATTCGCGCCTGGAATAAAGAATCGAATTGACAAAGATTGAGTTGGCGATATTTCAATTGGTTTCTCTGTCTTTGAATTTTGCTTTATGGAGTAACATGTATTCTCTATGAATATTTGTAATAAAAAAAATATCGTCTTTGTTGGTGCTTTTAAAGAAAAAGCAGGTGATGGTGCTGTGGGAGGGCAACTATACGCATGTAAGACCTTAATAGAAAGTGAAATTTCAGGTTATATAAATTGGATTACCATTGATTCGACAATGGAATCTTTGCCACCGCCTCCAATTTGGCGACGTTTATTTCTTGCGTTAAAACGCGGTTACTTGTTTTTGACAATCATACCCAAAAAAGAAATTGACGGTACCTTAATTTTCGCAAGCGCTGGATTTAGTTTTTTTGAAAAAGGATTAATGGCTCTTTGGGCTCACTGTTGTCGTAAATGGGTGGTTTTTGCTCCCCGTAGCGGTAAAATCCATTTAACAATTAGAAAGTCAAGGTTTATGAAATGGTATATCCCGTTTGTGTTATGTAGATGCAATATGATATTATGTCAAAGTCACAGCTGGTATGTTTTTTATAAATCCATCTCAAATCTTTCTGATAATCATTTTGTAGTTATTAAAAACTGGATTAATTGTACTTCTTATTTAAAATTGAATATTACTGAGAAAAAAGAAAATTGTAATGTTCTCTTTTTGGGATGGATAGAATGCAATAAAGGTATTTATGACCTCGTTAATGCTGTAAGTAAACGGCAAAATGAAATGCAGAATATTCAATTTATTATTTGTGGAAAGGGTGATCAATTCAATATAGTTCAACAATATATTGAAGAATTAGGGCTATCATGCTTTTTTGATTTTCGTGGATGGGTAAGTGGGGACGAAAAAGAGGCTATTTTGCAAAAAACGGATATATTTGTTTTGCCATCGCATGTTGAGGGAATGCCTAATTCACTTATTGAAGCAATGGCGGCAGGAAAAGCTGTAATATCGACCCGAGTTGGTGGAATTCCTGAACTTGTCATTGATGAAAATATGGGGCGTTTAATTGAGCCTGGTGATGTTTCTGCATTAGGGCAAGCCATAATAGAATTAAGCCAACAGCCTGAACTCAGGAACAAAATTGGGAAAAAGGCACAAAAACACATTTTTTTGCATCACGATATCAATCATGTCTGGTCAAAAATTCTTGATGCTTTATCGTCTAAAGAAACTTAACACAAGGATAGATATTTGAAGCAGATTATGCAAAATTTAAAAAATGGAAAGACTGAGCTTATTGAACTTCCCGCTCCGCAAGTAAAGGCAGGCCACGTTCAGATACAAACTTCCCGTTCCCTTATTTCTCTTGGAACAGAACGGATGCTTGTGGAATTCGGCCATGCAAGTTTGATACAAAAGGGCCGTCAGCAACCGGATAAGGTCAGGATGGTACTCGACAAGATCCGAAGCGATGGACTGTTGCCGACTGTGGAAGCTGTTTTTAATAAGCTGGGTCAGCCTTTGCCGCTTGGGTATTGCAATGTCGGGCGCGTCATCGACACTGCCGACAGTTTTAAGGGTCAAGTTTTAGGTTTTAAGAAAGGTGATAGGGTTGTTAGTAATGGGCCGCATGCGGAGATTGTGTGCGTGCCTGGAAATCTTTGTGCTAAGATTCCTGATGGGGTCACTGATGATCAGGCGGCTTTTACAGTGATCGGAGCTGTCGGGCTGCAAGGGGTTCGTCTTCTTAAGCCGGCCTTTGGAGAGACGGTTGTTGTTATTGGACTTGGGTTGATAGGTCTTATTGCAGCGCAGATTCTCAGGGCCAATGGGTGTCGGGTGATTGGGTTTGATTATGATCAGTCAAAGGTGGATATTGCTAATAAGCTTGGCATTATTGCTGTTAATCCGGCTGGAGGGACAGATCAGGTCAGGTTTGTGGAGGAACAGACCAATGGGATTGGCGCTGATGCTGTGCTGATTACCGCGTCAGCCAAAGGCAATGAAATCATTTCCCAGTCCGCTCGCATGAGTCGCAAGCGGGGGCGTATTGTCCTGGTCGGGGTTGTGGGTCTTGATATTTCCCGTGCGGAATTTTACGAGAAGGAATTGAGCTTTCAGGTGTCATGCTCCTATGGCCCGGGACGCTATGATGATAATTATGAACAAAAAGGGCAGGACTATCCGGTTGCCTTTGTTCGCTGGACTGAAAAACGCAATTTCGAAGCAATTCTTTCCGCAATAGAGAGCGGGCAGCTTGACGTGGATTCGTTGATTACAGAGCGGGTTCCTCTATCAGAGTACAGCCGCATTTATGAAAACATGAGCGGCTCTTCCTCTATTGCATCTTTGCTGGTTTATGAAGGCAACGTTGATACAAGTCCGGTGATAACAGTAGCCGAGCGATCTTTCAGTAAAGGAAAAGGGGTTATAGCTGTTATCGGCGCTGGCAATTTTGCAAGTGCTACGCTTGTTCCGGTCCTGAAACCACTTGACGTACAGCTTAAATATATTGTTTCTGCCGGGGGATTGTCTGCCGGTGCTTTGGCAAAGCGAGCAGGATTTGCCTGTGCCGCAACTGATTATAAGCAGGTGCTTGAAGATGATGATGTTGATCTGGTTATGATTACTACGAGGCATGATTTGCATGCCTCTATGGTTATTGAATCTTTGAAGGCCGGTAAGAATGTTTTTGTGGAAAAGCCACTTTGCCTGAATTTGAATGAGTTGGATGAAATTCAGGAAGTTTTAAGTTTTAGGTTTTATGATTTACGTGGGGATAAAGATAGCTCTGAAACCTCTAATTTAAAACCTGAATCTTCAAACTTAAATCCTATTCTTATGGTTGGGTTCAACAGGCGGTTTGCTCCGCTTGCCCGGAAGATGAAGTCCTTGATTGGTATGGGGGCGGTAAATATTGTGGCCACTGTGAATGCAGGAGAAATCCCTGCCAATTCCTGGGTACATGATCTTGCGGTTGGTGGTGGCCGCATTGTTGGTGAAGCGTGCCATTTTATTGATCTGTGTACTTATCTGACCGGAAGCAGGGTTGTTGCGGTATGCATGAATGCAATGGGGACATCACCTGAGGAGAATACCGACAATGCAAGTATTATGCTGCGCTATGAGAATGGTTCTAACGCTGTGATCAATTATTTTGCCAACGGTAATAAAGCCTACTCTAAGGAGCGCATTGAGGTTCACTCCCAGGGACGCTCTCTTGTTTTGGACAATTGGCGGACATTAACAGGATTTGGGTTTAAAGGTTTTTCACGTTTGAAGAAAAAGCAGGGCAAAGGGCATTCCGAGCAGTTCAGACTGCTGATTGATCGGGTGAAGAATGGCGGTAAGACTATGATTCCTTTTGGGGAGATTGTAAATACTACCAGGGCGAGTTTTGGTGCTATTGAATCGCTGAGAGAAGGGCGCTGGGTGGAGGTGAATTAAATGTCTCACGCAAAGGCGCAAAAACGCAAAGATAAAACATTATGATGAAGATTTTAAATATTGTCGGTGCTAGGCCAAATTTTATGAAGATTGCTCCGATTATCGAGGCAATGAATCGTTATCCTGACCGGATAGATCAGATGCTGGTGCATACAGGCCAGCATTATGATCAAAAGATGAGCAAGGCTTTTTTTGATGATCTTGGCATGCCAAAGCCGGATATTGACCTTGGGGTTGGTTCCGGTACACATGCAGTGCAGACCGCTAAAATTATGGTTGAGTTTGAAAAGGTCTGCATCAGGGAGAACCCTGATCTGATAATTGTGGTGGGTGATGTAAATTCCACCATGGCCTGTGCCATTACCGCCAAGAAGCTGGGCATTAAGGTGGCTCATGTGGAGGCCGGCCTGCGTTCCAGGGATATGTCAATGCCCGAAGAGATCAATCGTCTCTGCACAGATGTTTTGTGTGACTATCTCTTTACCACGGATCTCATTGCAAACGAAAACCTCAGGAGTGAAGGCATACCCGAAGAGAAGATCTTTTTCGTGGGTAATGTGATGATCGATACCCTCATGAAGCATAAAAAAGCAGCTGCGAAACTTGATCTTGCAGACAGGCTGGAGCTTGAGCCTGGAAAATTTGCCACACTTACACTTCACCGCCCGTCTAATGTGGATGATAAAGATACCTTGGGGGGGATTTTAGAAGCATTGTCTCAAATCGCTAAGGAACTCCCGATTGTCTTTCCCATTCATCCCCGGACGAGAAAGATGGCCGATCTTTTTGGGCTTTCCCACTATTTTTCTGATGGTGAAAAGGCGGAAGGGATATGGACTACTTCTCCATTGGGTTATCTGGATTTTCTGCACCTTAATATGCATGCGAAGATGGTGCTTACCGACAGCGGTGGATTGCAGGAAGAAACTACTGTCTTGGGCATTCCATGCATCACACTGAGAGAGAACACGGAAAGGCCGATTACCTGCGAAATCGGGACAAATGTAATTGTGGGAAATAAACCGGACAGTATACTTGCTGCGGCCGAAAAAATATTGAATGGCACAAGACCAAAAGGCAAAACGCCGGAGAAATGGGATGGAAAAACGGCGGAGCGGATTGTGGAGTGCTTGTTTGCGAACGTTTAACAAGGCAAGGTTATTACTGCCTCTTCTGCCCAGATTAGGGCTTGCAAATGTTGCGAATGTGGCGGGGTACAGGCTGGCGCTTGGCTGTGGATTGATCAAAAAGGTGATGCCCGCAGGGGATGGGTATCATGATCCGTTGTTTCATGGCTCTTCTCATTCAACCAAAGACTTATCCTGCCCTGTATTGGAATCCGATGTTGTTGATCTTGCTGAGGCT
The DNA here is from genome assembly GCA_963666345.1 of Desulfatiglandales bacterium. Lineage (GTDB taxonomy): Bacteria > Desulfobacterota > DSM-4660 > Desulfatiglandales > Desulfatiglandaceae. The sequence goes on along the minus strand of OY762721.1, from coordinate 1,939,228 downwards.
CAGCTTAAAGGGAATATCCTTTATTTTTCAGATCAGCCATATAATGTCGGTTCTCCTCCTGACTGGTTTTTTAATCCCTTACATCAAAAGAGATATCCTGATACCGATCTGCACTGGTCAAGCCTGCCTGACTTTAGCGATAAAGTGGGGGACATCAAGATCGTCTGGGAGGCCTCGCGGTTTGACTGGGCGCTGGTTTTTGCAAGGGCATATCGAGTAAGCGGGGACGAAAGATACCTTTCGGCATTAAATAAATGGTCAAGTGACTGGACAAATAAAAATCCGTTGAACCGGGGACCAAACTGGAAATGTGGTCAAGAAGCATCAATTCGGGTGTTAAATATTTTATTATCTGCATATCTTTTAGGGCAAGACAGATCGCCCACAAAGGATTTAGTTTATTTTGTCAGAGAACATTGCGGGCGTATAGCGCCGACAATTTTCTATGCTATGTCTCAGGATAACAACCATGGAACAAGCGAGGCTGCTGCATTATTTATATGTGGTGGGTGGTTAAGGCAGCACGTGGTTGATGACGGAGAGTTGCTAAGAAAGGCTTTAGAATGGGAGAAAAAAGGAAGATTTTGGCTCGAAAACCGTGTTGCCCGGTTGGTCGCAGATGATGGGTCTTTTCCCCAGCATTCCGTTAATTATCATAGGTTAGTTGTTGATACATTAAGTATCGTAAAAGTTTGGCAGATGCACCTTGGAATGGATAATTTTTCCGTTGGATTTTATCGTAAAGCGCGAGCAGCAGTAAACTGGTTGTTTCAAATGGTCGATGCTGCTTCAGGGGATGCACCTAACATAGGAGCTAATGATGGGGCCGTATTGTTGAATTTAACTTCTTGTGGTTTCAGGGATTTTAGGCCTTCAGTACAGTTAGGGGCTGCCATTTTTTTTAATAGTAGAGCATATGATAAAGGGTCGTGGGATGAAGTTCTTAATTACTTTAATTTGAGCAACATTGAAGGATTTTCACCTGAATTAGAAAAGAAATCACAAACATTAAAGCATGGTGGTTTTGTAATTTTACATTCGGATCATTCTTGGGGAGTAGCACGATTGCCAAATTTCCGGTTTCGTCCGGCACATGCCGATGCTCTACATCTAGATCTTTGGTATAAGGGAAGAAATATTTTAAGAGATGGTGGCTCATACAGCTATAATTGTCTTGAACCTTGGCGAAGCTACTTTCCGGGCACAAAAAGCCATAACACAGTTGAATTTGATGGGCACGACCAGATGCCCCGAATATCTAGATTTCTATGGGGAAAATGGACAAAAGGAAGAACTATAGAGCCTTTAACTTATCACCGCGGGTATCTATCCTGGGCGGGAGCATACACTGATTCTATGGGATGCAGACAGGAAAGGTCCGTTAATGTAAAGCAAAATTGTTGGCAAATAACGGATACGTTATCTGGATTTAAAAGTGATGCAATCTTACGGTGGCGTCTAGAACCAGGAGAGTGGAGATTGCAAGGCAATGTTTGTTTCGGTAATGGCATTTCCATAGAGCTAACAAGTGATTCTATCCCTAGTTTAAAACTAAAACTTACTGATGGGTGGGAGTCCAGATATTATATGAAAAAGAGTAAAATACCTGTTCTTGAGGTTTTAATAAAAGATAGCCCATCTGATATAAAGACGAAAATAGTATTTTCATCCAAGTAAAAAATTATGCATGTTCTCTATTATCATCAACATTTTGCTACACCTCAGGGTGCCGGGGGAACGCGATCTTATGAAATGGCAAAAAGCCTAATTGAACGCGGCCATAGTGTAACTATGGTATGTGGTTCTTATTTTAAAGCAGAAACTGGATTGCTTGGAGAATATTCAAGGGGAATGAGGGAAGGGGAAGTCGATGGTATTCATGTCATTGAATTTGATCTCCCTTATTCGAATTATGACGGTTTTTTGAAAAGAACCATGATTTTTATTGAATTTGCCATCAGGGGCATCATTATTGCCATGAAATATGATTATGATCTCCTTTTTGCTACATCTACTCCCCTCACAGCCGGAGTTCCTGGTATAATTTCAAGTCTTTTAAGAAAGAAACCTTTTGTTTTTGAGGTTAGGGATCTCTGGCCGGAATTGCCCCGTGAAATGGGAGTTATTACAAATCCCTTAATATTGAAAGCCATGGATTTTCTTGAATGGGCCTCATATCATAGCGCAAATGCTTGCATCGGGCTTTCTCCTGGGATTGTGGGGGGAATTAAACGGAAGGGGATTAATCCAAAAATTGTAACTATGATCCCTAACGGATCTGATCTGGAACTTTTCAAGGCAAAAGCAAACACCAACAGGGAGAAAGAATTCAAGGCAATTTTTACAGGTGCACATGGAATAGCCAATGGTCTGGATGCTGTTTTGGATTCTGCTGCGGTATTAAAAAAACGAGGAAGGAAAGATATCAAACTAATTTTAGTAGGTGACGGAAAACTCAAGCCGAGCTTAAAAATGCGAGCAGTATCTGAAAAATTGGATAATTGTTTGTTTATGGATCCAATGCCTAAGAAAAAGTTGCCTGATTTTTTGCAGCGTGTTGATGCAGGCATGATGATTCTTGCAAATGTTCCGGCTTTTTATTACGGCACCTCTCCTAATAAATTTTTTGATTATATCGCTTCCGGTTTGCCTGTGATTAATAACTACCCTGGGTGGCTTGCAGATATTATAACCGAGAGCAGGTGTGGAATAGCTGCGCCGCCTGAAAATCCGGCAGCCTTTGCGGATGCACTTGAATATATAGCTGATCACAGAGATGAGGCTGCTGAAATGGGCAAAAATGCGCGAATGCTGGCTGAAAGAAATTTTGATAGGGTTCAATTAGCGGAGAGGTTTGTCGATTGGTTGGAACAGAACGCAAAAGAAGGATTAGCCGCAGATTGACGCGAATTAGAAAACGATGAATAATAAGTGTATAAAACGACTTTTTGATCTGGTGGTGGCTGTTCCTTCTGTGATTATTCTTATGCCGGTCTTTATATCGATCGGTTTTTTTGTGCGTATAAAAATCGGCTTGCCGGTTTTGTTTAAGCAGGTGAGGCCGGGGTTGCATGACAGGCCTTTTACCATCTATAAGTTTCGCACCATGACGGATGAATGGGATGAAGAAGGTAATCTGTTGCCTGATTCAGAGCGATTAACAATCTTGGGACGGTTTTTGCGTGGAACCAGTTTGGATGAACTTCCTGAGTTGTTTAATGTGATAAAAGGAGAAATGAGCCTTGTTGGGCCAAGGCCTCTTTTGACGGAATATCTTGATCGTTATACACCAGAACAATTGCGCAGGCATGATGTAAAACCCGGTATTACAGGGTGGGCGCAGGTGAATGGTAGAAATGAGCTTTCTTGGGAGGATAAATTTAAGCTGGACTTATGGTATGTTGAAAACCAGAGCCTTGGTCTAGATCTAAAAATAATTGCCATGACAGCATGGAAGATTTTTAAAAAAGAGGGCATTAATCAACCTGGACATGCCACTGCAGAAAAATTCAAAGGGGACAGATAGATGCATGGATAATGAAAGCAGATTTTCAGACTGGGAATACCCCAATATTGAGGATGGGAAGCTGACTCAATATAATTGGGTGGTTCAGAACAAAGATAATTTGAAATTGGGATATAAATCCGATATCGGTGCGTTTACATATATCAACGCAAAACATGGTGTCATAGTTGAAGATTATGTCCAGATTGGCTCTCATTGTGCTATCTACTCATTATCTACAATAGATAACAAAAAAGGTGAGGTCAGATTAAAGAAAAATTGCAGAATAGGTAGCCATACGGTTGTGATGCCTGGGGTTACGATTGGGGAAAATGCGGTTGTTGGCGCCTGCAGTTTTGTAAATTCCAACATCCCCCCCAATGTTACTGCCTTTGGTGTTCCTGCCAAAGTAATTGAGGAAGCTGACATTCAAAGCGAATAAATCTCATTCAACCCTTTACCGATTTCGGCCTTGAGCCATTTTCGGTAAGATTTGAAAGTCCTGATAACCTAAACACAACACTTCGTAGTGCTGTATTGGGATGAAAAATTGTGTTAGATCTGGATAACTTGATAGTTGAATATATAAAAAGCATTAAGATTCTCAGCTCAATTGTGAAGACAAGTCAAGAAAGTCTCAAATGAACATAAATAATTCAAAATTAGCAAAGCGCATTTTCCTCTCTCCTCCCCATTTGGGTGGAGAAGAAATGCGATTTGTTGGTGAGGCATTTGAAAGCAACTATATCGCACCTTTGGGGCCGATGGTTGATGCCTTTGAAAAGGAGTTTGCAGAAAAGATAGGCATCCCGCATGTGGTTGCTTTATCAAGCGGAACAGCTGCCCTTCACCTGGCACTCAAAATGTTAGGGGTGGGAGCAGGTGATGAGGTTATTGCTTCTTCCCTGACTTTTATTGGAAGTGTAACACCAATTATATTTCAGAGTGCAACCCCGGTATTTATAGACTGTGATCGTGATACCTGGAACATGGATCCAGGGATACTTGAAGCGGAATTGAGGGAATGTAAAAGGCGGGGAAGATTGCCCAAGGCTGTTATTCCGACTGATCTTTATGGGCAGTGCTGTAATCTAAAGCGTATTTTGGATATCTGTAATGAATATAATATCCCTGTTATCTGTGATTCAGCAGAGGCGGTTGGCGCTACCTACAAAAGAGACGGAAAATTCATTCATGCAGGAAAAGGTGCAAAGCTAGCGGCCTTTTCTTTTAACGGTAACAAGATTATTACAACCTCGGGCGGCGGGATGCTGGCCTCTGATAGTAAAGAGCTGATCGATCGCGCCTGTTTTCTCTCTCAGCAGGCAAGAGATCCTTTTCCACATTATGAGCACACCGAGATAGGATATAACTATCGGATGAGTAATATCCTGGCAGCTATCGGTCGGGGACAGCTCAAGGTATTGGATGAAAGGGTAAAAAGAAAAAGGGAGATATTTGAGTATTACAAAGAGAATCTGGGTGGTGTCCCCGGAATAAAATTCATGCCTGAAGCTGACTACGGGAGGTCCAACCGGTGGCTGACGGTCATTTTGATAACTCCAGAGGAATTCGGGGCTGATCGTGAGATTGTGCGCCTGGCGCTAGAAGCGGAAAATATTGAATCCAGGCCCGTCTGGAAGCCTATGCATCTTCAGCCTGTGTTTGAGTGTGAGAAGGAGGCTGGACAGGCGAGAAATGCGAGAAAAGATAAAAAAGCAAGAAGACGTTATTCATTATCAGTTACTGGTTATGAGAAGGACGTGAAAAGCGAGACGGGCGAGAAAGGTGGGCTAGGCAAAAAGCGCTATAAGGCAAGGGTAGTAGGAGGGGAGGTGGCCGAGGATCTATTTAACAGTGGTCTCTGCCTTCCTTCAGGCACTGTGATGAGCGAACAGGATCTCGATAGAATTATTGATATAATCCGTAAATGTAAAAAGTAATCCCCCTTACCGATTTCCGGTCAAACCTAAAATCGGTAAGCCATTACCCTGCCCGAATCTCTGCGAAGTCTTATTCCGGCTTCGTTGGTAAGAAGAAGCTACTGAGACCGGGTCTTCTCCTGCTGGACTTGTTCATGAAGTCAGATTTTAATTAAGGCCGATCGATCTGGGTAAATAGCTGCTTTGGATGGCGATTTAAATTGCTAGCCTGTCTTTGGGCTGTTATTATTATGGTCAGGAAGGGGGTGCTCCAATGATAAGTTTAGATAATATTTGCCCTCAATATATAACGGATGAAAAGGGCAAGAAAAAATCGGTCATTTTATCCATGTCTGACTTTCAGTAGTTGATCGAGGACATTGAAGATTTAGCTGCTGTGGCAGAGAGAAGGAATGAACCGGCAATATCCCACAAAGCGTTTCTTGCTGAGTTAAAAGGCGATGGGCTCATATAAGATCGAGTGGAAGCAATCGGCCGGAAAAGAGATTAAGAAATTTGGCAGAAAAACCATTTCTAGAATTTTTCAAGCTATTGAAACTCTACCTGACAATCCTTGTCCTCCCGGGAGCCGTAAATTGCATGGCGCGGAATATACATACCGGCTTCGGGCAGGTGACTATAGGGTTATCTATTCGGTCTATTCCGATATCGTGACGATAGAAATCTTCAAAATAGGTCACAGTAAAGAAATCTATAGAAGATTCACCTGATGAAGAGTCCCCTAGATCTTTCGTTGTTTATTTCTGAGGTGGCCTGACGACCACATTGGAAGGTCTCAGCCGGACATAAGGTGTTTCAGGTGGTGGTGGTTTTTGGTCGAGGAGAAATTGTTTGCTCTGAGAACTTATAGCTATAATATTTTTACTCAAATAGATCGCTATGCGATCCTATATCAATAAGTTGCACCTCATCTTTATAAAGCCTATAAATAAGCAGCAGATCCGGCCTTAAATGGCATTCTTGGTATTGTTCTGGATTTCCCTTTAAAAAATGGTCCTTATACTTTTTGTCCAAAGGTGTTCCGTTTAGAAGTTTCGATACTATATCTATATAGATAGCTTCATCATTATCTTTTAGGTGAAGTTTCTTGAAAGATTTCTTAAATTTTTTTGTTCTTGCCAGCCCAAATTTCATGATTTTAGATCGTTCATCATGCCTTCTATGCTATCATATCTTACTAACTCATTTGTTTCAGCCTCTTCTATGGCTTTTCTCAGCCTTTCTGAAGGCACCTTCACGGGAAAAGGTAGTCCGCGCTCAATTCTTACACGGTTTAAGAATATATTGATAGCGTCGGTTACTGTTAAATTGTATTCTTTAAAAATAATTTTGGCTGCATCCCAAGCTTTTGGGTCAACCTTAATCGATGTCTGCCTTCTTGTGCCCATAACCCTTATCCCCAAAATTTATTTTTATAAAAACATACTTCAAAAGAAGTTTATTGTCAACTGAAAACGATGGATTAACAGGGAGAGTGCGCTCCGGGATTGTTGAATTTATTCAATTATGTAATCTTGGCTGTGTTTTTTTAATTATCTGTTTGCTTCATCAGTTTTATCCTGGCCAATTATGTTGCCAGGTCAAGAATATCCGGATTGTTTTAGAGCGGTGAAAAATAATGGATTATTTGTATAGTGCCAGATGTATTTTCATGGCCTTGTCTATCTTTTCCATTTGCTCTTCATTCAAAGAGTCGATGAGTTTAATAATCCTTCTTTTATCAAGGGTTCGGATTTGGTCTGCTTTAGCTTTTGAGTCTTTAGGCAGGTTCCCAGACCCTTTAGGCAATAATACCTCAAAAGGGTAGGTCTTTTTCAGATTTTTTGACGTGATAGGTAAAATCGTTATTGTTCCGGAGTATTGATTATTTTTGTCATTAGAAACAACTACTACCGGCCGTGTTTTTGAAATTTCTCTACCAATTACCGGATCAAGTGAAGTGAGGTATATCTCGCCTCTTTTAATATTCATCCCAGCCCTCCAGGTCTATATTCTCGAACTCTTTTGCCAAATCAAGGTCTTCCTGTCTGGATGCTCGATAGCCCTCTTCTAGGAGTTTCTCAATTTTTTCCTTTTCCGCTTTTTTGATAGCTAGTTCGATGGATTTAGAGATAAACTGACTGCGTTTTCTTGGGCTGGTCAACAACTTATCTAAGTTTCGGACCAAATCCTTTGGGAGAGTAATATTTAATCTCACAGTATTTGTGTTCATTATTATACGCCTCCTAATGTGTTATATTTAACTTACTATAAGGTAGCTTATATTATGTATAAGTCAAGTGTCTAATACAAAATGTTTTCTGACCCTTACCATTTTTTATTAAATAACAATATAATACACGGGCAGTGGGGGGTCGAAGAGAGGTTTGATATAGTATCAGCAGTCTTAAATGGCAGAGAATTAGAACTTGATCCAGATGGCAATATGTGAAAGGCAGGTGCAGTCATTGGTTATTTGTCATCAAAAGGGCGAAAAGGGCTAGAGAGGAGAAGGGCAGAATTATTGATATAATACACCGATTCAAATAATTTGCTTACCGATTTCAGGTTTGACCTGAAATCGGTAAATCGTGACCCTGTCAGGATCAGGCAAAAGTCTGTTCCGGCTTTGTTGGTTAATGGTTTGTTGAACCTAGTGTTTCCTTTTTGCAGAGGAGCTGCTGCGTGGACTCAATCAACCTTGTTGACGGGCATAAGGTCAAGCGCTTTTTCCGCGCGCGAAATAAACTCACTCAAGGCAACCTTGTTTCGCATATCACTCAACGTGCTGCCGGCAAGGATCCCTGTTTTGTTGAAGACGACGATTTCCTCTGTATGCTCAAATTTCTCAAAAATTCGGTGCAAAAACATGATTACGAGATCTATTCATTTTGTCTCATGAGAAATCATATCCACCTCCTGTTGCGGCCCAATCACGGAAACCTCCAGGACGCCATGAGGGATCTGTTTTCCCGATATGCGATGAGATTCAACAGGAAATATGAAAGGCGAGGGCACTTGTTCGGAGGGCCTTACCGTCAGGCGGTGTGTCTTGACGAAGCATACCTGATGACCGCTTCTACCTATATTCATCTAAATCCGGTAAAAGCGGAAATCGTTGGCGACCCCAAAGAGTATCGATGGTCGTCGGTCCGGTTATTTATGGACGAACCGGGGAAAAAATCTTTCGTAAATGCCGAATTCATACTGAAAATGTTTTCCAGCGATCTTCAAGTCGCCAGGTACAAATATCGTAACCTGCTTGAAAAGGCAGCTAAATTGCATATTGATTACCCAAAAACGCAAGAAAGCGGCGTAGAAGATTTCAGGAAGAAATTGATCAAGGTTTTTCCGAAAATTTTTGGGAAGATGACAACCGCAAAGACGGTAGCCAAAATCGACGGAATGGATATATTGAATATGGAAGCGCTGGAGCAGGGAACCGATGATACATTGACCCAGTATGGGAAACGCAGACCTGGGTCCCGGCAGGCGTTAAAGTTTCTTATCGAGCAGTTGATAGCCAGGGGATTCAAGCGTTGTGAAGTCGCAGAACGCCTGAAAATATCTCCCAAAACAGTCTACAATATTTTGAAGCAGCAGGTATGAGAACCGACTTGCCGATTTCAGGTTTGACCGGAAATCGGTAAGTCGGCATGACCGTTTTTTAATCATTATATGAGAAGGCATGAAAGACAAAAATGCGGGAAAACGGCGATTGCTATTTGTTACAGGTTGTTGGGGGTAAAGAAAAGTGGAAATAGTTGATATTTGTGGAAAAAGGGCATATAGAAAAAAAGGCAAAATTGGTTGCCTGGTGTTGTGTTTGGAGCTATGAGACATAGAAAAATAATAGATAAAAATCTTATCGCTATTCTTATTACGGATGCGGGGCTTTTATGCCTTGCAGGGTATTTTGCGCACCTTTTGCGATTCAATTTTCAGATCCCTGCCGCAAGCATCGGCCTTTTCACCCATGTGCTTCCCTTTATAGTGCTTGCCAAGATGGTCGCCTTTTATTTCTTTGATCTTTACAAGGGCATGTGGCGTTATACCAGCATCTCCGATCTGATGAATGTAATAAAGGCCGCCACTGTGGGCTCTCTGGTTGTCGTTTCCCTTTTTGTCTTCAGCCACGGCCTGACAGGGTTCGCCCGTTCGGTATTCATAATAGACTGGGTGCTCACGATTATCTTTATCTCAGGCTTCAGGGTCGGGATAAGGCTTTTTTTTTGGTTTTGGGAGCATGCTGAAAGTGAAGGGATGCTCAGGTTCCTCAGACAGAGAAGAGAAGGTGACACAAAAAATCTCATTATCCTTGGGGCGGGTGACAGTGGGGAGAAGATCTACAGGGAGATAAGAGACAACGCGAAACTGCGCTACAGGGTGATCGGTTTTGTCGATGACGATGAAGAAAAGGTGGGCAAAAAGATCCATGGGGTTCCTATTCTGGGAAGGTTAAACGATCTGAAGTCGATAGCTCGGATGAACAAGATCGATGAATGTCTGATTGCGATCCCTTCCGCGACCTCAAAAGAGATGCGTGAGATAATATCGGGATGTGAGGCGTGCGGGCTACCCTCAAAGACCCTTCCCAGCATGGGCGAGCTTATAGATGGGAAGGTGAGCATAAAGGCAATAAGGGATGTGGCCTATCGTGATCTTCTGGGCCGTGAGGTAATTCGGCTTGAAGAGGAGCTCATCGGGAGTTATCTCAAGGATGCCACCGTCATGGTGACAGGTGCCGGTGGTTCAATAGGTTCGGAACTGTGCAGGCAGATATGCCGTTTTGAGCCGAAGATTTTACTCCTGTTTGAACGTGCCGAAAGCCCCCTTTATGAGATTGAGATCGAGCTTAAGGCAACCTTTCCGGATGTAGGGGTTGTTCCTCTTCTGGCCGACATAAGAAACAGAAATGATCTGACCGGCGCGTTCGAGTCGTTTGATCCAAATGTGATATTTCATGCGGCAGCCTACAAGCATGTGCCGATGCTTGAACTTCAGCCCTGGAACGCAATCAAGAACAACATACTGGGGACCAGGAATGTAGTTGAGTTTTCAAACCGGTACAAGGTGGATCGATTTGTGTTTGTTTCAACAGACAAGGCGGTAAGGCCCTCCAACATAATGGGCTCAAGCAAGCGGGTGGCTGAGCTTTTGGTCCAGGGACAAAACGGGTGCCGGGTTTCAGACACGAGATTCATGACTGTTAGATTCGGTAACGTGGTTGGAAGTGTTGGAAGTGTGGTGCCCCTTTTCAAGAGGCAGATTGAAATGGGGGGGCCGGTGACCGTAACGCACAAGGAGGTCACCAGGTATTTTATGACCATCCCGGAGGCGTGCCAGTTGATTCTTCAGGCAGGCGCCATGGGTGAGGGAGGGGAGATATTTATCTTTGATATGGGGACCCCCATAAAGATCGATGAGATGGCCCGTGATCTCATAAGGCTTTCAGGCTTTGAACCTGGCAGTGATATCGAGATCGTATATACCGGTCTCAGGCCGGGAGAAAAGCTCTATGAGGAATTGATTACCGAGGGCGAGGGGATAGTAGCAACAAGGCATGAGAAGATAATGGTAATAAGGGGTGAGACCTGCGATCAGGAAATGCTTAATGCAAGGATAGATGAGCTGTCCGATCTTGCCACGCAAAAGGACGACGGCGGGATAAGGAGGAAGTTGAAGGAACTTCTGCCGGAGTATGTTGCGGGCGGGAAAGGGTAAAAAGCGAAAAGACGTTATTCGTTATAAGTGGACGAGACAAGCGAGAGAGGCAAGAAAAGAGGATAGCGGGAAAGACTGATCGATCAGGAGGAATAACTGCCTGGAATGGCGATTTAAATTGCTAGCCTATCTTTGGGCTGTTATTATTGAGGTAAGGAAGGAGGTGCTCCAATGATAAGCTTAGATAATATTCGCCCCCAATATATAACTGATGAAAAGGGGGAGAAAAAATCGGTCATTTTATCCATGTCTGACTTCCAGGGGTTGCTTGAAGACATTGAAGATTTAGCTACCGTGGCGGAAAGAAGAAATGAACAAACAATATCCCACGAAGCATTTATAGCTGAATTAAAAGGCGATGGGCTCATATAAGATCGAGTGGAAGCAATCTGCCAGGAAAGAACTCAGGAAGCTTGGCAGAAAAATCATCTTGAGGGTTCTTAAAGCGATTGAAACTCTATCTGACAACCCTTGTCCTCGAGGTAGCCGTAAATTGCACGGCACGGAATATACGTACCGGCTCCGTGAAGGTGACTATAGGATAATTTATTCGGTTTATTCAGATATAGTTACTATAGAAATCGTAAAGATAGGTCACCGGAAAGATATCTATAGAAGGTTTACCTTATGAAGACTCCCCTAGAAGAAATAAAAAGATCGATTTGCATGAGGCGACACTCGCGGGAAAGGGTGAAAAGCGAAAAGACGAGAAAAGAGGATAGCGAGATAAGCGAGGCTGGCTATAAAGATGCCGGAACGGAAGTTTAGGAATGACGACAAACTTTGAAGATCTGGAAGTGTGGAAGCAAATCTGTAAGGATCGAACATGACCAAAGAAAAGAGATATCTCGGAACCGGATTGATAATAGGGGCGGTGATTTCCGCCCTGTTTCTTCTCTATTTCGCCCCCAGATATACCACCATAAAGAGTGGCGATGCCTTGATCAGGCAGGACAAGTGGTCAGGGAATTCATGGCAGCTTGTGGATAATAAGTGGAAGAGGGTAGAAGGCGAGATAAGGGACTGGAAGACAATAGACAGGACCCTGGAGGAGGCGCTCAACCTTCCATCGGGGAAGATTGACCAGACGTCCGCCCTTTCGAGGCTCAGAGAGAAACATCCCGTTTTAAAGGATATAAGTGACGCGGAGATGCTTGAAAGGATAAAGATAGTATATTCGAAGGCAATCCTGTGCGATCTTTATCTGAGCAATTTTTTAAGGCTTGAAACCGGGGCATCAAAAGAGAACAGGTAAAAGTAAGGCTTGAGAGCATAAAAAAGAGGGCATTGTGCCCTCTTTTTTTGTCGGAATGACTGAAAATACTACACGCAACCGGTTGGCTTGGGCAGCCCGGCCATCTTACATGCTCCCTTGCCGGGTCCTGAGGGAAAAAGCTCGTAGATATATTTGAGCTTGTAGCCCGTAACCTTTGAGAGGATCCTTACCATGGGGGCAATCCCATTTTTCTTATAGTAATCCTGAAGAACGTTGATGACTTTCCAATGCTCGTCAGTCAGCTCTTCAATACCCTCTGTTGTTTTTACGTGCCTTACCCATGGCTCGCTCCAGTTGTTGAAATCATCGATGAAGCCATCTTCATCTACGTTGAAGGCATTTCCTTCAAACTCTACTGTTGGCATAACCTATAACCTCCTTTTTATGATATCACCCACACGCCTAATAATATTCATTATATTAATTTAAGCAAATAACGATACTTTGCTTTTAGATAATTGTCAACAGCTCTTTTATTTTTTCCCAATTTTTATCTTTTCCTCTTATACTCCATGGCCTGCCTGATTATGGATTTTGCCCAGAAGGGATTTCCCGCGGCATGGACATGGCTGTAAGTTGCAAGGACATTCTTTCGACACATCCCCTCCCTGTCCCCGTGAACACCGCCACCCCTTTTTACGCTGAATACGAACCTTGCCTTTTCCGTGTCGGTTATTGTGGGCTCGGAGTAATGAAATTCATGGCCTTTCAGGATAAAGCCTTTTTCATAATAGGGATTTTCCTTGTCCACTTCAAGGATGGTGTAGCCATGACCCTGAGGCCTTTTCCGAAGCGTGAAACTTACCGGCAGGGCACCTACCATGGGATAAGAAGTTCCATCCACGACAAGGTCTTCTCCCAGATACATGAAACCGCCGCACTCCGCGTAGACGGGAAGGCCTTTTTCTATGGCCTCCTTGAGTGAATCCCTGAATGATGAATTTGCCGAAAGTTTCGCAGCCTGGGTTTCGGGGAATCCGCCGCCTATATAAAGGGCGTCTATTCGGGCGATCTCAGGATCTGAAAGAGCGTTCATCTCTATAATGCGGCCGCCCATCCGTTTGAGTTCGTCCAGGTTTTCAGGGTAGTAAAACCAGAAGGAGCGGTCCCTGATTATGCCTATATCGAGCGGTTCATCGATTTTTGAGCCGGCAGGGCGGGCCGCATAACGCTTTGTCATATCCATTAAGGGGTCTTTCCTGCAGGAGATATCCCATATCTCATCCAGGTCAATATGATCTTTTACGATTTTTTCGGCCCATGAAATAGCCTTCATGGAATGTTCCCGTTCCTGATACGGCACTAGCCCCATGTGTCTTTCGGGAAAAAGGTTTTCCTTGAGCCTTGGTATCGCACCAAGCACCGGGGTGTCACAGTATCTCTCTATACACTTTCTTATGAGGGTCTCCTGCCTTGCTCCGGCTACCCTGTTTAGGATAACTCCACCGATACACAGATCCGTGTCAAAGACCTCAAGGCCTTTCAGGATCGCGGCCACTGTCCTTGTGGACATAGTCACATCGAGCAGGATAATGACGGGGGCGAACAGGAGCTTGGCAAGTTCAGCCGTGCTGCTGCACCCATCTATGTCCATGCCGTCGAATATGCCCCTGTTTCCCTCGATAACTGATATGTCCGCCCCTTCCGAATGATCAAGAAAAGAGGTAATAATCTGCTCTTCTTTCATCAGAAAAGGGTCCAGGTTATAGCAGCTGCCGTCGCCGGCAAGGCAGAGCCATCCAGGGTCAATGAAATCAGGGCCTTTTTTGAAAACCGCCACCCTGTTTCCCTTGTTTTTCCAGGCAGCCGTGATACCGAGAGAAAGGATTGTTTTGCCGGACCCTCCTCTTAAGGCGGCTATGCAGACGCTACGTCTTAATGGATTTTTTTTCCCTTGTTCCAGAGTCATTTTATTCCGTTGTTAATAAAGGGTATTCGCAGAATTAGGAACATGGGACAGGAGGATTGTCAACAAAAAACTCCTCCCTGTTTTTTTATTGACAATATCGAGAGGTTTTGATTATAAATCAGTGTTGGTATAATATGAATAAAATTTATGCTAATATTTACAGATAGTTATCCTCGCCAAGCCGATGAAATCCAGATGCAGGGAAGGCACAAGTAACTAAGGAATGAATGCGGAATGCCCGCAAGTCGTCCTTTTTTTGTCCTTTTTCTTACTTTTTTTATCCTTCCGGGCCCTCGGGAGAGGAACGGTTTTTTGCACCGACAGTATCTCCCCGATTCACGTGCCCCTTATCTGCGGTTTTATCGTTTTACCGAGCCAGTGCTGACAAATTTTTTTAGAGTTTTATATACGTATTTGAATTTTTTTGAGAGGAGGTGACGGCAGAAGTATCATAAGGTTGATTTTCTCCTTATTTCTAAATAGCTAACAACAGGAGGCATGTATCATGGCTTTTGAACCAAATGAACCGCAAAAAGAATTTAAATATGAAGACATGAGGATCTATTCCGACGAGGAATTGAACAACTACACCGAAGATGAACTGAAGAGCTTTAAGATAAAGCATGACACCCCTGATCTGGATGACCTGGAAAAAGGCCCATGGCCAAGCTTCGTGGCCGATGCAAAAAGGGAGGCCCTGCACAGAAAAAACCTGGCAAAAGACCGTATGCTGATTGAAAGCGACGTTGTTGAAGACACGCTCGGACAGCTTCAGGTCTCGTTCGACGAGGGGGAGACCCACTGGAAGCATGGAGGAATCGTCGGAGTCTTCGGATACGGCGGTGGGGTAATCGGCCGTTATTCAGACCTCCAGGAGCGCTTTCCCTCTATCGCCCATTTTCATACCCTTCGCGTAAATCAGCCCTCGAGCAAGTTCTATAATACTGACTACCTCAGGACCATCTGCGACCTGTGGGAGTACAGGGGCAGCGGCATGATGAATTTGCACGGCTCAACCGGCGACATCATCCTGCTTGGGACATTCACGGAGCAGCTGGAGCCCCTGTTCTATCAGATGACACATGAGATGGACCAGGATCTGGGTGGTTCAGGTTCCAATCTGCGTTCGCCTTCATGCTGCCTTGGCAAGGCCAGGTGCGAGTGGGCATGTATAGACACACAGGATATGTGCTATGAACTGACCAATTTCTATCAGGATGAGCTTCATCGTCCCGCCTTCCCTTATAAATTCAAGTTCAAATTTGACGGCTGCCCCAATGGTTGCGTCGCGTCCATCGCACGTTCCGATATGTCGTACATCGGCACCTGGAAGGATGATATCCGCATCGATCAAGAGGCGGTTCAGGCCTATATAGGCGGCGAGATCGCCCCTAACGGCGGAGCCCACAAGGGTAAGGACTGGGGCGCGTTTGATATCGAAAAAGAGGTCATCAACCTCTGCCCCACAAACTGTATGTGGATGGAAGACGGCAAGCTGATGATCGACAACAAGGAGTGCACCCGCTGCATGCACTGCATAAATACCATGCCGCAGGCGCTGAGACCCGGGACGGATACCGGCTGCAGCATCCTGTTCGGCGCAAAGGCCCCTATACTCGAGGGTGCCCAGATGTCACTGCTTACCATACCTTTTATGAGGTGCGAGCACCCATATGACAACATAAAAGAGGTCATTGAAAAGGTCTGGGATTGGTGGATGGAAGAGGGCAAAAACCGTGAGCGTCTCGGAGAGTTGATACAGCGTTACGGTGTCCCGAAATTCCTGGAGGTCCTTGAGATTCCACCCATGCCGCAGATGGTTAAAGAACCGAGGAGCAATCCATATATCTTCTGGAAGGAAGAAGAGGTTCCGGGCGGATGGGAAAGAGACATCAATGACTACCGATCCAGACATAAGAGATAGGAGGGAAGAAAATGGCATTATCTTTAGAGAGATTGGGTGGATATAACCCCGACAAACCGATGGAAAACAGGATTACGGATCTCGGTCCGAGACATTTCTGGCAGTATTTCCCTCCTGTAATTCAGAATAACTATGGAAAGTGGAAATATCATGAGATCCTGGAGCCGGGCGTGCTCGTGCATGTCTCAGAGACGGGCGACAAGGTTTTTACCGTAAGATGCGGCGGGTGCAGGTTCATGACGGTTGAAAACGTGAGAGAAATCTGCGATATCGCCGACAAGCACTGTGACGGTTATGTAAGGTTTACCACAAGAAACAATATCGAATTCATGACCGACACCCAGGATAAGATGGAGGCCCTTAAGAAGGATCTTGAAGGCCGCAAGCATGTAAGCGGAAGTTTCAAGTTCCCGATCGGAGGTACGGGCGCAGGCGTCACCAATATAATTCATACCCAGGGATACCTGCATTGCCACACACCGGCCACGGATGCCTCTTCAATGGTAAAGGCCATAATGGATGACCTTTTCGACTATTTTCAGGGCATGACCCTGCCTGCTCAGGTAAGGGTTTCCATGGCATGCTGTCTCAACATGTGCGGCGCCGTGCACTGCTCCGATATAGCTCTTCTGGGTTATCACAGGAAGCCTCCGGTGATCGACCATGAGGTGATGGATTCCCTCTGCGAGATCCCGCTGGTAATCGCCGCGTGTCCCACAGGCGCGATTTCTCCCGCTAAGACCGAAGAAGGCAAGAAGACCGTCAAGATCAAGAACGAGCGCTGCATGTTCTGCGGTAACTGCTATACCATGTGCATGGCGGTACCTCTTTCGGACAAAGAGGGTGACGGCGTGACAATCCTTGCAGGAGGAAAAATCTCGAACAGGATCAGTAAGCCGAAGTTCTCCAAGGTGGTTGTGCCGTGGCTGCCTAACAACTTCCCCAGGTTCCCCGAGGTGTGTGATAACGTCAAAAGGATAATCGAGGCCTATGCCTCCGACGCCAACAAGTATGAGCGTCTCGGAGACTGGGCCGAGCGGATCGGATGGGAAAAATTCTTTGAAAAGACGGATATCCCGTTTACAGAGCATCTCATCGACGATTACAGACTCGCCTATGATACATACAGGACTTCAACCCAGTTTAAATACACCGATGCCGCCTGGGAGGTCTCAAAGGCTGCAGGTGGAATTGAATAATTCATAATTATTCGTTAAAGGAGTCTTCAAATGGAAGATATCAAAAAGGCGATTGTGGAATTTGCTGAAGGCAGCAAAAAGACCAAGTTCTATTTCAAGGATATAGAAAAGGCCGTCCACAAGGTGCTGCCCGATGTCAAGGCCAGGATGATAAAAAAGGCTGCTACAGCTCTTATAAACGAGGAAAAGCTTATTTACTTTTCCACGGGAAGCAGCACGATGTACGGTCTTAAAGGCAGAGGTGTTACAGAAGATTATTAACCCTTTCCCTTTTCTGGGAAGGCCTTATTTCGGATAGATCGGTTAAGAGGTCGCTGTCCATGGAAGATAGCGACCTCTTTTTTCTTCAGGCGGCAAATTACTACCCCACCCTGATCCGGCCGGTGGCCGGATCAGGGTGAATCGACCGTAACCAACCGGATTAGCAGAGGTAAGATATGAAGACACCGCAAGATGCGGAAAAATTTATCGCGGAGCAGAAGAGCCTCCTTGCTGAAAACCCTGAATGTGCCAACTCGGCCTACAACCTGGGTGTGGCGCTGATGGAAAAGGGTGAGCTGGATCAGGCGATAGATGCCTTTAACGAGGCCATAGAGAACAGCGGCAGGATGTTTGAGGGCTATGTCAACCTCGGATACATATACTTTAAAAAGGGAGACCTTGAAATGGTGGTCCAGGCGAACCTGAACGCCGTGGCCATTGAACCCAGGTACGCAAGGGGTTACGCAAACCTGGGCTTTGCCTATCTTCAGATGCTCAGGACGGACGAGGCGATCGAGGCCCTCAACAAGGCCCTGGAGCTGAACCCTGAAATAGTCCAGGCCTGGAGCAACCTGATAAATGCCTATCTTCAGAAAGATGAGGTCGAAAATGCGATCGAGGCGGGTCTGAAGCTTGTGAAAATAGCCCCTGATTTCGGGTTGGGCCGTAACAATCTGGCTGTGGCCTTCTTCAACAAGGGCGAGTACAACAAGGCGATCAAACAGGCGGACAGGGCGGTTGAGCTCGGTTTTAAAGTACACCCAGATTTGATGAAAAGGCTTGAGCCTTACAGAGAAAAATGATCTTTCAAGACTTATTCGAGGAATATTATCAGATCGTGATAAAGGCGGACCAGGGCTTTAAAGATGTGAAGCTGGAGTTTCCAGATGAAGTCAGGTGCAAAAACGGTTGCTCGGATTGCTGTCACGCAGTCTTCGGGCTTTTTCTGATTGAGGCGGCCTTTATTAAGGAACAATTTTCAGGGATAACTCCTTCAGAGCGGGAAAAGGCTGTTTTGCGATGCAACAGAAGCGAGGAGGATCTCTCAAGGCTTGAGGAAAAGCTTAAGAACTTCAGTGACGACCCTCAGATGGCCGCCTACACGATGAGCAGGGAGCGGGTACGCTGTCCTCTTTTAAATGAAAAGGAGGAGTGTGTGCTTTACGATTATCGGCCTGTCACCTGCAGGGTATATGGGGTGCCCTCCCTTATAAGGGGGAAGGTGCATGTGTGCGCCAAATCGGGATTTAAAAAGGGGATGAGCTACCCGGCCTACAGCATGGATGAGGTCCAAAGGCAACTCTATATGCTTTCAAGGGACCTGCTGGAAAGGCTTTCTCCCCAAACTGACAAGGATAACGCCTCTCTTCTGATTTCAATGCCCAGGGCCCTTAAGACCCCTCTTGAAGAGATCATATCTGAAAATTTCGGATAATGTTTTCAAGCTCTTTTACGTGATCCTTAAGCCCCGTCTGAACGGCCGATATCTCATCGGTGTCATCCAGGCTGTAATAGCTTAAGAGGGAAAGATGGAGGTTCAGGAGTTCATCTCCTGAAAAAGATTGCAAAAGCGAGAGGATCTCTAAGGAACCGGCAGGATAGGCGCGTCCGCCTGTGTGTAGGGAAAGGGCATCGAAAAACCCCCTCAGGGATGCCTTAATGGAAAAAGGGCCTGCCCACACGATTTCACCTACCCCGTCCGATCTGTCGATTCTTATAATAAGCAGCATATGGAAAAGAAAATATATCAATGAAAGAATCGGCCTCAGAGTTTTTTCAACCGGCACATCAATGACAGGAATGTAGTTTCTCACCGTGGTAAGTCTCACCTCTATCCGTTCACCCGTTCTTACTACAAAATCACCTGCGGAATGATGCCAGGGATATACCTGGTAAAAGGTTTCAGGATCAAAATATAAGGTGAGTATCATGGATATTTTGCGAAATATCTCACAGGCTTCATCTCTTTCCAGGAAGCGGAAACCCCTTTTTGTGTCCCAAAGGCTTATTCGGGGCTCTTCCATGGCCTCGGCCCGACTCAGGTGCCATTCATGAAAGTCATCGAGCCACCCGGATAGAAGAAGGCCTATCGTCTGACTGTCTTTACCCCTTGCTACCCCTGATTCACCACAGGCATATACCTCCGGCAGGTAGGAAAGGGAACCTCTGCCCCCAAGAAGGATCAGGTTATCCCTGTCGGCAAAGAGGCACTTTCGTGCATCTTCGGTCAAGGCGGCGCTCAAGGCCAACTTGAAAGGGCCTTCGCTTGTGTCGATTTCGATACTTGATACGTGATAGAGCCTTCCATGTTTTTCACTTCGAATCAGAAGGCGGGAGATATCCTCCTGTTTCAGGTCGTTTTCTTTAAGCGCCCGCCTCGATAGCGGGACGATTATCGATCCGTTGTCCTTGAGGAGAAAGTCTCTCAGGCAGTCAAAATAGTCTCCCACGGTAAGGAAGGGGTGGACTTTCTGAGGTCCTGTCATGAAGGCCCTTTTCATTTCCCGGGGGCCGACAGGCAGATCGCCGGAGGGGGTGGAAAAGGTGTAGGAGATTTCCATATTATTGATTCTTAGTCTTCAGACGTCTTTTGCTTTACGGCCGATTTTTTCAAGTGCCTCAAAGGCGATCTGACCGATCTTTATCTCCTGAATCCGACCGTTTTCGTAGATCGGGACCATGTTCTGATCCTCGATGAGATTCCGTATCTCCTTTTCCGCCTCAGCCGCGCCAAGGCTTCCAAGAATCCTGGTGGAATATCCACGCACAAGGGGGTCAGGGTCTTTTAGAAAGGATATAAAACGAAAGGTCACCTTTTTCAGCAATTGGGGGCTCTTACGCGCGATCCTGGACAGACTGTCAACGGCAGGACCCCTGTTCGTATCCTGCTGAAGATACTCATACAGATAGGGGATGTAACCTGAAAAAAGCTCAGGTCTTCTGCTTATGATTTCTCCCACGGCCTCAAAGGCCCCCCAAGTAAAGGCCGCGGTGTCGGCAAGTGCGGTCAGCAGGCGCTGCAAAAGCTTTGAAATGGTACCGGGGTCCTCTTCCGCGATAATGGATGCCACCTGACCGAGGGCGTCTGCCGCCCTTTTTCTGTAAAGATCGTCTCCGGAATAAAGCAGCCTCTGGAGATTTTTGATTATCTTCCTGTCGGCCGGGGCTGACTCAAGGATCGGGCCTAAATCAAATTTAGATACAAGCTCTTCTATGTCGGATTTTGAAAGAGATCCCCCGGATACTCTCTTATAAGGCCTTTCCGCTCTTTTGTTTCCTGAATCCTTGATCCTCTTTTTTACTCCTTCGGATGTCACTTCCTGCACATCGTCATGAAGCCGTATGAAGAAGAGCGCTCCTCTTATCCTTCTGCCTTCGAGTACGCCGCCCGGGACGATAAGGTGCTTAACAAAATCGTATTTTTCAACGATCTTTTCTATGTAATCATCTTCAGGGATGAGTCCCCATGCAAGATCCGCGTCCATGTTGCAGCTTATCAAAAGGGCGTCAAGCTGGGCTATGCCGAGGCTGTGCCCGGCCTCATCGGCCGCGTATACCGCGCCGCAGCTGCACCTGCCCACAGGCATCTCTCCCGGCATCCTGCTGTCCAGTTCCTTAGGTCTTTCAATTTCCAGACCGCAGAAGGGGCATTTAGGCCTTTCCACCGTGTATCTTCCGAGTCTTTCGTCACTAATCCCAGTTTTGCCTTTCAATTTTTTTACCCCTGTATCTCTGTTTGGTTGTATCGGGCGGCCTTGTAAAGTGTTCAACTGAACCGCCTGGGCCGGGAGAACTTTTTGCCTTGCCGTCTCACATCTGATTTCTCATCAACGCATCATGTTTAATGCCCTTTTTTCAAAGCCTTTTAAAGGTTTAATCCTGATGCATCTTCGTCATATTCGAAATCGGTAATCTCGAAACCGTATCCCCTGGACCTGAAGAAAAGGAGCCAGTTACCGTACTGTTTTCCGGCAAAATCACAGCAGAGCGCCCCGGTCCTTGCATTCCTTATTTTGAGCCTGGGGACCACCTCTTGTTCAAATACCAGGGATATGTGAATCCTCTGATCTTGATCCAGTGTATAGGGAGAAATCTTGGGAGTCATGTCTTTTTCAGATCTATTCTTCAACTTCGACTGTTTAAGAATTCATGGATATGAGATTTTTCAAGACTTAAACGGTGAGCGGACTATTTTGCCGGACCGGGCAGCTCAAGGGTCATGCATTTATCTGAAGGGCCGCATGATTTGGATGTCAGTTTCGGTTGTTTTCCGGCCTTTCCAACTCCCATGGCGTAATTCGTCCTGCTTACGACCCTTTCAAAAGAATCGGATGCGCACTCAGGACAAGTTACTTCAGCGGCTTCATCTGAACTCACGAATAATTTTTCAAAAAGATGCCCGCATTTGAGACACCTGAATTCATATATAGGCATTGAACAGCTCCTTCATAATAGGGTATCATTACCCTGATCCACCATAAAGATATGCTCTGCGGTATTCAGGCCATGGGTGGATTTTGGATATATCGTTGATTTTCATGGAATTTACAATCTGGAAAATATAGTATCTGGGATTGGTAAAGTCAAATAATTGTGGCTCATTTTGGTTCACCAGAGGTCATCTGCGCGCTTCAGATCATAAGGCGTTCTTGTAACGTCCCGGTATCTTTAATCCGGCATCTTGCCGGTGCTCGGAGGGGCATGCCGGAGCCGCGGTCTAAGGGGCTGTAATCGGATGGTAAAATCCCGGTTCACAAGGTCCTCATATTTGGTTCTTCTCCAACTTAGTTGGCGAAGAGGGTCCAAGGACCCAAGGGTTCAAGGGTTTGTTTTCTAAGGGCTTTGTCAGCATTTTTAACAATTTATTGATCTCCGTGTACCTTATGTTATTTGAGAATTTTTCATTTATTCTATATACCTGAAACGCGTTCGTAGGATTTCTGCAACAGCTTTAACTCTTTGTTATGCTTTAGCGGTGTTATCCGCCGTTTCAATGGAGCACTTGAATCCTCGAATCCTCGAAACCGGGAACCCGCTACGAAGCAGTGGGACTGAGCAAAGCGCAAGCGAGGGCGAAGAATCCTACGAGGTCTCAGCCGCTTAAATAAGAAGGATTTCTTTATTTAGCCCTGTTTAACACCAACTAATCGGGAGATGATCCTCATATTTTAATGGCCCATACCGATGATTCTTTCTTTTCACCCATGTATTGAAGCCGATGAATCCGACTTGCTTGGAGACAAACCTCTTTCCTCCAGGCATATTGAACTTATCAAGGAGGCGGACGCGATCATCCTTCCTCAGGAAAGCAGGAGGCCTCTATACGAAATCTGCAAAAGGTACTGCGACAAGATATTCCCGAACTATGACCTGCGCTTTGTCTATCCCGGTAAAGTTGGACAAAACCGTCTTTTTATTGATTACAATCTGCCGCATCCGGTGAGCCGAGCATGGGCATCCTTGGAGGATGTCGAGGTCTATTTCCGGAAAGGCATGCCGGGTAACTCAGCTATGCCCTTTTATCTGAAGGCCGATTTGGCCCATGAGGGAAAGGGGGTCTTCCTGGTCCGTGGCGAAGAGTCTTTTGAAAGGGCCATAAGCCGTCTTTCCCGGATGGACAAGAGCCGCTCCTCCGGTTTTCTGTGGCAGGAATATATCCCTTCAGGGGGAAATGTCTTAAGGGTTGTGATTATCGGCAAAAGGCTTTTTACCTACTGGAAAAAACCCGGCTTTCAGGAGCAGAGGGTCACAACCATCAGTAGTGGCGCAAAGATAGATTACCTCTGGAAACCGGAGCTGCAAAAAAAGGGTGAAAACGAGGTCAGGATATTGTCTGAAAAGACAGGGATAAATCTTGCCGCGATAGATCTTGTCTTTTCCGTTGAGCTGAAAGATCCCCAGGCATTTTTCCTGGAGATCAACTACTATTTTGGAAGACGCGGATTCGGGGGGATAGAAAGATATTATAAGCTTTTATATGATTCTGTCAGGGGCTGGTTAAAGGATTCCGGTCTTGACCCAGGGGCGGTTAGACTGATCTGATTTTCGCTTTCCTACTGAATCCTGACGATTACCTTTCTGGTCCTGGGTCCGTCGAACTCACATAAAAAGATCCTCTGCCATGTCCCCAAAACCGGCCCGCCCTTTTGGATTATCACCGTCACAGAGTTTCCCACAATGCCGGTCTTTATATGGCTGTCGGAATTTCCTTCAAGATGCCTGTAGCCGGCATTCTGAGGCACCAGTTTGTCAAGCGCCGCGATAATATCGTGACACACAGACGGATCGGCTCCCTCATTTATTGTTATGCCGGCGGTTGTGTGAGGCACATAGGCAATGCAAATCCCCTCTTTCACCCCTGATTTTTCGATTTCATCGCGAATCAGGGAGGTGATATCCTTCATAGCTGTTCTTGCATCGGTTTTAACTGAAAAGGAACCGGTCATAAACCCCCCATTTCGGGATGTTTTAATTTTTATGAGTGTTTTAAAGCGATTTAAGTGAATGGCAGGAGCCTTTTCCCATAAGTGGGTACGCTCAGGCGGCCTTTTTACCCTCTATTGCCGCGTGGTCCTTGAAACCTTGCTCATTCAGGTAGACGTTTATTGTCTCTTTTGGGGATGTGTCCCAGTGGCCGCCCACATAATCGGCCATAATCGGAAGTTCACGAAAGGAAACGCCCCTGTCAACCAAAACGGCCAGCTCTATCTTTTTCGGTCTGCCGTAGTCGATCAGGGCATCTATTGCGGCGCGAACAGTACGACCGGTGAACAGGACATCATCGACAAGGATGACCGTTTTATCGTTGACGGAAAATGGGATCTCCGTCTTTTTTACTACAGGCATGGGACCTATCCTTGTCCAGTCATCCCTGTAGAGCGTTATGTCAAGGATGCCGAGGCCAGGTGTTTCACCCGATAGGGTCGAAAGGGCGTGCTGAAGCCTGGCGGCCAGATATGCCCCCCCGGTACGGATGCCTATCAGGACAAGACTTTCAATGGGGCGGCCTTTTCCTGATATCTCTTCGGCTATCCGATCAATTATATCTGAAATACCCTGCTGCGTGAGAATGATATTCTTCTGCATATTTTTCACCCCTTATGGAGAACGTGAAGCCTTAGCAAAAAAAATGTGATTAGTCAAGTAAAGAAAGCCTCTTTGCCCGGCCCTTATGTCTGCCTTTCATATTCCCGGTTTTTTCGTATAACGAATAACAAATAACCATGCCCCTTTTTTCTTTTCGCGCATCTGTAGCCGGTGTGCACAGGCACCGGCACTCTTTCTCCGGCCTTCTCTATTCCTTACGGAAAAGTGGCCGCATCCCCGGGCTTTTGTATGCATTACCTAAGCTGATAGGGCTCCCGGGAAGAAAGCGCGGTCTGCGGCCACTGCATGTTCCTGTGGTATTTTTTGTGAGATAAGGCCGGAAAAAGAGCCGCGGCGCCTGCGCTTGCGCGTAAACAAACAAAGGTATAAAAGGCTGGACAGGGTGTATTCCCGGTTTTTCCGTATAACGTATAACCAATAACCAATAACCAATAACGCTGCACGTCTGGGCGGCTGAGGCCCTTTGAATTCTTTTCCTATCTTTTCTTGAAAAAGGAGAGGAGAATTCATATTATTCAGAACCGGCACTTTTAATCAGAATTTAGGAAAGCTGACAGGGCAAAAGGTCAATAAAATCATATGGGCCAAGACAATGCCCCTTTAAATCAAGAAAATTGATATGGAAAAATTTAATGAACTAAGTGAAAGGCTTGGCTACAAATTCAGGGATATGGATCTGCTTGGGCAGGCCTTCAGGCACTCATCCTATGTAAATGAACAACCAGATTCAGCTCTCAAGGACAACGAGCGGCTGGAGTTTCTCGGTGATGCGGTGCTGGATCTGGGTGTGAGTCATATCCTGATGGAACTTTTCAATGATGCCGAGGAAGGGGTGCTGTCAAAATTCCGGGCAATGATTGTGGATGAGGCAGGTCTGTACGTAATTGCGGAATCTTTGAACCTGGGTGAATTTCTGATGCTGGGCAAGGGGGAGGAGAGGAGCCGGGGAAGGGAAAAACCTTCTATACTCTCGGATACCGTGGAGGCCCTTTTGGGTGCCATATACCTTGATGCCGGGTTTGAGCGGACCCTTGAGATAATCGGCAGATTGTTTTCCACACAGTTGAAGGCCCTTGGAAAGGCAAAGACAGGCCGTGATTTCAAAAGCCTCCTTCAGGAGCATACACAGCAGCTCTACAAGGTGCTTCCAAGATACAGATTGCTTGAGGAAACCGGGCCCGCGCATGACAGGAGATTCAAGATCGCCCTCAGCATAAACGATGACATTATTTCGGAAGGTGAGGGCAAGAGTAAAAAGGAGGCAGAACAAAAGGCAGCGGAAACTGCGTATTTTTGTCTGAAAGAGATTTGAAACCGTTTATAGTTCCCATTTTTATCCCCCATCATGGCTGTCCGCATCGCTGTATCTTCTGTGAACAGGAGCGGATTACATCCCGGTCGGCAGGGGCCGTGAGTGCTCAGGATGTGAGGAAAACCCTGGACACGGCCGTTGCCTCCAGGGGCTTTGATCCCGAGCGAAATCCGGAGATCGCCTTTTACGGCGGCACCTTCACACGACTGCCTTTTGACAAAATGACGGAACTGCTAAATGCTACCGAACCTTATATAAGGCAAGGCCTTTTTAAAACGATTCGTGTTTCGACACGGCCGGACGCGCTTGCGGACAGACGTCTTGACACGCTCAAGTACTATCATGTCGAGACAGTGGAACTGGGTGTGCAGTCTATGGACGACAAGGTGTTGAGCCTTACCAACCGGGGGCATGGTTCCTCTGATACAATCAATGCGTTTGAGAAACTCAAAGACGCCGGTTTCAGGGTCGGGATGCAGCTTATGCCCGGTCTTCCCGGTGACAGTGCCGAAGGCTTTTTCGAGACGGTGGAAAAGGTTGTCGCTCTTAAACCTGATATGGTAAGGATCTACCCGGCCCTTGTGATAAAGGGGACTGAAATGGCTGAATGGTATGAAAACGGAAGGTATAAACCTCTTGAGCTGAAAGAGGCGGTCGATCTCTGCTCAAAGGCGTGCATGCGAATTGAGGCGGAAGGGATCCCTGTCATAAGGATAGGACTGATGAGTTCCCCATCCCTACTGGAAAAGGGCCAGATATTGGGAGGCCCCTGGCATTGCGCCTTCGGGTTTTTGGTAAGGTCTGAGATATTCCGCGTAAGAATGGCCGGGTCCCTTCCCGGGCCGGGCAAGGCTTCGGAGATTATGATATATGCAAACAAGAGAGACATCCCGCTTATCAGAGGCTACAAAAACGAGGGGATGAAATGGATAGAGATGAAAAGCGGGGCCAGGGTCTCGGATGTAAGAGAGGGGTCCGCCATCAGCCGGGGAACGATCAGGGTGGAGTGCTTATGAGCTTTTATTCCGGTTTCGTCGGCATATTCGGGGCGCCTAATGTAGGTAAATCGACGCTTTTAAACCGAATTACAGGCGCAAAGCTTGCGATTGTCTCTGCCAGGCCGCAGACTACCCGCAACAGGATAATGGGGATCTTGAACGGGGAGAATTCCCAGATCGTATTCGTGGATACCCCCGGTATCCACAGGCCCAGGACGGCTCTCCACAAAAGCATGGTGGAGTCCTCATACGCCGCGTTCAATGAGGTCGATATCCTCCTTCTTATGATAGAAACCCAAAAGGCCTTTGATCAGGAATCATCCAATATTTTAAGGAGGATGCGTGACCTGAAAAAGCCCTGCCTTCTGGTTATCAACAAGATCGATATCAGGCCGAAAGAGGCACTCCTCCCTATTATTGATCACTACAGGGGTAAATTTCCTTTTGAGGCCTTTTTGCCTGTGTCCGCTTTGAATGGAGAGGGTATTGACGCCGTTGTTGATGAATTGAGGTCAAGACTTGACAAGGGACCTCAGTTTTTCCCCCCTGATATGGAAACCGATCAGTCCGAGTCCTTTATGGTCTCTGAAATCATAAGAGAAAAGATCTATCTGCGAATGAAAAAAGAGCTTCCCTACTCATCCGCCGTGACTGTTGATACCATTGGCGAGGCATCTGAAAGAAACCTTGTTTCAATTAAGGCACGCATACATGTGGAAACGGAGTCTCAGAAGAAGATATTTATCGGCCGCAGAGGTGAAAACATAAAGGAGATCGGCACCTCGGCCAGGAAGGAGCTTGAACAGATATTCGGAAGCAGGATCTTTCTTGATCTTACAGTGGTAGTGTCCAGAAACTGGAGCAGAGATTCGAGGATCCTTCGAAATCTGGGCTATTGATGCCGGCATACAGGCCGATTGGATAAAATCTTGCGGCTTCAGCATGTGGCGCATTTTGGAGCAGGGTATAAAAAACCAACCGCCCTTAAGGACGGTTGGTTTTTTAGGAGGAAAGAGTAATTTGACTGACAATAGATTATGCAATATGCCTGCCAATCCCTCTTTATTTTGCGGTAAATTGGTAATCTATTGAATTAATTGAATATTTAAGCAGGATGTCAGGCGTGACCCTTTTTTGCCTGGGCATAAAAGGTACAAAATATTGTACCCAATATCGCCCATGGATTGCTATTTCGGTTTAACGCTTTGAATTTACAGTAAAAACATGGATACAATATTTTAAACCGCTAAACATTGATATTGTACTTCTTCATTTTATGCTGTATCAGGCTTTTTGTAATTCCGAGCATCCTTGCAGCATGGGCCTGTATATTTTTGTTTTGGGAAAGTGCACGTCTTATCAGTTTTTCTTCAATCCTTTCAAGTGCTTCAGGAAGAGGTATATTTACAGGGACGAATCTGTCCACATCAAATTCGGTTTCAGCGCCGGTCAGTTCATCAGGCAGGTCTTCAGCCGAAATGGTGCCTCCGGAGTTGAGAACTACCGCCCTTTCAATGACGTTTTCAAGCTCCCTGACGTTTCCGGGCCAGCCATATGAATAAATAGCCTTCCACGCCTCAGGGCTTAATCCTGATGTCTCCGACGAACCTTCCTCTTTATATTTCTGAATAAAGTGCCTTACAAGCAGGGGGAGGTCATCCGTTCTTTCACATAAAGGGGGCACGTCGATTTTAATGACATTAAGCCTGTAAAAGAGGTCTTCCCGGAAAACGCCTTTTGAGACATCGTCCTTGATATCTCTGTTGGATGCTGAAAGAACACGCACGTCAACCTTTATCGATCTTGTACCTCCAACCCTTTCAAATTCCATTTCCTGCAGAACTCTCAGCAGTTTTACCTGCAGGGGGGGAGGCATTTCACCCACCTCGTCAAGAAACAGGGTGCCGCCGTCCGCCATTTCAAACCGCCCCTTTTTCATTGCCACGGCCCCTGTAAAGGCACCCCTCTCATGGCCGAACAGCTCACTTTCAAGGAGGGTCTCCGTGAGTGCTCCGCAATTTATGGAGATAAAGGGTTCATCCTTTCTCGGGCTTCCATAGTGAATGGCCTTTGCTATCAGTTCCTTTCCGGTTCCGGAGGGTCCGGTTATTAGCACGGAGGCCTTTGACTGGGCAACCTTGTCGATGATATCGTATATCTTGAGCATGGGTGAGCTTTTGCCGACCATATTCCCATATTTGAACCTGTCGGTCAGTGCCTCGTTGAGCCGTATGTTTTCCTTTACAAGGCGGAAGTTTTTCAGGGCCTTTTTTACGGTCAGCTTCAGTTCTTCATTTTGAAACGGCTTGGTTATGTAATCATAGGCCTGCTCTCTCATCGCCTCAACCGCCATTTCGATAGTACCGAATGCGGTCATTATTATTACGGGCAGCTCGGATTTCATGGCTTTGCAGCTTTTCAGCAGTTCCATACCGCTCATGCCGGGCATCTTCATGTCCGTAATGACCAGATCAAGATCGGAGTTCCTTATAAGCTCCAATGCATCTTTGGCGTTTTGACAGGTAAGTATTTCATATCCTTCCGGTGAAAGCAGCGCCTCCAGAACCACCAGATAATTTTTTTCGTCGTCCACTATAAGAATTGTTTCCATAGTATGCGCTCCACCTAGGCACGGGGCAGTTTAATGAAGACCATGGTTCCTGAACCTTCATCGCTTTCGATCCAGATCGATCCCCTGTGGCCTTCGATAATATTTCTCACAATCGGAAGTCCCAGCCCGCTGCCTTCATCCTTTGTACTGAAAAAAGGGTTGAATATCTTACCGAGGTCTTTCCCACGGATGCCGGAACCGGTATCTTTTATAGCAAGGATATAATTTTCTTCATCTTCGTTTACTTCTATGGTTATTTCGCCTCCCTGTTTCATGGACTGCACGGAATTCATGAGAATATTAAGGAAACTCCTGTACAGGAGTTGAGGGTCGGCATTTATCCTCAGGGGGCGGTTGAGATCTTTGTTGACGATGATTCCATGTTTAGCCAGGTGAGGCCCGAGAAAGGAGAGATTCCTAGTTATGATCTCGTCCAGATAACAGTCCTGAAGATTGGGTTCAGAAGGCCTCGCAAAATCGAGGAATTCGGTAACAATGTTATTGAGCCTTGTTGACTCCTCGACTATGACGCCTGATAAGTTTTTCTGGGTTTCCTGTGCGTCAGGCAGCGTTCCGAGCAGTTCTGCAGTACTTCTTATAATCCCCAGAGGATTTCTGATTTCATGGGATACTCCGGCGCACATCTGACCTAGCGCTGCAAGCCTTTCGGCCTGATCGAGCTGAGCCTGAAGCTCTCTTTGCTCCCTTGCCCTTTGCTCCAGGATGTTTTCGGCCTTATGGACAATCAATAAGAGGGCGATGAATATGAAGCCCATTATAAGTAGCGAAAGCCCGAATATGACATACTGAAGTCTCACTGTCGACTTGTACTCTGTTGTCAGGTCCTGTATCAGTTCGAACACCCCGAGCACATAACCCTTTTCATTTGCCATATATCCCATTTTTCGAAATGGTATATAGGTCCTGAGTTTTTTTTCTCCTCCGATCAGGTCCAGGCCAAGGCCCCAGAGACTTTCTTCCTCTGATAGAAGCCTGGAACTGCTTTTCCCTTTTACGGCCGACAGATAGCCGGGATTTTCAGATACCTTTTTACCCACAATCTCCGGGTCCGTGCTGTAGGCGACCACACCTTTGCCTATGTCATAGATATTGACCATGTCCATCTTAAAGCTATGGGTGGTGTTTTTGACTATCCGGTCCATCAGATCATGTTGTTCTTTTTCCCTAAGCCGTATCTGCCCGAAACGCATAGTCACAGGAATGACAAAGTTTTGAAATACCTGGTGGTTGAGGTTCTCACCCAGAAAAAGGGCGTAGTTTTCGTAGCTTTTTGTGAGAAGATCCTTTGCCTGCTGAGATATGACAACGGAGAAGGGAAAGCTGGCCAGGGCGAGGACGATGAAGCTGGCATAGGCGAAAAATTTTACGAGTCTGAACTGTTTCCCTTTTAAAGGGCGGATATTTTCAGTTTTTGCCATAATTAAGAAAGGGCCTGGGCCTCCGGGTAAAGCTTGATTTTAGATTGCCGAAAGGGGTCTTAAATAAAATATTCCAACTCTTGATATTATTCATAAACAATAGTCCGGGTCAACATCTATGGGTGTGAGTCTTATTTTATTTACTTGGTCACGCTCCGTCACCTGCTCTTGTGCGCAAACAAACAAAGGTATAAAATAATGGACAGGGGTGCGTTTCCGGTTTTTCCGTATAAAATAACCATGCCCCTTTTTTTCTTTTCTCGCATCTTTAGCCGGTGCGCGCAGGCGCCGGCACTCTTTCATCCGGCCTTCTCTATGTGTTACGGAAAAGCGGCCGTATCCCCGGGCTTTTGCAGGCGTTACCCGAACTGATGGGGCTCCCGGGAGGAAAGCCCGGTCTACGGCCACTGGAACTTCCTGTGGTATTTTTTTGTGAGATAAGGCCTCCTGAAACAGCTCCGGCACCTGCTCTTGTGTGTATGGCAGAAAATTGAACAAGAAAATGGGTATCTGTTTCTGGCCGAATGAAACAGGGGTAAGTGCCGAAGGCGTGAGGGTAAAGGCGTTGAACGAAGCGGGGCTCCGGTCTTAAATTAACAAAAAGTTCTCACCTGGCGCCGCCTGCCTTGAGATCGTAAATGAAATAGTGTTTAATATAACCGCAAAAAGAAATGTTGACATGAAAAACATACCTGAATTTTAATGCTCTCGGTCAGTCCCTGATTCCGCCCTCCAGGCGGAACTATCAGTTAAAGAGAATATGGACAGCAGGTCCGCTTTTACACGCTAGGCCCGCAGAAGGAAGGTCTCCGATTATACCTCCTGAGGGCGTCTATTTTGAAGGTGAATAAAAGGAGAGGAAGACGATATGATCTTTAATGAGGAATTCGAAACCCTTCCAAGGGAGGCACTTGAAGCGCTTCAGCTTAAAAGGCTCAAGCAGGTGCTTCAAAGGGCCTACCATACGGTTGATTTTTATAAGGGGTCGTTTAAAAAATCAGGGATCTCGCCTGATGAAATCAAGGGTCTTGATGATATCAAGAGATTCCCATTTACCACAAAGCAGGATCTGAGGGACAACTACCCTTTCGGTCTTTTTGCTGTCCCGATGAGCAGCATCGTGAGGCTTCACGCCTCATCAGGGACAACAGGAAAACCCACCGTGGTAGGATACACACGAAGAGACATAGCCACGTGGTCGGAACTGATGGCAAGGTCCTTTATGGCTGCCGGTCTTACCCGGGATGATATGATACACAACGCATACGGTTACGGCCTCTTTACCGGCGGGCTCGGGACTCACTACGGTGCTGAAAGACTCGGTGCAAGCGTTATTCCGATGTCCGGCGGAAACACAAAAAAGCAGATAATGATCCTCCAGGACTTTGCCCCCACCGCTATATGCTGTACCCCTAGCTACGCACTCTACCTGGCCGAACAGGGCGAAGAGATGGGTGTCGACATGAAGGCCCTGGCCCTCAGGGTAGGTGTTTTCGGGGCCGAGCCCTGGAGCGAGAAGATAAGAAAGGAGATAGAACAAAGACTCGATATCGACGCCCTGGACATATACGGACTTTCCGAGATAATCGGTCCGGGCGTGGCAATCGAGTGCAAAGAGGGTCGGGAGGGTCTTCATATCTTTGAAGATCACTTCCTGGTGGAGACCATTGACCCTCAGACAGGACAGGTCCTTCCCCGGGGTGAGGCAGGGGAACTGGTATTTACCTCTCTGACCAAGGAGGCCTTTCCCCTTATCCGCTACCGAACCAGGGATCTGTCACGGCTTATAAAAGAGCCCTGCAGGTGTGGAAGGACCCATGTGAGGATGGAAAGGGTATCGGGCAGAAGCGATGATATGCTGATAATAAGGGGCGTAAACGTTTTCCCGAGCCAGGTGGAGAGCGTGCTTCTCAATATAGAAGGGCTTGAACCGCACTATGAACTGATGGTCGACAGGGTCGGGAAGATGGATACACTGGAGATCTGCGTGGAGGTGAGTGAAAAGATCTTTTCAGATGAAATCAGGGCGCTTCAGAATCTGGAAAGGCGGATAACAAAGGATATCAAGGAGTATCTGGGAATTACCGCGAAGATAAAACTGGTAGGGCCCAAGAATCTCAGGCGATTCGAGGGAAAGGCCCACAGGGTAATAGACAATAGACACAGCTGAGAGGAGATAGGTCCATGAAAGTTGAGCAGCTTTCCATATTTCTGGAAAATAAACCCGGAATGCTTGAACAGGCGGCCAAGGTGCTTGGCGAAAAGGAAATCAATATCAGGGCGCTGTCTCTGGCCGATACCTCTGACTTCGGAATCCTCCGCATAATTGTAAACGATATTGACAAGGCTGAAAAGGCACTTCAGGAAAAGGGATTCACCGTCAGGAGGACCTTTGTGGTTGCAGTTGCAGTGCCGGACCGTCCGGGAGGTTTTTACAGCATTCTGGCGGCGCTCTCGGAAAAGAACATCAGCACCGAATATACCTATGCATTTGTTGAAAGAAGCAAGGAAAAGGCGCTGATCATCTTCAGGTTCGACCGGACAGATGAGGCGATAGACGTGCTTCAGGAAAAAGGTTTTACCGTGATCCCGGGCAGTCAGGTGTATAATCTGTAGAGATAAGGCAGGTGGAAATATCCTTATGGAGATTGAATCTTAAGAATCGTTTGTAACGGGCCTTTCAATAAGCAGGTCATTTAATCGGCTCAACATGCAAATAATCTGGAGGCATAATGAAGACTATCGGACTTATCGGTGGAATGAGCTGGGAATCATCGATTGAATACTACCGGATAATAAATGAAACGGTAAGGCAAAGGCTGGGAGGTCTTCACTCTGCGAAGTCGCTTATCTACTCGGTTGATTTTGCCGAAGTGGAAAAACTCCAGAAAGGGCAAAGGTGGGAAGAAGCCACGGAGGTAATGATAGATGCCGCCAGGGCGCTTGAAAGGGGAGGTGCCGATTTTGTAATCATCTGCACTAATACCATGCACCTTATGGCCGAACAGGTGGAAGCCGGGATAGGCATACCTCTTCTTCATATTGCGGATGCAACGGCAGCCAGGATAAAAGAAAAAGGCTATGATACCATAGGCCTCCTCGGCACAAGCTTTACCATGGAAGCGGACTTTTACAGGGGCAGACTGGAGCAGATGCACGATCTGAATGTCATTATTCCTGAAGGCCCTGATAGGAAGATGGTACACAAGGTAATATATGACGAACTGTGCTGCGGTAAGATCTCCGAACTGGCCAGGAGGAGATATCTGGAGGTTATCGAACGGCTCGTAAACAGAGGATCGGAGGCGATAATCCTGGGATGCACCGAGATCGGTCTTCTCGTCAAGGACAAGGATTCGCCTGTTGAACTTTTTGATACCGCCCGTATTCATGCGGTAGCGGCGGTCGAATACGCGCTTGCCTGAAGGCTGGGGTGGAAGGTGTTACGGTATAATCAAAGGGAGGGGTGATATGAAGGTAATGGTTGTAGGAGGAGGCGGAAGGGAACATGCCCTGGCCTGGAAGGCTGCTTGCTCACCATTGGTGGAAAGGGTTTTTGTCGCGCCGGGAAACGCGGGTACGGCGGGGGAGAAAAACGTTGAAAATCTGGCCATAAGTGACGGTTCCGTGGGAGAGCTGGCCGATTTCGCGGAAAAGGAAAGGATTGACCTCACCATAATAGGCCCTGAAAATCCTCTTGTTAAAGGGGTTGTGGATGTTTTTGCCGAAAAGGGTCTCAAGTGTTTCGGCCCTACGAGAAAGGGGGCTCAACTGGAGGGATCAAAGGGCTTTGCGAAAGATTTTCTCGCGAGAAATTTCATCCCAACGGCCGACTATAAGATATTCGAGGATGCGGGAGCCGCAAAGGATTATATACGCAAAATCGGCACCCCCCTGGTTATCAAGGCGGACGGGCTTGCGGCCGGAAAGGGTGTCATCATAGCTCAAAGCGAGTCAGATGCCTTCAGCAGTGTGGACAATATGCTTTCAGGCGAGGCATTCGGCAAGGCGGGGCAGACTATTGTTGTTGAAGAGATGCTCAGGGGTGAAGAGGCAAGTTTCATCGTAATGACCGATGGGAAAAACATACTGCCTCTAGCCACTTCTCAGGATCATAAGACCAGAGACAATGGTGATAAGGGACCAAACACCGGAGGTATGGGCGCCTATTCGCCGGCCCCGGTGCTTACCGATGAGATCTACCAGCGGGCCATGAAAGAGGTTATTGAACCGACCGTAAAGGGCATGGCTGAAGAGGGTGTCCCTTACATCGGGTTCCTCTACGCGGGGCTGATGATCCAGAAGGATGGTACACCCAAGGTACTTGAATACAACTGCCGTTTTGGAGATCCTGAGACACAGCCGATAATCCTGAGGCTTAAATCGGACCTTGTGGAGCTTTGCCTTGCAGCCCTTGACGGACGATTGAACGAAGTAGAGGCACTCTGGGATGAAAGATCGTCCCTCGGGGTGGTAATGGCTGCCGGGGGGTATCCTATAGAATACCGGAAGGGAGACGTTATAGAGGGTCTGGGAGGCCTGGATGAAAGGGGTTACAAGGTGTTTCATGCGGGCACCAGGATGCGGGACGGAAAGATAGTTACAAACGGCGGCAGGGTGCTGTGCGTGACCGCACTGGGTCGGAAGGTGAGCAGTGCCAGGGATAAGGCGTATGACATAGTCAAGAAGATAGGCTGGAAGGATGCATATTATCGCACTGATATAGGCCATAGGGCTATTGCAAGAGAAAACTCAGGGTCTTAGGCTGCAGCCGGTGCGCGCAGGCGCCGGCACTCTTTCTCCGGCCTTCTCTATTTCTTACGGAAAAGTGGCCGCATCCCCGGGCTTTTGTATGCATTACCTAAGCTGATAGGGCTCCCGGGAAGAAAGCGCGGTCTGCGGCCACTGCATCTTCCTGTGGTATTTTTTTGTGAGATAAGGCCTCCTGAAAGAGCCCCGGCACCTGCTCTTGTGTGCAAACGAGGTACAAGAATGGACTTTTTACAAAGTCGTAAAAATTAAAGAGTAAAGGAAAGGAACAAATTAGAAATGGATCTGGAACGGCTTCCTTTTATGCTGTACGCCGATGATGAAGGTAAAATCTATGAACATCCGTATCTGCGCATGGCCGCCTTTTCAGGGGATAAGCCTGTGGAGCTGGATGAAAGCGATCTCATCTCAATGCCTGAATTCAGCAAACTGTTTTTTCTTCCCAAATGCCCGCCTATCGGGGTTGATCCGGAAAGCGGTGAGCTTGTTCGGATCGAAGAAGAGGATGTGTCGGGAAAAAAGGTCAGGTGCAACGCGGTATCGGCATTTCTTGAGCCCGGATTCGTGAGGACACACCTTCCGGCCGCCGATTACGGTGAAAAGGATTATGATCTTCCGATGTGGGCCTACACCGCGGTCGGTTTCAGGGATGACAGCTACCGGGTCGCCGGTTTCCAGATCGAATATAACCACACATGGGACCCTGCAAATTATGACGACCGGGAATTGATTACGGCAATCGACAGATTCAGGGATGAATATGGTGCGGGGCCTCTTACAAAGCATCTTATAAATTGTGCCACGGTTAACCACTGTTTTGCCGCTAAAAACCTGTTTCTCAGAAGATGGGAGGCCCCGCTTCCTGTAAGTCAGAGCTGCAATGCCGGATGCCTTGGCTGCCTTTCCCTGCAGCCGGAGGGATCATTTGAGGCCTCGCACGCAAGGCTGGCGTTCAGGCCAGGCAGGGAGGAACTCGTATCTATTGCGCTCAATCATCTGAAGAACGCTCCCAACCCTATTGTAAGCTTCGGCCAGGGCTGTGAGGGTGAGCCTTTGACAGAGCATGCACTTATCGTGGAGAGCATAAGTGATATGAGAAAGGGCACGGACAAGGGCACGATCAATCTCAACACAAACGGCAGCCTTCCGGGGATGGTGAAAAAGATAATCTCAAGCGGGCTAGATTCCATCAGAATAAGCCTCAACAGTCCCAGGAAATCCTTGTATGATGCCTACTATCGGCCGAAGGGCTATGGTTTCGATGATGTGGTGGAATCCGTCAGGCTTTCACGGGATATGGGCATATACACCATGATCAATTACCTTGTCTTTCCAGGGATATCGGATCAGGAAAAGGAGCTGGAGGCACTCCTGGCGCTTGTTGAAAAAACGGGTGTAAACTTCATACACCTCAAAAACCTGAACATTGACCCAGCATTTTATCTTGAAAG
Organism: Desulfatiglandales bacterium; assembly: GCA_963666345.1. Lineage (GTDB taxonomy): Bacteria > Desulfobacterota > DSM-4660 > Desulfatiglandales > Desulfatiglandaceae. The sequence continues at coordinate 1,901,820 of OY762721.1, read as the reverse complement.
CATGCCCTGTTCAGAACAGCCCGGCATGGGCATGAAGAAAATGATTTCCATCCTCAAGGATGCGTGTCCCGACCTTGAGCTGGGCTATTTCAATCAACCTGTAAGATAGAGAGGGTGAGCCTTTTTCCTTGACAGGTAAAGTCATGAGGAATTCTATCAGGCCTTGATCAGGATAGCCGGTCTGCTCAGATGAAGAAGCTATGTCTCTAATAGATGATTCCAGATATTTCAACTTGAAATTCAATCAGGTTGACGAAGTCGTATATCTCCCTGAAAAGGGGATACAGGTTCTCAATCAGCCTTTTTTTTCAAAAGGAAATTCCAGGTTTTTGGAGAGTATAAGTCTTTGCGGCAAAAGGAGCCAGTTTCCCGCCGATTTTTCGGGCGTATGCGATAAACCGGATTTTCAGCGGGATATATTGGGACTTGACAAGGCCATAACCCGGAATAATTCATTCAAATACAGCATAATCAAAGGCCCTTCTTGCTCCAAATCAAAGGAGGCGCTCATTTTTTTCCATGGATTAAATGAAAGAAAATGGGACAAATACCTCCCGTGGGCCGAGATCCTCCACAGGTTAACCGGTAAAACGGTCATCCTGTTTCCGATAGCATACCACATGAATCGTGCCCCGGAGAGCTGGAGTGAGCCCCGGTTAATGAATTACCTTTCAAAGACTCGCAAAAAGATGTTCCCCGGGCTAAGGTCGAGCTCCTTTGCAAATGCCGCCATAAGCTGCAGGCTGCATGATGAACCGGCAAGATTTATGACATCTGTTATGCAGACATTCCAGGATGTGGTTTCGCTTGCAGGTCAGATAAGGGACGGAAGAAATCCCCATTTTGACAGGGATGCAAGCATTGATTTTTTTGCCTATTCCATAGGCTGTTTCCTGTCCCTGATTATCGTCATGACAGACCCAAGGGAGCTGTTTTCAGATTCCAGGCTCTGCATGTTCTGCGGGGGCGCGGCCATGCTTACGACAAGACCTGAAGGAAAATCGATAATGGACAGCCTTGCAAATAAGGAGCTTAATTCTTTCTTTTACAGGTTTCTGGATAGCGAAGATGATTTTTCAGCCGGGGCATCTTTTGATGAGAGGGCCGTAAACTTTTTCAGGGCGCTGCTTGATCGTGAAAGATTGAGCGATATCAGGGATGATAGACTGAGACAACTGGCTGACAGGCTTTTTGTGATTGGGCTTCAAAAAGACATCGTAGTCCCCCCGTGTGCGCTTGAATGGACATTCAGCGGCTCAAAGGGAGACCTGCCCATAAGGCGATCTTATCTTGATTTTGAATACCCCTACACACATCAGGAACCGTTTCCACTTATGGAGAAAAGGAGCAGGGAGATTGAAAAATCCTTTGAAAGGTCTTTCTCGATGGCAGCGGCGTATCTGTCATAATGGCCTGCTGTCAGGTCATGTTTCAATCATCCGGACGATTTCATAAGCCTTTTGTCAGCCTGAAGGCCGTGAAAGGCTGTCAATACATAGGAAAAGGTCCTTTTTTCTCCAGGTTTCATATCCAGTTTGAACCGCACTCTTTTAAGGTCCAGTTTTTCAAAGGAATCGAAATCACCGCTCTTTTCAATCTGCCATGATCCGGAAGAGAAATTGCGCGTTATCTCTATTTGACATGGAACAGGCCGGGTGTTTTTCACCTCTATCTCAATTTTCTGAATCTCCCGCCAGCCGCTTATATCGCCCTGTTTGTCAAATGTATAATCTGAACTTTCATGGGACAGCAGCCTGGGTTCGACAATCAGATCCGAGGTTGAGCCGAGGTTGAGTTCGATATCTTCCCCCACGGGGATATATTTGAATTTTGAACCGCCTTCATAGGTGAGGTATCCTTCTTCTCCCAGTTTTTTGTAGGCCTTCAGAGTGCCTCCAGGTATGGGAGTCTTGCCTAACCTGTGTTCAGCGTCGTTTTTGAAGCTCAAAAATCTCGTTACCTTATCGCCGAAACGGGCAGGATCATATTTATAGAGGTTCGTGACCGGGACGCCGGTTGCCTCAAAACTAAGCAGCCTTTTGGCCCACCTGTCAGGGATTGTTTCCCTGCCCTCTATTGAATAGAGAAAATATTCGCTGAGGGCCTCTTTTTTTATCTCCTTGGGCCTTTCGCTTAAGACACTCACGGCCTTTTCAAGCTTCATCTTGGCGAGCCTTGCAGGTCTGGCAGGTTCCCTTCCCGGTTCGCGATCTGCCTTGAAAGTCATAGGCGTGCCGTAGGGGAATTTTCTGCGGGCAAGTGTCGCTATCTCATCAAGGAGGTTTATTTTCCCGACTATCAGGCGTATCTCGGAATCTTCATAGCCTTCACCGCTGTTATTAATAACCCTTATATAGCCTTTAAGATCCATCGATTTTTCATCCCTGCCAAGGGTGGCGACATAGAATGCCCGCCATGACAATCCGCTTGTCAGGTAGGTGATTTCAACCGGTAGGTTACCTGCTACCCTGCTTTCAACATTCCATATTCCGAGGTTCTTTCCCTGAGCAGGAAAAGAGATCTCCAATATCTCAACCTGATCGGCCTGCCTTTTGGGCCGCATGTCAAGACTTGTGGGGTCTATAAGTGTGTTGGCCCATGAAAACTGGAGACGGTTGAGGCCTTTTCTCAATGTAAGTGCCCTGGTATCCCTTACCAGGGTAAGATCAGAAGAATTATATATGGTGAGCCGGACCGCGTCTCGCTGGGGAAGGGTGACCAGATCCACCTTCGCAAGGGCCGGAAAGTTCCAGAAAAGGGCTGAAAATAATAAAATGCAAACAAGGGCGTGCCTCATAGTTGTCCCTCCAATCATCTCACATTCCTTCTGTTGTAATGCATTATAAGTTCCTTTTTGGCCCCGGGGGGCAGATCGATCCTGAATTCAACGGTGTTGGCATCCCTCAAGTTATACTCGAAGCTGCAGTTCAGCATATCCCATTGTCCGGGGATATGCTGAATCATTGTAAGAGTGGCCGGTTGTTTTTTGAAATTTTCGATTTTCGCTTTAATCATTTCATCCGTATCATAGAGAACCGTCCTGTTTTTTGAATTTCGCCTGATGTTTATTCGCCTTTCTTTCATCTTCCTCTGGGTTACGACAATATCCCGGCTGTCTCCTATGTATATGTCCATCCTTTCTCCCACAGGAACCCGGCCGATTGAGTCTTCACCCAGAAATATGCCGCTCCCATGGCCGTCCTTCTGGAAAATGCGAATTTTTCCGGCAAGAAGGTCGAACCCGCCCAGGTTGGATAATTTATCATTTGAGATCCTGTAGACAACAGGAATGCCCTGCGCGGCATTTTCTGATTCAGGGTCCCAGGGATGAATGCCCGCATCAAAGGTCCATACCTTTTGGACAGGGACCTCCTTTTTTTCAAATAATAGCAGTTGTTTTGTCTCATTTTGCCGTATGTTTTTGGCAAAGGCTCTTTCCTGGTCCAAAAAAACCAGGGCCTTTTCAAACTCCTCACCGGAAAAATTGCGAATCACGAGAAATCCCTTGAGGTTAATCCCTGTTTCATTCTGATCTGCCATTGCCCTGTACTTAACCAGCCTGTCTATGTCGGACAGAAGATAGCTTATCCTTACAGCCACCTCCAGGGCTCCGTCAGAGTGAATATCCCAGACCAGGGCGTCCTCGTCAGGCGGGTAGCTTACTGCGAGAAGGGTCGCCTTGTATGGGTGGGAAAGGACCTTGAGGCGAATCGAATCCTCATCAATGCTTACCCCTTTCCATGAAAAATCCACCTTATTGATCCCTTTCTGAAGTGTCAGGACCCGTTCCTCTTCAATCAGGGTTGCCCTCGGATTTTCCATTCTTATAACGGCAGCCCCCCGTTCAGGAAGGGCTACCAGCTTGACCCTTGCCAGCACCGGTTGGGCAAAAACGATAGAAAAAAATGCCGTCACCAGAAGGGCCTTTTCAATAAGATCTTTCTTCATTGTGCCTTTCTCCTGTCTTATTATTTTCAGGACATGGATCAGAGAATAAATCAGTGTGGTTTTTAAATCAACATTCAAGGGTGAAAATTGCCGGAGCCTAATACTTGAATATGAACATGTGCATTTTTTCAGGTCCCCGGTTTATTTTGTTCAGGCAATTAATAATTTTCCGGAGAAATTGCCTTATTTTAATTTTACAAGACCTTTTCTCTTTACACCCGGCCTTCCATTCCATATCCTACCACTTCGAAAACGCCGGATTTTTACCAGGCGAACCCTTTTTTACCTCATATAACTGACCATAGATTTTAATAATAGAAATGCATCCGAAAAATTTGGTTGGCCCGACCCTTAGACAATTAAATCTTCATAAAATTTTCATCTCGGCCATTATCCTGGTATGGGCGAATCTGCAGGCCTGCTCTCCGCTTTCAGCCGTTCCCGTGACATTAAAGGAGGCAAAGGACTATGTCATAGGGCAGGAGGAAAGTTTCTCCCATCCGGTAAAAAGGGTGCTTGCCGCTGTTGTTCATGACCTGGGAGAGATGAATTTCAAAATCAAAAGAATCGAATATTTCAGTCAGAAAGGCTACGTACGAGCCGATTGGGGGGATGCCTTCGTGTGCCTGTCTCTTGAGACGATAACTCCAAGGCTTACAAAGGTGATATGCAAGTTGAAACGAGGCAGTGTCTCCACCAGGGAATACTCCTCGGAAGAGGAGCTTTTCAACCGGCTGCGGGAGAGCCTGTGTGAAAAAAATGATTTTGACCTGAAAAAACTTGCGGCCGGAATGGCCGGGATTCATGCATCAGCAGACAAGGACTCCCCTGTAATAGGCTACCTGGGACAGGGGGCGGCAGCTCAACTCCTGAGCAGGGAAGGAAAATGGGCACGAATAGCCTTGATGGACAACTATTTCGGCTACATAGAATCAAGTCTCTTAGGGGCAAAACCTTGAGTATTCGTAAGGCAGAAACCGTTCTTAATCCATTCTATTACGACTTCACCAGCCATTGAGATGAAAGCCTTTTATGAAAAATAAAATGAGCCTTGAAAGGTCTCTGGCCTATAAGAAAAACCTGGAGAGAATAATAGACAGCCTTGCCGAAGGTATAATAGCCCATGACAGGGAAAGGCGCGTAGTCTATTTTAATCGTGAAGCTGAAAAGATAACCGGATTTTCAAGAAAACAGGTGCTTGGAAGAGACTGTCACGATGCATTCGGCGGCCCTTTCTGCGGGGGCAGGTGCTCTTTTTCCGAAGATCCTCCGGCGAATTGGGTGGACATGGAATACCCCCTCAACATAGTTACCGCCGGCGGGGAAAGCAGAAGGATTGAAATGCGGGTCAGCGGGATGACGGACGAGGCCGGTGATTTTATCGGGATAATAGCGGCCTTCAGGGATGTTACGGATATTACGGGACTCAGAATCGCCCTCGGCAAACTCAAGGGATTTTCAGGGATAATAGGCAAGGACCCCAAAATCCTGAACATCTTTCAACAGATCCGGGATCTTTCCACAAATGACTATCCCGTGCACATATCCGGGGAGACCGGAACCGGCAAGGAACTGGTTGCAAACGCGATACATGAAGAAAGCCGCAGGGGGGGTGCTCCTTTTGTGCCGGTTAACTGCGCCGCCCTTCCTGAGGGTATCCTTGAAAGTGAACTGTTCGGACATGTGAAGGGGGCGTTTACGGGCGCGGTCAGAGACAAAAAGGGCCGTTTTGAGCTTGCCCATGGAGGCACACTGTTTCTTGATGAGGTAGCGGATCTGCCGAAGGTCATGCAGGCAAAAATATTGCGCGTTATTCAGGATAAATCCTTTGAGAGGGTTGGAGGAGAGCGGACAATATCTGTAGATGTACGGATTATCAGCGCAACCAATAAGGACCTCGGCAGTGAAGTGAAAAAGGGTAGCTTTCGAGACGACCTCTATTACCGGCTTAATGTCGTGCCGGTCATTGTACCTCCCCTGAGGGAGAGGAAGGCGGACCTGCCGCTGCTGATCGAACACTTTCTTGAGACGGCAAAAGAGGAAGGGCAAATCATCAAGGGGATTTCGCGACAGGCGATGGATCTTGCCCTTGATTATGACTGGCCCGGAAACGTTCGGGAGCTGCAGAGTGCCGTAAGATTCGCCACCGTAAGATCAAGGGGCGAAATAATCGGACCCGAGCATCTGCCCTTGGAACTGAATAATATGAAAAAAATGTCCGGCAGACGGGGCCCTGCCGGAAAACTGGAAAAGACCCTTGTAAAAGACGCCTTAACCGAAAGCGGGGGCAACAAGGCCAAGGCCGCCAGAATACTGGGCGTGGGACGCGCCACCCTGTACAGGTTTTTAAAAGACAATAAAGGTGTATCATGATACACCTTTGTCTCAAAAAAATATTGAGACATATATGAATTGAAGTTGTAAATGACATGTTTTATATTTTTATTTCAAGTAGTTATGCCCCACATGTAACATGTCGGCATAGCGGACCGCTTGTCTCTGATTGAATCATGGCTCGGTGCCGCATCCTGCAATGCCTGCCCTTGATGTGTTCAAAACAGCAATAATAACAAAGCATTATGCCTTTTTGAGATCAAAAAGCGTTATGTCTCGATTATGTCTCGGAAAAATCCGGGTTGCCTACGGGACTTGTGAAGCCTTCCCGGTTAAGCGCTTGATATCATGCTTGTTTTTTTGCGCAGCCTTCTGGCATGCTTTTTGATATATCTATTCCAACAATGAAACAACTGCGTGAGGTTCATTTATAGGGGGCGGGTTTTTGGCAGGCCTGTAAATTCTTCAGACGCTCCTACCTTTTGAGCCGGCAGGAGAAGCTGAAAGTAATGAAGGCATGTAATGAAATGATAAACAGGGTTCTGGAGTTATCCGGAAAGATGATCGATCTTGCCGATAAGGGTGATGCAGCAAGAGATGATAACGGATGCGGAGCACTTTACGGCATGTTGAGAGACTCGGCCTACAAACTTCAGAAATTTGCAAAGTCTGAAAAGGATGCTCATATTAAAAAAGGTAAGTGGGGATAAGTGCCCGGCTAATTTATTTTATTATATTCAGGCATGATAATTTTAATGGAGGCTGATCAAATGGCGGTTTTTAAATGTTCAAAATGTGGTTATGAAAAGGATGGAAGATGCAAACCTCAAAAGTGCCCGGAATGCGGAGAAAAAAAGAGCTTTGAGAAAAAACAATAATGAAATGAGAAGTGCGCAATTTTCATCCTGTGTGTAGCAGGGGCTTCAGATTAAAACCTGCCGGAAAAGGCGGAAGAGCGGTAAAGGATCAAAAAATTCCCCTTTTTGGCGATTAATTGGCTATAATCATATATTAAAAGAAAGAGGTGGAAAGCATGGATAAGACCAAAAGTAATCTCATGGAGGCATTTGCCGGTGAATCACAGGCAAACAGGCGTTACCTTGCCTTTGCAAGACAGGCGGAAAATGAAGGCCTTTCTCAGATCGCCAGGCTTTTCAGGGCAGCCGCGGAAGCGGAAACGGTTCATGCACACTCACACTTAAGGGCGCTGGGCGCGATCAGGTCCACTTCGGAGAATCTAAAGGATGCCATAGAGGGTGAGACTCATGAATACAAAGAGATGTATCCCGATATGATTGAAGAGGCTATGAATGAAGACAACAAGGCGGCACTCAGATCTTTTACCTATGCAAATGAGGTGGAAAAGATACATGCAGGGCTATATCAAAAGGCCCTGGAAAAGATGGACAGCCTTGAAGAAACTGACTATTACGTTTGTTCCGTGTGCGGATATACCTGTGAGGGAGAACCCCCTGAAAGCTGTCCCGTATGTAAATCAAAGGCAAAGGCCTTTTTTAAAGTAGAATAGGAAGATGGCTGAAAAAGATCATTATCCGTTTAAAAACCGATAAGCGGGTTTGTTCCCAAATCGGACTCTTTTTAGTACATATTGAAGTAAACTTGAAAAAAGTTCAATTTTGACCCGCAGGCAAAGATGGAGGAGATATAATAGACATGGCTGAACCTAAAGACATGTGGCAATGTCAGACCGTAAATTGCGGATATATATACAACCCCGACAAGGGGGACCGAAAGGGTAAGATCCCCAAAGGGACCCTTTTTGAGGATCTGCCGGCCGATTGGAAATGCCCGGTATGCGGGGCTACAAAAAAGGCTTTCAGGCCACTGGGTGGACCCGGGTCGGTGGCGGCGGAAGGGAGTTGACGGTCCCTCAGTAAACAAGATGTTTTTTATTACCGTGGCAGCAGGTATGAGAAATTCGGATAGGAACCTGAAACAATTTAGACGAATCAAAGGAGGTATGGATTGATGGATTTGAAAGGAAGCCGGACGGAAAAAAACTTGTTAACCGCCTTTGCGGGGGAATCTCAGGCGAGAAACCGGTATAACTATTTTGCAAGCAAGGCCAAAAAGGAAGGCTTTGTGCAGATTTCCGCCATATTCGAGGAGACAGCCAACCAGGAAAAGGAACATGCCAAGAGGCTCTTCAAATTCCTGGAAGGCGGTGAAACGGAAATCACGGCGGCCTTCCCGGCAGGCGTAATAGGAAATACCGTGGACAATCTCAAGGCGTCTGCGGCAGGCGAAAACTATGAGCATACTGAGATGTACCCCGGTTTTGCTGAAACGGCCAGACAGGAAGGTTTCGGCGTGATAGCGGCGGTTTTTGAGGCAATCGCGGTTGCGGAAAAGCAGCATGAAAAGCGCTACAATGATCTGGCGGCAAATATTGAAGCAGGTCGTGTATTTAAAAGGGAGAAAGAGGTGGTCTGGAGATGCAGGAACTGCGGCTATATCTTTACAGGAGATGAGGCTCCGGAACTATGTCCCGCCTGTGCCCACCCTCAGGCTCATTTTGAATTGCTGGGAGAAAACTATTAGTCAGTATTCATCCATAAATCAAGATTTATGGACTCATGCTATCAGCAATCAGTACGCCAAAAAGACGGCGTACAAGCTCTCAGCTGTCAGTAAGACATTCGGCGTATCAACTAAAAATAGTTATCACAGGTATAACGGTCCTGTTAATTTGAAAAAAGGAGGATAAAAAATGGCGGAAAGACTTGAGATTTATAAATGTGAGGTTTGCGGAAATATCGTGGAGGTATTGCATGGGGGCAAGGGAGAGCTTGTATGCTGCGGTGCGCCTATGAAGCTTTTCAAGGAAAATACCGTTGACGCGGCAAAGGAAAAACATGTGCCTGTTGTTGAAAAGACCTCAGCCGGTTTCAAGGTGAAGGTAGGGGATGTGGCCCATCCGATGGAAGAAAAACATTATATCGAATGGATTGAAATTATCGCCGACGGAAGACTTTACCGTAAATTTCTAAGCCCCGGGCAGGAGCCTGCAGCCGTTTTTGAGATAGAGGCGGATAAGGTTACCGCAAGGGAGTATTGTAATATGCACGGTTTGTGGAAGGCCTAGCAACTTTTTGTTTTGTCTGACATTATTCAGCAAGGGAGGAAAAAATGGGCGATTGGAAGTGTACGAATTGCGGGTATACCCTCAAGGCGGAAACGCCTCCGGAGAAATGCCCCTCTTGCAGTGAAAAGTGCGAGTTTATAGACATTACGTGCTATATCCCGGATTGTGGTAATACCGGCCAGGATACTCGACTGGGATAACATCAGCAATTATCTTATGTTTTTACTCCTTGATATTGCGCATGTTTGATGGACCATCAGCGCGTAGTGCCCTCCGGGAGGTAAAAATGGGAAACGCTCTTGTAGTCTATTGTACAAGGACCGGACAAACCAAGAATATCGCCGAGTTAATCGCGGAGGGTATACGGTTTGAGGGTCATGAATCAACGGTCGTAAATGTTTCCGAGATAAAAAAGGAAGATGCACTCAATGGCTATGACGCCTATATTTTCGGTTCCGCCACATATCATGGGCAAATGATGCAGGGTATGAAGACCATGCTTTTTCTCGCGGAAAAGGCAAATCTTGAAGGAAAAATCGGAGGTTCTTTCGGGGCCTATGGCTGGAGCGGGGAGGCGCCAGGGCGCATTTTCGACACCATGGAGAATATATTCAACATGGCAATGGTAAGCGGCCCTTTGAAACTGAAGTCCGCCTTATTAGGCGGCGGCAAGCAAATGGCGCAGGATTACGGCCGCCAGGTAGGAAAGATGCTGAATCCCTGAATCTTATTAATGCAAGAAAGGAGAAAACCATGACTACTCCTCAGCATTGCCCCGGTTTTGAACAGCGCAAGAATCTCAAGTCTTTTGTTTGCAAGTGCCCGAACTGCGGGAAAGAGAAAGAAATCTTTTCCGACGAATTCGACAGGGTGCATAAATGCAAAGGCTGCGGAAAGGAAATTGATTTTACAAAGTGCACCTTGGAGGCTGGAAATTAGGCCTCTCACAGCCAGTAAGGTCAAAACGCCCCTGCTGAGGCAAGGGCGGACTTTTTAAATCTGTTTTTAATTAAATCACTAACAGGAGGTAAAGAGATGGACAAGTATGTGTGTACGGTATGTGGCTATGTGTATGATCCGGCTGATGGAGATCCTGATAATGGAGTCGATGCCGGGACCTCTTTTGACGCACTGCCTGATGATTGGACATGCCCGGTCTGCGGCGCAAGCAAGGACCAGTTTGATAAGGAGGACTAGGGTCGTTTTGCGGTGTGATATCTTGAGAACTTCGGAAACGTCCCTACTGTATTAATCGGCCGGGCGTTTCCGAACATTTTTATGGGTTTAAGTTTTAGGAGAGAGCTATGAAGCCTTTAGAGATTGCCGACGGGATCTATTCGGTTGGCGCTGTAGACTGGAATATAAGGGATTTCCACGGTTATTCGACATATCCCGGAACCACATATAATTCCTATCTCATAATGGATGAAAAGATAACCCTCATAGATACGGTAAAAAAAGAATTCTCAGATGATCTCATTGAGAACATAGGCAGGATTGTCGATCCTAAAAAGATAGACTATTTTGTCAGCAACCACACCGAGATGGATCATTCCGGAAGCATCCCCAGGGTTATGCACCGGATAGGAGAGGAAAAGCCTGTCTTCTGTTCCAAGATGGGACAAAAAAACCTTTCAATGCATTTGCCCGGCAAATACAATTACAACCCTGTTGAAAACGGGGGTGAGCTGAGCCTGGGCAAAAGGACCCTCTCATTTATGGAGACAAGGATGCTTCATTGGCCGGACAGCATGTTCACATATGTAAAGGAGGATAATATCCTCTTTTCAAGTGACGCATTCGGTCAGCACTATGCAGGTCCTGAAAGGTTCGACGATCAGATCGGGGATGATATAATGCCCCATGCCAAAAAGTATTTTGCAAACATCCTGCTTCTCTATTCTCCTCTCATCCAGAAGCTTCTGTCCAAGGTAAAGGAAATCGGGCTCAATCCCGACATGATATGTCCTGACCATGGGATCATATGGCGAAAGGATCCGGGAAGGATCATAGATGCCTATGACAGCTGGAGCAGACAGGAGCCGACCAGAAAGGCTGTGGTGATATACGATACCATGTGGCACAGCACGGAGAAGATGGCCGACGCAATCGCGGAATCGCTCATAAATGAAGGCGTTTACGCCAAACCGATGCATCTAAGAAGCTGCCACAGAAGCGATATTATAACGGAGGTCCTGGATGCAGGAGCTGTAGTAGTAGGCTCACCGACCCTTAATAATGGGATATTCCCCACCCTTGGTGATTTTCTTACCTATATGAAAGGTCTTAAACCGAAGAATAAGGTGGCCGCGGCATTCGGTTCTTACGGCTGGAGCGGAGAGGCGGTAAAACTGATAAAAAATGAGTTGGATGCAATGAATTTCAAGGTTGTGGAACCGGGACTAAGGGTTCAGTATGTGCCTGACGGAGAGGCGCTTGAGGCCTGCTATGAACTTGGAAGAAAGGTGGCTGAGCAGCTTCCCGAGTAAAGTGCCGTTTAAGGCCGGAGGATTTTCGATCGGGTGAAGACCGCACCCATAATAGACAGATCCAGATGCAGCGGATGCGAATCATGCGTGTCTGTCTGTCCCGAGGTCTTTGAGTGGGATGAAGACCTGGGAGAGGTATGGGTAAGGGATCTTGAAGAGTATCCGGAAGATGCCCTTAACGAGGCTGTTGCCTGTTGTCCGGAAGAATGCATATCAATCGAGAAATGAAGTGAAAGGAAGGATTAGGTTAGAGACGTACTTAAGATTTCAGCAAAGATCGCATCAGATCATAAAGTAGACAAAGGAGGCATGCTTATGGCCCAGATACCTGTAATGGTTTACACCCTTAGTACATGCAGTCACTGTAAGTCCACCAAGAGAATGCTTGATAAATGCAATGTTGAATATGAGTTTGAGGATGTGGATCTTCTCAAGGGAGAAGAAAGAAAAAGCGTGGTTGATGATGTGAAAAGACATAACCCTAACCTTTCTTTTCCCACGATAATAATCGGTGATACCGTCATCGTTGGATTTAAAGAAGATGAGATCAAGGAGGCCCTCGGACTATGAATGAAGTAGAAAAGCTTTATGAAATGTTGAAAAAGGTTCAGGAACCCAGGGGTTATTACTTTAATAAAGACAAAGACAGGGTGTTTGAGCTTCTTGAAGCACTTCTGTTAAACAAAGAGCGCTACGGCTATATGGGCTGCCCCTGCAGGCTCGCATCGGGGGACCGTGAAAAAGACAAGGATATCCTCTGCCCCTGTGTCTACAGGGATCAGGATGTAAAGGAATACGGCAGCTGTTACTGCAACCTCTATGTGACAAAGGAATGGAACGAAGAGGAGCCGCCACATAAGTACGTTCCTGAAAGAAGGCCGCCTGAGAAGATATCCTAGTGGCATAATCTGGTGCCAGGCCTTGTCTGCGGTATGGGTTTTTCCCTGTCCCAAGAAAAATGAACCCCTGACGGGGTTCATTTGCAAACAGCACTGAAACCATGTTTCTTCCAAAAAACATATTAACACCTGCCGATAAAGATTGAGCTTCCATGTTTTAGTAGAGGACATGAAGGTGAAAGAAAAGATAAAAACCGGCGGCCGATAAAATGAAAGAGAAGCAGATTCAAAGGCTTGCCATCCTGTTAGGGGTAGCGGTCCTTTTTGCCGCATTCAAGATCTTTGATCTGGACAGGTTTTTCTCCCTTGACTATCTGAAGGCATCCAGAGATTCCTTTTCTCAAATCTACTCCCGGCATCAGTTCCTTGCGATTGCCGTCTATATGATGATCTACATCGTAGCGACGGCCATTTCCCTGCCCGGAGCTGCCGCACTCACACTTATCGGCGGGGCTTTATTCGGCTTTGTCTACGGAACGTTTATCGTATCTTTTGCAAGCACCATTGGTGCGACTGCCGCCTGTTTTGTCTCAAGATTTATCCTCAGGCAGTGGGTTCAGCAGAGATTCGGAGATAAGCTCAGGGCCATTAACAGGGGGATTGAAACTGAAGGCCCCTTCTACCTTTTCTCACTGCGCCTGATTCCTGTTTTTCCTTTCTTTGTGATAAATCTCGCCATGGGGATAACCAGGATGCCGCTTTTCTCCTTTTACTGGGTGTCTCAGGTGGGCATGCTGCCCGGCACAATGGTCTATGTAAACGCGGGAAAAGAGCTGGGGCGGATTGATTCCCTTTCAGGTATCTTATCCCCGGGCCTGATAATATCTTTTGTTATACTTGGCCTTTTCCCCATTACGGTAAAAAAGCTTATGGCCCGTTACAGAATAAAGAAGGGCAAGGACCCCTCTTTGGCTGAGTAATGAGGGGTCGGGAGGGCAAGTAGAATCTTCAGCCCTAAGGGGGCGCACTATCCAAAAGGGAGAGATCTTATGAATATGAAAGGGGCCTTTCTTATATTTGCCCTGGCCCTTATTATACCTGGGATTTTCTGCGCCGGAGAGTGCCCTGCCAAAGGGGCGGCTGACAACAGCCTCTATGCGGAACTGCTCAAAAGATATGTAAAGGACGGCCTTGTCGATTACAGCGGACTGAAGAAAGACGAAGAGGTGCTGGACCGATATCTAATGGTGCTGGAAGAGGTAAGTCCTGAGGCCCTTTCGAAGGAATCGCGGTTTGCCTTTTACGTAAACGCCTACAATGCCTGGACAATAAAACTTATCCTGACCGGATACCCGGGTGTTGAGTCGATAAAGGAGCTGGGATCGTTTTTGAGGAGCCCCTGGAAGAAAAAGATCTGCCGTATAGACGGGGACCTGAAAAGTCTCGATGAGATAGAGCATGAGATACTTCGCAAGGACTTCAATGACCCTCGTGTGCATTTTGCAATAAACTGCGCATTCAGGAGCTGCCCTCCCCTGAGAGGCGAGCCTTATGAGGGTGAAATACTTGAGGCGCAGCTGGATGATGCGACCAGATCCTTTATAAATGATCCGGAAATGAACCGTCTTGAGGGTGATACCCTCCATGTAAGCAAGATATTTGACTGGTTTAAAGAGGATTTTAACGATGATATCCCCAGGTTTTTCCTGCCTTACGCAGAAGGAGATTTGAAAAAGGCGCTGGATGAGGGCAGGGATAAAATCAGGGTGAAATATCTCGATTATGACTGGTCGCTTAACGGCAGTTGAAAGGGGAGGATATCATGCCGGATTATGATTTTGATATAGGTATAATAGGAGGAGGGGCCGCGGGCCTCACCGTTGCATCCGGGGCGGCCCAGCTTGGAGCAAGAACCCTTTTGATAGAAAAGGAGGAATCTCTCGGTGGTGACTGCCTGCACTTCGGGTGCGTTCCGAGCAAGACCCTTATAAGGTCGGCCCATGTCTATCATCTCATGAAAAGACATAAAGACCATGGACTGCCCAAGGTCGATATCCCCCCTGTTGATTTCAGCAAGGTGGCGGCAAGGATTCAATCCGTGATAAATACCATTCAGGCTTATGATTCCGAGGAACGCTTCTGCTCTCTGGGCGCAAGAGTGGAATTCGGTGAACCGGGATTTATCGATTCTCATACAATAGATCTCGGAGCAGGGACTTTTTCCGCCAGAAACTGGGTCATAGCAACAGGGTCCTCTGCAGGCATACCCGATATACCCGGTCTTGAAGGATCAACATTTATCACCAACAGGGAGCTTTTTTCTCTTAGGTCCCTTCCTGAATCGATGATAATCCTGGGGGCCGGGCCGCTAGCCGTTGAAATGGCCCAGGCCTTCCGCCGTCTGGGTACAGTTGTCACGGTGGTTCAGCGAAGCGGGCAGATCCTGAGCAGGGAGGATAAAGACATGGCGGACCTGGTCATGGAGACCTTGAGTTCCGAAGGGGTCAAATTTTACCTTAACTCCAGGGTCGTGTCCGCAGAGGATAAGGGAAATGCCAGGGTCGTTAGAATCGATACCTCAGAGGGAAAAGAGGTGTCGATCAAGGCGGAAACTCTCCTTGTGGCCCTTGGAAGAAAGGCTAATACCGAGGGGCTCAATCTTGAAGCGATCGGTGTTGAATGTGATGAAAAAGGCATATCAACGGATGCCCGCATGAAAACCTCGCGTAAACATATATATGCGGCAGGAGATGTCACGGGCAGGTATCAGTTTACACATGCGGCAGGTTATGAAGGGGCAATCGTTTTGAGTAACGCCCTGTTTCGTCTTCCGAGAAAGGCGGATTATACCTTCCTCCCCTGGTGCACCTATACCGAGCCGGAGCTGGCGAGCATCGGGATGAATGAAAAGGTTGCAAAGGCCGCGGGAATAGATTTCAAGTTGTATATAGAGGAATTCAAAGACAATGACAGGGGCCTTGCAGAAGGGGAGGGGGCAGGCAGGATTAAGATGCTGCTGGATTCAAGGGAAAAACCGATCGGAGTCCAGATCGCGGGTCCCCATGCAGGCGAGCTTTTGAGCGAGTGGGTCGCGGTCTTAAACGGCAGGGTAAAGCTTTCGACTCTGGCCTCCGCCGTTCATCCTTATCCCACGCTGGGAGAGATAAACAAGCGGGTGGCAGGGACCTATTTTTCACCAAGGATTTTTTCTGATACGGTCAAAAAGGGGCTGAAGTTCTTTTTTCACCTAAAGGGAAGGGCGTGCACCCCTAATTAGTGCTCATCCATAAATCAAGATTTACGGGCTCATGATATCAGCAATCAGCTCTCAGCAGTCAGTAAAACACTTGAGATATCAATTTGTTGGCTACTTACTGATAGCTGACGGCTGAAGGCAACATCCAGAAATGATTCATTTCTGGATGGAAACTAATTAGATTCCCATCCGGAAATGCAACCACGGATGAGAACTAACCGGTAGTTGTCTTAATCATTGGAGGTTTTTTATGAGATTAGCCATGGTAGGACTGGGCCGTATGGGTATGAATATGGCAAGGCGCCTTATCAATGGGGGGCACCGGGTGGTGGCGTAT
Organism: Desulfatiglandales bacterium; assembly: GCA_963666345.1. Classification (GTDB taxonomy): domain Bacteria; phylum Desulfobacterota; class DSM-4660; order Desulfatiglandales; family Desulfatiglandaceae. Next base: position 1,885,511 of record OY762721.1, on the reverse strand, counting down.
AACAGGAGCAGGGATAAGGTGGACCTTTTGAGCCGGGAAGGAGCCTTAGGGGCATACAGCCTTGAAGAGGTCGTCGAAAAACTGGATCAGCCTCGTATCATATGGATTATGCTTCCCGCAGGCCCTCCGGTGGATGATCATATTGATCGGCTTTTACCTCTTATTTCAAAAGGTGATATTATAATCGAAGGGGGAAATTCCTTTTACAGGGATGACATAAAAAGGAGCGAGACACTTGAGAAAAGAGGCATAAGATACATGGATGCCGGGGTAAGCGGGGGTATCCGGGGACTCAAGAACGGATACTGTCTCATGCTGGGAGGAGACAAGGAGACCTTCGGATATCTTGAGCCTGTATTTGAGACCCTCGCTCCTGAAGGCGGTTTTCTCCACTGCGGGGCTGCAGGTGCGGGCCATTTCGTAAAGATGATTCATAACGGCATAGAATACGGTATGATGCAGGCATACGGAGAGGGATTCGAGCTGCTTGAGGCATCTCCCTATTCCGGTTCTTTCAACTACAGGGAGATATCACATCTCTGGAATCAGGGAAGCGTGATCCGTTCCTGGCTGCTTGAGCTTGCAGAGGATGCATTTGCCGGGGGGGATAAGCTTGACGATATAAAGGGTTATATCGAGGATTCAGGCGAGGGCAGGTGGACGGTTCAGCATGCGGTGGAAAGCGGGGTATCGGCCCCTGTTACCACTCTTTCCCTTATGCGCCGGTTTGAATCTCAGACACGGGACAGCTTCTCGGACAGGTTTGTGGCGGCCCTGCGCCGCGAATTCGGCGGTCATGCCGTAAAGGAAAAGGTGAAATGATTATGGATGATAAAAAACCGGATACCCTTGTTACGTTTGACACGCCTGATTCGGATTATAATTTAGGCTCCTGCATGATCGAAGGCGCACTTGATCCATGTATGATTGTAATCATCGGTGCCTCAGGAGACCTTGCCGCGAGAAAAATCATGCCGGCGCTTTATAATCTCTATCTTAAAGGCGCCTTTTCCTCCCCCTTTCTGGTGGTGGGCGCAAGCCGCACGGAGATGACCGATGAATCATTCAGGGACAGGATGAGGCTGGCCATGTCAGGACATGCCGGGCTTGATCTTTCAGAGTGGGATTCCTTTTCCTCCCGCCTTTTTTACTGTCCCCTTGTCTATGGGGACCCGGATTCCTTTGAAGTGCTTTCGGCAAGGCTTAAAAGGCTTGACCTAGAGGGCAGTACCGCGGGAAATCGAATGTTTTATCTTGCCATTCCTCCCATACTCTATCAGGAGGTTGCCCGGATGCTCGGCAGGGCGGATCTTTCAAGGGAACAGGGCGATTTTAACGGATGGTCAAGGATAGTGGTGGAAAAGCCTTTCGGCCGTGACCTTGAAACCGCACTTGCCCTTGACAGTGCCCTTCATGAAAATTTCCTGGAACACCAGATATTCAGGATAGACCATTACCTGGCAAAGGAGACGGTCCAGAATATACTCATGTTCCGCTTTGCAAACGCCATATTCGAACCGGTCTGGAACAGGAGATATATCGAATCGGTAAGTATCACGGCGGCAGAGACCCTCGGGGTTGAGCACAGGGCCGGTTATTACGAGCATGCAGGGGTCCTGCGCGACATGTTTCAGAACCATATGATGCAGCTTCTCTCCCTTACCGCCATGGACCCCCCTTCGCGCTTTGAGGCGGACCTGGTGAGGGATGAAAAGGTGAGGGTCTACAGGGCCCTGAGACCGTTTCCGGTTGATAACCTGCGTGAACACCTGGTGCTGGGCCAGTATGAGGAGGGAGACCTCGAAGGAGCCAAGGTCCCGTCTTACCGGAGTGAAGAGAGGGTAAGCGGCTCTTCCCTTATACCCACATATGCCGTGATGAGGGTGTTTATCGATAACTGGCGCTGGCAGGGGGTGCCGTTTTATCTTGAATCGGGCAAGAGGCTTAAAAGAAAACTGACGCAGATCGCCATAGACTTCAGGGAGGTCCCCCATTCGATGTTCAGGTCCATAGTAGGGGTTGAAATAGCCGCCAACAGGCTGATCCTGGGGATATATCCGGAGGAGAAGATCTCTCTCACGTTTCAGACAAAACAGCCGGGGGCAAAGGTGTGCCTGAGATCGGTTACCATGGATTTCCAATACAACCGGGACTACAAGGGGCCGATGCTGGATGCATACGAAAAGGTGCTGGTCGACTGCATGCTGGGGGACCAGATGCTTTTCTGGCGTCAGGACGGCGTCAATCTCTGCTGGTCCTTTCTTACACCCATACTGGAGAGTTGCGAGACCTGCGGCGACAGGGCCGAGAACCTCATGTTTTATCCTGCCGGTTCATGGGGCCCTGAAGAGGCTGATACGATAATGCCTTTAAGACGATAATCTCAGGCAGCGGGGGGGTGAAGGTTGGTAACAAGGATTATTGTCGATAGCGAAAAGGAGCTTGCCGCAACAGGGTCGGAACTGATCGTTTCAGAGGCCGAAAGGTGTGCATCGCTCAAAGGCGGCTTTTCGATAGCCCTTTCAGGGGGTAAGACCCCCAGGCCGATGCACGGCCTCCTTTCAAAAGAACCCTTCCTGTCTGAAATGCCGTGGGATAAGACGGATTTCTTCTGGGTGGATGAACGCTGCGTGCCGATACAAAACAGGCAAAGCAACTACGGAAATGCGAAAAGGGATTTTCTCGATAAGGCACCTGTAAGACCCGGAAATGTCCACCCGATGCCTGGTGAGATGGACCCTGAAACAGGGGCCAGGGAATACGGGGAGTTCCTCATCGATTTTTTCAGCCTCAGTGAAGGTCAGATCCCCGTCTTTGACCTTATCTTTCTGGGCATCGGAGAAGACGGGCATACAGCCTCGCTTTTCCCGGGACATGACGTGCTGGATGAAAAAGAGCGACCGGCAGCGGCACTGACCGGAGGAGAACCTCCCCTTGATCGCATCACCCTGACCCTTCCTGTAATAAACAGGGCGAAAAAGGTGGCCTTTATGGTGTCAGGGAAATCCAAGGCAGGTATCATAAAGAAACTCTTCGGCCCTAATAGCCATGATCTTCCCGCCTTAAAAGTAAGGCCTTCCGATGGAGAGCTGGTCTGGCTCCTCGACAGCGATGCCGTGTCTCTGATTGAATAGCCTTTTGTTACGCTATTCGTTTAATCCTCAACTCTTGAGAGATATCCGTTAGTTACTTGTGGCTCTCCTGTTTTTCCCGAGAACTCCCTGGAAATTGGTGAGAAACACACCGAAAAGCACCAGGAGGCCCCCCATCGCCTGTATCAGGGTGAGCCTTTCCCCCAGTATTATCCATGCTCCGATCGCCGTGACTACCGGGACCCCGTTAATAAAGACAGCCGCCTTTGCCGCCGTCAGTTTTGAAAGGGCATGATTGTAGCATAGAAATGCGATTATGGTTGCAAACAGGGTCAGATAGACAAGCGCCCCTATCGATCTTCCGCTTATGGCGGAAAATTCAATGCCGGGCAGTTCCCACAGGAAGGCGGGCGCATAGAAAATGCCGCCGTAAATAGTCTGCATGGTAGTGATTTCAAAAGAGGAATGTCTTTTGGCCAGATGTCTCACGGAGATCGTGTAAAGGGAGGCGGACAGTACCGCTCCGAATATCAGCATGTCACCCAGCAGTCCCCCTCCCAGGCCGTTTGCGATCCTCGGGTCTCCCGCCACCAGTATCGAGATCCCCGCAATCGACACTGCCACGCCTATAAAGGATGAAAATCCGGTCTTTTCCTTGATGAGAATCCTTCCCAGAATGAGTACCACAACCGGGATCGCCGCTATTATTAGCGATGCCTTTGCCGCTGTTGTGTATTGAAGCCCTACGGTTTCAAAAAAGAAATAAAGACCCGGTTCGAAAAGGGCCGTAAGGAACATCCTCAGATTGTCGCCCTTTGAAAGCCTGGGGACCCCCCTTTTGGCCATAATGCCGATGAAGAGGCACGCGCCGATGCCGAAACGGGCGAATATGAGTGTAAAGGTGGGGATGGACTCAAGTGCCATCTTTGTTGCGACAAAGGAAAGCCCCCAGATTACTACTGCTGATATGAGTGCCAGGTATGCCCCTGGTGCTGTTTTTCTCAAGAAAAGAACTCCGATTCAGGATTGTTTTGTCCGGAATGTATATGCAAGAGGACCCTATAGCATATTTTTTATATAAGATAATTATTTCTTTGAGCTTTTCATACTTGATGCTTGACGCTTGATATTGAGCCTGTGTATAAGATATGGCATTGTTCCGTCACGGAAAACCTGGCCCTTTGGGCCGGTTTTTACTTAGGCGGATGGGTCATGAACGGCCCCTGGCATCAGGGACTGATAATATATGAATTGCCTGATTTTTAAAAATAAGATTCTTAGGAGATTACAATAATGCTGGAAGATCGAATAGTATACAGGGATGGAGAATTTATAGGGTGGAATGAGTCTACCGTCCACATAATGAGCCACAGCTTTGCACGCGGCTCAAGTATTTTTGAGGTGCTGGGGTTCCATAACACGGACAGAGGGCCTTGTGTTTACAGACTGGACGAGCACGTGGATAGATTTATCAGGAGTTCGAAATTGCTTGAGATGAAGCTCGACCTGACAAAGGATGAGATCATGGCTGCGGTCCTTGAAACGGTAAAGAAAAACGGCCTTGACCATGGCCAGATAAAGATGATGGGGTATTATCCCCAGGTCGCCTTTGAGATCCTTCCTCCGGAGGGCAGTCTCAGCCTTTCCGTATTTGTAATGAGCCCCGAGGAGGATCTGGGCGGAAACAACTATCCTTTGAAGGAAGGAACCACCGCCTCCATTTCCAGCTGGCGGAAGCTGGATCCCCAGACGGTTCCGCCTGAGGCAAAGGTTGCCGCAAACTATATAAACGGCATGATGGCAAGGATAGAGGCCAGGAAGCGTGGCTTTGACATGGCCATAATGCTCGACACGCAGGGCTTCATAGCGGAGGGTGGAACGGAGTCGATCTTTTTTGTAAAAGACGGCGCGCTTCTTACTCCCTCACTCGGGACTATTCTGAGAAGCATTACCAGAAAGTCATTGCCCAAGGTAGCCGAATCACTCGGCATAGAGACGGTTGAGGCCAGGTTCAGGCCGGAGCTGATCTATGAGGCTGAAGAGGCCTTTTTCGCCGGAACATCTTTCAAGATCCTTCCGGTCAGGAAGATCGAGGACAGGGTTTTTGAAAACGTGCCTGGTGAAGTGAGCAAAAAACTTCTAGACCAGATGGCTGAAATTACGAGCGGAAGGGATAAGAGATTCAGTGACTGGCTTTTCCCTCTAAAATAGTGCGAATCAGCCCCCGGATTTAAAAGGCAAGTCCCTCAACTAAGATAGGGTCTTGCCTTTTTTGTCTTTATAGGGGGAGAAATCCACCCGCTGTCTGTTATGTAGTACGCTCAGGCGCCGGGGCTCTTTCTCCGGCCTTCTCTATTTTTTACGGAGAAGTGACCGCATCCTTGGGCTTTTGCAGATGTTACCTTAACTGATAGGGCACCCGGGAAGAAAGCCCGGTCTGCGGTCACTGCATCTTCCTGTGGTATTTTTTTGTGAGAGAAGCCCGGAAAAAAAGCTCCGGCACCTGCTCTTGTGCGTAAACAAACAAAGGTATAAAAGAAAGGACAGGGGTGTGTTTTTGGTTTTTCTCCGTATAACGAATAACAGATAACCCCTGTTTTCTTTTCGCGTATCTGCATTCGTTACGCTCAGGCACCGGGGCTCTTTCTCCGGCCTTATCTAATTTTTACGGAGAAGTGACCGCATCCACGGGCTTTTGTAAACAGTACCTAATCTCACAGGGCTCCCGGGAGGAAAACCCTATATGCGGCCACTGCATATGCCTGCGGTATTTTTTTGTGAGATAAGGCCTCCGGAAAGAGTCCCTGCGCCTCCGCTTGCGCGTTAATATTAGGAGATATGAAAAAAATGGGCCGGGGAGTGAACAGTTTTGAGAAACAGATGAGATATGATAACCTGTAAGCAATAGCTCATGGAATCGGGACGATAATATGGAGGCCTGGAAGATATGGCAGCACGGATTCTCACGGAAAGTGATTTAAGGCAGATCCGGGAAAGAGGCATTTCAACCGAAGATGTCCTCAAACAGATAGAGACATTTAAAAGGGAGGCGCCTTTTTGCAGGCTCCTTAGACCCTGCACCACAGGGGACGGAATAATCAGGCTCGACGGTTCAGAGATTGAAAGGTTGAGCCGATCGTACATAAAGGCGCAATTACAGGGAAGGGTACTCAAATTCGTGCCTGCATCGGGAGCCGCAAGCAGGATGTTTAAGGTGCTCCATTCGGCGTACAACAGATTGGACGCGCTGGATATTAAGGGAATGGAGGCCTGCGCCCTTAAGGGTGATTCCGATTGCGCGGATTTTATTGAGTTTACTGACAATATCGGCTCGTTTGCATTTTATCCCCGGCTTAAATGGCTGATGAGGGAAAATGGTCTGGATCTTGAGGCGCTTATTCAGAAAAACCAATGGAAAATCATCCTTGAATATATCCTGAGTGAAAAGGGGCTCAGCTACGCCGGTATGCCCAAGGGGTTGATCGATTTTCATCTTTACCGGAATCAGGCAAGGACTCCCATAGAAGAGCATATCGTGGAGGCACTCGAATATGCCACGGATAAAAGGGGAGTCAGCAGGCTGCATTTTACCGTCTCGCCTGAACATGAGGCGCTTGTAGCTGATGAAATAGCAAGAAGCCGCAGTATATATGAAAAGGAAGGGAGGAAAATAAATGCAGGTCTTTCGTTTCAGGATCCTTCCACAGATACGGTTGCGGTTGATCTTGAAAACAGGCCCTTCAGAGACGATCAAGGGCGAATCCTTTTTCGTCCGGGCGGGCATGGGGCGCTTCTTGGAAATCTTAACAGACTTGACGGGGATATTGTCTTTTTAAAGAACATTGACAATATCGTGCCGGACAGGTTGAAGCAGGAGACCTGTCTTTACAAAAAGGTGCTTGGCGGGCTCCTTGTGGAACTGCAGCAAAAGTCCTTTGAGTTTCTAAAAAGGCTTGAAAGGGAGAATATCGAAAGAGAGGATATCGAAAAAATCTTTGAATTTGCCCGGGAAGGCCTTAATATCGTTCCGCCTGAAGACCTTGATGATGCAGGGCTCAAAAAGAGAAATGAATTCCTTTTTTCCAGGTTAAACAGGCCGATAAGGGTATGCGGTATGGTAAGAAACGAGGGGGAGCCGGGCGGCGGCCCGTTCTGGGTTGAAAATGAGGCCGGGTCTTCGATTCAGATTGTTGAATCGGTCCAGGTTGACCCAGGAAGCGACCGGCAGCAGAAGATTTTGAGATCGGCCACCCATTTCAACCCGGTGGATATAGTATGCGGGCTTCGCGATTACAGGGGCAGAGCCTTTGATCTTGCAGAATACAGGGACGACCATGCCGTATTTATCTCAATAAAGTCAAAGGGGGGGCGGGAACTTAAGGCCCTTGAACTGCCGGGCCTATGGAACGGGTCCATGGCCTTCTGGAATACTGTTTTTGTAGAGGTCCCTATCACCACATTTAATCCTGTAAAGACCGTTAACGATCTTTTGAGAAAAAAACATCAGGCTTTAATATAAAACCGGCTTTTTGCATGAGGTATTGATGAACAAAAAACGAGGTGCCGGTCTGCTGAAGGAATATATGGTTTTTGTCCTAAAGGGTTTCTGCATGGGTGCCGCCGACGTGATACCAGGTGTCTCAGGGGGCACCATGGCATTTATCATGGGCATCTATGAAAGGCTTATAAGGGCTGTCAGTTCCTTTGATCTTCACTTTTTCAGCCTCATTTTTTCACTCAGGATAAGGGAGGCATTTGAGCATGTATCAATGGCCTTTCTGGCCTGTCTGGGCACGGGGATCCTGCTTGCAATATTCAGCATGGCAAGGCTGCTCAGCTGGCTTCTTGAGAACAGGCCTGTAATGATATGGTCCTTTTTCTTCGGGCTTATAGTGGCATCCGTCTATACGGTAAGCCGCCATATGGAAGCCTGGAGGGCAGTCAATATGGTGTGGGCGGCTTTGGGCGCCCTGATCACATACCTTCTGGTTGGAATGGCTCCGGCCTCCACCCCTGACGCCCCATGGTTTCTGTTCTTAAGCGGGGCGGTTGCCATATGCGCCATGATCCTCCCCGGGATCTCAGGGGCCTTTATACTGGTGCTTCTGGGCAAATACCTTTTTGTCCTGGAGGCGGTTAACAACCGTGACTTTGTAAGCCTTTTCATTGTTGCAGCCGGTGCGGCCCTGGGTCTTGCGGCATTTTCGCGCCTTTTGAAGTGGTGTTTCAAAAGACATCATGACCTGATAGTAGCCCTTTTGACGGGCCTTATGACAGGCTCTCTCAGAAAGGTGTGGCCCTGGAAAAGTGCTGTAAGGACTATTTCGGATGAAAAGGGTCATGTGGTCAATTCAATTCAGAATAATTTCCTTCCCTCTCAATGGAGCATGGAAGTAACCTTTGCCCTGTTGCTGGCCGTTGCAGGCTTTTCGCTGGTCATCTGGCTGAGTATTGCTACAAGGACCAAGGGGTCCGGCTTGGAGAATATAAATGAATAATCCCGTGCCGCGGGTTGCGGCCATACATGATCTGTCAGGTTTCGGAAGGACATCCCTTAATGTTGTAATACCCATACTTTCAACCATGGGTGTTCAGGCCTGCCCCCTTCCTACGGCGGTGCTTTCCACCAATACAGGGGGGTTCAAGGATTACAGGTTCGTCGATCTTACAGGGGAAATGGAGGGATTTATCGAACACTGGAAGAGTCTTGATATTCATTTTGATGCCGTTTACAGCGGGTTTCTGGGCTCCCCCAGACAGGTCGACATTGTGTCTGAGTTTATAAGATTTTTTTCCCACAAAGAACAGCTCGTGATAGTCGATCCGGTTATGGGCGATGACGGAAAGCCCTATTCCACAATGGGGCCTGAGATGATAGCCCAGATGAAAAGGCTTGTCGCGACGGCCGATGTGATAACTCCTAATTTTACTGAAGCGGCCTTTTTGCTGGATGAGTCCTTTAAATCGAGCATTGAGGAAAGTGAGGTAAAGGATTGGGCTGTCCGTCTTTCAGAGGAAGGACCCAGGATGGTAATCCTTTCAAGTGTGCCTGTGCCGAGCAAAAAAAAGGTTTCCTCGGTGGTGGCATATGACAGGGATGACGGCAGATTCTGGAAGGTTGACTGTAATTATATCCCCGCCTACTATCCGGGTACCGGGGACGTCTTCGCAAGCGTGATCGTGGGAAGTCTTCTTCAGGGGGACAGCCTCCCTATAGCGCTTGACAGGGCGGTCCAGTTCATATCCATGGCAATAAGGGCCACCTTCGGATACCGCTATCCTGCAAGAGAAGGGGTACTCCTTGAAAGGGTGCTTTCAAATCTGAGGGCGCCTGTAACATCAAGCAGTTATGAGATATTGGAGTAAAGGCTGCACGTCAGGCAAATTGTTGTTTGCTGATAATATGTGAGTATATTTTGCTGTTGTCTAACTATATATGAGGATCCAAGGATTCAAGGTGCCGGGGGTTCAAGTGGATGTTCCTTATAACCGATAACAAATAACGCTGCCCGAATTTTGTTTTTTCTCTCGCTTATCGCGTGTATTTAGACCATCCGCTCCGGCGCAGGCACTCTTTCTCCGGCCTTCTCTATTCTATTCCTTACGGAGAAGTGACCGCATCCCCGGGCTTTTGTAAGTGTTGTCTTAACTGATAGGGCTCCCGGGAGGAAAGCCCTGTCTGCGGCCATTGCATCTTCCTGTGGCATTTTTTTGTGAGATAAGGCCTCCAAAAAGAGCCCCCGCTCCTCCAATTGTTCTTTAGCAAAAAGAGATACGAGGAAATGGGCAGGTGAGTCTTTTTTTGTTTCTGAAACAGAAAAGCCCGGTAATGTTACCGGGCTTTTCTGTTGGTTTATGTTTAATGTCTACGTAGCCTGCGCCGCCTCCATTCCGGTCCCCTTCTTCAGGAAGAGATAGGACTCGATTATCATCCAGATCTCAAGGATGAAAACAATGAGTCCGATTATGAAGAGGAGCCAGTTTGCGGTTGCCACATAATTCTTGAGGTTGAGTATCATTGCCCAGCCCGTCATTATGACCATGAAGATCATCGGGATGAGGGTATAGAAGGTCGGGACCTTTTTCTTGGCAAGATAGACCGTTATAACCAGCAGGGCGAGAGCACCCAGGAGCTGGTTGCAGGTGCCGAAAAGGGGCCAGAGTGTAAGGGCACCGCTCCCTGAGCCGTTGTAGAATGCCAGGATAAAGGCGGTAATCACCGCGATAAGTGTGGCCGGGTGACGCTCGGCAAGCTTGGGCATCTTGTAGGCGGTTGCCAGCTCAGCGATTACGTAGCGCTGGAGCCTGGTTGCCGTATCAAGGGTTGTGGCCGCAAAGGAGACTATGAAGACTCCCATGATCGTGATTGTTATCTTTGCAGGCACCCCGTAAGCCTGGATCATGTTGGCGGATCCCTTTACAAATGCGCCTATCTTTGCACCCAGTCCGGCTGCCGCCGCCCAGGATGCGTAGTGGTGTGTGAATGCCGCAGTACCTGTCAGAACTTCCCCCCCCTTGGTGGCAAGGCCGAGCCCTATTCCTCCGGCAACCGCTACTATAACCAGTGTGGAAAGGGTGCCTTCCATCAGCATTGAACCGTAACCCACATAGCGGGCGTCGCTTTCCGAGTAGCACTGCTTTGATGAAGTCCCGGAGCTTACAAGGGAGTGAAAACCGGATATGGCGCCGCAGGCTATTACCACGAAAAGAAACGGCCAGACAGGCGGAGCCCCCTTTGGAGACGCATCAAACGCGGGTGCGATTATGGCAGGATGAGACACGAAGACCCCCAGGATAAGCAGGGCAAAGGCCACGAAAAGCTGATGGCTGTTGATGTAGTCCCTTGGCTGCAGCAGCGTCTGCACCGGAAGCGTGGATGCGATATAGGAGTAGACAAAAAGCACTATCATCCAGAAGACCAGTGACCCCTTAGCTCCCATGACCGCCTTAAGGTCGATCGGTACGTATGCGCCTATTACAACCGTAATATACATGATAACAACAGCCACAATACCCAGCTTTACATGGTCGCCGCCCTTTTTATAGACCTGGTTCCCCAGCCAGAGGGCTATGGGTATCTCGAACCATACAGGGATGACGGCCTGGGGATACATGTTGAAAAGGATGGCTATTATAAGGGCGAAAACGGCGATTACTATAAGGAGAAGAAAAAATATTATAAGCAGGAAAAGGGTTCTTACCCGATTGTTGATGAGGTCTGCGGAGAGATCCCCGATGGATCTTCCCTGGTGCCTGAGAGAAACGATAAGGGCACCGAAGTCATGGACCGCTCCGAAAAATATCGATCCGAAGAACACCCACAGAACCGCCGGCACCCATCCCCAGATGATGGCTATGGCAGGGCCCACAATCGGTCCCAGACCCGCGATCGAGGTGAAGTGATGACCGAACAAAATATGCTTGTTGGTGGGGACAAAATCAAGATCATCCCTTAGTTCATGAGAAGGACATACATTGTCCGCTGCAAGTTTAAAAATTTTACGGCCTAAAAATTTGCCGTATGTATGATAGGCGATTATGAAGCCTATCATCATTATTAAACCCAAAACCAATGAATTCATATCTCCCTCCTTCCCTTTATCTGAGCGGCATTGCCACTGAACAGGTTGTTAATATTGAATTACGGTAAACCCCTTTGATAAAATCGGGGATAACCCCGAAGTGGTTCCGCCCCGGGCCTGGCATGTAACCACGTTAATCCGCCATCTTATATGGGCACCCTGAGTCCGTCGGCATAAAGGGATGAAAATCTCCAGAATCCCTGTTTTCTGATTGTCACCTCTTCTGCAGGAGAGAGCCTTTTATCAACATAGATGTCTATCCCCTCGACATTACTCTTGAGGTAGGGTTCTTCATTTCCAGGAGGGTCAAAAGAGACGTCTATATCCTTTGCCACCCCTACCATGCACCCTGCCTCCAGCTCCACAAAGGTAAGAACCACCGTTCTTATTTGTTTTTCATCAATGTATTTTTTTGCCGCCCTTGTGATCTTTATTGCCATGAACAAGTCATACCTTTAACATAGTTCACCTGTTAAGGGTGCTGTGAGACAGACGATCTTCCGCTTAAGATGACTTCAAATAAGGAAGACCCTTTTGATGATTTAATAATCATGGAATCCGAAATCAGGCGCCTTATAATCGAGGTTTGATTTTGGTCAGGGATAGCGGTAATCTGCGAATTATCGCACCATGCAGGGCTGGCATATTCCAGGGAAAGAGATGAACTCATGACAAAGAATAACCCGAATATAATATGCTACGAGTCTGTGTCCTTTCAAAGACAGTCATGATATGGATAAAAAGTGATAAACTTGAAGTATAATAAAGTCTTTGCTGATGAAATGTCAATATTTTGTTTTTAACAATATAAATAAAAGCTTATATAAATAAACCGAATATTTTTTGTCGTCATTTATAGGGAGGTGTTTCCCGGTGCCTGAAGATCCGAGTCATCTTGAAGACAGGATAATAGTGTTCACCCGTTACCCCGTCCCGGGAAAGACAAAAACGCGCCTTATACCTGATATCGGGGCTTATGGCGCGGCCTGTCTTCAGTGCCGCATGACGCGAAAGACCCTGGCAACGGTCGCAATGGCGGCAGAAAGAGGAGGTATTGCCGTTGAGGTGGGCTATGAAGGAGGCTTTAGGGAAGATATGCGCGGATGGCTTGGGAAGGGCACGATCTATTCCCGCCAGGTCGGAGTCGATCTGGGTGAACGCATGGCCCATGCCTTTGCCGGGGCCTTTAGGGCCGGATGCAGAAAGGTGGTCCTTTTAGGCGCCGATATCCCGGGCCTCAATTTCAGACATCTCCTTGATTCATTTTCCGCCCTTGAAGAAAGTGATGTGGTAATCGGCCCGAGTATGGACGGGGGGTACTGGCTCATAGGCATGAAAAAAGAGGAATGCCTTTTCAAGGATATAGGCTGGGGGACTGATAAGGTCTTGAATGATACTGTCCGTTGTGCGGAAAAATCGGGGCTGACCGTTACATTCGCGGACAGATTGATTGACATAGACAGATTCAGGGACCTTGAAGCATCCTGGCCCGAAGAGGCGGCAAAAAGGCCGTTTTTTTCAGTTATCATCCCTGTGCTGAATGAGGAGGAAAACATCGGACCTCTGATTGAGGATATAAGAGACGATGAAGTGGAGATTATAGTCGTTGACGGCGGCAGCGGTGACAATACAGCGGCGATTGCGGAAAAAGCGGGTGCCGTAGTTTTAAAGGGAGCAAGGTGCAGGGGTGCTCAGATGAATTCAGGGGCGTCAGTTGCCGGGGGTAAGATCCTTGTGTTCCTTCACGCGGACACTCTTCTTCCGGCCGGATTCAAAAAGATGATATTTGACGCCCTTGTCGATTCCAACACGGTTCTGGGTGCATTTCGTTTTAAAACGGATCTCGACCATCCGTTCATGCGGTTCATTGAAATGTGTGCCTACATCCGCTCACGCTATATGGGGTTTCCCTATGGTGATCAGGCCCTTTTTTTGAAAAAAACGCATTTCGAAAGATATGGAGGGTTCCCTGAAATTGCCATTGCAGAGGATCTGAAATTTGTAAGTTTTTTAAGGAAGAAGGGAAAGATCAGGACACTGCCTGCATGCGCCGTCACATCTGCAAGGAGGTGGCGGTCGGTGGGGCTGTGTAAAACCACCCTGATAAATAAGGTCATAGAACTGGGGATTATTATGGGTGTTTCTCCCCGCAGGCTTTCATCACTGTACGGTTTCAGTAAAACCGGAACCAGCTGTAAATAAAGTGCCCTTAAAAGGGTGTCTGAGCTGCGGCGCCGGCACTTTTTCATCCGGCCTTATCTATGTCTTACGGAGAAGTGACCGCATCCCCGGGCTTTTGTAAACATTACCTAGTGCTCATCCATAAATCAAGATTTATGGACTCACGCTATCAGCAATCAGCTCTCAGCAGTAAGTAAAACACTTGAGATATCAATTTATTGGCTACTTGCTGATAGCTGACAGCTGAAGGCAACATCCAGAAATGGATCATTTCTGGATGGGAACTACCTAAGTATAACAAATAACCATGCCCATGCTTTAATGATGGATCTGCAGAACCAGGATCCACCTTGAATCCAGCGTGTAGGAAGCCAAGGAGGTCAGGCAAAAGTGAAGGAAAGGGATAAGGGAGGAAGAAGGCTAAAGGCGGAAGTATATGAATTGCTCTGTTGCGATGATTTTAAACAGGGCATGAAGAAATTAAGGGAGTATCCTCCCCGCCAGGTGATAAATCCGCTTTTTTCATATCTTTTTTCTCTTGATGAAAAGATCAGGTGGAGGGCTGTTGAGGCCGTGGGTTTGGTGGTGAAAGACCTGGCCTGCAAGGATATGGAATCGGCACGGGTCATTATGCGTCGACTTATGTGGAGCTTGAACGATGAATCGGGAGGCATAGGTTGGGGTTCTGCCGAGGCAATGGGTGAAATACTTTCAAGGCACAAAGGTCTGGCAGATGAATTTCAGCATATACTTTTCTCCTATGCTCATAAGGATGGAAATTATCTGGAGCTTGGACCCCTTCAGCGGGGGCTTCTGTGGGGTATAGGAAGATTCGCTCAGGCCAGACCTCAGAAGGTGAAAGAAGCGATGCCTTATATGCTTGACTATCTTGAATCGGATGACAGTACCGTACGCGGTTTGTGCGTATGGATCACCGGTATAGTCAAGGAAAAGCCGGCCGTACCGAGGCTTCTTGAATTGATCGGGGATGAAGCGGCTTTAAGGATATATCGGGAAGGTCGAATGAGGCCTACAACCGTAGGCGCACTTTCCAAAGAGGCACTGGAGAATATAAAAGGCCAAGTAAAATGACGTACCCCGGAATCAAGAAAAAAATAAGGGTTATTAGGTGGAGCCAATATTTAGAGACATGCTTTAAATTTTGTAACAATCTGTTATCACAAAACTATTGCTCTGAATGATATATCCGTTTTTAACCTCCGAACATATTTGAATAAAAACTTCTTTTAAAACGCCTGCCTTTTCTGTTATACTCGGCGCGCCCTTATGGCAAGCTAATTCATTCTCTCAGACAATGCCCTCAATGAACCTCTTATTACCATAAGGCATTCTCCATTATATCACCCAAATACTGCTTAAAATAATTGACGTGTTTAAGATAAATTGATCTTTATTTTAATGACCAGGGGAAGCGGTCTTATTATCGATCTATTATTGGGCAATAGAATTATCAACATGGCTGTATACCAATTTGTTTGTCAACCGGATCAGGCGATTTAGGGATATAAAAAAGAATATTTGACAGGGAGTTTTAATAGCTGAGAAAATCGGTGACTGAGCCGATATCCTGAGGCTTTTTCATTTATTGGGGGCATCTTTTTCAAGGAGAAAATATGGGATTTGAAAATAGAATGGTCATAGATGATCTTGAGTGCGCCTTTTCACCGGGAGAGACAATCCTTCAGGTAGCTCAAAATCATGATATCGATATTCCTACTCTTTGTTATCTGAAAGGGGCCGAGCCGACAGGCGCCTGCAGGATATGCGTAGTTGAGGTGGAAGGAGCCAGAAACCTTGTTGCCTCCTGTTCCGCTCCGGCAGGCCCCGGCATGGTGGTTAAAACCGCAACCGAGAGGGTTATAAAGGCAAGGAAAAATTACATAGAGCTTCTCCTTTCCTCGGGACATCACTACTGCGTTACTTGCGAGGCGGATGGTGACTGTAAACTGCAGGATCTGGCTTACAGATATAAGGTGGAAACAGTCAGGTTTCCTGAAAGCCCCCAGCGCTACCCTGTGGAGGAAAACGATCTGATCACCAGGGATTTTTCCAGGTGCATCATGTGCGGTCGTTGTGTCCAGGCATGTAACGAGGTCCAGGTCAACCGCGCCATTTCATACGGATACAGAGGTACTGCCTCCAAGATCGTTGCCACCGGAGACAGACCTTATATGGATTCCGACTGCGTTTTTTGCGGGGAGTGCGTCCAGGCCTGTCCCGTGGGGGCGTTGATCGTAAAGCAGAGCCGGTTCAAGGGGAAACCGTGGGAATTGAAAAAGGTTCGTACTACCTGCACCTACTGCGGAGTCGGGTGCCAGATCTATCTGCATGTCAAGGATGACAGGGTAGTGAAGATTACAGGAGTTGAGGATTTCGGTCCTAACTACGGGAGCCTTTGTGTGAAGGGGCGTTTCGGCTATGACTTTATCCAGGACCCCGCCCGGCTCAAGACGCCTCTTATAAAGGAGAATGGTGAATTCCGGGAGGCCTCCTGGGATGAGGCCCTGGATCTTGTAGCGGAGAGATTAAATGCGATAAAGGATGAAAACGGTCCTGACTCATTAATGGTACTCAGCAGTGCCCGGGTGACAAATGAAGAAAACTATGTGGCCCAGAAATTTACAAGGGCGGTCCTGGGTACAAACAACATAGATCACTGCGCAAGGCTCTGACACTCCTCCACGGTGGCCGGTCTGGCCGCGGCGTTCGGCAGTGGCGCGATGACAAATCCGATAGCGGATATTGAAAAGGCGGATGTCATACTCATCACCGGGTCAAATACCACGGAGAATCACCCTGTGCTTTCTTCTTACGTGAAGAGGGCGGTTACGCATAAAGGGGCGAGGCTGATCGTGGTGGATCCGCGAAAGATCCCTATTACGAAATTCGCGGATATGTGGCTAAGGCCCAACCTGGGTACTGATGTGGCCTGGATAAACGGGATGATGAATATGATTTTCAGAGAAGGCCTTTTCGATGAGGACTATGTCGTTTCAAGGACCGTGGGTCTGGATGAATTAAGGGAAAAGGTTAAAAAATATACCCCTGAATATGTTGAAAAGATAACGGGGATCCCTGCCGATAAGCTTGAAAGGGCTGCAAGGCTCTATGCTGGTGCGCCCGCCGCTTCGATTCTTTATGCCATGGGCATTACCCAGCATATAACCGGAACTGACAATGTAAAGTCACTGGCAAACCTTGCCATGCTGTGCGGGAACGTTGGAATCCCGGGCGGGGGAGTGAATCCGTTGAGGGGTCAGAACAATGTCCAGGGTGCCTGTGACATGGGGGCGCTTCCCAACGTCTACACCGGTTATCAGAGGGTGGATGAAAAGACGGTAAGGGAAAAGATGGAGAGTGCGTGGGGTGTCGAAAACCTGCCGCCCAAGCCGGGCCTGACAGTAACCGAGATGATGGGGGCAGCCCATGACGGAAGGCTCAAGGGGCTATATATCATAGGTGAAAACCCCATGATTTCCGACCCTGACCTGAATCATACAATTAAGTGTCTTGAAGGTCTGGATTTTCTTGTGGTACAGGATATCTTTCTTACGGAGACGGCGAAGATGGCCGATGTGGTGCTTCCATCCGCCTCTTATGCCGAAAAGGACGGAACCTTCGTCAATACTGAGAGAAAAGTCCAGCGGGTAAGAAAGGCTGTCGAGCCTCCGGGTGAGGCGTGGGAGGACTGGAGAATAACCGCCGGCATCTCAGACCGAATGGGCTATCCGATGGATTATGAAGATGCCTGGCAGATAATGACCGAGATCGGATCCGTTACACCCTCCTATTGCGGAATAAACTATGATCGGCTGGAAGGAGATGGAATACACTGGCCCTGCACGGGATCGGATCATCCGGGGACTCCATGCCTTCATATCGATCAGTTTACATGCGGACTGGGCGTTTTTCATGCCTTGGACTATATCCCCCCTGCAGAGACTCCGGATGAGGAGTTCCCGGTCTTTTTAACTACAGGCCGCGTCCTTTACCAGTTCCATACCGGCACAATGACGATGAAATCCTACGGTATTAATGAACTGGCGCCTGAGTGCTTTGTGGAAATTTCCATGGAGGACGCGGACGGGCTTGGAATAGAAGACGGGTCCATGCTAAAGGTCATATCCAGGAGGGGCGAGATCGAGGCAAAGGCGATGATCTCCGATAAGGCGGTGAAGGGAACGATATTCATTCCCTTTCATTACGCCGGTGCCGCTGCAAACAGGTTGACCAACGCCGCTCTTGATCCTACGGCAAAGATCCCCGAGTACAAGGTGTGCGCTGTGAGGATTGAAAAGGTTCAGGACCCTTTGTAGGGAGGAAGAGCCGCCCGGTGCTTATCCGGCCGGCCAGTGTCTAATATCTGAATCGGCAATTAGTCAAGGAGTTCAAATTATGCATCAATTCCGAAATATTGGAGTTAAGAACAATGATCTCACACCCGAGGTGATCGATAGGGTTGATGAGATCCTGGGGCGCTATGAAGGCAGGGCCGGGGCACTGATACCTGCGCTTGCCGAATGTCAGGGTATCGTAGGCTATCTTCCCAGGGAACTGCAGGATTATATCGGCTATGGATTGAATATCCCGGGAAGTACGGTATATGGGGTGGTCACCTTTTACTCATTCTTTTCGATGATACCAAAGGGCAGACATGTCATAAAGGTCTGTATGGGCACGGCATGTTACGTTCGGGGTATAGCGGAGGTTATAAATCGCCTAAAGGCCTCATATGGACTGGAAGTGGGTTCAACCACGGAGGACAGGCGGTTTTCACTCGAGGCGGTCAGGTGTCTGGGGGCGTGCGGTCTGGCTCCGGTATTGGTTGTGGATGAGGACACTCATGGGGGGGTTACGCCTGAAAGCGCCTTAAAGATTATCGATAGTTATAAATAGAATAAAATTCCTATAAGGAGTCAAATATGGCGGGGTTTATGCCGGAAGATCTCGAAAAAATCCGGAAAAGGGTTTTAGCGGAAGGATCTCTGAAGGAAGGTGGCAAAAGGGTGAGGATAAC
The DNA here is from genome assembly GCA_963666345.1 of Desulfatiglandales bacterium. Classification (GTDB taxonomy): domain Bacteria; phylum Desulfobacterota; class DSM-4660; order Desulfatiglandales; family Desulfatiglandaceae. The sequence continues at coordinate 1,866,618 of OY762721.1, read as the reverse complement.
CGTCCATCTGGGTACCTGCGGTATCGCCGCCGGGGGAGACGCGGTATACGAGGCACTTAAGCATGAGATTGCATCCTCAGGCAGAGATGACATAGAGGTGTTGGTTTCAGGGTGCGCGGGCATGTGCAGCAGTGAGCCTAATATTACGGTGAAGATTATCAATGAAGACGCGGTCCTTTACCGTGACGTGAACGCAAAGAAGATGCGCAAGATATTCGAGGGCCATGTCATGAATGGAGAAATCCAGACCTCCCATGCCTTAGCCAGGATAAAACAGAGTGATCAAGAAGGAGAAGATCATTATGCCTGATAAGCCTCCCAAAGCAGAGAAGAAGGAAAACAGGACCAAAAAGAAGGTCGTTCCCTATCTGGAAGATGTCCCCTTTTTCAGCCACCAGAAGCTCATTGTTCTTAAAAACAAGGGCATCGATCCTGAATCGATTGATGCCTACGTGGCCAGAGACGGATACAGGGCGGCGGCCAAGGCCCTGATCGATATGACTCCCGAGGGGATCGTATCAGAAATGAAGGTGTCAGGCTTAAGAGGAAGGGGGGGGGCGGGATTTCCGACGGGAACCAAATGGGAGTTTGCGCAGAAGGCCAAAGGCGAGATCAAATATGTGCTCTGTAACGCGGATGAGGGGGACCCGGGTGCCTTTATGGACAGAAGCGTGCTTGAGGCGGATCCCCATGCGGTCATCGAGGGGATGATAATCGCCGCCAGGGCCATAGGCGCGGCTCAGGGCTATATATACTGCAGGGCTGAATATCCCCTTGCAATTAAGAGACTCAATATCGCGATATCGCAGGCACGTGATTACGGGCTTCTTGGAAAGGATATCTTCGGGACCTGTTTTGACTTTGATCTTGAGATTTATCAAGGTGCGGGGGCCTTTGTGTGTGGAGAGGAAACCGCCTTGATGCACTCGATTGAAGGAAAGCGGGGCATGCCGAGGCCGAGGCCCCCTTTCCCCGCTCAACAGGGACTCTGGAAAAGGCCCACAGTGCTCAACAATGTAGAGACCTATGCGAATGTGGCACGGATAATTTTCAAGGGTGGAAAGTGGTATTCAGGAATCGGAACTGAGACGAGCAAAGGTACAAAGGTCTTCGCCCTTACAGGTGACGTAAAAAATATAGGTCTCGTGGAAGTACCCATGGGTACGACTTTGAGGACCATCATATTCGATGTGGGCGGCGGCATACCCAAAAAGAGAAAGTTCAAGGCCGTTCAGCTGGGCGGGCCTTCAGGGGGGTGTGTGCCTGAGGCCTATCTCGATACCCCGGTTGATTACGAGTCGATTGCAAAGGTGGGGGCCATAATGGGCTCAGGCGGAATGATAGTCATGGATGAACATACCTGCATGGTCGACATGGCGAGATTTTTTATGGATTTTATTCAGGATGAGTCCTGTGGAAAATGCACCCCCTGTCGTGAAGGAACCATGCGGATGTTGCAGATCCTTGAGAAGATAACAAAAGGCCGGGGAGAACCGGGCGATATCGATCTGCTCGAGGAACTGAGTGAGGTAATAAAGGATGGTGCCCTTTGCGGTCTGGGCCAGACAGGACCTAATCCCGTCCTTTCCACTCTTCAGTATTTCAGGGATGAATATGAGGCGCACATCTATGAGAAACGCTGTCCCGCCAAACGCTGCGCAGCCCTTCTTAAATTTGAAGTGGATGAAGAAAAATGCATCAGCTGCGGGCTCTGCAAAAAACGGTGTCCGGTAGGGGCGATTGAATGGGAAAAAAAGGAGCCCGCATTTATCGACACACATAAGTGCATAAAATGTATGACATGCATAACCAACTGCCCGTCAGACGCGATTTTTTAGAAGACCTTTTGGAGCGCCGGCGGGGTTTAATCCCGCCCGGAGCCTTGATACGATTTACCAGATCTCAGCGGAAAGGCGTTGCTCCAGCCATTTTCTCTGACCCTTTGCAAGAGGTCCTATCTGTTTTTCAATCCAGTCGATGTCACCGGTAAGAAGGGCAAGTTTCTCAGGGCCTGTAAGCCCATATTCCTCGAGAGCTTCTGCCCCGTGATAAAGCAGATTTGCGATGAATTGACTGTCCGATTCGGCCCTTTCGAGGACCTTTATGATTTCATCCTTGTGGATCAAGGCCTGTTCTTCAGGCTCCTGGGATGCAGCCATGTCAAGTGCGGAGGATAAGGCCTGAACCAGTTCATCAGGAGTAAAGGGCTTTTCAACATAATCCGTGGCACCCAGTTTCATCGCCTGGACAGCACCCTTTACCGTGGCATAGCCTGTGATAATAACAACTGGAAGGGCCGGTTTGGCCCTTTTCACATCCCTCAAGACCCGCATCCCCCCTATGTCGGGCATCCGTATGTCTGTTAGAACTATGTCGTATGATTCCTGGATCGCCTTTTCAAGGCCCTGCCTGCCGCTTAGCGAGGTATCCACTTCATAATTCGCCTCTGTCGTAAGTATCCTCTTTACGCTGTCAAGCACGATCTGTTCGTCGTCAATTACAAGTGCCTTTATGGTCTCCATCTGTGTCCTCCATTTAAATATGCCGGCTGAATGTTCTCGGTAACTCCTCAGGAGTAAAGGTCAAAGTTTCAGTTACTGTTTCTTGTCATCTATCGGTACGGTTATAATAAAAGTACTCCCCTTTCCGACTATACTCTCAACCATTATGTTGCCGCCATGTCTTTCGGCGATCCCGTAAGAAACAGACAGCCCCAATCCAGTACCATGACCAACGGCCTTGGTTGTAAAAAAGGGATCAAAGAGCCTGCCGATATTCTCCGGTGGGATGCCGCAGCCTGTGTCTGTGATAATGATTTCAGCCTCATCGCGCCCGGTGGAATCCAGATGGCATAACCCTGTCGTTATGTGAATTTCTCCTCCTGACTCGGTTGCATCAAGGGCGTTTATCAGGATATTGAGGATGGCGCTCTGGAACTGGCTCCGGTCCAGTGTAATGAGAGGAATGCCCGCTTCGGGGCAGAATTTGACGTCGATTCCTTTTACAAATGCCTGGTTTTTTATGAGCGGAATTGTCAAGACAAGAAGGCTGTTTAAGTCTGTAGGTTCCTTGTCCAGCATGGTCTGTCTGGAGAAATCGAGGAGTCCCTTTACTATCTTTCTTACCCTTTCAGTGGAATCAGCTATAATCTGAAGGTCGGAACGGATATCCTCTGCGAGGTCCTTGCGCTTCAGCAGCATGTGGCTGAAGGTTAAGACACCTGTAAGGGGGTTGTTGACCTCATGGGCGATTCCTGCGGCAAGCCTCCCTATGCTTGCCTGTTTTTCCGTCTGGAAGAGGGCATTATTGCTCTCTGCTATCTTTCTTTCCATTGTTCCGATGATTTCCGAGAAGTTTTTCTGCAGCAGGCCCAGTTCGTCTTTTGAAACAGATCCGATATCAGGAGTAAGGTTGCCTTCCTTGACCTGCCGGGTGGTCTTAATAAGTGACCTTACAGGGTTAAGAATCCTCTGTGCCATGAAATAGCCCAGTCCTGTCACTAAAATGATACAAAAGAGGGTTATAATAACAAGTAAGAAAAGATCTCCTTTCACCATCATATCAAAGTAGTGCGGCTCAGGTATTGATAAACCGAGAATGCCGATCCTTTTATCAAAGATGTCGTTAATCGAAACGAATTTCCCAATGTATCCGCTCTCATTTACAAGGGGGGGGCCTGGGCCGTTTTGTTCTTTCAATAAAAAGGTTTCCCTGATTTTCTTTAAGATCCTGTTATTAATCCCGTCTTGCATCTGTGGGTCTATATTTGTTGCTATACAGTCATCTCCAAAGAAGATGGAAATTATTTCCGCCCCTTCGGTTCCGGTCCTCTGTTTCGAATAAAGATTCTTTCTGAGGTAATCAACAAAGGTCAGGTTTTTGTCCAGTATCAAACCTGCGTGGATCGCCCCGATGACTTTCTTACCGGAAAACAGGGGGATGGCGGCTGCAATGGCCAAAAGCTCCTTATCGCGCGTTGCGTCAAACCGTTTTTCAACGATCTTGCCTCCGGGAGTCTTTTTTTCAGTGAGGGGTATACTTACAGCAATTAAACCCGACAGGGGCCTTTTCATTCCAATAGCCACCCCCGGCAGTTTAAAGTCGACAGTTCCCGTCCTCAATATTACTTTCCCCCGCCCGTCTGAAATGCCCGCAAAGTCGATGCCGGGGTCTTGATCCATTATGGTCAGCAGTCGACCGAGGCGGGGAAAATCCTCGTCCTCAAGGGCCGAAGAAAGATTTTCTTTGAGGACCGTAAGAGTAAGTGCGTTCTCAATTTCTCCTGCCTTGTTTTGAAAGAGTAACACCGCCTTATCGAGTTCTGATTTCAACCTTCTCGCTGTTTCTCTATGGAGCGATTTATAACAAAGTCTTGATCCTATAGCCGTGCAGGTGAGTCCTGATAAAAGAAAAATCCCCAAAAACCCCGCTATAATCCTGGTTTTAATGGAATGGGACATGTTTATGCCTTATTTTTCGCTGTTACTCTCCAGCCGGTTGCGGGATAGGTACACATCAGCCTTCAAGATTTGTCCCTCCCTGGCGGAGTAGCTTTTCACTGTGCCGTCCTTTTACGAATTTACCGAGGTTAGTAGAATTAAACAAATTATATACCACATATTATTAAAGTATAAAACAGATTCCCGTTTCAGTTCCAGGCAAATATAAATTAATTTCAAGATACCTTAACCGATGACGCCCAAATGTTTTTATTCAGGATGGACATGTCAGGGGACCGGGGAAAATCCCTCCGCCTTGGGCAAGTCTCCGGCTTATTGATTTTTCGGCCCTGAGGGTTCCGGATGCAGAGGGGCAATTGGACAAGGCGACGCAGTCTGTAGCGCTTCCACTCGAATTCCCTGATTTACGGCGGGATTGCGAAAACGGGGTCTTTCTGTATGCAAACGGCTTGATGCCTTTTTTCCTGCCTGGCGGCTGTGTAAAATAAATGGACACTCAAGGAAATAACTCAAGAGCATGATTCAAGAGGAGATTGCTATCGTTGCGGTGGTTATCCGGGCCGATTGAATTTAAAGACACGATTTGTTTTTCTGAATTCAAGCCAGGTTTAAGGAATTCATGTCCATGATATCTATGTTGAATTAAGCCGACGATATTATTATGTGCATGTCCGGCCGCCCCGGGTGCCGGCCCCCTTATGATAACTTTGAAATGTTTCCGGACGATTTTATTTTAAATGAAAATCGGGTTAATATCTTGGGGCTAAATCCCTTCAAAAACAGTATTAGTAGTTTGAAATAATTATATATGTTGAGATATCTTACTTATAAATTGAAATAATATTTACATGTAGTAAAAATTTTTGACACCCATATGCGGCTTGTTTTATCTCCCGCAACCCCCTCCCCGTCTATAATAAAAAGATTTTCAAGTAGTTAACAAATATCAGAAAATAGCCAGGTTTGCTGGCACGGTCATTGCCTTAATAAAAATCAGTGAGGAGTGCGATATCTCATTTTTGAAAAATGCTAATTACCTATAGTTTGTTTGCATAGGTCAGATCGTTTACGGTTTTGTTCCTTGACGTTTCGGCAGCTATCTGATTAAAGTTCGATCCGGTAGAAAAGAATGGCATCGAAAAATTTTATGATTCCGGTTTGTATCCTTAAGTCCCATTATAATTAGTGAGGAGGTGTGAATGCATGGATGCTGAGTATGATGAAATTTTAAATGAGTTTTCGGCTGAACAGCTAAACGAATTGGATCAGATTATCGAAAGCAGGAAAGAAGAGCCTGGTTCATTGATTCCTGTAATGGAAGAGGCTCAGGTGGCCCTGGGATTTCTTCCGGAGGCGGTACTTTCAAGGATCGCCCAGGGCCTGAGCCTTCCGATCAGCCTTGTATACGGGGTCGCGACATTTTATTCCTTTTTCACTATGGTACCAAAGGGTAAGCATACGGTCAGGGTATGCCTTGGCACGGCATGCTATGTCCGTGGCGGAAAGCGTATAGCGGATATTATAAAAAAGGAGTTTGGGGTTGAAGAGGGTGAAACCACTGAAGATCGCATGTTTACCTTTGAGACCGTAAGATGCCTGGGGGCATGCGGCCTGGGCCCCGTTGTTGTAATCGATGATGATGTTCATGGAAGGGTCAAACCGACAAAGGTTAAGGATATCCTTAAGCAATACAATTGAAGACAGATCAGAGGATCTCTTTAACGGGCCTGAAAAGGCTGCTTTCCTAAAGAGATGTCATATTCGGCTTGTGTGGGATAAGGAAAGCGATTAAATGCGACTGAAAAATATGGGAGAGAAATCGTTATGCCCAAAATTAACTCAGATGATTTCAAAAGGATAAAGGAAAAAGTCCAATCAGAGTCCTGCCTGACACCTGATGAAAGAAGGGTCAGGGTTACCGTGCATATGGGAACATGCGGTATCGCCTGCGGCGCGGAAAAGGTCTTCGCACGACTCATGGAGGAGATCGAAAGGGCCGGCTCAACAGATGTCAGAGTAACCAAATCGGGATGCATGGGTTTTTGCGCGAGAGAACCGCTTGTAACGGTTGAAGTCTATGATCAGGAACCGATTATATACCAATATGTTGATGAGGAGAAGATCTCTCAGATATTCAGAAAACATGTTGTGGATGGCGAGGTTCAGCCGCAGTTTGCTCTGGCAAGAGGAAGAGAGCAGCAGATAAAAGAACAGTTCCCGGAGCACCTGCTTGGGAGAAAACCGACGCCGGGAATCAAGAACGGCATTCCGGCCATAGGTGAAGTCCCCTTTTTTTCCTATCAGGAACTGCGCGTGTTGAGAAACAGAGGATTGATAGATCCGGAAGAGATTGAAGAATATATCGCAAGAGACGGCTATGCGGGCGTGGGCAAGGCGTTGACCGAAATGAGCCCCGAAGAGATATGCCAGGAGGTGCTTGATGCAGGCCTGCGCGGAAGAGGGGGCGCCGGCTTCCCTACCGGCATAAAATGGAAATTCGCCGCCGGATCGAAAGGGGACGCCAAATATGTCCTTTGCAATGCCGATGAGGGTGATCCGGGGGCATATATGGACAGGAGCGTTCTTGAAGGAGATCCTCACGCAGTCCTTGAGGGAATGATTATCGCTGCAAAGGCGATCGGTTCTCATAAGGGATACATCTATTGCAGGGCCGAATACCCTCTGGCAATAAAGACCTTGAGCACTGCTTTAAAGCAGGCAAGAGAATACGGCCTGCTTGGAAAGGATATCCTGGGAACGGGGTTTGATTTCGATATCAGCATATATCAGGGCGCCGGGGCATTTGTGTGCGGAGAGGAAACCGCGCTTATGACCTCGATAGAGGGCAAAAGGGGTGTGCCCAGGCCCCGACCTCCCTTCCCGGCGGTATCAGGTTTATGGCAGAAACCGAGTGTCCTGAATAATGTCGAGACCCTCGCAAGCATCGGGCAGATAATACACAAGGGAAGCGTGTGGTTCTCAGGCATAGGGACCGAGAAGAGCAAGAGTACCAAAGTCTTCGCCCTGACAGGAGATGTCCACAATGTCGGACTTGTAGAGGTCCCGATGGGCATGCCTCTCGGAAAAATAGTCTTTGATATCGGCGGGGGAATTCCGGATGGCAAAAAATTCAAGGCCGCGCAGCTGGGCGGCCCTTCGGGAGGCTGTATCCCGATTCAGCACCTCAATGCCGCGGTAGATTACGAAACCGTGGCAAAGCTGGGTGCAATAATGGGTTCCGGCGGCTTGATAGTCATGAATGAAGATAAGTGTGCGGTAGACATGGCACGGTTTTTCATGGATTTCTGCCAGGATGAGTCGTGCGGGAAGTGCACTCCCTGTCGCGAAGGTACCAAGAGGATGCTTGAGATCCTCAACAACATATGTGAAGGAAGGGGCAAAGAGGGCGATATTGAACTTCTCGAAGAGATGGGGGAAATCATCAAGGACTCCGCCCTGTGCGGGCTCGGGCAGACGGCCCCGAACCCGGTGCTGAGCACTATCCGGTATTTCAGAGACGAATACGAGGCGCATATAAGAGAGAAACGCTGTCCTGCCGTGGTCTGTTCGGCCCTGTTCAAATCCCCATGTCAGCATGCCTGCCCTGCAGGAATGGATATCCCCTCCTATATCGCGCTTGTCAGGGCAAAACGTTACGACGATGCATACAAGATACTTTTAAGGACAAACCCGTTTCCTGCCAGTTGCGGCAGGGTATGTGATCATAAATGCCAGCTTAAATGCAGAAGGGCCATGGCCGACGGTCCGCTTTCCGTCAAAAATTTGAAACGTTTCATCACGGACAATGCGACAAGACCGGTCGTGGAACCGGTGCCCGTGACAAGGAATGAAAAAATCGCAGTTGTCGGAGCGGGGCCTGCGGGTCTTACAGCCGCCCTGGATCTGACAAAGAGAGGTTACAAGGTAGTGGTCTTTGAGGCCCATTCGGAGCCCGGGGGCTGGATGAGGTGGGGAATCCCGGCTTACAGGCTCCCAAGGGATATCCTGGCTTCCGAGATCGATGATATCAGATCCTTCGGAGTCGAGATAAGGTGCAACACAGAGGTAGGCAGGGATGTTTCTTTCCAGGAGATAGACAGTGAGTTTGAGTACATATTCCTGGCCATAGGCGCACAGAAGAGCCAGAAAATGAACGTCGAAGGCGTAGACCTGGATGGAGTGCTTGGAGGAGTCGAATTCCTGCTCGATTTTAACGGTGACTCCGACTCCTGGCTGAATGGTGAAAAGAAGCTTGGGGAGAAGGTCGCGGTCATTGGAGGCGGCAACTCGGCAATCGATGCCGCACGTACCGCCGCACGCCTGGGTTCCGAAGTAACTATCCTCTACAGAAGAGAGAGGAAGGATATGCCTGCGGAGGAAGCGGAAATCGTGGCGGCTGAGGAGGAGGGAATCAGGATTGAGTATCTTGTCTCACCCACAAAGATTGTCGGGACAAATGGAAAGGTGAGCGAAATATCAGTTCAAAGAATGGCTTTGGGCGATTTTGATCCAAGCGGAAGAAAAAGACCTGTCCCGATTGAGGGTTCCGAATTTACACTTAAGACAGATTCCGTGATCGCCGCCATAGGTCAGGTAACCGATGCCTCATTTATACGGGAGGACAGCGGTATCTCAGTCAATAAATGGTCCTATCTTGATATTTCAGAAGGATCCAAGACTCAGACTTCCAACGAGAAATTCTTCGCTGGGGGGGATGCCGTGACAGGGCCTGCCACGGTTATAGAAGCAATAGCAGCCGGTCACCAGGCAGCCTGCGATATGGATGATGTCATAAGAGCGAGAAAGGGGGAGTCTCTCTATGAGGCCCCTGCCGATCAGGTCATAGATATACCGTTTATTGTCGAGGAAGATACGGAAGACAGGCCTCCGGCGGGGATGCCGGAATTGGATCCGGAAGCAAGGAAAAGAACCTTTGCCGAAGTAGAACTGGGCTATAGCGAAGAAACAGCGATTTGCGAGGCGTCCAGGTGTCTCCGGTGCGATGCTGAAATCTGAGTTTCGACACTGGAAGACCGTATGAAAATCATCCTTCGTCTTTGTTACGAGACGAATCAAATCAGACAGGAGTAAGAAATGGATGATAGGATTGTTTTGAAGATAGACGGAAATGAATATGAGGCTGAACAGGGCCAAACGATTTTAGAAGTGGCCAGGAGTAACGGCATTCATATCCCTACCCTATGTTACCAGGCCGGTACCACCAATGTCGGGGCATGCAGGGTTTGTGTCGTAGAGGTCGAAAATGCGAGAAGCCTTGTGGCATCCTGCACTACGCCTGTGACCTCCGGGATGGTGGTTAAGACAAAGACAAAAAGGGTCCTGGACTCCCGAAGGCTCGCAGTGGAGCTGCTTTGGGCTTCGGGAGACCATAACTGTCTTACCTGTGAGAAAAACGGGGAATGCGAACTTCAAGATCTCGTGTATGAACTCAAGATCGAAAAACCTCGGTTCCCCATCAGTCCCCCGGGGCATAAAATCGAGGACACCAACAGCATGATCCAGAGAGATCTCAACAAATGTATCCTCTGCGGGCGTTGTGTAAGGACATGCAATGAAATACAGGTAAATGAAGTCCTTGATTTTTCGATGAGAGGCTCTCAGTCAACCGTGGGTCCGGCTTTTGGAAGGGATTATATAGAATCCAGTTGTGTGTTCTGCGGGGCATGTGTCGATGCATGCCCCACGGGGGCGCTTACGTTCAAAAATTCAAGATTCGCAGGGCGGCCATGGGAGGTGGAAAAGGTTCGCACCACCTGCACCTATTGCGGGGTAGGCTGCCAGATGGATTTAAACGTCAAGGAAGGAGAGATAATAAAGGTAACAGGTAACAGGGATTACGGAACGCCCAACCAGGGTTGCCTTTGCGTAAAAGGGCGGTTCGGGATGGATTTTATCAGCAGTGAGGATCGCCTCAAGACGCCTTTAATAAGAAAAAACGGGCAACTGGAGCCGGCAGGCTGGGATGAGGCCTACGAATTGATTGCTGATAAATTCGGCAAAATAGCTGAGGAGCATGGGGCCGACAGCATAGCCGGGTTTTCATCCGCCAGATGCACCAATGAGGAAAATTACATCTTTCAGAAATTTATGAGGGCGGTAATCGGTACAAACAATGTGGATCATTGCGCGCGGCTCTGACACTCCGTAACAGTGGCCGGTCTGGCTGCTGCATTCGGAAGCGGCGCAATGACGAACTCGGTAGATGAGATCGAATTCACGGATCTTGTTCTCGCTATCGGAACCAACACGACGGAGAACCACCCGGTTATAGGAGGCAAGGTTAAAAGGGCGGTCAGGATGCATGGGGCCAAGTTGATTGTAATTGATCCCAGGAAGATAGATCTTACAAATTACGCAAGCATCTGGTTAAGGCCTAAGCCCGGTACGAATGTTGCGGTCCTGAACGGTATCATGAATGTCATACTGCAGCTGAATCTTCATGCAAAAGACTATATAAACGCCCGTACAGAGGGCTTTGAAGAGATGAAAGAGATTTTGAAGAAATATACCCCCGGATACGTTGAGGAGATTTCAGGGGTTCCTGCCGGGGATCTTGTGGCGGCGGCCAAGATGTATGCCGAGGCGCCGGCGGCCTCGATTCTATATGCCATGGGTATAACTCAACACACGACAGGGACCGACAATGTCATGTCGTGTGCAAATCTGGCTATGCTCTGTGGAAATATTGGAATTGAAGGGGGAGGTGTGAACCCTCTAAGAGGGCAGAACAATGTGCAGGGCGCCTGCGATATGGGTGCCTTGCCGAATGTCTTTCCAGCCTATAAGAATGTCGCCGACGATGACGCCCGTAAAAAACTGGAGGATCTGTGGGGCGTAAGGTTGCCTTCACAGCCGGGTATTACGGTTGTGGAGGTCATGAACGCGGCCCATAAGGGAGACATAAAGGCCCTTTATGTGATGGGTGAAAACCCGATGATGAGCGATCCGGATCTGAATCATGTGGAAGCGGCGTTAAAAAATCTCGATTTTCTGGTTGTTCAGGACATATTCCTGAATGAGACGGGGGCCCTGGCTGACGTTGTTCTGCCGTCGGCATGTTTTGCGGAAAAGGATGGGACATATACTAATACGGAAAGGAGGGTTCAAAGGATTCGAAAGGCGGTTGATGCCCCCGGTGAAGCCAAAGCGGATTGGGAAATAATCTGTAATATCGCCGGCAAAATGGGTTATCCGATGAGTTACGGCTCTGCCGGTGATATCATGCATGAGATAAATCTGGTGACGCCCAGCTATGCCGGAATTACCTATGATCGGATTGAAAAAGAGGGGTTGCAGTGGCCGTGTCTTGACACGGATCATTCCGGCACCAGGTTCCTGCATAAGGATAAATTTGCAAGAGGAAAGGGGCTTTTCCACGCCATTGATTACAGGGCCTCCGCCGAACTGCCGGATGAGGAATACCCCCTCATCCTTAATACGGGAAGGGTCCTTTACCATTTCCATACCGGTACAATGACGAGGCGGTCCAAGGGACCGGCCGAGAGGTGCCCTGAAAGTCTTGTTGAAATCAGCCGAGAAGATGCAAAGAGATATGGAATTGAAGATTCCTCAAAGGTAAAGGTCACTACCAGGAGGGGAAGTGTGGAGGTAAAGGCGAGAGTGACCGACCGGTCGCCTGAAGGGGTCATCTTCATGAATTTTCATTTTCACGAGGTGGAGGTTAACCGGCTGACGAATCCGGCTCTGGATCCGGTAGGTAAAATTCCGGAGTACAAGGTATGCGCTGCGAAGGTGGAGGCTGCGTAGGAACTGGTCTCCTCTGATATTGTGTGAATTTATTGCTAATTTAATAAGGAGGGCCACTCATGAGTAAGTACAACTATAAAACGACGTTGCTTGATCTGAATACAATTATTCCTCCTGATTCCATTGAGTGCAATAACAGCGGCTTTTGCGTGGTTGAGCAATTGCCGGATTTACCTGAAAGGGGTTTGGAACATCTGCGAGGTATAATGCAGGAGGAAGGAGACAGAGAATGGGAACTGGTTCAGTGCCATTTTCACGGCGGCAAACTTCTCTGCATCTGGAAGAGGGAGGTGAAAGAGACCTTTGTAAGTTGAAAAATTGTTAATTTGAAAATCCACCTCAATTGCTTTTGGTTTGTACAAGTTGTGTTGAGTAACAAAATTGAATTCTGAACTTGATATATATACATGAGGAGGGGTCATAATGCCTTTTAATGCACCGCCATCATTAGTCGGACTTGCTGCAAATGCAGGGACTTATAAATCAAAACTGTCTGTAACGCAGTTGATAATCAGGGGTTTTATGGCAGGGGCCTATATCGCTATCGGAGGGGCGCTTGCCACGGTATGCTGCACGGGGGTAGCAGCTCACCTTGGGCCGGGGATCGCCAAATTGATCTTGGGCTCCGTCTTCCCTGTAGGCCTCATCGCCATTGTGCTGACAGGGATGGAACTTTTTACCGGTGACTGTATGCTGGTTCCGATGGCGGCCATGATGCGAAAGATTACCTGGTCTGATGTCTTAAGAAACTGGGTCTGGGTATATATTGGAAATTTTATAGGGTCGATTTTTTATGCCTACATAATGGCACGAGGCCCGTTGGTGACAGGTGGAGCAGAGGGGTTGAGCGTAAATGCCTTCGGCCTTACCGCCACCTCAATTGCCGCCGGCAAGGTCCTTTCATACAAAGCGGTCGGTGCGGCAGGACTCTGGTCCGTTTTTTTGAAGGCAATCGGGTGTAATTTTCTGGTCAATATCGCCATATTGCTTGCCATATCAGCGGACAACGTAGTCGGTAAATTCTTCGGCATCTGGTTTCCTATAATGGCCTTTGTTTCCACAGGATTTGAGCATTGCGTGGCAAACATGTACTTTCTGCCCACGGGAAAATTCCTTATGGATCTGCATCCGGAAGTGATCGATAAGATAGGAGGCGCGCTTGCCCAAAACGGCGCGATAAGCTGGGCCCAGATATGGGGCTGGAACCTGATACCAGTGACCATCGGAAATATAATCGGCGGATTTCTCTTTATCGGGGTGGCCTATTTCGTCATGTTCAGAGGTGAGACCCCCGATTATATGCAGAGAAATGACTATAGTGGAGTGAAAACAAAATAAGATGTCTCTATTTTCTTGGGCAGCATTTATTATCTGTAGTGCAGGTCTTACCATTCATTTTGCCGTAAGCGGGGATACTCAGGTGTTGGCATTCGGTATCCCCGGGTTGATGCTGCTCTTGTTAATCCCTATGGCACTCAATTGGATGAGCCGCAGCAGTTATGCTCAGGCAGAGGGTCGTTTTCGGAAAAGAGCGTCTTTGTTCAGGATCAATAAAATAAATTCAGGTATGAGCGGCAGTATCGTCAGGGTCGAGGGTGACGTTGAAAGAGTCATGTTCAGGTGGCTGAAAAGACCTCATTACAATATTAAGGATAAAAGCGGCAATATCAAAGTGATTATGTTTACCTCCCCGGCGGAAGCGGTCAGGGCGGGTGACAGGGTGGATGTCCTGGGAATTGTGATGAGAGGGTTTTTCAACAGGAAGAAACCAGCTATTTCTGCGGTTAGTATTCGGAAGTTACAGTGAAGGTCGAAGATGAAAGAGCCTATGAGTGCGAATTGAATTTTACAGATAGGAGGTAATAGTTATGATTGGAGATAAGAGATTTCTGGTAGGGTTTCTTCTGGTTGGGCTTTCTCCGATATTGGTATCAACCAGTGTAGTAATTACCGCTGTTGTATTTGTAGTCGGAATCGGAATGTCTGTCAGCACGGCGTTTGTTTAAATGAATTTCCACCCCGGTCTGATTCGGGTGATGAATCCGAATCAGATCGGTACCTCATCTCTTTTCTTTGAATACATTTTGGGAGCGGTCTTATCTGAACCGGTGCCGGCTTATACCTTAAATGCAGAGGTGAGTTTCATAAGAGGATCTTCAGGAAAAGGGAAAATCACGGATAAAATCGGAGAAGAACGGAGAAGCAAACAGGAAGCATGAATAACAAATGTTTCATAAAGAGTAAAAAAACTGACATGTTCTGTCGGCCACAAAAACAGGCGACAAGACAAGTATCTGTTTTAATTTTGTTTTGCTTTATTATGCTTAAGGTGAAGCTTTTGGTTTTTGGCGTAAAATTTGCTTATTAATGGCATGTGTGTATGTTTTTTGGTTACGATATGCTGTTTGAAAATATTTTTAAATAATGCTACAAAATATATGCTTCATTTCAGAGATGTTCTTATATCCTTTGAAATTTTAGACCGTTTGTGAATGTCTTGGGGAAATGAAAGGAGAAAATCATGAGTCAGACAAAGGACATTCTTGTTATCGAGGATGACAGAGATCTTGTGAATTCAATTAGTATTATCCTTGAGAGCAAGAATTACGATGTAAGGGTTGCATATAACGGAAGCGAGGGGTTTGAAAAAATCGAGGAAAAGATTCCGGACCTTATTCTCCTTGATATCATGATGGCAACCGATACCGACGGGTTTGATCTTGCCTATAAATTGAAAAATAGTGCTCAATTTCAGGACATCCCGATCGTTATAATGACCTCCTTTCTGAAAAAGGTTGCCGAAGACGGTCCTGACAAATTTCAGCATATCCTTGGAGAAAACTGGCCCGCAACGCACTTTTTTGAAAAACCGGTAGATCCCGAGTCCCTGCTGTCCACCGTTGAAACGATCTTTAATGATCAGAAAAGCAGTTAGTCTTAAGCTTTTCCTGAGAGGGGAGGATATCCCCTGATGAGGCTGGGGTATGAGTTAGTCAAGGAACAACTGTTTTTCCGCAAGGAACTGCGGGAGAGGCTGTTGTGGTTTATTAACCTGAGATGGATTGTCGCGGGACTGGCCAGTATAGGGGTGGTTTTTGCCTGGGCATTGGGGCAGCAGATAGCCTTTGCACCCATTATAATCGTAATAGGTGTCGTATACCTTTATAATATCTTTTTCTTTTTTGTATGGCGACGTCTGGAGTTGATCAAGCCGCAGCAGACCGGGCATTTCAATTTTTTCGCACACGCCCAGATTTCTTTAGACCTTCTTGCGCTCTATTCCATAATATATTTTACAGGCGGTATTTTAAGCCCCATACTTATTTTCGTGATATTTCATGTCATCCTGGCGGGAATTCTGCTTTCACTAATAAGTGCGGTCCTGTATGGAGTAACATGCATACTGGCCGTAGGTTTTCTTGATCTGATGCAGAAGGTATCTTTTCTGCCTGTTCAACCGATTCTGTTTCATGACTTTCTGCATCCTCACAGCATCGATTTCCCAAGTCCTCTGGTTACCTATATAGTTTTTTCCGCCGCTATGCTGATCACCGTGTTTCTCGTTTCCTCCGTAAAGTTAAGCCTGAAGGAAAAGGGCAGGGAATTGCTTTATGTCTCAAAGGAGCTTGAAGACCGCAATTCGAAGTTGACCGGTCTCTATGAGATGGTTAAGCACATGTGTATGTCTACGGAACTGCAGGGATTGATGGATTCTGCAACGAGAAATGCCGCACATATAATGGGAGTCAAGGCCTGTTCAATAAAGCTGCTGGATGACCGGAGAAAGAGACTGCGGTTTTCATCCACATACGGTCTTAGTGAAGATTATCTGGCAAAGGGTGCAATAGATATTGAAAAGAGTCCCATAAACAGGAGAATTATCCGCGGCTCCATCTATTCCATAGGTGAAATAGGTGAAAAGGATTATTTCCAGTATCCTGAGGATATCCGAAAAGAGGGGATCTCTTCCATGGTATGCCTGCCCCTTCGTGTGGAAAGATCCGTGCTGGGGGTATTTTGTGTCTACAGTGATATTTCTCATCATTTCAATGAAGAGGATATCAGGTTTTTTTCTCTTATGGCCGATCTGACCGCCTTGACTATCGAAAATCTCAAAAGTGAAGTGAATAAGGCATGGTTTCTTCAGAAGGCTGCTCATCAGTTGCGATCACCCCTTAATGCCATTTTCAGTATGCTTGAGCTGCTGTCGAAGAATTACCTCGGAGCCATGAGTGAAGATCAAACCAGGACCGTGAAGAGGTGTGAGAAGCGAATACAGATATTGAACAAAATTGTGAATGATCTCCTCAGTATCGGCATGAGACGGATGGATCAAAAGAACATCCATCTGAAACCTGTTGATATCTTAAAGGTTATTGAGCCGATTACCGGTTTTTACAAGGCTCAGGCCAAGGATGCCGGTTTGAAGATCATATTTGAGATTGATGATTCGATCCCGAAAATCAATGCTACTGAAAGGATGGTTGACGATCTCATCACAAACCTTATATCAAATGCCATAAAATACACGCTTTCAGGTGGTAGTATTTCCGTCGTCCTGGCAAAAGATGAAAACGGGCTTATTCGATTTGAGGTATCTGACAGCGGGATAGGAATACCTGAGAAGGAGATGTCCAATCTTTTTTCAGAGTTTTTCAGGGCGACCAATGCAAAAGAGACAGCCGAAGAGGGAACCGGACTGGGCCTGGTGATAGTGAAGGAGATAGTGGAAGGCCTGTCAGGGAGCGTTTCTGTGGAAAGCAGAGAAGGCAAAGGCACCTCCATTACCTGTATCATGCCGGGCGCCCAGATCGGATTGAATCAGGATATAAATCCCTGAGGCGAGGATGTTCAACAGTGAAACAGGTCAGCCTTGGGATTTAATCGGTTTCCATCCGGAACTACTCGATTTCCGGATGGAAACTGTTATTTGGAACAGGCCTTATATTCAGGAGAATTATAGATGCGAATAAAGCTGCACAAAAGGATATTCCTTAATTTTGTGCTGGGTATAGCGCTTTTCTGTATATTGGGATGTATTATCGGGGCATGGCTCATGAACCGTAACATCCTCAATGAGGCCCAGAGACGCGTAAGCCTTGATCTGGGCTCTGCCTGGAGCGTTATTCAAGGTGATCTTGATAAACTTCATCTGTTCATAAATGTACTCGGTACCGGAAAGCGGGTTGAAGCCGCCTGCGCCTTCCCGGATTCTTCCGCCTATCGTGCCGATCTTGAGGCTGCCAGAAGACAGTTCGGATTTGATTTTTTGTCCCTCACGGACAATAAGGGAAAGGTTATTGTCCGGACCCTGGAGCCATACAATACGGGAGATTATCTCTGCTCAGATCCGTTTGTCAGGTCAGCATTAAAGGGGAAAACCGTAAGTGGGTTTTCAATACTTAATTCAAAAAGGCTTTTGACGGAAGGAGGAAACCTGGAGGAACGCTCCTTTATGGTGTTTGAGCCGACTCCCAAGGCGAAACTGCGTGCCAAAAAATCCGAATCGTCAGGCATGGCACTTGTCGCGGCCTGTCCGATTGAGGATGAAACAGGAAAGATTATCGGATCGATTTATGCCGGTGTGCTTTTGAATCGCAACCACTCGCTGGTAGATAAGATCAGGTCGATAGTCTTTGAAAACAAGATGTATAAGGGACATCATCTTGGGACTGTGACCATCTTCCAATGGGATACCCGTATCGCTACCAATGTCGCGCTTGCAAACGGCAACAAGGCAATAGGCACCAGGGTCAGCGCGGATGTCTATGACAAGGTGCTTGAAAACAATCAGAACTGGTATGATCGAGCATTTGTCGTAAATGACTGGTATTTGAGTGCCTATGACCCGATTCATGACATCGAAGGCAAGGTGATCGGTATTCTTTATGTGGGGGTACTGGCCAAGAAATACGATGACCAGAAGCAGGAACTGTGGAGGATATACGGGGGGTTATCCATAGCCGTAGCGATATTTGTGCTGGCCGTGGGGTTAATTTTTTCAAGAAGACTGACAGGTTCTCTGAGCAGATTGGCTGATGCCGCAGGCAGGATAGCAACCGGCAATCTCGACTTAAATGTTGAAATGCCCTCAACAGACGACGAAGTCCGTGATTTGACCTTCGCCTTTAATGCCATGGCCGGCAGCCTGAGGGACAGGGACGAGAAGTTGAGGGCGGCAAACCAGGAACTGGAGGAGATAAACGCATCGCTGCAGAAGTTGAACGCCAATTATCTGGATATGCTCGGTTTTGTTTCGCATGAGTTGAAAAACACCCTCGGGGTTATATATACCTCTGCCAGGGCACTGGACATGGGTATAGGAGGAGATCTTAATGAGACGCAGGGCAAGCTTGTTAGGAATATTTCAAGGAGCATCGATACGGCGGTAAAAATGACACGTAATTACCTGGATCTGGCCCGTATTGAAAAAGGTGAAGTCAGAGTGAATAAAAACCCCTTGGATATCAGAATGGATGTGGTAGACCCTGTTCTGGATGAACTTCTGCAAGTGATCAAGGAAAGGGATTTCAAACTGGAGAACCGGCTTCCTGAAAGAATTCCATATGATGGAGACTCTGATCTCCTGATGATCGTCTTTAAGAATTTTCTGGATAATGCCTTAAAATACGGCCGTGAAGGGGGGAGGATAAGACTTGATTTTTCCTCAGAGGATAATCAATACAGGTTTGAGGTCTGGAATGAAGGAAAGGGCCTTTCTCAAGACCAGCTGGGCAGACTGTTCGGCAAATTTGTAAGATTTCAGCCGGGAACCGGGTCGTCAAGATCCACGGGCCTGGGGTTGTTTATTACCAAGGACATTATCCGCAAGCATGGAGGCGAGGTATGGGCTGAATCGGAAGAGGGCAAGTGGATAAATTTCATTTTCACCCTTCCGATATGAAACAAGGCAATCTATTCCATTATAAATCATCAGGATGCGTGAGCTAGGCCGGGAAAAAGCTGTGCCGCCTTGTGATGGATCGGAAGTGCCTATAATGAATCAACGTGCGTATAAAATTGCGGAGTCACTTCGCTCCGTCGCCAGCTCCGGGCCGGGCCTTTATTTAAAAGATTCCGCCGCTTTTTCTCGACAGGAATTTGGCCTCCGCCTTTCTTATCCTTTCTTCCTGTTCTTCTTTCCTTTTTCTGGCCCCTTCCAGCTTGGAAGTGAGATCATCAAAACGGGCAGGTTTCAGGAGATAATCAAAGGCCCCTGTTTTCATGCCTTCGACGGCCGTCTCAGTACTGCCGTGGCCCGTGAGCATGATGACCTCAACAAGGGGGTGTCTTTTTTTTATTTCCTTGAGTGTTTCCATGCCGTCCATCCCGGGCATCTTTATATCCAGGATAACCACATCTATACGCTGATTTTCAAGACTTTCAAGACACTCTTTTCCGCTGAACGCATTCCAGACCTCTTCTCCAGCCTCTTTAAGCCTCAGAGAGAGCATCTCCACGAAATCCTTTTCATCGTCAACTAAAAGGACCTTTGTCGGTATTTTGATCATTTCAGTGGAACTCCTGTTTTTATAATCCTTAAAAGCATGTGTTTCGCCGATTCAGGTTAAAAAAAGGGGCCTTGGGGTAATTTGCCAATCCTTTAAGGTCTCCTCCGTAATATTATCCCCTATTAAACAATTTTTCAAACATTCCGGGGTCGTTTTTGACCTTAGATTCCATGCCAGATGGATATCTTCTCGGAAGAGTGACCGTAAAGCTCGCTCCCTTGCCATAGCTGCTTTCAACGTCTATCCTGCCGCCCAGTTTTTCCAGTATACCCCTGGTGACATAAAGACCAAGACCTGTTCCTTCTCCCGGAGATTTTGTGCTGAAAAAGGGCTCAAATATCCTTTCCAGGTTTTCCCCGGCAATGCCTGTGCCGTTATCAATGACCTTTACAAAAACCTCCTTCCGGTTGTCCTCAAGTCTTAGCGTGATAGTTCCTGAAGAACCTATGGAATGCATTGCGTTTGTCATCAGATTTATGAACACCTGCCTCAACTGATATGGATCGCTCCATATTTCAGGGCTTGATAATCGCACGTCCCGAATGATTTCAATATCCCGATTTTCGGCATCCCTTTCGAGCAGCTGTGTTGTTTCAAAGATCAGGTGGGCGATGTCTATGACGGACAATGAGGAGTCGTTCTTTCTTGCTATACCGAGTAACTGGTGTGTTATTATTTTGGCCCTTTCAATGGCGTTTTCTATCTTCCCCAGGGCGTTCTCAAGATCCGACCTTCTAGGTATTGATGCGAGTTCCTCCTTTTCAAGTATCGATTTCATCCATCCGGCGGATTCCCCGATTATTGCCAGGGGGTTGTTGATCTCATGAGCTACTCCGCTGGCAAGCGTGCCGAGCGAGGCGAGCCTTTCAGTAGCGATTATCTGCTGTTCCATCTTTGCCCTGAATTCCGCCTCTCTTTTCTTTTCCTCGATTCTTCTAACCTTTTCCCCGGCCTGATTAATCTTGCCTATCAGGTGGTCAAGTTCAACAGGTTTGCTAAGATAATCAAAGGCCCCCGCCTTGATACCTTCTACTCCATCTTTAGTACTGGCATGACCGGTGAGAAGGATTATCTCAATGCCCGGGTAGTCCCTCTTGATTATTTCAAGGGCTTCTATCCCGCTCAACCCGGGCATCTTCACATCCATAACAATCAGTTCCGGCAGGAATTTCTCAATAACCGAAAGGCATTCTTCGGCGTTTCCCGCCTCTTTGACTGAAAATCCCCTTTTGGCCAACCTCTTTGCAAGTGTGTTGCGAAAGGCGGTCTCATCATCTACAATCAGGATATCGATTTTGCCCCCGGACATGTCAGACAAGCCCCAGTATTTTCCACCATATGCCGGCTACAGCAACCAGTATAAACAGGAGTACCGGTGTTGCAACCATGCCCACCTTTGTGAGATCGGCCGCCTTGAAATACCTGTAGCTGTATGAAATAGCATTGGGAGGGCATCCGATGACCAGAAGCATGGCAAAGGAGGTCGCCGTTCCCAGACACAATGCCAGCACTGTGGGGTCAATTCCCTCCAGCTGTGCCATCGGAATAACGATCGGGAGTATAAGCGCTGCCGCTGCCACGTTCGCCATAGCATTTGTGACCAACGCACCGAAGATACCCACACCGACAAAGAGAAGAAGCCACCCCCCTCCCTGCACCAGAGGGAAAAAGAGATTTGCAAAGTAGTTGGCGGCCCCTGAATAACCCATGCCGAGACCGAGTGATATGCCGCCGCCGAAAATAAAAAGTGCCGTCCCCCACTCAAGATTCGAGTGTATGTCGTCCCATTTGAGAACCCCGAAAAGGACAAGAGCGGAAACGCCCAGCATTCCGGTCACTGAGTAATGGTACCCGTGCAATCCCTTTGTGAGCCAGAGTATAAAGGTAATGCCTATGATGGCAAGTGTCTTTTTTTCCATCACGGTCCATGGTCCGCTTTCTTCATCGAATTCAGGCAGCTTGAGCTTGGGATCAGGTCTGAACACCAGGTAGACAAGTGAGACAGCGGCCGGCACGGTAAGAAGGGCCGCCGGCATACAGTATTTTATCCATTCGAAAAAGGTGATCTCAATTCCGGTAAATTCCTTTAAAAAGGCTGCTGCTACCATGCATCTGCCTCCTCCCACCAGGGTACCCATCCCCCCGCAGGAGCAGGCAAACGGTAACGAGAGCATCATGAACTTTGCGGTATTGGTATGAGGTTCTATTCCTACCGCCCGCATCAGAGGGAGCATGGTAACTATGCCTATTGCACAGGCCGCGGCATCATGCATGAACGAGGAGGCTATTCCCAGTCCGATAGCAAGTATGAAAGTGAATTTTACTACACTTGTGCCCGCCTTTTTTATTATAAAAAACCCCAGACGTTTGGTGAGGCCCGCATTGTCGAGAGATATGGCGAAGATCAGGCAGCACATGATAAATACAACTACCGGATGCATATAAGGAGCCCATGCGGTTTTGACGTCGGTTATGCCCATGAGCACAAGAAATACGCCTATGCAGATGGCGGTGATTTCAAGAGGTATCGGCTCAACCACGAAAAGAAACACAAGGACCGCGAGGACGGCCAAAAAACGTTTGGCCTTTGGCGAAAGACCATCTACATATTCTATCCCGATATCTTTTATCCGGGCGGCGGCGGCCTCTTTTTCCAGAAAATCAAATGTGGATTCAGCATTGCCCGGTTTATCGGCTTCCAAAATGTACCATGCCTGGGAATCCCCTGCCCCGGAGTCAAGGCTGAAGTGTCGGCTGACAAGCTGGAACAGCCTCTGAGAGGGATCTCCCTTGATTTTGAATTTTGTTCCTTCAGGTCTCGGCACGATCATAACCAAGACCCCGAGCACAAGAGCGAGGCAGAGCTGAAAGGCTTTGGATTTAAAAAACATCTTTTCTCCTCAACAGTAATCAGGAAATGAAAAGTCAGTTTCCAGTCTTTCCGTGGTATTAGCCTTGGTGGTCAACATGGGCAGTAATTCATAGGAGCGCATTTTGAGAATCGGACAGCATTCCGTAAGATATCCAGGGACATATATTTTCTATAAACAAGCTCCTGTTTGAGATTAAGGATGGACCTTGTTACGGCTGTAATTAAAGGCCTCTTTGATCTTTTCAATAAGTTCTTCCAGCTCACAAGGCTTTGTAAGGTAGTCGAAGGCCCCAAATTCGATTCCTTCTCTTGCCGCCTGTTCCGATCCATGCCCTGTAAGCATTATAACCGGCATCACGGGATCCATTCGCTTGAAAATCTTGAGTACTTCAATACCATCCATGTCTTCCATCTTCAGATCAAGAACCGCCACATCGAAGTCGTTTCTGCGGAGAATCTGGATTGCATCAGAACCGCTGCAGGCCTTTGATACGTAGAAATTTCTTTTAACCAGCCTGTTGGACAGGACATTTACATAGCCCTCTTCATCGTCGACAAGAAGAAGCCTTATTTGTTCTTCATGACCGGGTTCCATCCCTGAGCCGACTTTATGATGGGAATCGTCAGGCATCTTAAGCCCCTAGCCCCTTCTGGAGGTAATCTCCCTCATGCGGGCCTCAATGATTTTATCCTCATGTTTCCGCTTTTTGGATGCGGCCTCTTTTACCTTCTCTATGAGCAGATCCATGTCACAAGGCTTCATGAGATAATCAAAGGCCCCATGTTTCATGCCCTCTATGGCGGATTCCACAGTGGCATGCCCCGTTAACATGATCACTTCTATCAATGGATAGAGCCTTTTTATCTCTCTCAAGGTTTCGATGCCATGCATCCCAGGCATTTTGACATCAAGTATTACCACCTCTACCGCTTGATTTTTTTGGAGTTTTTCAATCGCCTCCTGACCTGAAAAGGCTGAAATGATATTGAGCTCTCTTTTGGTCAGGCGCTTGGTCATGGTTTCCACGAAAGCTACTTCATCGTCTACTAAGAGAACGTTTGCTAAAGTCATGAATGGATCTCCTTTCCTGGTTCGTTTTCATCTTCTATCTGGACCTGCCCGGGTGAGGGTAAGCGGACAAGAAAGGTCGTCCCCCTGTCAATTGAACTGCGTACGTCTATGACGCCACCCAGCTTTTTGATTATACCGTAACAGATGGATAGGCCCAGCCCGGTTCCTTTTCCAACAGGTTTGGTTGTGAAGAAGGGATCAAAGATTCGATTAAGATTCGCCTTTGGAATGCCCGGTCCATTATCCGTCACCTCGACTATTACGCTGTTGTCTCTGGTATATGAATTTACCTCTATCATCCCTCCCTTCCTTTCCAGCGCGTCGAGGGAATTATTTATCAGGTTGAGTAAAACCTGCTGAAATTCCGCCTGAGATACATGCAGGGCCGGAAGGTTTTCCTGGAGGTCGGTTTTTATGGTAACGTTGCTGTATTTGGCCCTCTGCATGGAGAGGGCGACGATTTCTTCTATAAGCTCGTTCAGGTCAACTTCCTGGACCTTTGAGTCTGTTTTTCTGGCGAAACTGAGGAGTTTATGGGTAATCTCCTTGCATCTTTTGCCCTGAGAACGTATCTGTTCCAGTGCCCTCTTGAATTCATCCACATTTTTGCTTTTCCCAAGGTCCTCATCTTCCAAAAGGTCTTCTATCCATCCCGCCTCTTCAACCATGATCGCAACGGGGTTGTTGATCTCATGCGCGATACCTGCCGCCAGTTCTCCTACAGATGCAAGCTTTCCCGTTTCAACGACCTGCTCATTCATCATCCGCTTTTCTTTATCCAGTTTGTCAATCCTGTTAACCATTCGTTTGGACAGGAAATAGGCCATTATTATTATACCGAGACCACCGAGCAGATTTATGAGAATAGTTAGTTTAAAGGCCTTTCTGAACTCCGAATAGGCGTCAGATGCCCTCTGCTGATATATTAAAATCCAGTCCCCTCCCTTTAACTCGGCAGAGGCATAGATGTTTTTTTTGCCGGCTTCGTCCGGTTGCTCGAAAATCTGGATGGCCGTATCCTCCCCATCTTTCGAGATTTTTTCAAGATATCGGCCGGGATTCGGCAGAATTTTGTGAACCGGTTTTGTCTGGAATGCCCCCTCCTTATTAAGGATATAGGCAAATCCGGTCTCCCCGATCCGGATGTTTTCGACAAGATCATTGAAGGCCACAAAATCTATGGTGGATCGGAGTATCCAGGGCTCTCCATTCCAGTTGTCTCTTACGGCAACAATAAAGTGTGGAAGACCCCTCAGGCCCAAAAAGACATCGCTTATGACATACTCACTTTTCATGGCGTCTTTGAACCATGAGGCATTTGAGTAAAGGGCCTTCCCCAGCTTGAAGGGACCGGCATAGGCCAGCTGGAGCCCTGCATTGTTAATTACCCCCACATCTACAAAAACATGTCTATACTGTTGCTGCAATAAGGCCAACCTGTCTTCAAGAAAACTTTCATCGCTCAGTTCCTCAAAGCTGAACGTTTTTGCCAGTGAGCGAATGTCGGACAGCTTCTCTTCCAGAAAAAAATCAATATTCTGTTTATGCTTTTGGACAAGTTCCTTTATGTGGGCCTCCACCTTGTCATGGTGGGATACATTGAACTGATAGAGGATAATTCCACTGACCAGAACCATAGGGGTAATGGAAACAACTAATATTGTCAGAAGAATATTTCTGGCCAGGGAATGACGATGACCATGTTGTTTGGTTCGGTTGCGATTCATTTGAGGGTTCCGGGTTGCAAGGATCCATGCAGCCGGGAATCTAGCCCGGCCTTGGTTTTGATTTCAACAGCAAGTCAGAGACCACTTTTTTTAGGCCTTCCACACTGCTGCCCTTTTTCTCCACGAAAGTGGAGGTGCTCAGCACAACAGGATGCGTAGCATAGTCAGACAGAAATGTGTGCACCACAACAGGGAGCGTTGGAAAATGCTCCTGGAGATCCTTCAGCAGATCTACCTCGTTCGAATCCGGAAGATCAAGATCAAGGATCAGCAGGTCTTTAACCTTCTTCTCTAACATTTCCAGAACTTCTTTGCAATTCCTGGCCAGGCAGACGTCGTAGTTTTCAGCTGCCATTTCTCGCTTCAGAAATTCTCTCACATTTCTGTTCCGGTCCGCTATCAGGATGGTGACTCTCTTTTCCACAGGAACTCCTCATTCTATATATTATTTATTAAGTAAATGCGAGTCCCATGCCAGTATAAAAGAGAAGCGGAATTTTCTCTTTACAGCTATAACCGGTTGAATATGTTAATATTATTTTTATAATTAAAAACAACGGTTTTAAAATGTGGGACAAAGTGTCAATTTTTTTTACAAAGTGAAAAAAGCTGCTCCGATCATGGCGAATAAAAATGGCTTTTCAGTATCAAAAATGAGCTGTCCTGTGATACGGAGAAACAAGATCTTTTTAGATTGTTTCGGCCCTGTTTAATGGTCGAAGATCTCTCTTCTGTTTTCTCTATGGTCTACCATGTACAGTAGTTGAAATTTTTCCCTTAATGCATCTTGAAGTCCAAGAAGCTTGTCTCTTTCAATTTCAAACACGCGGATGTAGACCTTCCTGTATCCGGGGGGGGCATTTTCATAGGAACTCAGTATGCTTATCATTCGGCCCCCGAAATTCCTTATAATATCAGCAACTTTCTTTATGGACCCTGAACTGTCTTCAAGTTGGAAGGCGAACTGGATGCCTCGTTTTCCCACTCCGGTAAGGGCGATCAATACCTTAAAGATATCTGTCTTGGTTATAACTCCCACCACATTGCCCGCCTTTTCCACCACCGGAACACCGGAAATTCCTTTTTCCAGCATCATCTGGGCCGTCTCTTCGACCGTGAATTCGGGCGTGACTGTAACAGGTGCCTTTGACATTATGTCTCTTACCTTTATTTTCAGAAGCAGGTAGCGTAACTCATGGGTCTCAAGCAAGGTCGCATCAGATGCTGAGGCCTTTCTCAAATCCCGATCGCTTATGACCCCTGCAAGCAGTCCATTTTCAAGGACCGGCATCATGTTTATGCCTTTTTCCCTGAGCAGATTGACTGCATTCTGCATGGAATCGTCAACATCGATTGTAATTAAATCCGTGCTCATCCAATTTTTCACCAGCATGGCGGCACCTCCTTTTTTTGAGCCCAAGCAATGCAGGCTTGATGAATGATACCTAAAAATTACCCCCGCGAGGAATCATTTTTAATCCCCTTGTTTGAGGAGTTCCTCCGGTGAGGTAAATGCCGGATAAAAATTATATTACAGGACACTTACCCAGTTAAGTTCGAAAAACAGGCCTTCAATTTCCACGACTCAAGGGCCCAAGCGATGGACCTCAGAGTCGTTACTGTTCACGGCTTTCCTGTTTTTGCCTGAAATTGCTATCTGTTGGGGCTTTTAAAACCCTTGAAATCCTATCCTCAAGAATCAACTCTTTTGGAGATGATTTCATTATGTAAAGCTAGTTTTCTGCTCTTTCAGGAAGGGTACTTCTCAAAATCTACCTTTAGATAAATAGGAAGCAACTCATGTGCCAAACTCGGGACGGTTCTCTATGATTGATAACATGCAGAATATAATGGGAATATCGACAATTATGGAAGGGGGCTGCCTCGGAAAGGAGGTGCTTTGCTGTCTGTTTTTTTTACAATATGTAAAAAGACCTCAACAAACAGCGGGGTATTCCATTGTAGAAAATCATCTTCTGTGGTCCTGGATTCCTTATTCTCCCTTTACCGATGTCTCCAGGCGGAGGTTATATTTCTCTATTTTTGAATGAAGGGTAGGCCTTGAAAGGCCTAGTAACCTGGCAGCCTTGGACCGGTTTCCACCGGTTATCTTCAGTGCCTCGCTTATCAGCATACTTGCAAATTTATCAATGCAGGAATCAAACATGTTTTCGCTTATTTCAGAGGCCAGTGCCTCTCTTACCCATTGCCGCATTACATCATTGTTTCCCTGTTCGCCGATTTCCGAATAGGAGTCCTTTCCACTTATTGCCTGTCTTATATCTGAAGGACCTATCGGCCCCCCGCGGTTAAAAATGAGGGCCTTCTGCATGGTATTACCCAGCTCCCTCACGTTTCCCGGCCAGTTATAGCCGCTTAACCGGGCCAGGGCCTCATTGGTTATCCCGTGGTTATCCATGCCTGATTCATGTGCATACCGGCTGAGAAAATATTCTGTCAGTAACGGGATATCATCCTCTCTGTTACGCAGAGGTGGAAGTAATATGGTAACGACCTTCAGGCGGTAGTAGAGATCCTCACGAAACCTTCCCTCTTCAAGGGCCGCCTCGAGATTTCGGTTTGTAGCGGCAATTATTCGGACATCCACCGGTATGGTTTCTCGTCCTCCCAGCCGTTCGATACTCTTTTCCTGAAGGAGCCTGAGTATCTTGGCCTGAATGCTGAAGGGCATGTCACCTATTTCGTCAAGGAAAATAGTGCCCCCGTTTGCCTGCTCCATTTTTCCAACCCGCCTGTGAGCGGCCCCGGTGAAGGCCCCCTTTTCATATCCGAAAAGCTCACTTTCGAGGAGATTTTCAGGTATCGCCACGCAGTTGATGACCAGAAACGGTTTGTCGGCCCTGAGGCTATGCTGGTATATGGCTCGAGCAACGAGTTCCTTTCCTGTTCCCGATTCACCCCTTACAAGTACTGTCGCATCCGTGGGAGAGACCCTTCCTATTGATTTGTATATGTCCTGCATGGATTTGCTTTTGCCTATAATCGCTTCCCTTACCGTCTTATACGGTACCGGGTCCATGTCAACCGGAGAGCGCATGAAGCGGCTTGCCTCAAGGGCCTGTTTGATTACCGAAAGCATGTCCGGAATGTCAAAAGGCTTAAGCATATAGTCAAAGGCACCCATCTTGGTGGCCTCGATAGCGGTCTCCGTTGTGCCGAAGGCCGTCATCATTATGGCAGGGATCTTGGGCTCGATTCCATGTATAATCTTGAATGTTTCGAGTCCGTTAATGCCGGGAAGACGCATATCAAGGATAACCAGATCAGGCGGGCTTTCCTTGACTAAATCTATCCCTTCTTCACCTGAGGCTGCGCTTTTAATCTTATAGCCCTCTTCGCCGAGGAGCTTTTCAAAACTCTTTCTCAGCTGATCGTCGTCATCTATTATAAGAATGGTGCTCAATTCTTGACTCCTTTTGACGATTTTACGGGGAGCATAATTATAAAGGAGGTGCCTTCACCCTCTT
This sequence comes from Desulfatiglandales bacterium, assembly GCA_963666345.1. Lineage (GTDB taxonomy): Bacteria > Desulfobacterota > DSM-4660 > Desulfatiglandales > Desulfatiglandaceae. The sequence continues at coordinate 1,837,700 of OY762721.1, read as the reverse complement.
TTGACTCCACGGATAAAGTGCCTCTATGCTGTTCCACGATCCTAACCGCTATGCTTAGGCCGAGACCCGTTCCTTCGTCTTTTGTGGTGAAAAAGGGTTGGAGGACTTTTCCCTTTACAGACTTGGGAATCCCAGGTCCGTTATCGGTTATTTTTATGCAGGCCTTTTCTCCTGTGAACCTGTCTCCACTTTTTTCTTCAGAGATGGTGATGGCTCCGCCCCTTCCCATGGCCTCGCAGGCGTTTACCACTATATTGACAATGACCTCTTTGAGCTGTTCAGGATCGATCTCAATTTCAGGAAGTGACCCTGACCTGTCGATCCTGGCCTCGACATCGTATGCCTTGAGGCGGTGCTCAAGTAATTGAATGGCCAGGTCCACAACCTCAGACGGACTGATCTTCTGCATCTTTAATTTAGGTGGTCTGGAAAACTCAAGAAAGTTCTGGACAATCGTATCCGTATGTCTGATCTCTTCGGAAATCACCTCGAAATCTTCTTCCTGATTCGGCGTCAGGTCCAGGTTTCTGCTCAGTGAAAACAACCTCATCTTGACTGAGGTTAGAGGATTTCTGATACTGTGGGCCATCCCTGCGGCAAGCCTCCCCACCAGTGCCATCTTCTCGGATTGCAGGAGACTTTCACGGCTTTTTTCCAGTTCAAAATGTGTATAGTCGATATCCTCTATCAATTCATGAACGCTCCTGCTCAGTGCCTTTATCTCGTCGTCCGATTCGTAATTGTCACCCTGTCTATAGACCTCCATGGCCAGTTTTCTTAAGGGGAAAAGTATTTGTTTGAAAAGGACAAATATGAGGAGAAAGCCAAGAAAGATAACCATAATAATCGCAGAACCCGCTACAATCCTGAGCCTCGCCCCCTGTCTGCCGCTTTTGATTCTTGCCTGTCTTATTATCTCCCTGTAGGTCTCTTTGTGTTGCTCGCACATTTCCAGGATCTTATTGAAATGTGCCCGCACCTCGGAGTGGAGCCTCGTACCCTGTTCAACCTCTCCCTTCCTGTAATAATCTATTACCCGGTCTTTTGAGGCTATATACACGGCATTTTCCCATTCTATCTGCTCCAGCTTCTCCTTTTGCTCTTCAGCCTCGGCAAGGTTTTTTGCCTTATTGAGCTGTTCCTTGAATATCTGCCTGTTCTCACCCAGTTTGCTGAGCCATTCGGCATCTCCCTCAAGCAGGTAATAGGAGACAAAGCCTTTCTGGTTGGCAAGGGCGGTTTCAAGCTCCTCAGCAGCCTGAAAGGCCTCTATATATCGGTCGACTATACTTGTGAAAAGGCTCTGCATGCGGTAGGTGTACCACATCATCACAAGACCTCCCAAAAGTGTTATGAGCACGAGGGCCGATAGTAGAGAGTATATCCGTGTACGCAGACTGATTTGCATCCTTTTAATTCCCCTTTTTGAGGGTATGTTCTGATGGGGTTGAAATTCCCCCTTAAAGATATGTAGATACCTGCCGTAAAAGGTGCTTGCGGCGGATCAAAAGGTCAGGCCGTTAGCCGAGAAAAATAGAAAATTATCAATGTCATATGTTTTGAATCGTTTCCGGCAACTGAAAGGCATCTATCATACTAAAAATAAATTGGCAACCGATATTAGAAACCCTCGAGCATCCGGAAGGTGCCGGATGTAACTCGAAAAAGCATTCCTGCACATATCAAAGATACGTGGAAATGCCTAAGCGATCGAAGGCAATCCCTCTGTAAATGGGATAAATGATGCCTTGATGGTGGATCAGGGGTCCATTCACTTGATTGATAAGGCCGGATGGGATAGATTAAACTGAATTATTTGTTCCGGGCGCCTGTGCTTGTGCACTGACAGACGGTGTTATGAGGAAATGGGCAGAGGGGGCTGAGCGTAGCAGAGAAAAAACACCTTTGTCCATTTGATTGCGGCATGCTCAGACACGTGTGTTTTTATCCGGATTTGTGTGAAAACAATAGCGTTGTGGAAGGGCTTACTTGTTATGGAATCTCAATACGCCGGAACGGTTAGGGAAAATCTCTCGATACTCTTTGAAAATATGCCGAAAGGGCTTGAGAAATTGCTTGGGGCCGTAAGGCAGGGGGATGAATATTCTTTCAGGGCCTTTGGCGAGGATTGCCGGATAAGAAGGTGCTCTGTCTTGTTGTCAGGAAAAGAGGTTCTTGATCAGAGGGCTCTTTTGATTTCCCTTTATGCGCTCAACAGGAGCCCTGAGGAGATCCTGATCGAACCATTCATCTCCTTTCGTGATTTTCCAGACAGCATGCCGTATCATGGGGCCTTTTCAAACAACAGTGAGAGGGTCTTGATCCCTTATGTTGATATGATATATCAATCCAGGGATTCGATAAGAAGAAAATTTTGCTGTCCGAAACCGAATATTGATATGCCGGGTGATTTTTCGTTGTTATTGCCGGCGTTGCCTAAGATATATCTCAATTATATCTTTTATCTTGCTGATGAGGAATTCCCGGCGTCTGTCAAGTGCCTGTTTTCCGCGAATGCCTTATCCTTTATGCCGGTTGACGGTCTGGCAGATGTGGCCGAGTATGCATCAAGGGCTGTCCTGGAACAGATCGGTTGTTTGAGTTAGTACCGGCTATGATCTGAAATGCTTTCCGCTTTGGATCTGCCCGATATTATTTGCAGAGGGGCCGCGTCAATATGGGGATCGTCTTTTTTTGCATCTTTTTAAAGGTCTTGATGCCTGTTATGAGAGTATCCGCCTACCAGCCATATCTTGCCCCCTTTCCAGGGTTTTTCGAAAAGGCGCTCAGATCAGATCTGCTTGTTCTTATGGACTGTGTTCAGTTTCCAAGGGGATCTACATGGCTTACGAGGAACAGATTCAAGAATGACCAGGGCATACTCTGGATTAAAGTACCTGTTTGGAAAAAGGGGCTTGGACTTCAGAGGATCAGGGATGTGCGAATCTGTCATGAGGGACGCTGGATGAGAAAGAATCTGTCGAGTCTCAAGGCGGCCTATTCCAAGAGCCCTTTTTTTGAGGAGCATCTGCCTTTTATAGCTAATATGTTTGAAAAAAGGTGGGAGTGGCTGGTCGATCTGAACGTCGCCGTTATAAGGTACCTGTTAGAACGACTGGAAATAGAAACGGACTGTATGTTGCTTTCAGAACTTGATATAAGTGACCGGGAGCCCTATCTTTCTCTGGAGTTATGCAGGAAACTCGGCTGTTCCGATTTTCTGGCCCAAAACAGTGCCCGTAAATACATGGATCAGGAACTTTTCAGAAAAGAGGGCGTGGGGCTTGATTTTTTTCGACCTTCAAGTCCTGTGTATCCTCAACTCTGGGGTGATTTTATCCCCAATCTCTCTGCATTTGACCTGCTCTTCAATTGCGGCCCGAAGGCAGGAGGTGTTTTAACTTCCGGACAGCATATTCGAGTTGCCCGATGAATGCGGCTCGACGCCGTTTGGGTTGATAACAAGTGATAGGAATGCCTAATAAAGAAAATGACATTATGTGGAAAAAGATCCTTTCCGAAAGCATTACAAGACCGGAGGAGGTCTCTGTTTTATACGGCCTTGACATGAAGACGACTGAAAAGATCGTATCCCGCTACCCGATGCGTATAAATCCTTATTATCTGGGGCTTATAAAAGAAAAAGATGATCCGATATACAGACAGTGCATACCTGATCCGAGGGAAATCTCGGATCAAAGAGGCCATGTGGATCCGTTAAATGAGGAGGCCTTGTCCCCTGTAAGAGGCCTTACCCACAGGTACCCTGACCGTGTCCTGCTGCTGGTTTCTTCCATCTGCCCGACCTACTGCAGATTCTGCAACAGGAAAAGAAAAGTGGGAAACCTATCCATGGTCTCAGAGGATTCCATAAAACAGGGAATTGACTATATCAGGGATCACAGGCAAGTGCGGGATGTCCTGCTCTCAGGAGGTGATCCGCTCCTTTTGGAAGACGATGAGATCCAGTGGATACTGGAGCGGATTAGATCCATAGAACATGTAGAGATCATAAGGATAGGAACAAGAGTTCCCTGCACGCTGCCTCAGAGGATAACCGAGGACCTGACCCGGATAATGAAAAAATTTCACCCTCTTTATATCCACACGCATTTCAATCACCCTATGGAGGTCACCTCTCAGTCTGCGCTCGCCTGCCGAAGGCTTGCCGATGCGGGCCTACCCCTGGGGTGCCATACAGTTCTTCTTAAGGGCGTAAACGATGAGCCCGCGACAATGAAGTCGCTCATGCAGAAACTTTTAAGCATAAGGGTCAGGCCCTATTATCTTTTTCAGGCTGACCTGGCCAGGGGGACATCCCATTTCTGGACAAACATGAAGAAAGGACTGGACATTATTAAGGAAATTCAGGGCCACACCTCCGGGCTTTGCATGCCTCATTTTGCGGTTGATCTGCCGGGCGGAGGCGGAAAGGTCCCCTTTTTGCCCAGTTATATTGTGGGAAAGGAAAAGAATCTCCTGATAATAGAGAACTACAGAGGAGAACGTTTCAGATACCCTGTCTACGAGGGCTAAAGTTTGACGGCTTCGTGAAAAACCGGTTTATACCGCTTCGAGGCGTATCGGGAACGAAGCCGAACGATTCGGCGGGATGATTCATTATCAATAAATCGATCATAAAACAGGAAGTTGGTATTTTTTTAACAGACCCGGATTAAGCTACCAAGGAGAACGATATGGTGAAAATAACATGTATGGGTGGGGCCGGTTCGGTAACCGGTTCCTGTTTTTTTGTGGAAAGCCCCGGAGGCAAAAAGGTACTTGTGGACTGCGGTCTTTTCCAGGGCGGCAGGCAGATGGAGAGGCGAAACTGGGAGGGTTGGGAATTTGATCCGGCTGAGCTCAATACGGTCCTTCTCACTCACGCACATATAGATCACAGCGGCAGGATACCTAAATTGGTGAAGGATGGCTTTTCAGGCAGGATAATCACCTCTCCGCCGACCGCCGAGCTGTGCGAGATCATGTTCATGGATGCCGCGCATATCCAGGAGATGGATGCGGAGTGGCAGACCAGAAAGAACAAACGCCAGGCAAAGGAGGTCATTGAGCCTCTTTACACAACAGAGGACGCTGAGAAAAGCTCAAGACTCCTGTCTCCTGTTGAGAGGGACCGGATAATAGATATTGAACCGGGACTAAGGGCCAGGCTGAGAAACGCAGGGCATATCCTGGGTTCTTCCATCCTGGAGCTCTGGGTGGAAGAGGATGGCGTTTCAATAAAGCTCGTTTTTTCAGGGGATCTGGGTAAAAAAAATCAGCTTATTCTAAAAGACCCCCATGAGATTTTCGATGCAGATTACCTGTTCGTTGAATCTACCTACGGAAACCGGCACCATCGGTCTCTGGAGGAAAGTAAATATGAATTGCTTGATGCAATTAATTACAGTGTTTCAAAGGGAGAGAAGATCATGATCCCGGCCTTTGCAGTGGAAAGGACACAGGAGATAATCTACCTCCTGGGAGAGTTCCACCGTCAAGGAGATTTGCCCGATATCCCCATATACCTCGATAGTCCCCTTGCCATAAAGGCTACCGAGATCTTCAGGAAAAACAAGAGGTTTTACGATGAAGAGGCCCTGGCAATAGTCGATGAAGGCTATGATCCGTTCGATCTGCCCAATCTCAGATTCACGGAATCCACCAGGGAATCGATGGCCATAAATGAGAGGCAAGGCTCCGCCATAGTTATCGCCGGAAGCGGTATGTGCACGGCAGGAAGGATCAAACATCACCTTAAACACAATCTGTGGAGGAAAGGGGCGAGCGTCGTTTTCGTCGGCTTTCAGGCCAATGGCACAACCGGTCGCAAGATCGTGGAAGGTGCCAAAGAGGTAAAGATATTCAGAGAGAGGGTTGCGGTTGAGGCGAAGGTTTTCACCATCGGCGGATTTTCGGCTCACGCCGACCAGGGGGATCTTCTTCGCTGGGTGGGTCATTTTGAAAGCAACCCGAAGGTGTTTGTCATTCATGGTGAGACAAGTGCGAGTGTCGCCCTTGCCGAAAGAATAAGGAGCGATTTTTCATTACAGGCCGAGGTGCCTGAATGGAAGGAAAGGCTTGTGCTTAAGCCGAAGGAAGTCATGATTGAAAGACATGAAGCAAAAGAACCCCTTCCTGATTTTGAAACCCAGATGTTGAACTCTCTCGTAGATCTTGAGAAGACCCTCAAGGGCCTCAGAAAGAGGGTGGTCAAAAAGGCCGCTGAAAACGAGCTTACAGAGGATGATGTCGACAGGCTCTCCTACATAGAGGAGGAACTGGAATCCCTTATCCCCCTATGATCAGACCGGTTGAAGGTGTATCGTCATTTCCTCAAATAAGTCCTGAGGATCTGGTCTGATTTTTCAGGGAGTTCATTGAATTTTATGCCCATGCCGGGGGGGTGCGGAAATTTGTCGGCCTTTTTGCGGGACCAGATAACCTCGCTTTCCACCTCGATAGGTTCTTCTACCCCTGGCAGCTTAAGTTTCAGAAGGAACTGGTGACCGAGAGGAAGCAGATTCTCCGTTTTTATGAAAATCCCCCCCATGCCGGCATTTTCCGTGTAGGATTTCACAAAGGTTTTTTTGTCCTTAAATACCACGGAAATAACTTTCGGAGACCTGGGCTCGTGGCGTGTAGATAGTTGAGAAGTCCTTTCAAGGACGCTCTTGTATCTGGTTGCCATCAGTTTTATGATGCTTTTGAGCTGAGATGACAGCTGATTGAACTCCTTTTCAAAGATGGATCGATCAATTATCCCTACGGTCGTTTTCCCTCTCGCCGTGGCGGATGCAGTTCTCTTTATCCCGCTGAAGAATGCGAGTTCTCCGAAAACTTCACCCGGTTTAAGAAGTGCGATGATATATCTTTGCCCCTTTATTTCCTTGGATATTTCGACCTGGCCTGAAAGGACTACATACATCCAGTCACCTGAGCTGTTTTCAGCAAAAATGGTTTGGCCGTTTTGATAGGCCTCTTCCTCTGCAAGCGGATAGGAATTTACGGCTTTAGGCTCCATAATATTTGTCAACAGTAAGTAAATTACTGCCGCCTTTCCTGTTAGTCTCGCAGAAGGCCCTGCACGACCATTTTACGAGATTATTCTTTGCTGTTTTTCGAGATTACCGGAACAAAAGGGCTTTGGGATTAAAATTACAAAGTCGCTCGGTTTTTTTCAATTTAGAGAAGAGGGTCAAAGGTTTATTTCTGTAAACTTAAAAAAAGATCCTTTCAGTTGGCATCGTTTAAGAACGTCTTCCGGGGGAGGTAATCGCATTTTTTCAGAGCCTGAATCCTCCTTCCGTTTTTTCCCCGTCCGCATACACATTGCCTTGTTCATCAATTGCAAGACGTCCTCTTGCAATCATTTCTATGGTCGTGGGAAATATGACCCAGTCGCCCACCCTTTTAAGCTTTTCCTGATGTGTATCGACGATTTCGGCCAGTTTGTCCCTGTCCTTTATGAGCTTATCGAGCGGCTCCGGAAGCTCTACCGGCATAGCCTCGGATACCATAAGCAGTGGGCCTGTATCCACGCCTTCATCCGTCCAAAGGGTTGATGCCCTGAGATTTTTTTCGCCGGCCACTATGGCGTCGTAAACCGCATTGTCGCCCACATATTTTCTTGCCCCGTCCGGGGACAGGATGGATAGGTCAGCGGGATGGACATTTACACACCTGGGCAGAGTTGTGTAACTCATGTATCCTCCCAGTGCAATGACATCTATTTCAAATGCCGCCGACAGTTTTCTGGGTATCTGATCATATTGTTTTCTAGCGGAAAGGCCCTGCTCGGAGTCAACGCTCCTGCTGACCGATTTTATCCTGTGAAAGGCCCGGATATCATAACTGAAATAGGGAAGCCCATTGTCGAGCGCTATCTCTTCGCCGACACATTTACCATCTGATCTGTCGCTGAATATGAAGATGACTTCAAAAGGGGACTTACCCTCCCTTTCCTCCAGTTTTTTCTGCCATGCGAGCAGTTTTTTTATATTCGTACCTGAGCCTGACATGAATGCGGCGATCCTCATGGGGCGCCCCATTTTTTGAGGGTCAAAAATAGGCCTTATCTCCATTATTATTCCTCCCGGATGAAAAGAGTATCCTGATCAAGTAAATGGTGAAAGAGCTGAACCCGTATTGAAAAAGCCTTTCAGGCCTATTCCAGCAATGCCTGTACCGGCTTGAGTGCGTAAGGATTTCCATTTTCGACCGCTGCGAGAACGCTTCCCCCTCCGGTAAAAAAGTAGGTTCGAGGAGAATCCAGGCCTTCAAGATATATCCCGGGGCAGAGATTTTTGAGTTCCTGCAGGGTGTCACCGCCCCCGAAAAGTTTCATGGCGTTTCTGTTTGAACCTATCATCCTGTAAATGGCCTGTGATCCTTCATAAAAATGAGGCATCAGGCCCATGACCGCATTTACGAAAATGGTCTTTGCCCCTTCTATGGCCTCTTTTACCTGCCTTGTCTGAAACGACTCAGGGTCTACATCAAGAAGATAGTTACATTTATCCCTGTGTGCGAGATCCTCCGTCTTGATGGTCCTGAAGGTCCCCTGTTTTTTCCCCTCCATTATATCCGATTCAATTATATGAGTCATTTCAAGAATCTTTTTATCCCTCTTGTCTAATTCCACAAGTTCCATCGCAAGCTTTCTGTCCTCATCCGTCACACCCTTGATATTTATCCCGTATTTTGCCGACAAAAAGGTGCTGTGCATCAGTCCACCAAGTAACAGGTGATCCACCTTGCCGTGGAGTGCCTTTAACGGGCCGATCTTGGTATCATATTTGGATCCGGCTATTACCGCAAGAAAAGGTCTTTCAGGCTCCAGTACCCTGTAAAGATTTGAGATCTCCTTTTCGAGAAGCGCTCCGGCAAAGGAGGGAAGCCGCCCGGCGATATCGTAGGTGGAGGCGTGTGCCCGCCATGCACCGAAGGCATCGTTTACAAATACGTCGGAGACCGAGGCAAGCCATTCAATAAATTTCCGCCTTGGTGCTCCCTCTGACTGCTCACCTTTAAACCAGCGGGAGTTCTGAAGATATATCATCCCGATTTTTCCCGTCCTGAGATCTTCCAGGGCCTGATCAGCCGGAGTATCAAACTCTGTTATGCCGTTGTTTCCATCTGCGGGCAGTTCGTGATAATGGATCTTGATCGGAAGTTTTTCTTCAAGATACCTTATTACAGGTCTTACCGATTCTTCCTCCCTGCAGGTTATCAGTCCTGATTTTTTGTCCCGGGGTCTACCCACATGTGTTATGACAACAGGCCTTCCACCTTTTTCCGCGATTGAATAGAGGGTTCCAATGGTGGAGTCGATTCGATAGGGGTCCTTGATAATGCCCTTTTTGACCACATTGTGATCTACCCTTACAAGGACGACCTTGTCTTTAAGCAGGGCCTTGTCAAGCGTTTTCAAAGAGGGGGCGGGTCGAGCTTTTTCCATTTGGCACTCTCCAAATTTTTATTTATGCTGGAAAGAGATTCTTCCGGTCTCTTTATTTCAGTATTATTTATAATACCCAATTTAAGCCTTTTTTATTTTTCGAATCAAGAATAAATTGGGAAAAGCCGATTAGGAGGAAAAGATGATAGTAAGAAATATCAATGACAGGGAGGTTCTGGATTCAACCTATCTGGCCCATGGCGGCGCGACAGCGCAGATGATTCTCGACCGCAGGGTATTAAAAGAGCTTGGATTTATGGCCATAGCAAGGTTGAGCCGGGGAAAAGAGATAGAGTCCCATGTAGACCCCATGGAGGAGATCTATTTCGTATTGAGCGGCTCAGGCCGGATCAGTGTGGATGAAGAATCAAGGCAGGTAGGGCCGGGGGATGCCACCTGGATTCCGACGGGCGCCGCCCATTCGCTGATTAACAACGGGAAGGAGGACTGTGTCATCCTCGTTGTCGCATCACAGGCATGGTAATAGAATGAAGGTGTTAATATTGCGATCAGGTGCGCTTGGCGACACCCTTATGCTTCTGCCGGCCCTTAAGACCCTTTATAAGGATAACAGCTTCATTGTCGTGGGCCGGCAGCCCGGCATAGGGTATCTGAACGATTATGCCTCCCTCACAATGGATATCGAGACCCATGGCTGGCACAGGCTATTTATCGAAAATTCGGATAAGAATATTATTTTCCCCGTCCGGGAAGCCGATCTTGTGGTAGGCTTTTTTAGAGACAGGGACGGCACCATAGGAAAGAACCTCCGCTCCTGTTTTCCGGCCGACGTTCCCGTTTATATGTTTCCATCCATTCCTTCTCAGGAAATGAAGATTCATGCGGCCTCTTATACATGCCTTTGTCTAAGAGAAGCCGGGTTGCCTGCCGATCCGGATTTATGCAGTAAAATGGCCGTAAAAGAGGCACTGATCAAACCCGCCTCAAAGTCGCATTTAAGATCAAGAATCGTCTTTCACCCAGGCTCGGGAGATCCGGCCAAGAATTACCCGCCCAGGTTCTGGCTTGATCTTGTTGATTCTTTTATCTCCCGATTTGAAAACGAGGCCGACAGGATCACAATAATACTGGGACCTGCGGAAAGCTCAATCCTTTCATGCCTTTCAGATAACCTGAACAAGAAGGCGGAAATATGCCTTATGCCTGAAAGGGAACAGCTTCTTTCAATCCTGTTCGAGGCTCGTTTTTATTGCGGACATGACAGCGGGATAAGTCATCTTGCGGCCATGTGCGGCGCTAATACATTAGCGCTTTTCAGGAAATCGGATCCGGATGTATGGAGACCTCTTGGTCCTTCGGCCGATATCATAAGTGGGCATAATGGTGCGGAAGACCTGATAAACCTGATTATCGGTCGTTATAAAGAAATTCTTTGACATGGAAAAACTTTTTTCCTTATAATTTCAAACATATTGTTCTTCAGAACTTAACTCCGTCTCCTCCGGGCTGCGTAGTCTGACTGCCTTGATCAGCTCCTTTGACCTCACCATTACGGCTTTCTGTTGATAAAAATCCTGAATCAAAATGAGAACGTCTGATTGTCGAGCCTATCACTATTTTCGAACAGCTTGAACAGGCTGCTGCATAACCTAAAGAACTACCCGTAAGTGTATATGTCTGCGGAGATGTCTTGGCTTTACGACGTTTATCGATCCTTCAAAACCAGGAAACGGAAAGGGGCCTGTCATTTTGAACCGCCTCGTTTAGGAGAAAAAAATGACGACGCAGATTTCCTTTACAAAAGAGGAACATAAAGTTATTCCCAATTTCAGGCAGAAGCTCAACCTTGCGGAGTCCACCGAGGATGTGAAGAAGTTTTTCTTTTATACGGCCAAGGAACTTCTGGAAAGCATATTGGGGGAAGAAGCCGATCTGGTTTATGAGGATGTTTCTCTTTTTCTGGAATCACCTCCCTATTTTGTCATAGGTAAAAGGCTTTCCGCTTCAGGAGGGTTTCAGGATGTCTGGAAGGATTCGGATCTCAGCAGGGTTATGCAGAGACTTGCGGAAACTGCGGTAGCCAGGTACAGGCGTCTGGAAAAGAACCCTGAAAAGAGCTCCTCCAAGATAAGAATGTAGTCCGGTATGAGAAAAAAATCCCTTTTGTCTTGTCACAAAGGGGGTAATTCCATATAGTTCAGATGACGAACCAAGGAACAGACACTCCTGCCAGCAGATGCTGGCAGGATCTTTTAAAAAAGGAGAAAATGATGGACAGGATAGAGGTAATACTGGCCCGGGAGATCCTGGATTCCAGGGGAAATCCTACTGTTGAGGTTGAGGTAGGTTTAAATGACGGAAGCTTCGGTCGCGCTTCCGTTCCTTCAGGGGCTTCAACAGGCAAATATGAGGCCCTGGAGATGAGGGACAATAGAAAAAAGAGATACATGGGGAAAGGTGTGGAAAAGGCCGTTGAAAATGTCAACCTTGTCATAGCCCCCGAACTTGCGGGAATGGAAGCCACGGATCAACGCCTCATAGATCGTGCCCTGCTTGATCTTGACGGGACCGGGAACAAGGGTAATCTGGGCGCCAATGCCATACTCGGGGTTTCACTTGCGGTTGCCAGGGCTGCCGCCGACTGCCTCTACATGCCGCTTTACAGATATATCGGCGGGACAAACGCCTGCAGGCTGCCGATGCCGATGATGAATATCCTTAACGGGGGTATGCATGCCGGCAACAATGTGGATGTCCAGGAGTTCATGATCATGCCGGTGGGCGCCAAGACATTTAAGGAGGCTCTTCGCATGGGAGCGGAGGTCTTTCACTGCCTTGCCGGTGTACTCAAAAAAAAGGGCCTTTCCACCGCCGTAGGTGATGAGGGGGGATTCGCGCCTGATCTTAAATCGAATGAAGAGGCACTTGAAGTAGTGATGGCCGGGATAAAAGCCGCGGGCTATAAGCCTGGGAAGGATGTGGTTTTTGCGCTGGATTCCGCGGCGTCATCCTTTTTCAGTAAGGGTAAATATGTGTTTTCAAAATCTGATAAATCCAGCCGAAGCGGCAAGGAGATGATTGACTTTTACCAGGACCTGGTGGATCGATTCCCTATTTATTCAATCGAGGATGGACTTGACGAGACCGATTGGAAAAACTGGAAAGAGATGACGAGCAGGCTTGGCGAGAAGATTCAGATCGTCGGGGATGACCTTTTCGTCACCAATACAAAGCGTATCGCAAGAGGATTGAAAGAGGGTTGTGCAAACGCGGTCTTAATAAAACTCAACCAGATCGGAACCCTGACGGAAACCCTTGATGCCATTCGCATGACTCAACGGGCGGGGTGGAACGCGGTGATTTCGCACAGATCAGGTGAGACTGAAGATACCTTTATCTCGGACCTCGCGGTGGCTACCGGGGCAGGACAGATCAAGAGCGGATCCCTTTGCCGCTCCGAGAGAGTCTGCAAATACAATCAGCTTCTGAGAATAGAGGAAGAACTGGGTGAGACGGCCGAGTTCGGATTTTAACTTGGGTCTTATCCTTTTGTGAATGAGCGACTGCCGAATGAAAAATGAGATCGTTAAACCTGATCTTCCTGATTATCACATTCATACTCCTCTATGCGGACATGCAGAGGGTGATGTGCATGAGTATAAAACAGCGGCAAGGTCAAGGGGCGTCACTTCTCTCTGTTTTACAGATCATGCACCCACCCCGGACGGATATGATCCTGCTCATAGGATGACCATGGATCAGTTTCCGCTTTATAAATCCATGGTATCTGAAACTCAAACCGCGGAGCCGCCCCTTGTATTATTCGGCATTGAGGCGGATTATTATGAAGGCTGTGAAAACCATCTCAGAAGCTGGCTTCCTGAACAGAATTTCGATTTTGTGATCGGCTCAGTCCATTTTATTGACGGCTGGGGTTTTGATAACCCCTCGCAGAGACATGTATGGGACTCAGTGGATGTCACCGGGTCCTGGAGAAGGTATTTTTGTCTGCTGAAGATGCTTGTCGATTCCGGTCTTTTTGATGCGGTCGGTCATTTTGATCTTCCAAAAAAGTTTGGTTACAGGCCTGAGAAAGGCGATCTGAGGGAAATGGCGCTTCCTGTCCTGGACCGGATGGCGGAGCTCGGTATCGGTCTTGAAATAAACACCTCAGGACTTAGAAAACCTGTGAAAGAGTGCTATCCTTCAGCCGAAATACTTTCCTGGTCCTTTGAAAGGTGTATCCCGATCTGCTTCGGTTCTGACGCGCATAAGCCTCAGGAGATCGGGTTCGGTTTTGACCTGGCACTTGATCTCGCCCTGGAGGCCGGCTACTCCCACCATTTTACGTCTGAAAGGCGTGTCAAGGAATTGAAGAGACTGGCGGCATGAAAAAAGGGATGGCTCTCAATGAATCAAATTATTTACCTCAAGGCCTGATGCGGCGGACCGGTCCTTTCCCGGGGAAAACCTGCAGTTCAAGGCGGAGTGGGGATTCGTATTGAGTGATGATGCTCTGAATGAAGGAAATCTCATAAGGGCCTCAACCGTGATTCTTTGTCGAAGAGGTAACCGGGACATTGAGGTATTTCTGCTTAAAAGAAGTGATCAAAGCAGTTTTATGCCCGGAATGTATGTGTTTCCCGGAGGAAAGGTGGCTTCAGAGGATGCGGATGTCGACTCCTTTAAGGGATATCTGGATGTAGAGTTTGATAAACGGATCCCTGGGAATAATTGCCTCATTGAGCATGGCATTGCCGCAATTCGTGAAACCTTTGAAGAGGCGGGAGTTCTGCTCGCTTTCAATGAAAGCGCTTATGAAAGTGGCCTGAAAAAGGCCTGTGACCTACGGTTGAATGGCAGGCTTGAAAGGAACTGGCTGATTGAATTAGTCATTAACGGACGATGGGTGCTTTCATTGTCGGCTCTTTTCCCTTGGTCACACTGGATTACACCGAGCCGCATGCCGATGCGTTTCGACACTCGCTTTTTTCTTGCCCTGATGCCCCCCCAACAGACGTGTCATCCTGACAACAAGGAAACAACGGTTGGAAAGTGGGTTTCGCCCCTTAAGGGGCTGGAGGAAAACCTTGAAGGTAAGACCCCTCTGAGTCCTCCCGCCATTGTAACCCTTTGGCAGTTATCGGGATATCGGGATATTTCGAATCTGGAACAGGATCTGAAAAAAAGATCCTGGGAAGCCCCTCTGAGGCCCCGAATGATCGACCTTCCGCAGGGGGCATTGATCCTTGAGCCCTGGGATTCCATGATAGACAGGGATTTCCAACCGGACCAGGATTTTTTAAGGGGAAAAGTGGCGGCTCCGGGAGAGGAATTTTCAAGGCTCCGTTACCATGAGGGCAGATGGCTGCCTGTCTCCGTTCAGTAGATGGCTTGTTTATGGAGAAGAACCGTGACGTTCCGGGTGTTCGAAGTTCCGCCTCAATAATCTGAATCCGAAAGGAGGGTCAAATGAAAAGGTTTATTAACTTTCTGGTGACTGCCGTAATTATAATCGCCGTTGCTGCTTCGGCGGCGGCCTATTGGTTCGGGATAAAGGCGGAGGGTGAATACAATGCATTTATAAGCGACGCCGAATCACAGATTCAGCAGATAAGACTTAGAGACAGTGAGTATAACAGAGGCGTTTTCAGCTCGAAATCTCGAACGATTGTCGAGATTCCAGGACCTTCAGGTTTAGACGCCCCTATCCAGTTCACCCTCAGAAACGAAATAAAACATGGACCTTTTCCAGGATTGAATCCAATGGAGGGTAAGTGGCTGTTCAGGCCACTTCTGGCAACAGTCAATACGGAGGCCAGGTGGAATCCTTCAGCACGGCAGGGGATTCCGGAAGCCTTTTCGCCCATACTGAAAAAGGCGTATTTCAAAAACAAGACATCTATTTACATGAACAGAAACAGTAAGAGCGTCTTTGATATTCCGCCATTTAAGGCGCTGGTCGGTCAGGGTGCCAAAGAGGTCTTGATAGACTGGAAGGGCCTGAGCGGCAACATGACATTCGACGCCGAAACTAAGAAATACAAGGGATACGCCGATGCCCCGCGCCTGGATATAGCTGCGGGGGATGGGGACCTGACAATCAAATCAATAAATTTCGGGTCAGATATGCATAAGGCCCAAAGCGGACTTTTTTTGGGGGACGCATCTTTCAAGATGGGGCTTTTTGAATTCAGGGAAAACAAAACCGTTTCAGGCAAGGGTTTCAAATTTGAAGGGCTGTTTGTGAAAACCTCCAGCAAGGCGGTCGGCAGCAAACTCTCTTCCTCTTTTGACATGGAGCTTGACAGTTACATAACCGGCAATGGGGGTAAAGGGGAGGGATCACTGAATGTGGAGTTGAAAAACCTGGATGTCGAATCTCTCATGCGATTGAAAAAGGCCATGAAGGAGGTCCAGGCAGAGTCAATGGAAAAAGGGAAAAAGGGCACGGAAAGGGCCTTGCTGTCGAAGATATCGGAGTTTCTGCCTGATCTCATGAAGGGCTCTCCCGAACTTCTGATAAAGGGCCTCAAGGTAAGGACGGAAAGTGGAGAACTAAAGGGCCGGGCCAAGGTGATTGTGGATGGAAGCAACTCCGAGATGCTGATAAATCCCTTTTTGATGCTGGGCGCCGTAAGCGCGGAGGCCGACATGACTGCTACGGAAGGCCTGACCGAAGCCGGCTTTAAGTCTTTCATCAAAAACAGGATACTTAAAGAGCAACGCAAGACAGGCGAGGATGTTTCAGGTGAAAAGGTTGATGATCTTGCGGCTTCACAGACCCAGGCGATGCTTGACAAGCTTGTGAATGGACAGATCCTGGCAAGAGATGGAGGCATCTACAGCCTGAGCGTGAGGTATGACCGCGGAAATGTTACATTGAATAACAGGCCGATAAAATTTCAAGATCTTTTGCGGTTTAACTGATCGTCACCGAGATCAAAAAGGATCACTCGGAATAGGCACGGTTGTGAAGATTTTCCGAGTCTGAAGGCCTTATGACCACGGTGACTCTTCGGTTGGAAGATTGATCAATGGATATGCCGGGGGGCAGGTTGATGTCCCTCAGGCTTATGAGAATTTGATGCGTGCCTTCAGGCAGGTAGCTCAGGTTCACCGGTATCCTGATTTCACGTTCCTTGAGCCTTCTGATGCTGTAGCGGTTACCTGAAAAGACCATCCTGACGGTTTTTTCGGAAACCTCGTCAATCACGAGACCCTCGGAAAGTTCCGTATATTTGAGAGGAACGGAAACGGTGGTTTTGATTTCCTGCGGGTTGGCGATCACCAGCCATGCCAGTGTCACAACGGCAAGTGCCCCCAGTTTGATCCTCCACTTTTCCGCAAAAGCACCCTTTATAAAACCGGAAAAAGTGACCCTTACCGGCTCGGGAGCATTAACCAGTTCCCTTAGTTTTCCAGCGAGCTTTTCCGGATCCTTCCAGAGCGCCAGGTTTCCTTCAACCGCTGTTGAGATCTCCATCCGCTCTTCAGAAACTACTATGCTGATCGCGTCCGTTCTCTCCGAAAGGCCGAGTGCGGCCCTGTGGCGGGTTCCGAAATTCTCAGGAATATTTTCGTTTTTGGAAAGTGGAAGAATGCACCCCATATGTGTGATCTTACCCTGTGACAGGATTATGGCTCCGTCGTGGGAAGGAGAGTGGTGATTGAAGATGCTTTTGATGAGATTCGGCTCCGGCAGGGCCATAATAGGATGACCAGCCTGTATGAATTCCCTTGGATCCTCGTTCCTTACAATAACTATGAGGGCTCCGGTTTGTTCCTTTGCAAGCTCAAAGGAAATATCCGCTATCTGTTTTGCCAGCTCCTTTTCGGAGTGCCCTTTGCGTGACTTGAGATAACGGAGAAGATTTATTTTTTCAAGGACCTGCCTGATTTCAGATTGAAAGAGTATCAGCAGAAGTATGACAAGCACCTGCCACAGAATTTGAAACACCCATGTGGTGAGGAAAAGTCCCCATAGTTTGGCCAGGGAATACACCCCTCCCAGGACTATAAGCCCGATTATGAGACGCAGGGCCCTGGTACCCTTGAACCATACGTACAGATAATAGGCCACAAAGGTGAGAAAAATAATGTCAGCCAGGTCTCGCAAGGTGGGGATGGGGATGTATTCCAACAAGGTGCTTCTCCAGTTGTATTTTATGGAAAAAAATTAAAGGATCCGTGAATTGTTGCATGCATTGACAAACTCCAGTCCAACTATTAAAAACAATAGGACCTTTTGTCAACCGTGTGGCATCCATTTATGCTCCAAAATTTTCGCAACCTTGTCTCATTATAGAAAGGTAATCACCCTGGCCTGTTGCCGGTAATGCTCTCCGGCCCAGAGGCTCTTTCTTCCGGCCTTATCTATGCCTTACGGATAAGAGGCCGCATCCCCGGGCTTTTGCAGGCATTGCCTCAACTGATAGGAAACCCGGGAAGAAAGCCAGGTCTGCGGCCACTACGACTTCCTGTGGTATTTTTCTGTGAGATAAGACCTCCAGAAAGAGCCCCTGTGCCTGTGCTTGTGCATAAATAAACAGACGTATAAAGGTAAGAGCCCGCGCAGGTAGAGCCAGGTTATTAAAAGAAATGGAACTGGCCTGTTGTCGGTAATGCTCTCCTGCCCGGGGGCTATTTGTAAAAAAGGCATTGCTCAGGAGGGATTCGTATGAATGAACATGTCCTGGATTTGATGAAGGTGTTTCTTGAGCCTACATATACGATCGACTCAGACAGTGATGCAATAGCTGAAAAGGCAAAGGAGCTTACAGGTCAATGCCTTGACATGGAGGAAAAGGCGGTCAGGCTGTTTTATTATGTGAGGGACAGGGTCAGGTACAATGTCTATATGATATCGGCTTTTGAGGAGGATTTCAGGGCTTCACAGGTGCTTTTCTGGAAAAAGGGATACTGCGTGCAAAAGGCCGTGCTTCTTGCGGCGCTTGGAAGGGCCGCTGGGATACCGAGCCGTCTGGCATTTGCAAAGATAAAAAATCACAGGGTTCCCTCTCATCTGGTGAGAGAACTGGGAACGAACGTCTTCCCCAGACATGGATATAACCAGTTTTTTATTAATGGCAAATGGGTCAGTTCGGCCGCAACCTTTGACCGGGAACTTTGCAGGAGAAACGGGCTTCCTTTGGTTGAGTTTGACGGCAAAAACGATGCTGTCCTTCCTGAAAGAGATTTGTCAGGAAGGCCCTATATCGAATATCTTGAGAAATTCGACCCCACCGCCGATCTTCCCTTTGAATGGATATTCAGGAGGATCTCAAAGATCGTTGGAGAGGAAAAACGTCCATGGCTGAGCAAAGTGGAGAATAAGAAAAAAATGTAGCCGGACTGTCTAATCCTGGTTCTACTCTGCCGTGCCAAATCGATAAAGGATTTCTTTTCTGCATAGGCGTCTATTCTTAACACTGGCCATCTACTTGATATGATTCTCCAATTTAGGATTTCGGTCTACCCCTGGCACCGGCAGTATGCCGGGCATAAATGTGCGATATGCGGTAAAAGTTCCTTGTCAATCCTTGATGGTGCAGGGGGACCTGTTCAGGCTTTATTGACACAAAAGCGATGGAGAGGGTATAAATTTGACTTCAACTTGACCGGAAAGGTCGTATTTCTAGAAAAGAGCGTCCTTTTAATTTGTGATGCCTCTTGCCCCAGACACAATTCAAGGAGACCTGAGCGATGCAGAAAAGAGCCTTTACTCTTTTTTTCCTTCTATCCTTTTTCTTTTCCATCCGGTTTTGCGGCGCCGGTGAACCGGCCTCGTTTCCCTCTCTTGTCTCCTGTCTTGAGATCCCCGCATCTCTTGATTTTTGCGGTGAAAGGGTGCCTCTTGATGAGCAGGAGGTCAAGGAACGCATGGAAAAAGAGATGCTCCTTTCCTTGTGGGACAGGCCCCAGGTTATACTGTGGCTCAAGCGCAGCAGTCGTTATATGCCTCATATCAAAAAGATGCTGGCCAACGCCGGCCTGCCTGATGATCTGAGATATGTGGCCTTAGCAGAAAGTGCCTTAAGACCTCATGCCGGTTCGAAAAAGGGTGCGGTGGGTTTCTGGCAGTTCATGAAGCACACAGGCAGAAAATATGGCCTTAAGATAGACAGGAGGATCGATGAGAGACGAAACGTTTTCTCCTCGACCGATGCTGCAGTAAGATACTTCAAGGACCTCCATGAACTGTTCGGTTCATGGACCCTTTCAGCCGCTGCCTATAATATGGGCGAGGGAGGACTCAATGCGGCTGTTACGGAGCAGGGCACCAGGGATTATTATCAGCTTTACCTGCCTTTGGAGACCCAGAGATATATCTTCAGGATACTGTCCGTTAAGCTGATAGTTTCAAATCCCCGTCTATACGGATTTTTGCTTTCCGAAAAGGATTATTACCCCCCTTTGAAATTTGATCGGGCGCAGGTGCTGATAAGCAAAGAGACACCGTTAAGGATAATCGCTGAGGCCGCACAGACAAGGTTCAAGGTGATAAAGGATCTGAATCCTGAAATAAGGGGTTACAACCTTGCCGAGGGGACCCACAACATAATGATACCAAAAGGGTCTTCAGACAGATTCACCCATAGACTCAAAGGCCTGCTTGCCGATTACGCCGCTTCGGAAAAGTCTCACACATATATCGTAAGGCAGGGAGACAACCTGACATCCATTGCCGAGCGTTTTGATGTGCCTCTGGCGGCTATTATCCTCTGGAACCGACTGGATCCCCGGCGCCCCATTCATCCGGGAGACAGCCTGAAAATCTATAAAAATAAGTACAATAAAAGGAAATAGATAACAAGTGTGTTGAAGTGATAAAAAAATTGAGGTAGATATCTCTTCTTGTGTATCGGTAATCAGACAAAAGGTTTAATTCCGCTTTAAGGCAGGGGTTATAGATTATGGCTAAGAAGGAAAAAGGCGTCGCCTATCTGGGTAAAGATGCCAGATTTGAGGGAAGGTTGAAGTTTTATGACACCATAAGGATCGACGGGCAGTTCTTCGGTGAGATCCTCGGAAGCGGCACATTGATAGTGGGTGATACGGGCTATCTGGAGTCTGATGTAAGGGCCTCCTCCGTTATTATCAGCGGGGAAATAAAGGGAAAGATTACCGCGGACCAGCGCATAGAGATCCACGTGCCCGCGAGGGTCATGGGAGATCTTCAGTCTCCTTCGGTGGTAATAGATGACGGGGTCGTATTTGAGGGCAACTGCAAGATACGCCATCCTGATAAAGAGGTGGAGGATGAACTGGACGGCGTGTCTGAAAGGGGCGTAATCTTCGGTGTGGTTATCGATACCGACTCCGGAGATCCCATAAGGGGAGCCGTGGTAAGGGCATGGTGTAAAGGTCTGGGAAAGAAGAAGACAAAGACAGACGAGGCCGGATACTATGAATTGTCCGGCCTTGAAAACGGTGTATGGGAGCTGGAAAACAAGTCGAGGGGATATGAAAAACTCAAGGCCAGGGTGGAGATAAAAAAGGGGGGGAGGCACGAGTATAATTTCAAATAGGGGGTGACTGCTGATCTTTCCAGGCGGTATTGACACGAAACCGCGATATCATCAAAGTACTTCCATCCCCGGGGTGTCTCTTATAATAACCTTCAGATTTTCAGAGGCCTCTAACAGGTCAAGATGCATGGTGTCCGGGATCTTTACTATCCTGGCGTTATTTTCGTCAATTCCGTGACAGCATTTTATGGCCGCAATTATCGCTTCCCGCTTATCCTCCATTATTATCGGAATCTTTCCACCAAGGGTGTTCGTGGATGTCAGGGTGTTGGTATAGGTCTTTTCCAGGTCTATTTTTTTAAAGGCACTTTTTGTCGTGAAGTCGGCTACCCCTATCCCGCATGCGTTTCCCCGGGCTCCCGCGGAAAGATCCAGCACCACTATTTTGTCTATACTTGCGGTGCTGTAGCCCGGCAGTCTTCCCTGCGAAGCCCTGTCGATTACATTCAGGTCCATGCCGGTGCCGCTGATATCCTTGCCTATTTGTTCTATGACAAGGACGTCTATTTCCGGGATCTGAATCCTCGGGAGCATTTCAATCGATTTTCCGAGAAGCTTCGGCTCTTCCTCTGTTATGTCCGCGGCCGGTATGGCCCTTATAAATGCAGTGCCGTCGTATGCATTTTCAAGTATGGCAACCCCGAAGGAGATGTCGGCCTTTTCTATGAAGATTTTTGCGATTCCAGGGATAATCCGGGCGAAATTTTCATACCCTTCATGATGCAGTCTGGAGCTGCCTTCATGTTTACCAAGGCCGATAGCCATCATTTTGCACAATCCGCTTTCAACTTTCCCCCTGAACCCTGTGTGAGGCTTGATCCTGGCTATCGGGATTACGGCGTCCGCCTCATATGCAATCCTGTCCATGAACACGGGGATCCTGCCGGAAAATATTCCTATCTGAACAACCTCCATGGATGAATGGATAGGCATTTTTACGCTTTCTTCGGTTATCCCAAGTCCCTTTAAGACCGCCTTCTGTCCTTCGGCCGTGGCGCCTCCATGGCTGCCCATTGAAGGGACGACAAATGGCCCTGCACCAAGTTCCTTGAGAAAATCCCCAATGCATCTAGTGATTTCCACTATGTTGTTTATGCCTCTGCTGCCCACGCACAGGGCGACTTTGCTGCCCGGTAAAACCGTCTTGCTGATTTCTTCTCTTTTGAGCTCCTCAAACAGATGCGTTTCAATGTCCTGAAGCTGTTCGCAACGGAAATGCTGCCGCACCTTTACCATTTTGGGGAGCTTAATGTTCATTGTGTTTGGTGGAAATATCGGCATGGATTGTGGCCTTTAATACCCGATGTTCATCAAGGAGGTTCACGGATGAGCGCTATCAGCAATCGGCTCTCAGCTGTCGGCAAATCATTCGGAGTATCAACTTATTTGCTACTTGCTGATAACTGACGGCTGAAAGCAGTATCCGGAAATGAGCAATTTCCGGATGGGCAGATATGTTATTACTGCTACATCGAATCTCCTTTTGCCTGTGTGCACATATTTTATCGTCTGAAAATCAGATCTTGAATTTTTCTTTGTTTTTCGCTCGGGCCCTTGGTCCCTCTCGAATCCTGATATGCCGCACCGTGCAAATAAAGATATGCTGATTGACCGACTAATCGGGAAAAGATCCAAAAATTATAAAGAGGCCGTTGCCTTCAAGTCAAGGTCTTGTTTCAGGCGGGCCTTCCCGTGAAAAACTGGCGGGTTGCCCGGTTATGTGATATCGTCAAACTTGAGGTGGGTTAACCTGACCTGCTTTTACAATCCTTTTATTTTGAAAGTAGATTACAAGGAGGCTATCAAGCGGTATTGGAAACAGAGATACAAAAAGGGCTGTTATCATTATATGAGAAGTGCAGGCTCTGCCCTAGAAGGTGCGGGGTCAACAGGATTAGAGGTGAAAAAGGCTTCTGCGTTGAGCGAGATGAGATGAGGGTGGGTTACGTGGGGCCTCACTTCGGAGAGGAACCACCTCTTACAGGGGAAAACGGATCAGGAACGGTCTTTTTATCAGGCTGTTCCCTTAGGTGCTCATATTGCCAGAACCATCAGATCTCCAGGCAGGGGCTGGGAAGAAAGACCGATGCCCAAAAACTGGCCCTGGAATTAGACTCGCTTGTGAATGATCAAAAGGTTCACAACATTA
This sequence comes from Desulfatiglandales bacterium, assembly GCA_963666345.1. Taxonomy (GTDB): domain Bacteria; phylum Desulfobacterota; class DSM-4660; order Desulfatiglandales; family Desulfatiglandaceae. Next base: position 1,814,599 of record OY762721.1, on the reverse strand, counting down.
ATTTTGTCACGCCTGATCACTTCCTTCCTCATATATTTATGACAATCTCCCTTTTTAAGGAGAAACGGACCGATATCCCCGTTATATTTAATGTGTCGGGCTATCAATCCACTCAAATGCTGAGGATGTCCGCCGACCATGTTGATATCTATCTGCCCGATTTTAAATATTCCGATTCCCTTCTTGCTGAAAGGCTTTCAGGCGCAGGGGATTATCCGGGCACGGCACTTGACGCAATCTCGGAAATGGTTAATCAGAAAGGATTCATGGATGTTCTGCCGGATTCATCTACCGCCTCAAGGGGTGTCCTGGTAAGACACCTCATCCTTCCGGGAAAGGTAGCCAATTCGATAAACGCCCTTAATTGCCTGTTCCTGGAGTTTGGAAAAGGGCTTCCTTTAAGCATTATGTCTCAATACCGCCCTGTCGTAAAAAACAGAGAAAAGGACCTTAATCGAACCGTTTATGCCTCTGAATTTTACCAGGTCTACAACCACGCGATGGAGCTGGGATTTGAAAATCTTTACGTTCAGTTCCCCGATAAAGAGACAACAGAGGAAGTCAGGTCCCGTGATTTTCTGCCCGATTTCAGTTTGACTGGGCCTTTTGATAAAGGCGGCCCTGCCGGGCCTTCAGACGAACCGGCCAAGACTTCAAAATCAACAGCTTATCCAATTTAAGAGGTCGGTATTATCTTTTCTTCAAGCCTTTTATGGTCCTCAGGGTGTGCAGGATTCGATAAATCGCAGTTAGATGTGTCAGGACAGCGAGAAGCCAGAGCGCAAGATAGAAGAAGCCAAGAATCGAGCCTGCCGACAGGAGGATTATCCTTTCAGGCCTTTCCATAAGTCCGACATCGCATTTTGGTATCACAAGTTCAGCCCTTGCCCTTGTATAACTTACCAGGAACGAACCTGATATAATGAAAAGGGAAATTATCGTGCCGTTAAGGTCGCCGTCCGCTGCGTAAAAGAGGAGAATTCCACCGAAGATTACGAAGTCTGAATAGCGATCCACAACGGAATCGAGAAAAGCCCCCGTCTTTGATGCCTTTTCGGCTGATCGCGCGACCGCTCCGTCGAGCATATCAAAGAGACCGCCGAAAAGTATGATAAAACCTCCCAATACGATAAACCCCCTGAAGTAAAAGAAGGCCCCTGCGAGATTGACGGCAAGTCCGCTGAATGTCAGTTGATTGGGGGTTATCCCTTTCCGATCAAGGCCGGCGCCAAGGAAGCCGAGGATCCTTTCTATCCTATTTCCTATTAGTCTTCTTAGCATTTTTCGCCGAAGGAACCGAAAAATAAACCGACGCTTTGGGCCGGCCTTATGAAGTTATATCTATCCTGACCTTGCCTTCCAACTTAGTTGTAGAAGTGATCTCAAGGATTCAAGGGGTCGAGGATTCCAGGATTCAAGCGCTCCATTGAAACGGCGGATAAAACCCCTAAAGCATTACAAAAATTTAAAGCTTTTGCAGAAATTCTACGAACTTTTTTCAGGTATATAGAATGGATGAAAAATTCTCAAATGACATAAGGTACGCAGAGCTCAATAAATAGTCAAAAACACTGATAAAGTCTTTAGAAAACAAACCCTTGAACCCTATGGGTTTTACAACTATTAAGCCAAAAAACCCCTTGTTCACTACTGTTTAAGACTAACCCGGAAGATGACCCTGTCCTGAAAACTCAGCGCTTGATGGAGCCCTTTATGAATTTATTTACGAGCTCTTTTGCCTTGCTGTCTCTGTATTGTCTGGGGGGATGTTTCATGGTATAGGCGGAGATGCTGGTCAAGGCGCCTCCTATGTTCCGATCCCTGGCGAGGCGGCAGCATCTTATCGCATCAATGGTAACCCCTCCGCTGTTGGGAGAATCTTCAACGGAGAGCCTGAGTTCCAGATCAAGATTAAAACCGCCGAATCCCCGTCCCTCCATTCGAAGAAAGCAGACCTTGTTGTCTTTCTGCCATGGGACATAATCTGAGGGCCCTATATGTATATTATCGTCTTCAAGGGGGACATCCAGTTGCGACTGGACCGATTCGGTCTTCGAGGTCTTTTTTGAAAGCAGCCGCTGCCTGTTGAGCATGTTCAGAAAATCGGTATTCCCACCGGTGTTAAGCTGGTAGGTCCTGTCCAGCTTTACCCCCCGGTCATTGAAGAGCCTGGCCAGGTTACGGTGGATAATCGTGGCTCCTATCTGGGACTTTACATCGTCTCCTATGCAGGGGATACCTTTTTGTTCAAACTTCCCTGCCCACCTGGAAGAAGATACTATGAAGACCGGGATGCAGTTTATCAGGCTTACCCCGGCGGAAAGGCAGCATTGCGCATAGAATTCTACGGCATTTTCCGATCCAACCGGCAGATATATCATCAGGATCTCAGTGCCGCTTTTTTTCAGTTCCTCCACGACATCAACCGGCCTTTTGTCCGAAACAAGAAATGTCTGATCAGGAGGGTAATTTTTCATATGTTCGGAGACCCCGTCCAGAACATGACCCATCCTGACGATCGTGTCTATCCTGGAGATCTTTTTCTTTATGGGTTTTGCACAATTAGGAGGCGCCTTTATGGCCCGGTCCAAAGTCTTGCCGACTTTTCTTTTGTCTATGTCAAAAGCCGCGACAATTTCGATATCACCCGGTGTGTATCCTCCTATATCATAATTCATAAGGCCGCAGGTACCGCTGTCGTGCCCCATTTCCCTGTAATGATCAATGCCCTGAATAAGTGAAGTGGCACAGTTTCCTACTCCGGCAATCGCAATTTTTATTTTAGATCGTTTGGCCATGACGGTCTATATGGTCCTGAAAATATTAGGATTAGGCAATCTATATGGCTATCAGAATTGAAACGCCAAACATTAGGTTGAATGTTAATGAAATTTAATCGCTTATATTATCATGGATCTTCCGGTTTATATTTCCATGCCGTACATCCGGTCGATTTATTTTGAGTCTTTTTTGTCCTCAAATTTGAACATGCGGATCGAGCGGCGTCGTTCAAGAGGCAATGTCAGCATGAAAGTCGTACCCTTTTCTTTTGTGGATGATACCCCTATATGTCCTCCGTGGCTATCCATAATAAGTTTGGCCGTGGCCAGATCTATGCCGACTCCGTCCGCCTTTGTACTGAAGAAGGGATTGAATACATAGCCCATATTTTCAGGAGCGATCCCTGAGCCGGTATCTACGTAAAATATCTTTAGTTGTTTGTTTTGCGTTTCACTCTGTATCTTTATGCTTCCCCCTTTTACCATAGCGTCCAGGGCGTTCCCCGTCAGTATGGAAAAGACCCTTATGATCAGATCCCGATCTAAAAATAATACGAGTTCTTCAAGGTCTATGGTAAGCTTTATGTTCCTCTTGAGCATGTCATGAAAAAAGGGCTGCATCGCCTTTTCAATCAGCTCTCTAATAGATTCCTCGGTAAAATAAGGTCTGGGAAGACTTGCGAAGAACTCGATTTTTTTAACCAGTTCCTCGATCTTCATGACATTGGCTATAATGTGTCCATAGTATCTGTCATGTTCGTCCCCCGGCTTGCATGATTTATAAAGACGGTTCGCGAATCCGCCTATGCCGACAAGGGGGTTTCTGAGTTCGTGGGCTACCCCGCTTGCTACCCTTATCAGGTCTTCGTAATGGATGCCGCTGACCGCTCTTTCAAGCTGCTTTTCCCTGTCAATATCCTGTATGGAAAAGAGGCCCATGGTTTTTCCGCACCCGCTTTCGGTGACACTTCGAAAAAGGACGGAAGCAAAAAAACGTACGCCGTCCTTTCTAAGGAGCATTATTTCTCCCTCAAAACTTTCATCCCTCTGTGCAAGATAAAGCAGATTAGGATATAGATAGGTGAGATCTTCCGGTGAAAAAATACAGGAAAGCTCTTTTCCCAACAGTTCATCGTGAAAATAACCCAAAATGGGTTCCGAGGCGGGATTGGCGTAAAGGATGTCTCCTTTAAGGTCGGTCAGTATTACGACGTTCCTTACGCTGGACAGGATCTTTTCAATCATCTCAGGGGAATTGACGATGTCCATTTTAACGGTTTCCTGGTAAATTATTAATGGATATGACCTTCGGATACTCCTGATCCCCGTCCTTTCTTGACTCTGCGGGATGGTTTACTTAAACTTTTGTTTATAAGTATCTTGTTATTAAAATGAGCATATTCTCAATAATACCATAAAATCAAACTTTTAACACAGCAAATATAACATAAAAATTAAGGGAGGGAAAATGCTATGCTTAAACTTGGAGAAAAAGGTGCGATAATCCAGAGGGACAAGGAGACCTATGCAATTGCGCCGCACATTCCATGCGGGTTGGTTACCCCTGATCTTCTGAGAAAGATAGCCGATGTGGCGGAAAAGTATGAGGCAAAGGCCCTTAAGATTACAGGTGCAACGCGTATCGCCATTGTGGGGCTGAAAGAAGAGGATATAGAAGGAGTATGGGAAGATCTGTCCATGCCGAAAGGCGCCGCCGTCGGCCTCTGCGTAAGGAGCGTAAGGGCCTGTCCCGGCAAGACATTCTGTAAGATAGGCCAGCAGGATGCCCTTGGAATGGGGATGAAGCTGGACGCCGTCTACCATGGCCTCGAACTTCCGGGCAAATTCAAGATCGCCGTGTCCGGATGCAATCTCAACTGCGCGGAATCATGGGTTAGGGATGTGGGGCTTTTTGGAAAGCCGAAGGGCTGGACCCTGGTCATAGGCGGTAATGTTGGGGCCAAGCCCCGTATCGCAGATGAGCTGGCAGGTGATCTGAGTGACGAGGAGGCCCTGAGCGCAATTGATAAGGTGATAGCCTGTTACAGGGATAATGCGAAAAAGGGCGAAAGACTGGGAAAGATGATAGAGAGGGTGGGGCTTGAGCCTTTCAGGGAGGCCGTAGGTTGATCAATCCTATAAAAAAAGGCCTCGGCAATCTATTATTGCCGAGGCCTTTTCTATCGGATCGTCTTTCATCTCGTTTTTATCAGTCTCCTATGTTGATACCCATGGTTGCGTCATCCATACAATTCTTGAGGTCTTCTTCGCTCACTTTCTTCGGATCCTTTAAGTCATCTACATGACATACGAATTCATTGCCGGCCTTGTCTTTTACCCAAACAAATCCCTTTTCAGCCATGATTATCCTCCTTTTTGATGTCTAATCCGCCTCAGGCGGATAGGGTTTAAGGTCTCCGCTTCCTATTAAGGAATATCTATTGTTGGCGTCCCCCCTGCAATAAACCAGGGTGGCTAATTTATTCTAGGTATAATAACAAAATATAAGCCATAAATGTATGAAAGTCAAATAATGGAGAGTATTTATCAGGAAAAAAAGCAATATATACCTCTATTTATGATAAGACCCCCCCCGGCTTATTTTACCTTAATTGACCCGATCACCTTTTTTGAAAGGATCTGTTTGCAGGATAAAAGGAGAAACCGTATGAATTCAATGCCTGACAGGCAACTGTTCGAAACCCTTAAAAATCTCATAACAGGACAGAGGCTGGGTGTTCTTGTCGAAAAGTCTGATTTTAATGAGTTATAAAAAACCACGGCATATGGCCGTGGATAGTCCAATTCCAGCGATTTCCTTAGTCGGTCTCCGGATCCAGTTTCCCCTGCAATTTCCGCCTGGTTGACGGTTGTCGGCCGCGATGCCTCAGGGTTTTTTAACTAACCGCCCTTATACTTTTTAACTCAACTTTCGGGTTTAAGCATTTAGAGTAATAAATTGGTTCTTTGACAACTTCACACAATCAAGAGCTGCAGCGATGATTTTATCGAAAAATGTTTGGACTGTTTTCTCACAAGCAGTGCCCATACTATGTACATTTGCCATTGCAAGAGTGAGCAGTCTGTAAAGAGCCTGGATAAAACTGATGTCTTTGATCTCGTCACAGCAGGCATAGAACATATCTCCAAAGGTTCGATCATCGATGCTGTTGCGGTTCTGATAAGCAAGGAACATATACCGCATGAACACGATACTGGTATGGGCGATAAGGGCGTCATAGTCTCTGCTGTGGATCTCTTTAGCTAGCTTCAGATGCTGCTTGGCCATTTTAAAGAAAATCTCTATATCCCAGCGTTTGCCGTAGATCTGTACAACCTGTTCATCATCCAGCGATACATCAGTGCTCAACAGAGCCAGCCAATCTGTTTTGCGATTGTCACGGACAAAGACCAGCTTTGCAGGGATGCCATCGGTAAGTTCTACAAGCACACTGGCTTTAATCTTGGCACGCCCACGACGTTTTTTAACTGTCTTGTATATAGCCATCACATCCATACGTTTATCACCATAGCTGTAATGCACCTTGGGGGTCTTTTTAACCATGCAGATTACATCCAAATTTGATGCAACTTTGGCAATGGTTGCGGGCATGCCAAACCAACTGTCCATAAGAACATACTTGGCTTTGATACCGGCAGCTAAAGCCCTTTTGATCATGGCATCTAAATGAGCGGTTGCTTTTTGCATCGCTTCAACACGTCGACGATAACCACATGTGCGTTTATCCAAGGATTTACGGATATCCTGCAACCGGGATTTGGTGTTGCTCGATGACAGCAGTGCAAAGTCTAACGGCAGACAGCTTACCCCGTCGGACCAGCACATGGTCAGCATCCTAAATCCCGCTAAATATCTGCCCGTGGAATGATCTTTCACCCGGCTGAGCAGTTCAACAACCTTTGATCGGGATCTATCGTAGGTGCTGTCATCAATAATGAGTACGCTTTGTCTGTCTTCACTAGTCAGGCCAGTGAAGAATCTATGGAGTTTTACTGCCAGCATTAGGATCAGTTTTCGCCAATTATATCTGGAGCACTTTAAAACTTCGTAGGCGGCGTCTTTACCAAACCCAACATCTTCATTGATGACGATGCCCCGGAAAAAGTTCTTTCCGATGAACGGCAGTGTGAATATCGTCTTTATCAAAGAGCTAACTCGGTATCCATGTCGTTTTCTTATACCGGCTCGGTCAAGCAAGGTGCCAACGGTGAAAACCTTAAAAAAAGCGTCAATTTGGCTGTTTATTTGAATCTTATCTTGCGATTGGGAGACATTCATTGTATGTTGCATATGAGCCCTTTCCTTTTGATATTATTGTGTTTTTTCACAATCTCACTATAATTCAAAAGACTGGGCTCTTCAACTTATTTATGCATTATTTCAATAAGTTATCTCCTTTTTTATGCTACTCCTCCCAATCCCGAAAGTTGAGTTTTTAATCAAGGCAAATTTTGACTCGGCACTTTTTAAGACAGATTTTTCGGAAACGATCTTTTAAGGGCCGTACCATTTTATGTAGTTTTTGACGCCATATTTACGGGCCGTGTTTTTTGAACTCATGTATCGAATCTTTCCGAATATGGCCCTTTGGGGTCCCCATGCCCGGTCGTATCTTCCGAATGTCCAGAATATACCGCTGTAGGAATTCGGGTCTCTTCCGTCAAGGGCGTACTTGTTGTTAAGCTCAATCATTATCTCAAGGGCCTGTTTCGGTGATGGTGACCATTCGAGAATCTTTTTGCCCCAGAGCATGCGAAGGTAGTTGTGAATTCTTCCCTCCCTTACAAGCTGCACCTGGGCTGCGTTCCATAGCGGGTCATGGGTGTCGCCCGATTCAAACCGGGCAAGAGAATAGATATATTTTCTTTCATCCATTTCATGGTCATAAAGGGTTTCAAGTGCCCACCCGGGAAGAGATTCGTACATGTGGTAGTCGGCCCTGAAATGGCAAATGTTGAAGCCCAGTTCCCTCCATGTGATGAGTTCATCCAGAAAGGCCTCCGCGGCTTCACTCATGCCCCACCAGCCGCTCCGAGCCCCCGAAGTCCTTGGGGAAAGCCTGTCAAAGAACCATGATTCCTTTTCAAAGATACCGTGCAGGACCTGGTGGGCGGATATATGCCCGAAGTGCAGATAGGGTGAAAGCCCGCTTGTTCCTTCAACTTCAGGTTGGTTGCGTGTGTCCGGGTACCTGGCAAGCCCTGAAGCGATAAAATCCTTCATAATACGCTCTGCCTCTTTTGCCCCCCCGGCGGCAAGTCCTCTTGTCACCGCGTGGTCGATCGGAAATGAGGAAAGGTCCCTTTGTTTATCCCTTAGATATGAATCCCCGACAGGCGGCCATTTTAGAAATATATCCCGGGGGATTTTGGCCTTTACAGCCTTTGGAAGCTCTTTCAGGGGGTCTTCAAGGGGCATTTCATGGAGAAAGGGGGTGAGATTTTTCTGAAGGAAGCGCCTGAATGAGTATGCAGTGGAAAAGACCCTGTCCGCGGCTGCAACAGGCAGTATTCCGTTTGAATCCACCAGCTCAAGAGGTACCTTGATTTTTCTTGAGGCGGCCGATACCATCCTGGGAATGAAAAAACAGGGAAAGTAGTCTGTTATGACGATAGATGCCTTTTTTGCCAGTGCCTCCAAAAGGCCTTTGCCGTCATCCCGGTGAGGCTCAAGATAGGGGTAGTAGAATGCGGGGGTGTTCCTTATCGCTGCCGCGTTATCCGCCATTCCCTCTATTATAAAGGTGTGGAGCCTGTCACTTGCCCACTTATAACCGCACCTGAGAGCCTCAAGTATTACAAGGGGCCTGTCTAGCTCAATGGCTTTTTCAACCGCCCTTTGCAGGCTGAAGTTCCATCCGGTTCTTCTATAGGAGGTCATCCAGTAGAGTACAAACTCGCCCTTTAAGTCCGGTTTTTCCGGGCCGGTATTTCTAATCCTTATGTTTGGAATCTCGACAGACATCAGGGGCCTCCTAACGCCCTTTGTGGAAGTATTTCAGGGCTTTTCGTAATGGGCGTCCCTGAGGCCGTCCAGGAGCAGAAACGAATCGATCTTAACACGCAGGATTGTGCAATCAGGCAGGTCAGCAAGCTCTTTTAGCCGGGGATGATCCGCCAGGAGTTTTGCCTTGATAAATCTCATGTCGGGCGGGTCCGTAACCTCCCCGGCAGTCCCTTCCACTGTCAGCGCGCTTGCCTGAACGCGATGGTCCTTCCTGTTATCCTCCCTCGTATCTATAAGGATACTTACTCCGGGGTTGTCTTTCAGATTTCTGAATTTTTCCGTATCCCTCAGGGTAAGCATGTAGAGCTCCCCGCACTTATCGTCCGTGCTGTAGGCCATCAGAGAACAGTGAGGCCTGTTGCCTGAAACCGTTGCAAGCACACAGATATCCCTGCTTCTTAAAATGTCGATTATCTTATCCCGCATACGATATTTTTCCTCCCGGGCGATTGTACGGAATCAAATCCATCTGTTGACCCACCGAATAGATAACACATAACCGTTCTAAAGGGAAAGTAAAGAGTCATTGTTATATCTTAAACCAGCTGATATAAAACAAGCAGGGCGGCTATGGCATTTTGGTTGATAAAACAGGATGAAAATGATGTCCGGGAAATAAAGGAGTATCCATGGAACCTATAAAGATCGGCATAAGCGCTTGTCTGCTGGGGGAAAATGTCCGCTATGACGGAGGGCACAAAAAGGATCGTTATCTTACCGACACCCTTGGTCAGTACGTTATCTATGTGCCTGTCTGTCCCGAGGTCGAATACGGTCTCGGCATACCGAGGGAGGCCCTCAGGCTTGTGGGGGATCCGGAATCCCCAAGGCTTGTGACGTCAAGGAGTGGCGTGGATCACACGGAAGGTATGCTCGGATACGCCGAAAAGAGGGTCCTGGATCTTGAAAATGAGGATCTCTGCGGTTTTATCTTTAAGAGCAAATCACCAAGCAGCGGCATGGAACGGGTCAAGGTCTACAATGAAAAGGGCATGCCTTTGAAAAAGGGGGTCGGGATGTTCGCAGGAGTGTTTATGGGCCGTTTACCCCTGATACCGGTGGAAGAGGAAGGGCGTCTTCATGACCCGGGGCTGAGAGAAAATTTTATTGAAAGGATATTTACCCTCAGAAGATGGAGGGAAGTCAGGGCCGGGAAAAAGTCGCTTGGAAGACTGGTTGACTTTCACAGCCGCAACAAGCTTCTGTTTATGGCCCACAGCCCGCAGCATTACCGAACCATGGGGAAACTGGTCGGTCACGGGAAGGAATATAATGTCAATGACCTTTACGGCCGGTATGAAATCCTGATGATGGAGGCCCTGAAGCTCAAATCGACTGTCAGGAAAAACTCAAATGTGCTGCAACACATGCTTGGTTATTTCAAAAAGCAGCTCAGTCCGGATGAAAAACAGGAGGTGCTGGAATCGATAGATTCCTACAGGGAAGGTTATGTGCCCCTTATTATGCCCCTGACACTTTTGAGGCACTTCGTGAGAAAATATGAGGAGCCCTATCTGGGGATTCAGACATATCTTGATCCCCATCCCGTGGCCCTTAAACTGCGCAATCACGCGTAGTTTATTTTACCTGCGGGCGTTTTGTAAGGGCATTAACAATAGTCGGAGAGTAAAGGAAGGAGGGCCTTTTTTGGCTGCCGAATTTCAGGAAAAATCAAGCCCTGTCCTTGTTACGGGATCTACCGGGTATGTGGGGGGGCGCCTTGTTCCCCTGCTCCTGGATTCAGGCTATAACGTCCGTGTTATGGGCAGATCCCTTGACAAGCTTAAATGCCGCCCCTGGGCCTATCATCCGGCAGTGGAGTTGGCACAGGGAGATATGTTTGACCCTGAATCCGTTTCAAGGGCATGTAAGGGGTGCCGGTCGGCCTATTATCTGGTTCATTCCATGAATTCGAGGAACAGAGATTTTGCCGCAGCCGACCGAAGGGCCGCTGTTAATATGGCAAAGGCCGCCTCAGATGCGAAACTGAAAAGGATTATATACCTGGGGGGGCTGGGGGAGAAAGGCTCGCTTATGAGCGAGCATCTGAGGTCAAGGCATGAGGTCGCAGTCCTTCTCGGGTCGGATGTCCCTGTCACCTTCCTGCGAGCGGCCGTAATCCTTGGCTCTGGAAGTGCGTCTTTTGAAATGCTTCGTTACCTGGTGGAACGTCTGCCCGTAATGACGACGCCCCGATGGGTCGATACGCCTTGCCAGCCGATAGGGATCGGAAATGTCCTCAATTACCTCAAGGGTTGCCTCGAAAATGAGGATACCACCGGAAATACATTCGATATCGGGGGGCCTGATGTCGTTTCCTACAGACAACTGATGGAGATATACGCCCGGGAGGCGGGCCTTAAGAAAAGACTTGTAATACCTCTGCCTCTGCTTACCCCCCAATTGAGCTCATACTGGGTTCACCTTGTTACGCCTCTTCCGTCTTCCCTTGCCGGACCCTTGATAGAGGGACTCAGGACCCCTGTGATCTGCAGTGAAAACAGGATAAGGGATCTCGTGCCCCAGAAGCTGTTGAGCTGCAGGGAGGCTATAAGTATAGCGCTTAAGAGAAGCATGGAGCAGAGCGTGCCCACATGCTGGGCCGATGCGGGGGAGCACTTCGTGCCGGAGTGGAGCCAGTGCGGGGATGCTCAATATGCAGGGGGAACGGTGTTTGAAAGCGGGTACCGTGTCGTTTTGGATGGTCCGGCCGAAAAAGTGTGGCCCTTCATACAGAGGCTCGGGGGGACGAACGGATGGTTGTACGGAGAGATACTCTGGAAATTAAGAGGGGGCCTTGACCGCCTGATCGGGGGGATCGGTCTGAGGCGCGGCCGAAGGCATCCTGTGGAACTTTTTACCGGAGACGCCCTTGATTTCTGGAGGGTGATGAAAGTAGAAGCGCCTAAATCGCTCAGGCTTACAGCTGAGATGAAACTTCCAGGTGAGGCTCTCCTGGAATTTGAGCTGACCCCTGTACAAGGAGGCATGACGGAACTCAAACAGCTGTCCAGATTTCTGCCAAGAGGTCTTTTCGGACTGATATACTGGTACCTGTTTTATCCGTTTCACCAGATGCTCTTTAAGGGAATGCTTTCATCCATTGCAAAAAAAGCCGGAGTTCCTATAATTAAGGGACCGGAGCGCTTTGCCCCCAGGCTCCACCACATATGTGCTTTGCCTCCTGAAAAATAGCCGGAAATAAAGGATGAAATATAAACAGGAAAGGAGATACCCATGGATCTGAAAGAATATTTTGGACATACCAAAGGCATGGGAGTGCTGGCGACATCCGATTCCGAGGGAAAGGTGGATGTGGCCGTTTATGCCAAACCCCATTTCATGGATGACGGTACCATAGCGTTTATAATGGCCGACAGGCTTACTCACAAAAATCTGCAGTCAAACGGCCGGGCCGCTTATCTTTTCAAGGAACAGGGTGCAGGTTACAAGGGTAAAAGGCTGTTTTTGAAAAAGACAAAAGAGGAACAGGACTCAGAGCTTCTCTATTCATTAAGAAGCAGAAGCTATTCAGGCGGAAAGGAAGATGAAAAAACCCGATTCCTGGTCTTTTTCAATATAGAACAAGAGCTTCCCCTGATCGGTGCGGGTGAAAGCGGTATGGATGAAGACTGATAGTGCTAAGCCTTCTTTGCCAGGATTTCCTCAAGGGCCTTTTCAAGAAAGGGATAGGTAAACTGAAAGCCTGAATCAAGGAGCCTTTTGGGAACGGCCCTCTGGCCCTGGAGCAGGACCGATCCGAATTCGCCCATTACAAGTCTCAGTGCAAAGGCGGGTACAGGGGGCAGAAAGGAGGGCCTGCCGAGCACCTTTGCAAGCGTTTGCGTAAGTTCTCTGTTTGTAACGGGATTTGGGGCCGTGCAGTTTACAGGCCCCGAAATAGAACTTTGTTCTAAGACAAACAGATGCGCCCTTACGAGGTCTTCAATATGTATCCAGGAAAACCACTGTCTTCCGCTTCCAAGCCGGCTTCCCAGGTACTTCCTGAAGAGGGGGAGCATCATCTTGAGGGCACCCCCTCCCTTTCCCAATACTATCCCGAATCTTAATACGCATGTCCGGGTCCTTGTTGTATCAACCTTGAGCGCTGCTGATTCCCAGTCCCTTGAAAGGGAGGCAAGGAAATCATTTCCGTGCGGCTTTTCTTCGTCAACTTCCTCGTCTCCGTGAAATCCATAATAACCAACAGCGGATGTACTCAGAAAGATCCCCGGCCCTTCAGTCCCCCCTGATATCGCCTCTGCTATGTTCTCGGTTGTTTTGATTCGGCTGTTTATTATGACTTTTTTGCTCTGATCGTTCCATCTGGTGAAAATGGATGCCCCGGCAAGGTTTATCACCGCGTCGTGTGTCAAGAGTTCTTCCTGCCATTTTCCCTTTTTCGTGGGGTCACCTTCAACAAAGTCTGCCTTAGATCCGAATGGGTTTCCTGGTTTTAAAGAGCGCGTCAGGAGGGTGATCGAATGTCCCTCAGATATGAGCCTTTTGGTGAGAGCGGTGCCTACAAAGCCTGTTGCGCCTGTCATGAAAATTTTCATAATGCCACCCCCCCGGCAGATTGTGAGAGAAAAAGCGCTACTTGCTGCTTCTGTATATCTGGACGCGTGCCTTTTCAAGGGTGGCAAGCCCTTCCTTTATAGCAGGGTCGATAAGGGAGAGAAAATTTCTCAGTTTTTCTTCTTCATCAATAATCTCTACCACTACAGGGAGGTCTTCCGAAAGCCGCAGGATTCTGGATGTGTGTATCCTGCTGTTGGCGCCGAAACCCATCATGCCTCTTAACACGGTGGCCCCTGCAAGGCCCTGTTCTTTTGCCTTGAGGACTATCCACTTGTAAAGGGCCCTTCCCTCATGTCTGTCGCTTTCACCGACAAAGATCCTCAGAAGCTGGCTACTTTCAGACATTTCCATTGCCTATCTCCATATGATGTATGTTGTTACTCTACCGATCATCACTGCAGCCAGACCAAATATTATATGAAAAGCTATATTTGTGAAAGCAGAAATAAATCTCCTGTCGTTCATGAGGTCTATGGTTTCGTTGCTGAAGGTCGAAAAGGTGGTAAATGCACCCAGAAGTCCTATAAAAATCAAGGTCCTTGTTTCAGGCGACATTACATGCCGCATTTCATCCATTCTGGAAAGCATGCCGATCAAAAGACAGCCTATAAGATTTACTGCAAGCGTGCCATAGGGAAAATAAATACTTCCAGACCATCTCTGTACATATCCGCCGATGATGTACCTGAATATGGAACCCAGAAATCCTCCGATACCTATTACCAATAATTTGTTCATTACTTCTCCTTAAGATGATGTTCCCCGGACATGTAAAGAGGTAACCATCCTGATCGTATTCTATTAATATTGATATATTAGGGTATTAAAGTGGCTGGTTTGAAACAGTCGTGTTCATAGCATAATATGGACAAGGAAGCAAAGGGGGTAAATTCAGACATCAATCTGGCTGACGATTTTGGAAGTAAGGGATCGGATCTGCCTGTTGTATGATTAAATCGGGAAAAATTCAAAAACCGGTATTTAGTCGGCCTGTAAATTTTGGGATTTTCAAATAAGGAGGTTTTGAGACCTTTCCCTGGATCATCCGGTCCGGCCAAGTTGAAGCGGAGCCGGCAATATCTACCGACTCTTTCTGATGAAACTTTAAGATAACATTTTTGTATTGGGCTTTACATTAAGTTGTGATATGTAAATTATCAATATGTAAAAATATATAAACATAATATAGCTAAGATCTATAAGGCAGGGGTGAGAAAAACGTACGGTATTAAGTCTGCGATTTTAAGCTGTTTTTATCTGATTTGAGGCTGTTAAATGGTCGGACAAAAAGGGTTTACAAAAGATGAGCTCCTTGATGAGCTTTCAAGATACAGCAAAAGGGTGGAGGAACTCGAATGTCAGGTGGCCCTGTTGAGCCGGAAAGAGGTGAAATTCAGGACCCTTTTTGAGAGTGCCGACGCCTCCATATTCACCCTGAAGGACGGACTTTTTACTGAATGTAATCCCGCCACATTCAGGATGTTCGGCTGTTCCAGAGAGCAGATCGTCGGTAAATCCCCTGCCCGGCTTTCCCCGGAGCTTCAGCCGGACGGGGAGAATTCAGAGAAAAAGGCGGTGGAAAAGATGCGTCTTGCCATGGACGGAACCGCCCAGGCCTTTGAATGGGTCCATGCCAGATGCGATGGAACGCTGTTTTACAGCGAGGTCTTTTTGAATCGTTTTGAGATTTCAGGGGATGTCTTTCTTCAGGCGATCGTAAGGGACATAAGCGCCAGAAAGGAATATGAAAGGCAGCTTGCAAGGGAAAAGGAGTGCCTTGAATCCCTTCTGGAAAACAATATCCTGGCCATTGCCACCCTGGATGAAAAACATCAAATTGTCTCCTGCAACCGGCAGTTTGAAAGGCTTTTTCAGTATGCTGAATCAGAACTCATAGGCCGGGATCTTGATGATGTGGTCGCGGTAGAGGAGTTGTATGATGAGGCGACTTATTTTTCCAAAAAGGCCTTAAAGGGTGAATCTGTTTATGGCGAGGGAAGGAGGTATAGAAAGGACAGGGTCCTTATAGATGTCGAATTCTTCGGTGTGCCGGTGACCTTTGAGGATCAGGTTATAGGTATATACGCCGTGTACATGGATATCTCAAAGCGGAAAAAGGCGGAAAAGGCGTTGCGGGAATCTGAAGAAAAGTACCGTGCGCTTGTGGAAAACGCCATAGATGCGGTGGTTGTCACACAGGACGGTGTTATCAGATATGCCAATGCCAGCGCCGCATCTATTTCAGGGTATCACCTTGATAGGCTTCTGGGTATGAAATATCTTGAAATGATTCATCCGGCGGATCGCGTAAAACTTAAACAAAGGCGAAGTCAGGGGATGGATGGGGAGTCTGTCCCCACCCTAGGTACCTTCAGGATAAAAGACGCGCAGGCCGAAGATGTCTTTTTGCAGGGGAACTCGGTTATCATCAGCTGGAATGGATCCCCCGCTATGTTAAACTTCCTGCGGGACGTCACAGAGCTGAAAAAACTTGAGCTTCAGCTTTTTCATTCCCAGAAAATGGAGGCGGTAGGGACCCTTGCCGGCGGTGTTGCGCATGATTTCAATAACATACTTACAGGTATCCAGGGGTCGGCATCGCTTTTAAAATTGAAAAGCGATCCGGATGATCCCAATCGCCGTTACCTGCAGAAAATTGAGGAATATGTAAGAACCGCTTCAGATTTGAACAAACAGCTTCTCGGGTTTTCAAGGGGCGGAAAATATGAGGTCCTGCCTGCCGATCTTAACTTCCTTATCACAGTAACCTCTGATATGTTCGGGAGAACAAGACGCGATGTGAGGATACGGAGGAATCTTGCCAAGGATCTTTCAACCGTAGAGGCGGACAAGGGGCAGATCGAGACAGCCCTGGTAAATCTTTTTGTGAATGCCGCTGATTCAATGCCGGAGGGAGGCGACATATTTATCGAAACCGAAAATGCCTTGCTTGGGGCAAAAAAGGGAGGTTCACTGGGTCTTAAGTCCGGGGATTATGTAAGGATATCGGTTAGAGATACAGGCGTGGGAATGGATGAAAAGGCCAGAAAACGTGCCTTTGATCCCTTTTATACCACAAGACGGATGAAAAGAGGGGCGGGCCTGGGTCTGGCATCTGTATATGGAATCATAAAAAATCATGGCGGAATGGTAGATATTCAAAGTGAACCGGGACAAGGAACCATGTTTGAAATTTTTCTTCCGGCAGGGGATAAAAAGGGGAAAAAAAGAAAAATGACAGGGAAAGAACTGTTAAAGGGCAGCGAGACGGTACTTCTTGTTGACGATGAAGAGATGATCCTTGGTATAGGCAATGACATGTTGAAGGCTCTGGGGTATGATGTGCTGACAGCCGGCAGCGGAGAAAAGGCTATCGAAAGTTACACGGAAAACATCGGAAAGGTCGACCTGGTGATTCTGGATATAAGGATGCCAGGCATGGACGGCGGTGATACCTATGACCGCCTCATGGAGATTGATCCCTCCGTAAAGGTGCTTCTGTCCAGCGGGTACAGCCTGGACGGGGAGGCAACGGAGATCCTTGAACGGGGTTGCGACGGGTTCATTCAGAAGCCCTTTGACCTGGAGGCGCTTTCGATCAAACTGCGTGAAATCCTGGATTAGATCAGAGGTAACCGGGAGCACCGAGTCGATTTTAAATGGTATTACTTATCCCTTGTCTTTCATCAGCCTTGAATATATGCGGTTCCGCCTTTTTCTTTACCTATTGCGATGCACTCGTAAGAGATCAAGATTTAGACGGCACGGTAAGCTCCGGATACAAGTCGAGCCTGTGAGGGCCGCCTGAGAGTTATGTCCGAGGCCTTTGATCTATCCCGCGCAGGCGGGATCAGGGACAACCCCGTTGAAGCGGGACAGATGATGCCCCGGCGGCGGCTTGGGGGCACCGCTTTTGTTGACATAAAGGGTCGGTTCTGCTAAAAAAGTCCCGATTTTCCTGGAAAATATTCTTTTATCACAAAATCTTATCAGAGGGGTTTTGCCTTAATTTTCTTTGCGGTTAATCGGGTCTTTCTTTTCAAATGAAAGGAGCGAATGATCTTATGACAGCAATGACGCCGTTTTACGAAGTAAATGAAGCCCTCGTTGCCATGGGCGCGGAAAAACTCAACCTCTGCATGCAGTGCGGCATGTGCGCGGGTTCCTGTCCCTGGCGCATAGTAGACGGAACTTTCAATATAAGAAAGCTGATAAGGATGGCCCAGCTGGGGGTGGAAGGCTATGAATCAGACGACATCCTCTACGGCTGCACCACCTGCAACAAGTGTGTGCTCAAGTGCCCCAGGGGGGTTACGATCATAGATGTCGTAAGGGCCATGCGGTCCATGATAGCGGAGACGGGCGCCATACCATCGGTCCTCAGAACGGTCACCGGCAGCGTTCACAGCAACGGCAACCCCTGGTCCGAGCCGAGGGATAAGAGAGCGGCCTGGATGGAAGGCATTGAGGTTCCCGACTTTGGTGATGATACGGAATATTTTCTTTTTGTCTGCTGCACATCCTGCTATGACCCGAGAAGTCAGAACATAGCCAAATCCATGGTCAAGGTTCTCGGCGCGGCCGGTGTAAGTTTCGGCGTCATAGGTGACCAGGAGACCTGCTGCTCCGAATCGGTGAGAAAGATCGGAGACGAGGAGCTGTTCAACGATATGGCGCGGAAAAACATAGCGCTTTTTAAGGAAAGGGGGGTTAAAAAGATAATTACCACCTCACCCCACTGCCTTTATACGTTCAAGAACGAATATCCCGAACTGGGTGCGGATTTCGAGGTGCTTCATTATACGGAATTCCTTGCCGGTCTTTTGAGGGAGGGAAATCTGAAGCTGTCAGGCCCTATCGACAAAAAGGTGACCTATCATGATCCATGCTATCTCGGAAGGCACTGTGAGGTGTATGACGCCCCGAGAGAGCTTATCTCCGCGGTTACGGGCGGAAATCTTGTGGAGATGAAAAGGAGCAGAAAAGAGAGCCTGTGCTGCGGAGCAGGAGGGGGCAGGCTCTGGATGGAGACAAAGCCTGAATGGCGTTTCTCGGACCTGAGAATAGAAGAGGCGTGTACTACTGGGGCCTCGATACTCGCCACGGCCTGTCCTTACTGTATTTCAATGCTTGAGGACAGTAGAAAGACAACCAACAGAGAGGAACAGATTGAGATAAGGGATATCTCCGAATTGATTGCAGAGGTAATTTGATATTTTAAGGTGCATACGGAATAAAAGCCTTGCCCAAAAGGGCAGGGCTTTTTATGATCAGCAGGACCTCTCCTTGATCCTTTGAGGGGATATCAAATTTTCCTTTTTCAGGAAGAGGCAAATTCCATAGAAGGATTTTTAAATGACAACAGCATATCTGGACTGTTTTTCAGGGGTAAGCGGCGACATGTTCATAGGCGCGCTTCTGGATGCGGGTCTTCCATTTGAAGAGCTTGAAAACAAGATCATGAGCCTTCCTTTTGACGGCTACGGCCTTAGGTCATTCAAGGAGGAGCGGATGGGGCTGTTCGGCACCCGCTTTGTCGTGGAGTTGAAGGGCCAAGGGCACGTTCACAGACACCTGAAGGACGTAAAAGAGATAATCGAGGCAGGAGCCCTGGAAGAGGCGGTAAAGAAAAAATGCGTCGATATATTTGAGCTTATTGCGGAGGTGGAGGGCAAGGCCCATAATCTTCCTCCCGACAAGGTGCATTTCCACGAGGTGGGTGCGGTCGATTCCATAATAGATATAATAGGCGCGGTTTACGGGCTGGCATATCTTGGAATCGATTCTCTATGCACCTCGACAATCCCTCTCGGCTCAGGTTTTGTCGAGTGCGCTCACGGCAGGATCCCGGTCCCCGCCCCTGCCACGATAGAGCTTTTAAGGGGAATTCCGGTATATGACTCAGGGCTCCCTTTTGAGCTTGTTACGCCCACGGGCGCCGCGTTCATAAAAGGACTCTCCGTTTCACAGGGTCCCATGCCTCCGATGACGGTCGACAGGATAGGATACGGGGTGGGAACGAGAAAACTGCCTGACAGGCCGAACCTGGTTCGTATATTGATCGGACAGGAGTCTGCCGGAAATGAGACCGAAACGGTGCTTGTCCTGGAGACCGATACAGACGATTCAAGTCCTGAATGGCTTGGATATCTCATGGAAAGGCTTTTTGAGGCAGGGGCCCTTGACGTGGTTTTCTTTCCGGTTCAGATGAAAAAAAACAGGCCGGCCGTCCATGTTCAGGTCGTGTCAAGGCCGGAGAAGAAAAAGCAGCTGATAAAGACATTTTTCAGGGAGAACAGTACCCTTGGAGTCAGGTTCCGCTACTGTCAAAGAGAAATCCTGAACAGATCCGAGGAAGAGGTTGTCAGTCCATGGGGGGCGGTGAAGGTCAAAAAGGTCATCTCAGCAGACGGATCCGCTGAAATTATGCCTGAATATGAGTCGTGCAGAGACCTGGCCCTTAAAAACGATGTCCCTTTAAGAAGAATCTTCTACTGGGTCATGGGACTTAACCGCTGAACACGGACAGGCCGTTATGCGTCTTATAGACATGCGTGAACAATAAGATAATTTCTCACACAACCTTGTTGATGCCAAACTCGCAATCTGATAATTTAGCCTTCCTGGATGCCTTCAGGCAATCAGGCCGTCGGGGGAAGATTTCACTGGTTATTTCCTCATGGTTCGGCTTCGGGCTATCGCCGTTCGCCCCTGGGACATGCGGCAGCATCGCAACGGTCCCCCTTATCCTTTTGATGTGGCACCTTGGCGGGCCTGCGCGGTTTTTACTCATCACTCTGGTTACAATCATAGCGGTATGGACGTCAGGTAAGGCTCAGGAGGCACTTAAACGGAAGGATCCCCGGGAGGTCGTCATAGATGAAGTCGCGGGCTACCTGCTTGCAGTCTCCTTTGTAGAGCCTTCCTGGACAATGCTGGGGGCGGGCTTTCTGTTTTTTCGCTTTTTTGATATCTTAAAGCCGTTTCCCATAAGGAGACTTGAAAAATTAAAGGGGGGGACAGGGATAGTTGCGGATGATCTCATGGCCGGCGCCTATTCCGCCGTCTGCCTTAAACTGATGAGTGTTTGTGTTTAATAACCTGTTTTGTGTATGATTCAGTCTAAATCAAAGGCGTTCGGCAGATGGATTGCGAAATTATCACCATAGGAAATGAGCTCGTATCAGGCAGAGCCCTTGATCTGAATTCATGGTATGCCGCAGGTCGTCTGATAGCTTCCGGCCTGGGGGTAACCAGGATCACCTCTGTCGGAGATGATCCTGAGATGGTGTCGAACGCCCTTAAAAGGGCTGTCAGGGATTCCGGTTTTGTAATAATAACCGGAGGACTAGGTTCAACCGATGATGATATGACAAGCGAGATTGCCGCGAAGGCCCTTGAAAGGCCTCTTGAGCGCAATAACTATCTTTTTGAAAAGATAAAAGGCCATTTTGAGCGGAGGGGCTCTCAGATGAACTCCTCATTAAGCAAGATGGCCTTTATGCCTGAAGGTTCAAGGATACTAAACCCGAAAGGTGACGCCTGCGGCTATTCACTTGAAAAGGGGGCTGTGCGCCTCTATTTTCTTCCGGGTGTGCCTGATCAGATGCGATATCTGCTGGACAAGTTTGTGCTTCCGGAGATAGTCGGTTGCTGTGATACCCTCCCTGTCATGAGACAGAGGATACTGAAACTGTATGGACTGGAGGAGCCCGGTATATCAGAGGCGTTGAAGGAGCTCAAGGGTAAGACGGGTATCCTGCTCGGTTTTTATCCCGATTTTCCGGAGAATCATATTACCCTGAGTCTCAGGGGGGAGAATGAATCTTCTGTCACCGGAGAGCTTGACAGGGCTGAAAGAGAAATCAGGCGTCTGATCGGAGAGTACATATTTTCATCCGGCCCCGAGTCTATGGCGGAGGTGGTTGGGAAAATGCTTTTAAAGGGCTCTTACACCATCTCTGTCGCAGAATCGTGCACAGGAGGCCTGCTGGGACACAGGCTTACGGAAGTACCGGGAAGCTCGGGATACTTCATGGGAGGAATCGTGGCCTACAGTAATAGGGCAAAGATAGACCTTCTCAAGGTGAATCCCGAGACCCTGGATAGATACGGGGCCGTGAGCGGTAATACCGCGGAAGAAATGGCAAAGGGAGTAAGGAAATATTTCAGAACCGATCTTGGAATCTCCGTTACCGGTATAGCCGGACCTGGGGGGGGAACCATGTCCAAGCCGGTGGGAACGGTCTATCTGGGCATTGACGGTGAAAAGGATACCTTTACAGGCATGTACCGGTTCCGGGGGAGCAGAGAAAAGGTCAAACTCAATGCGTCGGCAATGGCGCTTGACTGGATAAGAAGGTATATAGATGGATATCCGTTCCTTCCTGGCATTTGAGCTTCCTCCCGGCATGGCCGGGCCGCTTTCAGATGCCCATGACCGGTTCAGGAGCTGTGACCTTGATGTGAGATGGGTCAAAAAGGAAAATATCCATCTAACCGTTGTCTTTCTTGGAAGTGTGCCTGAAGATGATATCGAGAAAATAGCCTTTTCAGCGGACAGGATCTGCAGGCGTCATTCGCCTTTTGAGATGCGCCTGGACGGCGCCGGGATTTTCCCCGGCAGAGGTAACCCGAGGGTGATCTGGATCGGCCTTAACGGTGATCTTGAAAGAATGGGGCGTTTCCGGGACGAGATTCAGGAAATCCTTATCCCTTTTGGAGTCAGGCGGGAGAAAAGGGCCTTCAGGCCGCATCTTACGATCGGAAGGTTTCGGAAAGCCTGCAGGCCGGGCAAAAATCTTGATGATGCCCTTTCAAGGCATATGGGTGTCGCCGGCCCGACCTGCATGCTTGATAAACTGGTTTTTTTCAGGAGCGAACTGTGTCCGCAAGGGGCAAAATATACAAGCCTTTTTTCCTGGCCCCTTGGACACTCGAATCCTGATATGTTGCACCGTGTAAAAAAGATATGCCGGTCGACCGACTAATCGGGAGAAGATCCATGTAGATGAATTCATAAAAAGTCATAATTGAGACGGTGAAGTAAAAAGCTCCAGATGCAAGGGTTGCAACTCCTTGGAATGGCGTGCTTGTTGTACGTCGCAATGACGAAAGATGAAGCATAACGAAGCAGTCGGAGTCTTTACGAAGCCGTTAATATAAGTATTCAATCTTCTAGAAGGACCGGCCATGGATAAAGGTCTGTTGACCGATTTTATCCGGGTGCCGTCCCATTGGAGGTAGGACCTATGGATAGAGATAAAGCAGTTGAACAGGCCATTTCTCAAATTGAAAAACAGTTCGGCCGTGGTTCCATAATGAAAATGGGTGACGGGTCGGCAATAGACGTTCCCTCCATTTCCACCGGATCCCTTTCACTTGATATCGCCCTGGGGGTCGGGGGGGTTCCAAGGGGAAGGGTAGTTGAGATATACGGCCCTGAATCTTCCGGAAAAACCACCCTGGCACTTCATATCGCGTCTGAAGCTCAGAAGGCGGGCGGCATGGTGGCCTTTATCGACGCGGAACACGCCCTGGACATAGGATATGCGAGAAAACTGGGGGTTGATGTGGACAGCCTCCTTGTGTCCCAGCCCGACACCGGAGAACAGGCTCTCGATATCACCGAGATACTTGTGAGAAGCGGCGCTATTGACGCCCTTATAATCGATTCCGTGGCCGCCCTGGTACCGAGGGCCGAGATAGAAGGAGAGATGGGCGATCATCATGTAGGCCTTCAGGCCAGGCTGATGTCCCAGGCACTCAGGAAACTGACCGCCACAATAAGCAAATCGAAGACCTGCGTCATCTTTATTAATCAGATAAGAATGAAAATAGGGGTAATGTTCGGGAATCCGGAAACCACTACCGGAGGTAACGCACTCAAGTTCTACGCGAGCCAGCGCCTGGACATAAGAAGAATAGGGGCCATCAAGGATGGTGACCGGATGGCGGGAAACAGGACCAGGGTCAAGGTGGTTAAAAACAAGATTTCGCCCCCCTTCAGAGAGGCTGAATTTGATATAATGTACGGCCATGGAATCTCCAAAGAGGGAGATATCCTGGACCTGGGGGTATCACTCGGGATAGTTGAAAAGAGCGGGGCATGGTATTCTTTCGGAAAGGAAAGGATCGGACAGGGCAGGGAAAACGTGAAGAATTTTCTAATGGAAAACGTTGATATCAGAGACAGGATTGCAGGTCTTATAAAAGAAAAGGCCGGCCTTGCCGGGAATAAAGAAAAAACAGACCCCTCAAAACCGGCCGAATAAGTGTCTGAAGCATAGACGGGCGCGGTCATCGGGGATAATTTTTGCCGAAATTTAACAAGACATGAGCAGGATATTTAAATGGAGACAAGAGAGATAAGGGAAAGATTTTTGCAGTTTTACAGAAAAAAGGGCCATGAGATCGTGGAAAGCGCCTCTTTGATCCCCATGGATGATCCCACGCTGTTGTTTACCAACGCGGGCATGGTTCAGTTTAAGAGGCTTTTTCTCGGAGAGGAGAAACGGGGCTATACCAGGGCCGTGACCTCCCAGAAATGCGTCAGGGCCGGGGGAAAACACAACGATCTTGAAAACGTGGGTTATACGGGCCGTCATCATACCTTTTTTGAAATGCTGGGCAATTTTTCCTTTGGTGATTATTTCAAGGAAGAAGCGATCTCCTGGGCATGGGAACTTCTGACTGATGTATACGGACTCGATCCGGACAAACTTTATGTCTCGATCTACAGGGATGATGAAGAGGCATTTGATATCTGGAGGGAACAGGTGGGTGTCCCCTCTGAAAGGATAGTGCGCCTGGGTGAAAAGGATAATTTCTGGTCTATGGGGGATACCGGTCCCTGCGGCCCATGCTCGGAGATCTATATCGATCAGGGACCGGCTTTTTCGTGCGGCAGGGCCGATTGCGGGGTGGGATGCGACTGCGACCGATATCTGGAAATATACAATCTGGTATTCACCCAGTTTGACAGGGCGGCGGACGGCACGCTCAGTCCGCTTCCTCAGAAAAATATCGATACCGGAATGGGGCTTGAGAGACTTGCCGCGGTTGTTCAGGGGGCCCCGTCGAACTATGAAACAGACATCCTGCGGCGCCTGATATCAAGGATAGAGGATCTTTCAGGGATGCCCTATAAGAGTGACGGAAAAAACGGGGTAGCCTTCAAGGTTATTGCGGACCACGCCAGGGCCGCCGCCTTTCTGATAGGTGACGGCATTATGCCTTCAAACGAGGGCAGGGGTTATGTGTTAAGGAGGATTATCAGAAGGGCCATCCGATACGGCCGTATTTTCAACCTGAAAGACTCCTTTTTCTTTATGATATGCGGCAGGGTGATTGATCTCATGGGAGATGATTATCCGGAACTTGAGAGGTCCAGGAAATTTATCGAGGGCGTTGTTGAAAATGAAGAAAGGCGATTTTCAGACACGCTAAATTACAGCATGAGGGTATTTGAAGAGGAGCTTGCCGAGTTAAGAAAAAAGGGCGGCACCGTAATTTCAGGGGATGTGGCCTTCAAGCTTTACGACACCTTCGGCCTGTCCCTCGACATGGTGGAGGATGTGGCCAGAGATGAAGGTCTCACCGTTGACATGGACGGGTATGAAAAGGCGATGGCCAGGCAGCGGGCCATGTCTCAGGAATCGTGGAAGGGCAGCGGTGAGGAGGAGATCCCTGAAACCTACAGGAAGCTTCTCGGACGGGGAGTCAAATCGATCTTCGAGGGATATGCCTCACTTGAGGCGGAGTCCCGGGTTGTAGGTCTTCTTGTTGGAGGAAAGGAGGCGGACAGTGTCGAGGCGGGCACCGAGGCGGAGGTGCTTCTTGACCGTACGCCGTTTTACGGAAGGGCGGGCGGCCAGGTGGGGGATGTCGGCATAATTGAAGGGGAAGACCTTAGATTTGTTGTTGAAGACACCCTGAAGGTGGCCCAGAAACTCATAATACATAAAGGCCGTGTGGAAAGGGGATCAATCAGGCGGGGTGAGGGCGTAAGGGCGATGGTCGATGAAAAGACCAGAAGAGACACCGCCTGTAATCATTCTGCCACGCATCTGCTTCATGCCGCACTGAGACATCTGCTCGGTGATCATGTGAAGCAGGCCGGTTCACTTGTCACCTCACAAAGATTCCGTTTCGATTTCAGCCATTTCACCCAGGTCGGTCAGGAAAAACTGCTTGAGATTGAGGCCCTTGTCAACAGTTATATCAGGGAAAACCTCGCAGTGAGCGTGGAGGCCATGTCAAAGGAAGAGGCGATGAAGACAGGTGCCATGGCAATCTTTGAGGAACGTTACGGCGAACAGGTCAGGGTGGTAAACGTGGGTGAGGGCATGAGCATGGAATTGTGCGGCGGGACCCATACGGCCCGCACCGGAGATATAGGTCTTTTCAGGATCATATCCGAAGGCGCTGTCGCCGCGAATGTCCGCAGGATAGAGGCCGTTACCGGGCAGGGCGCCCTTATTCACGATCAGCAGCAGGAAATGGTCCTGAAACGCGCCTGTTCCGTCCTGAAGACTTTGCCTGAAAGACTCGAGGAACGGATAGATCATATCCTGAGGGAGCAGAAGGAAAGGGAAAGGGAAGTCGAATCCCTCAAGGCAAAACTCATGACAAAAAAATCGGATGATTTTCTCTCCCAAGTAAGACAAATAGGAGATGTAAATGCCCTGGCCCGGGAAATTGATGTCGCCTCGCCAAAGGAGTTAAGGGAGTCGGGGGATAGAATCAGGGACAAGGTTAAATCAGGCGTCATCCTTCTTGGAGCCGGCAAGGAAGGTACCGTTATGCTGAATTGCGTTGTCACCAAGGATCTTGTGGGTCGTTTCAGGGCCGGTGATATAATCAAACAGATATCTCCCATTGTGGGCGGAAAGGGGGGCGGCAGACCCGATATGGCCCAGGGCGGGGGAAATCTTCCTGATAAGCTGGGAGAGGCCTTTGAGGCGTTTTACGATCTAGTGGAGAAAGGAGGGAGTTAATCTCTTCCACCAGCTCTCAGGCTTTTCAGGCCTGCCCCGGGGCTCGGAATCGGAGATCTTTTCCCTGCATTTGTTGAGATATATCATGGCTTCATGGTACTGGCCCAGGTCGGGATAGTTTTCTATGAGATGCAGATACCTGTTTATGGCAGCCTGATATTTTTTACTCTTGTAGTAGAAGTGACCCACGTAAAGCTCATACTCGGCCAGATGCATGTAGCATTCCCTGAGCTTCTTGCGACCTCTGTTGGCGTGGGGACTCTTTGGAAATCTTTCCAGCAGCCTGTTAAACTCTTCCTTTGCCTTGAGCGTGTGTGACTGGTCCCGGTCGATGGTGGACACCTGTTCAAGATGACACATGCCTTTCTGGTAGATTACATATGGTATTTCCGCATTTCTCGGGTGCAGCTTCTCAAAATCGTCGTAGCCATTAAACGCCTCGTCGTAAAGCTCCCTTTTAAAAAGCATGTCAGCCAGCCTGAGTTCCGCCTCAAGAGCGTACTTGCTGTAAGGGTAGCGGTCCTTAATGGTCTGGAAGGCCTCGGTTGCGGCGGTATATCTGCCCCGCTCCATATTTTTGACGCCCTCGTACATCAGCTCGTCAGGCGAGAGTTCAGTATCTTTTCCCATTAACCCGTCGAGCATGGCACATCCGTTGAGAAGCAATATCGCGGCTACTGCCAAAATAAGCCATCTGAATTTACGGTCCCTGTTCATGAAAATACCTATTTATGGTTGTCTATGTATTTTTCAGCGGCAAAGGCGGCTGTCGCCCCTTCCCCTACAGCGGTGGAGACCTGGCGGAGAAGTTTGGATCTTATGTCTCCCGCGGCGAAAACTCCCGGTACCGAAGTCTGCATATCTCCCCGGGTAACAACAAAACCATGTTCATCCAGTTGAACGATTCCGTCCAGAAAATTACTGTTCGCCCTGTAGCCTATGAAGATAAAAACACCCTGGGCAGGCAGAAAAGAACCTTGCCCCGTCTTTACGTTGGAAAGATCAATCCCCTCCACCTCTTTCTGCCCGACTATCTTTTTAGGGATGCTGTCCCATATGATTTCAAGCTTTTCCTCGGCCATTGCCCTTTCCTGAAGCAGCTTGGTGGCCCTGAGTTCATCCCTCCTGTGGATCAGAAAGACCTTGGAGGCGAACTTGGTGAGAAAAAGCGCCTCTTCAACGGCCGTATCTCCTCCGCCGACAACGGCGACCTCCTGATCTCTGTAAAAGGGGCCGTCACAGGTAGCGCAGTAGGACACGCCTCTTCCGGTAAGCAGGTTTTCCCCTTCTATGCCGAGTTTCTGCGGATTTGCTCCGCATGCGATAATAACGGTCCTGGTCTCCAGCACGCCCCCGTCATGGGTTATAATCTTTTTTTCCGGTGAAAGCTCAAGTCCTTTTACCTCATGGCTCTCGATTTTGAGGCCGAATTTTTCAGCCTGTCTTTTCATCCTGTCGACCAGCTCAAATCCGGAGAGACCGTCAGGGAAACCTGGATAATTTTCCACCCAGTCGGTCATTAATATCTGTCCGCCGGGTGAGAGCTTTTCAAGAACGACGGTCTTAAGACGCGCACGGGCAGCATAAAGGCCTGCGGTGAGACCTGCAGGCCCTGCTCCTATTATTACAAGATCTTCCACGATGCTCTCCTCAAAAAAGGCAAAAACCTGCATCAAAAAAACGCCTGGTAAATGCCTTCAGCCGGTTATTCTACAGGAGCTTGTTAATTTCTTCTTCAAGGGCGCTCTTGGGCTGTGCCCCGATCACGGTATTTGCGACCTCGCCATTCTTGAAGAAGATAAGCGTGGGAATGTTCCTGATCCCGAATTTTCCGGGTGTCTGTCGGTTTGAATCCACATCCATGGAAGCGACCTTTATCTTGCCGGCGTATTGTTTGGCCAGCTCCTCAACTACCGGACCCACCATTTTACACGGGCCGCACCACTCCGCCCAGAAATCGACCACAGCCGGGATATCGGATTTCAGTATCTCTTCCTCAAAGCTATCATCTGTTACATGCAGTACGTCAGCCATTATAATTCTCCTTTCGCATGGCAATATTTACAGGAAAACTAATACGGAGCAGCAATTTTGTCAACATTAAGCGGGGCGATTATCCTTTACCGCGAAAGGAGAATTAAAAGATTCTTTATTTAAAGGCCGGGCATGTTTCATTCATAGACAAGGCCGGGTGGCCTCCAACATTGCTATTTTTTCTGCTTTGGAGGTGAAAGATCCGGAGGGTAGATAAATTTGGGGTTTATTTCATATGTCCAGGGCAGGCCCCACCATTGCCATCCATAGTGCCTCCTGTGTCCGAACCCGTAAATCTTATTTCTCTTAGCCAGCTGACGATAGAATTTGTGTTTGTTGCTGTCCT
Source organism: Desulfatiglandales bacterium (assembly GCA_963666345.1). Classification (GTDB taxonomy): domain Bacteria; phylum Desulfobacterota; class DSM-4660; order Desulfatiglandales; family Desulfatiglandaceae. The sequence goes on along the minus strand of OY762721.1, from coordinate 1,785,832 downwards.
TGAAGGCGGGAAATTCCGAGCCTTCAAATCCGTCCTCAACATCATAGACATTTTTGAACCCCGCTTCGATAAGTTCTTTAGCCGCGGGGTCACTCCTTGTTCCGTCGGCACCCATTATAAGCAGGTTATCGGATTTTTTGAACACATTCGCGATCTGTTCGACAAAGTCCTTGTTTTTCAGGTTATACCTGTAGGAGTACTGTTCGTCTTTTTTGACGAATTCATTTGTCATGAACATATAGGGAAACAGATAGGCATTTAAGGGGTGCCCGACGAACTGGTACTCGGCCCTGGTCCTTACATCCATAATGTAGGTATCGGGGACCGTATTGAGCATGTCAAAGGCCTCGATACTGAGGATCTTTTTAGGCTCCTGGGCAAGGGCGGTTGACCAGCAGGACAATATAATAAGCAGGGAAAAAACAGAGATGGAAATGGAATTTGAAAATAATTTATTCATGGCCTCATCAGTTATTATGAGGTTATTGATTATAAACCTTATTATATGGTAATAAAAAAGGTCGCGCATACGGCCGGTACCGGCCGCTGTTACTCAAAGGACGCTGATAAGGCCCTGTGCCAAAGCCTTTGAGTTTATTAACAAACTAATAATCTAAGAGGCCTTATTTTGTCAACGAAAAATATAGTTGCCTTTGATTCGCGGTATATCGGATTTTTATGGACAATAATGGTTGCGTGACATCAAAATCCTCCACTTAATTCGGACCTGATACGAAGATCAATGGACTTGATACAATGCCGCTGAGGCGGGGATCATGCCCCGATGGTGGAACCGGCATCGGCCGTATTGTCTTTAGGTCCGGCTTGTGCTATGAAATATCACATTATTACCATAAAAAGGAGAAATCTATGGAAATCAAAGTCAAGGAAATCGAACCTGAACAGATGAAGCCCAAGCCGGAGGATGAATCCCGGCTGGGTTTCGGAGATATAACCACGGATCATATGTTCATGATGGACTATGAGGCGGGAAAGGGGTGGCTCGATCCCAGGATCGCGCCATACGCGAATCTGTCCCTTGATCCGGCCGCCATGGCGATTCATTACGGTCAGGAGATATTTGAAGGTCTGAAGGCGTATGCCGGAAAAGACGGCGGGGTCCATCTTTTCAGGGCGAGAAAAAACTTCGAGAGGCTCAACCAGTCCGCCAAAAGGCTCTGTATGCCGGAGGTTGAGATAGACCTGGCTATGGAGGGGATGAAAAAGCTGATACTTCTTGACAGGCAGTGGATTCCCGGATCGGAGGGGACCTCCCTTTATATCCGGCCCACGATGATTGCCACTGAACCCCACCTGGGTGTCCGGCCTTCAAATAACTACCTGTTCTTTATCATACTGGGACCGGTAGGGGCCTACTACAAGGAAGGACTTAACCCGGTAAAGATATATGTGGAAGATTTCCATGTCAGGGCTCCCAAGGGTGGGACCGGTGAGGCCAAGGCCGCCGGGAATTACGCGGCAAGCCTTTTTGCCGCTGAAAAGGCGAAGGAGAAAGGCTTTACCCAGGTCCTGTGGCTGGATGCGGCCGAGCACAGATATATCGAAGAGGTGGGGACCATGAACATGTTTTTCGTCATAGGCGATGAAGTAATCACGGCCCCGCTTTCAGGAAGCATCCTGCCCGGTGTCACAAGAGATTCGGTCATGCAGATAGTAAGCGACTGGGGATTCAAGGTCTCCGAACGTTTTCTTTCCATTGACGAGGTTGTCGAGGCATCTGAAAAGGGTACGCTCAAAGAGGCATTCGGCACGGGAACGGCCGCGGTCATATCTCCTGTGGGCCAGATAACCTACAAGGGCAATGATTACATGGTGGCAGGCGGAAACAGGGGCGAACTTTCCCAGAGACTCTATGACGAAATCGTGGGCATCCAGTATGGATACAAGGATGACTCACGCGGCTGGATGGAACGTATCGATTAGTGTGCTAAGGGTTATCTTCAGGATATTTGCTCCAGGGTTTGAGGATTCAAGTGGAAGGGCATGACCTTTTTGTGCCTCTGTTCACCTGATCCCTCGGCACCCTGCTTTTTAAAAGACGCCCGCCTGCCGTGGGCAAACGGATTTTCCCGCAGGATCCGCCCACCTCCACCTTAATAGATCAGGGGCTATGCTGGCGTTTGAATGCCTTGTGAAAATCCGACAACATCCCAGGCCCGGCAAGCTGACGCAAAGAGGGGATAATATGGTCCCAACCATAAAATGGCACGGTAATATCGTAAGGATGATAGACCAGAGGGTCCTGCCCAATACTGTCAGATGGTATGACTGCAGGGGATACGGGGACGTCATAGCCGCGATAAAAAAAATGGTGATCAGGGGGGCGCCCGCCATCGGAGTTGCCGCGGCAATGGGCCTTGCCCTGGGCGCCAGGGTCATAGGGACGGTATCCCATGACAAATTCATGATGAGGTTCGAAAAAATGGGCAGGCAGATGATCGAGGCAAGGCCCACTGCCGTAAACCTCAGGTGGGCCGTGGAAAGAATGAACAGGCTTGCCCGGGATATGGCGGGTGTTCCGGTCGATGAGCTTGCGGCCTCCTTAAGAAGGGAATCGGAGTTGATGCTTGAGCAGGACATAGGCATCAACAGGGAGATGGGAAAGATCGGGCAGGCACTTGTGCCTGAGAAGGCAACCATATTGACCCATTGCAATGCGGGCTCTCTTGCAACCGGGGGCTACGGGACCGCGCTCGGCGTCATAAGGGCCGCCAGTGAAGCAGGGAAGGACATAGCCGTAATAGCCGATGAGACAAGGCCCTGGCTCCAGGGTCTCAGACTGACGGCCTTCGAGATGATGGAAGAGGGGATCCCCGTGTCCGTGATAGCGGATAATGCGGCCGGTTTTCTGATGCGCCGGAAAAAGATAGACCTGGTTGTTACAGGGGCGGACAGGATCGCTTTAAACGGTGATGTGGCAAACAAGATCGGCACATACCAGGTCGCGGTGCTGGCCCATGAAAATAATGTCCCCTTTTATGTTGCAGCGCCCGTATCTACGATCGACCCCATGACGGAAAACGGGGATCTTATCCCTGTTGAGGAGAGGGCCCCGGAGGAGATATCAAGGATCGGGAGAAGACTCCTTGGACCGGAGGGGGTCAGGGCAATCAACCCCGCCTTTGACATAACCCCTTCAAGATATGTCTCCGCCATAATAACCGAGAGGGGAATCGTCAGGCCCCCCTACGGCCGGGGCATCAGGAAACTCCTTGGTGAAAAAGGCTGATTGCGTGATCAATCCTTGTGACAGGGCCCGCCGTATCTGAGCTTAAACACCTTTTTGGTGCCTGATGTGACCTTGAAACGGTCATCCAGCCTTATGCCGCAGACCCATACGGCCCTGTCCTTTGAGAAAAGGACAGGTGTCCGAGACCTTTTCAGGGAAGGAATCTTGAGATCGATAAAGAGGTCCTTTATCTTTTTTCGCCCCTTCATGCCCAAAGGAATTATCCTGTCACCAGGCCTGATATTTCTCAGCAGCAGGGGAAACCTGATCAGGTCTCCATTAATATATTCGACATCGTCCCTCTGTCCCGAAGGGGAATAATCCGCCTTTTCGACCTCCTTAATGGAAAGTGACCAGCCTTCGGAACCGATTGAAAATGTTCCTTCTCCGTCAATGACGACCTGAAGGCCCTGATCCGCCTCATCCATGTTGCTTCTGAAAAGGATCGTGTCGTAGACCCTGCTGACGGTAATTCCCTTCGGCAGGGACAAGGCCGCCTGCGGCCTTTGGCCCAATGCCATCCGCCTGACCGATTCAAGGTGCGCCGAGTCTATCCTGCGAAGGTTTCCGCTGCAAAGCCTTTTGAGGCAGGATCGGGCTATTCGGCGCTGAAGAGCGCCGGCCAGATCCCTGTAAGGGGCAAGGGGGAAAAGGATGGTTCGCGATTTTTCAGTCGAGTTTTCTTTTACCCATTTTTCCGCTATCGACTCCATAAACAGGTCGTCTTCCCTTATTATCCTTGAGCTGTTCCCCAGGATCTCAACTATGCGAGGCTGAAAGGTGGTAAGAAGCGGCAGGAGCCGGTGGCGGATCCTGTTCCTCAAAAATCTGGTATCCCGGTTGGAGGGATCAGTTGCCGATTCGATTCCCCTGACCAGGAGATATTCCTCTATCTCCTGCCTGGTAATTTCGATGAGCGGTCTGATGATCACCCCGTCCCTTACAGGAGGGATACCTGCGAGACCGGCAGGCCCGCTCCCTCTCAAAAGCCTCATAAGGACGGTCTCGGCCTGGTCGTTCAGGTTGTGACCGAGGGCTATCTTCTGGGCCGAGCGGCCGGCCCTGGTAAGTTCAAGAAATTTATACCTTTCATCCCTTGCCCGCTCTTCAAGGGAATTGTCTTTATTTGAAAGCGCGTCGCCTGCTTTCGAAGTATCAAAAGGGAGCCCCAGTTTTTCTGCAAGCGCCTTTACAAACAGGGTCTCTGATTTATCCTGTTCAGGCCTCAATCCATGATCAAAATGGGCGACCGCAAGCTCTATCTGGAATTCCCCTTTGAGTTCGTTCAGGATGTGGATAAGGCATACGGAATCGGGTCCGCCCGACACGGCCACCACAACCTTGTCGCCGGTACGGATCATGCGGTACTCCGAAAGTGTCTTCCTTACCTTGTCCCGGACATCTTTGATCCTGTCCACGTCATGCCTCTTCTTTTCCAGACCGCCTGTAAGATGTTTTTGAATCGTCTCCCTGGAAGTTAACATGCGGCCGCATCAAAGACAATAGTAAGAGGGAATGCCTTCATTGTTTAAGTGCCCGCCTCGGAGCTTAAGACGAACAAAAAGATCCAGAAGGCCTACCTGGAGGAAGCGCGTTTAAGAAAAAGGGTAAAAGACCTGCGTGACGGCACGTCCTGTTTCGTGACCCCCTGAACCCTGTTTCCCCCGATCAGATCCTGCGGCCCTGAATCCATTGTCAGAATTTATGGATAACAGGCCGTTTCCTGATGGAAACCTGGGTGTCCATCTGTTTTTATTCCTTCACATTTACTGTTTGTTGCAGAAAAAATGAATATCCGGCTTGCTATTACCGTAAAGGTGCTTAAAGTATGGTATCAAACAAGTCCTGCCGGAAATCGGCGGGCGGGGTTCTTTCTGCTTGGATTATAAGTTTTTAAACGTTATCATCCTTCAGTCTGTAACATTGAAATTTATCGAAAGGAGGATGATATCATGCCAAATGGAACTGTAAAGTGGTTTAATGATCAAAAAGGTTTCGGATTCATTGAACAGGAAGACGGACCGGATGTGTTTGTGCATCACAGCGCAATCAATGCGAACGGTTTTAAATCCCTCAGCGAAGGTGAGCGAGTTAGCTTTGACATCCAGCAGGGACCTAAGGGTCCTTCTGCAGCCAATGTGACCGTTATCTAAACTGCTTTTTGGGACAATCAAAGGCATCACCTGTTAAACGGGGGATGCCTTTTTTAATGATCCATCCCCATGAGGGCCTACATGGGGCGGATGGGATTCATCCACTGTTATTCAGAGATTTTACAGGTCCCGGAATTTAACGGGAAGCGAAGGTCGTGGCAGACGATGCCGGTTCAGGAAATAGAAGAAAGAGATAAAAGGCGGCCAAGGCCGGTAAATAAGGCGGTTTAAACCGATGAAGATGAGAAAGACCCGACCGGGTCAACAGAGGAGCGGTAAGCAGGCACCGGCCGGCACCAATCGCCGGAGAAATGCGATGGTAACAAATACCCATAAAAAAGTCGGGGAGCAAAAAGAAGAGGCGGATTTTCATGCGGGCCAGAAGGTAGCGCTTCTTATCTCCGATAAAACCAGGATGGGGTTTATCGCCGTCATAAACGGCACGCACAAAGGTGTCCTGTATAATAACGAGGTGTTTCAGCCGCTTGAAATCGGCCGGGAAATCGACGGGTTTATCAAAAATATCCGCGACGATAAAAAGATAGACCTCTGCCTGCAGAAGCCGGGCTATAAGGCAATTTATTCCGAGTCCAGGAAAATCATGGACAAACTGCGGCAGATGGGCGGGTTTATCGCGGTCACCGATAAAAGCCGGCCAAAGGTAATCGCCGATCTTTTCGGCATAAGCAAAAAGACATTCAAAAACGCAGTGGGCAGACTGTATAAAAAAAGGCTCATTACCCTTGAAAAGGGGGGCATCCGGCTGCGTGAAAAAGGTAACGACCCCACTTCCCTGAAAAACTATTATGCCGGGTCCGCAAAAAAGAAACAGAGGTCAAACGGCCGGGTCCGTTTTAACGGCAACAAGTGAGGCTGTTTGATCGAACCTGTCGTGATCTGATTCTTTTTCTTCGTAATAGACTATGCGAAGTGGCTGAAAGGCGTGAATCAGTTCGTTCTGCCTGAGACGATATTTATCCTTTTTCCCGCCGATAAATGATTCAAAAATCAGGACACCTCCTGTTCTAAGTCCCTCCTTGATCATCGGAAACAGGCGCCTGTCCAGAAAACGGATGTTTACAACAAGCTCATAGCGGTTTTGCGGGATTATCCAGGTATCCATGTCCCGGCGCATGACATTTATTTTGGGATCTTTTCCCTTCAGATGAGCGGTTGCCACTTTAGATACATCCACCGCATCCACGGTAAAGCCTTTTGAGGCAAGAAAAAGGCTGTTTCTCCCGTTTCCGCAGGCGATGTCCAGGGCGTTGCCGCAGGGCGCAAGACCGAAAAAGGCCTTCAGAATCTGGGAGGCCTCGGAGGCGCCCATCTCCTTCAGGTATCGTGAGTCCCATTTTTCCCGGTCTTTATCCGTCATGATTCAAGATCTTACGGCCAGGCCGCACTTTACGCTTTGTTATGTTTTTGGGATCATCTCCCGATTAGTTGGCGTTAAACAGGGTTAAATAAAGAAATTCTTCTTATTTAAGCGGCTGAGAGCTCATAGGATTCAAGTGCTCCATTGAAACGGCGGATACGCTAAAGCATTACAAAGATTTAAAGCTGTTGCAGAAATCCTGCGAACTCTTTTCAGGTATATGGAATAAATGAAAAATCCTCAAATAACATAAGGTACACAGAGATCAAAAAATTGTTAAAAATGCTGGTAAAGCCCATAGAAAACAAACTTTTGAACCCTTGGCTCCTTGGGTCCTTGGACCCTCTTCACCAACTAGGTTGGAGAAGAACCTGTTTTTGAAGTTTCTATCCGTGCCCCTTTGGATGATACCGTTTATCGAACTGTAACGGGTTTAATGCTGCGGTAACTTACATTAATTTCAAGCATAGGTCAAAGTCAGACCTGGATGGGTGACCCCAGTTGCCCTGTTTGACACCCAAAATCTGTTGAGTTTCGGAGAGGTTTTGCTGTATGTTTAAATTTCCGTTAATAGGTCATCGGAGATGTTTCAGATAAATTCAATCCTTAAGGAGGATAAATAGTATGTCGTTAATTACAATATCCCGGACCATCGGGAGCGGCGCGGCGATGATCGGGCACAAGGTCGCCGAGGCCCTTGATTTTGAACTTTACGATGATGAGCGCTTCAGGGATGAGGCGGTCAAAATCGGTATTTCGGGCGATGAGATGGCACATCTGGATGAAAAACGGGCCGGGTTTTTCGATCGTCTCCTGAGTCACAAACCTGAACGGTTTCGTGAACTGATGGAATCGCTGGTCTATGACATGGCAAACCGCGGTTCAGCGGTGATAGTCGGGCATGCGAGCCAGGTGCTCCTGCATGACTTTGACTGCGCGTTTCATGTGCTCTGCAGCTGCTCCGAGGCAACCAGGATCAATCGGATTGCGGATAGAACCGGCATGAGTGAACAGAAAGCGAAAAAAATAGTAGAAAAAGCGGACCGGGAACGGGACGAATTTATGAGGAATACCTACCAGCTGGACTGGAAGGATTCTTCGCTTTACGATCTGGTGATCAACACCGACAAGCTGGGAGGGGACTATGCCGCCAGCCTGATAATAACAATGGTGAGGGAACGTGTCTCCGACTGCGGGCTGGATTCACTGGATGCGATGGCCAGGCTGTCCCTTAAAAAGAAGGCCAAGGCTGCCCTCATGGAAAAAGGTTTCAATATAAATCTGCTTTTTATAGAGGTGCCCGAACAGGGCAAGGTCTTTATAAGCGGGCTTGCAGGCACAGTAGATGAATCAGAGGCGATCAAATCGGTGCTTGAGGCTGTGAAAGGCGTCAAGGAGGTTGTTTCCGAGCTTTGCGTGTACTAAGGGGGGCCTGCTCCATCAGGGCTTGCCCTGGTGGAGAACCTTATCTATTGGCGGGCAGGCTCGGGTATGGGTAAATAGCCAACAAATTGATATCTTAAGTGTTTTACTGACTGCTGAAGGCTTGTGCGCCATTTTTTTGGTGCACTGATTGCTTATGGCATGAGTCCATAAATCAAGATTTATGGACGAGCACTAAAAAAAACAGGGGGTCAAAGCCATGGCTGACAAAACGGAAAAAAACCTTGCCTACGCGTTTGCCGCCGAATCCAAGGCCGCCGTCCGGAACGAGGCCTTTGCAATGAAGGCCGATTCTGAAGGATACGCCCGGATAGCACGCCTTTTTCGCGCCATTTCAGATGCGGAATCGGTCCATGCCAGAAGATATCTCCTGCAGATGCGCGGAAAGATTGGGTCGACCGAGGAAAACGTGAAGAGGGCCTTTGAAAATGAGATAAAGGCAAACGTGGAGGAGTACCCCAGACTGATCAAAGACGCGGCTGATGAAGGAAAGGAAAAAATTGTAAAGGCCTTTTCCCAGTCCCGGGATGTGGAAGACCGTCATGCCCGGCTTTATAAAAAGGCCATGAACGACATGCTCTCCGATCGTCACACCGATTATTACGTATGCCAGGTCTGCGGTTATGTGAGCGAGGATGAGGCCCCTGACAATTGTCCTGTCTGCGGGGCGGTAAAGGGAAAATTTAAGCTGGTAGCCTGATTTCCTTTTCGTAAAACCCTGCCTCATGCACGTTCATCCACCGCGTTCAACATTGCATTGAGGAGTGAATCAATGAAAAAAAGCATTTTTGATCTTTACCAGATGAAGTCCAGAGGGGAAAAAATCACCTGGTTGACATCATATGACTTCCCTACCGCTCAGTTTGCCCAGGCAGCGGGGGTAGAAATGATTCTGGTGGGTGACAGCCTGGGGATGTGCGTCTACGGGTACAACAGCACTATGCCTGTGACCATGGATCAATGTATCGCGCACAGCGAGGCTGTGCGACGGGGAGCACCCGAGTGCTTTGTTGTGGGTGATATGCCCTTAGGCAGCTATCAGGCATCTGACGAACAGGCGGTGGATAATGCCGTGCGTTTTTTAAAGCATGCCGATGTAGATGCCGTCAAGCTGGAAGGCGGCGTGCGCGTGACCGGCCGCATTCGCGCAATCACTGATGCCGGCATCAACGTTATCGGCCACATCGGCCTTACTCCCCAAAGCTCAGGGCAACTTGGCGGCCACAAAGCCCAGGGCCGCACTGCCGAAACTGCAAAACTGGTGGTGCAAGACGCCTTGGCCGTAGAAGCGGCAGGTGCCAAAATGCTGCTTGTGGAAGCTGTGCCGCCGGAAGTGATGAAGTATATCTGGCAGAAGCTGAAAATTCCGGTCTTGTCCATAGGGGCGGGACCGCACTGCGATGGGCAACTGTTGATCGTCAGTGATCTGATCGGCCAGTTCCAGGCCTTCACTCCAAAATTCGTCAAGAAATACTGCAACGTGGCCCGGGTAATCACGGACGCCATGGCAGAGTATGTCAAAGAGGTCAAGGAGGGCAGCTTCCCGGATGAGGACAAGTACTGCTACCGCATGGTGGAGGGCGAAGAAGCCAAATTCCTGGAACTTGTAAAAAAGTAGCTTTCAAATAAAAAGCCTCCGCCCCGGCCATAAATCACTCGCCAATCTTTATGATTTTGGGGCCCGCCTTTGATTTTTCCAATATCTCTTAACCGGTTTTTTGTCATATATTTGATAGTTGCCTGTTACTATCACTCGGTTTTTCAAGTGGTACCATTTATCGAACTGCATGTTGATTTGAGGCTGCGGTGCCTTTTTGTCAACTCCAGTCGAAAGTCAACTGCGGATTTGACCGCCGCCCTTACTCTGAAGCATAGCTCACTGTTTTAGAGATTTATGATTTACAAAATGGTATTATAAGCTATCATTTAAATATCTGAGGGAGGCTAAATAATGAAGAAAAAGATCTTGATCGGCTTTGCAGTCCTTGTTGCGCTTTTGCTCTGGTCAGTGATTTCCATTTATCCTGATTGGCTGTGGTTCCTGAATTTGGACTTCTGGCCTGTTTTCCGGACCATGCTCCTGACCAAGATCGTTTTCGGCGGCGCGATCTGGCTCCTCTTGATCCTTATTGTTTCCGTCAATCTTTATATGGCCAGACGTCTGCCGGCCAAAGGCGCCGGAACGGGATTAGCGTATGATGCCGAATATTTCGCACAATTCGGAATTTCAGCCAACACCCTGAATATCATTTTCGTCGCATTTATCCTGATTGTCAGTTTTATTATCGCCTCAAAGGGTGCGGCCCAATGGGATATGGTCCTGCGTTATCTATACCAGGAGCCGTTCGGCCAAATGGATCCTGTTTTTGACAAGGACATAGGTTTTTATGTGTTCGCACTTCCCTTTTTCAATTTCATCCGGGACGGCCTGATGCTTTTGATCGTTTTTGCAGGCGGGCTCACCGTGATATGGTACCTGAAAGACGGCGCTGTTCAAGTAATCGGTGACCTTGTACAAGGAGAGGGTAAACCACCCGCTTTGCCCAAGATTGCCATATCACTCAAGGCTAAAAAACACCTTATTTTCCTGGGAGGATTCATCGCCCTGCTGTTAGCGTGGGGTTTTCACCTTAAAATGTACGAACTTCTGTATTCCACCCAGGGGCCCGCCTTCGGGGCCAGCTATACGGACGTGCATGTCAAGGCCTGGGTCTACAAGGTTCTGATTCTTGTATCCCTGGGTCTTGCAGTGGTCCTTTTTATGAACGCGATCAAGCCCAGGACGAAACTGATCTATATAAGTCTAGGCGTCTGGTTGGGGGCGGTCGTGGTACTTGCAAACGGTCTTCCTGTCGTTATCCAGAAGCTCCTGGTCAAGCCCAACGAACTGGCAAAGGAAGCGCCTTATATCGCTTACAATATCGATTATACCCGCAGGGCATACAACCTGAATAAGATCAAAGAAGTCGATTTCGAGGTAAATGAGCGACTCAGCCCGAAAGACATCGAGAAGGAAAATGTCACGATTCAGAATATCAGGATCTGGGATGAACGCCCTTTGCTTCAAACCTACAGGCAGATTCAATCCATAAGGCTGTATTACGACTTTAACAACGTGGACGTGGATCGATATAAAATCGATAACCAGTATAGACAGGTCATGCTGGCCGCCCGTGAACTCGTGGTCAATAAACTCCCCCCGCAGGCCAATACCTGGGTCAACAGGCACCTGATCTATACCCACGGCTACGGATTGGCCTCAAGTCCGGTCAATGAAGTAACCAGCGAGGGACTTCCCCAACTCCTTATTAAAGACCTGCCCCCTTCCTATGTTGATGATTTGAAGATTGACCGGCCGGAGATCTATTACGGAGAAAAGACCGATGAATATGTCATGGTAAAGACCAGGGCCGAAGAATTTGATTATCCCAAAGGGGACAAAAACGTCTATGCCAATTATCAGGGAAAAGGGGGCGTTCATATCAATTCTTTTTTGCGAAGGCTCTTATTTGCCACGGAATTTAGGGATCCCCAGATACTCTTTACCACATACCTGGGCCCTGAAAGCAGGCTCATGTATAATCGACGGATTGAACGCCGTGCAGGGACCATTGCCCCTTTTCTGGATTATGACCGGGATCCTTACATGGTTGTGTCGGAGGGAAAGCTCTACTGGATTCAGGATGCCTACACCACGTCCAACATGTATCCCTATTCCCGCAGGTCCCCTCACCGCTTGAATAACAAGTCGCTTAACTACATCCGTAACTCCGTCAAGGTGACGGTTGATGCCTATAACGGGGATGTGTGCTTTTACATAATGGATGAAAAAGATCCCATTGTTAAAACCTATGCAAAGATATTTCCGGATCTTTTCAAGCCTTTCAGTGAAATGCCCGAGGATTTGAAAAGGCACATACGCTATCCCAGGGACCTTTTTGAAATCCAGGCAAAGACCTACACCACCTATCACATGCAGGATGCCCAGGTCTTTTATAACCAGGAAGATCTCTGGCAGGTTCCCGATGAGATTTACGGAGATTCCCGTCAGGAAATGAAGCCGTACTATATCATCATAAAACTGCCCGAAGGGGAAAAGGAGGAATTTGTTCTGATGCTGCCCTTCACCCCTTCCCGAAAGGACAATATGATCGGCTGGCTGGCCGCCAGGAGTGACCTGCCCCACTACGGCACCCTGCTGGTTTACAAATTACCCAAAGACAAGCTGGTCTACGGGCCCATGCAGATAGAGGCCAGGGTGGATCAACAGACCGAAATTTCCCGGGAGTTGAGCCTGTGGGGCCAGAAGGGTTCGAGGGTCATCAGAGGCAATCTCTTAGCCATTCCAGTGAGCGGTTCATTTATCTATGTGGAACCGATTTATTTGGAAGCAACACAGGAACAGTCCGAATCTCCGGCAACCGCGCAAACTCAACAAAGGGGTAGTGGAAAGGCTACGGGGAGTCAGGCTTTATCCGGACAGGACAGGGCAAAGCTCGCCGCCTTGCCGGAGCTGAAAAGGGTAATCGTGGCTTTCAGCAACCGCGTGATCATGGAGGATAAGCTGGACAAGGCACTGAGTGCCATACTGGGTGAGGAAATAACCCCGGAACATCTGGCTTCCCCTTCCATGTCTAAAACGCCGGAAGGCGCAAATCTGGCAGAACGGGCAATAGGATACTACAACAATGCCAAGGCCTATATGCGACAGGGGAAATGGGCCGAATACGGAAGGGAGCTTGACAAACTGGAGGGTATTTTGAAAGAAATGTCCGGCAAAACCGGGGAAAAAGGACAATAATATCAGGATAAGAGGATCATCTCCAAAAGAGTTGATCCAAAAGAAGGGGTCAAGGGGTCAAGGAGCCGAGGGTTCGAGTGAACTGCTTAAAGCGATGATCAAATCCCTGGAAAGCAAACCCTTGAAACTGGGAACCCGCCCCGAGCCTGTTGAGGGGTGGGACTGAGCGAAGCAAAGAAACCGGGAACCCTTGGACCCTCTTCTACAACTTAGTTGGAGAAGAACCGGATAAAATAAACAGTCAAACGGAAAAGGGTTAAATTTCCGTTTGACTGTTGCTCAGAATCTTAATCAGTTTTTCAACCCGCAGACTGACTGCCTTATCCCTTTTCATCTCCTGCTTCACTCTATCGATGCTGCTGCTTATTTGCCCTTTAATATTGTTTGGGTTGCTTTTCACTGATGTCACTTAGTGCCGTGTAATGGGTTTAAAGTCGCTATGGTTTTTGTTAACTTGCATCATCAGCACCATAATCAAGAGCAGAATCATGGCAATAGAAAATAATTCCAGCCTGTTTTTGCTCCTAAAAAATCTACGAAGCATCATTTTCCTCCTAATTGGGTGCCTGTTTTTAGCGGTCCGCCTCCGCTCCCATCACTGATGAACGGAAAAGGTTACACTTATGGCGTTTTCAAGCCTCTTGTTCAAGTTTTCCGGGATTTATCGTCCTTGTCCGAACGGATGCGGGCATGTTATTTTCTATAACTGCTTGCCCGTTTTCTCATTTAACGATCCGCCCAAATCATCCGAATGTTTATCGGAATCCCTGTTAACGGCCAGAAGAGACATAACGATAATTCCGATTGCCGCTCCTATGAAAACTCCGGTTAAAAATAATATCACGGCATTTAACCTCGATAATGACTGCAAATAATCGGACCAGAAAGAGCACCAGCTTTTTGCGGGTGCGTGTTAATTTGCTTTTACACAACTCAAAAAGGAGTTATCTTGCCGGGAATAGAACCCGTTCCTTTGCAGGTGAAACATGGTTCGCTTATGGTGACAAACCCGTTAACGCAACCTAATTGAGTACAACGTTTCCCTTTGGAAAAGTCTGCCCAACCGGTGCCGTTACAGCTTTTGCAAGGAACCTGTTTCTGGATTTTTCCGTTAATGCATTTTGGGCATGGCATGTTATTGAGAGCCATTTGTCCCTCCTTTTTGCTGCTTAAGGATTGGAAAAAACGTGCTTTCATTACCTAAAGAGATACCAGTTCTTACATTCAAGATTCATCCCTCGTCACCCCTCCGAATTCATGACTGCAATGTGGGCATTTAGACCACTGCGTCGTAAGCTTGTCATCGCCTTCATTAAAGGCGGGGTTGTACCTTGGATTTTGCACAATATTACGCAACCTGTGACCAGTAGGTACCGTAACAATTACCTCTCGGCCACAATAGGGACATACTGCGTTTTCAACTCCCATTTCCCCTCCATTTTATTATGTTGAATAAATTTCATCTGCGCTTCCCGGCAAGTAATTATATAAGCAAGCGGTCAACCTGAAGAATTGATCAAAAGAGGCACCCTGAAACAGCCGGAAACTCCACCGGTCAAAATTGTGCTCGTTTGCAAACGAACAGAAAGCGGGTTTCTGAAAATATATTATGATTCCCTTAAAGCGCTCCCGACGGAAAAGAGATCTTCCGTCAGGAGTGAGATGGGCACAATTTAAGGTGGAGTGTCATGGTTAGAGCCCTTTTTTTGAAAAAGAAGGCTGTTTGAAGCAAAGATATAAATAATACCATAACTGAAAAGGTGGGCATGTCAAGCAAATAAAGGCGTATTAAGCTGATTTAGGAAGAATTTGTACTGAATGCACATAAACATGTGCATTGAAAAACAGCGATGCACAGTTTTATGTGCATAAACTTATCCGTGCACATATTTATGTGCATTATCCTGCCAGAAATATCTTTTGGTATTTCAGCTAATTATCTTCCCTGATGCACATAAACATGTGCAGATTTGCAAAAACTGAAAGTGATGCAACTTTTCGGAAAATATCTCCCGATTTGATCCAAAAAAGGGCTGAACAGGGCAGAAGGGGGAGGGAAGAGCCGTTGGTTGCCGTTGGGTACTTTAAGAATAGAAAGTGACTTCTAACCAGCCCATCCGAAAATTGCTCATTTCTGTATACTGCTTTCAGCCCCGCCACATTCACGGCGGGCAGGCGTCGGCAATCAGTAGGCAGCCGACAATTTGATATGCCGACTATTTTGCTGAAAGCTGATTGCGTGAGTCCATAAATCTTGATTTATGGATGAATTAACCTTGATGCATTCGCAAAAAGTCAAAATTGAGACGGCACAGTGAAAAGTTCAAATGCAAGGCCTGCAAGTCTTGAGGAGTGAGGCGTACTTATCCCGCTTGCAGCGGGATCGTAATGACGAAAGATGAAGCATAATCCCGCGTGTCGCGGGATTGGACTTTTTACGAAGCCGTCAACCTTTGACAGGAAAGAACCACTGTTTGAAGCGTTCATCCCGGCCCGTGATTATCTCATCCATCAGGGTGGAGAGCCTTCGGGTGATTGGCCCCGGCGTAGCCTCGATCACCCTGTCTTCCACCTGCTTTACCGGCAGGACCTTAAACGGGGTGCCGGACAGAAATATCTCGTCCGCCTCTAAAAGCAGGTCCGGGGGCAGGCGCTCTTCAACCGTTTCCATGCCCAGGGTCTTTGCGGCGCTCAGAATGGATCTGCGGGTGATGCTCGCAAGGACGGTTCCCAGCGACGGGGTCATGAGTCTATTATCTTTTACCAGAAAAATGGACTCTGTGCCCCCTTCGGCAATGAAGCCCTGGGTGTCGAGCATGACCACGTTTTCAAATCCGCGCTTTCCAGCCTCTAATCGGGCCATCATCCCGTTCAGGTAGTTTGCCGCCACCTTGGCCTCGACAGGTACCGTCTGCGGGTCGAGCTTGCGCCAGCCGGAGATGCAGATCGTGGTGCCTTCTTCAACAGGGAAGTCAAGACCTCCCAGGTCCTGAGCGGGATCGACAACAAAGATCGAGATGTCGAGCCTCTTCTGGGGAGGGGTGATTTCAAAGGATATCTGGGGAAAGAAACCGATTATCTTGATAAAGCCTTGGGTGAGCATGTTCTGCCTGATTGTGGCCATAACCGCCTCATAAAGCTTTTCCCGGGAGATCGGGACCTCCATTTCTAGAAGCTCGGCACTTTTAAAGAGGCGCTCAATGTGGCGATCGAGCCTGAAGACAGCAGGACCTTCCTTGGTTTCATGAAGGCCGAGCACCTCGAAGATGGCGGACCCCCGGCCGAAGCTGTGGCTCATGATGTGAACCGTGGCCCGGTCCCAGGGGATGAAATCTCCGTTTAAAAAGACGATTCTATTTTCAAGCATTACAGTCTCCTGATGTTGGAGGTCAGGCATTTACACCTGCACCTATACCAGTAAGGCCTCATCCTTTAGTTCGGCCCCGAACCTTCTGACCACCCCCTCGACCGTGAGGGCCGATTTTTCCTCTCCCTCGATATCAAACTGGATTCCCCCCTCGTGCAGCATGATCATGCGGTTCCCGTACCTGATGGCCTGCTGCATGTTGTGAGTCACCATGATGGTCGTAAGGTTGTTCTTCTCAACGATCTTCTTGGTAAGGTCCATGACCTTCTGGGCTGTTTTGGGATCAAGGGCCGCGGTATGTTCATCCAGAAGCAGGAGTTTCGGCAGAGACAGCGTGACCATAAGGAGTGTCATTGACTGGCGCTGGCCCCCGGAAAGGAGGCTGACCGTGTCTTTCAGCCTGGTTTCGAGCCCGAGCTCAAGTATGCTGAGTGTGTGCCGGTAGTGTTCCCTGAGCGCTTTTGTGACCCCCCACTTGAGTCCCCTGGGGCTTCCGCGCAGGTCGGCCATGGCAAGGTTTTCCTCGATGGTCATGGATGAGGCCGTTCCCATCAAGGGGTCCTGAAAGATCCTGCCGAGATATCTTGCACGCTTGTGTTCAGGCAGATGGGTCACGTCGGAGCCGTCAATAAAGATAACACCGTCATCAGGTCTGAAGGTGCCGGAGATAAGGTTCAAAAATGTGGTCTTGCCGGCGCCGTTGCTCCCGATGACGGTTATAAAGTCCCCCTTCCGGACGTGAAGGCTTAATCCGTTTATTGCCGTCTTTTCGTCTATCGTGCCCTTTGAGAAAGTCTTGGTTACCTTTTCAAGCCTTATCATTGTCCTTTTTTTCCTAAACCCCCCTCAGGTGGAGTTTGCCTTCCTTTTCCTTTTTCAGGGCGGGGATGCCGAGTGCCAGAATCACCATTACGCCGGTAGCCATCTTCAGATCAGTGGGGGCCAGTCCCAGCCTGAGCCCAAGCGAAATTATAAGCTTGTACATGATGGACCCTACAATGGCCGCCAGGGTCATCCTCCGTACCGTCCTTTTGCCGAACAGGGCCTCGCCGATTATTATGGAGGCAAGGCCCGCAACGATCATCCCGATCCCCATGCCCACATCCGAGAAACCCTGATCCTGGGCCACAAGCGCGCCTGACAGAGCCACAAACGCGTTTGAGATCCCGATCCCCAGGATGGTCATATGGTCGGTGTTCACCCCGAGGGTGCGTATCATCTGCTCGTTATCGCCTGTGGCCCGCATGGCAAAGCCCAGCTGGGTATTAAAGAACATGTCCGTAAGGAATTTTACGGCAAATACGGTAATAAAGAAGAAGGTGATGATAGGGATAAACCTGTTGACATCGAGGTTTTCCAGCGGGGTTAAAATCGTGTTCACCGTAAGAAGCTGAATGTTTGATCTTCCCATTATGCGCAGGTTCACCGAATAGAGCATGGTCATCATAAGGATTCCTGCCAGAAGGCTGTTGATCTTGAGCTTCGTATTTAAAAACCCGGTGCAGCAACCGGCCAGAAACCCGCAGAGAACAGCCATAATGATACCGTAGATGGGAGAGACCCCCTCCATGATGAGGCGGGAGACGACCGCCGCGCCCAGTGGGAAGCTTCCGTCAACGGTAAGGTCCGGGAATGCAAGGATCCGGAAAGTGATGACGATCCCGAGCGCCACTAGCCCGTATGCGAGGCCCTGTTCAAGGGATATGGGAATAGTCCTTAATAAACCGAACGATATCATCTGTTCACCATCTTTTGATATAGGGGAGTAAGGGATAACCTCCCCCTGATAATAACTAAAGTTCTTCTCCCAATTATTTGGGAGAAAGGGTCCAAGGATTCAAGGATTCAAGGATTCTTTGCTTCGCTTACGCTTCGCTCAGTCCCACTGCTTCGCAGCGGGTTCCCGGTTTCAAGGATTCGGGGGTTTGCTTTCCAGGGATTTGATCATCGCTTTAAGCATTTCACTCGACCCCTAGACCCCTAGACCCCTGGAATCCTCCTTTTGGATCAACTCTTTTGGAGATGATCCATATTTACTTACCCTTTATCACGTTTCCGTTTTCATCCCACAACTTGTCCGCCGCCTTTTTTACCAGTGTTTCGGGGAGCTTTACTCCCTGTGCCTTGGCATTTTGAAGACTGACCCAGAGACTGTATTCCGATGCAAGTCCGGCAGGGATCTTGCCCGGATCTTCGCCTTTTAGTATCCTTGCCGCCTTTTTGCCGGCAGTGTATCCGATCAGAAAGTAGTCGGGTCCGTAGGCTGCAACCGCTCCCCTGGGGGTGGAGTCCCGGTCACCCGCAAACAGGGCGATATCGTTTGCGTTGCAGACCTTGACAATGGATTCAAACGCGGAAACACATGTGTTGTCCGAGGTGATATGGATGGCGTCCACCCGGCCGACCAGGCTCTGCATGGCCTGCATTACTTCGGCGCTGGTGGAGACATGCGCCTCGATAAGCTTTCCGCCCATATCCTCTACCGCCTTTTTCATCTCCTTGATGTGAAAGGTGACATTTACGTCCCCCGGGTTATAGATCGTGCCCCATCTTTTGGTTCCCGGAACCAGATCCTGGTACATACTGCACTGCAGGGTGATGGGCCACCTGTCGCTTACACCTGTTACTGTGGTTCCGGTTTCGCCCATTTTGGGTACGATGCCTGTCTTCACAGGGTCTGTAACCGAAGAAAACACAATCGGTATGGTCTTGCTTATCTTTACCTGGGCCTGGGCATTGGGCGTGCTGATGGCGTGAACCAGAGCAACCCTGTCGTCTTCGAATTTTCTGGCTATAATCGCGCAGGTGGGCTGGTCGCCCTGTGCGTTCTGCCGGTCGATGGTGATGTTTTCGCCCTCTATGAAGCCTTCTTCGGCAAGGGCCGCCGCAAACCCTTTGGAATCGTTGTCAAGGGCCGGATGGGCCACAATCTGCGCCTCACCGATTCGAATCATCTTGGCTGAAAGCGTGGAACCGAAAACAAGTCCCAGGGCCAATAAAAGCATCAGCAAAAATGTTATCCTTTTCATGATGTTACCTCCTTTTTCCATAGGGTTTATTTGTTTCCATCCATTCCGGTCTGGAAAATAACTTGTGCCCAGAATTCATTTTCAGATGGGCATAAGTTCACAAAACCATTCCCTTCCCCTCATTACATGATAGAGCGGCCGGCACCCGGCAGCCGCATGTCATACAGACACGTTATTGATAGATCTTCGAACTGTAGTATCTGTAGGCCATCTCCGTGGGGGTGATCCCTTCCGCCTTTGCGGTTTCAAGATTCCTGCGGGTTCCGTGCCTGCAGACCTTTTCGGTATGGTCCCTGATATTTTCCATGCTGGCCTTTTCCCTGTGTATATATTCTTCCATCCCCGCAATGACCCCGCCTGTATTGTGCATCCAGTCCACCTGAAAAAGAATCCCCTTCTCCTGAAGGAGCCTTGCGAGTTTCACCTCTTCTTCCTGGCTTGAGGCCTTGAGCTGGTTGTTGGCGGCCCCCAGTATAATCGAAAACCTGACCGAGCTGATTGCCGCCTCATCCAGGATGCCCCCCATTGCGCAGGGGGCAAAGATGTCCGCTTCAGTGGTGAGCACATCTTCCGGGTCTATCTTTTTTACACGGTCAGGAAATCGGGCCGTAAGCTTTTCCACCGGATCTTGTGAAATGTCGGTGATATGGATTACGACATCCTCTTTGCTGAGATACTCGTCCACCAGGGGATAGCCGACGGCTCCCACGCCCTGCACCACGATGGTTTTACCTGCCAGGCCGCCTGCTCCATACTTAAATGCCGCAGCCTCCTTTAATGCCAGATAGATGCCGTAGGCGGTGGGGCCTCCGGTAGGGCCGACCCTGCTGTCAAAGCCGCCCGCAATATTGAGCGAATATCCCCTGCTTCTCATGACATCGGCCAGTTGAGGCGAAAAGCCCATGTCGGGACCGGTAAAAGAGCGGGTCCTTGCCAGGGCGTATGCGAGAAAACCGATGCAGCGGTTATCTTCCAGGTCAACAGGTTCACACTGGACCGTTATCTTGCTTCCTCCGAAAGGAATCCGGGCGCCGGCATTTTTAAAGGACATGGCCCGGCTCAGATTGAGTCCGTCTATGATTACGTCAAGTTCGCGGCCGGCCGGATCGTGACGCCTGATCCCGCCGCTTCTGACGGCATGATAGCCGTTATTGATGCCCAGTGTGTTGCTGTGCATGTTGCTTATAAAGTGTATGTCCTGATCCCGGTCAAAAAGGCATTCGATGCCCTGGTGTTTCCCTTTCCTGATCAGCTCCACCACCTCTTCCAGGTAGTCTTCAAGGTCGTGTTTCTTGAACAGGTCCAGGGTTTCATTGTGACCGAGAAAGGCGGTATCAATGGTAAGCGGGTGTTCAAAGGTAAAATCCCTGTTGTATCGGGACCAGTCTGTCTGCTTGTCCCACTCCCTTGCGGCCCGAAAGGCGACCAGTCCATTCTTGAAATTATGATAAATCCCCAGGGTGGTAAGGTTTTCCTTTTTAAGAGGCAAAAACAGGCTTTTTTCCATTTTAGAATGTTCCTTTCTGCGATAGGGCGTGTTTACGGGTAGAAGGTGGCGTAGCGAGATATATCCGTTTAAGGTGTCCTGTCTTTTCGTCAACAATAGTTAGGTGTCTATGTGAGCAGGAAAGAGGCTGAAAGCCCGTTTGATTTCCCGGTCAGCCTGGGAGCAAAAACAGATATCTGAAAATATATGAATCACTGCAAGCGCTTCAAACGGAGAAGATAGCTTCTGTCAGGAGGAGAGGTCGATTTCCAGGTGAAGTGTAATGGTCAGTGCGCCTTTTTGGAAAAGAAGGCTGTTTGAAGCGATGATATGTGAAGTACCTTAACGAAACAGGGTGTTATGTCAAGCATAAAAGATTTCTATAACCAATTTAATACAAATGTTTATTTAAAGTACATTAAAATATACATTAGAAGCAGCGATGAACGAAAATTTAACGGTCTCGTAAAAAGTCCAACCGTCCCGCCTCGGAGTATACTTCATTCCTCAATCTTCTTTTTGACCCGCTTCAAGACCCTTTCTTTTGCATCTTCATGCGCCATTCCTTCCCCGTTTTCGAGCTGATTAAGGGATAACTGAACATCTGTTAGAAGTTCAAGTCTGTCCTGCATCGCTTCATATTCATGAGCAATCAAACCGGACAAAAACCGGATCCCCTGCCTGTTGTCTATTTAAGCGGATAGTGGTATTCTTACGCGAAGTATTAATTTATGAATTAAAAGGGTCTAATTTTCATCATGTTGAAAGGAGGTTCTAAATGGGGGTTTTCAGACGAAAGAGCTGGTCTCCTTACGCGGCGGGTGCCCTGACAGGTCTCCTGCTATGCCTTTCCGTGCTTTTTGTGGGTAAGTACCTGGGTGCCTCAACGACATTTGTGAGGGCGGCGGGGCTGATAGAGAGGAGTGTTGCCGCAGAGCACGTTGCCGGGAATAAATATTTCGCGAGCAAAAAGGTGAGGATAGACTGGCAGATGATGCTGGTGGTAGGGATCGTCCTGGGGGCGCTCTGGTCCTCAAAGCTCTCGGGGGATTTCAAGTCAACTGCGGTGCCTCCAATGTGGGAGAAGCGCTTCGGCGCAAAAAGGTCAAAGAGGTTCACAGCCGCCTTTGCCGGAGGTGTCATAGCCATCCTTGGCGCAAGGCTTGCCGGAGGTTGTCCCAGCGGGCACGGCCTGAGCGGGCTTGCGCAGATGTCGATCAGCGGGTACCTGTCGCTGATCTTCTTTTTCGGAGCGGGTATTATAGTGGCCCGGCTCATCTACGGGAAAGGAGAATAGCCATGCAACTGATCTACGGCCTGGTTACAGGCGTCATATTCGGCTTTCTTCTGCAAAAAGGGCAGGTCCTAAGGTATGACAGGCAGCTCGGTGCCTTAAGGCTTATCGATTTCACGATAGTAAAATTCATGCTCTCGGCCATTCTCGTGGCCATGCTGGGTGTGTATGTGCTGAGAGACATAGGGGTCGTGACCCTCAGTATTAAATCCACCGGCATAGGCGCCAATGTCATCGGCGGAATAATCTTCGGGATCGGCTGGGCCATCCTCGGATACTGCCCGGGGACCGCCGCGGGGGCACTGGGAGAGGGCAGGTGGGACGCAGTTTTCGGCCTTTTGGGAATGATCGTCGGGGCCGCGCTCTATGCCGAGATCTACCCTCTGATGAAGGTATCCATACTTAAGTGGGGGAGTTTGGGCAAGATAACCCTTCCCGGCATCCTGGGGTTAAATGCCTGGGTGGTGATTATACCTGTGGGGGTGATATACATGGTTCTTTTTTATGTGTTTGAGAAGAAGAACCTGTAAATAGTTTCCATCCGGAAATGGCCCTTTTGGCCAATATCTGCGTCAACCTGCGCAATTGCTTGTGCGATGTACCATATGCACATCTCCGCGCAATTGCTTGATTTCCTTGATCTTGGCCAAAACTCCTTGTTTCCGGTCCGGAAACTTATTGGTGCTCATCCATAAATCAAGATTTATGGACTCACGCTATCAGCAATCAGCTCTCAGCAGTCAGTAAAACGCTTGATATATCAATTTGTTGGCTAGTGGCTGATGGCTGACGGCTGAAGGCAACATCCGGAAATGATCCATTTCCGGATGGGCAGCGGGTATGATTTATCTTTATTCATGCGGCGGCAGGCGTGGTTTTTCCGCCTGCTGCCGCTTCTTTTATCCGGTCAGATTTTGGGGTGCCCGTCCATTACCGATTTTTATCTATGTCCGGAGGTTGATTTCTCTATCCGCCGCGTTATTTTCTTCTTGTCTTGTTGATGTTTTTCCCGTATTACCTACAAAGCAAATCTAGGGGAATAATAATATATGAAATGTGTAATATGCGGTGTGGAAATCGAATCTGTTGTCGAGGCGCTTGAAAGCGACTGGATTCCATGTTTTTTCGAGGGAGAAGAGATTCACGGACCGGCATGCCCGGACTGCTGCGGCGTTCTTCTCGAGCCTTCCGATGACGGCGAATTCGAGGTAAAGGAAGAGTATTTCGGCAAGATTTTATATGTCGATGACAGCACTGATTTTGAAGATGACGATTATGAATGGGAGGAATTCTCACTCGGCTTTATCCTCAACTAGCATCTATTAAGCCTTCAGGCGGTGATACCCTCAAAAAAGATCAACCCCAGTCGGTTACCGTAAATAACCCCGCGTCAGATGAATCAAGATCCTTTTTCATGCCGGTCACGTAATCGGGCCTGACTCCCCCCTTCCAGCGAGGGTAGCCTCCGCGCCAGACGTATCTCAGCAACTCCTGAAACTGCTGTTTCGTGAACCTGTAGATGCCTGCCGATATAATACGCGCGGTTTCTTCATCCCCTGCCGAAAGCGGTATGTCGAGCTGGTCTGAATACCTTTTTATAATCTCTTCCATGACCTGCCTGTTCCGAGCGCCTTCAGGCTTCTGTTTGAAATCCTCCGGCCTTTCAGGAAAGGGGAACCTTTTGTAGGCCTCCCCTATAAACCCGGCGAATCTTACGCCGTGAATGGCCCCCATGAGGTCGCCGATATCCGCGGCCTTTTCAATAAAAAAGCCCTTTATCAGGACCGGGCTCCCTGCCTCCTTGTTCCTGTTTAAGGCAGATACGGAGCGGCAGAATTCAGGGGCAAAGAAAAAGTAGCGATCCAGCAGAAGCATGTCCGAGTCTATATTGAAAAAACCGAAGGCAATGGTTCCGTGGCTTATCGATTCAAAGGCGAGCGGCATGAAGCACCTCCTGGAAAGGTTATGGGTTTATGGGGGCTTATAGCATTTATCAGGGGAAGGGTTCAAGGGGGCGGGGATCGGAGGGGTCAAGGATTCGAGGATCCAAGGGTTCAAGCGGGGGAGGTGCTTCTCGCATTTTCCGCGTTTCCCGCTTTTCTCGCCTGGTTATAACCATTCCCGTCTATCCGGCTGTCGCTACGGCACAGGCACCCTTTTACCCGTCCTTCTCTATTTGTTACGGAAAAGTGACCGCATCCCCGGGCTTTTGCAAATGTTACCTTAGCTGATAGGGCACCGGTTAAGAAAGCCCTGTCTGCGGCCACTGGTACTTTCTGTGGTATTCTTGATGAGATAAGGCCGGAAAAAAGAGCCCCTGCGCCTCCGCTTGTGCGTTGAGCAAACAAAGGCATGAGAGAATGGGCAGGGGTCTTGCTTTTTCCCCAGCAACCAGTAACCAGTAACCAGTAACGAAGAACCAGTAACGAGTAACGATCCGCGTCCGGCTGGCTGTCGCTACGGCACAGGCACCCTTTTACCCGTCCTTCTCTATTTCTTACGGAAAAGTGACCGCATCCCCGGGCTTTTGCAAATGTTACCTTAGCTGATAGGGCACCGGTTAAGAAAGCCCTGTCTGCGGCCACTGGTACTTTCTGTGGTATTTTTGATGAGATAAGGCCGGAAAAAGAGTCCCTGCGCCTCCGCTTGTGTGCCGGCACAGGCAGAGGTATATAGAAATGGGCCTGTGGGTGCGTTTTTCCCAATAACCAGTAACGAGTAACCAATAACAATGCGCGTCCGTGCGGCTCGGGGCGGGTTCCCGGTTTTTGAGCTTTTCTCGCCCTTGTTTGACATGAAAGCCGCAATCATTTATGGTAAATTTCCTTCAGACAGCATCGTGATAGATAAATGGCTTTTAAAACAGGACTGCATAAGCGGAAAAAGGAGCATGAATCAGTATGGATAATGCATCTAAGGAGACCTTTAACGGGGCGTCCAGATATGTGCTGGATGATGAACTTGCAAGGATAGTAAACATCTCCATGGCCCTTGAGATGCCGCTGCTTCTCAAGGGTGAGCCGGGCACAGGAAAGACAATGCTGGCCCATGCCATATCAGAGGCCCTCAATATGAGGCTCATCGTGCTTAATGTAAAATCGAGCATGAAACTCGTTGAGACCCTGTACCAGTACGACACCCTTACCAGGTTGAATGACAGCCGGTTCAGCGATTCAACAAGGGATGTGAGCAATATCGAGGAATACATCAAGATGGGCAAGATCGGGCAGTCCTTTGTGTCAGATGACCGGGTCGTGCTTCTGATAGATGAGATCGACAAGGCGGACACGGATTTTCAGGATGACATGCTTGATGTGCTGGATCAGATGGAGTTTGATATCATAGAGATCGACAAGACGATCAAGGCCAAAAACCGGCCTGTGATAATTATCACCTCCAACGCCAAAAAGGACCTTTCAGATCCGTTTCTGGGGCGGTGTAATTTCCATCATATCGCTTTTCCCGATCAGGAGATGATGAGAAGGATAATAAATGTGCATTTCCCCGAAATAAGCAGTGACCTGCTTGAAAGCTCCATAAGGGCCTTTTACCGGATGCGGGACTTCAGGGGACTTGAAAAAAAGCCCGCCACAAGAGAGCTCATAAACTGGATAAGGGCACTGAGGGCTGACCCCGATTTCAAGGTAAAAGACCTTGTAAAGGGGGAGGCGCCTTATCTCGGGGTGCTGTTTAAAAAGAGCCCTGACCAGGCTATCGCGAGGAACGCTGCGGCAAGAATGAGGATCTAGAAACCGCTGAGATAAGACAATATGTTCATAGATTTTTTCTTCCTCCTGAGACAGGTGGGCATATCCGTGTCCCCCACCTCTTTTCTCAAGCTTCAGAAGGCCTTGAGCATCGGGTTGATAACCTCTCTTGATGACTTTTACACGGCCGCCCGCTCCATCCTTGTCAAAAGCGAGAGGTATTTCGACCTGTACGATCAGGTGTTCGCGCACCACTTCAAGGGGGCGGAGTTAAAGGAGCCGGATGAATTCGAGCTTTCCCAGGTGGCCCGTGCCATGCTTGAGGAATGGCTCAAGGATCCCGAGGGGCTGGCGGACGCCCTGGACATCGATGAGGACTCCTTGAACAAACTGAGCCCGGAAGAGCTTCTCAAATATTTTCTCGACCGGTTAAAAGAGCAGAAAGAAGAGCATCACGGCGGAAGCAAATGGATAGGCACGGGGGGGACTTCCCCTGTGGGGCACTCAGGCTTTCACCCGGGCGGGATGCGCGTGGGAGGAGTGTCAAGAAACAAGTCAGCCGTAAAGGTCGCCATGGACAGGAGGTACCGGGACTACTCACAGGAGGGCCCCCTTACCCAGGCCCAGATCGGGGAGGCCTTGAAAAGGCTCAGAAACATGGTGCCGGTGGGTCCCAAGGACGAGGTCAACATTGATGAGACCATATACCAGACCATGAAGAACGCCGGTGAGATAGAGATAGTATTTGACAGAAGTCTCAGGGACAGGCTCAGGGTCATTCTCGCCATAGACAACGGCGGATGGTCCATGGACCCCTATATCGAACTGGTCCAGACCCTGTTCAGCTATGCCAGGGCCCAGTTCAAGGAGATAAGGACCTTTTTCTTTCACAACACCATATACGACAAGATCTGGGAAGACCCGCCAAGGTTCAGAAAACCTTTGAGCGTGGACGATCTGGTCCGCTTTGACAAGGATACCCGCTTCATTATCCTGGGGGATGCGAGCATGGCGCCCTATGAGCTTATGGCAACGGACGGGTCCATACATCTTGAAGAAAGGTCCTTGAAACCGAGTTATGAAAGACTCAGGTTCATTGCCGAGACCTTTCCCTATTCCGTGTGGCTCAACCCCAGGATGTCCGCGGAATGGCCCTATACACGCACCATCAATATGATCCGCGAAATCTTTCCCATGTTCG
Source organism: Desulfatiglandales bacterium (assembly GCA_963666345.1). Taxonomy (GTDB): domain Bacteria; phylum Desulfobacterota; class DSM-4660; order Desulfatiglandales; family Desulfatiglandaceae. The sequence continues at coordinate 1,758,723 of OY762721.1, read as the reverse complement.
AGCTGACCATCGACGGGCTTGAAAAGGCGATAGTCCACATGATGGGAAAGAAATAGGATTAGACAGTATCCGCGTGTGTGTTCCCGAACCAAAATGATAATATCGAAATCCCCTGCCTGTCCTTCAAGCGGCCGGCCGGGGATTTGTCCGTCTTTTTAAAAGGTGATCCACAAGTATCCGGGTAATCGGAAAGAGAGCCTATGAACAATAAGGGGTTTTCAAAAAGAGGTGTCTTATTCCTGGCAGCTGTTGCGGCCCTGATCTGTATCTTTATTGCGGCAGGCCTTGGAATCTACCTTGTAAGACCGGCCGATCGCAGCGGGGCCGGACAGGTTTACCTGGTGCCGGTAGGTGCGTCCATGAAAGAGATCGCGCAGGGACTTGAAGAGGTCGGGATTATCTCCCACCGGCGCCCCTTTCTTCTGTGGGCAAGGATAACAGGGAAGAGCAGGAAGATAAAGTCGGGCGAATACAGCCTGAGTCCTTCCATGCCGCCAGCCAAGATTCTTGAGATCTTAAGCAGGGGTGAGATAAGGATGCACTCCGTGACCATACCTGAAGGCCTTACCATGGTCCAGATCGCACAGATAGTGGAAAAGGCAGGCCTTGCCGGAAAAGATGAGTTCCTGGCAGCCGCCAATGCCGCAGGCACGGCCGCAAGACACGGCATAGCCTCGGATACGCTTGAGGGTTATCTTTACCCTGATACCTATCATTTTGCCAAAGGAATCCCCGCGGAAAAGATAGTTGAGGCCATGCTTGAACGTTTCCTGGAGGTAATGACGCCTCTTAGAAGCCGGGCCGTTGAGAAGGGCATGACCGTAAACGAGGTGGTTACACTTGCCTCGATAGTTGAAAAGGAGACGGGTCTGGCAGCAGAGCGCCCGCTTATCGCAAGCGTTTTTTTAAACCGCTTGAGGAAAAACATGCGGCTTGAAAGCGATCCCACGGTCATATACGGGATTAAGGATTTTAACGGGAACCTTACCAGAAAAGACCTGTCCCGACCGGGGCCTTATAACACCTACATGATAAAGGGCCTGCCTCCCGCCCCTATAGCAAGTCCGGGCAAAGATGCCATCAAGGCGGTACTGTATCCTGCTGAAACAGATTTTATCTTTTTCGTATCCAGGAATAACGGGAGCCATTATTTCTCAAGGACCCTCAGGGAGCATAATACGGCCGTGCGGAAATATCAGAAAAAGGGGAAAGGCCGTGTGTCCGGAAGGGGTGCGGGGCAGTCCTGACATGCATGAATTGTAAAAATTAAAAAAAAGTGAGAAAAAATTTGACAGCAAATAATGTATACTGTATACATGTTTTTGCAAAACAGCTGATAAACGTCTTTTTTACATTCCTAATCATAGCAAATTATATTTAAATAATATTTATAGTTTTTAAACGGGCTATCTAATCTTATATTAACTCCCTTTTTGTTTTGTCTGTTAAAGGATCGGTTTACGCTTTTCGAACCCTTTTACCTTCAACCGGGAGGAATATGATGGGTCTTTTTAAGAATCTCACCGTACTTTCGCTTGAACAGGCAACGGTTCTGCCATATCTCACATACAGACTCGCCCAGGACGGGATGAAGGTCATCAGGCTGGAGCATCCGGTTTATGGTGATCCGAACCGGTTTATAGGGGAAAATGTCCTGGGAGAAGAGAGGATGAATTCCTATTTCCTCTGCATAAACGCAGGGAAAAAGGCCCTTACTCTGAATCTGGGTGATCCAAAGGGACAGGATCTGTTGAGGACGCTTATCACCGAGCTGAAGGTGGATATATTCGCCACAAACCAGCTTCCAAGGAACTATAAAAAACTGGGAATCGACTATGACACCCTCAGACAAGTAAAAAAGGATATAATATGGCTGGGGGTTACAGGTTTCGGGCCGGACAGCAACGAGGGGGCCTATGATCCGATCCTTCAGGCCCGCTCAGGCCTGATGGATCTCACGGGCGAGGCCGATTCCGACCCACAGGTGCTGGGCATACCGCTTCCCGACATGGGCACGAGCGAACACTCATACGGTCTGCTCATGAAGGCGCTTTTCAGGCGTCAGGTCACGGGAGAGGGCTCCTGCATAAACATGTCCATGTTCGAATCTTCCGTGTCATGGCTTACCGTGCCTATCACCCTTTCAACCCTTTACGGCAGGCCCATAACCAGAAGGGGCAATACCCATGAATTCTTCTGTCCCGTATCGGTATTCAAGACGAGTAACGGTTACGTGTACATAGCCGTGGGTAACGACAGGCAGTGGGGTTCGATGATATCTCTTGACATATTCAAATCCCTTGACGAGGAGCAGTACGGGAAAAACTCCGGCAGGATAGGGGACGTAGAGAATCTGAACCGCAAAATCAATGAGATTACCTCAAAGATAAGCAGTGAGGAGTTGATCGATCTGTTCAATTCCATAACCATTCCGATAAGCAAGATAAAGACCATCCCCGAGGTAGTCGCAGATCCCCTTGTGGAGACACGACTGCTCTATACAGAGGATAAAAACTCCGGCACGCGCCTTACCATGCCGCCTCCGCCCAATATGACCTCTTTTGTCGAGGAATCGAACAGGATGCTCTCCTTTCCTCCCCGCTTCGGGGAGCATAACGGCGAGATTTACGGCATGCTCGGATATTCATCCGAACAACTGGATCAACTCAAAGAGGAAAAGATCATCTAGGAACGCGCAGGCTATTATTAATGGATCATCTCCAAAAGAGCTGATCTAAATGAAGGATTCGAGGGGTCAAGGGTTCGCGGGTTCGAGTGAACTGCTTGTAAATTATAGAGATTTAAACATTAGCCATGATGTCAGGTAAGTTGGGTTATTCTTGAAACCGGGAATCTGCTACGAAGCTGTGGAACTGAGCGAAGCGTAAGTGGAGCAAAGAACCCTGGAACCCTTGGACCCTTTCTCCCAATTAATTGGGAGAAGAACCTTATTAATCGAGTCACGGCTTTTAACACGGCATGGAGAAGGGCAATGAAGATTATCGTCCTTGTTAAACAGGTCCCCGATACAACGGAAGTAAAACTGGATCCAAAGACCGGGAACCTCATAAGGGAGGGGATCGAAAGCATAATAAACCCGGATGACCGCCACGCGCTTGAGGCTGCGGTGAGTATAAAGGAGACCTGGGGCGGCAAGGTAAAGGTGCTTTCCATGGGCCCCCCGCAGGCGATAGATGCGGTCTCGGAGGCCATCGGCATGGGGGCCGATTCCGGGATACTGCTGACCGACAGGGCCTTTGCCGGGGCCGACACATGGGCCACCTCTTCCACCCTGGGAAAGGCGATCGAAAAAATGGGCGGCTATGACATCATACTGTGCGGGCGCCAGGCCATAGACGGCGATACCGCCCAGATCGGGCCCCAGGTGGCGGAGTATCTGGGTATATCACAGGTAACATATGTCTCCCGAATAGAAGAGATAAAGAAGAAGACAATGGTGGTACACAGGAGGCTGGAAAACGGATTCGAGAAGGTGCAGTGCTCTCTTCCGGCCCTGCTGACCGTGATAGGAGAAATAAACTCTCCGCGCCATCCCGCGGTTTCGGGACTGTTAAAGGCCTGCGGCGAAAAGGCCCCCATAACCATATGGAATGCGGCGGATATCGGAGCACAGGCAAAGGATATAGGCCTGGAAGGATCCCTGACTCATGTCATAAAGACCTTTGCCCCCAAGTTCAAGCGGCAGGGGGAGTTAATCAAGGCGGATGCCGAAGAGGCGGTAGGCACCCTGGTGTCAAGATTCAGGGAGAACAAGCTGATATGAAAACCGGGAAAAATGAGAAGACCGGCTGGTGCGGCGATAACAGGCATGCAAATGGAGCCCTCATAATAGTGGAGATGTGAGAATGACGGTATGGGTTGAAACTGATCTGTGTAACGGATGCAAGCGCTGCCTCAAGGCCTGTCCCTACGGCGCGGTGGAAATGAGGGAGGGCAAGGCGCATATACTCGATAAATGCACATCATGCGGCGCCTGCCTTGAGGTATGCAAGCAGAAGGCCATTAATACGGACATGGTGCCGAGGGAAATACCTGATTTCAGCGACAGGAAAGGCATATGGGTCTTTGCCGAGCAGAGGGAGGGAAAGCTGAGCAGGGTATCACTCGAGCTTCTCGGTAAGGCGCAGGACCTTGCCTTGTCACTGGATCAGGAGGTCTCGGCGCTCCTTCTGGGTTACAAGGTCTCAGCCCTTTCCAAGACCCTTATTGAGCACGGGGCGGACAGGGTCATGCTTGCGCAGTCCAAGGCGCTTGAACACTACAGGACCGTCGCCTACACCAATGTGATCCAGGAGATCGTAAGCAGTTACAAACCCAATATCCTCCTTATGGGCGCAACCCATATAGGGCGTGATCTCGCCCCGCGGGTATCCAGAAGGATAGGGGTGGGTCTGACTGCCGACTGCACCGAGCTGAGCATAGATGAAGAGGAAGGTATCCTTCTCCAGACAAGGCCCGCGTTCGGCGGCAATGTCATGGCCACCATCGCCAACAGGTACTCAAGGCCCCAGATGGCCACGGTCAGGCCCGGCGTGATGGAGATCCTTCCCAAACCGGGAAACAGGGGAGAGGTAATCAAGTGCGCCGTGGCGTTGAAGGAAAAGGAAATAGGGACAAAGCTCCTCGAGATCGTAAAGGAGAAGAAACAGGGAGTGAGCATCGGCGAGGCAGGGGTAATCGTGGCGGGCGGAAGGGGAGTAGGCTCCAAAGAGGGGATGGGCGCCCTGTTTTCTCTTGCCGAGGCCATGGGTGGCGAGGTGGCAGGTACAAGGATAATAGTGGAGGAAGGCTGGCTTCCGGTTGACAGACAGGTGGGTCAGACAGGACAGACCGTAAGGCCTGAGCTGTACATAGCTTGCGGCATCTCGGGCGCGATTCAGCACCGGGCCGGTATGCTCGGCTCAAGGTATGTAGTGGCAATAAACAGGGATGAAGGGGCTCCCATATTCGATGTGGCGGACTGGGGGATAGTGGGGGACCTGCATGAGGTGGTACCCAGGCTGGTTAAAGCGATGAATGAAATCAAGTCTGTTCGGGGGGCATAATGCTGCGTTCAGATCCGGAAAAACTGATGCGGAAGGTCATGTCCAGGTTCGTTGATGAGGAGGTCATCCCCTTTGCCAGGGAACTTGATGAGAAGGGGGAATTTCCAAGGGAGCAGTTTGACAAACTGGCGCGCATGGGGGTCCTAGGCATAAGGTATCCCGAAAAGGCGGGGGGTTCGGGAGGTAATACCACCCTTTACTGTATCGCCATGGAGGAGCTGGCAAGAGGGCTTATGAGCCTCGGGGCCATGACCGCCATGCAGTGCCTTATGGGAACCAACGGCCTTTACCTTTACGGGACAAAGGAGATGCATGAAAAGTATCTGAAACCCGCCCTGAGGGGGGAGAAGATAGGCGCTTTTCAGCTTACCGAACCTGAGGCGGGCTCCGATCTGGGCAATGTGAGGACAAGGGCCGTAAAGGTGAAAGACGGCTGGGTCATAAACGGAATGAAGACATGGTCCACGAGCGGACCGTACGGAGATTTTCATACCGTACTGTGCCAGACCGATCCTGAAAAGGGATTGAGGGGGCTCATGTTCTTCTTTATCCCGAGCGATACCCCAGGTTTTTCGCACAGCAAGAAATTCGACACCCTGGGAACCAGGACAAGCGCTCTTTCCGAAATCTATTTCAACAACTGCCGCGTGCCGGACGAATACATGCTGGGGGAGCTGGGGAGGGGGCTCAATGTGCTCCTGACGATCCTTGCCGAGATAAGGATCATGACTGCGGCACTGGCAATAGGAATCCACCGGGCCGCCATGGACGCCTCCATAAGGTACTGCAAGGAGAGGGCGCAGTTCGGAAAACAGATAGGCAAATACCAGCTCATCCAGGCCAAGATCGCCAATATGGCGGTAAATCTGGAGGCGGGACGCCTCATGGTGGATAAGGTCACTCACCTGATCGACGATAAGACAGAGTGTCTGAACGAGGCGTCAATGGCAAAGTATTTCACCGTGGAATCGGCCTGCAGCGCGTGTGATGAGGCAACCAGGATCTACGGGGCGTATGGTTATTCCATGGAATACGATGTCCAGCGGTTTTACAGGGACAATAGATTTCTGCTCTACGGCGGGGGTACCCATGAGGTACTTCAGACCACTATCGCCAGGCAGTATCTCAGATAAAGGGAACGCCCGCGTTCAGCCCGGTTCATGTTGTTTCAGGGGATAGAGGGGCCTTTTTGGGTTCGATAATTTTTGATATGGAAAAGGGTATGATAAAATATCCTGATTTCAAGGAGTTCAAATCGCTGCCGCTGAGAAGATCTCTTGGCCAGTATGTATATGAGAACCTCAAGGAATCGATCGTTGACGGCTCCCTTGCCCCAGGCTCCAGGATAATTGAGAGTCAGGTGGCAAAGGCGCTCGATATCAGCCGGACACCGGTAAGGGAGGCCATACACAAGCTGGAAAGGGAGGGACTTCTCTGCAAGTACCCGACAGGCGGACTGTTTGTGGCCGGTCTGACCCGTGCCGAGATCGATGAGACCTTCGGAATAAGGGCGGTTCTTGAGAGCTATGCCGCAAGGCTTGCGGCCCTGGCACACAACGGGCATGAATTGAGTGCGGTCGAGGAGAAGATAGACGAATACCAGAGATGCCTGGAAAAGGGCCGGCTTGAAGATCTTCCCAGGATCAATACGGAATTTCACGATATGCTCTACGCCCTTAGCAGGAGCCCTAAGCTGATAAGGCTGATAAATAATCTCAGAGAGCAGATCTACCGGTTCAGGAGGATGATCCTCAAGATGGAGGACTGGGCCAGGACCAGCAATGACGACCACAGGCAGATAGTTGCGTATATAAAGAGACGGGACGCCGAAGGTGTCGAAAGGCTTGTAAGGGAACATATCCTTAAGGGTAAGGAGGCGGTCCTGAGGGAATATGACATGCAGGATGTCATATAAGCCCCATAAGAAATCTATAAAAATCATAGTCGATTAAGAGGTGCTCGGAAAATGTTGGAGAGGAAGATAAGGGTCCTTCTGGCCAAACCGGGACTTGACGGTCACGACAGGGGGGCAAAGGTCGTGGCGCATGCCCTGAAAGAGGCGGGCATGGAGGTCATTTACACCGGGCTTCATCAGACCGTGGAAAGCATTGTGAATCAGTCGATTCAGGAAGATGCGGATGTGATAGGTCTTTCGATCATGTCGGGCGCCCATATGCCCATATGCAGGAAGCTTATGGGGCTTTTGAAAGAAAAAGAGGTCGACGACAAGCTGGTAGTCCTTGGAGGGGTAATCCCGAACAATGATATCCATAAGCTTGAAAAGATGGGTGTGGGAGGGATTTTCCCCGGAGGGACCGCATTCGTGGATATCGTGGATTTCATAAAAGGCAACGCCTCCGGGCCCGTGTGAGAAATCCTTGAGCGTGCGGCAGGGACGGTTTCCTGAGATTAAGGAACATGACCCCGATTAAACGGGCGGGGAGAAAAGTTGAGGCCTTAAACAGGTCAGACAAGGAGATGAATAACCATGGGAGTTGCAACCTATATAAAGGATGACAGGGATGCCATAAAAGAGGTTATTCTGCAGTCCGGCATTGAGATAAAACCGGTATACACGCCTGAAGACCTTGAAGAAATAGGTTTTGATTACCAAAAAGACCTTGGGGACCCGGGGGAGTTCCCCTTTTCAAGGAGCCTTCACCCGCTCGGATACCGGAGCAGGAACTGGACAACCAGACAGTACACGGGTTTCGGGACCCCTGAAGAGACAAACGAGCGCTTCAAGCTCATGATCTCTAACGGGCAGACAGGCCTTAACGTGGCCTTTGATCTGCCCACCCAGATGGGATACGATTCGGATAACCCGATGGCCGAGGGGGAAGTGGGAAGGGTCGGAATGGCGGTCGATTCCCTCAGGGATTTTGAAGTCGCCTTCAAGGATATCGATCTCAACCGCATAGGAAGCGGGCTCACCATAAATGCCGTGGCATCCATAATGCTCGCCATGTATCAGTCCGTGGCCGAGGTCTTCGGCTATGACAGGACAAAGATATCCGCCACACCCCAAAACGATATCCTCAAGGAGATAGTCGGAAGGGGGGCCTGGATTTATCCGGTGGAACCGGCCGTCCGGCTCATAGGGGATACGATCGAATATTCCATGAAGGAGCTGCCGAGGTGCAATCCCGTTTCGGTCTGCGGTTACCATATAAGGGAATCGGGTTGCACACCGGCCCAGGAGATATCGTACGCCCTTCTGATCGCGTTCGCCTACATAGACAATGTGGTGGCAAGAGGCTACAGCGCCGAGGAGGTGGTAGGGAGATTTTCATTCAACCTCAATATATACGGCAACCTGTGGGAGACGGTAGCAAAGTTCAGGGCGGCCAGAAAGCTGTGGGCGACACTTTTGAGGCAGAGATACGGCGTTAAGAATAAAAAGGCGCTTTTCCTGAGAGGCATTTTCGGGGGGGGAGGCTCAGGCATGACAAAGCAGCAGCCTGAGAACAATATCATGAGGGGCGCCTATTACGCCATGGCTTCCGCTCTTTCAGGTGCACAGACCACGGCGCTGTGCTCATTCGACGAGGCTTACACCATCCCCACCCGGAGGGCGGCCCTGCTTTCCCTGAGGACGTTTCAGATATTGATGGATGAGATCGGATTGCGCGACACGGTGGATCCCCTGGCAGGCTCCTATTTCATGGAGACACTTACAAAGCAGATGGAGGAAAAAATTCTTGAAGAGATGGAGCTTGTCGAAAAACAGGGGGGGATGGTTGAGGCGGTATCATCCGGCTACGTTCAGAGGCAGGTGTCAAGACAGGCCTATGAATATGAGAAAAAACTCCAGAAGGGCGAAGTAACCAAGGTGGGGGTCAATAAGTATACCGAAGGCGTGGACATGGAAGTCGAGCTTCATGAATACAACGAGAGCTGGGCCAGACTGCAGATAGAAAGGCTCAACGAATTAAAGAAGCAGAGGAATGAAAAGGCGGCCTTTGATTCGCTTCAGAGACTTGAAAAGGCTGCCGGAGACAAAAAAAATGTCATGCCCTACCTTGTCGAATGCTGCAAGTCATATGCGACGGTAGGAGAAATGGCGAATGTGTTCAGGGAGGTCTTCGGTGAATATACCGAACCGAACATCTTTTAGCGGGTAGTTCCTCTAGGCGCGAGGATAGTTGCAGATATTTCATTTGCCGTTAAAAAGAAGAGAAAGCGACTCCGGATAGATGTTCAGTAAACTGCCCGGGCTGTTATATCTTTTTTGCCGAGAAAGGAGGTGATTGTCTAAGTCATCTAAGGAAAGATTGATGAGTTTTCCACCAATAAGGAGGTCAAAAAATGAGATCAAGACTATTTTTTTTACTGGGTGGAGTATGCTTGGCTGCAGTGCTTTCTCTTTCTTTGTTGACAGGGACCGCCTCAGCAGGACCAATAAAACTTAGCTATGCGAATTTTCCTCCCGCCCCGACCTTTCCCTGCGTTCAGATGGAAAGGTGGAAAGAGGAAGTGGAAAAACGAACCGGCAACAAGGTGGCGATAAACACCTATCCGGGGGGAACCCTTTTAGGGGCGAAAAACATGATGGACGGGGTCATCTCGGGCCAGGCGGACATAGGATGCCTTTGCATGGCATACCAGCCCGGCCGCTTCATAGTTACAAACGCTACGGCCCTGCCTATAGGATTTCCGGACGCTTTGACCTCAAGTCGGGCCCTCTGGAATTTATACAATAAATTCATGCCGAAAGAATTTTCAGAAGTCAAAGTCCTCACAATGTTTACCTGCGCACCCGCGAACATATACGCGAAAAAGCCGGTCAAAAACCTTGAAGACCTCAAGGGGCTCGAACTTAGGGCTTCAGGCGGAGTCGCCCAGGTATTGAAGGCCCTGGGGGCGGCACCGGTTGGAATGCCCCAGTCGGAGACACCCGAAGCCCTTCAGAAGGGTGTCGTTAAAGGGGCTGCCTCCTCGCTTGAGACACTTATGGATTTCAAATATGCCGAACTCTGCAAATATGTGACTATATTCAACGGTCCTGTCTATCCCTTTGCAGTGGTAATGAACATGGATAAATGGAATTCCCTTCCACCGGATGTGCAGAAGGTCATGGACGGGATGGGTAAGGAGCAGTGTGAGTGGACCGGCAAGTATATGGACGATCATGTAAACGAATCGATCGCGTGGTCGAAAAAGAATCATAATATCGAAATATATACACTGGCCGGCGATGAAAAGGCCAGGTGGGAAAACAGGCTCGCCCCGATCAGCGACAAATGGATTGAAGATGCGAAGAAGAAGGGGCTTAAGGCTGATGAAATAGTTTTTTATCTGAAATCCCAGACCGCGGAATAATTTACCGGGCCCCACCCTTCCCCCCCGGGGAAGGGTGGACAAACAGGAACGGAACACGATCCCTTTGATGGCTGACATGGAAATTTTAGATAAGATAACTCGGTATCTTAATCAGGTGCTTATCGTCCTGGGCGGGATGCTGTTGATCGCCATGATTTTTCTGACATGTTCCAATATCTTTTTGAGACTTGTCTGGACCCCGATCGACGGAACCTTTGAACTCATGGGCTTTTTCGGAGCCATTATCACCGCCTTTGCACTGGGATACACCCAGATGAAAAAGGGACACATCGCAATAGACATAGTGGTGAATCAATTCTCCGCCAAGACCGTACGACTGCTCGAAGCGATCAATCACCTCACATGCATGGTCTTTTTCGGTATCGTGTCGTGGCGGTTGTTCGTCTGGGCCGGAACCCTTTGCAGAACGGGTGAAATTACCGAGACCCTCAGAATAATCTTTTATCCCTTTACCTATGGGGTGGCTCTCGGTTGTCTGGTTTTGACCCTGGTGCTTTTGATTGATCTGCTGAAACTGCTGGTGAAAAAAGAGGAATCCTGAAGATGGACCTAGCCGTAATAGGGGTAATTGGAATAGTTATCCTTCTGCTTATTATCTTTTTTTTGGGCATGCCTGTAGGCTTTGCCATGGCCCTGGTGGGATTTTCCGGCTTTTGGTATGCCGTTTCCTTTAAGGCCGCCCTTACCATGGCAAGCACCGATCTTTGGGCGACATTCGCCAAGTACGGCCTGACGGTAATTCCCCTTTTTATCTTCATGGGTGAGGTGGCCTTTTTCTCCGGCGTCAATGAAAAGCTCTACAATACCGCGTACAAGTGGATGGGCCAGATCAGAGGCGGGCTGGCAATGGCGACCGTCATGGCCTGCGCCGGGTTTGCCGCAATCTGCGGCTCAAACGCCGCAACAGCTGCGACCATGACGACCGTGGCCCTGCCTGAGATGAAGAAGTACAAATACAGGTCGGTGCTCAGCACCGGGGCCATAGCCTGCGGCTCTACCCTTGGGGTCGTTATCCCGCCGAGCGTGGTTCTTATAGTAATCGGGTTGTATACGGGACAGTCCATCGCCAAGCTGTTCTACGGGGGTGTGGCGGCGGGTATCCTGCTTGCGGTTCTTTTCCTGCTGAGCGTGTACCTGATGTGTTGTCTGAATCCCTCCTGGGGGCCTGCCGGGCCGAAGACAAGTTTCAAAGAAAAATTTGCATCACTTCCAGGCGCACTGGAGATGCTTATCCTTTTCCTGCTTATCATGCTGGGCCTTTATTTCGGGCTGTTCACGCCCACCGAGGCGGGCGCGGCGGGATCATTTTTCGCCCTGGTGATAAGTCTGAGCGAGCGGTCCCTTTCCTGGAAGGGATTCCTTTCTTCAATAGTTGATACCCTGAGGGTTTCATGTATGGTCATGATGCTTGTGACCGGTGCGGTGATTTTCGGGAAATTCCTGGCGGTAACCAGAATCCCGTTCGATATCGCGGCCTGGGTCTCAGGGCTTCCGGTACCCAACATCGTAATAATGGGGATCATATTTGTTATATATATAATAGGTGGAGCGGTAATGGACGCTCTTGCGCTGCTGCTCATCACGATACCGATTTTTTTCCCGGTCGCGATAAAACTGGGATATGACCCCATATGGTTCTCGGTGACCATAACCGTCATAACCACCCTGGGGGCGGTTACTCCGCCTGTTGGAGCGACTACTTACGTGGTAGGGGGAATGGCCAAGGATGTCCCTTTGAGCACCGTTTTTAAAGGGGTCTCCTACTTCCTTCCAGCTTATATAATCTGTGTCCTGATTTTGATGATTTTCCCGGGCATAATAACGTTTTTACCCAATCTAATTAAATATTGAGCCGGGGTAGTCGCTAAGTCATGGCTTTTTTTGTTGAGATCAATAAATTTTTGAAAATGCTGATAAAGTTTTCAGGGAAAAACCCTTGGACCCTTTACTCCTTGGGTGCTTGGACCATCCTCGCCAACTAAGTTGGAGAAAAACCTGAAATATATCGCCTGATGTTCACCTACCATTTTGCTTATGGAGAGATAGAAGTCATGGACAAGACCTTTATGCCTGCGGCGAAATCAGAAGAAGAATTAAAGTCAATTCAACTGGAGGGCCTTAAATGGACGGTTCGTCATGCCTATGAGGGCTCTTCCTTTTACAGGAAGAAACTGGAAGAAAAAGGCGCGAGACCTGAGGATATAACATCCCTTGATGATCTGACGAAGCTTCCCTTTACCACTTCAAAAGACCTCCAGGAAGGCTATCCCTTCCCCCTTCTGTCGGTTCCGTTTGAAGATGTCGTTCGCATCCATGCGTCGTCCGGAACCACGGGGAAAAGAAAGGTGCTCTGCTACACCAGGAAGGATATCGAGGACTGGTCTCATTTTTTTGCAAGATGTTATGAAATGGCCCGGTTGAGCCGGGAGGACAGGATCCAGATAGCCGTAGGATACGGGGTATGGACTGCGGGGGCCAGCTTTCAGCTGGGATGCGAAGAGTTCGGAGCCATGGCGATTCCGGCGGGTCCCGGAAACCTGGACATGCAATGCGAGTTTCTCGTGGATATGCAGAGTACGGTTATGTGCAGTACCGCTTCAATGGGCTTGCTGATGGCAGAGGAGGTCAATAAAAGGGGCCTCAGGGACAAGATAAATCTGAAAAAGATGATCTTCGGCTCCGAAAGATCGAGCGAGGCGATGAGAAATCGCATAAAGGAATCGCTGGGGCTGGATGATCTTTATGATATCCCGGGAATGACGGAGCTTTACGGCCCCGGAACAGGTCTTGATTGCGAGTATCACACCGGAATCCACTACTGGGCCGATTACTATATCCTTGAAATACTCGACCCTGAGACCTTGACCCCCGCACCCGAGGGGGAGATCGGTGAGATGGTTGTCACGACTCTTAAAAAAGAGGCAGTGCCGCTTATCAGATATCGAACCAGAGATCTGACCAGACTTATACCGGGTACATGCCCTTGCGGATCGATCCTGCCGAGACACGACCGTCTTCTTGGAAGATCCGACGACATGATCATATTCCGGGCCGTTAATATCTATCCCGGGCAGATAGACCATGTACTGTCCAATGTCGAGGAAATTGGCAGCGAATACCAGATCCTGCTGGACAGGAAAGACGACGGACGCGATTACATGACGGTGCGTGTGGAAAGAGGCCTGGGGATTGATGTGTCAAAGGATCAGGAGATAGAGAAAAGGATATCCTCCGAGATCAAAAAACAGATACTTGTAAGTGCCAAGATAAGCGTAGTCGACTACGGATCTCTTCCAAGATCCGAGAGAAAGAGCAAACGCGTATTTGACAACCGCGACAACAACTAAGGGGTGGTGAGATGATTGATTATGATTATATCAGGCCCGGAAGCGTCAAAGAGGCGATAGGTCTTTTGCGGCAATACGGTTCGAAAGCCGCGGTCATAGCAGGCGGCACCGATGTGATGGTTAATATCAGAAACAGGAATATGGCACCCGAGCTTCTGGTGTCCATAAGGGATCTGAAGGATCTGTGCTACATAAAAAAGGACGAGAATTACCATATAGGTTCTCTGACCACGCACAGGATGCTGGAGAACTCCGATCTTGTCAAAGGCGAGCTTAGCGCCTTAAACGACGGTGCCTCATGGGTAGGTTCGGTGCAGGTAAGGAATGTGGGCACAATCGGGGGCAACATCGTCAATGCGGCTCCATCAGCCGATACGGCCGGACCTCTGCTGGCTCTCGGCGCTTCGGTTATCCTTGAGGGCGCGGAAGGGGTCAGGAAGATTCCGATATCGGAATTTTTCACCGGTCCTTCACGCACGGCCAAAAGGGATGACGAGATACTCCTGGAATTTGAAATTCCGGGGGAAATGGAAAATTTCGGGAGTGCCTACTGGAAACATTCCAGGCGCAAGGCTATGAACCTCCCTCTGGTGGGTGTAAGCGTGGCGCTGAAACTGGGTGCTTCCGATGTTATCGAAGATGCCGGAATCGCCCTTACGGTAGCGGCTCCAACACCTGTAAGGGCCGGCATGGCGGAGGATTTCATGAAAGGAAAGCCGTTGAGCGAGGAGGTCCTGTCCGAGGCCGGCAGGATCGCGGCCTCCCCTGACTGCTGCTCACCGAGAGACAGTCTGAGATGCGATGCCTGGTACCGTGAGGAGATGATTGCCGTGTTAGTACCCAGGGTAGCCAGGCTGGCAGCCGACAGGATTAAAAACAGGTAGCAAAGGAGATTGAAATGAAAAAACTGGTAATTCCTTTTACCCTTAACGGTGATCCCGTGACCGCTGAAGTTCCAGCCACCTGGTCGCTTCTTAGAACCCTGAGGGAGTATTTCGAACTTACCGGGGCAAAGGAGGGTTGCGGAGTGGGCGAATGCGGAGCCTGTACGGTCATGGTAGACGGAGACGCGGTAAACTCCTGCCTGTATCCTGTTTTTGAGATTGAGGGTAAATCGGTCACGACAATTGAGGGGCTTGCTTCTCAGGATGGATCCCTTGACCCGCTGCAGAGATCCTTTCTGGAAAACAACGGAGTTCAGTGCGGTTTCTGTACTTCCGGTATGATCATGTCGGCCAAGTCTCTACTCAAGGAGAACTCCGATCCCACGGAGGATGAAATAAGGACCGCTATCGCAGGGAATATCTGCCGATGCACGGGATATGTTCAGATAGTCGAGGCGATAGAAAATGCGGCCGCAATGAGCAGGGAAAAAGAGTAATACCACAGGAGGAAGCAATGTCCGAGCATCTCTACATTGGAAAGAGTATCCCCAGAACGATAGAAACCGAAAAGGTTACCGGCAAGGCCGTTTATATTGATGATCTGAAGAGACCAGGTATGCTCTACGGCAAGATCCTCTACAGTGATTTCGCCCACGCCAAAATCATAAATGTGGACACTTCGGCGGCTGAGATGCTTCCCGGTGTAAGGGCGGTACTTACAGGCCGTGATATCCCGGACGTCAGAGTCGGATTCTTCAAGGATCAGACGGTTTTAAAGAAGGACAAGGTGCGTCAGTACAGAGACGAAGTAGCGGCCGTTGCGGCCATAAGTCCTGATATTGCGGAGGAGGCCGTAAGCCTTATAAAGGTGGAGTATGAAGAACTGCCGGCGGTCTTCGACCCTTATGAAGCCATGGCGGAGGCCGCCCCGCTCATCCATGAAACAGACGCAAGAGGCAAGCCCGTAAGGAGTAACGTCCTTCCAATCCCCTGGAGATTCCAAAGTGGTGATATCGATCAGGGAAAGGAAAACTCCGCCTACGTGGTAAAGGACAGTGTGAGCACCACATGGGTAAACCAGTGCTGCATGGGTACAAGCGGATGCATTGCCGAATTCGACAGCAACAACAACCTTACCCTCTACAATCAGACAAATGTCATATTCGGCGACAAAGGCAGAATCACCGAGTACTTCGCACAGATCGGATTGAAAAATAAAAAAATAAGGGTGGTAAATCCGGTGGTGGGCGGAAGCTTCGGGACAAAGCTGGATACGGATATCTATGAATTCATATGCATACAGCTGGCCCTGAAGACCAGAAGACCGGTTAAGATACTTTTTACGAGGGAGGAAGAATTCATGGCCCTGCCCCCGAGGCAGCCGGCCCTGTTTGATATCGAACAGGGATGTGATAAACAGGGGCGGCTTACCTTCAGGAAGGCTTCAGCCTTGCTGGATAACGGCGCATATACATCCTGGGGGGTTACCACTCCCTCCGTAATGATGATGCCCATGTCTTCTCTTTACAGGGTGCCCAATGTAAGCTTCAAGGCGACGTGTGTTTATACCAACAATATCTACTGCCAGGCCATGAGGGGTTATGGAAATCCACAGGCAAGCTTTGCGGTAGAGACATCCATGGACACGCTTGCAAACGAAGCGGGCATTGATCCGGCGGAATTCAGATCGATAAACCGCAATGTGGAGGGGGAGGAGACCCCTATGAGGCTCAAGATTACCACGTGCGGCCTGAAGGAGTGCATAGACTCCGTTAAGGAGCGGCTCAACTGGGATGACAAAAAAAAGGCGCCCAAGAAGGGCAGGGGTGTCGGGATGGCTTCCCTCATACACGTGGCAGGCGGAGCAAGGGTCTATAAGTCGGACGGTCACGGCATAGCGGTCAAGGTCGATGAGGACGGCTATATCGATGTCATCGAAAGCGGCACTGATCAGGGCCAGGGCTCTCCTACGGTCATTTCCCAGATGGTGGCAGAGGCCATAGGGTTCAGACCTGAAGACGTTTCGATAACATTCGGGGATACCCGTCTCTGCCTGTGGGATGCCGGGACCCATGCAAGCCGGCATACCTTTATGGCGGGAAACGCCGCCATACTGGCCTGCGAAAAGGCCAAAAAACAGATCCTCGAGATGGCGGCGGAAAAAATGCCGCTGATGATAAAGAAGGGCTTCAAGAAACAAAAGAAAAAAGATCCAGGTTTCGCCGAACCGCAACTCGACTACGCCCTTATCTCGAATCCTGAAAACCTTGATATAAGAGACCGGGTTATCTTCTGTAAGAGCGATCCTGAAAATGAGCATTTCAGAATGGAGGTCAGCAGGATACTTCGGGCGGGACTGCACGTTGGAACAGGGCAGAGCAAGGTGATTACTGCGGATGCCTTTTACGATCCTCCCACGGAGATGCTGGACCGTGAGCTGAAGGGAAATCTTTCCTGCACTTACGCATTCGGAACCACGGGTGTGGAAGTGGAGGTGGATGAGGAGACCGGGGAAATCAGTATCTTAAAACTCGTCGCAGCCCATGACGTGGGAAAGGCCATCAACCCTACTCTCCTTTTGGGCCAGGTATACGGGGCCGTTTATACCGGGGTAGGCTACGGGCTTACCGAGGAACTGAAGCTTGAGAATGGACGGGTGGTTAATAACAATTTCCGGGATTACAAGATCCTTACGGCAAAAGACGTGATCCCTATTGAACCGGTAATAATAGAGCCGGAAGACAAAGACGGTCCTTTCGGGGCAAAGGGAGTGGGTGAACCGGGACTGGTTCCGACCGCCCCGGCTATCGCAAACGCGGTATACGATGCCATAGGAGTAAGGATGAGGGATCTTCCGATTACTCCGGAGAAGGTCCTGGCAGCTATAAAAGAGAAAAAAAACGTCTGTTGAATGAATGTTGATACCCTTTTTATCGTTCACGAGGCATTCAGATCCTATCTAAAATGCGGCGTTTCGCAGTGTGTAGATTCGGGAGGCATTTATGTCTGAAAAGTATTACAGACTTGGCTGTGATATAGGAGGAACCTTCACAGACTTTGTATTATTGAATGATAAGACAGGCGAGATAACCATTAACAAATGCCTTACTACTCCCAGCGACCCTTCAGATGCCGTGGAGCAGGGTATCAGGGAGCTGGAGGCCCGACGTAATGGCTTTGTGGCGCAACTGGACGAGGTCATACATGGCACCACCCTGGTTATAAATTCAATTATTGAGAGAAAAGGGGCGAAAACGGGCCTGATCACGACAAAGGGGTTCAGGGACGTCCTGGAGCTTGGAAGAGAGATACGGTACGCGCCGTATGACGTCTTTGCCGAATTTCCAAAACCTCTTATCCCCAGAAGGTTCAGGTTCGAAGTGGATGAGAGAGTCAGAAGCGACGGCACGGTTCTCAAGGCGCTCAGCCGGGAGGAGGCGCAGGAGTGTGTGGAAAGGCTGCTTGAAACGGGGGTCGAATCGATAGCCGTGTGCCTCCTCAACTCCTTTGAAAACCCGGCCCACGAGTTCATGATAAAAGAGATAATCGAAAAAAAGGCGCCTCAGATTTCCGTTTCTATCTCATACGAAGTCCTGCCTCAGATCAGGGAGTATGAAAGAACCAGCACGACCGTAACCAACGCCTATGTAAAACCTCTCACCGGAAGATATCTTTCAAGACTTTCAAAGAGGCTGGAGGATATCGGCTCGGGCGGAAAACTTTTCATAATGCTTTCAAGCGGGGGTATCACCTCGGTTGAGACCGCCGCGGAGTTTCCCGTCAGGATAATTGAATCAGGTCCCACCGCAGCCGTCATATCAGGTGAATATTACGGCAAACTCTTCGATATCTCGGAGATGTTCTGTTTTGATATGGGAGGCACGACCGCGAAATCCTGCCTTATTCAGGGCGGAAGCGCCGGTGTGGTACCCACCTTCGAGGTGGGAAGGGTTCAGCGGTTCATGAAAGGAAGCGGACTCACCATTCAGGTTCCGGTGGTCGACCTTATGGAAATAGGGGCGGGCGGGGGAAGCATAGCCAAGGTGAGCAGAATGGGAACCCTTCAGGTAGGTCCTGAAAGTTCAGGCGCGGACCCGGGCCCCATCTGCTACGGCAGGGGAGGAAAAGATCCCGGCGTGACCGATGCGGATCTCCTCCTTGGTTATCTTGATCCCGACTATTTCCTGGGAGGGGAGATGAGCCTGGACAGGGAGGCTGCGGAAAAGGGCATAGAGGAAAAAATAGCCGGGCCCCTGGGCGTGTCTTTGATTCAGGCGATATGGGGCATACATGACCTGATAAACGAGACAATGGCGGCGGCCGCCAAGACCCACATCGCTGAAAAAGGCGGGAATCCCAAGGTGGTAACGGTGAGTGCTTTTGGAGGTGCCGGACCTGTTCACGCCTACGGGCTTACAAAGAAGCTGGGCGCGGCAAGGCTCATAGTGCCGCCGAACGCGGGCGTAGGCTCCGCCCTCGGGTTTTTTACCGCTCCCAGGGCTTTCGACCTGGTCAGGAGCCACAAGACGGGCCTAAACGACGCGGATTTCGAGGAGATAGAAGCCATTTACCGGGAAATGGAACAGGAGGGCGCCAGGACTCTCCAGACGGCGGGGACCGAGGGAATAAAGTTCGAAAGATCAGCGGATGTTCGTTTTGTCGGGCAGGGTTCCGAGACAAACATACCCGTACCTGAAAGCAGATTCACGGATGTGAGAAAAGAGGATGTAAGAAGACGCTTTGACGATATCTATGAAAGGCTTTACGGAAGAACATACCCTGATTCACCGGTGGAATTCATCAATTTCAAGGTGCGTGCAAGCCTTCCCGAGCGTCTGCTTAATCTGCCCATGCTGGATGCGGCGGAAACAAACCTTGAAAACGCGATCAAGGGGAAAAGAAACGCCTACTCCGGGATCGCCAAGGATTTCATCCCCTTTTCCGTTTATGACCGGTACAAATTGTTTCCCGGCGCCTGTTTTCCGGGACCCGCTATTATAGAAGAACGTGAATCGACCGTGATAGTGGGAGAAGACGCGGATGTTTCAGTGGACCGGTACGGATTTCTCTGGGTTGATATAAAAAATTAGAGGAGGGAAAAATGGGTCTGACCTTTGATCCCATAACATTGGAAATCCTTTGGAGAAGATTGATTTCCGTGGTAGACGAAGCGGACGGATCTGTAGCCAGAACCGCATTTTCGAGCCTTTTAAGGGATGCCCATGACTATACCTGCATGTTTACCGATAGGAGGGGAAGAGAACTGGCGCAGGGCAGCTTCGCCACACCCGGCCAGTCCGGGGCGATGGCCCTGGGCATAAAAAACCTCGTGAATAATCTGTCCCCCGGACAGTGCAAAGACGGCGACGTGTTCATCACGAACGACCCATGGGCGCTGGCCGGGCATCTCAACGATGTATGCGTAATGAGTCCCATCTTCTACAAGGGAAAGCTGACCGCTTTTACCGCCTGTGTGTTTCATCATTCCGACATAGGAGGCAGGGTTTCCTCGGACAATCATGACGTGTTTGAAGACGGCCTTTTTATCCCCTTTGTAAAGCTCTATGAGGCAGGGATACTGAATGAAGCGGTAATGGAAATGATAAGATGGAACGTGAGAACACCCGATGAGGTAACGGGCGACATAAGGAGCCAGATTGCGGCAAATCACGTGTGTGCCGAAAAGATAAAGCAGATGCTCGATGATTATAAAATGGACGGCCTTGATGAGATAGCCGACGAGATTATAGACAGGACAGAGAAGAGCATGCGGGAGGCCATTTCCAAGGTCCCGGACGGCATATACAGGGCAAAAGGCATTGTGGAGCAGATGGAAGGGAAGGAGGATGTAGAGATACATGTGGCGGTCGAGGTCAAAGGCAGCGACATCACGGTGGATCTGGCAGGTTCCTCGGGCCAGGTAGAATGGGGCGGAAACGTGGTGTACAACTTTACCTATGCCTATGTGTTTATGGCAATGAAGAGCATGTTCGATCCTGAAATACCCAACAACGACGGTTGCGCATCTCCCATCAGCCTGAAGGCCCCCGAGGGAAGTGTGGTAAACTGCAGGTTTCCGGCTGCCGTAGCCGCACGCATGCAGATCGGCCATTTTATGACCGAGATAATCTACAGGGCAATGGCCAAGGCCTTACCGGACAGGGTGATTGCCGGAAGCGGCGGCACGCCCGCGACCATGAATGTGTTTTACGGGAAAAGAGGCGAGGGAAGCCCCTGGCACTCCGTCATAATAAGGGGCGGGGGCATGGGGGCCAGCTCATCAAATGACGGTTACTATGACTTTATTTTCCCCGCAAACGGTGCAAATACCCCGGTAGAGATTTTTGAAAGCGACACTCCGCTTATCATAAAGGAGCGGTCCGTGATTACAGATTCAGGAGGGCCGGGGAAGATGAAAGGCGGACTTGGAAGAAGAGTCGTTATCGAAGTACCTGATGACGAGTACGCGCCCAGACCGCCGGTCAACCTGGGCATTCAGTCGGGAAGGTACCGATATCCGCCGGAGGGGCTCTTTGGAGGAAAAGACGGGACAAAGGCGCAATTCCTCGTAAACGGCGGCCGGGGAAACCCTTACGGGCTCACTCAACTGAGCCCGGGTGACGAAATCGTAATGGATGCGGCCGGTGGCGGAGGATTCGGAGACCCCCTCGAGCGGGAACTGGAATCGCTTCAGGAGGATATCTACGACGGATACGTGAGCGTTGAGAAAGCCGTGTCTGAATATGGAGCGGTTTTTGATGACGGCGGAGTCGATCTGGAATTTGAATCAACCGTAAGAAACAGGGATTCTTTAAAGGCAAATATATAGTGCCAGGGAAGGCAGCGGGTCATCGGTGCCTCTTTTTTTGATATTTGTTCCTTGTGTACTGTATACCGGTTTTTCAAGGGATGAGTTTCCACAACAGGTAGATTGAAAGATTCCAATCATCAACGGGAGATTACAAATGGATCAAGCAAAGAGCCTGTACCATTCATATCATAACCCCCTTCTGGTCGAACCTTTTGCCCTGCCCGGGGAAGTGGCGGTGGTGGGAGCCGGTACGATCGGACCGGATATCGGTTATTATCTCAAAAGCGCCCTTCCGGCAACTACCCTGTATGTCGTCGACATAGTCGAGGAGCCCCTTAAAAAGGCTCGGGAAAGGTTTTCGGGGTATGTCGCAAAGGCGCTTGACAAGGGAAAGATGAAGCAGGAAAAGGCCGACGCGGTTCTGGAAAACATAGTGTACACGACAGATTACGAGCGATTGAAGGACTGCGAGCTTGTCATAGAGGCTGCTACGGAAAACATCGCCCTGAAGCGGAAAATATTTGAGACTATCGAAGGAATAGTAAGTGAGAAGACTATCATCACGTCAAACACGAGTTCAATACCCGCCGACAGGATCTTCTGCAATATGAAAAGGCAGGAAAGAACAACCGTGACGCATTTTTTCGCTCCAGCATGGCGAAGTCTTCCGGTTGAGGTAATAAGCTGGGAGAGGGTAAGCAAAGAGGTTATGGATTACCTTTTCTGGTTTTTCGCACAGACGGGGAAGGTCCCTCTTATTACGGACAACGCAATATGTTTCATGCTGGACCGCGTATTCGATAACTGGTGTAACGAGGCCGCTTACCTTCTTGAAAGGGCCACCGCCTCTCAGATAGACAAGGTCGCTGAGGAGTTCGTTTTTGCCGGCCCCTTCTTCGTTCTGAACATGGCCAACGGTAACCCCATAATCATAGAGACGAATTCACTTCAGATGGAGGAGAGTGCACATTACAAACCCGCGGGCATCCTTGGGTCCGTTAAAAAATGGCTGACCCATCGTCCCGGCGCAAAGGTGGAGGTCCCGGATGAGACGGCATCCTTTGTAAGAAACAGAATGCTGGGAATACTATTTTCACAATCCTTTGATATCATTGACAGGGGAATAGGCACAAATGCGGATCTCAACATGGGATGCCAGATAGCGCTCGGGTTTAAAAAGGGCCCCTTTGACATCATGAAAGATCTGGGTGAAGGAGAAGTGAAAAAGGTAATGGGCCTGTTTAAAAGTCAAAGAGCGGGTTTTCCTGAGGCAAAACAACCCGTTGATGCTTATCAGGATTTTTTTCGGCATATTCTTGTCGATGAGATCGAAGGGGTAAAGGTCATTACCATAAGAAGGCCGCAGGCCATGAACGCCTTGAACGACGAGATAACAGAGGAGATCCTCTCCGCATTGAAACTTTACGAAGAAGATCCCAAGGTAAAGGGATTCGTAATTACAGGCTACGGAAACAGCGCCTTTTCCGCGGGGGCCGATATAGGAAAATTTCCCGAAATGCTGGGAGACGCCGACGCGTCAATCGAATACTCCAGGGCGTGCGCCAAGGTACAGCTCCATATGGACCGCATGAAAAAACCGGTTGTCGCCGCCATAAACGGGCTTGCCCTGGGAGGCGGGCTTGAGGTCGCGATAAGGTGCCACGGCATGACGGCGACGAAAAACGCAAGATTCCAGTTCCCTGAAATCACCCTGGGGATAATTCCGGGCATCGGAGGCTGTATCGTACCCTATAGAAAGTGGCCGGAAGGCGCCGGGCTGTTTCATGAGATGATAACCCTTGGAAAATCGATCAAAGTCGAGGATGCAAGGCAAATCGGGATGGTTAGGACAATTACGGAGGATTACCGCAGCAATATCATGGCCGCCGTCGAAGAGGTAAAGGAACTGGAGGGAAAGGTCGAAGTGATCCGGGAAGGGAAGGTGGATATACCGGAAATCGCAGTCCCGGCGGAACCGAAGGCGGGAAGGCTTTCACTCAGCAATGAAGCGGTTCAAATAGCGGTCAAGACCATAAAAGAGGGCGCCGCCGCGGAAAACTTCGGGGATGCGCTTGAAATAGGATACCGGGGCTTTGGGGAGATTGCCTGCACCGATGCAGCCAGAGAGGGAATCACGGCCTTTCTGGAGAAGCGGAAACCGAAATACACAAAATAGGAGTACCACATGGTCGGAATTACATCATTCGGCGCATATGTCCCGCTTTTCAGACTGGACAGGAAAGTCATAGGCGGCAGGGGAGAAAAAGCGATCTGCAGCTTTGACGAAGACAGCGTAACGATGGCGGTGGAGGCGGTCAGTGACTGTCTCAAGGGAAGGGACCGAAATAGTGTTGAAGCGATCTATTTCGGCACGACTTCAGCCCCGTACAGGGAACATTCATCGGCTACCACCATTGCCATGGCCTCCGACTTCAGGGAGCAGACCTACACCGCCGAATTCGGCAACTGCCTGCGCGCCGGTACCGCGGCCCTCAAGGCGGGTTTTGACAGCGTCATGGCAGGCTCAACGAGATCCGCCATGGTGGTGGCCTCGGACTGCAGGCTGGGTCACCCGGGATCAATGGAGGAAAAAAACCTGGGAGACGGCGCTGCCGCGATATTATTGGGAGACAAGGATGCGGCCGTGACCCTTGAAGGAAGTTTCCATGTATACAACGAGATAATAGATGTATGGAGAAGCCACCATGATCGATACGTGAGAAGCTGGGAGAGCCGTTTCGCCGTTGAACAGGGCTATCTGCCGTCCATGGGCAAGGCGATAAGGGGATTGATGGAGAGATACGGATTCAAGCCGGATGATTTTGACCGTGTCTGTCTTTACAGCCCGGACGGCAGACGAGGTGTCAAGCTCTCAAAATCCCTCGGCTTTGACGTCGAAAAACAGCTCCAGGACCCCCTTATAGACTCTATAGGCGATACAGGGGCCGCTTCCGTGCTCATGGGGCTGGTCGCGGCCCTTGAGCAATCATCAAAAGGGGAACTTATACTCTGTGCGGGTTACGGAAACGGCGCGGATGCATTCGCTTTCAAGGTTAACGGCAATATTGAAAAGGCAAGAGAAAACAGCATGGGGATCGGAGGGCACAGCGGTTCCAGGAGGGTGGTCGACGATTACATGAGGTATCTCAGGTGGAGAGGCATAATCCCCATTGAAAAGGCGGCCGGGCCTCACGCGGCATACTCGGCGGTTGCGGCGAAAAGGGAATACGATCGAACCGTCAGCCTTCATGGTTCAAGGTGCCTGTCATGCGGGTATGTTCAGTATCCCCCGCAGCGTGTCTGCACCAAATGCCGTGAAAGAGATTGCATGGAGCAATACAGCTTCATAGGCAGGAAGGGCAGGATCTTCACCTATAACCTGGATTATATTACTCCCAGAGCTGAGATACCTGTAGTTACAACCGAGGTCGATTTCGAGGGGGGAGGAAGGATCCAGAGTTATATGACGGAGGCGGACAGTGAAAACATAACTGTCGGCATGCCGGTGGAGATGACCTTCAGGAGATACTCCCCCTGGGATGAGATAACGGACCGTGAAGGGGTCTGCACATATTTCTGGGAATCGAAACCTGTGAGATGATGAAAACATAAAACATGGGCCCTTCAGGGCCGGGAGCTCAAAATGGGAAGCATCAGAGACAAGGTAGCTATCGTCGGCATGGGTTGCACGAAGTTCGGTGAACTGTGGGATAAAGGGATAGAAGACCTGGTAGTGGATTCATGCTACGAGGCCATAGAGGATGCTGGAATCGAACCTAAGGACATTCAGGCGGCATGGTATGCGAGCAGGGAGTCCGGTTTTACCGGCGCGCATCTTGCCAGGGCCCTCAAGACGCAATATATCCCCGTGTCAAGGGTGGAGAATTTTTGCGCGGGCGGTCAGGATGTCCTAAGAAACGCCTGCTACGGAGTCGCTTCAGGTGTCTTTGATATCGTACTGGCATGCGGAGTTGAAAAGACAAAGGATCATCACGGCGGGTTCGGTCTGTTCATCCAGGAGCCTCTTGACAGGGGTATGACCGAATGGGACATCCCGCCCGCGAGCCAGTTCGGGCAGTACGGGACCAGATATTTTTATCATTACAAGGATGATTATAACTGGGATTTCGAAGGATTCAAAAAGATGCTTGCAATCATAAACGTCAAGAACCACGACAACGGGCTTCTGACCCCCAAGGCGCATCTGCACCGAAAGATAACCGTGGAAGACGTGCTTAAGGCCAGAATCATATCATGGCCCTACACCCTATATGACGCGTGCGGCATGAGTGACGGAGGGGCAGCGGCCATTGTAACTACACCTGAGATAGCAAAGACACTCAGGGACGACTACATACTGGTAAAAGGGCAGGGGGTTGCCACAGGGGCCGGCCAGTCGACAATGCAGCAGGAATTTGATTTTTTGAGTTTCCCGGAGAACGTTGCAGCGGCAAATGCCGCCTACAAAGAGGCGGGCATCAAAAATCCCAGGGAAGAGATCAGCATGGCCGAACTCCACGACTGCTTCAGCACCACCGAGCTGATAACCATCGAGGATCTGGGTTTCAGCGAGAGGGGCAAGGCGCCTGAGGACATTGAAGCGGGCAGATATCTCTTATCGGGCGCGCAGCCTATAAATACGGACGGGGGTCTTAAGTGTTTCGGGCACCCTCTTTCGGCAAGCGGTCTGAGGATGACCTACGAGGTATACAAACAACTTCAGGGACGGGTGGATAACCCCGAAAGACAGCTCAAAAACCCGAAACTGGGACTTATTCACAATGTCGGAGGAAACGTGGGCATACATGTAAGCGCAGTAAGCATATTCGGATTACCGTAAGAGGCGGGATAAGGGTTTTTATTCTTGAGCAGATAAATATCGCTCGACAGAATCATAAAGGAGGACGCACAGATGGCCAAAGTATTGTTTGAATGGGATTACTCCTCGTATCCGGGAGCAAAAAGGTATCCTAATATTTTCAAGCCGATCGAGTTGGGGAACCTGATGGTCCCTAACAGGATCAAGTATGCGGCTACCGAAGACAACCTCAACGATCATCACGGTTTTATTACCGATGCCGATGTGGCCTATATAAGGTCTAGGGCCGAGGGGGTCGTGGGAGGACTCTGTTTCATGCAGGGAGTCTATATGGATGAGCCGCGCAAGGGACAGGGTTATGTGGGACAGGCGGGCTGCTGGGACGACAAGTTCATCCCGGGGCTCAAGAAGATGGCCGATGCCATACATGGAGAACGGGCCATAGCGGGATTTCAGCTTATGGACTGCGGAAGAGTCGGCGCGGTCGAAGTGGACAGCGGGCACGGTCCTTCCGCAGTGCCTCAAAGGCTGAGAATATTCAAGCCGATGGATGAGATGACCAACGCAGAGGTGAAGGAGATGATCAGACAGCATGTCGAATCGGCCAGAAGAGGCGTGGAGGCCGGCTTCGACGTGATGGAGATATCGGGCATCGTGGGATATCTTATCTCCAATTTTCTCTCAAGCTATACGAACAGGCGGACCGATGAATACGGCGGGGATATAAGAGGCAGGTGCCAGGCCATGGTAGAGATCATTCAGGGGGTAAAAGAGGCCTGCGGCCCGGATATCCCTGTAGGAATAAGACTTTGTTCAGAGGAACTGCTGGATGACGTAAGGGGTAATACGCCTGAAGAGTCGATGATCACCTACCAGCTCGCGGAGGAGGCCGGCGCCGATTACATAAGCTGTACCCTCGGCTGGCAGGAATCCATATACCCGGTAATAAGCAGGGATATCCCCCAGGGAAACTGGCTCCATCTTGCAAAGAGGGCAAAGGAGCATGTGAAGGTGCCGGTCCAGATGGCATATCGTCTCTTTACGCCTGATCGGCCTGATAAGGCGATAGGAGACGGTGAACTGGATTTCTGGGAGATGTGCCGTCCGATGATAGCCGATCCTTACATGCCCAAAAAGGTTCTGGAGGGCAGGGAAGAAGAGATCAGGCACTGCGTTGCCTGTAATCTTTGCCTTGCCAGATTGTTCCGTGATGCGCCGATGACCTGTTACATAAACCCTCTTTGCGCCCATGAGCATGATGACGGCTTCTACCCGAAAGAGGTGGAAGAAGATGACAAAAAAGAGATTATGATTGTGGGAGCCGGACCCGCCGGTCTGGAATGCGCCTATGTCGCCGCACAGAGGGGACACGAGGTCCATGTCTACGACAAGAGAGATGAAATAGGCGGGACCCTTCTTGAGGCATCACAGGCCCCGTACGGCGACGAAGAACTGATGACATGCGTCAAGTATCAGAAGACGATGTGTGAAAAATACGGTGTCGTATTCCACCTGGCAACCGAGGTGACCGAAGAGCTGATACAGGATGAGATGCCCGACAGCGTGGTGCTTGCCACAGGCCCCGTATACCCGAAACTTCCGGGAGAGGGGGAAAATATCGTCAATGTCCTGGATGTGATGAGCGGCAAGGCGGAAGTCGGAGAGCGGGTCGTGGTATGGGGAAACAGAAAACCCGGGATAGGAGTTGCGCTCAAGCTCGCAAAAGAGGGGAAGAAGGTCACCATTGTGGGAAGAGAAAAGAGCGCGGGCTTTGATATCAATCCGTCCTTCAAATGGCGTTATATGATCTATCTCAGACAAAACGGGGTCATGGCCTATAATGACTGTGATATCGAAGAGATCACAGATGGCGAGATTACGGTCAAGACCTATGACGGCTACCGCTTCCCGGTAAAATTCGACACCATAGTGATCTCGGAGAGGGAGGCCAACGAAGGATTGAAAAAGGCGGTTCAGGCGGAGGGCATGGAGCTCTTTGCCGTTGGTGACGCACTTGTCCCGAGGAATCTTTCAAGCGCCGTCCATGACGGTTACCGGATCGGTCTAAGGATATAAGGAGGAAGAGAAGATGCCAGTTAACGCAGAAAAGGAAATAAGTAAATTATGGAAAAACATGCATGGCGCCCAGACTGAAATCTGCAAAACCTATTACCGGTGGCGTGAAGTGGCGCTTGAACTGGCCGGCCCTGATGCCGATCCTGCCGGTATCGCGGTGAAGGCGGCCGAGCATATGGGAAAGGATATAGGCAAGAGCTTCCTGCCCAGACTCAACTGGCTGAAAGGGGAAGATGCCTTTATTCTCAACCTCGGAAGGGCGATGGCGGGGGTGTGGGTGACCGAGGGAGGGCTTGCGTTTGCAGAAAAGGGAGAAAGCCCGGGTGAGGTCTTTATCCGGTGCACCCGATGCCCATGGCCTACCGCTGCCAAGGAATTCGGAGTCCCCATGGAAGAGGTGGCGGTTACAAGAGAGAGCCTGTTCAAGGCCATACTTGAAGACGTGAACATGTTTTTCAATATCGATCTGGGACTTGAAATGCTCAAGGCTATTCCCAGGGGCGAAGGAGAGTATCTCATAAGGCTTTACAAAAAAAAATAATATAGGGAGTTTAAAATGGCTGCTCAGATAGATATGGAAAAATGCACCATGTGTGGGGGCAATGTCCAACCCCTGTGTGTAGAGGTATGCCCTGATTCGGCGGTTAGGGTGCAGGACGGCAGGGTCGTGGTTACCGAATTCATCTGTGAGGACTGCAATGAATGCGGAAGCATCTGCCCTGATCAGGCGATCACCATTCCGCTGGAAAAGGTAACATTCTAAGCAATCAAAACGGGAGCTTTCCTCATGCCGGACTGTCCCGGCAGCCCGGTATGGGGTGAAAGCTCATCTCAAGGAGTCTGTTATGAAGGCCAACAAGATAGACCATATCTGCATCGCGGTAAAAGATCTGGAAGAGGCGAAAAAGACCTGGGAGCCGCTTTTGGGTAAATCAGGCCCGGACGACGCATATGTGGATGAACCTGAAAAGATAAACGTCGCCCGTTACTGGGTCGGGGAGGTAGGCTTCGAATTGATGGAATCCACATCCCCTGAAGGTGATGTGGCCAAGTTCATAGAAAAAAACGGTGAAGGGGTCATGCTGATCAGCTTTAATGTCGACAATACCCGTGAAGCCGTGGATGAGATGAAGGGCAAGGGATACCCCTTTATCCCTGATAAGCGTGGAGAAATCGCAAGACCCTTTCGAGATTGTGAATTTGCCTTTGTTCACCCAAAAAAACTGAACGGAGTCTTAACCGAGCTTATCGACTACAAGTGGGAGGAACTGAAAAAATAGCGCTTCGCTCAGTCCCACTGCTTCACAGCGGGTTCCCGGGTTCCAGGGGCCGGGGTTCAAGTGGTTGGTGTCTAAATATGTTATTTCTGCTGCATCGAATTTTCTTCTGCTTGTGTGTGGATATTTCATCGACTAAAAATCAGGATTCCATTAGATTTCTCTCTGTTTTTCACTCGAACCCTTGGCCCCTTGGTCCCTCGAATCCTGATATGCCGCACTGTGTAAAAAAGATATGCTAATTGACCAATTAATCGGGAGAAGGTCCTTAAACTTCAATGGAGCGTATGACCTTATTTTGGGATGGGCAGTGTATGGGTTTTGATGCAAATATCGATTTCAACCGGTTTTGAAACAACTTATGGGTAAAAAATACAAGTCTTTCGAAGTTTATCTGGTGCACATTGATGCTGAAAAGTGTGACGGCTGTGAGGAATGCTTTAAGTTTTGTCCTGTAGATGTCTTTGACATGTCTCACAAGGCTCAGGCAGTAAGACCACAGAATTGCCTCGGATGCAGGACCTGCGTGGCAGTGTGTAAATCGGGGGCAATAATTATAACCGAGATTTGAGGGGCACTGTTCCTCGAATCCACGAGAAAGCATCCCTGTAAGGATGGTCGGGAAGGTTCGTGTCAATATCGTCCGGACTATTCCGATTCCAGCCTGATGATAATCGCATCCCATTTGCAGCGGTAACCTTTTTCCTGTCGGGCGTTTTTGCCGGAGAGGTCCGATTGGGCTGACAGGATGCTGAAATTACAGGTGTAAAAGTTCAGAAAAAGACAAGAGGCGGATCTATGGACGCATCGATATTGATTATAGGAGGCGGAATAGCCGGCATAAACTGCGCGCTGAATGCCGCCAGATACGGTACACATGTCTATCTGATGGATGATACGGCCAGTATCGGTGGAATGATGGCAAGGCTCGATAAGACTTTTCCCACCAACGACTGTTCGATTTGTATCGAAGCACCTCAGATGTACGAAGTGGATAATGAACCCAACATAGAGATCCTGACAAATACCGAGATCAGAAAGGTCAAAAAGTCGGACGGAGGTTTCAAGGTAAAACTGGTTCAGAAGGCCAAATTCATAGACGAGGAAAAGTGTACTGGATGCGGCGCCTGCATGGAGGCCTGCCCGGTCAGCATACCGGACGAAATGGACGGCAAGATAGGAGGTATGAGAAAACTCATCTATATGCCTTTTCCTCAGGCCGTACCCAATGTCGCGGTAATAGACCCCGATTGTCGCTACGGTAATATGAGAGAGCAGGGAGCCTGCGTGGGAGGCTGCGTTGTGGATTGCAGTCAGTGCCGGGAGTGCCCGATCGCCCTTTGTGTCAAGGCCTGTCAGGAGGAGGGAAAGGATGCGGTGCGACTCTGGCAGTCGAACAGAAATCTTAACCTGGAAGTACAAAGCATAGTGGTCGCCTCAGGTATCGCTTCGGCTCAGCCCGCTCCGGGGCTATACGGGTATGGTGAACATGAAAATGTCATAACCAATCTGCAGTTCGAAAGGTTGATGAATGCCGGGGGTCCCACGGCAGGCCGGATAATAAGGCCCTCCGATAAAAGTCATGCCCACCGGATAGCATGGATTCAATGCGCCGGAAGGGGGCTTGAAACAGGGCTGCCCTACTGCTCGAAGGTATGCTGCATGATTGCCGCAAAGCAGACGATTATCACCAAGGAGCATGATTCGTCGGTAGGGGCCACAATTTTTTATAATGATCTCAAGGCCTACGGAAAAGGCTTCTGGGCTTTTTATGAAAAAGCGCTCGACAACGGGGTCAGATATGTAAGGGCAAGGCCTTTTGATGTTATTGAAGAAAAGGAAACAAAAAACCTGATTCTCAGGTATGAAAGCCTGGAGACGGGAGAAATCGTTGAGGAAGAATTTGATCTTCTTGTGCTTTCCATGGGTCTTGTGCCGAATGACCGGAACGAAAGACTTGCCAAGGTGTTGAGGATCGAACTGGACGAGCTGGGGTTTTTCAAGGAAAAGGACCCTCTGGTGTCTCCTCTTGAGACGGCGGTGGAAGGAATCTATCTGTGCGGGGGAGCAACCGGGCCTATCGATATCTCGGAGTCCGTGGTTCAGGCCTGCGCAGCCGGTATGAAGGCGGTTGTAAGAAACCAGGTGAGGGACGTGAAATGAATGATGAAATAAGGGTCGGAGTTTTTGTCTGTGACTGCGGCTCCAATATAGCGGGAGTCGTAAATGTTCCCGATGTAGTCGAGTACGCAAAGGGCCTTGATATGGTTGCTTTCGCGGATGAGGGGAAATGGTCCTGTTCCGTGGACGCGCTTTCCGATATGAGGGATTCGATCAAGGAGCACGATATTAACAGGGTTGTAATAGCATCCTGTACCCCGAGGACACATGAACCTCTTTTTAAGGCCACGGTAAAGGAGGCGGGCCTCAACCCCTACCTTCTTGAGTTTGTAAGTATAAGGGAGCAGGTCTCATGGGTTCATATGAAACAACCGGATGCCGCTACCGAAAAGGCAAAGGATCTGGTCAAGATGGGTGTGGCAAAGGCCGTCCTTCTTGAAGAAGGAGAGGAGATAAGACTGCCGGTAGGCAGAGAATGCCTGATAATCGGGGGGGGCATGTCAGGAATGACCGCGGCCGTTAATCTGGCCGATCAGGGATTCAAAAGCATTATTGTTGAAAAGAAAAATGAACTGGGAGGGCTCCTTAACAGGGTCTGTTCCGTTTCTCACGGCAGGGAAAGCATGGATTCCTCGCTGCTGCTGGCCAAAAAAGTGGAGCAGGTTACCTCTCACCCTCATATCGTCGTCTATACCGACACGGAGATCGATTCGGTTGAAGGTTATATTGGTAACTATAAGGTGGGCCTGAAGGTGGGCGGGGAGCCCCGGCAGGTAGAAGTCTCAACCGTTGTGGTGGCGACCGGAATGCAGGAGATCGACCCCCCCGAGGAATTCCTGTACGGAAAAGACAGCAGGGTGGTGACCCAGTTACAGCTCGAAGAAATTATCAGGAAGTGGCGGGCCGATGCAGGGGAAGTTGATCATGAGGCAGGTGAATACTCCCTTAATATTTCCGGGGTTGATTCGGAAATAACAAACGTGGTGGTGATCAACTGCGTTAATTCAAAGAATGGTTCCAGAGGTTGCTGCAACATAGGATGCCCGGTTTCGGTAAAAAACGCCATGGCAATAAAGGGACTTAACAGCAAGGTGAATGTCTTCATCCTTTACAGGGATTTGAGCATGGTCAAGGAGGAGCATTTCCAGCTTGACGCGGCCAAAGAGGCGGGCGTCAAATTTCTGAGGTTCCCGGACGGCGATTATCCCGAAGTGAGCGGCAGTGACGGCGACCTGTCCGTGAACGTGTTCGACATGCTTCTGGGGCGGCAGTTCCGATTGCCCGCCGACCTTGTTGTTCTCACCACCGGTTTCAGGGGTGACGACACGGTGGAGCAGATAAAAGGGCACCTTAAGGTATCCTCAAATTCGGACGGATTCTTTCAGGAAAGGCATGTCAAGCTGGGGCCTCTTGATTTTCCGTTCGACGGCATCGCCCTGTGCGGGTGTGCCAAGAATCCAAAGGGGATAAAGGACAGTTGCGAGGAGGGTATGGGAGCCGCAATGAGGCTCTCCATACCGATGAACAACGGTTTTATCGAGGCGGAGGGGATCGTGGCCGATATCGATCTTACGGACTGTAATGCATGCGGCCTATGTTACAAGAGATGCCCCTACAATGCGATAAAGTTGAATGAAGATAAAATGCCTGTTGTCATAAAGGCGCTCTGTAAGGGATGCGGTCTGTGCGCCGCTGATTGTCCGAAGGAATGCATTACCATTATTCACTATTCGGATGAACAGATACTGGCTCAGGTTGAAGCGGCACTTGAAGAGAATCCTGAAAAGAAGATTGTAGGATTCGTATGTCACTGGTGTGCCCTCGGCGGTGTGGACATGGCAGGGGTTAGCAGGCTCCAGTACCCCCCCAACGCCCGTTTGATAAGGGTGATGTGTTCCGCCCGCATTTCAATAAAAATGATCGAAAGGGCCTTTGATCTGGGTGCGGCAGGGGTTTTGGTTGCGGGATGCGAGTTTCCCACGTGCCACTATATATCGGGCAACTATGCCGCTGAAAAGAGGGTCGACAGGGCAAAGAGAAAGCTGGCCAAAAAGGGGTACGACCCGGAGAGGCTCTGGAATGTATGGTGCTCCGCCGCTGACGGACCCAAGTTTGCCAATACCATGCGCCGGATGGTCGAGGAATTGAAGCTTTAAGATTCGAGGTGCCAGTAATTTTAAGAGATTCCCTTAAGAGGAGTTCGATAGAGATGAAAATGAATACCGGACCGGCTGAAAGCCTTTTTTCACAGGCACATATGTTCAGTACTTGTGAGCAGTGCGGCCTGTGCAGCTCCGCCTGCCCCATAACAGGTGTCGACGGGTTCAATGTCAGGAGGCTTTTGAGGTACGTGGAACTGGGACTGGCAGAGGAGATTTCAGACACTCCCCAGCCCTGGAATTGTACTGCCTGCGGAAGATGTGAAGGAGTCTGCCCGAACGGGGTATCCATACTGGAGGTCATAAGACCCCTGAGGGCACTGTCCCCGGAAGGGTTCAGGCCCAAATCGCCTCCCTGTATCGAGGCATGTCCGGCGGGTGTGGATGTGCCGGGATACCTGAGGCATATTGCGGCGGGAAGAAATGATGAGGCGTACAGGCTTATACTTGAAAGCGTTCCTTTTCCCGGCATACTCGGCAGGGTATGTACTCATCCATGTGAGGATATGTGCAGAAGAGGCGAGGTCAATGAACCGGTATCAATATGCGCGCTAAAGAGGTTCGCGGCCGACAATGCGGGAGATTTGCGCGATATGCCGGGTGCCGGAAAAGACACCGGTAAAAAGGTCGCCGTTATAGGTGCGGGGCCGGCAGGACTGACTGCGGCCTTTTACCTGAGAAAAAAGGGCCACAGGGTAGTGATATTCGAGGCAAAGCCGAAACCGGGCGGCATGATGAGATACGGTATCCCCTTTTACAGGCTTCCAGAGGATATCCTGGAAACAGAGATAGCTCAGCTCCTTGATATGGGTATCGAATTGAATGCGGGCAGGAGACTGGGGGTGGATTTCGGGATCCGGGAACTGAAAAGGGGTTTTGACGCGGTGTTTATCGCAACAGGGCTATGGTCGAGCAGGAAGATCCCTCTTAAGGGATCGGATCTTAAGGGTGTACATTGGGGTATGGATTTTCTTATCGCCGCGAGCGAAGCTGAATCCCTGGGACTGAAAGAGAGGGTTCTGGTCGTTGGAGGAGGCAATGTGGCTGTTGACGTAGCAATGACCTGCCTCAGGCTGGGTGCCAAAGAGGTCGTAATGGCATGCCTGGAGAGCAGGGAAGAGATGCCTGCAAACCCCCGGGAGATTGAGATGGCGCTTGAAGAGGGGGTAGGCCTTCTGCCGTCATGGGGCCCGAGTGAAATCATGTCGGCCGGAGGACAGATAACAGGTGTGGAACTTGTCCGCTGTTCATCCGTCTTTGATGAAAAGGAAATTTCTGCCCCGCCTTTGACGATACAAAAAAGAGGGTCGAAACCGATCAGGTAATCCTGGCGATAGGCCAGACAAGTGAACTTTCCTTTCTTGAGGGGGTAGGCATTGATATCAAGGGGGATCTCATCGGTGTGAATGAGGAAACGTCGGAAACAGGGATTCCGGGAGTATTTGCGGGAGGTGACGCCGCCTCAGGACCAGGGACCGTGGTTCAAGCCGTGGCATCGGGGAAAAGGGCCGCCTCGGCCGTTGACAGGTATCTCGGGGGTGATGGTGAAATGGAATCCAAAGAGAAAAATGCGGATGAGGCTCTTTCATACACAGGGAAAAGGGTGGAAGGTTTCGCCGATATGAGGCGGGAGCGTGTGCCTTCGCTTCCGGTTTCAGAGAGAAGTGGCTTTGCCGAGGTCGATCTCTGTTATGGTGATAAACAGGCAAGGGCGGAGGCGGGAAGGTGCCTGCAGTGTGATCTCGAGATAGCGCTTGCAGAGGCGCTTCGCTCTGAGGAGTAGGAGCCTGCGCTTGTGCGCAGGCGGGCAGAGGCGTTAAATAACTGGCAGGAGTATGTGATTCCGGTTTTTCCGTATAACCGATAACGAATAACGCGGCACGTGTGGACGGCTGCCGCTGCGGCCCCGGCACTCTTTTCCCGGCCTTCTCTATGCCTTACGGGAAAGTGACCGCATCAACGGGCTTTTGTGGATGTTACCTCAGGCTGATAAGGCAGCTGGGAAGAAAGCCCTGTCTGCGGCCACTGCAAATGCCTGTGGTATTTTTTTGTGAGATAAGACCGGAAAAAGAGCCCCGGTGCCTGCGCCCGTGAGCTGGCGAACAGATGTGTTAAAGAGTTGTCATGGGTATGTTTGGTTCTTTCCGTATAACCGATAACGAATAACGCGGCACTTTTAAACGGCCCCTTGGCCTGTGCCTTTTTTCCGCCTTGAGGAATGTTGCATAAAAGTATTTAAAAAATATTTTAAAGAGTTATTGACTTTTTCCGTTGAATTCTGTTTACTGACTCATCATTGTCAGGGTGTGTGCTCTCAACCCCTATATGCACACAACCTTTTGGGAATAGGGGAAGGCCAGTTGCCCCTTGGTGAAAAAGGGGCCTACACGGGAGGAAGTTTCATGGCCAAAGGTACAGTAAAGTGGTTCAGTGACAAGAAAGGCTACGGTTTTATCACCCCTGATGAAGGAGGCGAAGATCTGTTCGTCCATCACTCAAACATTGAGGCCGAGGGTTTTCGAACCCTGCAGGAAGGTCAGTCAGTGGATTATGAGGCAGGCGAGGGACGGAAGGGTCCTGAAGCGACAAAGGTTCGCCCCATATAGCAAGCCTAGACAGTGAACCATAAAGGCCCCGTGTTTCGGGGCCTTTTTTTTCACAACAGGCAGGTGCCCCGGCCAGCCATGCGGTTTTCAGAACAGGAGTGCGGCTTAAAACCGGAGTTTGCAAGGCTTCGCGCAAAGACGGGTGAGGCATGGCAAAGGAAAAGATCCCTACCACTCAGGCCCTGAGATTATTAAGGCGGTATGATGCGAAAGTAAGGCTGTTGCCCTATAGGTATGAGGAAAAGGGCGGAACAGAGGTGGCTGCCAGAGAGCTGGGGGTGGCCGAACACCGCGTCATCAAGACCATTGTAATGGAAGACGACCAGGGACACCCCTTTCTGGTGCTGATGCACGGGGACAAAAGGGTTTCGGCAAAGAATCTTGCAAGGGCCATCAATGTAAAGAGGGTCAGTCCGTGTGATCCTGCCGCCGCCCACAGACATACCGGGTACAAGGTGGGGGGAATATCTCCTTTCGGCACTAAAAGGCCTCTGAGTGTCTATATGGAGGAAAGCATAAAGGGACTTGAGGAGGTATACATAAACGCCGGCAAAAGGGGCCTCCTCGCAGCGATATCTCCCGACGAGATATCCAGAATCCTTAATCCACGCTTTGTTGAAGTGGCGGTCTAGAAGGTAAGGATCTAAACCGTTTTAACCGCTTCATACCTGTGTGTGAATTCCGCTGGCCTCTGCCTGTGCATGCTGGCTGCAAGAGGCAGAAATCCCATGATATCGCTTGCCGTAATGCCGTCCTCTCCTTTCCGCTCGGCTGCAAGGTCACCGGCCAGGCCATGAATGAAGACGCCGGATACTGCCGCCTCATCCAGCGGTATACCGATACCGTACATGGCGGCGATAGCTCCTGCAAGCACGTCCCCTGAGCCGGCAGAGGCCATGCCGGGATTCCCGGTCATATTTATAAATATCCTTCCGTCGGGATGTCCGATCAGGGAATGTGCCCCTTTAAGCACTATTGTCGAGTTGAGTTGCCTTGAAGTCCTTCTCAGTATTTCAACCCTGTTGCTTTCGATTTTTTCCGGTTTTTCCCCTGTCAGGCGGGCCATTTCGCCGATGTGAGGAGTCAGGATGGTACCGGCCTTTCTGCCGGCAAGGATTTGAGGGTCGCCGCATATCGCAGTGATACCGTCTCCGTCAAGAAGTAACGGCTTGTCCGTCCTTGAGGCGAGCCGCCTTATCAGGTCCTGGGTTTCATCATCAAGAGACATCCCCGGCCCCATGACTACAATATCCGTTTGCCTTGAGAGATCGAGGATGCTTTCCATGTTTACGGAGGAAATGCTTCCTGACGGGGTCTCCTTTTGAGGCACGAAGACGATCTCGCTTCCCTGTGCGGCAATAAAGGCTATCATGCCTTCAGGTGCCGCAAGACGGCTATAACCTCCTCCGGCCTTCAGAAATGAAAGCGCCGCAAAATAGGGCGCACCGAAATAACCTGGCGCACCGGCAATTACAAGGGCCTTACCGAAACTGCCCTTGTGGCCGTTCATGTCTCTGGGTGCGGGGGGGGCCGGCCTGGAAATTTCCACCTTTACATGGCTGTAGATCTCAGGTGGAAAGGATATGTGGGATACGGATAGTTCTCCGCATAATTGAAAACCTGGGAAAAGCATGTTTCCAAGCTTTGGAAGCCCGAAGGTGCAGGTCCAGTTCGCCCTTACCGCGACTCCCATTACCCGGCCCGTATCTCCGTTTACTCCGGATGGTATATCAAGGCTCAGGATCTTCTTGCCGCTTCTATTGATGAGTTCGATTATCTGTCTGTAAAGGCCTTCCACGGGCCGGGCGAGTCCCGTGCCGAATATCCCGTCCACTATCAGGTCGCAGCTGGATATCTCTTCGGAAACGGCCTCAGGGTCTTTCAACCGTTCAATATCCATATGCAGGCGGAAGAGGATGTCGAGGTTGGCCCTTGCCGCACCCCTGTAACTGTTTTTATCCGCCAGAATAAATACCTTTACGGATCCTCCGTCCGAGTGAATTTTTCTGGCCACGACAAAGCCGTCCCCCCCGTTATTACCCGCTCCGCAGAATACCAGCGCCCTGAGCCCCTTTATCTCTAAATGGCTCCTAATGACTGAGTGGGAGGCAAGCCCTGCGTTTTCCATGAGGATTTCGTCCTTGATCCCGAATTTTTCCATAGCGTTTCTGTCCAGTTCACGCATCTCAGCAATTGAGGATACCCTCATTTTTTTCACCTCCCCTGTGTATGGTCAGCCTTTTTGTAAAGGTGTTTATTTAATAGTAAAAGAAACCGGCTTGTATCGAAATCCTTCTTGGTGCGGCAGTAATAGTCCAGGCTGATATCCGCATAATGTTCGTACCGTTTTTCTCTTGAAGAAAGAAGAAGCGGGTAGCACCTTTTTAATGCTTCAGTATTTGACTCCCGTTCCCGTTTCTTGAACATGCCCATCCATAAAACAGGTCTGGGACATGCCATGTATGATTCAAGCATCCCGGCGCGGATTTGTTCCGGAGATGACAGGTGAACCATGATGGTAAGTCTTTTCAGCCTTGTAATTATTTCTTCGCCCATGTATATGAGACTTCCGCCCGTATCTAATACAAGATCATCTTCGGATTGGCGTTTTTCAGACTCAAGCCTCTCGACCAGTTCATGAAAAACCTCTTTTTCGCATTCAAGATATTTTGCCTCTTTGCTCTCATAGCCGGATTCATAAGGAAACCCCATCCATCTGCCCATATCCATAAATGAGCCGTCATCCTGCAAAAGAAATCCTTTGAGCTTCAGGGCGATAAGCCGGTCGCAGTCTATCGTATTGAACCCTGATTCGGAAAACCTTGAAGCCCAGTAAGATTTCCCGGTTCCCGACATACCTATGAGAGTTATCTTCATCGTAGATTGGTTCACCCGCCTGATATTCGTATATAATGACCGAACAGGCTCCGAGTTTATCACAGCAGGGCCGGGACCTCAAGATATCGCGCGGCCCGGGCGGCCATTTGCAGACGAATAAAGATGCGCTTCCGGCAGGTTACTGCTCCGGTGCAGGCGCTCTTTTTCCGGTCTTCTCTATTTCTTACGGGGAAGTAGCCGCATCCCAGTGCTTTTGCAAATGTTACCTTAGCTGACAGGGCACCCGGGAAGAAAGCCCTGTCTGCGGCCACTGCAAATGCCTGTGGTATTTTTTTGTGAGATAAGACCGGAAAAAGAATCCCTGCACCTGCCTTATTGGTTGGAAGGAAAAGGTAAACTGGCAGTGTTTTGCATTTTTCCATTAACGAATAACGAATAACCCAAAACGCCCGGACGGTTGCGGCGCTTGCGCTTGTGCGCCGGCAAACGGAGGAGTAAGAAAATGGGACAAGGGTATGTTTTCCGCAATGTTAATGTAAGTTGACTTTTGCTACTGCCGGATATAGCGTTTCTTTGGGAGTGCGAAAATATTCATGAATAAAGGAAAGGGTTTGGGATGCAAAAATTAGTGATTTCCATACTGGGAAGGGACTGCCCGGGGATTGTTGCGGCCGTTTCAAAGGTGCTTTTCGATTCAGGATGTAATGTGGAGGATGTGACGCAGACAAGGCTTCAATCCGAGTTTGCTTCCATATTTATCATATCCATGCCTGAGGGGATCAGCCCTGACGACCTGCATGGCTCCATGAACGGGGCTCTTGAGCCTTTAGGGCTGCAGGTGTCTATGAGACCCCTTGAAAATCAAGGTCTACCGGCAGATGCAGAGCCGTATGAGCCGTTTGTAATTACCACAACAGGCCCGGACCGTCTGGGCCTGGTCTCGGGTGTGACCGAGGTGATGGCCCTTTTCAGGGTAAACATAACCAACCTCAAGGCACTTTTCAGGGGAGGGGAGGATCCTTCAAAAAACACCATGATATATGAGGTTGAAATTCCCGCCGGTATGGAGCAGGACTCTTTCAGGGAGGCCCTTTTCAGAAGAGCCGAGGAGCTGGGACTTGACCTCAGTATTCAGCACAGGGAGATCTTTGAGGCGATAAACAGAATCTAACAGATAACGGCACCCAAATAGATGTGTGCGGCCTTTGTTAAAAGTCGGAGAAAAAATATTATGCTGACCGAAAGAGAAGTTGTTTCAACACTGGAGATGCTGAAAAATGAGCATCTGGATGTTAGAACCGTAACCCTCGGGATAAACCTGATGGAATGCCAGAGTCATGACCTTAAGAGATTTTGCGGCAATATATATGATAAGCTTACCGGATTGGGAGAAAATCTTGTCAGTGTCTGCGACCGGGTGGGTGACAGGTACGGCATACCCGTGGTTAACAAGAGGCTTTCCGTAAGTCCCATCTCTGTTGTGGCGGCACCCTTTTCCTCTTCCGAGATGGTTGAGGTGG
The DNA here is from genome assembly GCA_963666345.1 of Desulfatiglandales bacterium. GTDB lineage: Bacteria > Desulfobacterota > DSM-4660 > Desulfatiglandales > Desulfatiglandaceae. The sequence continues at coordinate 1,717,856 of OY762721.1, read as the reverse complement.
CCGTTACACTCGACAGGGCGGTCAAAGAGATAGGAGTCGACTTTGTCGGCGGTTTCAGCTCCTGTGTTGAAAAGGGATTCTCCCACGGGGACTCTTCACTTATAGCGGCTATCCCGGAGGCCCTTTCCGGAACGGAACGGGTATGTTCTTCGGTAAACGTTGCGTCCACATCGGCGGGAATCAATATGGACGCGGTATCGCTGATGGGCAGGACAATAAAGAAGGCTGCTGAAAGCAGCGCGGACTCTGACGGCCTTGCCTGTGCAAAGCTATGCGTGTTTGCCAATATACCACAGGATATTCCTTTCATGGCCGGGGCATATCTGGGTATCGGGGAACCTGATGCGGTTATAAACGTCGGAGTGAGCGGGCCGGGGGTCGTGAAAAAGGCAATCGACAGGGCCATGGAAAAAGAGGACGGACCGGATTTCGGAGAGATCTCGGACATCATAAAGAGGACCGCCTTTAAGGTTACCAGGGTGGGGGAACTTATCGGCAGGCAGGTGGCTTCAAGGCTTGGCGTTACCTTCGGTATAGTTGATCTTTCGCTTGCCCCCACGCCGAATGTGGGAGACAGTGTGGGTGAAATCTTCGAGAGCCTGGGCCTTAGAAGCATAGGTGTGCCCGGCTCCACTGCGGCCCTTGCCATGTTGAATGATGCGGTGAAAAAAGGCGGCGCTTTTTCCAGTTCCTATGTGGGAGGACTTAGCGGGGCATTTATTCCTGTAAGTGAGGATATAACAATATCGGAGGCGGCCAGGAAGGGGTATCTCTCACTGGAGAAACTGGAGGCCATGACGAGCGTCTGCTCGGTCGGTCTCGATATGGTCCCCCTGCCCGGGGATACCACTGCGGCCACGCTTGCCGCCGTGATCGCAGATGAGATGGCAATAGGGGTGATCAACAAGAAGACTACCGCTGCAAGGCTCATCCCGGTGCCTGGGAAAAAGGCAGGGGACAAGGCCTATTTCGGGGGTCTTCTGGGCCAGGCCACCATCATGGACGTGAGAAACGAGCCTGCCTCTGAAAAATTTATAGGCATGGGGGGAAGAATTCCTGCACCCCTGCAAAGCCTTATCAATTGATTTGGCTGTAGTGATTTTTGACGGTGCCCTGCCTGACACTCAAAAAAAGGAATCGGCAGGGTGCCGATTCCTTTGTAAAATCAATATCTTCATGTGTCAGGATAAATCCCTCTATTTTATCAGAGTTCCTCAAAGAACTTGCTGAGGATCCTGACATTTTCATCGGATTTGTCGAATTTAAGGCCGAATCCTTCAGACGTGGCCCTTACGACCTCTGCCGTCACTCGAACGGGTGTTTCCATATCAGGGAAGGTGAAAAGGAGTGAGATGTTTTGCCCCATCTCAAGGGGTGAGTCGGTCTTGATGAAAACCCCTCCCGCGCTTATATTACGAACTATATATCCTGAAGCCGATTCATCCAGATCAGAATATCCCGATTTAAGCATCTTCCTGGGACTTTTCCTTCTTCGTACCCAGTTTTCCCACTCAGGCAGGATTTGAAGGAGTTCTCTTTTCTGCTTATCCGGAAACTTTTTGATCAAATTCATCAGCCTTTCATCCAGATTTTTTTCGGCTTTATCTGATTTGGACTTTGTCATTGCAGAATCCCTCTGAAAGATATGATTTTTTCGTTGATAACCCCTGAGAGGCTCCGACCGGAAAGGCCGGCAATTTTTCAATACTTCCCTGATCTTTTTATTTCCGTAATGAGCTGATCCATGGAGGCATGTTCATCTATCACATATTGGCACCCCAGATCTACCGTTTGCCCTTCCTGGACCGGCTGCGGCTGGCGCGGAATGTCAACGGATATCTTGGCCTGAGGCCGAAGCTCCTCGACTTTTATGCGCATTCCGGCAGAGGGGGTAAATGTCTGAGTTGAATCAGGCTCAGGTACCACTACCTCTGATGGTTTGAAATTTTTAGAAGGCGAAATGAAATGTTCTTTTTTGTCAAGGAATTCCTTTTTGTAGCTTTCAATCGTATACATGCCGTAGGCCTTTCCGGTCTGTATGGCGCTTTCGATTTGACCCAGCTTATTCTCCCTTATAAGGCCCTTAACCGATTGCGAGGCACGCATGATCGAAAGGATCGGCAGCCTGATTCCTGCCCTCTCGTAATGGGCCAGCTGCTGGATGGCCAGGAGTTGAATAGTGGATGAAAGCTGACTCCTGACCGCGTCTTGTGTCTCAGGTGAAAAGGAATTGCATATCCTGTGTATGGCATCCTCGGAAGTGGAAGCATGCAGAGATGCTATGACCAGATGCCCTGACTCGGCGGCGTGCAGGGTGAGCCTGATGGTCTCCGGTTCCCTCAGTTCGCCTATTACAATGACATCCGGGTCCTCCCTGAGCACATCCAGGAGCCCCTGCTCGTAGGAAGGGACATGCGTATTGAGCTCCCTCTGACCTACGAGTGATTTTTTTGAAACAAATCTGTATTCAACAGGGTCTTCGAGTGTGATGATGTGGGACGGGCGGGTCTTGTTTATTTCTTCTATCATAGCGGCCATTGTGGTGGATTTACCGCTGCCGGTTGCGCCGCAGATAAGTATCAGGCCTGCCTTCAGCTCACAGCATTCCTTAAGACTGGGATGAAGGTTAAGGTCTTCAACACTTGGAATCTGCCCCGGAAGAAGACGGACAGCAGCTGAAAGGCCTTTTATGGTGGAAAAGATATTTATCCTGAGGCGGATGTTACCCACTGAGATGGCAAAATCAACGGAATTTCTCTCAGCAAGGGTCTGTTGCTGGAGAGGATTAAGTACCTCTTTGGCCAGGGCAATTAGTTCCTCATTCGTCCACTTGGTCTTCTTGTCAAAGTAGATGGTCCCGCTTTTACGATAAACAAGGGGTTGCCCGGCCATAAGGTGTATGTCCGATATCCCCTTTGCAGCGCATAGTTTTACTGTTTTATCGAATTTTTCCATTATAACAACTCCATGATTTCTTATTGGTGGGAGTCTGGGTCGGTCTCATTTTCTTGTTTTTTTTGAGGACTGTTTCGGCTCTGATTTTTAATGAGAATTAATGGTTTATTTTACGATGTGGGCCCAATTTGTCATAAATTGAACAATAAAAAAATAATTGTGTCAAGTAGAATATATGGTGTCAAAGGCGTTGGAGATTTCCATGTGCCGGTTCTTTTTCTTTGACACCTGCATGTCCATTACCTATCATTCGCAGTTTATTGAACCTGACCCGGCCTCCCCTGTTTGATCCGCCGAAGGCTGAAAATTCCCAAAATGCCCATCCCTTGCCGTGAGCATGGGAATTGCGATTGATGCCTCGTTGTTTTGCTGCGGGACAGGCCGTTTTTATCGCGCGGTCAATCGGTTCAATTGTAATGTGATGAGTTTGATCGCGTTTTCAGGTAATGTATTACAATAAGAAATTCAAAGGAAAAAGACTATGGAGTGGTATATTTATCCTGCAGTTATAGCGGCCGGGTTCGGCTGCGGTTTCATCAACACCCTTGCAGGCAGCGGCTCTCTGATTTCACTTCCCCTTTTGATATTCCTGGGTATCCCGGCGAATGTGGCAAACGGCACAAACAGGGTGGGCATTCTCATACAGAATTATGTGGCCCTTAAGAGCTTTAAAAAAAGGAAGATGCTTGATCTTAAGGGGGGCTTGATGCTCACGGCTCCCGCGGCAATAGGCGGAATAATAGGCGCCCAGATAGCGGTCAACCTGGACGAGCAGATGCTGAGAAGGGTCATCGGGGCACTGATGGCGGTGATGCTTGTCATAATAATCGCCCGGCCCAAGAGGTGGCTTGAAGGGGATCTGGAAAGGCTCGAGGGTCGCCCGAACCTTTTCCAGCTTATTCTTTTTTTCGGCATCGGCATGTACGGAGGATTTATCCAGGCCGGAGTGGGGGTGTTTTTACTGGCAGGCCTGGTTCTGTCCGTGGGGTATGACCTTGTAAGGGCCAATGCAGTGAAGCTGTTGATCATCTTTTCTTTTACCATTTTCGCGTTGATCGTGTTTATGATCAACGGACAGGTAAGGTGGGATCTGGGTCTCCTGCTGGCGATTGGAAACGCCCTGGGGGGGTGGCTTGCCGCCAAGCTGGCAATGGAGCGGGGTGCCGTTTTTGTCCGGTGGTTGCTCATAGCCGTGGTTGCTGTTTCTTCAGCCAAACTGCTTGGAGCGGTAGACTTTTTTATCAGCCTGTTTTAGTGTTTCCCTTTGTCCGGAACTGAAATCTTGGCAGCAGACCTAAAAGAGATCCCGTCCTGGAGGTCTTGGATATGAAATTTATCTATTCGAACAAGAGAGAGGCGCAAAACTATGCGCAGAGATCGGTCGCCATGGGCGCACATGGCATGGCGGCCTCAAGCCAGCAGCTTGCCACCTTATCCGGCTATAAGATACTTTCTAAAGGCGGAAATGCCGTGGACGCGGCGGTTTCAATGCTCAGCACCCTGAGCGTGGTGGAACCCTTTTCCGTTGGTCTGGGCGGGGACGCCTTCGGGCTTATTTACATGGCGGAAGACGGAGATGTCATCGGATTGAACGGAAGCGGAAGGGCCCCGGGCAGGGCGGACATCTCGACCCTCGGCAGGATGGGGCTCAAGGCGATTCCTGAAAGAGGCATCCTTTCGGCCACCGTGCCGGGGGCGCTTCATGGATGGTATGAGGCCATAGACAGATATGGAACCATGGAGCCGAGGGATCTGTTTGAGGATGCGATCTATTACGGTGAAAACGGGTTCCCCGTTACCGAGGTGATAGCAGGAGAATGGAAAGACTGCGAATCCCTTCTGGCATCCCATGAAGGTTCGGCAAAGACATATCTGATCAACGGAAAGGCCCCCGGCCCCGGAAGTCTGTTCAGAAATAGGGATATCGCCGCTACCTACAGGGTGATTGCGGATGAAGGTACAGAGGCCTTTTACTCCGGAGATATATGCGATAAAATCATAAAATTTTCGGATCGTGAGGGAGGCCTTTTCACAAGGAGTGATTTTGAAGGGCATACCTCCTCCTGGGTGAAACCCCTTTCAACCGATTACAGGGGTTACACGGTCTTTGAACTTCCACCCAACGGTCAGGGGGTTACCGCTCTTGAAATGCTGAATATCATGGAGGGGTTCGACATCGGGGGGCTTGGGCACAACAGCCCTGAATTTCTTCATCTGCTAATAGAGGCGAAAAAACTCGCGTTCTATGACAGGGACAGATTTATCGCAGACCCCAGGTTTTCAGAGGTACCGGTAGAAAGACTTATTTCAAAGGAATATGCTGACAGGCAGAGGCAAAATATCGATCCTCACAGGGCCTGCCATTTGATTTATTCGACCTTTCCCCAGGGCTCCGAAACCGTCTACGTTACCGCTGTTGACAAGGACAGGAATGCAGCCTCCTTTATAAGCAGTATCTTCATGCCCTTCGGCTCAGGCATGGTCGTGGATCATACAGGCATAATCCTCCATAACAGGGGGTATTCCTTTTCCATGAAGGAGGATCACCGTAACAGGATAGAGCCTTTAAAAAGACCGATGCACACCATCATCCCCGCCATGCTTTTCAAAGAAGGCCGATTTTTGATGAGCTTCGGAGTTATGGGGGGCGATATGCAGCCTCAGGGGCATGTGCAGTTCCTTGTCAATATTATAGATTTCAAGATGAATATCCAGGAGGCGGTGGACGCGCCGAGGGTAAGGCATCTTAAGGGACGGAAGGTCTATTTTGAGGGAGGTATCCCCCATGAGACCGTTTCATCTCTCGAAAAAAGGGGCCATGAGTCTGCAGGGTCGGACTTTTCAGTAAATCAGGTCGGTGGCGGACAGGCCATATACCTTGATCCGGTCCAAGACATCCTCATGGGGGCCTCCGACAGGAGAAAAGACGGCCTTGCCCTTGGTTATTAGGCCCTTGAGTGCTTTGATGCCCTCCTTATCTTAAAAGAAAAAGTCGTCTGTTTTCTAATAAAAATATATGATACCTAACTAATATCTTGTTTGACTTTATAGGGTAAAGAATAGTATGCTTTGTTTCAATTCTTTTGGGTTCCTTTTTTGCTTCGTTTTCGGTGGCATATCGTTTGAGTGATTCCTGAAGCCTTTACTACAGCTGTTTTGAACTCTCCATCGTTCTCTTGTTCGCCTGCGCGATGATATCAGCCTGACTCGGGGTTTTTCTTGTTTTAGGCCGCCAGGCTCTATCGAAGTGTCAGTGGCAAGTCAAGCACTTCGCAAGTCTGGAAAATTTAAGGTCATAGGCTGGTTCGCAGCAAGGATGCTGCGTGCCGAAACGGGAACTTAAGTGGACGAAAGGAGGAGTCATGAAGGCCAAGAAGATCGTTTTACCCGAGTCGGAATTGCCGCGCCAGTGGTATAACATCCAGGCTGATATGCCCACACCGATGGAGCCGCCGCTTCATCCCGGTACTGGAGAGCCGGTCGGTCCTGATGATTTGGCGCCCATCTTTCCGATGAACCTGATCGAACAGGAGGTCAGCCAGGAAAGATGGATAGATATCCCGGAGGAGGTACTTGAAAAATATGCCATCTGGAGACCTACACCCCTCTACAGGGCCTATGAATTGGAGAAATATCTTGATACCCCCGCAAGGATCTATTTCAAGAACGAGGGGGTGAGCCCTGCCGGAAGCCACAAGCCCAATACGGCCATTGCTCAGGCCTATTACAACAAGGTCGCCGGGACAAAGAGGATCACGACCGAGACAGGGGCCGGCCAGTGGGGAAGCGCCCTTTCCATGTGCTGCGCAATGTTCGGCCTTGAGTGCAAGGTCTTCATGGTCAAGATCAGCTATCAGCAAAAACCCTACCGCCGCATGATGATGGAGACATGGGGGGCAAGCTGCACGGCGAGCCCCAGCACCGAGACTAAGGCGGGGCGATCGATCCTGGAGCAGAACCCCGACTCACCAGGCAGCCTCGGAATGGCCATAAGCGAGGCGGTTGAGGCAGCTGTCATGGATGAAAACAGTAAGTATTCGCTTGGAAGCGTCCTCAACCATGTCATGCTTCACCAGACGATAAACGGTCTTGAAACACAGAAACAGATGGCCCTTACAGGTGATTATCCTGATGTCGTCATAGGCTGCGCAGGAGGCGGAAGCAATTTCGCCGGAAACTGCTTTCCATTTGTAAGAGATAAGATCCACGGCAAGGATATAGATATAATCGGTGTTGAGCCGGAGTCATGCCCTACCATGACAAGGGGGCCCTTTGCATACGATTTCGGGGATACGGTTCAGATGACCCCGCTCCTTCCCATGCATACCCTGGGACACGGTTTTGTCCCCGAACCGATACATGCAGGCGGACTGAGGTATCATGGAATGGCCCCGCTTATCAGCCAGCTCATACTGGATAACCTTATTCGACCGGTGGCAGTGCCGCAGCTTGAGACCTTCGAAGCCGGTATCGCCTTTGCCAGGACCGAGGGCTTTATAAGCGCGCCTGAGACAAATCACGCCGTTGCCGTTACGATCCGTGAGGCGCTGAAGGCAAAGGAGGAGGGAAAGGAAAAGGTCATACTCTTTAACTGGAGCGGTCACGGCCTTGTTGATATGGCTGCCTACGAGGCATATCTTACAGGCAAACTGGCTGATCACGCCCTGGCGGAGGAAGAGATCCAGAGGGCCCTCAGCGAGATTGCACCCCTTCCCAAACCCAGACAGTACACGGGATGAAAACCATCACCATTCATGAAAACCCATGAGGCCGATACGGCCTTATGGGTTGAAATAGGGAGCCATGGAAAAAAAGCTTACACCCCCGGATGATGATTATAAGATCAGGTGCCCGAGACTGGGCCATCAGATCCAGTTTTCCTACTGCTTGAGGGAAAACAGCGGACTGCCCTGTTTCAAGACCCTTGACTGCTGGCATACCCACTTTCAGGTAGAGGACTATCTGAGTGACATGCTGGACCGGGAGCAGTGGGAAAAGGCCTTTACAAGGCCTTCCAAGACAAAGGTGCACTCACTTATGGATTTGATCGAACAGGCCAAGGAGAGGATAAAGGGGGAATAATGAGCATTGAGGAGATTTATTTAGGAAACGGGGCTGTTGCACTGGGTCTTGTGGAGTCCGGTTGTCAGGTAGTCACCTCTTATCCCGGAACACCCAGTTCAGAGATCCTTCCGGAGGTCGTCCGGCTCGTAAAATCAGAGGGGCTCAATACCTATGTGGAATGGTCCACCAATGAGAAGGTCGCACTCGACAACGCCTTTGCAGCCGCTGTTTCAGGCAAGCGGGCAGCATGCTGCATGAAACAGGTGGGCTTGAATGTGGCTTCAGACTCTCTCATGAGCGCCGCCTATATGGGAACCTCCGCAGGCTTTGTCATAATATCGTGTGACGACCCGGGGCCGCATTCCTCGCAGACCGAACAGGATACCAGGCTTATGGCAAGGCTTGCAAAGGTCCCTGTAATGGATCCCTCCACTCCGCAAGAGGCAAGGAAAATGGCACGACTGGCCATGGAGATATCGGAAGAATTTCTTGTCCCGGTCATCCTGAGGCCCGCAATAAGGGTCTGTCATGCCAGACAGAATCTTGTCAGAGGCGAACTGGTGAGCAACATGAAAAACGCCTCTTTTGAAAAAGATCCCTCCAGATGGGCCGCTACTCCGCGTTTTCGCCTCAAACTGCACAGGGAACTCAACCTGAAACTCAAAAGCATAGGAGAAAGATTCGATCAGCTCAGTGAAATAAACTTCCATAATCTGGAAGACGGAAAAAATTACCCTCTGGGCATAGTCGCAGGCGGGGTGCCCTATTCGGTTATCTCCGACATCCTGATCGAAGAGGGACGAAAGGATATCCCGCTGCTGAAACTCGGGACCCCTTTCCCCTTTCCGGAAGGGTTGGCGGGACGGTTCATGTCTAAGTGTGCCAGGGTGCTTGTACTTGAAGAGACGGACTCGGTTATAGAGTATTTCCTGCGCGACAGGGAAAAGGTGCTTGGAAGACTCTCCGGGCATGTGCCTTCCGAGGGAGAACTCGTGCCGCAGGTCATCTATTCCATAGTAGATGTGGTGCTTCAGGAAACAGGTCTAAAGCCGTTTTCCGGGACCGAGGACAGGGAGCCGATCGAGCTGGTGCAGAAGCTGGACCTGCCTGTAAGAAAACCGACTCTGTGCCCCGGATGTCCTCACAGAGCGGCATTCTACGCGATAAGAAAGGTAAGGCCAAAGGCCATATTCACCTCCGACATAGGATGCTACACCCTGGGCCTAAACCTGGGCGGGGTGGACACCTGCCTGGATATGGGGGGTGCCATAACAATGGCGTCAGGGTTCTATCATGCCTTTGAACAGGATAATGTAAAACAGCCTATCGTGGCCACAATAGGGGATTCGACTTTTTTCCACTCAGGCACGGCAGGGCTTTTAAACGCGGTATATAACGATTCACGGTTCGTGCTGGTGATTCTCGATAACATGACGACAGCCATGACGGGAATGCAGCCCACTCCGGGGCTGGGGATCAGGGCCGATGGGAGTAAAGGAAGGAGTATATCCCTTGAAAGGGCGGCAACCGGCTGCGGGATCGACTTTGTGGAGGTGGTTGATCCCTATGATGTGAAGAAAACCATGGAGGTCCTGAAGAAGGCGGTCGCCTACACGGATGACCCTGAGGGGGGGATCGCGGTGGTTATAGCCCGTCACCCCTGTGTAATCGCCTACAGGGAAAAGGCCGTACCGGTCAGGAAAAAAGTTATAATAACCGATGACTGCGTGGACTGCAGCATATGTCTTGACAGATTTGAATGTCCGGCCCTTTACAGGGATGATAAACTGGAAAGGACGGCAGTCAGCCAGGCGCTTTGCATCGGCTGCGGGGTCTGTCTCGAGGTGTGTCCGAAAGGCGCTATTGTAGAGGCATAGCCTGTGACATAAGAAACTCGTGGAGCCGGAAGGAGAGGGGGGGCATGGAAAAGGCCGATTTCCTGTTGAGTGGTCTTGGAGGACAGGGGATATTGTTTATGACCAAGATCGTTGCAAATGCGGCACTGAATAAGGGGCTGGACATAATGGGTGCCGAGACACACGGCATGGCCCAGCGGGGAGGTTCCGTCGTATCACATCTGAGGCTGGGCAAAGTAAACAGCAGTCTTATCAGGACCGGGTCTGCGGATTATCTGCTTGCGCTTGAGGAAAACGAGGCCTATCGTAATCTGCCCTATCTTGCTTCAGGCGGCGGGATGTATGTGAATGCCGAACCGGGTGTTTTTCCGCGTCCCATGGTAATAGCCTATCTTGATAAAATGGGGATAAGACACAGGTGCCTGCCTGCGGGAAAGATCGCGATGGAGCTGGGTGCGCCCATGTCTTCCAATCTCGCCATGCTTGGATATTTTTCCGCCTTTGAAAATTCGATCTTCGCCCCTGGTGAGTTTAAGGCGACCATAGATCAGGTCAGTCCCGACAGATTCAGGTCCGTGAATCTGAAGGTTTTTGAAGCCGGCCTTAGACATGGAGCAAAGGAATTGGAGACGGTTTAGTCCGACCATGGGCAGGCAGAAAGAAAATGCGGCGGGACTGCTTCTTGCGGCAGGTGCCTCGACAAGGATGGGAAGAGTCAAACAACTGCTTCCAATAGGGGGCCGAACCCTTCTTGAAAAGGCCCTCAAAGAGGCCCTCGGTTCCGACCTTAACAGGGTAGGGCTGGTCCTCGGCCATGAGAAAAATCTTCTCCTGCCGGTTGTCTCACGATATCTCTATGATCCCCGGCTGGAAGTGATTGAAAATCCCGATTACCGTAAAGGTATGAGCACCTCCATCCAGGCGGGCCTCGGCAGAATGGAGGGCCGCTTCTCCCACCTGATGATTCTGCTTGCAGACATGCCTCACGTCGGATCAACGGCTATCAACAAAGTCCTTCATGCATACCTTGAGTGTCGACTGCCTCTGGCAGCCCTGTGGTCAGGGGGGAGGAGATCTCATCCCGTGATTATAAACAGCGAGCTTTTCGGCGAGCTCAGGGAACTCAAGGGAGATACCGGTGCAAGGGCCCTTTTTGAAAGACATAAGGATCGGGTCCTGCATGTGGATCCTCCTGCAGGTTTCGACGACAGGGATATAGACACCGAAGGGGACTATGAAACCCTGGAAGGCCCTTTTCCCCTCCCAGGCGATCAGGCCTGAATTTCTTCAGCCGGAGCCTACTGACGTTTTATGACTGCTTAAAGCCGATAATATCGTATTTTAATCTTGCTATTCATTTGCTCCGGATTTATAAGAAAGCGTTTTTGCGGTGAAAAGACAGGGAGATCGGGCCCTTTTACCGTGCCGTCCGAAGCTTGACTTTTTGCGAACGCATAAAGGGTAATCCATGCGGATTTTACCGCTTTCCCATAGACGAATTTTCATGGAGATAAGAATTGGAAAGATTGGTTCCAAGTAATATGTTTTTTACAAAAGGGGTCGGTTATCATCGTAATAAACTCCAGAGTTTTGAGCTGGCCCTGAGGAGTGCTGGTATACAGAAATGTAACCTGGTGAATGTATCCAGTATATTCCCCCCTGATTGCAGGATCATATCAAGGGATGCAGGGGTGCAGAAGCTGGAGCCCGGGCAGATCACCTTTACGGTGATGGCCAAGGAATGCACGAATGAACCTAACCGGCTTGTTTCGGCCGCAATAGGGCTGGCAAGACCTAAAGACAAAGACCAGTACGGATATATAAGCGAGCATCACGCCTTTGGAGAGACCAAACTCAAATCGGCTGATTTCGCCGAAGATCTTGCCGCCACAATGCTTGCATCCACACTCGGAATCGAACTTGACCCTGACGTGGCCTGGGATGAACGCAAGAAGGTTTACAAGGTCGGACAGGCCCAGTTCGTGAGCAGGAGCATCGCCCAGTCTGCAAGGGGCCATAAGAAAGGCCTCTGGACTACGGTCCTCGCCTGTGCGATAATGCTGCTTGACTGGACGGCCCTGGAGGATCGTGTCGCTTAAGCCCGGTAGCGCTTTAGAGTTGACGGCTTAGTGAAAAGTCCAACTGCCCCGCCTCGGACGGAATTATGCTTCATCTTTCGACATTGCAACATACAATAAAGCCTCATTCCTCAAGATTGTCCGCTGTTCGCTTGGACTCCCCACGACGCTGGGGCGGGTTCCCGGATGTGCGAGCGTTGCATTTGAACCTTTTGCCGTAGCAGTCTCAGTATTGACTTTTTAAGGATGCATCAAAGTTGACAGGTCAGGACATTACAAACAATGATGCCCCGTAGGGTCGGTTTTATGGACGAAAAAAAGACTCTTTTCAAGGACTACCCCGATATCGTGCCTGTCTTGCCTGAAAAGGGAATGACGGTTTCAGATATGATCCATTACATGGGCGGGATTTCATTTGAGGCGAGAAATATATACAAGGGCGCATGTCTGCTGAAAAAGATGATAGGTGCCGGTGATGTCATATGGCTTGGAATAGCGGGTGCGGGCATTGCCGGAGGCATGGGCGGCATCGTAATATCGCTTCTCGAGTCAGGCTTTATAGATGTTATCTGTTCGACAGGGGCTCAGGTATATCATGACCTGCACTTTGCATTCGGGCTTCCTGTAAAGGCCATAAGGCCTTTTTGGGATGACGATCAACTGAGAATCCATGGAGACACCCGCATTTATGATATCGGTATCAGGGAAAGAGAGACCTTGGAGGCCCAGGATGAGATCATAAGGGATTTCGTTCGCGGGTCCTTTGAAAAATTTCCCGGCAGGCCCATGTCCAGCTGGGAATTCAATTATTTTCTTGGACAGTGGGCCGAAAAAAACGCGCCTCATCCTGAGAGAAGTTTCGTCTGCAGGGCTGCCAGACTAAATGTTCCTGTATTCTGGGATTCCCTTGCAAATCACTCAATCGCCATGAATCTGGTTCGTACCGACCGTGAGGGATATCCCGTCAGCCTTTCCGCGCAAAAAGATATACTCGATTCGGCGGGTATCGTCTATTCTTCCGAAAGGACCGGTTTTGTGGAACTGGGAGGTGGAGGCCCTAAGAATTTTATCCAGCAGACCGGACCAACAATAAGCCAGATATTGGAGGTCGATTTCGAGGGGGCTGACAGGGGACTTCAGATCGGAACCGCACCTGAAAGGGAAGGAAGCCTTTCAGGATGCTCATTCGGCGAGGCGGTCACCTGGGGAAAATACCGGACAACAGATGAGGAAAGCCTGGTACAGATATGGGGCGAATACAGCGTGATATTCCCTCTGCTCGCCGCCTACGCCCTCGATCAGTGCAAGGCCCGCCCATACAGGATGCTTTCCCGCGGCATTCCCGATATGGCTCATAAACTGGAAAAGGCATAATGGACCGGTATCCGAAGCAGTTCCTGGATCTTGACCCTTCTTTGTGCTCATGGAACAGAGCGAAGTTTGTCCTTCTTCCATTTCCCTATGAAGGCGGCGTATCGTATGGAAAGGGCGCTGCAAATGCCCCTGATGCGGTAATCGAAGCCTCAATGTATCTCGAGCTGTATGACGAGGTCTTGAAATGCGAACCATGCCGCGCGGGAATCTGTACGGTAATGCCGCCCCCTGTTCCTTGCGCCGATGAGGATGTGATCAATGAGGTATATGGAACCGCGAAGTCTATACTTGAAAACGGGAAATACCTTATACTGCTTGGAGGGGATCACTCCATAAGCAGCGGGTTTTTAAAGGCCCTCTCGGAAAGGTACTCAACCCTTGGAGTAATACAGGTAGATGCCCATGCTGATCTCAGGGATACCTACGAGGGAAGCCGTTACAGCCACGCCTGTGTCATGTCGAGGATAAGGGAATATACATCCTCTACCCTCCAGATCGGCATAAGGAGTATGTCACTTGAAGAGGCTGAAAGGGTGAGCAGGGAAGGCCTTTGCCTTTGCACCATGCACGAATACAGACGAGGTCACTTTGACCTGGAAAAGGCCCTCGAGCGGCTGCCTGAAAAGGTGTTCCTCACCTTTGATGTGGATGCCTTTGACTGGAGCGTGGTATCAAGCACCGGAACTCCTGAGCCGGGGGGCTTTTCGTGGGATGAGGCGATCAATCTTCTCCGGGTTATATTTTCAAGGAAAGAGGTGGTAGGTTTTGACGTAACCGAGCTGAGTCATTCCGGGGCCGACACAAACTCCCCCTTTGCAGTGGCAAAGCTCATCTACAAGATGATAGGCCTCAGAGGCTCAGGTTCGGGCCCAAACCGGTGAGCCGGGGTCGTTCCCTGGCAGTCTAAGTAGTGCTCGTAATTTGATTTACCTTGTGCCCGATGCGGGTTTCTATTTCAGTCAAAAGCTCGCTGCAGGGTATGACATTGAAACTTGGGCCCGCGCAGATGTTTATATGTTTCCCATCGGCCATCTCCAGTTTAAAGAAAACCCCGCAATTGCCGGGGTATTTGAAGACGATATCCCTTAAATCCTCAAGCAGTTCTCTGTCCGCCGACCCTTCATGAAGTAAGAGCTCTATCGCCTTTATGCTTTCCTGTCTTATGGATGCAAGTGTTTGTATGTCCTGGGCCAGGATCTTGGCCGTACTCTCGTTTGTTTCGACACTTCCCTTTATCAGCAGCGGGTCATCTCCCTTGAGCAGCGAGGATGTCCTGTTGAATACATCAGGGAAAACCACCACCTCCGCCGAGCCTGTGAGGTCCTCGAACTGGAGCAGGGCCATCTTATCGCCTCTTTTTGTCCTTTTGAGCTTTATGCTTTCAATAACTCCCGCCACCTTCTCCAGACTTTTGTCCTTTTTGTTCGGAAGATCCTGAATGGATGCGGTAGAATACCGGGAGATCTCATCACTGTAATTTTCCAGGGGATGACCGGTTATATAGAACCCGAGCGCCTCTTTTTCACGCCTGAGCATCTCCTTTTCATCCCATTTCTCAAGGTCGGGGAATTCGAACAGGCTTGATGCCCCGTTGCTGCTCATGGCCGAAGAATCGAATATGCTGAGTTGATTGGGGTCGTGATTCGAACCGCAGAATCGCATGACTTCATCCATGGCCGCCAAGAGCCTGGATCTGTAAATGCCGGTAAAATCAAAGGCGCCGCATTGCACCAGACCTTCGAGCACCCTTCGGTTGACCTTCGCGCCTTCCACTCTTTGGCAGAATTCCACCATGTTCTGAAAAGGCCCATGCTCTTTTCTTTCATCTATAATGGATTCCACCGCCTTTAACCCTACATTTTTTACTGCGGCAAGACCGAAGCGGATCTTTCCTTGAAAAACGGAAAAGTTCGCTTCACTCTCATTTATGTCGGGAGGAAGGATTTCTATGCCCATTCCGCGACATTCGGCAAGATTTTTAATGGTTTTATCCTGATTGCCCATGTCCTGTGTGAGAAGGGCGGCCATAAACTGTACCGGATAGTGGGCCTTCAGATAAGCCGTCTGAAATGCAATCATCGCATAAGCGGCTGAATGGGACTTGTTGAATCCGTAACCGCCGAATTTGTCTATAAGGGCGAAAAGGGTTTCAGACTTCTTTTTGTCCACCCCGTTTTTCAGTGCCCCTTTGATGAAACGCTGCCTGTGCCTGGCAAGGACCTCAGGCTTTTTCTTCCCCACGGCCTTTCTCAATTCATCCGCCTCGGCCATGGTGTAATCGGCCAGGTCGCGGGCGATCTTCATCACCTGTTCCTGGTACAGGATAACCCCGTAGGTCTCCTTTAGAATCGATTCGAGTTGCGGCAGAAGATACTCGATTTCAACATTTCCGTGCTTCCCGTTTATGAAATCATCGACCATGTTGCTGCCCAGGGGCCCCGGCCTGTATAGGGCAACAAGGGCTACAAGGTCTTCGAATATTTCAGGCCTGAGTTTTCTCAGCAGTTCTTTCATCCCTGAACTCTCAAGCTGAAAAACTCCCGTGGTCTTGCCCTCCGAGCATAACTGATACGACTCTTTGTCATTGAGATCTATCTTGTCTATGTCTATGCTGATGCCCTCTGTCTGTTCGATCAGCGACAGGGTATGCTTTATGACCGTAAGGGTTTTCAGCCCAAGGAAATCAAATTTTATGAGGCCCAGCTGTTCTATCCTGTCCATGGTGAACTGGGTCATGATCTCATCCCTGGGTCCTTTGAACAGGGGCAGATATTCCACCAGCGGTCTGTCGGAAATAACGACCCCGCAGGCGTGGGTGGAGGCGTGCCTGGAAAGTCCCTCAAGCGAACGGGAAATCTTGAGGAGCTTTCTGATCTGTTCCTGACCTTCTTCCATCTTTTTCAACTCAGGCACCTCGTCAAGGGCCTGTGCCAGGGTGACCTTGGGACCTTCCGGGACGAGTTTCGCTATCTTGTCCACTTCTCCAAGAGGTATGTTGAGGGCTCTGCCCACGTCCCTTAAGGCACCTCTGGCCTTCATGGTTCCAAAGGTTATGATCTGTCCAACCTCTTCACGACCGTATTTTTCCGAAACATAACGTATTACATCGTCCCTGCCGTTCATGCAGAAGTCGATATCAATATCAGGCATGCTGATCCTCTGGGGATTAAGAAATCTCTCGAACAGCAGGCCGTATTTTATCGGGTCTATGTTGGTGATCCTTAGACAGTAGGCGACAAGAGAACCTGCGGCGGATCCCCTTCCCGGCCCGACCGGGATGTCTGCCTTTCTCGCATAGTCGATGAAATCGGCCACAATCAGAAAGTAGCCTGCAAAGCCCATGTCCTGTATGACCTTTAATTCAAAATCGAAGCGGTCGCTGTATTCCTTGATTGTGTCCTCCGATAAAGACCCCTGTTCCTCCTCCTTTTCCGTCAACCTGTAATTGAAGCCCTTTTTTGCCTCTTCTTCCAATACGTCATTTAAATTTCGTTTCCCGGGAACCTGAAACACCGGGTATTTATATTCGCCGAATTTCATTTCATATGTGCAACGCTCAGCGACCGTATTGGTGTTGTCCAGGGCATCTTCAAACCCCTTCAATTTTTCTTCCATTTCAGGCCTGGTCTTGAAGAAAAATTCATTGGATGAAAACTTGAGGCGCTTTTCATCGTCAACTGTTTTCCCCGTCTGAATGCACAGAAGGACGTCATGGGCCTCGTGGTCTTCCTTGTTAAGATAATGGCAGTCGTTTGTCCCGACCAGCGGGATGGATAAGTCCTGAGAAAGTTCTCTCAGCGCACTATTTACTTTTATCTGTTGAGGCAGGCCGTTAGCCTGTACCTCAAGGTAAAATCTGTCGTTGTCAAAAAGGGAGGCAAGTTCCTTTGCCATTCTTTCGGCCTTTTCAGGCCGTCCCGAGTTCAAGTGATATTGCACATATCCCTTGAGGCAGGCGGAAAGTGCTATAAGCCCACCGCTGTGATTCCTGAGAAGCTCCATGTCCACTCGCGGGTGATAATAGAAACCCTCCAGGTAACCGAGTGTCACCAGCTTGCTCAGGTTTTTATAGCCCTCCTCGTTCATTGCCAGCAGGACCAGATGATATGCGTTCGGGCCTCCGTCTTTGAATGGACTATGATCCCGTCTGTCTCCCGGTGCGACGTATATTTCGGAACCTATTATCGGTTTGATTCCCGCCTTTGTCGCCTGTTCGTAGAACTGTACGGCGCCGAACATGTTTCCGTGATCCGTCAGAGCGACGGACCTCATTTCAAGGTCAAGACATTTCTTTATCATCCTGTCTATCCGGATGGCGCCGTCAAGAAGGCTGTACTCCGAGTGGACATGGAGGTGAACAAATGGGGAGTTTTTCACTTTTTCCTCGCTTAACTTGTTGTAATAATTGATAATGACTTGTGTGTTGTAAGACGGTAAAAAATTATGATACGGTATGTATGAAGGATCATCAAGCCGTTTTCCAGATTATGTTTCATCCATGCAATTTTGGGAGGCGGTGAATCCCCGGTCAGGGGAAAAGACTTTTTGGCAGGATCAGGAACCCGGTACCCCGAGCCGGCCGATGGGTGGAACCGAGCAGAGTGAAGAAGATCAAGGAATTACGCGGATGAGTTCCATGGTAAGCCGCACAAGTGATCCAGCAGATTGATAAAACGATTGTCAAAAACAGCCATTTATGGATTGAAATCGATTAATCTGTAAATCGTACGGGTATAGTATGAAATCTCCCAGGAAGAGTTCTCTCCAGGTAAAAATAGAGAGGCTGAAGAAAAAAAATGAGAGGCTGAAGCAGGAAGCTGATGGACTCAGAAGGGAAAGGCAGCTCCTTCGGAAAGGCCTGAAAGGCATGGAGAACATGCTTAAGGGAACCCCTATCGCCCTGCTGATGGTTCAGGACGAGCGGATCATGTTCTGCAGCGAAAGGATCCGGCAATTTTTAGGATACAAGGCTGAAGAGGTTCTGGGTAGAAAGGGTATTGACTTCGTGCATCCCGGTGATGTGGAATATGTCCTTGGCATCTACAGACAGCGGCTTTCAGGTAAGGCGCTGCCGAATCCTTATGAGATTCGTCTTATGACGGTTGAGGGTGAATCAAGACCGTGTGAGATATGGGTGGAAAAGACCATTTACAAAAGGCGCAGGGCCTTTCTGCTGAACATAATAGATCTTGTTGAAAGAAAAGGGAAAGAGAGACAGTTAGTGCAGACCCGCAAGATGGACGCGATAGTGAGGATGTCAACCGGTCTTTCAAGAGTAATAAACGAATGCATGAACGGCCTTGAAACCCTTACCGGTCTTTCAGGACTGCAGGAAAGCGCCGGGAACCCCAAGCTTTTGAAAGCGATTGAAAATGCCTCTGCAGCCAGAGACAAGGGGCACGAAATAGCCGACAAACTTTTCCTTCTTTCCGGAAGAAGCGCCGAGATCTCCGAGGTGATACCTTGTGATCTGAAAAAGATAGTCCAGGATGCGATCTCGATTATAAGACCACGGCTGAAAGACGAAACCTCGGGAAGCGCTATCAGACTCAAGACCTATCTGCGGGCACTTTCGCCGGTCCAGGCGAGGCCGGAAGAGATAAGGGCGGCGTTTGTGGATCTTATTTCCAATGCCATTGAAGCGCTTAAAGGCAGTGGTCGGATATATCTTTCAACAGAGGAAAATTCCGGGTTTGCTCATGTATATATACAGGATAACGGCGAGGGTATCCCCGCCTCTATACAAGAGAAGATATTTGACCCCTTTTATTCAACAAGGGATGAAGGCAGAATGGGGCTTGGACTGAGTCTGGCCTATTCAATTATCGGCCGTTACGGAGGGGATATTGAGATAATGAGCCGGGAGAAGCAGGGAACCACCTTTACAATCAAGCTCCCTCTTGCCCAGAAGTTGTCCCGCCCATCAGCAAAAACAGCTTGCCACAAGATGAAGGGTGCCAATATCCTGGTAGTCTCTGCTCAGGGTATAATCCTGACCCTCTTAAACCAGGTTCTCTTAAGCAAGGGTGCAAAAATTATGG
Organism: Desulfatiglandales bacterium; assembly: GCA_963666345.1. Taxonomy (GTDB): domain Bacteria; phylum Desulfobacterota; class DSM-4660; order Desulfatiglandales; family Desulfatiglandaceae. Next base: position 1,698,488 of record OY762721.1, on the reverse strand, counting down.
TGGTATCGAACGAAAAGGAAGCAGTAAAGGCAATAAGAAAAGACGTCGCTTCTCTTGTCATAGCAGATCTTTCAGCCCCATACGGACAGATATCAACGCTTCTCAAAAGGCTCAGAAAAACCAAACCGGATCTGCCGATAGTCGTAATAGGGGACGGGAACGATGATATTTCTCAGGAGTTGAGGAAGATGGGCCCGGATCTGGCAATAAGGAGGCCCCTGGAAATGGATAAAATAATTCCCAAGATATCTCGGCTTATCAAGTGAACCTGGAGTATCGCCTAATGAGCAGCGTTCAGGAAAATCATGAGATACCTCTTGCCGAAAGAATGAGGCCTGTCAGCCTGGAAGAGGTGGTGGGACAGGATCATGTCCTGGGACCAGATTGTATGCTTTCAAAGGCCATAAGGATGGGAAACCCTTTTTCGTTTATCTTATGGGGGCCTCCGGGATCAGGTAAGACAACCCTGTCACGGCTTATTGCCTCATACAGCAGCCTGCCTTTTCGTGCCTTTTCCGCCGTAACCTCAGGACTCAAAGACCTTAGAGAAGCCATAGCAGAAGCAAAGTCCTTTTGGTCCGATTCAGGAAGACCGACCCTGCTCTTTGTGGATGAAATACACAGGTTTAACAAGGTCCAGCAGGACGCATTCCTTCCCCATGTGGAGTCGGGTCTTATCATCCTGCTGGGTGCAACGACGCAGAACCCCTCTTTCGAGATAATTTCACCCCTTATTTCAAGGGTGAGGATAATAGTTCTTAAGCCGCTTGAAAGTAAGGATATCAGGGAGCTGTTAGTCCGGGCACTTGATGACAGGGAGCGCGGTTTGGGGCGATTTGATATCCGTATCAGCCGGGAGGCGCTTGACTGCCTGGCCGGGTTTTCCCAGGGTGATGCCAGGGTGGCTCTCAATAACCTTGAGATGACTGTCCTCTATTCGATGGGCAATCAGGATGGTTCGGAAATCAGGCTGGAACTTGAAAACGTTGAAAAGGCCTTGTCGGAAAAGGCCCTCCACTATGACAAAGACGGAGAAGAGCATTACAACCTTATATCGGCATTTCACAAAAGCCTGAGAGGCAGTGACCCTCAGGCGTCAGTGTACTGGCTCTACCGGATGCTTGAGGCGGGAGAGGATCCCCTTTTTATTGGAAGAAGGATGATTCGATTTGCCAGTGAAGACATAGGCATGGCGGATCCGAATGCTCTCGGGATAGCTCTCAGTGCCTTTGAGGCGTGGCAGAAGGTTGGGCCTCCTGAGGCGCAGCTGGCCCTTTTGCAGGCAGCCGTTTATCTGGCAACCGCGCCCAAGAGCAATTCGCTTTATCTGGCGGAAAAGGCGGTGAAAGAGGAAATAAGGAGGACAGGACACCAGCCTGTTCCCAAACATATCAGAAACGCCCCTACCTCCCTTATGAAAAAGCTGGGCTACAGCCGCGGTTATCTTTATCCCCACAACTACGAAGGCGGCTGGGTAAGACAGGAATATCTCCCTGAAGGAGTAAAAAGGCGTGGTTTTTACACTCCTACCGGGAGGGGGTTTGAAAGGGATGTAAGAAGGATTATCGCAGCCCTTAAGAAAAAATAGGCTTTATCGGGATATATTTCCTTCGCCTTGCTTACTCACCAGATCTGAACAAATAGCGCTGCACGTTTAAATGACTGCCTCTCCGGCGCCGGCACCCTTTTCTACAGCCTTACTTGAGGCCGGCAGGCTGTTGTTTGTTGATAACCTGTGAGTGTGATTGGCTGGTGTCTAAAAATATATGAGGATTCAAGGATCCGAGGATTCCAGGGTTCAAGTGGGAGATCCATTTCTCGCATTTCCCGCTTTTCTCGCCTGGCTATAAGGCCGGAAAAAGAGTGCCGGTTCCTGTGCTTGTGCGCTGACGAACAGAGGTGTCTAAGAATGGGCCGGAGTGTGTGTTTGAGCTTTTTCGAATAACAAATAACGAATAACGATGCGCGTCTGAACGGCTCTTGCGCCGGCGGGCAGAGGTTCAGTAACGGGTGAGGGGTGTCAGGTTTTTTGATTTCCCAGGTATTTAAAGGGGAGGGGACCATTTGCCGTTAAAACCGTCAAAGGACCAGCAGTCGTTAAGGGCCTTTCTGGATGTGTATTGAGGGTTCTGTGTCCAGGTGAGCATCTTTTCATGTGCCTGATTGAGCTTTTTAAACCTCTCTTCATCCCCTCCCATATCCGGATGGTGAATCTTGGCAAGTTTTTTATAGGCCTGTTTGATCTTCTCGAGTGAATCGGCGGAAGACAGATCTTCCCTTCCCAGTTTCAATATCTTGAGGCAGTCGCTTTCTATCTTTGAAAGACGGGGTCGGGCGTTTTTATTAGGCTTTATACTGGCAGGGTCCAGATCCTTCTTGAGGCATTTTTCCAGGAGAGAAAGGGAAGCAGAACTTCTGGAGTTTCGGTTGTCGACCAGATTATGCCACTCCTTTCCTGACTTCAGTATGAGCCTTTTCAGATCTTCTGCGGGCCTTCTGCCATTGGTTCTCTGATAGACAAATCTGGATATGACCTTTGACCAAACCGAAAGAACATCCAGTATCACATGATCATCAGTGAATGAAAATGCCGCATACCTGGTGTTAAAGGTCCTGAGAAGGCCTTTTGATAAAGAAAGTACCCATACCAAATGCTGCCGGCACTCCTTTGAGCAGTATCTGCAGCCCCTTCGCGGCAGTTGAGAGCCGCAGGAAAGGCATTTCCCAGCCCCGGCTGAAGATGAACGCTTGAGCGTGTGGGTGTTTGTTATTTGTTGAGTTGAAACCCCCATAAAAACCACCAATCATTCACAAATCGAGATCTCAAAAATACCCGCTATCAAATACTATATATGGATATCAAGTAGCAAGCAAGAAAATCGTGTCCTGGATAAAAAGTCATTATCTGCCGTTTGATATGCCCGGGGCGGGTTCCCGGTTTTGCGGCCTCGACTTGCATCTGACACCTTGCCGGTAACCGCGGCTTTTTCCGAATACTTTTATCTTCGTACCGATGTCTGAATCAGACCGTGGAGCCGGGAAGCGGCAGGGGTGTATTTTATGGAGAGAGGGCCTTAGAGTTCCTCCGGCGTAAAGGCGACTACGTCGTCTATCTTGGTGCTGTCAGTATAGAGCATCGCAAGCCGGTCCAGGCCGAGGGCGATACCTGAAGCCTGAGGCATGTGATCAAGGATCTGCAGGAACTTTTCAGGCATAGGGTAGATGTCATTTCCAAGTATCTGCCTGCTGATACGCTCTTTCTCAAACCGCCTCCTCTGCTCCCCGGCATCGGTCAATTCTGAAAAACCGTTGGCCAATTCCAGGCCGAAGGCATAGAGCTCAAACCTTTCCGCCAGAGCCCGGTTCCCCGGCTTAAGCCTTGAAAGCGCCGCATGTGAAGCCGGATAGTCATAAAGAAAAGTCGGAGTCGATGTGCCCAGATGAATTTCAATCTCCGTCGCCATCATTACATCAAAAAGCCCCTTATCAAGGGAATCCTTCATGCTGAGATGCGAGTATTTTTCAAAGGCCCGGGATACTGAAATTTTTTCCCAGTCGCTTTTTAGACCGCAATCCCTGCCTCTGTATCTGATTTTATTCGGGGAGCCGAGCTGCTCGGAAACGTTCAATATCAACTCCCTGCACTCTTCCATGAGCTGACGGTATTCGATACCTGAATGGTACCATTCGAGCATGGTGAATTCGGGAAGGTGAAATTCTCCCCTTTCGTTATTGCGAAAACATTTTGTTATCTGGAAAATGCGTGGAAAACCTGCCGCCAGCAGGCGCTTCATGCAAAGCTCGGGAGATGTATGAAGAAAAAAGCCTTCCGCCTTTATTGCGTCGATGTGGGTCTCAGGGGCAGGTGCGGGGATAAGCTGAGGGGTTTCCACCTCCAGATAATCGTGATCCAGGAAGAAATTTCTGATTGAATTAATCATTCGGGAACGCCTCATAAGGCGCCCCTTACGGTGGTCAAGCCTCCTCTTCTCTTCAATAAAGAGGCTATCCCTTGACTCGTGTGACATATTCTCCCGTCCGGGTGTCAATGGTGATTTTCTGGCCCTCTTCAATAAAGGGGGGCACCCGGAGTTCATATCCGGTTTCAACGGTTACGGGTTTTGTGTCCCCCGCAACAGAATCTCCTTTTACCCATGGATCAGCGGCAGTGACCGCAAGATCTACAAAATTGGGAAGGGTTATGCCAATTGCCTTTCCCTTGAACAGCAGGATATCCACTTCCAGGTTATCCAGCAGATAATTTTTTGCTTCTCCCACCTGTTCCTCGTTAAGGAAGGTCTGTTCATAATTCTCCACATCCATGAAACAGAACTCATTTTCCTGGCTGTACAGGTACTGCATGGTCCTTTCATCGAGGTCGGGGCTCTCAAAGGTATCTCCGGATCTGTAGGTCCTGTCCATGGTCAGCCCTGTAATCATATTCTTCAGTTTGCAACGGTAGAGAGACTGACCCTTTCCCGGTTTTTTAAATTGAAACTCGGTAATGATGTATGGTTCACCGTCAAGCTGAAGCTTAAGGCCCTTTCTTAGATCACTTGCATTATACATGTTCCCATCCTTTTTTATCGCGATTTTTGTGGCAGTCTGATCAGGCAGACTAACTTAACGGTTTTTTGATACCCTTGAATTTTGTTATTATTTTTCTGTGAAAAGAGATCTCATGGGTAAGGGCTCTTCGACTTTCCGCAGTAAATAGATATATGTAAATGACTAAAGGGTCAAGGGAAAAGGATGACCCCGACCCGCTATCAATGAATCATCTGTCCCGCTTAAGCGGGATTGCCTGTGATCTCTTAAGCCCTGCATCTGACACCTCGGTGTCCAGGGGATCCTTTCCAGATCCATTGATTTGCATCACTGTATCCAAATCAGATGGTGGATTCGGAAGGATGGATTTCGCCAAAAATGCTTGAGATCCAAAGGGTGAAGGGTTAAGGTGTTGAGCATGGTTATGGAGACATGGACAGCTGAAGTCCAATACAGGAAGGGGGATTTTCATGAGCGTTAAACAGGCTATCATGGCCTTTTCACAGAGCGAGAAGATTAAATCGGGCATTGTCTGGATCTCTCATCTGCTGGGCGGTTTGGTGGATTTACCGTTTCAGGAAAGGCAGGGAGCTGAAAAGGTGATAAGGGGAGTTGTGGGGATGATCTCCCAGGAAATACATCTGGCAAAAAACCTGGCGCCTGATGAACCGTGGGATGAAATCGACAGGGCACTTGATCAGTGCCGGGCCATGATAAATTCAGGGGTGGGCCCGGAATCCGTTACCGAGTTGACAAGGGTCTTGAGTATGGTAACCAATATAGGTCAAAGGTCGATGACGACATTAAAGGACAATGGCCTGCTGTAGGAAAATCGGTTTTGCAGGGCTGAAATGAGATGAAATTTGCGAGGTAAAGACATTAATGGATCAGGATATTCTTAGGACACTACTTGAGGAACTGAGAAACGGCCGGCTGGGTGTGGAGGACTGTCTTGAAAGACTCAAGGGGCTTCCTTTTGAAAATCTGGATTTCGCCTGCATTGATCACCACCGATCGCTCAGAAATGGCGCCTCAGAGGTAATCTTTGGAGAGAACAAGCTTGTTGCCGATATAGCCGCCATAATGGAACGAATGATAAGTCACATGGAAAATATTCTGGTAACAAGGCTTTCCAGGGATAAGGCGGCTGAATTGCTTTCCGCCTTCCCTAAAGGGATCTACCATGAAAGGGCAAAGGTCTTCACCTATGAGTCGGTAGAGAAAAGAAAAAAGGGCAAGGGAGTGATCCTCGTTGTCAGTGCCGGCACGTCCGATATGCCTGTGGCTGAAGAGGCGAGATTAACGGCTGAGTTCTTGGGAAATGAAACTGAAAGCATTTATGATGTGGGGGTTTCAGGGCTGCACCGGCTGCTTTCCTATAGAAAAAAGATCATGAATGCCTCTGTGATTATTGTGGTGGCCGGAATGGAAGGGGCACTGCCGAGCGTGGTGGGAGGCCTTGTTGAAAGGCCTGTAATAGCCGTTCCAACAAGCGTGGGTTACGGGGCCAGTCTTAACGGTTTGGCGGCCTTACTGGGGATGCTCAATTCGTGTGCCTCGGGCGTTACTGTCGTTAATATCGACAATGGATTCGGCGCGGGCTATGCGGCAAGCCTTATCAACCGGCTGTAAGGGGTCATCTGTATCTTTGCCGAACCTCTAAAACCGATTTTTTGATAAACGGCAGTCCTTTTTTCTTTGCTTCATCCCAGCAGGGAAGCAGGGTGCTGTTCTGAAAAAGGGGCTCTGATTCCAGATCGTAACTGGAACACTCGACGGCATCGTTCCACAGCGCCGTGTGCGGTATGGGAGAATATTCTGAAAGATACGGGACAGCACCCGCCCTTTTGACGAGCTCAATGGTATTTAGCACGGAATCTGCCGATTGATGCGGGAGTCCTGTCAGGATGTAGGCGCCGATCTGGTTGTTTCTAAAACCTGCCCTCAGCAGACAGGATACGGCGGTTTCGAATTCTCCCTCTGAAATCTTGCTGTCCAGGCCTTTGCGGAATGAAAAATCCGCCGTTTCAAGTCCGAGCCTTATTGTTCGAAATCCGGTCTCATACATGAGCCTTGCTATCCCATCTGTAATCTCTCTTGCGTGGAGGGCGTTAGGGGTATGGAATCTAAGGTCAAGTCGGAGTCCTTTGATCTGTTTCAGGAGTACCTCCAGATACCTTGCTGAATCGACAAGGAGGGCGTCGTCATAGAAGGCGAAGTCTCTTACGCCTAACAGATCGCGCCAGTACAATATTTCTTTGAGCACTTCACCCAGATCTCTTCTTTTGAATTCCGGATCGAGAAAGTGACTGGCGCAGTAGGCGCATTTATAGGGACAACCGCTGGAGGTGAGAATGCATCCGTAGGCCCTGGTTCGAAGCATTTCAAAGGCGGGGTAGGTCAAAGTGTCATGAGGCGAAGGCTTGGTTCGAGCCTTGATCCCGTGGTGTTCAAACACCTTGAGCAGTGCGGAAAAATCTTTTTTTGCGACAACATGATCCGCGCCTGAAAATTTTTCCGCATGTTCCCGGCAAAGTCTGGCATAGATCCCACCCAGGATTACAGGAACCTTCGGGTGGATATCTCTGACAAGACTTATGACATCAGCTGCTCCGGGATACCAGTAGGTCATAAGAGAGGTAACCAGAATGGCGGAAGGTCTTTCGACCTTCCTGAGCTCCTCGGCGACGATGGAGGGAGACAGGCCGTAGCGGCTGTAGGGTCTGCTAAGATGCCTCAATGGCTCCGGGGTGGCAATCTTTTGCCGCCAGAATTTGCCGGTTCCGTACCTGCGTCTGACCGGGCTTTTTCCGCTTTCTTTATTTTTCATGCCGGGGTGTTCAATCTCCATGCAGTCAATGAAGTGAACGCCGAAACCGCTTTTTCTCAGTCTACCGGCTATGTAAAGAAGCCCCAGGGGTTTTGACCATAGATCATAGGCCGCAAAATCGTAAATCCAGGGATTTATAAGAATAATATCATGTTTCATGACTGAATAGCGTCCGCCGCGAAAGGGCTTGATAACCGGGGTCTTAACAGGGATAACGGAAAAATAAGGAATCGTTTCATGAGAGCTTTGATTCAGAGGGTAAAAGAGTGTAGAGTGGAAGTCAAGGGCAGTATGGTGGGCGCGATAGACAAAGGGTTGCTCATATTGCTCGGAGTTGGAGAGGATGATAAAGAAATGGACTGTGAATTTCTTGCCAACAAGATAATTCACCTCAGGATCTTCCCTGACTCGGCGGATCTCATGAATATGTCCCTGGTCGACATATCGGGAGAGGCAATGGTCGTTTCCCAGTTCACCCTGTGGGGAGACTGCAGAAAGGGAAGGAGACCTTCATTTACGAGGGCGGCTCAGCCTGAACGGGCGAAACTTCTCTATGAGCTTTTTATAGGAAAGCTGAGGCAAAAGGGCATCAGGGTAGCCACAGGCGTCTTTCAGGAGAACATGAATGTCTACCTTGTCAACGAAGGCCCGGTAACTCTTATGCTTGACAGTGAGAAAAGATTTTAAGACCTTTCCAAAAGCATCCGCAATAATAGCCTTACATCGGGCGGTATCCGGTTAAGGTGGCGTGTAACCATGGGCAAAGAGGGCTGTGATGAAATTTTCATGGTTTGATTCTGGCAGGACACGGGATAAGGAGGATGGCCGGGGGCCGGTTTCAGGTCCGTTCAATGTGCCCGGCCGGAGGATTCCTCAAAACGACAGGGTCACGGTGGAAACAGGGCGGGAGGTGTCAAACAGGCCGATTGAACCTGAAGGAAGCGGTTTGAGTAAGGTCGGACTCCTTAAGTGGGCGATACTGGCCCTGGTATTCATATATGTAGCACTTTCATATTACCACGCGCCGATACTCGAGCGGATAGGTGCCTATCTTGTGGTCTCTCACCCGGTCAAGCAGGCGGATCTCATGGCCTGCCTGATGGGAAAACCGGTTGAGCGAGGCCTTGCCGCGGTCGATATATACGATAGCGGATTCTGCTCAAGGATATTTATCGCCAAGGAAACACCTGCAGATGGCGCGGACGAACTGAGGGAAAGAGGTATGGATTTTCCCGGGACCGGAGAAGTCCTGACCGATCTGCTGATAGATCTCGGAGTTTCTGAAAAGGCCGTTATGAGCTCCGGGAGTCCTGTCGGCAGTACCTTTGAAGAGGCCAAAAGGGTGAGGACATTCGCCCTTGAGATGGGTTACAGGAGCCTTATTGTCGTAACCTCCCCTACCCATACCAGGCGTGCCTGGATTACCTATAAAAAAATATTTGAAAAATCGGGTATTGATATAATGATGGTGGCCTCTGAATATTCCGGTTTTGACCCCAAGACCTGGTGGAAAAACAGGGCTTATGCCAAGGAAGTTTTTTATGAATATCAAAAACTCCTCTACTACCTGTTTGTCTATAAGGTGTGACCTTTCCTGTGAGAACCGGTCGGCGGGGTGAATACCCTTCACGGCTTGGCGGTTTAGGCCTTAGGGCGCTTCATGTCGAGATTATTAATATCCTATTTCATCGTCAGGCGGAACACCCCGTCCCATATCTCACCAGGTGGTACGGGGGGGGTATCCTGAAACAGTTCGCATCTTTCAATATAGACCCTTGAGGGATTTATTCCGGCGTCTGGAAAACGTTCCACCCCATTTGCCTCCTTAAATTTTCCCATGGCCTTTTCCCACTCCATGGCCAGGTAATAGCTCAAGCCTTCATCAAACAGGCGGAAAAGCTCCCTTTCCTTATCGGAGAGTTCGCCTTTCATGGCGCAGATTTCATAGACTTTCACCGGCATTGATCTTCCCACCACTGTTATGTTGTCTATCAGCCGTGTTTCAACCGCATCCATTATGCGCCTTTTTTTGCCTTCAACATCCCTGAATTCCTGCTCCAGCGTGTACTGGCTTACCAGTATATAGACTCCGTACTGTTTGCCTGCGGCCTCCAGACGTGCAGCAAGGTTAACGGAATCGCCCATCATGGTATAATTCATTCTCATGGCGCTTCCCATGTTTCCCACCACAATCCCGCCGGTGTTTATTCCAATCCTCATCCTCATTTCATGGACGCAGACGGGCCATTTGTCTCCGGGCCGCCACTGTTCAGGAGGCAGGTGTGAGGCATTCCGTTCATCCTGATCCTCTTCCTGCTTCTCAGCCCCCCACTTTTCCCTTAATTCAAGGAGCTTTTGCTGCATGCCCAAGGCCACCCTGCACGCCCTGAGGGCATGGTCCGGAAGATCCATGGGGGCACCGAAAAAGGCCACAATAGCGTCTCCTTCATATTTATCCAGGGTGCCTTTCTCGTCTATCAATATGTCGGTCATGGCGGATAGATATTCATTGAGGAGCTCGACCAGCTGTTCAGCCGTAAGTTTTTCCGAAAAGGTGGAAAAGCCTTGGATATCGGTGAAAAATGCCGTTATGGTTTTTGCCTCCCCCCCCAGTTTCGGCATGGTCTTCGAACTATGCATGTCTTCGATAAGTTCCGGGGAGAGGTAGTTCTTGAAGGTGGCCTTGAGGAATTTTTTGTCCTTTTCCTCTGTGAGAAGTTTGAACATCACCATGCTGACGAAAATGACAACATTGGATATCACCAGGGGTGTGGTCTTGAGGTAGAGGCTGTAGGTGTTAAAGACGATAAAACTGCTGATAAAGATCCCGAAAAACAGAAGGATGAAGATGAAACTGCTTAACCTTATATTTGTAGAACCATAAATAAGAGAACAGAGGATGGAAACCGCCAGCAGCAGCATAAAATCCAGATATTTTATGTCCCAGCTCATTTTGAGGCTGTTACCGGTTATGATCGTATTAAAGGCATTTATGATTACGTTTATACCGAACATGTTGGCGTAAGGGGTCTGTTGCACATCGCCTATGCCTGTGGCAATTGTGCCGGCAAAGATAAACTTGTTGTGATACTTGTCAAACTGTTCTGCATACTGGTCCATTAAGGAGTTCAGGACCTGATTTTCACTGAGAAAATTATCTGGCGACTGTCCTATCTGCCGCCCGAATTGTGGATATATTCCAAACAGATCCCTCAGCATTCCAGGACCTGTTTTATTATTGAGCAGGAAATAATAGTAAAAAAAATATCTTCCCTTGTGAGGATACTTCCTCATATATTCCTGAAGGCGTATGTCATCTTCGATTCCCCGACCTAGGTCCTTTTGAGCCTGAAGATAAATCTCCTCCGCCTTTTTTTCACAGAGGTCATAAAACCACTCTTCAAGAAGGCTGATGTCATAGGAGGCCTTTATATCGCCTTTTTCATCGAGTTCCGGGATGTCCGGAATATCGTCGAGCAGGTATACGTCCTTGTAACTTCCGGTGGGTATGGGCCTGTGAAATCTCATTTTACCGATATTCGGATCACGGAAATATTTTGATTCCTTTCCAGCATAGTTTATGTAGAAAAAACTTCCCAGGGGGGTTTTTATCTCCAGATCCTGTTTTTTGTATACTATTGCCGCTATCTTCCCGGAATTTATCCTTTTCGCGGCATCGAAAACCTCCCAGTTATCCAATATTTCCAGTGTCCCGTCTCTATTTTCAAGTATGTGAAGGGGGAAGTCAGGGGTTCTCTGGCTTCCTGACAGGCCCTTAAGGCCCTGATTGACCATGAGGTTGTAAAGGTTCCGGTTGTATCTGTAACTTTCCGGAAAACCCGGGTTTTTTATCATGCGTGAGATTTTGTGAAAGTCCTTCAGGTAGGTTTTCGGTTGATGGGTGTATTTATTGAGCATAGGAACTTTGGCTGATTTGAATAAAATACCTTGAGGCCCCAGATGTATGTCCTTTTTGTCGACGTGGTAGAATTCCCTGGCAAGTGACATGACCACGCTGAGGAGGTTCCCGGATCTTCCATCCCTTGCGTGGTAGGTAAAATAACATGGGAAAAAACGTATAACTCCGTCCGTATCACGCAGTACGTTTATCACGGCAGGGTTGGAATTTTTTATGTAACTCTCTAATACGGGCTCAAGGGAGCGGAATGCAACAGGGCTTAAAACGGAGTCGGCAGGCAGTGCCCCTTTTAAAAGGATTTCTTCATTAACTTGGATACGTTTCTGGAAATCCTCCGGAAGGGTTTCGCGCGGGTTTTCAATGAGCTGCAGATCAAGGTAGACATTGTCATATTCTGAAAGGGCCTCGGCAAACTCATTGTCCATCTCTTCAAAGGCCTTTTGAAGCCTATCTCTGGATTCCGGGTCCAGGTCGAGTTTGTCCGATATAAATTGGGGCAAAGACTCCGGTTTGGCAAAGATGACATCAAAGAGGACCGTCTCAGGAGAGAATCTCTGCAGCTTTCTGAGAAATCTTGCGTGAACATAGCGCTTCCAGGGCCACTTGCCGATCAGGGCGATGGAATCCTCGTCAAAGCCGAGGAGTTGTACTCTTTCGGATACAAAAGGGTTTATTTCATCGAAGGCTGGTTCCCTGAGATAGAAGAGTCCGTCCAGAAGTTTGCGTTCCAGGCCGGAGAGAAGCTTTGTCCTGGTGGAGACAAAATACATCAGACAAAAGGTTAACAGCCCGACCAGGAGATAGGCGATTGTCTTCCTTACCATTTGATGCCCTTGGTTGGTTTCCATCCATAAATGGTTTTTTTCACAATCTCTGCGTCAATCTGCGGGGTCACTTGTGCGGCGTAGTCCACTACGCCTACTCGTAATCCCCTGATCTTCTTAACTGCACTCGGTCCCACCCTTCGACAAGCTCAGAGCGGGTTCCCGGGTTTTGCCCCGCCGTTCGGCGGAACAAAATATAAGACATAATCCCCGCCCGGGGCGTGACAGTCGGCCTTTTTATAAAGTTGTTATAGTTGATATCATATCTTCTGCCGTCTTGTCAGGGAAAAACATGTCACTTGCCCCAGTCATGCAGGATGCCTTCCACATCCACCTCTTTTTCTATGAGCCCGTATGTGAAGGCAAAATCGGCAAACTTTTGCCAGGCATCGCTGTCATGTTCCTGGGTTTCGGCGTAGAGGGGCAGGGTCCTTTTGAAGGCCTCGGATTCCATTTCCTTAGGTGCCTCGGGCAAGGCCTTGAAATATTCCTTCAAGGCCTTTTCAGGGTGTGCCCTGGTTTCTGAAATAGCCTTGCCGACCGCCTCGGAGAAGGCCCTGAGGGATCGGGCCTTTCCATTTATGGCCTTTGAGCCGCTTATAAAGACCAGTTCGTCATAGTCGGGGATGCCCCATTTTTCAAGGGCAAAGAATTTTGCCTTATAACCCCTTTGCTCCAGCTCGACGGTTTCATAGTTCTTGTAGGCTCCCATTATGGCGTCGATTTTTCCTGCGGTCAGGGACTGGACAATGGCGAAGCCGACATTCACCGGGGTATATTCCTTGATTCCGTTGATCTTGGTAAAGGCCTCTGTGAGAATATCCATCATGCCGGGGACGGTATATCCTATCCTTTTGCCTTCAAGATCGGAAGGCCTTTCAATCCCCTTTCCGTCCAGGAAAAGCAGAGTCGTGAGGGGATGACCGACAAGCCTCCCTATCACCTTTATTCCCAGGCCTCTTGAGGCGCCGACGAGTGTCTGAGGTTCATAGGCAACTGCAATGTCAACGTTGCCGGACGCGCTCAGCTTAAGCGCGTCAGAGGTTTCGGACGGGCTTATTATCTCCACTTTCAGGCCTTTTTCCGAAAAGAACCCCCTCTGCTTTGCAATATAAATGGGCAGATGATCCACATTGGGAAACCAGTCGAGCAGCAGGGTTATCTTTACTTCCGCCCGAAGCGGGGCGGCCGGCCAAGAAATTACCATAAGTGTAAAAAGTATCAACGAAAATCTTTTCATGAATTTTTCCCCATTTTATTTCCAATGAATTACCCTTTTTTCAAGAAAACCTACCATTCGCCACATGCCGAGACCCATCAGAGACAGCCATAGAATCGCTGCGAAGACGAGATCCACCTTGAGCCTGGCGTTTGCCTGAATCATAAGATAGCCAAGGCCTTTCTGGGCACCTACCCATTCACCGATCACGGCGCCGATAGTGGCCACCGAGACGCCCACCCTGAGCCCTGCAAAGAAATAGGGAAGGGCCCAGGGCCAGTGAAGCAGCCTGAGCCTTTTCCAGAAATTTGCCCCCATCAATTTAAAGAGAAACCTGTATTCCGACCCGCAGTCTTTGAATCCCTCCAGCAGGTTTACAGTGATCGGGAAAAAGATGATTACAGCCGCCATTATGACCTTGCTTGCGATTCCGTAACCCAGCCAGACCACCAGAAGAGGGGCAAGGGCAAATACAGGGACCGCCTGGGATGCAACCAGGAAAGGCGATAAGGCCTTCTCTATGGATGAATGGGCGAACATCAATGTGGAAAGGGGTAAGGCTATTGCGAGGGATATCGCAATTCCAAGAATGATCTCCAACCCGGTTACCAATGCGTGGGGCAGGAGCAGGGGTGCCTGAAACAGCGCTACCTTGAAGATTTCCGAAGGTGCCGGCAGGATAAAGTCCGGAATATGGAAGACCCTGCAAAGGATATCCCAGGCGGCAAGCAGGATTATAACCACAAATAGTGAGATATAGCCGGGCCTAATCAATTTCGGGATCCTCCTGCAGCCTTTCAAGAATTTCCTCTTTCAATTTTATGAGCTTAGGGTCGCTTGCCGATCTGGGCTTCCGGTCCGGTATCCTGATCTTTTCATGGATGCCCATGGGCGAAGAGGTCAGAACGATCAGCTCATCTGCAACCAGCAGTGCTTCTTCCACATCGTGGGTGATCATGAGGAGACTCTTTTTGAATTCGCTCTGAAGCAGCAGTAGAAGGGATTGCAGGCTTCTCCTGGTGATGGCGTCAAGGGCTGAAAGGGGTTCATCCAGCAGGACCAGCTCCTGTTCAAACATTATGGTCCTGACGAGCGCGCAGCGCTGACGCATTCCGCCTGATACCTTTGCCGGGAGATAGTCTTCAAATCCTTGAAGTCCGAGTCTTTCAAACAGGGCATCCGCCTGTTTTTTCGCCTCCCGCCTGTCTGTTCCGGCTATCTTCGCGGGCAGGAGGGAATTTTCAACGAGAGAGAGCCAGGGAAGGAGCAGATCATTCTGCTGCATATAGGCAGCCTTTCTGCTCAGGTCAGGCATCTGTTTCCCCAGCCATGAGATGTCTCCCTTGTCCTTTTCTTCAACCCCTGTAAGAACGTCAAAAAGGGTGCTTTTACCGCAGCCTGAAGGGCCGATAAGGACGGTGAATCCGTTTCTGGGAACTTGGAGGCTGAAATCGTCAAGCACTACAAGGTCTTCGAAGCGTTTTGAAAGATTTGAAATGGAAAGCATTTTTCCCCCTCCTGAAGGGAACAGACCGGAGGAGGGAATGGAAAAGCAATAAAAGCGGAATTTCCTCCCTACGCCGGCATGACCCGGATCAGGTTCCATGGGTCGGGGCTTTAAGCCCCCTCTCAGCCGATATCCACCGGCTCCCCCAATGTTTAATCTATTACTCCTGTTGGTACTTTTTGTCAAATGGCCAAATGAACTCATTATTCACCATCAAGGCATCATCCGCCGTTCGACATGCTCATGACCCTGAGTTGAAGCGAAGGGCTGCCTTGCCTTTGATCGCTCAGGCGCCGGCGGGCACAGATGTTAAATAACCGGCTGGATGATGTGTTTCCTGTTTTTCCGTATAACCAGTAACAAATAACCCTGCACGTTCATTCGGCTGCCGCTCCGGCGCAGGGACTCTTTTCTCCGGCCTTATCTATTTCTTACGGAGGAGTGGCCGCATCCACGGGCTTTTGCAGATGTAACCTTATCTGATAGGGTAGCGGGGAAGAAAGCCCAGTCTGCGGCCAACTGCAAGCGCCTGTGGTATTTTTTGTGAGATAAGGTCTCCAAAAAGAGCCCCTACGCCTGCGCTCGTGCGTAGACAGACAGAGTTGTTTTGAAATGGACAGGGGTGTGTATCCGGTTTTTCGAATAACCAGTAACGAATAACGATGCGCGTCCGGCAGGGTGCCGCTCCGGCGCAGGGACTCTTTTCTCCGGCCTTATCTATTTCTTACGGAGGAGTGGCCGCATCCACGGGCTTTTGCAGATGTAACCTTATCTGATAGGGTAGCGGGGAAGAAAGCCCAGTCTGCGGCCAACTGCAAGCGCCTGTGGTATTTTTTGTGAGATAAGGTCTCCCAAAAGAGCCCCTACGCCTGCGCTCGTGCGTAGACAGACAGAGTTGTTTTGAAATGGACAGGGGTGTGTATCCGGTTTTTCGAATAACCAGTAACGAATAACGATGCGCGTCCGGCAGGGTGCCGCTCCGGCGCAGGGACTCTTTTCTCCGGCCTTATCTATTTCTTACGGAGAAGTAGCCGCATCCACGGGCTTTTGCAGATGTAACCTTATCTGATAGGGTAGCGGGGAAGAAAGCCCAGTCTGCGGCCAACTGCAAGCGCCTGTGGTATTTTTTGTGAGATAAGGTCTCCAAAAAGAGCCCCTGCGCCTGCGCTTGTGCGTAGACAGACAGGGTTGTTTTGAAATGGACAGGGGTGTGTATCCGGTTTTTCGAACAACCAGTAACGAGTAACGATGTGCGTCCCGCTCGGTAGATATAATGTGATTTAAAATTGAGAGTGCAAAGGGTTGCGGCGGTTATTTGCCGAGACAGAACTGGCTGAAGATGCTGTCAAGGATGTCTTCGGTTGTGGTTTCTCCCGTGATTGTTCCAAGGGCATCCAGCCCGCTTTTCAGATCTGAGGCCATTAACTCCAGAGGGGCCTCGTTTTGTGCATTGGCTGCCGCTTGTCTGAAATAAGATGCGGCCCCTTTCAGCGCCTGTTGATGCCTTGCATTAGAAGTGGCATGAGATGATATCATGTCGATTTCTCCGTTAAGTATAGACCTTGAAATGGCCTTTTTGAGACCTTCAAGGCCACTGCCCGTAAGTGCTGATACTTCGATAACGGGGAGGCCTGAAATCTTTTCCTCTAATTTGTGCCTGTCAGCTCCGGGCGGAAGATCTATCTTGTTCAGGACTATGAGCGCATCCCTCCCAGCGCATTTTGCCACTAAGTCAATATCATCGGTTTCGATGTCGCGACTTTGGTCAATGACTATAAGAATTAAATCGGCTTCGGCCAGTTTTTGCCGTGTCAACTCAATGCCTAACTCTTCAACTTCATCGGTTACGTCACGGAATCCGGCTGAGTCCATGAGGCGAAGTGGTATCCCCTCGATCGTTACTGTAGATTCCACAATATCCCTGGTGGTACCGGGAATAGGGGTAACAATAGCCCTCTGCTCGTCCAGAAGGCGGTTCAGGAGACTCGATTTTCCGGCGTTTACGCGTCCGACTATTATTGTCTTTACTCCGTCGACCCACAGGCGATTCCTGGAGCCTTCCTTTATCAGAGAGTCAATCGGTTTTATTATGTCTTTTTCAATTTTTCTTGCCGAGACCTGCCGTGACAATATCTCATTTTCCTCTTCAGGAAAATCGATTGCCGCCTCTGTCTGGGCAAGCAGCTTGAGGGTCTCTTCCCTGAGTCCGTATAGGCAGTCTCTGAAGCTTCCTTTGATCTGCTGCGAGGCGAGGCTGAGCCCTTTGAGGGATTGAGAATTTATCAGGTCCACCACTGCCTCTGCCTGGGTCAGGTCTATCCTCCCGTTTATAAAGGCTCTGAAAGTGAACTCTCCCGGCTCCGCAAGCCTTGCCCCCTGCCTGATTACGGTCTCCAGGATCTTTGACAGGAGCATATAGCCGCTGTGAGAATTGATTTCGACAACGTCTTCCCTTGTATAGGAATCAGGAGACCTCATCAGGGAAAGAAGTACTTCGTCAATGGTATCTCCTGTTTCAGGATCATGGAGATGCCCCAGGTATAAATGGTGGCTTTTTAGATTTGAAACGGCCTTGCTAGGCCGGAAAAGGGTCTTGACGATGTCTTCCGCCCTGGGGCCGCTTATCCTGATTATGCCGATCCCCGCCCGGCCGATCGGAGTTGCTATGGCGGTTATTGTATCATTTTCAACAGGCATCTGGCACCGTGCTTGATCAGGCATCAAGGGAAATTCTGCTGGATGCCCCTAATTAGCCCGAGCGCTTTTACTGTTCCAGGACTTTTTGGGGATTATCACTATCTTTTTCAGCACCCCTTCTCCCCTGCTTTTTGTGCCTAGCTGAGAATCTTCTCTAAGAGCCAGGTGTACAATCCTTCGGTCGTGGGGATTTAGCAGGTTTGTGGCAACCGGTTTTCTTATCCTTTTGGCCTTTTCTCCCATACTGACGGCCATCTGTATCAGGTAGTCTTTTCTTCTTTGACGGTAGTTTTCCGAGTCTATAACTACCTGAGTCCTTTTATCCATTTCTTTGTTTACGATCTTGTTTACTATAAACTGGAGGGCATCCAGGGTCCGCCCTTTTCGGCCTATCAGTAAACCGGATTTATCACCATCAATCTCAAGATTTATGGTTTCGTCCTTCTGCTCGGCATTTACTTTTGAGTCCTCCACGGGGATGAGGGCAAGTATCCGTTCCAGGGTCTCTTTTGCTATTTCAAGGCCTTTTTCATCTTCAACAGCTTCTGGATATTCAATTGCGGGGGATACGCTTATCTTTGCCTTTTTGCTGCCGACAAGCCCGAAAATACCTGCTGATCCCGGTTCGATGATTTCTATGTTGATTTCGTCTCTTGACAGATTTAGTTCTCGGCAGGCATTTTCTACAGCCTCTTCGGTTGTTTTACCTTCGAATGAATAGGTTTCCATATATGTCCTCCAAATACTATGTTCTCTTAAGAATACGATACTGCTGCCCGATGGAAAGGAGGTTGTTGACCAACCAGTATAGAACAAGGCCGGATGGGAAGTTGATAAAAAAGAATGTAAATATGAGAGGCAGAAACATCATCATCTTGGCCTGTGCAGGGTCCCCCGGAGAAGGAGTCATTTTTTGCTGAAGAAACATGGATGCCCCCATCAGGAGGGTCAGCACCGGGATTCCATAGGGCGGGGACATCAGGGGAAGCTTAAAGGGAAGGTGAAACAATCTGTCAGGGGCGGACAGGTCCGTTATCCATAACATAAAGGGAGCATGTCTCAACTCGATGGCGCTTCCAAGGACCCTGAAAAGGGCAAAAAAGACAGGTATCTGGATCACCATAGGAAGACATCCTCCCATTGGATTGACCTTATAGGTCCTGTAGAGGCCCATCATCTCCTTGTTCATCTGTTGTTTGTCATGCTTGTATTTTTCCCTTATCGCCATTATCCTCGGCTGGATTTTTTTCATCTCACCCATGGACTTGTAGCTTTTGTGAGTGAGCGGCCAGAAAAGCATCTTGACCAGGATGGTTAGGACGATTATTGCAAGCCCATAGTTGTGAATATATTTTTCAAAGAAACGAAGCACATAAAGAAGCGGTTTCGCAATGATATTAGTCCATCCGAAATTTACGGCCTTATCCAGATTCTGGCCAAACCCCTTCAGGAGATCCAATTCCCGTGGCCCCATGTAAAGATGGAAGCTTTCTGAGACCTGAGCCGAGGGATTCAGTTTCAGGGCGGGCGGTTCATAGGTCCCTACCAGATTGCCTGATTGCAGAAGCCTTCCCCTGAATATCCCTTTCCACGGGGATTCAGGAGCCAGTGCCGAAAGGAAGTAAGCGTTTTCATAGGCCATCCATTCCAGGTTTCCCTCTACCGCCTTTTCATCCGTGGTCTTTTTGATTTTTATTTCATCAAGCTTTTTATCGGCAAGGATCACAAGGCCGTTAAAGGAATAATACCCTGTTTTGCCTTCAGGGTTGCGTGCCCTTATAAGGGCTGAAATTTTGCCTTCGACCATGTTTGCAGACCTGTTGACCACGTCGACATTAAAGTCGATTTTATAGGTGTCAGGATAAAACCTGAAGGTCTGTTTTGTCATTATGCCGTCTGAGTTGGTATGGTTGAATACCAGTTCTCTGGGCATGCCGCCCGTTTCCAGTTTCATCGAAGCGCCTTCGACTTCGTATGCAGTATTTCTGCGTTGAGAAAGGGATGCACCTTTAAAGGAGAGCTCCAGGAATCCTCCCTGCCCTTCTCCAAGATTTACCAGTTCAATCAATGGTGAGTTGGGATCGATAGTCTGCCGGTAATTCTTCAATTTGAAGCTTCTGATGGTGGGCCCGATATTGGAAAAGACGGCACTGTAAAGCGGCGTGTCTATTTCAATCAGTTCTTCGTTGAGCGGCTGTGCGGGGCCTGCGGTTTCCTTTACTATTTCCCCCGGGGTGCTTTGAGCGAGCGTATCGCTTTCGGTTACTGCCTCGGATTGCACAGGCCCTTTCTGTACCGACTCTTTCTGCGCCGGTTCTTCAGGCGCCGGGGCCTCTTTGGGGGTGTAAAAGTATGACCATGTTACTAAGACGATAAATGATAGTACAAAGGCTAGAAGTGTTCTTTTTTCCATATATCTACCTGTAATGTGAATATCCCCGTCTTCAGGCCAAGTCGTTTCGAAACGGCTTTCAATGCCTCATGTATGAAAGGGGGATTGGGTTCGGTTTTTATATTTGTCTAAACAAGAGGATCAAATCCACCGGGATGAAAGGGATGGCATTTGGAGATCCTGATCAGTGTCAGAAAACCCCCTTTCAAGATCCCATACTTGCTGATGGCTTGGCGGGCATAGGTTGAGCATGTTGGATAAAAACGGCAGGAAGGAGCCCAAAGAGGTGATAATGCCTTTTGATATAAGACTATCATTGCGATAGCGACATATCTTATCCTAGTCATAGAACTCTTTCTTTGAGATGACTTTTGAGAGTTCCTCTTCGGTTTTCCGGAAATCCAAATAGCTGGCATCCTTCTTAGCTGTTATGACGAAATCATATCCTTGGGGGAAAAGTGTCTTGTTGAGTCTGTAGAATTCCCTGAGTAGTCTCTTGGTCCTGTTTCTTTTTACGGCGTTTCCCGTCCTTTTGCTGACCGTGACCCCCAATCTCGTAATGCCCAGCCCGTTCCTCTTGAAAATGACAATAAAATGTTTTGTATAACAGCGCTTCCCTAACCGATTTAGATTGACAAAATCCAACCGGTTCAATAATCTTTCCTTTTTTGGAAACGAAAAAGGTCTCATAAAGCCCAAGGAGATCGGCTGATTTAAAGAGCCGTTATACTGAAAGCCGTTTTCGCCCCTTGGCCCTTCTCCTTTTTATGATATTTATACCGCCTTTTGTTCGCATCCTTACTCTGAATCCGTGTGTGCGTGCTCTCTTGATATTGCTAGGTTGATAGGTCCTTTTCATGAGATGTATTTTTCCTTCTGTTTTGATAGTGTAAATCTTTATATAATCATTGTTACCGGTAGTTGTCAAGGCAAATTCATTTTGCATTTTTATTGCAATATATTTCTATTAAACTCTATTACTACAAGCCGAATTAGGAGGCTGTTTCTGACCGAAAGGAGAGTCTGATGCTTTTTGATCCCATCTTGGGCATGTTCTCTAACGATCTGGCAATCGATCTGGGTACTGCGAATACCCTGGTTTATATGAAGGGCAAAGGAATAGTCCTGAGTGAACCTTCCGTAGTAGCCGTCAGGAGAGATGAAAAGGGTGTAAGCAAGGTATTGTCGGTCGGCAAGGATGCCAAGATGATGCTGGGCAGAACTCCCGGGAATATCGTGGCGATTCGCCCCATGAAGGATGGTGTGATTGCCGATTTTGAGATAACAGAGGCAATGCTCAGACACTTCATTCGTGCCGTTCACAACAGGAGGACCCTTGTCAGGCCTCGTATCATAATCTGCGTTCCGAGCGGTATTACTCAGGTCGAAAAGAGGGCAGTCAGAGAGTCTGCCGAATCCGCGGGTGCCAGAGAGGTCTTTCTGATTGAAGAACCCATGGCTGCGGCAATAGGAGCGGGCCTGCCCATTACCGAACCGACGGCCAACATGGTCGTGGACATCGGAGGGGGGACCACGGAAGTAGCTGTTATTTCACTTGCAGGGATCGTCTACAGCAGGTCCGTCAGGGTCGCGGGCGACAAGATGGATGAGGCGATATTGCAGCATATAAAGCGGAAGTATAATCTGCTTATCGGCATAAGTACCTCCGAGATAATTAAGACCCAGATAGGAAATGCGTATCCCTCAGATGAGATAGAGACAATTGAGGTTAAGGGAAGGGATCTTGTGACGGGGATTCCCAAAATACTGACAATCGATTCGGACGAGGTAAGAAAGGCCATATCGGAACAGGTCGAAACCATTGTGGAGACGGTTCGAATCGCCCTGGAGCAGACGCCGCCTGAGCTGGCTGCCGATATCGTGGATCGGGGGATAGTCCTTACCGGAGGAGGAAGCCTGCTGAGGCGTTTGGATACGCTTTTACGGGAGGAGACAAAGCTTCCTATAACCATTGCAGAGGATCCCTTATCGGCCGTTGCAATCGGTTCCGGAAAGGCGCTTGACAATATTTCAATTCTCAAAGAGGTTTCGGTAATGTAGGCAGATGTCTGATATGTTTGTTGACGGTCTTTTTTTTGTTTTCCATTTTGCTGTTGTTCAATTTATCCTGCTGTCTCGGTCCCAAGGGATAATCAATGATAGAAACGGGGCTAGGTAATATTGTTAAAAGGAATTTTAGGTTTCCGAAAATTCTGGATATTTTTACTGATTATTGGATTAGTCCTTTTTCTCCTTTCATCCAATGCCGGTCGTAAGTCGAGCTGGAACCCATTCGAGCAGGCCCTTGTAGAGATTACAGCCCCTATTCAGAAAATTATAACCCGGGCAGTTAATTTTGTCGGAGGGATATGGAACGATTATTTCTATCTTGTAAATGTCAGGGAGGAAAACAGGCTACTCAAAGAAGCGATAGACAGCTTGAGGATGCAGAACCTGAGGTATAAGGAAATCGTGGCGGCGCAGGAGAGACTTCAGGCACTTCTCAAGGTAAGACAGGTAATCGAGCTTCCGGTTCTGGCGGCACAAGTCGTGGGGAGAGATCCGACAGGTTGGTTCAAATCGGTGATAATCGACAGGGGCAGAAGTGACGGAGTAAAGGTCGATATGCCGGTGGTCAATGCCTCTGGTGTTGTGGGGAGGATAGTTTCCGTGTCTCTCAATTATTCCAAGGTATTGCTTATCATCGACCAGAACAGCTCTGTCGACTGTCTTGTGGAACGCTCAAGGGACAGGGGCATGGTAAAAGGGCGTTCTTCAGAGATCTGCAAGATGGAATACGTCGTGAAATCAAGCGATGTAATCAAGGGAGACAGCATCATAACTTCAAGCCTGGGGGGGGTCTATCCCAAAGGGTTGCCCGTGGGCCGTGTTTCAAGCTTAAATGTCCTGCCTGATAAACTTTTCAAAGAAATACAAGTAAGGCCTGCAGTTGATTTTTCAAAACTTGAGGAAGTTGTAATAGTTCTGAAGGAGATAATATCGACGAGCGAGCAAACAGCCGGAAAGTAACCTTTTATCTGCTGGCATGGATTGTCGGACTGGTCTTTACACTCGTCCATGGGGATCTGAAAAACTTGCTGGGAGGCGGAGCGTACGGCCCGGACCTTTTGACCATCCTAATCGTCTATCTTTTCCTTTACTACGGCCGGACCCCCGCCGTTGCATTCGCCCTGGGTCAGGGAATCATAGTCGATGTCTTTTCGGTAGGTTTCAAAGGGCTTTTCGCGTTCCTTTACATGATTGTCTGTGCCGGAATTCTTTTGGGGTGCCGTTTTTTCAACCTTCGTGACCCCAAGGGCCAGATAATATTAATAACACTGGCGGTATTGCTTAAAAGGTCTTTCTTTTTTGGGGCTGTTTATTTTTTTTCCATCGACCCTTTTTCCCCTTCTTCATTGCTCTGGGCTTCAGTTATATCCGCCCTGTTTAGCGGGCTAATTGCACCTGCCGTATTTTTCATATTTGAACAGGCATTTGAAGGTCCGCTGGGAAACAGAAACGGTACATAAATTAAATTAAGCCAATCCCCCGATTCTTACGGTTTTATTCCCCTTGGCTGCTTTTATCCCCTGAAATTGTGGAATCGCTCCATCTTTTTTAGAAGCAGGAGTATCTTCTTGAATCAGGCATTGCAGCCTCCTTGGTCCACTTCAGGCATCCTGAAGCCCGGCCTTTTTGTTTTTTGAGAACATTTCGCTCCTTAGCCATGATTGTTTACTTATGCTGTGCTGAATTGTAAAATCCGGATGATCAACCATCATGCCCAAGATAGTCTAAACCACTGCCGTATCAGGCCGGTTTTTTATAAGAGGATTTTTTTTGAAGAAATCAAATTTTGATCCGCAATTAGTCGAGATATTTAATAAACAGCTAAAAAGGGTTACCATCTTTGTCATAATCCTTTTTGCCTTTCTGATTATGAGACTCTGGTTCCTTCAGGTACTGAACGGGTCCCATTACAGAAATAAATCTGAAGACAACAGGATTCGTTTGCAGGATCTGCCTCCTTTCAGGGGTCTTATCCTTGACCGAAACGGCGATACGCTTGTCAAAAACCGCCCATCCTTTGATTTATACGCGATCCCTGAGGATGTCGATGACATTGACGGCCTTTTTGACAGTCTCAGGAGGCATGTTTCCATCGATTACGAAAAAGCGGCTAAAAGAATGGAAAAGGCTTCAAGGAGCTATCCTTTCAAGGCCGTTTGCCTGGGAATGGATATCGACAGAAACGAACTGGCCTCTATAGAGACCCACCGGTTCAATCTGCCCGGGGTAGTGATACGGGTAAAACCGAGAAGACATTATTCCTACGGGAGGCTGGGTGCGCATCTGCTTGGGTATTTGGGTGAAATAAGCGAGACGCAGCTCAGAAGCAGAAGGTATAGCGGAAGCAAGAGCGGAGATCTGGTAGGAAAAGCAGGAACCGAGCTTAAGTGGCAGAAGCAGCTGAGCGGGACGCGCGGAGGGGAACAGGTGGAAGTGGATGCGTCCGGCCGCACAATAGGTGTAATATCGAGGAAAGCGGCTGTCGCAGGCATGAATATATGCCTTACAATAGACAGGGAGTTACAGCAGACCGCAGAAGAGGCGCTTTCGGGACTCAAGGGAGCGTTGGTGGCGATTGATCCGGCCAACGGCCAAATCCTGGCCCTTGCCAGCAGCCCATCCTTTGATCCCAACATCTTCATAGGTGGAATCGACAGAGAGGAATGGCAAAAAATAGTTTCCTCAAAAGATTTTCCTCTTCACAACAGGGGCCTTACAGGTCAGTATCCGCCCGGGTCTATCTTTAAGATCGTCGTCGCCCTTGCAGGACTTGAAGAGGGGGTTATAGATCCTGAAGAGGAGTTGTTCTGCAATGGGAACTTCAGCCTGGGCAGGGGGAAATACCATTGCTGGAAGAAATATGGACATGGCAAGGTAAAGCTGCATAAGGCCATCGTTGAATCGTGTGATGTGTATTTTTACAGACTGGGGATGAGATTGGGCGTGGACCGGCTTGCCCGTTATGCAAAAGACTTCGGGCTTGGAAGACCTACGGGGTTTGATCCCGCACATGAAAAGGGCGGGCTTGTACCGACGAGTGAGTGGAAATTAAAGAGGATGGGTGTGCCGTGGCAGGGCGGAGAGACCGTGTCTCTTTCAATCGGACAGAGCTTCCTGCTTGTCACGCCGATCCAGATGGCCTCAATGATTTCCGCCGTTTTCAACGGCGGGGTTCTCTACAGACCGCAGGTAACCCTTTGGGCGGGAAAGGATGAAGGGCACAAGATTTATGAGTTTTCTCCTGAGGTAAGAGGCAAGGTGGGGGTTTCGAAAGCGAACCTGGAGATTGTAAAAAAGGCCCTGGCCGGGGTTGTAAATGAACCTCATGGAACAGGCGGAAAGGCAAGGATAGATGGTATAACGGTTGCCGGAAAGACCGGAACGGCACAGGTAGTTACCCTGGAAAAGGAAAAGATACTTGGCGAGAAGGGAGAAATCCCGAGTCGGTTCAGAGATCATGGGTGGTTTGTCGCAATCGCTCCTTTTGAATCACCCAGGATCGCGGTCGCGGTTGTAGTCGAGCACGGGGGCCACGGGGGCAGTGCCGCAGCCCCTCTTGCAAAAAAGGTCATACAGGTCTATTTAGGCAAGCCGGATAAATCAGGCTAGATTTTTTTTCTTATTGTCGCCGGTTATTTGGAGAAACCACGCCATTTTAACGCGACTCCTTGTTCCGGCCGTTATGGAAATGAGAGGCAAGTTGCTGTTTGTTGAAAATCCGTGAATAAGTTTGGCTGCTGTCTAAATATATGAGGATTCAAGGGCTCAAGCGGGAGAGCATTTTACAGTCTGACTGTAAGGCCAAAGAGCCCCCATCTGCGTGAGCGTAAAGCAAACAGAGGTATAAGAAACCGGGAACCCGCTGCCAAGCTAAAAAATTAATCAGTGCTCATCCATAAATCAAGATTTACGGACTCATGCTATCAGCAATCAGCTCTCAGCAGTCAGTAAAACACTTGAGATATCAATTTGCTGGCTACTTACTGATAGCTGACGGCTGAAGGCAGCATCCAGAAATGATCCATTTCTGGATGGAAACTAATTAGAGGAACAGATGTTTGATAGAAGACTGATTCAGAATTTTGACTGGGTATTGCTCCTTTTGCTGCTTATTCTTGCCGGAATAAGCGTCTTCAACCTTTACAGCGCCACGAGCACGATTAGAAGCGTGGGAGGATCCCAGGTTTTTATAAGACAGATCTACTGGTTCCTGATCGGCTTTGCGGTCTTTCTCATGATGACCACATTCAATTATTTTATCCTTGAACGCTTTGCCTTTCCGATCTTTTTTACCTGTCTGGGGTTACTCATACTGGTCCTGGTAGTGGGAAAAATTACCTCAGGCTCTCAAAGATGGCTTAATCTCGGATTTATCTCATTTCAACCTTCGGAACTGGCAAAAATATCCATAGTTATCCTGCTTGCGAAGTTTTTCAGTGAGCAGCAGAAGATCGGTGGATACAGGCTGAGAGACCTCTGGCAGCCTTTTATTTATGTGGGTCTGGCAGGCGTGCTTATCCTTAACGAACCGGATCTTGGAACCGCGTTGCTGCTTGTGCTGGTTTCTGTTTCCATCATAATCTTTGTAAGGATGGACTGGAAGTCGTTTGCCATAATGGTGGGCTCGGCCTTATCCCTGGCCCCATTCATATGGCTTCATCTTAAAGACTACCAGAAGATGCGAATCCTTACCTTTCTCAGGCCTGATATGGATCCTCTCGGTTCAGGTTATCATATCAATCAGTCAAAGATAGCAATAGGTTCGGGGCAGTTTCTGGGCAAGGGCTTCATGAAGGGGACACAGACGAGGCTGCATTTTTTGCCGGAGCAGCATACGGATTTTGCCTTTTCCGTATTTTCCGAGGAATGGGGATTTATCGGGTCGATCGTTCTTCTATTGCTATATCTGTTTCTGATACTCTGGGGGCTCAATATTGCGAAGACCTCAAAGGACCGCTTTGGATCCATACTTGCCGTGGGTATTGTGGCTATAATCTTCTGGCAGGTGATAATAAATGTGGCAATGGCTACGGGAATGCTGCCGGTTGTGGGAATACCTCTGGTGCTTTTCAGTTATGGAGGTTCCTCTCTTGTCTCGACGATGGCTGCAATGGGGTTGCTCATGAACATAAGCATGAGACGATTTATATTTCAGTAGGCGTGTATTCCTGAACGGTGTTGATTCAGGCGCAATTAAACATGGCCTGGGATTTTGACTTCCCGGCACAGGTGAGATGGCGGAGCCGGGTAAATCGCTTTTGCTTGCATGAAAAATAGTGCTGTGATAGATATCCTTCAGCGATTTTTTCTGATTATCGGTATGCTTACAGATCTGTCAAAGGCGGCAGGTGTTTTTTGTTTCCTGTGTGTGAAAAATTATGAATAGAGGAGATTGGATGGTCTTCGAGCAACATAAGCTTGTTTTTTCCACTACAGGGCATACGGATGTAATGGATGTTACCTCTCAGGTGGCCGATAAAGTGGAAAGGTCATCTGTTGAAAAGGGTTCCGTGTCGCTTTTCATCCCAGGTTCCACGGCCGCCCTTACAACGATTGAATACGAAAGCGGCGTGATTAATGATTTGAAAAAGGCCATAGAAAAACTGGCGCCCTCTGACATATATTACGAGCATGATGAAAGATGGGGGGATGGAAACGGGTATTCACACGTCCGTGCCGCCCTTATAGGGCCTTCGCTGAATATTCCCGTAAGTGAAGGCAGGATGCTGCTCGGGACCTGGCAGCAGATCGTCTTGCTGGATTTTGACAACAGGCCGCGCCGGAGACGGGTTCTTTTTCAAATTATCGGGGTTTGATAATAGACCTTTCAATATTCTATCCTATAATAACAGGCAAATCCGTTCCATACCAACCTAAAGAGAGCCGTGAAATTTCGAAGGGTTGAGCCCTGACAATTTAAACAAGGCTGTGTGGTGGCATTTTCTCTTAAAATATGTTTAAAATGATGAAAAAAACGAGGCGCCTGCCGGACCGGAAGATTTGATCCGAATCCTGGCTCAGGGGAATTGAAATTGAAGGTAATGATGAACAGCCAAGATATGATTATAAGCAGAAAATTTTCACTCGATGACAACGATTTGATGAGAACCCTCTGCGGTGAACATAACCGAAACCTTGGAATCCTTGAAAACAGGATCAAGGTCTCGGTGAATTTAAGGGGGAACACCCTAACGATAAGGGGCGGTGACTGGGAGGTTGAACTGGCAGAGAAGGTGCTGAGCCAGATTTCTAATCTGCTGGGTGCCGGTTATCCGCTATATTCCAATGATTTTGAATATGCCATAAGGATCCTGAGTTCTGATATCTCAGCCGATCTGAAGGAAATATTCAGGGACGAGGTCTACATAACATCAAAGAAGAAGACTATCGCCCCCAAGACCGTAAATCAGAAAAGATACATAGACAGTATAAGAACAGCTGATATGGTTTTCGGCATCGGGCCGGCCGGTACAGGCAAGACATACCTTGCAATGGCAATGGCCGTTTCCTCTCTTTTAAAAAAGGAGGTATCCAGGGTCGTACTTGCAAGGCCCGCTGTAGAGGCCGGTGAAAAACTGGGTTTCCTGCCCGGTGATCTTTACGAAAAGGTAAATCCCTATCTGAGGCCTCTTTATGACGCGCTTCACGATATGATGGATTTTGAAAGCGCTTCGGCGTTGATACAGCAGGGTGTGATCGAGGTCGCGCCTCTGGCATTTATGCGGGGACGGACTCTCAATGATTCCTTTGTTATTCTGGATGAGGCTCAGAATGCAACATATGAGCAGATGAAGATGTTCCTTACCCGTCTCGGTTTCAGTTCCAAGGCGGTAATCACGGGGGATATAACCCAGACAGATCTGCCCGGAGACAAGGTCTCGGGACTGGTCGAAGCCGGGGTGATTCTGAAAGGGATAGATGGTATAAGGTTTGTCTATTTTTCAAGGGAAGATGTAGTAAGACACCCCTTGGTGCAGGAAATTATTGATGCCTTTGAAAGGGTGGAAAACAAGAGGGAGATACACAACTCAAAGTAAGGGGTTCCGGCTGAGAGGGCCGGGATTGGAGTACAATTTAATCGCTCGCCCCTTTTTGCCAGTGCGGATATGCCTTTTTATCCGATCCGGCCTTGAGATTAAGGTTTTGTGTGAATGAACGGTATGATAAAAGCCATGAATATAAAGAAGCCGAGGACCTCCAAACGCCTTGAAAGGGACATGGGATCCTCAAAGACTCCGGAAAAAAACAGGTTCTGGTTCAGTTCGGAGGCTAAGAACTGCTACATCCTTCTGGGATTGACCCTTTTCTTTTCCCTGCTCATGTACCCCAACACACTGGCAAGTCCGAAGCTATACAATCTGGGCGACATAGCCGATAGGGACACAAAGGCCTCTCAGGATTTTCTTGTTGAAGATTCGGACCTTACGGAAAAGGGCAGAGAAGAGGCGATAAAGTCGGTAATATCGGTCTATGATTTTGATCGTGAGGGAGCCGATGCGGCTGTCAGGTTAAAGGGGGCCTTTGAACTGGGCAGGAAATATGCCGCGGATATTGAAGTGCCGTCGGAAACGGACAAAACCCCGGAACCTGAAAAAGGCAAACTCAAAGCCGGGGAAAAGGATTCCATGGAGGCCCGTTTTTTTGAGATCCTGGACATAAAGCCGCAATCAGATCTTTTTGAAAGGCTTTTTGCCATATCTTTCAGCGAAAGGGTGGAAGAGGCGGCCATACTACTGGTAACGCAAGCCCTGGGCAAGGGTATAGTGGGCAATAAAGAGATGCTCCTGAATCAGGGCAGAAAGGGCATAGTCCTCCATGACATAAGCACGGAAAAAGAGAAGGTGGTTGAAGATCTCAAAGGTTTTCTTGATGTGAACGAGGCAAAGAAATTCATCAGTGATAGTGCCGCCCGGCTTTCCGGTCTCAAGGCCCTTCCCGGATATATGACAATCTGTCTTGATTTATCCGGGGAACTGATAAGACCCAACCTGACATTCAACAAAAGGGAGACCCAGCTGCGCAAGGATCTTGCCCAGAAAGCCGTAAGCCCCTTCTATTTCAAGGTCAAAAAAGGCGAAATGATTGTGCGTGAAGGGGAGAGGATTACGCCTGAACATCTGCTGAAGCTGACCGAGCAGTACAAGATCCTTAATAGCAAGCATATGACGGGCAGGGCGCCCGCAGTGGGAATCCTGATAGGGTTTCTTCTCTTTACCATATATGTGGCAGGGCTGATGAATGACCGGTCGTCCAGTTCAAGGGTCAGGGATATGCTGTTTAGCGCCCTTACCCTTTTGGCGACCTTTCTGCTGCTTATCGCAGCGGATATCATCTCCGATGAAATCGCCAGGGGCTTTCCCTTCCTTACTACCAGGGCGTTGCTTTTCGCAGTACCGGTGGCAAGCGGGGCCATGCTGATTTGCATCTTCCAGGGGATTAATGTGGCGGCGAGTTTCTCCCTGGTCATAAGCGTTCTGTCCGCCCTGGCCGCAGGTGGACAGGTGGAGCTGTTTATATATTTCTTCGTTACTTCCATTGTGGCCTCACATGGCATCAGATACTGCAGGGAGAGAGGATTATTCATCAAAACCGGGCTAAAGGTGAGCCTTGTAGCCGTGGTGATTTCTTTGTCCATCGAGGCCATGAGCGGTTCCCTCTACACTGTTGAGGCGCTTATCGCGGGGATATCGGCTTTTGCAGGTGGAGTGCTTGTGGGAGTTACAGCTGCAGGGTTGCTTCCGCTGGCTGAAATGGCCTTCGGGTATACAACCGACATAAAGCTTCTGGAACTTGCAAGCCTGGACCAGGAGCCCCTCAGAACTCTAATGGTTCAGGCGCCCGGGACCTACCACCACAGCATCATAGTGGGCAACATGGTCGAGGCCAGTGCAAAGGCCATAAACGCCAATCCTCTTCTTGCAAGGGTGGCCGCCTACTACCATGATATCGGCAAAGTGGGAAAGCCGAGGTATTTTATCGAAAATCAGATAGACGGATTGAACCGGCATGAAAAACTGGCCCCTTCCATGAGCAGCCTGATCCTTATCTCCCACGTAAAGGACGGCGTTGAAATGGCCAGGAAACATAAACTGGGAAGGGAGCTGATCGATATTATCCGGCAGCACCACGGCACCAGCCTGATATATTATTTTTATGAGAAGGCAAGGGAACAGGCGGAAAAAAAGGACAAAAAGGTGTCAGCAGTAAAGGAGGAGGATTTCAGATACCCGGGCCCCAAGCCCCAGACCAAGGAAGCAGGTCTGGTCATGCTGGCCGATATGACGGAGGCCGCCTCCAGGACCCTTGTCTATCCCACCGCGTCACGTGTTCAGGGGATGGTTCAGAAGATTATAAACAGGGTTTTTTCCGACGGTCAGCTCGATGAGTGCGAACTCACTCTCAAGGACCTCCATGAGATAGCAAAGAGCTTTAACAAGACACTTACCGGGATATTCCATCATCGTGTGGAATATCCCGAATCAGTGGAAAAGGCATTGCCTGCCAAAAAGGGATTAAATGGAAGTTCTGATAAGTTACCTGCAGGAGATTCCTGGGGAAAACGAGGCGAAGACAAGGAAGAAGGCGGAGAAAGTCTTAAAAGACTTGGCCTGTGACGACAAGGAGTTGAGCATCCTTTTTACGGGTGATGCCGGGATAGCCGAATTAAACGAGAGGTATCTCGGAAGAAAAGGCCCCACCAATGTCCTCGCGTTTCCCATGACAGAAGGGAGTGGGCCTGCTGTCTGCCCTGAGATGCTTGGAGATGTCGTTATCTCGGTGGAGACCGCCTCAAAGGAGGCAAAGCAGACAGGCGAGGGCCTTTCCGAGGCAATAGATCGTCTTCTCATTCATGGGATACTTCACCTCTTGGGTTTTGATCATGAGAAATCGGACTCGGAGGCGGATCGAATGGAAAGGGAAGAAAAGAGACTGGCGGAAATTATAAGGAGGCAATGAAATATGGCGAAACTGGCCGTAAATATAGACCATGTGGCAACCTTGAGGGAGGCAAGGGGCGGGGTGCAGCCTGATCCGGTGCTTGCCGCCGGCCTGGCCGAACTTGGCGGTGCGGAAGGGATTACCTGCCACCTGAGAGAAGACAGGCGTCACGTAAAGGAGAGGGACCTGAGTCTGTTGAGGCAGACGGTAAAGACAAAACTCAACATGGAAATGGCCGCCGAACCGGAGGTGGTCGAAATTGCGCTCAGGACATTGCCGGACATGGTCACCCTGGTTCCTGAAAGAAGGGAGGAACTCACTACTGAAGGCGGACTTGATGTGGCTGCCGGAAAGGACCATTATGCAGGGGTAGTGGAACGGATGAAGGAAAAGGGTATCCGTGTCAGCTTTTTTGTGAACCCTGATCCGAACCTGGTAGAGATCTCCCACGGGTGCGGGGCGGATGTCGTTGAGATACACACCGGCAGTTATTCCGAGGCGAGGTCGGAGGCGCAATTCGAAGAGAGATTCAGGCGTATTGTAGATGCCGTTAAATGCGCGGCCGGGCTTAACATGGGAATAAACGCAGGGCATGGGCTGAATTATACAAACATAAGGAGATTCGAATCCCTCAAGGAGATCGATGAATTCAGTATAGGGCACAGCATTGTATCAAGGGCCGTTATGGTGGGATTTGAGAGGGCCGTCAAGGAGATGTTTGAATTGATTAAGAATTTTTAGAAAGATCAGGACAGGTATGATTTTCGGTACAGGCATAGATCTGGTGCGCATAAAAAGGATTGAGAAGACTGTCGTGAGGTGGGGTGAGAGATTCGTCAACAGGGTTTACACCCCCGGTGAAGCAAGGCATTGCTACAGCAGGGTAAGCCCCTTTTCCGCCTTTGCCCTGAGGTTTGCCGCCAAAGAGGCCTTTTCAAAGGCCCTTGGGCTGGGAATGAGAAAAGGAGTCAGGTGGAAAGACATAGAGATTTTTGTCCACCCGAGTGGAAAACCGGGGATCATGGTTCATGGGGTATGCGCCGAGATCTGTGACAGGAACGAAATAACGGGAACCCATTTGAGCCTTTCCGATGAGGGGGAATACGGGGCCGCAATGGTGATCCTTGAAAGGGATTCATAGCTTTCGGGGGCCTTTGCCTTGTCCTGACAGGTGAAGAATCCCGGCCGAATGGACCGGGGGCAAGGCGGCTCCGCAATTTTGGACGATTATCCCGACCCGTTGAGGCGAAACCGGTTTTTAAACCCGGCTTCCAGGCCAAGGGTTTCTGTAATGGAATACGGAGGTCTATCTGAATGCTTAATGCAAGCGACATAATGACAACCGATGTCATCACCGTAAAAAGGGATACCACCATAAAGGAATTGGCCCGGATCCTTTATTCCAATCATATAAACGGGGTCCCCGTTGTTGACGATGACGGCAAAATCATAGGAGTGATCTGTGAAAGCGATCTTATAAGAAAGGACAAGAAACTCCATATACCCACCGTGGTTATGGTACTGGATGCGGTCCTTTACCTTGAAAGCTCCAAAAAGTTTGAAAAGGAGTTGAAAAGATTCAATGCCACCCTGGTAGAGGAGCTTTACACAAAGGATGTCGTGAGTGTTGATGAAAAGACCCCCGTCTATGAGATAGCGACCATAATGACGGAAAAAAAGGTCTACACGATTCCGGTACTGGATGGCGACAGCATCATGGGAGTCATCGGAAAGGCCGACATCATAAGGACTCTGGTAATCTGAAAGGGGTTTGCCGTTAAAGACCGTTTTTGCAAGGGATGATTTAGGGAAGATGGAGACTCAAGGGCGCTTGCTCAAGTTAAATACCTATTCGGAAGAAGAGACAATCAGTCTGGGAATCAAGCTGGGTTCCGGGCTTTCAGGAGGAGATGTGATAGCCCTTGCCGGTGAGCTTGGAAGCGGGAAGACCCGTTTTACCAAAGGGGTTGCGCTCGGCCTCGGGGTGTCTGGAAACACCGTTGTGACAAGCCCTTCGTTTTCTCTTTTGAATGAGTATGAGGGTCGATGCCCTCTTTTTCACATAGATGCATACAGGCTCGAGTCTCTGGCGGATTTTGAGGCGGCCGGGCTTGAAGAGTTTTTTTATCAGGATGGTGTGGTTGTCATGGAATGGGCTGAAAGATGGCCTGAGCTGCTTCCGGATCACCGGTTAAAGGTGGAGCTTATTCTTATGGGAGACAGGCAAAGAGAGATAAAGTTTTCAGGGTCTCATCCCAGGGCCATGACCCTTATCGAGGGGATAGAAAGAGATTAATCTCTGTAAAAAAAGAAAGGACGTGACGAGAGGTCTATGGGAATAATTGTTCAAAAGTATGGGGGAACTTCAGTAGGGAGTATCGAAAAGATCAGAGCGGTTGCGGAAAGGGTCATCGGTTATCATCAAAAAGGTAACAAGATGGTGGTGGTCTTATCCGCCATGGCCGGGCAGACGGACGAACTGATAAAACTGGCCCGGGGGATGACCGATGACCCTGATCCGCGTGAACTGGATGTGCTGATGTCAACGGGAGAGCAGGTAAGCGTGGCCCTTTTCGCTATGGCATTGAAGTCCATGGGGTATGATGCATGTTCTCTGCTTGCCTTTCAGGCCCCGATACGTACGAATGACATCTACGGCAAGGCAAGGATACAGGGAATAGAGACCGCGCGCATAAGGGATGAGCTGGAGCGGGGTAAAATAATTGCCGTAGCCGGTTTTCAGGGTCTGGACGAACATGGCGATATCACTACCCTCGGAAGAGGGGGGTCTGATACAACGGCCGTGGCGCTGGCTTCGATCCTTAATGCGGAGGTCTGCGAGATATTCACCGATGTGGACGGGGTCTTTACCACGGATCCCAGTATCTGTCCCAAGGCAAGGAAGATGGAGTTTATCTCTTATGAAGAGATGCTGGAAATGGCAAGTCTTGGCGCGAAGGTACTCGATATACGTTCAGTAGAATTTGCGAAAAAATTCGGTGTGCCTATACACGTAAGATCAACTTTTTCTGAAGAGAGGGGTACCATGGTAGTTACAGAGACAAAGGATATGGAAAAGGTTCAGGTGTCCAGCGTCGCCTATAACAAAAACGAGGCCAGGGTTACGATCAAGAAGGTCCCTGACAGGCCCGGTACCGCATCAAAGATATTTGAACCGGTCTTTGAATCGGGAATAGTAGTGGACATGATAGTTCAGAATACGAGCGAGGATGGTTTTACCGACCTCACCTTTACCGTTCCCAAATCGGATTTTTACAAGACCATGAAACTTGTCAGTGATGTGGCGGAACGGATCAATGCACACAAGGTGATGGGCGATGAGGATATAGCAAAGGTCTCCGTAATAGGTGTCGGAATGAGAAGCCACGCCGGGGTGGCTAAGAAGATGTTCGACGCTCTGGCAAAGGAGAATATAAACATAATGATGATAAGCACCTCGGAAATAAAGGTGTCCTGCATCATAGAGGAAAAATATACCGAGCTTGCCGTGAGGGTCCTTCACAATGTATTCGGGCTTGACGATGAGAAAGAGGAGGACCTTTGATAAGAAAGCCGGGGGGCTGCTCATGCTGCTTTTCCTTTTGTCAATGGGCATGGTCCCCCGGATTTTCAGCTCGATAGAACCGGATGATACCGTTTCCGGTCAAAGGTTTTTCGTTGAAATCTCCGGTGATGTCGTCTCACCCGGCGTTTATTCCTTTAAAGATCCTCCGACAATCGGTGCTGTCCTGACTCGGGGGGGTGCGGACTGTCCGGTTGAAAGTCGCGTCCTTCCTGTTGATGAGGTGGTAAGGAAATCGGGCAAACGACTGGTCTACGAAAGGTCAGGCGAAACAGAAAAAATTTCTGAGACTCAGATGTCCGCGTTTTTCAGGGTGACCCTCGGAATCCCCCTGTGCATAAACCGGGAAGGTCTTTCAGGGCTTACCGCCATCCCAGGGATAGGCGTCAAGACGGCCGGTCGGATAATAGAAAACAGAGATCAGAGGGGAGGCTTCAGCGATCTGGTGGAGCTCCTGGATATAAAAGGGATAGGTCCTTCACTTTATGAAAGATTATGCGCTTATTCAGTCCTCGGGGAGATCGAGTAAAGAGATCCTGCCATGAAAAAGACTAAACGTTTTCCAGCCTGGCTGATAGGGATCGTAATCACGCTTTTGTTCGTCTCTTTATACGAGATAAAGTATCCTGGTTTTTTGAAAGAGGTTGAGCAGAAGAGCCTTGATCTGAGAATGAGATATGCCTCGAGGCAGGAGCCGAATCCGGTTATTGAAATCGTTGAGATAACCCAGGATGATCTGAGTGAAATAGGCCCTTTCCCATGGGCAAGAGACATACTGGCCAAGGCAACCGGCAACCTTGCCCTGGCCGGGGCAAAGGTCATCGCTATGGATATACCCATATCAGGACCTGAAGAGACGGCGGGATTGAAGGCCCTGAGGCGTCTCAAGGATATGTTTGAAAAATCGGGCCTTGGCCAGCAGGGAGCGGGTCTTGCCTTTTACAAGTCCCTTTCCGAGGCCGGTGCGTGTCTGGACAATGATGCGAAGCTTTATGCCGCCATTGAAAAGGCGGGGAATGTCGTGCTTCCGGTCTATTTTGAGGGTGCTGAGAAGGATCGTGAACAGCGGGTCCCTCAGTTTATTGCCAGGTTCGGATTCAAAGAGATCAAGGGTTCTGAGACCAAGGCGGTTGATTCCGATTTTCCCTGGCTGTCGAGGGTCAGGCCGGTATTGCCGTCAATTGCGGAGGTGGCGGCAGGAATGGGGCATATCAACCTTTTCCCGGATCAGGACGGCATCATAAGGCGCCAGGTTCATGCGCTGGGTTATCTAAAAGGAACCTACTTCCCTTCCTTTCCGCTTGCGATCGTGAAGCTTTTTAAAGGGGTGAAGGACCAGGGAATGGTCCTTCACCTGGACGAGGCTGTCGAGTTGAGGGGCTCCCCGGCGGGAAACCTCTCAGTGCCTGTGAATGACCGTCATATGAGTACTTATATGAACTGGAACGGCGCAAAGGATGCCTTTCACAGGACCCGTTTTGATAAGGTCCTGAAAAACCAGGTCAGAACGAGCCTGTTCAGGGATAAGATAGTAATTATCGGTCCTGCAGCCCCCAGCCGTTTCAGGGATACTTTTCGAACACCTCTTTCAGAAAACACGCCCGGGGTAGAGGTCATAGCAAATTCGGTCGCCAATATCCTGGATCAGAGATTTATCAAAAGGCCCCAATGGATAAACCTGATGGAACTGGGCATGCTGGTCCTCTGCGGTCTTTACCTCTCCTTTGTGCTTCCCGGAATGAGGATTTTTCCGGCGACCGGTGCAACGGCGGTTCTCCTGGCGCTTTTTGTCGCATCAGGGGCACTTGTTCTAAATTTTTACCAGATATGGCTCAAGATAACCCCTTCCATGATTCTTCTGCTTTTCGGCTTGATCCTGATCCGGCTCAAAGCGGTTTTTATCCCCGGGCGTGGTGCCCTGTTTACCAACGCCGATCTGTCCGATGACAGGGTAATGTCACTCGGAATATCCTACCAGAGGGAAGGGCTGCTTGACCTGGCCTTTGAGGAATTTTCCAGACTCCCTCCTGATAATTCCATGGTAAAGGGCCTTTTTTATAACCTCGGACTTGACTATGAAGGAAAGGGCTTTCCCACAAAGGCACTTGCCGTCTATGAATCCATAAATGAGGGTGACGGGGAGTTCAGGGACATCAAAAAGCGAATGTCAAGACTGAGACAGGGAGAAAGCGAGATGCGGTTGGGCCAGACCGAAATCGTAGAAGGCCTTCCGTCCGTTGATTCAAAACAGGTCCTGGCCCTGCAGTCTTCCGTAGGCATCTACAAGATCGTGGAAGAAATCGGGACAAACACCCTCGGCACCGTTTACAGGGTCAGGGGTCCGTCCAATGACCGGAATCTCTTTTTATTGTCACTGGATTTGACTGAAATTGCCGGGGATAAAGAAAGGGATGCCGGATACGATTTCCTGGACAGCCTTCAGAAAATAAGCCTTTTGAGACACCCTGGGATAGAAGCTGTTCAGGATTTCGGAATGCATGAGAGCCGGCTCTTCATAATAAGCGGACACCTCGACTGGCAGGACATGTCAGACAACACCGAGAAAGGCAGCCTTATGAGCGTAAGGACGGTTCTTGACATCGCCGAGCAGGTCTTGGATGCCCTTGATTACGCTCATGAATTCGGAGTAGTCCATGGAGACATAAGGCCTGAAAATATACTGAAGCATAAAAACGAGACAAGGGTGAAGTTGAAGAATTTCGGCATGTCGCAGTTCACGTTATCCGTCATGAGAGCAAGAGATGTTGATTTTTCTTCTTTAGCAGGCTATATGTCACCTGAACAGGTGTCAGGTAAGAAAACATCTCCGGCTTCGGACATTTTTTCTTTGGGGGCAGTGCTTTTTGTGCTCTTAACGGGGGTACGGCCCTTTCAAGGTATGGACATTACCTCCACCGCCCTCAGGATTGCACGGGAGAGGCACCCCTCTGTGAGATCCCTCAATCCTCGCATACCTCGAGTAATAGAAAAAATCCTCGACAGGTCCCTTGAAAAGGACATTAAGAGACGTTACTCGAGTGCGGGAGCAATGGCATCCCATATAAAGATGGTAATCAAACGAATAGATGAAATCAGGGCCGGAAAGAAAATCTGATCAGTCTTCCGGATTCTTGACCTGGTCATGAAGAATAGATCCCTTGATTTCATTATGGAAAACCTGTTTCCTGGGACCGGTTTGGGGAAAGATGACTCTTCCTTGATGGATCGTGATAGGTGCCTGAAATTTCCTGTCCGCTTAGCTCCGTCGCCGGTCCTTTCGGCCGGTATCCTTTGCTTCCCCTATAACGCTATTGCAAAAGGGGGCGGGGCGATGATTCGGTATGAACCGCGCCGGGCTCTAAGAGGCGGTTCCATTTTTTAAGAGGTTAACAGATGAATATACTTGGAATAGATACCTCCTGTGACGACACATCGGCGGCCGTTGTTGTAGAGGGGAGAAAAATTCTTTCAAATATCGTTCACTCCCAGGTAAAACTTCATCACCCTCACGGGGGTGTAGTGCCTGAACTGGCCTCCAGGGAGCATCTCAGAAACATCATGCCTGTAGTGCAAGAGGCCCTGGCAAAGGCAGGTACAGGCATGGGTGACATTGATGGGCTTGCGGTAACGGTCGGTCCCGGTCTTGTAGGTTCTCTTCTTGTGGGACTTTATTATGCGAAGGCGATGAGCTATGTGAACGGACTGCCGATGGCAGCCGTGAATCACCTGGAAGGCCACATCCTGTCCATATTCCTTGAAGAGGACGTGCCGGAGTTTCCTTTTATATGCATGACGGTTTCCGGGGGGCATACAAGTATCTACAATGTAAAGGGATACGGTGATTATCTTCAGATGGGCCAGACACTCGATGATGCGGCAGGTGAGGCCTTTGACAAGGTCGCCAAGATACTCGGCTCGGCTACCCGGGAGGAGCCGTAATAGAGAAGCTTGCAAGACAGGGAAAGGTGGATAAGATAGATTTTCCCAGGGCCTTTCTTTCAAGGGACTCCCTTGATTTCAGTTTCAGCGGCCTAAAGACTTCCGTGTCGCTTTTCATCAGGAAATGGAAGGATAAGGAGGCGGACAGCGGCGTGAGTCTTGCCGACATAGCCGCATCGTTTCAGGAGGCTGTGATAGATGTGCTGGTAGCCAAGGTGCTTAAGGCAGCCGGGATGATGAAGACGGATTCCGTGGTTGTGGCGGGCGGGGTGGCATGCAACAACCGTCTGCGTAAACGCCTCAAACAGGATGCCTCCGGCAAAGGGATAAGGATCTACCATCCCAGGCCTTCCTATTGCACGGACAACGGGGCGATGATAGCGGTAGCCGGTTACAGAAGGCTCCTTGAGGGGCATGAAACCGAAATGTCCGTTGATGTCAGATCAAAATACCCGATTGAGGATATCGACTGAAAGAGTCGATACCGGCGGTCGATTTAATTTTAACATGCCGGTTGGATTTGTTGCGTGAGGATTCATTGAAGATTCAGAGACAGCTCAGGTATTACCTGCTGAGATTGCTTGCCTTGAGGGATGAGCCTCATGAACTGGCGCTCGGCATTGCATTCGGCGTGCTGGCCGGTATGATGCCTATAATTCCATTCCAGACGGCCCTTGCGCTTGCCCTGGCGGTCGCGTTCAAGGCGAGCAAGATTACATCCGTGCTGGGGACATGGGTCAGCAATCCCCTTAACTGGTATTTCCTCTATTTTTACAGTTACAAGCTGGGTGCGTTTTTACTGCTGCTGCCTGAGAAAAACGCCACCTTTTCCTCTATCATGGAGGCTGTTCATTCAGGGTCCGAGATAATCGTAATAGCCGAGAAGCTCATGAGCGCGGGAGGTTTTATCCTGGCCGCATTCATACTTGGCGGCCTTATTATGGGCATAGCGGCGTCCATACCTTCATATTTCATCTGCATACATCTTTTCCGATACGCGAAGGCGTGGCGTAAGAAAAGGAAGGAGCACAGAAAATGGCGCCTTCAGGGCCGGTAAAACCGGATCGGCCTTTCAGGCCCAAGAAGAAACTGGGTCAGAATTTTCTGATGGACCCCAATATCATAGGTAACATCATTTCCCGCTCCGGGTACGTGAAAGATGATGTGGTCCTTGAGATAGGCCCGGGCATGGGAGCGCTTACCATACCGCTTTCAAGACAGGTGAAGGCTATTGTTGCCGTGGAAAAGGACTCCCGGCTGATAAAGGAACTGGAAGACAGGTTTCTTTCCGAAGGCATAGACAATGTAGAGCTTATAAACCGCGACATCCTCAGGGTGGATCTTGATGAGATCCGGGGCATGTCTTCGGGACCGCTCAAGGTCATAGGCAATCTGCCCTACAATATATCCTCTCCGGTTATCTGGAAACTGATTCGAAACAGAAAGAGCATTGAAAGCGCCGTCCTAATGTTCCAGGCCGAAGTGGCGGAGAGGCTGAGCGCCGCTCCGGGGGGTAAAATATACGGTGCCCTTTCCATCCTGGTACAGTACCACGTAAATGTGGAGGTCCTGTGCAATGTGCCTGCAACCGCATTTTCACCCAGGCCGAAGGTCGCTTCAAAGGTGGTGCGCCTTGATTTCAACAGGCCCTATCCTGTTCGTGCATTGGATGATGAGATCTTTAGAAGACTGGTAAAGGGGGCGTTTTCCCAGAGGAGAAAGACCATGGTAAATTCACTTTCAGCTGTTTTCCCCTCCCTTGGCAAAGCCGGACTTCTTGAGGCGGTTGAAAGGTGCGGCATAGATCCCGGCGCAAGGGCGGAGACCATTGATATCGAAAGGTTCCTCCGTCTCTGCTCGGTTATTCTGCCTGAAATCGCAAAGTCAGGCCGGTAAAGTAATACAGTCATGCCTTGGGCGATTGATGATAACCCGGGCCTGGATGAAATAAACATTTGATTAAACCTACGGGAGGTCTAATGGAGGTCATAGAATCTGTTCACGCTATGCAGGAAAAGGCTGAGGCGCTCAGGCTGAAAGGTTACACCATGGGGTTCGTACCCACCATGGGTTTTTTGCACGAAGGTCACCTTGAACTCATGCGTGTTGCAAAGAGACATTGTGATATTCTTGTCGTCAGTATCTTTGTAAATCCCACCCAGTTCGGGCCTGACGAGGATTTTGAAAAATATCCGCGCGACATGGAAGGTGACATGGAAAAGGCTGAGGGCGTGGGCACTGATATCCTTTTTGTGCCCGGTGCGGACGACATGTACCCTCAGGGCTTTCAGAGCGGTGTCAAAGTGAGTGATCTGACGAAAAAACTTTGCGGAATTTCCAGGCCCGTTCACTTTGACGGCGTTACCACGGTGGTGACCAAGCTTTTTAACGCGGTCAAACCGGACATGGCGGTTTTCGGACAGAAGGACTTTCAACAGCTTACCGTAATAAGCCGCATGGTTAAGGATCTCAATATGGATATCCGGATAATAGGGGTCCCTACCGTACGGGAGTCCGACGGTCTGGCAATGAGTTCAAGGAACAAGTACCTGACCCGGGAAGAGAGAGAATCGGCACTGAGTCTCAACGCGTCGCTTGAGATGGCGGAAGCAATGTTCAAAAAGGGAGAAAGGAGCGCTGAAAAAATCAGGGAGGCTGTTGCCTCCTTCATCAAGGGTCATCCGTTTACAGAGATAGACTATGTGAGTCTGTGCGATCCCGACACCCTGGAAGAAATGGACCTGCTTGGTGAAAAAAATCTCCTTGCCCTGGCCGTGAAAGTGGGTGCCACAAGACTAATAGACAACCGCGTTATCTCAGGCTCTGCCTGATTACCGCCGCGGCCCTGATCTTTTCCCGACGTCTCAAAAAAAGCCTTCCCGATATTTTTCCCTTGACAAAGGATGACCGGGTTATCTATCTTGCATCAGTAAATCAATATATCTTGATATAGGCATGGAAATGATACCTGTTGAATACTTCAAGGCCCTGGCGGATGAAACCCGGGTCAGGATACTGAATCTCCTTATTTTCAGGGAGTTCAATGTAAACGAGCTGGTGGACATGCTTGCCATGGGGCAATCTAGGATCTCAAGGCACCTGAAGATCCTTGTTGACTGCGGCCTTATCACCTGCAGGCGCGACGGGCTCTGGGCATTTTACAGCGCCGTGGAAAGCGGGCAAGGCAAAAGATTCATCGATTCGATCAGGTATATGTTCAAAGAAAGCCGGACGCTCAAGGGTGACATCTCCGCCGCCAGGAAGGCGATAAATGAGAGCCACAAAAGGGCGATACGTTTCTTTGATTCCATGGCCGAGGACTGGGATTCGATTAAACGGGACATAATCGGAGGCACCGATCTGGCAGGCGAGATCGGCATGAGATTGAATCCATGCCGTGTGGCGGTCGACCTCGGTTGCGGAACGGGTGATCTTCTCCCGCCGCTTCTGGGCAGTGCGGAAAAGGTTATAGGTGTGGACAACTCCCCTGAGATGCTGAAAAAGGCGGAGCTTAGATTTACCGGAAGTGATGACAGGATAGACCTGAGGATAGGCCAGCTCGAACATCTGCCCATGAGGGACGGGGAAGCAGATTGCGCGGTAATAAACATGGTGCTCCACCACCTGCCTGAACCTGCCTCCGGCATAGTCGAGAGCTTCCGGGTTATCAGGGACAGCGGCTATCTGGCCATCGTGGATCTTGAAAAACATAATCTTGAGTCGATGCGGAGCCGCTACGGAGACCGCTGGCTCGGTTTCACAAAAAAGGAGATAGAGGGCTGGCTGACGGGGGCGGGCTACACGATTCAGGAATCTGCCCGCTTTGACCTTAAAAAGGGACTGAAGGCGATCTTTTACCTGTCCCGGAAGGCATGATTTACCCTGATTCACCACCGGGAAATCATACAGGCCATACTTTTTACTCGCGGTTCCTCGGCGCCTTGAAACCCCCGGTGCCCGGTTGTAGGTCGGGAACAGGGGCGAGGGCCGATTTCATGTTGCGCGGACGGTGCTTGTATGCCTTTAAAATCTGGATCATCTCCAAAAGAGTTGGTCTAAATGAAGGATTCTTCGCCCTCGCTTAGCTCAGCTCAGTCCCACTGCTTCGCAGCGGGTTCCCGGTTTGGAGGGGTCAAGGGGCCGCGGGTTCGAGTGAAAAGCTTAAAGATCATAGGCAGTTAAACGTTCGGCAAAAATTGTATACACCTTGTTTGCATATGTTTAAAGAAACGAAATGTTTTTTTAAAGATGAGCAATACTGTTTTACCTCCCGAATCAGAAGATCCGCTGTTTTCGTATCAAGGGATACCGCCTGAGGGTATGGGAGAAAAACGGCTATAGAGCATATGCAATTTTTCTTTATTGCATATGGTTCAGCCTGTGAATTGGAAACCCGGGACATGACATCAGCTGACCTGGGTTATTTGAAAGAAGAGCGGCTTCAGAGATTAAGAAGG
The DNA here is from genome assembly GCA_963666345.1 of Desulfatiglandales bacterium. Lineage (GTDB taxonomy): Bacteria > Desulfobacterota > DSM-4660 > Desulfatiglandales > Desulfatiglandaceae. The sequence goes on along the minus strand of OY762721.1, from coordinate 1,654,564 downwards.
GAAATAGGGATGTCGGGGCAATGTCCAAAGCGATGATCCCTGGAAAGAAAACCCTTGAATCCTTGAATCCTTGGGTCCTTGGACCCTCTTCGACAACTAGGTTGGAGAAGAACCTAAAATCTTAACACCAAGGCCTTCCCCTGCAGGGAGGGCGGAATAATTTTTGTTTTGAAAGGAGAGGGACAATGAAATCATCAAATTTTCTTTTTACCTCTGAATCGGTTACAGAGGGTCACCCTGATAAGGTGGCGGATCAGATTTCCGACAATATCCTGGACAGGATACTGGAGTATGACTTAAAGGCAAGGGTTGCATGTGAGACACTTGTTACGACGGGAATGGCTATAATCGCAGGGGAGATCACCACGGACGCTTACGTGGACATGCCTGATGTGGTCAGGGAAACCATCAAAGGTATCGGCTACAAGAATTCTTCCATGGGTTTTGACTGGGAGACATGCGCGGTTTTATCCACGATCGACAAGCAATCCCCCGACATTGCCCAGGGGGTCAACGAAGGAAACGGTCTTTTCAAGGAACAGGGCGCAGGCGATCAGGGTCTTATGTTCGGATATGCCTGTAATGACACGGAAAGCCTCATGCCGATGCCGATATACCTTGCCCACGGATTGACCAGAAAACTTGCCCATGTCCGTAAATCCGGGCAGCTTCCCTGGCTGAGGCCGGACGGAAAATCCCAGGTGACCGTGGAATATGCAGACGGCAGGCCTGTTAGGGTCCATACCGTGGTAATCGCTGCCCAGCATAGCCCTGAGGTCGATTACGATACGCTAAAAGAGGCGATAATCGAGGAGGTCATAAGGGATGTGATACCTGAGCATATGCTCGATAAGGGCACCCAGTATTTTATCAATACCACGGGCCGCTTCGTCGTGGGCGGGCCCCTGGGAGACTGCGGGCTGACCGGCCGAAAGATCATAATGGATACTTACGGCGGCTTCGGCTACCACGGCGGCGGCGCGTTTTCAGGCAAAGACCCCTCCAAGGTGGACCGCAGCGCCTCCTATATGTGCCGCTACATTGCAAAGAACATTGTAGCGGCGGGTCTGGCCGAGAAATGTGAGATACAGGTCGCCTACACGATCGGTCGTGCGGAACCCGTTTCGGTCCTTGTCGGTGCATACAGCACGGGGGTCGTCTCCAGCCAGGAGCTGACGGAGATAGTTAAAAAGGAATTCGATCTGAGACCGGCGGCTATTATAGAGACGCTCGACCTGCTGAGACCCATCTACGGCAGGACGACCAATTACGGCCATTTCGGAAGGGAGCTCCCTGAATTCACATGGGAAAAGACCGACATGGCCGATACCCTGAAAAAGGCGGTTAAGTAATTTAAGAAAAGAAATCAGAATATAAAAGGAGATAAAAGAGCTGAAATGGACTATGATATCAAAGATATAAATCTTTCCTCAAAGGGCCGTTTGAGAATCGAATGGGCCGAAAAGAGTATGGCCGTGCTGAAGACCATAAGGGTGCGCTTTGAAAAGGAAAGGCCTCTTCAGGGAATCAGGCTTTCCGCATGCCTGCATGTGACCACTGAGACAGCGGCACTCTTAAAGACACTCAAGGCGGGCGGCGCCGACGTGGTGGTATGTGCCTCAAATCCGCTTTCGACACAGGATGACGTGGCAGCATCCCTTGTGGCCGACAGCGAGATCCCCGTGTTTGCCATAAAGGGGGAGGACCATGCAACATACTACAGCCACATCCTGTCCACCCTAAAGCACAGGCCCGCCATCACAATGGATGACGGCGCCGATCTCGTGAGTTCCCTTCACTTTATAGCCCTTGAAAAATGGGACGAGCTTGAGCCCTCTGTGAGCCGGTGGGGCAAGGGACTTTCAGAGGAGGAACGAAAGACCTTCCTCGCGAATGTGGTGGGAGGCACCGAGGAGACCACCACCGGTGTGATCAGGCTCAGGAGCATGGAAAAGGACGGGGTGCTTCAGTTCCCGGTCATCTCGGTGAACGACGCTGATACCAAACACCTGTTTGACAACAGATACGGCACCGGTCAGAGCACAGTGGACGGCATGATAAGGGCCACGAACAGGCTTGTGGCCGGAAGCACCTTCGTCGTGAGCGGATACGGCTGGTGCGGCAGGGGGGTTGCCACCCGCGCAAAGGGGCATGGCGCGCATGTGATCGTCTGCGAGGTGGATCCCTTGAGGGCGCTTGAGGCTGTCATGGACGGTTTTCAGGTGATGCCGATAAAGAAGGCGGCTTGCCTGGGGGATTTTTTCTGCACGCTCACCGGCGACATAAACGTTATAAGGATGGAGCACTTCAGGGATATGAAAGACGGCGCCATAGTCGCCAATTCAGGCCACTTTGATGTGGAGCTGGATCTTAAATGCCTTGCTGATGAAGCGGTTGAGCGAAGGACGATCAGGGATTTTGTCGAGGAGTTTACCCTTGAAAGCGGAAACAGGATCTATGTGCTGGGTGAAGGAAGACTGATAAACCTGGCGGCCGCCGAGGGGCACCCCTCGAGCGTCATGGATATGAGTTTCGCCAATCAGGCCCTTTCAGCCGAGCATATGGCAAAAAACAGCGGCACCCTTGAAAAGATGGTATATCCCGTTCCGGAGGAGATCGATAAGGAAATCGCAAGACTCAAGCTGGAATCGATGGGGGTGGAGATAGACACACTTACCGAGGAGCAGAAACACTACCTTTCCTCATGGGAGATGGGTACCTGATATCAAGGAAAACCGGTCCATATAACCGGGTATGAACTTCGATAAAAAGGGCCCGGGCAAGTTTTGCCCGGGCCATATCTTTTGCCGCTCTGACAGGTAAATCTGAAACCTGCTTTTTTTAGTTGCGGCTATTTCTCAAAATTTTCTATATCTTCGACATACCCTTCGAAGTCTTTTTCTATCAGAAAACGGGTAATCATCTCACTGGCCTTTTCCGCGGTATCCACCGTAAATATCCCGTTTTCATTTTTTCCGGCGATCTTTTTGCTGTTTTCAACTATCGCCTCAAGTGCCCTTGGTGTTATTTCTATGTTCGCCCTTATGGTCAACGTCTCTATCTCATCAAACATCTCTTCTCCTTTCCTGAAAAACTCATCACATCTTTAAGACAATATTTTGTGCTCAGACAATAGCAAAAGAGGTCTTTACCTTCAATCGAATTCATAATGGTATGCCCGCGCCCTTGAGCGCGAGGCGTTTCATATTCCAGAAGCCTTGCAGTCTGAGTTCAAGGGGTCCCAGCACCTTGATCGCCCTTGATATGAACAGATGGTAGCCGTCAATATGGAAATATCTGAAATTGCAGGCATTGGAAGGGGCTTGATGGTGCGCCTCGATTTCCTTTACTATCCCGACGCAACACCCTGCGGGCCTGTAATGCATGAGTTTAAAGGTCACATCCCTGATGCCCCTTTCATCCATATATCTTTTTGCCGAAGCAGATATCTTCACGGCCATGGCTTTACTCCTGAACTTAACGGTAGTGTGCTGAAAAGACAATATTTGCCGGCCTGACCATCCCGATTCTTATTGGTGAATCACGGATAAGGGCCGTTCAAATAATCTAATGATAATAGATTGAATATCAACCCGATTTTCACATTTTGCAGTTTTTCCAAACAGCAGGTAACCAGTAACAAGGCCTGTTGCTCCGGCGCCGGCACCCTTTTCCCCGGCCTTATCTATTTGTTTGGGAGAAGTGACCGCATCCCTCCGGCTTTTGGAAGCAAAGTATGAATTGAAAGGGCATCCGGGAGTAAAGCCGGGTCTGCGGCCACTGTATCTGCCTGTGGTATTTTTTTTTGAGATAAGGCCTCAGAAAAGGGACCCTGTGCCTCCGCCTGTCTTCAGACAGTGATGCTGAAAACCATTAGCGATTACATTTACCTGCTCTTAACCCTTTTCAGCCTGTCCTTCAAACCGGTCAGAAGGTAGATCTTCCCGCAATAACCAGTAACGAGTAACCAGTAACGAACAGCAACGTCTGTTGCAGGTTTTTCACTTGACTCATTGTGAGTTATTCCCTATCGTGGGTGCATGACAGCGAATACGCTGTAAAAACATCTACTTATATTGTCTGGGAACCGGTTTCTTGCAATTTATCCGAGCCTTCAGTCCATGAGCATAAAAAAAATCCTCATCTTTGCCCCGGCCCTGGTTATATTTTTTCTGCTGCAGTCCTATTTCTGGGTCCCCACCTACGAGCAGCAGACAAGGGGAAATCCTGAAAGACTCAGGGAGTACATTGCCGCGTCCATAGGCGATGCCAGCATGCTGAACCCGATCCTTTCGGCTGACACATCAAGCAGCGAGATAGAATCGATGGTCTTTGAGGGGCTTCTTGACCGTGATGAGAATCTTCGTTTCAGGGGCCGTCTTGCCAGGTCATGGGAGATTTTTGAGGAGGCCTATTTCTATGTAAACAGTTCCGCCCGGATTCCCGGGCTTGGTACGGCCGGGGTCCATGAGGTGGCTGATCTTATAAGGAATGCAGGGAAAGGCAGGGCCGTGGATGCCTCCTTGAGGGAAAGCCTTGAACATATAAAGGAGATCGAGGTGATTCCCCCCAGGCGGTTTTCACGCACCATAAAGGAAGGCGCTCAGGGGAGTGAGCGCGGACAAAGGGATATCACAGTAGAGGTAAACGCGCCTTCCAGGATAAGACTCACGCTTGACCGGGTGGACCAGGATCTTTTTGAAAACCTCACCCGTGTGCTCGGCACGGATTATTTTTCCTCATTTGATGCGGCTGTCTATGTAAGCGGTGAGACTGGATCGGAGGCGTCCCTTTCAAGCTATGCGCGGAGACTTATTCCTGCCACGGAACACAACCCAGTGATAATTTTTCACCTGCGGCCGGGTGTCAGATTCCACGACGGAGAAGCCTTTGACGCGACAGACGTGAAGTTTACCTACGAAGCGATCGTGAACCCCGCAAATCTTTCCCCCAGGATAGCCGATTACGAACCTGTGAAGGCGGTTGAGGTCATAGATCCGATGACCGTCAGGATCGTTTACAAGAGGCTTTATTCCCCTGCCCTTGGTACGTGGGGCATGGGCATTCTTCCTGAGCACCTTTTAAACGGGGAGGCGCTCGGAAAAGAGGCCTTAAGCCTCGGCAAGGATCCCGGCAGCTTTACCATGAGGCAGAGCGGATTCAGCAGAAACCCTGTGGGCTGCGGACCTTTTGTCTTCAGGCAGTGGAAATCGGATCAGTATATAATGCTTGAGCGTTTTGAGGACTACTGGGAAGGCCCGGCGAATTACAGGCGTTACACCTACAGGATCATTCCCGATCTGCTTACCCAGGAGATGGAATTTTATGCCGGGACCATCGACAGTTACGGGGTACAGCCTCACCAGGTAAGGCGCCTCAGGGAAGACGCGCGTTTCCAGTCCTTTTCAGGGACCTCGTTTGGTTACAGCTACATAGGCTACAACATGAGGAGAAAGCCGTTCGATGATCCGAGGGTAAGAAGGGCCCTGGGCATGGCAATAGACGTAAACAAGATAATCGATTATGTGCTGTACGGTCAGGGCGAAAAGATCACAGGCCCTTTTGCCAAACAGACGGAATTCTACAACAGGGATATCAAGGCCCTTCCCTATGACCCGGATGCGGCACTCAGACTTCTGGAGGAGGCGGGCTGGAAGAAAAACAGTGAGGGGTGGCTTGAAAAGGATGGCAGGAGGTTTCAGTTCACCCTCATTACCAACAGCGGAAACGACGTGAGAAAGGCGATTCTGGCCATTGCCCAGGACGCATGGAAGAAGATAGGAATAGACGTGCGCACGGATCTTCTGGAGTGGTCCGTGTTCCTGCAGGAGCGGGTCAATAAGGGCGATTTTGACGCCCTGGTGCTCGGCTGGGTCATGGGAATAGACCCTGATCTCTACCAGATATGGCACTCAAGCCAGACAAACCCGCACCAGCTAAATTTCGTGGGCTTCAGCGACAGGGAGGCCGACGAGCTTATAATAAAGATAAGGCAGGAGTATGACCACAAAAGGCAGAAACAGTACTGCAACAGGCTCCATGAAATAATAGCGCGTGAGCAGCCCTATACATTTCTCTATGTGGGCAAATGGACGGCCGTCCTGGACAAGCGGATAGTAATAAAAGACTCGGACCGGCAGGGGGATACGGTCTACAGGAAGATTACCCCCACAAAGACCGGCAGCTACACCTTCTATTTCAACAAATGGATAAAGCTGCCGGAGGCGCCCCGGTTTCAGGCGGAAGGATAAGTGCATGGTCTCCTTTATCGGAAAAAGCATAATTCAAAAGGTAATCACACTGTTTTTCGTGTCGATCGTATCCTTTCTGATCATTCACCTGGCACCCGGTTCCCCCAGCCAGGTGGACCCGATGAATCCCAAATTCACCCCTGAGATGGTGGAGCGTTTCAGGGCCGAGTTTCACCTGGATGAACCGCTTCATGTCCAGTACCTGCTGTTTTACAAGGACCTGTTTACCGGTAAGACGATCTCCTGGAGGGACAACCGGTCCGTGCTCATGAAGATATGGGAGCGCTTCCTTAACAGCCTGCCTCTCTTTATAGTGGGAACCATACTGACATGGACCCTGTCTTTCCCTGTCGGCATAAGATCGGCCATAGGCCGGGGGGGAGTGTATGACAGAAGCGCCACCTTCATATCCTATCTCCTTATATCGATCCCCGGATTTTTCTTCGCCTACATACTCATCATTCTTGTGGTGACCCGCTTTCACGTTCCCGTCATAGGCATGGAGACCTTCGGAACAGGCGCCGTCTCAACCGTCCAGATGGTAATGGACAGGATATGGCACCTCCTTCTTCCGTCTGTGCTCGGCGCAACCGGTGGAATAGCGGTCCTTTCACGCTACGTGAGAAGTCAGATGCTGGAGGTGGAGGGACAGGATTATGTCAGGACGGCAAGGGCAAAGGGCCTTACCCCTGAACAGGTACATTACAGGCATGCCTTGAGAAACGCGCTGCTTCCCTTTGTGACCATGTTCGGGCTCATCCTGCCGGGCCTCATAGGGGGATCCGTTATCATAGAGTCGATTTTTTCATGGCCCGGTATGGGTCGGATGGCATATGAGGCGATACTGGCAAGGGATTATCCCGTGATACTCACGGTCAATTTTATCTCGGCGGTGCTGGTTCTTGCAGGCACCTTTATCTCGGATCTCCTATATATGGTGGTCGATCCAAGGATCAGGCTCTAAAGGACCGGTATGGAAAGACAGTTTGCATCTTCAGATATGTTTGTAGAAGCACCGGACGCGCCCCGGAAGACGAGGCTCGAGATCTTCTGGCGTCTCTTCAGGAAAAACCGTCTTGCCATGTTCGGGCTTGTCATCTTTATACTCTTTTTTTTCACCGCCCTTATCGGGCTTCTCCTTACCTCGGGCCAGGACCCGTTCTTCGACCCCGCCCAGGTCAGGCTGCAGGAAAAACTGCGGCCCCCTCTTTCAAGTCCCAACCTGGACTCTCTCAGGCCGGATGAGGTCCCGCGGCTCGGGATATATCTTTTCGGAACGGATGACCTTGGAAGGGACGTTTTTTCAAGGATGCTTCAGGGAGCCTGGGTCTCTTTGACCGTAGGTTTTGTGGCGGTCGGAATATCGGTTCTGGTTGGAATCTTTCTGGGGGGGGTGGCAGGCTGGTTCGGGGAAAAAAGGATCGGCATGATCCGGATACTATTTGCCATACTTGTTCTGACAGGCGCGGTACTGGCGGCTTCAGGGGCCTATCTGAGCTTTTTCTGGTTTCTGTCAGGGGCGTTTCTGTGCCTTATCTTCCTTTACGGCACAAGGGGTCGTGATATTTTTTTGCTGGGCAGTATTTCCGTGGACAACCTTATCATGCGGCTTGTGGACATCATGCTCTGCTTTCCCAGTTTTTTCCTGATTCTCACTGTCGTAGCCCTTCTGCCTGCAAGCATTTACAACATAATGATAGTCATAGGGCTTACAAGCTGGATGGGAACCACCAGGTTTGTTAGGGCCGAGTTTCTCTCCTTAAGGGAGCAGGATTTCGTCACCGCCGCAAAGGCCCTGGGCGTGGGTGATTTCCGCATAATCTTCAGGCACATGATGCCTAACGCGATCGCCCCCGTGCTCGTATCGGCCACTATCGGGATTGCCACGGCCATACTAACGGAGGCGGGACTGAGCTTTCTCGGCTTCGGGGTGCCTCCTCCGTATGCCACATGGGGGAATATCCTGTCCGACGGCAAGCGCTTTATATTTGACGCCCCATGGATTACCTTTATCCCAGGCATAGCGATCCTCATAGTAGTGCTCTGCTTCAACCTTTTCGGTGAGGGGCTGAGGGACGCGCTCAATCCGAAGCTTAGGGAAAGAGGGTAGGGGGGGGAAGTGAGCTAAAGTTATAAGTGCCTAAAGTGAACTAAAGTTATGAGGGTGCTCAAAGTGAACTGAAATAAATTATCCCATAACAGGGTGATTCGTGATGGAAGAGAACAGAGAATTTGCCCGGAGGCTTGAGAAGAGGACCCTTGATTTTTCGGTTCGTATTATAAGGCTTTCTTCGCAGCTGCCCAAAACAACAGAAGGCAAGGTTGTGCGGAACCAGCTTACAAAGGCAGGTACTTCAATCGGGGCAAATTACCGCGAAAGCAACAGGGCAAGAAGCAGGGCGGATTTTAAAAACAAGATCCGGATTTGCGAAGGTGAGGCAGCCGAAACCCAATACTGGCTTGAAATTTTGATGCAGATGGAATGGCTGCCAAAGGATCGTGTACTGAGCGAATATGATGAAAGCTGTGAGCTTCTGGCGCTTTTTTCAACCATCGCTAAAAACATAAAATAAGAACCAGACTTAATTACAGAATAGTGGAGCGAAGCGACTCCACAACTTTAGTCACTTTATTAAATTCCAACTTTAGGCACTTTTCATATGCCTCCACTTTTATCCATAAAGGACCTCAAGGTCTATTTCCGGGGCGACGGGAAGGTCTCACGCGCGGTCGACGGGGTGAGCTATGACGTGATGCCGGGAGAGACCGTCTGCGTGGTGGGAGAGAGCGGGTGCGGAAAGACCGTGACCGCCCTGACGGTGCTGGGGCTCATTGATCAGCCGCCCGGTGAAATCGCGGGCGGAAAAATCCTTTTCAAGGGTGAAAATCTCCTTGAACTGAATGAAGAGAAGATGCGGGCGGTAAGGGGCAACCATATCGCCATGGTCTTTCAGGAGCCTCTTACCTCGCTCAACCCGGTATTTACCATAGGTGATCAGATAAAAGAAGCGATACTGATACATGAAAGGGTCGGGCCGGATGAGCTTACAGACAGGTGCATAAAGCTTTTAACGGATGTGGGAGTCCCTTCGGCAGGGGAGCGGCTCAATGATTATCCCCATCAGATGAGCGGCGGGCAGAGGCAGCGCGTGATGATAGCCATGGCCCTTGCGTGCAACCCCGACCTGATCATAGCAGATGAGCCCACTACCGCACTCGATGTGACCATACAGGCCCAGATCCTCAGACTTCTGGGTTCCATTCAGGAAAAGGGTGAAAGATCCGTGCTCTACATAACCCACGACCTGGGCGTTGTGGCAAACATCGCTCAAAGGGTCTATGTCATGTACGCGGGGGTAATAGTGGAGCAGGGTCTGACAGCCCATATATTTAACAGCCCTGCGCATCCCTACACGCGGGGACTCCTTGCCTCCCTTCCGGTTCGCTCAAAAAGGGGAGAAAGACTTCACAGCATCCCGGGAAGCGTCCCCGACCCGGCTTACAAACCCGCGGGCTGCCCGTTTCACCCCAGGTGCGGTTTTGCGCAAAATTCCTGCCAAGAGCACTTTCCCCTGATGTGCGACTACGGGGAAGGGCATCTGAGCCGCTGCCCGGTGCTCTATGAGAAAGACCGTTGAGTATGGCGGATGCGTCATTGAAAAGGATAACAAAATGACAGATGTTGAGACATATGACACTGCCCTTACCGTAAGGGGTCTTAAGAAATATTTTCCCGTAAAAAGGGGTTTTTTCAAACGGGTCTCAGGCCTTGTCAAGGCGGTCGACGGTGTTGATTTTGATATAGAAAAAGGCCGGACCCTGAGCCTTGTGGGTGAAAGCGGCTGTGGAAAGACCACTGTCGCAAAGCTGATCCTCAGGCTGCTTGAATCTGATCAGGGCCGGATAATTTACAGGGGAAGCGACATAGGAGTACTTTCTCAAAAAGAGCTCAGGCCCTACAGAAAAGAGATCCAGATCGTGTTCCAGGACCCCTACGGGTCGCTTAATCCGAGAATGACCATCGGGCAAACAATCGAGGAGGGGCTCAGAACCACCGGGACGGCCAAAAATAAAAGGCAGGCAAGGGTCGGGGAGCTTCTGGAAATGGTGGGTCTTTCTCCTGACACGGCCGGTCGCTATCCACACGAGTTCAGCGGGGGCCAGCGCCAGCGTGCGGGGGTCGCAAGGGCCCTGAGCGTGGAACCAGCGCTCCTTATCTGTGATGAACCTGTGTCCGCGCTCGATGTGTCCATACAGGCCCAGATCATAAACCTTCTGGCCGATCTCCAGTCCAGTCTGGGCCTGAGCTATCTATTTATATCCCATGACCTGAATGTGGTGGGATATCTGAGTGATGCGGTAGCCGTCATGTACCTGGGCCATATAGTGGAGTATGCGCCGTCGGAGGAGCTTTTTGAAAACCCTCTGCATCCTTATACCCTGGCGCTTCTTGCCTCTGTGCCTGAACCGGTGCCGGGAAAGGGCCTGGCTGAAGGATCCCTTGAAGGGGAGGTGCCCAGCCCCCTTGATCCCCCTCCCGGCTGCAAGTTCCAGACAAGATGCCCGCTGGTGGAGAAAAGATGCATGAAAGAAGAAATCCCCTTTTATCCGGCTGGTGAGGGGCATCTGGTCAGGTGCTGGAAGGTGGCGGAATCTCGAGATTCATGATCTTACCGCCAGTTTTCCCTTGACTTTTTTTGTAAAATGGATAGATATCTATTACTTGTTTTGCTGGGGGATAGTCCAGCGGCAGGACGACGGGTTCTGGCCCCGTTAACCAAGGTTCGAATCCTTGTCCCCCAGCCATTTTTTTCAGGTCCCATCGTCTAGCGGTCTAGGATGCCGGCCTCTCACGCCGGTGACACGGGTTCGAGTCCCGTTGGGACTACCAGAGATATCAAGGGGTTGCGGTTATCTTCGCAACCCCTTTTATTTGGGCTTCAGTTTTTCCAGCCATATTTCCAACTTCAAGGGATGCAATAGGATACAACACCAGCAAGCTGATGAAAATCTCAGAAAAAGAATATCGTTTTTGTCAGCTAAAACAAAAAGCTTTGCGTCCCATAAAGATTGTCGATCCAATGCATCACCTCAACGTTACTGATTTTTCCCGGATACCGCTGGGTGGTTGTCGAATTCGAATGGCGTAACATCACTTTTGATACGATTTCAAGCGGTGTGCCGGATCGAGATGCATATGTGGCAGCGTGCCTGCGCAGATCGTGCGGTTTGACATGAACGCCGACTATCTCCCCTGCCTTTTTCACGATCAGTCTGGCGGCAGCACAGGTTATCGGGAAAATTCTATCATCAGGCTTGATCCTGTTTTCTCGAATTTGGGGTCCTAAAAATGATTTCGTTAACTACGTCCTTTTCAAGGATTTTGGATGTTGGGGTCATGGTAGTTTTTGACGGAGACTTGCTCGGTAGAATCGTTTCATCGTTGCAACTCCTTTCCCCCTCCACGGTCCTGCTCCGGAGAAAAAGGGGCAGGGGGAATACGATTTAAGTTATTACGATGCGTAGGCGCCCGCTTTCAGGGATTTTTGAAGTTCTTCCACCGGGCCGTAATCGAGCGTATCGGTCCAGCCGACCACCTTGGCGGTCTTTGGAGCCGGATTTTCCGGCTTCAACTGTTTCCGAGCTTTTACCGGACCGAGCCTGGCGAGAACATCGATCTTATATGATTCTGCAGCAAAAATGCACGCATTAAGAAAGAAATCGGCCGCAACAAACAGTAGCGACTTCTTAGACATAAAGTCCTTAAACATGATTAGCCTCCTTTAATATTCGATTTACATCATGAACTAAAAAAACGTTACTGGGGTCGCCACTTCCGGTCAAAAGGCTATTTTGTGTGAGCACCGTAGGCCTTGATGAAAACCAGATTAGAAAATATGCAAGGTGGCAACTGCACAGAGATCAAAAGCTTGACCAAATGAGTTTATGGTTATTGCTTTAAGACAACTTATTGAATTTCTAAAAATGTAGTAATCTTGATAAAAATATTATAAAATCAAAACATTGGCTAGACAAACAAAGCTTTTTGGGGAAACAAACTAACCCCCACGATATTGTTTAGCGTGCATTTAAGAGCCCTCTTAATTCCCAATGCGGGAAGCTTAAAGCTCTTCAATTTATTGATCAAGATGCCGACAGTTGAGAAATAGACAATTCATTTGTTGAAGTGCAAACTCTCCGAAAGGTTGGATCGAAAAGCATAGATCCCAAATCAGTTTGAGCCTTTTAAGGTAACAAGGCACCAAGCGACCTTATTAGTATGAGAGCTTTTTCTTTTTAGAAGGCAGGCATCTTTGGTTTCAGGCATTGGGGGAGGATATTTAGATGGATCGAAGGCCAACTTATGAAGAACTGGAACATAGGGTTAACAGCCTCGAACAGGAAGCCCTTGAGCATGAGCGAGTTATAGAGGCCCAAAATGAGGGCAAGCAATTCAGCAAGAGTCTGTTAGATTATATTCCGAATCCTTTCCTGGTCATAAATACCGACACTTCCATAGAATATGTGAACCCGGCATTGACAGAACTGACAGGATTTTCCGAAAAAAGGCTTCTTGGACTAAAAGCCCCTTACCCATGGTGGACCGAAGAGACGTTTCATAAAACCCGGAAAGATTTTGGAAAAGTCATTCATCAAGGAGCAAGGCAGGTCGAAGAGGTGTTCAAAAAGAAGACAGGGGAGCTTTTCTGGGTTGAGATATCATCGGAGCCGGTATTCCTTAATGATGAATTCCGGCAACATCTCGTAAGCTGGATTGATGTCACCAAACGCAAGAAGGCCGAAGAGGCTTTGCAGAAGAATGGAGAAAAATACCTGTCTCTTGTGGAGTCTACCGGTGATTCCATATACCTGATAGGTGAAGATCTCACCTATCTGTTCATGAACCAAAGTCATCTGTTGCGGTATGGTAAGGAAGCGGGAGAAATCATCGGCAGAAATTACGCAGAGTTTCACTCTGAAAATGAGACCCGGGACTTTGCAAACAAAATAAAAGCGGTTTTCGATACCGGCAGATTACTATCATACGATTACGAAAGCGAAAGAGACGGAGAGTATTACCTCCGATCCTTGAACCCTGTAAAAGGACCGGATGGAAAAATCAGCGCCGTAACAATAATTTCAAGAAGTATTACAGAGAGAAAGAAAGCGGAGGAAGAATTAAAGAAATCCAAAAAAAAATTACAGTATCTTTCTTCCCAACTTATTAAAGCCCAGGAAGAAGAAAGAAAGCGAATTTCTCTGGAACTGCATGATGAGATGGGACAGTCTTTAACAGCGATCGGGCTCACCATAGATCAAATCGAAGAAGCACTTCCCTCAGACCTTGATCCCAAAATAGGAAATCGATTGGCGGATATAAAGTCTATTGCCTTGAAATCGGTGGATCAGCTAAGTGAATTGTGTCTTGCCTTGCGCCCTTCCATGTTGGACGACATCGGTCTGATACCGACATTGCGATGGCACATCAGCAAAGAAGGCAGAAGGGCAGAATTGGAAATCAAACTTGAAATTATAGATATGGATGAGAGGCTGGGTCAGGAAATTGAAACGGTTATTTTCAGGATTTTCCAGGAAGCCTTAAATAACATCATTAAACACGCGGACGCAAAACAGGTGATCCTCCGTATTGAACGAAAGCAGGGGTCCATTACATTTTCTATTAAAGACGACGGGAAAGGCTTTGATATACATAAGGCGCTAACGGATCAGCAGGATGGCAGTATCGGTCTTATAGGCATGCAGGAAAGGGCTAATATAATAGGGGGAAACCTGCGTATTACGTCACGTAAGGGGCATGGAACCCGGATTTTAGTAGAAATACCGGAAGAGATTGACGATGGGGGGCTGGAATGGAAAAGATAACTGTACTGCTGGCCGAAGATCACACCATTGTTCGCGAGGGTCTTCGCTCCCTTCTGGAGAAGGAAATCGGAATAGAAGTAGTCGGTGAGGCTGAGGATGGAAGAGAAGCAATAAAAAAGGCTGAAGCGTTGCAGCCCGACATTGCGGTAATGGATATCACCATGCCCGGCCTCAATGGCCTGGAGGCGACCCGGCAGCTGAAGAAAAGTTTTCCTGAAATGAAAATTATAATTCTGACGATGCATGCTAACGAAGAGTACGTGCTGCATTCCCTGCAGGCCGGCGCTTCAGGGTACCTGGTGAAGAAAGCGGCGCCGGCTGAATTAATCTCGGCGATACAGGCCGTTTACAGGGGAGGTTCCTTTCTGAGCCCTTCCATATCCAAAACCGTAATCGATGAGTACATCCGGAAAGCCGAGCGAATATCGGAGATCGACGGAATCCATGAAAAACTGACCAATCGTGAGAGGGAAGTGCTTCAGTTGATTTCCGAGGGGCGCAAACCCCGGGAAATTGCTGGACTTTTGTATATCAGCATAAAAACGGTTGAAACTCATAGGGCCCACATCATGGATAAACTGGATATTCATAGTACGGCAGATCTGACCCAATACGCCATCCGTAAGGGAATCATAAGCTCTGACACCTAGCCATAAGGTCATTCACCCTTTACCCCTTTCTTCTTTAGATTTTTCCCCTCATAGCCAGCATTGAAATTCATGTTTCCAATATCCGATTCTTCACTTTCCCCATTCTTTAATCACCAATCGTAATTATTGATACATAATTATCGTTGACTCCTACATGTAAAAGCTAATGGAAATCAGGGTTTTTTTCTGAAAAATCAGGGTTTCACCGATACACATCCCCAATCAACACCTCTATATTTAATACTAAAAAATTGGTGATCACCAATCAACAGTCATAACAAAGGAAGTTATCATGAAGATGATTAAATTGCTCCTTGTCGACGACAACGTAAAATTTTTGGATTTCGCAAAAGAGATCCTGTGTGTTGAAAAAGATATAGAGATCATCGGAGAGGCAAAAAATGGGGAAGAAGCCATATTGAAAACCAAAGAACTCAAGCCGGATATCGTGTTGATGGACATGAGGATGCCGAAATTGAACGGATTGGATGCGACCGGCATAATTAAGCAAAAAATGCCGGATGTCGCAGTTATCATTCTCACCATTTACGATATTGATGAGTACAGAGAAGCGGCAATAATAAAGGGCGCTTCCGGTTTTGTTGTAAAGAAGCGCATGAAAACAGAGTTAATGCCGGCGATTAGGAAGAGTTTTGAATCGCGAAATGTTTAGACTGCGAGAAAATCACGGGTGTTGAGTGGTCAACTAAATCGGAACAGAGGCTTAAAGAGGCGCAGGATAGGAGAAACTCATTCAACTACTCAATTCAGGAACGGAAAGGCGGCGAAAAGATGAGAACAAAGGGTATATTTATCTTGGTGACGGGTTTAATCCTGATCATTCTGATCTCCAATCCGCTGTGGGCGCAAGAGGGTAAGCTGAAGGTTGGTCTATTGGCCCCCGTGACAGGTCCTATGAATCCCGACTGGGGCAAGAAACAGGTCATAGGACTGGATATGGCCATTGAGAAGGTGAACCGGCGTGGAGGGATAGGGGGGATCCCTCTCGAGGCGGTGATTATGGACACCGGCGGCGATCAACAACAGGGTGTAGCTGCGTATCGGAAAATGGCCGGCGAAGATAAAGTTTTTATCATCATCGGTCCCTTGCTCACCAGTGTATACCTTGGCGTCTTTCCGGTCACCAATGAAGAAAAGACGGCGGTCATCGCCACAGCATCCGCCACACCTGGGCTTAGCGATTTGAACAAATGGCCCTATGCCTTTCGAATGACAGTGACATCGGACAAGAAAGAAGGCCCCTTGGTCAAGAGCTGGGTTGCGGCTCACAAGACTAAAAATGTGGTGATCCTTTACGAACGGGAATCCACTGTGACTTCGACCATAGCAAAAAAGATCTGGCCCGAAATCATGAAAGACCTGAATGTCCGGATCTTGAATGAGAATGACCCGATATCATTTCCAGTGGGTCAGAAGGACTTCAAGAAGCATGTCGAGAAGGCCATGACTTATCAGGCCGGAGGCATTGGTATTTCCGCCTTTCCCCAGGAGGCCGGAGAATTGATTAAAGAGATTCGCCGCCAGGGGCTTAAACAACCGATCCTGGGCGCCAGCCCCACCGCCAACCCCAAGGTCATTGAAATCGCCGGTGATGCGGCCGAAGATCTCTGGTCGATGAGTCTCTTTTATCCGGAAGACCCGAATCCCAAAGTCCAAAGCTATGTCGAAGAATTCAGAAGAAGATGCAAAAAGAAACATCCGGCCATGAACTGCGACCCCGAACAGTTTGACGTGGTGGTTCACGACATCCTGCTTTTTGTTGCGGATATCATGAAAAAAAAGGGAATCACGGGCGAACCCCTGAGGCTTCAGGAAGAGCGTGATAAAATCAGGGAAGGATTAGCCAATATGGGCATCTGGCGCGGCACCGCCGGCATGATGGCTTTTGACAAAAAGGGCGACGGCATTCGGACTGTCCATATCCTGAAAGTAAAGGATGGAAGGTGGCAGCCGGTTTATTAAATATAGACACTTGAAATTGGAAATTCGAAACTCGATGAGTCCAAGATCAATACCTCATATTTGTCCAGTTTTAAATTTCAAATTACAAGAGAGCGGGGAGGCTCTAATATGGCTACTGAACAATCAATCGGAATCAAAGACCCAACCGGCCGGGCCCCTTTTTTCCGGGGCATGCGCGGCACGCTGCTTGCGTGGTTCGTCCTTCTGGCCCTGGTGCCCATGGCCCTGGTGAGCATCATCTCCTATACCCGTGCCCAAAAAGCCCTTACCGAAAGTGCCGTAGAAAAGCTCGTGGCAATCAGGGAAATAAATAAAAATATCGTTTTGACCAATTTCGGGAGATGGCACACGGAGATCCTGTTCGTTTCCCAAATGGAAGCCCTCAAAAGCGACATCGTGGACATGGCGGCGGGGTTCAATTTCCTGGGGCCTGACCGGCTGAAGTCGCTTTACTTTGCCAAACCCGACCTGACGGATGCCGGGGATGGAAGCGCTTACAGCGCCGTGCATCAGGAGGAACAAAGGTTCTTCAAAAGATATACAAAAATCCAACAGCACGAGGATGTGCTGCTCATGGACCCGGCAGGAAACGTGGTTTACACGGAGCGGAAAGGACCGGACTTCGGCGCCAGTTTGATCTCGGGGCCTTATCAGGAGACCAACCTGGCCCGTCTGTATCAGGGCCTCAAGGCGGCCAAGCCGGGAGAGGTCCTCGTGGTGGATGCGGCCCTTTTTGAAAACAACGTAGCAATGTTCATGGGCACGCCGGTTTACCGTGGCGATGTCTGCCTGGGATACATTGCCTTCCAGCTTCCCTTGAAGTACCTTTCCGAGCGCATGGGCCGCCGCGAAGGAATGGGTCGCACCGGCGAGGTCTACCTGGTGGGACCGGACCGGCGCATGCGTTCCGATTCTTTCAATGATTCGGTCAACCGAACGGTACAAGCCTCCCTCTCGGGGACGGTGGAGCAAAACGGGGTGGACTCAAAAGGCGTTCTTGAAGCCCTGGCCGGAAAAGCGGATAAGTGCATCATTACCGATTACCGGGGCAAAAAAGTCCTTAGCGTCTACGCCCCGTTGGCCGTCAGTGGACTTCAGTGGGCCATCCTGGCTGAGGTGGACATGGAAGAGGCTCTGGCCCCGGCCGTAGCCCTTGCAAAGATCACCGCCGGGTTGGCGGCCGTCGTAGCCCTTCTGGTTCTGACACTTTCCCTGCTTGCCTCCGGCCGAATCGCCAGACCCATCCGGAGTCTTACGGACTGGTCCCGTCAGATCACCGGCGGAGACCTGACGCTTGTGGAGATCAAGACTCCGAAAAACGAGATCGGCGTGCTGAATGAAAGCTTCAGAGAGGCCGTCAAATCTATGCGGGCGGCACGCTCCGAGCAGGAACGCCGAAACTGGCAAAAGACCGGCCTGTCCGAGCTTGACGACCGGATGCGGGGTGAACAGGCCCCGGACGTCCTGTGCCGGAATATCGTCACCTTCATTGCCAAATACCTCCAGGTCCGGGTAGGGGCCTTTTACCTCGATAACGGCGACGGAGTTTTCAATCTGAAGGCTAGCTATGCCTATAAAACCCGGAAAAACCTCTCCAATGAATTTAAAACAGGAGAAGGGCTCATCGGCCAGGCAGCCCTGGAGAAGCAATCCATCCTGCTCACCAATGTTCCGGACGACTACATTGCCATCTCCTCGGGGCTTGGGGAAAAGCCGCCTAAAAACATCCTCGTCATACCCCTTGTTTTCAATGAGTTAACCTTAGGCGTTATTGAATTAGGAACCTTTGAAGCCTTTTCCGAAGATCAGAGGAACTTTCTGGAGGAGAATGCCGAAAGAATCTCCATTGCCCTTAATTCGGCCTTCGCACGGCAGCAGTTGCAGAAAACCCTTGAGGTAAGCCAGCGGCAGGCTGAGGAGCTCCAGGCCCAGCAGGAGGAGCTCAGGACCTCCAATGAGGAGATGGAGGAACAAACCCGGTTATTGAAGGAATCCGAAGAAAGACTCAAGACCCAGCAGGAAGAATTGCAGGTCACCAACGAGGAGCTGGAAGAGAAGAACGAGATGTTGGAGCGGCAGAAGCGCGAGGTCGAAGAGGCAAACAGAGTGGTCGAGGAAAAAGCCGCGGAGCTGGCCACGGCCAGCAAATACAAATCTGAATTTTTGGCAACCATGTCCCACGAACTGCGGTCCCCGCTGAACAGCCTCCTCCTTTTAGCCCAATCGCTGGCGCAGAACAAGGACGGCAACCTCACGGACGACCAGATCGAGTCCGCTGGGGTCATCTACGGAAGCGGCACGGATCTGCTCAACCTCATCAACGAGATCCTGGATCTTTCCAAGATAGAGGCCGGCCGGATGGAACTACAGTTAGGAACGGTTCAGGTAAGTGATCTTGCGGACGGCGTCCGGGTCTTCTTCGGACACGTGGCGGAAGAGAAAGGCCTCAAACTGGAGGTTGCGGTGAGTGGTGACGCCCCGACCGAGATAAAAAGCGACAGGAAGCGCGTAGAGCAGGTCATAAGGAACCTTGTGTCCAACGCCCTCAAGTTCACGGAAGAGGGAAGCGTGACGGTCACCTTTGAACTCGGAGCGCGGCCTCCGGCCCATAGGGGCCTACCCTCCGGCCTGGAGGCCCTCCGGGCTGGAAGCGGCCCCGGAGGGAGCGCGGAGCGCGGAAGAGGAGATGAATCTCCGCGTTCGATCGAAATGCTGTGCATTTCGGTCGCCGACACGGGAATCGGCATCGCAGCGGAAAAGCACAAGATCGTCTTCGAGGCGTTCCAGCAGGCGGACGGCGGAACGGCTCGGAAGTACGGGGGAACTGGCCTGGGGCTTTCCATCTCCAGGGGCCTGACCAACCTCCTGGGCGGAGAAATCCAGGTGCAAAGCCAGGAGGGGAAAGGATCGGTCTTCACCCTTTATCTTCCGATAAAGGTTGAAGAGACGCGAAGCTCGGAGCTCGGAGCTCTGAAGAGGGGACGGGAAGACAGTTCCGTGTTCCGCGCTCCGCATTCCGCGTTCGAGCGTTCCGAGCTCCGAACTCTGAGCTCCATAGCGGATGATCGCGAAAACCTTGAGGAGGGCGACAAGGTCATTCTCATCATCGAGGACGACTCAAGATTTGCCAAGGTCCTCTACGACAAGTGTCACGAGCGCGGCTTCAAGTGCCTGGCCGCGCCTGCGGGCGAGGCCGGTCTGGAGCTGGCGCGCAAGCATCTTCCTGACGGCATCATGCTCGATATACGGCTCCCCGGCATGGACGGCTGGGCCGTGCTGGGAACGCTCAAAGACGACATCAGGACCCGGCATATCCCCGTGCACGTCGTATCTGTTGAAGAGGTGACGACCGAATCCCTGCGGAGAGGGGCGATCGGTCACGCCACCAAGCCGATCAGCCGGGAAGAACTCGAACACGCGTTCAGAAAAATCGAAGCAACCGCTCATGAGAAGAAAAAACGCGTCCTGCTCGTGGAGGACGACGACCGGATACGCCTCAGCGTCAAGCAACTGATCGGGGACAGGGACGTCCGGGTCGACGAAGCGGCCACCGGGGAGCAGGCCATCAAAGCTCTGCGGGCAACAAGGTATGGATGTCTGATTCTCGACCTTGGCCTGCCGGACATGAGCGGCGGCGAGCTGCTCAAGAGGGTGGAGGCCGAAGGCATAGAACTGCCTCCGGTCATCATTCACACCGCCCGGGAACTCACGGAGCAGGAGGAGATGGAGCTGAGTGAGCGTGCCGAATCGATTGTGATCAAAGACGTACGGTCCCAGGAGCGGCTCCTGGACGAGGTGTCCCTGTTCCTCCACCGCGTGGTGAGCCGGATGCCTGGAAGGAAAAAGCAGATGATTCAGAACCTGCACGAGACCGACGTCCTGCTCAAGGACAAGAAGGTGCTGGTCGTTGACGACGACATGCGAACCACCTTTGCCCTGTCACGTCTCCTCTCCGAGCGTGGCATGAAAGCCTTGAAGGCGGGTAATGGGGAGCAGGCCCTTCAGGTGCTCGAGCGGGAACCGGATGTGGACCTCATCCTGATGGACATCATGATGCCGGTGATGGACGGGTATGAGGCGATTCAACGAATTCGGAGCGCGGAGCGCGGAACGCGGAAAGTACCGATTATTGTGTTGACGGCCAAGGCCATGCCGGAGGACCGCCAGAAGTGCATCGAGGCGGGCGCGAACGACTACCTGCCAAAGCCGGTGGACCAGGAGCGTCTGATTTCGATGATGAGGGTGTGGCTGTATCGTTAGGAACTCGGAGTGCGGAACGGGGAACGCGGAAGGAAGATGAAAGAAGACTGATTGCGATTGGCTATTTTGGATTGTTGATTGGCGATTGTTGATTTGTGATTGGGAGAAAAGGGAGATGGATACGAAGGAATTAAAAGAGAGAACAAAGGAATTTGCGCATCGCTGTGTCAAGCTTGTGGTCGCATTACCTAAAACGCCATTAGGGAAACACATAGGATTACAATTATCCAGATGTTCGACTTCTGTAGCGGCAAATTACCGGGCACAATTCACTCTCAGTCCAAAGCAGCCTTTATATCTAAAATAAGCATTGTAATTGAGGAGGCTGACGAGTCGGAATTCTGGCTGGAGTTCATCGTCGATGAAAAACTGATGAAAAAAGAAAAGGTTTTACCCTTGTATAGCGAGGCCCATGAACTCACATCAATTTTTATCGCCACCAGAAGAACAGCACAGAAAAAGGGAAAATAATGTTTTTCAATAAACAATAAACAATCCAAAGGCTCATGAAATAACATCAATATTCATAACGACCAGAAAAACAGCGCAAGGAAAAAACAGTGACAAATCAACAAGCAACAATCGAAGAGATTGAGATCGACCTTCTTCTGGAGGCCATGCAGAGGGCTTACGGCCACGATTTCCGTTCCTATGCCCGGGCCTCCATTGAACGCAGGGTGCGCCAATTCCTGTCAGGCAGCGGGTGCAGGACCGTCTCCGAAATGATCGACAGGGTGCTCCACGACAAGGATTTCTTCTCGCGCTTGGCCCAGTATTTTTCCATCCCTGTCACCGAGATGTTTCGGGATCCGTTCGTCTACCGGGTTATCAGGACCGAGGTCGTGCCGATGCTGCGCACCTGGCCCCACTTGAAGATCTGGCATACAGGCTGCGCCACGGGCGAGGAGGTCTACTCCCTGGCCATTATGCTCAAGGAGGAAGGCATTTACGACCGGTCGACCGTCTACGCCACGGATTTCAACGACTCCGTCCTGGAGCGGGCCCGGGAGGGTATCTACGAGATCGAGGAGATGCAGAAAGCCACCAGGAACTACCAGCAGGCGGGCGGCAGAGCCTCCTTCTCACAGTACTACCACGCCCGGTACGACGCTGCGGCCATGGAAGACTCCTTGAAGGAGCGCATCACCTTCGCCAATCACAACCTCGTTAACGACCGCGTGTTCGGCGAGATGCACCTGGTCTTCTGCCGCAACGTGCTCATTTACTTCAACCGCGAACTCCAGAACCGGGCACTGGGGCTTTTCACGGAGAGCCTGGTGCACGGCGGCTTCCTGTGTCTCGGAACCAAGGAAGACCTCCGGTTCACCGATGTGCGAGACCAATACGAAGTAGTGGACGATAAAGCGCGAATCTATAAGAAGTCGGAACGCGGAACGCGGAGCGCGGAAAAAAGATGAAAGAAGACGAATTGAGGAAACGAACCAAGGCTTTTGCATTGAGGGTTATCAACTTGGTAGAGGCATTGCCCGATAATTCCATCGGGCGGGTGATCAGGAATCAATTGTTGAGATGTGGAACAAGCGTTGGCGCAAACTATCGGGCGGCCAAACGGGCTAAATCAACGGCTGATTTCATCAGCAAGATGGGCACCGTTGAAGAGGAAGCCGACGAGTCCATGTATTGGATGGAGTTGATTGTCGAGGCTGGGTTGATGAAAGAAGAGCTTGTGTCAGACCTCTATCGTGAGGCAGACGAAATCCTTTCCATGGTCGTTGCTTCCATTAAGACCGCGAGGAAACGCAAATGACCTCTGATTCTGACACTCCGCATTCCGAGTTCTGCGTTCCGCGTTCCGAGTTCCGCGCTATCGTTATCGGCGGGTCCGCCGGCGGGTTCGAAGCGCTTACGGCGATCCTGTCGGAGCTTCCCGGGGATTTCCTGCTGCCGGTCCTCGTTGTCCAGCACCTGCACCCGTGCGACGACGGATCGTTTGCCCGGCACCTGGCGCGCGCTACACGGCTTCCGGTAATCGAGCCCTGCGACAAGGAACCAATCGAGCGAGGGCGCTTGTACGCCGCACCCGCCAACTACCACATGCTCGTGGAACGGGACGGTTCCACCATTGCCCTTTCCATTGACGAGCGGGTCAACTGGTCGAGGCCGTCTATTGATGTTCTTTTCGAGAGCGGTGCCGGGGCCTGGGGAGAAGGGGTAATCGCAATTCTCCTTTCAGGGGCGAACGCCGACGGCGCCAAGGGCATGGGCGAGGTCAAGAAGGCAGGGGGCATGACCATCGCCCAGGACCCGGCAAGCGCCCAAAACCCGGTTATGCCCCAGGCGGCAATCGACGCGGGAGTGGTGGACGAGGTGTTGGGGTTAGAGCAGATTGGGCAGCGGCTTGTCGAACTCGGAACTCGGAATTCGGAAAGCAGAAAGCGGAAGTCGGAACGCGGAAGACTGACAAGAGGAGTTCTGCGCTCCGAGTTCTGAGTTCAAAGACAGGAGATCTGAACATGACAGAAAAAGATAAGAAGCAGAAGCCGGACAGCTCTTTGAGTTCGAATGGTTCCGCGCTCGGAAGGCAGAAGATACTTATTGTGGATGATAAGAAGGAGAATCTGCTCGCCCTGCGCAAGGTCCTGGCCGACCTGGATGTTGAGATCATTGAGGCGACCAGCGGCAACGAAGCCCTGGCGGCAACCCTTGATGACGGTTTCGCGGTGGCGATCCTGGACGTCATGATGCCGGGGATGGACGGCTACGAACTGGCCGGGCACCTCAGGGGCGATGCCAAGACCCGGCGCCTCCCGATTATCTTCCTCACGGCCTTCTCCTCCGGCGAGGAGCTCGTCTTCAAGGGGTACGAAGCCGGCGCAGTGGACTACATCGTCAAGCCGTTCAATGCCAACGTTCTCCTTTCAAAGGTACGGGTCTTCCTGGATCTGGACCGGGCTCACGCGGAGCTGGCCGAAAAGATCGTGGCCCTGACCGCCTCTGAGGAGCGGTACAGAAGCCTGGTCACGACCATCCCTGATATTGTCTACCGGCTCGACACGGACGGTCGATTCACGTACCTGAACGACGCCGTCAAAGCGCTGGGTTACGCCACTGTAGAACTCTTAGGGTCCCACTTCTCCAAAATCATGGTTCCCGAGGATGTGGAGAACGTAAGCCGCGAATCCGTTCTGCCTAAGTACAAGAATAAGAGCACGGGCACCAAAGGTGCTCCCAGGGTGTTTGACGAGAGACGAACCGGGAAGAGAAAGACCATGGGATTAGAGGTGCGCCTTGTGCCGCGGAGAGGAGACTGGACCGTCCCGGCCGAGCTCCACAGCGGAGGGCCGGACGTTATCACTGTCGAGATTAACAGCTCGGGCATTTACGCCGGCACTCCTGACGGCAACAAGACAGTGTTCCTTGGAACGGTAGGAATAATTCGTGACATTACGGAGCGCAAGCGGGCCGAAGAGGAGTTGGCAAGACATCGTGATAAACTCGAGGATCTCGTCCGGGAGCGCGTCCAGGAACAGACCTGTTTGTATGCTATTTCAAAAGTTTTAGCCGAACCTAATAAGACGGTCGATGACGCGCTGCGTCTGATCGTGAACCTCATCCCATCAGGCTGGAAATGTTCCGATATTGCTTGCGCCCGGCTGCGCCTGGGTGACTGCACGGTTACCTCGGAACCTTTCCGTGAAAACCGATGGCGCCTGGCTGCCGATATGGTCGTTCGAGGGCAAACTCGCGGCACTGTCGAGGTCTTCTATATGGAGGAGCGACCGGCGGCGGACCAAGGGCCGTTTATCAAGGAGGAGCAGGAACTCATAAGGGGCATTGCACACATGTTGGGGCAGGCCGTAGAGCGCATGGAAGCGGAGAAGGCATTAAAGGAAGCGTATGACATCATCAACAGGAGTTCATCAGTGGCCTTCACCTGGAAGAACCGGGAAGGATGGCCGGTGGAGTTTGTTTCTGAAAATGTTGAGAAACTCTTTGGATATACGGCGGAAGAATTCATGACGGGAGAAGTGAATTATGTTGATTGCGTTCATCACGAAGATCTCAAACGAGTGGCCAAAGACTTTGCTGAAGGCGGCAGCAAGGAAGAAACGACCGGGTTTGCCCACGAACCGTATCGCATCCTAACAAAGGACGGTTCGGAGAAGACAGTCAGTGACTGGACTTGTATCGTTCGAGATCATGACGGACGTATTACGCATTACAAGGGTATCGTTGAAGACATCACCGAGTTGAAGCGGGCTGAAGACGAGCATGAAAAATTACAGAAGCAACTGGTCCAATCACTGAAGCTGGAGGCCATAGGCACTCTGACAGGGGGGATTGCGCATGACTTCAACAACCTCTTGACCACCATCATCGGAAATGTCGAACTGGCGATTGCAGATGCTGTGAAGGATTCGCCTATCTATGAGTTCCTGAAAGAGATCAAGGAGGCCGGAAAAAGGGCGGCAGTGCTCACCAGGCAGCTCCTGGCCTTCAGCCGGAAGCAGGTCCTTCAGCTCGAAGTGTTGGACCTCAATCAGGTACTGGGTAATATGGACAGGATGCTGCGGCGTGTCATCCGGGAGGATATCGAAGTGGAAACGCTCTTGAGCCCTGATCTTGGCCTGGTAGAGGCGGATGTCGGGCAGATGGAGCAGATCCTCATGAACCTGGCGGTCAATGCCCGGGATGCCATGCCCGGGGGAGGAACTCTGACTTTTGAGACACGCAACGTGGAACTGGATGAAGGTTATGCCCGGGAACACATTGCCGTGATACCGGGCCCTTATGTGATGTTAGCAGTGAGCGACACGGGCACCGGAATGACGAAGGAAGTACAGGAGCGGTTCTTTGAGCCCTTTTTCACCACCAAGGAGAAGGGCAAGGGGACCGGCCTCGGGCTTTCCACCGTGTACGGGATTGTCAAGCAGAGTAAAGGCAACATCTGGGTCTACAGTGAGCCTGGCAAAGGGAGCACCTTCAAGATTTATTTCCCCAGGGTGGAAGGGACGGTCGGTATCAGGGAAAAAGATGAGGAAAAGGGAGAATCCCTGAGGGGTTCGGAAACCGTCCTGGTAGTTGAAGACGACGACATGGTCAGGAACCTGGCCCTCAAGGCTTTGAAGCAGCAAGGGTATAAGGTCCTGTGCGCCGGGGACGGCCGGGAGGCCCTCGGTGTGTTCGGGGAACACAAGGGGCCGGTTCACCTGATGCTGACCGACATGGTCATGCCCGGGATGAACGGGAGAGAACTGGCAAAGAGTCTGGAAAAGCTGCAACCGGAGATGAAGGTGCTTTTCATGTCCGGATATACGGACGACGCTATTGTTCATCACGGTGTTATGGCCCCGGGACTTAATTTTCTCGAAAAGCCGTTTTCACCGGAAGGTTTGGCCCGCAAGGTGCGTGAGGTTTTGGGAACGCGGAGCGCGGAAGACGGAACACGTAATGATAAATGAAGTCGGAGGATGAACGAACGCGGAAGCTGAGGGGCAGGGAAATGCCTGGGGAGGAACTGAAAGGACGAACCAAACAGTTTGGGTTGAGGGTGATCAGGCTGGCTAATGCATTGCCTAAATCGCCCGAAGGAAGAGTGATCCAGAGACAATTGCTACGAAGCGGCACCAGTGTCGGAGCCAACTACCGGGCAGCCAAACGGGTGAGGTCAATGGCTGATTCCATCAGCAAGATGGGGATCGTGGAAGAAGAGACGGATGAATCAATGTACTGGATGGAGCTGATCGAAGAATCCGGCCTGATGGATGAGAATAGGATTTCAGATCTGTACAAAGAGGCCGATGAGATCCTGTCTATGGTAGTGGCCTCCATCAGGACGGCAAAAAAACGGAAATGAACTTCCGCGCTCCGGGCTCCGCTTTCCGCATTCAAGAAGTAAGTTATGCGCCGTAGGCATCATCGTGAGGACCGGGCAGTACGAACTTGATGGTCTGATTTGGTGTTTCCCGGCAATCCGAGCAGGCTACGACAGCATCATCACCTTTTTTTCGACAGGCTTCGCAATACAGGTATATGATGATGAAATTGCGCTTCACGGGACATGAATAGAATCCTTGCCAGTTACCTTTCAAGGGTTCGCCAAAGGCAACGGGGTTTTCCATGATCATGTCAACCTTTTTCCTGACAAGATTCCTGATCGAAGCGTGCTTTTTGAAGGCCTTCAGGAAATCGGTCTCGAATATGGCTTCCATCAATCCCCGAAAACCTCATCATATGAGTGCCACTCTGCTGTCCCGGCTCGCAATTTGTCCTGAACATCTTCCATCGCCTGTTGAAAAGCCGGATTTTCCAGAATCGTTTCCATATGCTTGCTCTCGGCTCGCCGCTTCAGGGCCAGCAGGTATTGGGTGAACATTTCGGCAACCGATGTGCGGTTTTCAGCCGCAAAAACCTTGGCGAAATCGGCTAAGTCCTGATCCAGGCTTACATTGATACGCGTCTTGGGCATAACAAAACTCCTTTAGGGATTTTCCCATGATACGCACGACGGGAACGGTTATCAACCAATCTGGTTACGGGTAAAGGGTTAGAAGAATTGGATCCTGGAGAGTTGAAAGAGCGAAAAGATGGAAAAATGTTCAATAGTCCATTTTCAATTTAAGGATAATTATCCGGAACTGGAATATTCTTGGACCGGTTTTATCAAAGATGCCGGAACTATACTTCAGTAAAACACTGGTGAATATGCAGTAAAAGAAAGGAATAATTGGAATGCAGGATGTTACTGAGGGATTCAAAGCCTTCACATGTCGTCGGTTTTTTGAGGAAAAGATTATATGGAGACACTATGACCGTGTCCCGATCCTGACACCTCTTGCAAGGCTGCATGGGCAGAGGCGTTTATTGCATATTGTCCGAATAGCCCGGTTTTTGACTCTCATGGGATTTATCGCATGGGTATGCGGAGGTTGCGGCGAAGAGCCGAATCGCGAAGGTCGCAGGCAATTGCTCATTTATTGCGGCATTACCATGGCCAAGCCAATGGCGGAAATCAAGGCGATCATCGAACGCGAAGAGAACTGCGAAATTCTGATGGCAACCGGCGGCTCCGGCAACCTTTTGAAGGCCTTGAAGGAAAACAAGTCGGGCGATCTGTATCTGCCGGGCTCGGAGAAATACGTCCAGACATGTCGGGACGAAGGACTTGTCACTGAATCGGTTCATGTGGGTTATAACCGGGCCGCACTGCTGGTTCAGAAGGGAAACCCGAAAAATATTTCGCCTGATCTGTCAAACCTGGCCAGCAAGGACTATTATGTCGTTATATGCAATCCGAAAACAGGAAGCATCGGTCGCGAGACGGCTAATATGCTGCAGCGAGCGGGTTTATTTGAGGAGGTCAGAGAAAACGCGCGTGAATTCACGACCGATTCCAAGCGATTGATCCAACTGCTTCGCAATAAACAGGCTGACCTTGCTATTAACTGGTATGCCACTGCTGTGTGGGAGGAAAACAGGCCCTACGTGGACGTTCTGAAGATCGATCCGCAGTACGCTAAGCCTAGAAAATTAGTCCTCGGTTTGTTGACTACGTCGAGATATCCTGAAATCGCGAAGAAATTCATGAACTACGCTATCTCGGAACAAGGAAAAGCGATATTCAGCAAGTACGGACTGCACGATGCAAAGTAAACTTAGGACCCGTTGAGGGACGACATTATGAAATTCAATTTTATGAAAGAACCGATACAGCGGAAGTTGATGGTACTCGTGCTTGTAGCCATCGTAGGGCTTGCGGTCATTGTGGCGATGGAGAAATACTTTCATCATCACGACGAGACATATAACAGAAAAATAGCCGGTCTTCATGCGCGACGAATGCTCGATCGCGTTATCTATCAGGAGCTGACTCACCTCGAGCTGGAGGTCTATAAACTGACCGAACTCGATGATTTAAGGGATTTGACTGTCGTGCAGGGACGTATTAAAGGGGCGCTTGTCGAAATCAAAAAGATCCTGAATGTCTTTCGCAAGGGCGGCCAATACCACAACATCATCGCCACGAACATGACCGGCGCGGAAATCATCCGCGAAACCATCGCTTACACTCCCGACCCGGATGAAGGCTACGTGCTTGTGCTGATCGACCTGACGCCTCGAATTCCCGACATCCGAGACGCCGTTAACCGCATCGCCGATTTGACTCGACGCCGGCTTGAGGCTAACGATCCAGACCAAATAGAGCAATTGCACCGCGAGACGCGAATCGAGATGAAAACGACGCTGCCCTATCTGGTTCGTTCGAGTGAGGATGCCACAAAGGGACTTCAGGAAGCGAACCAGAGATTGCAAATAATGGCCAGGCAACGTCACGACGCCCTCTCAAAACTGAACGTCGCGCGATGGACCATTACTTTTCTGACGCTTGCCATCTGCCTGCTGGTCATGGCGCGCGCCATGCGTCAGATAGCCGGGATTATATATTCACGAGACCTTGCCCGGGACGAACTCAAGGTCCATAAGGAGCATCTCGAAGAACTGGTTCAGCAGCGTACGGCGGAACTGGCCGAAGCGAACCGGGAAGCCTTGAAGTCCAGGAAAGAGGCCGAAGCAGCCAATCGTGCCAAAAGTGGGTTTCTGGCCAACATGAGCCACGAGATTCGCACGCCCATGAACGGGATCATCGGCATGACCGAACTGGTCCTGGGCACCGACCTGGGCGAAGAGCAGCGGAAATATCTGGAAATGGCGAAGATGTCGGCAGATTCGCTCCTGGCACTGATCAACGACATCCTGGATTTTTCCAAAATCGAAGCCGGGAAAATGGAGCTGGAAGCCATCGATTTTAACCTGCGGGTCACTCTTGAAAATGCTGTCGACACCCTGGCCTTGAAGGCCCACGAAAAGGGTCTGGAGTTGACCTGCCACATCCGGCCGGATGTGCCCACGGCTTTAATCGGGGACCCGGGCAGGCTGCGCCAGATTATCGTCAACATAGCGGGGAATTCGCTTAAATTTACCGAAGAAGGTGAAATCGTGATCCGGGTTGAAATGGAATCCGAGACGGATGATTCGGTGAAACTCCATTTCATGGTATCGGACACCGGCATCGGGATTCCCCAGGACAAGCTGGATTCAATTTTCAACAGTTTCGAGCAGGTGGATGGTTCCAACACAAGAAAGTACGGCGGCACGGGTCTGGGGCTATCCATAACCAGACAGTTTGTTGAGATGATGGGTGGAGAGATCAAGGTGGAGAGCCCGAACAGGTTTCGGTTGGAGGAGGATTCCAACACCCGGAACCGGGAACTCCCTATTGGAGGTCCGGGCAGCATTTTCCATTTCACTGTTTCCTTTGAACTAAGCCGCTCGAAAGATATCAGAGACCCGCGTCCCAAACCGCAGGATCTTTCGGGAATGCCGGTTCTCATTGTGGACGATAATTACACCAACCGTATCCTGCTCCAGGAAATGATAAAATCCTGGGGCCTTGTTCCAACTATTACGGCCAATGGTAAAGAAGCGATTGATCGTTTCAACGAGGCGTTTGGTTCCGGAACGCCGTATCGATTGATTTTACTGGATATGCAGATGCCGGAATTAGACGGCTTTGATGTAGCCAGAATAATCAAGGACGCTCCTTCGGGAAAAGATGTAAAAATTATCGTGCTTTCTTCCATGGGGCAAAGGGGTGACTCCGATCGTTGCAAAGAGATCGGCATCTCAGGGTATCTGCCCAAACCTATAAAGCAATCGGAACTACTTGATGCCATCATGATGACCATGGGGCTTTCCTCAGGAGAAATGCCTGCGGTCATCACTCGCCATAAAATTTATGAAAAACGGAAAAGTTTCAATATTCTGTTGGCTGAAGACAACCTGATAAACCAGACCCTGGCCATAAAGCTTTTGGAGACAAGGGGGCACCGGGTTACCCTGGCATCGAACGGGATAGAGGCTGTTGAGGCATTTAAAAAGGGGGATTTCGATCTGATTCTCATGGATATCCAGATGCCGGAAATGGATGGATTTGAAGCCACAAAAGCAATTCGGAATTTGGAATGCGGAACGCGGAAGACGGAAGACGGAGATCAGGCAAAACAAACACCAACCGCTAACCAATCGTCAATCGTCAATCGTCAATCGTCAATCGAAAGGATTCCGATCGTTGCCATGACGGCTCATGCCATGACGGGGGACCGGGAAAAGTGCATCGAAGCGGGCATGGATGACTATGTGTCCAAACCGATCAAGCCGGAAGTGCTTTTTAGTGCCATCAATAAAGTTGCCCGTAAATCGCACAGTGAAAAAGAGCAAAAACGACCACAGCCCCCACAAAGCACAAAAGCCTTTTCTCCAAAGACTTTTGACCTGTCCGTTGCCATGGAGACAGTTTTAGGCAATAAAGACCTTTTCCGGGAAATCGCCGGTATGTTCATGGAAAGCTGTTCTGATTATATAGCCAGGATCAAGGAAGGAATTACAGGAAACGATGCCGGTATCCTTGAGAGAGAAGCCCACAGTCTGAAAGGTGCTGTAGGTAATTTCGGAGCTAAGGAAGCATACGAGGCATCCTATCACCTTGAGAAACTGGGAAACGAAGGGGAAATGGCAACGGCAGCGGCGGGACTATCAGATCTTGAAAGAGTTCTCAACGAATTCGTATCTGAAATGAACATCGTTTTGCAGGAAATGAAAAAATGAAAATTCTGATCGCTGAAGATGACCCCATATCCAGACGCGTACTGGAAGCAAATTTACTTGAATGGGGCTATAAGGTGACGGTTGCTTCTGATGGCGGTGAGGCCTGGGAGATCATTCAACAACCTGAATCACCGAGTCTCATTATTTCGGACTGGATGATGCCCCGGATGGATGGATTGGCGCTTTGCCGGAAAATACGCAATATGGAGAAATCCGATTATATTTACTTTATAATCCTAACGGCAAAGGGAGAGAAAAAAGATATCATCAAGGGGTTGGAGGCGGGAGCGGATGATTTCTTGACCAAGCCTTTTAACCAGGAAGAACTGAAGTATCGAACCCGGATAGGTGAAAGGATCATCAATTTAGAGCGCCGCATACTGCAATTGGCCAACACAGACACCTTGACCGGTTTGCTGAATCGTAGAGCCTTTATGGAAAGAATGGAGCAAGAGATGTCCCGGGCACAACGGGAAAAGAAACCCCTTTCCCTTATTTTTGCAGATATCGATCATTTCAAAAGAGTCAATGATACATACGGCCACCAAGTCGGAGATCTTGTGCTTCAACGGTTTACAGACCAATTAAAAACTTCAGCAAGGCCCTATGATTTTCTGGGGAGATACGGAGGGGAGGAGTTTTTGGTTTGTTTGCCGAGAGCTGACGGATTGCAAGCCGCTTCAGTTGCCGAAAGAATGCGCGGACAAATAGAAGATATGGAAATCATGCTGCCGGACGACGCACGATCGATTCGGATTACTGCAAGCTTTGGTACGGCTTCCTGCTCTATTGAGCCTGGGGGAAATGTTGATTTGTTGATCAAGAAAGCGGATGACGCCCTTTACAGGGCAAAAGAAGAGGGCAGGAACAGGGTGTGCGTGGCGGATGACAAATGAAGAGCGGCCGCGCTTGAGCCTTGAGGGGCGAAATTGTGTGTGCAATTCAAGCGCATCATAGCATTTACCACCAAACCGAATGTTCAATTACTGGACGACGATAGCGTATTCAAATGACAAGTGTGCTTTCATATCTGGATTATTGAGCGCCATGGGTTAAACGATTACAAAACGTTATTTGAACATGTTGGGATTGATGAATAATTATCGAATGGTTGAGAATCTGATCGCCCTAGAAACTCAAAGATACTGGATGTTAAGCATCAATGAAATTGTGGTAATGGGCACGATCAGATAATGCAACTTATGTTTGAAAAAATACAACAGACCATGGGTATCAAGATTAACATAATCCGATTTGATTTAGATTCACTTTGGCAAGGGTTTATATCATGGAAATAGAATCGTCCGGCTCTCGCAAATGGGTTATCATTATATCCGGTATTTTTATTTTAGTCGGGCTATACCTCACCACTCTTCACAGTTATCTCCTTTTTCACAGTATCGCTGAAGTATTCATTATTGTCGTAGCCTGCGGAATTTTTATATTAGCCTGGAATTCACGAAGATTTCTGGACAATAATTATCTTCTTTTCATCGGTGTTGCATATCTATTCATCGCTATTTTAGAATTGATACACACATTAGGCTACGCTGGTATGGGTATCTTTAAGGGATACGGCGCTGATTTACCGACTCAATTATGGATAGCAGCCCGATATATGGAAAGTTTTTCTCTTTTTTTAGCGCCTTTATTCTTTGGCCGCAGGCTTAAACTGAACATATTGTTTATCGTATACTCTTCTGTCACTTGCCTTATTTTCTTGTCTGTTTTTTTATGGAATATTTTTCCGGTATGTTTTGTTGAAGGGACCGGACTAACTCCGTTCAAAAAAATCAGCGAGTATGTCATTTGTATTATTTACATAGGATCTATCGCTCTTTTATATCTAAAACAAAAAGAATTTGAAAATGATGTATACCGATTACTGATTGCAGCTATCATAATATCTATGGCTGCAGAATTAGCCTTTACATTTTATATTAATGTCTATGGCTTCTCAAATCTGGTTGGACACTATTTTAAGATTATTTCCTTTTTTTTCGTCTACAAAGCTATAGTTGAGACGGGTTTGATAAAACCTCATACCCTTCTATATAGAAGATTAAAGAAAAGTGAAGAAAAATATAGGCTGAGCGAGACTCGATACCGTGAGCTATTTGACAATATCAGCAGCGGCGTAGCG
Source organism: Desulfatiglandales bacterium (assembly GCA_963666345.1). Taxonomy (GTDB): domain Bacteria; phylum Desulfobacterota; class DSM-4660; order Desulfatiglandales; family Desulfatiglandaceae. The sequence continues at coordinate 1,620,767 of OY762721.1, read as the reverse complement.
ATATATGAAGTACGTGACAATGGAAACGATTTTATCTTCAAGGACCTCAATAAGGCGGGTGAACGCTTAGATGGTAATCAAAAGGAAAGCCTTATTGGCAAATCGATTTATGAGGTTCGTTCAAGCATCAAAGAATTCGGGCTGCTGGATGTCTTCCGGCGGGTATTTAAAACAGGGGTATCAGAGCATTTTCCCGCCAAGGAATACAAGGACGATCGTCTGCAGAAGTGGTATGAGAATTTTGTGTACCGTCTGCCTTCCGAAGAGATTGTTGCGGTTTTCGACGACATCACTGATCGTATGCAGGTAGAAGAAACGTTGCGTGAATCTTACACAATAATAAACAGAAGCCCCGCAGTCGTTTTTCTGTGGAAAAATGCTGAGGGATGGCCGGTTCAATTTGTATCCGATAATATAAAAGAGCTATTAGGCTACACAGCGGAAGAACTTGCCTCCGGAAAAATTTCTTATACCAAAATGTTGCATCCCGATGACTTGGAGAGAGTCGCACAAGAAGTGGTAAAAAATAGCGAAAAAGGAATAGAGAATTTTGTTCACAAGCCATATAGAATTTTCACTAAAGATGGAGAAACAAAATGGGTTGATGATAGGACATTCATAAGAAGAAATGAAAAAGGAGATATTACACATTACCAGGGTATTGTATTGGACATTACCGAGCGCAAGAGATTGGAAGAGGAGCTTTTAAGGGCTGAAAAACTTGAATCCGTGGGGTTGCTTGCGGGCGGCATCGCCCACGATTTTAACAACATCCTGACCACGATTCTCGGCAATGTTTCCTTGGGCAAAATGCAGATGACACCTGATGGGGAAACATTTGAAATGTTAAGCGAAGCCGAAAAGGCTTCAATAAGGGCGCAGACACTGACAAAACAGTTATTGACCTTTGCCAAAGGAGGAGCGCCGATAAAAGAGACCGCCTCAATCAAAGATATCCTCAAAGAATCGCCTTCCTTTGTGCTGCGAGGCTCAAAATCCCGATGCGAGCTTTCGATAGCAGAAGATCTCTGGCCGGCTGAGGTTGATGTCGGACAGATCAGCCAGGCCATCAATAATATTGTGATCAATGCAAACCAGGCCATGCCGGAGGGTGGGACCATTCGGGTCGAGGCCGAGAATCTGACAATAGACGATGGGCATGGTCTGCCCCTCAAGCCTGGCAGATACATCAGGATATCCATTAAAGATCAAGGAGTGGGTATAGCGGAAAAACATCTTGCAAACATATTTGATCCTTATTTTACAACCAAGCATGACGGGAGTGGCCTCGGGCTTGCCACAGCCCATTCCATTATCGAGAAGCATGAAGGACATATCACCGTGGAATCCCTGATAGGGGTGGGCACGACATTGCACATCTACCTGCCCGCCTCCGACAAAATGATCCCTGAAAAAGAGGAAGTTCAACTAATAAAAGGCCAAGGCAGAATTTTGGTAATGGATGATGAAGCATCGTTAAGGAAAATGCTTGGAAGAATGTTGAAAAACCTGGGTTATGAGTCGAAATTTGCAAAGGATGGGGCCGAGGCGATTGAGATGTACAAGGCGGCCAAGAAATCTGAAAAGCCTTATGATGCCGTCATCATGGATCTGACCATCCCCGGCGGAATGGGCGGCAAAGAAGCGATTAACAAATTGCTGGAGATAGATCCTGAAGTTAAGGCCATTGTATCCAGTGGCTATTCCGACGACCCGGTCTTGGCAAATTTTAGGGAATATGGCTTTAAGGGTATGATACCCAAACCATTTGAATTCCAATCATTGAGCAAGGTGTTACATGAGGCGATCAAGGGGAAAGGGTAGGTATTAGGTACTGGGTACTGGGTATTGGAAATCCCATTCAGGGTCGCTAATCGGGAATATTCACGGAGTAATGGAGTATTGGAGTGCTGGAAGTCACGTTCATTAAAGCCGGGTCTGGGCCAGGGATTGTTGATTGGTGATTGTCTGCCCCGTTGAATGCGAAGCATATTCAACCGGGGTTGATTGAAGGGTGAACTGAATGAAGGCATCTTTTTGATAGATGGAGGAAAATCGTCATAACTATAATAAATAAAAACCAGCTTATGGTGTTCAGGCTTGACGCTCAAGGCTATGCTCTCTATCTGTCTGTGGTGGAGAAAGTCGTCCGGGCCGTAGAAATCACCCCGTTGCCCAAAGCGCCGGAGATCGTGGTGGGAGTCGTGAATTGGCAGGGCCGGGTTGTTCCGGTTGTCAACATACGCGCGCGTTTTGGTTTAACGGCGCGGGAAATTGACCTGGCCGACCGGTTCATATTTGCCCGGACCAGGAAAAGGGTCGTGGCCCTTATCGCTGATTCCGTGGACGGTGTGATATTTCATTCCCGGGAAGATATTATTTCCCCGGAGCATATAGTCTCCGGAATTGAATACATCGATGGCGTGGCCAAGCTTGAAGACGGCCTTTTGCTCATCCACGATCTGGATAAATTTCTCAGTCTGGAAGAAGAAAACGGGCTGAACAGGGCATTGAAAAGCGCTCCGGAGTCACTACATGAGCAATAACATCTCAGAGGAGAACCTCTCCAGGCTAAGCCGGTTTGTCACCGATCAACTGGGCTTATCGTTTCCGAGGGAACGCTTTGCCGACCTCAAACGCGGTCTGATATCCGCGGCCCGGGAGTTTGATTTTGCGGACGCGGAGGCATGTATCACCTGGCTTCTCTCCTCATCTTTGTCCCGGCGCCAGATCGAGGTTTTGGCGAGTCACCTCACGGTTGGAGAGACCTACTTCTTCCGGGACAGCAACCTCTTTAAAGTCATGGAAGAAGAAATCATTCCCGGGCTGGTCAGCAAACGTCGCGCCTCCAGGCATTTGCGGTTATGGAGCGCAGGCTGCGCTTCCGGCGAGGAAGCTTACTCTATCGCCATCCTGCTCCATAAACTGATTCCCGACCTCGAAGACTGGAACATTACCATCCTCGGCACCGATATCAACCCGGATTTCTTGAAAAGGGCCGAAAACGGCGTTTACAGCGAATGGTCGTTCCGGGAGGCCCCGATGTGGATCAGGGAAAATTACTTTATTAAAGACAAAGACTCGCGGAACAGGATTGTCCATTTAATCAAGAAGATGGTCAACTTCTCGTATCTGAACCTGGCGGAAGATTCATACCCCTCGCTTACCGGCAACACAAATGCCATGGATGTTATTTTCTGTCGCAACGTTCTCATGTATTTTGAAGCCGGGCGCGCCCGTTCGGTGATCGGGAAGCTCTATGACGCACTCGTGGACGGAGGATGGCTGATCGTGAGCCCCTGCGAGGTCTCGCATGAATTTTTTCCGCCTTTTGTAACCGTCCATTTTCCCGGAGCCGTTCTTTATCGCAAGGACCTTGCCCGTCCGCGGGCCGCTGAATATCCCGCCTGGCAAGAGATAGCGCATGTCCCGGAGCCGCAGTTCACGTGCGCTCCGGCTACTCACGGAGAAAGTCCATTAGACATCGACTTTACTTTCCCTGCGCCGCAACCTGAGCCTGATTTTCCTCTCCAACCATCTCCCGAAGTCGCTATATTGTCGGCGCCGGAAAACCATCCTTATGAACAGGCCCTGGATTTTTATAACCAGGGCCTTTATCCGGCAGCAGCCGCACTGCTGATCGAACTGTGTTCCTCAAACAGTGATATAAACGCCATAACCCTCTTGGCCCGGGCTCTGGCCAACCAGGGAAAGCTGGCCGAAGCCGGACAATGGTGCGAGAAAGCCGTGATTCTGGATAAACTTAATCCCGGTCTCCATTACCTGATGGGCATTATCTTCTATGAACTCGGCCGGCTTGATGCGGCCATGGCCTCCCTGAAGCGGTCGCTTTACCTCGACCAGGACTTTATCCTCGCTCATTTCACCCTGGCCAATATCAACCGGAGTGCCGAACGCTTCAAGGAATCGAATAAAAATTATAAGAACGCCCTTGCGCTTTTGGATGCGATGGCGCCGGACCAGGTCCTTCCGGAATCGGAAGGCATCACCGCAGGCAGGCTCAAGGAGATCATCAACTCAACCTATCGGGAGAACGGAAATGGGTGAAGGGAAAAAAGACTCCGGACCAGGCCCCCGAAAGGCCCTGGATTGGGAAACGGTTCGCCTGCGACAGGAAGAGTTCCAGCGCGTGGTGGAGGGGGGTTTTGTACCCACCGACGATGACCGGCGAAGGACACTCCGCGAAAGGGCCGGAAAGCTCGCCAGGGAACCGGAGCGCAGGGATCAGGATGCCAGGATGATCGAAGTTATCGAGTTCGACCTGGCCTACGAAAGGTATGCCTTCGAGTCCTCCTTTGTCCGCGAAATCCATCCGCTGAAAAATTTCACGCCGTTGCCCTGCACGCCGCCCTTCGTGCTCGGAATTATGAACGTGAGGGGGCAGATTATTTCCATCGTTGACTTAAAGCGGTTTTTCGATCTTCCGGAAAAAGGTCTGGCCGACTTGAACAGGGTCCTCATTCTGCAAGGGGAGAATATTGAGTTCGGGGTCCTCGCCGATTCCATCATCGGCGCCTTTTCCCTGAACGAAAACGACCTGCAATCGTCCCTCCCGACCCTGACCGGGGTCAGGGAAAAATATTTAAAAGGCCTCACCCGGGAGGGCACGGTGATTCTGGAGGCCGCAGCGATCCTGTCCGACAACAATATTGTGGTGAACGAACATGTAAAAACATGAGGCAGGATTCTGCCGGGACAATAAAAAAATACAGGGGGAAACAATATGTTTAAAAATTTCAGGGTGGGAACAAAAATTATGATCGGGTTCGGGGTGGTGATCTGTATTTTGCTCCTGATCTCGGTTATCAGTTATTGGGGCCTGAAAAGCGCCAGCAAGGGGTACAATCAATATCAGAACTTTGCCCTCATCACCCGCTTTTCCGGTGATCTTGAGGCGGAACTGCTCCAAACCAGGATCTGCGTCAAGGATTTCGTCATCTCCGGCAGCGAAAAGGATCTCAAGGTCTTCGAGCAGGGGTTCCAAAACCTGATGAAAACATACAAAAAGGGAGAAACCGAGATCAAAGATCCCGAACGAATGGAAAAACTGAAATTTATTAAGGCCTTGCTTGATGACTATCATAATGCCTTCGATGAAATCGCCAGGCTGACCAAATCCCGCGATGACATCAGAGCCAACACCCTGGAACCGAACGGGGTAAAGATGCGCCTGGCCCTCCTCGCCATCATGGATTCGGCATATCATAAGCAGGATCTGAAATCCGCGCATTTTGCCGGCCATATCAATATGCATATTCTGCTCGGCCGTATATACCTCTATAAGTATCTGGACACGCTCGATGAGGCGGCGCTTGCCCGGTCCAACGAAGAATTCGGCAAAGCCATGGATGACAATGTCGCGGCCCTGGAGAAGGTCCTGACCGGTGAAAGCGACAAGGCCCCGCTGCAGGCGTTCGTGGACACTAAAAAGAAATTTCTCGCCGCCAGAGACGATATAGTAAAGGCCATTAAGCAAGGGGAAGACACTATCGAGAACCGGCTGTTTAAGGCCGGAGAAAATATCACCGACACGGCGGAAGCCATCAGGGCATCGGCCGTGAAGGATGGGGAAGAGCTCGGCCTCCGGGTGAGCAGCAACAATGCGAGAGCCATTTTTTTCCTCATTATTTTTTCCATTATCAGTGTAGTCATCGCCGTGGTTCTCGCCTTGGTGATCAGCCGGCAAATCACCGGGCCGGTGAACCAGGCCCTGGAGGCGGTAACCCGGATCGCCTCGGGCGATTTGAGCGGGGAGTTCAATGCAATTAAAAGCGATGATGAGATCGGACAGTTGATGGAGTCGATGAGCCAGATGGCGGCCAACCTGAAAAAGCAGGCGACAGGTTTGACCGAGGCCGTGAAAGTGTTAAGCGTCTCCTCCTCCGAGATCGTCGCCACCACCACCCAGCTTGCCTCCAACGCCTCGGAAACGGCCGTGTCCGCCAATGAGACCACCACTACGGTCGAGGAAGTGCGGCAGACGACCAATGTCTCCAGCCAAAAGGCCAAATATGTTTCCGAGAGCGCGCAAAAGGCTGCACAGATAGGCAAGGCAGGCAAGAAGGCCGTCGAAGACACCATAGAAGGCATGAACAGCATCAAGCAGAAAATGGAGTCGGTTGCCGAGAGCATTGTTACGCTTTCCGAGCAGAGCCAGGCCATCGGCGAGATCATTGCCGCGGTGGACGACCTGGCCGAGCAGACCAACCTCCTGGCGGTCAACGCTTCCATCGAGGCGGTGAAGGCAGGCGAGCAGGGCAAAGGCTTTTCCGTGGTGGCCCAGGAGATCAAGGCCCTGGCCGACCAGTCCAAGCAGGCCACCAGGCGGGTGCGGGCCATTTTAAACGACATCCAGAAAGCCACCGGCAAGGCAGTGATGGCCACCGAAGAGGGGAGCAAGACCGTGGACGCGGGGGCAAAGCTCTCGGTCCAGTCGGGAGAGAACATCCAGGCCCTGGCTGACGCCATCACCGAGGCCGCCCAGGCCGCCAACCAGATCGCGGCCTCCAGCCAGCAACAGTTAGCGGGTATGGACCAGGTGGCGATGGCCATGGAAAACGTCAAGACCGCCAGCGCTCAGAACGCCGAGGCGGCAAAGCAAATGGAAACAGCGACCCATAATATCTCCGAACTGGGAAGCAAGTTAAAAGAGCTGGTGTCGTGGTATCGGATCACGGCTTGATCGGAAAGTGCCATGGACAAAAAAGACAACGATATCCTGAAAAGGCTCCGGGCGGCCTTCCGGCTTGAAGCCGAGGAGCGCCTAAGCTCCATGAGCGCGCGCCTCATCGAGCTGGAAAAATCGCCATCCCCCGAGGCATACCTGGAAATCGCGGAAACGGTCTTCCGCGAAGCCCACAGCCTCAAAGGTGCGGCCCGCTCCGCCGGCATGGGAGAAATCGATAAGATCTTCCAGAGCCTTGAAAGTGTTTTCGCGGCCTTGAAGCGCAGGAAAATCGAGCTCACCCCCGAAAATTTCGACTTCCTGCATAAGGCCGTGGATACCATCAATGGTTTTCTTTCCCTCCCCGAAGAAGAACGTTCCGGTGAGATCAGCGCCAGGATTTTTGAACTGAAAAAGCAACTGGCCGGGCTGGCTGAAGAGAATTTACCGGCAGATCAAACGCCCCCGGTCCTTGCCGCTTCGCCCTTGCCCGGAAAAGAAACGCCTGTCGAACATCCAGGTCCTGAATCCGGCAGCGACATGGAACGACACGCACTTCCCGGGTCTGTCAGGATTTCTGTTGATAAGCTTGACTCCCTCATGCGGGAGGCCCAGGAAATGGTCATGCTCAAGCAGATCACGAGCCAGACCGGACAGGATTTTCAGGAACTTTTATCCATGCTCGATCAGGTTATGAATCAATGGGCCAGGCTCGTTCCGGAAACGCAGGCGCTTCGGCGGGCGCTGGATAAACAGGATGGGCAGGTCTTCTCCGGAAGAACCGGGCAGCAATATATCCTGAACCTCTTTGACACCCTTGATTCAGCCCAAAACCATATGCGGCTCATGGAAGGCAAACTGCAAACCCTGGTGAAATCATCCGGGCAGGCCCAAAGATCCGTCGGGGTCATGGTGGATACGATTGTTCAGGACATGAAAGAAGTGCTCATGCTTCCCTTTTCCTCCTTTTTAGAGGCTGTCCCCAAACTGGTCCGTGATCTTTCCCGCGATCAGGGAAAAGATGTTAGCCTGGTCATGGAGGGGAGCGAAGTGGAAATCGACCGGCGCGTCCTCGAGGAGATGCGGGACCCGCTCATCCATATTCTAAGAAACAGCGTGGACCACGGCATTGAAAAACCGGAGACCAGGATTGCACAGAATAAGCCCGGGACCGGAACGATCAAGGTCTCCATCAAACAGGTGAACGGCAACAAGGTGGAGATTGCGGTCGCGGACGACGGGGCCGGGGTGGACCTGGAGAAGGTCAAAAAAGCCGCGGTTAAACGGGGCTTCATCTCCGGGGACCAGGCGCAAGCCATGGATGATGAAGCGGCCATGTCCCTGATTTTCGAATCCGAAATTTCCACCAGCCCGATCGTAACCGATATTTCGGGCCGCGGTCTGGGCCTGGCCATCGTGCGGGAGAAGGTGGATAAGCTGGGCGGGAAAAATTTCACCCAAAGCCAACCCGGCCGGGGCGTGGAGTTTAGGATCATCATCCCGATCACGCTGGCCACTTTCCGGGGTCTGCTGCTCAGGGTGGAAGATCAATGGTTTATTGTTCCCACCGTCAACGTGGAACAGGCGGCGCGGATCAGGTTCAATAAGGTCAGGACCGTGGAAAACCGAGAAACCATATCCCTGAACGGCCGTACCCTGTCCTTTGCCCGGCTGGCCGATGTTCTGGAACTGCCGCGCACCGAAAATAACAATGACAGTGCCTCGTTCATCACGGTCATTATCCTTTCGGCCGTTGGAAAACGACTGGCCTTTGGCGTGGACGAGGTCATCAACGAGGAGGAAGTGCTTTTAAAGCCGCTCGGCAATCAGCTCTCCCGGGTCAGAAACGTTTACGGCGCCGCGATTCTGGGCTCGGGCAAGGTGGTTGCGGTCCTTAATGTCGCGGACCTGATCAAGTCCGCGGCCGTTGCGCCTTCCCTTCAGGCCCGGGTCGAACCGTCAGCGTCCGCCGGAGAGAAAATCAACATTCTTGTGGCCGAGGATTCCATCACATCGAGAATGCTCTTAAAGAACATACTTGAATCCGCCGGCTACGTCGTCAAGACCGTGACGGACGGCCTCGAAGCCCTCACCGAACTGAAACAGGAAAATTACAACCTGCTGGTCTCGGATGTGGATATGCCGCGAATGAACGGCTTTGTCCTCACCTCCAATATCCGGGCTGAAAAGAAGCTCGCCGACCTGCCCGTGGTACTGGTCACTGCGCTGCAGTCCCGTGAGGACCGCGAGCGGGGCATTGATGCAGGCGCCAATGCTTACATTATCAAGAGCAGCTTTGATCAAAGCAACTTGCTGGATGTGATTAAAAAACTCATATAACGAAGGGGAAAAATCGCGATGATAAAGGTATTGATTGTTGACGATTCCCAAACCACTCTGGACTATCTCAAATATCTGCTGTCTTTGGACAAGGAGATTGTGATCACGGGGATTGCCGATAACGGCAAAGAGGCGGTGGAATTATCTCAACGCAAACCGCCTGACGTCATTTTGATGGACATCCACATGCCGCAAATGGACGGGTTCGAAGCCACCCGGATCATCATGGAAAGAAATCCCGCTCCCATCGTTATTATGAGCGCGTCTCACAATGTCAAAGACACTGATGTGATCTTCCGCGCCATGGAAGCGGGAGCGGTTGCGCTCGCCAATAAACCCAGGGGACTCGACCACCCGGACCATGAATCTTCGGCCAAAGAATTAGTTCAAACCGTGAAATTAATGTCGGAAATCAAGGTCATCCGGCGCCGTCCCATTGTGAAACGAAAACCTGAGGAACGTGAGCCAAGGCCGGAATCACTATTCGTAAAACCGACGGTCAGTCCCGCGGCAATCAGAGTGGTCGCCATGGGCGCATCGGCGGGAGGGCCTCCCGTGCTCCAGGCGATACTTTCCCGAATCGGTAGAACATTCCCCGCTCCCCTTTTGATTGTTCAGCACATTGCCTGCGGCTTTATGGAGGGTTTGATCGAATGGCTCAGTCAGACTGCGGACTGCCCGATTCACCTGGCCACTCATGAAGAGACGCTGCTTCCGGGACACATATACTTTGCACCGGACAATTATCACATGGGGGTCAGGAACTCGGGCCGGATCGTTCTTTCCAAGGGCGGGCCGGAAAACGGTTCCTGCCCCTCCATATCGTTTCTGTTCCGGAGCGTGGCGGAGGTCTATGGCGCCAATGCCGTCGGCGTTTTGCTTACCGGCATGGGCCGGGACGGGGCCGACGGCTTGAAACTCATGAGAGACCGGGGGGCCATTACCATCGTGCAGGACCAGGCAAGTTCCCTGGTCCATGGCATGGGGGGAGAGGCAATCAAACTCAATGGGGCAATGTATGAACTTCACTACGACAACATCGCTCCCGCTCTGCTCGGGCTGGTAAATAAAGGGGAAAGCTGGATAAACATCCGGCAAATATCTGGAGGTATGCATCATGGAAAATAATATTCACATCCTGGTCGTCGAGGACAGTCCTACCCAGGCGGTCGAGATCCAATACCTGCTCGAAAAAAACCATTTTCAGGTGACTATAGCCAATGACGGCAAACAGGCTTTGGAGGTGTTGAAAAAAATTACGCCTACCATCATTATCTCCGATATTGTCATGCCCGAAATGAACGGCTATGAGTTATGCAAGGCCGTCAAAGAAAGCGTTAATCTCAAAGACATCCCGGTGATTCTGTTAACCTCGCTGTCCGACCCCGAGGACGTTATTAACGGCCTTGTTAGCGGGGCCAATAACTTCATCGTTAAGCCTTACGACGAAAATTTTCTCATCTCCCGAATCAGGTATATTCTTGCCAACATGGAAATCAGAAAAACCGCCTCTTCGCAGATGGGCATTGAAATCATTTTCCGGGATAAAAAGTATTTCTTGACCTCCGAACGCGTACAGATGATTGACCTCCTGCTCTCTACCTATGAAGCCGCCCTCCAGAGAAACCTTGATTTCCAAATTGCGAACGAGAAGCTGCAACAAGCGAGAGATGAGCTTGAAAGCCGTGTTCAAGAGCGAACCTACGAGCTGGGGGAGCGCGTCAAGGAGATCAAGTGTCTTTATGCCGTTTCAGACCTTGTAGCGCAACCGCGCAAGACAATCGACGAGAGTCTGAAGGTCGCCGTGGACCTGATTCCGCCGGGATTGCAGTATCCGGAGATAACTCGCGCCCGGATCGTTTTCGAGGGCAGGGAGTTCGCGACCGAGGGTTTCAGCGAGACGCCGTGGAAGCAGTCCGCCGACATAGTGATCTCGGGGGAGACCGTCGGGACGGTGGATGTCTGCTACTTAGAGGAAAGGCCTGCGCTGGACGAGGGACCGTTTTTCAAGGAGGAAAGAGACCTGGTGAACGACATCGCGAGGCAGCTCGGCGTCATGATCCAGCGCGAAAGTGCTCAGGCCCGCCTTGTTCACATCAACGGCGTGTTGAAATCCATCCGAGACGTCAACCAGCTGATTGTGCACGAGAAGCGGCGCAAGCCGCTCATCCGGATGGCCTGTGAAAATCTGGTGCGTACCCGCCGCAGCCTGCAGGGCGCATGGATCGTCCTCACCGACGGGCTGCCCGGTCGTGTCGAGGGTGCGCAATCCGGCTATAACGACACCAACTTCTCCGAACTGCTGAACCTGTTTAAGCGGGGGGAGACGCCGCCATGTTTTCGCCATGGCCAAACCGAATCGGGTGTGAACGTGATGGAAGATACTGCTACCGTATGCAGGAATTGCCCTCTGGCGGACACTTATGGAGGACGCTGCGCGACCACCATCGAGCTCAAGCATGGCAACCGCAGATACGGTTGCATGGGGATTGCCGTTCCAATTCAATTCGCCGACGACAAGGAAGAGGCTTCGTTGTTTGAGGAGATTGCGGGCGACATTGCATTCGCACTATCATCGATCGAAAAAGAGGAAGCGCTGAAGGAAGCGGAAGTTCGATACAGGGCAATCTTCGAAGGCGCTAGTGAGGGTATACTGGTGGCAGACATAGAGACCCGGAGATTCAGCTACTGCAATCCAGCCATATGTGAGATGTTGGGGTATAGCAAAGAAGTGCTCATGGGGCTGGGTGTTACGGATATCCACCCTAAGGAGTCGCTCGATCATATCCAAGCCGAGTTTGAGGCTCAGGAGCGTGGTGACAAGCTTCTCGCTCCGGGCCTTCCCTGCCTCCGGAAAGATGGCAGCATCATCTATGCAGACGTCCAAACGACCACGGCCGTCATCAACGGCCGTGAGTGCAATGTAGGTTTCTTCACCGATGTCACCGCGCGCAGGAAGACCGAAGAGCAATTCCATCAAGCCCAGAAGATGGAAGCCATCGGGAGATTAACTGGAGGCATTGCCCATGACTTTAACAACTTGCTGACCGCCATAATCGGCAATAACGATATGCTGTTGACGGAAATTAGTGAGGATGATCCAAAACGCGAATACACAGAGGAAATTAAACAGGCTGCGCAGCGTGCAGCATCTTTAACCCGCCAGCTTCTTGCCTTTAGTCGTAAGCAGGTAACTCAGCCAATAGTCTTTAATCTCAATGAAATATTACCGGATTTAGAGAAGATGCTTCGCCGCTTGATTGGAGAGGACATCACTCTCGAAACGATTCTGAATCCTGCACTATGGAATGTGAAAATTGACACCGGGCATATGGAGCAAGTGATCATGAACCTGGTTGTCAACGCAAGGGACGCGATGCCCAAGGGGGGAAACATCACCATTAAGACAACAAATGTAGATCTGGATGGGGACTATTTTCAAGATCATGGTGTGGAGAATCCGCCAGGCCCTTATGTGATGATGGCTATAAGCGATGCTGGTATTGGTATGGACAAAGAGATACAATCCCACATATTTGATCCTTTCTTCACCACCAAAGGGATAGGCTGCGGTACGGGTTTGGGCCTATCCACTGTGTATGGGATTGTCAAACAAAGCCATGGTTACATCTGGGCCTATAGCGAACCTGGGCAAGGCACAACATTTAAGGTTTACCTGCCAAGTGTGGATAAAGATGCGGTATCGGTTGAAGAAAAAAAGATTTCAACGGACAAACTAACGGGCTCTGAGACGGTTTTGATTGTGGAAGACCACAGTTCCCTTCGAAAATTGGCGCGGAAGATTCTCCAGACTAATGGATACAATGTCCTGGATGCGGAAGACGGTGAACAAGCATTAAGGATTATCGAGGAACATGAAGGCCCGATTCACCTGTTGGTGACGGATGTGGTGATGCCCGGGATGAATGGTCGGGAGCTGGCGGAACGCCTTCAATCACTACTGCCGGAGGTAAAAGTGATTTATATGTCGGGATACACGGACGACGCTATTGCCCATCATGGGGTTTTGGAACAAGGGGTGAACTTCATCGAAAAACCTTTTACGCCGAAAGGATTGGCTCGTAAAGTAAGAGAGGTGCTGGACAAATAAATTGACGATTGACTATTGTTGCCCGCCCTCCCCGTCCCGAGACCGGAACGGGATCGGGAGGTGCGACATAATGTGAGCTGCTCGTAGTCCTTTTGTTGCCCAATGTCCGGCATATCACCGAAGGACCTGAGGAGGTCAGCCTGCCCTCCCCGTCCCGAGACCGGGACGGGATTGGGAGGCGCGACGACACAGGAACATTATCATGCTTTGTAAAGATTAAGGTATCCATACATATAAACCCACTCTTTCAAAGCCAGGTCTGGGCCAGGGACTGAAGATTGAAAAAAGCAACGAGGACCAAGAAACCACGTGTTTTCCGGAATTCAACAATAATTATCGACCTATGGGAAAGATTTTTGCATCGCAAAAAGGTAATGATACCAATATTATTCGTAACTATCTTTTGACGGTCAGCCGGTTATGACTGATGCAAGTTATCGCAACTCGAATAGATCGTAAAAAAGCAGGTGGTGTCCATGTCTGAAAAACCGACCTATGAAGAATTGGAGCAACGAATTCAGGCTTTAGAGAAAGCTGAATCTGAGCGCAAGCGGACAGAAGAAATATTAAAACAAGGTGAAAAAAAGTATCAAAAGTTAATTGAAGGCATTCCTGATATAATCTATTCATATTCACCGCTTAGAGGAGGGATATTTTATAGTTCCCAGGTCCAATCTGTTCTTGGTTACTCCTCATCTTATCTCCTTCAAAACCCAAAATTATGGCATGATTCAATTCATCCTGAAGATTTGAATCAAGTAGACACCGCCATAAAGGAATTTAAAGACGGAAAACCTTTTAAGCTTGAATATCGAATCAGAGACGCAAACGGCAATTGGCTTTGGTTTTTGGACAGATCTATAGGCAGAACGCTTGATACCGGGGGAATCATAATCGAGGGGATTGCTACCGACATCACCACGCGCAAGCTGGCGGAGGATGCGCTACGCAAGAGCCAGAAGATGTTGGCACGGACTGAAAGCCTCGCACATATAGGCAGTTGGGAATGGGAAATTGCTACTGACACGGTGACTTGGTCAGAGGAGCTATTCCGTATTTTTCAACTTGACCCTGATGACGGAGCGCCAAGTTGGGCCGAGCATCCTAAATTGTATCACCTTGAAGACTTTGAGACTTTGCGTAAGGCCGTAGAAAATGCAGTAACCAATGGAACGCCCTATAAAATGGAACTCCGCTCCATGCGGAAAGATGGTGAAATCCGGGTATGTCATGCGAGCGGATTTGCGGAAAGGGGATCAAACGGAAAGCCTGTTCGCCTATTTGGTTTATTACATGACATTACCGAGCACAAGCGGGCTGAAGAAGCGCTATTTGAGAGTGAAAAACTCTATCGGAATCTTGTAGATACAATGGCCGAAGGTGTGGTCTTGATCGAACGAAATGGACAGATTGTCCATGCCAACCCCGCAGCAGAGCATATCTTGGGGCTTAAGCGTTTTGAAATTGAAGGTCGTAATTATATCAGTCCAGATTGGGAGATCATCCGTTCTGATGGAAGCCCTATGCCTTTGGAGGAGATGGCTGGTCCCCTTGCGATGAAGGAAAGACATCCGGTTAGAGACATGGTAATGGGCACGAAACACCCTGACGGATCTATATCGTGGATCAGTGTAAATGCTAATCCAATAATTGAAGAGGGCGTTCTCCTAAAGGGAGTTGTAGGGACTTTTACAGACATCACAGAACGCATACAGGCTGAGAAGGCGCTGAGGAAAAGCCAGGAACGGATGGCCGCTATTCGTAGATCCATAACCGACGTAATAATGACACTGGATGAGGAAGGGCGCTATGTGGAGTTCCTTTCCGGGCAGGAAGAACTTCTTTACAAGGAAGAGCAAAAAATTATCGGACGGTTTTTGAGCGATGTCATGCCCAAAGATATTGCTGACGCCGGTTTGGCGACCATACGCCAAGCTCTGAAAACCGGAGAAACCCAGATGATTAAATATCAACTGGCCGTACCTGCCGGAGAGAGATGGTTCGAAGGGAAAATTTCCCCAGTGCGATCGACTGAAGGCGGGGAGAAGCTCGTGGTTATGGTGGCGCGGGATGTCACGGAACGGATAACACTGGAGGATGAACTTTTAAGGGCTCAGAAACTTGAATCCGTGGGAGTGCTTGCCGGTGGTATCGCCCATGATTTCAATAATATTCTGACAACGATTCTCGGCAATATTTCCATGGCCAAGACGCAGGTGACATCGGAGGATGAACTATTTGAAATGTTAAGTGAAGCCGAGATGGCTTCCCTTAGGGCTCAGACACTAACCAAGCAGTTGTTGACCTTTGCCAAAGGGGGTGCGCCGTTAAAAAAGACCACTTCAATCAAAGATATCCTCAAAGAATCGTTTTCCTTTGTGCTGCGAGGCTCAAATTCCGGCTGCGAGTTTTCGCTGAGACAAGACCTCTGGCCGGCTGAGGTTGATGTAGGTCAGATCAGCCAGGTCATCAATAATATTGTTATCAATGCCAACCAGGCCATGCCGAAAGGGGGGACTATTCAGGTTGCTGCAGAGAATCTAATAATAGAGGATATGCATGGCCTACCGATTAAACCAGGCAGATACATCAGGATATCCATCAAAGATCAAGGTGTGGGCATAGCCAAAGATCACCTTTTAAATATATTTGATCCTTATTTTACAACAAAGCATGAAGGGAGTGGCCTTGGACTTGCCACGACCTATTCCATCATTAAAAAACATGATGGACATATTACGGTGGACTCCAGGTTGGGGGTGGGTACGACATTTCACATCTACCTGCCTGCTTCCGACAAAGCAACCCCTGAAAAAGAGGAAGTTAAGCTGATAAAAGGACAAGGCAGGATTTTGGTAATGGATGATGAAGCATCGTTAAGGAAAATGCTTGGAAGAATGTTGAAAAACCTGGGTTATGAATCAGAATTTGCAAAGGACGGTGCTGAAGCGATTGAGATGTACAAAGCAGCCAAGAAATCTGAAAAGCCCTATGATGCCCTTATCCTGGATCTGACCATCCCCGGCGGAATGGGCGGCAAAGAAGCGATTAACAAATTGCTGGAGATAGATCCTGAAGTAAAAGCTATTGTCTCCAGCGGTTACTCAGATGATCCGGTCCTGGCCAATTTTCAGGAATACGGCTTTAAGGGTATGATGCCCAAACCATTTGAATCCCTGTCATTGAGCAAGGTGTTACATGAGGTGATTGAGGGGAAAAAGTAGGATTGATTGCCTGCCCGGTTGAATCTTTAGAATATTCAACTGGGGGTGATTGAAGGGTGATAAGAATTGAATCCTGGAGAATTGAAAAAGCGAAAAGATGGGAAAATTTTCAATTTTGTTATGACTGCAAGAATGTGAAAGTACGGGTTTGGTATATCCACTATTAATTTAAAAGGAGGCTTTTAAAATTGAGCGCCAAAGTTCCTGAAAAAACAGGTATTTTAGTAATCGATGATGATGCCCAAGTGCGAAAGTTGCTCTGCCGTATAGTGGCGACCTCAAAGGGTTATAAATGCAGCGAGGCGGCTGATGCAGTTGAGGCACGCAAAATCCTGACGGAACATCCGTTCGATGTGGTCATCAGCGATGTCAACATGCCAGGCGAATCCGGTATCGGGCTGGCGAGACATATCGTCGCTGAATATCCTGATACAGCACTGATCATGATAAGCGGAACTGATAATCCGGATATCGTTACCTCTGCTCTGGAAATTGGCGCTTACGGTTATATGATCAAGCCGGTCAACGCGTCTGAGTTGATGATTAACATTTCCAGCGCGCTGCGCCGCCGAAAACTTGAAATACAAAACCGCAGCCGGCAGGAGGATCTTGAAAATCAGGTTAAAGAGAGAACGGAAGCACTTCAGTTAACCATGGATAATTTGCGCAAAAACATGGATGCGACGATTCAGGTCATCGGGGCGGCGGTAGAAATACGGGATCCCTATACTGCCGGGCACCAGCGCCGGGTGGCCATGCTGGCCTGTGAAATAGCCACAGAAATGGGACTGTCGGCAAGCGAGATAAAAGGGATCGCAATGGGGGGCGTTATTCATGATATCGGCAAGATTGCGGTGCCGGCTGAAATCTTGAGCAAACCCGGCCGCATCAATGAATTTGAATTCGGCCTGATAAAAATGCATCCGCAGGTCGGTTATGATCTGGTGAAAACGATTGACTTTCCCTGGCCCATCGCCCAAATGGTATACCAGCATCATGAACGGGAAGACGGCTCCGGCTACCCCCTCAAGCTTGACGCCGAGGAGATTCTGATTGAAGCCAAAGTGCTGGCGGTTGCCGATGTGGTGGAGGCCATGTCATCCCACAGGCCGTACAGGCCCGCACTGGGGATGGATGCGGCCATGGGTGAAATACTGAAGAACCGCGGACGGTTTTACGATCCGGCCGTGGTGAACGCCTGTAAAACAGTCGTACAGGATAAAAATTTTAATTTTGAGAAGCAGGCATGACGGCAAAAGTCCCGACGGATATAAAATTTGGAAAAAATATCGCTGACTTTTTCCAGATAAGCCTGGGTTGTTGAGAAGTTCGAATGACGCAGCAACACCTTTGAAACGATTTCAAGTGGCGTACCGGATCGTGATGCATACGTGGCAGCGTGCCTGCGCAGATCATGCGGTTTGAGGTGGATGCAAACCAGATTGCAGGCCTTTTTCACGACAAGTCTGCACGACAAGTCTGGCTGCAGCGTATGTTATCGGAAAAATCCTGGCATTCGGTTTAATCTCATTTTCGCGGACGTATTTTTTAAGCCGGTCTACCACTTTCTGTGGCAGGAAAGCCGCCTCGGCCTTTGTGCCGCTTTTAGGGTCTTGGATAATGGCTTTTCGGTCTTCGATATTCATCGGGGTAAGGTTCAGGACCTCGCCGATCCTCATACAACCACGGGCCATGAGTTCGAGCAAAAGAGGGTTCCTGGGATTTTGTGTTCTGAAAATGATTTCATCGATCACGTCCTTTTCCAGGATATTAAGCTGGATTGATTTCCCGGCCCTGAACAATTTATGTAACGCTGGGTTGTCACAAGGGTTTTGGAAATCAGGATCAAGCGAATTTTTGACAAAATTGAAAAAGACAGGCAGGAGCGTAAATCTTAATTTCTTGGTGTTCTGTTTGGTTCCATCGGACACCATAGACATGAAATCCAGGATGTCTTCGGATGTGATGGATGAAAGCTCTATATCGTCAAAGTGGTTTTGGAAATTGCTGAGGATAAATTCATAATTCCTCAACGTATTTTTTTTTAACATTCAGCCTTTGGTAATTGAAAAAATGTGTGACACTTTGGGCAATTTTTATGATGGAACCTCCATTTTGTTTAAGGTTTATCAAATGTTTTTACGTCCGCAGGTCGGATCGGCTATTGTTATGGATACTAAAAATATAAGCAAGAATAAATCTGACAGAAAATACTTTCTGTCTATGCAAGCAAGCGTGAGTTTTAGAAGCCATATTTAAGTCCATATTCTGATTCTTTCTCATCCATATCCATTCAAATATAAAGGCAATGACCATGCCGACAAAAAAGAAAAAAGCGCCGCCCGCCAGAGAGAATTCTTTGAAAAAGACTAAACAGAAGAAAAAACCGGAACAAGGCATCAGCTTCCCGATCGTCGGTATCGGCGCCTCAGCCGGTGGACTGGAGACCCTCAATGCGTTCTTTTCCATCATGCCGCCGGACAGCAACATGGCATTTGTGGTCATCCAGCATTTGAGCCCGAAACACAAAAGCATTATGGCATCGCTCGTGGATAAACATACCCGGATGACGGTCGAGCAGATTGAAAACGGCGCAAAGCTTGAACCCAACCATGTCTATCTGAATCCGCCGGGCAAGAACGTGGCCGTTTTTAACCTCCGTCTTCATCTGATGGAACCGGTAAAAACCAGTGCGATCAACATGCCGGTTGATTTCTTTTTCAGGTCGCTTTCGGAAGACCGGGGTGAAAAGGCTATCGGCATCATTATGTCGGGAACTGCCTCGGACGGAACCCTGGGGATCAAGGCGATCAAGGGTGAAGGCGGCATGGTTATGGTCCAGCGGCCGGATACGGCAAAATATGACGGCATGCCCAGAAGCGCCATTGAGACCGGACTGGTCGATTTCATTCTTCCGGTCGAAAAGATGCCGGAAACGCTGATCCATTACGCCAAGCACCCTTTTCTTGAGTCACTGGATAAGATCAAATTAGCGGAACCGCCGGTTAAAAACCAGATACAGAAGATTTTTGCGCTTATCCGCAGCGCAACCGGCCACGACTTTTCCCATTACAAGGCTAACACCATTGCACGGCGGATTGAACGCCGCCTGGCGGTCCACCAGATAACAACGCTGTCAGATTACATCCTTTATCTCCAGAAAAATCGTGCGGAAATAGACGTGCTCTTTAAAAATCTGGTCATCGGGGTAACCAGCTTCTTCAGGGACCCGGAAGCTTATGACATGCTTGCGCAAAAGGTGCTGCCGGAGTTATTGAGCGCGAAAGAGCCTGATACGGCGATCCGTTTCTGGGTTACGGGTTGCTCTACCGGTGAAGAGGCCTACTCGTTAGGCGTGATCCTTTGCGAAGCTATGGATAAGGTCAAAAAACATTTCAATGTTCAAATCTTTGCCACGGATATCGATACGGATGCCCTGGACACTGCCCGCAAGGGGATCTATCCTGAGAGTATCGGCGCGGATGTTTCCCAGGAGCGATTAAACCGCTTTTTCATAAAAGAGCCGGGTGTTTTAAAGGTCAAAAAAGAGCTCCGCGACATGGTCGTCTTTTCGCTTCAAAATATCGTTAAGGATCCACCCTTTTCCAGGCTGGACCTGGTGAGCTGCCGCAATCTGATGATCTATATGGACGGTGTCCTGCAGAAAAAGATCATCCCCCTGTTTCATTATACCCTGAACCCCGGCGGGATTCTGTTTCTGGGAACATCAGAAAGCATCGGTGAACATACGGACCTTTTTCAGCCATTAAATTCTAGATGGAAACTATTTGAACGAAAAAAAGGCTTTGCGGGAACTGGCGTTTCTCATCCCGCTGAAATCAATTACAGCGTTCAGCAAAAAGTCGAATCCGATGTAAAAGATAAGCTACCGGCAACCAGTACCGTCCAGGCAATGGTCGAAAGGGCAATCTTCGATCAATATGCGCTCGCCGGTGTTCTGATCGATGATAAATATGAAATTCTGCATTTTGTGGGTAAGACGGACAGGTACTTGATCCCGCCCACGGGCAAACCCAGCTTTAATATCCTGAGCATGGCGCGCGCGGACCTTAAACATCCGCTGACCACAGCGCTTCACAAAGCGGTCCGGAAAAAAACGAACGCTTTCTGCAAGGGCGTTCGCGTCAACTATGACGGTGCGTTCTGTATTGTCGACATATCCGTTAAACAGATGACAGATAAAGGTTTGCCCCCGGGATTTATGCTCGTCATGTTTGATGATAAAACACCGGTAAAGGCAGCGGGTGGAAAAAAGACCGGCACGTTAAAACTTAACAAACAGGATACTGCCCTGCAAAGCCTTGAGCAGGAACTACAATCGACCCGGGAATATCTTCAGGCAACCATCGAGGAGATGGAAACCTCCAATGAGGAGCTTAAATCAGCAAATGAAGAGCTGCAATCGGTCAACGAGGAACTTCAAAGCACCAACGAAGAGCTGGAGACCTCCAAGGAAGAGCTTCAATCCACCAATGAGGAATTGGCCACAGTGAATGCGGAACTTGAAAACAAGGTGGATGAATTTTCCAGGGCTAATGACGACATGAACAACCTGTTGGCCGCAACTGAAATTGCGTCTATATTCCTGGATACCGACCTCTATATCAAACGTTACACCCCTGCCGCAGCAAATATAATCAGTTTGATTCAGACCGATATCGGCAGGCCTCTCAGTGACCTTAAAACAAGCTTTCCGGATGTCGATCTTATCGACCTGGCCGGAAAGGTCCTCAAAGACCTCAATACCCTGGAGATGGACGTCCTGACAAAGGATCTTATCTGGTATGCCATGAGGGTCATGCCGTACCGGACCTCCGAAAATGTCATTGAAGGAGTGGTGATGACCTTTGTTGATGTGCACAAGATCAAGCAGGCGGATAAAATCAGAAGATTGGCCACTGTTTTGGAGGATTCCAATGATGCCGTTATAGTACTGGATTTTGAGGGCAAGATTCTGGCCTGGAACAGGGGTGCGCAGCACATGTATGGCTGGACCGAAGCCGAGGCCCTCAAGATGAACATCAGCGAACTTGTCCCGGAGGATAAGCAGAGCGAGTTTAAATCGGCCGTTGAAAAACTGACGAGGGGTGAACCCATAAAGTCATTTAAGACCCGGCGAAAGACAAAGGCCGGGGAAATACTGGATGTATGGTTGACCGGTACTGTTTTAACGGATGAGAGCGGTCGGCCCATTGAAATTGCGACCACGGAACGGGATCTTGCGTGAATTGTCGATTGGGAGAAGAGGGAGATGGATACGAAGAAATTAAAAGCGAAGGAAAATCAGGGAGATCTTGAGTTCAGGCAACGAGCCGAGGAAAAGCTGAAAGAAGCGCTCGGCGGCAGCGAGGATTTCTCCGGAGTGTCACCCGAAAAGATGACAACCCTCATCCACGAGCTTCAGGTTCATCAGATCGAGTTAGAAATGCAGAACGATGAACTCCGCCGCATCCAGGGTGAACTTGAACGAACACGGGACAAGTATTCTCATCTGTATGACTTTGCGCCGGTCGGCTATTTTACAGTGAGTGAAAAGGAGATCATCGAGGAGGTCAATCTGACCGGTGCCTCCATGACGGGGATAGAGCGGAGTGCCTTGATTGGAAAGCCTTTCTCTCGCTTTGTTCTGAGAGAAGACAAGGACATTTTCTATAAGTATCGGCAGCGCCTTCTGGAAACGGAGACATCCCGGTCCTGTGAGCTGCGGCTTGTGAGAAATGACGGCCGTGAGTTTTATGCCCGTATGGAATGCACCGTCATAAAAAACGAGGGTGACGATTTAAGGCAGATCAGAGCGGCGGTCAGCGATATCTCCAATCTCAAGCGGGCGGAGGAGGTGCTCAAGGTCAACCTGATAAAATATCAAACGCTATTCGAATCATTACCTATAGGAATTACCGTATCGGATAAGGCTGGGAACATTTTGGAAATGAATAAAGAGGGAGGGCGGCTGTTGGAACTGCCGCGGCAAGAATATGGCAAAAGAAAGATTGACGGCCTGGAGTGGCGCATCATCCGGCCCGACGGCTCTCCCATGCCGGCATACGAGTACGCCAGTGTCAGGGCACTGAAGGAAAATCACCTGATTGAGAATGTCGAAATGGGTATTGTCAAGGGAGAAGCGGATGTCATCTGGATCAATGTAACCGCTGTTCCCATTCCGCTGGAAGGCTATGGGGTGATAATAGCTTATAGCGACATAACAGAGCGCAAGAGGATGGAAGAGGATCTTTTAAAGGCCCAAAAGCTTGAATCCATTGGGATGCTTGCAGGGGGTATCGCCCATGATTTCAACAACATTCTAACAGCGATTCTCGGCAATATTTCCTTAGCCAAGAATCAGGTAACACCTGAAGATGATATATTTGATCTGTTAAATGATGCAGAGGCGGCTTCAACAAGTGCGCAGAAACTGACCGGGCAGTTATTGACCTTTGCCAAAGGAGGAGCGCCGCTAAAGGAAACTGTCTCGATTAAAGACGTTATCAAGGAATCATCTCTCCTTGTTTTAAGAGGTTCAAAATCCAGGTGCGAGTATTCGATAGCAGAAGACCTCTGGCCGGCTGAGGTCGACTTGGGACAGATCAGCCAGGGCATCAATAATATTGTTATCAACGCAAACCAGTCGATGCCGGAAGGGGGAATCATTCGGGTCGCGGCGGAAAATCTAATAATAGATGATGGACACGGGCTGCCCCTCAAGCCGGGCAGATACATCAGGATATCCATTAAAGATCAGGGAGCAGGTATACCTGAAAAGCATCTTGTAAGGATATTTGACCCTTATTTAAAGACAAAGTATGGGGGCAGCGGTCTCGGGCTTGCCACGACCTATTCCATCATCAAGAAGCACGACGGGTACATCTCGGTGGAATCCCGGCCGGGGGCGGGTACGACATTTCACATCTATTTGCCTGCTTGCGACAAAATAGTCCCTGAAAAAGAAGAAGACCTTCTGATAACCGGCCATGGCAGGATCCTTGTGATGGATGATGAAGAGTCAATAAGAAAATTGGTCGGGAGGATGTTGAACAACCTTGGCTATGAATCGGAATTTGCAAGGGACGGCATTGAAGCGATTGAGATGTATAAGGCGGCCATGGAATCCGGAATGCCCTATGATGCAGTTATCCTGGACCTGACCATACCCGGCGGGATGGGGGGAAAGGTAGCCATTAATAAATTGATAGAGATAGATCCTGAAGTAAAGGCCATCGTCTCCAGCGGTTATTCAGATGACCCGGTCCTGGCCAATTTTCAGGAATACGGCTTTAAGGGTATGATGCCCAAACCATTTGAATCCCTGTCATTGAGCAAGGTGTTACATGAGGTGATCGAGGATGAGAAAGAGTGATTGCCGGTCACTGTAATCACCGGCTGTCCGGACAGCGACCTTACGATAGAGGCCATGCTTTACGGCCCCATCGCACTTGTTGCAAAACCAATTGAAATGGAACCTCTGATACATGCGGTTCACCCCTTGCTTCACGGCACCCGTTAAGCCCAGGACTGAATGAAGGCATCTTTTTTGATAGATGGAGGAAAATCGTCATAACTATAATAAATAAAAACCAGCTTATGGTGTTCAGGCTTGATGCTCAAGGCTATGCTATCTGTCCGTGGTGGAGAAAGTCGTGCGAGCGGCGGAAATCACTTTGTTGCCCAAAGCGCCGGAGATCGTAGTGGGAGTCGTGAATTGGCAGGGCCGGGTTGTTCCGGTTGTCAACATGCGTGCGCGTTTTGGTTTAACGGCGCGGGAGTTTGATTTCACGGACACGGAGGCGTGTTTAACCTGGCTTCTCTCCTCATCTTTGTCCCGGCGCCAGATCGAGGTTTTGGCGAGTCACCTCACGGTCGGAGAGACCTGCTTTTTCCGGGACAGCAACCTTGTTTAAAGTCATGGAAGAAGAAATCATTTCCGGGCTGGTCAGCAAACGTCGCGCCTCCAGGCATTTGCGGTTATGGAGCGCAGGCTGCGCTTCCGGCGAGGAAGCTTACTCTATCGCCATCCTGCTCCATAAACTGATTTCCGACCTCGAAGACTGGAACATTACCATCCTCGCCACCGATATCAACCCGGATTTTTTGAAAAGGGCCGAAAACGGCGTTTACAGCTAATGGTCGTTCCGGGAGGCCCCGATGTGGATCAGGAGTTACTTTATTAAAGACAAAGACTCGCTGAACAGGATCGTCCCTTTAATCAAGAAGATGGTCGACTTCTCGTATCTGAACCTGGCGGAAGATTCATACCCCTCGCTTGCCGGCAACACAAATGCCATGGATCTCATTTTCTGCCGCAACGTTATCATGTATTTTGAAGCCGGGCGCGCCCGTTCGGTGATAAGAAAACTCTATGACGCACTCGTGGACTGAGGATGGCTGATCGTGAGCCCCTGCGAGGTCTCGAATGAATTTTTTCCGCCTTTTGTAACCGTCCATTTTCCCGGGGCCTTTCTATATCGCAAGGACCTGGCCCATCCCCGGACCGCTGAATTTCCCGCCTGGCAAGAGAGGGCGCTTGTCCTTGATCCTCAGTTCACGTGCGATCCGGCTGTTCACGGAGAAAGTCCATCAAACACCGGCCCTTCTTTCCCTGCGCCGCAACCGGAGCCTGATTCTCCTCTCCAACCATCTCCCGAAGTCGCTGTATTGCCGGAGACGGAAAACCATCTTTATGAGCAGGCACTGCCAGGGCCTTTATCCGGCGGTGGCCGCATTGCTGATCGAGATGTGTTCCTCAAACAGTGATACAGATAAGACCTAGGACAAAGTTTCTATCTATTATAAGCTCATATGGATGGGGTGGAAAAACGGTAGAGACTCTTGCCGGAATGACCCCTGATTTGAAAGCTGAGGTGCTGAAGCCTGTTTTGTGCAGGGGCGTTCCCTCAGAAAATGATTTTAAAGCCCTAGATGATCTTGCTGGTGCTATTTCAAGTAAACATAAGGAAGACAACTTCATTTAGGATAAAATATAGATCTAAGCATTCTGTGGAAAGATTTTTTGCGGGATAGTAAAAAATGTGGATGTGAAAGGTGAAGACCGTCTGGCGCTTGCGGCCTAGTCGGATAACAGCCTCAGAAAGGGTATGTGTCAGATCATATCTTAGCTACTACAATAAATCTCAACAACATAATGTCAGTCAGTTCCTCTCAGGATGAGTAAAAATAATATCTCAACTGAGCACTTCCTTCAATAAAATTTTTGTTAAACAGAATCGCTGTCACCCTGTCGAAAAAATCTTTGATTCGACATTTCTTGCCGATCTCTCAGCTTCTGATGAATATTTCATTTGATAGATTGTCATAGGATTTATAGATAATTCAGACTGTTACCCTCTAATTAAGACAATTCGGCATATGTCTTGCTTTTAAAATAAATGGTATAGCAGGGCACAGAAAACATCACCATAGCCACATGATTAGATCATACAAATGAGGGATAACATGAAAAAGCGATTTCTTATTATCATTGTCATGGCCTTTATGAGTGTATCATGCGTTACGACAGTAGGGCATCGTGGTTCCTATGTAGCCATTGCACCACCTCTTCCGGTAACTGTTGAATCGGTAGACCCATACTCCTATTACACATATGGAGGGTTTTACTATTATTACCATGGTGACCGATGGTACTACTCAAGGTCAAAGAGCGGACGCTGGATAGATCTTCCAAGAAATCATTATCCAAAGGGATTGAAGTTTAAAAGCAAGAGAAATGTAAGAGTCCAGGAAGAAAACAGAAGTAGGATTAACGTAAGAGATCAGAAAGATAAAAGAAATAAGACACAGGAAATACAGAGGAGAAATAATAGGGGCAGGATTAATGAAACAGAGCAAAAAGGTTATAAAGGTCGTATTCAAAGAAAAGAAGTGAATAATACCGTTAGGAATGCACAAGGGAAACGCAGTGATGATAGGAAAAAGGTTCAAAAAAAAGAAGTAAATGATACTGGCAGGGATGTACAGAGAAACCGCAGCGATGAAAGAGCTAGGGTTTACGAGAGAGACCAAAAAAATAACGGAAGTGATATCGGCAGGCAATCGCCGTAGTCAATTCATGCACTATAAGGAAGAGGCGACCCGACTCCCCTTTGTCTAGAAACTTAGTTTTCAGAAGGATACTTCAATAGTACTTTCTTGTCACAGGTTTGGTTAACCCTTATATATGTAAAGATCAAGCACCAACCCTGGTTTTTTCTCGTCAATAAAACGTCAACAATAATTAAGCTTATCACAGAAGGCACGACTTCATCTTTTGGCCTACTGATGGAGGGAAAACAGGTGGTTGTTGCTGGATATCACAGCTGTTGCCAACGTTGTGATAAATGCTATGGAAAGGTGTTTACCCATTTTAAGCGGGCACAGGACTCATTGGAAGACCTAATAACAGGTTTTAAAAACACCTGGAATGCCTTTGTTGGCAAGCAATCTGTGTCCCGTTGTATTCGGTCGAACCATAATAGCTGAAATTAAATCTGTTTCCGCTATTTTTGAATTTGCCGAGATTCCGGAATAATTCAAGACTGTTTGATCGCAACCAGGCTCTCCGAATTTCAGTTTCATCTGGAAAACCAAACCACTTGGCCAAAGACTCCTTTTTGAGATCTCGGGCCCTCTTCCGAAACCGAATTAACTCATCGGATCTTTTTTCTCCAGATGCCTTTCCGAATCCCATCCGTTTCTGTTTGAACTCTATGAATGACAGATTGAGCAATAGGAGCAAAAATAAAATTGGGCAATTAATATACGAATTTTCTTTTCTCATAAAAATCTGATATGAACAAAAGACAGCTCAATCAGAAATTGCACCGCAGCCCGCCTGGTATGGGGTTTGAATATGCCGGCAGGCCTGCACTAGGAAATTTATATTGAAGATTTTATCTGATACAATAGAGCCTTACGGCACAAAAGTTCCCGGGCCGTGGCTTGTCTCTTTTCGAACCTTTGGGCAGAAAACAATGGTTTGTCCGGTGATTATTTTAACGGCCTGCGACGGGGGAAATCTCCGGGGCGCATAAGGCTTGAGTTGTCACTGGTGCCCCCTCTACTAAGTTAGGCTCACTCGGCATCCATGAAACCATCTGCAAACCTGTCATGTAATGATATGAATCAAAGAAACTATCGAAACGTTCTCTTCATTTGTCTCTCCCAGTTCGGCATAGCCTTTTCTTTCAATTTCGTTATGGTTTTCCTCCCCTTTTTCATTCACGATATCAGCCCCTGCTCATCTGCGGAAACGCTTATATGGACGGGAGTTATCATGGGGGCACCGGGCTTTGCCGCGGCTATTGCGTCCACCTTTTGGGGGTCGTTAGCCTCCGGTCTCAGTCCCAAAGGCCTTTTTATGGCGGGCCTGCTTTCCCATGCCGTTATAATTCTGTTGATGGGGTTTGTATCAAGTCTTCCGGTTCTTCTTGTGCTTCGAATCATGCAGGGGATATTGGGCGGTATTTCTACCATCGGCCTGATTATTGTCTCTTCGTCGTCATCCAGACAGTGGGTGTCAAGAGATATAGGCCTGTATCAAAATTCCCTGACACTGGGACAGTTGATCGGTCCTCCGATAGGCGCATTGGCTGCCACCATGCTGGGTTACGAAGGCGCGTTTATCAGCGCCTCCGGTCTGGTATTTGTGACTCTGGTCTTCTGTTTTTTCTATGTAAAGGAAGCTACGGATGAATCAAGTAAGGCCTCTGCAGTTAAAAAACGTGTAATGGACAAAAAGACTCTCATCGGATGGGGGCTTTGTTTTACCGCAACGGTCCAGTTAATGTTTCTGCCCAGCATCCTTCCGGATGTTTTCAAGGGATTCCATATGGAACAGGGTGCGGCGGTAAATTCAGCCGGTCTGATTGTGATGCTGTATACGGCAACGGCTGTTGCAGGCACTTTCTTGCTGTGCAGATTGTCTTCAAAAATACCGGTTTACAGGCTTATTTTTATAGCGGGTATCCTGGGGGCGATCTTCCAATCATTGCTGTCATTGAGTTTAGGGCTCACAAGTTTTGTTACCCTTCGTATGCTTCAAACGGCTGCGATAGCGGCTGTTGTGCCGTTGGTTTTTTCATCTTTTGCCTCGGAATCGGACGGACGGGTATTGGGATTTTTGAATTCAAGCAGATTTGCGGGAAATGCACTGGGACCTATGATAGCAACCTCCGTTGTTGCCTTTTCAAGCCTGAAATGGGTCTATATTTCCATAGCCGGTATGGGCCTGGTGGCCTTGCTTGGTTATCTGTTTTTCTTCAATGACAAAAAAGATGACGCCTGCTGAAACATTTAAGTGTAGTAGCCAGGATGTAATCTGACACATACCCTTTCTGAGGCTGTTGTCCGACTAAGCTGCAGGTGTCAGACAGGCATCAACTCTATTATCCAATATTTTCTCTTTTGCCAAGGGCAAATTTTCCATGAAAGTCTCCATTGGAGTTTTGCCCTGACATCGTTTGCCTTGATGTGGCCGGCGCTGATTGTATTTTCCCAACCATTGATCAAGATCATACTGGAGTTCATCCCGACCTGTTCAGGTCAAAAGCGCCTTTCAGGCTTTTTAAAGGCCTTTCAACCCGCGCGAAAGGCTTCCTTTTGAAAAGAACCCACCTCACGCTTTTTCCCCTCCAATGGAAAAATGTCAGGATTTGCCTTGACACCACCTGGGTGCGAATACATAATGTCGTCATGACGTCATCATGAATTTATGCGATTGTCTTTTTTCGGGAGGGGGGATCATGAGAGTATGGGATTCAATGCCGGGACTTGCAGCCGGGGACAAAAGCCCCATCTACGGGCAGGTGGAAAGGGCAATAGCGGATTTCATAAGAAAAAGAAAGATTGTGCCAGGCACGCGTCTTCCGAGTGAGCCGGAATTTATTGAGCATTTCGGGGTAAGCCGCACCACAATAAGAAAGGCGGTGGAAAACCTGGAACATGCCGGGCTCGTGCAGAAGATCCACGGAAAAGGCACATTCACCTGCCGGCCGGTAAATAACGGGGTGGTTGAGACCTTCAGAGGCATGGAGCCCGCCCTTGGGGGAAAAGGCATAAAGATCTCAAATGAGCTTATTTCAAGGTCGGAGTGTGAACCGCCCGAATGGGCCGGGGAATTTGCGCCCGCCCAAAAAATTCATCTGGTCAGCAGGCTCAAGAAAATCAAGGATCTGAAATTCGCCATCGAATACAGGGCGGTCGATCCTTCTTCAGCATGGCTTTTTACTGAAAGGGCACTGACGGAAAAAATGCTTACCGAAGTGCTGGACGCAAACCGCACCACCAGGACCAAACAGGTTACCTACTCAATTACGAGCCGCAGGCTTTCGGAGGATGAGGCGGCAATCCTTGAAACGGCCGTTGAAGCTCCGATCCTGGTAAGAAAGGCCGTGTATTTTAACGATCAGGACTTAGTTGTCAGCGTAGGGCTGGTGGTTTTCATGGCACGTTATCTGGAAGTGAAGTTTGATTACAGGCCGTATGAAAAAAACATGTGGATGAACCTCATGGTATGAGGTTTTTTGTGCCTAAAAATAAGTGGGCCAAAGATAAAAAGGAAGTAGAGAGGTGATAATGAACAAGACTGAGACCTTGGACAAAGTTTTTTACAGACAGACCGATCTGTTGATAATCGGCGGAGGAAGCGCAGGGTGCATGGCCGCGATCAGGGCCAAAGAGCTCAATCCTGAGCTGGAAGTCCTTGTCTTTGACAAGGGAGACATAAAGTATTCCGGCTCCATTGCGCGCGGAATGGATGCCCTCAACATAGTCGCCATACCCAACCTCACGTCCCCCGAACTCTATATACAATCAGTGGGCCTGGGATGTCAGGGGGTATTTGACGAACCTGCAAGCTACACAATGGCCGCAAGGTCATACGAACTGCTCAAAAAGCTTGAATCGTGGGGGGTCTACTTCCCCCTTGACGCATCGGGTAATTACAGGACCCTCAAATATCATGTAAAGGGAAATTTCCAGACCGCCATGCAGGAGCCCGACCTCAAGACCATGATGGCCGAACGGGTCTTTAAATCCGGAACAAAGGCCGTAAACAGGGTCATGGGAATTGATCTTCTCATGGACGGCGGCAGGGTCGCAGGTGCGGTCGGTCTCAACGTGCGCACGGGCGAGTTAGTGGTGTGCAGGGCAAAGGCCGTGATCATGGCCTCAGGCGGACAGGCACGTCTGACCCTTCCAAACTCGGGCTACCTGTACGGTGTCTTTGACTTTCCCGGAAACACCGGGGACGGTTTCCTGATGTGCTACAAGGCCGGGGCGGGTCTCATCGGGATGGAGTCCACCCAGAGCCCGGTGCTGATAAAGGACGCCAACATGCCGCTTCTTGCCATAACCGTGACGCGAGGAGGGCAGGTTCTGGATGTCTTTAACAGGGTGATTATGGAAAACGAGGTAAACAACATGAGCCTCATGAACGAGGCACATGAGCAGGGACGCGGGCCTGTGCGCGTGAAACTGAGCCATCTGGATGAAAGTGTCATCCGGGAGATAGAGGGTATCCTCTTTACCACGGAGCGGCCGGTTCAGGAGCGCTTTTTCAAGGGCCGCGGCATAGATTTCAGGAAAAAGGATATCGAACTGTGGCCCACCGAACATCAGATCTGCGGGGGGCACGGTATGAGCGGAGTGAGGGTGAACGAAAAGGCGCAGACCGGCGTGCCTGGACTCTTCGCGGCAGGGGACGTGGCCTGTGTCCCGAAGCAGCACCTCTCAGGCGCCCTGGTATTCGGTGAAGTGGCAGCGGAAGAGGCTGTAAGTTTCATATCCGCCCACCCGGAACAGACCGGGTTAAACGACGCAAAGGTCAAGGAGGCCGTGAATAATAGAAACAGCCGGTCCGACCCGGGCCGCGAACTGAACGTCAGGGATATCGAATTCAAGGTGCGCAGGCTGATCGGCGACTATGTGGTCGGGATCAAGAATGAATACAAACTCAAGCGGTGGTTTGAGTGGGCCGGGAAATTGAAAAAAGAACTTCTTGAAACAACCTCCGCCGCAAACGGTCACGAACTGAGCAAGATCTACGAGATCGAAAACATTATAGAATGCGCCTCTCTTTCAGCCGCGGCCTCGTTTGAGCGTAAGGAGAGCCGCTGGGGCACGTCCCACAGACGATCCGATTACCCGGAAAAAAACGACCGGGACTACTTGTGCCATATGCTGCTTAAGAGGGGGGAAGACCCGGGGGAGATCAACTGCACCAGAGCGCCGCTTGAAAAGCTCGCAAATGAAGCAAAGGATGGGAAATAAGATGATTAGCGATATAAATATAAGAATCGACCGTAATTCATGTATTGCCTGCGGAACCTGCGTCGACCGCTGCATCATGGACAACCTGCGCCTGTCCGTAGCGCCCTGCCGTCAGGCCTGTCCTCTTGATATCAACTGTCAGGGCTATGTCCGGCTTATCGCGATGGGAAAGGAAGAGGAGGCCGCGGAAGAACTGAGAAAACACACCCCCTTTTCGCAGATCCTGGGCAGGATCTGCTCGAGGCCCTGCGAGGCGGCATGCGAGAGGGGCAAGACGATCGGCGACGGGCCCGTGCAGGTAAGGGCGCTAAAGAGGTATCTTGATGAGAGGTATCCTGATGTAACAGGAAGAAGACCGGAAATCATGGCTGAGACAGGCCTTTCAGCCGCTGTCATAGGCTCGGGCCCGGCCGGTCTCATGGCTGCGTATGAACTGCGCTCAATGGGCCACAAGGTAACCGTTTACGACTCATCCGATAAGCCTGGCGGGCTCTTGCGGCACGGCCTTCCCCGCTTCAGGCTTCCTGTTCGCGAGGTGGAGGAGGCTGTGGACCTTTTAAGGGATATGGGTGTGGAGTTTGTTACGGAATGCGCCATAGGCAGGGACATGGAATTGGCCCAACTCGAAAAAGAGCACGGCGCAATCGTTATCGCGACAGGGGCGGGCCCTTCAATGAGGCTGAACGTGCCGGGCGCGGACCTGGAACAGGTCGTTTCAGGGCTTGATATACTGGCAAAGGCCGCTTCAGGCGGGCTCGAGGATTTTACCTATAAGAGGGTGGCGGTCATAGGGGGTGGCAATTCAGCCGTTGATACCGCAATAACGTGCGTTCACGCTGGCGCGCGCGAAGTTGTCATGGTGTGCCTTGAAAACCCCAATGAGATGCCTGCCTTTGAACAGGAACTTAGAGAAGCCCGCGAGCTGGGGGTCAGAGTGGAAAACTGCTGGGGCGTGGGGGGCATTGAAAAAACGGATGCGGGAAGCGTCAGGCTGTCGTTTAACCGGTGCCTGACCGTGTTTGATCCTGAGGGTAACTTCGCGCCTCAGATCGATGAAACCTGCGGTCTTCACAGCCTGGAAACGGACCTCGCGGCCGTTGCCATAGGTCATAGCCCTGATGTGTGCGGGCTTCCGGAATATCTCTTCGACATGCAAGCCGGGCGTTTCTCATGCGATCCGGTGACAAGGCAGGCCCCTGAAAATGAAAAGGTGTTTATCGCCGGAGACTGCGCAAGCGGGCCCTCCTCCGTGGTGGAGGCCTTTGCCTCCGGAAAGGAGGCGGGAATAAGCGCAGGCCGGTATCTTTCAGGTGAAGGGCTCTGGTACGAACGGGACAGGTACGAGGCAGGAGGCCTGTCAAGACGATACGAAGTCATAGCGGAAAGGGCCGCAGGAGGCGCCAGGGGGGAGAGCCCGTGCCTGCCTGTTGAAAAACGGGGTCTTGATGCTGAGACCGAACTGGTGCTCGACCCTGAGCAGGCGAAAAGGGAAGCTGAACGGTGTCTTAGTTGCGGCAGGTCATTTGAATCAAACATGACATGCTGGTACTGCCTGCCCTGCGAGATCGAGTGCCCCTACCAGGCACTTGAAGTCAGGATGCCCTATCAGGTCCGTTAGGGTTGACAAACCCTTTAACAAAAGGCTTCTTGCAGCTCAGCTGCAGGGGGCCTTTTGCTTATTAAAAATCCGGATCGCTTGTTAGATCATAGATATATAAGATAAAGAGCCCGAAATTCTAAATGCTGAGATAACCGAGGTCGTGGGAGATACTGTTTGCCGTGGCAGTGACATCCTTTATGAGGGACTTTCTTCTGACCGGATCGTCCAGCACCACTATCGGAACGGCCAGACCGAGGGCTGCTACGACCCGCCTTGTGTGATCTCTGACAGGTGCTGCTATGCCTGCGAACCCTTCCACCACGAGCTCCTTTTCGACGAGATAGCCTTTTTCCTTTGTTTTTGCAAGTATGAGACTGAACTGATCCCGGTCTGTTATGGAGTTGGGAACGTGGTGTACAAGGGGCTGCTCATCCAGTATCTTTTCCTGTTCGCTCCGGGGCAGATAGGCCATGATAACTATTCCGAGCATACCGTAGTGAAGGGGACGTATTGTCCCGATGTTGGATGAAAACCGAAAGGGCCCCTTTGCCGCGCGCATGTCAAGATAAAGGAGCCTTTCATCGTGGCCTGTGCCGAGAAAGACCGTGTAACCGGTACTGTTTCGAAGCTCTGTCAGATGCGGGGCCGCCACCTTGCGAAGCGAAATGGAAGACATGACCACTCCGCCGAGCTCGAAAAGCTTGAGCCCGAGCCTGTAGCGCCTGGTCTCCTGATCGTATGCAAGATAGTCTCTTGAGAGAAGATGGTTTATCAGGCGTCTGGCTGTGGTCCTGTTGAGTTCCGTCTTCTTTGTGATGGAGGCCAGATCAAGCTCCCTGTTATTGTAGTTGAAGCACTCCAGTACGTTCATGGCGCGGTCCAGAGACTGAACAAAATAGGGCTGCTTTCGGTCACTGTCGGTTGGTTTCATGATTGTTACCCGTCATAGGATCTCAAGGGGTTGAACAGTCGAGTGCCTGCTCAGGCAGTATCAAGTATTGTCCGCTCCATGTCAAGAACGCCTCTTTTTTTGTCCGGGGAGGCCGGCTTGAGGCGGGCCTCCCCGGTAAAGCTTATACCAGCTGACCGCCTGCAGGAGTGATTTTTTCGAACTGAGGGCAGTAGTCAGGAGCGTATCTGTGGGCACGAAAGATGCCGTACCGGACTTCTGAGCGGATGTTTGGCGCGGGCCTGACATAGTGCCAGACTATCTCCTTTTTATTTGTCACCTCAAAGATTACGCCGTTTCCTCCCGAGCATATCATGGTGTTGCCGTTGGGGAGCCTGTCGGCTCCGCTTATGAAGGGGGAGAAGTGGACCCTGCCTTTGACGTAGCCTTCAAGGCCGAAGGTGCCTTCGCTCTGCCAGACCACCTCGCCTGTCTCGATACTCACCTCAAGCGCCCTTGACACGTAGTTGTACATGCCGTTGTCATAGATGAGCATGTTGCCTTCCCCCGGGAGCCCGGGGCCTATTAGATGCCCGTCATGGGGTCCGCCCATGTTGGTGGCGTCCCGCACGTCCCTGTGCTCAACAAGGCCTGTTTCCTTATCCAGGTAGGCCACATTTCCCCACCGCCATATGATTTCTCCTGAGGAGCGCTCTATTATGAATGCCCCGTCAGTATGGCGGCTGTCTGAAAGGATGTTGCCGTCAGGCATCACGTCCACGTCGTTTATATGGGTCCATTCCTCCCTGGGGTGGATTGCACCTATGATGTCGATATCCGGGTCGAAATGCTCTATGCCGTGCCACTCCCACACGGTCTGGCCTGCGGGGTTTATCTCTCGGAAATAGTCTCCGAACATGGTTCCGTCCTTGTGTTCCGTGCCCTTCTGGCCGCCCCTGATCTGCTTTGCAAGATCGTCCGGAACCTTTTCCCATCCCACATATATATAGTTGCCGTTTTCAAGTCTGCGGAAGTCGTGATGCATATTAGGGTCAAAGTGCTCAAACAGGATTGTGCTGTCCCAGTCCAGTTCCATGAGCTGGCCGTGGGCACCTCCCATATGATAGGCATCAAAACCCGGGCGGTCGGGGTGCTCCGGGGTCGAGCGCCGCAGGGCCGTCACAAGGTGGCCGTCAGGCATCAGCCTGGCATACCATACCGGAAAGGGGGCCTTCCATGAGTGGACAACCTGCCCGGTCATATCAATAAGAAACACCTCGCCTTTTTCTTCATTAGGGGCCGATGCCGAACGTCCCGGAAAAGGTGTTACAAGGGTATATCCGGTAAATGCCCTGTCTCTGTCATAATGAGCGACTCCTGTCTCGTACCTGTAAGGCCACGCCATAACTGATTTCCTCCATGTAATAATTGATTTGATGCCTGCCGCGCTGCAGTGAAAAGAGCAGAGCAGGATTCTATTGCATGTGACTATATAGTGACCATATGTCTATATAGTGAACATGTCAAGCAAATTGCATGGCATCTGTAAGGCATATTGCTAAATATATTAAGCTATTTGATTAAAAAAATAAATAGGTATTTTTCCCTTGACCATTAAAGGAGTCTTCTATATTGTGCACGCGATGTGAACTTATGGTTACAAAATGGCCAGAATTAGCTCATGCCGGGATTTGCCAGGGCTGAGCCGAAGACCGTGCACAATAAAACAGGTAATCTGAAAGGAGAAAGTAAAAGAATGGAGAAAAGAACAATCTACCGTGGAGTGTTGTGTTTAATGCTGACAGCTGTTCTGTCACTGGGGTTTATCCTTACGCCCGGTGTGAGCTATGCGAAAAAGCAGATCGAGCTTAGTTTCGCCATGTATATCCCTCCGAAGTCGTCACCCTACAGGGGGGCAATGCTGCCGTGGGCAAAAGAGGTGGAAAAGCGCACCAACGGCAGGGTCAAGATCACCTTCTATATGTCCCAGACCATGGTGAAGGCGCGGGATTCCTACGATGCGGTGGTAAACGGGATCGCCGACATCTCATGGGCATCCCACAGTCTTACCCCGGGACGCTTTCCGCTGACCAGTGTCATGGAACTGCCCTTCATGAGCCCCAATACCTTCGTGGGTGCTCATGCCCTGACCGATCTCTACGCCAAGTTCCCTGAGATACGGGCGGAACACAAGGATGTGCATATCCTCAACCTGTGGGTAACCCTGCCATACGAACTTCATATGGTGGATACATCCGTCAAGAGACTCGAAGACGTAAAGGGTCTCAAGATCGCCACCCAGTCCGCGGCCAGGGCCGCCCTGGAGGGTATGGGAGCGGTGCCGGTTACCATGGGTACCCCCAAGATCTATCAGTCCGTGGAAAAGGGGGTCACCGACGGAAGCGCACTTGCGTGGGGTGCGTTCAACACATGGAAGCTCTATGAGGTCACCAGGTATCATACCAACGCGCATCTGGGCGGTGTCTGCTACTGGACCGCCATGAACAAGAAGACATGGGAATCACTTCCGGAGGATATCCGGAAGGTCTTTACCGATGTGTCCGCCGAGATGCTTCCGGACGCCATCTGCACCGCTGTGAGCGGGGAGATGCAGAAGGGCATAGAGAGGGTTACAAAAAGGGGTGATGAGGTAATCGATCTTTCCGGCGATGAGATCGCCAGGTGGCGTGAGACAGCCAAGCCGGCGTGGGAGAAATGGGTAAAAGACATGGAGGCCAAGGGTCTTCCCGGCCAGGCAGTGCTGGACGAGGCAGTGCGTCTGGTGGAGAAATATTCTCCCCAATACATGGGAAAATAGCACCGGGAGGATTATCAAATGAGTCTTGAACATTCAGCGCTGGCAATGGACAGGTGCACCGGCCCGGTTATCCGGCTTATGGAACAGGCGGGACGCATGGTGCTCCTTCTTATGGTGCTGCTTATCACCACGGATGTGGTGCTTCGCTACTTCTTCAACAGTCCGATCAAGGGAAGCTATGAACTTGTTGAATTTATGATGGTGTTCCTGGTCTTCTCCGGGCTTGCCTTCACCCAGTTGAAGAAGAGTCACGTGGCGGTGAGCCTTCTCACGGAGAAGTTGTCCCCGGGGACCAATGCGGTGCTTTACTTCATAACCGGGGTTCTCTGCTTCGGGGTCCTGGCGCTTGTGTCTTGGCGGGGAATTGTTCAGGCCGGATCGGTGTATGTCGCAGGCACATGTTCCGGAGTCCTTTCCATCCCCCACTATCCGTTCATGTGGGTTGTGGCGGCAGGCTCGATCCTTCTTACTCTTCAATTCCTGATAGATGCGATTCGCGCGGTGGATGGAGTCAGGGCGAAATGCAGGAACCCCGGGATATGGTTCTGCATTGGGGCGGCTATCATTGCGGTTATTGCGTGCCTTCCCCTGCTGCTTGAATGGGCGCCGTGGAATGTGACCCGTATTGATGCCGGCCTTCTCGGTATCGCAATGCTTATCGTGCTGCTCTTTACCGGCATGGCCATCGGTCCGGTCATGGCGCTGATCGGCTTTCTGGGCTTTTCCTATCTGGTGAACCCGGAGGCGAGTCTGGCGGTGCTCGGCACCTCTCCTTACACCGCTTCGTCGAATCAGGCAATGACAACCATCCCGCTGTTTATGCTTATGGGGCTTCTCTGTTTTTATTCGGAGGTAAGCACCGACATCTACAAGACCCTCCGACACTGGCTCGGGAGACTCCCGGGGGGGCTCGCCATGTCGACCGTTGGAGGATGCGCCGGGTTCGCCGCGGTGAGCGGGTCCAGCCTTGCCACGGCCGTTACCATGGGAACCATCGCCCTGCCTGAGATGAAACGCTACAGGTATGCGGACAGCCTCGCGTGCGGGGCGATAGCCTCCGGAGGCACCATCGGAATCCTGATTCCTCCCAGCTTTGCTTTTATCATCTACGCGAGCCTCACCGAGGAGTCGATCGGAAAGCTCTTTATCGCCGGGGTTATTCCCGGGCTTATGCAGGCACTCTTCTACATGCTTGCCATCTACCTTATGTGCAGGCTGAAACCGGAGCTTGGCCCGCCGGGACCCTCCTCCTCACTCAGGGATAAAATCGTTTCCCTCAAGGGTACATGGGGGATACTGGTCCTGTTCTCCCTAGTCATCGGCGGCATCTATGCGGGGGTTTTCACCCCCACCGAGGCGGCTGGAGTGGGGTGTTTCGGTGCCTTTGTCATCGGGGTGTTCAAGCGGAAGCTGAGCATGCCGAAGATCTGGGCCGCACTGTCGGAGGCGGGAAAAAATACCTCCATGCTCATGCTCATGCTCATCGGAGCGGAGATCTTCGGTTATTTCCTGACCAGGTCACAGATCCCGTT
The DNA here is from genome assembly GCA_963666345.1 of Desulfatiglandales bacterium. Taxonomy (GTDB): domain Bacteria; phylum Desulfobacterota; class DSM-4660; order Desulfatiglandales; family Desulfatiglandaceae. Next base: position 1,582,289 of record OY762721.1, on the reverse strand, counting down.
CCGGCTCGCGGAGTTCGTGGTGGGCATGGACGTTCCGAGCGCGGTCACCATATGGGCCATCCTTGGAGTTTACGTTATCCTGGGATGCGTCATGCCCATCATCCCGGCCATCATCCTGACAGTGCCGATATTTTTCCCCATCGTAACCGGGCTCGGTTATGACCCGATCTGGTTCGGGGTGCTAGTTGTGACAATGGCCGAGATGGGACAGATAACCCCTCCAGTGGGCATCAACGTGTTTGTCCTGGCGGGTGTGGCAAAAGATGTGTCTCTTTCCACCATCTTCAAGGGGATAGTTCCGTTCATCGCCACTGATGTGGTACGTATCACCATCACGTTCTTTGTGCCGGCGATCACCCTGTGGCTCCCTTCCCTCATGGGGTAGATCCGGGATTTAAAGGCATGAACGGGGGGATTTTTCCGCCTGCTCATGCCTTTAGCTGGACCGGTTGCAGATGGCCCCTGAAACATACAATTACTCCACTCAGGCCGCTGGCTGTGGGAAATATTTCGGGAGGCCTTGTCTTTAACAAAATCAGGCAGGAAAAGCCTTTTTTCTGATACTGGATTTTTATGAATTACCGTGTATCTTCGTATCGGTGGGTAATAGTTTCACTTCTTTCCTTATCCTACCTTCTGGTCTACGTACACCGCATGTGTCCGGCGGTTCTTGTGGGTGATCTTATCAGATCCTTTAATGCGTCAGGGGCGGTTGCAGGACTTATGGCCTCGGCATACTTTTACCCCTATGCCCTTATGCAGGTGCCGGTGGGGATCATTGCGGACAAGCTCGGGGCGCGTCTCCTTGTCACCATATGCATGTGCATGGCGGCCGTGGGGTCCCTGCTTTTTTCAATGGCGGACAGTGTTACAACCGCCTTTTTTTCCCGGGTGCTTGTGGGGTTGGGGGTATCAGCGGTTCTTGTACCGACCTATAAGGCCTTAACCGCATGGTTTCCATCCAGACAGTATGTCATGGCCGCATCCCTGGTCCTTTCGATAGCCGGGCTGGGAGGGGTGGTGGCCGGTTCACCTCTTGCGTGGATCAGTGAATGGATCGGGTGGAGATCAAGTTTCCAGGTCCTTGCAGGGCTGACATTTCTGAACGGCCTGCTGGTCTGGCTTTTTGTTCGAAATAAACCGCAGGATTTCGGCCTGTCGCCGGCAGAGCCTGAGCTGAAAGAACCGGGCCTTCCACTGCAGAGGCCTGCCGCGGGAAAGACCATCGGCATGATCCTGGCAAATCGTGATTTCCGGCTCCTGGCGGTCTGGTTTTTCCTTAACGGAGGGGTCATGTTCAGCTTTGTGGGGCTGTGGGCGGGGCCTTACTTCATTCAGGTCTACGGTATGAGCAAGACATCCGCAGGGAGCGTCATCAACCTGTTTTCCTTAGGCTGGGTGTTCGGGCCGATCCTTTTCGGATGGCTCGCTACGAGATTTAATTCACACGGGCGGATACTGGGCTTGAGCATGTCGGCCCTGGCTGCTTTAACCCTCTGGCTGCTTGTGCGAAACGGTTCCATGTGCCTGCCTGAGATATATGCATACAATCTCCTTTTCGGGCTTGTGGGGGCGGGCCCGGCAGGGGTGTGCTTCGCTGGCGCAAAAGAGCGTTTTCCGGTTCAGATCGCAGGGACCGTTACAGGCCTCATCTATGTATTTCCCATGGCCGGAAGCGCCATGTTCCAGCCTCTGGCAGGGGCCATCCTGGACCGTTGCGGGAACCTGGAAAGCGGCCTTAGCAGCGGGGATTTCTCAGCCCTGTTCCTCCTCTATTTCGTGTCATGCTGCCTGGCAGGGGCTGCGGGTTTCATGCTACGTAGGGAGAACCCATCAGGCCGGCTTAAAATGCCTGCTTCCGCTCATAATGTAAGCCCCTCAAGAAAGGTCTGCGCGTTTTCACCCGGCACCGAGTGATTGTATCCTCCCTCAGGCATGCAGTAGCAGCCCCCCTTGTTACGTGCGGCAGCCCGGCCGATCCACCTGCCCATGGTGCGGTAGTCGGATGTCGCGAGCAGGCCTCAACCTTCATCGCACCTGTCTATCGCCCTGGTAAGCAGCCTCATATGGCCCTTTTCAGCTTGGGCTATTGAAAGAAAGGTCTCTGCCGCCCTGCTTTCCTGGTGTCTTTCCGCCATGGTGCGGTATAGGTCGAAAGCGGAATACTCGATGTCAAGGGACAGCCCCACAATGTTGAGACAGAGGTTCCCTTCAATGTCTTCAAGGCAGGAGATCATCTCCTCGAGACTTCCGCCTCCCTCAAGTATATCTCCTTTAAGGCCTTTCCAGATCTGTTCAAATGTCTCTTTTATGTCTTCCCTGTCAAGAAAGGCGTAGATCATCTCTGCGTGGGCTTTTTCAGCCTTTAAAAGCCCCTTGATGGTTGAGGCGGCCTGGTTGTCTTCATATCTTTTTACTACCTCTTTGTAGAAGCGCCACGCCCCTTTTTCAAGATCAATTGCCTTTATCAGCAGGTCCGTACCTGTTTCGGACCCGTCGAAGACCTGGACGGATGGGAAATCGGAAAGGGTGTTTCCCTGCCACCTCATGATCCCGCCGACCAGGTTATAGACTTTCCCCTCTGTCACCTCCGCCTCCTCCGCCAGCATGGCAGCGGTCCTGGACCTTGAACCGGTCCTGCAGTAAAAGAGAAGATCCCTGTCATCGGGCAGATCAAAAAGGCCAGGCTCAAGCTGAGGAAGGGGGAAGAGCCTGGCACCCGGGATGTGCCCCTGTTCGTATTCATGAGGCTGACGCACGTCTATGAGAAGGTAGTCGGCTTCATTGCGGTTCTCCATGAATTTTCTCATCTGCCGGGCGCTCAGATCTTCCATTTCTTTGCTCCCCCATGTTTGAATTAAAGGATCAGCAGCGCTGGGTGCGGCGGACAATCCCTTTTCCAGGTCCTGTTTTTTACCGGCCGAGGGCTTTCTTGTCTGTTAGAGGGTTCCTGATCCGCCTGAACATCTTGAGCAGCTCAAAGGCCGCAAGATACAGGGCCGCCGCTCCCAGTACATGGGTCCAGTCGATCAGGGAAATGGGGGCGAAGCGGAGAAAATCCCTTACACCGGGCGTGTGAACCACAATCAGTATAAGGATTATGGACCCTCCTATGGACAGGAGAAGCAAGGGGTTTGAGAAGAAATCCCCCCTGAATATGGATGTGCGTTCGAAGCGGTGTGACAGGATGTTTGCAAACTGGCAGAAGGCTATGGTCAGATATGTGATCGTGGTTGCCCTGGCGTAAAGGAGGGTGTCGGCACTGCCGATGGTAAAGGTTATCCCGTGCCGGTTCATGAAAAGTGCGTAATTGGAAAATGCGAGCACTCCGATTAAAAGGCCAAGGCCGATCACCTCCATGGATGTGATCCTGTTCAGGATATGCTCTTTGAGGTCTCTTGGAGGCCGCTTCATTATCCCTTCGAAGCCGGGATCAAAGGTCAGGCAGGTAAGCGGCATTATCTCGGCAAGGAGATCTATCGCCAGGATCTGTATGGCAAGGATCGGTATGGCCCAGTCCTTGATCGTCACGGCGGCCAGCCCCAGAAGGACCACGAAGAGCTCGGCCGCGTTGGTGGTCATGGAGGCGAGAACGGTTTTTCTCAGATTGGCGTAGATCGTGCGCCCCTCCCTTACAGCCTTCACGAGCGTGGGAAAGGAGTCGTCCAGAAGGACGAGTTCGGAGGCCTCCTTTGCCACATCGGTTCCGATCTTTCCCATGGCGACTCCGATATCCGCCTTGCGAAGGGCAGGGGCGTCGTTTACACCGTCACCCGTAACTGCGACTACCTCACCGCTTTTCTCGAGAAGCTCCACGATCCGCAGCTTATCTTCCGGGTCCACACGCGAGAATATGAGGGATTGCTCCTTTGACATGACACCTGACAGGGTCGAGTCATCCATGGCCTTCAGTTCATATCCGGTAATAACAGGTGACGGATGATCCGATTCGGAAAGCCCGATCTCCATTCCGATCGCCTGGGCGGTAATCTGGTGGTCTCCCGTCATGATGAAGGTCCGGATACCGGCACCGTGACACTCGGACATCGCCTCTGCCACGCCTTCTCTCGGCGGATCGGTCATCCCCACCAGTCCGAGGAAGGTCACGTCTTTTTCCGCTTCCTCCAGCGTGTAATCCTTCCCGCCCTGATCAAGCGGCCGGTACGCTATGGCCAGCACACGCAGGGCCTTTTTCGAGAACTCCTCATTAATTGCCGTGATTGCGTCTTTATCCTCTTCCGTGATAGGTTCCGTCCTGCCGTCACGGTATATATGCCTGCTCACGGAAAGAACACTTGCCGTGGCCCCCTTCATGGCGAGCTGGTCCCGGTCGCCGAACCGTCTCACCGAACTCATGAGCTTGCGTTCGGAGTCGAACGGAAATTCCTTGAGCTCGGGATTTTCCTCATCTTCTTTTGGGGAACGGGTGCCGATTTTCGTGGACATGGTCACAAGGGCCGCCTCCGTGGGGTCCCCTACCGGGTACCAGAGGTCATGTTCTTCATCAGGGGCATGTATCTCGGCGTTTGAGGCCATGGTGGCCGCGTCCATCATTATCTCGATCTCATCTATGTCTTTTTGATCGAGAGGTTCCCCGTCCCGGCCCAGTATGCCGCCTTCCGGTTCATACCCGGTGCCGGTCATAAAGTAGTGCCTGTTGTTGAACCAGACAGAGGTAACGGTCATCTCGTTTCTGGTGAGTGTTCCGGTCTTATCGGTACTGATGACACTGGTCGATCCGAGGGTTTCCACCGAGGGAAGGCTTCTGACCACTGCGTTCAGTTCGGCCAGCCTCTTGCTCGTCGCGGACAGGGCCACGGTCACCTGAGCCGGAAGGGCCTGCGGCACCAGGGCCACGGCAATGCCTAGCGCAAACACCATGCTTGTAAAAAGGGTGAACCCCTGCCAGAGAGATACCGCGAAAAGGACGGCCCCGATGATTACCACGGTTATCGTGAGCCAGCGGGCAAGGGCTCCCAGTTCGCGCTCAAGCGGAGAGGTCACCTTGCCTGTCTCCTGGGTCATGCCGGCGATCCTGCCCATCTCGGCATTCATCCCGGTGCCTGTGACGACCCCTGTGGCGCTGCCGGAGGTAACGGCGGTTCCCATGAATACCATGTTGTCCCTGTCTCCCAGCACGCAGTCTTCTTTTATGGCGCGGCTGTTCTTGCTCTGGGGCATGGACTCGCCTGTGAGTGCGAAGTCTTCGGTCCTGAGGTCAAAGGATTCCATGACCCGTATGTCTGCCGGTACCTTGTCCCCAGGTTCAAGCCGGACGATGTCACCCGGCACGAGCCGGTCCTGAGGGACTTCCGTGAGCTCACCCGCCCTTACCACACGGGCCGGTGACTTGATCAGATTCTTGAGGCTTTCAAGTATCCGGCTCACCCTGTATTCCTGCATGAAACCTATAAAGGCGTTTATCAGGACTATGATTATCATGACAACCGCATCCCTGGTGCTGCCTATGATAATCGATATGGCCGCCGCGACCATAAGGGTAATCACCAGCAGGTCCTTGAACTGCGAGACAAGGAGCAGCCAGCGCGGGGTCTCGATCCTGGCGGTGAGTGCGTTTTCCCCGTATTGATCAAGCCTTCGTGCGGCCTCTGCCGGATCAAGTCCGTCCGCCGTGGTCTTGAGGTTGTCCAGGACCTCCCTTACCTTCATCTGATAGTATTTTTTATCGTTCATATTTTTCCCTGTAGGATGCTTATAATAAATTTGCCGGAACAAAGGCGTAAGAAATTTTGTCGGTAAACAGCCTCGTAAAGGCTGCCCATCAATTTAATGAAATCCAGCAGGAGGGTCAAGGTCATCTTTTCATGTTCATTCGTTGCAACATCAGATCAAACAGGAGCGGAAAGACGAATTGATATCTGCTGCAGGCGGCATCTGTTTCCATGTATGAGTACCAACCAGAAAGCGGGTGAATATCGACCTCTTTTTGTCGTGCCCCGGATTTGAGGAGAACAGGCTTTTCGGAGTCCTTATGACCCTGGGGCTCATGTTCGGAGCTGTCAGCCCATATGTAGCGGGTGCCCTGCACGACCTGACAGGCGGATACCCGCCTGTATACCTCATCATAGGCCTGACCGGACTGATCGGCGCGGCCATGACCTTTATGATCCCCAAGAGAGGGCCTGCAGTAAAGAAGCGGGAAAAGACCTGATACCGTCATGAAAAGTCTTTTCTGCAACAATTTGATATAATAACAGTGAAAGTATAAGGAAACATTTCGATCAACTGGAAAAGAGGCAGATCCTTGATCCATCCTGAGGCAGGTTTCAGGGCGTTTCATCATGTAACAGCCGTCCCGGTTCTGGTTTTCGGAGAATACGGGATTTTGCGCAAACACAGCTTGGTAAAGACAAAATGAAAGTCTCAAAAGCAGCGTTTAATGCCGCTTTTTAACGGAGATTAAAGCGCTCAGTATGGATGCGCCCTTTTGTGACACCCAGGGTTCGAAGAAGCCTTTCAAGATCGCTCATCATCTTCGGAGGACCACAGATAAAAAACTCACCTTCTTTAAAATCTCCCACATGCCTCATGAGCTTTTCCATATCTAAGCGGCCCTTTTCTCCGGCCCAGTCAGCCTGTCTTGAAAGGACATACACTGGTTTAAAAGAGGAGATTTCAGAGGTCATCTTTTCAAGTTCCGGCCTGAAGGCAATATCCCTTTCATGCCTGTTTGCCCATAGCAGGATGACCTCCTTGCGGATCTTTTTGTCTCTCATGAACCTGAGCATGCTTAGAAACGGGGTGATGCCGATACCGCCTGCGATAAAGACATAACGATCCGCATCATGGTTCAGGAAGCTGAATAAGCCGTAAGGCATATCAGCATAGGCCTGATCGGACGGCTCGGTTTGGGAGAGCGTTGATGTAAAATCTCCAACTGATTTTGCCAAGATTGAAAGATCTTTATTTGTGGGGCTTGATGAAATTGTAAAAGGGTGAGAATCAGATAAAAGGCCTTTTGTCTTGAGTTTCAAAAACATGAATTGCCCCGGAAGGTAGCCTGCGTGATCCCCTTTAAGATCAATGGACCATGAGTCATGCGTTACCTGCCTGATTGCGCTTACCTTGAGGGGGTTTCTTTTTAAGAAGTAGTGCCTTTTGATCCTGGCTGCAAGGATGGCTGCAAAGCAAAGGAACAGAGTCAGCCAAAAAGCCCTTAGAAAACCTTGCCTAAGCGCAGTTCCCATAAAGAAGCTGTGAAAGAAAGCAAGTGGCAGGATGAGATAGCCTATCCGGTGAATTCCGAGCCAGGATTCGTAACGCATCCTGACCCTGGAAAAGAGCATGGCCGAGCCGGCGGTCACCCAGAGTAAAAGGAGAGAGGTCAGTCCCACGAGCTTCAAGAACCCGAAAGGAGTGGAATAGCCCTGAAGCCTTTCAGAGATGAAAATAAGCAGGGGGTGGAGGGTCACAGCGGAAAGTGTTATTAACCCAAGCGGTTTGTGGATGCCAAGCATCCAGTCGAGCCCTGTTCCTCTTTCAATGAATTTGAGCCTTGATGAAAAAATATACTGAAACAAAAGGAGGACGAAGCCTGAAAGGGCAAGAAACCGTCCTGTCTCATGAATATAGACCTGCCAGGGCAGGCCGCCTGCCTGGGTTTTAAGCCAGAAGGCGGCTGCAGTACCCACGCATAGTGCCATAAGGACAAGGATGAGGGTCCTTTTCATGGGGCGCTTATTGGGCAGGCTTTGAATTTTTGTCTCCCGGATTTGTGCCTGCCTCAAATTCCTGCGCGTTTGTGTATCCGTCCCCGTCCGAGTCTTTTGCGGCCAGTTCATCGGTGTATCTTTCCCCTGCCTTTATGCCTATTTTGGCGTAATCCTTTCCGAAGTCATTACGTGAGCCTCCACCGCCAGGGTTCAGGTGACACACACCGCATCCAAGCTTTGGGTCAGGGATCTTACCCATGCGAAACGGCCTTGCCGAAGAATTCCCTGCACTTAAAATGAAAAAGAAGATTGCCATAATAACCACTGAAAGGAGGGCAGCCGGCACGGCTCCCTTGCTCTTTACTTTTTTCATAATGTAATTCTCCCTGTTTGCTTTGGTCCTGAAAAAAAACAATACCGTGGATGAACTGTAGATCAGGCTGGATTATCGTTACATGTCATTAATAATAAACATTTTATCCCGCTTTGTCACCCCGGGGGGATAAAAGATGGGGCTGCCCGATGTCGGGCCTAACAGCAAAGAGGGGAGACTACTGCCGCGCCCTGGTATCCCTTGTAAAAAACAGGAGAAGGAATGAAATAGCGGCCCATCCGATCATAAGCATGAAACCGGACTGGTATGCGGAGAGGCTGTAGCTGCGTATCCCCTGATCAATCTGCCCCGACCAGTTCCGGTCCAGGACCCATCCGACTGCTGGCTGAAGCACCATCGGCCCCATCATGATACCCATGTTGATAACCCCTGAAACAGTGCCTGCCAGGTGAAGCGGCACCGACTCCTTTGCATAGGCGAAACTTATGATCATGCATCCTGAGAAAAAGCCTCCGGTCAACATTATGATCGTGAGAAGGGGCAGGGGGAGCCTTGCCGAGAAGAGGATGATAAACCAGCAGATGAGCGCTATGCCGAATCCGAATATGTAGATCACTTTACGCCGGCCTGTGCGGTCGGAAAGCCACCCAAAGATCGGCCCTCCCAGGGCCCAGGCAACAAGAAGAGAAGTGTTCATGGCAGATGCCCTGGCAGTGGAAAGCCCGTAGTGGGTCGTAAGAAAGGGCACTCCCCAGAGCCCGGAAAATGTGAGCACACAGCCTACAATGCCTCCCGGAATAAGGAAAAGCAGGATCGTGTTTCGATACCTTAACACCTCGAGCACACCTGAGAGCATCTTCACGCACCTTTTTTCCGAAACTGCCTCTTTCGGGCCTGAGGGCTCACTGTGTTCCTTTTCGCGCGGATCGTCCCTTACAAATATCCATATGCATGCGCACAGGATAAAGGTGACGGCAGCCGTTACGAGGATGACTATGCGCCAGCTGCAAAGGTCCGCCATGGCCCTTAAGGGAGGGCCTGCACAGACCGCTCCCACGATCCCGAAAAAAAGTGCCATTCCGGTCAAAGCGCCGAAGTACCTGGGAGGAAACCAGTTGTTGGATATCTTTAGAAGGCCAACAAATGCCACTGCAACAGAGCCTCCAATAAGCAGCCGTCCGAGGCCTGCCAGCAGGATACCGGGTGAGAGTGCAAAAATGACCGCTCCTGCGGCTGCAAGAAATGATCCGCCTGTGAGAAGGCGACGCGGCCCGAAGGCATCGGCCATGAGGCCAGTGGGGATCTGCATGGCGACGTAGCTGTAGAAATAGAATGCTGAGAGGTTCCCAAGGGCCGTGGCGTTCAGGTTCAGGTCCCTCATCAGTTCATCGGTGATAACCGCGGGGGCCACCCGCTGAAAAAAGCCTATCAGGTAGAACAACGCTCCCAGCCCCCATATAAACCAGGCCGTTCGCAGTTGCGGTTTCCGGTTTGATTCCATGTCTTTCCTTGCCTTGGAAAGATCAGGCAGGGCCTGAGTATAGGTTCCCCGACTGAGGTTCCGTTTGTCTGTCAAAGGCGCTCTGCAGCCTGCTTATCGACAGGTTGCCGCACCTGCTTCTGTTTACGTCCATGCCCGGGGGTACCCTGTTTTAAGGGCGGGAGAGTCCGGTATGCGTCAAAATCGATTTAAATCATCTTGTACCTAAATTAACAAATCAAGACCCCGGGGCCTCAAGTAGTTTTTTAATCGAGATTTTGATAGAATACAAAGAAAAATAAAGAGCAAACCTGTTGATCAGTAAGATCCCCATTCCGTTTTAAGTCGAGTCCTCTAATGAAAAACAGGGCTGTTCCTCGATCTCCGGATGGAAAAGCGCCTGTTGTCTCTCAAACCTCTTCCTGTTTGAATAAACCCTGCCGGACGTGCCGGTTCTTAATATGCGAAGCTGATCGGTTTGAAGGAAAAGGAGGAGCAGAAATGGCAGTCGGCTAATTTTCAGGCTGGCGTCGCCTGATCGCTCCCCGGGCCCGTGCGATGACGGTATTCAGGGCGCGGCAGGGGGAAACAGTCATCCTGGTGTTCGTTTTCGGAGATGGTGGGGCACTTAAAAGACACAGGATGGTGAAATCCCAACAGGCCCTCTTTGGCCCTGAGGGTCAGGCCTTTTTACTGACTACCGATTCCCTCAAGAAAATTCTGTCTGCTGCCTGAAAGATCGATGGTTGCCTCCATGATCCTGCCTGCGCGCAGGAATTTCACCGGAAACTTGTCTGTTTCGGAAAACAGCTTGTCGGGATCCGCCAGGCACTCGCTGGAGCAGGCGTCCCTGGTGCCGAACTCAAGAATCAGGTCTCCTCCCAGCACAAAATCCCGGCCCAGCATCCGTGACGGGACAGAACCGCCCTTTAGGCCCGCCTTGTCCGCTGGACTCCCCTTTGCAACCCGTTCGATTAGAAGTCCGCCTTTAAGATTCCGGTTCATCAGATTGGCGATCCCCTCCCGGTTTAGATAGATGCCTTCGATGCCAAGCCAGACCCGGTCCTTGAGAGACAGTAGCTCCCTGGCAGTGTTTATCGGCACAACAAATCCGATCCCCTGGAAACCACCTGAAACACTTATGATCTGGGAGGCTATACCGATGACCTGTGCCTTTGAGTTCAAAAGGGGACCGCCGCTGTTTCCCATGTTGATCGCGGCATCTGTCTGGATGAACTTTGCCTGAATCGCGCCGTCGTAATAGCGCTCAAAGGTGCGAAACGCGCTGATATTTCCCACTGAAAAGGAGTTTTCAAGTCCATACGGGCTTCCTATGGCATAGACGGACTGGCCCACTACAAGATTGTCGGAATCTCCCAGCTCGGCATGAGACAGTCCCGGCTCCGGCGTGATGAGTTTTATAAGGGCGATGTCGGCGCCTGTTTCGCTGAAAAGCAGTTCCGCCGATCGCATCCTGCCGTCCTGCGTCTTTACGGTTATCTCGCCTGCGCCCCTGACCACATGGGCGGCCGTAAGCACGTGGCACTCAGGTGAAATAATTACTCCGCTTCCGATACCGCTTTTTTTTGCGCTCACTCCCTCATTCATTACGTCATGTGAGGTGAATATAGTCACCACTGAGGACACGGCCTTTTTATAGACCGAGGCGCCCATGATATCCTGAGGGGAAAGGTAATCGGGCATGACGCGCGCCTGATCATCTGCAGATGCCTGCGGGCAGAATGTGTATGAAAAAAAGAGAAAGAAAACAGGGACGAAAAAACCAGAAAAACATGAAACCTTAGGGGCCTTTTGCCTGCCGCCGGTTGAACAAGAGGGGCGCGAGTAACACAGAAGCGGTCTTCCATCAGGGTGTGCCTTTCGTGCCATGATTTTCCTCCTTTGATCTTTCCGGGTCTCACCCCTTATTCCGCTCAGGCAGGGCGATCCTGCGTTTTTCCGGGTCTTCCTGCTGCCTGTAGAAGATGACCGTGTGTCCGATCATTCCCACATTCTCGGCGCCTGTCTCCTTTTCAATGCGGGCGGCAATCTCCTCTTTTTCTTCCTTTTCCTTGAAATCATTGAATTTTACTTTGATGAGTTCATGGCTTTCAATGGCATTTTCCGCAGAAGACAGGACTTCAGGTGTCAGGCCCTTCTGGCCGATAAATACCAGCGGTTTAATGCCGTGGGCAATCCCTCTCAGATGTTTCTTCTGAAAACTCTCAAGCTTTCTCATGTTCGACCCCTCTAATTTAGTATTAGTCCATATCAATATTTGGACTCACGCCGTCAGCTTTCAGGAAAACATCATTAAACATCAACTGTTTGAACCATAGATAACTGGAATCCCTGAACCCTTTTTACACAACTATAACCCTTGTCTGAAAACTTGAACAAGGAAAAAAGGACCCGGTTTTATCTCAGAGCGTCGATCTTTTCCTGCATTCTTTCCTTGGAGCTTTTAAGGACAGTCAGCTCACGGGCCCTTTCATAGTCGGATATGGCCTTTTTCCTGTCCCCCTTCTGCGCGTGGCAGTCCCCCCGATCCTCGAATACCCCTGCCTTTTCCCTGAGTTCAAGGGAGCGGTCAAAATCTTCTATGGCCCTGTCTATATCACCCGACTGCCTGTAGGTGCGAGCGCGCGCCGAATAGCTCGACGATCGGTCAGGCTTCAACTCAACCACCATGTCCATGTCGGCTATCGCCTTGTCATATTTTTTGAGCCGTCCGTAATTAAAGGCCCTCTGCATATAGGCCTTTCGAAGGACCATTTTATCTTCCTTTTCCGTCTTTATTATCTTTGTACAGAGCTCGATCGCCTCCTTGTGATCACCCTCGCATCTGAGCTTGTCCGCCTTTTTCAGGTCTTCACTGCTCCCTGCAAGAGCGGGGCTCAGGGAAAAGGTTATAAGAGCACCAATGAGAAAGAAAGCCTTGATCGTTCGCAGCATATCTTACCTCCTTTTGTATTGTAATTCGCCTGATGGTGGAATAGTCAAATCGTTCTGCTAACTCACTCTTCACAAAATTATCTCTGCGTGCTCAGCGGTCTCTGTGAGACCTGCTTCAACCTCCGGTTTGTACCGCCTCAAGAACCTTTTGCGGGTGATCGGCCGCTTTGGCCACTTTAGGCCAGTGCTTTTTAACCTTTCCGTCAGGCCCGATCCACACGGTGGAGCGGATCACACCCTGAACGATTTTGCCGTACATCTTTTTCTCACCAAAGGCACCGTATTTTGCCATTACCTTTTTGTCCGGGTCGCTTAGAAGCGTGAATGGCAGGTCGTTTTTTTCTATGAATCCCTGATGCGACGCCCGGCTGTCAGGTGAAACGCCTACGATTGCAATATCTTTTTTCTGGAATTCGCCCAAAAGTTCACGGAATCCCCGGGCCTCCTTGGTTCACCCGGATGTGTTGTCTTTGGGATAGAAGTAGAGGATCAGGTTTTTACCTCTGAAGTCCTTAAGGCTCACCATGTTTCCGTCCTGATCAGGCAGGGTGAACGCGGGTGAAGCCTTTCCTTCCTGTATCGCCATTAATCACTCCTTTATTTTTTGCATCAGTTTTTCTTAAACATTATCGTATATCCGGGTAAAAGACACCTCTACAGGCTGAAATTTGTAAATCAGGATCTGTTCCATTCTCGTATAGTTCTCGTTAAAGGGCGACTTTTATTCAGCGTAATGAAAAATAGTCTTGAACAGCCTGAACCGCCATGTCCTTCTGAGACAATATCGGATTTCAAATAATAGCTGAAAAGATCTGTTTAGGTGGACTCTAGGAAAAGCGGCCCTTCAATATCATGATGGTTTCTTGTTTCCTTCAGAAGAGGGGCATAAAATCATCGGCGCTCTCCTTGTCCCACTCTACTATTCCCCTATTGAGAAGTGGATTCGCCCCAGGTTGGTGAAGCATACATCGATCACGTCACCAGGATTGACAAAGAAGAATCTGGTGAGTGAGCCGGTGGAAACGACTGCCCCGGCATCCAGTTCCTTTCCCGATTCCCCGAGCTTATTGGCGAGCCACACCACGACGTTCAAGGGATCCCCGAGGGCCTCGACACCGCAGGCGCTCGCCAGCAGATGACCGTTTCGATGCATCACAACCCCTTCATGGATCAGATCCAGGCCGGAGATGGGCCTCATAAAAGGCCCCAGCATGATCCCGCCATGCAGGGCGTTGTCTGCAATGGCTTCCGTGGTTGTCGACTGCCAGTCCGTGACCCTGCAGTCAACAAGTTCCACGGCCCCCATGATGCCTTCGGCAGCTCGAATCACGTCCTTTCTCGTGATCCCCGGGCCTTTCAGCGGTTTCCCCATGACAAAGGCGATTTCGCCCTCCACGGCAGGACTGCAAAAATGAGAGGCCTTGACCTCGTTTAGAAAAGAATACTCCGATCGGCTGGTCATGCAGCCGAGGATCGGCTCATTTATCTTAAGCTGGTCCATGACGGCCCGACTGGTTGCACCGACTTTCCAGCCGATCACGCGTTCGCCCTTCTTTAGCCTCTCCTTAACCGACATGTCCTGGACTTCGTAGGCCTCTTCCATGGTGAGATCTCCGAAGGCGGAAGAAAGGGAGTCCATGGGCCTGGTTTCTTTGTTTGCTTCCAGCAATGCCTTGAACCACAGCCTCTTTATCGCGTCCCTGTTTTCCAATACGACACCTCTTTATAACTTTTTAAGCGTTTTGCTCGAACCTGCGAAACCCTGACTCCTCGAATCCTTCTTTTTTAACCGTAATTGCGGAGATATGAATAGACGGCTTGCGGACAGGCAGCCCTGCTGATCTTTTACTGAACTGTATTTTTCCATCCCTGGAAAGGTCTTTCGGTATGATCAGAGCGGAGATTGTCAGATATCTGCTCGAACCTCCGTGTCCGTAAAGACTGCCGAAAGTCCATACCAAGTCGCGACTTTCATCAAGATAGATATCCATGGTTGCCCCGCAAAAAAAGCGGCCCCTGAAAAAGGTGTGCCTGCAGCACACTTATGACGCCTTATAACCTCACTTTTTACTAAATATTTACTCACTTTTAGTCAATTATCATTACTTATCAAAAAAAACAAGATAAAAGTTTAAGATTATATGTATTCAAATTTGTTTTATGACTTGATGCTTGTCAGGGGTAAACCACTTTCCACGCATCTCTGAGTTTGAGCGGCTTTACGTTTCAGGGCTTTGGCGGGAGTCGTGTGATAAAGCTGATAATTTCATGGGCGTGTGCCCCTGAATTATTCACGCTCGGGAATAACCTGGCGGGGATGAAGAACCGGTGCCCTGTCTTTCACCCGTAATTCTTTAATGCGTGAACAACCAGAAAGGTATTCCACTCCTTGTTGACCGTGCCCCAGGACCCGTCTTTATTCTGTGAACGATAAGCCCTTTTAAATGCCGCTTTGATTTGAGCTTCAGCGCTTTCCAGGTTCAAATGGGCAAGTGCGTTGACTGTCTGGTAAAAAGGAACGGGCCTTTTCCAGGAACCGGATGGTTTCTGCCGGCAGGCAAGGGCCTCGACAGCAAGCCTGGTTGCTTTATGAGAAGCAAATTCCGGATGAACGATAAAGGCCCTCAAGATATTGTTTGTGCTAGATAACCCGCACCAGCGACCCTTGTATTTTATGCCCGATTCGGCGAGGGCCTGATACATAAACAGAACCCGCTCGTCCTTTTCCATGCCGAAGATAGTCGAAAGGAAAAGAGCGGCACCATATAAGAAATAACCTGAACATCCGGGGCTGAAGGGAAGGTCACGGAGTACCCGGTAGGTCAACCGATCATCCAGAACAAGGCGCTTTCCGGGAAACTGAGCCATGCAGCACTCCAAAAGCCAATGGAGTGATTTTTCGATCGGTGCGGTTCGCTCCCGGACCGTAAGGTGAAGACCAAAGAGCCTTCTGATTGTAAGGAGGGGAGATTGATCCCAGGAACCATCGTCAGCCTGTCTGTGAAGCAGTTCTGAAACCGTTCTATTATAGTCGCTCTGCCAGTTTTTTCCTATGCCCTGATCCAGCCACTTCTTCCTCGCATAGAGACCCGCTGGTGTCAGGCTGTTTTGAAAGATCTGAAAAGGATCGAATTTTAATCTCATTTCAAATTCCCCGGCCTTTCAATACTTTAGAACAGTAGTTTTTTAACGCAATGTCGTCGCCCTTCGTGTCCCTCATTTTAAAGGGCGAAAGTAACAGTTCATGAGACGGTTATAGAAAAAGCAGATGAATGGCGTTCAGTCAAGGAACATCTATTATCAAATAGAGATTTCCAGGCATTATCAATCCAAAGAAACACGTAAAATCATGGGCGTCCCCCTAAAGGGTGTTTCAGAAATTTGCGGCGGGAAAACCTGGTGTCAAGATATGAGCGGGGTTTATCTCTGAGTCTTTTTCTGGTAATGGATCATAATAAAAATAATCGGGAAGAATATGAAAAAATCTGATCCGCTCAAATTTACCGCCGTAAAAAATCTGATGAAAGATTATACACGCCGGTTTTCTCCTGCCTCAGGATATGAAACCATTAAAATCTTGATTGAAAATTACAAGGACTCAGGCCTGTTTGAAAAGTCATTTCAAAGAAAAGAAGAACGTTTTTCCCTGACAAGGGGACTGGTTGAAGCCTATAAGAAAAAGCCTTTCTTTTTAAAGGCCGTGCAGTATGATCTTTTCCGGGAATTGAGATTGAAATTAGGGGAAGATGCAATCAGCGACATCACGGCCGATATGTTAAACCCTAAGAAGTCTCCATTTGGAAAATCTATTATTGTCAGGCTGTTGAAAGAAACCGGAAAGGAAAAAATAGCATTGATTGTAGAGAGAAAAAAGGAAGAAGATATCTCAGTCAGGCGGGAGCAGAGTGGTGATAATTCCCGTATAGACATAAGGATATCTACAAGGGACTTTTCAGATGAAAACGTGATAATTGATATAGAGCTGAAGGTAAAATCAGGCTCTGAAACATCTCATAAGACCGGCAGGCCTCAAACGGTAAGGGAATGGGAAGATTTACAGGGATTTGCCGAAACCATGGGGGTATCCAAAAAGAACATTGCCGCCTATTTTGTCACGCCATACGGCACAAAGTCAAAAAGCGGTAAATTTATTAATCTATCGAGAGATAAACTGAATCAAATAATCTGGGAGGAACTGGGCAGTATCGCGGAGTCTACAAAAATTGACAGTAACGGGATCGGTGCCTTGAGGCACTTTTTCGGCTCAAGCTGGCTTTTCTAAAACAGGTAAGGAGAATAGATATGATTATTGTCAACCAGGAATGTGACTTTATTGTAAAAAACCTCAAGGCCGTGGAAGCCTTGAAGGAAAGTTGTTCTCAAGCGGAAAAGCGGGTTCCTGACTGGCTGAGAAGTGAAGTTTTCAGGGAACTGGGGCGAAGAATAAATGAGATGCCTTTTCATGGTGAGATAGAATGGGAATATGAAGAAAATGAAGATGAAGTTACCTTGACCCCTAAGCAATATTATGACGGAAAGCATGAGATGGGTCTTTTTTACGGGATTGAATATTTCAACTGGGACTCCCTTACGGCGGAAAATAGGGAAGACGGTCTTTGGGCCTACCTCTATTACAACCTGCCTGATAAAACGCCCAAGAACATGAAACAGAAGATACAGAAATGGGAAGACAGACTGCGTGCCGTTACTGAGAAAAGGAAGTCGGAGTTACTTGAAAGGTATCATGTCTTTCCTGATGAAGACGACAAGAATTATCTGGTCAAATACTATTTAAATAACACGCTCAATGCAGAATCATTGGGAGTTGACCCGAAAGAGGCGATTAAAGAGGCAGTAGGCTGCCTGATACAACTTGTCGAAGACACAAAAGAAATGATAATACCCCATCCATAGGTATGAGACATGGTTGGCTGAATCTTATATGGCTGCTTCTTTCCTATAAGAGAAAAGCATAAAATCATGGGCGTCCCCCTAATCTGCGGTCTTTCATTCTATCTTGAGTTATTTGAGGGCGTCACCTTTTTAAAAGCCGGCAACAGTCAAGCGTAGATCTGACCCCTTTCCGAATCCGCGGTTTTTAATCCATGGTGATATGTTCCTTCATTTCAGACAGGTTTATCTCCATTTCACCTGTCTTATCAAATTTTAAAGCGCGATTTTGAAAATCCTGCGCATCAATTTTTTCCTTAATCCATTTGACCCAGTTTTCTCTTTGAGACGAGATAATCGTATCAAAATTTTCAGATTGATCAAAACGGGATAAAGCATCATCCTTTAACCAGACACAGTAATTACTCTTTTTCACACCCTTTTCGGAAACAACGAAAAAATATTGAAACTTTGAACTCCCGGGTCTTAATCCTTCTTCAATCTCATAATTTTTGTAGGTCCATTTTTTCTCCATTTTTTCCTCCTTTCAATTATTGATAAACTATTTCCCTGCCTCTGGAGGGTCCTACTACCTAGTGCTCATCCATAAATCAAGATTTACGGACTCACGCTATCAGCAATCAGCTCTCAGCGCTCAGTAAAACAGTTGAGATATAAATTTGTTGGCTACCTGCTGATAGCTGACGGCTGAAGGCAACATTCAGAAATGATTCATTTCTGGATGGAAACTACCTAAGCCCAAGTAAATGGTTATGGATGCGCGCTATTTTGAGTTGTTTACTTATTTACGGATGCCCCCATTTACAAACAGAATGCATCTATGTCCTGAACTTTCCGATATAATGATACGATGACTCCAGCGAAAAGCTTTCGAAAATTTTTTATGAGTATAAATTTATCTTCTTTAATCAAGCTTGACAGGCCATTATTTTGGATGTAGCTCTTGAAATACGAATAGTGCTCCCCGCCTGCCAGTCTTTCCACGAGAATTATTCCGATTTTACTGAATATAGCAGTTAACTCATCAAAGGCAAAATCAACAACCAGTAAAATGCCGTCATTCTTTAACAGTCTATGGGTTTCTTTGATGAAGTTTTCCTGGGTGGTTCTGTCTTTTTCATGGAGCGCGAAACTGATAATCGCGACATCAAAAGATTCATTATCAAAATTTGTTTTTGTAGCGTCTTGATTATAGATGTGGATAGGATAATCGGACTTTTTTGCTATTTCCAGCATAGAAGCGGATGAATCCAGACAATGAAGATTAGTGAACCCGTGTTCTGCCAGAAGCTTTACTTGATTGCCTGTGCCGCAGCAGATATCCAGAATGGCTTTATCCTTGTGCGTCAGGAGTTCATTCAGTAACGCCTTTCTTACGGGCTTCATGAAAAAATAAAGCAAAGGGTCATAAAACTTTGCTACGATGTCATATTCTTTTCCCATAGCTGATTTTTCTGTAAACGCCTTTGGCCCGTCATGTCTGAGACGGAGAGGAAAGAGGGCAATTCGTAATGAATTTTCATAGGTTGTTTCGGACCCTACGTCCCCCTCTACGGTTCAGGCATCTCTCAATAAGCACCTCCTCTTTCAGTTTTCAGCGTCCTTATCCTCAAAATAAGCGGGCCTAAACTTTGTTACACCACTTCCTCTCGAATCTCTCCAATTTTAACGTGACAATGTTATTATCGGGACATTGGAGCTCAATCGTATCGCCTTTCCACCACGGCAGAGAGCCCCCGAACTGGAACGTGGAAAGGCTGGGGAAAATATCGTGATAAAAGAAACCACACAGCCCGGCGGGATTATGGCAGCTGATCGTAAAGGTATCGCCTGCCTTATGCCCGGCACTGCATTCACCATTTACACCTGTAATTGTGGCCACAACTTTTTTACCTATTCCCGGATCTTGTGCCATTTTATTATCCTCCCTTTATAAAAACTCTATTATACACCTCAGAGTGAACCGTGATAACAATTTTATCATTTTTTCATCGGGAGTTTGTCACGATAGCCGATAACGTCCCTCATATCATACAATTGCATCAATTAAGGGCCTGCTCAACACGTATGGAAAGTCATTAACCACATGCTGAATCCATTTGAGACTTCCTTTAGTTCCCTTTGGCTGTATTGTTCCGCCCATGTGATTTCTCGAAAGTCATTTCCAATCAGCGAAAACCCCGTGAGAAACTGATAATTTCATGGGCGTCCCTCTAATCCTGGCAAATCAAGATGTGACCCTCTTCTTTGGTTACACGGCTTGTTCTTATATTAAATTGTATTATATCGTACAAATAATTGAATTAAAATATACAATAAACTGATTATAATATTACAAATTAGTTAAAAATCTAAAATTACAGGTTTTCGCCATCAAGGAATCCGGAATAATTTCATGAAATATTGCTGCTAAAAATATCTGAGTGTATTTGTTGACAAAAATTAGTTTAATTTGTATCATATAGTACAATAAAATGATTATATAATGACAACAATTTGTAGGTTTTAATACAAGTGAAATATAGGTTAGGTAAAGATCGGCTTCTTGATATCATGGAAGATTGGAATCGCTTCCTCAGGCGAAAAGTACAACTCATTGCCTGCGGTGGAACGGCAATGACTCTGATTGGGATCAAACCCTCGACCAAAGATGTGGATTTTATGGTTCCCATGGCTAGAGAATATGCTTACCTGACGAAACAATTAAAGGACCTGGGGTACAAGCAGATAACAGGTTCAGGGTGGCAACGAGCCGGAGAGAATTTTCGCTTCGATCTTTTCCAGGGTAATCGGATTCACACGACAGAACTGCTTGTTAACCCTCTTGAGATGGGCAGGCATTCTATACTTAAGGAATTTTCTTATCTTTATATCGGCATCCTCAATGATTATGACCTGATTTCCAGCAAATTGATGAGGGGAACCAATGTTGATTTCGAAGACTGTCTGAGGTTAGTGGAGTACCGGCAAAAGGAGATCGATATAGAAAAGCTTATCGCGCATTTTCATGAATTGGTTGGTTACGATGTGGGAGAAGATCGATTGAGGCCGAACATTGACCACTTCCTCGAATTGTTACGAAGAGAGGGGCTTTATGAATGACAGTAAGTTTTTGACCAGCTTATCAAAACTGGGTTTTCCCATGCTGGAGCCGGAAGAAGACTTTGATGCCAGGGAAACCCTGGCAAGAGTAGTCAGGGAGTGTGATACCAGATTATGGGAAGGTTTTCCTGTATTGCTGGCAAATGCTGCTGAAAGCTATCAGTTTGATCCGGGACAGGTAGAAGAGCAGTTAACTACAAAAGAACAGAAGCTTCGATTTCATCATTTGATACTGTTTTCCGGATCGCTATATTCCTTTTACCACCTTTCCTTTCCCTGGTGGAACAGCCTGAAAAACAAGTTTACAGATGAAGATAAGACACTGGTCAGGAAATTGAGGAATCGTTTAGCACATAACCAGACTCTGGAATTCAGCGACATCAAGCTTAATGCAGAGCGTGTGAAAGGGTTATTCGAACTCTATTTTGAAAAGAAGGCAGAAAAGGACAAACAGAGGACAGCAAAATATGAAGAATTATCCCTGGAGTATGCCCTTTCGCAAATATTTTCTCCAAAACAAAAGGAGCTGTTTAAAAAGAAACTTGAAGGCCTTCCCCTCACAAAGACAGAACAGGAATATTACTCCCGGAGAGTAAAAAAGAAGGTGGTTGCGCTTGCAAATTCAGAATTGCACAGTTTGTCAAAAAAACTTTTGGGACTTTAAAGGGGTATATAGAATAAAATTGAATGGTATTGAGTCAAGAAACATCCGGCCTCAAGCAGAGATTTTCAGGTATGGCGATTCAAAGAAACTGATAATTTCATGGGCGTCCCCCTGATAGATGGGTATATATTACATAGAGGGAGGCTTGACGTAATCAAAAAATTACGTTATTATTTTTTGCATGATCAGACCGGATCCATCTCTTGTGCCTGACCGGGATGAGGATAACATAAATCACATTGCTGTTCATGGGATACATCCCGAACAGGTGGAAGAGGTCTATTACAGCGAAGGGCCGTTTCCTACCTTTGCTGTCAAAAACAGAAAAAAATCCGGGAAATCCATCGAATTTAGATACCGCTTATGGGGCACGGATTCCTCCGGGTTATGCATTGAAGTGATTGTGGCCCCGTATCCCCAGTATGGTTTGTGGCGATGTGTAACGGCCTTTCACATGTCGGATTCCACTAAAAGAGTTTATTTTAAAAGGATTGGAAAATGAGCAGACTTCCAAAAGAAATAAGAAACAAGATCCGTGAAGAGGCGGAACAGTGGGATAGGGCTGTTGCCGGAGAAAGTGTCGAGGATGTCGAAAAACAGCTCAGCGGGGCTGAACTTTTCAAGGCCAAACGGCCTCCCCGTCAGCCGGTTTCCATTCGCATGGATCCGTTTGATATCTCAATTATAAAACGTCTTGCCCGTAAAAAGGGAATCCCCCACACACAGCTTATGGCTCTCTGGCTGCACGAAAAAATAGAAAAGGAAAGAGAGTCGGCTGCCCCTGAAAAGTGATATTTAAAAGCCGTTCCCCGCAATCCGTAGTTCTGCAAGAGCCAAATAGAGATATAATCCCTGCTCCCTACCTTTATCCGAGACTGTTTAAATAAATATGGAATGAGAAACTGATAATTTCATGGGCGTCCCCCTAATCCATTTGTGGAAGAACCCTGGGTTTGAATATTCCTGTAGGCGCAACCAAGGGGACCCGCTGTCCATTGAATATAAAGCCCTGGGCAAGGAGCGAACGAGGCAATACGTCACCATGGATGCCGACCTGCTCATCCAGCCACTTAAAAGCCGCAATTCGAACTCTTTGGTCAATGTCTGTCATGCTGTCAAGAGTGTTGTGTGACCCTTTTCCCTTCATTGTATGTTGAATTACTTTCTTATAGACGAATGTCCCTACGTCCCAAAAACCTGAGGGACCGCAGGAGCCAAAAAGAGATATGACCCCTCTCAGTCCCATTTTTACTGGCTAGATAAATTACCTTCTTTATAAATCCCATATTTTACAGGTGATGGCATAAAGCAACTGAGAACGTTTTTCTAATGTTTCTAGGGTGAATCGCTCGGTTGGAGTGAACTCTAGGCCCGAGTTTTGAATAAAATTTTTCACACCTGAGTGGGATTTATAAAAATCTGGAACTAATGTTTGAGCGAGATAAGGGGCACTACCGGTATATGTCCGAATTTTATCTGAGTAGCTTTCATTTCCCGAGGACATATTATCCTGCCCTTTTAGCAATAGCAAAGCACCAAAGCGATTACGCTCGGTCTCAAAAAGGGATTCGTCACATTCTCCTTTATCATCTAAAAATAATCTCCGGCTTTCATCATTGCGTGCAAGGATATGCTCAACATGATAAGCATTACTTTTACCGGTTCCTGAGACGAAATTGTAAAGTGAGTCTTGCAATTTTTTACCAAGTCCTTCTGATATAAAAATTTCTATTCTGGTTAAGAAATATCGAAGGAACCGAGTATTATAGTCACCGTATCCCACCCTCTTAAACTGTGGATAATCAAGCAAGGTGGTTACTTCAGTATTTCTCCTTTTTTGAATTTCATTTAGCACCTTTTCTTTAATGATTTTATCTATATCATCGATTTTACAATCGTGTAAAAAAGGGTGCAGTGTGTATAGAAATTCTTGGAACTGGTTACTGTCGTATGCCCGATTAAGCTGTAGCATTACATATGCCCGGTCAAATGCACGACTGACAATTGCTATTTTATTGTCTTCATCTGGATCGTTCACACTGCATGCAGCCATTATCAGCATAATATGTCCATCCATACGATTAAGCTGAGAATTATAGTAACATTCAGGAAATGGGGAGGTTTCATCGTCCCCGAACTTGGAAATTTTTAAGTACAATCGGGCATAGTATGTGAAGGCGCCTTTTAGGAAATCCTTCACACATGAGGAATCCTTTTTCAATTGTAAAGTTTCATTACATAATGGATCATAAATTGCCCTGTGATAAGGGCCATCAAATGCTTGGCCTTGTTTTCTTGTTTCAGAAAAATGGGCACGTAGATATGTTCTAAAAAATGTATCGACCTCTCCCTCCCCACGTACCTCTATCTTGTGGAGAGCGTTATCCCAGATGTCTGCATATTGATCGACCTCACTCTTATCGATATCTCCCAGCAATTTACCTTTCAGGATTTCATAAGGTTGAAGTCTAACGCCACGATCATTAATTACTTCAAAAACCATGGGTACATCTGTCCTTTCAACGTCCAGATTGATTATAACGACCATACATAGAAAATAGAAAATAAAGGTCTCAACTTTATGCCGTGATGACAGCCTCTTTGAAAGCTCTTTTACAATTAAATCATAGTTTTCTATGATGTGACGAGCTGTGATTCCATCACTCAACAAATCTTCGGAAGCTTCACTGCCATCAAATAACGCCTTCATAAGTGGCTCGCGCTTGTCGTGAGCCATCCAGAATTTCTTTTTCCCTCCTGTTCCAACACCAAGAATTTTTGATTTGATCCATTCTCTTAAATCTGAAGAATTGAACCTGTCTGGTGCGCAAAGATGGTAAAGGGCAATAAGCATCAATGTCAGCGTTGTAAGGCGTTGCTGACCATCTACAACAAACATCCGATTGCCTGCTTTATTGGTTATATAAGTATTGAGATAATACCATGCATAGTTCTTCATAACATTATCTTCGGAAGGATCGAGATTTGAATGTTCTATGTAACTTTGATCAAAATGATAGAAGATATCATCTATCAACTGCAGAACGGTATCTCCCTTCCACTTGTATTCACGCTGATAAAAATCTATGTGATAATTGGTAGTAGAAAAAAGCGTGTGAATATTTTGTTTTTCAGGATTAACTTCCATCGTCTACCTTCTCCTTTATGTCCTGTTGTTCACTTAAGGACACATTTTCCTAAAATGTTGTGAAATAATTTTCCATCATTTCCTCTTAATAAATTTGACGCTCACCGTAAGCAATTAATGGGTGAATGACTGAAATTCTATCCTCTAAACACATTTTCATTATGCCAGGATAAAAAATCAGGTCCAGGTTGTGATTCGAATCTGTTTGGAAGATTTATCCTGTTGCCGTGGAACTGCCGATATTGCTTACCATTATCAAATTCTTCCTTCACCCTTTTGCTTACCTCAAAGTGATAGTCCTTTGTTACGGTCACATATCCCGCATCAAAAAGCCTGTGGATATCAGAGCGAAGGAGAAGGCCGTTATCAACACGATTAGGGCCATTTTCACTGAAAGGTTGTATGTGGGCCGCTTCAAGGGCAGGCAGGATTTTCTCATGAGTAATAGCGCATTTTCTCTGATAGGCATCCGTAACAATGACCCTGAAGCTTCCCTGTCCAAGCCTTTGTTCCACCAGGGTAGGTGTACCGAAACGGCGGGTGATGTCTTCCGCCTTGTTCTTCTCAATTGACCCCGAAAAGGGAAGGGTGGAGAGTCTTTCCTTTACTTGGCTCCAGATGCGGCTTCCATGCCCCTGAGTTAGATCGTATGTTTTTCCCTGGACAATATTGAGACTGAAATCAGGTGGGATAGGAATCCATTGATCCTTGGGGAAGAAAAAAGGCTGCGTCAGTATGATGCAGCCGATCTTGTAGTCTTCAAATCTTGATGAGGTGCGACGGAATTTTTCTATCATCCGTCGTATCTGCAGATATGATTTTGCACCGTTTTTAATTTCAAATGTCTGCCAGGCGAGACTTACCGGAAGGATGGTGCTATGCGCGAAAAATCCGCCGCCGGCGATAAAATTTAAAGGAGAATGGAGCTTAAAGAAAAAGGGTTCACCAAGGCTCAAGGATCTGAAAAGGGATTTACCTCCAGGCTGCCAGAAATTGACTTCATCAATTTCCGGTTGCTTAGAAAGGAACGAAAACCAGTCATTATCAGTTACACCGATGTAACCTTTCATGGCTTCCTCACGATCCTTAGGAGGTTCATTTCAGTATCAAAAATGGCCACACCCAAAATCAACCCTGATTTTGAGCTTTTGCTTTTTGTCTTCTACCCGTTGTCGCGGTCCGGAATTAACCGTTAGACCTTTATAATTCAGAATTGATGATGGATTTTAGTTGCTTAATCGCCTCAGGACTGAAACGGATGGATTGACTTTTCTTCCCGGGGAATTTTCTGGATGCTGAGCCGTAGGTGTCAATCTGAAGATATTTCTCCCCATCTTCACCTTGGACAATCGCATAGGTACAGTTTACTTCGGTGTGTCTTGAATCCCTGTCCAGCTTTATTCCCTCAAATTTTCTGACAATAGCCATTCTCTTTCACCTCACTAATCTTCAATGAAATAATCAGAGTCGATTTTTTTGATTTCGTATGAAGCAACAGATGAGACGCCTACATTATGTTCGATCATGAGTTCTGCCAGGCGGTTGCCACCTATTAGGATGATTTTGCTTTCAATGTTTGTGACGTAGGATTGAGCATCTTTGGTGAAATCAGATGTTGTAATGAATATACCTTTTCGCGCACGTTGCCCTTGGAGGGCACCGGCAAACTTTTGTATTTCCGGCCTGCCTACTGAGCCTTGCCACCGTTTGGCCTGGATGTAAATGATATCAAGGCCGAGCTTGTCTTCCTTAATGATGCCATCAATGCCTTCATCTCCTTTGGCTCCTATGGCTTTGCCCGCTTCCCTACGTGACCCGCCATACCCCATTTTTACAAGCACATCAACAACAAGACGTTCAAAAAAAGCAGGAGAGCAATCTTTTATGGTTTGAAGTAGTTCAGAGGAAAGATTGTCTTCAAGTTCTTGAAAAGCTGTTTCTAAGGCTTCCTCAGGATTGGTTTCCAGCTTTAAGTCTTTTTTTGGCAATACTTCCTTAGTGTCTTTTTTCTTCTTTCTTTGCCGAAATTCAATGAATTCTGGAAATCTTTCGAGATATTTTACATCGATTCTTTCAGGACCTTCAGAAAGCACCTGGTTGCCGCGTTCTGTTATCACAAAAAGTCCCCGCTTTGGAACATTAATTAGCTTCGCTTGCTTAATGTATGACTTTGCCCAGGCTACTCGATTATCGAAAAGCCCCTGTTTACCACTTGGTAGAAGTTCCTTTCTTTCTTTTTCATTGAGGTCAAATTCGTCGGCCAAATATTCTACAGCTTCATGTTTTGAATGCACTTTACCATCACCGGCATATCTTAACAACGGAAGCATAATTGTCTGATAATCTGGAATAGCCATATCATTGTCCTCTCTAAAAATACTAATAAACTCCTAGTATCCACCCTTCAAGTTTTACCTGTTCTCTTTCTTTTATTTTTAGGGGCGGATCAAAGTAACGCTCAAGAACCCCGCGGTTATCCATATCCTTCAACCACATAGCAATTGAATATGCATCTTGCTCATGTTCATTTCTCTCATTTTTGGCATATCTGTTTCGAAATATTGAAGGATAAACCTCTGCCAATACGGACTTGCCGGGAGGCACTTCGAAACCGTCGAAGGGCCAGAAATGCACGTGCTCTCGAATTTGAAGATCTTGGCGAAGAAAATTCAGCCAGGGAATTCCACTATGGGTCGATTTACCAACCTGACCTGGGCCATCTAATTGAAAGACGCTTTTTGCGGAGGATGTCCAGATTTCTGTAAGTCTAAACTCACTTTGATTACCGGACCTTGGATTGTTTTTTCGCAGGGATTCTACTGTAATATTGTCATTATATGTAAACCAGTAGTGGTAGAAATCTTCAAGGAAGTGGCCCCAGTCCCTGATGCCATAACGATTCATGTAGCTTATTGGGAAGGAGAAAGCATGATCAATCCCAATTATTATGGGTTTATTACTTTGGAGTTGTTCTGAGCACCAATGGGCAATCTCATTTCGCGTCCAATTCCAGCCTATATGGTTTGGGGGGTGTACTTTAATGGGATCTTCATTTGGAGTTGCACAGAAAACTTGGAGGCCTTTTAAACGGGAGATGGGAGTTTTTGCGCCTGAATAATCGATTCCAATGTAGCGACTATACATACGGGACCTCATCTATTTCCGGTTGCTGAGAAAGGAAGTCAAACCAATCGTTATCTGTTACGCCGACATAGCCCTTCATGGTACACCAGAAATTCTTAAAATACCCATTTTGAATCAAAAAATGCCATTCTAAGTGCTACTTCAAGCAGGTTTTGAGCCAATTTAATTTGTAACTTCAAACCGTTGTCACGCCCCCAAGTTAAGTTACGAGGTCCTTTGCTTTCATATATCCCCATTTTCTAAGCAACTATAATAGCTTTCATGGTTGGAAATAATATGATCTACAAAAGGGGGGTATTTTAGTCTTGAATCTTTGATATTAAAAAGCATTCAGCTATCAACTAAAATATTCCCCTGAGATAACAGGTCCATAGAATTATAATAGTATTGGAATAATACATTAACCAAGTACAGCTATTAACTCGCCGATAACACTCAAATCAACAAGAGAATCATCTTCAAGCACCAGTTCCTCATAGCCCTCTATATACGAATCTGGCTTCAACACAATTCTGCGGTGTCTCCATTCATCCCCTTCAGTTATCTTCTCACTGCAATATAGCTTTACCGTATATGATGCGCCTGTATCCTGATCTTGAATATCCCTGTGCTGAACAATAACTACCTTGTTATTTCTACTTCCACCCTGATTTGCCTTAAATAAGCACCAGGCTCCGTTAGGGATACGCTTGTTCATAGACTCACCCACAACACACGTGACAAAATGACCTTTTTGTGGACGAAACGAATCGGGTAATGCCACCCAATCGGATTCAGAGACCAGTTGTTCCTCACTAAACTGACCGGCTGCTATTTTGAGGTCGTATATCGGTACAGCGTTTTCAAAAGGCTTTACTTCATGATGCTTTAATACCTTTAGCTTTAAACCCGGATATTGGTCTGATTGAAATTCTTCTTGATTAACCAACACAGCTTCTGTAAATTCCTCCTGCTTTTGTTCATAATCAACTGATTGTGAATCGGCATGCAAAAATGACCCACCTATAGGGCGAATCGGCGTCCAAAATTGACCCACCCCTGAAAGCCTTCTATTCTGCTGTGACTATGGTAGAAGGAGGCGGAAAGGGATGCTCACAGTGGAAACAATCCGTAAGATACGATTAGCTGTTCTCAGAGATGGCAAATCCATACGTCAGACAGCGAAGGATCTGCGCCTTAGCAAAAATACAGTAAAAAAGGCGATAAGGAGCGGAGAAACATCTTTTCAGTACGAACGAAGCAACCAGCCGAGACCCAAGCTAGGACCGTTTATAGACATGCTGAAAGGCTTTCTGGAAGAAGATGAGAAACTGCCCAGAAAACTGCGCAGGACAGCCCAGATACTTTTTGAAGAGCTGCAACTCAACGGCTACGAAGGTGGCTATGACAGCGTAAGGAGATATGTTCAAAGATGGCACCAGGATCAAAGGAGCTTGCCAAAGGAGGTATTTATACCTTTGGTATTTGATCCTGCAGAAGCCTTTCAGTTTGACTGGAGTCATGAGTGGGTAGATCTGGACGGAAGCAGAGTAAAGGCAAAGGTCGCACATATAAGGTTATGTCACAGCCGCTACTTCCTTTGTATTGCCTACCCCAGAGAGACCCAGGAGATGGTGTTTGATGCCCATATCAGGGCCTTTGAGTTTTTTGGAGGAGTTTGCCGTAAAGGCATATATGACAATCTCAAAACAGTGGTTAACAAGATCCTGGGAGGAAGGGAAAGACAGTTCAACAGCCGCTTCAGCCAACTGTGTTCCCATTATTTATTTGAACCGGTAAGCTGCACCCCTGCTGCAGGCTGGGAAAAGGGTCAGGTGGAAAACCAGGTAGGTGTGGTCAGAAGGAGATTTTTCACTCCCCGAATCAAGGCCAGGGATTTCACACACCTAAACGAGCTGCTTAGAGAACAATGCATCACCTGGGCAAAGACCCGTAAGCATCCAACAATATCTGATAAGACGGTTTGGCAGGTCTACAGTGAAGAGAGACCCTATCTGATAAATCTACCACCTCCCTTTGATGGATATGCACAACGTCCAGCCAGGGTTACCCCCAGCTCACTTGTAACCTATGACCGGAACCGATACAGCGTTAATTGCAGCCAGGTGGGTAAAGCGGTCTATATGAGAGTATATGCCGATCGGATAGTGATAGTAAATAACGGTTGTATCGTAGGAGAGCATGATAGGCATTTTGGAAAGAACAAGACTATTTTTAATCCCTGGCATTATGTCCCGGTCCTTGAACGTAAGCCCGGGGCTCTCCGTAATGGAGCACCCTTTAAAGACTGGCAACTTCCTCATCCTGTGCAAGGCGTCCTTAATGGGCTTCAAAACCGTTTTTCCGACTGGGACCGTCAGTTTGTGGCCATTCTAAATGCTGTCCCTTTCTACGGACTTGAGGCTGTAAGTAAAGCCTGTAAGGAGGCCCTAGAGATCAGGGCCGTAAGTAAAGAGGTGGTTCTCAATCTTTTAAACAGGGATCAGGATCAGGATTGCACGCCTGATTTGGGTATCCCCTCCCATCTGATTCTCAAGCAAGAGCCCATAGCAGACTGCCACCGCTATGAACGTTTGGTAAGGGAGGGATACCATGCTGCGCAATGATATCATGGACCATATGGAAAAACTAAAGTTGCGGGGTATGCAGTCCATTTATGATGAAGTTGTCTCCAATGGACGCAAGACCCATTCAACTCCTGAAAAGGTAATCCTGGAACTGCTCAAGGCTGAAGCTGCCGAAAGATATATAAGGAGTATCCGATATCGTATGGGACAGGCCAGGTTTCCTGTCCTTAAAGATATCGATGGCTTTGATTTTAACGGGGCCTGTGTTGATGAAGCCCAGATTAGGTCTATTTATCAGGGTGATTTTATAGCCGAACATATCAACCTGATTTTTGTAGGTGGCACCGGTACGGGCAAAACCCATTTAGCCATAACTATAGCGGCCCAGGCCATAAGGAATGGCAGGAAGTGCAAGTTTTATAACCTGGTGGATCTGGCAAATGAGCTTGAGCAGGAAAAAATGATTGGATTGGCCGGCAAAATCACAGCAAGACTACTTCGATTTGATCTTGTGGTCCTCGATGAACTGGGTTATCTGCCTTTTTCCAAAAACGGCAGTCAACTGCTCTTTCATCTTATATCAAAACTCTACGAACAGACATCCATAGTGATTACCACCAACTTGACCTTCGGTGAATGGCCCCAAGTCTTTGGAGATAAAAAGATGACTACGGCCATGCTTGATCGATTGACTCATCATTGTGAAATTATAGAAACAGGTAACGAAAGCTGGAGAATGAAACACGCAGCTTCATAGATAAAGAAGGGATCAACTACTCAACTATTTAACCATATTTTTTTCTCAGGGGTGGGTCAATTTTGGACGCCGATGATGGGTCAATTTTCAACGCCTATTGACAAACTGATTTTGCTAGTTCTGAAAAATATGCGTTTGTTTCTGGGTCTGTACTGTAGATATAACAACCCTTTTGCCCTCGTGACATCAGTGTTCTGTATGTATTCTTGACAATAGCTTCAGCTTTAGCAATGGCAGCTCCTGGATTTTCGTTTAATGCCTTCTTATAACCTTTTAGGGATTGATCTGTCTTTGCCCTTTGATCTGGTTGAACTAACAATTCACCATTTCTTATAACAATATCGGGGCCAAGGATCACGCCGATGTAGTCAAGTTCCAACCCTTGACATGTATGAATGCATCCGATCTCATTAACTGCCTCTGGTTTGCGAATCCATAAATTACCATCTGACGCAAGATTCCATCTCATCGCGAAGTTATCCTCCTCGATGACTATGTCATTTTGTGCCTTATTTTCTGGCTTTTTGCTTATCCAATTCCAACAATAGCCTGCTACTAACCTTGCTTTATTATTGATTTTATTCTTATCTAGAATAGCCTCTCTTAGCTTATTCGGTGAATCAAAAACACGAAAGTCGAAATCAATGCCTTCTAAGGTATCATTTGCGGTTTCTTTTATTTGTAGAACATTATCGATCCAAGCCAGATAACCGTCTGAACCATTACATCTAAATTGAGATTGCAATTCCATTCTATGAACGGTTGCACCGAGTTTATTGGCCCATTTTTCTATTTCCCTTATTTCGCCTATATCCTTCCAAGTAACACGTTGATCTTCATCGATAAAAAAAATGCTGGCCTTAGATGCCTTAATGATCTCCTTTATTTGATTTTCACCCTTGTTTTGGAACATCCCTGATTTTTCATTGAGACGGTGGGCTTCATCAACGATTAATGCATCAAAGATATTCGGCTCACAATTTATATAGCCACCTGATCCAATAAACAAATTAGAAATATGACTTTTAGTGAACGAACCTGTCAGCACACTTTCATAGACATCACGTGGCGCAGCATTCTTTGTCACATATTGTGAAACGAGTCTGTCATTTGTTAACTGTACAAGCAGGTTAATGGCAATAACAGACTTCCCTGTACCTGGACCACCTTCCACTATGAGTACATGCTTATCTTTAACAGTTGATATTTGTACCAGATTTAAAGCTGCTTCAAAGACGAGTTTTTGGTCGTCAATCATAATAAATTCTTCATTGCCTTGAAGCATCGATAGAAGTTTGTCTGCCAGATTTTTGGATGGTCTGATCTTGCCATTATCAATCTCAAATATGATTTTGCCTGAATCCCCATAGCGTATGAATTGTTTGATAAAGTCGGATAGCCTTTTAGCATCTGTTCTTATAAATGATGGTGCTTTTTGAAGATAGCTCCTATATCGAGGATTTTTGATTACATCCCCTTTTTTCATATTATGTAGGTATGCACATGGTTTTAGCGCTATATTCTGCTCCTGAACTGTTTTATTAAAATCTTCAAGTAAGGCTGCATATGTCCAGGCTTGGTATGACGGATGATTAACTTCTCGCTGTACCCCACCTAGGGTTGTTTTTACGACACCATCTTTATCTGTGAGTTTTGCATCTGACCATTGTTTGAGCTCCACAATAATTGCTGTACTTCTATTTTGGTTATTAGTACCGGTAAGAATAAAATCGATACGCTTTGAGGTTTGAGGGACCTTATATTCGATGGCCACGCCTGTATTATCAGGTATATCATCATCTTCCAGTATATTGTTCATATACATCATGGAGTTCTTCCATGATGCTATTTCTGCCTTACTGGTCGAGTGGCCAAGGTTGCGTTGATAGGCTTCTAGTATTAATCCGTCAATTCGGTTATCACGGACATCCTGTCTGAACTCTGATTTGGTCGAAGAATATACGATCATTTTTCAAATTCCGTGTATTTTTTGGCACTTCCCTTTGCTTTATCCACGGGATATTTCCGCTCGTTGACTTCAATCTTTTCCATTGCAGCCGCTAAAAGATCAATCCCAAGTTTGTCTGCTAAATTCGTAAGGAATATCGTTACATCCCCAATTTCTTCTTTGACCTTTTGCAATACATCTGGCCTTAAGTTTTTGCTTTCCTCCTGTGTCAACCATTGAAATATTTCGACAATCTCAGCAACTTCAACGCTCAGTGCCATGGCAAGGTTTTTGGGCGAATGGAATTGTTCCCATTCTCTTTCTTTTGCGAAATTTCTCAACTTTTGAATCAATTCTTTCATAAAATTTTGCCTATATTTTGGTTGAAGTGTTAATGGTTATATGGACACCCGTGAGATTATCCATTTATCTCCCGATAGATCATTTCCCCTCGCCTTTAAAAAGTCCTGCTGCTGTTTCCTCTATAATATCACTTATGGCGATTTTTTAAATCCATTCGTTTGGGATACCCTCATATCCGTAAAAGGCGCCGGTGATATCGCTTATCGGTTCAAATGTAGGGGGAGGGTTAAACTCTAGTGTTGTGCCGGGGGCGTTTGCTGTTGCAAGCCCGATGAGGCATCCGGTGAATCTATCTTTTGCGGCAGGCCTGTTTTTTTGCATTTTGCGTCAGCGTGAGTCTGAAAAAATGTTCGCAGGGAAATACAGATTAAATACAAAATCGTGCAAAAAACAAGAATTTTCAAAAATATTTTTAGTACAAACCGATACAGGCTAATAAGAATGAAGCGGGAAAGTCAAATGAATTATAGGCTCAAGCTATCAGCTATCAGCTCTCAGCGCTCAGCTGTCAGTAACAGATCCGGAATATCAACTTATTTGTCATTTGCTGATGGCTGAAAGCAATATCCGGAAATGACCAATTCCTGGATGTTTAACTCTTTGTAATTTTTAAGCGTTTCACTCGAACCCGCGAACCCTTGACCCTTCGAAACTGGGAACCCGCTGCGAAGCAGTGGGACTGAGCGGAGCGAAGAATCCTTCATTTAGATCAACTCTTTTGGAGATGATCCAATCTTATCAACTTATTTTCCCTTATCCCTATTCTTATCCAACCATGCCTTTCCTTTTGCCGTCAGCCGGTATTTCTGTAGTCGACTTTGAGGTTTATCCGGAATAGTCATCTCAATAAATCCGATTTCAAATGAAGGGGTTAAATAAGATTCCCGGAAATACTTCCTGTCTTTTATATTTAGCAACTCCTGTAGTTCCGCCCTTCCTTTCTCACCCTCACAAATCTTAAGCAGCTTTTTTACATGGGGGGTGACATGGGGGGTGACATGGGGGGTGACATGGGGGGTGACTTCCCCTTCACCTGTTGCGCTGAATTCCGGAGTCTTGGCAACGATTCTAAACACATCGCCTTCGATCATTTCCGGATCGGCACCGCCATAGGCCCTGCCATAGCGCATCATCTTACGCATTCCGGAGCCTAGTTCATCAGCGCGGTGAATTTCCCGGAAAAATGCGCCGATCACAGGATTCTTGGGGAATGGAGTGAAAGTGGCCGGGTCGAGGACGCCGAACCCATTAGGCTTGTTGCTGTTTTCGGTGCGTACCTGACCACGCTCGATAATCAACTTGGCAGGGAAAGCGTTGGTGAATTCCCGGTGAATCAAGATGTTGGAGGCTACCTCACGAAAGATGGTATCGCGAATGCTGATACGTTCCATTCCCTCCAGAAAAAAGGGGTCCGGCAAATGCTTCTGCACAAAGGCAATAATACGGTCATAACTTTCGAGCAAGTTGGTGCACACCAAATCCCGGTCATCATAGCGATCCAGGTTGACCTTGCGCAGGATCAAATCGGTCCGGTGATGCGGTACCGCCGTTAAAATGAGCTGGTCGTTACCGAGCAGTAGTATGCCGGCCAAGGTGATGCCTCTTTTGCCTGTTTCAGGGTCCGTCTGGTGGAGTTGCGCGCTTTTCAACAGCTCCATATCGTCCATATCAAGCCAGGGATGCCCCTCTCGCCAGACACCTGCAAGTCTGCGGCATTTATCAATGAGGTCGGACCGCAGATCTTCAAGACCTGCATGCGGATAGATCTTGTTCTCCGAGTAGCTGGATTGTTTGCGATGATACAGGTCGGCTACCTGCCGGGTATGATCCGTAATATCGAGGTCACCGTCTTCATTGCGGTCGTAAATTCGCCCGTTGCAGCGGTGGACCTGTGAACTCTCCGGCACATAAATGCGCAAGACCGTCTTGCCTTCTATATCAACCTCATCGACTGACAAATAGGCAGGAGGATGGAGTTTCTGCAGATTGTTAATGGTCGTTACAAAGTCTTTTTTAATGTTAGCAATGCAGTCCGGATCAACACCGGTAACTTCACCGGCATCACTGACCCCGAGGAGCAGGTTTCCACCGTGACGGTTGAGAAACGCGCAGACGGTCTCATAAACATCCCGGTTAAGGGCTCGTCTACATTCCTTGAATTCAATAGAAACGCCTTCTCCCTGTTTTATAAGCGCTTTGAGATCAGCCATCAGCCTTTTCCTGATTTGGTGACAAGCCAGGTTATGAGATCGAAATTTGAGGCATCGGTTGCCTGTCCATGACAGGGGGACGCCCATGATTTTATGCGTTTTTTCTCCAATATGTCATCTTTAATTTTCTTTAAAAAGCCCTGCTGCTGTTTCCACCGTGATCGACAACTAGACCAAGAGATTCCATTCTTGGAGATGTCAATTTACGGGCTACAGCAGAAAAGAACTCGGAAGCTGCTCGGAAGTCAATATCTTCCGAGTTGATTTCCGGGAAAGGCTTTTCATCAAAGAAAGAGTTGCGTGCAAGTCGCTGGAGTTCAGCGATCATTTCAGAGCCTGCCCTACGGTTCGTAGAACCTAACCTTATGTAAACACCGTTTTCAAGACCCTCTGCCTTAATGTAAAAAGGCCCTGCAGTATGAGGTACCGTAACGACGATCAGTTCCCTGTCGCGCCAGGCATGAATTTGTATCTCTGGAATAAGAAGAGGGGTGATGCTGTCTGCAAAAGAATTTGCGAGCCTCTCTTCATCCTTAAGGGCATCAGATAGCCCTATGACAGGGGGACGCCCATGATTTTATGCGTTTTTCCCCTTATGTTACAAACCACATATCTTTCAGTGAGTCTCTTTTTTATCCTTTATCACAAATCCGATTTTTCTTCGGGGTTTTTGATCTTCTTCCATCAAGGCCTTGATTGCGTCAAATACTACGCTGAACTGGGGGTCATACTTTTTTTCAAGATCTTCTATCTTCCTTTTCAAGTCCTCATGTCCTGCCAAAACCTGGCGTAGCTGTGTAAATGCCCTCATGATCTGGATGTTTGCATTTATTGCGCGCTCGCTGTTAAGAACTGATGAAAGCATTGCTACTCCCTGTTCTGTAAAGGCAAAGGGTGGGTACTTTGAGTGCTGCCCTCTCTTTAAGGTCACATTTTGTGACCTTAAAAACTGATATTCCTGTGTTGTCAGTTCAAACATGAAATCTGAGGGAAACCGTCTTATATTCCTTCTTACAGACTGCTTCAGGACTTTTGTTTCCACACCATAGAGCTGTGCCAAATCCTTGTCTATCATAACCTTTATACCTCTTATGAGATGAATCCTTTCGATGATTCTTTCAATAGGCAAAAGACCGGGCATTTTATACTTCCTGATCCTGATGGTTTTGTATGGTGGCCTCATATGTTGCTGATTGGAACCGGTCACAATTTATGACCGATTTCAACCAGGTTGCCTGATCCCTGCCTGATTCGGGCAGATTTCTTTGAAAATTGGCCTGGCCCTTGAGTGAGTCTATGCACCGGCTGGGATGGCAATAAATAGGATGATTTCCGCAAAATGCCGGATGATAATCGGACATTTATTGTACCATAAAAAGATAAGGGGGACGCCCATGATTTTATGCTTTTCTCCTGATATTTAGTTCACATCAGATGTTTATGCTCAGTGTAGCGCTTGAATTTCAAATGACTTTATGTAAAGTTAACGGCCTTTTTTGCAAGGCGGATGCGGATATTTTGCAGAGTAATTGCAAAAAAGTCGGTGTATTTCGAGGAAGAAAAAGGAGTTATCAACCTCCCGCTTCGCTTGATTAACAGGATTGACAGGATATTTCGGCCCTGCGACATGCAGGGCCGAAGGCATCATCCGGAAATCAGGTTTTGTTCAGGTATTCTCCCTTTTTTTCCGCGATGGCGAGTTTTTCAGTATGCCTCTTTTTTACAATCCTTACCTGGACTGCAGCTCCCAGTTCATCGGCAAATCGACGTATCATGCTCAGGGAATGCCCCTCATAGCCAGGTGATTCAAGACGGCTGATCTGTTGCTGAGATGTCCCGAGACGATTTGCGAGTTCCTTTTGAGATAAGCCTGATTCCTTACGCAGTGCGGCAAGCTGCATGGCAATCTCCCAGGCCTGGCCGGCCTTTTTGAATCGTGCGGCAAATTCGGGATTTTTCAATTGATCTTCAAGGTAGCGGTCAAAGTCTGTTTTTCCCTTCATGTTGTATTCCTCTTCAGCCAGTCTTCTTTCCTCTCCATGGCAACCTGCCGGTCGCCGGCGGGGATGGCTCTTGTCTTTTTCCTCAAGCCATGGACAAGGATTATCCGTCTTCCTTTCATAAAAAAGTATAAGATTCTGGTATTCAACCTGCCGACATGTCGCAATTCGAAAAGATCGTTCCCTATCGGTTTTGATAGAGGTGCCTTGTGATAATTACTTTTTCGGAGCTTTGCCAGCCCTGCCAGGACCATCGCAAAATCATCGGGACTGGATCCCTTGATCTTATCAAGAAACTCACGCACAGGGGATCTACCCGAGCTGGTTTCATAAAATTCTATAGTAAATTCCATGGCTGGTCAACATCAATATTGATGTAAAAATGATAGGGCAGCTATTATTGATCTGCCGGTTTCTCCCCTTAAAGCAATAAGGGGGACGCCCATGAAATTATCAGTTTCTCCTGAATTTAAGCGTAATTTGTCGGTGAGGTGACGATTGGAGGTTCAGCGGGAGTTTTCCCTATGCAAGTAGCGGATGCCTTTTTTCAAGCCATACTTCAACTTCCTCTTTCAGGCCTTCTGCAAAATCAATGAGTTCTTCCGCATCTTCTTCCGTGACCCCTCCAACGTAATCGTATTCGACGATGTTCCTTTTTGAGCGGCATGTGTCCAGGTAATTTGCATCCTTTTTTTCTCTTGTCCCAAGATGAGTGGCAGGGCCTGAATAGTACGGTAATGCTGAAGGTTTCTTTCCGCCCTGTAGCCTTCGGCATAAAGAAGGATGGTGCAAAGTTTTAAAGCGGCATTATAGGCGATCCCAAAGCGCCAATCCGCGGAAATGGTTCTTTTAGAAGCGTCTTTAATGTCGCGCTCGACAATAGCCAGGAGATTGCCTATTTCCTGTGCACTTGATTTATGAGAAGTCAGCCAGCCGTTATCGGCCCATTGCTTTAAGGTCATTTTCAGTCCCGATTATGAACAATTTCTGCGATTCGATTACGCTGGAAACAAAATGTTCACCGGTTTCGACCCTTTTAAGAAAGGAACTTACATTCATCACGTGAGGGTTGATTTCTCTTCCGATTTTTTCGGAGGTGTCTGAGAGCAGTTCTGAAAGTGAGCGCAGGCCCAGATCTCCAATTACAAAGAGGTCAATATCACTGTCGGCGGTTGCCTTGCCCTCTGCAACAGAGCCGAAGACAAAGGCCACTTCAATCCGTTCGTCCTGAAGGGCGTCTCTCAGGACTTGAGCAAGGCCTACAGTCTTTAAAACCATATTCCGGATTTCAGGATGGAGAGGGTGTGATCTGTTGCCACTGTAATAGATCCTGTTACTGTCCTTTCGCCCCTTTACCAGATCGAGTTGAAGCAGTTTACGCAATTCCTGACGGATTGTGCTGTCGTTAAGTCCGGAACGGCGCTGGATCTCACGAAGGTGAAGCTCCTCCTCGACGGTGCCGAAAAGGAGCCTGAAGATTTCAGCGCGGGTGCGGGAAGATAATATCGTATTCAATGTATCCATATTGCGTGTTTATACCACGCAATTGCGTGGTATTTCCACTCATTTTTTTATGATAACGACCGTATCAAGCGGATACCCATTAAAAATATCGGCTACTTGTACACATGCCTTCGGTGTTTGATGGTGAGTATGTAGACGGTTTTTGCCGGGGAATCGGTTTCATAGACGATGCGGTAATTTCCCACCCTCAAGGAGAACTCACCCCTGTGATTGCCCACAAGGGGTTTGCCTTCAAAGGGAGTTTCCTCAAGAGATTCAATCTTGTTGATTATTCTGGTAAAGAGCTTTTTATCTGAAGAGTAAAGGACATCGATGTCCCGTGCGGCCTCTTTTGAGAATTCAATAGAGTGGGGCATTAATCGATATCGTACCTTTCCCTGATTTTCCTGATAGAAACGGTTTCACCCGATCTCACCTGTTTCTTTGCCCTTGCTATGGCGTCACGCTCCTCCGCGGCTGAAAGAATTTCGATGGTTTCAAGGAGCCCCTCGAATTCATCGCTGCTAAGGAGCACGGCCTTACTCACGCCGTTTCTTGTAATGGCGAAGCGGTCGTATTTTTCATCAACATCCTTTACAATGGCGGAAAGGCTTTTTTTTGCCTCGGCAAGTGAAATGGTTCTGGTCATTGCTGGTCTCCTTTACATCCCATTTAGACTATAATTATAGTCATTAAAAACAGGGGATGCAAGCTGTTTTGACGCAGCGATAAGGGGGACACCCATGAATTTATCGGTTTTACCTGATAAACATGGGTGACCGGACAAAAGATCTCGATTGTTTCAAAATAAGAAAGATGCCCGCAGTGAGTGATCAGCCGAGAAGCTCAAGGAGCATCCTGCAGTAGAGTTCCACCCCGGTAAGTAGGACATCCTCGTCAAAATCAAACCGGCTGTTGTGAAGGGGGGCGCAGCCCTTTGTCCCGGTGCCGAGGAATATGAAGCAGCCCTTTGACCTTTCAAGATAAAAGGACATGTCCTCACCTCCCATGGTGGGCTCAGGCTCGACCACTTTGTCCGCTCCGACCGTATCGGCCGCGCATCTTCCTGCAATCTCGGCCATTACCGCGTCATTCAGGGTGGGCGGGTATCCCTGGTTGTAGTCAAGCTCATATTCCGCACCTGCCGCGTCACACACACCCTTTATGACTTGTTCCATCCGCTCGGGCCACGACTCCCATATGGTCCGGTCAAAGGTCCTGGTGGTGCCTTGCATCTCGACCGTATCCGGTATGATGTTAAAGGTGCTGCCCCCTTTTATCGCGCCGATCGTTACCACCGTGGGGTTCTGGGGGTTCATGCGACGGCTTACGATTCTCTGGAGGGAGTTTATGACCTGGGCTGCGGTATCTATCGGGTCAATGCACATGTGGGGCATGGCGCCGTGGCCCCCTTTTCCCTTAATCACAAGGGTGAACCAGTCCATTGCCGCCATGAGCCTGCCCGCCTTTACCCCTACCGTGCCCTTTGGAAGGGCGGGCCACACGTGCGCGCCGATTGAAAAATCCACGTGGGGGTCTTCCATCACCCCTTCTTCGATCATCGGTTTTGCGCCGCCGGGACCCTCTTCTGCAGGCTGAAACAGGAATTTTACGTTGCCCTTGAGTTTGTCTTTGAGCTTGCCGGTAACGAGTGCAGCCCCGAGCACCATGGCCATGTGTCCGTCGTGGCCGCAGGCGTGCATTGTGCCTTCATGTGTGGAGGAAAAGGATAGACCGGTTTCCTCCTTTATCGGTAGCGCGTCCATGTCTGATCTTACCATCACGGTCTTACCAGGCCCTTCAAGCTGCATAAGGCCGACCAGACCGTTTTTGGCGATCCCCTTCCTTGTCTCAAGCCCTAGGCGGGTCAGCTGGTCCGCCACATAGGCGGCGGTCTTTTTCTCGTTGAATCCCGTCTCCGGGATCGTGTGCAGCTCGCGCCGCCATTTGATTATCTGTGCCCTGTGTGAGGCTATGATATCTTTCAGGTCTGTCATGGTTTTTTTCCATTTCTGTTAATTGTGAAAGTTGACGGTTTCGTAAAAAGTCCAACTGCTGCGTTACGCTTCATCTTTCGTCATTGCGACGTACTGAGAGTACTCCTCATTCCTCAAGACTTGCATTTGGAGCTTTTTGGTTTACCGTCTCAATTATTACCTTTTAAGACGTCATCAATGTCAATCGACCGGGGCGGGGCTTTTGGGCCCGCCCCGGTCGGATTTTAGAAAGATTTATCAGATTTCCACAAACTTGCGCACATGCTCTTTTTCCATGGGCCGGGTCAGGTAGGAGATTATCACCAGCACTATGATATTGAGCACCAGCCCCTGGATGCCTGCGTGAATGCCCGCGAATTTGGGTATAAGCTTGAGCACTATTGCGTAGTTGAACATGACTCCCGTGAGTATGCCGCAGATGGCGCCGGCCTTGGTAGCCCTGGGCCAGAAAAAGGTGGCGGCCGCAAGCGGAAGCAGCTGCACGATGGAGCCGTATGCCCCCAGAAGGAGCGACACGAGTGTCTGGCCTCCGAATACGGCTATGAGATAGGAGACAAGGCCGAAGCCCACCACCGAGATCCTGATCCAGCGGGTGGCTTCCTCTTCAGTATGTTTTTCCTTCTTAAGGACCTCGACCAGGTCCTGCGCAAATATGGAGCCTGCCGCATGCGTGATCGTGTCCTGAGTGGACATGGCGGCTGCCAGGGCCGCGGCAAGTACAAGGCCTATGGCAAAGGGCCCGAACTTCATGTTGGCGAACATCCACGGCAGAATCCTGTCGGGTGCACCGAGCACCTTCGGGTCGACCTGCATGATGCCAGCAAATCCGATAAAGAGCACAGGCACCAGGAATATGGCGAATGTCGGGTACCAGACGATGGTTCGCTTCAGAACCTTTTCGCTTTCAGCCGTATAGGCCTTCATGAAAAGATGCGGCCACATGGAAAAGCCGAGAACCGATACAAGGAGGGCTGTTGCATACTCCATGTATCCCAGTTTGGTGCCGGGTCCCACCAGCAGATGGGTGGGGAGCTTGTCGTTTATCTGCAAAAACATGTTTCCCGGGCCGTCATAAAGGGAGTAGGCGAAATAGAGCCCCAGGACCCAGGCGGTAACCACCATGAAGATCCCCTGGAACACGTTTGTCCAGGCCACCGCACGCACGCCCCCGAACAGTACGTATGCCACCACCACCACATAGGCGATGATCGCGCCCGCCCAGAAGGGAATCCTTCCTTCGGAGGCGACCTCAAACACGTAGGCGCTTCCCTTCATCTGGAGCGTGATGTACTGGATAAATGCCAGGATGCTTACCACGGCGATAATGACTGAGAGGGCCTTTGACTGGAAACGGTCCGAGAACAGCTGGGCCTGTGTCACGTAGCGGAATTTCTTCCCTGCACGGGCCGCCCGCGGGCCCCAGATCCACCAGGGCACAAGCCCGAGCGCGCAGTACCCCAGGATGTAGAAGGCCGCCGCCCCCTTGGAATATGCCCATCCCGGGCCGCCCAGGTAGGCAAACGCGCTGAATATGGCGCCTCCCATGAGAAAGTACATGACAACGAACCCGAGATTGCGGTTGGCTGCTATGTATTCCTGCACCGAGTTTTCGCGTCCCCGGCCGGAAAGGGAACCTATGCAGAAGACGATAAACAGGTAGGCAATGATGACTGACAGGGTAATTATCCAGTTCATTTTGCACCTCCTTCTCCCGGCTCTGATTTGTTATCGGAAAAATACAGGGCCACCAGCGCAATGAATTCGATAAATATGAGAAGCACCACAAAGAACATGCCGTAGGGCATCCCAAGGACGATCGGTTCGGCGCTGTTGGCAAAGAGCCAGTAGCACGCCTGCGCCAGGATGATGATGCAGAGGATAATGAAAAAGATGACTGATTTGACCTTTGTGCCGGACGGTGTTCCCGGCTTGAAGATCACGAGACCATAGCCGTTTTCGTCATGAACCTCGTTCATACTCACTCCCTCCTTTTTTTCCATCTGATCTATTTAAGGTATTGCCCGACTTCCAACCTTGCCATATGGATAAACAACGGATATTCCGTTGGTATATGCATGTTTTTCAAGGTCTAAAAAAAGGGGAATCCGGCCGCGGACTGCGCAGGCATTAACACCTGTCCGCTGACAGGGGTCGGGATTGAAAGGGCTTCCGTCCAAGATGCCTGCTATGGGTTCAGATATGCCGGGAGGTGTAAACTCCAGTGTGGTGCCGAGGGCCTTTCCTGTTTCAGGCCCGATGAGGCATCCGGTGGATATAAATTTTTGGGCTGGCCTGTCTTTTTGCATCTTATGTCAACGTGAGTCGGAAAAAGGTGCACAGGGAAATACAGCTTAAATATAAAATCGTTCAAAAAACAAGTATTTTTTTAATCTTTTCAGTGAAAAGGGATGCAGGCCGGCAGGAATGAAGCGGAAAAGTTAAAAAACAGTGTTAAAAGAAACAAAACAGGGCGGGCCTTTGCCTGATCAGCAGGTGCCGAAATATTTCGGCCCTGCTTCATGAAGGGCCGAAGGCTTCATCGGCTTTACAATGGAAATGGGGTTACCGCCTGGATACTAAGTCTCATCCAGGTGTTTTTTCATCATGGTGGTACCTGAGATTACCCCCCCTTTTGGCGGGACGGAAGCTGCCTTGCGCATGTCTCAAGATCCATGCTCTTCCACTCGATGCCTGTCAGGGGAGGTCGTGGTGGCGAATATCTCTTCTG
Organism: Desulfatiglandales bacterium; assembly: GCA_963666345.1. Classification (GTDB taxonomy): domain Bacteria; phylum Desulfobacterota; class DSM-4660; order Desulfatiglandales; family Desulfatiglandaceae. The sequence goes on along the minus strand of OY762721.1, from coordinate 1,538,805 downwards.
CGAGCCTTGTCGCACCGTAGGCGTCTGCCGCGTAACCGTCCGCACCTATCCTGTCCGCGTAGGCCCGGGTAACAGGGGCGCCTCCCACGATTACCCTGACCCTTTCGGCCATTCCGTTTGACTTTACCTCCTGCACTATATCCTTCATCTGAGGCATGGTGGTGGTCAAAAGCGCTGAAAGGCACAACAGATCCGCCTCTGATTCTTCAAGCGCCTCCATAAACCGGTCGGTAGTAACATCCACCCCCAGATCTATCACCTCCATGCCGGTGCTCCGGCACATCATTGAAACCAGGTTCTTTCCTATGTCATGCAGGTCCCCTTTTACGGTACCTATAACGGCCCTGTGCCGTTTTTTTGATCCGGTTTGATTCAGGGCCGGCTTGAGGATCTCGACCCCCCGGTTCATGGCCTTTGCCGCCATAAGCACCTCCGGGATGAAGATGTTGCCTTTCTCCATCTTTTCGCCTACGAGCCTCATCCCGCCGATCAGCCCTTCGTCCAGTATCACCTGCGCATTCACACCGTCGGAGCAGGCCTTTTCAACCAGTCTGGAAACCTTGTCGATATCACCAATGCCAAGGGCCTCTTTCATGTCACCGCACTCAAACATATCAGTTACTCCTTTCAGATCCCGTTTTCAGGATTTCTTCGATCTCGGTCAGCAGTTGTTCAGGTTTTTGAACGACCTCATGGTTTTCAAGTATTTCAATCGCCTTTTCATGGCATCTTTCCGACAGGTCCTTTGAACCGCCCGCCTCCCATGACTCGTGCCTGGAACGGTCCATAAGCTCCGGCAGGAAATGGGATGTCCTGAAGTTCTCAAACGTATGGTTTTCAGTAAGAAACATGGCGCCGTCAGGCCCCCTGCCCACCCTGTCGATTACATCGAGGGCAAGGGAGTTTTCCGTCACAGCCAGACCCTCTACAAAGTACCTGCCCATGCCTGCAAGCTCGTCTGCCATGACGAGCATCTCCATGGATGAGGTGCTGCCCGATTCGATATAACCCACGTCATGGATTACATTGCAGCGGGAAAGCATTGCCGTGATTATGGAAAGCATGCCTTCCGCCCCTGCCTGGCCGTCGACCAGCTTTGAATCGGTGGCCCCGGCAAAGGCCCAGATCGGTATGCCGTAGATCTCGTCCCTCATGTCGGCAAGGGCCGCCTGCGTGAGGCTCCACTCGGTGCAACCGTAGGATATTACCGAGTGCTTCATATCAAGGACACTCACGTTGGGGGCAAAAAGAAAGGGCGCCCCTTTTGAGGTAAGCTGGTGAAGGACGAGCCCCACAAGATTTTCCGCTATGCCCAGGGCCATGGCCCCTGCCAGCGTAACCGGTCCGCCCCCTCCAGCGTTACAGCCTGAAGGCAGGCATATGGGTATGTTTTTCTCCGCGCAGAAGATCAGCTTTTCCACCACGTTTTCCGGAAACCTGAGAGGGCTTATGGCCTCGGAGTAGTTGAGAAGAAAGGGCCTGAGCCTGAGCCTGTCCTCGCCGCCCGCCACCAGGCAGGCTATCCGGTGAATGGCCTCTATGTCTTTTCCGCTGTCCGCGATAAATATTATCGGCTTGTTGCTGCATTTGACCATCTCGGAGAAGACATGGACATATATGTCCCTGATCGGAACATCCGCCGGGTTCCCCATTGACATGGAAAAGGCCATGTTGTCCAGCCCGTCCACCAGGTGCGCGAATTTTCCGATATCCTTTAAGATCGTCCTTCTCCTTTTTCCCGTTTCAAGGTCACATGTAAAGATCGTGTCTGATCCGGTACCGAAGAAGCAGTTCTCTCTCATGATCGACATGGCAGGTTCCCCCTGCTGGTCATAGAGCATTATCTGTCCGGGGGCGCTTCTGAGGGCATCTTCAACCATGTAGGAGGGCATCCTCATCCAGTCGTCCTTGCCGGCGGTGCAGCCGGCGTCTTCAAGCATCTCTCTTGCCCGGGCATGCTCCATCCTGAAGCCGGTTTTTGCAAGGATCTCAAGGGCGGCATTGTGGATCGCCCAGGCCTGCTCCTTGTCCAGTACCTGCATCCGGGGTCTGAATGTGTTTATTTCAATAGGTTCCAAGGCATTCTCCTTTCAGTTTTCAGCATTCGGCCCAGTCAGAGGGGATATCATCTGTCTTCTTCCCCACGATGGCGTAGTAGTGAAGGGGTGTGAAGTCCTGGCAATAGCGGTGCAGATAGCGCCTCCTGGCCCTTGGTTCGAACAACCCTTCGGAGGTTATCCTGTTTATCAGTCGGGAAAAACCGGAGGTGTCATTGTCTGTGAGAAATTGATCCTTGATATTGAAGGCGATCCAGCCGGGGGTCGTGATGAGATTGTAACCGGCGACAAACGCCCCAGGCGGCATGTCGTCAAAACCGAGGGCCGCCACTACCGTCATACAGTTGGGTTCGGCCTGTTCTATCTTTTTTTCCACATCCTCGGGAAGCTCGATCAGGTCCTCTACAAAGTATTCTTTATAGACTCCGGGACGGTCTCTTTCGGCCGCTTCAGCCGCCTCTTCAATAATATCGATTCCAAGGAGAGACCCGGTGCCGGCATCTTTGAGTTTTTCTCCCACCATCCCGTTACCCGCGCCAACATCCAGCACCGTGAGATCGCTCATCTCCATTGAGGAGTCCTCGACCACCTGCTCAAGCATGGAACTGATCACACCGGGGGAGCTGCACTTGTAGTTTTCATAGAAGAGATATTCATACAGGCCGGGGACCCTGTATATGGAATCGTAATCATGCGCCAGGATCGTTTCTTCATGCCCCTCATATTCCACGATGAATTGCTCACGGCCCTGCTCGACTTTGTCAACTTCCGGTATCTTCACACTGAATGTCCTTTTTTCCATGTTTAAGACTCCTTTTTTGCGGACCACGGTATTTGGTTGAAGCGGCTCCGGTCCAGAAAACTCCGGGTATGTATATGCCATGATCTCGGGAGCAAAGGCCTCTTAAATCCTGAAAATCGGCAGACCTCTCTTTCTGCTATCCCAGCCGGTGAAGTGCTGAAATCTGGGGGAGATTGGGACCCTTGTCTCCTGAACCTCTTTGGAAGAGATATGGCATTTAAAGAAGGAAAAGCGCAGACAGCAGTATCAGCTCATATTATTTTTATTGGTTCTTTTGCTGTCTGCAACAATTAAAATTAAAATATCTTTAACTCAAACTATTATTGTTGTCAAGTCAAAGGTTGGAGTTCCATGCCGGCCACTGTTTTGTGAAGTGGTGCCTGGTCTGCAGTCAAGTTGAAGGGCGGGAAACACATGCGGGTCAAAGGATCCGCTTTCGCATTATGTGTCTGAGGCTTGCAGCAAAAAGCAGCATGCAGAACAGGGCAAGAAGGGCCGGGAGTTGTTCGATAGGGAAAAAGAGCCAGCAGAGAAAGACCATTGGAAAGAGGAGGAAGTCTGAAAAGGTCTGGGCCTCGAAGCTATTTGAACCGCCCGAAGGCTACAAGCCGGTGAAAAGGAGCCATGTCGGCCCCTGGCCGAAAAAGAGGGCAAACCGGGGATGAGAAATGACCATCGCTCACTGAACCAATGGATAAGCAAGTTGGGTCAGTTTTTCGTATTTGTCATCGACATAGCGGCGTCACATCCTGATTTGTGAATTGTGTGAAAGCGGCAGCTCCCTTATTGCGATCCTGACCATGAAAACGGTAATCATGAAGGCGACGACGTCGCCTGCGGGAAAGGCGAGCCATACGCCGGTGAGCCCGAGGAGGGGAGGCAGGACAAATACCAGGGGGATCGTGAAAATGACCTGCCGCATGACGCTTAGAATAAACGCGGGCCTTGATTTTCCAAGGGCCTGGAACAGACTTATACCTACGACCTGATAGCCTATAAGGGGAAGGCCGAGCGCCAGGATCGTAAGCCCCCTGCTGCCGATTTCTATGAGGGCCTTTTCGGTGGTGAAGATCCCGAAGACCTGACATGGAAACAGGGAAAAACAGATGAGCCCTGCAAGGGATACTGAGGCAGAGCTTACATTGGCCAGCTTTAGCCCCTTTCTCACCCTTGAAAACATCTTTGCCCCGTAATTGAATCCCATTATCGGCTGGACCCCCTGGGCTATCCCTACCATTGGGAGGAACGCGAAGCTCATGATCCTGAAGAGAATGCCGAACGCCGCAATGGAAATCTCTCCACCGAAAGAGCGGAGGATGTTGTTGAAGACTGCAAAGGTGAGACTTCCGGCTGCCATACGGGCAAGCTCTGATGAGCCCACGGCAAAGGTCTCCCTTATGGTGGGCAGGTCAGGGCGCATATGGGCGGGTTTAAAGGAAAGCTCGCTTTTCCCCCTCATAAAGTAGCTCAGGATGTAGATGGCTGAAAGCCCCATGGAAAAGACGGTTGCAAGGGCGGCTCCCTTGACTCCCATGCCCAGGCGGACGATAAAGAGATAATCCATGATGATATTCAGGATCGCGCCGATCACCATGGAGTTCATGGCAACGCGGGTGTTTCCCTCCGCCCTGGCAGCCGCGTTTATGGCGACCGGAAAGGTCATGAGCGGGGCGCCGAGGAGTATGATCACGAAGTAGGCCTCGGCATAAGGCATGAGCGCGTCGGTTGCACCGAAGAGCCTCAGCAGGGGGAGTCTGAAGATAAGGCCTAGGATAAGGCCGGTGATGCCTACTAAAAGAGATGTGATGAACATGTTTCCGAGTGCGAGAGAAGCGCCTGACCGGTTGTTCTCACCCAGCCTCCTGGATATGATGGAAGCGCCTCCCGTACCTATTGCAACACCGGTTGATATGAAGATGAGCTGGAGGGGAAAGGCTATGGAGACTCCGCCTATGCCGAGGGTGCCGGTGTATCTTCCCACAAATACGGCATCTATTATGTTATAGAGGGCATGGACCATCATACCGATGATTGCTGGAACCGAGAGTATAGTCAGGAGCCTTCCGATCTGCTCGTTTGCCAGCATATGGCTCCTTGTTTCCTTGTCCATCATTTTTCGCTCCTTTTCAGATCTTTTGATATATGGACCAACTGGTAAAAGGGTCTCAGGGTCCAGGGGTCCGAGTGAAAAACAGAAATCGGATCGGGGATGATCATGGAATATTAATTTTTCGGAGTCAGACTTGTATTTTTCAATATTTTTATTGTCAAGGGTTAAAATATCGGCAAACATTGTACAGGGTCGTCTCCTGCCGGCAGCCTGGGGCAGGCCTGATGAACAATAGAGGTAAAAGGTTGTGATTCGAGAGGGTAAGGAAAAATGAACAGTGAAGGACCCCGCGTATCCCTGATCAAGAAAGGCGCCTATGCTGCCCCCGCATTCGCCCTTGCCGTGGTGGGGATCCCCGTATATGTCTATATACCCAAGTTCTACACCGACGTGGTGGGTATACACATCGGGGTACTGGGCTTTCTGCTTCTTGCTGTACGTCTGTTTGACGCGGTCACCGACCCGCTCATAGGTGTCTTTTCAGACAGGACGGTGACCAGGTTCGGACGCAGAAGGCCTTACATGGCGGCAGGCTCAATCGTTCTTGCACTCGCTATACTCCTGCTTTTCAACCCGCCTGATGCAGGCCCCGGATTTGAGACCGTATGGTTCGGTCTGTGCATCTTCTTTCTCTTTTTTTTATGGACCGTGGTCACTGTCCCGTATGAATCGCTCGGCCCTGAGATCTCTTTTGACTATAACGAAAGGACCGTGCTTTTCGGTATGAGGGACGGGGCACTTATCGCAGGCACGCTCGTTGCGGCCAGTTCCCCCCTCATTGTATCGGCCCTTCTTTCCATGCCTGAAGGAGCCGAGGCTGAGAGGGCCAAGTTCTTCTGGATATCTGTCATCTATTCCCCGCTTGTCATAGGCATGTGCTGGTGGTGCGTGCTGGCCATAAGGGAGAGGGACATCGTACGCAGGCCAGAGGCGGGTATCCTGAGCGGCATACGCCTCTGCCTCAAAAACAGGCCCTTTGTGATACTGCTTGTCTCCTACACGGTAGCGGCCTTTGGAAGCAACCTTCCAGCGACCCTTATCCTTTATTATGTGGAGTATGTGCTTGGATCGGAAGGCGCGGATCTCTTCCTTGTGGTATATTTTGTGACAGGCATCCTGTTTCTTCCCGGATGGGTCCTTCTCTCAAAGAGGATGGGCAAGAAATACACCTGGATTTCATCCATGGCACTCAACACCGGCGCATTTATCTGGGTCTTTTTCCTGGGGCCGGGGGATGAAATGATCTACGGGGGGCTGGTATTTATCTCAGGCATCGGCTTCGGCGCAACCCTTGCCATCCCCTCTGCCATGCAGGCGGACGTGATCGATTATGACGAGTTTCTGACCGGAAAAAGACGTGAGGGGCAGTATATAGGGATCTGGTCCGTGGCAAAAAAACTTGCCGCCGCACTCGGGGTGGGGACAGCCCTTTCGATACTGGGGGTGTCAGGCTACAGCCCCAATGTGGAGCAGTCCGAGGGAGTGGTCTTTTCCTTGAGGGTGCTCTATGCACTGGTACCTTCGGCCTGCAACATGGCGGCCCTTTTGATCGCACTTGCCTACCCGATAGACAGAAAAATGCATGAAAGGATCAGGCAGGCGGTGAGACAGAAGGAAAAAGGAGGTGCCGCGGCAGATCCGCTGGACAGAAAAGGGCCTTATAAGGCATAGTCACGGTGTAAACCACCCTTACAGAATCGGGGGAGTCATCATGGAACATCTTTTGCGTTTTTACCTCCTGAATCTCCTTGTCATCCTTTTGTTAATGGTATGCGTGTGGCTGTTGAGCCTGAGGCTCAAGGATGCAGGCATTATGGATATCTTCTGGGGCGCGGGATTTATCCTTGTCTCCTGGGTCACATTTTTCATCTCAGACGGGTTTTCAGGAAGGGCCCTCCTTGTGGCCCTGCTCGTGACCCTGTGGGGCGCAAGGCTTGCCATACATATAGGCACGAGGAACATCGGAAAGGGGGAGGACAGAAGATACCGGGCATGGCGTGAGAAATACGGGGAGGGTTTCTGGTGGATAAGCCTGTTCAAGGTGTTCCTGCTTCAGGGGGTGATACTCTGGGTCATATCCCTCACGGTCCAGGCGGCGCAGATCTCCGCTTCACCATCAAGATTTGCGGCACTCGATATTGCAGGCTCACTTGTCTGGGCTGCGGGCATGCTTTTTGAGGCGGTGGGGGACTGGCAGCTAAAGCGGTTCAAGGCTGATCCCGATTCAAAGGGAAGGGTCATGGACAGGGGGCTGTGGGCCTATACAAGGCATCCCAACTACTTCGGGGAGTCTCTTATCTGGTGGGGCATTTTTCTTGTCTCAATGGCAGACGGCTCAAATATATGGTCGATCGTAAGCCCTGTGCTCATAACCTATCTGCTTTTGCGGGTATCGGGGGTGGCCATGCTGGAGCGAGACATTTCAGACAGGAGGCCTGAATACAGGGACTACATAATTAGGACGAGCGCCTTTATCCCATGGATCCGCAAAAAAGGGGAAGGCGACTGAGCCGAGCAATCCTGAAAGGTCCATAAAGGTGAGGATCATCCATCTAATGAGGCATCTAAAGGGTGCCGCCTGTTTTCTCATGATAACTGCCAACCTCTGCTTCTGGCTGGTGCCTCTTTTTGTCCTTGCCATCTTTAAGATAATCATTCCTCAAAAGGGGATACAGGATCTCATTACAAGTCTGACCGGATGGATCTACAGGCTTGCAGTTTGGTGTGACGACCTTGTGCTTTGCCGCCTAGTAGGCATAAAGGCTGAGGTAGAGGGGGTAAGGGAGCTTTACCCTGAAAAATTCTATCTTGTTATAGCAAACCACCAGAGCTGGAACGACGTCCTGATCCTTCAGCAGATATTCAACCGCAAGGCCCCGGTCCTTAAATTCCTTGTAAAAAGGGAACTCATCTTTCTTCCGGTGGTGGGCCTCATCTGCTGGGCCTATGACTACCCGTTTCTGAGGAGAAGGTCCGCAAAGGGGATGAAGTCTCCCAAAGGCCGTATGCCTGGGGATTTTCTCAGGCTCGAAAGATCGCTTGAAAAATTCAGGAGTCACCCGGCAACTGTGGTGAACCTGGTCGAGGGCACAAGATTCACTCCCCTTAAAGCGGAAAGAGAGGGTTCCCCCTACAGACACCTCATGAAGCCCAAAGCGGTGGGGCTCCAGATCATCCTGGGACTTCTGGCCGATGAGATAGGCGCCATACTTGATGTCACTATTGCCTACGACTGCCATGAGTGCAGCTTCTGGAATTTTTTATGCGGCGGATGCAAGAGGGTCGTTGTCAGGGTAAGGGAGCATTGCCCTGATGATATAGCAGACCATGAAGACTTTGAGTCGGTGGCGGGCTGGATAAACAGGATCTGGCATGAAAAGGACCTTGAGATAGGCTCAATAAGGAGTGAGCTTACCGGGTGCGACTGAAAGGAGGGTCTTTGATCATGCATTCGTGCGCACGGACAGGGGGTCGTTTCGGGCAAGTTCTTTTCTCATCACCTTTCCCAGGTTGTTTCTGGGAATCTCGTCGATGAATTCGATATGTGCGGGTACCTTGTAATTTGACATGCTGCGCCTGCACCAGTCAATAAGGGCCTCCCTGGTAAGACTTTCGCCTTCAGCCTCCCTGGGCACCACCCATGCCTTTACCGCCTCTCCTGTCTCCTTGTCGGGAACGCCTGCAACCGCCACATCCGCCACCATACGGTTCATGGCAAGCAGTTCCTCCACCTCCCTGGGAAAGACTGAGAGGCCCTTGACCTTTATGAGCTGTTTTTTGCGGTCCAGAAGCGCCACCCTTCCCAGTTCGTCCATGGAGCCTATGTCTCCCGTGCGGAGCCAGCGCCTTTGATCCCTTACCATTACGGCATCTGCGGTCTCCTCAGGCTCGTCCAGGTATTCCTTCATGATGGTCGGGCCGGTGATAACAAGCTCCCCCCTTTCACCCGGCCCAAGCTCCCTGGTGCAGGTTTCAAGATCCATGATTTTCCACTCCATACCGGTAAGGGGAAGCCCTATGGTCCCTGTGGTATGCACCCCGCTTAAGGGGCCCCCGGAGACCACAGGGGATGCCTCGGTGAGGCCGTATCCCTCTAAGAGCGGGGCGCCCACATTGGCCTCGAACTTGAGCTTTACATCCTCTCTGAGAGGTCCCGCCCCTGATATGCATCCCCTTATCTTTCTGCCTGCCGGGTATCTGCCGAGATCCTCAGATTCGGCGATCCTTTTGAAGAGTATCTCCACCCCAGGAAAATAGGTCTGGTTGTCCGGTGCGATCCTGCAGATGGTTTTTAAGAGCTCATCTGTTTCAGGGGGCCTTGGAAAGAGCATCATCCACATTGAGCTGTATATGGTTGCGTTCATTACGGCGCTCATGCCGAAGGAGTGAAACAGGGGTATCACCCCTACCATGCAGGCCCCGGGCTTCCTTGTGCGGATCCAGAGACTTACCTGGATTGCGTTTGAAACGCAGTTGAAATGGGTAAGGACCGTGGCCTTGGGAGTGCCGGTGCTTCCGCCCGTCATGAGGTATGCGGCCGTATCATGCCCGGTGACATGGCCCTCGATCTCTTGAATGGGGGACTTAAAAAGGGACAAAAAAGCGACCGCCTCTTCTGGCACGCGACCTTTCGGAATTTTTTTTAGCCTCATGCCGAGCCACTTCTTAAGGGGGGATATCTCAAGCATGTCGGCGATGTTTGTAGAGATAATGTTTCTTATATCAAGCCGCTTACTTACGGGGGCGATAAGGGGCTCATAAAGGGCGTCAAGAATGGCCACGCTCAGGCGGGGAAATTTTTTCAGCTGGAAGGCTATCTCAGCCGGCTTTAAGGTGGGGTTGACCCCGGTTACGATTATGCCGAGCCTTGCGCATGCATAATATAGGACCAAGAATTGAAAGGAGCTTGGAAGTATGAGGGCAAGGACGTCCCCCTTTCTAATTCCCAGGCGGTAAAGCCCGCTTGCGGCTGCTTTTACCCGCTCGAGCAGCCGTCCGTAAGTCATGAAGGAACCTAGAAACCATGCGGCAGGAAGTTCGGGATACGTATTCGCGCTCTCTGAGAGCATCTCATAGAGCGTGATGCAGGGGAAGTCAAAATTCCTGGGCACCCCGTCAGGCCAGCCTGCCTCAGGCAGAAACCAGGGGCTTTTTTCATCTACATAATATTTCTGTCTTTCTTCCAGTTTAGATCCCCGCTGAAGGTTGAAGTGAAGAAACGGCAAGAGGGTGAAGGCTGAACATGTTCAGGTTTTCCTGAGAAGATATGTATATATCTTAGCGGGTTATCCGTTTAAAGACAAGTCTGAAGTCAATTGAGTCCCTTAAATGACAAAAGAGATTAAAAATGGCATAATAAGATTGGATTATTTCCGGATTAGTTTTTGTTAAACAGGGCTAAAGAGATTCTTCTTATTTAAGCGGCTGAGAGCTCGTAGGATTGGAGGGGTCATGGCCTCACGCTATCAGTTATCAGCTTTCAGCTTTCAGTAACACATCAGGAATCACCTTTCTTGAGACACCCGGTCAGACGGAGGCGGATGAAGAAGATCATTTCTATGATACTTTATATATCCTTTGGGATCTGTGTCGTGCTTGGAGTGCTTTCAATTCTGTCAAGAAAGGCCCCTGACCTTGGGCTCAAAGAGGGCAGGCTTATGCCGTGCCCCAAAACCTCAAACTGCGTCTGCAGCGAAAGGCCTGAGAGCCGATCCTTTGTAAGACCCTTCGATCTGACAGGTACGCCTGAAGATGCGTGGATGAGTGTAAAAGGTGCCGTTTCAGAGATGGGGGGGCGAATTGAGGTCATGGATGAAGGGTATCTGAGGGCCTCTTTTTCAACGAGTATCTTCAGGTTTCAAGATGACCTGGAGTGCAGGCTTGCGCCTCAACAAGGTCTTATCCATGTAAGGTCTTCTTCGAGGGTAGGCATTTCAGATTTCGGCATGAACAGAAAAAGGGTCAAAAAGATGCGGCAAATTTTAAACAAGCAGAGGGGGCTGGCTGAAATCAGATGGGAACCTTTTATATGAAACTATATCTTGTGACCGTGCCTGTATTCTTTCTGATCGATATGCTCTGGCTCGGGGTCGTGGCAAAAGGGTTTTACAGAAACAGGCTTGAGGGGCTACTGAGACCCGATGTCAGGTGGGGAGTTGCTCTCATATTTTATCTCGTCTATATAGTGGGAATCCTCATCTTTGCGGTCCTTCCAGCACTTGAAAAAGGCTCTGTCTTAAGGGCCCTTATCATGGGAGCGCTTTTCGGCTTTTTCACCTATGCCACATACGATCTGACAAACCTTGCCACCCTGAAGGGCTGGTCAGGGGCGGTCGTGGCCGTGGATATTGCGTGGGGGGCATTTTTGTGCGCGGTCGTCTCGGGATTCGCCTTTTATGCGGGAAGATGGCTTGGCTGATTCAGGGAAACGCGGTATCCCCTTATGACACGAAAATCTCCCCTGCCGGTCTTGCTGCAAAAAAGCAATATGCAGAATGCCGGACGGCCGGTTTTCGGATTCCAAATTGACCGCAGTTGAGGAAAATGATAAAAGACACACTGCCTTTAAAATGGCGCCGGAATTTTTCTAATATCGATTTTAAAAAAGTTCAAATGGAGGTTGAAATGGTCAAAAGATTCTTGTCGCTGGTCCTGGTATTTGCATTCACTCTGTCTTTTGGGACGGCTATGGCCGGCCCCAACATGAACCCGGGAAAATGGGAGATCACAACCGAAACCGAGATGGTGGGCATGCCGATGAGCGTGCCTCCCGTGACTCACGTTCAGTGTATAACCGAAGAAGACCTCGTGCCGCAGAGCAAGGAGGCCAGCAACGAGTGCCAGGTGACTGACGTGAAGGAAGACGGCGACACGGTCTCATGGAAGATCAAGTGCTCGGGCCAGGGAGGGCAGATGGATGGAACAGGCACCATCACCTACAGCGGAGATACCATGGAAGGGGTCATGGATATGGTGATAAAGAGCGCGGGAATGACGGTCAAAAACAAGATAAGCGGAAGGCGCATTGGTCCGTGCGACAAGCCGTGAGTTGAGACCCCCCTTGTTGATATGAGATATCGAGGCATTACCAGGCACCTGCCGGGTAATGCCTCATGCCTCTGATTCTCTTATGACGCGCCTCCAGAAGACAAAGTAGAGCAGGGGGCCGCTGGCGGCTGCAAACCAGCCGAATATGTGCATCATGCTGTCCAGCCTCAAAAACTCGCTTCCATAGCCAATTACCACCGGGGCGAGAATAAAGCCGATGTCCATGGCCAGAAAGGTGACCGAGATGCCCTTGGGCCTGAGCCCGGGCGGGACCACGTCAGGCATGAGCGCCAGTATCATGGGGAAGCCGAATCCCATTCCTATACCGTAAAAAAACCCCCCGAATATAAGGGCGCAGTTGCTGCCCGACATGAGAACGGCCTGGAGGCCCAGCCCCATTACCATTACGGCAAAACCTATGGCCGCCTTTCTGTTTATCCTGTCAAGGAGCTGTGATGTGAATACCCTGAGCGCAATCGCCATTGAGGCGTTTGAGACCATGAAGAAGCTTGCGCTGAGTCCCATTGTGTTTAAGAGTGCGGGTGTGTATTGAAGTGCGGCTGAATTTAAAAACGCAAAGACAAACGCGGTCAACTGAAGGACCCAGAAGGGGGGAAGAGCGAACAGTTCCCTCCAGGTGCCCCACTGCCCGTCTGCCGACCTGGCCCGGGCCTTTTGCCTGTCGGTCCTGGAGATCTTTGGAAGAAAAAAAGAGACGGCCCCCGCCAGTATCGCAAGCAGTGGAGGGAAGGCCAGATACGAGATGAAACGGCCGTGGGCTATCTGGTATTCCCATACCGGCAGGAGCAACACCTGAGGGAGCACATATGCAGTGGCGATCCATCCGAAGAGTCTTCCCCTGGTTTCAACCGGCACGGCAAGAGACTGATATGAGGAAACAGCGATCATCGAGATACTGAATGAGACTCCCATGAGGAGCCTTGTCAGCATTATGAGAGAGCTGTCAATCAGAAAGAGGAGCGGCATGGCGGTTATAAGCATTGCCCCGGCCGAGGCGATTATGGTGTTTCTGAACCCGTACCTTTCCGTGAGTATCCCGGCAAACGGCCTGGTGGCGGTCGCGGCTATGCTGAATATGCTTAAAAGCCATCCTATGGTGGAAAAAGGGTACCCCTGCTGCCTGAGCATCACCGGATACATGAAAAATACCGAGAAGTAGGCCTGCTGAAAAAATGTCACCAGAAGGCAGAGGATAAAGACCCTGTTTTTGATTTTCATATGGTTTGATACCTGGTATAAGGCTCTTGGTTTTTCTGATAAAATTCCGGGTCAGCCTGTAGGATGAAAAAAGTGACTAAAGTGACTAAAGTTGAAAGTACCTTAAATTGCAGACTGTCTCCTTTCAGGGATAAAGCAGCAGGTCGCCGGGATCGGAACCCTTTACTTATGGAGATAATACCATGAACGGGCAGGAGTCAAGCAAACATAAAAAATCTATCCTGACACTTACAGATTACGACTCAAACGCAGTATCCTTTGACCGGTTCCGCAGGCCTGGTAAAAATACCCTTGCCTGGCTGAAGAGCCTTCTGGGCGGAATGCGTGGCCATAAACCCGTCCTGAGCGTGGGTTGCGGCACAGGGCAGTATGAGCATGAGCTTTTTCCCGGCTCCGGGCGCGTGGTAGGCCTTGACATGTCGGAAGGGATGCTCTCCATTGCAGAGGGCAGAATCAAAAACCGGGTGAGGGGGGACATGTCGGCCCTTCCTTTTGGCGACAAAAGCTTTTCAGGCGTGTTTTTTATCCAGTCCCTCCATCACATGGGAGCATCCTTTTCACTTACACAGGATGCAAGGGAGGATTCAAGAAGGCATGTGCTCAGAGAGGCTGTTCGGGTGGTGAAAAAGGGACCGGTCGCCATCGTCCAGAGGGACCCGTCGCAGAACGAGGCTGTCTGGTTCTGGCGGTATTTCCCCGGCGCCTTAAAGAAAAAACTCATTATTCAGCCGAAGGTGCGGCAGGTTGCCGCATGGCTTAAGGAGCTGGGGCTTTCAGATGTCAGGTTTGAGCCGGTAAAGGATCCCATGATAAGGGATTTCTACAGGCCTGATGCCCCGCTTGACCCGCTTTTCAGAAGATCCTTTTCAGATTTCACCTATCTTTCCCCTGTTGAGATGGAAAAGGGATGCAGGGAGCTGAAAGAGGCGATATCCTCAGGCCGGGTTGAGCAGGATATCGCCGAGTGCAAAAAAAGGTTTGAAGAGATAGGCGGAAACCTGTTCGTCATTTCCGCAGAAAAGAAGGAGGTCTGAAAAAGGATCTGGACAGGCGCGTCTTGACCATTGCAGGCCAGAGCGAAGGGCTTTTGAGCCTGCGCAGGTCTTTTAAGGCCCTCAGGAATCGATCCTGTCCTGTATCGTCTCCCGCATATACCTCTGCTTCAAGGCTGTGGATTATTTCCATGATCTCACGCGTTACTTCGGGAAATATGGCTGAAAGTCTTCTGCCGTATTCCCTCGGGGTCTCGGCCGCCGGGCCCGGAACACCGCATATCCTTCCCCAGCCTGTCAGTTTGAGATAAATGGCCACACAGTCAGAAGGCGCTGAAAAGAGCCTGAACATGTTTTTTAAAAAGGCCTTTACGGCGGATATGAGCCCTGAAAGTGCTTTCAGAAACAGGTGCCGGAAATCATCCGGCCTTTCGGTTTCAGGCGACCGTGAAAGCAGGTAGAGCCAGAGCCTGTAAAGAAGTATCCCGGTGATAAAAAGGGCCCCAGCGCACAGGATAAACAGTGCCAGCCATGCCGAGATCTCTGCAACAGTGTCCATGAATCCAGCTTCGTGGCCGGCCGAAATCTGCTCCATACCCGGATCTCCGGTTGAGCCTGCAGGGGCTTCGGAGTCGCGGTAATTTTTCCTCGGCCCGAAAAAGAAACATAGAAAGCGCACTGTCAGGGATGCGACCGGCCTTGAAGCGACCGTAAGAAGCCTGTAGCCCCCTTCGGCCGCCGAGACCATGGGGGAAAGGATGAACCCGAGCGCCCCCGAGCAGATGGTCAGGGCGGTCACTGCCGCGGCCAGGGAAAATACCACTCCCTTGAGGCCGGCATCAGAGGACCTCATCCCCTCAGTCCTTGATACAGCCAGACACAGAATCCCGGAAATGAGAAACGCGAACATGGAGATTCCCGCGCCCGGATCATATATCAGGGTCTCAAATCTTACCCTTATAAGAAATTTGATTATGAAAAGCGTAAATATCAGGGTAAGGCCTATGTCGAACCGTCTTGCCGCGCTTTCATAATCAAAGTTTCTCCCTGCAAGCATGACACCGCTCAGCCAGCAGAAGGTTGCCATTATCGCCTCAAACAGAATCCTGAGCCAGGTCAGGGCGTCATGAGGGGAGGTTAAAAGCGAAACGAGCCAGTCAACCTGAAAAAAGGGGGATTGAGGCGCGTGTAAATACCTGAGCATCTGGTAGCAGGCAAAGGCGAAACCGGCGGCCTGGATGGCTGCCGGATATATGATCCTGAGTCCGCGGCCTCTGAGCAGGCAGGTAAGTGCCGCCCCCGTCATAAGGGAAATAATCATGGGAAGGAAAGGGGCGTTTTGCCCGATAAACCCGAGGCAGAGGTAGTTGGACCACGCATAGAGCCAGCTCAGTTCCATGGCCGTCATGGCGATGATAAGGGCAGGTCTCAAGAATCGCTCCTTCCCCTCAGTTCATCCATGGAATAGATCCCTTCATGAGTTCCCTTTTCCAGCGGGTCTATCTTATCTCGTTCCACTATCAGGACTTTTTTGCCCGTTTTATCAAGCAGGCGTCTAAGAGAGAGGATCTCAGGGTCGACCTGCCTGCAAAACAGGATAAACACGGTCGCGTTAGACCGGGACCCGGAATCCTGAAACAGTTTATCGATCGAATACAGGGGCCTCATTTTGAGCCTGGCAAGTGTTTCAAGGACATGAACCGCCCTGCGGGGGCCTGCCCCTACCGAGGCGTAAGGGCCTTTTCCCTCGATCATACCGTTTGAAAGAAAACCCGCCTCCATACCCCTTTTATCAAAATCAACCGACATGGAGCCGATGAGTTCAAGTGCGTGTTCAAAGCCCGCCTCATCGCAGGCGTCGGAGAAACCGCGGGTGTCGAGGACAAGAAGGGCCTTTTCCCTGGCAGAGGGCTCAAAGACCTTTTCCTGCAATTTCCCGTGTCTTGCGCTTGCCCGCCAGTTAATGAAGCGTGCCGGGCTGCCGGCCTGATAATCCCTTGTCCCTGTTATGTAAACCGGATCGGTTACAGGGCTCTTTGATCCGGGGGCCCCGAACAGTTCGGTCTTTGGAATCGCCATATCCCTGACCGGGATGAGCCTCGGATAGACTATCAGCTCCCTGGCTGCGAAGGAATTTGTCATCCTTGGGAAAAGCCCAAGGAGATCGCCCGTTAACATGTTTTCCGGCCCCAGGTTGTATACTCCCCTTTTGTGCAGCCGGAGTTTCCACTCAAATACGGCCGACCGGTACCAGAGAAGTGCCGCGTCAAAACCGGAGGAGCCTGACTCGCATGAGATGCCTCCATCCTTTCGTATGGGAATGGACAGATTGAGCCACAGGGGAAGAAATTTCCTGTTTGTGGCGGTAACCGTAAGAGACGCGGTCTCTCCGGGGAAAAGACGCCTGCGATCCAGGTCTGTCTCAAGCTCCAGGTGTCTCGCGCTCAAACGGCTCCAGCCTTTGCAAAGGCCTACAATACCGAAGAAACATGCACACAGCAGGATGAGTTCGCGCTCAAGGTGGATAAGGGCGGAAAAAAAGATCGCCCCTATGATCAGCCAGATAAGCGGTACCGTATAGATGCTGGGAACCCTGAGTTCCTGCTCACTCATGGAATCACCCCCCGGCTGCAACAGGAGGATCTACCTGATCAATGATTTCGCCGAGAAAATCAAGTGGTGTCCCGCCTCTCAGTTTTTCTTCATCCTTGAGGATGATCCTGTGTGCCAGGACCGGCTCAAAGACCTTTTTTACGTCATCGGGAAGCACATATGAGCGGTTGTCGAGTGCGGCCTGAGCCTGTGCCGCTCTCATGAGCCCGAGGGATCCCCTGGGGCTCGCGCCGTATCGAAAAGCGGGATGGCTGCGTGTGCGTCCCACAAGCCCGGTGATATAGCTTCTGACAGGGGGGGACACATGTATTCTCCGGCACATCCGCTGCATTGCCTCTATCCGGACGGGATCGGATACGGCCTTCATGTCCTGCATGGGGTCCGCCTCCTGGAACCTTTCAAGGATCATGTTTTCCTCCTGCCTGCTCGGGTATCCGAGCTTTATCCTGAGAAGAAATCTGTCAAGCTGCGCCTCGGGCAGGGGGAAGGTGCCTTCAAGCTCGATCGGGTTCTGCGTTGCAAGCACGAGAAAGGGGCGGGGAAGCTGATATGTCTTTCCTTCGACCGTGACCTGGCGTTCCTCCATGCTCTCGAGCAGGCTTGCCTGTGTCCTGGGGATGGTGCGGTTTATCTCATCGGCAAGAAGGACATTGGTCATTACCGGGCCGGGCTGAAAATCAAATGCCCCTGTCTTGCGGTTATAGACATTGAAACCGGTGATGTCGGCGGGAAGGAGATCGGAGGTGAACTGCACCCGCTTGAATGCCCCGCCCATGCTGCGGGCAAGGGCCTTGGCCAGAAGTGTCTTGCCCAGCCCCGGGACGTCCTCCACCATTATGTGCCCTTCTGAAAGGACCGCGGTCAGCAGGAGTTCAATCGCGCTTTTTTTGCCGACAAAGACCGTGGCGATATTTTCAATAATCTCGTGACAGAGTGAAAAATCATTTTGCATGTGAGTCTCCATGAAAAAATATCCCGATTTAAGGTAACTGGTTTAAGAGCCTTCCTGCCCGGTTTTTTTCACTCGGTTGGAATGTGCGGGAGCATCACGTCCCCGTATATGGGATGGGCCTCAACCCATTCGACGCCGCCTTCAGGGGTGATGCGGATGTTTCTGTTTTCAGGGGGACTCACCCATGTTTCTTTGGGCGTTTCAACCTGCGGGAACCACTCGTAGGGATAACGGTGGGCCCTGAAAAGGGCGCCGCCCGGATTGATGTACTCCCACACGATCTCCTTCTGAGGCGTCACCTCGATCACCCTTCCCGGGATGGTCTCGGTTATAAGGGTGTTTCCGTTTGGAAGCCTGTCCGCGCTCGAGCAGTACTCGCTGAAGAGCTTGTTGTCAAAGGCGCGTGCCTCGATTTTTCCGTTATAGTCGAGATCCAAGTCGTTGAAGGCCCATACCTTTTCCATGGTCACGGGGTTTATCTCAAGGACCCGTGAATAGCCCCTCGTGCAGTTGCAGTAGCCTGTGGGGCCGCACGGGGTGGGGCTTCCGAGTCCGGCCTGACCGCCGTTATCAAAAAGCAGGATGTTTCCTTCACCCGGCAGGCCTTTGGGGATCATGTGAACGTGGTGCTGCCCCACGATCTGGCCTATTGCCTGGAGGTTTTTTGAATATGTAAAGTCAGGTCCCATGCGCCAGACAATATGTCCGCTCTTTCCGTCGATAATAAATGAGGTGTTGAGTATCCTGATATCCGTGATGATGTTTTCCGGGTGGAACCTGTCGTCCCCCGCTTCATACCAGCGGTTGGGTCCCAGGTGGTTTACGTTGTTGCAGTATATGTCCTTGACATAGTCGGATTCTTCGAACTTGTTGAAGTAGCGGTGAAACACGGCCCTTGCTATTTCCTCCACACCGAACTCGTCCCAGTGATCCATGAGTTCCCAGCTCCAGACAATCCGGCCCTCCCGGTCGATCTCGATCAGCCTGGTGTCGATTATGGGATGGGGACACAGATCCTCTATCCTCTTTGTGGTGGCTGAATTTATGAGGGTCCTGCCTCTTGTGAGGGGCTCCTGTTCCGGGGAGAAATATCCGCAGGGGCTTCCTTCCCGCTGGAAGTCGTGATGGGCCCTGGCCGACCAGAAGGTTTGCCCGGTTTGGGGGTTTTTCAGTTCCTCGCCCCTGTCAAAACTCCACTCTGTGCGGCCGTCCCAGTCCATCTGGGTCAGATTCATGCCGTCAAGCCAGTACCCGGGAGAAAAGCGGGTGCATCCGAGGATCCGGCCGTTCGGAAGCATCTTGTTGTCGAACACCCCGTAAAGACCCTCCCAGGTGTTTACGATGTTTCCGTTCATGTCTATCAGGACGGCACCCTTTGCATAAGACATGCCTATGAGGGCCGGTATAACGGTCAGCCCTGCCCAGCTTTTCTCCGGTTGATAGCGTATGACTCCCGTGGGTGTAATCCTTGACGACATGATGCCTCCTTATTTAACCTGCATTAGATTTCAGGAACTTACTCATAACGGGTCATACCTGAAATGTCAACGCAGGACCCGGCCTAAAGGAGTCCCAGGCCGTTAAGAAAGACAAGGGCAAGGGGCGTCAGGAACCGTCCCGCGAACCGGAATATGGGCAAATACCTGATCGGGCGGGGCGGGAAGATATCAAAAGCAAGACCGGTACCGGATTGGAGTCCGGCCTTATGTATTTATAACCGGTTGATTCTAGAGGTAATGTGTGGTGAAGGCCAGCCTGGATAGAGGCGGGGGCTTACAGAGGCTGAAGAGCGTCAGATGTCCTGAAACAGCTCGGTGCTGAGGTAACGCTCTCCGGTGCTGGGTATGATGGTAACGATCAGCTTCCCTCCGCTTTCCTTCCTTCCCGCTATTTCAAGGGCTGCCGCAACAGCCGCCCCTGAGGAAATCCCGCAGAAGATGCCCTCAAGCCTTGCAAGTCTTCTTGCCGTGTCAAAGGCCTGCTCATGTGTTACCGTGAAGATCTCATCGATGATTTCTCTGTTGAGTACCCCGGGGACGAATCCCGCTCCGATACCCTGGATCTTGTGCGGTCCCGGATTTCCCCCTGAAAGCACGGGTGAGTCAACCGGTTCGACCGCCACCGATTTTACGGTCGGTTTGCGCGCCTTGAGCACCTCCGATGTGCCTGTGATGGTCCCGCCCGTGCCGACTCCCGCCACCAGGATATCCACGGCCCCCCCGGTTGCCTGCCAGATCTCCTCCGCGGTGGTCTTACGGTGGATCTCAGGATTGGCGGGGTTGCTGAACTGATCCGGCATGTAGGAGCCGGGGGATTCAGCCAGGATCTCGCGGGCCTTATTAATGGCCCCGGTCATGCCTTCGGCCCCGGGAGTAAGGACGAGTTCGGCTCCCAGGTGCTTGAGGATCTTTCTGCGCTCCACACTGAGGGTCTCGGGCATGGTGAGGATGAGAGGGTATCTCCTTACAGCGCAGACAAAGGCGAGCGCGATGCCGGTGTTTCCGCTTGTCGGCTCCACTATCAGGGTATCCCTACCGATAAGACCCAGCCTCTCGCCGGCCTCGATCATGGCAAGGCCTATCCTGTCTTTGACACTGCCGAGGGGATTTTTGAATTCCAGTTTGGCCAGTATGGCGGCTGGCAGGCCTTCTGAAATCCGGTTCAACCTGACCAGAGGAGTTGCGCCCACGGTTTTGGTAATATCGGAAAAGATCCCGTTCATCTCTGATCACCCTTTTTGAGGTTTTCGGCTCAGGAGGCGGATTTATCCTTGAAGAGCAGTTCAGGTTTTTTGAGAAAGACCTTGTTGTCGGGCGGCACCGAACCTGTGATCCACACGTTTCCGCCTATCACCGAACGTGCCCCTATGACCGTGTCTCCACCCAGTATGGTGGCACCGGCATATATGATGACGTCGTCTTCGATGGTTGGGTGGCGCTTTTTGTTCCTCAGGGCGGCAGCAGAATTCCGTGGCAGGGACAGTGCTCCCAGGGTCACCCCCTGATAGAGCCTGACCCGGTCACCTATCTCAGTGGTTTCTCCCACCACCACTCCGGTACCATGATCGATGACGAAGCTGTCGCCTATATGGGCGGCCGGATGGATATCGATACCGGTTAGAGAGTGGGCATGCTCGGTCATGATGCGGGGGATAAGAGGGGTCTCCTGATGATAGAGCTGGTGGGCGATGCGGTAAACAGTGATCGCGTAGATGCCTGGATAGCTGAATATGATCTCGTCATAGCTCTTTGCGGCCGGGTCCCCGTCATAGGCCGCACGCACGTCCGCGGCAAGGGCGGATCTAAGTTGCGGCATTTCACGGACAAAGGCAATGGCTGTCTCCTTGCCCCTGTCTTCGCAATGGGTGCAGGGCTGCCCGTACCTGAGGCAGTCATGCCTGATGGCGAGCGTGATCTGCTCCGCCAGCACCTCAAAGAAGGCCGTCACCTCCTGACCGAAATAGTAGGAAAGATTGACTCGATCCACCCTGGAACGGATAAAATAACCTGGATAGAGTATCCGCCTTGCCATGTCCAGGAGCTCTATGATGGAATCCCTGGATGAGATCGATTCCGGCCCCACGTGATCGAAGCATTCCTTTTGCCCGCAGCTTAAGACCAGCCGGTCGACGATCTCAGGGATCTCGGCCCGGTATTGTTCGGTGTCGGCAATCGAAGTCTTACACCTCTCGTTAGAAGACTCTTCCATGGCGAAAATTACTCCCCTGAGGCACAGGCCTTCCCGTCAGGCTTCCAGTATGGAGACAGCGCCCTCAGTTTTTCGATGATCGGTGGCATCTTATCAATGACAAAATCTATTTCTTCCTCATTGTTGTATATGCTTAAGGAGAACCTCACAGATCCATGGGCCATGGTGAAAGGAACCCCCATCGCCCGAAGCACGTGCGAGGGCTGAAGTGACCCGGAGGTGCAGGCCGATCCCGAGGATGCGCAGATGCCGAGCTCATCCATCATGAGCAGGATCGATTCTCCTTCAATCGATTCAAAGCTGATGTTGCTTGTGTTCGGAAGCCGGTTTGAAATATCGCCGTTGACGTGGCTGTTCGGGATCCTCTTTAATAACTCGGATTCAAGCCTGTCCCTGAGACTTTTTACTTCCCTGTTCTCCGTGTCCATGTTCCTGAGTGCCAGTTCGCACGCCTTTCCAAGGCCTATGATGCTTGCCGTGTTCTCCGTGCCTCCGCGCCTTCCCTTTTCCTGGTGACCTCCTATGAGAAACGGGGAAAACTTTGTGCCCTTGCGCACGTAGAGTATGCCGATCCCCTTTGGAGCATGCAGCTTGTGGCCTGAGACGGAGAGCATGTCGATGCTGCTCTTTGACATGTCGTACGGCATTTTCCCGGTAATCTGAACCGCGTCTGAATGAAACAGTATGCCTCTTTCCTTTGCCATGCGAGCGGCCTCTTCCACCGGAAAGATGACACCTGTCTCGTTGTTGGCCCACATGATGCTCGCAATGGCCGTGTCAGGCGTGAGGCTTTCCCTGTAACGCTCCATGTCAAGGACCCCTTTTCCGTCTACAGGGATCTCGGTTACCAGGTAGCCCTTATTGGAAAGATGTGAGCAGAGTGCCTTGATTGCCGGGTGTTCCACCCGGCTTGTCACGATATGCCGTCTGCCTGTCTCCGTGGCAAGGGCCGACCTGACGGCCGAGCTGTCGCTTTCCGACCCGCAGCTTGTAAAGATGATCTCCTCGGGCATCGCTCCGATAAGGGCCGCGACCTGCTCCCTGGCCTTCCTGATCTTTCGGGCCACCTGTCCTCCGAATGAATAGGCGCTTGAGGGATTTCCGTATTGTTCGCGTAAATAGGGCAGCATGGCGTCAAGCACTTCCGGCGCCACCTGAGTGGTGGCATTGTTATCCAGATAGATCGTCTTCATGAGCTCACCTCCTCCACGACAAGTTCAGGGGAGACAAACTCTCTCAGTTTGGCCTCTACGAGATGCTTCAGCGTCTGCTGGGATGCCCGGCAGGTGGCGCATGCCCTCCTTGGGGAGACCAGTACGCGATTACCTATTACGTCTATCAGTTCGATGTCTCCCCCGTCATGCTTCAAAGAGGGCCTTATTTCCCTTTCAAGGGTCTCTTCGATCATCTTGATCTTTTTTATGTTGGAGAGCCTGGGCTTGACGGCGGGCTTTTCCTCGGCCCGCACCGTGGCGATGATATTCCGGATAGTGTCATGGCAGTTCTCGCAGCCCCCTCCCGCCTTGGTGTAGTTTGTGACCTCCTCTACGGTGGAGAGATTGTTTTCCCTGATCGCCCTTTCTATCTCCAGATCGGTCACACCGAAACACTCACACACGATCTCCCCTTCCTGCTCCTTTACCGGTTCTCCCTTGTAGTTGGCCAGGGCCTGTTCAAGGGCCTGGCGTCCCAGCACCGAGCAGTGCATCTTTTCCTTGGGAAGGCCTCCAAGGTAGTCGGCAATATCCTGATTGGTTATCTTTTCCGCCTCCTTGACGGTTTTGCCTTTGAGCATCTCGGTCAGCGCGGAGGCCGAGGCGATGGCACTGGCGCAGCCGAATGTCTGAAAACTGGCATCGGCGATTTTCCCCTCTTCATCCACCTTGAGGCAGAGTTTGAGTGCGTCTCCACAGGCCATGGAGCCTACCTCGCCCACGGCGTTGGCATCCTCCATATCACCTGCGTTTCTTGGATTAAGAAAATGTTCCTTGACCTTATCAGAATATTCCCACATGGATTCCTCCTTTTTTGCCTGTGAATGTTTCAGGGAGCCTGTTTTTTTTATGGCCCGTTTCTGAGAAGAGGCGGCAGGTCATAAGAGATAAAACATGACCAAAAAGCCTACAGGTACTAAGGTAAACACTTTTTACCGGTTGGGCAATAAAATAAATATGGATTATTTCCCCGGCGCCTCAAGTTCATAAGGCAGGATAAACGGGTTATCTGAAACCGGACGGGTCTGTTTAAGGAGGATTCAAGGAGCCGGGGGTCCTTGTTCACAATTGAGAAGACAGGTCGTGTCAATTGTTTTTGATATCGGAAGAAGACTGGATCGTACCTGAAGCGGCCCCTGTATGTTCAAGCCATGCCGCCTCTGCCTGCATTATGATCCTTATCATTTCACCCAGCAGGGAAAAGGGGGAGGCCGCCTTTTGGATCAATTTCTCACACATGACTGGTACCCATTCATACAGGTGGTCGTTGAAAAAGGACCTCTGCCTGTCTTTCCAGGCTGCCTGTTCGCTCTCTGCGGCTGTGGCCTCCTTGAAACAGAGGTAGTGCATGAACTCGAATTCCACTGATATGTGGTCCGGGGCCCTGGTTTCATCACATTTGATTCCCGATTCCCCGTACAGGGAAACAAGCTCATTTATGAACTGATGCGGCCTTACCCCTTTGCGATAGGCGGTTTCATAGGGAGGACAGACCGGCCTGTAGTCAAAAAGCCTGACATATTCGGCCTCTGTTTCCTCATGGGAAGAATCTTTTTCAAGAAAATCAATCATCTGTTTTTTAATCGAGTTCAGGTCAAGAGGATCTGCTTTATACGGAAGGGAAAGCTCCATCCGTTTCAGTAAAAAGATCCCTGAATCTTCCCCCGGGTACTCAAAGAGGTGATAGATCTGACGGTAGATATCGCTTCTGATAAGTGTGTCCTGCAGGTATTGCTCCTGTGTCATAACAGTGTCCTGTCTGCGGTAATTTTTTTACGGCGCGCGAGGCGCCCTGATTCCGGCAGGTTTGTGCCCGCACGGAAACACCTTTTTGCGGATCCGCGCCGCTATGAAACCTGCCGGTTCAGGATAGAACCGGCAGGTTTCAGAAAAATTATTTCTGCTTTGAATCCTTTTGTTCCGCCCTGGCCACCTTCTGCTTTCTTTCAGCAAGGTAGTCGAGGCTCACTCCGGCGCCCAGCGCGCCGATCATGAGAGCGCCCGCAGGAGAACCTAACAGGCCGGCTTTTGCAGCTATTTTGGCAAAAGATTTTCCTGATGAGGCTATCTCGATGTCTTTCTGCCTCTCAGCAAGGGCCTTTTGAAAGAGCTTGTTATCGGCCAGTGATTCCCACTTATCCTCATACCATTTGGGGGGGATATAGTAGACATGAGGCCTTGTCCCGAACTGCGGGCAAAGGGGTTTTGCCTTGCCTGAAGCCACCATCCCGGCCACTTCGCTTTTCGGGTCCTTGAGATCGCCGAAGATCATTGCCTCGCCCGGGCATGACTTGACGCAGTATGGTTTTTCCTCTCCCTTGTCTAGCCTGCTTGAGGCGCAGAAGTCACATTTGTCCGCCTTTTCGAGAATAAACGGAACACCGTAGGGGCATGCCTCGGCGCAGCTGCCGCAGGCAACGCATTTCTTCTTGTCTATTACCACGATTCCGTCGGCCCTTTTGCTTATCGCGCCTTCAGGGCATGCCTCGAGACACTCAGGTTTTTCGCAGTTCATGCACATGACCGGGATAAAGATCCTCCTTACATCGGGGTAATTTCCTTCCTCCCATTCAACAGGCCTGATCCTGTAGTGCTCGACCCTGCCCTTTTGAAGGGGTGGAATCTTGTTTTCTATCTTACAGGAAACCATGCAGGCCCTGCACCTTATACATTTGTTAAGATCTACCACTATTGCTAATGCAGCCATATCAGCTCCCCTTATTTGTGTATTTTTACTATCATCTGGCAGCGACCCAGGCCCCCGCTGAGGGGTTCCTCGTTGTGCGGCTGAAAGTCATTGTCCATAAATCCAAAAGGCCCGGCATCGTTTTCAATACCGCGTGAGTGCGAGTTGAACTGGTGATAGGCAAAGGCGGTTGTCGGGTGTATCCCTTCCGTGACCTTGACCATTACCTTGTTTTTCGCCCCTGTTACCCCGGATTCTATCCATATGATATCCCTGTCTTTGATACCCAGGGCCTTGGCCCTTTGAGCGCTGATCCATATCCTGTGCAGGCCTATTCCGTCACTGATATAGTCTTCATTCAGATAACGGTTTCCAGAAGAGCTTGAATGGGCGTTTATGGCGCTTTTGCCTGTAACGAGGTAGAACTCGTCTGCGGCAAGATCCCTGCGCATGGTCCGGAAATCATGGGGCAGGGGGTCTACGTCGGGATTCTTGAAATAGGGTGATTTCGGATTGAAATAGAAATCCTCTCCAAGCCAGGCGGAATAGATCTCGATTTTTCCCGACCGGCTTGTCGCCTTCCACGGCTTTGATTTGTAAGGAAATTTTTCATACTGCTTGTCGAATTTGTAATAGGGACCTTTTTTCTTGAGATCCTCGATATTGATTCCGAACTGCTCAAGCTGCTTGTTGTACCACTCCTGCATGGTGAAATCGAAGTATTCTCCAAGACCGAGCCTTTTGCCTATTTCAAGGCATACATCGGCAAGAGGCCTTACACCCTCAGGGGGTTTTACGATTCCTCTCGAGGCTATGAAGGGATAGGTGCTCCAGGTCGACTGGCGAACCGTTTCCCTTTCAAGATAGGTCGCATCCGGCAGCACGATATCGGCCCAGTCAACCGTTATGGTGGGCCAGTTTTCGCATACCACGGTAAATTCCGAATCGGCAAGCATCTTCCTGGTCGGTATGGAGGCGTGATTGAACATGTTGACCGAGGTGATGAAGAGCATCTTTACGGGATATGGCTTTCCTTCGCTCACGGCCGAGTAATAGCGGGAGGCCACCGGAAGATCGATGGACCCGAACGGATATTTTACCGGGTCAAAGTCCACATTGGGGACCTTGATCTTGGGCGGTTTTTTGCCCAGGGGCTGGCCGAAGCTCATATAGTAAGGTCCGCCTGAGATGGGCGGCTGAAGGAAATAGATGCCTCCCGGTTTGTCCATATTGCCCAGAAGGGCGTTTATAATGCCGAATGTCCTTATCTTCTGGATGACATTGGCCTGTTTTGCCGCTGCAACCGAGCTGATCTGAACGCTTGAGGCGGGCTTGTTCTTTCCCAGTTTCCGGGCGATTTCCCTTATCTTTCCGGCTCCCTGAGGGATTTCGCAAATTTTCGAAACATTTTCAGGGGTGAACTCCTCGACCCTTTCACGCAGCATCTGGAGAGCCGTCTTGCACGCAGCCCCAGCTGCCGAGTAGGAGCCGTAAAGGGCGGGTGTGATTCCCTTGGTGTTATGCGGAACGGCCTTATCGGTGTCAAGATCCCATGCCAGGTAGTTGCCCTTTGCATCTTTAGCGGGCAGGCCCGTGTCGGTTCTGATCAGAACTGGGCCGTTCGTGTATCTTGACGTGAAATCAGCGTCATAAAGGTCTTCCTTTAAAAGGACATGAATCAGGCCGAGTGCGAATGCTATGTCCGTGTCCGGTCTCACAGGGGTCCAGTTGAACATTGCCCCGTCTTCCTCCATGCGGGGATCCACTATCTCCAGCTCAAGCCCCTTTTCGAGCCCTTTTGACACGTCGCGCATGGTCCAGGTTCCACCAGGGGTCCATGATCCTGTCGTGGGGCAGTAGCCGACATGGACCGTGTATTTGGCCTCTGAAAAATCGCACATAAAAGAAAAAGGAGGTATCCCGGTCATCATGTTGGCGATTGCACCAGACGAGTAGCAGGAGTCCCCGTGAAAATGGCTGAAGTTGGGCGTGCCGTATACCTGCCTGAAATAATCAAAGAAATCAATGCTGGGGGTCTGCATGGGGCATCCCCAGAGAAATGCGACCGATTCAGGGTGCCCCTCATCCCTGTATTTTTTCATGTGGGCTGTTATTTCGCTCAAGGCCTCTTCCCAGGAGATCCTCTTGAATTTGCCTTCCCCTCTTTTCCCGATTCTTTTGAGCGGGTGCTTCAACCTGTCGGGCCTGTAAAGCCTGTCGACAGCGGATATGCCCTTTGCGCAGATCTTTCCTTCCATTATCGGCATGTCCTTGTCGCCTTCGATTCTCTCGATTTTCCCGTCTACGACCTTTGCCCTGATGGGGCATCCGAACATGCAGAAAGAACACATGCCGTGAACCCATGTCCCTTCCGGCCCGGTAGAAGCTTCGGCTTGAGCGGGTGTGAGTGCCATCAGGTCAAGACAGGGCGCGGCAGCCAGGAGCGCGGCGCCTGCTCCGGATGCCGTAAGAAATTTTCTCCTGCTGATTCCTTTTTCGTTTTTACCTTGCATTAGTTCCTCTCCTTGTTGTGAAGTCCATATGTCGAACACAAAAAATACAGATTGATTACCTGAAAGAAAAAATCCTTTAAAACGACCAAAAACAAAAGACCTCGAGACCGGATTGAGGTCAGTGCGGGAACCGGCCGTTTTTTTGTTTGAATCGGCATTTGGGCGGTAAAAATTATCTCTTTCGGGAGGAGAAAGAAGCAAGATCCGTGCCTTGGGAGGGCATTTTGAAAGTGGGTTAAATATTGGATATTTATATATGTATCAGCATTGACACATGAATGGAGCCCCCATCTCCTGACGCGCTTTCAGGTGTCGAGCGCCTTTACACATTGTAAAGGAAGGCGACTTGAGGTCTTAACCAGGATCGAAACGCTACGGGTTATTTCATTATAGAAAAGCCGCTTTTTTGAGTCGTGCTGGAAAATGCGGCTTTCTTATTCTATAGGCCAGGTGCATGGAATAAAAAAAGTGACTAAAGTTGGAAGTGCCTAAAATTGTTGAGTCGCTTTGCTCCGGCTCACCTCAGGTACCCTTAAACCTGGAATGGAGAACAGTGGGTAAACCGGTGCGGGTTCCTTACTAACGGGGTACTTTGCCTGGACAGACTCGGGCGCGGGTCCGCGGAAGCGCCGGGTCTGTTCCGCCTATGCGGGAGGAGTTTTTACTCTTTTGCTTTAGATTTTACTTTTTGCGGATGCATCATAATTCAATAAGCCTGTAGCTGTTCCCGCATTCATCTATGAATCTTAACAGATCTGTAAAGGAAATCGTAATGGTAAGGTTATTTATATTGGGGTGAAAATTGACCCTGCCGTAATGGACCAGGTCTCTGTCTATAAGAACGATCACGTCGGCTCTGTCATTGTTTATGAGGCCGAACGGCGAAACGCTTCCGGGCGTCAGGCCCAGGTGTTCAAGGAGCCTTTCAGGGGATGCGAAGCTGAGCTGCTTTTCATTAACATGCCGGCGGAGCTCCTTTAACTTGACCGGCCTGTCACATTCGGCGATGAGCAGATAATGCCGGTCGCCTTTTCTGTTCCTGAGAAAAAGGTTCTTGCAGTGGGCGCCTTCAATGCCTGCCGCATGCCTCCTCGCCTCCTCGACCGTATAGACCGGAGGGTGTTCGTGAACCATGTAGGACATGCCCATTTCATCCAGAATCCTGTAGACTGCCTCTTCCTTATTCATAATAGTTCCTTTTTACGGTTTTATTCTATGGCCGGCTGTTGTCCCATTCGGATGATCATACATAAGCTGTTTTACAGATAATGCTGGAACAGGGCTTTTGATTGATTATATAATATCTTCGGATCATCTGCGACTGAGAAGTTGCGATACCGGATAAGATCCGTTCTTTTATACCATCACGGCAGACATCTAAAAGGCGAAAAAAAGGCAAGGAGGTTCCCATGAATGAGCAGATGGATCTGGAGGCACGGCTTGGTAAGGTCCGGGAGGTGTTTGAGAAACTCCCCTTTAACAGGCTGCTGGGTCTTAATGTGCGATATCTTAAAAGTGATGGGGCCGGGTTTGACTTTCCCATGAAAGATGCCCTGATCGGGAATTTTGTGCATGGGGTACTCCATGGCGGGGTGATTTCCACGGTGCTTGATGCCACGGGAGGCATGACGGCCGCCGCATCGGCCATGACGAGGATGAAGGGGGTTTCGCTCGATGAGCTGGGTGAGCGCATTGCCAGGTTCGGAACGATCGATCTGAGGGTGGATTACCTGAGGCCCGGGAAAGGGACAGGTTTTATTTCCTCCGGCTCCGTCATGAGGACCGGAAGGAAGGTGGCGGTCACACGAATGGAGCTGAGAAACCGGGAAGATCTCCTTATCGCCGTGGGAACAGGCACCTATATAGTTGGATGATAATAGGCACATAAGGGCAAAGGCGAAGCAAAGGGCCGGAGATGAAAAGAGAAACGGTTTTTTTGACCTGCCGGGAGGCGATTGATTCCGTGCTCAACGATTTCAGACGGTATGATCCGCAGATCATGCTTTTCTGCGAAGTAATACGCCTTGTTTCCGGTGGAAAAATAATTACAAAAAGGGATGGAAGGCAAGGATGCGTATGGGTGGGCCTTCCGGGCAAAAGAAACATGCGCCGGTTCAACGGCCCCGAAATGTTGGAATACGTATGCAGGGTTGTTTCCGATGCCGAACCGGATGGTGAAATCCTGGCGGCTCTCTGCACAATGGTATTTCACACAAGGGCCTATACCGAGGTTGATCCTGAAGACGGCCGCAAGGGAATAAGCGTGGAAACGGGGATGGAGGATTTTTCGTGCAGACAATGCGGTGAGTGCTGCAGGAGCCTTGATTACCATAAAGATATTACCAGGGAAGATATCTCATACTGGAAGAGTCTGGGGCGGGAAGATATTCTTAAATGGGTAGGGGCCTTTGAAATGGATAATGGAGAAAAGGTTTACAGTATATGGACCGTGCCCGGAACCATGAAATTTGCTGAGGTCTGCCCTTTTCTAAAAGAGGTGTCATCTGAAAATCGCTCGGTATGTCTGATTCATGATGTGAAACCTGCGATCTGCCGGCAATATCCTTTGAGCAAAAAACACGCTGTCATGACAGGATGTCGCGGTTTCGAAGACGGACCCGTACTGCGTAAACCCCTTTGAGGCGGGATGGTTCTGAAAAATTTGGATCATCTCCCGATCAGTTGTTGTTAAGCAGGGCTACTGAAGGCCCTTTGTTCTGAAGTCTGGTCATGCTGGCCATGAAATGAAAAAGGTATCTGCAAACAGCTCGATATGCTATAATTTCCATTATTGCTGAATCGCTCCCTGCTTATTAACCCGATACGGCACCGGCGGCGATTATTTGAGTTCTGCTGAGCGCAATGGCAATGGACGGAAAAAGAGCAGCCTGCCGTAATCCGCTTATCCCCTTGTGCCGGCTCAACAACTGTTTCCATCTCGATAGCCTCCGATCAGTCAAGTCCCCTCTGTTTTTGATCCTGCCCGATAATAGAAAAGGCCCCTGTGGCGTTTGACGGAAAGGGATGAATCAGTAAGGTTTCAGGCGGGCTTCATCGGTTGAATGTTTCAACGATGACAGCTCACCCGGCGTCTTTCATACATGAGCAAAGGAGGGGATTATGATTACCGCAGAAGACCTTAAGAAGATAGTCCTTTTTCAGTACCTGAAGGATACAATGCTTGAAAAGATAGCCCCCCTGGCCGTTGTCATGGAATACAAGCCCAATAACTATGTCTTTCAGGAGGGGAATAATGCGGACAGGATATATTCGATAGTTGAGGGAAACGTGGTGCTTGAGATCAGAAAACACTCCGGTAATGATGTTATCATAAATACGATTACCCCCGGAATGACAATAGGAATCTCGGCCGTTATTGATACCCCTGAGAGAAAATACATGACCTCGGCCAGGGCATATACCGAGACAAAGGCATATTCCTGGAAGTCGGATGAGCTGGAATGTCTGTTTTCCCAGGACTGTGAGATGGGGCTCCTGTTCATGAAGAGGATCGCAAAGATCCTCAAGACGAGACTCGAAGTGAGAAACATCCAGTTTATTGATATATACAAATAAAAGAGGTAATCTGAAAAAAACGGCCTGATGCGGCGCGCATTTGAGTGACAGGGACGTGTGACCCTGTCTGTGAGGTCATGCGTGGATTTTCAAGACACCTGTCAGGTTTGAAAAAAATGAAAGTGCGCCGGCGCGTCCTGCGCAAAAAAGGCACAAGGATTCCAGTTGAAAGAGACCGTAAAACACATTGACCCTTCGGATGAGTATTATACTCGTGAAGGCTGTTACATAATCGAATTATCAAATTCCGAAGATGATCCTGTATTATCTATCGCAAGGGCACGCGTAAGGCCCGGCATTACTACCAGGATGCACCGGCTGGGGCGTACCTTTGAGCGCTATATCATCCTGGAGGGAAAAGGCCGTGTCGAAGTCGGCTCGCTTTCGCGGGAAATAGGCGCGGACGATGTCGTACTCATTCCTCCCATGTGCCCTCAAAGAATCACCAATACTGGTACAGATGACCTGGTTTTTCTTGCCATATGCACCCCCCGATTTTCCGAAAATGCATATGAAGATATTGACGGCGAACGGCCCTCGATCTGAATGGATCTGCAGGACCTTTCGCGCTGCCTTGATAATTCTAATCATAAAAGGGAAGATGGACAAGGAATCCGTTTCCTGATGAAACCGGGCTGTAAGAGAGGAGAAATCATGAAGTCGATAGAGATAATGCCCTGTTTGGACATGAAAGAGGGCCGTGTTGTCAAAGGTATCCATTTTGTTGGTCTGAAGGATGCGGGCGACCCTGTTGAAAACGCCCTGTTTTATGAGAAAGAAGGCGCGGACCAGCTGGCCATGCTAGATATAGCCGCTACGCTGGAAAACAGGAAGACAAGACTTGAATGGGTCAAAAAGGTCTCATCCGTTATTGATATCCCCCTGACCGTGGGGGGAGGCATATCAAGCCTTGCCGATATCGAGATGGTCCTGGATGCCGGTGCGGACAAGGTGTCCATGAACAGCGCGGTTGTAAAAGATCCGGACCTTGTAAGCAGGGCAAAAGAGAAGTTCGGTATGGAGAAGGTCACGGTTGCGGTGGATGCCAGAAGAAACAGCGATATGCCTTCGGGATTTGAGCTGGTGGTATCTGGAGGGACAAAGCCGGTTGGAAAAGACGCCGTGATCTGGGCCGCCAAATGCCGGGAACTGGGAGCGGGCGCTATCCTTCCCACCAGTATGGATGGAGACGGCACGCAGAAGGGGTATGATCTGGAATTCACCAGGGCGGTCTCAGATGCGGTTTCCCTTCCTGTGATAGCCTCAGGCGGAGCCGGGACCCTGGAGCATTTTTATGAGGGCGCGGTAAAGGGAGGTGCCCGTATACTGCTTGCGGCCTCCGTGTTTCACTATCGATTACTGAGTATCAGACAGGTAAAGGAGTATCTCAGGGAGAAGGGGCTTGAGGTGAATCTATAGAAGACAGGGATTTTTCAGGCAGGTGTGCCGGATGATGCTCCGGTTCGAAATGCCTGGATTAACCTTACGGGAGATGCCGGATGAGATGCGACAAATGCAATGAACCGATAGCGGAAGGGGAAGAGAGAAGCCTTTACGGCAGGGTCCTTTGCGAGGACTGCTACATGGACACGCTTTCACCTGCCAGGACCTGCGATCCCTGGGCCGTGCACAGCGCAAAGACCATGAAGGGCCCCCCTGATGTGAATGAAAGACAGACGGAGATACTGAAGATACTGAAGGAAGAGGGTGCGATAGAACCTGCCCGACTGGCGGAAAGGCTCAATGTCAAGGCGGCTGATCTGGAAAGAGAGATCGCCTCGCTCAGGCATATGGAAAAGGTGAGGGGTGAGTTGCGGGAGGGGAGAAAGTATCTCCGTCTCTGGTAACGGCGGTTCCTATCCCTTGACTGCACCTGCTGAAAGCCCTGATACGATGCGCCTTTGAAACAGAAGCACAAGGACTACCAGCGGGGCCGTCGTAATGAGCGAGGCGGCCGCTATCTCTCCCCAGGGCACTGTGAATTCCCCCTGAAACAGGGCGATACCTACAGGCATCGTCTGTCCGGCAGGATCGGTCATTATGAGAAGGGCCAGAAAAAATTCATTCCAGGCATAGATGAATGTGAGTATGGCCGCGGTGAAAAGACCAGGCGCGGAAAGGGGAAGTACCACCCTTACGAATGCTCCCGCTCTGGTGCATCCGTCCACAAGGGCCGCGTCTTCCAGTTCTTCAGGAAGCTGTTTGAAGAAAAGGGCGAGTATCCATACGGCAAGGGGCAGGGTGAGCGCCACATAGGGTATTATAAGGCCCTGATAGGTGTTGAGCCATCCGGCAGACCTGAGAAAACTCCAGATGGGACCTGCTATCGCGATCTGGGGAAACATTGCACAGGCAAGTATAACCATCAGTATGACCTGCCCCGGCCTGCGGGGTATCCTGGCAAGGCAGTAGCCCGCCAGGCACCCTAAGGATATGGTTATCAGAGTGGTAGCGCCCGATACGATAAAGGAGTTTGCCAGATAATGAAAGATATCGTAACGGGTGACGGCGGAGTGAAAGGAGCCGAGGTAAAAAGAGGGAAACCACTCGGGGGGAACAGCCGCTACATCCGAGGGGTTTTTGAATGCGCATGAGACGAAGAGCAGAAAGGGGATCAGTGAAAAGGCCGATGCCATGAATATGGCCGGCAAAAGGATCATCATGCGTGCAGGTTTGCTGTTCATGCCCGTGCCTCCAGCATACGCCTGCCCACCATCCTGACATAGAGTACCGCCAGAATAAGCACTATGACAAAGATGGATACCGAAACAGCCGATCCGTAACCCATCATTCCTTCCACAAACATCTTCTTATATCCGTAGAGCTGCAGCACATTCGTGGCATCCGCAGGTCCCCCATGAGTCATGACGAATGCAAGATCAAATACCCTGAAGGCGTCTATGGTCCTGAAAAGGAGGGCCACCAGAAGGGCCGGCCGGATAAGGGGCCAGGTTATATGCCGGAAGCGGCTCATGACACCTGCGCCGTCGACCTCTGCCGCCTGGTAAAGCTCCTGCGGTATTACCTGGAGCCCTGCCAGTATGAGAAGCGCGGCAAAGGAAGATGTCTTCCATATGTCGGCGAAGATGATGGCAAACAGGGCCGTGCCGGGCTGGGCGAGCCAGGGGATATAGCTTGCGCTGTCCGCCCCGAAGATAAAGTAGTTTATCATTCCGTAGGTATCGTTGAATAAAAAACGCCACATCTGGGCCGCAACCACCGTGGGGATGGCCCAGGGGACGAGCACGCAGGCGCGCAGGGCGCTGCGGCCGTAAAACCTGTGGTGTATAAGAAGGGCCAGGAGCAGGCCTATGAGGAGTTCGAAAAAGGTGGTGGTGGCCACGAAAACAACGGTTAGCCGGAGGGAATGAACGGCTACCGGGTCGTTCAGCAGGTCCTTATAATTGGCAAGCCCCACAAAGGGGGCCTTGAGCTGGGGCAGGCCTGTAATGATGGTGTGAAGGCTTTTTATAAAGGACTGTACTATAGGGGCGCCGATGAACAGGAAAAGCACCAGCAGGGCAGGCGCGATAAGGGCGAGGTAAAATTTTATCTCTTTTTTTTTCATTTCCGGATCGATTCGGCCAGGTCCCTGATCTTCTTTATCCTTTTAGCGGCCGTGTCCGCCAGTTGAGGGATCTCGCTCCCCTTATCCGAGACGGCCCGGCTGAAGAAACGTTGAAGCTCCTGGCTGATCATCGGGTAGACAGGTGAAAGAGGGCGGGGCCTTGCCCTTTCAAAGGCTGGGAGAAATGCCGTTAGGTTGGGTCTTTTCGCCCTGAGCTCACGGTCGAGATAGACCGCCTTTCTTGCGGGGGCGAGGCTGGCTTCGACGGCCAGTATCTTCTGGCTTTTAAAAGAGGTCATATGCTTTATAAACCTCCATGCCTTTTCATGATGCCTCGACCACCTGTTTATGCCGAACTGCCACCCCCCGAGCGTTGAGGCGGATTCATGCCCCTCAAATGAGGGAAGCCTTCCCACACCCACCTTTCCCGCTATCTTGGACTTTTCGGGGTTGTTGGCCACCTCCCAGGCATAGGGCCAGTTGCGGTGAAAAACCGATTTTCCCTGTATGAAAAGATCGAGCGATTCCGGTTCCTCATAGCTTATCGCGCCCCTTGGAGCGGCGTTTCCTATGATATGGTCCCTGACGAATGTCACCGCCTTAACGCTTTCGGCCCGATTGATTATAACCCCGCCTGAACCGGTGTCAAAAACTCCCCCGTTGTTTGACCAGATGAACTCCATCATGTCACAGACAAGTCCTTCATACTGCTTGAACTGCCCTGAATAGATATTGAGCAGGGGATCGGCTTCAGTCTCAAGTATCCTTTTCCCTTGAAAAAGCATCTCGTCCCAGGTCGAGGGAGGTCTGAATTCGTGTTTGTCGAGCAGGTCCTTCCTGTAATAAAAAAGGCCTGCCGCCAGGTAGCATGGAACCCCGTAAATTCCACCTTCGTAACTGTTTGCGGCAACAGGACCGGGCAGGAACTTCTGCTGCTCCCGTTCTGAAAACCAGGCGGTCAGATCAAGTGCCCAGCCGGCATTTGCAAACTCGGGGGGCCAGGTAACATCCATGAAAAAGAGGTCCAGGGAGTCATCTCTGTTTTTGAGGCGCTGGGTCACAATGGCATGATATTCCGTGGATGAGTGAGGCCCTACCTGGACCTTGACCCTGAGATCCGGATTGTCATGATGGAACTCTTTTATGAGCTTTTCCCATACCTCAGGCTGGTTCGGTTTCCAGGTCAGAAATACGATGGTATCAGGTTCCTGTGCGTTCAAAGGGTAAGGCCGGCAGGGGATAAAAACCGCTGAAACAAGCATGGAAAGTGTCGTGATTATTACTGCTTTCTTCATGGAAGCCCCCTTTTTTTGAAAAGATATAATCCGAGCTTCATTAAAAGAAAAAGATCGACAGCCATACACAGACGTGGATGTGTCGCCTGTCTGGGATTTATATCATAGAAGACACATTTATTCAAAAAGAGTGATCCGGGAAACAATTTTTGGTGTCCATTTATTCGGGATATCGGTATAAAGGATTATTTTTGAGGGCCTTTCAGGACTTTCATATCTCAAAAGGGGTCTTTGAAACAGGATGGATAATGCATACAGATTTAATCGCCTTGAGCTTGCCGGCTCCCTGGGAGACCTGGGGACACTTCTTCCCATGGCGATCGGCATGGTACTGATAAACGGGCTTAACCCGCTCGGCATGTTCCTGTCGATCGGTCTTTTTTATATCATTTCGGGTGCCTATTTCAGGGTAACCACCCCTGTCCAGCCGATGAAGGTGATAGGGGCCTACGCGATCGCGACAGGCATGACCGCCTCACAGATAAGCGCATCAGGCCTTTTAATGGCATGTATCCTTCTCATTATAGGCGTAAGCGGGGCAATGACGTTCATCGGGAAATACACGCCGGGTGCCGTGATTCGGGGAGTACAGCTTTCCACCGGCACACTTCTTATGGCTGGGGGTGTCAAGTTGATGACCGGCACTTCCAGGTTCCAGGAGTTGAGCCGGTTGGCGGAACCATATCTGGGTATCCAGAATCTGGGTCCCATACCGGTTGGAATATTGATAGGAGTTGCGGGAGGAATCCTGACCCTTCTGCTGCTTGATAACAGGAAACTTCCCGGCGGGCTCATTATCGTGTCGGGCGGAGTTGCCCTTGGTCTCCTGCTTGGCAGAAATACGGGCATTCAGGACATCGGGGTGGGATTATATGTTCCGAGTCTTCTGCCTTTCGGCTTTCCGGGAAGGGCGGATTTCATGTTCGCCTTTTTCGCACTGGCCCTTCCGCAGATACCGATGACCCTGGGAAACGCGGTGGTCGCCAACGTGGATCTTTCTCATGAATATTTTAAAGAGGGGGCGCAGCGGGTAACCTATAAGTCAACGACCATAAGCATGGCCCTTGCCAATCTGGGAAGCTTTTTCCTGGGTGGTATGCCTCTGTGCCACGGGGCGGGAGGTCTGGCGGCCCACTACCGTTTCGGCGCCAGAACTGCCGGGTCAAACCTCATGATAGGGACCGTTTTTCTGGTACTGGCAATTTTTCTGGGGAGCGGCTCCCTTGCCGTCCTGAAGCTGCTGCCCATGTCGGTGCTTGGGATACTGCTCGTTTTTTCCGGCGGCCAGCTTTCTCTTACGATAATGGATATAAAGGAGAGAAGGGATATGTTTGTGGCCCTCCTTATCCTGGGAATTACCCTTGCCTCAAACCTTGCCTATGGCTTTATCGCGGGTGTTGCGGTCGCATATCTTCTCAAGTGGGAAAGGCTGGGAATCTGAGAAGACGGCGTCGGGCTCAACGTTCCGAAAAAGAGGATTCGGCAGAGACATTTAACGGGGATTTTATGGAAGCAGCCGTAGCCGTCACACTTATTATCGCCGGTCTTGTTCTTGCCCTTCTGGGGCTTCTGGGCTGCGTCTTTCCGGTAATACCGGGACCTCCTCTCGGTTATTTCGCCCTCCTTCTACTTTCTTATGCCAAAAATTGGGAACCGTTCGGCACACGGTTTCTGATTTTCATGGGCGCGGTCACGGCCGTTGTCTTTGTCATGGATTACTTTATGCCCGCCCTGAGCGCAAAGAGATACGGGGCGTCCAGGTGGGGTGTATGGGCCTCGATCCTCGGGATGATTGCGGGGGTGATCTTCTTTCCCCCGTTCGGCCTTTTTATCGGCGGCTTTGCAGGGGCGGTGGCGGGAGAACTTTTTGCCGGAAAGGATAGGGATTCGGCCCTTAAGGCGGGTATGGGCGTCTTTGTGGGGAACCTGTTTGCCATTGGAATAAAGATGGGCCTGAGCGGTATAATGCTTTTCTTTTACATAAGGGAGATGTTCTAATTTGGTCAAACAGAAAGGTATCGAAAAAAGGGCCCAGGGATTCGTTGGTTTCAGGCGTATTGATCGTTACCGGGCGGATTAAAAAAGGGACGCCCCCGAAAGGGCGTCCCTGATGAATAAACGAAATCTTATTCGCCGGCTGCAGGCGGCAGGTTCGCGAACTGCGGACAGTATTCGGGACCGTAGCGATGGGCCCGGAACACACCCCAGTGAACCTCGGATTCCATATTGGGGGTTTCTCTTACCCAGTGCCAGACGATCTCCTTTTCCTTTGTTACCTCAAATACCACGCCGTTTCCTCCCGAGCAGACCACGGTGTTTCCATTGGGCATCCTCTGGGAGCCGCTGATGAAAGGTGAAAAGTGGACCCGGCCGTGGACATAGCCTTCAAGGCCGTAGTCCTCTTCGCTGTCCCACACCACATCACCTGTCTTTATATCCACCTCGAGCGCCCTCGAGTAATAGGTGTACATGGCGTTGTCGTAGATGAGCATATTGCCTTCGCCGGGAAGACCCCTGGCGATGATGTGCCCGTCATGGGGCCCTCCCATGGTCTTGGGATCACGCACATCCTTGTGCTCAACGCTTCCTGTTTCAGGGTCCAGATAGGCCACGTTTCCCCATCTCCAGATGATGTCCCCGCTCGTGCGGTCGATGATAAAGGCGCCGTCCGTGTGCCTGGAGTCTGAGAATATGTTTCCGTCATCCATGACATCCACGTCATTAATGTGGGTCCATTCTTCTCTCGGGTGTATGGCACCGATGATGTCTATATCAGGGTCGAAATGCTCTATCCCGTGCCATTCCCACACGGTCTGGCCCGAGGAATTTATCTCCCTGAAATAGTCGCCGAACATGGTGCCGTCCGTGTGCTCGGTGCCCTTCTGTCCGCCCCTGACCTTTTTGGCCAGATCCGTTGGGACCGGTTCCCAGCCCACATAGATGTAGTTGCCGTTATCGAGCCTTCTGAAGTCATGGTGCATGTTGGGATCAAAGTGCTGGAACAGTATATTGCCGTCCCAGTCCAGTTCCATGAGCATGCCTGTCGCCCCGCCCATATGATAGGGGGCGTAACCGGGTCTGTTGGGGGTAGCTTTTGCGAATCTCTGTGTGACCATCAGGTGTCCGTCAGGCATCAGCCTGGCATACCAGGCGGGGTAAGGCGTCTTCCATGTATGAACAACCTTGCCGTTCATATCCAGCAGATTTACCTCGCTTGCGACCTCGTACGGTTCAACGGCCGAACGGGAGGGAAAAGGGGTGATGAGCGTATATCCTTCATATGCCTTTTCCCTGTCATAGTGTGCAACTCCTGTTTCATACTTATAGGGCCATGCCATAATCTTAAATCCTCCTGTCTTAAATAAAATCAGTTGAGATAATTCCCACTGCTGTAGGCGTTAAAATTCTATTTTCAAATAATGGTTTGTAAATGACAACCAGATAGTTGCCCGTCATCCAAACATGGTCTGTCTGTATATGCGGCCCAGGAACTTCTTTTCAGCTTCCTCGAGCCTTTCACATGCCGCCTTCATGTGCCTTTCAAGAAGCCGGCACGCCTTTTCAGTATCCCCCTGTTCAATCGCCTCAACGATCGGTACATGTTCCTGATCAACATGATCCGAGTTGAGAGGGAAATCTTCTCCCTTTGCCAGCCGAGCCGCGCGGTTGGTGAATTCCAGAATGAGCCTCAGGATGATCGCCATCATCCTGTTTCCCCCTAGATCCCCCAGAGAGGCGTGAAACTCAACATTTATCGAAAGTCTTTCTTCGTTGTCCCGGGTGGAAAGCAGCTTGTCGTTAAGTTCGCGAAGCTTCTCTATGTCCGCAGGCCTGGAGGCGGTAGCAATCTTTCTGCAGGCCTCCAACTCAAGGAGAAGCCTCAGATCAAAGGCCTGCCTGAGTGAAACCTCACCCATGAGAAGAAATTCAAGAAGCTGATCAAGCAGGGCTGTCGGCATCTCGTTTATTACCTCAAGCCCTCCCTTTCGCCCTCTTCTGGCGTCGATGTAACCCTGGGCCCTTAAAACCCTGGCCGCCTCGCGAACGACGCTCCTGCTTACGCCCATGGATTCGGCTATGTCGGATTCACTCGGGAGGTAGTCTCCTTTCTGATAAATACCTGTAATGATATCTCTTTTGATCCTTCTGACTACATCTTCATGCAGGCTCAAGGGCGCGCTCCTGTAAAATGGAATAAAATATCAGACATTTTCTGATACCACTCATGAATACCTCTGTCAAGTTTATTAAATAGGCAATAAATTACAATAAGTTCAAATAGTTATAATAGACTGAGCTTTTGTGGCAAATTTATAAATGTTAATATATTAACTTTTCCGTGATTTTCAATGCCGTATCCGGGATGGAGCGGGAAAGGTCTTGATCCTTTGCGTCAAGGATTTTATGGAGTGATCAAAGGGTATATGTTAAAATATGCGTCTGCATATCGCTTCAGGTAAGAAATTTCTGAGGGATTCAAGAACGAAGGAGGTGCCTTATGCTTGGCCTTGAAGAATTAAAGAAAGACAGGGATCTGATAAATTCCATCAACTGGGAAATGACACCTGAAGAGGCGGTTCGTCTCTACCTTGAGTGGGGGAACAACTGGTCAAGAAGAGACAAGCTGATGATCCGCTCGGGGGATGAATTCACCGTTTATTTCGTCGTCAACTGCTGGTCAAGGCCGTTTTATATCTACCTTATAAAGAGAAATTCTTATGAGGCGCTGGAACTTGCGCGCTTTGAAATGCCGGAAAGATTTGAAAGACCCGTTTGCGAATTAAAGGGCCTCTATGCCCTGGATGGCGATCTGAGACAATGGCTCAAGGAGGAACTTGACGCATGAAGCCAAAGACCCTGAAGCGTGGATTTTTTAAGCGGGTATTCGGCATTCCCGCCACAGGGACCCCGATTAATGACCGGTGCTGGTCCGTCAAGGATGGCAAGATAGAGATTGATTTTTCACTGGCTCCTGAACTGAGCAGATCAGGCGGGGCCCTGCGCCTGGAGGGCGGGGGCCTTGCAGACCGTGTCCTTGTGCTCAAAGGAGACGACGGCAGGTTCCATGCCTTCAAAAACAGGTGCAGGCACATGGGAAGGAGGCTTGATCCGGTTCCGGGGACGGAAACGGTTCAGTGCTGCAGTATCGGCATGTCAACATATGATTACAGGGGTGAGCCGGTTTACGGGCCTGTAAAAGGGCCGCTTGAGATATACGATGTAATAGAGAAAAAAGACGGACTGGTTGTTTTGATATGATAAACAGAAACGTTTTGGACGGAAAGAGGAGTAAATGAGCATACTTTTTGAAAAGACCGGTATTAATGGAGTGGATTTGCGGAACAGGTTTGTCAGATCGGCCACCTGGGAGGGCATGGCAACGGAGGAAGGGGCTGTTACGGAAAGGCTGAAACAGGTGATGATCTCTCTTGCCCGGGGCGGCGTAGGATTGATTATAAGCGGTCACAGCTATGTGAGCAGGCAGGGGCAGGCCGGACCATGGCAGCTGGGCATATACGGGGATGAACTGGTTGGCGGTCTCAGGGAGATGACCGACGCGGTTCATGAAAAGGGGGGGAGGATCTTCATGCAGCTGGCCCACGCCGGGCTGTTCGCCGCGATAAGGCTATCAGGGGAGATCCCTCTTTTCGTATCCGATCTCAAAGGATTCGAGGATTCCCCCAAAAAGTTGATAACCGGGGCCGATATCAAGGGGCTTGTCTCCGCGTTTGCCGAGGCAGCCGGAAGGGCAAAGGCGGCAGGCTTTGACGGGGTCCAGATCCATTCCGGCCACGGATACCTGCTCAGTCAGTTCCTTTCCCCCATATACAACAGGCGAAGGGATGAGTATGGAGGCGACATAGAAAACCGGGTCAGGATACACCTCGAGATCCTGCGTGCCTTGAGAAAAGAGGTGGGGGAAAAATTCCCTGTCATGATAAAGATCAACTGCGGGGAT
Organism: Desulfatiglandales bacterium; assembly: GCA_963666345.1. Lineage (GTDB taxonomy): Bacteria > Desulfobacterota > DSM-4660 > Desulfatiglandales > Desulfatiglandaceae. The sequence continues at coordinate 1,496,474 of OY762721.1, read as the reverse complement.
TTCGCGGAAAACGGTCTGTCCCTGGATGACAGCCTTAGGGCGGCCTTAATGCTTGAAAAAGAGGGCCTTGACGGGGTCGAACTGACCGGGGGCCTTGTTACCGGAGGGAGGCTTTCTCCCAGCAGGCCGGGGATAGATTCGGAGGGGAAAGAGGCATATTTCAAAGAAGAGGCGGCCGCCTTTAAAAAGGAGCTGGGCATCCCGGTTATCCTGGTTGGGGGCATCAGGTCCTTTAACGTGGCGGAGCACCTCGTTCAGGAGGAAGGTGCCGACCATATATCCATGTGCAGGCCCTTTATAAGGGAGCCGGACCTGATCAATCGGTGGCGGTCGGGTGATCTGAGAAAGGCCTTGTGCAATTCGGACAACCTTTGCCTGAGTGCCGGTTTCAGAGGGGACGGGGTATATTGCGTGAGCAAAGAAAAGGAAAGGACCTGAAGTATTGTGAATAATACTACTGCACATCAGGATGCGGAATGTTTTTTTGAGGTGAATGGTAAATGATCAATCTTGTTCTGGTCCTGCACTGTCATCAGCCTGTGGGAAACTTTGATGAAGTCTTCAAAAAGGGCAATGAAAAGTGCTACAGGCCAATTCTTGAACATATTGAGGCCCATCCTTTAATCAGGATGGGTATACATTTTTCCGGTCCACTGCTTGAATGGCTTGAGATCCATGAGCCTGAAACCCTTGAAATCTTTGCATCTCTTATCGAGCGTGGTCAGGTTGAGCCTCTGAGCGGGGGGTTCTATGAGCCGCTTCTGGCAAATATCCCAGCAAGGGACGCCAGGGAGCAGGTTCAAATGATGAATGAACACCTTGAGAGGCGATACGGTTTCAGGCCTAAGGGATTCTGGTTGACCGAGAGGGTATGGGACCCATGTATTCCTCTTATCACAAAGGGGCTGGGCCTCGACTATACGGTGGTGGACGACACCCATTTTTTTTACGCAGGCCTGGAGGCAGACCAGATTTACGGCCCCTATATAACGGAAAAGGAAGGACACACCCTGAAACTATTTGCAACCCCGATTATCATGCGTTACCTGATTCCTTTCAAGCCGGTGGAGGAGGTCATAGGGCATTTGAGAGAAATGATGGATCAGGGTTATACGACTGCGGTTTACGGTGATGATGGGGAAAAATTCGGCATGTGGCCCGGGACCCATGACTGGGTCATCAAAAAGGGCTGGCTCGAACGTTTTTTTGCCGCGCTTGAGGCTAATAAGGAGTGGTTGAACACCGTACTGCCCGGGATCTATGTGAATGAAAATCCTCCCCTTGGCCGCCTTTATCTTCCCCAGGCCTCTTACGAAGAAATGACTGAATGGGCGCTTTCTTCTTCCAGGGGCAAGTCCCTTGCGGAGATCATTGAATCTCTCAAGAACAGCGGTCAGTGGGAGCAGTGGCGGCCTTACGTGCGCGGGGGCGTCTGGGATAATTTTCTTGTAAAATACGAAGAATCAAACCGGATGCACAAAAAAATGCTTTTTCTCAGTGAAAGGGCGGGTCAGATGCCTGAGGCAAAAAGGTTTATCCTGCGCGCTCAGTGCAACTGCGCTTACTGGCACGGTGTGTTCGGCGGCCTGTACCTGGGGCACCTTCGAAGCGCGATCTATGAAAATCTCCTGAAGGCCCAGAAAATATGGTTTGAAGCGGAAGGGAAAAAGGTCTTATTAAAGAAACTCGACCTTGACAAAGACGGCAGGGATGAAATCCTGATGTTTGCCTCTGACGTGAGCCTGGGTATCTGTCCACACAGGGGGGGCTCGATTTTCGAATTATCATACCTCCCAAGGGCCTTGAATCTTCAGGATACCCTCACCAGGCGCATAGAGGCCTACCACGGTAAGTCATTCCAGGAAGGAGGAGATGGTGGTAAGGGCTCTCCACACAATGAAATCCTCTCTATACACGATGTAGAGAACAGGAGGGATGAAGGTCTTTACAAACTGGTAATAGAGGACAGATATGTCAGGGCGTCATTCATGGATCATTTTATGGATGAGGCTGTTCCATCGCGGACTATGAAAGGGATTTTTATGAAGAGCAGGGGGATTTTGCATCCGGGAGTTACGGTCTTATAGAGACATCCCACAGTGAGGAGACCTTGAAGATTGAGCTTGCACGCACGGGCAGTGTTACAGGGACGAGTGTCCATGTCAAAAAGGCAATAGCGCTCGGTGCCGAAGGAGAGCTGAGGGTAAGCTATGAAATTATTCCTGAGGCCCCCTTAAACGAATCATGCCGGTTCGGCTGCGAATGCAATTTGAACCTTTACTCGGACAGGGATGAAAAACGCTACTATTATCTCCCGGAAAAAGGGAAAAAGAGGATGCTTTCAGAATCAGGACAGGAGGAAGGTGTCACATCACTGGAACTGGTAAACGAACATGATGAATTCAAGGCCCTGTTTTCCCTTTCCGAGCCCGTCAAATTGATGTTTTTCCCTGTATTGACCGTATCCAAGACAGAGGAGGGTCTGGAATCAACCTACCAGGGCTCGAGCCTTTTATTCATGCCCGGCCGTGTCCGGCCTGAAGGAGTAAAAAAGGAGTTCATGATCTCGGTCAAGTTCGTGGAACTTCGGCCGCAGTAAATGAAATGCCCTGAGATTACCAGGGAAAAAATCAGCAGCATCCGGAAGTTGACAATTTCCGGATGGGAACTGACTAATAATGCTCGCCGAAAAAGGCAGAGCCTGAAAGTAATAATTTGAAATGAAACGGATCAAAAGGATCGTATTTATATCTTCAGAGGCCGTTCCCTTCGCGAAATCGGGAGGTCTTGCGGATGTCTCTGGCGCACTTCCCGCTGCTTTGAAAAAACTCGGGGTGGAGGTGTCCATCATTCTTCCCCTCTACCGTACTGTTAAGGAAAAGGGCTTTCCTCTTGTTCGCATGCCCGGGCGGGTTCACGTTCCTCTTGGAAGCGACACTCTTTCGGCTGCCGTTTATAAACATATCACTACGGATGGTCCAGATGCCTATTTTCTGGACAGGGAAGAGTTCTTCGACAGGAGAGGCCTTTACGGAACCGAGGAAGAGGATTATTTCGATAACCTGGAACGATTCACGTTTTTTTCTCATTGTGCCCTCCAACTTATTGATGGCTTAATCCCGGCGCCGGATATCCTTCACTGCCACGACTGGCAGACAGGTCTTGTGCCTGCCTTGCGAATAGGCCCCTTTTCAGATAAGCCCTTGATTTCCCGGATTCCGGTTCTGTTTACGATTCATAATCTGGGGTACCAGGGGATCTTTCCCGCTGAAAAATTTAGTTTAACGGGTCTTGAAAAAGATCGTTTTTTTACAATGGAGGCGCTGGAGTACTGGGGAAAGATAAGCCTTCTAAAGGCCGGTATCCTGTTTGCCGATGCCGTTACGACGGTAAGTCCAACCTATTCAAAAGAGATACTGACGCCCCAATACGGTAAGGGCATGGAGGGGATCCTGCAAAAAAGGGCGGGGGATCTTCATGGTATCCTTAACGGCGTCGATTACATGGACTGGGATCCTGAAACCGACAGGTATCTGCCTTCAAACTATGGGCCTGAAAGCCTTGCCGGCAAAATGGTCTGTAAAAGAGAGCTTCTGAACGAAATAAAGATCAACGGAAAATCTGTTGAAAAACCGCTTTTGGCCATGGTTTCCCGCCTGGATAACCAGAAGGGGATCGACCTTGTTTTAAAGATATTGGATGATCTGCTAAAACAGGATTTGAGTCTGCTGATACTGGGTTCCGGCGGTTCTGATATCGTAGGGCCCCTTAAAGCGGCGGCAAAAAAATCCAAGGGCAGATTGGTTCTCAAAACCGGATTTGACGAAGGACTTGCCCACCGGATAATGGGGGGTGCGGATATCTTCCTTATGCCTTCAAGGTACGAGCCATGCGGTCTGACCCAGATGTATGCCCTTAAATACGGTACAATCCCGGTCGTAAGGGCGACAGGCGGACTTGAGGATACGGTAAAACAGTTTGATCGAAAGACCGGAAAGGGCAACGGTTTTAAGTTCATTCCTTACGAGGCAGGTGCGTTTCTAAGGGCGGTCAAAGATTCCCTGAAATTTTTCAATGATCCTTCTGCGTGGAAGGGGATTCAAGAAAACGCCATGAGTGAGGACTTTTCATGGGCCAGGTCCGCGAAGCGATACATGAGCCTTTATAAAAGCCTTATTTGAGGCTGTAAAGGAAGGCGCCCTTTTATCCTTGCGCGGAAACAGGTTTGAGTATCAGCATCCCCAGGGGAGGTAGGGTCAAGGAAATAGAATATTGCCTGCCGTGTGAAGGGATCTTATCCGCCATGATTCCTCCCCAGTTCCCGCTCCCTGAACCGCCGTAACAAGTAGCGTCGGAGTTCATGATTTCCCTGTAAAAGGCCATCTCGGGCACCCCGATAACGTAATTTTCTCTTGGGACAGGGGTGAAGTTAAAGACAAAAGCCAGAAAATCATCCTCTCTGTCGCCTTTTCTGATAAATGAGACCACCGTTGAATCGGTATCTCTGAAATCAATCCACTCGAACCCTCCCGCGTCGAAATCCTTTTCAAACAAGGCCGGTTCACTCATGTAGCACCTGTTCAGATCTCCCACATACTTTTTGACTGCCCTGTGTGGCTCGAACTGGAGAAGACCCCACTCGATCTGTGCGTCATGGTTCCATTCGGACCACTGGCCGATCTCGGCTCCCATGAACAGTGTTTTCTTCCCGGGCTCGCCGTACATATAGCCCAGAAGAAGACGGAGGTTTGCAAATTTTTGCCATTCGTCCCCCGGCATCTTGGAAAGAAGTGAGGCCTTGCCGTGGACTACCTCATCGTGTGAAAGGGGGAGCATGAAATTTTCGCTGAAGGCATAAAGAAGTGAAAATGTCAGTTTGTCCATCTGATAACGACGGTGGACAGGGTCCTGCCTCATGAATGAGAGCATGTCGTGCATCCAGCCCATATTCCATTTGAACAGAAACCCGAGTCCGCCCAGATGCACCGGAGCGGTTACCGCCGGCCACGCGGTGGACTCCTCGGCTATTGTTATGGCACCGGGAAATTGCTCGAAAATCCTGGTATTCAAATTCTTCAAAAACTCTATCGCCTCCAGATTTTCCCTGCCCCCGTACCGGTTGGGAACCCAGTCTCCCTTCTCCCTGCTGTAGTCGAGATAGAGCATGGAGGCAACCGCGTCTACCCTCAATCCATCTATGTGATATTTTTCAAGCCAGAAAAGGGCGTTTGCCACCAGAAAGTTTCGAACTTCGTTTCTCCCGTAATTGAATATGAGGGTGTCCCAGTCCCTGTGCGCTCCCTGACGGGGATCAGAGTGCTCAAACAGGTGTGTCCCGTCAAAATACTCGAGGCCGTGAGGGTCCCTGGGGAAATGTGCAGGCACCCAGTCCAGAATCACTCCTATTTCTTCGTTATGGCATCGGTCGATGAATGCCATCAAATCTTCAGGCGCGCCGAAGCGGGAGGTGGCGGCATAATATCCGGTCACCTGGTACCCCCACGAGCCGTCAAATGGATGTTCGGCTATCGGGAGGAGTTCGATATAGTTGAAACCCATATCCTTTACATATGGGATCAATTCATCAGCATCCTCTCCGTAGGTGAGCCACCTGTCACCCTCCTGCTCTTTTCTCCGCCATGACCCGAGATGAACCTCATATACCGACATCGGTGAGGCCAGGTGATCTTTTTTTGATCTGCCTTCCATCCATTTCTCGTCCGTCCATTTGAATCCCTCTAGATCCTCCACAACTGATGCCGTTTTAGGCCTTTGTTCGAATCCGAAGGCAAAGGGATCCGCCTTGAAAAGGATTTCTTTACCGGGAGTCAGTATCTCGTATTTATAAATCAAGCCGGGCTTGAGATGAGGCACGAACAATTCCCATATTCCGGATTGTCCCCTGATTCTCATCCGGTGCCTGCGACCGTCCCACTGGTTAAAGTCACCTATCAGGCTCACCCTTTTTGCCGAAGGCGCCCAGAGGGAAAAAAGCACTCCTTTGACGCCCTGATGCATTATGGGATGGGCACCCAAACGGTCGTAAATCCTTAAGCAGTTACCTTGGCCGAACAGATAAAGGTCCTGTTCAGGTATGACCGGGAGGAAGGAGTAACAGTCGTAAAAGGTGGAAAATCCGCCTGCCCCGAAGTCGACCTTGAGACGGTATGGCCGCAGTTCCGTGTGATCCGGTATAAGGGCCTCAAAAAGGCCTGCCTTGTCTATAAGAGATGCCGGCAGTTCATCCACAGGGGTAAGATCGAGTATGTTGACGCTCCTTGCCCCGGGAATAAATGCCCTTACAGCAACAAGGGAATTGGACTTTTCCAGATGATGTGCACCCAGGAATTTAAAGGGGTCGAGTTCTCCTGAGACCAGCCGGGAGATTTCTTCCTTGTTTAATGTTGGAACAGTTTTCATTTAAAGCCCCTTATGCCCAGACAACCAGCCCCATACCAAAGCGGCCCTCCAGCCATTCTCTGCTGGGGGTAACCCTGACGGTATAGCCGAATCGACCTGTTTTATCGCAGGGGACAAGTCCGCTGAATATGGAAACGCCGTTTTCTACGGACACGAACCAGAGAGGTGAGGTTTCCCTTTCGGCGAATTCATGATTTTCATCCAGCCTCCCGAAATATGCCTCAACGGTTACATCATCAGGAGTAAGGCTCCCCAGTCTTATGCGTGATTCTATGGCTATTTTCTGCCCGACTTTTAGTTCACGACCCTCGATTACACTGATTTTATCGACCGACAGTTCGTTCCAGGAAGTCATCAGTCTGCTTCGCCACTTAGCGAGGCGTTTCGCGCCCTCGAAGTCTTTTCCGCAGAGGTTTTCGTAACGTTTAGAGCATGGGCCGTAAAATCGCGAGGTATATTCCTGAACCATACGATGGGAATTAAAGATCGGAACGAGACCACGAAGACCGGCCTTCATTTTATCGATCCATAGTCTCGGAATCCTGTCGCTTCCTCTTTGATAGAAAAGCGGGACTACCTCGTTTTCGAGCAGGGTGTAAAGGTCCCTGCTTTCGATCTCATCCTGAATTTTTTGATTCTGATAGACCTCTCCGTGCCCCAGGGCCCAGCCGTATTCACTGGCAAAGGCCTCATCCCACCATCCGTCAAGTACACTTAAGTTCAAAGATCCGTTGGCAAGGGCCTTCATGCCGCTTGTTCCACAGGCCTCCAGAGGCCTCCTGGGTGTGTTGAGCCAGATATCGCTGCCCGATACGAGCCGTTTCCCGATATCCAAGTTGTAGTCTTCTATAAAGACGATATTTTTACGAAAGCGTTCCTCCCGGGCAAGATGAATTATCTGTTTTATGAATACCTTGCCTTCATTATCCTGCGGGTGGGCCTTTCCCGCGAATATAATCTGAACAGGTCTGTCGGGATTGTTGAGTATCCTGTCAAGCCGGTCCGGGTTGCTGAGAAGCAGAGTAGCCCTTTTGTAGGTGGCGAATCTGCGTGCAAACCCTATGGTCAGTGCGTCCGGGTTAAGGACTTCGGTTGCAGACTGAATTTCCCCGGTCGATGCCCCGCGCCGTTTGAGCTGTTCGGCGAGCCGGCGCCTTGCGAATCCTACGAGATACTCCCTGCACCTTTCATGGGTACGCCATAGTTCAGTATTCGGAATCTGTTCCACCTGTTCCCACAGCCTTTCATTGTCAGGATCTTCCGCCCAGTTAAGCCCCAGATAGCGGTTAAGGAGAACGGTCATGTCATTGGAGATCCACGTGGGCACATGAACGCCGTTGGTTATATGATCAATGGGTATGTCTTCAACAGGGTGCTGGTGCCAGACCCCCTGCCACATGTTGCGTGATACCTTTCCATGAAGTCTGCTCACGGCGTTTGTATGCGATGAAAGCCTGAGCGCAAGGGTGGTCATGCCGAAAGGCTCCGACTCGTCCCTGGGGTTCAGCCTGCCGTAGCCGAGAAATACCTTGAAATTTATACCAAGTTCCTTTGAATAATTTTCAAAATAGCTTCTTACGAGATCGGGGTCGAAGACATCGTTTCCGGCAGGTACCGGTGTGTGGGTGGTAAACGCGGTGCTGGCCATGACGACTTCTCTGGCCTCGTCAAAGGAAAGCCCTTTTTCTTTTCTCAGCATGCTTATCCTTTCAAGCGCGGAAAAGGCGGAATGTCCCTCGTTCATGTGGATAACGGTCGGTTCGATGCCAAGGGCCTTGAGTGCCCTGACTCCTCCTATTCCGAGAACGATCTCCTGCCTCAGCCTCATCTCTCTGTCTCCGCCGTAGAGTTGGCCTGTGGTGCCTCTGAATTCGGGCGGATTGGATTCTATATTGGTATCGAGCATGTAGAGGGGTACCCTGCCTACGTCGATTCGCCAGATAATGGCATGTACGGCGGTTCCTTTGAAATCGACGGAAATCGAAAGGGCCTTTCCCTCTTTATCTCTCAGAAGTTTTAGCGGAAGGCTGTCAAAGTCATTCACGGGATAGGTTTCCATCTGCCATCCATCTGAACTCAAATACTGGCTGAAATAGCCTTCCTGGTATAACAACCCAACGGCTACGAGAGGTATGTTAAGGTCACTGGATGACTTTAAATGATCACCCGAAAGGACGCCGAGACCACCCGAGTATATGTGAAGGCATTCGGTAAGCCCGAACTCGGCCGAAAAATAGGCGACTTTAAGAGGTGCCTCATCCGAATATGCGCCATGTTCTATACGGGGCTGGGAAATATAACGGTCAAAGTCTTCTTTGACCCAGTTCAACTGTGATAAAAATCCCTGGTCCGATGCAAGTTCGTCAAGCCGCTCCTGCTTCATCATCCCGAGCATCTGAACGGGGTTTCTTCGTGATTCATTCCAGAGCCGTGGATCGATTCTCCTGAAAAGATCCCTTATTTCGTTTTTCCAGCTGAAACTGACGTTATAGGCAAGTATCCTGAGCGGCTCGAGTTCGGGAGGAAGATTAGGCACCACCCTGTATCTGACTTTTGCTTTCATGGTAAATTCCTGTTATTTTATGGTTGGTATCCAGTTATGAGGGAAAATCGTCCTTTGTTACAACAGTGATGCCCCTTGGAGTGACGGTAAATCTCTTTTTGTCCTTTGCCGGGCTGAAGCCGATTTCCGTATCAGGAGGGATGTGAACGCCTTGAGCAATGATTGCCTTCTTTATGCGGGCGTTTCGGGCTATAATCACATCCTCCAATATCACGGATTCTTCCACTCTTGCCCAGCTTTTGACAAAAACGTTGTATGAGAGGACACTGTTGCGCAGGACGGCACCGCTTATTATGGATCCGTGAGCTACGAGTGAGTCAAGCGCCATGCCGGCCCTTTGGCCGGGTTTATCCTGCTGGGCAAAGACCGTCTTGACAGGCGGGTACTGCTTTTGAAAGGTGCGTACAGGCCAGAATCTGCCGTACATGTTGAAGAACGGGTCCACACCTGTCAGATCCATATTGGCGTTCCAGTAGGAGTCGAGCGTGCCTACATCCCGCCAGTAAGACGAGTCCTTTGTAATGCCTATTCTTTCCCTCAGCTCCCCATCCTCTGATATTTCAAGGAGTATCTCCTTGATCTTGTTTTCTCTTTTATATGGATAGGCCATGACACGATGAGTCTTGAGGATATGAGGAAGGATATGTTTGCCGAAATCGGCCCGATCGTCTTTTTCAAGGAGGTCCATCAGGACTTCCGTCTTAAAGAGGTAGATGCCCATGGAGACAAGTATCTGTCCGGCGTCGCCAGGTATGGTGCTGGGCCTTTCAGGTTTTTCCTGAAAGCCTTTGATCTGATATTTTTCGTCCACCTCAACTATCCCATACTGAGATGCTGTTTCCCTGGGCATCTCAATTACGGCGATTGTCACATCCGCCTTGTTCGCCTCATGATAGTCCTTGAAGAGGGAAAAATCCATTTTGTAGACATGGTCACCTGAAAGGACAAGCACGTTTTCAGGGGCAATCTGTTCAATCATGTAATTGTTCTGACGAATGGAATCAGCTGTTCCCTGATACCATTTTTCACCGGCCATCATCTGGGGAGGGGCTATCTTAAGGAAGTGCCCGAGATCAGGGCTGAATATATGCCACCCGGCCTCAAGGTGCTGCATGAGGGTCTGCGACTTGTACTGGGGCAGCACAATGATTTTATAGATTTCCGAGTTGATGCAGTTTGAAAGGGCAAGATCTATAAGCAGATAGATCCCCCCAAATGGTATTGCAGGCTTGGATCTGTCTTTTGTAAGAGGCATGAGGCGTTCCCCCTTGCCCCCCGCCATTATCATGGCAAGCGTCTTTTTCATTCCTTCAAAGCTCCTGAAAATGTTGTCGTATTACGTTAAAGCCATTTTCTCTTTTTGAAACCTATCAACATGACTATTCCGATAAAAATCATCACCACCCATACTGCAAGATAACCATATCTCCATTTGAGTTCAGGCATGGCCTCAAAATTCATGCCGTATATTCCGGCGATAAATGTCAGGGGTATGAATATGGTGGCGATTATGGTAAGGACCTTCATCACCTGGTTCATACGGTTGCTTATGCTTGAGAGATAGAGGTCCAGTATCCCCGAGATCATATCCCGGAAGGTTTCCACCGTCTCCAAGACCTGTATGGTATGATCGTAGAGGTCTCTCAGGTAGAATTCCACCCCCTTTGTGATAAGGGCGTTTTCGCCCCTTTCCATTGCGCTTATGGCCTCTCTGAGAGGCCATACGGATCTTCTGAACCGGATCATGTCCCTTTTCATCTGCTGTATGGAATTCAGTATCTCAGGCGTGGGCGCACCGAGCACTTCCTCCTGAAGGTCTTCCAGCCTTTCACCGTTTTTTTCAAGAATAATGAAATAGTTGTCCACTATGGCATCGATCATGGCGTAGGCCAGGTAGTCCGTGCCCATCTTCCTGATTTTGCCCTTTGAGCTTCTGATCCTTTCCCTCAGCTGGTCGAATACATCCCCGGGTGCCTCCTGAAAGGAGAGGACAAAATCCTTTCCAATTACCATGCTCAGCTGTTCGATACTTATTCTTCCCTGATCCTCTTCATAGGTCAGCATCTTTGAAACAAAAAAGATGTATTCCTCATCGAAGTCTTCAAGCTTCGGGCGCTGCGACGTGTTGACTATGTCCTCAAGCAGAAGGGGATGCAGTTTAAAGTGCGCTCCCAGCCTTGAAATTATATCGGTGTCATGTATGCCCTCAACATTTATCCAGGTAATGCTGTTCGGGTCGGTATTGTCAACCGCCTCTTCGATAGAGATATCGATTTTTTCTTCATAATCTTTCTCGCTGTATATAATACGGCTTATTGTTGCTCTTTCCGTCTTCCTTTCACCTATATGAATGAGTGTCCCCGGGGGAAGCCCCGCCTTATGCGAACTTTTCTTTATTCCCAACATGATGACCCTCCGGAATAATCGGTTTATCAGGACAATTACTATTGTATGAAGATTGAAAGTTTTTCGCCTATTTCTCTGAAAAGGGTTGTCCAGCGGGAGACCTCCGAACTCCCATTTTCCTCTTTATTCCTTTTTTCACCGTAGGTTGTTTCCAAAAGCCGGTAGATTCTGTTCTGAACCGTCCAGAGGTTTATGGAAAATGGCAGCTCAGGCAGTAGATCGAGGGCCTCATTTAATTTTTCAAGACCTTGAATGTCTTCAGGATTCAATGAGATATCAAGGGAGATCGCCTCAAGGCATTTTCTCATGGAAAATTCCAGAAGATCGCTGTTTAGCTCAATTCCTCCTCTTTTTGCCTGTTCGAGGAGGGCCGTTGTTCGCCTTCCGTCAAAGGGCCTTTCTCCAAAGGCATCAAGAAGGTCGGCGTTCAGTACGAATTCAGCTGTAGTGGAAAGTGCCCTGGGGGATTTGAGACCCGCATCTCTGAGAAAATGAATAAGCGGCGAATAGTTTTTATAAAGCCTTCTATAAACGGCCTCGGTATCTTCCAGGGTGGATGAGAGAATCCGGTTCAATATCTCCATCCGGTCATCCTGAAAAAGGTCTTTGAGTGAATAAAGGCCTCCTTCAAAATACCGGTCGATAGATCGAAGCGTGGAAGGGATATCGCCGGAGTAAAAGGCGTTCTCAAGTTCAATTCGAAATGTCTCATCGTGACCGGCCTTTATTTTCTCTTTTACCCCGCATGAGAGATTATGATCTCCAAGGTGGAGGACGGCAAAGAAGAATTCACCATTTTCACCGGTCAGGGAAGACCTTACCCGGGCGCTTCCCATCGAGAGCCTCGCCTTTCCCGACACAAGCCTTTCCTCTCCCGCATCAGATGTGAACAGGTTGCTCCCTGTAACGTCGAAGCAGTAGATTCGGGCCCTTTCCGTAAAACCATTAAAAAGTGTCCCTGTGGCATAATGGGCGCAGATCCGTTGGAGGTTATAGTTGGCATTTCCGAGGGCATTTTCATAGACCGACCTGCCGTTCCCCATTCCTTTAAGATTGCTCAGGGCCGGGGTGATGGCCTTCATGAAGTCCTTTTCAAGATCAACCCCGGTTGTATCCCTTGTGATTTCTATAACCCTGCCTGCATATTGAAGTATCTGGATCGTTTCTATACCCGCGATATCGTCAAAAAACCATCCGCAACTGGTATACATGAACATGGAAAAACGCTGGAGTTCAAGTACCTTAAGCACAAACAGCCGCTCCTCCTCGTTGAGGGCTCTTTTGGAATTTTGGGAAAGGAATGAGTCTGTCTTTTCACCCGTCCTCTCAAGGATAACCCCTATATATCCGTCCCGGGCAGCCCAGGGGTCCGTCAGGAGTGTTCCGGCCTTTTCTTCGTAGAGGAGGGAAACCGAGTCTCTCAACCTGTCCAGGGCGCCTCGCAGGGGGTCTCGCCAGGCCTGATTCCAGCCTGGGTGAGTGCCCGTGCTGCAGCCGCAATCGCTTCGCCACCTCTCAATGCCATGGGAGCAGCTCCATGAAGTGTTCTCGATTATGTCAACCTCGTGGGTCGGGGGGTGGAATTCAAGATATTCGCCGTAGACGGTGATTCTTGCAAGTCCGTTTGACCGGATATGGCTGAGGGCGTAGGAAAGAGCCATTTCTCCGAATCTATGATGGTGTCCGTAGCTTTCGCCGTCTGTTGCTATATGGACCAGCTGATCTCTTTCCGGAACATCGCTGAAACCTTCCATGAGACGCCCTGCAAAGGTATCTCCGCTCTTCAGCAGCCCCTCGAAGGCAACTGCCCTCGAGATGAGACCGTTGTAGAAAAAGACCGTAATAAAACGGCCTGACGGGAGATTTACCCTGTAGGGCATTGTGGAATCAATCCTGCCACCTGCCGCATCAATCCAATCACTTCCGCCTATGGGACGGAACCTTTTTGCCTGGTGAGGGGACAGTATGGTAAAAAGGATGCCCTGCTCGGAAAGAATATTTAGTGTTTCCATGTCCACGGCGGTCTCGGAAAGCCACATGCCTTCCGGCATTCTCTTGAAACGATGACGGAAGTCTTCCAGACCCCATATTACCTGAGTCCTTTTATCCCTGTTATTTGCAAGCGGCATTATGAGATGGTTGTAGACCTGGGCAATTGCAGAACCGTGTCCGGAAAACCTCTCCAGACTTTCTCTGTCGGCTTTTAGGATCTGTTCATATATCTCGGGCGATTTTTTCTCCATCCATGCGAGAAGAGTCGGGCCGAAATTGAAGCTTATCTGCGAATAATTGTTCACCATTTGGATGATGCGGCCCTTTTCATCCAGTATCCTTGACAGGGCGTTCGGGGCATAAGACTCGGCGTTCACCCTTTCGTTCCAGTCATGATAGGGCGCGGCCGATTCCTGGAATCCTATTGCCTCAAGCCAGGCGTTTTCACGGGGGGGCTGGTAGAAATGGCCATGTATGCAGATAAATTTTTCCATATGGATATTATGTGCTTTCGCTCCTAAAGGGCGTTTAACGGGACAACTCTTCTTTTTTTCTGTCCCATACTTTTACTATGTAATCCTTGTTTTCTTCGAATTTGGCTGCCTGTTCCTCAACGAGGGACTCCGCCTCCAGCGAGGACATATCGAGGCTCTGCCTCACAAATGATGCCACCCTTGCATAGTAAAGGGGGGTCACCAGATCCAGAAGCTTGGTCCTGTTTGCCTGCCAGGCATGAAAAGTTGCAGCCAGCTCATAGAGTATCTGAATCCATGTCTCCGTGGGCATGTGGAAGGTCCTTTCATCCATTTTTATGCATCTGCTGATCTCATTGAAGCAGGACCCGGGGAATATATCCCTCCAAAGGGGTGAGAACTGCTGAAAGCCCGTCTTGAAGAGATCTACAAGCCCTTTCAGATCGACGTTTACCGGCTCAGGCTCGATAGTCCCTTCAAAGCCGAACATTTCAAGGGGCCTGCTTCCCTTTACCCCTTTCCAGAAAGTTTCATGCCTTTCCATCAGATAAAAAAAGGTCCAGAGAACCTGGCGAAACATGGGGCCCAGATGCTGGCCCGGATCCTTTACATCATGAATCTTTACTCCCAGATTGGACTGGCATATCTTGAAATTCCGGGTTATTGCGTTTACGGTCATCCAGATGTCTATACCGAAACGGGCCACATCCGATCCCCATACATCCTGTTCCGTGTAAAATTTTGCCACATCCCTTGAAATGGCAAAATCTCCTCCGATAGGCTGGCGCACCCGCAAACCATACAGCGCCCTGGTCAGGTTGTAGACTATATTGTTGGTAATGGTGCCGTCATATTTATGACGGACATACACGGGCGCCACGAACTGGTATCCATTTTTTGTTACCGGATCAAGGAGGTATTTTACCCAATCGGGAGTGATACTTCTCAGATCGGAATCAACCATTGCGCATACCTTGACCTTAAGGCGCGCCGCCGCCTCGAAAAGTGACCTCAAGGCGGTTCCCTTCCCTCCCTGTCCCCTGTAGATGGAAACTATCTTTTCCTGCCATGGCTTGATCTCGAATTCCCTGGCAACATCCCTTGTATCGTCCGTGCTGCCGCCGTCGGCTACAAATATGACGGACCTCATGTCCCTGTAATGTTTGTGAAGCCCGTGAGTTACCATCTGTATAACATGGGAAACCGTTTTTTCATTGTTGAAACAGGGGATTCCAATCAGGATATCGGCCGATTCTATCTCCTCTATTCGCTTTGAGGTATAGGGTCTAAGTGCCGTATCATAGTTCATCTTTTTACCTCCCTTAAATTATGATACCTGCGATAGCGGATGAGAATACCTGCCTCTATAATGCCACACTTCCCTTATTCGGGCAAACAGTAAAGAATTACCCTGGTTTTCACCATCAAGGTATTGTCCGCCTTTCCACATGCTCGTGGACATGAATGAAGATGAAGGGTTGCGCTGCCTTGTTCAGCCCATTTTATATACCGGGAAATCGTGGCATGATAATTTTGAAAAGAGAAACTACGGCCATTAAGGCGGGGATAGAATTTATGAGATAGAATCATGTGTCCATCGGAAACGATGACTTTCCGATGGGCACCCCTGCGATTCTATTCTATTGCGTTAATACTCGGACCGGCTCGATGCAAATTTTTACTCTACAGGGCTGTTTTATGCCTGCAGGTAAAATCAAAGGCCTCTCTGGGCCATCTTGCGGGTCATTTTTATCAGATCATCACTTTTTTTACATCACCGTCCACATCCTTTTCAAAGATCCTGAAGTTTGTCTTGAAGTCGGCGGCCAGTTTTTTCGCCCTCTCTTCATATCTTTCCAAATCCGCACTGTTTTTTCTTGGGTCAAGAATCTCGGACGGGACCCCTTCGCATGCCCTGGGCACAAGAAAGCCGAAGAGCGGGTCTTCTTTAAATTCCTGTTTTGCAAGACTCCCGTCGATTATGGCCCTTACCATTGCACGTGAATAGGCGATCTTTATACGGTCCGCCTCTCCTGCCGGCCTGCCGGACCAGCCGGTGTTCAAGAGCCAGCAGCCGACCTTGTGCTCCCTGATCTTCTTAAGAAACAGACCGGCATAGACCGCGGGCTTGAGTGCCATAAAGGGCGCGCCAAAGCAGGCGCTGAAGGTCGCCTGAGGTTCGTTGACGCCCACTTCGGTTCCGGCGACCTTGGCGGTGTATCCGCTCAGAAAATGGTATACCGCCTGTTCGTAGCTCAGTTTGGCCACCGGCGGCATTACCCCGAACGCGTCGCAGGTGAGCATTATCACATTCGAAGGATGCCCGCATACACCTTCTCTGGTTGCGCTGGGAATATGAGGAATCGGGTAGGCCGCCCTGGTATTTTCGGTCAAAGAGGCGTCATCCAGGTTGAGCCTGCGGGAGTTGGAATCCAGGGTGACGTTTTCAAGGATGGTGCCGAAACGCCTTGTCGTTTCATATATCTCCGGCTCTGCCTCCCTGGAAAGCCTTATCACCTTGGCATAGCAGCCTCCTTCGAAATTAAAGAGCCCCTTGTCGCTCCAGCCATGTTCGTCGTCACCTATCAACGTCCGATCCGGGTCGGCCGAAAGGGTCGTCTTTCCCGTCCCCGAGAGCCCGAAAAAGATGGCGGCGTCCCCGTTTTTTCCCACATTGGCCGAGCAGTGCATGGATAGGACCGATTCCTGGGGATAAAAATAGTTGAGCATGGTAAATACGGATTTTTTTATCTCACCTGCGTAGCTTGTCCCTCCTATCAAAACGATCCTTTTTTTCAGGTGAATCATGATAAAGGCGTCGGAACTTGTTCCGTCCACCTCCGGGAGTGAATTGAATCTTGGAACGGCGATTATGGTGAACTTAGGCTCATGAGTGTCGATCTCTTCAGGGTCGCGCATCTGTATGAACATATTGCGGGCAAAGAGGCTCTGCCATGCCTGTTCCGTTATGACCCTGATAGGGATCCTGTAGTCGGGGTGGGCACCGGCGTAGCAGTCCTGTATGAAAAGGTTTTTGTTTTGTACGTAGGCGAGCAGCCGATAGTAGAGGTTTTCGAACCTTGATTCCTCGATCCCCTTGTTCTCCGTTCCCCACCATACCTTTTCGAGGCTGGATGGTTCTTCCACTATGAACTTGTCATGAGGCGAGCGGCCCATGTGATGGCCCGTGCGTACGACAACCGGTCCGAGATGGGCGACATTCCCCTCCCGCCTCTTTATGATTTCTTCATAGAGATGAGGGGTGGAGGCATTCCAGTAGATGCCCGCGATATTCCTCAATCCCATTGATTCCAGTTCGGGACGGATATCCTTTTTGTTGAACATTTTCTTCCTCCTGTATTTTTAGATAAACAGCCTGATTTTACGGGCGGAAACGCATCTTTTTTGTACTTATATCAAAAATACCCGATCGCTCTGAAGATAGTCCTGCCTGTATCTGCCCCATATTATCGATTGTTCGTATGGAAGATCGGTGTAACGGGCTTGAGCGGGGTTTGAACTTCATCGGTCATCCGGTAATTCCGTTTAGAGGATGGCTATCGATATGATATCTTAAAGGCTGACAAATAGCCATGTCGATGTCAACAGAATTGTGAAATCATATGGATTCTTGACGGGCCGGCGCTATCGGGAACCTGCCGAGGTGCGATGGGCCGTTTTCGGCAACTCAACAAGGCCGGTCGGGTAGTCAAACAGTAAAGATGCTCCGAATCCCCTTTTCTGACTTTAGCCTTTTCGCCGCTATTGTCGGCCTCCTCTCGTCTCTGTAGTGCCGTATTTCAGCTCGAGATACCGGATTGGCGACGATTTTTCCACATGCTTATTGCGTCAAATAGATGAATCAATATTAAACGGCAGTTGCCGGATTATCCATGATTTTATCCTGATATTGATCTCCAAGGCTTATTTGCTGATTGCGTCAGCAAAATGATATAGATCATTCCGTGCTTTTGAGGTAATTATTACAAGTGAGGTTGACTTTCTCTTCCATTTTGATACCAGCTCCCGGGAGATTTAGACGAAAAGACGGATATGAAAATGGACAATACAAAAGGCCCCATCGAAAAAGCGGAAGGCGCAAACCTGGGAACCTTTGCAGGGGTGTTTACTCCAAGCATCCTCACGATTCTTGGGATTATACTTTTTTTGCGTCTGGGTTATGTGGTAGGCAGCGCAGGCCTGGGCAGGGCACTTATAATAATAGGTCTTGCAAATGCCATATCTATTCTCACAAGCATATCCCTGTCAGCAATTGCAACCAACCTTAGGGTAAAAGGGGGAGGGGATTATTATCTCATATCAAGAACCCTGGGTGTCCAGTTCGGAGGGGCCATAGGCATTGTCCTTTTTCTCGCCCAATCGGTTTCAGTTGCCTTCTACTGCATAGGATTCGGAGAGGCAGTTGGGGCTATCCTTAACAGGTCAGATCCTTTTTTCGCTCAGTTCATCGCCGCAATTGCCGTTTCTCTTCTTTTCATTCTTGCCTGGATGGGCGCGGATTGGGCGACCCGCTTTCAGTATCTGGTCATGTGCCTGCTTTTTCTGGCGCTGGTTTCTTTTTTTTCAGGCGCCTTTATCAGGTGGGACGGGTCCCTTATCGGTGTAAACTGGGCTTCTCCTGTCTCTGGTCCTCCCTTTTGGGTCATCTTTGCCATATTTTTCCCGGCGGTAACCGGATTTACTCAGGGGGTGAGCATGTCAGGGGATCTTGAAGATCCGGGAAAGAGCCTGCCCCTGGGTACGTTTACGGCGGTAGGCATTTCAATCGCGGTTTACTTCGCAGTTGCCCTGCTTTTTGCCGGCACCCTGTCCAATGAGGCGCTGAGCAGCGATTACAACGCAATGAAAAGGGTGGCGCGCGTCAATTTTCTCATAGATTCAGGCGTGATCGCAGCGACCCTGTCCTCTGCAATGGCATCCTTTCTGGGGGCACCCAGGATACTTCAGTCCCTGGCAGGCGATCGAATATTCCCCTTTTTGCTGCTTTTTGCCAAGGGAGAAGGTCCCATGTCGAATCCCAGAAGAGGGGTGCTGCTTACATCGGGAATCGCCTTTACGACGATCGCACTGGGCAACCTGAACGTGATCGCGCCCATTGTCTCAATGTTTTTTCTTATTTCCTACGGACTTCTCAATTACGCGACATTTTACGAGGCCCGCTCTTTAAGCACCGCTTTCAGACCTAGATTCAAATGGTTCCATCCGAACCTCAGCCTTCTGGGATTCCTGGCCTGCCTGGGAACCATGATGGCCATTGATTTCAGGGCCGGAGCCATAGCCCTGTCCCTGCTTTTCGCTATATTCCAATATCTCAAAAGGACGGCGGGTCCGGCCAGATGGGCGGACAGCAGAAGGTCGTATAACCTCCAGCAGGTAAGGTCGCACCTTCTGGAGGCGGCAGGAGAGCCGGAGCACCCGAGAGACTGGCGACCCCAGATACTTGCCTTTTCAAGGGATCGGGAAAGACGGATTCAACTTTTGAAATTTGCCTCCTGGCTCCATGGGGGCAGCGGGCTGGTAACAGCCGTTGAAGTACTGGAAGGTGAAGGCGTAAAGATGCTCAAAATAAGGGAGGAGGCTGAAAGGGAAATCTCGAAGGATATCGTTGAAAACGATCTTGAGGCATTCCCCCTTGCCATATTTTCAAAAAGTGTTGAATCTGGAATCGAGTCCCTTATCCAGAGTTTCGGCATCGGACCCGTAAGGGCAAATACGGCGCTGGTAAACTGGCGGGAAGTTTCTTCCGAAGGTGTAAAGGGGCTGAGGGATTTAAGGTATGGCCGTAATCTGAGGGCCGCCTTCCGCCTCGGATGCAACCTGGTTATTCTTTCATCTACCGGCGAGGACTGGAAGAGGCTGGAGCAGGTCCCGCCCGAGTCGAGACGAATAGATCTGTGGTGGTGGAACGATGCCTCCTCACGCCTCATGCTCCTGTTTGCATATCTGGTAATGAGACACCATGACTGGAGCGGATCAAAGCTGAGGGTGCTGGCTGCATGTTATGAGCATTCAGGCGATGAAAATCTTGAGGAGATGCGGAACATACTCGATGAGGCCCGTATTTCAGGTGAAGTGGAACTGGTTGCCGGCGCGGACAGGGAATCGGTGCAGTCTCTTTCATCAGATGCCTCACTGGTGTTTATCCCTTTTCGTTTGAAGGCATGGGAGATACTCGATCCCTTCGGCTCACCCCCCAGGGAGTTATTGTCGTCTCTGCCTGTTACCTCTATCGTTCTTGCAGCAGAGGATATAGACCTGGATGCGGAACCTGAAGAGGGGCGGGCGGGCGAGATGGCCTCTGCCTCGGACGCGCTTGAAGATGCCCTTAAAAAGGCGAAAGATGCGGATAAGGAGGCACTGGATGCGGAACAGGAGGCTGAAAAGGCCTTCAACATGCTTATAGATGCCACCTACGTGGAGAAAAGGGCTCCGGAGGAGATCAGTAAACTGGAGGCGGCAGCAAGGCATGCGAGAAGGCTTGAAACCGAGGCGGCACGGAAGACGGCCAAGGCCCAGGCAAAGGTGGAGATTGCAAAAAAGGATGCGGAGAGGGCAGGGGTTACCATTAAGGAAGAAAAGGAGGGACATGATTGATTACGCGTTCCGTCAACCGGTTCGTTATCCTCTGTATCCGAAGATCTTCTCTCCACTCTTGTCTTGATATGTAAACCTCAAATAGGGTAAAATAATTTTCTAAACATTTGTATGCCACTTTGCTTTTTTCCCCTGGGAGGCGTTAATGGGTGAGTCTGTTTTTGATTTCGGAAAGCTTCTGGATCCTGGCACCTTTTACGGTGCCTTTGTCCTCGCCCTGTTCGTATTGATTTTGGCATCCATTGCGGCAGGCGTTACAACCAGAATAATAAGGCGTTCTTCATGGGTAATGGGTAAGCTGGAGCGCCGCGTGGACAAGACAGTTATCCGCTATATCCTGAGATTCAAGAACCTCGCCATTTATCTTGTCGCAGCAGTCGTTTATGGAAGTCTCGTACCCAGTTTGAGGGCACTTCTCGGAACCATGATGGCTGGTGCCGGGATTACTGCGATCGTAGTGGGTTTTGCAGCCAAATCGACTCTTGCAAATCTCATATCAGGCCTTTCGCTTGCAATCTACAGGCCCTTCAGGATAGGGGACAAGATCAGCCTTGAGGGGGAATACGGCACTATCGAGGATATCACCCTGAGGCATACCATAGTGCGGACATGGGAAAACAAGAGGCTGATTATCCCGAATGAAAAACTGGACAGCATGTCCATTATAAACTACAGCATAATAGACAAGAAGATCCTCTGCAGGGTGGAAATGGGCGTAAGCTATGACACGGATATCGACCTTGTCCGAAAGCTCGTTCTGGAGGAGGCCGGGAAATGCCCGTTCAGGGATGAGAGCGCGGATGAACCCTGGATGAGGGTCATATCACACGGTGATTTTTCGATCGGTTTCCGTGTGTATCTCTGGGTGCCCGACATAGACAGCTCCTGGAGCACCAGATTCTGGATACTTGAAAATGTCAAAAAACGCTTTGACAGGGAGGGAATCGAAATACCGTTCCCCTACAGGACCGTTGTATATAAAAAGGATCTGCCTGAGGCGAAAAGACTTGAGCCGGATCAGGAGGAATAAAGAAAGACCGTCTCAATTCCAATTCACCGGCCGCATCCCCCTGAGGTCAGTTGCAGACCTTTAATACCTGTTCCAGGTCAGTCAGTCCGTCAAAGATCTTCTGGATACCGTCCATCTTGAGCGTCCTCATTCCGTCATCGATTGCCAGGACCTGTAGCTCCTCAAGGGGGGTACTTCGCTTGACGGCGACCTTTATGGATTCCTCCCCGATCAGCAGTTCGTGTAAGGCGAGCCTTCCCTTGTATCCGCTGCCGTCACAGCCCTTGCAGCCTGTCTTTTTCATCAGGGTGAGACTTTCCGAGTACTCCGGCATACCATGCCTTGAGAAATAATCCGGGTTATAGGCCCTGACAAGCTCTTCATACTCTTCCTTTTCAGGATGGTAGGGCCTGCTGCATTTTCCACACAGTCTCCTTGCAAGTCTCTGCGCGAGTATCCCCAGAAATGCGTCGGCGAAACTGAGGGGGTCCATCCCCATTTCCATGAGTCGCACGACGGTTTCAGGTGCGCTGTTGGTATGAAGGGTGCTGAAAACGAGGTGCCCCGTAAGAGAGGCCTCGATGGCCGTCTTGGCGGTTTCCGAATCTCTCATTTCTCCTATCATGACGATGTCGGGATCCGCCCTTAAGAAGGACCTGAGGGCATCCTTGAATGTATAACCGATCTTTGAATTTACCTGAACCTGCCTGAGGCCGTCCTGGGTTATCTCAACAGGATCTTCAGCGGTCCAGATCTTGCGGTCCGGGGTGTTGAGGTGCGAGAGGGCTGAATGAAGACTCGTTGTCTTGCCTGAACCGGTGGGGCCGACACAGAGCACCATGCCGTATGGTTTTGAGATTATCTCCTTGAAATTTTTGAGGTTGAGCGGCGTGAAACCCATTTCTTCAAGGGAAAGCGGTATTGCGGAAGAAAGTACTCTTAAAACGGCATCTTCGAGCCCACCAACGGTCGGGGTTATTTCAACCCTGTACTCGACCTTTTTGCCTTCGATTCTCAATAATATCTTGCCGCTCTGAGGTCTTCTCTTTTCTGCTATATCAAGGTTTGACATGATCTTGAGCCTTGAAATTATCGCATGCTTGAATGTCCCCGCAAACTGGTGCATCACACGGCAGACGCCGTCTTTTCTATACCTTACCTGAACCGGTTTTTTCCCAGGTTTCGGTTCAAAATGTATGTCGGAGGCACCATCGTTATAGGCATGGATAAGGATGCTGTTCACCAGCCTGATTATGTGTGAGTCGGTTTCATTTACAGCGGTGTCTTCTTTTTCCTCCTCCTGGATTACTTCATCCCCGTTCATTTCATCTATCAGCAGATTTACCCTGTTCTCAGCTTTTCCGTAATATCCGTCCAGACATTCCGAGATCTGCTTGGAGGTGGCAACCACCAGCTCTATGTTGCATCCTGTATTGAAGCGCAGGCTTTCAGCCAGGGTGTGGTCTGTCGGCTCCGAGGTGGCCACTACAAGGTTGTTGCCGTTTTTTTCTATGGGAAGGACATTCAGCTGCCTTACAATTCCTTCTGAAAGGGAGTCAATCGCCTGGCCGGCAGGCCTTATCTTTTCAAGGTCTACAAATCGCATCCTGAACTTTGTCGCCAGTGCGACCAGCAACTGATCTTCGGTGATGTAACCCTTTTCAATCAGAAGGGTGCCGATCTTTTTCCTCCTTCCATCCTCCTGGCTGGCAAGTGCCCTTTCAACCTGCTCCCTTGTCACCAGACCTGATGATACCAGTATGTCACCGACTCTCATCCTCTTGAGTCCGTTGCCTTTCTTCATGGCATCCCTGATTACCCGATCAAGGGTTCCCTGGTCCAGATTGCTGTACTCAGCTATGATTTCACCCACCCGGCGGTCTCTGAGGCTCTGCTGTTCCTCTATTATGTGATCTATATCCTGAGCCGAAACAAACCCTTTCTCTTTCAGGATCTGGCCGAGGAGGTGTTTTTGAAGGCGTGAGCCGGTGCCGTTGGCGGTGAAAAATATTGCCTTATATTGAAAGTCTCTTTTAATGGGGATCCCGTAGAACCCTGTCTTGAACTCCTGTTTCCTGTTTGTCTTGACAATAAACTCATCGCCCAGGCAGGTACGTACCTCTTCTATCTGATCGTCGGGTTCCCCGGTATCGGCGATTTCAGCCCGGCCCTCAAAAAGAATGTGACAGATATCGGTAAGCGGCAGCTTGCGTCTTTCTCCACTGTTCAGGAGGTCGAATTCTATCTCGTTGCTGTCTGCCTTGAAAGGGCCGGCCAGCTCAGCTTCAATCTCAATGCCTTCCATTGATTTTAAGACAAGTCTCTGGCTCAATTTGATTCCTCCTTTTTCGGGGGAGCGGGGAAAATATCCTTTCCTTTATCACTTCCGGGATTTACATTACGCCTTTATAGCAGCAATTACAAGGCAATGAAGGAAATCGTGACCCGCCCTAAAGGCGACGCAGCCGATACCTTTTTTGGCGGGGAATCAGGAACCACGTTGAGGATTTTATTTCCTTGTGCTAAGCTACCGGCTTTATTAATTTTACAAAAGGGATATATCAATATTATGCTTCCTTAAAAGGCTGGCACAGGTTTTTAAGGACAAACATATATACATGAGGAATGTTTAAAAATGAAAGAGAAGGATTCAAGGGGCTCACTCGATTTTATTCGTACCATCATCGCAACGGATCTGAAAACCGGGAAATATAACGACAGGGTCCACACCAGGTTTCCTCCCGAGCCCAACGGTTACCTCCACATCGGTCATGCGAAGTCAATCTGTCTCAACTTCGGCATAGCCCTTGAAAAGGAAGGGGGGCTTTGCAATCTCAGATTTGATGACACAAATCCGGTCAAGGAAGAAGTGGAGTATGTGGAATCGATAATCGAGGATGTAAGGTGGCTCGGTTTTGACTGGGGAGACCGCCTGTTTTACGCCTCGGACTATTTTGAGCAGTTATACGAATATGCCCTCAGGCTTATAAAAAGGGGCAAGGCCTACGTTTGTGATCTTAGCGCGGAGGAGATAAGAAAATACCGGGGCACTTTGACGGAAAAGGGAACAGACAGTCCGTACAGACAAAGAACCGTTGAGGAAAACATCGACCTTTTCACCCGCATGCGCGGGGGCGAGTTCGAAGACGGATCCAAGACATTGCGCGCAAAGATCGATATGGCGGCTCCCAATCTCAATATGCGGGACCCTGTTATTTTCAGAATCCTGAGATCAAAACACCACCGGACCGGTGAAAACTGGTGCATTTACCCGATGTATGATTTCACCCACTGTCTGTCCGATTCAATTGAGGGAATAACTCATTCCATATGCACCCTGGAGTTTGAGGATCACAGGCCTCTCTATGACTGGTTTCTGGATGAACTGGAGGTATATCATCCGCAGCAGATAGAGTTCGCCCGCCTCAATCTTACCTATACCGTCATGAGCAAACGGATGCTGCTCAAGCTGGTTAAAGACGGAGATGTAAACGGATGGGATGACCCGAGGATGCCCACTATATCGGGGCTCAGGAGGCGGGGTTATTCTCCCGCTTCGATAAGAAATTTCTGTAACCGGATCGGGGTGGCAAAAAGAGAGAGCATGGTGGATATGGCCCTGCTCGAATACAGTGTCAGGGAGGACCTGAACATATCGGCGCGTCGCGTAATGGCGGTACTGAATCCCTTGAAGGTGGTCATAGAAAATTATCCGGAAGACGGCGAAGAGGAGATCGAGGCGGTAAATAACCCTGAAGATCCCGGCACGGGGAAAAGGAAGGTTCCCTTCTCAAAGGTTATCTACATAGAGAGGGATGATTTCATGGAGGATCCTCCGAAGAAATTCTTCCGTCTGGCCCCTGGCCGTGAGGTTCGACTTCGTTACGCCTACTTTATAACCTGCACGGATGTCGTCAAAGACAAAGACACCGGAGAGATAGTCGAACTGCGCTGCACATATGATCCTTCCACCAGAGGGGGGGACGCCCCTGACGGAAGGAGGGTAAAGGCCACTCTTCACTGGGTGTCCGCATCGCATGCACTTAAGGCGGAGGTGCGGCTGTACGACCGCCTGTTCGTAAAGGAAAACCCGGTAGGGGAGGATTTCAAGACACATCTGAACCCGAATTCACTCGTGAGCCTTAAGGCGTGTCCTGTTGAGCCCTCCCTCAGAGGTGCTGAGCCGGGAACCATATATCAGTTTGAAAGGCTCGGTTATTTTTGCGTTGATCCCGATTCCACGGATGAGACGCCGGTTTTCAACCGGACAGTGACACTCAGGGATACCTGGGCCAAGATACGGAAATCGGAGGGTAAGGACAAAAAGGCATCCGGAAAGGGCGAGGAATCTGGAGCCGAAAAAGGTGGTTCCATGCAGGAGGGAGCAGGGAAGGACCTTGAGCCTGTCAAGGATCAGATTACCATAGATGATTTTTCCAGGATCGATCTGAGAGTCGGAATCGTGAAAGAGGCTTCCCTTGTTGAAGGTGCCAGAAAGCTGATAAGGCTTATGGTGGACCTGGGGGAGGGCCGGCCCAGACAGATATTCGCGGGGATCAGGTCCGCTTACCCTCAGCCTGATCTGCTGGTAGGCAAAAAGGTCACGGTAGTGGCCAATCTCAAACCGAGAAAGATGAAATTCGGGGTCTCCGAAGGCATGATACTGGCGGGAGGAGATGCGGGAAGAGTCGGCTTGGTTACATTCGACGGTGAGCAGATTCCGGGAGATAAGATCTCCTGAACCATGGAAAGGCAGACTTACTGTTCAAAATAAACCATGTTTTTGCCCTGTCTTTTGGCCTCATACATGTGTTTGTCAATCCTTTTGAGGAGATCCATGAAGTTTTCTTTCCGCCTGTACTGGCCCACCCCTACGCTGGCCGTAAGGGTTGCCTTTTCACCCTCTTTGATATCAAACTCCTCTGATTCAATGCCTTTTCTGATCCTTTCCGCCACAAGGGCGGCATCCTTGACACCTGTCTCGGGAAGGATCACCGTGAATTCCTCCCCTCCGTATCTGTAAGCGGAGTCGGAGTGCCTCAGGGATTCCCTGGTTATCTGCGCCACCCTGGTGAGCGCGTCATCACCCTTAACATGACCATATCTGTCATTATAGCTTTTGAAGTCATCCAGGTCCATCAGCAGAAGGGAAAGGGGATGCCCGTACCTTGCCGCCCTGTCCACTTCAGCCTTCAGCTGGTGGGAAAAATACCTGGAATTATGAAGACCGGTAAGTCCATCGGTTATGCTCATAATCCGGTATTTTTGCTCGTTTTCCCTGAGGGCCTTTTCAGCGGTTTTCCGTTTGGTGACGTCCCTGACTATTATTATTGAATTCGGGCCGTTGTTTTTGACAGGTATTATATCCAGCAAAACGAGAAAACCGTTCAACTTCATGGTCTCATCGTCTGACAGGGAAACCGGATGACTTTTTGCCTTGTCCAGAAATCTTACCGCGCGATCCCTGTCATCTCCGGAGAAAAGCCGGGAGAATTCAGCACCCAAGAGCCTTACCTCAGGCAGGCCGAAAAGAGAGACGGCCACATTGTTCGCGTATATGACCCTCCTGTTTTCATTGATCTCAATGATCCCGTCCGACATATTTTCCAGCACAATCTCAAAATGCCTTTTTATAAAAAGAAGTTCCTTTGTGATCTCTCTGGGATGAATGTTATCTGAGTTGAATAATTTGCAGGCATTTGTTTTGTAATCGATAATTTCAGGATCGTTTATGATCGACATGACTTGTCCGGCCATAAAATCGAAAGGGCCTTTGGCAATGCACGCATCCGCATCAAGACCGGTAATGCCGTCTTCATCTTCAGAAACAACGGCCGAAAGGACTATCAGGTGGCTGTCTATTTCATCCATAGCCCGTATCAGTCTGCACAGTTTTCTTCCGTCGATATTGGGCATGATGAGATCGACAAAGATGAAATCGGGCCTGAATGTCCTGAGGATATCAAGGGCCATAAGACCGTCTTCAGCGGTAAGAACCTCCATCCCTTTTTCGGAAAGGACATCCTTCATGAATTCAAGTAAAAGGCGGTCATTATCTACAACAAGCACCTTCTTCATTTTCCATTCCCTTTCGGATAAACGATTTACCGGGTCAAAATAAATCAGAAAAAATCATTCCCTTTCGGTTGAATACCATTCAGTATGAGGCAAAACAATTTTTTCCTTATCGCACCTGGATGAAAAAACTTCAAGTCCTTAGGCACATTTGAAATGGAATTAGGCCGAAATAGGGATCAAAAAGGTATTAAAGACCTTTTCGGACATCCAGACATATAATTTACCCCTTTAAAACGGAGCGCCTGATGCCTACTGGTCTTTCCTCTTGTCAGATCCGGTATCAGGGATTTTATCCGGCAGGGGAGAATATTTCCCCTTTTTAATAAGATACGGTATCTCTTTCAGGTATTGGCCCACGGTTCCCTTTTCCGATATTTTCCAGAGCCTGCCGGTGCGGGTGTCCAGCATGAACTTGTCATTGCCTGAATCAGAGACCTGACCGAAGACGTATCTGCCGCCGGAAGTCGACAGCACGCAGATCTCAGGTTCCGGTTGAGGTTTCTGTGACATGAGCCCGAGCGGTTGAGCA
The DNA here is from genome assembly GCA_963666345.1 of Desulfatiglandales bacterium. GTDB lineage: Bacteria > Desulfobacterota > DSM-4660 > Desulfatiglandales > Desulfatiglandaceae. Next base: position 1,468,389 of record OY762721.1, on the reverse strand, counting down.
GCCGATTTATCGGCGGACAGGGTGACAAGAAAAGAAGATATCAAAAGCGTTAAGGCTGTTTTCGAAAAAAATTTCATTTTTTGAGCGCTCCTTTCTTTTATCCTGTGCCCTGCAGCCTCTTCAGCCAGGCCGCACCGTTTTTTGCGGTGAAGGTCCCGCTTCGGAGCATAAGCAGGTGCGTAGTTCAGGCCTTTGACTCATGATTTTTGATTCGAGGGACCCTTGACGATGATATCGCCTTCCGATACTTCCAGATGCCTTGCAATCACCGGGCATTTGACCTTCAAAAGATAAAATATAGGGCCTTTTTCCTGAGACAGGGTCTCGAAATTACCCTGTCCCTTGCTGATTATCAGATCAGCCTTCCTGAAAAGGGCCTTGAATTCCTCTGAACAGCGTCCAAGGATCGTGCCCGGGGCGTCACATCCGGATGATACCACTTTGGCCGTTTCTTTGATACCGCTTTGTTCGGCATCAGCCATGGTGGCGTCGTTGATTATCGGCCTGGCCCTTACCGCGTAGGTTACCCTCTTATGCATGGTTTCTATGAGCACCCTGTCAAATACCGTCTCCCCGGCATTGTCTCCCAGAAAGACTATTTCATCCGCCTCGGCCATCCTTTCCTTGAGCTCTTTTATGTGATAGACGCCAGGTTTCTGTTGAAGGACCTGTCGGATTGTCTTTTCAATATCAAAATCGGGATTTGCGCCGAAATCGATGATATTGCCCGCAATGGCGAGCCTTACCGCGGTGTCCAGGGTATCCTGCGCGCGGGCCGTGATTTCTTTTAAAGCGGGATAGAGCTCAAGCGCCTTTTTAGTGCTTTTCTGCTTTAAATCATGGAAGGGATCTTCAACGCCCGTGATCTCCCTTACAGCGGCATATACATGCCTTCCCGTTTCCGGGGGAGTGCTTGTCATGGGTATGCCCTTTATGAGCATGCCCACCCTGTCCAACACCTCTTTTATCTTGAGTTCATCATTCGTGGCAACCCTCGAAGCAAACAGGGCCTGTCTCAAAAAGCATGGGATACAGTCCAGATACGTCTTCATGAATAAATGGTTCTCCTTTATTTGTCTGTGCCTTTAATATAAGAAAGCGGGTAGTTGTGGTTGCGAAACCTGTAAATCGATATAAGGATGCATGTTTATCAAGATTCAGAGGGGGTCTCCATCGGTCTGCCGTTTTTCGAGGTATTGATCCTCTGAACCGCCAGCAGAGAGATCACGCTCAAAACCGCGCCTGCAAAAAAGGGTATCCTGTAGTCTATCAGCCACAGGAGACCGCCTATGGCAGGTAGAATAACGGCCGCTATATGATTGATGGTAAAGCCGACCGCCATGCTCGGTGCGATGTCCCTGGGATCGCCCACCTTTTGAAAATAGGTTCTTATGGCGATCGCAAAATTGAAGAAGATATGGTCCAGCACATACAGTATCGCAAGGATGATCCTTGAATGCACCGTGGCATAGGCGACGAATATGAATATGAGACTCAGGTATTCGAGTGACAGCACCTTCCTTTCTCCGAATCTAATTATGGCCTTTCCAAGTAAAGGGCTGAGGAAAAAATTTATCAGGTTGTTTATAACAAAAAGCAGGGTCACCTCCTGTATGGTGAAATCGAATTTCTTTACAAGTAGAAATACCGCGAAGGCCATGAATATCTGCCGGCGCGCGCCTGCCATAAAGGTAAGAAAATAGAAAAGCCAGTATTTTCTTTTGAAGATCATCTTCCTGTGCTGGGGGATGAGATTGCGGTCGCTCGGGTCCTGAAACAGCCCCCATATACCGGCGGCGGCAATAGCCGCCCCGATTACAAGATAGATGCCGGTGTAATCGAAAAGTGAGGTGAGAAAATAGACTGCGATCCCGATCCCTATGCTTGAAGCGGCTGCCAGTGCCCTCAGCTTCCCGAATACCCATGGCGATATCTTTTCAGGAAAGTACTGAAGTGTAAGCGACTGATTCGTGGTCTCAAAATAGTGGAACCCGAAACTCATTATGACCGTTGTCACAAGCAGACCCGGGTAGGTGGGAAAGAAACCGGTGATGCCCAGCCCCGCTCCAAGAAAGATTATTGATATGGCCGAGAGCCTGTGCTCTTTCAGATAGAGCATAACGAATATGGCAAGGAGGGTCAGAAATCCCGGGATTTCTCTTACCGACTGAATTATGCCCACCTGGTCGCCGTCCATTCCGGCGACCTCAACCGCGAAGTTATTGAAGAGGATCAGCCACGCCTGGAGCCCTATTGTGGAGCTTATGGTGAAGACCGCCAGAAAGCGGTACATCGGATTTGATTTTACCTGGTTCATTCCCGACCTGCCCTGTTTTCAATCTTTACGCCCACACGATATGCCGGGCCGCACAGGGTATGATAAAATAATGAAGCCTATGATGAAGTCATCCGTATGGCAAGCAAAATGGGAGTTATTCATCCTGTAATTTTGGAGGCTTTGTTAAAAGTCCATCTGTCCCGCCTTGGCAAGAGAACCTTTTACGAGACCGTCAATTGATTTGGAGTTATATTGAAGCTGATGGATCATCTCCAAATTAGTTGGTCGATGATCAGGATTCAAGGATTCCAAGGGTCAAGGGATCGAGTGAAAGACTTAATAATTACGATAATATGAACGTAGCCCAATATTATATTATGTCAAGACTCTATATCGCCCATAGATGGAATATAAGGCCGTTAAAGTAAATAATGCCATCTTTTGAGCTTTTTTTATCTAAGAGTCGTGTGCTTGAGGTAAAAAAGATAATTAGTTCTTGTACTTAAATATCTTTTACTTACAGATAAAACGATTAAAAAAAACAAACACTTGAATCCTAGAACCCTAGAATCCTTGGCCACTTTCTCCCAATTAATTGGGAGAAGAACCAAGCTGATTAACAGGGGCGCGGGTCACTTGCGGTTACCCTTCGGCTCGGGATGAAACAATGAATAGACCGCCGGGATAAGTACCAGCGTGATCAGTGTTGATCCGGTTAGGCCACCTACGACCGCCCTCGCCAGCGGGGCCTGGGCGTCGGATCCTTCGCCGATACCGAGTGCGAGCGGCAGCAGGCCAAGAATGGTGGTCAGGGTTGTCATAAGGATCGGCCGCAATCTGCGACGACCGGCCTCGATCAGTGCATCGCGAGTCCGCATCCCATCTTGAACCAATCGACCGGCCTGATCCACCAGGAGAATTGCATTGTTTACCACGATTCCCCCAAGCATAATGCAGCCGATGTAGGACTGCACGTTAAGCGTTGTCTTTGTAATAAACAAGGTAACCAGCACGCCTACCGCCGCCAAGGGAACCGAAAACATGACGACCAGAGGATCCCGTAGGGATTCATATTGACATGCCAGGACCATATATACGAGGACCAAGGCCAGTACAAGAGAGATGATAAGTTCCCTGAAGGCCTTTTGCTGTTCTTCGAAATTGCCTGCGACCGTCAGGTCATAGCCGACCGGTCGTGGAATTTGATCCAGCAGGGCTTGCACATCAAGGGCCACGGAACCCAGATCGCGGCCGGCGACATTTGCGCTAACCGTCGTCCTTCGCTGCTGGTCCTTGCGGTCTATCACAATAGGACCCCTGCTCGATTCGGATGTGACAACATTGCGCAATGCTACCTTTTCCCCGGATTCCGTTGTCAGTGTAAGGTCGAGAATCTCGTCAAGGGAGCGTTTCTCGGCATCTTTGAGCTGCACCAGAATGCGATAGGAATTGCCTTCCTTTCGGTATTCACCGGCTTTGGAACCGGCCATCGCAGTCTGCAGAAGTTCAGTAACGTTGCGAATGCTCAGACCCAGATCAGCCACTTTTTCACGGTTCACGCGGATTTCCTGCTGGGGTATGCCGGCCTCGAGACTGGTGTCGACGTCAGTGATGCCCGGTACATTGGCAATCAACTTGAAAACGCGTGCGGCCAGAGCGTCGAGTGTTTCAAGATCGTGGCCGCGAATTTCGATGGTGAGCCCCTCGTCACCGCCAAGGAGTCGTTCCAGTAAAAACTGACCCTGAGGCGCACGCACACGGATCTCCATGCCGGGAACAGCTCCCTCTAAAAGGCGCCGCAGATCCCGGGCGATTTCAACATTGGAGCGTTCGCGTTGGGCAGCCGGCAGCAGGGACATGCGTATTTCACCCTCTGAGCCCGCTTCGACCCGCCAGCCGTAGGCACCAACACTGACCACCTCGGCAACCATCTCTGGAACTGCCGGTTTAATGATTCGCTCCATTATACGCGTCTGCTGATCGACCAGATCGAGCCGGGTGCCGATTTCCATCTTTCCCGTTACCCTAACCTCACCTTCATCACTGGGAGGCAGAAATTCGCTGCCGATAAGGGGCAAAAGCAGCAGACTCGTGCCGAGCACGACAGCCGCCGCAAGAGCGGTGATAAGGCGATGGTCCAAGACCCGGCGCAACAAATCCAGATAAGCCTTTTCAAGACCAGAAAAGAGGGAACCGGCGGCAGCGTACAAGCGGTTTGTTTTAGAGACAGACCCCTTGAGCGTCTGTCTGTTTGACCTAAGGAGCCTGGACGTCAGCATGGGCACCAGGCTGAGCGCCACTGTCAGCGAACAGATCAGCGCAAAGATGATTACGTACGCCAGCTCCTTAAAGAGGATGCCGGAGACCCCGCGGACGAAAATCAACGGCAGAAAAATTACCAAAGTGGTTATCGTGCTGGCGGTTATAGCCGTTCCGACCTCCCTGGCACCTTTCACAGATGCCTCCTTCGGCCTTTCGCCTTTCTCAGTGCGGCGGCGGAAGATATTTTCCAGTACGACTATGGAGCTGTCCACCATCATGCCCACCCCCAGGGCCAATCCTCCCAGGGTCATCAGATTGAGCGTGAAACCCCCGAAGTATATTAACGCGAAAGTGGTCACGATTGAAATCGGAATCGAAAGGGAAATCACCACTGTGCTTTGGATGTTGCGCAGGAAAAACAGCAGAACCAGAATCGCCAGCCCGCCCCCGTATAGCACTGAGCGGGCAACGTTGGTGATTGAGCGCTGGATGAAATTGCCCTGGTTGATGACCGGGATAATATTGATCTGAGGGAAGTCTTTGTTGGCCTCTTTAATTTCAGCCAGGATGCGTCTGGAAACTTCTACAGTATTGGCATTGGCCTGTTTGCGGATACCTATGCGCAGCCCTCGCCCGCCGTTAACCCTTATGATACGGGTCAACTTTTCATAAGTGTCCTTGACCTCGGCGATTTGCCCAAGGGTTATGGCGGCACCTTCGCGCTGGACGATAACAGTGTCTCGAATCTGATCCAGATTGACAAACTCGGCCGGCGCTCTCAGCGTTACCTCATAACTTCCCTGTTCGATCTTGCCTGCCGGGAGATCGAGGTTGGCATCGCAAATAGCCTCAATCACACGGTCAAGAGGCAGACCCACGGCCCTGATCCGGTCGGGGTCCAGTTCGATCCGAACCTCGCGGTTGAAGCCCCCAAAAACGTCAACCTGCGCGACACCCGGTATGCGGGCAAATCGGTAGCGGATCTGGACTTCAATTAGTTCCGTGAGTTCCACTGGGTCCAGGTTGCTTGAAATTCCCAGCAAAACTATCGGAAAGCTGGCGATGTCGAATTTTCGGATGCGAGGTCTGACAATGTCATCCGGCAACTCATTGATCTCATCTTCGAGTTTGCTCTGAACATCAATGGCTGCGGTGTCGATTTCCGTGCCCCATACGAAACTGACTCGAACCGTGCTGCGTCCTTCTGAAGATGTCGATGTGATTTCCTCCACCCCGGGAACCGTAGCAACGATCTCTTCAATAATCTGAGTCACCAGCCGTTCCATGACCTCGGGGCTGGCTCCCTCGTAATCCGTTCGAATAGTCAACGTGGGCAATTCGATGTTGGGAAGCATGTCGATCTGCAGCTTGCTCAGCGAAACGGCCCCGAGCAGGACCAGAATCAGTGTCACCATGGTCGTGAAAATGGGGCGCCTGACGCTGAAACTAGGTAGATTCATTTTTGATCAGCCTTTTCATTAGCTGTAGGGGCCTTGTTTTTCTCGGCAGAAATCGTGATCGGGGAGCCGTCTTTTACCAGTTGCTGCCCAAGGGTTACCACCCGGCCGGACTGTCCCGCGCCTTCCACCTGAATCTTGTTACCTTCGCGGATACCTACCTTTACTTCACGCCAGACTACGGATCGTCCGTTCTCACTGACTATGAAAACACCAGTTTTGTCATCTCGTATAGTTAATGCCTGTTCCGGGACGATGTCGGCCCCGGGCACCTGTGCTAGCACCACTGTGACTCTTATGAACATGCCTGGTTTAAGTTCGTGCAGTGGATTGTCAATAGTCATTTCGATCCGTGCCTGCCGGGTGGACTTTTGGAAGACTGGGGCAATGCGATCGATGCGGCCCCTATACTGTTTGCCCTGATAGGCGTCCGTGGTTAAGAAAACGATCTGTCCAGGTTTCAGGTAAGCATAGTCTCTCTCAGTGACGAAAACCACCCCTACTATGGGATTCAGTTCAACGATTAAGAGCAGCGGCGCGTTGGCTGCTACAGTCTGGCCTTCATCAACATATCGTTCAGCCACGATGCGATGATCGCCGCCACCGGTCCAGCCCGCTGTTACCTTTGTATAGCCTAGCCGGATGTTAGCGGTTTCGAGCGATGATTCCGCCTTTGTTACATGGGCTGCAGTTACTTTAAGTTGAGCCAGCTTTGCCAGTTGATCCTGGCTGGCGGCGTCGAATTCGGAATCTGATGCAATCCCGCGCTTTAAAAGTGACTCGGTGCGTTTAAACTCGCGGCCGGCAATTTCCAGGGCGCTCTTGGCCTGGGACAGGTTGGCTCTGGCAACTACCAGATCGGCTTGGGCTTGGGCTACGGCCTGAACATATTCATCATTGTCCAACTCGGCAACAACCTGGCCCCGCTTAACCGTATCAGCAAGAGTTACGAGCACTCGTTCCACGCGGCCGCTCACTTTAGGTGCAACAACAAACTTGGCAAGGGCCTCGATCTCCCCGCTGAATGTCCGCCGTAATTCGATCGGCCCGCGCTGAATCCGAGCCACTTCTACCGGCACCGGGCGGGAAGCCTTAGTACTTTTGCTCAAACCGGCCTTTTCCTTAATTTGATCAAAAATCGCCCAGCCTAATGCTGCAGAACCAATCAGAAGAACCGTCAAAATAAAAAGTTTAGGACCGCCTGATTTCATGATAACGTACCTTTTCCATTGCTATATTAACGGGCATTTCCCAAAAAGATGTGTCTGGTTAAGCTGACATAATGAAGATTGCACTCTTATTGCTGATATTTCAACGAAAAAATGGCTGCTGAAAGGATCGGTACGGCGTGCCGGCTAGGGTTTTCAATGTATGGAACGCAGAAAGCCGTTTGGAATATCCTAAGAGATTTTAGGTTGTCATAAAGAAGCGAAAACCTATATAGTTCAACAGACGCTTTTGAAAACCTGTGAATTTGACCAAAGCCGCCGTCATCGGGTGGCGGTACCTGTAAGGATCTGATATGACTTTAGCGAAATGTTATGGTCGTCTGGCGGGATGCCTTGCCATGTGGGGGTTATTACTGGTGTCGGGGTCCTGCAACCTGGTCGGGGAACGGATTGATCTGACGACAGGAGGTCCGAGTGTGCGTGCCGATACGGCGGTGCACATGCCCTCTGAGTCCAGAGTTCAACCAGAGGAAATTGCAGGGCTAAGGATGCCGCCTGGACCTTTGAAGCTCACCGTCACCGAGGCCGTTTTGCTTTGCCTTGAAAACAACCGGGCTCTCGTGGTTCAAAGATTGAATCCCTCGATCCGGCAAACCTTTGAGGACCAGGAAAGGGCTCTTTTTGATCCGGTAACGGACACGGATATCTCCGCCGGCAGGGTGAAAGGGGAACGTCTCGCAAGATCGGGGTCCGATACTGAGGATTTTACCACTGATTCCGCTGAAGGCATCATATCGTTGGAGCAATACTTCCCGACCGGCACTACGGTTGCCCTGGAAGCCGGAACCGAAATGAGCGATTCCTCTCTATACGATAACAGATTCTATTCGACCCGCTTGGGAATGACGGTTTCTCAGGCGATTATGAGAGGATATGGGGCAGACGTGAATCTGGCCCGGCTTCAGCAGGCACGCCTGGATACACGCATGTCGGAATATGAGTTGCGCGGTTTTACCGAGTCTCTGGTGGCGGAGGTGGAACGAACTTACTGGAACTATGCGCTTGCCCGGCGTCAGATCGAAATTGTGGAAGCGGCACTGAAAGTGGCCCGCCAGCAACTTGATGAAACCAAAGAGCTGATAGCGGTCGGTCGATTGGCCAGGGTTGAACTGGCGGCTGTCCAGGCTGAAGTCGCGGCGCAGGAGCAGGCCCTCATAGAAGCACGTTCAAACGAGGAATCTATTCGCCTTCAACTGTTGCGGTTGATTAATCCAGCCGGGCCGGATATCTGGCAACGGAAGGTCGATTTAATCCTTCAACCGAGCCTGCCGAAAATCAAACTGGAAGACGTTACGGCTCATGTGGCGGTATCGAAGCGCATGCGACCGATTTTAAATGAGGCCCGGCTGGAGATATTGCGAGGCGATCTGGAGCTTATCAAAACCAGGAATGGATTGCTGCCCTTAATGGATCTTTTCATCACGCTTGGCAAAAGCGGGTATGCAAATTCCTTTGGTCAATCCGTTGATAATATCGATGAAGACAGCTATGACGCTCTGGCCGGTATGAAATTTAATTACCCCCTTTTTAATCGGGAAGCAAAAGCCCTTCACCGCAGGGCAATCCTGACGCGGGAACGGGCGCAAAATGCCCTGGATAACCTTTCACAGCTTGTAGAAATCGACGTCCGCATCGCCTATATTGAGGTAAACCGTTCCCGGCAGCAGATTGAAGCCTCATCGGTCACCCGGATGTTTGATGAGGAAAAACTGCGGATCGAAACCGAAAAATTTCGAGTGGGAAAATCAACCAGTTTCCTGGTAGCTCAATCTCATCGTGATCTGTTGGTCAGCCGTATCGCTGAGGTGGAGGCCCTTTCCAACTACCTCAATGCGTTGATCGATCTTTATCTGCAGGATGGATCGCTGCTTGAGCGACGTGGAATTTCCGCACCCGGACGTGAACCGGTCGAATTTTCAACAAAATAGGAACCTGTCCAATTAAATTGTAATTCGGGTCTTGGAATACAAGGCTGATCCTCCTTCAGCCCTCCAGTTTCAGAGCCAGTTGAGCCACCCGCCTGCCCATCTCCATACCGTTTTTAAGCGTTTCGTCGTCCGGAGTGCCGGCACATGCCACCCCGTAGTGACCGGTCGCGCTCATGGGATCACCCACTATGATCATTCCGTAGATCAAGAGCGCCTGTATGATGGACATCATGGTGGTTTCCTTTCCACCGGTCGCATTTCCCGATGTGGTAAAGGCCGCACCCACCTTGTCTTCCATCCGTTTTCTCGTTCCCACGAAATCATCGAAGACCTTTTTCAGTTCCGCCGCCATCCCCCCGAAATAGACCGGGGAGCCCGCAATGATTCCTGCTGAATTCAAGAAGTCCTCCTTGCTCACCTCCGATGTCTTACGCATGAGGGCGGTTGCACCCTCCGTTTCTTCCACTCCCTTTGCAACGGCCTCAGCCAGCTTTCGCGTATTGCCGCCCTTTGAGTGATAAAGGATCAAAATCTGCATCTCAAATACTCCTTGGTGCTTTTTTTGTGTATGTATAAGAAGCCTTTTTCCATCATCTATGTCACCTTTATAAAGTAATGGAGCAAAATTTACAATACTGGCTGGATAATAAAAAGGCACCCTCAAGGAGCAAATCCTTATGCTTGCATGGAGTCATTTTTTTCCAAAGAGATCGCTTGATTTGAATGGAATTCGTGCTGAGCAGGATCAGGCCGGTTTTTAGATCTAACCTTTCGTAAAGTGTGGCTTGCCAATTTTAATTTGCCTGTTTTCATGCCTTTCTTTTGAATCGATGTCACATTGGAGCGGCCATTATTGTTGCCTCTGACCATTAGCACCAACTCACCCACCATGGTTTTCATCTGTTCGGTCTGGGCACTCATCTCCTCAGAGGCAGAGGCGCTCTCTTCAGCACCGGCTGCATTCTGCTGGACCACTTTATCCATCTCGGTAACCGCCCTATTCACCTGGCCGATTCCCTCGGCCTGCTCGTTGGAGGCTGCCGCAATCTGCGCGACAAGTTCCCCTACTTTGGAAGAACTCTCGGCCACCTGGCCGAAGGCCTCGTTTGCCCTTGTGACAAGCATCTTGCCTGAGTCCACCTTCTGAACCGTGCCTTCGATAAGATCGGCCGTGTTTTTGGCGGCATCCGCAGCACGCATGGCAAGATTTCTCACCTCGTCCGCGACAACGGCAAACCCGGCTCCCGCCTCACCGGCCCTTGCAGCCTCAACTGCCGCATTAAGTGCCAGCAGATTCGTCTGGAACGCTATCTCGTCGATGGTCTTGATGATTTTGGAGGTCTCGGCACCGGCAACGGAAATCTCCTCCATGGAACCGGTCAGTTCACCCATTGAACTGTTGGCTCTTGCCACCACCTGGTTGGTTTCTTTCATCAGAAGATCGGCCTGGTCTGCATTGTCGGCGTTCTGCTTGGTCATGGAAGCCATCTCTTCCAATGATGCCGAGGTTTCTTCAATCGCGGAGGCCTGCCGGGATGATCCTTCGGCAAGTTGTTGACTTGCAGAAGCCACCTGCCCGGAAGCAGAGGCAATACTGTCGGAACCGTGATCCAGGTCTGCGGTTATGCCTCCGATGGATTTGGTAATCCGTGTCAAAAACAGATAAAGGATCACAAATACCATCAGGATTGAAGCGCCGCCCACGATCATGACGATCGACCGTATCTTGGTGCGCATGGCGGTAAAGACGGTATCCAATGTTTCGGCGATTTTGTTGACTCCTGCGCTGCTCTGCGTGCTTACGTTGCGCAGCATATCGCTGATGCTTTTGCTGAGCCTGACGGATTCGCCTCGGAGCACCTCTTTTGCTTTGTTGGTGTTGGTGACAATCAGCAAATTAAATCGCTCGGATAAATCCGTAATTTTCTTTTTGATAGAGGCCTTGTCCACGCAAACAAGGACTTTCCCCAGTTCTTTGCCTTCAAGGGACACCGGCTTTTCCACAAAAAAAACATTTGTATCCAATTTTGAGGCGGCGATAATCCTCAAGACCTTGTTTTTCTCTTTACCTGTTTTCAGGTATTGCTGAATCAGGGGAGACTTGCGGTCCAGGTAGCGCGTCATAGGTTCGCCGTTGGGCCGCAGGTAAACGGCATAAACTATGTCCTTATTGCTGGTTGCCGACCTGGTATAGGCGATCAGATCCAGAAAATTGTTCGCCAGAATTGCCGGTGGAGCGACCTTCCCCAGAAGGTCGGCAACGGATTCGGCATTCTGCTCCAGCACCGTGCTCAATTCTCTTTCCAACCGGGATTTTTCTTGTTCCAGCGACTTGCGGGTGGTTTCTTCGATGGAAGCACTCAGGGTATCGTTCATTTGCTGCAGATAATTTGATACATCTTTTCCCAGTTCGGTAAAGTTTTTATCGGCGGTGCTGTTGGTGTCTTCCAGATCGGCCAGCACCGATTCACCCAATTGGTCCAACTGATGTTTTTGAACCGACATCACTGTCAGGGAGAGGCCCGCTATGCAGCCGGCCATGATGATGATTGTGGGCAGCAATAGCTTTTGACGGAGACTTGCCCGGAAAAATTGTTTCATTGTCAAAACTCCTTTCGATGTAAAATCAGTGTTTTATAGCCGGCTAAGATCCATAATTTAAAAAATGGTCCAGTAATATCTTCCAGTATCGTGTGATGCTCCGTCGTGTCGTGAAGGTTTCAAGATCCATTTGTACGCATCTGCTTTTCAACTCCCCCCTCCCCTCAGCGCTATTGCTGAGGAAAAGGGGCAGGGGGGGATACGATTTAAGTCGTTACGATGCGTAGGCGCCCACTTTCAGGGATTTTTGCAGCTCTTCCACAGGGCCGTAATTGAGCGCGTCGGTCCAGCCGACCACCTTGGCAGCCTTTGCCGCAGGATCTTGCGGCTTCATCTGTTTGAGTGCATCGACCACAGCTTCGGCCACATCGTCAGGGGTCTTTTGAACCTTGCCCAGAGGCCATTCGGGATACAGGGGTGAGCTGCACACAAACGGAAAACCGTTGTGTCCCTTTTTATTGATAATCTTGAATTCTTCCATATCGATGCTGCCTTCAGCAGCCATGCGCTCGAGCGTATCGGTGCGCACCGTGCCTGCATCCACCGCACCGTTTTGTACCGCCAGCACCACATTATCATGCTTGCCGCCGAACTGCAGACCGGCAAAATCGCTTTTCGGGTCGATTCCCATGTCCAGGATTTCCTTGTACGCCATCTGCCAGCCGCCGAAGGAGGAGGCCTTGACCGCCATGAAGGATTTCCCTTTCAAATCGGCCAGAGAGTTTATCTCCTCGTTATCCGCCGAGGTCAGGATGACGCCGCCGAATGATTTTAAAGGTTGCCCCTGCCGGGAGTTGACCATGGTGGCAATAGGAGAAGCACCGTACTTGACTTGGGCGGTCACAAACATGGATGAATTGACCAGGAAAAAATCCACCTCTCCTTTTTCGATGGCGGGATTGACGGCATCAAAGTCCAGGGGAACGATCTCAAATGTCTTGCCGGGGATTTTGGCCGTCAGGTAATCACCGGTCGACTTCCACTGTTTCAGCGCTTTTACCGGACCGCGCTTGGCGAGAACACCGATCTTGTATGATTCTGCAGCAACAATGCCTGCATTGAGAAAAAAAGCGGTCGCAACAAACAGTAGTACCTTCCTGAACATGATTTTCTTAAACATGATTCGCCTCCTTTAAAAATATTTTATTGTTGATGTATGTTTATTATCGGCAGTTTTTTGGGTAACTTTAATATTATTTAATAATGAGGGAAGTTGGGTCAATATGGTAATATGGGTGCCAGGACATGAAATACAAGTCTGATTGGGCTAGATTAGCGTCCATCAATAAGCCAAGATTTATGGACTCGCGCTATCAGCTCTCAGTGCACCAAAATGATGGTGCACAAGCTCTCATCTGTCAGAAAAATAGTCGGGACATCAAATTGTCGGCTACTTACTGATAGCCCACGCTTGCCCGCCGTGAATGTGGCGGGGCTGAAACCATTATCCGGAAGTGAGCAATTTCTGTATGGGTACTAGATTAACCGTATGGAATTTCCCGGGGCCTGGCATATCACCTAACAGGGAAATGCCAGGCAGGGCATCTATGAAGATGGTTGAGACTTTAGATGCCTCTCTATCGTGATATGTCGAAGGAAATACGGATATGGTATGGCGGAGGACAGGGCATTATCCCGGCCGGCACTTCCCGAGACCCTTACCGAGCCTGCTGAGAGGTAGTCCTGGGTGTAAGCGGAGCAGAGAAAATCAAGGGGCTATGTAGTGATCTACTACCGTACGACTCACAAACGATAGGATAGATCAATGCAGGGATTGTTGAAAACAGCCGTTTCCGGATGGAAACCAGGCAGGGGGATAGTCATATCCCCCTTTGTTTTTCTATTCAGCAATGTTTAGTCTAAGCAAAAAATGCCGGGAGCGAATCCGACCTGTTCCGGGTCTTTTTGACTCCGGAAAACTTGTGATGCGGTTTGTCCATTCGCTTCGGGCGGGTTGCACGATCAGGCGCCGGTGACCTGTAGTCAAAATCGGATAAGACGTGCTGTTCGATCTCGGAACCTATGATTCGGTTGATGGCGCGTACCATATCCCTGTCTTCTCCCGTAACAAGGGTAAATGCCTCGCCGCTGCGGGTCGCCCTTCCGGTACGTCCGATGCGATGAATGTACGCCTCCGGGGTGGAAGGGATGTCATAATTGATGACATGAGAAACCTTGGTAACGTCGATGCCGCGGGCGGCGATGTCGGTGGCCACCAGAATCTGAAATGTCCCGTCCCGAAACCCGTCCATTGCGGCCTGACGTTTTCCCTGGGAAAGGTTTCCCTGAAGCGAAGCCGATCGGTATCCTGCGGCGGAAAGCTTTTTCCCCAAACTTTTGGCGCGATGTTTGGTCCGGGTAAAGATGAGCACCGACCTGGTATCTGTTTTTCCCAGAAGCTTTAACAGCAGTGCCGTTTTCAGGTGTTGGGCTACCGGGTAGAGTACGTGACTGACGGTATCGGCAGGCGCTGTGGTTCCGACCTGGACTGTGGCCGGATCTTGCAGGATATCCCCTGCCATGCGACGGATTTCACGCGGCATGGTAGCCGAGAAGAGAAGGGTCTGGCGTTTTTGGGGAAGATGTTTCAGGATTCGCCGGATATCAGGGAAAAACCCCATGTCGAACATCTGGTCGGCCTCGTCTATAACCAGCACTTCCAGCCGGGATAGATCGATGCTGGGACGACCGATATGATCAAGAAGCCGGCCGGGGCAGGAAACCACAATATCGGCATGCTTGAGTTTCTGAATCTGCGGGTTAATTCCCACGCCGCCGTAAACGGTAACGCTTTTTATGCGTGTCCTGCGTCCCAGGGTTTCGATGGCCTGGTGGGTCTGTTCGGCCAGTTCACGGGTAGGGGCGATTATCAGGGCGCGAATGCAACCATGTCTTCCCCCCGTCAATCGATTCAGGATCGGCAGTACAAAGGCGGCTGTTTTGCCGGTGCCGGTCTGGGCCAGGCCCATTACATCACGACCGTCGTTTATCTGCGGGATTGCCCGGGCCTGAATCGGGGTAGGGGTTTCATAGCCGGCTGCTGCAATGCCTGCGGCAACTGAGGGATGAAAATTAAATGTATCAAAGTTCAAAAAATACCTTCTTTCCGTGTTCCAATAAAAAAAGCCCCGGAGTTATTCCGGGGCTTACGTGATTTCAAATTACAACCAAGAACACTGTTAATAGTGGAACATTCTACAGACAGTAGAATTGTCTGTCAAGTTAATTGTCTAATATTTTTAATAAAATTTGATACCGCATAAAAATAGTGAAAGGATATGATCCTTTTACCGTTAAATCATTGAGGCTGTGAAGGGGTGGGTTTTAAAAACCTAAGTTGACGGCATTGGTATGTAAGATCAAGATGTTAGGCCAGCGAACGGAAAGGGCGTAAGCCCAACCAAAATGGATTTTGCAGGTTCCTTTTATTGATGTCGGAAAATCTTAAAATTTTCGGCATTCTGATATTTTTCGTTCGGTTGATATCCTGAAACATGAAGAATGTCTGAAAACGGCACTTTTATTACTGGATAAGTTTTGCTATTAAAATATTTTATGAAAATATCTTTTTTTTTACAAAATATCGAATTTAAGCTGCAATTTTTCGTAGTCTACTTTTTACGCTCCATGATTACTGGCCCAGGGGATCGTTGCAGGTCTTAAAGCGATCTTGGCACAGTCTCGATTGATAGCTGATGATATCGGGGAAAAATGCCTGAAATCTTTACTTAGGAGCATATATTGTCCGGCAGATGGGAAGAAAAGGACATCCTAATCACTGTAAAGACTTATCCCGAGTACAGCACTAAATATACTGAAACCGTTTGCACATGCGGAATTTTGGCCGATACCGGCCAGATGATCCGAATTTTTCCGATAAGGTTCAGATACCTTGGTGGTGATTATGTGTTCTCTAAATATCAGTGGATAAAGGCAGAGATCAGAAAGTCAAAAACTGACCCTAGGCCGGAAAGTTATAACATTAACGATGAATCGATCGTTCTTGGTTCACTTATCAGTACAAATAAAGCTGGCTGGGTTGAGAGAAGAAGATGGGTTCTTAATGAAAAGAACATTTTTAAGTCTATTGAAGATCTGCAGGCCCATAGAGAGATTCACAATACATCCCTAGGTATTATTAAACCGAGTTCAATACTAGGATGTGGGATTGTCAAAAAAAATTCTACCGAGATTCGTGAAACTGAATTAAAGAAAAAATCAATCATGGCTCAATTAGATATGCTTGGCGAAAAACAGGATCTTGAGCTGTTGAAATTCAGATTTATCCTGAAATTTAACTGTGGCCATAAGTTGTGCAAAGGGCATGAATACAGCATCCTTGACTGGGAAATATCTGAATTATACCGAAAAGTGAAAAACAAAAAAGACTGGAAAGAACGTATTAGAGATAAGGTTATGGACACTATTTGTGGGCCAAAAAGAGAAACATATCTTTTAGTGGGTAACATGTCACAGCATCCGCATGTTTTTTGTATCCTTGGTTTTTTTTGGCCTCCAAAGGAATCGCAACTAAGATTGGATTTTGATCAATAAAGACCTAAGTTTTTGATTTTTAAACCATTCCCGTCCCTTTTTTTAATTTCATCCGCTACGATACTGCGATGGCATTTTTCCGGATTTTTTTCATAGCATAATAACGCTACCTTTTTCCCTTCCTTAACGGTATTGAGGATTTCATCAATGTCGTTCATTTTGTCTGAGATCGTCATTTTATATTTTTTAAAAAAGGTGGGGTAATCTTTGGTTTTTAATAGGAAGGCCCTTAGTTCTTTTGGTGCACCGAGCCGTCTATAGTTGATATATTCGATAGCGTTTTTCTTTAGAAAATCGGACAACGCAGTTTTGGAAAACCCCTTTTTACGGCTTAGAGGAAGATCCCTCACATCAGCAACAATATCAATGCTATAGCTGTTTAACCAAGCCAGAAATTGGCGCTGGTCAAACCCTTCATACCCTATCGTAAATATTTCCATGATCTTTTTTGCCTGTAGTTATATATTGCCTATATTTTTACCATGAGCATTTTTCAGATACAATAAAAAACAGTTAAATACCAGCCTGAAATAAGGCACCGAACAGAATTGTCATAATGATTTTTTTTAGGAGGAGCCCTCTAAGCAATAGGGTTCGATTACCGTATATGATTTCAACCCCTTCTTTTTATGAACGAGGTTTTTGTGATTACCCGAAACAATTTGTCCGGCCATGACATAAGCTTTGTGGACAGCCACCTGCATCTTGACCTGCTCGTCATGGAGGCTTGTGAATCGGTCGGCCGGCTGGCCCGGATAGGATGTCTGCCGGTTTCATGGGCCTTTGCCCGGGATATCAGTAGTTCTTCCGATCTTGAAAAATACCTCAGGACGAGGCCCCGATTTTTCAAGGAAATAAGAAAAGATTTTCTTCCCTGTTTCTATCTTGCCGGGGTTCATCCCAGAAACATACCTCCGGATCTTGAGGCAAGGCACGTAAGGGGGCTCGTATCCCCCTGTCTTGACGATCCCCTTTGTCTGGGAATAGGCGAGATAGGCCTTGAGACCGGTTCAGGCAGGGAGGAGGAGATTTTCCGTGCCCAATTGGAGATGGCCGAAGAGGCGGCCCAAAGGGGAAAGGTGATGGGCATTCATACGCCGAGAAAGCAAAAGGCGCGTGTAACCACTCAGATTCTTTCCATACTTAAGGATTTTGCGCCATGGAAAGACTCCATGGTGGTGGATCATTGCACGCCCGAAACCATAGGAGGGGTCCTTTCATCCGGCTTCTGGGCCGGGATAACGGTCAGCCCGCCCAAGAGCAGTTTGGAGGATGTAAAAAATATCCTGCAGGACCATTCATCTATGAGCGGGAAGATCATGCTCAACACGGATTCCGGGGACTCCTTGCATGAGGACCTTTACCGGATCTCAGTCTCAGTAGATCTTACCGATCCCGCTAAGAGGTCACTTACCAGAGACAATGTCTGCAGGTTTTTCGGAATAAAGCTTGGGGCTTAACCCACTCTCACAAACCTGGAACATTTAAAAAAAAAAGGATTATCTCCAAAAGAGTTGGTCTAAATGAAGGATTCTTCGCCCTCGCTTAGCTCAGCTCAGTCCCACTGCTTCGCAGCGGGTTCCCGGTTTGGAGGGGTCAAGGGGCCGCGGGTTCGAGTGAAAAGCTTAAAGATCATAGGAAGTTAAACGTTCGGTAAAAAAAATTGTATACACCTTGTTTGCATATGTATAAAGAAACGAAATGTTTTTTTAAAGATGAGCAATACTGTTTTACCTCCCGAATCAGAAGATCCGCTGTTTTCGTATCAAGGGATACCGCCTGAGGGTATGGGAAAAAACGGCTATAGAGTATATGCAATTTTTCTTTATTGCATATGGTTAAGCCTGTGAATTGGAAACCCGGGACATGACATCAGCTGACCTGGGTTATTTAAAAAAAGAGCGGCTTCAAAAATTAAGAAGGGAAATAAGGGATGTCGGGGCAATGTCCAAAGCGATGATCAAATCCCTGGAAAGAAAGCCCTCGAAACCGGGAACCCGCCCTGAACTGGCCGAAGGGTGGGACTGCGCGAAGCTTAAGCGAAGCAAAGAATCCTTGGGTCCTTGGCCCCTCTTCGACAACTAAATTGGAGAAGAACCAAAAAAATAGATGTGAGACGGAAAGAGTAAATTAATGTGGAAAGCAGGAAGAAGAATCCTGGAAGTAAGTCGGTTACTGGTATGTGCCTGCGGCATGTTGATATTATCGGGTCCATTTTCGGCATGTACGCAACCTGGCGGTTTGATGTAGATAGAAAATCGATCGTCCTTACAGGAGGTACTTCCAATTCAGACGGTTTCATCGGGTCGGCAAAAGGAGCGGACATGCCGGTCATGAATTCCGGGCAAATTTTAAGCTTATGGATGTTCTACTTTACACCGCTCGCATTTTTTTTCATGGTTTCCGCAAGCTGGAAGATCTCATTCAGCGGAATTACGGTAATCTTATCGCCGAGTGGGTATCCCTGCTCTCCCGGATAGACGACCCACAGATGTTCCAGATCCAGGTCCTGGATGGCGATATGCATCGAGCGTGTTCGTCCGGGAGCATCCATATATTTGAATTCGAAACCATAGCGTTTACCAGCGATCATCAACATGAGATCAAGCTCAGCTCCTGCGTGTGTAGCCCAGAAATACGCCTCCCTGGTTCGAAAAAAATGGATAACATGCTCCAGCGCAAAACCCTCCCATGATGCACCGATTTTGGGATGGCCCTGCAAGTCGGCTAAGGTCGAAACCTGGAGCAGGCTGTGAAACAGACCACTGTCACGAATATATATCTTGGGAGCTCTGACCTGTCGCTTTTTCAGGTTTTCGAACCAGGGAGGCAGCACCCTGATCATGTAGGCTCCGCTGAGGATATCGAGATATCGCCGTGACGTGTTTTCCGCAGTGCCGAGTGCCCGGGCAAACTCCGCTGCATTCCACACCTGTCCATGGTAGTGAGCCGTCATTGTCCAGAATCGGCGAAGGGTTTCAGCGGCAATGGTGATGCCGAGCTGAGGGATGTCTCTTTCAAGGAACGTTCGAATAAAATCCTCACGCCATTGAATGCTGTCAGGGGCGGAATCGGCCAGAAAAGCCCTGGGCAAACCACCCCTTATCCATAATCTATCACGATGCTGCACACCGACTTCCCGAAGTTGAAAACCCGCCAGATCAACGAATCCTATCCTGCCGGCCAGAGATTCCGAAACACCCTTGACCAAATGTGGCGATGCGGATCCCAGCAACAGAAATCGGGTGTCCCGGCCGGGTCGATCCACCAATACCCGGAGCAGCTCAAACAGCTCGGGTTTTCTTTGGACCTCATCGATTATTACAAGTCCGGAGAGATCCTTCAACGTCTGCAGGGGAGAAGAAAGACGCTGGATATCAACAGGGTTTTCCAGATCAAAAATGGTGGAGGGCTCCTGTTCGGCGATGATTCGTGCCAATGTAGTCTTGCCGCACTGCCGCGGTCCGAGCAGGGCAGTAACCGGATGTATCTGAAACAAGGCCTTGATTTGATGGATGGGTTCTGGTCTGTGAATCATATGGCCATATTATTCCTTGAAATTCATCATGTCAACTGCTGATTTTCAAGGAATGTAACCATAAATATAACGCATCTTAACTGGTAATCCCCTCTTGCAAGCAGAAGTGACGGCAAAATGATTCAGCTGAAATCCCTATTATCGGATCTTCTCTGAAGGTCCTATGCGGCACCCTGTAGCTTGTAACCATCTATTAACGGTGCTGGCATTTTTATCTCAAATACATTAACATTTCTCATCGGTAGTGTGTCTTTTCCATTTTGATGTGTTCCTTCGACTGCTCCTGAACAATCAACCGGTGGATACGCCATCTTTACCTTTAAGCATAACTTTTAATGATAAATAATGAGTCTATAATGCTATGCAAAATAAGCGGTTAATAATTAAATGGTAAAATTAAATCGACATGTTATAAGCCATTAACAGCGAAAAGTTGGTGCAGAAGTAAAAACAACCATAAAATATTAGTCTCTCCGGAGGAGGACATGTTCCGATTTCTACACGCAGCGGATATCCATCTTGACAGTCCTTTAAGGGGTCTTGAGGCCTACGAGGATGCCCCTGTGGAACAGATAAGGGGGTCGGTTAGAAATGCCTTCGATAACCTCATAGATCTTGCCGTCAATGAAGATGTTGCCTTCGTGCTAATCGCAGGCGACCTTTTTGACGGGGACTGGAAGGATTACAAAACAGGACTCTATTTCAATAACAGGATGGGAATCCTGAGAGAAGCCGGGATCAGGGTCTTTATTGTCTCAGGAAATCACGATGCAGCCAGCCAGATAACTCGCTCCCTCCATCTCCCTGATAATGTAACTTCTTTCTCTTCCAGAAAAGCAGAAACTAAAGTCCTTGATGATCTGGGAGTGGCTATTCACGGCCGGAGCTTTCCATCAAGGGCTGTTACCGAGGATCTGACACAGAATTATCCGCAGGCGGATCCGGGAGTATTCAACATAGGACTTTTGCACACGGCTCTTACCGGAAGACCCGGGCATGAGCCCTATGCCCCTTGCACAGTCGATGCGCTTCGCTCAAAGGGGTACCAATACTGGGCCTTGGGGCACGTTCACATGCGTGAAGAAATATCAAAAGATCCCTGGATCGTTTTCCCGGGCAATATACAGGCAAGACATATCCGGGAAATCGGACCCAAAGGATGCACCATTGTTACTGTGGAAGAAGGCCGGGTACTGGAGGTTGAGCATCATAATACTGACGTACTGCGCTGGGGTGTCTGCCAGGTTAACCTTGACGGATGCGAGAAAGAAGAAGAATGCCTGGAGAGGGTCAGGCAATCCTTTGAGGACCAGCTTGAACGCGCCGAAGGGCGTCCCATAGCAGTGCGTGTGATCCTCGAGGGAAGGACGTCGCTTTATGGAAGTCTTCATAGAAAGGCGCCTCATTGGATTGAGGAGTTTAAGGGAATTGCCGCAGGGCTGATCGATGTGTGGATTGAAAAAACTCTATTTCGCACCGGAAGTAAAACTTCTTCCAAGGAATTGCCAAGAGACGGTTCTCCTTTATCGGCACTCAATGAAGAAATAAAATCCCTTAGAAAAAGAAAACCGGTATTCACTGATCTTGTGCCGGAACTTGAACAGCTGCGGAGCAAGTTGCCTCCTGACCTCCTGATGGATGACAGCCCATTCGATCTGTCGGATGAGGAAATAGAAGACCTTTACGGGGAAATAACGGAGGTCCTCACAGGTAGAATGCTGAAACAGGAGGGGAGCGATGAGAATTAAACGACTTGATTTGAGGGCATTTGGTCCCTTCACTGATCGCTTACTTGATTTTTCCTCTGATTTTCCGGGACTCCACATCGTATATGGCGCAAATGAGGCGGGGAAAAGCAGTTGCCTTCGGGCCTTGAATTCCCTTTTCTTCGGTATCCCCGTCCGAACTGATGACAATTTTATTCATCCCTACGACAACCTTCTCATAGGCGGACGGCTTGATGATGAAGAAGGGAGGGAAATTACTTTCTTTCGCCGTAAAAAAAGGAAAGCAGACATTTTTGACGAATATGATAATCCCCTTGATCAGTCGTTTATAGATCCATTTTTCAGCGGCCTTGAACGAGAAATGTTTGAGGCTCTTTACGGCATTGATCATGAAGCCCTGGTACGTGGTGGAGAGGACATCCTGGATCAGAAAGGAGATGTCGGTCAGGCCATTTTTGCCGCGGGTGCAGGACTGACATCTCTTCACACTATCCTTGATGAGCTTGAGGGTGAGGCCGACGCTCTGTTCAGACCGCAGGCGACAAAAAAACTCATCAATAAGGAACTCATAAAGTTCCGGAATTTGCAGACAATGATGAAACAATATCTTCTTACGGCCAGGGAGTGGAATGAGCACAGCAAGACACTTGGAAAGTCGGAAAAGAAACTGTCAGAGATTAAGAACACATTGGGAGAAAAGGACCGGGAAAGGAATCGCCTTGAGCGCCTGAAGAAATCACTGGTACACCTCAAAGAGCGTAAAGACTTAACAGAAAAATTGAAAGAAATCGGTGAAGTGATTGTATTGCCGTCTGATTTCAGAGAGCAGAGGAGAAAGCTTGAGGGGGAGAGAAGTAATTATGTCCGGACAATTAAGATTTCTGAAACAAGGTTAAAAGCGCTACAGGAAAGGAAAAAGGGCATTTCTCTGAAACAGGAGCTTCTGAACAGGGCAGAAGAGATTGAGGGTCTGTATCAACGGGTAGGGGAATACAGAAAGGCCATTGCTGACCGGCCCCAGGTGGAAGGAATGCGGATCAGCTGCAAGACCGATGCGGCAGCTCTATTGAAGCAGGTTCGTCCGGACCTAACGCTTGACGAAGTCGAAACCCTCAGAAAAACCCTTTCAAAAAGGAAAACTGTTTTAAGCCTAGGAAATAGATACGAAGCCCTGCTTCAAAGCAACGAAAAGACTGAAGAGGATGTGAAAAAGATCAAGATGACACTCGATAAGGCGAAAAGCGATCTTTCAGGGCTTCCTTATTTTCGTGATCCAGGTGGTCTTATTGAAGCTGTAAAACTAGCTCAGAAAGCAGGCGACCTGGACCAGGAACTGGATGAAAAAAGAGGTGAACTTAAGATTACGCTTGATAGTTGCAGAGAGGATCTTGAAAGGCTAGGTCTCTGGCAGGGCACTGTTGAAGAGATCAGGAGGTTGTCGATTCCCATTTCAGAGACTGTGACCCGATTTGAAAACGAGATGGATTTCCTCCATCAAAAAATTGGTCTCATTAAGGATGGAAAGGAGAATGCCCAGGAAGAGCTGAATCAACTATTCGCAGATCTTAAGGCAATTCAGTATGCAGGGGATGTGCCTTCAGAAGAAGAGTTAAACACGATTAGGTCGACCAGGGATTCCAAGTGGAAGCTGATCCGCAGGAAGTGGATAGATGGTGAAGACATTTCACACGAAACAGATGCTGTTCCGGACGATGCTTATCTACCTGAAACCTATGAAGGAATGGTAACCGACTCTGATGAGACCGCCGATCGCCTGCGCAGGGAGGCGGAACGGGTTCAAAAACAGGCCTCTCTCAAATCAAAGATCGAAGGCCTTCAAGAAAAGCTTGGAAGGATTGAATCCGATACCGAAACACTGGAATCGAGGCTGACCGATCTAAAAAGTCAATGGCACGACGCTTGGAAACCTTCTAATATAAACCCTCTTTCTCCCAGGGAGATGAGGCAGTGGATCGCTGGATTTGAGCAGATCCGCCTCAGGCTGAAAGAGGTTGAAAAAATCTCTGAAGAGATCCAGACAAAAGATAACCGCAGGCAGGAATTAAGGCGGAAACTGTTAAAGGAAATCCGAGAGCGGGGCGGCAGCGAAGAATTTGCCGGTGAAGATCTGACTCTGGTGCTTACGCATGCCGAGAACCTGCTGGAAAGTAACAGTAGAAAGCAGACAGCGAGAGAGAAACTCGAGTCCAGGGTCGATGAATTAAAAGATAGTCTCAAGGCTTCTGAAAAAGAAAAAACGGAGGCTCGGAAGAAACTTGACCAGTGGCATTTGAAATGGAAGCAGGCACTTGAACCTTTCGGTATGGAGCCAAACGCCGGCCCTGCCGAGGCAGCTGATTTCATGGATATTCTCAAAAGTTCTTTTGATAAGCTGGATGAGGCTGATGGATTCAAAAAAAGGATAATCGGAATCGACCGTGACAATCAGGTTTTTGAAACTGAACTTGCCGATTTGTTGAAACAGGTCGCACCGGATCTTGTAAGCAAAACATCGGTCCAGGGGGTGAACGATCTCCTGGCGCGGTTAAACGAGGCAAGAAAAGATGATGCAGTATGGCGGCAGTATCTGGAGGAGATTCAAGCGCTTGAAAAGGAAATTATTGGGGCCGAAACATCCCTTGACAGCAATCAAAAACAGATGGCTGTCCTTATTGATCAGGCCGGATGTAAAGGAGAGGAGGACCTGGATGAGGCTGAGACTCGGTCAAGTGAGTATCTGCAATTAAAGGAAAATATCGCTCAGATTGAAAAAGTGATAAATGAAATTGCAGAGGGAGTTGCTATTGAAGAACTTGAACGGCAGGGAAGGGAAGTCAATCCTGATGAATTGCCGGGACAGATAACTGCACTTTCTCAGGAGATAGAACAGGTCCTTGATCCTGAACTCAATGAATTGATTGAGACAATCGGCCGTGAGAAGAACGAAATGTCGAAGATGGATGGGAAATCTCGGGCTGCTGAGATTGCAGAGGAATCACAGCAGGTTCTTGCTGGAATTAAAAGTCTTACCGAGCGGTTTATTCGCGTCAAACTTTCCACAAAGATTCTACTGGATGTGATTGAAAGATACAGGGAAGAGCATCAGGGGCCAATTTTAAAAAGGGCGTCGGACTATTTCAGGCAAATCAGCTTGGGATCTTTTTCTGCCCTGCGTACCGATATAAATGACCAGGGCCGCCCTGTCTTGATAGGTGTGCGGCCCGATGGGACTTGGTTAAAAGTTGATGGGATGAGTGATGGAACAAGAGATCAATTGTATCTGGCATTGAGGCTGGCAACCCTTGACTGGCGTCTGGAATCAAACGAACCCATGCCCTTTATCGTAGATGATATTATGATCAACTTCGACGATGATAGAAGCAGGGCCACAATCAAAGCACTGTCAGGGCTGGCTGAAAGGAATCAGATTATACTCTTTACCCATCACCGAAGGATCGTGGAGATCGCCGAAAAAATGGATGCCGGCAAGATGGTAAAGATACATGAAATATGATTTTCGGAACGATTTATTCATGGAATAGAAAGACTTTCATATGAAGGTCTTATTTGCCGGGAATGGAAATCCTGTAAGGCTTGAAGTAATCAGCCGTTCCATAAGCAGTTTTGGGGATAGTGTGGGGGACTGTAAATCAGAAAATAAAAAAGGGTTGCAAAATTACTCGCAACCCCTTGAAATTACTTGGCGTCCCCAACCGGATTCGAACCGGTGTTGCCGGCGTGAAAGGCCGATTTTTATATTTTTCTCCAAAATCCATTATAATCCATTATTTAGTATTACAAAGTATAATCAAATAGTTGTTGTTTCCATTGACATCCACCACTTTTCATTATAATCTATCCTGGAGGTTGGAAATGGGGTTGGAAAATAATGTGACCGGCTTACGGAGCCGGTGGAGACACCATGGCGGCAAGGTTTAAAACAAGTTATCCGGGAGTCTTTTACAGAGAGGCAAAACGGATAGGCCGTAAAGGCACAGAGAAGGTCTATTACGTCGTCTTCAAAAAAAACGGGAAGACCATTGAAGAAAAGGCTGGCAGGCAGTATTCCGACGCCATGACCCCTGCCAGGGCCTCAAGCTACCGATCCGCTAGAATCGAAGGCAAGAAGCCCTCCCGGAAAGAGCTGCGGGAGATTGAGGAAGAAAGAAAGGCGCGTGAACAGGGAAAGTGGACCATCAAAAGGCTCTATGAGGAATACGAAAAAACGCGACCAGCTAACAAATCCCTTTCAACAGACAAAAGCAGATACAACAGATACCTCAAAAAGCCATTCGGAAACAAAGAACCCTCAGAGCTTATACCCCTTGAAATCGACAGGCTGAGGATAAATCTCCTCAAGAAACGCTCTCCACAAACTGTGAAGCATGTGCTCAACCTCCTTACCTGGATCATAAATTTCGGGGTGAAGAAGGGACTCTGCGAGGGGATTGGTTTTCATATCCAGAAACCCACCGTCAACAACATCAAAACCGAAGACCTTAGTCAAAGCCAACTGGAAAAACTCCTTTTGGCCATTGAAGAGGACAAGGATATCCAAACGGGAAACCTCATGAGGCTTGCACTCTATACCGGCATGCGGAAGGGGGAGCTTTTCAATCTCAGATGGGAGGATATAGATTTTGAACGGGGGTTTTTAAACATAAGGGATCCCAAGGGCGGACGAGATCAGATTATCCCATTGAATGAAGGTGCAAGAGGAGTTCTTAAACACCACCCAAGGGAAAAAAGCCTATACGTCTTCCCCGGAAGATTCGGCAGTAAAAGGGCCACAGTAACGGTATCCGCAAACAGGATAAAAGAAGCCGCCGGACTTCCCGAAGACTTCAGACCCATACATGGATTGAGACATGTGTATGCCTCGATGCTCGCCTCAAGCGGCAAGGTCGATATGTATACCCTTCAGAGGCTTTTGACACACAAGGACCCCAGGATGACGCAGAGGTACGTTCATTTAAGGGATGCTGCCTTAAAGGGCGCCTCCGATCTGGCATCAGATATCATCAAAAAAGCAGATGAAGGGAAAAACAAGCAGGACCAATCGAAAACAGGGGGCTTGGAACATGAAATATCAGGCTGATTATTTCCCGGAACTTGTTCATGACCGCCTCATTTCATTTGCTTATGCCTGGACCTACCAAATTCAGGAAGCAGAATGGATTAGGCTTTTTGCTTGTGTCGATGACGCTATGAAGAAATCCTTTCCAAGATGCAAATATTTAGTAATGTTCAAATTGCCTGAAAATATGCCTGAAGACAAATTCATGAGGTATCAATCACTTCTGATCTTCGAATATGCCCACAGTGGCAATAATAGTTTTTTAGGAGACAGTTTTACATGCGTTTACAGGACTAGCCCTTCCTTTAATTTTCAGGAGGAATGGGAGTTTTCCTGTATTCGATCCATAAATGAATTACCAATTATAATTGATGAACAGAGATACTGGACTCTCTATGATGAGAGTGTAGAACCCGCTGTACCAAAAGCAGTGAGCGGAAGAAGCGGCTATAATGACATGTTAAGGGTGCAAGAGGCAGCCAGGAAAATAGTAGCACTAGAGCCTGATATACCCAAGGCTCAACTAATAAAAAGGCCGGAGATACAGGATGTCATACATCATGGTCCTTACTCGTATAATACCCCCATTAGATGGATAAAAGGAATAGCAAAAGGGAAAGGCCCAGGAGCGCCTAAAAAAGAACAATAAGAACAGTCATACATTCATCCCTGTATTTTTTCCCCTGCCTTCTCCAGCACTTTTCAAGCATATAAAACACCTAAATTAGCAAAAAACGGTTTTTTGCTAATTTAGGTGTTTTATATTTAAAATCAGCTAGTTATACTGCGAGTAAATAATAATACTCCACGGAGCTAGAAGAATGAAAAAGTACATTAACGAAAAACAAGTAGCTGCAATTACGGGGTTTTCCTGCTCAAAATTAAGGAATGACCGATTTAAAGGGGTCGGAATCCCATATTGTAAAGCGGGTAAAGCCGTCAGATACGATGTCGACGACGTCATTCGCTTCATGGACCGGCATAAAATCAGGCCTGAGTAAAAGGTTCAAGCTGGTGAATTATGCCTGATAAAAAGAAAATTCCATCAAAGCTGGCTGATGAGGCGGCAGAAGGCGAGGCCCAGCTCCCCGCCCCTTCCTCGACTTCCCAAAAAAAGAACACCGGGAAAGCCAAGCCGATGAACCGGGGCAACCTGGGCACCCTGGATGTGGGTGCTTATCTAAATCACTATGGACGCGAACATTTTGTGAAGCCGCAAGGCGAGTTGACTCTATATTGTCTCAAAGAGTGCGTATTTGATCACTCTCATGGGCCTAATGATGCCTCAATCGTCCAGTCTTCCAGCCAGCCTTACCTGACCTATCAATGCTTTCACGACACATGCAAAGCTGCCGGCCGCACCTGGAAAGATGCCCGGGTGGTGATCTCGGGAGATGATTCGCTTGCTCCGTTTTGTTCTGGCTACGATCCTGAGTGGAAGCCGCCAGCCGTGGAGAACGTATCCACCGGTCTTATAGAGAGTGTGGGTGAGTACAATATGAGCCCGGCTTTGACCGCACTGTTCAGCGACAAACTCCCGCCGCCTGATGAGATAAATCCAGCAGAATTCTTCATCCGGATTAAATCAAAAAGAAAATTCCTTGCCTCGCTCATGGCGAAATACATCGTGGGCCTGATAGGCGACTTGGTACACACACACGGGGTTTTTTGGGCGTATACGCCCAAGGGGATCTGGCAGGAGATCAGCGAGGATCAGATAGCCTCGATAATAGTCCATGCCTTGGGCGATTACCTGACCCCGAGCTGGATAGTGACATCAATAAGCACTCTGAAGGGCTTGGTTGAAAGGCACGTTGACGACTGGGGCAGTAACCCTGAGCTGATATGTTGCAAAAATGGCATGGTGAATGTGGATGCCGAGGATCGCAAAAATGCGCTCATCTCTCATGACGCTAAATATGGAGCAAAGGCTCAAATACCATGTATCTTCGGAGTGAAGTATTTCAAAAAGCTCGACAGATGGCTGAAATTTCTTGATGAGGTATTCCCAGGCAGAAACGAAAAAGGAAAAATCGATGTGCTTCAGCAGTTTTTCGGGTATTGCCTTTTGACCGACTGCAGGTACGCAAAGGCGCTCTGGCTGATAGGAGGCGGCGCTAATGGTAAATCAGTCGTGATCGATGTTTTGACTGGGATGCTGGGGGAGGAGAACGTGAGTGCTCTTAGTATGCACGAGCTTGGAGAGAGATTCAGGACCTATGCCATGGAGAATAAATTTGCCAACCTGGCAGCTGAGACGACTAGGGAAGCCATGGGTACCTCTACCTTTAAAAAGCTTGTAAGCGGCGATCTGGTGAGTGCTGAGCGCAAGTACGGTGACGCCTATATGTTCCGGAATTTCGCCAAAAACATTTTCTCCTTGAACGAGCCGCCTGTGGTGCTGGACAAAAGCCACGGTTTTGCCCGCAGGCTTATTGTCATAGAGTTTCTGAGACAGTTCGCAGAGGATGAGCAGGACCATACCCTGGCAAAGAAGATCATAGAAAATGAGCTTGACGGCGTTTTTATGTGGGCCCTGGACGGGCTGATGAAGCTGCTGGAAAATGACGGCTTTGAGGAGCTGGAAGAGGTGAACAAGGCTAAAAAGAGATTGATCCTGGCCATGTACCCTTTCCAGCAGTTTATTCAGGAGTGCTGCGATCTAGGGGAGGATGAGCAAGTCGCTCCTAAAGAGATGTGGAAGTCATATCAGGACTGGTGCAAAGAGGGTCAGTATAGCATTATGAGCCGTAACAGGTTCTATAATCAGATCATGAGGTCGTTTCCTGCGGTTGGCCGGGTGAGAACTACCAATGGAAAACGGATTTTTAAAGGTATCAACCTGAAGGTATATCCAGACGAATAAAAAAACGGCCTATTCTTTAAAAAAGGTAATGAAAGGGAGTGTTGTGTTTTCGTCTGCCCCGCCTCCCCCTTTGCATTTCCCAAAAAAAGAACAGAGGAGTGACAATACTTCTCATTAAGTGACAGTTTCAAGGCTCTACGGTTTGGTGAAGTGTCACTTTTTAAACTGAGGAAAGTTAATATGATACATGGCAAAGTGACAAAAGTGACACTTTTTCTCAAAGGTTTTTTTATATGTATATATCCATCGCGCATACAGTAAAAGAGGTGAAAATAGAAGAGGATGAGAAAAGATAAAAGAGTTTTTAAAAAAAGTGTCACTTTGTCACTAAAGAAAGGGGGCACCTGGCCAGGCGGCCGGAGCTGTGTCGGGCTGTGTTAATGCGATAAATGATGATATGCGTGTGGAGAATGCGGAATTCCTGGATCTCGGCGCGTCAAAAGGCATTAAGGATCGATATCAAATGACCAGGATCTCTTGAAATACGCGGGGGGGCGCGGGCGGCGGATGAGGCGCTTTTGATAACTGCCTGATATTATTAATTTGTCGGTGCTTTTTGATGGATTTTGCACAAAATTCAGTTGAAATTCGGTATAAAGAGGGTGGAACACCAAGGATGAGCGGTCAAAATACAAGCTCACCCTCGGATCTCGGAACCGAGGCACGAAAAAACTGCATCTTTTACCGAGGTTCTATTCTTTTGGAGACGCTGGGTCAGGTGTGCCTAAAGGCTGTGTCGGTTGAAAAAGGGGCTGTGTGGGGATTTGTTCAAGGTTGTGTATGAAGCGTCACGATCTTGCTCATATCGATGATCTCGGCCATTTTTGAGGCCTTCCTGCATTTATCTGATTCGGTCTCTTGCTGTGATCCGGATCTCGGCCGTTTATAGGCGGTTACGGCCGGAAATCCCGATAAACGGGTTTTGGACGCCAGCGCCAAAAAAACAGTTTTCGGGGCTGGGGCACCTCCAGGATGCTCAAAATATCGGCTGATCATGGTTATGTCGAGATCCGCAAATGCATGATAAAGACCATTATGTAAACTTTTAAGGTCTTTCTCGCCTCCGATTACAGGCGGTGAGGGGCGGTTACGGCGGATATCAATTCGGAAGAGGGTACGGGATCAGTACCGGTTTTGATATCCAACCTGGAGCCGGAAGCAAATCATGATTAAGGCCGGCACTTGGTGCGAAGACAAATGCAAGGCCTGCAGGAAAATGCCAAAAATAAAAAACCGGAGACTTGAGTTCCGGCCCCCCCTCAATTACTTATCCGTGTGAAAATTTTTCAGGATTTTTCGTTACAAGAAAGGTATGGATATTGTTGCGGCATTTCTTTTTTACCACAGATAGTTCACAGCTGTGATATCCAGCAGCAACCTCTAGGGTTACCCCGTTAATAGGTCATAAAATGAACTCGTACCTGTTATGATTAGGTTTGGTATTGTTGGATTTTTCAAGCCGCTCAGCATTTGTGGATAGGATAATTTATTGCTTTTGGCTACCCTCAGGGATACGCATCGAAATATTAACTTTGAAATACCAAATTTGATTGTTATTAAGGCTATCAAAAAAATAGAAATTATAAAACTATTTAATAAATCACTTTAATAAATTACAACGTTAGTCGGTTTATGCTTATGGTTTTATAATTTTGCCGATAATTTTGGAACTAACCAAATTAGATGTTTCCGGTGCGTTCCTTGGTTCCAGTTGAGGCGTAACTGAGTCGATACCATACCCAAGGCTAGAAAACAGGCACAAACAAACCATGTCTGCGGAATCATTCCCGACAACTACCATTTGGGTAGATAGTGCGTACGGCACCAAGAGCTTAACCATCAGCGTCCGGTCCTAAACCGGAAGGATTAGCCTCTATGTCCTCGGGTTCTGTTCTGTTGACGCCTGGGCCAAACCCAATTCTTGAGCCTACCATGCCCGAGCAGAAAAGATCGTCAGCCACGCTGAGTAGCACTTCATAGTCAGTCTGAGTGAACCTGCACACCCAGTCTCGCCGGAGATCCTCACAGTTGATCAGATCTCTGTTCTGGTACTTCTCTCTCAGATCGGGTTGAGTCAGCATCATCCCGAATGCTGGTGAGCCTGGGAAGGGAATCATGATAGTGCAACTAGGTCTCCTGACGCCTGCCCGAGCCCTGACTTCACTGATTAGGTCAACCGTGGCTTGTATGCTTTGATCGTCTTCTCCCGGCAAACCGAGGATGAAGCTGCCCAGAACGTTTATCCCGTTTTCGTGGAGCAAATTGGCCGCCCGAATGTTACCCTCCCTTGATCCCCCCTTGTTTGCTTGTCTGAGTATGCGAGTATCCCCCGACTCGAAACCCACGAAGACGTCAACGGTGTTCATCTCACGAAGCATCTGGGTCGTCTCTGCGTCTATCGAACTCGCACGACAATAAAACCGGAGTCCGACATCTAGGCCTCTAGGACGCATAGAGCATGCTTCCGATAACCATTTGCGGTCAGCAGCTCGATCGTCGGAGTTGTCCCGGGCATAATCACTCCCCCATTCCGTGTTTAGCCTTTGGACTTCCGCCCAAAACGAACTGGGAGTCACGCCTCTCACAGTAACATCATAGATAGAGCAAAACACACAAGCTCCTACTGAAGAACGCCATCGACAGCCTCGCTGGGAGAAAAAAGGAAGTGGCTTAAAGTAGATCTGCTCGGGAAAATTCTGCTCCCAGTTCCGCCAATATGCGGTAAGATCCACAAAAGAAAAGTCAATTGGTACCCACTCGTCAACAGAAAGTTCGAGCACCGGATTTTGGACAATATTCTCTCCTTCTCTGAAGACGAGATTCGGAATTTTTAGATAGTCAACTCCGGCCGCTAGATCGGCGAAAGCCAACTCCCCATCACCAACAACTATAGCATCTACAAAACGCCTATTGCGGAGAATAGCGTTAGGGACGGCCGAAGGGTGTGGTCCACCTAACACAACGGTGGCCCCGCGTTGCTTGGCATGTTTAGCGATATCGATTGCATGCTCGTGGGTCAGAAAGGAGCTGTGAATACCCACAATGTCTGCCCCGATAAGATTTTCTATATCCCCATTCACAAGCTCACAATCAATCACCTCAATGTCAAACGTCGGATAAAGGGCACGCAAGTGGGAGGCGATGGACAGAATCCCCAGAGGAGGGAAACATGCCTGCGTTGTCACACCTTCGCCAGCATCATGTTTTGGAAGTACGAGTTGAATATCCATATCTTTAAGGACCCCCTACTTAATGGAATCACCTCATGGATAAAATTCTGTTGCAAGATGCCATGGGCCAAAACTGCGTCCCTAGCGAGCTTCATTCAACCTGACTCCCGGACACCTGGGAACCACTCTGCATGTGCCCTGAGCTACACGGCTGTGCATTTCATCCTCCCGAGCCTCGCCAAACCGATGAACTCCCGAGTGGTAGAGCTCATCTTTGAGAACCGGAATCCCTCGCAAATTTCAGAAGCAATTCGTCGCGAAACGCACGCCTCGCACAACTTTCTGTAAAGCGCTTCCCTCATTCTACTTTCAAGAGGCGAGGAGAATACCCCCAAAAAACAGCTCAGACTGCCGACCAGGACGATGTTCCGTGTGAATTTTTCTCCAATGTGTCTTGGATGAACAACGAATGAAGCGATTCCGCTGCAGAATCCGTCCGCTAAGTCATCTAGGAAACTCAGAGCGATTCTGTCGCCATTAGCGATCCGGTCGATGAGTTCTTGCGACAAACGGACTAGGGTGGCATGCGACATCCGCCCACGGCATGCCCAGCCCTTGAGCCCCGCAATCGGCCGTCCATCGCCCCGTCGTTCCGTATACTCGATGAATGACTTGAGAACTCCTTCAACACAGAATCTGTGTCTGAATACATTAAGGGGTTTGCCAGAAATGAACCTCCCGATGTCGCCATGTGTCTCATAGGCCATATACTTATACTGGCCATTACTTGTCGTCATCAGGAAGTAGCCAATTTCTCCAAGCATTCCGTTGATTCCCTGACCGACGAAGCTCTTCCCGTCCTTCATAAAACCAGCCCCCACACCGGTGCCCGATATCACTACCATCGCATCCCTTTCTCCAGGACAGGTTCCATTAGGTGAGGTCTCCGCGAAGACCGATGTCGTTCCGTCCATCCAAGTCTGTACACTAGCAGTCTCACGGCTGCAGTTTAATGCACAGCAAAGATGCTCCGAAAGCTCCTCGGCTAGAGGGAACCATGTATGCATACAAGGAATGCTTTTCGGCCGGAAAACTAGATGTCCATCTAGGGACATTGGCCCTGCAAAGGACACAAGTATCCGAAATCCCCCGTTGTCCTTTATAAACTGGGGCACACTCAGACCTATCCGGGTAATACAATCAAGCACCTGATTTGCCACCAACTCATACATATCACTCCGGACATAGCTTCCTCCAGCTCGGGCTTCGCAGACATCGCGAAACCTGATCTCATCGGAAACCACCCGAAGTACTTCATCGCCATATAGTACGGCTACCTGCAAGTTTGTACCGCCAATTCTCAAGCCGATGTTCGCGTTGGATGCCACAGCCGTTTCCTTCGTCAATGTAATGGTCCACCGGTCTTTTGCATATCCAATTCACTTATAGTTTTCCTGTTAGCAGTCTGTCCAGAGAGATCCCGGTGTGGGCGCGCTCTCTCGATAGTGCATGATAGTCGGGGCTATTGGCTGCACATGATTACCTCTTCTTGCAACACTAAATCGCGTGATGGCATCTGGGTCCCCAACAGCTTTACCTTGGCCGTCGCAGCAGCAAGAGAGAAATTTAGAACTCGACGCCAATTGATCTCCCTGTTCACTGCGGGCTCTTGTGAGAGAGCGTAAGCCATGGCCCCACAGAATGAATCGCCAGATCCAAGTCCTCCAGCGACAGAGGCAATAGGCCAACGACTATGGCCGTAGTGGATCTCGTTCCTTGTACACAATACAGCGCCTCTCTGACGCAGGGTAACAGCAATCGCCGAAAGGCCAAAGCTTTTGATCAGTTCCTGCGCTATACGTACCACCTGTGATATGTCCGGGAAATGATTCAAGCTCTGGCGCTCTCTCATCCCGTCTATGTTTACATACCGACACAGCATTCTGAACTCGGCTTCGTTGCTCTGGAGGACAAGTGGTTTAGCTTCGAGTATTTTGATAACCTGTACCTCGGTCAATTTGGCGCTGCAATCAACAACGAGTCCGAACTCATCAGAACGAGCAGAATCAAAGAAGTAATCAAGGTGTTCAGCTGCAAGGGCAGGATGAAAAGAGCCCCCAATAACAATAAGGCTCCCTCTCGGCATGCGATTAAGGCAAGCCGACACAGTGTTTAACACGTCCCACGGGTCGCTGTCCGTCGATGGCAGAGGGTCAGCATATAGGACTCTTTTCTTTGCATGATCTAGGAGAACGACCTTACGTGCATCAAACGCTAGATCAGGGTAAGTCAATAACACCGCCTCTCCACCGATATTTCGGTACATGCGGAACGCATTGCATGCCTTCCCGCCGACGAAACATTTGACGGGCTCAACCTGGGTAATGACCTCTTCCTTCACCCTGATGTCCAGATCCGTAGTCCGACTCGTACAGAAGAAGAGGGCAGTCGGTCGGTCAGAGTTGACAGGGAGTTCTAATGTAGATGCCCTTTGTCCGAGCCCATTCCAAAGAACGTTCACAGCTCTGTCATGCTCTGCAAAACTAAGCCCATCCATTTCTCTAACCAATTCGTCCACAGCCGCATCAAAAGCCGCTCGGTCAGCTATGGCCAACAGCCTTGCAGCAAACCGATTGGCCAACAGAACGGCATGGTCGCCATGCCGGTTCCCATGATATCTATCACCGTTTCTTGGAGATAACCGAGTCACACCAACCACCTCCCTGAAGGGCAAGGCCATAGAGCCGAAAAACTGCGCTCTTTACCAGTTTTGCAACAGACCGCTTGGCAACTAGCCTCCAACAAAGCCATGTTAGCTGTGATTCTGAACATCTCCCCTTCAATGGGAGTGAATACGGTGACATCACCCTTTGGCACGATGAGACACTGACTAGTGCCACCGGCGACTAAACACGGCCCCGCCATTTCCAATTCATGTGCTTTATGGTTTATGACAATACCGTCGCATATCTCTCCTCGCTCGATCCTTACGTCTCCACCTGCTACAAGGCATCCCCTAATCCGCACACCATCACCAAGCTCTAAGCAGTTGCCCAATCCTTTTACGATGGTGCCTCCCTTGGCAGTAATGCTCTCCAAGCCTAGTAGCTCTCTTAGGGCAGGATTCCGTGCCGTTTCGAGAGCTGTCCGCACATAGCGTCGGATATCACCCACATCGACTAGCAGATCGCTTGGATCACCTTGTGAGCAACACGGAAATTTAATCTCTGCGCTCTGCAGAAGGGCCTGGAATGCATCCCAGATCGCCTCTGCATCTCGAATCCCAAAGGTTAATGTGTACTTCTCGGCAAAGGCATCCCTTCCCATAGTTAAAGCCTGAAACCATGTGACCATGTCAATCGTGTACCTTTGAACCAAGGGAAGCCCGCCAGGTGAACTCTCTGCAAAGAACGCGTGGGCTAACGTCCAAAGACACGAAGGAGGGAAAAACGTTACCATCAATGGCACCGCTATCCTGCCGAAATAATTCAACTCAGAACGCGAAGGTTGGTACGTAGCCCTCACAAGCCGCCCTGAATCACCCACTGACAGACAGAGATAATTTTCGGTATCAGAATAACCAATACCGACTTCGTTGACAAACACCGAAATCTCGTTTGCGTTGTATTGCAGTCCCCCATTTATGCTCTGGAGCACGTCGCACCCGAAAGCCCATACACCTGGTGCGGTGTCAATCTGAATAATCTGCTTCAGAATCTGGTATAGCAGCGGCTTCCCATTAATGCTCGGCATCAAGCTCTTGTTGCCACATCCCAGCCAACTGAGAGGTGTCGCACGCGTTCCCTGCCCCCCTGAGCAAATCAAGGCTATACGCGCCTCCTCAAGGCGGGGCTTTCCTGCAATGGCCTTATATTCCCACAAGCACTGCGACACCGCTTGTGGGATGCATCCGAATGACCCACCGGTAAAATAACCTTCAAGTAGCTGTCGTTGCGGAACAACTTGGACATGCAAAGTGCGAGGGAGGAGTTCGCCTCGCGCATCATTTAGACGTTGCCTAGTGAGATCGACTGTATCTTCTGGGCATATGACCCAAAGAGCGTCGTATGGGTATTGCGATAGATTACTGCACGGCCCCGCCAGGACTGCCTCCTGCCCCCGTATTCCAAAACAGGAAGTGCCTACAAAGTGCTTATTCGCATGTCGTTCCATATCTCAAGATCCAATAAGAGGATATTAGCTGATGGTTGATCGATGCCGAGACTTTGAAGTCGGAAGATCCTATCCCTGTGCGCATGCAAGACGCTGGAGAGATCAAGCTCTCCGTGGCAGACATCGTGGAACTGAAGTGGCTCGACCACGAAAGCTGCATTCGAGAATAGATTTTTGATCTGCAACAGACTATTAATGGGTCATAACCGTAGTCGTTTCGTCCTACTATTAGGCGTATATGTTTCACTACGGCTCACTCACATTGTTGGCGAGCTGTTCTTGAGCGATTCCTCACCCGCCGACCACTGCCATGCCCGTCGCAGTACCTTACTAACACCGGCGACATCTCCGCGTTCAAAGAGAGATTCATCAATTGGAAACTCGTTGTCTCGTCTGGGGAACTCATGGTGGCACGCCCTAACAACTGCACCACCGCCTCTGCCGAGTAGGTACACAGCATAGGTTCCTTGGCAGTAGTCACCGCAAGCCTTCATACGTTTTTTGCAATTGATCGTTTTTGGCTCGATTCTGCACGGAAACGGTATTTTCACATGCCCGTTGTAGAAAAAATTTCTCACATGCCCGTCACAAAAAAACGTTCGCCCTCCATCAGCAACTACTTTCCACGCAGAATCTTTCATAAAACCTGCCGTGACACGTTCAAGCACTTCGGAATCTGTAAGCCGTTTATAATCATCTTTATTCTCCTTAGTTTTATGCAATCTGAAATAGGTAACATCGCGGACACCGATTTCTTGAACCCTTGCAATAAGTTGCTTCAGTGCCTCAAAGTCGTGGATTCCGTCGGTCGAGAGCGGGACATCCACCCTTACCGACAGACCACAACGCACTGCTTGCTCTACACGGCCTAACACAAAGTCGAGATCTACATCCATACTCGCCGGTCGGGCATAAGCACGGTACGCGCTATTCGTGTGGCCACCTATCGAAATCACTATGTCGCGCAACCCAGCGCGGTAGAGCTCATAGCATAAATGGTCGTCAAGGAGACTCGCATTAGTGGTGATGAAAAAATGGCCTAGGACTCTTGGTGATGTCAGGGCAAACACGATTTCGCACAGCTTGGCGCGGGGTACAAGAAGTGGTTCACCTCCTGTCAAATGTGCCCGCCGACATCCAGACCTAACCAGTGCCTTTACAAAAATCTGAAAGAAGAGAATGGGACGTCTATAGAGTGGGAAATCAGCTGGGTCACCCTGCCAACAGCAAAACGTGCAATCGTAGTTGCATTGGTTTATGATCTCAATCCGTAGCAACCGAGGAGGCGCCGGATTATCGAACGTGCAGTCCGTCTTTCGGTTTCTACCAAGCATCATGTGCCTACCCCCTATTTTTTTGAAAAAAATCCGCGGAAATGCATCATATAATAAAATACGTCGCTACGGGTAAGCACTTGCGTAGCATTACGGCCCCGGCCACACAGGGCTCGGACGATGGTGAGTCATTTCTCTGCGGGCACGGTGGGATACACGCAACATGGGCACCTACGATTATGGTCAGCCTTCCTGCACGTTTGGGCTCATAAGTACTCCCGACGCCTGTAGGCGTTCGCATAAGCTGACCATATCAACTGAACTCTAGACCTTACCCGGGTACTGGCCCTTCGACATCCATCAATGCAGGCTGAGGATCGCCAGCGTCTATGCATTGTTGGCCTTCCTGAGTCAAACGGGGATTTGGCGATACAGAATACCTGTCACTTTGTGAATCCCCAAAGGAAAGGACCCTCGCCTCACCCAGTGACCGCAAAGGCTCAGGTAACTACGTTGCGAAGGATCGTCCTGAAGCCATTGTTCTGAATTGATGCTGTATCATGACCTAACGCAATGTAAACCACACGCCCCTCTGACGACGGAATAAGGGTGGCAAAACCTAGTGGGATACCTTCGCTGCTGAAAAGGAAAGAATCCCGTGGAAAGTCTCCGCTAACGGAACGGTAGGCGTAGGACTCGTCAGTCGTAGTAAACACTTTGGCGACCCCCCTTGTAAAGTGATGTGAGCAGGTACGGACCTCCATTATCCCATAGGGTTGGTGGGACCCAAATCGCACTCCTAAAAAGTCCAGAAAGAACCGGTTAGCCCTCTCATCATAGATGGATGCCTCGTGCAGATAAACAGAAACACTGCGGGGCTTCCCTGAGAATGCCTGAAGTGAGCACAATACTTGCTCCCCTGCAGACTCAAGGCTTGTTGCCACAATCAACACACAGAATCTGTCAAGCGTTCCACAACTGACGTCATGGAGATGGAGTTCTTCAACGCTCGAAGGGATTGTTGACAGTAACTCTCGGAAGTAGGGAACAATGCTCTCCCTCTTGTGCCCGGGATTCTTGCCCCCAACGATTACGGCCACTGATATCAAGACTGGAACCTCACGAGGTTGTCCAAGCCCATGCTTAATCTAGGATCTGCTCGGGCATCCCCAGATTAAAACGACCCAACGGTACTGCAAGGTTTGTAATTTAAAAGTTCAAAAAGGCTACTTCAAGGCCATGGATCGGTTGTTACGTGAAAATAAAAAGTCGTTTTACTTTAAAAAAGGCTTGACTATATCGATAATTTGGAACAGGAATATAGCTGTTAAACAACTTAAATTAAAGAAAAATCAGACCTCATTACGTATAGCTTGCATTAAGCATAACAATCGAAAATTGTAGCGATAGAGATGGTATTTTGAAACTTTTGAGATTCTGTATCGATCAAAAGGGATGATTTGCTTATCTATGTTTAGATTGAGCTAAAGATTATTTTAAATATAATAGTTAATAAAAGAAAATGTGTCAAAATAAAAGTATCTTTTAATACTTGTAAAATAAAAAATTATTTAAATAAGTTAGCAATATAATATTTATAATGAAATTGAAATATTCAATATGAATGAAATATTGTGATAGCACACGAAAACCAATCCATTGCTGGTCAGGTAGCAGGTAATAGATGTACAGAGTGCGGGAAAAGGAAAACCCGCCGACTTGAGTCCCCCCCCCCCCCCCCCCACCTATCATTTATGGCCGTATATTTTTTTCAATATTTTTGGCCCTGCTGAGTTTTTAAAGTATGTAGTTGCATGTAAAAATAACTTGATGTATAACGTTATGCGTTATAATATAAGACCATATTAGACTTTTAAGGAGAATAATCCATGAATCAGGAAAATACAGCTGTGCACCCAGGAAAGATTTTGCTGGAAAAATTCATTAAACCGCTTAATCTCAACCAGAATCAGCTGGCTATCGCCCTTCATGTCCCGCCTAGGCGTATTAATGAGATCGTCCTTTGCAAAAGAAGGATAACCGCGGATACGGCCCTGAGGCTCGCCAGGTATTTCAATAATAAACCTGAATACTGGCTAGGCCTTCAAATGGACCATGACCTCGGTCTTGCTGAAAAGGCGGCAGGTGAAAAAATAAGAAAGGAGGTCTCTCCCAGATCTTAAGATCTTCAATTTTTGAAAGGAGGCAGTCATGGCAAATGATGTGGAAAGCATGATGTATGTCGGAAAAACTCCCTGGCATGGCTTAGGGGTCCCAGTACCGGAAGGAAGCAAATTGAGCATTGAAGAAGCAATAGTTGCTGCCGGGCTTAACTGGGACGTGGAGCTTCGCCATCTATTCACCGAGGGTCAGAAAAATGAACATCTGTGCATCATAGGCAGTTATGTTACCTGCAGGACCAGCGACAATAAAGTGCTCGGGATAGTGGGAAGAGACTATGAGCCCCTTCAAAACATTGATGCTTTTAAATGGTTTCAGCCTTTCCTTGAGAGTGGCGAGGCGACTATCGAGACGGCTGGCAGCCTCAAAGGAGGCTCAAGGATCTGGGTCCTTGCCAAGATCAAACGGGATCCCATGAGCGTGGGGCAAAGAAGACATCCTGGAGCACTATATCCTTCTTTCCAGCTCCCATGACGGAAGTCTTGCCGTGCGCAGTAGGATTTACGCCCGATCCGTGTGGTATGCAACAACACCCTCTGTCTTGCCCATGAGTCTAAAGCAAGCAAGCTTCTCCGAGCAAAGTCATATCAAAGGCGTGCTTGAAACCCTTGAAGACATACGGGATACGATCGATCTTGCCCAGCAAGAATTTGTTGCAACAGTGGATCGATACAAACGTCTTGCATCCAAACAGGTAAACAGCGCAGAACTTGTCAAATATATACGGCTGGTCTTTTGTCTCAAGGAAAGGGACAGAACCCCGGCACAGCAGAAACAGGAAAAAATTGTGCCCAGAGTGGTCAGACTTTTTGAATATGGCCGGGGCAGCCGAATGGCAGGAAAGACCTACTGGGGAGCCTACAATGCCGTAAATGAGTATTTGAACTACTTCCGGGGTGAGTGCCAGGATAACACGCTCAGTAGCTTATGGTACGGAGAGGGTGCAAGCCTGAACAAAAGGGCACTGGAGATTGCCACGGATAGAACCAATTGAGTTGAAGCTTCTATCTCATTGCCAGTCGCAACAGCAGTTTAGCCCAAAGGTTCAAGCCCCGTCTTCCTCAATTGAAATACATGGCCAATGAGCCTGCAATTAGGTAGAGAAAATCTAAAGAAAGTCCAGAGTGCAGAAAAAGGAAAGAAAACCCGGAGACTTGAGTTACCCCCCCTACTATCACTTATCCGTGTAAAAATTTTTCAGGATTTTTTGTTAAGGTAAGGGCTTGGATATTGTTTAGTTAAACAGCTTCATATCGCATTGTGGTTTATGAAAGTAAAAGATGCCTGATATTATCTTCTTGATATGGCGCTGCTAACCAACAGATCTACATACCGTCGCTTAAAACCGCGCCGCTTTGCCCCTGATTTAGAGTGTAGGCGCCCATGCTCTTCTTATACGCTGGCGTAGGGTCGCACGACATCGACGCCTGCAAGCCAGCTCGCAAGCTTGTATAAAAATTGCAGAGGCTGTGTCGCCATGAGCTCTTCTACTATCCATTGGTATTTCCCAACAGCTATTTTATCAAAATAGTGTGGTTTGTATCGAGTGATCGAACCGAGATAGAACATACTCGCGTATGATGCCGCGAGACACGGGAGTCTGTTCGCGGGTGTGAGTTCTGGTAGATAGAAGCGATAGCCTCGTGCCGTCAGGATACAGGCAGGCCCGAGATTACGGAGCGCAAGTGCATGTTCCTTGATACCATTGTCTAATCCCCTTCGCGCACCGGGTGCCGGCGTAGTCTCAAACCACAATTCCGACTCACACTTTGATTCTACCTGGTGCAACACTCGTAGCCAAGTCTGCCGCTTTCGAATTATAGGCAAAACCTTCTGAACGTCGTCATCTTGGCGCTTAACCACCATTCTCACCCATACTTCACCCCCTGAGTGACGAACCTCGAAGCGAGAGACAGGCAGAAAGATAGGCTTCTGCCTTATTACGGTGCAGTAGGTGCGATGGATACATGGCAGGAGACCAATGATGTCTATTACTCGCATTCTTCTGTCGGTCCTAGGAGGTGCTCCGAGCATTGATAAAAACTCTGGAAAAATTGATGAATGGTTTCTAGCGGGCATAGGTATAGAGATTTTCTGCCCTTCGAAACGGAGTCGTTCTCTAATGTTGGCCCTAGGATCGCTTATTCCATGCGTCGCGTTGAGTGGAATTTGTACCCCAGAAATAAGGAGCGCTGCTTTTGCAAGATTCAGAAACGAATAGTAGTAAAGAAGGGGTTTTGAACCGAGTTGTGGATTCTGTGCTGCCTCGTAAAAATCAAAAGCCTGCTCAATGAAGGCAAGTGCTTCGCCCTTTTGGTCACCACTCAAGCGTCCGACCGCCAAATGCGAAAGATATGCCCAAGGGTCAGCTGTGACTACACGCGGTTTCCTCTTGTCAAAGAACAAGGGGAACCCGTCAGGGTGATGCTTGACTATCGATCCTTGTCTCGCTTGTTCAGGGCGACCCGACATGTTTTCTCTACTTTATCCTTATGATCAAGGCCAACGTGGCTCTTCAGCAGGCGCGGTTTCTTACGATCCGCTGATGAAAGAGCGTGGTTATGCAGTTTCAAATAGATTCATAGTTGAAATCATTTGAGACCAATCAATTGAATGCATATCGCTTGAATTCTGAGAAATATATCCAGCTTCATATGCTCGAAGCTTTTCGGTGTCAGTTTGGAAGTCGTAAAAAGATAAAAGCTCCATTGCAGTCTTCCTCGCAATATTCCTGGACGGAAACCAAATGTCATTAGGCCTAGAAACGATTGGGTCTTCATTTGGCCTACAGGGTAATCCAGTCATAAAGAATTCTCTGCAGGCTATGGGCCTGATCGGGTATATGGAACATTCATTATTTATAAGAAAAGGACAGACAGGAGTCTCTTTATTTTGCAACATTTGACCTTTAAGTTGTTCTCGTATTGCAAAATCGTCTATTATTTCTGATATATACCATGAAATTCCCATTAATTCTATCAGGGTTATTGGAACGACAGGATTTAAACAACAAGTAAAACAGCCTTTTTTGCAGGCTATTTTTCGTCTTGACTCTTTGGTAAATATCTTCAGTTCTTTATATATGCCCACATCATTCCTATAGTAAGCTTTAAAGAGAATAGACAACCATGGATACTTAGCTTCAAAATTTGGATATTTTAATTTGGATGGCTTTTTCATAATTTGGATTTTTCCTGCATATCCTATGCCTCAGTTGCAACGTCACATAGTTCTAGAGTAAGGATGACGATAGGTATGGCATTCTGCAATTTTTGATAAATAACGTATAACGATTTTGTAACATAAAAGTATAAGACGATACAAAATATTTATAATTCATTATATTCATAATAACAGCTATTTTGTCAAAAAAGAATAAATATTTTAACACATAGATTATTAAAAGGATTGAACAACATTTTTATTAATATTTGCATTAATTCAATAATATAGACTCACTTTAGATTTTCTATCCCACTTATATCCTGCCTGTGAGTGTAAAATCAGATAATATCTTTTGATGCAGCCCATTATGCCATCTTATGCAAAGCTATATTTTTTTGTGATGGCATTGACATTATTATTTATTTTTGTAAAAAGTTATTTGTTTTTAAGTTGAAAAGTTGCCATAATTGCAGATTGTCAGGGGGGGGGTATGGGCTACAACAGATATCTTGACGGCTTTTTGATGTTTTACAGCCAGTCTGACGCGGGGAATGGGTTGACTCGTGGACTTGAAACCGAGTTGGCTCGTAAAACCTATGTGCAGACCAGACTGGATACGGATTTGGCCCCGGCGATCCTTCTAGGTCGCTTCCGCCTTGTCATACTAACCGGAAATGCTGGAGATGGAAAAACGGCCTTTATCCAGATGTTGGAAAAGTTAGCTAAAAGGCAAGGGGCAACCATAAATAGGATAGACTCGATTGGCTCAACCTTTGAGGTGTCCGGGAAAACATTCCGAACGCTGTATGATGGTTCCGTTGAAGCCCAAGGGAAAACCAATCTAGAAATGCTTTCTGATTTTTTTAAGCCGTTTGAAGGCCAATCACCATGTGAAGTTGGTGAGCGTCTTATCATTGCCATGAATGAAGGAAAACTCCGGGATTTCCTCTCAAACAGCACAGAACATCCTTGGTTAAGCGCTACTTTGCTCGACCATCTCTTAAAAGGTGGACCTCTTTCAGAAGATATCGTAGTCGTCAACTTGAATCTTCGATCTGTCGTAGATGCCACAAGTAATCTCGGCGAGTGCCTTTTTGACAATATTTTAGACCGTTACG
This sequence comes from Desulfatiglandales bacterium, assembly GCA_963666345.1. Taxonomy (GTDB): domain Bacteria; phylum Desulfobacterota; class DSM-4660; order Desulfatiglandales; family Desulfatiglandaceae. Next base: position 1,423,791 of record OY762721.1, on the reverse strand, counting down.
TTGCTAATGAATTCTGGGCGGATTGTGATTCCTGCGTTGCGCGCGCAAAGTGTCCCGTAAAGTTTAATGTCGACACTTTTCGCTATTTTCCCAATGATGGGCTTTCCGGTCGTGATTCCGAAGCCACAACCGAAAGAAACGAGGCCGCGCGCAAGGCGAGGGCTCGCTTGAAGGCGATCTTTCAAATTCTCCATTTCCGGAAACGGATCCATGTTACCGTTCGCGATCTGCGCTCTATTTTGGCTTTTGCCATCTTTGGTAAAAAGACCTGCGCACAGATCAAACAGGAGATCCAGTCAGGAGTCGCAGATTTTACGGATCGTTATTATTACAATGCGATTTTCAGCGATTATGAAAAAGACCGCATTTTAGAGTACATTCGAGAATTTGACGTGGGTAAGGCCAGCACGCCCAATATAGATTCACGTTTGAGCTTCACACGCCCCACAAACCTGGAATGCAGAAAGTTGTTTTTGGAATACACCAATGACCGGATCACCCATTTGGGGCGCACCCGTATAGACGAGGAGGGTCTTCTCCGTCTGTATAACCAGCGCCCTATGAGTCCGGAAGAGAGAACTCAAGATGCCTTAAACGCAGCCCGGCGTTATGTGGTCACCCTGCGGCGTAAGCTTTTTTTTGAAGGCAATCGAGAGGCCTTGACCGGATCGGAGAACATTCTTTGGGAAGAGTTGCTGCCCTATGACAATATTCCGGAATTCTTAAGCTTTATAGCCACAGGACAAGATGAGGATGATGAACTGAAAGAAAAGATTATCGAAGGAATCAGCCGATCAGAAGGCATTTACGATCTCCAGCGAGGCAGAGAAAATGTTTGCATTCGCACACGGCAGGACCTGCGAGCCCGAGTAAAGGGCTTTTTCACCTATCCGGCAACGGATTTCAGCCTCCAACTAACACCGGCGGGAAGACAAGCGGCCTATATTGAATACCTTCCCTCCAGCATTCTGTTCCGCCATGACCCTCGAACTATTGACCTCGAGATATCCCTGGACCTTTATGAAATGCTCATGCGCATCCGGGAGGGCTATTTGCCCACAGCGGGCGAGATGCGGACCTTTTTTCTCAACCTCCTCATGTTCAAAAAGCAGCTCATGTCCATTCCGTCAGAAGAGCTTCTTCTGACGGAAACGGATTACCAGGTTTACAAGCTGAAACGGACACCACAAAACGGCGTCACGCTCACGGCCCTATAGAGGAGAGTTCAATGCCGAACCCAAAAAACCTCCTGACGAGGCAGCAGAAACTTTTCAAGACGAACAAAATTTTGCCTTTGGACGCCAACAATATCGATATTGAAGAAGCTATAAGCCGCCTTTTTGTCTATCTTCGAACTAACGGTAGGCAAATCATACGCACCGACAAAACGGTTTTCACCAGTGACTCAACGGATGCCGAAACCCCAAAAGCCGTTGTGGATGCGGTGCTTTCATTAAATCCCAGCACGCTCCGAGGCATGGATAATGAAGAGCGCAGGAATCTCGTGACATCATGGGTGGAATCACACTTTGCGCTCATGGCTCGCAAAGGTAAAGCCAAGGGCGGGCAATATCGCATGTCCGGCCTAAGGCCCCTTCATTTTTCCGTCATCAAGCTGTTCAACCCCCGTGTAAAACGCCAGGATCGCTACTTGAGCGATTTTCTGTTCAACGTGCTCCAGGAAGATCCCATTCTCTACAGCAACCCGGATTCACTTTTGCGGGAATTTTTCGGAATGGGGGTCAAGTTTCACGGGGATACAGATTTGAGAATCGATGAAAACAAACTAAAGGATCTGGCGCAGGCCAAACGCCTGGATGTGGAACTATTGTTTTTACTTCGCCTCACCGAGCCCTTTGATGTGGATAAATTTAGCAGCAGACGAGAAGATTCGGTCCCAATCTTTTCTTTTCTGTGCCCTGAGCAGATTGACCTCTTACGACAGGATCTCAAGCTCCTTTTTCTTTATAAAAACTTTATCCCAAGGCGCGAATTGATCAATTATATGACCACATTGATGGTCTTTCACACGGCACTTTACGTTTTCCAGGTGGTGAAAATCACGAACTACCTTGTCGCCAACGTCAAATTCCCGTCTTCTCGCGGCGATGTGCCTTCCGTGGGGGAAGCTCGGACACACGCCCCTTTTGATCTAGACCTGTTCTGTGACATGACCAACGGCAATGATCCGGTGGTGAAAAGCCTTAGCGAACGATGTTACATGGAGTTTTTTAAGGAATTGGAAGCCTATTTCCGCTCTGCTTATTTTTTTAAAAAACTAGAGGAGTTTGCGGAATCCTATCTGACTCAGGAACAGAGGAATCAAAGTGGAAAGCGGTTCGCCACCCTTTTGTTGCAGGGCTTTCGAGATCACTCCGATATTAATGGATATTTCAACCGGGACATCCAGCAGGTCATTGAAAGTTGTAGGGACCCCGAAACCGGCGAGATAAACCAAGAGGTGCAACGCATCATTGATGTCTGCCAAAAAAGAAATCTCAATAAGCTGGAGACGTTCGTGGAAATTTTAGTTCATTTCCAGTATGGCACCCTGCGGGAGCAACATCGTAAGCTCATCGCGGGGCTTTGCGGCATAGACCAGGAATATGGCTTTTTGGCCGGCAAAGGCCGTGTCAAGCGCCGCTTTGTATTGGGAAACGAATTGATGGAGGTCCTGATTCAGTTAGCGGTCCTGGAGCAAAGAAAAAACGATGGCAAATTTCAGACTAGGCCCATTCCCATCCGCCAGTTTGTGGACTGGCTCGCAGCCAGATACGGACTGCTCATTGACCGCCTGAGCCTATCACAGGATCGGCCTGAACAGGAGCAGGTAAACCGCGGTATGGCAGATAATTTTGATGCTCTCAAAACAAGGCTTCGCCAACTCGGTTTTTTCACCGATCTGGCCGACGCCTCCAACTCTCAGGTCATTGCACCCCGCTTCATAATCTATGAGGGAGAAATAACCACGCCGAGTCAGGCTGCGTGAACGAGGATATATGGTCGCTAAAAAAAGAGGACGGCCTCCCAAGGCTAAAGAAAAAAATGTAAACGAAGAACCCGAGGTGCTTGAGCAGGATTCGGATGATGAGATCAGCGACGGGATGGTTGCCGATCTCATCACTGGAGAGGCTGTCAAGCTCAACGAAAAGGAATCCCATCGGCAAGAGGAGGAACGGAAACTCCTGGAGGAGTTCGGATATGAGGATGCCGACTACAAGGACCTCATACGCCGGAATATCCGCGTCAAACCTCGCCAGTTGAAAGCGAAAAATTTTTCTCTGTTGGTTTTGAATGGGAACAAGGGTTCCAAAAACATCCAGGAACGCCTGTATATTCTGATAGACATTCTCCCTTCCAAAACCAAGCCCGACGATTCCAAAAAAGGGGCCGGGTGCCTGGCTGAATTCCTGCGGGATACGCCGGCCGCGGAATACGCCGTCTGGACCAACGGCACCGAGCGAATCGTCTATTGGAAAAAGACGGATGCCATAAAAACCCGGACCCTTCTCATCAATGATATCCCGCGTTTCGGCAAGGACCTGGAAGACAGCTTTGCACCGGGCAGAAAGAAGCTCCGCAAAGCGGTCTCCGGTTCCTTGCGCCAAGCCTTTCGCCGTTGCCATGACTATATTTATGCGATGCGTGGGGGCTCCAATGAAGCTGTTTTCTGGGAGTTTCTCAAGATCGTTTTTGCCAAGATCGAGGATGAACGCCAGATGCAGGCAGCGGAACCGGGCACGCCCGAAGCGGAAGGCCTGTTCAAGATCGTCAGCCTGGAAGAGCGCAACGACCCCGCCAAAGCCCAGGCCGTCAAGGCCCGAGTGGATGAACTCTATGACCGGGTGCGCTCCCGCTATCCAGAGCTTTTCGGTTTCCAGGCAGATACTATAGACCTTTCTCCCAGAATTATCGTTTATGTGGTGGCCCAGCTCGCCCATTACGATTTTCTGAATTCCTCCGTGGATGTCAAAGGAGAAGCCTACGAAGCAATCGTGGGAAAAAACCTGGAAGGCACACGTGGGGAATTTTTTACTCCACGAAACGCTGTGAAGATGGGCATCCGTATGCTGGACCCCAAGCCTGGTGACAAATGCATAGACCCTGCTTGCGGCACCGGCGGATTCGTCGTGGTCATCCTAAACTACATAGCAGAACAGATTCGGCTGGACCTGCAAAGCCAAGGCTTGAGCGACGAAAGTCTGGAAGAGGAGTTCATCCGTCGCCTGAGACTTGTGTCTCAGGAAATCTATGGTCTGGACGTCAATCCAAACCTTGTCCGCGTTGCCCGCATGAACATGGTCATGAACAACGACGGCCAGGGCGGCGTCACCCATTTGAATGGACTGGAAGTGGACCAGGACCGATGGGAATTTCCAAAGGGCACAATGAAACGGTGGGAACAGGACGGCGTCACTGTTGAAGAAGTTCCTGTGGAGCAGCACTTCAAGGCCGAGATCCAGGAGGGGGCCTTTGACATCATCGCCACCAATCCCCCATTTGGAACCAAAATTAAGATCGACTCCGAAGAAATCCTGGGGCGCTACGATCTGGGTTTCAAATGGAAATACGACAAGGAACGAAGGCTTTGGAAAAAGACCGGTGTTATGCAGAAAGGGGTAGCCCCGGAAATCCTTTTCATTGAGCGGGTGGTGCGCCTCTTGAAACCCGGCAAGGGCAAGTGCTGCATCGTTCTTCCCAACGGCATACTGGGAAATCCAGATGATGAATACATCCGGGCATGGATTCTGCGCCATTGTCAGGTCCTCGCGCTGGTCGGCATGCCGGTGGAGCTTTTCCTCCCCAAGGTGGGCATCCAGACTCATCTGGTCTTTTTGCGGCGCAAATCCACGGAGGAACTGAACCAGGAAAGTTTTGCCGGAAAGCCCCTTGACTATAAAATCTTCATGGCTATCGCCAAAAAGGTGGGTAAGGACAGGCGGGGTAACCAGGTATTCAAGCGCGATGCCGACGGCACTGAACTGAACCACTTCCGCAGCTTTGAAGGCAAGGACCTCCATGAACAATGTAAGAACACCGGCGTATATGAATTCCTGCCGGAAGTGGATGAATACGGCCGCATGGTGGATGATGACCTGCCGTTTGTCGCCAAGGCCTACCATGACTTTCTTAAAAATGGAGGGGCTAATGGGAGCTGAACCAGCGATGTACTGGCCGCATGAGTCTGTCCGGAATCGATGCCGGGCCGAAACCTATGCGTTGAACAGTGGAGCGATTTACTCTCCTCCGCACCGTATGGAGGCGGGATTTTACGCATCTGAGGGATACCGCTCAGTGCAGGCAATGCGACAGTCAGGATTTCAGATAAAGACAATAAATGATTTTGCAGATGTTAAATGGTATGGCGTTCAAACAAGGGTTTTTGTAAAAGATCCAGAACTGGGAATACCCTATCTGAATACCTCCGGTATGATGGAGATTAGGCCTACGCCCAATCTTTATTTATCAAAATCACGAACAAAAAATGTCGATTTTTTTATTGTAAAAAAAGACATGATTTTAATTTCCATGTCAGGGAGTGTTGGTAATATAAGAATAGTTGATGAAAGGATGGATAACTGGGCAGTCACAGTTGATGCTCTCAGAGTTAGGGCCAAATTTACTGACCAGATAGGGACATTATACTGTCTTTTTCAAAGCCCTCCAGGACAATTTTTATTGAAAAGAAGCCAATCTGGATCAGTAGTTTCGCATATTTATGAACAGGATGTCGGTCCGCTTCCCATTCCAAAGCTCCCTCTTCGGCTTCGTGAAGAGCTAACCCGCTTGGTAAAAAAAACCAGTGATCTGCGCGTGGAGGCCAACCGACTTTTGGATGACGCGGAGCAGGAGGTCCAAGCCCAACTTAATTTACCAGATATTGAAGGATTTAAGTCTTCTTATGATGAAAAGGCAGAAACTGATGCTGAGATATTTTCAGTCAATTTTGGAAATAGGATTGGCAGTGTTGAAAATTTTGGCGAATTGAGGGTTGACACAAATTTCCATGAGCCCATATCAAGCGCCTTGCAGGATTACCTTCTGCGTCAAAAGGAGGGGGCAAAATTAGGCCTTCTACTGGAAGATGTTTTTGACTCTAACCTTAGAAAAAGAGTTTATGTTGAAGAAGACGAAAATGGAGTTCCTCTTCTAGGTGGAAAGAGCTTGTGCCAAATGCAACAAAATAACCTGAGTTATATTTCAATTGCAAAGACTAAGAATATTGACAATGAAAGAGTTAAAAGAGGATGGGTATTGGTTAGCTCTGGTGGGACAGTTGGTAGAACGCTTTTCGTATATAAAAATTTTGAGGGCTGGATTATGACTCAGGATGTTATGAGGTTAATACCGAATAATAGGAAGATTTACTCAGGCTTTTTATATGCATTCCTTTCGTCTCCGTACGGTCAAATTCAATTGGAAAAATTATCTTATGGCTCAGTTCAAAAAAGATTGAGAGCTTTTCAATTTGAATCAATCGCTATTAAATTGCCAAAAGATAATGGTAAGCAAATTCATAATATTGTTGTCAGTGCATTTAATAAAAGAGCAGAAGCAAAGGAATTAGAAAACAGATCTCATAATCTATTCATGAAGGCCATTAATGATGGCAGAGAAGTAATTGAGAAAACCTGGGGAGAGGAATACTGATTCATGGCGACGGCAATTTCGCTTTATAAACTGGACGACGCGATTCTCCATTCGGAATACGTAAAAGCCCTTTACGAAACCTTAAAGACCTTTCTGTTGCAAAAGGGTCAAGGCCATTGCCAGCGGCTAGATTTTCTTCCCCGACCTGTTATGGAAGGGCTGGGCAAAAGCCTTTCCGAGGATCAGGAACTTAAGAACCAGAAGATCGTCTGCAGGGTCGTAACCGATAAATCAGAGACCCCGGAACCATGGGAGGTTAGTGGCAGTGGCGCTGTGAAACTGCGCGAGGATTCTACCTATGACATCATCAAGGTTTTTTGTGCCCTGTTCCCCTCCGGCCTGCGTTTGGCCGAGGAAGATTCCCTAAATGTGGCTACATTCAAAACCGATGACGAAGAGAGCTTTGATGCGGCCAATTGCCTGGAGCGACACCTCATTGGCATGGTAAACCTACTGCCCTCTCAAGAGGCAGAAATCCTCAAGGCCATTCTCTACCACGTGGATATCCGAAGAAGGCCGGTACAGAACCGTGTGCGTTTTATTCTGGCCATCTTAGGGCAAAAGGAACAAAGCCAGCAATCCGTAACCTGGGAAACAGCGGGGGCCTATCTGTATGAGATGGACCTGGTTCCTGATTTTGGTTTGAACCAGGACATCTATTCCGTTCAACTGGCCCGTAACAGCCTTTGCATGGAGATCCTCACAGAGGGAGAAAAGAGCCTGGGACAAAATTTGCATCGCCTAATTGTAGAGGCTGAGCTTGCTGATGAAGAAAGGCACAAGGAGTTGATGGCCTATTTGGCGGACAAGAACTTGCTTCGTACCAAAACATGGCTCCCGCCCATCTGCCACGAGGAAAGCATTCGGGCCAATCTTTCTTTTGATGAATGGAAGTTCGCCCAGCCCATTTCAGGTGTTCGGATTGAGTTGAAACCGCTTCAAGACCCTAAAAAACCTGAAAAGGTGGCTAGCGGTTTGACACTCAAGGGAGGGGAACTCACCAGCGACGGGAAAAAACCCATTCGAATCAGTTGGAAGGTAAGCCCTCCACAGGCACCTGACCTGGGTAGATACCTAGTGACAGTTGTCCGCCAAACCCAAGACCAAGGCGAGATGGATGTCATTCCGCCTCAATACGTACCTGCCAAGCGAAAATCCTTTTCCGTGTCAATATCGGACAACAACCTAGATGATGATGAAAAATGCGTTGCCACTATCCGCATTCAATGCCTCTCCAAATCAGGGATGCCCATCCAGGATGCCAATGATGAAAGTGAACAATTCTGGATTGAAAAGGGGGAGGATTTTGAAGATCAGCCCACCGAAAGGGGGCAACGCATCCGCCACCTGGACGAATTGCCGTTCAACGTCATGTACCAAACCGGCAAGGAGTATGGGATCAGGAGCCAAGGATGGGATTTGAAGCGGGATTACGTGTATGCCGTGCGGTTGACAAACAACCGCAGGGGCGACCTTATCCTGAACCCGGTATTGCGTGACCTTGAAAGAAAAATCCTGGAAAATCCCAATACTCTGGGTATCTATGACGCCAACCTAGTCAATCAAAGGAGCGCCAAGGCCGACGATTTCAAGCCCGTAGGGCTTTCCAGCGCTGTCAACCAACTTACCGATGCCTTTTACCAGGCTCGTGAGAAGTTTTTCATCTCTGTTCGGGACAAAGCCGATGGCAGGGGTGTTATTGAGGTCGTTGATCTCCACGAACTCGAGGAAGAGGTCATCGAGTACATCGATAAGTATCTGGAGCTGATGGAAGCGCTCAAAGAACGGGTGGAATCGGCCCAAGGAATGAGCGCAATCAACACCTTGCTCCACGATTATTCTCTTCTGAACAGAATCGACACGATGCTGATGCGGGTTGGCCCTAGCGAGAGCCCAATGAAGGTACTCCTGCTAGCCCCGACGCATCCTCTTCGGGTCTTATGGCTTTTTCAATATCAGACATTGGTTCGGGGGTGGATCGGGCGGATGAAGGGGCTCAATCCCACTGAAATCAAACAGTGCATAGAAGAAGATGTATTGGACAAATTGACATCCCTGAATATCCCAAGCGCAATCTCCCCCAAAAAATCCGAAGCCTATGTCAACACGGACAATTTTGGGCTTTTTTGGGGGTTCTACCCCAACTCGGAATCTCCGGATCTCCGCACCGCTGTGAACGCAGCCATGCAGGTTCTTGGGGCCGGGACCGCAAACGGCATCATATCAACGGTTACACCCCGGCAGATCGCCGATAAGATGGAGCGCTACCTCTGCCATCATCCCTATGTCCAGACGATGAAATTGAACGTGGTGAACCCGGGAGATGGCGGCCTCATCCTTGAAGCAGTCAAGCTTCTTCTTGCAAAGGATCTCTACAAGAATCTCAATTTCGATATCAAATTTTTCGCTCCCCGGGGTACCCGACACCAGCTCATTGGAAATGCCCTAGATGAGTTCATCCTGCAAAAAAGCAGTGAGGACTGGACGTTTGGCAGGAAACTGTCCGAAACCGAGGAACTGCTTCTCAGCCCCAATGAGAACCCTCTGTTTCCCAAACTGATCTACGCAAAACACGCCATTGAGGAGCTTTTGGATGACCAGGAGGGAAGGTTCGAATCGCACCTGACCTTTGTCATAGACTTTTTCGGCACCACCGTTTCCACTCGCGAGCATACGGGAAGCAGAGGCAGTTCCTTTCTCAACAACTTGCTGACCGAATATGTGACGGACTATAATGCTGGAGCTACCACCGCAACTTGGTCCCGCATGATAGCTCCAAACTCTTGCGCTGACCTGGCTTCGGATGGGAATACGGCTCGCCTCTTTCAAGGGCAGGATTTTGCGGCGCATTTTTCGGCCTGCTTTTTTGACTGGTCCAACTCCTTGAACAAATATATCACTGTTCAATTGGAGCTCACCGACGAGCACGGAAAAAACCACCTGCGTATGCTAGACAAGGTGCATCAAGCTTCTGACTGGGTTTTCACTATTGACCGGAATTTCGGAATAGAATTTTATGATGATCCTATCAAGGGACCGGGTGCAGGAAACAGCGGTTACTTGATTGATTATTCCCCGGAGTTTTTGGATGCCGTTGCCCACAGGCTTGTCATTTCCACATTCCACCAGCATGAAATTGAGAGCATCCTAAGGGCCGGCTTCATTGACCTGCTTGTAGACGACCCTGACTCAGTGGGCGAAGTAATAGATACAGCCAAGGTAGCTTATGTCCTCCAGATGCTCAAATCCGTTTCCGGCAAACTGGCATTGAAACTCATCAACAACCCCAGCCAAGCCCAGGAAGTGATTGGCCTGGCTCTAACACGCCTGTCTCTGGAGCGTGAAGGAAGGCTTTCTGGTCGTGTCCTCATTCCAGTGGACAGCCATATTGAGCTTTTTTACCAGACCCCGAAAGAATTGGAAAATTCAGAACTTTCCCTCAAGCGTACCGACCTGATGCTCGTAAAACTTAATGACCGAAGGATTGAGGTTGATCTCATCGAGGTTAAGAATCGAAAAGCTTCTAGCCCGGCCCAGATTTACCAATTGCAGGAAGAAATCCGGGACAAAAACAAGAGCACGGAACAGCATTTCCGGCATCATTACTTGGGAGGCGGAAATGCTCGTTTTGATGCCACCATTAAAAACAAGGAATGGGCCAATATACTCCTCTTCTATTTTGAGCGTGCACACCGATATGGCCTATTTATGATGGACCTAACCGAGGAACAGCAAACAGACCTCATTACAGGATTCATGAAAGGTCTTGAAGCTGCGGCCGCAGGCTCGTGTGAAGTGCAATTCCGGCATGAAGGATACATCTTCAATGGTGCGAGCTGGGGGCAAATCGATGAAAAAGAGGTTCACGGGAACATTATCAAGATTTTTGGACGTGGGGCTATTTCCAGCCTTCTGGATGTTCCAATAGATGAGGATAATGGGTTTGATGAACCGGATGAACCGAATGGCGGAACGGAAGAGCCCTCTCCCTCTGCCCCAGTGCCTGAATCAGTGGAAAAATCTGAGAAAGTATCGCGTCCCGAGTCACCAGAAGGGGAAGAGACACCAGGCGAAGAAGTGACGGGAACAACAGATCAGCCCCCCGAAGAGCAACCACAGGTGTCTCCTGTCCCGGAACCGCTACCAGACGAAGTAATCCAACCAGTTGAGGACACACCACCCACGAAAGCTTCATCAAGACAGAAGGCGGAACAAATTCCGGAAAAACACGATGAGATAAAAGTCTATCTTGGGGTGGATACCACCTCAAGAAAAGAAGCCTATTGGGACCCAAAAACCACAAAGCCCAAGCGCCTCCTCAATCAACACCTTTTGATTGTAGGCAAAAGCGGTGCGGGAAAATCAGAAACTACGAAGAGCATGCTTTTCGAACTGAATCGGCAAGAAGTGCCCTCCATAATCCTCGATTTCCAAGGCGAATACGCCTCCGAGGACTTTCATGAATCCGTAAAGCCACAGATTTTTGATGTCATGGATGGGCTCCCCATCAATCCTTTTGAAATACCCGTCGATCCCAGAACAGGAAAAAAGCGCAGGCCTGTTGAAATGATGTTCCGACTTGCCGATACGCTAAATTCAGTCTTTTCCGGATCAGGAGATATCCAACTTGGCAAACTGCGCGAAGCAATAAAGGAGTGCTATGTGCATGCCGGCTTTGAGATGAATCAACCGGCCCCAGATGATCGCAATCCCCCTACCTTGGAGATGCTCTCGGAAATCTTGGATCGCTGGTCAAAAGAAACCGGCGGGCAGATTCGTAACCTCCAGGTGCGGCTTCAGCCTCTTTTTGAAAGCGGGATATTTGAACAGGGAAGAGCGCAATACAGCTTTGAGGACATTTTCACGAAAACCACCGTTATTCTGCTTACCGCAGGGATTAAGGATCTGATGTTGGCGGCATCCAGGTTCCTGCTCGAAAAAATCTATTCTTCTATGCTCATTCAGGGTATGTCCAAGGACCTGCGGGTCATGGTCTGTATCGATGAGGCTCATAAACTCTGCAATGATCCCAAGATCACGGACCTGGTAAAAGAAGCCAGAAAATACGGAATGGGGCTCATTCTCTCTTCACAGGAAACCAGGGATTTTCATCCCTCGATTTTTGCCAATGCTGGAACCCAAATTGTTCTCGCATTGGAAGAGGCTGACGCCGGTGTAATCGCAAAGCAATTTACTACGAACAAAAAGGAACAAAAAAGCGTTAAAGATATAATTATGTGTCAGGAAAGTGGAATCGCTTTAATAAAATCAATGCATTTTCAACCTTACTCACAAATTAAAATAAAATCTTTTGAAGATCGAAAACCAAATATGTAATGAAAGACATTTTTTAGAAATCACACCGCCAGTCACGGGTATAGGGATCATAAATATTTATATTTACTAGCTTTGGGAGCAGGGTGTCGGAGGATCAAGAACAGTTGGGTGTAACACACATAAATGCTACGAGATAAGGCTTAAAGATAAACTTCATTAAATGAGTGACTTCTATTTTGCTTAAGGCTGCTTCAAGTACTCACTTTTTTCAAATCAGAGACCTTCTTATCATTTTCCTTGATCATGTTGTTAATTATATCCCCGGCCAAGCCGGAGGCCCTCTTTAAAGCCTCATCGCGAAGGAAAGCATACCTTTGGGTCATACGAGGATCCTTATGAGTTAAGAGCCTTTGAAGGGTGTACATATCCACTTTGCCGCTAGAAGCCAGCATACTGGCATAAGCATGTCTGAGGCCATGAAGGGGCCTGAAGTCCTTGGGAAGACCCGCAGCTTTCTTTATCTTATTGACAGCCACATCAACTGTAGCGCGTTTTCCGCCCGATCTCCCTGGAAAAACATAAACCCCGTCCCCCTTCGGATGAGAATCCAAAATATGTCTTGTAGTATCATTCATGGGGATTGTTTGATCTTTTCCACCCTTTGTATCTTTGAGTGTGATAAAGCCTCGATCAAAATCAATGTCTTTCCACCGCAGATTTAGTAGCTCGCCACGTCTCATGCCCGTAAAAAGGGCTAATTTCATCAAATTTGCCACTTGAGTATTGGAGTCTTTCTCAATGGCCGCTAGAAGGGATTTTGTCTGTTTTTCTGTCAGGTACTCAGTTTTTACGTTATCCACAGTGGGCTTTTTTATATGGAATGGTATGCCTTTGCAAAGACCATTTTTGACTCCGTAGTTAATTATCCAAGTCAAAAGATTCAACACGTGCTTCACGGTCTGTGGTGCCAATTTCTTTAATAGACTTATTCTCAGACGGTCTACGTCTAGGGGATTCAGCTCCTCTGGAGCTCTTTTCCCAAATTTTTCTTTAAGGTATTTATCATATCGGCCTTTATCAGTGTTCAATGATTTGCCAGGGATCCGGATACTTTTGTAAGAGTTCCACAGTCGGTCAATTGTCCATTTTTTGTCTTTAGCAATTTTTTCGGCCAGTAGTGCTTCTCGTTTTTCACGGTTTGATTTCCTGTGCCCTTTGATTCTTTCTGATCTTATGTTATTGGCCTTTGCTGGGGTCATATCATCTTTTGATTGTCGTCCAGCGGGTTCCTCAACTAGTTTACCGTTTTTACGGTAACGGATATAGTAGACACGTTCAGGTTTACCTTTAATTGATGTTCCGTCTAGATAATAAACCCCCGGATATTTTGTTTTATACCGCTTTTGCTTAGGCATATGGAAGCCCCCCCAATTTCATCCCCCACACTATCCCCCACACCCAACATGAAAATCAAGGTACAAAATGGTAAGCCAAGAAAAAAATTTTGTCAACTATTATATGTATTTTCAATATATTAAGGACAACTAGAGACCAGGAGGTAAATAAAGGTAATATAAAAAATACGGCCTTTCACGCCGGCAACACCGGTTCGAATCCGGTTGGGGACGCCAAGTAATTTCAAGGGGTTAGCTGATTTAAGGGCTAACTCCTTTTATTTTACGTGTACTAAAATGTGTACTCGTGTTTTCCAAGATGCCGTCAGCAATCCCCTTCAAGTCATTATCTATGTTCTGAATGTATATCTCTGTTGTCCTTAAACTGGCATGGTCAAACATCTCCTGAATAAGCTTGGTCGACTTGCCCATATCCTTCAGCCTTGACCCAAAAAATCTTCTTAATCCGTGGTAACTAAAATATTTGACCCCTGCCCTTTCACATAACCCCTTCAGAAATCTTCTCCTTTGAGTAAAATGCCTTCCATAGGAAGCGCAAGGATAATCATTAGGAAAAACATAAGGGCTGTCTTTAATAGTTCTGTTATTCCACCACCACATAAGGGAATCATATAGCTTGTCGGGCATTGGATGCTTTGTATGGACCTTTTCAACCGCCTTTATCCTGTTCAAGGTGATCGATAAGACGATAGGCCTCAGGGCAGGCGCTCAAGAAGAGGCCGAAGGGCTTGATCTGGGTGAGCATGGCGGAAGCGCATATCCCGACTTTGAGATATCCACTTACGCGCAGCAGTAATAAGCATTAAGGACGACAGGGAAAAGGCCTTCACCTTCTGCTATTCGGGGGATGAGGGCCTTTTTTATGAAAGGAGAAAAGTTTTTTAAAAAAAGTGCTTGACAGAAATGTTGTCATGGATAAGATTAGATCCATCTAACATTGTTGTGCGATTCGAATTTGAGTGATTTTTCTGAAATTTAGTGGAAGAGTCTGAGATGGAAAACAAGAAAATAAACCAGGGATCAGCCGTGCAGGGGGTGACCATCCGAAGGCGAAGGTGTGAAAGAGGCAGGTCTCATGGTTTTTTGCAGCGTCATATAAGGCCGGATGAATCCACAGGCGAAAGAAATCAGGTCGTAGAGGCGATCAACAGGAGCGTCTCCGAGCTGTACCAGGGCCTTGAGACGCATCGCTGCCTGATGGCATCAATACTTGAGAAGAATCTGGATAAAAAAAGCGTTGATTCTCTCCTTTCTTTTTGCCCGTCAAGGGGAAGGGAGAACAGGTTAAGGGACGCCATAAAAGAGGCAATCGATGTGCTTGAGGAAAGCAGGAAGGCCTTCAAGTCCAAGAGGCTTGAACAATTGCGCAAGAACCTTACTCAGGTACTGATAGACTCGGAATAGGAAAAATAAGTTTTTAGGAATGTCTTACGATTCGCGGCCTTTAAACGGCGCGTGAGAAGTGAAGGCGGAACTCAGGGTCAGGCACTGATCGGGTTGCGCCTTTTTTATTTGACGGAGGCGGGCCACTTTAAACGTCGGAAAAAACGAGGAGAAGAACCTATGCAGAAAACGACAAACTTTGATATTGCGGTCCCAAAGGCAAGAATCCTGCTTGATCCCGGACAAGCCTATCGGTGTACCCCTCTGAGGATATGGGAGGTTGCGTATTTTCTGAAATGCCCCGTGATCGGCATGTGTCTCACCTTTGACGAGCAGAAAAGGCTCCTTAAAAAATCGGGAGTTTCTACAAAAAGAAAGAACGCTTTTGAGATACATGAGGTCCTCGTGGGTAGTTCGGAAAAGGAAAATGCCCTTTCAAGACGTATGGACAATCTGTTCAACCGAAAATACGGAGATGAGTTCGCGCCCCTGTTTGAGCTTGGCATAAAGGAGTTTATGGAGCACTGGAGGTCCGCTTTTGAGGCGGGGGGAAGCCCTGGTCTTATCTGGAGCGCCGCTTCAAGGAGGGTAATGCCTGAAACGGATAGAAGCGAGATCTTCGGCATGATCCACATGGCCATGCACAGGGGAGTCGAACAGTACATGAGGTTGAAGAGGAACATCAGCGAGAAGAACGAGGAAATAGCATCCCTGCGCGGTGATCTGAAGACATCAAGCAGGGCCGGACGGGTGTTTAGAAGAGAGGCTGAGAAGTCTGCACGCCTGATGAGGGATCTTGAATCCAACCTGGCTGGCATAAGGGAAGAAAATGGCAGATTAAAAGAACTGGTCGCAGGCTCTGAAGCCGTGCGAAAGGCGGAGGACCTTGAAAGGGAGAACCAGAGGCTGAAAAGGAGAATGGAGGGTATGAAAAAGTTATCAATATCCAGCCGGAGCAGAATCGATTCTCTCGGAGAAAAGAATAGACGCCTGTCAAAGGAACTGGAAAGGGAAAGGGAGATTAATGCGGCTTTCAAACTGGAGGCAGGGGAGATAATGGCTGAGCTCTCCTGCCTGAACCGTTGCGACAAAAACTGCCCTTCCTTTGATCTGTGCAAAAAGCGTGTCCTGATAGTTGGGGGCATTACACGCATGGAATCTTTGTACCGTAGGCTTATCGAAGGCATCGGCGGTATATTCGAGTACCATGACGGCTATATGAAAGGGGGGGCAAGGGGGCTTGAAAACCGTTTTCTGAGGGCGGACCTGGTTCTCTGCCCTGTAAGCTGTAACAGTCACGCGGCCTGTTCAACTGTGAAAAACCTGGCCAAAAAGCACAACAAACCGGTTCACATGCTCGCCAACTCAAGCCTGAGCGCCATAACCCAGGTGATACGGAAAGCGGGTGACACTCAGGGTCCCATCAATTAAGGCCTGTAGGCGGTGATCAGCCGGGATGATTTAGAAGACAGGTCTCACACGGAAACAATAAGTCTAACAAAAAAATTGTAGAAAGGAAGAAAATGAGTACGGAATTTCAGATTGAGCTAAGAAAAAGCAATGGAAACCTGCATGTGCGGCTCAAGGGGTATTTTGACGGAAATTCAGCCTGCCAGCTGGCGGAAAGAATTCACAGCGGATATGACGGAAGCGGCTTGGTTTTTATAGACACCCACAGCCTGTGCGATCTGTGTGAATTCGGATGCAGTACTTTCCGCAGTGTGCTTGACAGAAAAAAGGTGCCGGCGGACAGCCTTGTGTTTAAAGGGAAAAAGGGTTTTGAGATCGCTCCCGACGGAAGCAGGGTGATAATAGCCTGTGCAGACAAACAGGGCGGGTGCAAAGGAGACTGCGCCAACTGCCCCTGTTGCGGGCGAAATAAAAAACGGGAAAAAGAGATGTAATAAGGTCGGCAGTGGAAACCGAAACGGGAAAAAGGCTTCGTCTTGAACTGAGCGAAAAGACCCTGGACCGTATCTTGAGGACAGGAATGGTGGGGGTGTCGGATTTCCGCTGCCTTGACCGGGAGTCAAAAAAAAGCCTTTGGCGATTATGTCTTGAAAACTGCGGGGTATGTAAAACGACCCACTGCTGAAAATCGGCGTCGAATTGTCTGCAAAAAGAGGGATTTACAAGGAATGGAAAGAGAACTGCTGGACGCTTATGTAAGAGAGCACTACAAGATGGGGCTTGATGAGTTCATAAAGGAAAAAATCGAGAAAGAGGCCCTCTTTGACTACCAGATAGCCGATTTTCTCGGGGTGCCTATCCGGGTGATAAGCGATTTGCGGAAGGCCTACGGTCTACAAAGGTCCAAGGGTTTTTCATCAAGATTTGAACGAAAATATGGCAAGGGGTCCGCTGCCTCCTTTATGGAGATGGCCAATTCGACCGAAAGCTCGCTTTCCGGTCTGGGAAGGCGCTTCGGCTTTTCAAGGGAGTACGCAAGGCAGGTCTACAGGAACCTGTCCGGCCGGCCATACACTGGCGTATACAGAGAAAAGTGCGAGAGAAGGAGACTTGAGCGCGACTCGGCGGAAAGGCTGTCTGCGGAAAAACTGAGTCCTTTGATTCGCGTAAGAAAGAAGCTAGAGTCCAT
This sequence comes from Desulfatiglandales bacterium, assembly GCA_963666345.1. Lineage (GTDB taxonomy): Bacteria > Desulfobacterota > DSM-4660 > Desulfatiglandales > Desulfatiglandaceae. The sequence continues at coordinate 1,406,466 of OY762721.1, read as the reverse complement.
GGGACTTGATGCCTGTATCATAAAAAAGGGCAGGGTGCGCATGATTCGTTCAAACGGCAGGGATATTGCCGTAAAGACAAGTACGGGGCCGGTGTGTATAGGGAAGAAAAAATATTACAGGATATCCCATGACGGCAGATCAGGCTGGAGCGAATGTGACTTTGTGATATGCCGGCTTACAGGTGAGGAAAAGGTGACTTCATTTATTATCCCGAGGAGTTCGCTCCCTGTGAGAAGCGTAACCCTTTCACCGGATTTTAGACTGAACAGCAGCAAGTATGCAAAGTTCAAAGAGGCGTGGCGGCTGTTGAAAAGTAAAAGGCACACACGCCCTGCATCCCCTGTGGGCAAAGACGCCGCCATTTACAGGTCAGGGCCGGAGAGGGCTGATGCTGCGTCAGGCGCGATCAGACGCATCATAGTGGAGCGTGTCTCGGAAAAGGCCGCCGATGATTTGATGGCTCCTTTAGGTGTAGGCTCATGAATAAGCTATATATGGGTTTCATGGAGTTTTCAAATGAACCGCCGGCAAAACATGAACAAAACGAAAAAATCCTAAAAATAGCTTGACAAGGGAATTCCCATGCATATTATTAGAAAAGGCTAAGTAAGTTTGTATTGTCTAATATAATTAGGAATGTCTTACGGCTCGCGGCCTTTAAACGGCGCGTGAGAAGTGAAGGCGGAACAAGGGCACATGCATGTGTCCTGTTTCGCCTTTTTTTTTGAAAAGGAGCAGGTAATGACGCTGGATCAGATGAAACCGGGTGATGAATGTGTAATCAAGAAACTGTCGGCAATCGATAAACTGGGGCAGAGACTGCTCGATATGGGCGTGTATCCGGGCCTGAGCGTGAAGGTAATAAGGAACGCGCCGCTAAATGATCCGATGGAACTGGATCTGGATGGCAATTTCGTGAGCCTGAGACATGACGAGGCAAGGTTTGTGGAGGTGACTCTGCGATGAAAAAGGATGCGGTCATAGCCCTTGCAGGACAGCCGAACTGCGGAAAATCCACCCTGTTCAATTCGCTTACAGGCGCAAGCCAGCATGTGGCCAATTACCCGGGTGTAACGGTCGATAAGATGTCGGGCTGGTACAGGCATAACGGGAAAAAGATAGAAGTAGTGGACCTTCCTGGCACCTACAGCCTCACCTCCTACAGCCTTGAAGAAAGGGTTTCAAGGGATTTTATCATCAGTGAAAAGCCGAATCTGATAATAAATATTGCAGATGCCGCCACCCTTAAAAGAAGCCTCTATCTTACCTTTCAGCTCATAGAAATGGACATCCCCCTGTTATTCGAACTCAACATGATGGATGTGGCCGAGGGAAGGGGACTAAAGATCGACGTGAACAGGCTTTCCGAGAGACTCAACCTGCCGGTGGTGCCTACCTCGATCAAGAAAGGCAAGGGTAAAAAAGAAGTCCTTAAGGCGATCAACAATATCGTCGGCAAAAAGGAAAGACGTGCGGGATCCAGGATCGATTACGGCGAAATGGAGGAGTTTATCCGCAAGTTAGAGGAGATGATCTCAGCGGAGAAGGCCGGTCCGTCCGATCTGCCCGGCCGGTGGCTGGCAATAAAGCTTATGGAGGGAGACGGTGAGGTCCAAAGGCTCATAAGGGAGCACCATGCGGATGCGGACGAGTTCCTTGAGAAGGTGGAAAGACTCAGGTCTGATTTTGAGGCCCGCCACGGTGAGCTGCCGGCGGTTCATATCGCCCACAGGAGATATGAGACAGCCGATGAAATCATAAGGTCATGTACAAGCAAGGATACCTGGAAGGTGCCCTTGTCTGAAAGAATAGACAGGGTCGTGTGCAACCGTTTTATGGGGCCTGTTGTTCTGATCGGTGTGATATGGCTTCTCTACTACCTTTCCATTGTCCAGGGATACAGGGTCACAAATTATACCTGGCCCCTTCTGGCCCAGATAAGAAGCTTCACGGAGGCCGTTTCTCCTACGCCCGGTTTTATCGATGTGCCCGTCATACGCGCTTTTGCGCTCTGGTTTGTTGACAGCATAAACGCACTTTTAAACTATATCCCGATATTTTTCATACTCTTCAGCCTTATAGCCATCCTGGAGGACAGCGGCTATATGCCCAGGATGGCCTTTATCATGGACAGGCTTTTCAGCCGCTTCGGCCTTCACGGGCAATCAACCCTCCCGATGGTGCTCGGGGGTGTGTATGTGGGAGGATGCGCGGTTCCCGCGGTCATGTCGTGCAAGGGGATCCCTGACGAGAGATCAAGGTTTGCGACCATACTGATAATTCCGCTCTTAAACTGCCTTGCCAAGGTCCCGCTTTACGTGCTTCTCATAAATATCTACTTTGCCGAGCACAAAACCCTTGCCATGCTTTTTATCTCCACCATAAGCCTGCTCTGCGTGCTGCCGATATCAAAGCTTCTGACCCTTACCGTCTTAAGGAAAAGGCATACCGCCCCCTTTGTGATGGAGATGCCTCCCTACCATATCCCTTCCGTAAGAAGCGTTCTCAAAAGGGCGACCGAGAGGGTGTGGCTCTTCATCAGGAAGATAACCACCATTGTGGCTGCTGTGGCTGTCGTCATATTCGTGCTCCTTCAGTTCCCAAGGCTGGATGCGCAGAGGGTTCAATATTACGAGGGTGAAAAAGAAAGGGCGGTCGGTTCATTCCTGAAGAAGATTCAGGGAACGGTCTATGCGGACAGGCTAAACAAAGAAAACCTCATGCCGCTTGTCCTTTACTGGGATGACTACAAGGGCGCAAAGATGGGTACAAAGGGTAAGGAGGCCACAGCCGCCCTGAACGAGAAATTCAGGGAGAAGAATCCTGGTTTTTTCAGGATCGTAAGGCCGGGAAAGGACAAAGAGGCCAAAAAGGTCAACCGTGCCTTTAAAAAACTCTTTAAGGCCAGAAAAAGGCTTTTAAGGGAGATCAGAAAGGAGAATATCGACAACAGTTTTCTCGGAAGGCTGGGCAGAGTGCTTGAGCCCGCGAGCAGGTGGGCCGGTTTTAACTGGCGGGTGAACGTGGCCCTTTTGAGCGCCTTTGCAGCCAAGGAGAGCAGTGTGGCAACGCTGGGTGCCCTTTACCAGCAGGAGGATGAAGGTGAAAGTCTGGAAAAGCGCATGGAAAAGCAGGAGGGGGCCTTTACCTCGCTTCACGCCCTTGCCCTGATGCTCTTTATGGTGCTCTATCCGCCCTGTATCGCTACTACGATCGCCGTAAAGATACAGACCGGGTCGGTCAAATGGATGCTTTTTTCCATGATATACCCGATGATTCTGGGGCTATTTGTGGCAGTACTCGTCTTTTCAGGGGGAAGCGCCCTGGGGCTGACGGGAGTCCAGGCGATGATGGCATTTTACGGTCTGGCGTTGAGTTTCACAATTTTGATGGGATTTATCAAAAACAGGTCTGAATATTAACAAAAAAGGAGGATTTCAAAATGTTCAAAAAAGTATTTTTAGTCGCCATGGTTGGGCTTTTTCTGGGCTTTTACGGTTTTGCCTTGGCTCACACTCCGCTTTGTTCCTGCTATGACAACGGGGACGGCTCGATCACCTGCGAGGGGGGCTTCTCGGACGGCTCTTCTGCGGCGGGGGTAAAGATGAGAGTTAAGAGCGGGGAAAAGGTTCTGCTCGAAGGCAAGATGGACCAGGACAGTGAATTTACCTTTGACAAGCCTCAGGGCGACTACAAGGTGATCTTTGATGCAGGCCCCGGCCACGAGATAGAGGTCAAGGGAAGCGAGATAACCGAGTGATTGAACAAGCTGTCAGCTATCAGCTGTCAGTCTATTTCCTATGCTCTTAAAACAGGTACATTATTCAACTATTTGATTAATCGACAATTTACAAAATCAGAAGACAAAAGGAGATAACAGCATGAAAAAAGCGATCGTTTTACTGGCAGGATTGTTCCTGATGACGGCGGCTCCGGCGTTTGCCCATTTCCAGATGATCTACACACCTGATGCGGCCCTTGATAAGGCTGAGAATATAGACATGAAGCTTGTCTTCACTCACCCCTTTGAGGCGGGGCACACCATGGACATGGGAGAGCCGGAGCAGTTCTTTGTCGTTCGAAAGGGAAAGAAAAAGGACCTCTTAGATACCCTCAGGCCCATTAACTGGGTAAGCCTTACAAACAGCGGAAAGGCCTATGAAGCTGACTATAAGCTGAGAGGTATGGGTGACAATGTGTTCTGTCTTGTGCCTTCTCCGTATTATGAAAAGGAAGAAGACTGCTACATACAGCAGATAAGCAAGGTAATAGTCAACACGGGCGGTTTCCCGACCGACTGGGATGCTGAGTTAGGCATGCCCGCGGAAATCGTGCCCCTTGACAAGCCTTATGCGCTCTGGACAGGCAACGTATTCAGGGGAATCGTAAAAGGGGACGGAAAACCGGTACCGTATGCCGAGATAGAGGTGGAGTACATGAACCACATGCCGATGATGGAAAAAAACGCATTTGCAAAAGAGGCTCAGGTCGAGGCCCCACAGGATGCCTTTGTAACCATGACCATCAAGGCTAATGTAAACGGTGAGTTTTCCTTCGGCATCCCCAGGGCCGGATGGTGGGGCTTTTGCGCGCTCGGCGCGGGTCCGGCTGATAAATTTAAGGGTAAAGAGTTGTCCCAGGACGCAGTGATATGGGTGCAGGCGCGTGACATGAAATAATATGGGCGCAAAGGGCGGCCGGCATCAGAAAATGGTCTGATTCCCGGCGGCACCGAAAAGAGAAGAAAAAACTGATGCAAGGTCTCTGAAGATTTTAAGGAGGCTGTCTTACGGGTCCCGATAACAGGCGGGACAAGTGAAGGCGCAACAGGGTCTGTACTATACAGCCCCTTTGCGCCTTTTTAAATGAAACGAAAAGGAGAATCACGTCAGATGTGTAAAATCAGATCAAATAGATCCAAGCTGATACCGTGGATTGTGCAGGGCCTTTTTCTTGCCCTGTGTCTGCTCATCGTCCAGGTCGAGCCAGCGGGTGCTGCTCAGAAGGATAAGCAGGCAAAGGGGCCCAGGCCTGTGGGGCCGGTGAATCAAAGCAATGGAGGAGTCTATGAGAAGGGCGAATGTGGGATCATACTTAAATATATCAACGTCATAGAGGACCAGCTTTACCAAGGAGACGATGAGGTAGATTTTGCAAGGCCCACAGGGCCAGGCAAAAAGGTGAGTAAAAAGACTACGGATAAGTATCAGCTCACCCTGCGAGCCGGGATATTTGAGAACTTTGATGCTCGTGTGGTGGTTCCATTTCTTGACAAGCATATGTACAGGCATTCCAAGACAAAGGACTTTGCAGACAGCAATTCAGGGGTAGGCGACATAAAACTCATTTCCAGGTACAGGATCATGTCGCAGAAGCGAAAAGACCCTCTTAATATGGCTGTCGGCGTGGGAGTGAAGATGCCTACCGGGGAAACAGACGAGAAAGACGAGGCAGGCGTGTTCCTGCCCGGATTTTTGCAGACCGGTTCAGGTTCGTGGGATCCGATAGTGGAGCTTGGCGCTCACAAGGTTATCGGCCGGCACTGGCTGTCAAGCTATTTCATGTGCAAGCTCTCCACTGAAGGTGAGCTGGGGAGCAGGGATTATGAGAAACCGGATCGGTTTAAATATAACTTTGCCTACGGCTATGCAGTATCAAGGCTGTTTGATCTGGGACTTGAGCTGAACGGGGATGTAAAGGGAAAGGCAAAACTTGACGGCCAAAAGCAGGAAAACACTGGCGGCCATGTCATATACCTATCCCCCGGCGTTCATTTCAAGTTTCACAAGGGGATGCATCTTGACGCCTGCGTTCCGATTCCGGTCTACCGGGATCTGAACGGCACCCAGCTTTCAGAGGATTTCCAGGTCGTGGTCAAGCTGGCAATGAAATTTTAAAGAATCGGAGAAGACTATCATGAAAGAGAATTTGAAAAAACGGTTTTATTTCAAGGTTGTTGCGTCATGGGCGGCTGCACTGGCCCTTATCTTTGCTGTGACGCTTCTGCCTGTAAAGGCTGAGGCGGGGATGAAATCCCCGCCACCCGAGAAGATAAAGACCATCATCATAGGGGACCGGGTGGTTGATATCGCCTTTAACCTTGGCGTGATTCCCGAGGCAATGTCGGTAAGGGGGTCGCTGTGGCCCATGGCGAAAAGGCTCAAGACCGCATCCCAGATGCTGGGGTGCCCGCGATGTGTATCCATAAAAAAGCAGGTGGTTCCGAATGCGTGCAAAAAGATGGGTATAAGCCGGATCATTGTTGAAAAAAGCGATCCCTTCTGCCTCTACATGCCGAAGGTGAAACCGGAAAACATTGTTCCGATCATGGAAAAGCAGGGTGTCAAGATAGAGTTTGTTGATTTTTCAGCCGGGTTGGAGCAGGCGGTACTGAAGGTTGGCCGACTTGTGGGACGGGAAGCAAAGGCCGAAGTGGTGATTGAAAGATACAAAAAGGATCTGGCAGCGGCAAAGACAAAACTTCCTGCACGGAAACTGGGTAACAAGGTAATTATCCTAAGCGGCACATATCAGCCTTCAACCGGGAAGTGCCTGTTGAGGGTGGAGGCCCCTGGAGGATATTCAGACAGGTTTCTGCTTGGACCCCTGGGTTGCGTCAATGTCGGGGACTGCTTCATGCCTGCGGGCGGTAAAACTGAAAAGGGCCATTACTTGGTGCGCAAGACAAGGAAAGGGATGGACCTGGCCCCTATAATCAAGGCCAACCCTGACGTGATCGTTATGACGGGTGACGCCTTTGCCGTGCAGAAGACGATAAGGACCTATTCAAAAGAACACCCTGAGATCATGAAGGTAAAGGCGGTCAAAGAGATGGCCCTTTATAACCTGCCTTTTTATGCCGATTCGGGTGTGCTTGAGTATCCGGTCGTTCTCTTAAAATGGATAAAGGCATTCGCCGGATAATTCATTTGCGGACATGTCAATGAACTATGAAAAGAGGAAAGGAGTGTGCAGAAGATGAAAAAGCTATTAAAGCTGATTATGTGTATTTCGTTGTGCGGCGCCATGCCATGCATTCCGGCATTTGCAGGCGAGATGTCAAACTATGAGCTTATGCAGGAAATAAAGGATATGAAGGAAAGAATGGGGCAACTTGAAGAAGAGCTTCAGAAAAAAGAGAGGCAGATGGCCGATCTTAATGAAAAGGCCACTTTTTCCGATGCGGTAAAAGAGGGGGTGGAATGGACCGAAAAGATAGGACTGTCCGGTGCCATTGAAGTGGAATTCGGAAGTGAAAAGGCAGATACCATCAATCCTGTAACTCTTCAGTCAGACAGCGTGACAAACGACGACATAGCCCTTTCAACATTTGAACTGGGTCTTGACATGGACATAAACAGGTATGCCAAGGGGCACGTTACCCTCCTGTATGAGGAAGATGAGGACGCGGACAGGCTAAGGGTCGATGAGGCCACCCTTCTTCTGGGCGGAACAGAGGATACAAAAGGATTTTATCTCCTGGCCGGAAAATACTGTCCGCACTTCGGGGAGCTTAACACCTGGTTCGTATCGGACCCTGTAACCCAGGTGGTCTTTGAGGCGGGAGAAACGGCTCTTGAGGCAGGCTTTGAGGGGGAATGGGTTTCGTTGGGAGCCGGTGTGTACCACGGGGATATCGAGGATGACTTTGAAGACGACGGCAGGATAAACGGGTTTTTCGGTGATGTAAATATCCATAATCCCGAGGGTACCCTGGGAGGAGTAAACCTTCTCATGGGCCTTTCATATATCAACAACGTGGCCGACAGCGACACCCTTCAGGACGAGGTCCAGGATATCAATATAGACGGTGCTTTAAACGATCTGGATGATACTGTGGGTGGCGTGGCTGCGTACTTTGTCTGCGAATTCGGCATATACAGCTTTGGCGCTGAGTATATAACAGCACTCGATGACTTCAGGGCGGGTGAAATGGGTTACTCTGTAAACCGTGTGGGCACGGCTATGAAGACAAAACCCTCGGCCTATAACCTGGAACTTGCCATGAGACCCATTGAACCCCTTCAGGTGGGCCTCAGGTATGAGGGGACCAGCGATATGTACGGCCTTGTGCCTGAGAAACAGTACGGAATCGTGGGCAACTATGATCTTTTCGAGAATATGACCCTGTCCGGGGAGTTTCTGCACGGCGAATATGATGAGGACAACCAGGACGGCACCGGCATGATAGCCGATGACAGGAATCTGTTTACGGTCAAACTGGCTGTGGAGTTTTAGAGACCAGCCTTTTTTTTGCTTAACCTGTGCGGGCGTGCCTTAAGTAAGGCGCGCCCGCTTATCAGATAAAGGAGCGGGATATGAAAATCGCGGTGGCAACGGATGACGGGTTAAATATAGCCACGCACTTCGGCGGCAGCGGCCGCATCCATGTATACACCCTGGATGAAGGAAGTATCGTGGACAAAGAGGAGAGGGAAAAGCCCGGGCATGAGATTTTTTCAGCCATTGAGACCCATCCCCAGACGGATGAAAAGGGGAGGCACGGCTTCGGCCCCGACACCGAGCAGAGGCATAACGACATGTTTGATGTTTTCAAGGACTGCGAGGCGCTTATTGTGAATATGATAGGCATCGGTGCCTACCGGCACTTTTCAAGCCGCGGCGTCAGGGTGATAGCAACCGATATAAAGGATATTGACGAGGCGCTCAGGCTCTACGCGCAAGCGAAGTTGAAACATAATGCCTTTATGGTGGACTAGGCGCTGAGAAACCTTCACCTTAGAATATTTCGGCCCTAGCGGGTATTTTAGCAAAGACAAGCGGCCCGCAGTCGAAAGGATACTTAATGGATAATGTAAGTTAAAATGAAAAACTTTCCGCGGTTGAAAACAGTTACGGACCGCTTCATGAAATCGCCACTGCCCCCCATACGCACACGGCTGCTCATGGCAGGCATCGAGCTGAACATTTATGATGAGATGACCAGTTTTCGCTCTGCAGCCGATATCGCATCCTCCATCAATGCGCATGCGGGCAATACGGAGAGGTTCTTAAACGCCCTTGTGACCATTGATATTGTCGAAAAGCGATACGGCTTGTACGGAAACGGTCCTGAGGCGGCAGAGTTTTTCGTAAGCTGCACACCTGCCCACCTCGGAGGATTGCTGAAGATGTTCAGATCGATGTCCATCGAACCTCTCGATAGCCTGGTTGACCTCGTAAAGGGTGGTCCCACCGAGCTTGAAGACAAGGGGTTTTTTATAAGTTTTCAGGACGGAATGACACATGAACATACCAAACCGGGCATCATGCTGGGACACCTTTGGCAGCTCCTTTCCCATAAAAAAACCGGGGTGGTACTGCCCTCTCAAAATCGATGGGTGTATCGAATTAAAGAAGGATTCTGGCTCAGCCGTTTGGACATTGAGCCTAGGGAAAAACTCAGGCTTGAATATGAAAAAAATCAGCCCACCCTGAATTTAGGTTTTCTACTTTCGGGGCACTATATCAACCTGATAAAGGCACAGGACCTTACCGGGCAGGGTTTTTCAAATCACGAAGGTACAAGCGGCATATTATATCTTCACCGTCAGGAAGGGGACCTGATCATCCCCGGCCAAACCCATGCCCATATGGTCTACATCCACTTATCCCCGCCTGTATTTTATGATCTATTCCATGTTGACATGGCAGCCCTTCCTTCAATTACTTTGGCATTGAATTCGGACGAGTTATCCCCTTTCATTTCTTTAACTGAGGCGTAAAAATGATCAAGGAAAATACCTCACTGATTCTCGCCATTTATTGCTTTTAAAGGACTATAACATGAGGCATTTTTTAAAGAAATGGATGTCAGACCATCCCAGAGAGTTCAAGGCTGGACTTCTGACTTCCATGTATCTATGTCAGACAATTTCTTTGGGCTTTGTGTTCGGAAGTCTTCCCGTAATTATGCGACAGCTTCATATGCCGCTGAAAGGAATAGGCGCTCTTTTTATCCTCCATCTTCCATGGGCCATAAAATTCCTGTGGGCCCCATGGGTGGACCGCATCTATATCCCTTCAATAGGTAGACGGCGAACATGGATATTTCCCCTGCAGTGGCTTGGGGCGGTTCTCTTACTTTGCGTCTCTTTTACCCCTCCGGAGACTCATTTCAGCACGATGTACCTGATTCTGCTTCTGCTTAATATGGTCATGGCGACCAATGACATTGCGGTTGACGGGTATGCAACCGATATCCTTTATCCTGAAGAACGCCCCTGGGGCAATACAATCCAGGCAGGCGCCAGATTCGCCGGCATGATGATGGGAGGGGGGCTGATGCTTTTCCTCTATTCCTTTATGAGTTGGAAAGCCCTGTGTATATTTCTGGCCGGGGCAGCCTTTCTGCTCAGCCTTCCGATATTTTTTCATCGGGAGATCCCTCCTGTCCGGGAGGAAGGCCAGAGCGATAAAAAGGAAAAGGCGTTCGGCATCCTTGCCTTCCTTCGGCGCGATAAGGTCTACTGGTTAATTGCGGTGCTGATAGCTTCGACCACCTTTGCCTTTACAGGGTTTCAAATGCGGATGCCTGTTCTGGCGGATCTTGGTTTGTGCCCCAAAGAAATCGGGACCCTTCTTATGAGCTTTGCCTACCCGGCTGGCTTGACTGGAACAGCTGTTTCGGGATGGCTTTTATATCGAACCGGAAACAGGATATTCCTTCGATGTTTTTGTATGATATCAATTATACTTGCAGGTTTTACAGCCATTTGTGGAGCAAAACACAGCATGTCCTTATGGCAGGCCGGCCTAATTCTGTCCCTGGACAATATCCTAATCGGCGCTATTCATGTATGGGCCTTTACCATTATGATGCGTGTCAGTGCGGGACATCAGTCGGGCACAGGTTTTGCGGTTCTCAGTAGCCTCTTCATCATCTTTCCATTGGCTACAGCCCCTGCCTTTGGTGCCGTAGGAGATCACCTGGGTGTAGCCGGTTTATACACTCTTTTGGTTTTTTTTACCCTTGCCGGATTTGTCGTCTCGGAAATTATCATACAATTTCGAGTCCAATCGCTCTTCAAACGACAGCCCGGTCAACCTGAAGACAAAGGATGTGATTAACCCCTAAAACCGGATTCCTCAAACTTTGAACAGTGAGCTTAAACTTCTCAAGATCCTTTCATCAGCAGTCCTTTGACCGGTCAGGCCATCTTTCTTGAGCTCTCGGGCAGGCTTCCACAAAATCCATAAAATCTATGAGGTTTTCCAATGTGCCCTTGCTTAGAAAATGCTCCAGTTTGCATGCCTCCTCTGCAGCTGTTTTTATTTCAACTTTCAGGATCTCAGTGAGAAACCTGAGCAGTATGGCATGCCGCCGCCGCATTTCATTTCCGAAGAAGGCCCCTGTAACTGTCAATTCAACGAATTCATATTTTTTGTGCCTGACCAGCCCGCGTTCTTCCAGCTTTTTGAGCATGCCGGTCACTGTTGGCATCTTTACCTCGAGTTTTTTGGCGATGTCCTTTACTCTGACAACCCTCTTGAGCTTATCCAGTTCGAATATGGCCTTGAGGTAGTCTTCCATGGTGGATGAAATCAGGCCGCTATTATTATTCTGTTTTTCGGATTGCGTCCCCATGGCATTAACTCTGAGGTTGTGGAACCTATTGCCGTTTTTCAACTTGAATTATATAGTTGTAGCCCAGATCGGTGTAGGTTCTCTGTATGAACCCGCAGGGAGACAGGGCCGCTATTAGCTCTTCCGGGGAATTCCGCATGTGTTCCGGCGGCCCAAAGGGCTGGTCCTCTTTTTTGCACTCGACTACAGCCAGGCGGCCTGACGGTTTGAGTATCCTGGAGACTTCGACAAAAAGGGTGACTGCGATCCGCTTCAAATCGAAGATGTGGAGCACGGTAGCGATGAAAGCCACATCCACACTCTTGTCGTCTATGGGTAGAGGCTCTGTGATGTCCGCCGTTATGGGTGTGATGTTTTTCAAACCCGGGGATTTAATGGTGTTTGAGAGATTGTCTATCAAATAGGGCAACTTGTCCAATGCGTAGACCCTGCCGGTTGTTCCGACTATGGTCGATGCCTCAATTGCGTAATCACCCGTGCCGCAACCCAGGTCTGCAAAGACTTGCCCCTCTTTAAGCGGGATGAGATCGAGTACTGTTTTCGGGTCATGCATCCAAGCGCTGGAGGGGCCATGACCTTTGTGTCCTCTGCCGGGTATATGCCTTTGTTTGCACGTATCATTTCTTTTATCTGTCATGCGCCTTATCCATTTTACGTATCAGATCTTAGATTCCGTTCCTTTGGACTATGCCCTGTCCTTCCACTTCAAGATATGGGTGTCTGCTGCAGGTGAAACATAGGCCTTTATGTTTTCCTGCCTGAACTATTTTGCTCCCCATGATCTCCTCCCCGCATTCAGGGCACACGATGCTCGGTTTGACCGGCGCCTGTTTCGGGAGAATAGGTTTTACCTTCTCAGTGATCAGAATCTTCTCAAAAGGTTGTTTGACAAGGCAAAAGGCCGCCTTTCTGGCTTCCAGGCGAAAAGCGATGATATCGTCTGCGCTTCCTTTTCTTTTAATAATAACCTTTTCCATGAGTTTGTAAAATTGAGGGGCCGCCTTGTTTACATGGTCGCGGTAATCTGGAACGGCTCTTATACGAACTCCGTTTTTGCGTCCCCTCTGAGCAAATGTTACTGCAATGCGACCCAGATCGCGATAGACCAGTGCGTTGTTTCCAAAGGTACACCCGGTAACGGCCTGGACTCCGTCAGCGAAACATGCATTGACTTCTACTACAGCCATAAGATCCTCCATTATTCCGTCGAAGAAAACAGAGGCGACATCGAGCTCCCAGAGTCCGCACACCGATGCCATGACTCCCAATGCCACGCCCGGACAAAAATGGCCGTGGAATTCCGCTGCTTTGACTAGGCAGGTTTCCATGTCCTTCTTTTCCACCGCTTTGATAAAAAGATGCCTGGGGTTTTGTTTGAATTGCTCGAATTGTTCCGGTGCCATGTCAATATCCTTTCTGGTTTTCAGCTTTTACCCATGTCCTGAATCACCCTTTTTGATCTTGGGCTGGCATGGTAAGTGGTTTCAATATCAGAGCCCTCTTTTTATAATCGCATCCAGGATATTGTCTGCGATGAGGACCACTTCATCTGATTTTTCGTCCAAATCAACAGGCCTGCCGAATAGTCCGTCATTCAAAATCGTGTTGTTATATCTCAGACAGCCCAGAGACCGTATTTCCCGATTCTTTAATTCATCCGATATGCGGGCCAGGGTGCTTTCCGTCATGACTTTATTTATAACCGCACCTGCAAAATGGGCCCCGGCCCAGTGAGTCAATTCTTTTATCTTTTGCGCAAGCGAAAGTGATTCGAGTGACGGCTCAACCACAACGAAAACCGCATCCAAGCTGGTCTCTATACCTCGACCGAAATGTTCTACTCCCGCCTCCATGTCCACAATGGCGATCTGGTTGTAATCGACTTTAAGCTTCTTGAGAAATTCACGGGTTACAACTCCCATGGGGCAGGCACAACCCTCGAAGGTCCTGTCGATCTTGCCTGTTACCACGAGCCTACAGGCATCGTTTCCAGCCACATGTGCCGATGGAATATCAGCCACGGAAATTGTGCCAGCCTTCCATATGGACAGGGCTTCCTCGCCTCCCTCAATTGAAAAGCCCACGGTCATCTTATCCTGTATTTTTCTTTTCCCTCCAACCAATTCCATGAGTGGAAGGGGTAATTTTTCGATCCCAAGCATCCAGTGAAGCCCCGAATTTGATTCGTCCGAGTCGATTACGATAATCTGATTGGACCTGCGTTGAAATTCCTTTGCAAGCAGGGCCGCCACAGTGCTTTTCCCGCTGCCACCTTTGCCACAAACCGCCAGTTTCATCTGTCTCCTCCTTTAGTTCATATGTGTTTCTTAACTGCTATCCCGCTTCTGCGTCAGCATGTTTTTGTCAGGCAACCGGCCTTCAATGCCCTGAAAATGATGCTATCTTCTTAATGCTTCTTTCCAATTGCGGAGAAAGCCGTTCGATTTCAGGGCTGATATCCAAAAAACCCCTGACTATCAGAGAAATTGCCTCTGCCTCCGTCAACCCTTTTGATCGTAGGTAATTCAGGGCGCCTGTATCGATTCTTCCTATGGCCGCTTCGTGCGACATCCTGGCATCCGGGTGCATGGATTTTAGACCTGGAACCGCTTCTATGCTGCCCTTATGGTTGAGCATCAAACCGGAGCAATCCACATGGGCCTTGCACCCTTTTGCTGCGCCCACGAGCAGGCCCTTCTGAATCAAATCACCGCCATGGTTTACCGACCTTGCCACCAGTTCGGCGCTTGAGCCTACCCCAGTGAGATATACCGTTCCGCCGATGTCACAACGGGTCCCAGGCAGGCACACGGCCGCGGCCATGAATCGGGCAGAGGCCCTTTCCCCACTCAGATGGGTGACAGGGCTCATATCCAGATCCATCGGCGGTTGGAGGCAGTAGTAGTTTTCCATGTAATTTCCTTTGTCAGCCACAACGGTTGCGGATTTGGGTCTGACTATGAACTCCGGCCCCCAGCAGTGGATCGTCGTATTCACAAGGCTTGCGTTTTCTCCTACAAAGTGCTCGCTTACCGAAACATGCAGACCGGAGTTTACCTCCCCGCAGGAGGTGCAGCCTGTCACAAGGTTAAGGCCCGCTCCCTGCTCCAGCACCACTATGTTATGAAGGCTCATGGAGCATCTTTCCTTAGGCATTAAAAGCCCGGCCATGACAGGCCTTTCAATCCTGACCCCCTCTTTGACGCGGATGAAGTAGCCGTGTGGTAATGTGCCGGAAACAGCCTTTGTATATCTGTCCTCATCAGGGCTAATCGCCTTGAAACAGAATTTTTTCCCTATTTCGGGATATCGGCTGAGGGCTGTTTCCACAGGCAGGATCTCGATTCCCGGGACCTTAGGAGGCAGTGTTAGAAAATCGTGATCATGTTGCAGAAAGCCTCCAGCATCTCTTATCCTGTTAAAATCCACGCCGACCGACCTCAGGGCGGCTCTCTCCTTGTTGCCAAATCGATCAATGGAGGACAGCATGGTTCCCCTTTCCTCCTGCCATAATGAAAACCGGTATTCTTCAAAGTCTATCTGATTCATTTCGTTAAACTCTTTTAATGGGTCCCGTGCCTCATAGCTGTTATTTAAGCGGTGCCAGACAACTGATGCAGTGGTCGTAGCCCTGATTAACTATATGAGTCATCATAAGTAAGGGTTCGCCGCTGCACTTTATTTTTCCGTTCATCATCAGGTGTGCCTTGTCCACTTTCAGATATTCAAGTATAGCGGCCGAATGCGTTGATATCAGGGCCGCCTTTGGACTTCCATTTCGGTGTGCCTTTCCCTTTCCCGGGGGGGCAGCCCCCGGCGTATTGCGAAGTGATGAATTGATCATCCCTCCGACCAGCTTCAGCTGCTCTGGATCCACTCCTGAATCAGGCTCATCCAGAAGCAGCAGGTTAGGATTTGAAAGCAGCAGGAGGAACAGCTCAGCCTGTTTGCTTTCACCTCCTGAGAGCCCATGGTTTATGCCCCGGTCAAGGAACCGGCCTATTCTAATCGTGGAACCAAGCCTGATATTGCGCTTGTCCTTCAGATCATTAGCCAGGGGCATGCTATTTATCAGGTTTCTGAGCTTGACTTCTTTTATTTCCGGGGGATGTTGTTCTGATATCCCGATTCCCAGCCTAGCCCTTTCATCTATGGGCAGACGGGTGATATTCCTGCCGTTAAAGACAATGCTCCCGCTTAAGACTTCATACTCAGGATAGCCCATAATGGTCATCATCATGACGCTTTTGCCGGAACCGTTCGGCCCTAACAGGGCGTGAATTTCTCCGTCAGGGATCTCAAGATCTACGCCGCGAAGGATCTTTTTGCCCATGATGTTTACGTGAAGGCTCGTTATTGAGATCAAGATCTTAACTCCTCCCACCCTGGGGCTGCTTCGTTAATAAATTAACCTGCCAGTGATTAAGCTACTTAACTATATGGCCAAAAAAATATCACTTCTTCTTAAGGCGCTCATTTATCACGTCTTCTACAACGTCCAGCATGACGTCCGCAATTGCGATCTGCGAGAGTGAAAAGGAACCCAGACGGGTTACAATGTCAGCCAGATGCCGTCCGTGACATCTTTCGTGCGCTTCGAACGCGCGCCGACCCAGCTCTGTAAGAGTCAATTGTAATTCTTTACCGCTGCGGTCAGACACGCTTTTTTTAACAAAACCTTTTTTTGCAAGTTTGGTTACTATTTGTGATGCCGCACTCTTGGTGACTCCGAAATGGGCAGCCAGATCAGTAACATTCACTGATTTACGCTCTCCGATGGTCTGAACAGTATGGCTCTCTGTCGGAGTCACCTCAATGTCCTTATCAATGCGTACCGGCATTTCCTCAATGCGCCTCTGTTTGTTGATTATCCTCATCAGCCGGCGCAGGATGGATTCTATAAGGTCTTCTTTGTTTTCCATACAGAAGTATGGTAAAGCCGCTTAAATATTATGTCAAGATCAATCTTAAACATCTAAAGATAATAGATAAAGGATTCGCGCTTGGTAACATCGTTTTCATTGCGGTTTCCATCAAATGCAAGGTTGAGGATCGGTTTCAGGCTTTTCCCTGTAAGGCCTTTCTGCAGAATGTTGAGCGAAATGCCCGTGTTCTCATATGTGGATGTGACAGTGATGATGCCGTCCACGAGTCGGAGTTCTCCCAGGATCTTGGAACCCCTGTATCGGCCGAATGCACCGGCATAGTAACCGACGTTGTCGTCCGCAATGCTAGCGAGAGACTCCGGACCCCTTTCAAACGGTCCCTCCATACCAAGGCATTTTGAAATTACCTTAATGACGTCACTGAGTCTGCTCAATATGTTCAAGCGCATTTCATCTCTGCCGTTTTGATAAACATGGTCTCGCCAGAACAGCCACATGGCCTCACTGAAAGGGGCGTAGATAACACGATATCCCTTGTTTTCAATTTCTTTAAAGGTAAAATTATTCATAAAGTCATTGTAAAGTACCAATGGTTCGCCAATGGCAAGGATCTGTTTTGTCCATTGGCGTTTTTGCACCTCCCCGCGTATTTCCTTTGCTATGAGTTTAAGCTCATCTATCCTGAGGCTGTGATTCCTTGCAAGTTCATATATGCGATGGAGATATTTATCACGCTTTTCTGCCGGTGCTGCAAGGATGATATCTCCAGCAATAAGGCACATAAACAGAGAATGTCCTCCTTCATCCTCTTTGTCCAGAAGGTCTTCCATAAAAGGAGAAATAATGTCAACATGGGAATAGCCTTCTTCATCAAGTTTCATCCGGAGCATCCGGCTGTACTGTCCTTCCACCTCAGCCCCTTCCGTTTTCGGGATAAAAAAGGCATACTGCCCGTTACCCTCAAAGGTGCATTTGCTCAAGATATCCCCTATAAGTGCGGTGAGTGAAAAATACTCCTCGGCCATGGTAAATTTTCTACCAATGTCGATCGTGTCCAGGCTGGTCTGAGGCAGTACATCAGCTGCAATGCCTTTTGAGACCAAGAGTTCTTTGGCGATTTGCGAATAGGGGTGGATGCAGGGAAGATAAATTGTGGTGGCTTGTTTTGGCTTGAGACATTTTTCTTTGATATTTTCATCCTTGTGGGAAACTTTATTCAGATATACATTTACATCTTCGGCTGTCTTTGTGGCAAGATTGTCCAGGCTGTTTACAAATGCCTCCACCCGCGTGATGATTCCGACCCCGGAGGAGTGTTCGTCGACCTCGATGTGAAGATATGGTTTTCCCTGCATCTCTTCTCTGAAAAAGTGGGCCATGACCGAATCAGGTCCGCAGCCGTGGTGTGTAAGCAGAATCGCATAGAGATTGGGATGCTCCCTCACGAGTTGCGCAGGCTCAAGTATATGCTGTCCAAAGGGCCAGTACATGTTGGGATGTTCTTTTGACAGGTCCCCTTCAGGCAAAAAATAAAAGGGCAATACCTGATACCCCATATCCATCAGCTTGTCCGGAATGCCCATGTTCAATACCGGGTCGGCTATGCCGTAGATCTTTGATATGAGAACGAAGGCCTTACTGTTAGGCTCCAGTTTCCTGAGGGCCTCTTTCCCCTCTCTTTCAATCCTTGCCTCGAAATCATGGAACGCCTTTACCCCTTTTTGCAGCGCAAGGATCGTTTCCTGAGGGGTTTTGTCCAGCTGGCGTCCAAGTTCTGCGAAACTGTTCATCATAAATTCCTTACCCAGGCTGAAGGCAATGGTAGGGGAGAGCAGTTGTATGCCTTTGCTTTCGAGGTCCATGGCCTGATTTACCACCTTAAATGCAAGCTGCATATACGCGCACCCATAGTTCTGCCTTGAGGGTGAGCCGGGGTGATCCACAGTATAAAGGTCTGGGAAGAAGATGAAATCGACCTTTTTATCGATCAGTTCGGCCACATGTCCGTTTATAAGCTTGACCGGATAGCAGGCCTCTTCCAGGGAGTATTCCTGGCCCAGGCTGATGGTCCTTTCGCTGGTAGGGTCGGATAAAAGCACGTTGAATCCAAGTTCTGAGAAAATCCGGTAAAACATGCTGAACATGCCATAAGTAAAAAGCGCCCTTGGAATACCCACGGTCTTTTTCCGCGGATCAAGCTCTTTGGTATATCCTTCAAAAATAAGCTCTTCAACTGATCTGTTGAATCTCGAAACCCGTTTCTTTTTTGCCTTTCGCCTCTTGTCGTTCTGTAAAAAGATCTCATTTGATTCCAGGTGAAATCCTTTGAAGGTTGTTTCACTTTCTTTCATTGATTCTCTGGCAAGGATAGCCGCTCCGTATGCCCCTGTGACACTAAAAAAGGGTGGGACGAGAATCTCTTTCCCTGTAAGGCATCGGAAAGCGTTCACCACTCCCTGGTTGTAGGCGACTCCTCCCTGAAAAAGGACCTTTTCCCCGACTTTTTTTTGGCCGACTACCCGGTTAAGGTAGTTCTTGACAATGGAATAGCAGAGTCCTGCCGTGATATCCTCCATTTTCGCTCCACTAGCCAGATGAGCCGCAATGCTTGATTCTATGAACACGGTGCACCGTTCACCCAGGTTGACCGGATGGAAACCGACCAGGGCCTTTCTCCCAATCTCGTTTAGAGGGATATTGAATTTTTTTGCCTGCTCCTCTATAAATGAGCCGGTGCCGGCAGCACAGATTTTGTTCATCTGAAAGTCCGTCACCACCCTGTCTTTGATCGATATATACTTTGAATCTTGCCCCCCGATTTCAAAGATGGTATCCACATCAGGATCTATGGTTACGGCCGCCCTTGCCTGGGCAGTGATTTCATCCTTTATCAGATCAGCTCCTATGAGCCTCGCCGTCATATAGCGACCTGAACCGGTGGTGCATGCACCAAGGACTTTGAGCTTTCCCTTGAATTGATCTTCCAGAGATTTCAGTCCGCTGCGGACCGCCTCTAAAGGATTACCATGCGTTCTCAGATAGCGAAATCCGATGATCCGGTCCTGCCTATCTGAGGCTACAAGGTTCGTACTTGTTGAGCCCACATCCACCCCGAGATAGCAATCCAGGGAGCGTGTCTGTGTATCAACGATTCTATGTCTGCCCGAACTGTCATTGCTTCCGAAAAGAGATAAGGGCGGCAGGGTGGTCCCGTCTTCTGTTATATCGATTGTTCCTTTTGACCGATTCAGCCTGGAGCCCAGCTGTTCAAGGTCAATGTGAAGCATATCATTCCGGGCTATCATTGCTGCGCCAAGCGCAGCAATGCAGTCCATATGCTCGGGGATGATCAGTTTCCCGTTGTCAAGATCAAGGACATCTCTTAGGGCAGCGCGTATTCCATTGTTGTGGGCAACCCCGCCTGCAAGCAGGATCGGCTTTTCCATTGAAAGTTTCCTCATGACTGACACCCTGTAGTTCCTGACAACTGAATAGGCGAGCCCCAGCAGTATGTCCTCAACCGGTACCCCCTCCTGCTGGTGATGGGTGATATCAGTTTTGGCAAACACGCTGCAACGGCCGGCAATCCTGGGTATTGTCCGGGCCCTTGCAGCATATCTGGAATAGTCTTCAAGCCTCAGATTGAGGCGCGATACCTGCTCCTCCAGAAATGATCCTGTACCTGAGGAGCAATTCGAATTCATTGCGATCTTGATCCTGGACCGGTCATCAGAATTAAGGCCTGTGATGTATTTGGCGCTTTGACCTCCTATTTCAATTATGGAGCGTGCCCCTGTCCGGCTTGCCAAGGCACCCTCCACAAGGGCTGCAACCTCATTGACTATGTTGATTTCCTTTGATTTGCCCAAAATTCTGGCACAGGTGCCGGTTATGGCGCCATACCCTATTTGAGACAAGGGATAAGACTTTGATGCCTCATCTAAAAATTGCCTGATTACGCCTGCTGCGTCGCCTTTATGAAGCCTATAATTTGAATAACTTATCCGTGCATGCTCATCAATCAGCACCATTTTTGCAGAAGAATATCCGATATCGAGTCCAATGATGTACATGAAAAAGCTCCTTTGATTATAAGTTAACCTACTTAATTAACGCTATAGGAAAAAGCATTCCTCAATTATCTTGCCAGTCTGAAATGTAACCTTGTTATCATTAATATTATATTGCCAATTAGAATTAATTAGATATCACTAAGGATGTTTTGAGATGCTAACTAATGCAATAAAACAGTAAAGCTTCTTAATTATAATGTCAACAAAAAAAATAAAAAAGTAGATGCGGCTTTGGCTGAGAAACGAATCATATCTTATGCGCAGTGATCAGAGCTGTTCAGGCGATAAACCATATGTCTTGTTGATGGATTTTTCTGGATGGGTCTTGACACCAGATCGATTTTGGTATAAAAATGGGCCACAATATTAAAGTAAACTAGCTTTATGTTTAGTTCCTTACGGCTTTCGGCTGACTCACGGTGCGTAAAGAAGTGAAGGTGCAATGGGATTTGTTGAAAAACAAAGACTCTTGCGCCTTTTTTGTTGCCGTGTTGGTCGGCGGTCACTATATCTGTGACAAAGGCATTTTGGTATTTTTTGAGATGACCGAGCTAAGCGAGTCGGCATTTCCAGCCACTTACTCGATCCATCATGGCAGAGCCGTTTTTCTTCAAACCAGTCTCATGGTGCCGGTTTTTCTATGATGAAATAAAAGAGATGAAACGGAGTGGATAGATGTCTGCAAAAACGTTCATAATTCGAACATCGGTGGCTTTGACCGCCGTCATATGCCTAGCCATCCATAAATGGTCGGCCTTTGACCCGGCCATGTGGCTTGGCCTGATTTTTTATTTTATCTGTTTCGCTATGTACATGAGGACCTTATTCATTGCGCTGACCCAAACAAAAAGGGTTACGGCTGATCTGTTGGTCGTAACGGTCATGGTGGTTTCGTTTCTGGCCGGGCAACCGATGAGTGGCGCGCTGGTGGCGTGGTTTATCAGCATGGGCCTTGCCATTTCCTTTACCATTATAGAAAGGACCAAGCGGAAAATCGATGCCCTTACAAAAGAGAAAGGTACGGTTGTCCGGGTTATAAGAAACGGAAAAATCATGAAGCTACCCATTGAGCAGATTTGCGTTGGAGATACAGCCATTGTGCCCCAGGGCGAAATGATACCTGTGGACGGGGAGATTGTGGAAGGGGCTTCTTCCATTGACGAATCTGTGATAACGGGTGAACCCTTCTCTGTGTTCAAAAGGGTTGGCGATTCCGTAACATCGGGGGCCATCAGCATTAGCTCGCAGTTGAAGATCCGGGCTTCCAAAGAGGGCGACAAGGGATTCCTCTATGTTATGGCCAAGGAAATTGAAAAATCCCTGAAAGTGAAACCTAAAATTCACCGGACAGCTGACATAATTGTTCAACTTTTCATTTCCGGCGTGGTCCTTTACGCATTCGGCGTGTTTCTCTTTGCCGGTGGGCTTGAAGGCGATTTTGCCACAGGCCTTATTCGTATGGCCGCCGTGACTGCGGTGGCATGTCCGTGCGCGTGGGCGTTGTCAGTACCCACGGCCTTTGCCGCGGCAATCGGGGGGTTGAGCGGTCGCGGCATCCTGGTACGCGGCGGGACGCCCCTGGAGGTGGCTGGCAGGGCATCTAATGTTGTGCTCGATAAGACGGGTACGGTCACATTAGCCGAGCCTAAGGTGGTGGGTATCGAGACGTTCGGGGCTACTCGCGATGAACTACTTCAGATCGCCGCATCAGTTGAAGCGGGATTCAACCATCCCATTGCCAACGCAATCGTATCTTACGCATCAGCCAAAGGTGTGTGCCCTTTGAAGGCGGAGGGCTCCGAATACCTTCCGGGCCTTGGAATAAAGTCCTCTGTGGGAGAACGCGAGGTGGTTTTGGGATCGACCGAAACCGTGAAGGCGCAGGGCATGACCGTGCCTGCGGACATTGAGCTCAACGGACGGGCCACATGGATCGGCCTTGACGGCAAAGTTGTGGGGGCTATCGTAATCCAGGACGAGCTTAGAGAATATGCCCGAGGCCTTGGACGGTCGCTTCATGGCTTAGGGGTAAAAAGGGTCGAGCTGGCGACCGGAGATAACGAGGAGGCCGAAGCGCGGCGCGTGGCCGAGCTTATCGGAGCGGATGGGTACCACTGGGGTTTGAGGCCGAAGGACAAGATCTCCGTCGTGAAAGAGCTGAGATCTAAAGGAGTTACTGTGATGGTTGGCGACGGGGTCAACGATGCAACCTCGTTGGCCTCAGCGGATGTGGGGATTTCGATCGGTCGCTCCAAGGCTGATCTGGCCATTAAATCATCCGACATCATCGTGCTCAGGGACGATACCTCAAGCCTGTTGACCATTATCCGAACGGGCAGGAAATTGATTCACGTAATAAAACAGAATTACGCCTGGGCCATAGGTTTCAATGCGGCAGGTATCGCCCTGGCTACCTCAGGTATGCTCAGTCCATGGCTTGCCGCGCTTTTTCATCATATCAGTTCCGTCTTGGTTGTGCTCAATTCAGCCCGATTGGCACGTATCAACGATGTGGGTGTTTCAGACAAGCCTGCAGGATAATGGTAATTTAGACGCATCTCCTTGACAATATTTTGTTCGTAAAATACGCTCGACCCATATAATAGGGAATTAATGCCTTAAATAATTGTGCATAAACGCTTCAATATTTTATTTGGTTTATTCCATAAATTGAACTGGGTTTCTACAGATTCAGCCACTTGGTCGATTTTTCAAAATAACGGTTATGGGTTGCCAATCGTCTGGTCAGTTTCCAAACACGTTCGATCGGATTCAGTTCCAGGCTGTAAGGCGGAAGAAACAATTGGGCAAAATTGTTTGAACAATCCTCACGCCATTGGGCATGTAGCTTTGCATGGTGATATTGTATGGGTAGGAAATGGCAGGCCCGGCTTTCCATCTGATTGTCATGGTAGATGGGAAATGGACGATCGGATAAAAGGCTTTTGACTGCTTTGTGATGATCAGCAAAACAGTCTGTTAGGTAAAATGAAGAAAATTAAATACAAAGAAGGTATCGAAGTCGTTTTGTCTAACATTTGTCAACGTTTTGGCGTTATGACACGGTAAAATACGTCATGTCTTAGAAATTATAATTAATAATATCAATAGGTTATATAACCATTTCGCCATAGAGTCGTCTTTGGGAGCAGGGTGTGCCGCAGACTCAAAAGCGCTTAAGTTTAACATCAAAAATCCTGATGATTAAAAATACTTGGGGAACATCCAATATTTTAGAGTCAAATCGTTTTTTGAGATTTCATCAGGTTGCTGTGGATCAGCTGTTGACTTATGCTTTAAACATCCCACCAGATTTCTTATACCATTCAGCAAACTCCGGCGCCGGAGCAGGCCTGCTTATAAAATAGCCCTGTGCGATATCGCATCCTAAACCGCAAAGCAGCTTATATGAGGCAATGTCTTCGACACCTTCTGCGACAGCTTCCATTTCAAGCCCGTGGGCCAGGTCAACTGAAGACGCAACAATAAGCTCCGGGCGTTTCCTTTCGCAGATCCTGCGTATAAATACCTGGTCGATCTTGATGGAAGAGGCGGGAAAATCCTTAAGGTATTGAAGTGAAGCGTATCCCGTGCCGAAATCATCGATAGAGAAAAAAATACCTGCATTGGTCAATTGAGCCATATTGGCGGATGCATATCTTAGGTCCTTCATCAATGCCCATTCCGTGACCTCAAGCTCAAGTGAAGCACCTTTAACCTTATGGCGATCCAGCAGCTTCAGGACCTTTACGGCAAAATCGGGCTGCAATAAGTTCCGTGTGGAGATGTTTACAGCTACTGAAAGCACAATACCCGATTTCTTCCACTCTACCAGCTGGGCCAGTGCGGTATCAATGGCCCATTCGGTTAACATGTCTATAAGGGTGCTCTGTTCAGCGCGAGGTATGAACTTTCCGGGAGGCACATTACCAAGTTTTGGATGTGTCCACCGCATGAGTGCCTCCACGCCAAGTACTGCTCCGGAGCTTAGTGAGACTTTGGGTTGATAATGGAGGGCTAATTGCTTTCTGTTCACAGCTTCCATTAACTCACCGAGCAGTTCCAGGTTTTCTCTGGCAGAAGTACTATCGAGTTCAGGGCCGAAGACCACCCAGGGGTGCGTTCTTTCAGAAGCAGCCCTTAATGCGGTTTCAGCCTCCCGCAGATATTGCCCTGGCTCCTGCCTGGGTTTGGATACGTCGGCATACCCGACTCTAATGTCAGCATGTAATGGTATGCCCTTAAATGAGACGGGCCTCCGGAATTCTTCTTCAAGTAACGTGTGCAGACTCTCTATCCCCTGCTCTTTAACAAAAAACAGGACAGCAATATGATAGGTGCTGATGCGGTATACCTCTGCTTTATCACCCAGAAGCCCACCAATGCCTGTAGCCAGCTGCATGACTGCCTCACCTGTGACATCGGGACCAAAGGCGGTTTCCAGCTCGAGCACGTTTTCTATAGATATAACGGCAAGCGTCCCTGCTCCTTTGGTGTGCCTACCATGCTTCAGCGTTTTCAGACTGTCTATCAGGGCTGATCTGTTTGAAAGCCCTGAAACCGCATCGTGCTGGGTGAGCCATTTGACGTGTTTCATATACCGCCTGGTACTGTCGCTTGCCGCACCGCTCAAAAATCCGATGATAACAAAAAATCCGCTTCGGTAAATCCAGTTTACGGCCTGCTGAGGCTCCATTGTTACGGTGTCAATCGGCATGAAAGGACCAAGCGTAACGCCCGCAATCACTCCGACTATAACACCTCCTTTTATCCCAAAAACAAAACCGGCAAAAAGGATCGGCGCATACATGGAATGTGAATATGCATTTGCCCCACCCGTCAGATAGACGAGTCCGTAAACGGCTGG
The DNA here is from genome assembly GCA_963666345.1 of Desulfatiglandales bacterium. Lineage (GTDB taxonomy): Bacteria > Desulfobacterota > DSM-4660 > Desulfatiglandales > Desulfatiglandaceae. The sequence goes on along the minus strand of OY762721.1, from coordinate 1,381,052 downwards.
GATGGAAAGTATAATCATCAAAATAGCTGAAGACTTTATCGAATTGTAATGTCGCTCGATCCATTCAAAACTCAGTGCAGTTTTCAAGCCTTTTTTCTCCTTTGTGGAGGCTGTAAAGAATATAAGCCATGCCGACCTGGAAAGGGTCGCATCATTTAACTGCTTTATTATAAGGGAGATACCCGATCAGAAACTTGTAAAGATAGGGAATAATCACCTAAAAGAGGAATTAACCGGGGAGCCGGACAATCCATCAAAGAAAATAATAAAGCCATTCTAAACCTATGTGTATTAAATTATTCATAGGTTATTACTTGTTATAATCATAGAAATTGCTATTTTTGTCAAATTGTCATCTTGAAAATGGTAAATATTAAACAAACTAATCATAGTGGCATTGTTTCTATTTTGGCTTCACCATTTATTCGTTACAAACTCCCAAAGGGCCAAATAGAGAACGACAGGATAGCTTGTATCCAGGATATGGTATATAAAATATAAGCAACCTTTTCTTTCATTTTGCCATTAAAGACATAAAGGTAAACTTTATCTCATTATCATTTATCTCCTGTTCTATCGCCTTGATTATGAAATTGACCGCTTCGGGACAGAGATTCCGACTTTCCTTAAACGCCCAAAGCCCCATCTCGAGGCCCCTGTTATACTCCATCGCCCTTTCGCGAGCCGAAAGCAGCTGCTCACGAGACAACCCTGCCATTTTCATCACCCCCTTTATAAGAGGTAATACTCAAGAAATGTGCCACTTGAAGACATTTCAGTAAATTCAATAAGTTGTAAACATAGAAAGGATTAAAGAGATGCGATTACGGCAAAAATTGCCCAATTAAATGTGCATTCACGCACAGAAAAATGTGCAAAAGTGGGACTTTTTGCCGGTAACACATTGATTATATGAGGACTTGGTTAAAAAAGTAGAGGAAGAAAGCTGGTCCCAAAATCCGCGATTGATTTTGATGGAACTGGTAGTGTGCGCGTCTAGCGGTTAAAAAAATCTCCGGCAGGTTCTCAGGGTTCAGCCGGAAGCTATCTGAGGCGTAGTGTGCTCGGGGCAACCAATGAATGGCATCCCAGGATACACCTGTGCCCTTATGGTCCCACTTAGCTGGCTTGATTCGTCAATACTTCCCTAAAGGGATGAGTTTCGAAAATATCCAGAAACAGCATGTTCAGATGGCTATGGGTCGGCTTAATAATAGGCCGCGAAAAACTCTTGGATATAAAACTCCGATTGAGGTATTTTCCCAGACAGTCATGAATCAAGCTGCATGACGTTAACTGTTGCACTTATCTTTTGAATTCAAGAATCACAATATTAGGAAATAAACAGGTAAAGCTTATGAGATGTTTAGTAACAGGAGGGACTGGACTTGTAGGTTCCAATTTGGCTTTAACACTTCAAGAACAAGGAAACGAAATAATTATTACAGGACATGAATCTGAACAAGTCATGCCTGAATTCAATGGAAAGTGCTTATACCCAGGGATTCTCGGGATTGATTGGGAAGCAATTGAAAAAATCGATGTTCTTTTTCATCAAGCTGCAATTAATGGAACAAGAGTAAAGGATGAAAAAGAGATCATGAGAGCTAATCTCGAATCGTCAATAGAACTATTCAAATATGTCATAGAGCATGGATGCAAAAAAATTGTTTACGCTTCATCAACAGCTGTATATGGCAATAATCCTGCTCCATATCACGAAAGTGACCAACTTGACCCACAAACTCCATATGCGGAATCAAAAAAACTGCTGGATGACTACTCTATGAAGCTTGCATCTGAACATTCGGATGTCACTATTGTTGGACTTCGGTATTGTAATATATTTGGACCACGAGAAAATCATAAAGGAACAAGAGCCACAATGGTGTATCAGTTTGCGCAACAAATGCTAAAAGGGAATCCAAAACTTTTCAAATTTGGAGATCAAAGAAGAGACTACATCTATGTCAAGGATGTCGTAAAAGCCAATATGCTAGCATCGGAAGCAAAAGAGAGTTGTGTCGTAAATTGCGGGTCAGGTAAAGCAATTTCCTTTAACAAAATTGTTGAACTATTAAACCCTATTCTTGGCCTGAGTAGAGAACCTGAATACATAGATAATCCCTTTAAGGGAGCATATCAAAGTTATACGGAATGCGACATGAATCTCGCAAAAGAAAAAATCGGTTTCGTTTCCGAATATTCATTTGAAAAGGGTTTAATTGATTATTATCGTTCTGGTTTTTTAATATAACTTCTGCTATTGTGGCATTATATTGTATCTATTAAGGTTGGAAATAGGGTTGGAAATTTTTTAAACAAAATAAAAGGGGTTGCAAAATATCTCGCAACCCCTTGAAATTACTTGGCGTCCCCAACCGGATTCGAACCGGTGTTGCCGGCGTGAAAGGCCGGTGTCCTGGACCTGGCTAGACGATGGGGACGGAGCTTATGGTCACCGTCGGGTATAAAACCCAGAGATGGTCCTTTTCGTGTTTTAAAACTCAAATGCCCTTTTGATCCCGGTGCTGTCTTGAAACCGGCCGGACAATAGAGGTCCATATCCTGATGCTTTGCCAAAAAAGCACCTCCTGCGGACTTTTACAGGAAGGATATGTGTTTTTCACTATTGGTGGGCCGTACAGGGATCGAACCTGTGGCCAACGGATTAAAAGTCCGCTGCTCTACCGGACTGAGCTAACGGCCCTGTCAGCAAAAAGATATATCTATCATCGGCATTTTTCAATGTCAAAATATTTTTTCGTTATTTTCTCGCAGAGTACACAGAGGCCACGGAGACAGAAAAATCATGAAGTCTTAAAAATCTGTTCTCCTATGAGGGCAAGTTCTTCCTCGTCCGGCAGGTAGGGGTAGTTCCACTGCCTGACACCGGGAAGGCAGTTTCCGAAGGGGCGGTTACAGGCCACCTCCCCGTCGGGGCCGAGACAACCGGTTGTCATGAAAGGTTTGCCCAGGTTGATTATGCCGTTAAGCCTGCCCGGATCGATACCGAAAGAGCTTATCCTTCCCGCCTCATCAAAGTCCATCTGCTCAAAACCGCTGATATCCTCCTCTATGATATAACGAGCAAGCTGGACCCTGAGATACGTTGACCAGGGCGGCTGGGGCCTTTCGGCAAGTCGTGAGCCTTCCTCAGCAAAAAAGGAAAACAGATGGTTTTCCACACCCATTTTACGGAACCTGTCCATGAGCGAGACCATCTCCTTTTCGGTTTCCCCCATTCCTACCATAAGGTGCGCGCCAACATTGCGGGGGGAGAAGACCTCAAGGCCGTCTTTCATTATCTCCCAGTACTTTTCCCATTTGTGAGGTCCGGAGACCCCGCTTCCCCTGTATCTGTCAAAGAGTTCAGGCGTGGCAAGATCTATGGCAAGGCCTATCTTGTCAGCCCCTGCCTCCTTCATGGCCAGGAGGTCGTTTTTTGTGAGTATGGTAGGGCTTATGAGGATGGAGATGGGGATACGGGTCTTGGAGCTGAGTCTCCCCGTCATATCGAGAGTGGCGGCCCGGCACTTGCCGTTTGTGATCATGGAGATGCATGTCCTTGTCACATAGGAGGGCGCGTCGTTTATGGCCGAAATCGTCTCATCCATTGAAAAGACGGGCCAGTCGACATGGATGAAGCTTTTTTCCCTGTATGTGCCGGGCCTTTTTTTTGCAAGACCGCAGTAGGCGCAGTTGGCGGAACATCCTTCAGGGTAGTGGACCAGAAGGTTGACGCAGCGGTTCACGGCCCCTTTGTGCATCCTTCCCCTTGTAAGACCGAGAGAGATGGCCGAGGCCGTGCTCATTTTGACATAGTCAGGGGATTCAAGTTTCTCAGACATGCAAAACCTTTTTAATAATAGTTAAGGCCGGGAAAGTATCTCAATTCAGGGGAAGTGATTAAAAGCTGTCAGCGATCAGCTGACGACTGACAGCTTTTTTTACAATCTCACCTGGTTCTCCTTTGCCAGCATAATCGCGTCTGTGAGCGAACCCACGTCCATGCCGTAGATCATGTCCTGCCTCCACACGGAAGAAAGCTTTTGCTCTATGCTCTGCCTCCTTGAAGAGGACCATTTGAGGGCATTTTCAAGCCTGTTTATATCCTTTGAGGTGGAGAAGAAATCACCCGTTATGACCACGCTTTCTATTGATGCGCCTGAAAGGGCCAGATAGACCTCAAGAAGCCCCCCCCTTGTCTTGAGCTGTCCTACGCCCATGCGCGACCTGGGGTGTTTGTGAGAAAATATCCACTCCTTTTTTGTGTACCTGTTATCAATCAGCTCCCTGATGGAGGCTTTTTCCCAGCCGTCAGGCGTGTCTTCCCTGAATTTTATGCGGAATTCCTCTTCAAAGGCGTCCCTTATGGCATCCATGACCAGCGCGGGTGAAATCTTTTTCCCCGTCTCCTGCCTGACCGTGGTCATCCTCTGACTGAAGCAGTTATAACCCTTGTCCCGCACCTTTATAAGAGGGGTCTTCATTATGTCGGTCATGAGCCCTATGTCAAAATCCACAAGCAGGCTGGTATGAAATAGGAGCGCCTTGTCAGTCTCATGGGAGGCGGAAAGGCCCGCGATCTTTTTTCCGTTTACCTCCAGGTCGTTTTTCGGCCGGAAAATGGAGGATATTCCGAGTCTTTGAAGCGCCCCCTTGAGCACAAGGGATAGAGATTTAAAGACCCCGCCCACGCCTTTTTTCAGTCCCGGATAGTCAACGTTTATTCCGAGACCGAGCGCGACCACTTCAGGACCCATGATGACCGTGCCGCCGCCCGTGCTTCTCCTGTTGTACTCGATCCCGCGCGCCTTGCACCGGTCGAGTCTCAGGGCCGCGTCCATGTCCTGGTATTTACCCACGATGGCGGAGGGCGCAAAGGTGTAGAGATGAAGAACGGGAGGGGAGCCGTTTTGCGCGACGGACCTTGGAAGGGTGTCGTCGACGGCAAGCCCCTGCGCCGTGGAGAGGTTGTTTTCAAGGTCTATGAACAGTCGCCAGGGCTCGGGCATAGGGATATCCGCTTACTCCTTGGCCTTTTCCTCTTCAGCGACCTTTATTTCCGATTCGATGAACTCGACAAGGGCATCCCCCTGCATGAGATTTTTGAGCTCTTCATCCAGATTTTCAGCCTCTATCATGAGTATCCAGCCTGCCCCGTAAGGGTCTGAATTGATAAAGCTTGTGTCCTCTTCGATCTCCTCGTTTATCTCCGTGATTTCTCCCGAGACAGGGGAAACCAGCTTCCCGATCCATTTCCTTGACTGGATCTTGCCGCACACCTCTCCCTGCTCCACTTCCTCTTCCTCCTCGGGAAGATCCACGAACACAATGTCTCCAGCCTCTTTTTGAAAGAAATCATCCATACCCACCGTTACGGTTGTCCCATCGACCCTGGCCCAGCTGTGATCCTTGTTGTAATAGAGTTCGTCAGGCATGTTGTAACCTTTGATGTCGGCCATTTTTCACCTCCCTTTTGAATCTGACCGGCCGGGGCCGGTTCTGGATGATAAAGAATAAAAACGGGTTAGGCGATGCTACCGGAAGAAAAATCCTTTACTCACTGATCTGATTTGATTAAGCGCGAGTGCTTGAAACGGCTGCTGAAATCCTGAAGCTGTTGCTGTGCATCAATTAGTGCCGATCCGGGGATCATTTCCGGATGCAGCTTTCAGCCCCGCCACATTCACGGCGGGCAAGCGTCAGCCATCGGCAGGTAGCCGATAAGCTGATATTCCAGGTGTCTGACGGCTGAGAGCTGATAGCATGAGTCCATAAATCTTAATCTATGAATGAACACTGTTTAGCAGTTATCGGACACTGAATCAAGGATTATCCCTGTCTGAATCTTTCCTTAACCGCCCTTGCATGCATGGGAAGACCTTCGGCCTCTGCAAGGGTTACGACCGTGTCCTTGAGTGAATCGAGGCCTTCCCTGCTTAGATATTGAAAAGTCGGTTTTTTCAGGAAGTCATCCACGGAAAGCCCGGAAAACATCCTGGCGCATTGCCCGGTGGGGAGCACATGATTCGTGCCGGAGGCGTAATCTCCCACAGGCACGGGCGCGTAGCGGCCCATAAATATGGACCCTGCGTGTCTTATCCTGTTAAGGGTGATAAACGGGTCCTCCGTGATTATCTCCAGATGCTCGGGTGCGTATTCATTCGTGAACCTGATCGCTTCATCCAGGTCTTGCGCTATGAGAACGGCGGAATGTCCCCTTACCGCAGATTCCATGATCTCCTTTCTGGGCAGGGTGTCAAATTCTTCCTCTATTATCCGGCAGACCTTTTCAGCTATGTTTTGATCCGTGGTCACGATTACCGCGGCCGAGTCGGGATCGTGCTCGGTCTGGGAGAGAAAATCGAACGCGATTAGCCTGGGATCTCCTGTTTGATCACAGAGTATGAGAGACTCACTCGGGCCTGCCGGTGAGTCTATATCCACTTCACCGTAAACGATCATCTTAGCCGCGGTCACATATTTGTTTCCCGGGCCAACTATCTTGTCAACCTTTTGTACGGTATCAGTTCCATAGGCAAGGGCCGCGATACCCCAGGGGCCTCCAACCTTGTAAAGCCTGTGACATCCCGCGATGTCGGCCGCAACGAGTGTGGCCGGGGGAACGATCATCCCCTTTCTCGGCGGGGTCGTGGCGAATATCTCTTTTACCCCTGCCGCAATCGCGGGCAGAATGGTCATCAATATGGTGCTCGGATAGACGGCCCTTCCCCCCGGTATGTAGCAGCCGACTCGGTCAAGGGGCCTGGTTATCCTCCCTGCGAGAACGCCCGGGCAGAGCTCCATGCTCCACATGTCCCTTTCAAGCTGTGCCTCATGAAAACGCCTTATATTGTCTGCGGCCTTTTTGAGGGCGTCGACCACTTCGGTATCCACCCGGTCGTAGGCCCTTATGATCTCCTCATCCGTTACCACCATCTCATCCGGTTCCACCTTGTCCTTGTACTCAAGACAGGAATCAAGGAGCGCGGCATCTCCCCTTTTTCTTACATCCTCCACGATCCCTTTCATATCTTCATAGATAGATGTAAGCTCTTCCATGGATCTTCTCATGATCGAGGCCCTTCTTTCAGGGCCCAGCCGGTCTATCCTTTCAGGTATAATCTTCATCTTTTTCTAATCCTCCATCTTTCCGGTTTTTCCGGTCCTGAGATAATCCCTTAGGGCCTCTTCAGTGCTCTTAAAGGCAAGATCAGCCCATGGTATGTTTTCCAGGCTGAAGACGGCCGCTTCAAGGGTTTCGTCGCAGGCCGAAAGCTCCCCTGAAACAGGGAGTGCCACATATACTATAACGACAGGAATGCTTCCAGTGTAGGAATACACGCCAAGCGGCCTGTCTATTGTGCATCTTAAGCCGCATTCCTCTTCTGTTTCACGCAGGGCCGCGTTTTCCACCTTTTCGCCCCGCTCCACGTAGCCTCCCGGCATGACCCATTTGCCCTTCTGAGGATTGATCCCCCTTTTGAGCAGGACAATCCCGTCCGGCATTTCAACGACCGAACAGGCCACTACCTTAGGGTCCTGATAAAAGATAAACCCGCAATCAGGGCAATTAAGCCTGGCAGGTTCGTTTTCCTTTAATAGCTCATGCCTGAGACTGCCGCCGCACACAGGGCAGAAGCTCAGCTTTAACTGATCGTGAAAGTGGCCCATCTGATTTTTCCTTTTGAGAATTCAAGACAAAAAAATGTCAAAGTCTTTTATTATGCGGTTCTTCATGGAAAACCCGGCACTTTTGAACCAGGTCGGAAAATACGGCCGGCTAATCCGGAGGCGCCTTCATCTGAAGCATATGGGTAAATCTCCTGATGGAGCAGCCGTCGGTAAGCCATATGAAATCGGCGATTTGGACTTTTAACGCCTCTTTTCCCCGGATGGGAAAGGGCATGACCGTGGCGTAATCCGACGGGTATCTTTTCGCGGTTCTTGAAGGGATTCCGAACCTGTTGATTATGTGCCCGTTTCCGGTAATTACTATGATCCTTTCGCACCCTTTCACAAGCAGCCGGGCGATGTTTTCAGCCATGGTATCTTCCCATACGCACTGGGCCTGATAGAAATACTCGAAGTTTTCAAGTCCCTTGTGATCATGTTTTCCGAATATAGACTTCAGATATGCGCGATGATCTTTATCCTTAAGGTCGATGTGCCAGGCAAGCCGTTTTCTTTCCTGTGGCTCCAGGCCTTCAAGACCTTTTCTTGCGACCTTTTTCACTATCTTTGCCGGGGCGTTTACGGCAAAAAGCCCTCCCCGGTTTTCCTTAACCGCAAGGATCAGAGGCCTGTAGAGGCTGTAGTCGAATCTCCATGTACGGTACCAGTCGGATTCCCTTAAAAACTCTTCCTCGTGAGTGGTTCCTTCAAGGTAACGGTCTATGGCATCCTGCTGATCGCCTTCAAAGGATTCCATGGCAACGCAGATGCGGCCCTTATGAGCTGAAAAAAGAGACTGAAGCAGCTGCGTCTGGATAAGGTGGTGCTCGGGGTTGCTGTGCGTTTCACCTATAAATACAAGCCTTTTCTCCGAAAGCCTTGATATAAGCTCATCAAAGGTAATTTTCCCGCCGGTGGATGTATCGATAATCTGTCCGGCAAAAAAATGGGCATCAGACCCTTCAAGGGTGGCAACAGGGGGCATTTTAGGCCTCCCGGCGGTGCAGCCTCCTGAAATTACCAACAGCAGGAAAAAGAGGCATAACAGACCGGCACTTTTTTTCATGGTAAAGCTCCGCGATTTTCTTTCGGACATTGGCCTTGACTGGTGTAATGACTATCATTTACCCTTACCGGATGCAAGCCTCCCTTTTTATGGCACAAAATGAAGGATAAAAGAAAGATGAAAAAATCGGAGAGCACGTTTGAAGCGATCGGCGCGTATCCCAAGGAATTCATCCTCAACGACGGCACAGGCGTGACCATAAGGCCGCTTGATGATGGCGACAGGGATGCGCTTGCGGCCATGTTCAAAAGATTTTCAGAAGAGGATCTGTGGTTCCTCAATCACGACCTTTCCGATCCCGCGCTCATAGGCAGATGGTTGAGGCATCTGGATCCAAAGAGGATAATATCTCTTGTGGCAATTCTGGAAGGAAGAATAATAGCAAATGCCGCCATGATGATGAAACGCTACGGCGCCAGGAGCCACATAGGAAAGATAAGGATAGCGGTTGATCCTTTATTCAGGGGGAAAAGACTCGCCACATGGCTGCTCCTGGATCTGGTCAATCTCGGTATGTCCCTGGGGCTCGGAAGGCTCGTTATGAGGCTCGTTTCCGACAGGGACGACTCGATAATAAAGGCGGTTCAAAAACTGGGTTTTACTGAAGAGGCGAACCTGGAGGACTATGTCCTTGACAGTGATGGGAATCCCCACGACCTGGTGATAATGACCAAGACTCTGCCGCAGGTGTGATGACATGGAAACGGAGGTACAGGGACGGTTGAGGATCGAACCGGGCCATCTGCGAAGGCAGCTTCCCGATCTTCCCGGGGTGTATCTTTTCAAGGATCCCGGGGCTCGCCCCATATATGTGGGAAAGGCCAAAAATCTAAAAAAGAGGGTCCTTTCCTATTTCAGATCCGCGTCGGAGATTCCGGATAAGACCTCCATTATGCTTGAAAGGGCCGCTTCTCTTGATTTTATCGTGACATCCACCGAGCAGGAGGCCTTCATCCTTGAGAGCAACCTGATAAAGAGGCATATGCCCCGCTACAATGTCGTCTTAAGGGACGATAAGAGATACCCCTGCCTGCGGCTCAGCATAAATGAACCATATCCCAGACTGAGCATAGTGAGAAAGATCAAAAAGGACGGATCACTCTACTTCGGACCGTTTTCATCGGCCTATGCCGTGAGAAACACGGTTAAGCTGGTGGACAGGGTGTTTCAGCTGAGAAAATGCAAAGGGGGCAGGCTCCCGAAGATGTCCAGACCCTGCCTCAATTACCAGATGGGACGCTGCCTGGGACCATGCGCCAACCATGTCCCTTTCCCGCAGTACAGGGGTATAGTGACACGGGTGAGGTTGTTTCTTGAAGGCAGGAACAGGGAACTCATAGCCGGATTGAAAAAAGACATGGAAGATGCCTCAAGGCGTATGGATTTCGAAAAGGCGGCCCAGCTGAGGGATCAGATAAGGTCGATAGACAGGGTGGTGGAGCGTCAGCATGTCGTTTCAAAGCGCCTTGAGGATCTTGATGTCATAGGAATCAAGCGAAAAGGTCAATTAAACCAGGTTGTCGTATTGTTTGTGCGCAAGGGCCAGCTCCTGGGGAGCAGGAACTTTCTTTTCAGGGATGAAGACGCCGGGAAGGGCGAAGTCCTGGAGGCATTTGTCAAGCAGTTTTACAGGGTCGATTCATTTATCCCCGGACAGATACTTCTGTCGGACAAAATCGAAGACCTTGATTCCATAAAGGGATATTTGAGCGGGGTGGCCTCAAAAAGGGTGGAGATAACAGTGCCCCTTAGGGGCGAAAAACTCAACATGGTGAAGATGGCCCTTGTAAACGCGGAAGAGGTCCTTGCAGGCCACGAGGATGAGAAGATGATCGATCTGACGGAGTCTGTCGGATCGGTACTGAGGCTGAAATCAAGGCCAAGGACAATAGAGGGCTTTGATATATCGAACCTCTACGGCGGCATGGCCGTGGGCACGGTGGTCTCTTTTGTGGAGGGCCTTCCCCATAAGGCGGGATACAGGAATTACAGGATAAGGGGCGTTGAGGGCATCAATGACTATGCCATGATGAAGGAGCTTGTGGAAAGAAGGCTTTCAAGGAGCCCTCTTCCCGACCTTTTCCTGATTGACGGCGGGAAAGGGCACCTTGCCACTGTAAAGAGGGTTCTCGATACCGTGGCGGACCGTGCGCCGCAGGTGATATCGATTGCAAAGGCTGATAAGGAAAAAGAGGGATCAACAGACAGGATTTTCCTTCCCGGCAGGAAAAACCCTGTAAGGCTTGCCTCTGATCATCCGGTGCTTCTCCTCATGATGAGGATACGGGATGAGGCTCACAGAAGGGCGATTTCCTACCACAGAAGGCTGATGCGGAAGCAGTTGACCGAGTCTGATCTTGACCGTATCCCCGGCATAGGCAGGAAGAGAAAGCGACTATTGCTTAATTATTTCAAGGATATAAACGCAATCAGCCATGCGGGACTGGATGAACTGATCAAGGTCCCCGGCATCAGCCGCGGCATGGCTGAAGGAATTCTTGGATATCTGTCAGGTCAGGGTAAAATCGAGCGGGTTGACACCCGGTGATTCATTGTGGTAAGAAATTTTTCCAGGATTATTAATCGTTGTCAATACCCTCAGCAAGGGGTCGCTTTGGCGCCAAAAAAGATCACAATAATACTGATTCCTGAAGGCACGAAAAAGATCAGGCAGATAAGGCTTCCACGGGTCCTGCCGCTGCTCTTGATCCTGGCCCTGATTGCCTCCTTTTCCTATTTCTTCTGTACTCTCCGTGATTACAGGGATATAAAATGCCGGATCCCCAGGCTGGCGATACTTGAAGATGAAAACAGGCACAAGCAGGATCAGATTGCGCACCTTACCGAGAGGATAAACAGCCTTGCCCGGCAGGTTGGCGATCTTAATGATTTCGACCATAGACTCAGGACTATGGTAAACCTTGAAAAAGAGGACATGGAAGGACAGTTTCAGGGGATCGGTGGTTCGGATCCGCTTATAATGGATCCCAAGAGCGCGATAAAAGAAAGCCATCAAGAGGTGGTTGACAAGATGCACGGCGCACTGGATGAGATTGAAATCAATGTCGTGCATGGAAAACAGACAAAGGAAGACCTGTTTGAATTTCTGGAGAGCCAGAAGATACTGCTCGCGTCAACTCCTTCCATATGGCCTACAAAGGGATGGCTCAGTTCCAGGTTCGGACCCAGGAAAAGCCCATTTACCGGCCGAAAGGAATTTCACAAAGGCATTGACATCTCCACGCGCAGAGGCGCCCCCATAATATCTCCCGCAGACGGGATAATCAGTTTTGTGGGCAGTGACAGGGGTTATGGAAGGGTAGTCGTAATCTCCCATGGCTATGGACTTAAAACCAAGTATGCGCACCTCAAAAAGGCCCTGGTCAAAAAGGGCCAGCATGTAAAGCGGGGTGAAACCGTAGCCCTGGTCGGTAGTACCGGCCGATCCACCGGGCCGCACCTGCATTACGAGGTCCATCTCAACAACGTGCAGGTTGATCCACTCAGGTATATCCTCAATTAGTTCTAATCAATTGCCAAATATAATAAAGCCTGCCAGTAGGACCCAGCCGACGGGGTTTTCCGTAAAGGCACGGAAATAACAGGGCCGTAATGCATATATGACCTTGATTTTTGCCGTAAATTAGCATTTAAGGTATCTTACGGATATATGTCTCACCCCGGCAGTGCATGAATATAAAAAAATGATCGGAAGGACACAATGATTGGGAAAATATTAAAGGGTATTTTCGGGAGCAAGAACGAAAGGGAGCTCAAGCTGATGGCCCCCGTCGTTGATCGAATAAACGAGCTTGAGCCTCAATTCAAGGCCCTGTCTGATGAGCAGTTAAGGGCCAGGACCGACGAATTCAAGGGGCGGCTGTCTCAAGGGGAGACCGTGGATGACATCCTGCCGGAGGCCTTTGCCCTGGTCAGGGAGGCATCGGTAAGATCTCTCGGCATGAGGCATTTTGATGTCCAGCTCATAGGCGGGTTGGTGCTTCACAATGGAAAGATTGCTGAAATGAAGACCGGTGAGGGAAAGACCCTGGCCGCGACGCTTCCCTTGTACCTCAATGCCCTTACCGGTAAAGGCGCCCATCTCGTTACGGTAAACGATTATCTGGCAAAACGTGATGCCGAGTGGATGTCGGGCATCTACAATATGCTGGGCCTGTCGGTCGGCGTGATAGTGCACGGGTTGGATGACCCGCAGCGAAAAGCGGCCTATGACTGCGATATCACCTACGGCACGAACAATGAGTTCGGTTTCGACTATCTCAGGGATAATATGAAATTCGACCTGAAAGACTATGTGCAGAGAGATTTTCACTTCGCCATAGTCGATGAGGTGGACAGCATCCTGATCGATGAGGCCCGGACCCCTCTCATAATAAGCGGTCCGGTGGAGCACAGTGAGAACAAGATCTATGAACAGGTCAAGCCGCTGGTTATCAATCTGCGCAATAAGCAGAGCGGTGTGGTTGGCTCTCTGCTCAAGGAGGTGCGCGCCGGACTGGACAGCGAGGAGCCGGGTGACGAGGTAATAGAAAGGCTTCTTCAGGTAAAAAGAGGCGACCCCAAGAACCCGGTATTCCTGGATATACTTTCAAAGAATCAGGCCCTGAAAAAGCAGATCGACAGGCTTGAGAGCATGCTCAGCTCGCAGAAGATGCTGCCGGAGCTGGATGAAATCCTCTTCTGCACCATTGATGAGAGAAGCAACGCGGTCGAGCTTACGGAAAAGGGGATAGAGCTTCTGACCGGCGGGGGCCTGGGCAACTTCACGCTTCCCGACATGGATGAACAGGCCCACAACATAAGAGAAGACGAGTCGCTGTCTGATGAGGAAAAGGCCGCGAAAATGAAGGAACTGGAGGACGGCTACATGAATTCCTCCGAACTCCTTCACTCCACCCAGCAGCTCATAAAGGCATACTGGCTTTTTGAAAAGGATGTCCATTATGTCATAAAGGACGGGCAGATCGTCATTGTGGATGAATTCACCGGCCGGATGATGGTCGGCCGAAGGTGGAGCGACGGGCTTCACCAGGCGGTTGAGGCCAAGGAAGGGGTCAGTGTGGCGGGTGAAAACCAGACCCTTGCGACCGTTACCTTTCAGAATTTTTTCAGGATGTATGAGAAACTTGCCGGCATGACCGGCACCGCGGACACCGAGGCTGGGGAATTCAAGGACATCTACAAACTGGACGTGGTGGTAGTGCCGACCAACAAGAATATGGTCCGGATCGACAACCCCGACATGATCTACAAGACGGAAAGAGAGAAATTTCAGGCCGCGGTGGATGAAATCAGGGGGCTGTATGAAAAGGGTCAGCCGGTCCTGGTCGGAACCATCTCCGTGGAAAAATCGGAGATGCTGAGTAAGATGCTCAAGAGGGCGGGCGTGCCCCATTCCGTGTTAAATGCCAAGCATCATGAAAGAGAGGCGGAGATAATTGCCAATGCTGGACAGAAAAGCACGGTAACCATTTCAACCAACATGGCGGGCCGTGGAACCGACATAGTCCTGGGTGACGGGGTAGTGGACCTTGGAGGGCTTCACATACTGGGAACCGAAAGGCATGAGAGCAGGCGCGTGGACAACCAGCTGAGGGGCCGGGCCGGAAGACAGGGAGACCCCGGGTCATCCCGCTTTTATCTCTCTCTTGAAGACGACCTGCTTCGAATCTTCGGCTCGGACCGCATATCGAGCATCATGGAGCGGCTCGGGATGGAAGAGGGTGAGCCGATCGAGCACAATCTCATATCAAGGGCCATTGAAAACGCGCAGAGAAAGGTGGAGGGCCACAATTTTGATATAAGAAAGCATCTCCTTGAATATGACGACGTGATGAACAAACACAGGGAGATTATCTACACCCTCAGAAGGGATATCCTGGACGGAGAGGGGATAGGCGATATCCTCAAGGAGATGATCGAGGAAAAGGTCGAGACCCTGATCGAAAAATGGATAGACCCGAATGCGTATCCGGAGGACTGGGATATCCAAGGCCTGAAAGACAACCTGCTCAGGCTCTTCGGCTTCATTGCCAGGATAGGGCCGGAAGACCTGGGAGATGATGCCTTTTCGCAGTTAAAGCCGGAAGAGCTGGGTGAAATGATCAAGGATCAGACCCATGCGGCCTACAAGGAAAAGGAGAAGATGTTCGGCAGGGAAGATCTGGCTCAGATAGAGCGCTTCATTATATTGCAGATCATCGACAGCCAGTGGGTCAATCACCTTCAGGACATGGAGCATATGAAAGGCGGCATCGGCCTGAGGGGCTACGGCCAGCTTGATCCCCTGAAGGAATATCAGAAAGAGGGTTTTTCGCTGTTCGGGGAACTGATGGACAGGATAAGGGAGGAGACACTCGGCACGGTCTTCAGGGTGCAGATGATGAAAAGACCTCCTGACGAGGAAAAGGAAAAGAAAAAAAGACAGCTCAGGATGAGCCATGGCGACGAGGGTGCAAGGCCGGTTACCGTGAAGCGGGAAGGCAAGAAGATAGGCAGAAACGACCCCTGCCCCTGCGGCAGCGGCAAAAAGTATAAGAAATGTTGCGGCAGAAATGCCTAGAGATGGTTGAAAATAATAATACCAAAAAGGGACATTTAGATGGGCTTAGACAATATGAAGGTCCGGGGCTTTAAGGCGGGGGCAGTCGCCTCGGGACTCAAAAAGGACGGGAAAACCGATCTGGCGATGATCTTTTCAGAACATGAGGCTGTGGCAGCTGCCGCCTTTACCACAAACAGGGTAAAGGCGGCGCCTGTCCTGGTGTCGCAGGAAAACATCCGGGACGGAAAGGTTCGTGCAATACTTGCCAACGCGGGAAACGCCAACGCCTGCACAGGGGAGCGGGGCATGGCGGACGCGCGCGAGTGCGCAAGGCTTGCGGCCGAGAGCCTCAAGATATCCGAAGACGAGGTGCTTGTCGCCTCAACAGGCGTCATAGGAGAGCCGCTGAGGATGGAGCTTTTAAAAAAGGCCATACCAGGTCTTGCGTCTTCGCTTTCACCTGATGGGTTTCCGGAAGTTGCAAAGGCCCTTATGACGACCGATTCCTTTCCAAAGGAGAGCATGTATCTGGGTGAGGCGGAAGGAAAAACCTACCTTATCCGGGGCATGGCAAAGGGCGCGGGCATGATAATGCCCAACATGGCCACCATGCTCAGCTTTATTCTGACCGATCTGGCAATAGATCATGACCGGTTGGACAGGGCGCTCAAGTCCTCGGTTCAAACCACATTCAACCGGATAACCGTTGACGGCGACACCAGCACAAACGATATGGTCATAGTGCTGGCAAACGGGGAGGCGGGAAACGAAACCCTGTCTGAGGCCGATTACGCGGCCTTTTCAAAGGGGCTTGAAAGGGTGATGGAGGACCTGGCCCGCATGATAGTAAGAGACGGGGAAGGGGCCTCCTGCACCTTTCAGGTGAATGTGACAAACGCGGCCAGCGCATCCGAGGCCGAAAGGGCGGCAAGGGTGGTGGCCAATTCATGCCTTGTAAAGACGGCCGTGTGCGGAAGAGACCCGAACTGGGGAAGGATAATGGCGGCACTTGGAAGGTCCGACATAGTCTTTGATGAAAGAGATGTGGATATCTTTATAGATGAGGTCCGTATCGTCAAGGGTGGGCTTGCAGAAGGTGGTGATGCGGAAAAAGAGGCATCCGGGAGGATGAAAAAAAACGATTTCGTACTCAGGATAGATCTTAAAAAGGGCGAATTTCAGGACCGGATATACACATGCGATCTGACTCACGACTATATCACCATCAACGCGGACTACAGGAGCTGATGCCTGAAGGCGGCCAAAAGGGAACTTGATATGGATGCGGGTATTTTCAGGGAATATGATATCAGGGGTACGGTGCCGGATAAGTTGAGCGAGGAAACCGTTTACAGGCTCGGCCTCGGGATCGGCACATATTACGGAAATAACAATGTAAGGAAAGTGTCCGTAGGAAGGGACTGCAGGCTGAGCTCACCTGCGCTTCGTGATTATCTGACTCAGGGCCTGCTTGAGACGGGACTTGAGATAGTCGATCTGGGCATGGTTCCCACCCCGCTTCTCTATTTTTCCATATGCCGTCTCAAGCTTGACGGGGGAGTTCAGATAACGGGCAGCCATAATCCGCCCGAGTTCAACGGATTCAAAATCTGCGTGGGGGAGCACTCCATCCACGGAGATGAGATCCAGGCGGTAAGAGAAATCATAGAGAAGGGTGATTTCATAAGAGGCGAGGGTAGTATCGAGGAGTTTCAAATAGATGCCGCGTATCTCGATTATGTCGAAGAAAACATCTCCACAGGCCCTTTTACGGGAAGAATAGTGGTTGATGCGGGAAACGGCGCGGGCGGTCCTGTGGCCTGCGAACTTTACAAGAGGCTCGGCTTTGAGGTGATCCCTATGTTCTGCGAGCCTGACGGGAGGTTCCCGAATCATCACCCCGACCCGACCGTGCCTCAAAATCTGGCTGAGATGATAAAAAGGGTGAAGAGCGAATCCGCGCTTTTAGGCCTTGCCTTTGACGGGGACGCGGACAGGCTGGGCGTGGTGGACGGGGAAGGAAACATTATCTGGGGGGATCAGCTTATGATAATATTTGCAAGAGATCTCCTTAAAAGGCATCCGGGCGCAAAGATAATCGGGGAGGTAAAGTGCTCCCAGGTGCTATACGACGATATAGAAAGACATGGGGGAAAGGCCATAATGTGGAAGGCCGGCCACTCCCTTATAAAGAGCAAGATGAAGGAAGAAGGGGCCCTTCTGGCAGGCGAGATGAGCGGGCACCTCTTTTTCAAAGAACGCTACCTCGGATATGACGACGCCTTTTACGCGGGTGCAAGGCTC
Organism: Desulfatiglandales bacterium; assembly: GCA_963666345.1. Classification (GTDB taxonomy): domain Bacteria; phylum Desulfobacterota; class DSM-4660; order Desulfatiglandales; family Desulfatiglandaceae. Next base: position 1,363,437 of record OY762721.1, on the reverse strand, counting down.
CTTGAGATAATCTCGGGCAGCGGTGTGAAGGTAAGTAAGCTGCTGAGCGGTATCCCTCAAATGGTAAATACCCCTGAAATAAGGGTCGAGTGCCCTGATGACGAAAAATTCGATGTAGTCAAAGAGATCGCGCGCGACTTCAAAAAGGACTATCCCGTGATCGATGTGGACGGGGCAAGGGTCATCTTTGACGGGGGCTGGGGACTGATCAGGGCCTCAAACACCCAGCCCGTGCTTGTGCTTCGCTTTGAGGCAACCGATAAAAAGAGACTCGAGGAGATAAAGGAGATATTTACCGAGAGGCTTTCCAGGACATCGTGCAGAATATCGCTCTAGTTTCCTCATCCTTTGAGCGCAGGACCTTCTTCTGTGCCTTCATGTCAAAGTGCTCCGACATCTGTCTGAAAAAATCAACGCTTGTCTTTCTTACCCCTTCGGCGAGTATGATCTCACCTTCCGGCTTAAGGTATTTCCTGAACAGATCTAACAGATGAGAAGCGTTGCCTTCCTTGTATGCCACCTCCGATCCGATAATATAGTCAAATGAGCCCTTGAGCTTGGGCCTTGTCCAGTCAAGCTTTCTTATCTCAAGGTTCGCCTTGTTATCGGTCATGTTAAGCTCCTTGTTGGCCTTTGCGAACTTGAGCGCGTCTTTGTTGTACTCGGTCATGGTTACCCTGTGACCGAAAGAGGCCGCGACAATTCCCACAAGCCCGAGGCCTGCTCCTATCTCAAGGAATGTTTTGTCCGGGTCAGGCTCAAGGCCCGCCATGTAATCGGCCAGTATCATCGAGGCCTGCCACACCTTTGCCCAGAGAGGGAAGCCCTTCATAAAGTTGTCCGGATTGATGAACCTGTCGATCGTCTTGGGCACAAGGATCTTGAAAGGTCTTTCCCTTACCGCCACATCTGTGGTATCTGTTTCATATTCTCTGTAAAAGGTCTTAAGCTGGCCCAACACATACCTCGGCAGATCTTATTGATCGGATTTGTCTACTTTTTCCCACAGGGCCGGCTATATGTCCACAAGATTTTGACGGCAAAAAAGGAGAGAGAAATGAAGGGACTGGAACTGACCGGCATGGAGCAAAACAGGACCGTAAGGCGCCGGATCAAAAGGGGTGAAGGTGAAAACAACCCTTACGGATCAAAATCCTTTCTGAACGCGAACCGGATTGTGCTTGACGCCACCTACCTGTTCGACTCCCCGGGCAAAGGTGCGATCAAAAAAGGCGATCTTGAGGCGCTGATCCCTGAAATCATGAAGGCCGACCGGATGCTCAAAGACAACCAGGGCGATATCTTTGACAACGGTATCCCGATGACAGGCTGGCTTGATCTGCCTGTCACAATCCCGGTGGAGCACATAAAAGAGATTATCTCAGTCACAAAGGAGCTTGGCCGGGAGACGGACGCATTCGTCTCTTTGGGGATAGGAGGCTCATACCTGGGTATCGAAGCAACCTTCAGGGCCTTGACGCACACCTTTTTCAACCGGCTTTCTAGGGATGAGCGGGGTGGCGCGCCTGAGATCTATTTTCTCGGAAACAACCTCGATCCCGACTGTTTCAGGGACACGCTCGACATGCTCGAGGAAAAAAGGGTGGCAGTAAACGTGATCTCAAAATCAGGCACAACAACAGAGACCGCGGTCGCCTTCAGGATCATTGAAAAGTTGTTGGAGGAAAGCTGGCCTGACAAGGCTCAAGATCTGATCCTTGTCACGACCGACAAAGAAAAGGGCGCCTTAAGGAGCCTGGCCGGTAAGAAGGGATACCGCACGTTCGTGGTGCCTGACGATATAGGGGGACGCTTTTCCGTATTAAGCGATGTGGGCCTTGTGGGGCTTGCCATGGCAAATATCGACATAGAGGAGTTTATTGCAGGCTTTGCCCGTATGAGGGAGATCGCGCTTAATGACGATTTCTGGAAAAACCCCTGCCTTGTGCACGCGGCGGCCCGTCACGCGGCATGGACAAAGGGAAAAAAGATAGAGGTGGTTGCCACAAACTCGGTTCACCTGTACCCGGTCGCGCGCTGGATGGAGCAGCTTTTTCCGGAAAGTGAGGGCCACGAGGGTCACGGCATGTGGGTCGCGCCCGCACTTTACTCAGAGAAACTTCACGCAAACGGTCAGATGGTACAGGACGGGGAAAGGAATATATTTGAGACCTTTCTTTATCTTAAGGAACATGAAAACGGGATCGATATTCCGGCAACAGCAGATGACCTTGACGGGCTCAATTTTCTGCCTGAAAAGGGGATCGACATGAATTTTTTGAACCGAAAGGTGATCAAAGGGCCTGCCTACGCCCATTACAAGGGGGGCGTTCCAAACATTACGATTGAGATCCCGCGAAGAAACGCCTTCAACCTGGGCCAGCTCTATTACATGATGGAAAGATCCGTTGCAATAAGCGGGTATCTGATGGGGCACAATCCGTTCGTACAGCCGGGGGTTGAGGCGTACAAGAAGGCGATGTTCGCCATGATCGGAAAGCCGGGTTATGAGGAAATCGCCCAAGATATGAAAGAAGATATCAAAGAAATCGAAAAAGTAAGGGTTTAAGGATCGGATATGGACGGGGCAATAGTGAAAAGCGGTGTTAAAAGACAGCTTGTGATAGCAACCGGAAACATGGGAAAGGCAAAGGAGTTTCAAAGGCTGCTCAAGGATTTTCCCATTGAGATAAAGGGGCTCGGTGATTTCGGGCCGATCCCGGAGGTCGAAGAAGACGGGGACACATTTGAGGAAAACGCGGTAAAAAAGGCAAGGTTCACCGCAAGGGTGCTCGGCCTTCCCGCCCTGGCTGATGATTCCGGCCTTATGGTGGATGCTCTTGACCGAAGACCGGGGGTGTATTCTGCAAGATATGCGGGTGAAAATGCAGGAGACCTTAAAAACAACAGAAAGCTCCTGGCCGAGATGGAGGGGGTGGAAGACAGGCGGGCCTCATTTATGTGCGTAATAGCGATTGCGGTCCCAAGGGGGCCGGCGCTCATATATGAGGGAAAATGCGAAGGCGTGATAGCACACGAGATGAAAGGGGAAGGGGGGTTCGGCTATGATCCGCTTTTTTATTACCCTTCCATGAAAAAGACGTTCGCACAGATGACGCCTGATGAAAAAAACAGCGTAAGCCACAGGGGAAGGGCCATGAACGAGCTGAAGGATGAATTTAATAAGGTCATGATCTGGCTCTCACAGAGGCTTGCGGAAGAGCCTTTCTGACCATCTCCGAATGGTCCATCAAGTAAGTGTAAAACTTGACAAAAACAGATAAAAATATCAACATGGCAAGCGTTAAATTATTTTTGCTTATCTGCATTAAATAAACATAACCGGAGGCACCCATGAGGCAATCAGACCCCGTTTCTCAGATAGAGAGGTGGGGTTTTTGTTGTCTATGACGTGGATTTTAAATAAGAAAGCTCTTTGAGACCTTCAGCAAATAGCTCAGTCGATCGGGCTCCGAACGGCACGGCCGCCTTTGTTCAGGACGTGCGTGTAAATCATTGTTGTGGAAACGTCTTTGTGCCCGAGCAGCTCCTGCACAGTGCGGATGTCGTAACCGTCTGCAAGGAGATGAGTTGCAAAGCTGTGCCGGAAGCAGTGGCATCCGACTTGCTTATGGATGTCGGCAAGAGTTACAGCCTTTTTAAGGGCCTTTCTTACACAGCTTTCGTGCAGGTGATGCCGCCGGATTTCTCCGGAGCGTGGATCTTTGCAAAGAGATCTGGACGGGAAAACAAATTGCCACGCCCATTGACTAGAGGCATTGGGATATTTTCTGGCGAGAGCCCCGGGAAGATTGACATGGCCAAATCCATGTCTGCAATCATCTTCATGAATGGCCCTGACCTTTTTCAAATGCATTTGAAGAGAGTCTGTGACATTCGCCGGGAGCACTGTCACACGGTCCTTTCCGCCCTTACCGTGACGAACAAGGATCTGGTTCATTGAAAAGTCGATATCCTTTACACGGAGCCGCATGCATTCCATCAGGCGAAGCCCGCTTCCGTAGAGGAGCTTGACGATGAGTTGAGACTCGCCGGAAATGAGGTCGATGATCTTAAATGCCTCCGGTTTGGAAAGCACGACCGGAAGTCGGGTCGGCCGTCTGGCGCGGACGGCTTCAATGGGATCCGTTAAATCAATGCGGAGGACCTTTTTATACAGAAAAATTAAAGCGTTCAAAGCTTGGTTCTGGGTGGAGGCGGAGACGTTACGTTCCACTGCCAAGTGTGTCAAAAAATCCTGGATTTGCTTTGAGCCCATTTCCGAAGGGTGTTTCTTTTCATGAAAAAGGATGAATCTGCGAATCCAGAATATGTAGGTTTTCTCGGTCCTGTATGCGTAGTGCTTTACTCGAAGCACGTCCCTGACCTGGTCGAGCAGCTTTTTGGGTTTAGAGGTGGTATTCATTTCAATAAATCCAATATACGAGCTTTATGGCGTGATATTATGTAATATTAACCTCTTAGCAGCATGCGCATGCAGAAAAAGAACGCATGAAACATGCCAGATAAGAATGTCCATAAAATTCAGCACTTTAAGAAGGTGACAGCAAATATGATCGGCGAATTTGCACAATTTTTAGGGCAATCATGCACAGGTTTTTGTGCAAAGGCTTGTTCCACAGAGGTGCAAGAGGACTCAATAAACGAGAATTACTTCCGGGATATTGAATAAACGAGAAAAAAGTCGCGTTTACTGTTAAACGGGAAATAATTCTCACTACTCACTAGATGGCACGGACGCTATGCGCCGTGCCATCGGCCCCGCGTATTATCATCCGCATGCTGTCCGGCGCTGCGCGCCGGCCATCAAGCGGATGCAGCGGTCGGTCATCCACGCGAGCAAGCTCGCGCGTTCGCCCGCCGCTGATCCGCGGGGCCGTTAGCAAATAAAAATATGAATATTAAAATTAATCAAAAAAATAAAAGTGACTTGGTATTTCAACACTATCTTATTGTTTTTCTCGATATTCTTGGGCAAAGAAGCATATTGCGTGAGATTAGAGATTTGCCTACAAATGAGGAGGAAAAAGAGGTCTTTTTAGATAAAATACGCCAAACAGTAGGTAAAGTTGATAGACTTAGAAATGCTTTTAGTGATTTCTTTAAAGCCTCCAGTTCGCATATTCCAAATACCGATCTTGTGCCACCTGAACATCGTGAAGAGTTTATAGCTTCACAAAAATCTGAGGTTTATTTTTATAGTTTTTCTGACTCAATAATAGTCGCTGTACCACTAATGAGTGACGATGAGAATTGTACTGCCATTAATGGCGTTTATTCTGCACTTGTAGCAACTTGTGGTATTGGTTTTATCAGCCTAGCTGCCACTATTGCTTTGCGGGCTGGATTAGATGTAGGGATTGGAACAAAAATCGAAGGACAGGAAATATATGGGCCAGCGCTTGAACGTGCATATTTTATCGAAAGCAATTTAGCTGAGTATCCTCGTTTTGTTGTCGGAAAAGAACTCATAAATTATTTGTTATGGGTTGAAAATCAACAGTGTAAAACTCGACTTGGTTTGGTGGCAAAAGATATGGCCAAATTTTGTAGAGAAATGATTATTAGAGACACAGATGGACGTTTCATGCTCGATTTTATGGGGGAAAAATCCAAGGAAACGGCAGATAATTCCATTGATACAGAAGTAGTAAATCTTGCATATGATTTTGTGGTCTCTCAGCATCAAAAATACGTAAAGGCTGAAAATGATAAACTATCCTCAAGATATTTCCGGTTATTAAATTATATCAACTCACGTAAAAGAATATGGGGAGTTGATTAAAAATTTGGCTAACCTGTCACTGGTGCGGACGCAAAAAACGCGCCGCACAGTTCAATCGTTATGTGTCTTGGGAATGTCCTTTTTCGACCCATAGCGGACGTTTGAAAGGATAAACTTCTGATGTCTAAGATTAACCAGATAGAAAAGGCCCTAAAAGAAATTGGATGCGGAGAGTTCCAAAAACTGGCAGACAGTTATATACACAAAAAAGGCTATAACAATATCAACCCTATCGGTTCTGTGATCGGTGCAAATAAAGTACGAAAAGGGACACCAGATACTTATATACGACAGAAAAATGGCAAACTTATTTTTGCAGAATTTACCACAGACCAAACGAATATTGCGTCTAAATTAAAAGGCGATCTGAGTAAATGCCTTGATGAGACTAAAACTGGCATTCTATTAACTGAGATTGAGGAAATTGTTTTCTGCCATACATCTCTTCTTTCACCTGAAGAAGAGAAAGAGCTTTACGATGAAGGCAAGCAAAAAGGGGTAAATATTCAGGTTTTTGGAATAGGCAGTATCTCCTTTGACCTCTATCAAAAGTATCCGGGCCTAGCGCAGGCTTTTCTGGGCATTAGCATTGATACAGGGCAAATTTTGGAGCCGGGCGATTTTGTAGCGAATGTAGGAAGAAATCAGCTTACCACACCATTGGATACAGATTTTCATTTCCGGGAGCAGGAAATACAACAAGTTTTGGAAGGACTGGTAAACAATAACCTTGTGGTTTTATCAGGCCAAGCTGGTGTTGGTAAATCCCGCCTTGGCCTGCAGGCTCTTCAAGATTTTGAGGAAGCACATCCGGATTTTGAAACGCGGTGCATATATAACAGGGGACCCGACCTGTTCGAAGATATACGCACTCATTTTTCACAGCCCGGCCAATTTCTGATTTTAGTGGATGATGCAAACCGTATCACACGGTTTGATTATGTTGTCGATCTTATCCAAAACCAAAGACAAGATCAGCAGATAAAAGTGATCGCAACCGTGCGCGATTACGCACGTGACAAAATAAACCAGGCCGCAAAACCCTTGGGAGCAACCCCTGAAATAGAGTTGAAACCGATGCAGGCGCAAGAAATAAAGGATTTGGTTAAGGAGCAATACAACATAACAAACCCATTATTTCTGGACAGAATTGCTGAGATTTCCGGGGGCAACCCACGGCTTGCAATCATGGCAGCAAAAGTAGCGGTCAAACACGGTAGTTTTGACAGCATCAGGGATGTCTCTGTCCTATATGATGAATATTTTGCCTCCATATCTAATGACCTTAGAAACCTGCAGGATGAGAATGTTTTGAAGGTTGCAGGAATCATTTCTTTTTTCAGGACTATAGATCGCTCCAACACAGAATTGATGCAACTCATACAAAATATTTTTGGAATTGCTCCTGAAGATTTCTGGAAAGCGGTCCAACATCTTCACGACTGTGAGGTTGTTAATATTTATGAACGTGAAGTTGTAAAAATCAGTGATCAAGTTTTTGTCACTTATTTATTTTATCTTTGCTTTTTCAAAGATGAGATTCTCGACTTTACTACCCTCATAGACAATTTCTTTCCTGGGCAAACTAACCGTTTTAGAGATGCCATTTATCCCTGTTTGAACGCGTTTGACTTCGCAAGGCTCACAGCGCAGATGCGTCCTCATATACAAAAGAAAAGGCGCGATTTAATGAATAGCGGGGATACAAACAATCTGCATTCGCTCATCCGGCTATTCTGGTTTTTGCTTCAATCGGATGCTCTTGTTTATATCCGTGACTGCATTGAAGCAGTAGAGGCAAAACCAGTTGAACTCGCTTCCATAGACTGGGCGGCGGAAAACCCTGATACAGATTTGCACCCTCTTCTAGACCTTTTGGGTCTCTTTAAACAGGCAGATGAAAAGGGCACTTTCCGTTCTGCGCTTGAATTGGCCTTTAATTATGTGGAGAAAATACCGCAAGCTGTTCCCCAATTTCTTAATCTCCTAACAAAAAGATTTGGATTTACGCACCATTCTCATCTTCGGGAATATATCATTCAAAGGATTGTGATTGAAACTCTCTGGCAAAAAGCTGATCAGGGCAGGAATGAATTGTTTTCGAAGCTGTTTCTTGCTGTTGCAAAAAAATATATGCCCACACGGTTTGAAAGCCACGAGGCGTCAAAAAACTCTATAACCATACATCAGTTTAACCTCATAGCAATTGAACCGATTTTCGAGCTACGGAGGGCTATTTGGAACGGTATTTTTCATCTGTATCAAAACTTCTCTTTTCAAAAAGAAGCTTTGGGCGTTTTGAAAAGCTACAGCAATTCGGGCTATTACCTGTCACAAAAAGAGATCGCAGTCAAAGATGCAGAGGTTGTAATTCCGTTTATTAGAGACACGCTCGACCCGGATAATTTTTCACATTGCCTTATTGTACAGGATTATCTTGCCATGCTCGACCTCCGCGATATTCCTGATATGGACAAGCTTTCCGAAAACTTCCGTAATGGAATTTATGAAATATACAAATTGCTGTCTTTTGATTACTCCGATGCAGGAGATATGGGCTTTCGTGAATTTGAAAAATTCAAAAAACAAAAAATAAAGGACTATACAAGCAAATTTGGTCTTGATGACTATCTACGGCTTATTCAGCAGTTTATAGAAATAATGTCCTATATAAGCGGCAGTCACGAAACGCACGAAGTTAAGACAGGAATCCTGCAGGCCCTACTGGCTCTTGCAGAAAGAGACGGCCCTCTTTATGTACAGGTAATCCAGGAATATTTGAAATTGGGAAACCCTCTGGCAATACAGCAACCTGCTATAATCGTCGATAAGTTGCTGAAAACGTGCGGCGCTAAACAAACGCTTAAGATTGTTGAAGAGCCTGAATATCCGGCCAAACGGCAATGGCTTTTTGGTTACTATCTATGCCTATCACCCGAGGATATTAACTCTGAAACCATAGAAAATTTGTATGAACTCTACCGGAATGCTGAACGCAGCGAACTGCCATACGATTACGATTATCTGCTAAATTATACAGCGCAAGACAGTGGTGTTGTCGTGAATGTTACAAACATAATTGTAGAAAAAGCAGAGACAGATGATTTTTTTGGCCACGGATTGGACTCTCTCTTCAATCCGCTTTCGGAGGCTAATAAACAAATTTTTGATCTTTTCGACGGTCATCAAGACTCTTTGGAAAGAGCATACATGGTTCACATAAAGGTGGATAGAAATGCTGATTATAACGGCGCGACGCTTGGCCGCATACTGTCCGTAAATCCTGATTTTATACTGGAGTATACAGATCGGGTATATGATGGTGATGAATGGGCGCGCAGTTATGCAGACACACGTGATTATGCGTTTCTGTGGCATCACAATGACTGTGATACCATTATGTCGCGTGCAATAGAGCGCTTACTGCAACATGAAAAAGGGCGGGGATATATATTAGGAAGCTATATGGAACGGCTCTTCTGTGTTCATGGCAACAAAAAATGCCCGCCGGAAGCTGTAGCAAAGCAGGATGAATTTCTGGTGGCAATAATTCAGGAGCAAGCACAAGACTCCTACTTAATGGCTTTAATATTTAAGCCAATATCGCATTTTGCTCCGGAAAGGCGGAAGCGCTTCATAGAGTTGTTTCTTGAAAACAATAAAAGTTATGAAGATTTTGAGAGGTTGGCATTGGAGCCTGATACTTGGGGTGGCTCAGGAAGTGCGGTGCCAATGTATCAAGCGCGGGTTGAATATTGGGAATCGCTTTTGCCCTTGTGCAACACCGCAGACCTTCTTCAACATAAGCTTTATATTGAAAGGCATGTGCAAGGTAATCGGAAAATGATGGAAGCTGAGAAAAAATCCGATTTTATGGAGGATAGATTCTGAATGTCCGATTTTGGCCGTAAGCAGCTATTGTGCTTTTTGATGATAAAGTCTGGCAGGGATGATGCAATCAACACATAACAAGAAAATCAACTTGGACAAATTAAAGCGGCGCTCCTATCGCCGCACCGCTTTAATTTGCCAGTTATTTTAACGATGGCACGGACGCTACGCGCCGTGCCATCGGCCCCGCGTATTATCATCCGCATGCTGTCCGGCGCTGCGCGCCGGCCATCAAGCGGATGCAGCGGTCGGTCATCCACGCGAGCAAGCTCGCGCGTTCGCCCGCCGCTGATCCGCGGGGCCGTTATGAAATAGAAAGTAGGCCAGAAGTCAGGAATGTATGATGAATCAGGATGCGAATAGAACAGAAGACCCGAAGAACCAGAAACCGAAACATATGGCATGGTATGTAGTGGCATTTCTGGACCTACTTGGACAGCAGGATGTGCTCAGCAAAATGACGGTATTGCCTAATGTCGAGAACCAAGAAGAGGTGGCCGCCTTTAAGCAGAAAGTGGCCGAACTTTACAGACCACTTTATGGCCTGCAAAGCTTCTTTAGTGCCAGTATCAAGCCATTCCTTGAAGGGGGTTCAGACGAGAGCGCGTTTTCGCCTTTGGAAAAGGAACTTCTGAAACAGTTTAGGAGTACCCCCGTCTTCTATCGGCATTTTTCTGATTCACTGATAGTCCATATTCCGCTGCGTAACGACGTAGGTAAATTCCAATGTCACGCTATTTATGGGGTTTTGGCTGCAACAGCCATGACGTTTCTCTCATGCCTGGTGCATTCTTGGACAATTCGGGGCGGAATCGAACTCGGTCTAGCAATGGACATCGAAGAGGGCGAAGTGTATGGTCCAGCCCTCGCTAGAGCTTACAGGCTGGAAAGCAAGGTGGCTCAGTACCCTAGAGTAGTTGTCGGTGAGGAGCTTGTGCGCTATCTTCAGTCCATCTCGGGCCTGGAAGGGATAACCGCAGCAGAGGAGCAGGCACACGCTGACCTCGCTACGAGAGCACTGGGACTTCTTGCGGTAGATGATGACGGGTGCACGTTTCTTGATTGGCTGGGGTCTGATATCAGATCCACGTTCCAGAAGCACGTCGAACATGTTCGCATTGCTTACAACTTTATCATTCATGAATCTATTAAACATAAAGAAGCTCGGAACTCTAAGCTGGGATTTCGATACACTCTTCTTCGAAACTACGTGGAGTCACGGTTACCGGATTGGGGTATCGACCTTCAAAGTGAATAAGAATGGGAAAGAGCGTTTTGAGCAAGTAACACTGATTATTTCATAACCATGCTCTTGCAGCGGATCGCAAAAAGCCGCGCCCGCTGAAGATCGGCGATGGCACGGACGCTATGCGCCGTGCCATCGGCCCCGCGTATTATCATCCGCATGCTGTCCGGCGCTGCGCGCCGGCCATCAAGCGGATGCAGCGGTCGGTCATCCACGCGAGCAAGCTCGCGCGTTCGCCCGCCGCTGATCCGCGGGGCCGTTAGCCCGAAAAAGAGGAATTAGTATGAGACAGAACGTTAAAGACTTTGCAAGCATAGTAAGCATAACGTTACCAACCCTTGAACCTATATATGAATTTGGTTCATTTCAAGTACCTGAGCAGATAGGGTTTGCGGATTTGCGTCCGTTATTCCGCAATAAAGAATATATTGGTTGTGACATGCGAGAAGGCCTAGGCGTTGATAAGATATTGGATTTACATGCGATTGACATCCCTTCTGAATCCGTTGGAACAGTTTTGTGTTTTGATACACTGGAACATGTTGAATATCCCCGTAAGGCATTAGAAGAGATACATCGAATACTTAAACCTAATGGAATTGCAGTAATTAGTTCTGTTATGGATTTTCCTATTCACGATCATCCCTATGATTATTGGCGATTCACACCTGAAGCATTCAAATCAATTTTGAAGCCCTTCGATAAGTCTTTCGTGGGATTTCAAGGTAATGAGAGTTTTCCTCATACAATAGTAGGAATTGGCTTTAAAAATGATAAGCCTTCTTTAACAGAGTTTACAGAAAAGTACGCAAAATGGCAGAAAGCCGATAAAAAATCGATTAGACAAATAGTTCTAAAGCTGACACCGCCGATATTTATTCCAGTAATAGCAAGTCTTTATAGAACCGTCACTGGGCTAACAAGGCGCTCCACCTGACCGCTACTCCGCTGCGCTACATAGCGGCAGGTGATCTCGATGATGGCACGGACGCTACGCGCCGTGCCATCGGCCCCGCGTATTATCATCCGCATGCTGTCCGGCGCTGCGCGCCGGCCATCAAGCGGATGCAGCGGTCGGTCATCCACGCGAGCAAGCTCGCGCGTTCGCCCGCCGCTGATCCGCGGGGCCGTTAAATTAGAAATTAAAAATGTGGAAATTATCATTATTTTTAAACATAGCTCTTTGCTTTATTTCTTTTCTTCCCGCATATTTCGATCATGGGAAGAGATGGGTTGCATTCAAATCTGCTAAAATTGGAAAAGAAAAATGGCGCACTGGTTTGGAATTTCTTTTAGTAAATTGGGGACTCCCGGTATTTGCATTGATGCTTATGGTTATAAATTCGATGGAAACCTACAATTCCAACAAGAAAGTCGATGAGCTTCAAAATTTTATTGTGACACAATCAGATCAGTTAGCACGGACGGAGGCTAAAGCAAATAAACTTGAAAGCGAAGTCAAGCCACGTCGTTTGACAAATGCTCAAAGTGAGAAGTTGATTAAGCTTCTCACTGATGATCCGGGAACTGTCGCAATCGTCTCAACATTGATGGATGCGGAGAGTTCAGATTTCGCGAATGATTTTGATGTGGCTTTGCGTGAGGCACATTGGCAAACGATGCGGATAAAGAATTACACGCAGAACGAATATGGCGTTTCAATTGGAATATTTGAAGGAACACGGTTAGGTGATGCAAAAAGGTTAAGTGACGCCTTATCTTTAATTGGAATCTCACACGTGGAAGAAACATTTGACGCTAAAGATCAAAAAACAACGTCTCCATGGTTCCAATCTGATGTTCTATATTTAGTGATTAAACATAAGCCTATGCCGTCATTAAAGTAAGAATTTAACATGAAAATTCAGCGGACCCAAAAAGCGGGCCGCTGATTAATTCGTTAGGGTGTGAGGAGATATCCAAGAATGAGCACATTAGGAAAACTGTGGGCTGGCCGCGTCTATGGGACCAATACCGGAAACGTTTTCTTGGCACTTGATGAAGACAAGGAAAAATTGTCCGGGACATTTCGTTTCTTGGATGACCAATATGGCGCTGCTGTGTACCATGTTGAGGGTGAATATGGAGAGACCATTTCTCTTATAGGTCAGCCAAAACAATCTCGGGAGGGAGTAGAGCTTGGTGAGCTAACGATTCAAGGAACCCTCACGCCCGAGGGCTATTTGAAAGGCAAATGGGAGTCAACACTAGGGACAGGGGGGTTGTTTTCGCTATACCCTCATGGTGAAGGGCAAAAAGAAGCAGCAGAGAATCTTGCTGGTGTGCCAGAGCAATTTTATAACCAGAATATACAACTCGGAGCTTTAATACTATATGAAGAGGATATTCGAAAATTAATTGGACACGTGCTTGTTGATTTCGATTCAGGAAGAGCCATCGTTACGTATAATGATGGTGGCCCAGATGTTACGAAATACGCCGATGATTTTCTTAAGAATCCACCAGAAGCTGCCGAGCTAAAATATCTTAAAATATTTGTTCAAGAGCCTGACGCGCATGGTGTAAACAAAGTGGTAACCGTCGAAGTATCATCATTTGGCGTTAATGAAGTTAGGGTCCAAGGGGTTCGAGAATCTTGGGTTATCGGTAAAGCAAATGCGCTAGCGTCTGCAATAAAAAAGAACGAAAGCACACTTGTAACTACCTACAAAAAGTTTGGTCTTAATTTAAATCAATTCATCTTTTTGGCTATGCTGGTGGCCATCCCCGATATTGATTCTTTGGCAAATCGTGGAATATTTGTAGCATCAATTTTTATACTCTTGACAGCGTTCCTTTGGATTCACTCAAAGTTTATCCCAAATGCAAAAATCAACCTGACCAAGACAAAGGCAAGCGCTTTTGAACGAGTCTGGCCAACGCTCGTTTCTTGGATCGTAGCCGCAAGTGCATCCTTGGCGGCGGCATTGTTATTCAAGTGGCTCGCCAGCGATTCACCCTAACCAGGCGCTTAACTCAGACGGCTAAAACCGGGGCATTTTGTATGAATTAGCAGTTAACCAGAGTTTGAGCTTTCCCAAGAGGGTTGGCAATCATCCCGCCGCTGGTTAGCTTTTCGTTGATTCCGCCGGGCGAAGGGTCTGACATTAAAAGAATACCGTTAGAGCCTCCGTCATTGGCACTGCGGCAAACGGGCATGGTGGAGATCACCCTTTCCGAGCCCTGGAGCACCTTCGCGAGAGAAGGGACAACAGTCCTCGGCCTGTTTCAACGGTTTACCCTCGGCGCGGAACGAAATAACGAGCAGTGATCTCCACTGCTTCCCTTCCGAAGCACTGCGGCCGCTGCAGATAAAGGTATTCTGGGGACAAGATATTAATTAAAAAACTGTCCCCAAAATTCACAAATTGATTACGAGTAGCAGTCTTTATGGAAAATGGAATTGAAGCGATAAGAAGAATGTTTGACATAGATCCTGAAAAGGAAAAAGCGGCCTTCAGTGATTGCGTCGAGAGTATCAGAAGCGAGTTTCGCAAATACAGCGTTGAGGATGTCGCCATATCCTTATTTGTTTCAAATATGTGGCTCCCGAATATCGCAAGTCAAGTAAAGCATCAGCTCCTTATTGCTATATTCGCGACTGTTATGCCAGAAGAGTTTTCCACGGAAGACATCATAAATACTTATGAAGGCTTCTCAGCCTTCCTCGAAAAGATATATAATCTCCTTCCAGCATTCCCATCATTGGAGGACTACATCCCTGAACCTGACTGGGGAGAGATAAAATTCCATCATGATGAAAAAAATTATAAGATGTTCTACGGGAATGAGTTGTCGAACGTGAACGAATACCTGGAAATATTCCAGATGGTTTACGGACCATACAAGGAAGAATATTATAGGCATTGCCATAGAGACCCGGCCCTGGAGCTCAGATATTGCTTAACCCTTCAAGAAACCATAATTGAGGGGATAACAGCACAGCCGGACAGTAAGACTTTAGACATCGAACCAGGTCATATAGAGATACCGCCGAAAGAATTCTGGGAAAACGCTAAAACATTTTATACAGCATTCGTACCAGATGAGTTGGAGCCTGCTCAGTTCAAAAATCTTTATACTCTAAACCTCGGTGAATACCCCCGAGATTCACTGGAATACGAAACTTTTGGCAATAGCATATTCGATGGGACTCTAATTCCCGCATTCTTTATCAAAAACAAAGCAAGATATTATCCTATACTTCCAAGGCGGTACTCCGCGATACTGTTCGATTCATGGTCAGAAACATATAGAAATCATATCGATAAAATCGAACCTGACAAGCGACGGCTTCTTTTTAAAATTGGCGCAAGATTGCATCAATACGTTAAATACCGTATCCCAAAAGACAATATATTCTACGTGGCAAGCGCCGTAGAAAAAGATGGAAAGCCGCATAATATAATTTTCACTACAGCCTTCATCGCTGGAAACAAGCTCATACTCATCTACCTTTTAACCCCGAAAGTGTCTTCAAATTCACTGGAAAAAAAATTCAGAAAAATAGCGCCGGAACTCAACAAGGCTATAGAACTAGCCAGCCAACAACCGGCAACACTGGCTCTCCACTTAGACAGGCAAAATGTGCAATTTCGTTCAGAAGACGAAAAGAGAACTCTACAACCTGAAATCTTAATAATTATTCCACAAGTATCTACCCAAATACGATCTTTTGGAATACCTGTGGATTTGCCTGGCAGGGTAATGTTCCTCGATTCATTTCTCGGGATGATAGATGAGCTTGAAAACCCAGAAACTCTCGCTGACTTTTTCGAATATTTGGACGAAATAGAACCTAAGCTACAGACCGGATTCACTATGCTCGATAAGTTCGCCTCCTACAAGGACTCTCAGGGAATACTAATAGGAGGAGCCCTTGAGCCAGACTTTATAAGTATTGACCCTCATTGGGGTACGAGCCTTCGCTACAAGACCCTATCCTCATTTTGGGAAGAATTTCCGGAGCATGGATTTTTCGGACATCCACAAAGCTGGAAGGTCAAAAAGGAGACTGATACAAGAATTAGACTGGTGGCAAGAGGATATTTCGGCTCGGCGTTATATTCAAGAATCGGTCCAACTGAAGTTTCTATGACTGCGCCATTCGATGCTATGGATTACCCTCAAGGTAGCTTGTCTAATTTATTGATGGAATGCCTCGAAGATTCCATGTCAAGAAGAGAGTCAATCTTTACTGAACATGCGTTTTTTAAGAGACCAGAAAAACTGCATATAATATTTTTCCCATTATCAATGGTGGTTAAGGACGAAAAATTCAAACATGTACGGCATCTTTGTGGAATCGAAAAATATTGGTGTTCTGACCTATCCAGGATTAGAAAAGGCACTATAGGTGTAAGAGTCGTTTTTAATGACGAAGAAATACGAAAGACCTTTAACGACGCCACGGATTGCTCTCTTGAAGTCGATATCCTGCTGGAAGTTTTAGCCCGATTAGACGAACTGGTTCCAGACAAAGAAATTGGAAGCATAATAGAAAAGCTTGAAAAAACCAAACCGGGAAAGCCACGTTTCAAGATGTTTGCCGTAGATAAACCGGCAAGTTTTCCTGAATTCATAAGCCCCTTAGAGCCGGAAAAAGCGCATTTCAAAAGGGCCAAGAAAAGGATAGCGGAAATTGCAAGCCAGCTAGACGTCCAGGAAGGCGAATACCATCTTGAGGAAGCCAAAACAATCATTAACAGGCTAAGAGATGCAATAGTGGCCGAAATAAACTCCGAGGTGTCAAAATATGACTTTACAACCGCCATCCCATTTCTGCTCACAAGAATTGATGCTCTTAATGCGGAAAACGAGCGCCACCGACACAGAATCAAACATTCGTTACAACACGAAACAGACTACCAGCCGGAAGTAAGACACGCGGAGAAGCACACGGAATTCATAAAGACCCACAAAAACTATAGGTACATTATAGAAAAATTAGTGCAGATAGAGCCGAAAGGAAAAGAAAAAATAACCAGGACCCAATTCCAGTATTTTATCGCGCTGATAGACTGGCTTCATGTGTTGTACAGCGCAAGCGATAACCTCCATTATGGAATCCTGCCGGTTGGGATGAAGCTCGACAGAGACTTTCTTTTAGAGGTAATGTACGAGCCCGAAATGGAAACCAAGGAGAAACAATATTCTGAAATGATGGCACAACTCGAATTAGGCCTTATCGGAAAATCGGAGGACCGGGTGGAATCACCAAGACCTGTTGAGGAACTATTAAACGAAATCGATAAGGCAAGCATCGCAGACTTAGGATTTAGTCTGAAGAATATGGTAAATGCCTTACAAATTCTGTCTTTCTGGCCAACATTTGCCAAGGATGTTGAAGAAAGCACGAGCTACAAAGCCGCTTCTGAGGAAACAATCGAAATATTTAGCAAAAACATTCCAGATTGTAGCTTAGAAGAGGCCGGCCGGATAATCGATTTCCTGACGCTAAAGAAGGAAGATGTTATCCGAGTATTAGGACAAGAAGAGCCCTGTTCAGACTTGCCGGTATGGGAATACAGGAAGAGGTATGCAAGATACAATCTGCGGCCGATAATCAAAGTGGGAAATCAGTTCCATTGGGGAGCATATTCCGCAAGAAGGACAGCACTCCTATGGTCAGCAACTATCCCGGAGGGTAGGTTGCCAACAGATTTACAGTCACCAAATATAGAACAGGTAATAGCCTCGGAAAAAAAGCTTATCGAGGATGCCTTAGCGGACAAGACGTTTGAAATAGTCAAAAGGCATACGCCACTTGCGCAAAAAAACCTAAAGCTGGATAAGCTTGAACCCAAAGGGCATCATCCTCAAGAGCTGGGCGATTACGACGTTTTGTCATTTCATCAAGATAAAAACATCATCCTGAATATCGAATGCAAAGACCTGCTCCAAGCGCACTCTCTCAAAGACGCAAGAAGGCTGAGAGAGAAAATTTTCGGCATACCAGGCAAGTCACAAGGATATTTCGAGCAAATCAACAGACGGGAAGATTACCTAAAGAAACATCTGGCTGAAATCGCCCGAGCCCTAAGATGGCCTATAGACGAAAAGAACCCGCCCAAAATAATAACAATATACCTGAGCAGGAACAGTCATTGGTGGACCAGCTTCCCGTCCGAAGGAATTAATGCAGAGTTCCTGAGAGCAGACCTCTTGTCAGATTTCATAAATAAGTTACACAAAAAAGATTGAAATTAACGTACGGGAATTCAGAGAATTCCTGGGATACAATCCTTAATTCCTAACCAGAAAATGCACCGGATAAACCGGTGATTTTCGCGTTGGGCACAAATATTTACACTTAAAAAACTTGACAGACTGTAATTACTGAAGTATATTACGCATAACAGTGGCGCGCCGATCACTTTAACCTTTTATTTTTGCGAGGAGGTACTGTTATGCGTATGCACACGATCGATATAGATCAAGAGGTATTAGATTATCTTAAAAGTCAAGCTGAACCATTCACTGACACACCTAATGATGTTTTACGTAGGCTTTTATTTGGGAAAACCAGCAGTGAAAATCTTACTCAATTCAAACCAAGAAAGGCGGCAAGTCATAATCTTCCCCCAGTTCCTGCCGGCACACCTAAAGCTCTTGAGCACATTTTACAAGTCGTTTATATGACTCATTTTTCGGGTGTTCCAAGATCAAAAGCCACAAAAGAGGTAGCAAAAATGCATGGTGGAATAGCTCCACAAACAGTTTTAGACAAATATTGCAGGCAATTGAATCTTAAGGCATCTGAATTCGATAGGCTCGTTGCGGAACCAGGGCTAAGAGGTCTTAAGGAAATACTATATGCCAAATTTAACGGTCATAGGGAGGTTATTGATAATTATCTTAATCAACCTTAGGAGTGTATTGGGATAGTCCCTTTTCGGAGGTAAAAAATGAATCAAAAATGTTTTTTGTGTAATGATGCTGGGACTAAAAATATTGATCGGCCCAATGGATACGACGGCAAACACGTGATCTGTCCCAAATGTACTCATTATAGAATTTCCAGAAATGGTGCGAATAAAATTATTCACGGCCATAAAGTTCCCATCTCTCTTTCAGATAAGGTTAAGAGCCATTTCGGAGAGACTGGGAAACCTTTTGAAATTAATACAATTACGTTAAGTTTATTGTAACAGATCTGCCCAACATCCTGTAGGATTGGGGGTCGGGCCACGATAACATTCTGAAATAACTTAGAAAGAAGTCTGAAAAGGGTCTGAAATCGGGTCTATATTGCGATTTTTGATACCAAAAAGGGCATTATAGGTTTGTGGTTGATTGGGGGTCGGGCCACGATAACATTCTGAAATAACTTAGAAACAAGTCTGAAAAGGGCCTGAAATAAGGCCTATATTGCGATTTTTGATACCGAAAAGGGCATTATAGGTTTGTGGTGATGGCAAGAGCAAAAAGGCATTTTATCCCTGGTTATACATGGCATATAACACACCGATGCCATAAAAGGGAATTTCTGCTTAAGTTTGCCAGAGACCGACGTCGCTGGCTTTACTGGCTATACCAGGCAAGAAAACGTTACGGGTTAACTATCCTTAATTACGCTGTAACATCAAACCATATACACCTGATAGCATCAGATGATGGAGAAAGGGATGTTATCCCGAAATCCATCAAATTGATAGCCGGCAGAACAGGACAGGAATACAATCAAAGGAAAAATAGAAAGGGTGCCTTCTGGGAAGACCGCTATCATGCTACTGCCATTGAGGAAGGAGAGCATCTTTTAAGGTGTCTGGTCTATGTTGATATTCACCCTGTTAAATAGTTTGAGAATAATATGTACTACGTTTACGTTTTGCAAAGTGAATATGATGATAAATTCTACACTGGATTTATAAAAGATCTCAAACTAAGATTTGAACAGCACGGTAAGGGATTGGTAGATTCAACGCGAGATCGAAGACCTCTTAGACTCATTTATTATGAAGCGTGCCTTAACCAAGAGGACGCAACCAGAAGAGAGAAATATCTCAAAACACACCATGGTAAAATGTTTATAAAAAGAAGGCTAAAATCTTATTTAACAGGGTAAATATGGTAAGAGCTGGTGTAGTGACGCACCCTTCAATGTGGCCTTTTTGCGGTTACAATGAAATACAGAAGCCGAAAAAGAAAAATGTGTTGATAAAATACGATAAGTTGAGGGCCTTGCTTGGAATAAACTCTTATGAAGCAATGAGGAATCACTACAAGGAGTGGATAGAGGAGTCAATTGGAAGCACAGAAACTAAGAGAGATGAAAAATGGACCGATAGCATAGGTGTAGGAAGCAAGACCTTTGTTGAAAATTTAAAATCGCTTTTGCTTGGAGCCGCAATTGGCAGAAAAGTAAGACAATCCGGAAATGGATATGAGCTTCGGGAGCCGGTAACTCCCTATATCGTCAATTTTGGGGCTAAAAACGGCGATATAGGCCTCGTAAACCGCTATTTTTGGAATGATTATCATGTGTAATCAATAGGTTGTCATGGCCCGACCCCAAGTGCACCCGACCCCAAGTGCAAAAGTGCCAAGTACACATCAGTCCCCGCTCATCTTTGTCGGTTATTTCCTGAAATATCTCAGCCTGTTACAATTTATTTAATACAAAACTGAACTCTAGTTCATTTTTTTTGTTGACAAGGTGAACTATAGTTCATATTTTCTTAGAAACAACGCTTTACAAAGGAGAGAGATATGAACGCACAGCAGGCAACCCTGATCGAACCATGCAACCACTCGGTGTGCACCTGGTGGAAGGGCTATTTCTTTGACAACTGGCTACGCAGGCTGATTCACGATCCGCGCAGGATCGTCGGCCCGTACGTCAAAGAGGACATGCATGTCCTGGACCTGGGCTGCGGCATGGGATTTTTCTCCCTTGCCATGGCCGAAATGGTGGGAGAAAAGGGCCGCGTAACCTCGGTCGATCTGCAGGGGCAGATGCTGAGTATTCTTTCCAAAAGGGCCCGCAAACGCGGCCTGGGTGAGAGGATCCGTGCGCTTAGATGCAGCTCCAAAAACCTGGACATTTCAACGCAGGCTGATTTTGCCCTGGCCTGCTGGATGGTGCATGAAGTGCCCGATATCCCGGCTTTTTTCCAGGACGTCTACGAGCAGCTTAAACCATGCGCCCGTTTTCTGGTCCTGGAACCCAAAGGGCATTTCTCGGCAAGGGAATTTGAGCGGGAGAAACAGGCCGCCCGCGACGCCGGATTCACGGTCGGGGAAGGCCCCAAGGCGGCCATGAGTTATTCCATGCTCCTGACAAAATCATAAGCTGGGCCTGATATGAGCGCTTCGGAATCGAATCAAAACAAACGCGGCCGGAAGACGAAACAGCAACGCAGCCTGGTCACCCGGGAAAGCATCCTGGAGGCGGCACTGCGCATTTACGCCCAAAAGGGATTTCACGGGACGAACTCCAAGGAAATCGCGGCCGAGGCCGGAGTCTCCATCGGCACGTTCTACAATTACTTCACGGACAAGAAAGAGCTCTTCCTTGAGGTCATGCGCAGGCATGTCACTGAAGTAACGGAGGTCATCGAGCTCAGGCAGCGGGAACTCGAAAGGCAGGGGAAATTCCATAGCGAAGGGATGCGGGAAATGATCGAAGCGGTCCTGGCCGCGCACTACCTGTCGCCCGAGTTTCACCGCGAGGCAACGGCCATGGAGCTTACCGATCCGGATGTGGCCGCCGTGACCGCCGAGTATAAAAAGGAAAACATGAAGCTGGTGGTCGGCTGGTTCCACCGTTACCGGGACAAGCTCCGGGTGGAGGACGTCGAGGCCGCGGCCGTCATCGTGAGCCTGGCCATGGAGGAGGTGGTACACATGATCACCATCTCCCGGCCGCCGGTGCAGCCGGAGCGGCTCATCTCCGGGCTGGCCGACATGCTTTCGAAGTATCTGTTCAAGGATACGCCCCGCAAACCCGGGGCGATCAACTCCCTTAAAGGCAGCCCGCCTGCTAAATGTGATTTATGACAGAAAAAGGAGAAGTAGATGAATGATGAAATGATCGACTTTACGTTGGACAAGGGTAATCTGTATCGGGAAGAATCCATTACGGAACTAAGGGCCGGGGCCATAGGGGCTTGATACCTGTAAAACCGGATTGGTCGTCTATATTACCAGGATGAATTATATTGATATAGCATGGTGACCGTGATATTGTGATTCCATGAT
The DNA here is from genome assembly GCA_963666345.1 of Desulfatiglandales bacterium. GTDB lineage: Bacteria > Desulfobacterota > DSM-4660 > Desulfatiglandales > Desulfatiglandaceae. The sequence continues at coordinate 1,341,292 of OY762721.1, read as the reverse complement.
AAAGTCCTTCAATAATAAAGGCTCAGAGGATATTTTTAACGGAAAGTCAAGTAAAGCCGCGATGAGAGTCTGCCCTAAGACAGTCTGGAAAATAGCCTCAAGAAAACTTGACCAGCTCGATTCCATTCTGTTTCTTGATGAACTTCGAGTGCCGCCTGGAAACAGGCTGGAGACTCTCTCTGGAAAAAGGAAGGGCCAATTTAGTATCCGAATAAACGATCGGTTCAGGATCTGTTTCAAATGGACTGAAACTGGTCCGGATAATGTTGAGATTACTGATTACCATTAAATTTTAAGGAGAATTGAAAATGATTCGTATACCAACCCATAGAGCACCTACACATCCCGGTGAGATGCTTATGGAGGAATTTTTAAAGCCAATGGGGCTCACTCAGCGTGAATTAGCTGACGCAATTCATGTGCCCTATCAGCGGATAAACGAGGTTGTTAATGGTAGGCGCGGGATAACTCCGAGCACCGCGTTAAGACTTTCCAGATTTTTTGGTGTTTCTGCAGAATTTTGGATGAATCTGCAGCTTAGGTGGGATCTGTATTTTGCTCATGAATCTGAGACAGATGAACTCAAGAATATCAAGCCGATTGCGCCCCATAAGATCAGCCTGGCTGAATCCAGGGCCCAGCATGGCACTGAACATTGATTGCTATTCCGCTCGACCGTAATAACAAGTCAGCCAGATTTAACACATACGCTTACGATGCCTCCTTTTTGCAATGCGCCTGTAAACTCCGAAGCCGGCTGTGGGGAGAACTCATTAGATGTCTTTAATGGGTGCCTGCGATTCCCTACATGATTCAATTTCTTCCAGAAGAGGGGGATCACTACCAATATCCGGATATCTGAATATTTTTTTCAAATTGAAGAATCATGCCGACCCTTTACCGGCAGTGATGAGTTTAGTGCTCTAATGTCTTGCTCATAACGATGGGTTCATCTGTCAATCCAGTCAGGATGTATTGTGCGAAAGGCATGTAGGTCATTTCAACATCAATCTTGGAATGCGAGGGAATTACTTGCTCAAACATAAAAAGATGAAGGGATCAGGCTCTGCATATGATTAAAGAGAGAAGATATTATGGTAAAATACAATTTCGATGAAATCATAGACCGCAGAAATACCAATGCATTAAGCATGGACGGCTTCAGGGATTCTCTCTTAAAAGCCCCTCCAACAATGGAGTTTCCGTTTAAGGATGAGGAATTCATTCGTATGTGGGTGGCGGATATGGAGCTTGCTACACCTCCGGAGATCATCCGGGCCGTCAAGGAACGGCTGGACCGCAGGATCTTCGGCTATACTAAAATTTTTGACCCTGCATATACAGAAGCTTTTCTCACCTGGTCGAAAAAAATGTACGGCTGGGAATTTGACCCTGACACCCTCGTAACATCAAACGGCATAATCCCGGCTTTGTATGAACTGGTGGAATACATCTGCAGGCCTGATGACAAGGTGATAATATTCACTCCGTCTTATGCCTATTTCAAAAACGCCGCCGACTACAACGATATCGAGCTGGTCTCTTCTTACCTGATAGAGGAAAACGGCCGCTATACCATGAATTTTGAGGAATTCGAACGTCTTGCCCGGGACGAAAAGGTACGGGTGTGTATCTTCTGCAGCCCTCATAATCCTACCGGACGTGTCTGGACAAAGGATGAACTGAAAAAAATGGGCGAAATCTGCCTGACCAACGACGTATGGATCATATCCGATGAAATCCACTGCGATCTGCTGCGTAACGGTATGACTCATATACCCCTTGCAAAGCTGTTTCCAGAGACGGATCGCGTCATCACCTGCATGGCCCCCAGTAAGACCTTTAATATGGCGGGGATGATGATCTCAAACGTCATCATCCCGAGCGACGGCTTGAGAAAGACATGGAAGGCAAGACATTACGGCCTTGAAAATCCGCTCAGCGTGGCAGCCGCTCAGGCCGCTTATACCCACGGGGGCGAATGGCTGGCCCGGTTGAAGGACTATCTGGACGGCAATTTCGAGTTTGTGCGGCGGTATCTTCCGGAACACCTGCCCAGGGCCGGATACCGTGTTTCTGAAGCCACCTACCTGGCCTGGGTCAACATCGAAGAATATTTACCCGCATCAGAGGACTACTGCCTGTTTTTTGCCAACCGCGCCGGCGTACTGTTGGAAGGCGGAAACATGTTTGTTTCCAATTCGGATGGTTACATCAGGCTCAATCTGGCATGTCCGAGGAGTGTAGCGGCCGAAGGCATGAAACGAATCTGTAATGCCCTGAATAATTACGAATAAAAAACAAGTTCGCAGATAATATTAGAGAATTAACTTTTCACGTATGCCCATGGAAATGCCCTTGTCTTCTGAGACGTTTACGAAATGATACCCTGAAACAGGGGTGGGGGAGCAATTCGGCATTGAAAAGCACGGCACTGCCGGCAGTATTGTTGAAAGAGTAAAATACCTCAAGGCACTGTCCTGTTTCACGAAGGATTTTCAGCAGATTGCTGACAGCCGCATCAACACGGACCTGCGCTTCGCTCCATTGCCGTCCGGTTATGCGAAGCATGTGTGACGGGCATGGCAGAGAACCAGCGGGGTGGAATTACACCCCCCTGCCGGGTGTTTGCAAAGTCACGCCTTTGCGTGACCCCTGATCCACAAGTGCCGGGTATACCTTTTTTGAGGTTTGACATATGACCTGTTTATGGACTATATTAAGTCCTGCCAGAGAAGGAGGTACCCTCATGAAATATTCAAACCAGATCAGGCCCATCAGCTACCTGAAGGCCCATGCCGCTGAAATTGTAAGAAACCTTTCCAGACAGCAAGAGCCGCTTGTCATCACCCAGAACGGCGAAGCCAAGGTGGTCATACAAGACATCGAGAGCTATGAGCAGACCCAGCAGACTATTGCTCTCCTTAAAATTCTGTCACTCGGAGTACGTCAGATTGAGGAAGGCAAGGTTTTACCGGCTGAGGGTGTGATCAATGGCCTTCGCGAACGGCGCGAGAATCGGTGATGCCGTTCGCGGTCCTGCTGACCAGAGACTCAGAACGCGATCTCAATGAGCTTTATGATTACATTGCCGTGCATGATTCGCCTCGAAAAGCGGACTGTGTTTTAGAACGGATTGAGAAAACCTTGTCCATGTTGTCCGAATTCCCCGAGCGGGGTATCTATCCAGAAGAACTTCTGAAACTGGGGATCAGAGAATACCGCGAGATCTTTTTCAAACCTTATCGTATCATTTACCGGGTCATGGATAAGAAGGTCTATGTTCTGCTGATTGCAGATGGCCGTCGTGACATGCAAACCCTTCTGCAGCGACGATTATTAGAGGCGTAATGAGGCGTGCGGCATGTGTCATAGAAGACCTGAAAAAACAAGGAAATTTGGTATTAATCGCTAAAACGGATTTTTCTCCCTGGTCCCTGAATCATTTTATTTGATAAGGCGGAAAAAATAGTGCCGATGCTCGAGCGCCGGTATTCAGGGTGAAAAAGAACAGGACAAAAAAACTGAGTCATCTCCGGCCGGTCAAAAACAATTAGTTGACAACATGATAATCATGTATAACTTCATTTCCTATAGCCAAATAGCATAGATTGGAGGAATCTAACATGTTTGAAGTGACAGAAAAGGCCAGTGAGATGATCAAGGAGTTTCTCAAGGAGAAAGAGGAAATACCTCATATCCGGATCATGCTTTCCCAAGGCGGGTGATCCGGGCCCAGCCTGGGCATGGTTCTGGATGAGCCAAAAGAAACAGATGAGGTATTTGATTCCATGGGGCTTTCCTATCTTGTGGAAAAAGACCTTTATAACAAGGTAAAGCCGATAAAAGTGGATTACGTGAACTCAGCATTCGGCGCAGGATTTCAGATAAGCTCCTCTCTTCCGCAGGGGGGCTCATGTGGGCAGTCATGTAGCTGCTGATGTTTGAGTTTTAGGAATAATTTTCAAAAAAGGCCGACAAATTGGTTGTCGGCCTTTTTTTATGCATTATCCGGTTTGTGAGGCGGGCTAAAAGGCCCCAAGCTGACAGGGCTTTATCTTTATCTTGAGGGCGTCGCAGGCCGATGACGCATCCATTTTTTTTATCCCGAACCTTTCAGCTATATTCCACAAAGAGATGCATGGGACCCTGCCGTCGACAATAGAATCCCTTATGGCGGTCTCAAGCTCATCTGAGACCGTTTCAGCCGGTTTGACTATCCTTTTCCCAGGGCCGTATCCATAAAGTCCGAGCTGGCATTTTGAGAGGGACAACTCCAGAAAATCTATATTCATGCCGACCAGGGAAGGAGGCCGGTTCAGTTCCTTTGCGATACCGTGGGCCGCGGCGCATGTTATGGTGCCGTCGGATGCCTTCTGTTTTATCGCCTCGGCAATCTCGGGTATGATTTCCAGCCCTTCAGGGTGTTTTTTGCTGAAATGCCCTTTGTCTTCATGAGTCATCTTGAAACCCTCCAAAAAAATCTTTTTACCTAAACTATCATGGACCGGCCTGAATATCAATATCCGGCACGGACCGGTTCCTCTACGGTCGGGAAATAATCTTCAGTTCCGACCGGATGTCAGGCCGCCTGTTGCACCGAGTTTCCCTGAATGCGGAGTTCATTGCGGATATTTAATGAGGCACTTTACAGGTAAGGAGATTTAAAGTATCAAGATATCATCCGGAGGTATTCCATGATAAAAGAAAACGTAAGAGAGATTTTGTCCATGCTGCCCAGAGGGGTGGGGCTTGTGGCGGCCGCCAAGACGAGGTCGACCGAAGAGGTGATTGAGGCGATTGAGGCGGGGATAAAGATGGTGGGACATAACTATGTCCAGGAGGCTGAAAAGGATTTTGAGACGATCGCAGCCAGGGCCAGGGTGCACATGATAGGGCATCTTCAGTCCAACAAGGCCAGAAAGGCCGTTCAACTCTTTGATATGATAGAGACCCTTGATTCCATGAAACTTGCCAAGGCACTGGATAAGGCCTGCCTGAGCTCGGGCAGGATAATGCCGGTGCTCGTGGAGATAAACAGCGGTGAAGAAGACCAGAAGGCGGGTGTAATGCCGGCTGATGCCGTATCCTTCATAAGGGAGATCGCCGGTCTAAAGGGTATAAAGATAGAGGGTCTTATGACCATGGGGCCCTATGCCGGTGATCCTGAACAGGCGCGTCCCTATTTCGTCAGGACAAGGGCTATCTTTGAAAAGATCAGGGGGTTGAGTATTTCGGGCGTTGATATGAGATATCTTTCCATGGGGATGTCCAATTCCTACGGGATCGCCGTTGAAGAAGGGGCGAATCTGGTGCGGATAGGAACAAGGCTTTTCGGGGAACGCAGATAGGAGATAATCGCCTTGGGATATGTCGCCAAAGAACTCAAACGCCTCATGGGGCGGGCCCTTCACAGACATGACATGATACATGACGGTGATCACCTGCTTGTGGCGGTATCAGGGGGAAAGGACAGCCTGACCCTTTTATGGCTTTTGAGAGAGAGGATAAGGCGGATACCCATAGATTACAGGCTCACCGCCATCCATGTGGACCCGGGCTTCGGATCGGACTCTTCAAGTCGGCTCAAGGATTTTTTTGAGACCCACCGGTTCGATTACAGGATTATCAAAAGCGATATAGGGCCTAAGGCCCACAGCCCGGAGAACAGGGAAAACCCCTGTTTTCTCTGCTCCAGGCTCAGGCGGAAGATCATTTTTGAGACGGCAGGGGAGCTTGGGTGCCGCAAAATCGCCTTCGGCCATCACAAGGACGACCTGATAGAGACATTCTTCCTGAACCTGTTCTACGGTGCCTCCATCAGTACGATGCTGCCTGTGCAGGAATTCTTCGGCGGTAGACTTGCGGTGATCAGGCCCCTTTACATGGTAGATGAAGATGTCATATCAAGATATGCCGGGTCCATGCAGTGGCCTAAGATAAGCCTCAACTGCCCCACGGCAGGCTCTTCAAAGAGAAACGAGATAAAGCAGATGCTGGTTAAGTTCTACAGGGCCAACAGGAAGACAAAAGGCAACGTCTTTCACGCGCTCCAGAACGTCAGAACGGATTATCTCCCGGGTTGATAAGGGCGCCTCACAATGCACCGGTTGGATTTTCGGTTGCAAAAGCCTGAAACGATGCAAATATTATAGCTTAAATCCACATCAGATACGGAAAGGGGAATATATGATCTTAAAGATGCTCGAGGTAGGACCACTCATGGTGAACTGCTATATTGTCGGGGACGAGGATACGGGTGAGGCCGCGGTCTTTGATCCGGGGGGAGATGCCGCCAAGATACTGGAGGCCCTCAAAGATGAGGGACTCAAGGTAAAATACATAGTAAACACTCATACCCACTGGGATCATGTCGGGGCAAACAGCGAAATGCAGGAGGCTACGGGCGCACCGATTGTTACACACAGGGATGAGGCTCCGGCCCTTTCCCAGGCTGTTGAAAGGGCCGCTCAATGGGGTTTTTCCAGCCGGAAATCAGAGGCTTCTCAATTCGTTGAAGAAGGTGATGTAATAGAGGTGGGAAGTGTCAAGTTCAAGGTGATCGATGTCAGGGGACACTCGCCTGCCGGGCTGGCATTCGTATTTAAAGGGGAAGTGGATCTGAATGGTTCAAGAAAGACGGCAGATATGGTGATCTGCGGTGACGCCCTTTTTGCGGGCAGCATAGGACGTACCGATTTTCCCGGTGGAGACATGCCGCTGCTTCTTGAAAATATCCGCAATAAGGTGTTCATCCTTCCTGATGATACCCTTGTGCTTCCGGGGCATGGGCCTGTTTCCACGGTAGGAAGGGAAAAGGATCACAACCCCTTTTTCAGCCGTTAGGAGGATCGTATTTAAGGGGTCAAGGGGCCGGGGGTGCTAGTGGAAGGCATCGACGATATCGCTGCGCCGCCGGCACTCTTTTACCCGGCCTTCTCTATCTCTTAAGGAGAAGTGCCCGCATCCATGGGCTTTTGCAGGCGTTACCTTGGCTGACAGGGCTCCCGGGAGGAAAGCCCTGTGTGCGGCCACTGCGTCAGCCTGTGGTATTCTTTTGTGAGACAAGGCCTGAAAAAAGAGCCCCGGCACCTGCGCTTGCGGGATGACATACCGTGGTATAAAAAATGGACAGGGGGTCCGTTGACGGTTTTTGTGTAAACAAAACGGCTTGAATTTAAAATGAGTTTGATTATAAAGACAGGTCAAAAAAACTATTAGGAGAAAATAATGATCGGTAAAAAGAGCGACTACACGGAAGATGTTGAAAGACTGACCGCGAATTTTGATACCAACATGGGTTCCTTTAAGGCTGAACTTTATGCAAAGGAATGCCCTGATACGGTCTGGAATTTCGTGAATCTTGCCGAAGGCAGGCAGACCACGATCAAGGGTGGAAAATTTTATGACGGGCTCATCTTTCACAGGGTGATCGATCAGTTCATGATTCAGGGGGGCTGTCCGGATGGAAACGGGACCGGCGGTCCCGGTTATAATTTTGACGATGAGTTTGACTCCTCACTCAGGCATGACGGCGAAGGTATATTGTCGATGGCAAACGCGGGGCCCGGCACCAACGGCAGTCAGTTTTTCGTGACCCTGGATGCCACACCCCACCTTGATGACAGGCACTCCGTCTTCGGTAAGGTCACGGAGGGTATGGAAGTGGTAAGACGGATCGGTTCGGTTAATACGGATTCCCAGGACAGGCCGCTTAAGAAGGTCGTCATAAACAGGTTGACAATTGAAAGGTAAAGGGAGCTTTGAAGAGGGGCATGCGGCTGTAATATTCGGTGCCCCTCTGTTTCGTCGGCACAGTTACGGGAAAAATCATCCCCTCGGAATTCCGAGAGTGGCGCTTACCCTTGATCTCATAAGGAGTTTCGGTGCCATCGAAGACGGCGAATACATCGAATCGCGGCAGGCGACGGTTGAGGAGCTCGGGCGGTTTCACAAAAGGGACTATATCGAGGCTGTAAGGGAGTGCGAAAAAACCCGCAGGATATCTGCCAGCTACCGGGAAAAGTACAACTTCGGAAACTTTGAAAACCCCTGGTTCGAGGGCTTTTTCACCACACCTGCGACCGCCGCGGGGGCCAGCATTCAGGGGGCCGAGCAGGTTATAGGCGGAAGGGTCGCCTTTAATCCGGCAGGCGGAATGCATCATGCAATGCCCGGCAGGGCGCGCGGGTTCTGTTTCTTTAATGACGGAGTGCTGGGTGTTATGAGGCTTCGTAGTGAAGGAATGAAGGTGCTTTATATCGATCTCGACGCGCATCTGCCTGACGGGGTCGTCCATGCCTTCAGGGATGATCCCGGCACGGTCGTTGCCTCGATTCATATGGACACCTCTTATGCCTATCCTTTTGAAGGCGGAAGGATCCGGGACAGAGGCGCGCACGACAACCTCGTAAACCTTCCTCTTCCAAAGGGTATTAACGACAGCGAATACCGCGCGGCCTTCAAGCAGGTATTCCCCCGGCTGTTCAGGCGTTTCCGGCCCGATGCGGTTGTGCTTCAGTCAGGCACCGACATCATCTTTTCAGACCCGCTCGGAAAATTCGAGGTATCCACCCAGCTGTTTCTTGAAGCGGTCCGGACGGTAACGGGGCTTTGCCCTGAAAATGAAAACGGGATTCCAAGGCTCCTGGTAATCGGCGGCGGAGGTTACCACCCCCTGGCGCTCGCCCGCTGCTGGGCAGGTATGTGGGGGCTTATAAGCGGGCGGAATCTGCCTGTCAAACTTCCTGAAAAAGGCTCGGAGATCCTGGCAGGGGTCGAATGGGATGACGATGAAGAAGAAGACTATTACGGGAATTTTTTCATCTCACGCCTTGATGAGCCGCGGGAAGGAGAGGTAAGGGAAGATGTCCTGGAAAGGATAGATGCCCTTATCCGGACTCATCCCCTTCTTGGTAATTGAAGGGGCAAAGATGAACGGGGCTTTTGCCCCTTTTTCATGACATGTCAGGCGCGGCGGAAAAGAATATGGAAAATGAACTTCCCCCCGAATTCATGCAGTCCTCTTTTTTGCGGCAGAATTTGCAACTGCTTATGCTTCCGGGGCAGACGTCCTTTTCACCAGGTATGAACCTGCATCTTGAAGACTCCATGTCAATCCTGAAGTTGTAGCGCTCGGAAAATATCTTCATCCTCAGCAGGTCCGCCCCCTTGCCCCCCGCGTTGAAGTCAAAAGGGCGTTTGCTCGAATAGGCCATTGTGTCCTGTGTACTGAAAAATCCTTCGAAAATGCGCCTCTGCGACTCCTCTGTTATGCCCACTCCATAGTCATGGACCGTAAGGCTTGCCCCCTCACCATGCTTTTCCACGATCACCTTGATTGTCCCTTGGTCAGGGGTGTTTTCAACGGCGTTTTTTATCAGTCCGTCTACCACCTTCTCCAGCGGATCTAAAGGCATGTATACCTGAGGGACCTCATCCATCCGGGTCTCAAGCTTCACCTGCCTGTGAGAGAACCGGGGTCTGAGAATCTCAATTCTTTCCTTCACTAAATCGTGAAGCATTATGTTCCTGTATTCCGCCTGCTTCGGGCCGAAAAGCCTGCCGATGCGTTTTCTGATTCTATCGATTAACGGGCCTTCCCCGATTTCCTGGGCTATCATTATCTCTATCTCATCCAGACACTGATCAAGTACCTGAGGAAGAAGCTTATAGGCCTTGTGATGCCGGCCTTCCAAAATGTCGTCTACCACGTACTGGATTTCAAGAAGGCGGTCCACGTTGTTTCTCGCCCTCTGCACGGTACGTTTCCAGGTTTCTTCAGGAAGCTGGGAGAGCCTTCTTTCCAGGACATTGAGGGAACCGGAAAGAACGGACACCGGGGTCTTCAGTTCATGAGACAGATGATTTATGACCTTGTCCTTTGCCCTGTTAAGGCCTGTGACTTCTCTGTAGGCCCTTTTTATTTCCTCGGAAAACCTGGCATTTTCAATGGAAAGAACTACCGTAGCGGCTATGGTGCTGAGCAGTTCAACATCTGTCTGATCAAAGTCCCCTTCCTTTTTGTTTATGGCGCACACGGCCCCGATAATGCGATCGCTGCTTCTGAGGGGAACTATAAGGAGGTTTTTCGTATGGTACCCCAGCTTTTTGTCTCTGGCCCTGTGCAGTTCGGAATTAGCCGATATGTCGGATATTATGACCGGTTCTCCGGTCCTTATTACCTGGCCTGTTATCAGTTCATCCATGGAAAAGCGGATTTCCTTCAGCTTTATTTTGGTGAGGGTCCTGTCATGGGCAACACCCAGAAAATAGAGCTCCTCCCTTTCTTCATCCAGGAATATGAAATACGCCCCCTCCGTGCCCACAAGGCGCTTGACCTCGTTACTCACGTAATCCAGGAGATACTCAAGCTCCGGGTATTCAGGAAGCGCCATGCTTATCCTGAGCATAGCCGCGTTGCTGCGCGCGATCCTCTTTTCCTGGGTTATATCACGCAGTATCACCAGTTCACCTGCGGGTCTTTCTTCGGTGTCGAGAAACACCGCCGCCCGCATTATTACGTCAAGTATCCTGCCGTCTTTGGTGAGCCTTTTTGTCTCAAAGCGAACCAGCTGTTTTTCTTCAAAAAGCCTTTCGATATTTTCGTGAGTCTCCTGCTCAAGGCCGGGGGGGACATAGGGTATGTTTTTCCCTTCAAGTTCATCGAGCGTCCATCCGAAGATTTCCGTGAAGGAGGGGTTGAGATAGGTAACAAGTCCGTTCAGGGTGAAGACCACTATGGGATATGGGGCGAAATCAAGCAGTGTCCTGTAGCGTATCTCTGATTTTACATGTTCCTCTTCAGCCCTTTTGCGGTCTGTAATGTCCTGAAGAGTCTCTATGGCGCCTGTTATATTCCCCTCTCCGTCCTTGAGAGGGGCGGCCGTGAAAAAAAGCCATCTGCCCTGGCCGGCAAGGCCTGAAAAATAGTCTTCCGCCTCGTAGCCGCCTTCAATGACGGTGGATTTCCTGAATTTGGCCCCGTAGTATCCGGCGATTTCAGAGGCGGAGGCTTTGTTGACTATGAAATCGGCAAGAACAGGCCTTTTTTTGGGGTAAAAGGCCTTCCATTGGTCGGTACTTCCTATGATGTCTCCGGGAGTTATGCCGGTGAGGTTTTCAAATGCCCTGTTGCAGTGGGTTATGATATGTGAGTCGTCTATTACAAAGGTCGCTATGGGGCTTCCCTGAACGATTTCAGAAAGCTGCCTCTGACTTTTGCGCAGTGCCTCTTCAGCTGTTTTCAACCTTTCGGCTTCATCTTTGAGCTCGGTGAGCCTTTGTTCAAGGTCCTCCTTGCTTTTCCTTTGCTGCATAGGGGAGTCCTCCGATTATGGGCAAAATAAGGTCATGAAAATGAAAGAAACGTTTTAAGAAACATGCCGGTGGAATAATGCCCCGTCTGCGCTTTGATTCGTCTTTATATGTCCCGGTCGCCGCACGGAGGGCTGCAGGGCCTTTTCATGTCTTCTTTAATAGGATTCTGATTTTTGGTCGATAAAATATGTGCACACAAGCAAAAGAAAATTCGATGTGGTAGTAATACCATATTTAAATATCAATCACTTGAACCCCGGAACCCTGGAATCCTTGAACCCTTTTACACAACTAAATCGAAGAAGAACCACTTAATATAATAGAATATAATAATTCAAAGCTCAACGTGATTTTTGCCGAGTCATTTTTGGAGAGAAGATTGCATAATTTGCATGTTATGGTTATTATCAAGGGCAAAAAACGTGGTTCAAAGGGAGCGAAACATGAAAAAACTGGCTCTGAATCAGGATTATGATGAAAAAACCAGGGGAAAGATAACAGGTCTTGGAGCGGATCTGGTAGGAGTCGCGGATATAGACTCACTTGCGGCCCTCAGGGTTGATCCGCCGGATCTGTTGAAACCCTTTTCAAGGGCAGTCGCCATCGCCCTCAAGCTGCCCCTGTCCGTGTTTGAGACTATAGATGACAGGCCGACACCGATTTACGCGTCAATCTACCGGACCGCAAACAGGGTCCTTGATGAAATCGCATTTAAGACGGCTGCGGCGCTGCAGAATGACGGCTTCAGGAGCCTTCCGATACCGGCATCCCAGGTCACGGATAGAGAAAACCTTTATGGGGCGATAAGCCACAAGGCGGTGGCGCGAGTGGCCGGACTGGGCTGGCAGGGTAAAAACCTGCTGCTTATTACACCTCAATACGGCTCCAGGGTGAGGCTTGTGACGGTGCTGACGGAGGCGCCTTTAAAGGTTGATGAGCCTTTGAAAAACCGCTGCGGGGATTGCACCCTCTGTAAAGATGCCTGCCCGGCCGGGGCCATAAAAGGTGTCTCCACGAAGGATCACTACCGGGACAGAGACGAGGCCCTTTATTTTTCCCGGTGCAGGGAAAAGTTGATAAGTGAGTTTTCCGAAATGCCCGGGATCGGGTCCCCCATCTGCGGTATATGCATAAAGGTGTGCCCCTTTGGAAAAAAGCCGTGATAAACCTCGGCCCGGAAGGTCTCCTTTCATCAAATACCTGCCTGAATATAATATGCCGGTGAAGTGGCCGCCCTTTTTTCTTCCGAAATTACAACGACTTGTTAAAACATGATTTGTCATAAAGGCAATCGTAGTTATTTTTAAGGGGTATGGATAAAAAAACTCTGAAAGGTGGTAATGAAATGAAGAGACATATTCTTCCCCTGTTGATGGTTACGGCGTTTATGTATTCCCTGGCCTGTCCGTATCAGGTCAAGGCTGACGCCAGGGTAGTCAAACTGAGGGTACCTGGTCCTGTTTGAGCGGGTACTCCTGAAAGGGTAAGATCTATCCTTATGAATGTTGAGGGAGTAACCGGTGTAAAGACAAATTACGAAGGTGAAGAGTCCGCGACGGTCATCTTTGACGATGAAAAGACGCATATAGAGGAAATAAAGATGGCCCTTGTAAAGGGAAAACTCAAGGTGGAAGGTGATCCTCAATTACTTAAGGCATGCAAATTGAGGCTTCCTGAAGATAAGGATGAAAAGGAGGAATAAAAAATTCTATTGACACATATTATTATTAAACCTAATAAAAACTGAACTAAATTGTCTTCAGCTTCCTCCTGACTTATTCCGGAGATCTTTGTGATGAGCAAGGAAAAGATCGAACCTTTTATGAATCCACGTTCCGTCGCAGTAATAGGGGCGAGCAGAAAAACGGGCAGGGGAAGTTTCAACGTAATAGAAAACATGCTTGATTTCGGTTACAGGGGAAAGATCTACCCTGTAAACCCGATGGCGGGAGAAATCGCCGGTATAAGGGCATTTCCCGATGTAAAGGAAATAAAAGAGCCTGTTGATCTGGCCATTATAAACACGCCCAGAAAGACCATCCCTCCAATCCTTAAGCAGTGCGCATCTCAGGGAATAAAATCGGCAATCATAATTCCTCAGGGATTTTCCGATTCAGATGAAAAGGGTAATTCACTCCAGTTACGTCTGACGGAAATCGCCGGGGAAACGGGCATCAGACTGCTCGGACCCAACACTCTCGGCGTGATTAACGCCTTTTCAGGTTTTACCTCATCCTTTATGCCGCTCAAAAGGGAGATAGCGCCGGTAGGCGTGGTCTGCCAGTCGGGCATATTTTTTGTGGGTTCTTCCCTTTTTACGGGCATCATGGGAAAGGGTATAGATCTGGGAAATTCCTGCGACCTGGATTTTTCCGATGCCGTTGAATACTTCGGAGAAGATGACGACATAGAGGTGATTTTTTTACATATAGAAGGGATGAACGACGGCAGGCGTTTTCTTGAAACCGCTGAAAGGGTTTCGCGCAGAAAGCCGATAGTGTCTCTCAAGACCGCCAGGTCTGAAATGGGTGCCAGGGCCGCGGCGTCTCACAGCGGTTCCATGGTGGGAAGCCATGAGGTCTTTGAGTCCGCATTCAGGCAGACCGGGATCATATCCACGAGTGACCCTGAGGATATCCTGGATTTTACAAAGGCGCTGCTCAATCTCCCCCCGATGAAGGGGAACCGGGTGGCAATAGTCACCTTTACGGGGGCCGGGGGGATCATCCTTATCGACGACATGTATGACCAGGGGCTTGAACCGGCCCGATTATCCCCTTATACCATAACCGCGATAAAGGACCTTTCACCTTCATGGATGCCGATAGGGAACCCTGTCGATATCTGGCCTGCCGTCATGAAAAACAGCATGGATCATGTCTACTCCGTGGCCCTGGAAGCAGTGCTTGAAGATCCGAACGTGGATGGTGTGATCTGTATCGCAATAGCCCCCGAACTGCCGGAAAACTCATATCTTGATGCCACAGGGACAATACGGTATATTGCATCCAAATATCGGGAAAAGCCTGTGGTTGCCTGGCTCTACGGGCCTGAGCAGAAAACCGTTTCCAGAAAACTTGAAAGGGACGGCCATGTGGTATCACTTCCCTCTCTGCCCAGGGCCGTAAGAACCCTTGGAGCCCTTTACAGGCGGCATCTGTTCCTTGAAGGCTTGTCCGTTTAGTCGGTTGTATCCATGTTCCAATGAAAGACCTTGACGCATTCTCAAAAAACAGGAACCGGGGGACATAGAAAAGACCCGGACATGGTGCCTGAGCAATCAGCCTGCCCTGGTCCGGTTTTGCTCTCAATAAAGGCAGGGTTTCATGATTTAAGGTCCCGTGGTAAACAAATCGCGTATATCGGAGGCTTATCAGATGGGAGTCAGGATTGAAAGAGATTCAATGGGAAGCATCGAGGTCCCTGAAGACAGATACTGGGGGGCCCAGAGCCAGAGATCATTCCAAAATTTCAGGATCGGTAATGAGAGGATGCCTGAAGAGATAATCAGGGCCTTCGGCATACTCAAAAAGGCCTGCGCCATGGCAAACATGGAGCTGGGCATGCTCAAACCGGAAATCGGAGAACTGATAATACGGGCCTCTGAAGAGGTGATCGAGGGTATGCTCGGCGAACATTTCCCATTGGTCGTATGGCAGACAGGCAGCGGTACCCAGACCAATATGAACGTCAACGAGGTTGTCTCCAACAGGGCGGTGGAGATGGCAGGCGGCCTGCTAGGGAGCAAGGACCCTGTGCATCCTAACGATCACGTGAATATGTCCCAGTCTTCAAATGACACATTCCCGACGGTCATGCATATTGCCGCAGCCGAATCGATAAAACGGCATCTGATACCGTCTCTTGAATCGCTAAAGGCCGTGCTCGATGAAAAGACGGAAGAGTTCGCAGACATTGTCAAGATAGGAAGGACGCATCTTCAGGATGCCACTCCTCTCACTCTGGGCCAGGAGTTTTCAGGCTATTCAAAACAGGCGGAACTGGGCGTAGAAAGGGCCAGGGGGTGTCTTAAAAACCTGTACAGGTTGCCGATAGGAGGCACGGCCGTGGGCACGGGCCTTAACGCGCCCGAGGGCTTTGATCTCATTTCCGCAAGGAATATCGCAGAGCTGACCGGCCTGCCCTTTAATGCCGCCGACAACAAGTTTGAAGGTCTGGCGGCCCACGACGCCGTTGTGGAGGCCAGCGGGGCGGTTCGGACGATCGCGTGCAGCCTGATGAAGATCGCAAACGATATAAGGTGGCTTGCAAGTGGTCCCAGATGCGGGATAGGAGAACTTGTTATCCCGGCAAATGAGCCTGGAAGCTCAATAATGCCCGGCAAGGTAAACCCGACACAGTGCGAGGCCCTCACAATGGTTGTGGCCAGGGTAATAGGAAATGACGTGACAGTCGGTTTTGCCGGCTCCCAGGGCAATTTCGAGCTGAATGTGTTCAAGCCTGTAATGATCTATTCCCTGCTGCAGTCAGTGAGACTGATATCCGATTCAGCCGGGAGTTTTACCGAAAATCTGTTGAAGGGTCTTACGGCCGACAGGGGCAGGATAGAGGAACTGTTAAACAAATCACTTATGCTGGTTACGGCTCTCAGCCCCTATATAGGCTATGACAAGGCCGCAGAGGTAGCGCATGAGGCGCATGAAAAAGGGCTTACCCTGAAGCAGAGTGCGGTTTCACTGGGATATGTCACAGAGGAGGAATTTGACACACTCGTAAGACCGGAAAAGATGATAAGACCGGGGAAAGTAGATAAAAAATGACGGCTTCGTAAAAAGTCCAACTGCTGCGTTATGCTTCATCTTTCGTCATTGCGACGTACTATAAGTACGCCTCATTCCTCAAGATTCTTTGCAAGGCCCTAAGGGCCTTGCTCAGTCCCACCCCTCAACAGGCTCGGGGCGGGTTCCCGGAAGCGCAAGCCTTGCATTTGAACTTTCTACTGTGCCGTCTGAATTTCGCCTTGTTACGATGTCATCAAAAATAGTTCCGGGGCAGAAAAATTTATTCAATTTTCACCTTGAGGTAAAGGTTCCCCTTTTTATCATCCTCCATAAGCCTTCCCATTCCCTGGAGCCTCAACTTAGATCCCTCGGAGACTCCGGCGGGGATGTTCACGTTGAAAAGCCGTTTTTTAAACCCCCACGGGATGTTCACCAGTTTTTTTGTGCCGAGCCGAGCTTCTAAAGGAGTGATGGTAATATATCCGTATAAATGCGGGTCTCGTGCCGAACCGGTCACCCTTATGGACTGCAGATGGTGAGTCTTTTTCTTGGCGGTTTTTTCCCTGACCCGGCTTGTGATTCCGGATGAAGGCAGTTTGTCAATGAGCTTGAGAAAGATCATCCCGAATACAAAACCGCCGATATGTGCCCACCAGGCGATGCCTCCGCCCTGGGCGGAGGATCCGGCGGCGCTTATGAACTGGAGGAAAAACCAGAGGCCCAGAAAGAAAAATGCCGGTATTTCGATAAAATAGGGAATGAAAAATATGGGAATGAGCGTGAGTATCCGGGAGCCCGGATAGAGTATGAAATAGGCCCCCATTACGCCCGCGATCGCCCCGCTTGCGCCGATAGTCGGGACCTGTGAATTCCAGTTCAAAATAAGATGACTCAGCCCGGATGCGAGGCCGCACAGAATATAAAAGAGCAGATAGCGTACAGGGCCGAGCCTGTCTTCCACGTTATCGCCGAATATGTAGAGAGACCACATGTTTCCGAGGAGGTGCCAGAATCCGCCATGCAGGAACATGAATGAGAACATGGAAAGGATCTGCTGGCCCGTGCTGAAATAGGTTGAGATCTCAGGAGAGGAAAAACGGGCCGGTACCAGTCCGTATGTAAAGATAAACCGGTTCAGGTCCTGACCATGGCTCAGCTGCACAAGATACACCAATATATTCAGGCCGATGATGAGGTTGTTCACTACAGGGTAGTTTTTTGACTGTATCGTGTCTCTTATAGGTATCATGGGTCGATCTCAAGGTTTTTATTGCAGCCGAATTTTAGAGGTAGATCATCCGGACCACTGGATATACATGCCTGCAGGTTACCTGATTTTTTATGAGGGTTCAAGGATTCAGGGGGTGGGGAATAAGGGTGAGCCGGATGATCTTTTAACCGGCAGGTTTCTGTGCTAAAATAAAAAAATACAGGGAGACGATATGAAGTCTGCCGGGACAAACCCGGTTTTTGCGACAAAGGCGGATAGATCCGTTATTATCGCGTTACCCTTGTGGCTAAGGTTTTCAGGGCCGGTTTTCCCCTGAACCTTGAACCAGAGGATTAGATGAGGATTCTTTTTTTTGCAGGAAAAGGGGGGGTAGGGAAAACCAGTGTGGCCGCGGCCACAGGGATAAACGTATCAGAGATGGGATACAGGACTCTTATCATGTCCCTTGATGTGGCCCACAGTCTGGCGGACATATTCGATCTTGGAAACGATCTTCTGGATCAGAAGAGGGGAAGACCCGTAAAGGTCGGAGAAAATCTCTGGATACAGGAGCTCGATGTCCAGGAGGAAATAGAAAAGAACTGGGGCAATATCCACAAGTACCTTTCACTCCTGTTCAATACTACGGGGCTGGATGAAATCCTTGCCGAAGAGCTCGCAGTCCTTCCCGGGATGGAAGAGATAAGCCTGCTTCTCTATATCAACCGCTATGTCAAAGAGGAGATGTTTGACGTAATTATCCTGGATTGCGCCCCCACCGGTGAATCGATTCGCTTTATCAGCATACCCACCACCCTGGAGTGGTACATAAAGAAGATATTCAAGGTCGAGAGAAGTCTGGCAAAGGTGATGAGACCGCTTGCCAGAAAAATCTACGATGTCCCGCTTCCGGGCGATGATTATTTCGAGGCGGTGGCCTATCTTTTTGAGAGACTCCGGGGCGTGGACAAGCTGCTGATAGACCCTGAAATAACCACGGTGCGGCTGGTTGCAAATCCGGAGAAGATAGTGCTCAAGGAGACGCAACGCGCGTTTATGTATTTTTCCCTTTATCACATGCTTATCGACGGGATAATAATGAACAGGATGCTGCCGGAAGATATAGACGATGAGTTCTTCTCCGACTGGCGGGACAGCCAGGACCGGTATATGGAACTGGCTGATTCATATTTCCAGCCTGTTCCGATTTTTCCCGCCAGGCTTTCCAGGGGAGAGGTCTTCGGATATGACGCCCTGAGAGAGTTCGGGTTACAGATCTACCAGGGTAAAAATCCTCTTGACCGTTTTTTCGAAGGGGCACCCTACAACCTGGTGAAGGAGGACGGGGATTACCGCCTCACAATAAGGCTCCCGTTTGCCGGGAAAAGGGATATAGAACTCCACAGGCTTCATGACGAGTTGATAGTGAAGATGGGGTCTTTTAAGAGGCACCTGCTGCTTCCAAGGCGGATCTCGGCCATTGGAAATATAAAGGCCCGGTTTGAAGGAGAATATCTAAACATATTTTTCACAGGAGATGAAAATGGAAAGGAAAGACGATGATGTCTTTGTGTGTCCCGTGGCCAGGTTTTTCAACGATATCGGGAAGGTGTGCGCAAAGGACTCCGGGTTCAAAAGCCATATGAGAAAATCCCGCGTTGAATTCCTGAAGGCGATAAAATCCTTTCTAGAGGAGGGTATAGAACGTATCGAAGGGGGGCAGCAGGGGGATGTAAAAGAGAAGGCCGAAAAAATCGAAGTGGAATGAATCCGTGAGACCGCTCATTCGCGCCTCTCCATGACTGCCCGGCTGCTTCGCCGACTCCCCCGGAATCATATCTGGTTCTTTTCCAACTTAGTTGGCGAAGAGGGTCCAAGGGTATGTTTTCTAAAGGCTTTATCAGCATTTTAACAATTTATCGATCTCGGTGTTCCTTTTATTATTTGAGAATTTTTCATTTATTCTATACCTGAAAAGAGTTTGCAGAATTTCTGCAACAGCTTTAAATCTTTGTAATGCTTTAGGGGTTTTATCCGCCGTTTCAATGGAGCACTGGAATCCTTGAAACCGGGAACCCGCTGCGACGCAGTGGGACTGAGCTGAGCTAAGCGAGGGCGAAGGATCCTACGAACTCTCAGCCGCTTAAATAAGAAGAATTTCTTTATTTAGCCCTGTTTAACACCAACTGATCGGGAGATGATCCTCATATCTTTATCCGGCGCGAATATTCTTTTGTCCTGTCCCACTTGCAGTTCTTTGTTTACTGAAGTATAAAACCATTGACGATAAAGGTCTCTTCTGTTAGAGACCTTTGACTTTTACTGAGGGGAGATTTTGCCTTTTGGAATTTACTACCATAAAGGGTTTCAAGGATATCCTGCCTGAAGAGGTGGGTTCCTGGCAGAAACTGGAAAAAGAGACCAGGAAACTTTTCGAATGCTTCGGTTTTCAGGAGATAAGGATGCCGATTCTTGAGCGCAATGAGGTGTTCAGCCGTGGAATCGGAGAGGAAACCGATATCGTATCAAAGGAGATGTACCGCCTTGAAGACAGCAAGGGGATGATAATGACCCTGAGGCCGGAAGCCACGGCCTCGATTGTCAGGGCATACATACAGCAGAGACTCTACCTGAAAAATCCTGTTCAGAAGCTCTATACCATAGGTCCCATGTTCAGGCATGAGAGGCCTCAAAAGGGTCGCTACAGGCAGTTTCACCAGATAGATGCGGAGATTTTCGGTGATGCCGGGCCAAAGAGCGATGCGGATGTGATACTGCTGGCAGTGAGACTGCTTGAGGCCGTGGGCCTGCCCGATCTTACGCTGGTAATCAATTCCCTGGGCTGCAGGCAGTGCAGGGCCCCTTTCAGGGAAAAGCTAAGACAATATCTGGCTGAAAAAGATGATTCACTCTGCAAGGACTGCAGGAGAAGGGCGCAGCTCAATCCCCTTCGCGTGTTTGACTGCAAGCTTGAGCAGTGCAGGGTCGTGGTGGCGGGGGCGCCTTCGATCCTTGATTTTCTGTGTGATGAATGCCTGGAGCATTTTGAATCCGTCAAGCAGTATCTTTCACTGGTGGGTGTCGGATACCGGATCGATCACAAGCTGGTAAGGGGACTTGACTATTACGCGAGGACCACATTCGAGATCCAGACCGATCTGCTGGGCGCCCAGAATGCGGTGGCAGGGGGAGGAAGATATGACGGCCTGGTAAGACTCCTGGGCGGTCCTGATCACCCTGCCGTAGGTTTTGCCATGGGCATGGAAAGGCTTGTGGCGCTTCTTGAGGGAAATGATTTTTCCGAAGGCAGAAGGCCCGATCTTTTTATCGCGGCACTGGGTGAGAGGGCCGAAAAGGAGGTTTTCAAGTGGACCGATATGCTGCGCAGTGCGGGATTGTGGGCGGAAGCGGAATATAGCCGCAAGGGACTCAAGGCGCAGATGAAAAAGGCCGACAGGATGGGCGCCAGAAAGGTCCTGATGGTAGGTGAGGATGAACTGGCCTCAGGAAGGGCTGTCTTGCGGGACATGGCTACAAAGGATCAGGAAGAGGTGGGGCTGGATAACATCTCGGCCGATCTTATAGAGAGACTCCGCTCCTGAAACCAATTAAAATTTTTGTGAGACAGGGAATTTAATGGAAGAGAAAAGGGATATAAAGATCGATTCAATGGGTCAGTGGAAACGTACCCATGACTGCGGCGATTTAAGAGGGGAAAACATCGGAGAGGATGTCCTCCTTATGGGATGGGTTAATACCAGGAGGGATCTGGGACACCTCATCTTTATCGATTTGAGGGATAGAGGAGGGATAACCCAGATCGTTTTTGATCCTAAAACGGATCAGGTAAGCCATGAAAGGGCTCATGTATTAAGAAACGAGTGGGTAATCGCCGTAAAGGGCCGGGTGAGCAGACGCATCGAAGGCCAGGAAAACCTGAAACTGGAAACGGGCGAAATTGAGCTGCAGGTCCATGAACTCAGGATACTGAACAGGACCGAGACCCCTCCTTTTCAGGTCGACGGCCCTGTGGACGCATCTGAAAACCTTAGGCTCAAACACAGGTATCTTGAACTTCGAAGACCCGGGATGCTGAAAAACTTCGTCACAAGGCACAGGACATCCGCCTGTATAAGAGAATATCTGAACCACAGCGGTTTCCTTGAGGTGGAGACCCCTTTCCTCACAAAAAGCACGCCTGAAGGAGCCAGGGATTACCTGGTCCCGAGCAGGGTAAACAGGGGGCTTTTCTACGCGCTTCCCCAGTCGCCGCAGCTTTTCAAACAGATCCTGATGATTGCCGGGTTCGACAGATACTACCAGATAGTCCGCTGTTTCAGGGATGAGGACCTTCGCGCCGACCGCCAGCCTGAGTTTACACAGGTGGACATGGAAATGGCCTTTGTGGATGAAGAGGCTGTTATCGGCACGGTCGAGGGCATGATAAAGCGAATCTTCAAGGAGGTTCTTGAAAAGGAGATCTCTTTGCCTCTTCCGAGAATAGAGTATCATGAGGCGATGAAACGATTCGGAACGGACAGGCCTGATACCCGTTTCGGGCTGGAACTGATCGATATCTCAGGGCCTGCCGGAGGCTCCGAATTCAGGGTCTTTACCGGTGCCGTCGAAAGAGGAGGAGTGATAAAGGCGTTAAACGTAAAGGGCGGCAGCGGGCCCTATTCCAGGAAAAAGATAGATGATATCGCCGGATCCATTAAGGAATTCGGGGCAAAAGGTCTTGCGTGGATAAAGATCACTGGAAACGGGTGGCAGTCGTCTCTGGAAAAATTCTTTTCAGATGAGGGCAAAAAGACGGTTGATCGGCTTGTGGATGCAGAACAGGGCGATCTTATCCTGATCGTTGCCGACAGTGAGGCGGTAGTCAACAGTTCCCTCGGTTTTCTGAGACTTCGCCTGGCAAGGGAAATGGATCTGATACCAGCCGATGAATATGCCTTTACATGGGTAAATAAATTCCCCCTTCTGGAGTATGATGAGGCCGAAGGCAGGCTCACGGCGGTGCATCATCCATTTACCGCCCCTCTTGAGGAAGATCTCCGCCTGCTCGAGGAAAGCCCTGAAAGGGTAAGGGCGAGATCGTATGACATAGTATTGAACGGTTCCGAGATAGGGGGCGGAAGCGTACGGATACATGATCTTGATACCCAGCAGAGGGTATTCAAGATACTCGGTATCCCTGAAGATGAGGCAAATAAAAAATTCGGGTTTCTGCTGGATGCCCTCAAATACGGTGCTCCTCCGCATGGCGGGATAGCACTCGGTCTTGACCGGCTCGTGGCGATCCTTGCAGGTGCCGCCTCCATCAGGGAAGTGATAGCATTTCCAAAGACCACCAGCGCCACATGCCCTCTTACCGAAGCACCTTCCGGGATTGCAGAGTCCCAGTTGAAGGAACTGGCGCTTAAGCTGGATAGCGAAATTCTGGGGTCGTGACCTGCCTGAAAACCGGAATCCGGTTGTTTTTTCCTTGCAAACAGACAAATAATGTCTATTTTCCTTGACAACCATAAAGCTGTCAGGCAGAAAAAGATGTTTGTCTGCAAAAATACAAAAAGAAAGGATGTGGTTAAAATGGTTTGTACAAGTGTAAAAGAGGGTTATGAATGCGCGTTTATGTCAAAGAAGGGCTGCCAGTTTAACGGCGGTACCTGCCACAAGGTAGTCGAGCAGTGTGAAGGCTGCCAACGGGCAAAGGAGTTTCCTACAGGTATTTTCTGTACCGTCTCCCCTGACCCCGCCTCCAAATGGCGACTGGGAATCTGCAACATGGCTACTCATGTCAAGATCGAAGTCAAGAAGACCAACGGAAAAATCAATCCTATCAAGGCCTCAAAACGCAGGACTGCGTAATCCTGACTGATAGTTCCGGCTCTCCGTATTAATCAGTTTGAATGCGGTGAGAGGATCTGTGCCTTGGAAGAAAATCCGCCCGGTTTACGGTTTCCGTGATAACATGGGACTGAACGGCAGAGGTGCGCCTTATAATTTCAGGTGTGTCAAAAACTCCCTGTTTCCTTTAGGGCCGAGGATGGGGGAGGGTATTACACCGTCGGGGGTAAGGCCCGTGTCCCTGAAAAATCGATCCAGGGACTCAATGACTTCCTGATGAAGCGCGGAGTCGCGGACAACTCCGCCTTTTCCAACCTGACCCTTTCCAACCTCAAATTGAGGTTTTATCAAGGCTATTATAAAGGATGCCTTTCTCAAAAGTCTCATAACGGCGGGGACAATGAGTCTGAGAGAGATAAAGGAGACATCGATTACCGCCCCATCTATCACTTCATCGAATTCATCCGGCTTCAGATACCGGGCGTTTGTCCTCTCCCTTACCTCGATCCTGGGGTCGCAGCGAAGCGTCCAGTCAAGCTGACCGTAGCCCACGTCAATCGCGATAATTCTGCCTGCCCCATGTTTCAGAAGGCAGTCGGAAAAACCGCCTGTAGAGGCCCCCACGTCCATGATGGTGAGGCCGGTTACATCAACCGAAAAATGATGCAGGGCCTGTTCCAGTTTGAGTCCTCCCCTGCTGACATAAGACGTGCCCTTTCGGATCAGATCTATCGATGATCCGGATGGAACGAAGGTGCCCGGTTTGTCGACCCTTCTACCGTCCACCAGGACCTGCCCCGCCATAATCACGGCCTTTGCCTTTTGTCTGGTCGAGCAGAGTCCACATGCTACTACCAGTTGATCAAGCCTTGTCTTTTCGCCTTTTCTGTCCATGGCATGAATTTCCAGCCGTCGGGTCTTTCCCGATTCGATGTGATAACCTGCAGCCTGCCGCAGGGCTGAATGACGAACGGAACCATGGGCCGGTTCCGGAATGAAGCAGGATCGGCTATGGCGCAGTTACGCTTTGATGCCCGCCGTTTGCAGTGGGGAGCTTCATTAACTCAAGGGCATGAGCCAGGATACCTGACTCCTCAAGAAGGCACTCCTTTCGAAGTATGTCCCGAGGCCCGTGTTCGATAAAGCTGTCAGGCAGTCCGACCCTTTTAAGTTGAATCCCTTGAACCCCCATGTCATTGAAAAGTTCAAGCACCGCTGATCCGAAACCTCCCTGTCTCACGTTTTCCTCGACGACCAGAACCTTTCCGGTTGTCGATGCGATTTGAGCCAGGACCGGGTCCAGGGGTTTTACAAACCTGCTGTTTACGACTCCTACCGACAGGCCCTGACTTTCAAGGGCGTTTGAAGCAGCAACGGCAGGATAAACGGTACTTCCAACGGCGAAGATGACCATATCCTTTCCCTGTTTCAGGATCTCCGCCTTACCGATCGGTATGCTCCTGAATCCATCCTCAATTTCAACCCCCAGGGCCTTGCCTCTTGGATATCTTATGGCCACGGGATTTTTCTGCTGAAGTGCCGTGTAGAGCATGTTTCTTAAATCATTTTCGTCCTTTGGGGCCATGATTACCATGTTCGGAAGACAGCGCAGGTAACTGAGGTCGAACGTCCCATGGTGGGTGGGACCGTCCTTTCCCACAAGTCCCGCCCTGTCTATGGCAAAGACGACCGGGAGATTGGGAAGACAGACGTCATGAATAATCTGATCATAGGCCCGCTGGAGAAAAGTGGAATATATGGCCACTACAGGTTTGAACCCCTCTGTGGCGAGCCCTGCCGCAAATGTCACGGCATGCTGCTCGGCTATTCCCACATCAAGGAATCTTTCAGGAAACGATTCGGCAAAATCAGCCAGACCGGTTCCTTCAGACATGGCCGCGGTGATGGCGAGCAGTTTATGATCGCTTTTTCCGAGTTGGGCCATGGCGTTTCCGAACACCTCGGTATAGGAAGGGGGCTTAGGGGCTTTTCCCTGCTTTTCCGTTGCATCTTCCGAAGGTTCAATTTTTACGGGACTTCCGGTCGGGATCTCAAAGGAGCCGACCCCGTGGTAGTGGGCCGGGTCCTTTTCCGCTGGCATATAACCCTTTCCCTTTTTGGTCATTACATGAAGCAGGATCGGTCCTTCAAGATGTGTGGTGTTTTTCAGCGCCTCGATCAGCTTGTCCAGTCTGTGACCCTGTATGGGGCCGACATATTTGAACTTGAAGGCCTCAAAGAGCATCCCGGGTGTAAAGAAGGTCATGAACGTGTCTTCGCTCCTGCGCACCAGGTTGAGAAAATTCTCTCCTACTCCGGGCAGGGATTTTATGAAGTTTTCAACACCTTTTTTGATACTTACGAACCTTTTTGCGGTCATACTTCGACTCAGGAAGGAAGACACCGCCCCCACGTTGGGCGAGATGGACATCTCATTGTCGTTCAGCACGACGATCAGGTCCTTTTCGCTGTCCCCGGCCTGGTTAAGCGCCTCAAAGGCCATGCCTGCGGTCATGGAACCGTCACCTATTACGGCTATTACCTTGTCCTTTTCTCCCTTGAGGGCCTTGGCGGTGGATATCCCCAGACCGGCAGAGATCGATGTGCTGCTGTGGCCTGTATTGAAGGTGTCATAAGGGCTTTCATCCCTTTTGGGAAATCCGCTTATTCCGCCGTAGGTCCTGAGCGTGTCAAATGCGTCTCTGCGGCCTGTTATGAGCTTGTGGGCATAACACTGGTGCCCGACATCCCAGATGATCTTATCTTTCGGGGCATTAAAGACATAATGAAGGGCCAGGGTCAGTTCCACAACCCCGAGACTGGGTGCGAGGTGACCGCCGGTCTTGGATACGGTTTTGATTATCTTCTGCCTGATTTCTGCTGCCAGAGTTTCCAGCTCGGATATGGAAAGAGCCTTAAGCTCTGCCGGGCAGTTTATTCTTTCAAGTATTTTTTCTGTCATTTTTTCCTTTCAACAATATATCGGGCTATCTTCCTGAGCGGGGCCGCCCTGTGATCGAAGGCGTTTATCGCCTCCAGGGACTGCTCTACAAGTTCAATCCCCACATCTTTTGAATTTTTCATTCCGACCACTGAAGGATAGGTGGCTTTGCCCCTTTCCACGTCCGCCCCGACCTTTTTCCCGAGGGTCTCACTCGTGCTTTCAATATCAAGTATATCGTCTGAGATCTGAAATGCCAGGCCGATCTTTCGGCCATAATCGCTGAGGGCATTAATCTCTTCCTCGTTTCCTCCCCCAAGCACGGCTCCGGCCGCCACAGAGCCTTCAATGAGTGCCGCTGTCTTACGGGAATGGATGAACTGAACAAAAGACAGGTCCACTGGGGTGCCCTGGGACTGGATATCGGCAACCTGTCCCCCGACCATTCCCGCGTATCCGGATGCCCTTGAAATAATGCCTACTACCCTTAACAGCGCCCCGGCCGGAATGCGCTCCGAGATTGCGATGTTCGACAGTATCGTGAATGCCTCGGTCAGCAGGGCATCGCCAGCAAGAAGCGCCAGCGCGTCTCCGAATACCTTGTGGCAGGTGGGTTTTCCCCTTCTCAGGTCGTCGTCGTCCATCACCGGCAGATCATCGTGGATAAGGGAATAGGTCTGAATAAATTCCAGGGCGCAGGCAACAGGCAGGACCTGCTCCTCATTTCCTCCCACCGCCTCCGCCCCTGCCATACACAAAATCGGCCTCAATCTTTTCCCCCCGGCAAAAAGACTGTACCTCATGGCCTTGATCAGGTCATTCGCCGGTCCGCCCGCCTGGGGCAGGCATTTGTCCAGCTCTTTGTCAACCCTGGCCTTCCTGATGCTCAGGTATCCCTTTAGGTCGAAAGAATCGTCATTGGTCATCGTCTTCTTCTCCTTCCGGATCAAAGGGGGCCAGGCTATGTTTTCCGCCGCTTTCCTTTATCAGAAGAGAAACCTTCTTTTCCGCCTCTTCGAGTTTTTTGGAGCAGAATTTGACAAGACGCATCCCCTCTTCAAACACCTTGAGCGAGTCTTCAAGGGGCAGTTGCCCATCTTCAAGATTTTGAACAATCTCCTCCAGTCGTTTCATCGCCGGTTCAAATTTTTTCTCAACCATCTCCCCCTCCGGATCAAAAAAAATATGCGGGAAAAGATATGTTATCTGCCAAACCTTTTCAGGCATCTGTGACATTTATCTTTCACGTATTTAATAAAATGACTCTATAATTTGCAAAGATCTCTGTCAATTTTGAATCATGCCCTGCAAAAGAGTCACGTTTAATCGGATTTTTCAACGATACACTCGAGTTCTCCCTTTGAAAGCATGACTTTTACCCTGTCACCTCTTGAGGTATCTGCCGAGTCCCTGACAAGACCCATTTCCGGGAGCTTCATGGTGATACTGTAACCCCTGTTTAAAACGGAAAGCGGGCCCAGGTCTCCCGCCCTCCTTTCAAGGTGGGAAATGCCTGTCCTCTTTTCATGAAGTACCCTCAGCATCTGTTCTTCAAGCGATCGCTCCTTGAACTTGAGGTCCTGCCTCAAAGAGGTCAGGAAGGCGGACGGCGAGTTGCCGATAAGTCCTCTTTTTTCACCTTCAAGCCCCCGGGCTGTCTTGTCGATGAAACGTCTTACGGATCTTTGAAGCCGAAAGACCATGTCATCAAGGTGAATCATCTCTTCCTGCAACCCTTTCCCAGGGTCTTTTATCGCCTTTCTGAAGGCCTCGACTTCCATTCCCAGGCCTTTCAGGCGGTGCTTTATGCCGTTTTCGAGCCTGGCTGCCGCCTCATCTATCCTGTTTCTCAGGATTTTCTTTTCCGAGACAAGCATTTCCGCAGCGGCCGATGGAGTGGGTGCCCTGAGGTCTGCTGCAAGATCCGAGATGGTGAGGTCGATTTCATGCCCGACCGCGGATACAACAGGGATGCGCGATTTTCTTATGCAAAGGGCAAGCTCCTCCTGGTTGAAAGGCCACAGGTCTTCAAGTGACCCTCCTCCGCGGGTGAGTACGATTACATCAACGTCCAGCTGTCTGTTCACAAGCTCCAGGGCCTTTACAATATCGCTGCTTGCCTCTTCTCCCTGAACCCTTACCGGTACGACAATTATGTCCAGGTTCTCAAATCTTCTGCCTATAACCTTGAGGAAGTCTTTGACGGCGGCACCTGTTGGAGAGGTGATTACCGCTATGCGCTGAGGCAGGAAGGGAAGCGGCCTTTTAAGCGCTTCATCGAAAAGTCCCTGTTCGGCAAGCCGCCTCTTTAACTGTTCAAAGGCCATTGCGAGCGCTCCAACGCCCAGCGGTTCGAGATAATCCAGGATGACCTGGTACTCACCCCTGGGCGGATAGACGCCTATCCTTCCCTGGGCTATGACCTTCATTCCATTTTCCGGAACGTATCTGATATAGCGGGCCTGCATCCTGAACATAACAGCCCTTATCTGAGATTTTTTGTCCTTGAGGACCATATAGTAATGCCCGGACGCGGGCGCACTGAAATTGCTGATTTCCCCTTCAATCCATATAAAGGGGAATCTGTCTTCCAGGATGCCCTGAATCTCTTCAGTCAGTTGAGATACGGAATATATCTTTGTATGAAAATTTTCAGGCTGCAAAAGGCGATCTCCCGTTTTCCGCTAAAATTTGTTCTCACTAATAAAACATTATCCGGACGGAGACAAGCCCCTTTTTATTCAGCTTTACCGCAATCTCTTTCGGCATTTAAGCGTGAAGCGGACCTCTCATTCCTGTCATCGGACGTTTAAGGTGGTGGAGAGGGACCTCCATCTGTTTTATTACATAAAACCTGGGGGTTGTCAGTCGGGTTGAGAAAAACGGCGCCGCCCTGATGGATAGACATAGATGACTGTAATATAGAAAAGCGACCAAAAGCAAGAGCGCCTTGAATTGTGAAGCCGCTTTGCTCGTCACCCTGTCCTTCGGGCCGAAGGCCTTTAATCATATGTCGCAGTAGGTCTGTGTTGAAAATCCCGGTGCGTGGCGCTTCAGGATTCCGAATCCGGTACTTCAATTCGCTCTTCAGGAAGGTCGTTTACTCCATTAAAAAGGGTATGGTCGTCAATGATTTCAAGATCCGTATCAATCAGGTCATATTTGTAATCTTCCAGTTCGTCCAGATCATTGGAGTCTTTTTCTCTGTATGAATGATAAGGAACGGGGTGGCGGTTCAGGCCCCTCGAATAACCATTTTTTTCGAGTTCCTTCTGGCAGTCCACGCAAAGGGTCGTGCCCGGCACGACAAGCAGCCTTTCAATCGGAATCGGTTCCCCGCACTCTTCGCAGTCACCGAATCTGTTGCTTTTCAGAATCGTTTGTATCAGGCTGTCTACCTTTTTGAGCTCGCTGATCTTTTTCTCAATCAGGTTGTAATTGGTGAAGACCGATATTTCATGCTGGGCCTGGTCCGATTCGTCCATATTGTTATCGCCGAGGGCATAATCATTATAATCCATCTGGTTTTTTTTGAGCCTTGCTATTGCCTTTTCATACTGTTCCTTTTTCATGTTGAGTTCTTCTAAAAAGCGTTTTCCGGTATCGTCCATGCGTGTCTGAATCTCCTTTTTGCAATTGGGCCCTTGAGTCTTCTTTCAAACCAAGGCGGTATTGTCGTCGGTAGCCTTTGCTTCAAACCTTTTTGCGCCCGTGGGCACGGATGCAGCGCACCTTCAGAGGATTGTGCGGGAGCGGTATGAAGGCGAACGGATTTTAGTCATTATCGTCCAGTTGTCAATAGAAAAGATTAAGTTGAGGTTCTTTATTCGGGCATGGATCAGCTCCGGCCTTTTTGCTTCTTGATTACCTGTATCAATTTTTCTATACTCCCGGCCTAAAGATTGTACTGAAAACACTATTTTATGAGGTGCATTTTGTTTATTACCTTCGAAGGTATTGAGGGTTGCGGTAAATCGACCCAGGTAAAAAGGCTTGTGAAGAGGTTGAAAAAAATCTCAATCCCCGTTGTTCACACACTCGAGCCGGGGGGTACGAAGATAGGCAAGGATATAAGAGAGATCCTTCTTGACTCCGGGAATAAGAACCTTTCCCCCCTAGCCGAACTGATGCTGTATTGCGCGGACAGGGCCCAGCATATGGCCGAGATAATCATGCCCGCCCTTGAAAGGGGAGACTGGGTCATATGCGACCGTTTCTTTGATGCGACAACCGTGTACCAGGGATATGCGAGAGGGCTGGATCCCGGTTTGCTGAATATCCTGAAAGAGAATGTGACAGCAGGTGTTGTCCCGGATATAACCTTTCTTATCGACTGTCCCGTCGAAATCGGCATTGCCAGGGCATTAAAGCGGAACCTTTCAGAGGCGCAGAGCGGGCAAGACAGATTTGAAAGGGAGAAGATGGCATTCCACGAGACTGTAAGGCAGGGATATCTTGCCCTGGCAGGGGCTGAAAAGGACAGGTTTCTGGTCGTTGACGGCACCTTGGAGGTGGGTAAACTGGAGGAGTCGATCTTTGAATCTCTCCGTCCGGTAGTGTCCAAGATCGGCGAATGAATGATTTCTTGTCTTTTTCACAGATCATAGGTCAGGAAAAGGCCAAAGGGTTCCTGAAACAGGTAATAAGGGGCGGTAAGATTCCGCATTCCTATCTGTTTACAGGAATACCCGGTATCGGAAAGACAACGACCGCCCTTGCCTTTACCGCCGCACTCAATTGCATGAACCCGGAAAATGGGGAAAATTGCGGGTCCTGCCCAATCTGCAGGCAGATCGCCGGCCGCAATTTTCCCGATTTTCTGGAGATAGTGCCTGATGGGCAGGATATAAGGATATCTCAGATAAGGGAGTTGAACAGGAGGATAGCCTTTCCGCCCGTGTCAGGTGGTTACAGGGTATCGATTCTTCAGCAGGCTGAAAGACTTAACCGTGAGTCGGCCAATTCCTTTTTAAAGACACTTGAGGAGCCGCCCCCGAACAATATCTTCATCCTGAGCGTAACCGATCCTCTGGAACTTCTGCCGACGGTTGTATCAAGGTGCCAGAGGGTCTCCTTCCAACCACTTTCCATGGAAGAGATATGCGGTTTCATCCGCTCCAGGGAAGGAGTCGACAAGGACTCGGCGGATCTTGCGGCCAGGCTTTCCGGCGGCAGCATAGGCGGAGCCCTCAGGATATGCAAGGAAGGTTTCCTTGAAAAGAGGCAGAGGTGGATATCCAGGGCCCTGAACATCCCCGGCCTTTCCAGGGGTCAGGCATTGAAAATTGCCTATGACCTGGGGGACGAGGAAAAAAAGGTCTCGGATGAGGAAAAACCGGATGAAAGGCTGATAATACTGGAGATGCTGGAGGTATGGGAGAGCTGGTACAGGGATCTTTTGGCAACCAGGCTTTCATGTGCCGATGAGATATTGATAAATGCCGATTTTTCCGGGAAGTTGAAAAAGATTTCCAAAGGCCTTAAGATAGAAGGCCTTATTGAAAACCTCTCGGCCCTGGACAGGGCCAAGAGCGATCTCAGGAGGATGCGCAACACAAAACTTGTTATGGAACATTTACTGCTGGCGCTTGCCGGTTATGCGGGTCGGGAGCCAGGCCATATTTAACCCTTACGAGGCCTGCCATGAACAAGGTAGTAGGCATACAATTCAAGAATAAGGGCAAGGTATATGATTTCTGCTCAGGCCATTTCGTCCTTAAAAAAGGCGATAAGGTGATGGTCATAACCGAGGAAGGACCTTCCATAGGTTGCGTAACCGCCGAACCTCAGGAGATGGAGATAAAGAGTTATCCCAGGCCCCTGAAAAAGGTATACAGGCTGGCCACAAAGGAAGAAATAGAAAGGTACGAAAGAAGTTCCGGAATGGAAGAAAGCGTCTCTAATTATTGTTATCAGCGTATCAAGGATAGATCCATCCCCATGTCTCTCGTGTCAGTGGAAAGACGTTTTGACGGCAGCAAGATCATCGTCTATTTTACTGCCGACGGGAGGGTGGATTTCAGGGAACTGGTAAAGGATCTGGTAAAGAAATTCAGGACCAGGATAGAAATGAGGCAGATAGGGGTGCGTCATCAGGCAAAGATGGTAGGCGGCCTCGGCCCCTGCGGAAGGGCCCTTTGCTGTTCATCATTCTTAAACAAGTTCGATCCCGTGACCATAAAGATGGCAAAAGAACAGAACATATCCTTGAACCCGAGCAAGATATCGGGTATGTGCGGCAGACTGATGTGCTGCCTTTCCTATGAGCATAAACTCTACGAGGATATCAAAAAGAAACTGCCCAAGGTGGGCAAAAAGGTCTACACGAGATTCGGGAGCGGAAAGGTAACACGCCAGAATGTCCTGAAGGAAACCCTGACCGTTGAGATAGAGTCGGGAGAGGAAAAGGAGATCACTACCAGGGATATCGCACAGGATGGAATTTTCAAAAGAAGATCAAAAAAGGAGTAACCAGGACATTGTCTAAAAAATTCTATGTCAGCACGCCGATCTATTACGTAAATGCCGAACCCCATATCGGCCACGCCTACACGACGATCGTGGCCGATCTAATGAAAAGATTTCACCTGCTGTGGGGATTTGAAAGTTATTTTCTGACAGGGACGGATGAACATGGCGACAAGATAGTCGAGGCCGCGGAAAAGGCGGGCAAGACTCCCAAGGAATATGTGGACGGGATAAGCGGGTTGTTCAGGGACCTCTGGCCCAGGCTCAATATCAGCAACGATTATTTTGTTCGCACCACCGACCGATCCCATATGGACACCGTTCAGCTGATATTGAACAGGGTCAGGGACAGGGGTGACATCTATTTCAGCGAGTACGAAGGCCTCTACTGTGTGGGATGTGAAAGGTTCTATACTGAAAAAGAACTGGTCGATGGAAAGTGTCCCGACCACCAGACAGAGCCCAAAGTCATAAAAGAGGCGAACTATTTTTTCAGGATGAGCAGATATCAGGACTGGCTCATAGATCATATCCGGAAGAATCCTGATTTTATAAGACCTGAAAGATATAAGAACGAGGTCCTTTCTTTTCTCAAGGAACCGCTTGAAGACCTTTGCATTTCCAGACCCAAATCACGCCTCACCTGGGGGATAACCCTGCCTTTTGATGAAAATTTCGTTACCTATGTCTGGTTTGACGCATTGATAAACTATGTGTCAGCCATGGGCTACCCGGATGGAGAACTTTTTTCAAGATTCTGGCCTTCGGCCGAGCACACAATCGCGAAGGACATCCTCAAACCGCACGGCATATATTGGCCATGCATGCTTAAATCAGCCGGAATCGAACCTTACAGGCATCTGAATGTTCATGGATACTGGAATGTCAATGCAGGCAAAATGTCAAAGAGCGTTGGAAACGTCGTAAAGCCTCTGAAATTACTGGATGTCTACGGACTCGATGCCATGAGGTACTTTCTGTTGAGGGAGATGGTCTTCGGACTTGATTCCGATTTCAGCGAAGAGGCTCTTGTGGGAAGGATTAATTCGGATCTGGCAAACGACCTCGGTAACCTGGTGAGCAGAAGCCTGACAATGGTGCATAAGTATTTCAATGGGGACGCACCCGAGCCGGGTCGGGCGGAAAGCCCTGACGACGCTTTGAAGGAAAAGGCTCTCGGGCTGCTTGATACCTATGAATCGCTGATGATGCAACTCGGCTTTCACAAGGCCCTTATAGCTGTCTGGGATCTGGTGGGGGCGGTGAACAAATATATAGATTCAATGGCGCCATGGGTCCTTGCAAAGTCGGACAAGGAAAGGCTGGGCACGGTAATGTTCCATGTGCTTGAAACGCTCAAGATAATCTCATCTCTGCTGTGGCCTTTTATCCCTGAATCGGCGGAGAAGATTCAGGATCAGCTCGGCCTTGATTTTAAGGGGGAAAAACTGGGCCCTCAAGAGCTCAAAGGTTGGGGTGAGATGAGGGCTGTAAGGAAGATTACAAAGGCCGAAGCGCTTTTTCCAAGAGTGGAATCCGCCGGACAGGAAGCAGGGGCAAAGGCGGTGAAAACCGCTCAGCCAAAAGAAAAGGAAAAACCCTTGATACTGTTTGATGATTTCAAAAAACTGGACCTGAGGGTCGGTACCATCCTGAAGGCCGAGCCGATCAGGAAATCAAAAAAGCTTCTGAAGTTGACCGTCGACATGGGTGAGGAAAGGACTGTCGTAGCCGGTATCGCCAATTATTACAGCGCAGATGAACTGGAGGGGAAACAGGCCCTTTTTGTCGCCAACCTGGAACCTGTGACCCTCATGGGAGTTGAATCAAGGGGCATGATACTTGCCGCAGGAGACGAGGCGGGTTGTCACATCCTTACGCCTGATGAAAAAACCGCTGCAGGAAGCAAGGTGAAATAGTGAAGCTGGCAAGCTTTAATGCCAATTCCATAAGGGCCCGGTTGCCTGTAATCCTTGACTGGCTTAAAAGGGAGTCTCCGGATATCCTGTGCGTCCAGGAGACAAAGGTCCAGGACAAGGATTTCCCTCTGGATGCCTTCAAAAAGGCGGGCTTTGGCGCGGTCTTCAGGGGGCAGAAGAGCTATAACGGGGTTGCCGTCATCAGCAGGCATCCATTGGAAGGGGTCGTTTGCACGCTTTACGAAGAGGATGAAGATGCCAGATTCATAAGCGTTGATGTGTGCGGCATATCGGTTATAAATGTCTACGTGCCGCAGGGGTTCGAGGCGGGCACTCAGAAATTTGATTACAAGCTGAGCTGGCTGAGGGGTCTCTTATCTTTTCTGAAAGACAGGCGTGATCCATCCAGACCTCTCATTGTCGCCGGAGATTTCAATGTGGCCCTGGAAGACAGGGACCTGTTCGATCCTGACAGGTTCAGGGGCGAGGTCGCCTTTCATCCTGAAGAGCAGTCTATATTGAAAGATATTCTGAAATGGGGGCTTTTTGATATATTCAGAAAACATGTGCCTGAAGGGGGTAATTTTACCTTCTGGGACTATAGAATCCCGGGCGCGCTCAAGCGCAACCTGGGGTGGCGTATCGACTATATCCTTGCAACCTCCTGCCTTGCGGAAAAATCAAGGACCTGCTGGATAGACACAAAGGCCAGGGCATTGGAAAAACCCTCGGACCACACCTTCCTGGTAGCGGAATTCGAGCTGTAGAAAATAAGACAGGATCAGCGAGAGTCTTTTCATAAGGCTATATCGCATGGGACGGACAGTATTTAAAGACCGCGCAACCGGCATGATCAGGTTTGCGCGCCTTGCATATCTGCCTTCCATGATAGATCATTATGTCTGAAAACCGCCGCCACCTGTCGGGCGGAAGAAGTTTCTGTATCTCAAATTCGATCTTGTCGGGATTTGTTTCCTCTGTCAGCCCGAGCCTCATGGAGAGCCTTTTTACATGGGTGTCGACGACAACGCCCGGCACGCCGAAGACCGCTCCGAGGACGCAGTTGGCAGTCTTTCTGCCGACCCCTGGCAGCCTTACCAGTTCCTCCATGGTTGAAGGGACCTCGCCGGCATATAGATCGATTAGGCCCCGGCAGCATCCCTTGATCGATTTTGTCTTGTTTTTGTAAAAGCCTGTCGGCCTTATATCATTCTGCAGCTCTTCTACCGATGCCCCGAGATAATCGTTAGGTCCTTTATATTTTTTGAAAAGGGACTTTGTTACCACGTTTACCTGCCTGTCCGTGCACTGCGCCGAAAGGATCGTGGCGATGAGAAGCTCAAACGGGGTCCTGTAATTCAGCGCGGTCTTGTCCGTCGTGTATAAGGGGTCGAGTGTCTCGAATATCTTTTCCAGCCGCTGCCTTTTTTTCTCAAGGCTTTCCATTTTTATGCCTCCGGGGTTGCGATCCTGCGAATTTAATTTGAAAACATGCCGAAGTGTAGGGGAGATGAAAAAAATGGTCAAGGGTGTTCGATCCGGTTTTGCTTTTACAGTGGGAGATTGAGCCAGGCGAAGGCCCCTGTCATCTTGAGGCCTATGTAAAACATGGCTATCACAAAGAGCTTCTTTATGCGCTCTGCGGGCAGTCTGTGGGCCGCTTTCGCACCCACGATCGCCATGGGTATGCTGCAGCCCGCAAGGAGGACCCACTGGAGCCAGTTGACGTATCCTGTGGAATAGGGCGGAAGCCCTTCAATACCAAGGCCGTTTACGAGAAAGGAGAAGGCGCCGCCTGCCGAGTTGAATACCATGACCAGCATGGAGGTTGCCACTGCCTGATGGATGGTGAATTTCAAGGCTATCACCATCAGAGGTACCATTACACCCCCGCCCGCGACCCCCATGACCCCGCAGAGGATTCCCAGGGGCAGGCCCCAAATGGCACACATCTTTATGTCCTTGGCGCTCCTTTCATGCGTCTTAAGCGATTTCGAGGTAAGCATCCTGATACCTACAAAGATTATAAAGCCCCCCAGGATAAGGGTCATTATCTTTTCCGGAAGATGGGATGCTGTTATTGCGCCGAGGTAGGCCCCTGCCAGACCGGTCACTCCCAGTATGATCCCCTCTTTCAGCAGGACGGCCCCTCTTTTGTGGTGAGAGATCGCGCCGCTTAACGCCGTCGGGAATACGACCATTAGATTGGTCCCGAGCGCTATCCTGATGGACAGGGTGGGATCCACCCCTGCCGCCTTGAGCAGCCAGAACTGTACCGGAATCATGATAAATCCGCCCCCGACTCCCAGAAGCCCGGAGGCAAATCCTGCTGCAATGCCGGTTAAAAGAAGGATCGCGATATGAACAAGAGTTATTTCCATCTGCCTTTTCCAGTAAAAAATTTATGTTGTGTCTGACTAATCGGATTCTGCCGAAAGGTCAACAAGAATAATAGGAAACCGCGCTCCGGGGCAGGACTCTTTTCTTTGCTCGGCCGGCTCTGGGGGCCGGATGCCTGGAGAGAGGGGATAAAAGGAGCGCGAAGTCCTTATTGCTGTTGACAGTAAATTGATTTGGGTTATCATGAAAAGGGTTGTTTTTCACCGGGTTTTATGGAGGAATGAGATTGATGGGGAAAACATCTCTCAGTTCATTGCTGTTGGGGCTGGCTGTAATTTCAACTGTGATTGCAGCTTGTTATGCCTCAGCCTGCGCTGAAAGCGGTGTTAAAACCAAAAAAAGCATGACTGATTCGAAATATAGAAATGAAAAGGGGGCGGAAAAGATGACCGGTTCGGACAGGCTAAGCAATGAACAGGGTTCATATCTTCTCAAACTTGCACGGGAGACCATCAAGGCGAGGCTTTTGGGCGGCTCAAAGGATATGGGCGATGAAAAACCGCCCGAGGTCTTCAATGAAAGACGGGGCACCTTTGTTACCCTCACCAAGGCAGGCGCACTCAGGGGATGCATAGGTCATATAATCGCGCGCGAGAGCCTCCTTGAAGGGGTAGAGGAAAATGCCGTAAACGCCGCCTTCAAGGACCCCAGGTTTCCCCCCTTAAGCCCTGATGAGCTGGATGATATAGACATAGAGGTAAGCATCCTGACAGACCCCGAACCTCTTGAGTATTCAGACAGGGATGATCTGCTGGAAAAACTCCGCCCCCATGTGGACGGGGTTATAATCAAAAAAGGATACAATCAGGCCACTTTTCTTCCTCAGGTCTGGGATCAGCTCCCTGATAAAGGGGATTTTCTGAGGCATCTCTGCCTTAAGGCGGGACTTGCGGCGGATGCCTGGACAAAGGGTGATCTGGATGTCTCAACCTATCAGGTACAGGCGTTTGAAGAAGAATAGGTGCCATGTCTGTCCATCTGCCGATGATCTATATTGAGACTGTTTCACGGCCTTTTTCAGAATAACAATGAGTCTGTTCGGCTCTCACCTGTGGAGGAGTCCTTCTGTTGAACCTCAAAAGGGTTATAATATGGACTGTCATAGGCACAGGGATAAGCTCAGTCACCACCCAGCTGATCACGATAAGGGAGTTTCTGGCTCAGTTCCATGGTAATGAAATCACAATCGCAGTAGTGCTGTTCAGCTGGCTTATGCTTACGGGGCTTGGAAGCCTGGCGGCGAAGCCGGTAAAAATCACATCGGATTCGACATATTCACTGCTGCTTTTATTCATAGCCATGCTTCCCCTTGCTCAGATTTCAGCCATAAGATACCTTGGGCAGCGTCTGTTCATCCATGGTGCCTCGCCCGGTTTTTACTCCATATTTTTCTATGTATTCCTGATAATCGCCCCTTACTGTCTTTTGACCGGTTTCGTGCTCCCCTATTCACAGAAACTCCTTAACAGTCGCGGCCGCTCATTTACGAGCGGTGAACTCTATGTCTCCGACAGCATAGGGGACATATCGGGCGGTGCGGTTTTCAGCTTCATCCTGGTCTACTGGCTCAAGCCGTTTCATACCGTGGCCTTTGGTTCATCTATCCTGCTGGCGGCCTTTTTTCTGTTTTTAAAAAAAAGGCACAGCAGGTGGCTGTTTCTTTCCGCGCTTGTCGTTGTGTCAGCCTTTTATGCCTATGCACTGGACAGCGCTTCTGAAATCAAGTCACTTACCGGGCAGTATGGAAATATCACAAGGTATCTTGAATCCCCTTACGGCAGGGTGGTTATCTCTAAGGAAAAGGGCCAATACACCTTCTGGGAGTCCGGAATCCCGCTATATTCCGAAGGTGATATCATGAGAAGCGAAGAGAAGATCCATTACCCACTTTGTCAGTTGGACGAGATTAGCCATGTCCTGCTGATTTCAGGCGGTCTTGGCGAGCCGGTCAGGGAGCTGGAAAAATACCGGCCCGAGCGGGTGGATTATATCGAACTGGACCCCTGCCTGACGGAGGCGGCTCTTGAAATGGGTATAGTAAGCAGGTCAGGGGCGCTGAATATAATCAATACCGATGGAAGGCACTATCTGAAATCACCGAAAGGGCCCTATGATGCCATAATCGTGGATCTTCCCGCTCCGGATACCTTTCAGGTAAACCGCTTTTTTACCGGGGAGTTTTTTGCCCTGGCAAAGAGGTCAATGAAAAGTGGGGGGGTCCTTTCCCTTTCCCTGTCCTATTCCCCGAATTACCTGAGTGATACAGAAAGGAAAAAGCTTTCAATACTTTATTCCACCGCACGCACGCAGTTCAACAATGTCATGGTCCTGCCGGGCAGGGAGGCCTATTTTATATGCAGGGACGGGGAATTGTGGTCCGATATCCCGAAAAGGCTTGCGATGCGCCCGATAGACACCGAGTATATCGAGGGGTATTTCTACGGGGATGTGTCAAGAGAAAGGGTCATTCAACTTGCGGGCCAACTGGACAAAAAGGCGGCGGTCAATTCTGATTTTGAGCCGAGGATCATGAACCTGACATTCAGGCAGTGGTTCTCAAGGCATGGTGCATCTCCCTGGTATATTCTGACGGCGGTGGGATTTTTGAGCGCGCTGTATCTGTCCGGTATCAGAAGGGAGGAATACCTCCTTTTTGCAACCGGGTTTGTTTCGATGGGGGTTGAGATGCTGATAATATTTACCTTCCAGGTGATATATGGTCACGTGTATCTGAAAATAGGTGGAATCGTCACCGCCTTTCTGCTTGGTCTTCTGCCCGGCGCATTTGCAGGCACCTTAAGCGGCGGCAGCGATTTTGTGAAGCTCAATATTTCGGAAGTGATTATCTTGATCCTTCTTGCCGCCTTTCTTTTATGGATCTCCGTTTTAAGGGAAGATATTCATGAGTATGTCTTTCTGGCCTACTGCTTTGTGGTTTCTTTTTTCGGCGGATTTCAGTTCCCGGTGGCGGCAAGGCTGATCGGTGAGAAAGGCAGTCCGGCCGCCGGGTGTCTTGCCGCGGATTTGTGCGGGGCCTCTTTAGGGACCGTCATAGTCGGCACCATGCTGGTTCCCTTTTATGGCGTCAGATCGGCGCTTGCCTTTTTGATAATTGTCAAGATTTCAAGTATGATCATTATAAACCGTAAGAGATGACGCCCCTGGACATATTATGACGCCTCTTTTGAGAAACCGGGCAGGCATTAACTTAAAGTTTA
This sequence comes from Desulfatiglandales bacterium, assembly GCA_963666345.1. GTDB lineage: Bacteria > Desulfobacterota > DSM-4660 > Desulfatiglandales > Desulfatiglandaceae. The sequence continues at coordinate 1,301,225 of OY762721.1, read as the reverse complement.
TGGTAACAGAACAATGGCAAATCTGATAAGCAGGAAGGAGTTTTTGAAATCCCTGGGCTTAGGGACCGCAGCTCTTCTCTGCCCCTTGACGGGGCTCGGATTTGCAGGAAAAAAAGATGAGATCGAAAAGGATATAAGTGGAAGTATCTTCAAAGGTGATGCCCCTGATAAACCGTGGAAATGGTCTGTTGAAGGCTTTCATTATGCGTCTATCGGCTCAACGGTCCAGTGCAGGGTGTGTCCCAACAGATGTGTGCTTGAGCCAGGGGACAGAAGCATCTGCCGGTCAAAGGTCAATATAAAGGGAAAGCTCTATTCCCTTGCCTACGGCAATCCCTGTGCCGTGCATATCGACCCGATAGAAAAGAAACCGCTCAATCATTTTCTGCCGGGGTCCCTGATTTTTTCCATGGCAACGACAGGGTGCAATTTAAGATGCCTCAACTGTCAGAACTGGGAAATCTCACAGAGAAGGCCGGAGGATGTCAGGCATGGAGAATTATTCCCCGTGGACGCGGTTGATAGAGTGAAAAAAGAGAAAATCCCTTCCATAGCCTACACATATTCCGAACCTGTAACTTTTTATGAGTATGTCTTTGATACGGCACGTCTTGCCAGGCAGGCAGGAATAAAAAATGTGCTTGTGTCAAACGGGTATATAAACGGAGGTCCCCTGAATGAGCTCTGCAGATATCTGGACGGGGCAAATGTGAACCTCAAATCATTTGACGACTCAACATATCGGTGCCTTAACGGAGGGAGGCTTCAGCCTGTGCTCGACTGTTTCAAGACCCTTCACGCACAAGGGGTGTGGTTTGAGATTACCACCCTTGTAGTACCGACCTATGTGGACAAGCCTGATATGATAAAGAGGATGTGCGGTTGGATACTGAAAGAGCTTGGCCCGGATCACCCTCTCCATCTTTCGAGGTTCCATCCCGACTACAGGCTTACGCGGCTTCCCTTCACACCTGTTGAGACCCTGGAAAATTTGAGAAAAATCGCCCTGAACGAAGGTGTCCGCTATGTGTACCTGGGAAATGTGCCGGGGCACGAGGCGACCAATACATACTGCCACAACTGCAAAAAGATCCTGATAGAGAGAAAGGGCTATCTGATAAGACAGTACAATATGGATAATGGGGCATGCAGGTTCTGCGGGGCCGTGATTCCCGGAAGATGGCAGTAGACTGGTGCAATTTTTCTTGTAAAACAGACAATAATGTGTTAATCAGCGCACACCGATCCGCCCGCAAAGTGAAATAAAAACTTATGAAAGAGAAACTCAACGCCTTTTTTGGTAAAGATACGGAATTCGAGGGAAAGCTTTCTTTTTCCGGAGCTGTACGTATCGACGGTTATTTTAAGGGGGAGGTATCTACCGAAGGCACTCTCCTTATAGGGAGTACTGCCATTGTTGAGGCTGACATAAATGCCGATAAAATAATCATCAGCGGTCAGGCAAAAGGAACTCTGATCGCGAAGAGCAGAATAGAGATCTGCTCACCCGGAAAGGTGAGCGGCAATATCCAGGCCCCTGTTGTTACTATGGAAGAGGGCGTTATTTTTGAAGGTCACTGCAGTATGCGCGGGAAAAAAGGGGATATTGACAAGAAAATTGCCCTTTTGAATAAATAATTTCCATTTTCATTAAAAGTAATTTGACTTTTCGTGAAAATTTGATAATAAGATCTAGCCTGAACAGTGGCCGAGCCTACCTGAACATTTGCCTTTTTATAAATCAAGAGAAAGAGGACTTAACTTGAAATGTTGAATATAGACTTCAGCCTATTCCTTCAGATTGCCAATTTCCTCATTCTTCTCCTTTTACTCAATATTTTTCTCTACAAACCGATCCGTGATATTATTTCCCGCAGAAATCAGGAGATGAGTTCCCTTGAAAATTCCATTGGTGATCTGAGTGATAAATCGGACAAGGGCATCAGGGAGATTGAAGAGGGGATGATAAAGGCGAGAAAAGAGGGGTACCTTGAAAAGGAAAAGATCAAAGGCCTGGGTATCGAAAAAGAGCATGCCTTGATAAAGGAAGCTCAAGGTTCGTCCGAGCAAAGCGTTAACGAGGCTCAAAAGGACATAGACGCAAGGATTGCAGAGATAAAGGGCGTGCTGGATGCCCATGCCGATGAGCTTTCCAATGAACTTGCAGAAAAGGTCCTTGGGAGGGTCATTCAATGATCTTAACTACGGCTGGAAAAAGGAGACTGTCTCTTTTCATCTTCCTTACCCTGATTTTGTGCCTGGCATTCACTGCTTTTCCGACCTTCGCCTCCGAAGGAGCAGGGGGACACGACGGGGGAAAACTGACCAACCTCCTCTACCGTTTTATCAATTTCGCCCTCCTTGTGATCATACTCTTTTTTGTCGTAAAGAAGACCGCGTTAAAGGATTTTTTCGTGGCCAGACGGGAGGAGATCGGAAAGAGACTCGAAGGCCTACAGAAGGAGAAAGACACGGCTGAAAACCGCTATCAGGAACTGGAGCAGAAGCTGAAGGAGTTTGAAAAGTCCCGCGAGGAAATCCTCGAACGGTTCAGGGCCGAAGGGGAGGCGGAAAAGGAAAAGATCATTTCCCATGCAAAGGCAAGGGCATCTCAGATACTTGACCAGGTCGATGAAACCATTGAAAGGGAAGTGCAGGCCGCAAGGGACAGATTGAGACAGGAGTTGGTCGAAATTGCGGCCGGCAAGGCGGAGGAGATTGTAAGAAGAGAGATTAATGACAAAGATCAGGATCACCTTGTCAACGAATTCATAGAAAGGTTAGGTACCCTGCATTGATCAGTTCAAAGATCTCAAGAAGATACGCAAAGGCCCTGTTGAGCCTGGGCATTGAAGATGGAAATTATGAAACCTATGGCCGGGATCTGCAGGAATTTACCGGTTTTTGTTCTGAAAATGAGGAATTCTTTCAGGTAATTTCCAGCCGGATATTTTCGGTTGAGGATCGCAAAAAGGTCCTGGAAAATGTTCTCCGTAAAGGAGAACTATCCAATGTCATTAATAATTTTTTGCGACTTCTGCTCGACAGGAACAGGATCTCAGCCATGTCCGGCATAAACGAATATTATGCCAGGCTGACCGATGAGATTTCAAATATCACCCGCGCTCAGGTAACTACGGCGAGACCCTTAGATAAGGACGCTCTGGATAAGCTCCGGGCCGCTCTGGGGCATATTACTTCAAAAGAGGTAAAGATGGAGATCAGTGAAGATGAAGACCTTATAGGGGGCCTGATGGTTAAGCTTGGAGATTTGGTACTCGATGGCAGTGTCAGGGCACAGCTGGAAGGTTTGAAAGAATCAATAAGAAGGGGTGGGGATAACTAATGGAGATCAGAGCAGAAGAGATAAGTCAGATAATCCGGGATCAGATCAAGGATTATGAGAAAAAGGTAGAGGTAAGCGAAACAGGGACCGTGCTTTCGGTTGGAGATGGGATCGCCCGCGTCTATGGCATTGAGAAGGCCATGGCCATGGAGATGGTTGAATTTCCAGGAAACATCTATGGCTTGTGTCTGAACCTCGAAGAGGATAATGTCGGTGTCGCCGTCATGGGTGATGTTGCCAGGATCAAGGAGGGTGACGTCGTCAAGAGGACCAACAGAATCGCCGAAATTCCGGTCGGCAAGGCGGTCCTGGGACGGGTAATAGATAGCGTGGGCCAGCCTTTGGACGGAAAAGGGCCGATTGACGCCAAGGAGTTTCGCCGTCTGGAGGTTGTCGCGCCCGGTGTTATCGAGCGTCAGCCGGTAAATGAGTCGATGTACACCGGCATCAAGGCGATCGATGCCATGACGCCTATAGGAAGGGGACAGAGGGAGCTGATCATCGGGGACCGGCAGATCGGAAAGACGGCCATATGCGTGGATGCCATAATCAACCAGAAGGATACGGATATCTTCTGCATCTATGTCGCAGTGGGTCAGAAGAAATCGACCGTGGCCCAGGTGGTTGACGTGCTGGAGCGGAACGGTGCCATGGAATACACCACTGTGGTGGCCGCCTGCGCCAGTGACCCCGCAACGCAGCAGTATATAGCCCCCTATGCGGGATGCGCCATCGGGGAGTACTACAGGGATAAAGGACAGCACGCCCTTATCATCTACGATGACCTTTCCAAGCAGGCAACCGCCTATAGACAGGTGTCGCTGCTTCTGAGGCGTCCCCCGGGAAGAGAGGCGTTTCCGGGCGACATATTTTACAACCATTCAAGACTGCTCGAAAGGGCTGCCAAGCTTAATGACGAGAAGGGCGCGGGTTCTCTTACGGCCCTTCCGATCATAGAAACTCAGGCGGGAGACGTGTCCGCGTTTATACCCACCAATGTCATTTCCATTACCGATGGTCAGGTGTACCTGGAACCCAACCTGTTTTTCTCCGGGATCAGGCCGGCCATCAATGTGGGGCTTTCGGTATCGCGCGTGGGAGGCGCGGCTCAGACAAAGGCCATGAAAAAGGTCGCAGGCACACTCAGGCTCGACATGGCCCAGTTCAGAGAACTGGAGGCATTCGCCCAGTTTGGAAGTGACCTTGATAAGGCCACTCAGAGGCAGCTCGAAAGGGGAAGAAGGCTTGTCGAAATCCTCAAACAGCCGCAATATCAGCCGATGCCTGCAGAAAACCAGGTGTCCATCCTCTATGCGGGAACCAAAGGCTTTCTGGATAAATGGCCTGCCGAGGCTGTGAGCGATTACGAGAAACAGATGCTTGAATTCATGGCCGGCAGCCACCCTGATATATTAAAGGAGATCAAGGGCTCCAAACAGATATCTGATGAACTGGGTGATAAACTGGAAAAGGCCCTGGAAGAATTCGAGGGGATCTTCCAGCCGGCCGCATAGGCGGACATTACCCTGCCACTTTCTTTAAGAATGTCAGGGCCGGGGGCAGGAGAGGGAAATAGATGGCGACCCTAAGAGACGTACTGCGAAAGATAACCGCGGTAAGAAAAACCAGACAGATAACAAGGGCCATGAACATGGTGGCCGCCTCAAAGCTTCGCGTGGTTCAGACCAAAACCGAGCGCTTTGAGCCCTATGCCACTAAATTCGCCGAGGTACTGGGAAGCCTTGCCAGCAGACTGGATCCTGATATCCACCCTCTGCTGGTAAGAAAAGAAGAGGTCTCAAAGGTGGAGATGCTTAATTTTACCGCTGACAGGGGCCTGTGCGGCAGTTTTAATATGAATCTGATCAACGGGGCCGTCAAGTGGATTGATGCCAAGCGAAACCAGGGTATCGAGTGCAGCCTTACGACTGTAGGTAAAAAGGGAAGGGACTTCTTCGGCAAGAGGGATTATAAGGTCACTTCCAGCTACACAGACATATATGGAGAGGTGGATATCTCCTTTATCAATCAAATGGCCAAAGGCTTTATAGACCGCTACATGACCGATGAAATCGATGAACTTTACATGCTCTATTCCCGATTCCACGGTATGTCAAAGCAGGAGACGGCAATAGTTAAACTTATCCCTGTTGAGCCCCCGAAGGTGGAGGATGACAAGGCCCGGGCCGTACCATCGGAATACCTCTGTGAGCCGGGGGCCGGTGAGCTGATGGTGGAGCTTCTACCCAAGCATATCAGCGTTCAGATTCTTAATGCGTTCCTACAGAACGAGACCAGCGAACATGCCGCTCGTATGGCTGCTATGGACAACGCTTCAAAGAATTGTAACGAGTTGATAGACAGCCTTACTCTGGTTTACAACAAGGCACGCCAGGCAGCCATAACGGCCGAGCTCATGGATATAGTGGGCGGGGCCGAAGCGTTGAGATAGGCATAACGGTTTTTATCAAAGGAGGTCTTTATATAATCATGAATGAAGGCAAACTGATACAGGTCATAGGTCCGGTAGTTGATGTGGAGTTTAAAGAGGGAGAACTTCCTGAGATTCTTACTGCACTTCTTATCACCAATCCAGCCATAGACGATATAGAGGGCAATCTCGTGGTTGAGGTAGCCCAGCACCTGGGTGACAATATCGTCCGATGCATCGCAATGGATGTCACAGACGGCCTGGTGCGGGGGATGAAGGTAAAGGATACCGGAAAACCGATTATGATGCCGGTGGGTGAGCCGGGCCTGGGTCGCGTGCTCAACGTGGTAGGCAGACCGGTTGACGGACTTGGCCCGGTAAATGCCACGGAATTTTATCCGATCCACAGACACGCCCCGGAGTTCCAGGAACAGGACACATCCGTAAATGTCCTCGAGACGGGCGTCAAGGTGATCGACCTGCTTGTTCCATTTCCGAGGGGCGGTAAGATGGGCATGTTCGGCGGCGCAGGAGTGGGTAAGACCGTTATAATGATGGAGATGATCCATAATATCGCAATGCAGCATGGCGGAATAAGCGTTTTTGCCGGCGTCGGTGAAAGGACAAGGGAAGGAAACGACCTCTACCTGGAGATGAAGGAATCGGGTGTCCTAAAAAAGGCCGCGCTGATCTACGGACAGATGACCGAGCCCCCGGGGGCCCGTGCCAGAGTGGCCTTGTCCGCCCTGACGGCCGCCGAATACTACAGAGATGAAAAGGGACAGGATGTCCTGCTGTTTATCGACAATATATTCCGGTTTACTCAGGCAGGCTCCGAGGTCTCAGCCCTCCTGGGCCGTATCCCCAGCGCCGTCGGTTATCAGCCCACCCTGGGCACCGACCTCGGTGAACTGCAGGAGCGGATCACCTCCACGAAAAAGGGCTCGATTACCTCTGTTCAGTGTGTTTATGTGCCTGCCGATGACCTCACGGATCCGGCCCCTGCAACGACATTCGCGCATCTTGACGGAACCGTGGTTCTTGCCAGGCCTATCGCTGAGCTTGGCATATATCCGGCTGTCGATCCGCTTGATTCGACATCCAGGATACTTGACCCCAATGTGCTGGGAGAAGAGCACTACCTTGTAGCCAGACAGGTACAGCAGATACTGCAGAAGTATAAAGACCTTCAGGATATTATCGCAATCCTCGGTATTGATGAGCTTTCCGATGAGGATAAACTGACCGTGGCCAGGGCCAGGCGGATTCAACGCTTCCTGTCCCAACCATTTCATGTGGCTGAGACCTTTACCGGAACACCCGGCAAGTATGTGCCTGTAAAGGATACCATAAACGGTTTCAGGGAGATCATAGAGGGGAAACACGATGAACTGCCGGAGGCCGCCTTTTACATGGTAGGGAGTGTGGAAGAGGCAAAGGAAAAGGCTGAGAATATGGCCGGAGAAAAATAGAGGTTAAGGATAATAGATGGGAAAATTGTACCTTGAAGTTGTCACACCTGAAAATGTTGTCATAAGCCGGGAAGTAGAAAGCGTTGTAGCGCCGGGCTCTCTGGGCGAGTTCGGAGTACTGGAAGGCCATATAGCCTTTCTGTCGGGGATCGTTCCAGGGGAGATGAGATATGTCGCCGAGGGCGAGGAAGAATGCCTTGCCGTATCAAGCGGTTTTGCCGAGGTTTCGGAAAACAAGGTCTCCGTACTCGTTGATTCGGCGGAGCTTGCCTGCGATATAGATGTGGAAAGGGCTCGCAGGGCACTTGAAAGGGCAAAAGAGAGGATAAAAAAGGAAAAAGGCCATAAGGATTTGGACTTTCTCAGGGTGGAGTCTGCTCTTAAAAGGGCCTTGATCCGTTTGAAGGTGGCAAAAAAAATATGATAACCTTATAGTTTTTTTAGAAATATCCTTAAAAAGGCAGGCCTGGCAGACCTGCCTTTTTTATTGACCTTTGGCTGTTTTGGCTATAGGATGCCAGAATACAATAAAGAGAAAGGTGCTACCATGTCAGACAGCATAGAAATAGACCAGTTCCAGATACTCGAAGAAAAGATAGATAAACTCATTGAGCATGTAAGTGCCCTTAAAAAGGAAAAGGAGTCTCTTTCTGAAAAGACCCAGATCCAGGAGGAGAAACTGGTCGATTTAAACCGTGAGCTTGATTCACTCAGGTCGTCAAGAGATATGGCAAGGCAGAAGGTCATATCCCTTTTGGAGAAAATTGAACAGATCGGCTTTTGAGAGCTTGGAGGTAATCCTTGCAAAAGCCTGTAAGAGTAAAAATATTAAATCAGGAATATTTGATAAGAAGTGATAATGATGAGGCTCAGATTCAAAGGGTGGCTCAATTTGTGAATGAGAGGTTCAATGATATAAAGGAGAGTACCCAAGGGCTTTCGGAGAGAAAAATTGCTATACTGGCAGCCTTTGATATAGCAAGCGAATACCTGCAGCAGAAAAAGGATCGCGAAAACCTGGAAAGAGATATCCAGGAACGAGCCCGTACTCTGAGCTTTCAGATCGACAGTTATTTGGAATAACACGGCCTTTTTTTAGCGAAACCGTCTGAAGAGACCGATTTCAAAATACGCGGGTCGTGATTGTATATCACCCGAAAACAGCATGCCGGCTAAGGCTTGCTGCGCCTGGGGAAAGATGCTTTTTAGAAAGTGCAGGGCTGAAAGATACATCAAAAGGGGCTTTTACCCAATATGGATTTATAGATATAGATATTTTTTTGAAAGATGTCGGCTTTTTTGGAGGAGATGACAGGTTTTTATGAAATGCAGCCGTAAACAGATGAAAATATTGCAATCATAAAGGCTTGATCTATCCTGATATACCTACGTAATTATTACCCCCCTTACATATCTTCTTCCTGCCTTATGCACTTGAAGTGCCATACTTTAACGTGCTGATCATTACGATTCAGCCCCATTGGCGCCTGTTCCGGGGGCGCGGTGAGGAGTAGAAATATACCATGACATTATTATACGTAATCGGGGCGATTGCCGCGGGCATGATTACAGGCCTTTTTATCGGGTTTTTTGTAAGAAAAAAGATGGAGCAGGGCAGGATAGATTCTATCGAGGCGTATTCCAAAAAGATCCTGGAGGATGCTCAAAAAGAGGCCAGAACAACCAAGAAAGAGGCCATGCTTCAGGCCAAAGATACCCTCTTTCAGATGAAAGTCGAGTTTGAAAAGGAGACAAAAGAAAAAAAGGAGCAGATACATATCCAGGAAAAACGGCTCTTTCACAAAGAAGAGAACCTGGACAGGAAAATGGATCAGCTTGAAAAAAAGGAAAACAGAACCTCCGAAAGGGAACGGGCCGTTGAAAATGCCGAAAGGGGACTGAAGGATAAAGAACGGGAGTATGAGCGCCTGATTGCAGAGCAGATAAAAGAGCTGGAGATGATTGCCGGTATCTCGCGGGATGAGGCCAAACAGGTCCTGATAAAATCAATGGAATCAGAGGCAAAACATGATTCCGCAAAACTGATCCGGAAAATCGAAAACGAGGCACGGACCGAGGCGGACAGAAAGGCCCAGGAGATCCTTGCGCTTGCCGTTAAGAGATATGCCGGGGATTATGTAGCGGAAAAGACGGTATCCGTCGTCAGTCTTCCCAATGAGGAGATGAAGGGCCGGATTATCGGACGGGAGGGAAGAAACATAAGGGCAATAGAGGCTGCCACCGGGATTGACCTCATCGTCGATGACACCCCGGAGGCGGTGATCCTTTCAGGTTTCAATCCGGTAAGGAGGGAGGTCGCAAAGATATCCCTTGAAAGGCTCATAGAGGACGGACGGATTCATCCTGCCAGGATAGAGGAAATCGTCGCAAAGGTGGAAAAGGAGGTCGAAGCGGCTATTTTCGAGGCGGGGGAACAGGCGACATTCGATGTGGGTGTCCACGGGATCAACCGGGAGCTGATAAAACTCATAGGGCGCCTTAAATACCGGTCGAGTTACGCTCAGAATGTCTTGCAGCACTCAAGGGAAGTCAGTTTTATCTGCGGGGTGATGGCTGCTGAGCTGGGCCAGAACGTGAAGCAGGCAAAAAGGGCGGGCCTTCTGCATGACATAGGAAAGGCCGTTGATCATGAGGTGGAAGGGCCTCACGCCATTATAGGCGCCGATCTGGCGAAGAAATTCGGGGAGTCAAACCGGGTGGTCCACGCCATTTCAGCTCATCATGAAGAGGTGGAACCGGAGAGCGTACTTGACATCCTGGTCCAGGCCGCCGACACCCTTTCGGGAGCCAGGCCCGGTGCGCGCCAGGAGATGCTTGAATCATATGTCAAGCGGCTTGAAGGCCTTGAGAAGATTGCCACGTCCTTTAACGGAGTTAACAACGCCTTTGCAATACAGGCAGGCAGAGAGATAAGGATCATGGTGGAGGGAAAGAAAATAAACGACGACCAGTCCTTTATCATATGCAAGGATATTGCAAAGAAGATAGAAAAGGAATTGAGTTATCCCGGACAGATAAAGGTCACGGTAATCAGGGAGACACGGGCAGTGGAATATGCCAAATAAAGAATTCCTGTCTTCTACCGGATAAGGCCCAACAGATCCTGCCAGTCTGAAATCGTTTCTATCCCCGGATCCACCTGCTCATATCCCCGGGAGAGGATCCCCGGCGCGTAGGCTATATTATTATCCCTTACATATGTCGTAAGCACGGGCCTTATACCTGATCTCAGGGCACCTTCAATATCCGCTTCAGGGTCATCTCCGATATATATCAATTCATCCTGCCTCACCTCCAACTCTTCCAGGAGCATCTTAAAGACAAGAGGGTGGGGCTTTCTGAAACCGATTTCTCCTGATATGAGTATCGTATCAAAGAACTTTGATATCCCCAGTGCATGGATAATTTCTCTTGCAGCAGGGGGGTGCGTAAAATTTGAAAGCATGCCCAGCCTGTAACCATGTCCCAGGGTTTCAAGCAGTTGCAGGGTCCCCGGGATAAGATGGCAGTGCAGGATAAAGGAACTGAAGTATGAATCAACCGCGGCACTGACCTGAGGGGAATCAGGGGGGTAATCATGACCGAGGTTTTCAAGGGCCTTACTTATCCAGAAGCTGTTGTGCGTCTCCCTGCCCGTGGCTTTTATCTGCTCCAGAAAGCCTGTTGCGGCTTTTCTGTGCGCCTCAACGAATTGATCCTCCTCAATCGGGATGCCTTCCATGTTGAGGGTTCGAATCAACCTGGAAAGGGCGGTGCCCAGGGCATGGGCCTCGACCGTTATCAATGTATTAAAGAGATCAAAGCCTATGGCCTTTAATTTTTTCATGAATAGTTTTTCCTTCCGGTTCTTTCAAGACTCTCCATCCCTACCTTTATATCCAGAACCGGAGTTCCATCAACGGCATCCAGCCCTTTTACCGTAAGCCTGTCGGAGTCTACCTCAAGCAGTTCAACGTCTGTTACCCCTATGGGGGTCACCCTGTCCGGGGTACGGGAGGCGAAAGGTCCGACCCTCTTTCCGTCCCAGCCGCGTGAAAAGTCGGTTCTGACCGCCCCGGCATTATGTATATACCATACTATCATGAGGTGGGTTTCCTCGCTCAACCCCTTCATGAAACGAGTCATGCCGGGAAGGAGATGTATTACGGAGATATCCCCGCCCGTTGTGCCGAATCCCGTTTTTTTCCTTTTTTTGTCATTTTTTACAATACCTATCGGCCTGATCGTAAAGGGCGTTACTTCTCCGAACAGGCAGTCAACGCACACAGGCTCATCGTCTATCCGTACAATTTTATCTTCTGCGGTTTCTTTACCGCATGTCGAACACTTCACCTGGTTTTTCCTCCGTCATGTGGTCTTTAGCGGACGTGCTTCTATCAGGTTTTCTCATTCCAGGGGGCGCATCTTAACAAAAGAAGCATACCCGGTATAGCTATTAATGTGCAGATTATAAAAAATGCCTCCCAACCTAAATTCTTGGCCAGTATCCCTGTAGGGGCGGATGCCAGGACCCTGGGAACACCCATGAGGCTGGTCAGAAGCGCATACTGGGTTGCGGTGAACCTCTTATCGGTAATGCTTGCCATAAAAGCGGCATAGGCGGCGGTACCCATCCCGCTGCTAAGATTTTCAAAGGCGATTACCCCTGACAAAAGGGAGATGTTGTTACCAACCGCTGCAAGAATTGAAAAACAGAATGTGGAGGCGGCCTGCAGTATACCGAAGATCCAGAGGGACCGGTTTATACCGAGCTGAAGCATCAATACGCCACCCAGGAGACTGCCGAGGATGGTGGCCCAGAAACCGAAGAGCTTGACAACGGTACCGACCTGGGTCTTGGAAAAGCCTATATCCAGGTAAAAGGGGGTGGTTATGGCGGCGGCCATGGTATCCCCCATCTTGTAAAGGAGTATGAAAAGGAGTATAAGCATTGCCCCGTCACGTCGGAAATATTCCAAAAGCGGTTCCAGCACCGCATCCCTGATCGTTTCAGGCCTGCCCTCCGCCATACCGGGTTCCGGGGTCAGAAGCGTGGTTATTATCCCCGGAAGCATACATGCCGCCATTATCGCGTAGACCACCTGAAAGGAGATGTGATCCGACATGATGAGACCGCCGCCGGAGGCAAGCAGCATCCCGACCCTGTATCCGTTTATATAAAGGGAGGAGCCGAGGCCGAGTTCCCTGTCAGGGAGGTCCTCCCTCCTGTATGCATCTACTACGATGTCCTGGGAAGCACTGAAAAATGTTACCAGAAATGCCGCAAAGGTCAGCAGGATCGGTGATTTTGAGGGATCGGTAGCTGCAATGCCTAAAATGGAAAGGGCAAGAAAGATCTGCGCGACAAGCAGCCATCCGCGCCTGCGTCCGAGAAAAGGGAGGGTGAAACGGTCAAGAACGGGGGCCCATAAAAATTTTACCGTGTAGGGAAGGCCCACAAGGGCGGTCAGCCCGATGAGCGTGAGGTCCACCCCTTCCTCTTTCATCCAGGCCTGGAGCAACGTGATGGTGAGGAGCAGGGGAAGGCCGCAGGCAAAGCCCATCAATAGAGCCACGAGCATCCTTCTGCTGCATATGACCGGAACAAGATATGAAAGCCTGGGATAGATCATGTCGCAGGGCCCTTATTTAATCTGAAAGTTTTTATGCCTTATCCGCTTGCCGGTTAAATCCAACCGTCGTTGAGCATTTTCATAACCTTTCACAATGGGATTTTCAACCGGTTTTACTGTAAACCGCCATAATTCACTGAAAAGGTCCCCCCGGTCTTTTTACACCTCTGCCCTTTTTTTTATGCCTTTGCTTGTTTACGTACAAGCGTAGGGGGGATTCTTTCCGGAGGCCTTATAGGGGGGCGAGAAAGGATGAAAAGCGCTCAAGGCAATGGGGATTAGGTATGCCTTTTTTAGGCTTCCGGCCCGAGTGTGTAAAAGAGATGAATCGAACACTATTCTGACGCATCGTTTGATTTCCATCCGTAATTCTGTTAAGAGGTACAAGCGAATCGGCACAAGAGCGCCGTGTGAAACACTAATCCTTTGAGGTATGGAAGTTGAAACTGAAAAAAAAGAAGAAAAAAGTGGGGCGTAATGACCCCTGCCCCTGCGGAAGCGGGCTCAAATACAAAAATTGTTGCCTGAAAAAAGAGATAGAACCGTCTTATGAGGCCTTGAAATCGATCTACTTGAAGAATTACGGGATAAGACTCAAGGAAAAGGCCGATATAGAAGGGATAAGAAAGGCGGGTGTGATCGCACTTGAAACCCTTGATCTTGTTGAGGCGAATTTGAGGCCGGAAATGGATACCGATGAGATCAACACACTTGTCCATGAACTTACCCTGAAAAGAGGAGCAATTCCAGCCCCTTTGAATTACAGGGGATATCCCAAGAGTGTCTGTGTTTCCGTAAATGAAGAGATATGCCACGGTATTCCGGGAAAGCGTATTCTCAAGGATGGAGATATCGTAAACGTTGACGTCACCCCCATCCTTGACGGTTATTACGCGGATATGAGCAAGACCTTTTTTATAGGCACCCCCGGCGGTGATGCCGTTAAGATCGTCGGAGTCGCTAGGGAATGCCTCAAAAGGGGGCTGGAGCAGGTGGGGCCTGGGAAAAAACTGGGGGATATAGGATGGGCCATCCAGAGATACGCCGAGGGACAGGGTTGTTCCGTAGTCAGAGAATATGTGGGTCACGGAGTAGGGCTGGACTTTCATGAACCCCCCCAGGTTTTGCATTACGGAAGAAAGGGGGAAGGCCTGGCGCTGATCCCCGGTATGGTCTTTACCATCGAGCCCATGATCAATTTCGGGAAAAAGGAACTGCGCATACTTGACGACCAGTGGACGGCGGTCACAGAGGACGGGTCCCTTTCCGCCCAGTTTGAGCAGACAATACTGGTGACCTCCGACGGTTTTGAAAGCCTTACGCCCTTTGAACTCTAAACAGGGTGAAGAGTTATAGGGGATTTGAAAAATAAGGACCCCCGGTTGGATCGGTCTCAGACAGGACTGAAGAAATAGATCTTTTTCTAATTGAGCAGGTATGAGCAGAAAACAGAGCCTTGGATAACCTCATCAAAGATGCCTTGAGATTTGGATTTGCCGCAGTAGGGTTTTCAAGACCCAAGAGGCCCCTTTTTATAGAGCACTTCCATTCATGGATCGATGCCGGAAAAAATGGCGAGATGAAATGGATAGAGAGGAATAAAGATCTGAGAGAAAATCCGGAGTCCCTTCTTGACGGCTGTAAAACGGTAGTTTCTCTGGCTTATCCTTATTCTCCCGGCATACCTTGCACACCTGACGGTTACCGCACTGCAAGATATTCGGAACCGGATAAAATAGATTACCATAATCGATTGAGAAAACTGGGTAAGTCGCTGGTAAAGTCATTGGGCGAGGCATATCAAGGTTCCAGAAGCAGGGTATGCGTCGATTCGGCGCCGATCATTGAGAGAAGTTTCGCGTACGAGGCCGGTATCGGGTTTATTGGTAAGAATAATATGTGTATCCTGCCGGGTAAGGGGTCCTACTTTTTTCTTGTCGAAGTTCTCACAACCGTGGATATGGACTTTGAAGAAAAAAGGCCTCTTCAAAATCAATGCGGGGCATGCACGAGATGCATGGATGCCTGCCCCACAGGGGCACTTGAAAGGCCTTTTTCAGTGGATGCCTCAAAATGCCTGTCCTACCTGACTATTGAGTATCAGGGGGAGGTAACGGATGAGCAGGCAGCTCTGATGGGCGACTGCTTTTTCGGCTGTGATATCTGTCAGGAGGTATGTCCCTTCAACAGTGTAAAACAGGAAAGGAAGGTGTGCCTTCCCTCAACGGAAAAGATCCTTGAGATGGATTTGAAGGCATTTAGCGGAAAATTCGGAAAGACGGCTCTTGCCAGGCCGGGGCTCGAGAAGATAAAATCGAATATAGCAAAGGTGCGTAAATCAAAGCCGACGGCTTCGTAAAAAGACCGACTGCTGCGTTATGCTTCGTCTTTCGTCATTGCGACGTACTTAAAGTACGCCTCATTCCTCAAGGCTCGCAGGCCTTGCATTTGGAACTTTTTACTGTGCCGTCTTTTGGTTTTTTACGGATACGACGACGGCTTCGTAAAAAGACCAACTTTCCCGCCTCGGTCGGGATTATGCCTTGTTTTTTGCATCAATGACGATCTTTTTACCAAAGGCAAAGGCCGATTCAAGTGCCCCTTCCTTTTCTTTTATGTCAGAGGGCTTTTCAATCCTTCTGAAGAAAAGGCCCCCTTCATAGCTCATGTCCAGGGCGTCGAAAAAATATCTTGTGGTCAGTTCCGCTCCTTCAAACAGATTTTTCCCCCTTGTCGCCCCTGAGGCGATCAGATAACCTCTTCCACTGTCGTACTGCTTTCTCTGCTCCTTTGTCTTGGTCAGCATCCTTCCGGACCACATGGCCTGGCTTCTGTCCATGATCGCCTTGACCTGGGCGGTGACACTATAAAAAAACATGGGGGAGCTGAGAATAATTATCGCGGCTTCTTTGATAAGGGGATAGACCTTCTGCATGTCGTCTTTTACCACGCATTTGCCTGTCTTGTCGCATCCTCCGCACTCAAGACAACCTGACATCTTAAGCTTCCTGGCATATACGGAGGATATCTCTGCGCCCTGCGCTTTCGCCCCCTCCAGCGCTTTATCAAGAAGCTGATCCGTATTCCCTTTGGCCCTTGGGCTTCCGTAGATTCCTAAGACTTTTATGCTCATGACGAGACTCCGTGTTTTATTCCATTATGGGGAACCTGGTTCTCTGAGCCGGGTCGACAAAAAAAGTGACAGGGTCCCTTTGCATGATGATTGAAAAGCCTGTTATGCCAGACAAAGCTGTTTTATTAATACTTTAAGATACCTGTGCATGCAAGGTCAACCTTAAAACAGTCCGGTCTGAAGTATCTGCAAGAAGATTATATAGGAAATTGAAGGTATTCGGTAGGCTGCCTGAGGTCTTGCCTCAACTGGTTGTCTGTTCAGGTTGAAGACTTCAGGCAGCATTTTGGTGAGAAGAAGACGGGTTTTATCTTCCTTTTATCAGATTGTTGGCCACAACGAGACGCATTATCTCGTTGGTACCTTCATATATCTGACAGATTTTTGCATCCCTCATGTGTCGTTCCATGGGGTATTCCTTGCAGTATCCATACCCGCCCAGGATTTGTACTCCTTCGATGGACGCTCGCATTGCCGCATCGGAGGCATACATTTTGGCCATGGCCGCCTCTTTTTCATAAGGCTTTTTGTTGCTTTCAAGCCATGCAGCCCTTAGTGTCAGAAGTTCAGCCGCGTCCAGTTCTGTGGCCATGTCGGCCAGCTTCCACTGGATGGCCTGAAATGCGGTTATCGGCTTTCCAAACTGCTCTCTTGTCTTTGCATACTCTACCGCCTCCTCTATGACGGCCCTTCCGATCCCTATGGCCTGAGAAGCGATTCCGATCCGGCCCCCGTCAAGGGTCGACAGCATCTGCTTGAAACCCTCTCCCTCGTTTCCAAGCAGTGCATCGGCAGGCACCCTGGCATCCTCGAAAATGAGTTCGGATGTGCCTGATGCGAGTATCCCCAGTTTGTCTTCAACCCGGCCGACCTTGAAACCGGGTGTGTCTTCCAGGTTTACGACAAAGGTGCTGATTCCCTTGTAACCCGCCCCCTTTTCGGTAAGCGCTGCAAGCACGCAGTAGGAGGCGATATTTCCGTTTGTGATAAATTTCTTTTCCCCGTTAAGTATCCATTCATTTCCGTCTTTTACCGCCGTAGTCCTGAGCCCTGCCGGGTCGGAGCCGGCACCGGCCTCGGTCAGCCCGTAGCAGCCTATCTTTTCTCCGGAGGCACACGGTTCCAGGTATTTCTTTTTCTGCTCCTCAGTACCGTATGCCATGACGGGGAAACAGTACAGAGAGTTGTTCACGCTCATTATAACGCCTGTGGACGCGCATGCCTTGGAGATCTCGATCAGGGCCAGCACGTAGCTTACGTAATCCATGCCGCCTCCGCCGTATTCCTCAGGCACGGCTATGCCCATCATCTTGAGTTCGCCGAGCTGGGCCACGATATCAGCGGGATGTTGATGTTTCTCATCAAATTCGGCGGCAGTGGGTTTTATTTCAGTTTCCGCAAACCTCCGGGCCATATCCTTGACCATCTGTTGTTCTTCGGTAAGTGCAAAATCCATTTTATCCTAACTCCCCTTTGAATTGTGGTTTTCGTTTTTCAAGAAAAGCGGACATGCCCTCCTTTGCATCGTGAGATGCGAAGACAACGGCAAATCCCTCAGACTCCATATAACAACCGCTTGCAAGATCGGTATCAAGGCCCCTGTCTATGCATCTTTTTACCGTACGCACGGACACACGGCCCTTTGAGCATATAACAACTGCGGTCTTCATCGTCTCCTCCCACAGCCTGTCGGCGGGAAACACACGGTTTACCAGCCCGATCCGCTCCGCCTCCATAGCCGTTATTATCCCCCCGGTCATGCAAAGCTCCTTGGCCATGTTCTTTCCCACCAGCCTGCTCAACCTCTGCGTGCCCCCAAACCCCGGTATGATTCCCAGATTAATCTCCGGTTGACCAAACCTTGCACCCTCTGATGCGTATATAAAATCACAGGCCATGGCTATCTCGGTACCGCCTCCAAGGGCAAAACCGTTCACACATGCAATCACCGGTATGGCAAGGGCCTCAAACCTGTCCATAAGCCTGTGGCCTTCACGGGAAAAACGCCTTGCCTCAAGACTGCCCAGATTCACCATGTGCGATATGTCGGCCCCTGCGACAAATGCCTTGTCCCCCTCGCCTGTCAGCACAAGCACCCTGAATGTGCCGTCAGCTTCAACCTCGTCAAGCACACCGTTTAAATCACCCAGCATCTCAACATTTATCGCGTTCAAGGCCTTGGGACGGTTAAACCTTATTATCCCGATATCACCGTCCCTATCAAATAACACCGTCTCATAGGACATCTCAACTACCCCCCGACTTAAAAAAAAGTTGCCTCAAACAGCCTCAAGCACGGTCGCCATGCCCTGGCCTCCACCTATGCACAAAGAGGCAAGACCAAGACCATGGCCCCCACTCAACATAAGGGACGTAAGCGTAACAAGCAGCCTTGCCCCGCTGCAGCCTATGGGGTGACCGATCGATATGCCGCTTCCCAATACATTGGTGTTGCCTTCACTCAAACCAAGCTCCCTCATGCACGCTATGGCCTGAGAGGCAAACGCCTCGTTTAACTCCACCACCCCGAAATCCCCTATCGTCAAACCCTCCGAGGCAAGCACCTTCCTTACAGCCGGGATCGGACCAAGCCCCATATAGGCGGGATCTATGGCGGCACTTGCAGCCGCACGCACCTTTACAAGTGGCTTCAATCCCAGCTCCTTTGCCTTATCCTCACTCATAAGAAGAAGGGCCGCAGCAGCATCGTTTATCCCCGACGCGTTTCCCGCGGTAACCGTGCCCTCTTTCTTAAAGGCCGGCCTGAGCCTGCCCATCTTCTCAATACTCGTGTCCATGGGCCGTTCATCAGTATCAAATACTATAGGATCACCCTTCCTCTGAGGAATCACCACAGGCACTATCTCATCTTTAAACAGCCCAACGGTTATCGCCTTTCTCGCCCTCTGATGACTCATAAGTCCCAGCTCGTCCTGCTCCCGCCTGCTTATCGAATAGGCCTCGGCAATGTTCTCGGCCGTGATCCCCATGTGATATCCGTAAAATATCTCAAAGAGCCCGTCCATTACCATAAGATCCACAAGCTCGGAATTGTTCATCCTGGCTCCCCATCTGGCGGACGGAAGCGCATAAGGAATAAGAGACATATTCTCCATGCCTCCCGCAAGAACCACATCAGCCTCACCATGACGGATCGCCTGACAGCCAAGCGCCACAGCCTTCATCCCGGAAGCACATACCTTGTTAACCGTAAAGGCGGAGGTCTCCTTGCTTATACCCGCCCTTATCATGGCCTGACGGGCAACGTTCTGTCCCTGACCGGCTCCCACCACGTTGCCCATGATGACCTCGTCCACCTCAACAGGTACAAAAGAATCATCATAATCATATGAGCCCTTTTCAAGCTCTATCATGCCCCTGCCCTTTAAGGCGTCAGGCTCGTAACTCCTCAGTTCATCGGTCGCATAAGGCCTCAGCCCCACCCTCTTTAACGCCTCCTTCAACACCAGACCACCAAGCTCAACCACAGGCGTGGTCTTCAGCGTGCCTCCAAATACACCAACAGGCGTCCTCACCACCGACACTATCACTGCTTCCGCCATCTCTCAGCCTCCTTAATTATCTTTAGACACAATCTTTGGGCCTGTTTTTTTTAACTTTCCATCTTTCCGGACATTAACAACTTTGATCGTCTACTTTTCCCCGTTTTTTGACAGTATGATCCTTACGTCCGCAACAACGCATCCCTGACCTTCAGGATAAACGAGCAACGGGTTGATATCCAGTTCAACGATATTGGGATTATCAGAAAGCATCTCGGAAAGCCTCAGAAGACATTCCTTGATTGCACTCATATCCGAGGGCGGATTCCCTCTGACCCCTTTTAGGATCTTATAGCCCCTTATCGATTGAATCATCCTTTCCGCACTGGACTCCCACATGGGCGCAAGCCTGAAAGCCACGTCTTTCATGGCTTCGACAAATATCCCGCCCAGTCCGAACATGCATATGTGACCGAAGATCCTGTCCTTGGTCGCTCCAAGAATGATTTCCTGACCAGGCCTTGCCATCTGTTCAATCAGCACACCGTTGATTACCGCGTCAGCCCTGAATTTTTTGGCATTTGACACTATCTCCATATATGCCGACTTCGCCTCTTCAACAGTCCGGAGGTTTATCTTGACCCCACCGGCATCGGATTTGTGGAGGATGTCATTTGAATCGATTTTCATTACAACCGGCAGCCCGATATCTCCAACAATGGATTCAACCTGCGAAATATCCCCGGCAACCCTGCTTTTGAGAAGAGGAAAACCATAACAGCTCAAAATCTCACTGGCTTCCTTTTCAGTCATTGAACATTTGTCTTTTCCGCGAAGCTTCTCAGAGATGATGCTCCGAGCCCTTTCAGAATCTGCTTGATATCTCCTTATGTCTCTCTTTTTCCTGAATACCTCATCAGGCTTAAGGCTGCTCTGGAATTTCACCATCCCTGCAAGCGCCCTGGCCGCCGATTCCGCAAAGGGATAATTGGGAATACCCTTTTCCTCCAAATAGTGCACGCCTTCCGCAACATCCACATTTCCCATAAACGAGGCCAGCACAGGCTTGTCAAAATCTTTTGCAACACGGGCTATTACTTCGGCTGTCTCTATTATGGGGGTTAAGGCCCCAGGGCTCACGATAACTATCGCACTGTCCACGTTTTCATCCGAAAGACTATAGCGAATGGCGTTTTCATATCGATCGACGTTCGCGTCTCCGATAACGTCAACCGGATTTTTTACACTTGCAGTACCGGGAAGACATCCCAGCAACTTCTGCTTTGTCTCCTCGGAAAGTTCCGCCAGCTTCAGGCCGTGCCTGATCGCTGAATCCGTCGCCATTATACCCGGACCCCCTGAATTGGTAATAATGGCTACCCTGTTTCCTCTTGGAAGAGGCTGCTCCGAAAAAGCCACTGCAAAGTTGAAAAGTTCGTCAAGTCCCGGAACCCTCAGGACACCGCTCTGAAGAAAAATAGCATCATAGCTGGAGTCCGAACCGGCCAGAGATCCCGTGTGAGATGCGGCGGCCCTGGCGCCTTCCGCCGATCTGCCTGCCTTCACAACTATAACCGGTTTCCCGGCCCCCCATGTTACCTCCCTCGCTGTCTCCATAAATGCCCTTCCGTCCTTTATGTCTTCCAGGTACATGAGGATTACACGGGTTTCAGGATCATCCTTTAAGTAGCGTAAAAAATCCACTTCGTTATAGTCGCTTTTGTTGCCGATGCTTACAAATTTTGAAAAACCTATATTCTTGCCCGCTGCAAAATCAAGAACAGATGCGCATAGTCCACCCGACTGAGCTACAAAGGCAATGTTCCCGGCAGGGGGAATCTCTCTTCCAAAACTCGCATTCATGCTTACATCTTTATTTGTATTGATAATCCCCAGACAATTCGGACCTACAACCCTCACCCCGGTCCGCTTCATTACTTCCTGCAATTTCCCGTCAAGTTCAAGACCTTCACCGCCTATCTCCTTGAATCCAGCAGTAATGATTATACAACCCTTCACTCCTTTAAGCGCGGCCTGCTCAATGGTATCCGGAACCATCCCGGCGGGGATTATAAGAACCGCCATGTCTACTTCATCCGGTATCTCCGTCAGACTCCCGTAGGATTTAACTCCCATAATCGAAGTCGATTTAGGGTTCACCGGGTATAGTATCCCCCGGTAGTCTCCCTGAAGAAGATTCTTGAAAATAGCCCTCCCTAGACTTCCTGCACGCCCGCTCGCTCCCACAACCGCAATTGACTTCGGATTTATTATCAAATCAAGATTTTCCACTTCCACTCTCCGCTGACTTTTAGTAAATTATTATTACTTATTAAAAAAATATTGTCCAGCTAACCAATCATCAATTTAAGTCATATTGACTTACTGTCAAGTTTTAAAATCGTATAAGATAAATGCAGAGACTTATTAATAGCCGTCATTATCCAACAGGGTGTGAAGCCTAATGCCCGCTTTGGTCCTTATATTGAGAGTGCAATCTTCAATACTTCGACTTGTCAAAGTCTTCACTTCCAAATACAGATGCTCATCCACTTCGAAGGAGTTGAGGACATCGCTCGAAATTGATGGCCTTAGTTGCATTTAATGATGAAGGTCGAACTTAATCCAACAGGAGAAAGACCTTAAAACAGTAATCCTGACGTAACTGTCCTTCTTGAAAAGCAATTAACATGCCAAATGAAAAAGTAGAAACGGTAGGGCCTTAATTCGGCAATAAGAGAGGCTTTGACGTCAAACAGGGACGTCCCGGAGGGTACCTGCAAACAGGAGGGTTGTCAGTTTTTTTTGCAAGCTGTAAAGTCCTTTACAGATAGGGTTTTTGGGAAATTACCTCGCTATGTCCGGCCGGGTTCCAACTATTAGTGGCTGTAAATCCATAGATGCAGATCATTGAGGCATCATTGTTTATGGTGAAAGTGGCGGTCAGTAAATTCCCTGATCGCTTCGGGAAAGCCTTTTGCCAGAGAGGAGCTGCTGTGATCGGCACCTGGAGCGACAAAGAGTTCTGCAGTTCCTCCGGGGAATCCATCTCTCAATCTCCAGGCGTGATGAAGAGGAAACGTCTTATCGGCTTCCCCATGGATCAGCAGGACCGGTATGGTTACCCTGGAGGCAAGGAATAGTGGGCTGCTTTGTTCCAGCCTGAATTTGGTGAACAGATCGAACCAGAAGACTATGGCATGGCCGAAAAGGATGCCGAAAACAAGATTGTAACGGCGATAGATACTAAGTAAGGCCTCTTTTGTCTTTGCATAGCATCCCTCCAGAAATAAGGCTTTTACAAGACCTCGATTTTTTGCGGCAGCGGTAAGGGCTGCCACTGCACCCAAGGAATGGCCATAGAGTATCACCGGTTCATTCAACCATTTGAGAATCGATTCCATATCTTCGGTGAACCTGAACGCATTCATCAGACTGCAGGGGCTTGAACCGCCGTGATCTCTGGCGCTGTATAGAACGGCTGTAAAGCCCATCCGGGCGAATACCCTGGCCCTTGAAACCATCCTGTCCCTGTTTCGGCTCCATCCATGGGCCAGGACGACTTTCCCTCTAGAAGGCGACGGTGGTTCCACTACCCAGACTTCGAGAAAGCCGCCGTCGATACTCGGTATAACCAGGTCTTTCAGGTTCCCCCAGTCAGGAACGTCTCTCACGGGCCGTCTGGGAAATTTCTGAACCATATAGGTCATAATCAGGGTTAAGATGCTGTAAAGAAGAATCAATCCTGTTGCTATGTATAGAAATGTCATTTCCGTACCGTTTCGGATCTGGTTTGAGTCTGTGGTTTTGAGGGCCTTAAACCGGGCCTGCCGGTCTTTTATACACTTCAACCCGGGGTAAATGTCAATTATTGATCAGCATATTGAACAGGGTGTTTTGCTTTTCCATGTTTCTATGCCTTTTATTTTCTCTTTGAAGACTGCGTCCGATCTCTTCTTCCGAAATCAGTAGCGATCCTGAAGAGATAGGAATGCGCATACTGAAAAATGCTTCATTTTATGCTTGATTTTTTGATTATTTTTGGCTAAATATCATGAAAATTGTTTTGTTGATACGAAAGTGTGCGGACCAAAAAATATGGAATTCTAACCGATAAGCCGGGGTTCTTATAGATGGAACAGGTCCTTTTACTCAACATCACATATGAGCCGCTCAAGATAATAAACTGGAGAAAGGCGATAACCCTGTTCCTGCTCGGAAAGGTAGAGGTCCTTGAAGAATACGGCAGGGAAATCCATTCGGTCAGTTTTGCCGTTAAGCTTCCAGCCGTGGTACGCCTGTTGAGGATGGTTAGAAGGCCGCTGACGCCCGTCAAATTTTCCAGACAGAATATTTATACGAGAGACAAATACAGCTGCCAGTATTGCGGAAGGCGTTTTCCCCCTGATGAGCTTACCTATGACCACGTCATACCAAAGTCAAGAGGCGGAAAGACGATATGGAACAATATCGTTACCTGCTGTGTCCGCTGTAACAGAAAGAAGGGGGGGCGCACGCCTGCGGAGGCACGCATGAAACTGGTACGCAAGCCGCGCAGGCCTGAATGGCTTCCGGCCCTCAGGATTACCATAGGTGTGAGGGATGTGCCTCAATCGTGGCGGGACTATCTATACTGGAATGTGGAACTTGTTGAATAGGCCGTCTTTTCCCTTTTGCCTGTAACATGATGACGGCCTTTATGGCTCAGAGTGCCGCCGCAGCGATTCTTTCCGCCGTCTCTTTTATCTTTTCCATGTCCCCCTGCTTTAATTCCCAGCTTGAAACCGGTAATTCAGGATCTCCAGCCTGCCTGGGTATTAGGTGGAGGTGATAGTGCATTATCACCTGGTTTACTCCCCTTCCGTTCAGCTGAAGGCAGGCAACACCGACAGGGTCGAGGGTCTTTTTAATCGCCGATATTATCTTTTTGGAGGCCTTGTGAACGGCTGCCAGGTCCCCGTCCGATATCTCCCACAGGTTCTGAGAATGCCTTTTGGGTATCAAAAGGGTGTGCCCGATGGTTATCGGGTTTATATCCTCAAATGCCAGCACATTATCATCCTCATAGACCTTGAAACAGGGTATCTCACCTCTTATGATCTTGCAGAAAACACATCCTTCCATAATACGCCTCCCGGGATAATTTTTTTGACGGATATTGTACTATAATAAGGAAATTGAATCTTTTCTGTCCAATTCTATTTTTCGTGCAAATGGATGCCGATCCATTTTTCAGCCTGCCAGCCTGCCCACCAGTTCTTTTAGGGGCGACAGGGCAGGGTGGTCCAATTCGTCCAGGAGTCCTTTGAGGTTTCTGAGTGCGGCAGGGATATATTTTTCGAAATGCGTCTTTTTCGCCACCTTTGTCAGGTAGGAAAATGCACCCAGGATCTGGAGGTTCCTCTGTACGGCCAGATAGGGGTAGTACCTGTCAAGTTCCTCGGCCCATTTTTCGCTGTAGCAGCAGAGCATGGTGAGATATCGTTTATAGAGAAACTTTTTCTGACCGGTCGATAGCTCCGTATAAGGATCAATGAGAAGGGATGCGATGTCATATCCGAGCGGGCCGAGCCTTCCCCCCTGCCAGTCTATGATGCCGATTTTACCTGATGAGACCATGATATTCCTTGACTGGAAGTCGCGGTGCATGAAAAAGCGGGTATCCGCACCTGATGCCGACTCGGCCAGATACCTGAAAGGGCCTTCCAGCTCAGACCGTTTTTCTTTCACCCCCATGTAAAGATGAAGAAAGGCATCCCTGAAATAGTATGATTCCAGAGTTATCATTACCTCCCGGTCGTAGACCTCGGTCTGGCAGCACCATTTGACGTCAAAGCCTTCTGCCCCTTGGATCTGGAGCCTTAAAAGCTCTTCCAGCACCCTTTCATAAAGGGATTGTGGGTCTTCCGATGCCAGCAGGGCTTCCTGAAGGCTGAAACGGCCCATGTCCTCCATGATAAACCAGCCCTGATCAAGGTCATGTTTTAAGATCTCAGGCACAGGGACACCCGATTTTTTCAGATGGGTCCCGATATGCAGATAGGCGTTATTTTCTTTTTCAAGAAAGTTTTCCTTTGGGGGGTTGGCCATGGCGATGAAGCCGGTGAGGCCTGTACGAGGGGTGTTTATCCTCCAGAAATTCCTTTTTGATCCGTCCCCTTTGAGAAGCGAAATCTCATTCCCTTCGACTGAAAGACCCCTTTCACGGAGAAAATCGAGTATGAATTTTCTAAATTCCCTATCCATATGATTGAAATCAGAACAGTGCGTTTTCAAGATCGCTAACCACCACCTCATTGCCTGTTATTATGCTGTCGATGACATATCTTCCACGCTCAATCGTGGCATTTTTCCATATGACCGATCGTTTGATCCTGACGCCCGCCTCTATGACGGCGCCCTCTCCAATGACGGCCCAGTCACTTAATCGGGCGGACGGATCTATCTTTGATCCCTTACCGAAAAGAAAAGGCCCCCGGCCAAGGGCCTCTCTGTTTGCCTTTATGTAGCTTTCAATATTGCCCACGTCCCGCCAGTTATGCCCTGATGCCAGGCATGCGGCCACCGGGATTTTTTCTCTTAAGAGATGCCTGTAGCAGTCGATTATATCGGAGAACCCATTCCCGGTGATATGGTCCAAAAGTCCCCGTTCGATTACATGTATGCCTGTGAACGCGAGTCTTTCCGAGCGGTTGGAGGGAGGTTCACGGGGTATTTCCATTATAAATCCGTCTTTATCAATGCTTATCTTATTGAATTGCTGATAATCATGAAGAATGAGGGTGGCGATGGCGCCCCTTTCCCTGTGCGTTTTTAGCGCCGCGCTGAGATCTATGTCGGTGAGTATGTCGGAGTTTACAAGGAAAAAGGGTTCACTGTCCCAGAATCCCATGGTCTTTTTGAGGCCGCCGCCTGTTCCGAGGATCTCATTTTCGAAACTGATGGTTACCGGGATTCCAAAGGGTTGACCCTTATCAAGAAAGGAGGATAACTGATCGTGATGATGGTGGGTGTTTACGATTATTTCATCTACACCGTGCTTTTTCAGGTGATTGATTACCCTTTCGATAATGGGTATGTTTGCAATCGGAATGAGCGGCTTGGGTTTAAATAAGGTCAGGGGCCTCAGCCTTGTCCCGAGGCCTGCTGCAAGAATCATTGCCTTCATGTCTTTTCCAGTTGGAGCAAGAAAGGATGAGAAATAAAATATTTTTAATTACAATAGATATTTTCTGATTATAATTGAACGGGGCATATGTCAATGGGATAATATCTTGAAACTATACGCTCCGGCACCGGCACTCTTTTTTAGGCCTTCTCTATTGTTTTCGGAGAAGTAACCGCATCCGCGGACTTTTGCAAGTGGTTCCTTAGCTGATAAGGCAGCCGGGAAGAAAGCCCGTTCTGCGGCTACTGCGGATGTCCGTGGTATTTTTTTATGAGATAAGACCGAAAAAAGAATCCCGGCGTCTGCGCTTGTGTGTTAAAAAATTGAGGTGGGAATGGGTGGAAAAAATGCCGGCCCATTTGGAAGTAATTCGCTCCGGTGACGGATTCTTCGAAGGTTTGTCAAGGGAACCCCTGATCGTTTGAAATCCGTAGAAAGATATAAGGCATAATAATGAACCCTACACTTGATCTATCAGAGCTTGACGCGAAGATCGGCAGGCTTTTCATGGCCGGCATGCCGGGCCCTGTCGTTGACTCGAAGACGGACGCATTGATACGCGACTTCTCACTCGGTGGTATTATCCTCTTTTCAAGGAACATAAAGGATCCTTTTCAGCTTGCAAGGTTATGCGCGGATCTGCAGGAAAGGGCAATGAAATACAACGGTATTCCCCTTTTTATAGCGGTGGATCAGGAAGGGGGAAGGGTTGCCAGACTGAAGGAGCCTTTTACCGTTTTCCCGGGAAACAGCGCCATAGGTGAAGACCCCGACCCTTTTGAAAAGGCGATCCGGTTCGCGGAGGTGACCGCAAAGGAGATGAGGCTTGTGGGCCTCAATATGGATATGGCCCCTGTCCTTGATGTGAGAAGGGGTGAGCCTGAAAAACACCTTTCAGGCCGCATGTTCGGAAACGATCCGGAAGCTGTGGGAACTCTGGGCCTGACCGTAATAAAGGTGCTCCAGGAAAGGGGTGTCATGGCGGTGGCAAAGCATTTCCCGGGTCTGGGTGCCGCCCCCCTTGATCCTCACCATAAACTGCCCGTTATGGATCTTACCGGGAAAGAGCTTGAAAAGGCGGATCTCCCGCCGTTTAAAGGTGCAATCGACGGGGGAGTATCCTCCATTATGACCTCCCACGCGGTATATCCATGCCTTGATCCGGAAAATCCAGCGACCCTGTCAAAGAAGATCATAACGGATCTGTTAAGGGAAAAACTTGGATTTACCGGGCTTGTTATTACCGATGATCTGGACATGGGTGCCATCACAGGCGGCATGCAGGTGGCTGAAGGCGCTCTCAGGGCCTTTGAGGCGGGTACGGACATACTGCTCATATGCAACAAGCAGAAAGGGGTTCATGAATCCATAAAGGCAATAAGATGGCATATCCTGAAGGGTAATATAACCTTTGAGAGGCTGCACCATTCCCTTGAAAGGATAGGAAGGGCAAAAAAAAGGTACCTGAAAAAGGAGATCAATATCTCCCTGTCCGGTGTGGAAGACTATTTTGACCTCAAAAAACCGGGCGCATAGGCCTACATGATGACACACGCGCCAATAAAGGTTGAAACCATAACGGTTGCCAGATAGTCGATCCGGGTGAGTCTGAGTTCCCTTAAACAGGTGCGGTGCCCGCGGCTGTAAGCCCTTGCCTCCATGGCAGTCGCCAGTTCGTCAGCCCTTCTGAAGGAATTTATAACCAGTGTCGTGGAAAAGGATACGGCCGCCCTCAGCCTGGATTTGATGGTGAGCTTTGTGAATCCGGCCCCTCTTGCCATCTGGGCCTCTTTTATCCTTGCAGACTCCTGAACAAAGGTAGGTAGAAAACGGAAGGCCATGGACACCATCATGGCGATATCGTGTGAAGGCACTCCAAAAGAACTGAAGGGCCTCAAAAGCCTTTCCATGGCGGCTACAAGTTCCGTGGGGCATGTGGCGGCGGTGAGTATCGATGCGCTTAGCACCAGAAGCACAAACTGCCAGGAGACCGTAAGCCCTCTTCCAAGTCCTTCGAATGTGACTGTTACGGGCCAGTCGGGAAAAGGCGGAACAGGCGTACCCTCTGTAAAGAGCAGGTGCAGCAGAAAAAGAATCGCGATGAAAACAAAAACCGGTCGCAGGCTCCTTAAAAGTACGGCCGGCGATATCCGGGAGATTACAATCAGGGAAAACAGAAAGAGACTTATGACGGCCTCTGCAGCAGGGTTTGCCGAAAGGATCAAAAGGCTCAGCGCTATTACGGAAAGAAGCTTTACCCTGGGATCGAGCCTGTGAATGAAGGAATCGCCCGCTATATAATGTCCCGGTATATACATGTCCTGTCCCTTTACCGCTCCGACTTCACCGCCTGATTTGTGAACCGTCTATGAGCCCGGCCAGCTCCGCGCAGGCCTCCTCTAACGTAACTATGTCGGCTCTTACCTCGATTCCCCTGCCCTTGAGCCGCCACATGATCTCCGCCGCAGGGGGAAGTTCAAGACCCAGGCCTTTAAGGGCAGGGGGATCCCTGAAGACCTCCGAAGGGGTGCCCTGCAGGGTGATTTCACCCCTGCTCATTATCAGCACCCTGTCCGCCGCGACGATCTCATCCATGCTGTGTGAGACTTGGCATATGGAGATACCCTTTCCGTGGAGTCCGGCCATTACCCGGAGCACCTTTTTAGCGGTTAGCGGATCCAGGTGCGCGGTAGGCTCATCAAGTATTATGTAATCAGGGTCCATGGCAAGCACTCCGGCTATAGCGACAAGCTGTTTTTCCCCGCTTGAAAGGGAATATGGCGCCCTGTCTTTGTAGCCTTCAAGTCCCACCAGGGTCAGGGCCGCGTTCACCCTTTCCCTGATCTCGTGCCGGGAAAGCGCCAGGTTGCCGGGACCGAAGGCCACGTCTTCCTCGACGCTCATGCCGACTATCTGATTGTCGGGGTTCTGAAACACCATCCCCACCTTCTGCCTGATCCTTTTAAGGTTCTCCCGGTCCCTTGTATCCATCCCGTCCACGGATACCTCTCCCCCTGAGGGTATAAGAAGGCCGTTTAAGTGTCTTATAAGGGTGGTTTTACCGCACCCTATGGGGCCTATGACGGCTAAGTATTCACCATTTTCAATCTCAAGGTCTATCCCATTGAGGGCAGGTTCGTTCCCTGATTCATATCTGTATGAAAGATCCCTTACTTTTATCATTTTTCTATCTCTCGGGCCTGATATGGCCTTTCAGTTTTGTGTATATGATTACAGCCGCAGTCACCTTTACGGCATCCCCGATCAGAAAGGGAACCACGCCAAGGGAAACCGCCTTTATAAGGGAAAGTTTCGCGACAATAGAGAGCTGGGCAACACCCAGAAGATAGATTAACGCTGTTCCCACTACCATGGAAAAGGCGGCCCATGCCGCACCGGCGTTCTTTTTCATCTGCATCATCCAGCCTATTACAAAAGCGGCTGCCACGAACCCTATGAGGTAGCCTCCTGTGGGTCCGAACAGGACTCCAAGCCCCGCCTTTC
This sequence comes from Desulfatiglandales bacterium, assembly GCA_963666345.1. Classification (GTDB taxonomy): domain Bacteria; phylum Desulfobacterota; class DSM-4660; order Desulfatiglandales; family Desulfatiglandaceae. The sequence goes on along the minus strand of OY762721.1, from coordinate 1,271,035 downwards.
CCCCGGCGAAAACCGGCAGACCCATTAACCCTATAAGGATGTATACGATCTGGCTCATCGCTCCCAGCCGGCCGCCGAGCAGGGTACCCGCAAGCATGAGAAAAAGGGTCTGAAGTGTAATGGGAACGGGCGGCGTTGGAATGATTATATAAGCCCCTGCGGCGGTTGCCGCCCCGAACAGGGAGGCATAAACCATTCCCTGAACAGTCATGCTGTTATTTTTCATAGATATGTGACGTCTCCGGAATAGATTCTGTGTTGGTTTCCCTGTTCATCCCAGAGTATGAGTGCCCCCTCTTTGTCGATCTTCTCCACCTGGCCTGTGACCCTCTTTCCTATCATATCGACTGCGATCATATGGCCTACGATATTGGTGAGCGTTCTCCATTCATTCATGAGCGGATCAAACCCGCCTTTGATAAAGATGCCGTAGATTTCTTCATAGTTTTTGAGATATTCTTTTACAAAGAGCGTCCTTGAGAGGGTACGGCCCGTTTCGAGCAGAACGGATGTGGCGATCGGCTTTATGTCATCCGGAAATTCGGCGGTGTTGATGTTGATGCCGAATCCTACTATTACAAAATCGACCTCATCCACTTCCGTGCTTATCTCGGTAAGGATTCCGCCCAGTTTCCTGCCGTTAACGAGTATGTCGTTTGGCCATTTTATGGTGGGTTTTATAGGCGTGATTGCCAGCAGTGTCTTTACCGCCACCAGGGCGGTCAGCAGGGGTATCTTGAGTGCCTCGTTAGGTGCTATTTTCGGCCTGAGAATTATTGTGGAATATATCCCTCCAAGGGACCGGGAAAACCACTTGCGTCCCTTTCTGCCTTTTCCCCTGCTCTGGCTTTCGGCAACTACCAGGGTACCCTCGGGAGCGCCCTCTGCCGCAAGGGCCTTTGCCTGAATGTTGGTGGAATCCGTCTCAGCGAAATGATATATGCCCACTTTTCCGAAAAACTCCGTTTTAAGATTCTGCTGTATCTCGCCCGGAAGAAGAAGATCCGGAACCGATTTCAGAATGTATCCCTTCCTTGGAGACGACTCTATCTTGTACCCTTCATCCCTTAAGGCGCATACCTGCTTCCAGACGGCCGACCTGGTAACGTCTATCCTGGTGCTCAGTGCCTCGCCCGATACCCAGTTCCCGTTTTCCTGCTTCAGATACCCCAGCAACAGGTCCTTTGTTGTCATGTCTTTATCCCCTTATTGATCCGTATCCTGTTGGAGACGTGGTTAATAGCATCAAAGCACCCCATTGTCAACCTTGATAAAATATTAGGTCGACAATGGGGTGTCCCGAAAGAAAAACTATCTGAAGGGATGGTTAATTCGGATATTGACTATTTTTTGTTTATTGTTAGGTTGTCTTAATGACAACGGAAACAGTTGATACCATTATTATCGGAGGCGGTCTGAGCGGTATCTATGCCGCCTGGCTGCTTACGAGGAGAAATAAATCCTTTGTCGTTCTTGAGGCCCGAGATCGTATTGGGGGCAGGATATTAAGCCCGGAGCATCAAGGTTTTTTCTCCGATCTCGGCCCCTCCTGGTACTGGCCTGATATTCACCCGAAAATGGCGCGACTTATTGAGACCCTGGGCCTTAAGGGATATCGCCAGTTTGAAGAGGGGCTGGGCCGGTTTCAAGGCCCCGACGGGACCGCCCGGACCGTGAGCGGTTACGCAATGGAGCCTCTTTCCTGGCGCCTTAAAGGCGGCATGAGTGCACTTATAGCGAAACTGAGTGAGGATATTCCTGAAAACGGGATAAGGCTCAATCATCCGGTCTGCAGGATCGAGAAAAAGCCGACAGGCGCTCTGGTGAGCGTGGGAGAGCTGGAAAAAGAGCCATGGGCCAGGTTTTGTGCAGGAAAGGTGATACTTGCCCTGCCGCCGCGCCTTGTTGCAGCAACCATCCTCTTTGACCCTGAGCTGTCTCATGATCTGACGCAGGAGATGCTTAAAATCGGGACGTGGATGGCGGGACAGGCCAAGTTCTGCGCCCTTTATAAAGAGCCTTTCTGGAGGCGGAAGGGTTTCTCGGGTGAGGCCTTCAGCCAGAGAGGACCGCTCGGGGAGATCCATGACGGTTCAAACAGCAGCGGGACTCCCTACGGACTGACCGGTTTTGTGGGTATTCCGGCGGTGCAGCGAAACCATGAACAGAACGTGCGCGAGGCGATTATATCCCAGCTTGAAATCATCTACGGCAGACCTGCGGCACAGCCTGCGGCATTATTCTACAAGGATTGGGCCCGTGAGAGATTTACCGCCACCAGGTTCGATCAGCCGCCCATGTACGAACACCCACTCTATCACCCCCCGGCAGGAAAAACCTCTATCTGGGAAGGCACCATCCATTTCGCCGGCACTGAAACTGCAAGCCGGCACGGCGGTTATCTCGAAGGAGCCCTGAGAACAGCCGAACGGGCAGTAATGAACCATAAGCCCTTTCAGGGGTAACCGGCCGGGGATTATTTGCCTGATGAGGCGTCCAAGCAGGGAAGAGCCAGGAGTAGCATTGACCATGCCCATTGCATTGATGATTGACACATGAAATCGATATATAATATCTTCCCTTCACAAATCACCTATTATTTTGAGGTATTACACTATGAGTTTCCATAAAAACTGGTTTTTAGCCATGCGGCCCTGGTCATTCAGCATGTCCGTAATATCAGTCAGCGTGGGGGCGGCCCTTGCAGCCACTCATGGTGCTTTTTCATGGAGTTTGTACCTTTTAAGCGCTGTTGCCATGATTGCGTTACACGGCGGCGTCAATCTGATGAACGACTTCTTTGATTACAGAAGCGGCGTGGATATTGAAGAGGCAGCCACAACACAGTACCGGCCACACCCTTTGGTTGAAGGTAAAATTTATCCCATGCCGGTGCTATGGGTTTCGATTGTTTTATTTTCCCTGGGCATTGCGCTGGGTTTGTCTCTCGTATACCTTCGCGGCTGGGAGATCCTCTGGATAGGTGTAGTTGGAGTTGTCGCCGGCGTTTTTTATACCGCCCCTCCTTTGTCTTATAAATACAGGGCCTGGGGGGAGTTTTCAGTATTCCTCATGTGGGGACCGCTGGCAGTGGAGGGCGCCTACTTTGTTCAGCTAGGGCACTTCAGCTGGGCCGCGTTATGGGTATCCATTCCGTTCGGTGTGCTTGTGGCGCTGGTCCTTTTCGCCAATAACCTGCGCGATGTGGGAACCGATGCAAAGGCTGATGTAAGAAATCTGGCCATGATCTTCGGACGTAATAACGGACCCATCGTCTATGTATCCATGGTACTGGCGGCACTTATTTCCATTATAATGATGTGTTTTATCGGACCCCTCGGGAAATGGTCCCTCATTGTACTTTTCTCGCTGCCTATTGCATTCAAACTTGTCAAGGCGATGATCCGCGAGGTACCCAAGGATGCGGATGCCCGCACAGCACAACTGAATACCGCCTTCGGCACATTACTGGTCATCTCACTTCTACTTGAGAGTATAATTTGAAAAAGAGGCCCGGCTGGAGATCATTTGCGCTTTTAATCGCACTTGCCTTTGGGCTGTGGGTATTGGCCTTTGCCGTCCCTGCGGGCAACTTCTGGATAAAGATATCCCTGTCTGCGGCAATACTGGCCTCTCTTTCCTTGATGTTGAGAAAAGGGATTTTATCCGCTCTCCGGTTTGACGCCCGGTCCTTTGTAATTGGCATTTCTGCCGCCATAGCCCTTTATTTCATATTTATGATAGGCCGTGTGGTCTGTCTTCAACTTTTCGGTTTTGCAGGAGATCAGATCGGAGCCATCTACGGCAAAGGGACCGGCACTCAAGCCTGGGTCATCTCAATCCTTCTCTTTCTTATTACCGGCCCGAGTGAAGAGATCTTCTGGCGGGGTTTTCTTCAAAAGGGATTGCAGGAACGTCTCGGCGGCTGGAAAGGATACCTGCTTGCAACCTCGTTATATGCGGGTGTCCATATCTGCTCCATGAATTTCATCCTAATCGGGGCGGCCGCGGTTGCGGGGGCTTTCTGGGGCGCCTTTTACTGGCGCACCGATAATCTTGCAGCGGCAATCATATCTCACTCGGTCTGGAGTACGGCAATCTTCACCATCATGCCTTTACTCTAGATGCTATTAAATATAATGATATTGAATAAGCTGAGGCGGTAAGGTAAAAACAGGGGATAAAAACTGATCCCGTCGTCTTATTTGATAGCAGTCCGGAGTATAATATGGATGGAAAGAAAAGGTTGAATATAAAGCAGGGCCTTAAAGTCAGGATAGTACTGAAAAAAGACCAGAAAAGCGGTAAATTGACCGAAGGGTTTGTCAGGGATATCCTGACAAATTCTCCTTCACATCCTCACGGCATAAAGGTGAGACTGACAAGCGGGGATGTGGGGCGGGTCAAAGAGATATGCGGATGACCTCTTTCATTGATGATAGCGCGTAAAAAAACCGGCTGAAGCGGCTGAAGCAGTGACTCCATGCCTGCTATTTTTCAAAAAGCCCTTTCAAGGTGCCGCCTATACCCTTTAAGGTTTCTTCAACCACCTGCCCGGGTTGATTCTTTTCGACGGCCGCCCCCGGTTTTATTCCGGTTCTGGCCGCCTCCATGGCGATTTCGCAAAGATTTTTTTCTCCCTTTTTTCCCACAAGGCTTGCGGCGATACCGACACCGCCGAAAAGTGCGATTCCGCCTACCGCCTTACCTATGGCAGTTAAGGCCTGAGCAGTATCCAGTTTCAGAGAGGGTTTTGCAAGTGTTCCACCCAACCTTAAAGGTTTTGCCAGTTCGCCCAGGCTGAAACCGAATTTCCCCAGCCCCTTTTTGGGTTGAGGCTTTATGCCGAGATCGATGGTTTCCCTGCCCAAATCTATTTTTCCCTCACCCACCACACTCATCTGCTCGGTATCAAAGACAAGGACCGTCGCGTCCGCCACTCCGTTGCGGATATCGAATCGGTTTACCAGACAGTTTACCACCGTATAATCCTTATTCTTGGCCGCCGGGTTGAGCAACTGAATCAGCCTGCCCGTCAGGTCCCCGCCCAGCAGGTCGAGATAACTGTTGCGGATAAGGCCCTCATGCATCATAAGTATTGATTTCCCGTTGAGTGAACCCATGAGCCGGGCTAGGGAATCACCTTTGCCTTTTAGATCCACATCCATATCCAGTTTGCCCGATGCCATGTCGCCTGCCTTTAGTTCTTCTAACATCTTTTCTATGTCAAGAGAGGTTATCTTCAAAGTAGCGTGTATCGTCGCTGCCTTGCCATCAGGCACCAGATCGACCATTGCTTCAAGATTGCCCCCGCCCATCAAGGCTGTAAGCGGTTTAATGGCCAATTTCCCATTTTTGAGGATCATTTTGAGGTTCAGGTCCCTTACCGCCAACTGCGGTGTCAGAATTCGACCTGCCTTAAACAAAAGTTCCGCATCTAGCGCGGATAATCCTTCCAAAGGCAGAGGTGTGGCGGAGAACACCTTTTCCGAAGGTTTCACTGCCTCTTTGGACTGGAGCGGCGCGTCCTTCATTCGGGCCATGAGCGGACGCAGATCCATTTTTTCTGAAAAAAGGGAGCCTTTGACCTTGGCGCGTTTTTTGGAAAGGTCGATCTTTAAATCCCCGGCCAAGCCCGTGGCGCCCAGAAGAGTCTTGAACTCAGAGATATGGTACGCTTCGGGTCCTGGGTCGGATACCCGGCCCGAGACCTTAAATGGCGGAATAAGTTGTATATCCAGGCCTGTAACCCGGTTCAGCTCGGCAAAATCGTTCGCCTGGATTGAAAAGGCGATATCAAGTCCCTTTTGGGACAATACGTCCTTAATCGTTCCTTTAAGACCCAAATCGATACCCAGGGCTTCAGCTTTGAGATCCACGGACCAGGGTCTTTTCTCGTCTGCGAGAGCCTTCAGGGGTCCGAGATCACCGCTTGCCGTGAAGTCCCTGCCGTTAAAAGTTCCAATCATATCAAGAGCAAGGAGTGAGTCCGAGCCTACTTTATCCAGGCTCAGCCGTCTGAGGACAACCTGATGGGAGTCACCGGTACGGAAATCAAAATGTGTGAGAATGCCGTTTTGGATGAGAAGTTCCTTGAAACCCAGGGCGGGAATCGTCATTCCGTCCTCTGCCGCCGTTAATTTTTCCCGTGCCTTTTTTTTATCCGGTTTTCCGGTTTCAAAGCTCAGGTTGGTGACATCCGATTTATCGGTTTCAATCAACATGTCAGGTTCAAGAAGGATTAAACGTTCGATTGCGATGTTACCACCGAGCAAGGGAATAAGACTCACTTTTACTTCCAGTCGCTTCACTGTCACCATTTCGGGTCTGGAGCCCCAGGCGGCATTTTGAAACCGTATGTCTTCAATAACCAGTGAAGGGCTTATGCCGATTGCCAGGTCGATGTCGCCTCCTATTACGAGCTTACGGCCGGTGGAGTCTTTGACTGCCTTGCTTATCCGGGGCTTGAGTGAATTGAAATCGTAACCTGCCAATATTATATAACCGGCGATTAACGCCACCACTAAGACTACGGAAAAGGCGATGATTGCCCATTTTATGATTTTGCCCATAATTACGGCCCCTTAAATCGGCTTGATGTTTCACTAAGCAGGACTCTGCAAATGTCTTCAGCTCTTTTAACGGTAAAGTATATTCATGACTAAAACAAAATTATATAGAAAAACAGCGATCAGGTCCATTTCTTCAATTAGATTCCGTACCGGCGTATCCTTAAAATTTTTGCTGCCGACAGCAGGGATGGCAAAAAAAATTCCATTGAAATCCCTGTTTCAGGGCTTTCAATGGAATTCCGACTTGATACCGTATAGTTTACTTCAGAGAGTTCATTTTTATAAAACATTCGGGCCGGAGATCTTTATCCCACCAAAGAGGATGGTCATAATCAAGTCGAGACTTTGAATCGGCCGGCATCCTCTAATTCCTTGTTTATCAAAAGGTTTTGGGGATTGCCTTAGCCGCTTTTTGCGGCTAGAATGTTTTATGCGGAAGACCCCGGTCTCCTTATTATTTCTGTCGCGGCGAGGCGCCGCGCTACCTGGTTTCCATGAAAAAGACCGATCCATCCGAGCAATCCTTTCTTTAATACTCTTACGGAGCCTGCAATCCAATCTGATGCTTTTGACCGAAACCGGTGGGAAAAAAGCCTGTCCGCTTTGCTCACGGATCATAGAGTCAATACAGGAGGGCCAGGTCATGCCACGGCCCGGCGCCAAAATCGCGACTGAAAGAAAAGGAAGGTAGATATGGATCTTGTTCCAGCCTATAGGATGTATCAAAAAATGATGAAGTATCCGCAACTTGTGGATAAGATGCGTGACATCTTCCTTTCCGCTTTAAGCAAACGGGGCATTGTTGAGCAGGAGGCGGTTTCAAATGAGGCACGAGAGCTGATGGAGAAGGCGGGAGTGAAGGTGAGCGAAGAGGGGCTGAACGAATACCGGGGGGCGCTCATCGATCTCTATTTCGCGGGACATTTCTCCGATCAGGAGATCGAAAATCACATAAATCTTGCACGGAAAGAGGCGCTGTTTCAAGAACTCAACAGGGTCGTTAATACCGAAGGCGTTACAGGCAGGAAGATCCAGCAGGCCCTGAAGGCCCTTTGCGTCGTTCCGGAGGGGGATCTGTTCATCGATCCGATAGAGGCGGAGGGGGTCCGTGTGGCCCTGATCAGCCATTTTATATCGAGTCATCTTTCCTTTATCGGGACAGGCAAACACCACATTACCATGCGTGACGTGGACGAGATGCTCGATCACAGCTTCTGGAACAGGCGCAGGCCGGGAAAGATCGGCGGCAAGGCGGCCGGCATGCTGCTCGCCTACAAGATCATCCTGCCGAGGCTCAAGTCACAGGACCCCCTTCTCAAAAAATATGTGGTCATGCCCGAGTCCTACTATTTTAATTCAGGGATTTTTTCCGATTTCATCGACTACAACGGCCTGTACCATTTTCACAGCCAGAAATACAAGAACAGGGAGGCCGTTGAAGAGGAATACAGAAATATCTCGGAGCTGTTCAAGGAGGCCTCTTTCCCCCCCGACATGGTAGACACCTTCAGGGGTTTTCTAGACGGCCTGGGGCAGGAGCCTTTGATTTTAAGATCCTCCAGCCTGCTTGAGGACACATTCGGTTCCGCCTTTTCCGGAAAATATGATTCGGTCTTTTTAAGAAATCAGGGTGACCTGGAAACCCGGCTTAAAGAGTTCATATGGGGTCTCAAACAGGTCCATATGAGCACCTACGGACCTGCGCCCATACTCTATCGCAGGGACCATAACCTCCTGGATTTTGACGAAAAGATGAGCGTGCTGGTTCAGAAGGTGGTTGGACGGTGCTTCGGCAAATATTTCCTTCCCTTTGCAGGAGGCGTGGCCTATTCAAGGAATCCCTACCGATGGACTCCCAAAATACGGATGGAAGATGGCCTTGTGCGTCTTGTCTACGGCCTGGGGACCAGGGCGGTGGACCGGGTCGGCTCTGATTACCCCCGTATGATACCCCTCAGTCATCCCGGTCTTCGGCCTGAAATAGAAGCCCGTCAGATCATTAAATATTCCCAGAAGCTTGTGGACGCGCTTAATCTTGAATCAGGGGCCGTGGAGGCTGTTCCATTCCATCAGATAATGAAGGAGATGAACGATGAAGACCGATTTGATGCCCTCTCGGTCAATAAAGACGGATATCTCACTCCGCCCATGTTCAAGGGGCAGGAGGTGGATGTTGAAAGGGGCTGCGTGACCTTTGATAATTTCCTGAAAAATTCACCCTTTGTCTCTTTGATGAGAAATATCCTCCGGAAACTGGAGCATGCCTGCGGGCACCCTGTTGATGTGGAGTTCGCATGGGAACGGGACAAACTCTATCTGCTCCAGTGTCGCTCGCTTGCTATGTCCGAAGATGTCAGGCGCGTGACGATCCCTGAAAACATTGACCCGGAGGACGTTGTTTTTACCAATACACGGGTCGTTTCAAACAGCGCCATCCATAATGTGGAATACCTGGTATACGTGGACCCCAGGGCATACAGCCGTTTGTCTACCTTTGAGGAAAAGCTGAGTGTCGGCCGGGCCGTGAGCCGGCTCAACCGTGTGCTTGAAGACAAGCGATACGGCCTTTTCGGCCCCGGCAGATGGGGCAGCAACGATATAAATTTAGGTGTTCGCGTGGGGTATGAAGATATCAACCGTACCCTGTTCCTGGGGGAGGTCTCATTCGAGGAGGACGGCAGCACTCCTGAGGCCTCTTTCGGGACCCATTTCTTTAACGACCTTGTTGAGGCCAAAATCGTGCCGATTGCGATTTATCCCGACCTGAAGGAGGCCGTTTTCAGGGAGGATCTTCTCCTGGGCATGCCGAATCGTATGAAAATCCTTGCCCCGGAGGTTTCTTCCTTACTGGGGGTGGTTATGGTAATTCACTTTCCTGAGGATGCAGGTGGCCGTTTCCTGCATGTTTACCAGGATGGAGACAGTCAAAAAGGTATCGGTCTGCTGGATACGGAAAGGGGATGAGAAGGCTGAAAGTTTTATCCTCAAATATCTTTCCCGATCCGTAAAATAAGGTCTAAAATAGAGTAGCGCATTTTTTAGGAGAGAATGTATCGGCACAGAAATGCAGGAGGGACGAGGGCCTTTTGGTCCTGTAAAAGAAGGGGTTGTCAATAAATGACAAGTGAACCGAAAGGCCCTCACGGAGGTTTACTTCATCTATCCGCTTGAGGGCTGAGGCAGAGCGGTTATATAATCGGCCATTACCCATCCATGCCTTCCGTCGGGAAGACTCACGTAAAGCCAGCCGGGTGAGTGCCCTCTAACCACAAGCCTCGTGCCCCTTCGTACCTGGCCTACCAAAGAACGGCGCATTCCGGGACCTGATCGCACATTTAAAAGATGCGCCGTTACCTTTACCTGTTCCCCGGATGAAAAGCCTTCCCAATAATCATTCGGTGTCTCTTCCACGATTACCGTCTGGGTGGGAGGTTCAACCACCAGATAACCTGTTGGGACCCTCCTGTAATGTATGCCGCTGTAATAGTAATATGGGACGGTTCCTATGGTAAAGGTTATATTTCCTACGGGAATTGATGCCACAATAGCCCCTATAGGCGGTCGCACTATCACGTATCCATTCGAACGGCTTCTGTAAAACCTGCCGCTGTTATAATAGTAGTCGGACTTACCCACGGAAATTCTTCTGTGCCTTGCAGGCAGTCTTTTAACGACTCTCCCGTAATTGGGACTGGGATGTTTGATTACCACCCTGGTCTTGCGGTCTTTGCTGGGTTTCGCGAGACTGTCGGTGGAAAATCCGAGTATTACGACCGCAGTCAGAAGTAAAACGCCCGTATTTAAGAATTTAGGTGTCTTGATCATGACAACCTCCTCTGATTTCATTAATGAGATCCGATTCCCTGCCCTTTAATCGGTCCCCGGCGCCCCTGATAAATCATTATGGGGCGCAGGGGATCTGCTATTTTGACAGGAATCCGCACAAATTTTAATCGTCTTACATCCCCGGGTTCCTGTTGAAGGGGTTTTTGCTGAAGCGCAAGGAGGAGAACCGCTTCAGGAGTAACAACTCGTAGTATTTAAAAGCAAGGTCTGTGCCAGATAAGAATTGGTTGTTCTAAGTGTTTGTAAAATTTGTAAATACTAATGAATGCCGATTCTTTTAACTGCCTGCCGGGACAATCAAAAGGAAAAAAATGTCGTTCCGAAAGATGCCTGCGACATATCTGTCGAAAATTATTTTCAGGGTCGAATGGCAGCCTCTTTATAAGGCCTTGAGGTTCATGCGGTTTTTGCAGGGCTAAAAGGCAGCAAAGGGGATAATACGTTTTATCCACACTGTATGTTTCTTTTTTGCACCTGACAGGTCCTTAAGACAAGCTCTGTAGCATGCGTTCCATTTTTCCGGGTATTCCGTGTTGAGGCCATCATCGACATGCACCGGGTCTTCCTCTTTGAATTCACCTCCCCACCTAAGAGAATCATCCGATACCAACATCCCTATGAAGGCCTTTACATTTGCCGGGGCAAGGCGCAGAGTTTCCTTCCTTATGTCATTTGACTCGAAAAGCCTTCCATTGAACCTTATATTGAAATCAACGGCATGGCCTGCAAGATGGTTTGATTTTACAGCGGGAGGCACTATGCAGTTTTTTGTCCTCCTACCTGGTATGCGGTAGCTTTGTGTGATAAGAAGTGTCAGGTCACATTGAGCTGCGTATCTTGTAATTTTGACCATAAGGGGATGAAAATCCCTGTGTATTAATATCTGTCTTCCCCTGTAGGCTTTTACCCTTTCCGAATTATACTCTGTTAGACTGTCAAAGGTTGACGTGTCCAGGTGGGACCAGAATTGATAATTGAACCAGCAATAGATGAAACCGATTGCAAAAAGCAGAAAAAGGCCTATGCCTGCTGCGATAATCATCTTCTTCTTCATTTTGCGCCGGATTTAAAGGTATCTTCCTGCTTTGTTTTGTCACTGTCCCTGTTTCTGCCTTATCCTGAATGCTTCGGCCTCTGCAGAGAGTTCCTGCAGCAGGCGCTCGAGGGTCCATTTTTCAGATACGGGTGTCAGGGTTGCCCAGAGCTGTGTCGGGAACCCCTTGTCCCTGTAACTTTTAAGGAGAAGGTGCAGTTCCTTTTCCGTGAGCCCCGACATTATTATCGCCCTTTTGAGATCAGATGAAATGCCTCTTCCTTTTCCCGCCTTTGATGCTGCCATCTCACCCAGTTTTGTCCCGCTATCGGCTTTTGCCGCAAATATTACGGGTAATTCTGACAGGCATTCCTTTATGAGGGAAAGGATCTCTTCCTGCTCTGAAGAGTCATATCCGCATATGATAAGACAGGTGGGGCCGAACATCCTGTTTTCCGATTCGCCGACCTTCCGAAATGTGCCTTTTCCCATTTTTCACCCCTTTCAAAGTTCTAAATGTATATCCTAATACAGGATAAATGGAAGAGTTTTTTGTTGTCAACATCAGAGCTTTGAGTCAAAATATGATTAAAGAAGCTATCCGTTTGGTTGTCTTTCCAATTTATCGCGCAGTGAGTTCTAAAGAGACATTATTAGGATGAGCACCCAAAAGGGCTGAGATGTCTGTCTTGATCAGGAGGGGCTGGAATGGATTCAGGATCGTCACGCAGGGAATTGGAAGAGCGCACAAGTATCCTTGAAAAGAAGGCATCCAGACGACAGGAAATGGATGCCGAATTCATCAAGCAGAAGGAACTCCTTGACAGGATACTGGATGCCGCCCTTTTTGGTATCTTTCTTCTGGAGAACAGAACGATACGGTGGGCAAACCGGGTGGGTGTAGAGATGTTCGGCTACGAAAAAGAAGAAGAGCTGGTCGGCAGGATATCGGAAATACTCTATTCTTCAAAAGAAGAATTCCATCGGGTGGGAAGGCTGGCCTATGAAACATATGACAAAGGTTCCCCGGTGGAGATTGATGTCAACTGCAAAAGAAGAGATGGAACCGTTTTTTTCGGGCATATGAAGTTAAAGAGTTTTGAGCAGGAGGACCCGCAGAAAAAGGCGGTGGTAACTTTTTCCGATATTACAGAGCAAAAGGGGCTTGAAAAGGAGTTGCGTTTTCAGAAAGCCTATTTTGAGAGCCTTTTTACCCAGCTTCCGGAGGCCTTGGCCGTCTTTGATTACGAAGGCCGGATCACGGGGGCCAACCCTGAGTTCTCCAATCTATTCGGTTATTCTCTTGAGGAATTAATCGGTGAAGATATCAGCAGGCTTGTTGCCCCCCGCGACCGTCTGGAAGAGGCAATATCCATACGAAAGAGGGTCACCTCCGGTGAGACGATCAGGCTCGAGACAGTGAGAAGGAGAAAAGACGGAAACACTTTCCAGGTATCGATGCAATCCTCACCTGTAATCGTAGAGGGGAATCATATCGGTTTCTACATCATTTACAGGGATGTATCGAACATAAAAGAGACCGAGGACAGGCTTAGAAAACTTGCAACTACCGATCCCCTCACGGGGCTGTTCAACAGAAGGCATTTCAGGGATCTTGCGGAAAAGGAGATACACAGAGCCGAGAGGTATGGCCGTCCCCTTTGCCTTCTCATGATCGATATCGATTACTTCAAAACGGTAAACGATACATACGGACATGATACAGGCGATCAGGTGCTTAGACATCTAGCTGAAATCGGGTTGGATACCCTGCGTATCCCGGATGTTTTCGGCCGTATCGGTGGCGAGGAATTCGCCATACTTCTGCCTGATACAGATTCAAAGGGCGGAGAGAAAATGGCCGAAAGGCTGAGAAAAAGGATAGAAGATACCCCTTTCCTTACGCAGACGGGGCAGATCCCCTTTACAATCAGTGGCGGAATTTCTGCGGCGCCACCTCACTCAAAGACCGTTGATCAGCTGCTTAAGGAGGCCGATGAGGCAATGTACAGGGCAAAGAGAACTGGACGTAACAGGATCTGCTGACCGGATCAATGCCCGGGTGAATCCGTCCCTCCGAATGTAAACTAATCCGCCGCCAGCTTCAGCCCGAAGCCCGTAAAGATGGCCCCTGAGATCCTGTTGATCCGGGTAACGGATCTATTATAAACGGCCTTGAATCTGTCTAACGAAAAAAGAGAGGCAACCGCTGCATACCATGCAAAGGAGATGGTTACCATTATGGCAGTTGTTAGAAGGCCCAACCATGCAGGTGCATCAGGAGGCATTGTGGCGGCGAAAAGACCGGCGACAAATGCCGCTGCCTTTGGATTTGAAAGGTTGGTGACGATTCCTCTCCTGAAGGCCTGAAAGGGCTTCATATCCTTTGGATGCAGATCTTGTCCCGTCGAGTCCTCATCTGCCTTTGAGATAAAAAGCCTGACACCCAGATAAATCAGATAGCCCCCCCCGATAAGTTTGAGACAGAGGTAGGCAAGGGGGGAGGCGGAAAAGAGGACGGATATGCCGAAGAATCCGGCAATCCCCCATATTACGGTGCCGGTACAGATTCCAACTGCCACGATAAGGGCGGAGCGCCTGGTTCTGCTGATAGCCGTTTGAAGGGTGATAAAAAAATTGGGGCCGGGGGTAATTACTGCTATCATCCATATCAAAGAGACGCTTATCAAGGTAAAGGGAAGGTCCATCTTTTCTTACACCTGTATGAAGGGGTTATAGTTAAAGTCTGTCCGCGAAAGAATCGATCACCAAATCAGACTGCCTGTTCAATCTTCTCCCATATGCTTTCGATCCAGTCGTCATGCTCAGGTTTCATCAGGCATGACCTGAGGCATGTTACGTCGTGCCGGTCAAGATCCACGTCTTTCCATTTTTTTCGAAGCATCGAAGAGGGATATCTGAAGGTTGCCAGATGAAGGTTGTCCTTTCCCAGGGCTCGAAACATATCCTCTGAGCGATCGGAAATCCGGCCGGCACTTTTTCCGTCAGGTGCCCATACCACTATGTCGAGTTCAGGAGGAAAGATGGTCCTGAAACGACTGTCCGATTTTATCTTCTCAAACAGCCTGGTAGCTGCCTGGCGGGATTTGGAAAGACCACTTGCGAACTGGCCGTTTCTCACAAGAGGCAGCAGCTTCTGGGTTGCCCACAGTGCTACGGCCGAAGCCCCTGCCCTTGAGCATTCAAGACTGATTTCACCCAGGTGCAGGTCCGAGGATGTGAAATATGTGTATGGGGAATCATGTTTGTAAAACCTGCCCACCTCAGGGTCCCTGTACAGGATACAGCCGCACCCGTAAGGCTGCAGTCCATGTTTGTGTGGGTCAATTACAATGGAGTCGGCCCCGCCAAGGCAGTCGTATGCACTTTTTGTAATAGGGTCCAGATTGTCCACAAGTATGAAATAGCCTCCATAAGCCGCATCGGCGTGAAGCCTGAAACCATACTCTTTTTTGAGTTCGATTATCTCGGCCAGGGGATCGACCGATCCTGTGCCTGTTGTTCCTATGGTCGCAACTACCGTGCCTACGTCGTTACTGTCGAGGATCCCTTTAAGGGATTCTAGATCCATCCTTCCCGTCTCATTGCAGGAGATCGATTCAAAGGGCAGCCCCAGCACCTCGGAGATGCGTTTATGGGTATAGTGTGCCTGCTCGGAGGCTACCACCTTCTTTCCCGGTTCCACTTTGCCTGAAATCCAGAGTGCCTCCATATTGGCCATTGTGCCTCCACCTGTCAGGTGGCCCAGAAAGGTATCCCATCCGAACAGTCGGGCAATCTCTTTTACCGCCTCTTTTTCGAGCCTTGAACTGGCCCGTCCTCCGTCAAGGGCGTGGTTATTGGGGTTGATCCAGAGAGAAAGCATATACGCGATGCGCGCCACCGGGTGCGGGGGCTTCAGCATTTGACCCGCGTAAAAGGGATGAAAGTAGGGGTAATTATCATGCATGATTTCCGCTACCTGCATCGTGACTTTTTCGATTCCATTCAGATCAAAACTTTGATCCGCCTGGGGCAGTTCTTTGAATCCTTCTTCCAGCTTATAAAGGGCCTTTTCAAGAATTTTGAGGGTGTCCTTTTCGAACATTTTTGAAATCCTCCGTTCATTAAAGGCTCTGATCATGAAACGGGTCCATTGCCCGATATAGGCATTGACCCGTTACATCGAATCAAATTCTTCCATTCTGAAGGTTTTCCATATTGAGGGCACTCTTTGATTCCGATATTGCCTGCATCAGGGAGCCTGTTGAACCACTCCCTGCGGGTACGGATATGCCCTGTCCAAATCTTATAACCACATCAGCAGTAGCCTGGCAATAGACTCACCCCTTCTTTTTCAGCAGGGCTCCAAGATCAGCGAAGGCCTTGTATGTGGATGGTTTCTTTTTCCCTTTTTCAGGTGCAGCATCCCTTGTCCATTCGGCCTCCAGCAGGCGTGAGTGCTCATTATCATGACAGTATATACACAAGAGTTCCCAGTTGCTGCCGTCAAGGGGATTGTTGTCGTGATCATGATCCTTGTGGTGAACCGTCAGTTCGCGAAGCCTCCTGCCGCTGAATTCGCGGCCGCATCTGGCGCACACCCATGGGAAAATCTTAAGTGCCCTTTCCCTGTAGGTCTTATCCCTCTCCTCCTGTTCGCGCCTTGCCCTGGTTATGACCAGATCGGGTCCTGAAGATCTTTTCTTATCACCTGCCATTTTCCGTTCCTTTAAGAGTGGTTTTCCAAAAGTGATTTTCCGCCATTGCGATTCGATAAGGCTTGATGCTTTATAGATAAGGCGGTTCTTAAGAGTTCCCAAAAGAGGGCAGAAAGTCAATATAAATGAATCCGGTTTAGGACCATGTAGTAACAAGATTAGGGGCATTGGCAAGGTTTTTCGTGGAAGCCGGGGAGGTGAATTTTGGTACTTGATGAGCGTGGTTTTTAAAAACGGCATTCTGCAATCTCCATCGTTCGTGCTTCAGGAGAAGCGAATCAGGATCATCTTGTAGGTTTTTCCAAGCGATCTGTTTTTGGCCTGGAGGATAAAATGATTAAAAGAGCATTGTGAATTGATTCAAGCTTGTTGAGACAACAATTTGATTTCGATTTGTACATTTATAAGACAATGTTGACATACAAACAAACAAGTATTATTTGTAACACATTAAAAATATACTTTGAGGTGCATAATGAAGAAAAAAGAAAAAGATGTAGTTAAAAACAATCGAGCCGATGTTTCGGAGGTGCTGAGGAATCGAATAGTTGAGGGTATCTATCTGCCGGGATCAAAACTGAATGAGCAGGACCTGACACTGGAATTCAAAATCAGCAGGCCGCTCGCCAGGGAAATACTTATAGATCTGGAGAGCAGGGGCCTAGTGGAAAAAGAACCTAATAAGGGTGCCGTTGTAAGAAGAATCGATTTCAATTCGCTTATCGAAATAATGCAGGTCAGGGAATCCCTTGAGGGTTTGGCCGCCAGATTGGCCGCTGAAAAATCAGATCCATCCGAATGGGAGGAACTTTCTGGAAAGTTTGGAGAAACAATAGAGCGAGCGGTTGAAGAAAATGACCTGGATACCTATTTCAATCTAGTCTCGGAATTTCAAACCAAGATGTTTGCAGCTGCAAGGAACAATGAGCTTTCCAGATTGAATGACCTAATTTTTACCAAAATGATAATTGTTCAACGAAGACTTATTGTATTGCCTGGCAGGATGCGGCTTGCGATGGAAGAGCACAGAAAAGTCCTGAAAGCGATTATGGATAAAGAACCTGAGAAGGCGGAGCTGGCACGTAGAGACAATCTAAGAAGTGCATTAAATTATTACAAAAAATATAGCAAATGGGTGCTTTAGCCTAATGGATAGCGCTTCCTAAGTCTCATGTATACCTAAAATCAATCCAATCCTCCCCAGTATTTATGATTGTGCGCTAGATAGCACGTCTGACCATTATCCCTAATTAATCAATCCCACTAATCAGGAACCATCCGGAAATCAAAGATGCCCGTATGGTTCCTTCAAAAACCGTGCGGCAATCGGCCGATGCTCTGATTTTGAATCGCTTTTTATCGATATTGTCAGGCAGAGCTGTCTTCCTTTAATGGGTAAAGGTATTGCTGATCATGCGAGGTAGAGGTGCATGAATGCCAATATTTTCTTTACAATGCGTAAAATTTTGTGACACCAGTCTTTTCCGCAGGAAATAGAGATAAAACAGGGGAGATATCGTAACCGGCTCAATATCATCGGATTTTTCGGGTTAGCGTGGATGGCGAAATGGTTGGCACATCATTTGCAACAAAATCATAATAAAATAAAGCTTGACATAAATGTTATACAATATATTTTACATAATAGTCTTGCAAGACAGTAGGTAGGTGGAACATCTGAAATTATTAATAATTTATATTAGATAGGAGGTAATGAAAATGGGTGACATAACAGCTCCAATGGCAGGAAAGGTAATAGAGGTTAAGGTTTCTCCCGGAGACAGCATCAGCGAAGGAGATGAGGTTGTAATTATGGAAGCTATGAAGATGGAGATTCCTGTAGTCGCATTCGAAGGTGGCACGATTAGTGAAGTGAAATGCGGTGTCGGTGATGCAGTGGAAACAGGTGCTGTAATAGTATCAATTTAGACAGCTCGATTAAAAGATAAGGAGATAACCATGGCTAATTTTGAAGCGGCTATGAAAAAATTTGAAGAAAGAAAAGAATATTCACTTTCAATGGGTGGAGAAAAGAAACTTCAGAAGTATAAGGAAAATGGGTGGCTAAATGCAAGAGAGCGCATGGACTACCTGCTTGATGAGAATACTTTTCAGGAAGTCGGACTTTTCACCGAGTCGGCTGAAAAGGCGATGGAAGGCAGGTCGCCCTGCGATGGGAAGGTTATCGGATTTGGCAAAATAGATGGCCGGCCTGTCGGATCTCTCAGTTGTGATCTTACAGTTTTGGGGGCCTCGAGTGCCGGTGTCAATGGAAAAAAAGTTGGTTATCTAAAAAGGATGGTTTGCGGAAAAGGTATCCCTCTGGTCTTTTTGGGAGAAGCCGGTGGGGCAAGAATGCCAGATAATATGGGTTCGAAAGGCATGGTAACCATGTTGGGTAATGACCCTACGCAATACCAGAGACTTAGAGAGGCGCCTTGGGTTGCCGCGATGCTGGGGCCATGTTTTGGAAGTCCCACGTGGTATACGATGATGTCCGATTTTAGAGTCATGAAAAAAGGGGCCATCTTGGCGGTATCCAGCCCAAAAGTTACATGTCTGGCAACAGGAGAGGAGACTCCCTGGGAAGAACTGGGTGGATGGCGTCTTCATTCGGAAATTACGGGCCTGGCGGACATGCTGGGTGAAACCGATGAGGAATGTATAGATATTTTAAAAAACTTTCTGTCCTATCTGCCTACAAATTCGTCTCAGCTTCCACCAACCGCACCAGTTCCCGCCGGTTCGGGAAAAGAAATGCCTGACATCCTCAAATATCTTCCTGAAAGTCCGAGTCGTGTATACGATATGAAAAAAATATTGAAGGTAATAGTCGATGGAAGTGAACTTTTTGAACTTAAGGCTAATTTCGCAAGATCGGCAATTACAACACTCGCACGAATCGGAGGCAAGTCTGTCGGGATAATTGCGAACAACCCTATGCATCGAGCTGGTGCCCTTGATGCTGATGCCTGCGAGAAGATAACAAACTTCCTGGTATTATGCGATTCCTATAACATTCCCATACTAATGTTTGTTGATACTCCGGGATTTCTTGTTGGCGTGGAAGGGGAGAGAAAGAAGCTTACAGGAAAGATAATCAATTTTATGAATGCCCTTACCCTCGTAACGGTGCCAAAGCTCACAGTTGTCGTACGAAAGACCTATGGTCAGGCCTTCCTGAATATGGGTGGCGGAAGAAATTCGGATACTATCGTTGCATGGCCGAGTGCCGAAATCAGTTTTATGGCGCCTGAAACGGGAGTAAACGTAGTCTATAATATGAAAAAAGAAGATGATCCCGAAAAATTTGCAGAAAAAATGAAGATAATGGACTTAGACAAAGAACCCTGGAATGCAGCTAGAATTTTCAACCTTAATGATGTTATCGAACCGGCACATACGCGCGATTGGTTGATCAATATGTTGACTTATCATTTTAACTATAAAACCAATGGAATAGGACAACACCTTATGCATTGCTGGCCAACTTCATACTGATAATAGTTATATTTGGCCCATAGGGTACAATTTCCCAGAGCTGTATTTGCTGCTGCGTCTGGCGACCCCGCAGCCTGCTGCGGGGTCGCTTGTTAAGTAAACATAATAAACGGTAAATATTATGAATATATTATTGTCGTCCTCTTTGAAGTTGAAAAAAATAGGAGGAATTATATGAAGTTAGTCAAGCAAAATAGCCACAATTTCAATTGTAAATGTAATTATGTCAGCCCAGGTGAAGCAGCGCAGTTAGTAAAATCGAATAACTTGATTATAACAGGGCATTCAAACGGCTCGCCAAGGGAATTTATAAAGGCCTTGGTAAAGCGACATGAAGAACTAAGAAATGTGGTGATCACCCATGTAAGAGTCGAGGGTGAAGCAGAATATTTAGAGCCGTGCTATTCCAAAAGCTTTTTCCATAACGCATGCATGCTTGGTCCTAATAGCCGGAAAGCCATGTGTGACGGAAGAGCAGATTACATCCCAAATCGCTATTGGGAGATGCCTCGCTTGATGAAAGACGGTTATGTAAAGCCGGATATCGCATTACTACAGCTTTCACCACCTGACTCGTATGGGTATTGCAGTTATGGCATTTGTACTTCTTATCTGCCAACTGCAGCCAAGATGGCAAAAATTACCATTGGAGAAATAAATTCAAAAGTCCCATCAACATCCGGATCTCGAATTCATATATCGGATCTTGATTATATAATTGAATCCGATTACCCGCTTTACGAATCCATTTCTCCCATTCTTGGAGAAGTAGAATTCAAGATTGGGAAAAATGTCGCGAGTCTAATTGAAGATGGGTCAACTCTTCAACTGGGAATAGGTGGAATCCCTAACGCAATACTTTCATGCCTCAAAGATCATAAGGATATCGGTATTCATACGGAGATGTTTGGTGATGGGATAGTGGATCTTTTAAAAAGAGGTGTAATTACCGGCAGAAAAAAGTCTCTTCACCCCTGCAAGGTGATAGCCACTTTTGTTATGGGCAGTAAAATATTGTTTGATTTTCTTAATGATAACCCTATAGCCGAGTTTCATGAGGTTAGCTACACCAATAACCCGCAAGTAATAGCTGAAAATTGCAAATTTATAGCAATAAACTCAGCCATTGAAGTTGATGTTACAGGGCAGATTTGTGCGGAAAGTATCGGTTCCACTCTTTTTACCGGTGTGGGTGGACAGCTGGATTTTGCACTTGGGGCTTCCTTGGCTAAGGGTGGTAAATTCGTAATAGCTATGCCTTCCACTGCTGGAAGAGGAAAGTTCTCAAGGATAGTGGCAAACCTCAAAAAGGGTGCGGGTGTGACCACTCCCAGAACGCTTGCTGATTATGTTGTAACCGAATATGGAATCGCAGAACTAAGAGGAAAAAATATGAGTCAACGGGCAAAGGCATTGTTAGAAATATGCCATCCAAATTTCAGAAAGGAGATAGAACGGGAGGCAATGGAAAGAAATGATATCAAGATCTGATTAAATGACTCATTAACAAATATCATAGGAGGAATATTCCGCGACTCTATATTTTAAAATGGCAATTCTTAGTGGTTTCGAAGGAGCAATAAAAATTTAAGCTTTGAATTAGATGAAAGAAAGGAGAACGAGCATGCATGTAAAACACCCAAGAATCAAACTGGTATTCCTGATGAGTGCTTTTATGTTTTTTATGACTGTAACTGCTATTCAAGCTGAGCCTGTAAGAATATTGAGCGGTGCGTGCAGTACTTCCTCGAGCCACTATGTTTATGCTGTATCGGCTGGAAAGACAATCAATACAGTAAATGGTGACGAATTCAATGTCACTACAGTTGCCACAGGCGGGGCTGTCGATAATCTCGAGAGAATCAATAGAGGGCAGTTGCAAATCGGCCTTGGTACCTTTGCGGTATTCTATGAAGCCTACAACGGAATGGGAAAATTTAAGGATCGAGCGAGGAAGAAGACAAGGGCCCTTTGGCTTTACAGTTTTAATGCCCAGAATTATATCGTTAGAGCTGACAGCGGTATTACAAAGCTGAAAGAACTGGAAGGCAAAAAGTTCTGTCCCGGATATAGGGGAACGGCCTGTGAAGTCCTTGTTCAATCAACTATGGATAGCCTTGGAATAAAGCCGGAATATTACCGCGGAGGTCTTGCTGATGCAGTTGCGGCGGTAAAGGACAACCGTATATGCGGTTATGTAAAGGCCGGGGGCGGACTCTTTCTAGATGCTTCAACCAAAGAACTGAGGGCATTTACAAAAGTAAGGATATTGGACTGGAATAAGGACCAGATCGTTCAAGTAAACAAATATCTGCCTTATCTTAATTTTACTACGGTTCCTGAGGGAGTTGCCGCTGAAGATGTGCCGGAATATACAACCCCGGTTCAATGCATAGGATATATCGGCTACAACGACAGTATTACAGAAGATCAAGTATACACAATAGTTAAAACATTGTGTGAGGAAAAAAAGTTTCAAGAAGCGGCTTACCCCGCAATGAAAGGCTTTGATATTCCAAAAATGACGATGAAATTTACAAAATTCCCGCTGCATATGGGGACCATAAGATATTTCAGAGAAATTGGAATAAAAATTCCTGATAACCTTATACCCCCGGAAGGAAAGTAAATAAAAAGGCGGCCCTAGATAAAAAATTCGGGCCGCCTTTTTTTCGTTAAGAGTCCTAAATGGGTTTTTTAGGCACTTTTACTAACCAATTCAGGGACCTTCCCCTTTATAACCGATTTTTTGTTTATGAAGATTGAGATTCTATAACTTTGAATTAAAACTTAGCTTTAATAGACGGCGGGGTGTTTAGATGGCTAACTTGAAAAATAGTGGAGTTGAAGAAAATTCGGAAGAATATGCTGGTTATAGACCTTTTTGGAACACGGCCGTAGGTGTCATTTGTATCCTATTCGTATTTTTTCAACTCTATACCGCCGGTTTCGGTCAATATCCAAATATGATTCAAAGAGCGATACATGCCGGATTCAGTTTGGTCCTTTGTTTTTTGTTATTTCCATTTTCTAAGAAAAAGAGGCTTAAGGACAGACCTAGTATCCTAAATATTATCCTGGCAGGCGCTTCAGCCTTTCTTTGCGCATATGTAATATTCAGTTATGACAGATTAATGGAAAGCGTGGGTCTACAGGCAATGCCCTCTGAAGTAATAATGGGACTGCTGCTGGTCATCTTGGTTCTTGAAGCTGCCAGGCGTGCGACCGGAATGATCTTGCCCATTATAGCATTAGTCAGCATGTGTTATGCGCTTGTTGGAAAACATATCCCCGGCTATTGGGGACATTGCGGTTTCAGCTTTGAGTATATCGTTGAGTACCTGTATATCGGCTCGGAAGGAATTTGGGGTGTGCTGACAGGCATTTCCGCCACACTTGTGGCCGCGTTTATAATCTTCGGTTCCATACTGTTGATAACCGGCGGTGCAAGCAGTTTCATGAAGATAGCTTTAGTTGCCGGAGGAAGGTCGTATGGTGGAGCGGCAAAGGTGGCCACAGTTGCAAGCGGCCTGTTCGGGATGCTATCCGGCAGTGCAATTGCAAATGTCGCAACGACTGGTAATTTCACAATTCCGATGATGAAAAGATTGGGTTATCCCAATCATTTTGCAGGAGGCGTTGAGGCTACAGCGTCTTCCGGTGGCCAGATAACCCCGCCGATAATGGGTGCAGGTGCATTCATAATGAGTGAATTAATTAGCGAACCCTATCTGAAAATAGCTTTAGCGGCAACATTACCCGCCCTGCTTTTTTATACCTGCGTCTGGGTCAGTATTGATCTTGAGGCCAGAAAGGCAAAAATGGACAGGGTGCCTCCAGAGGAAATTCCGACCTTGCGAAGCGTATTGAGTTGGGGCACAAGCGGGCCTATCGGTTTGACGATTTTAGTATTGCTTATAAGCCTTTTTATGGGGCATACACCAACAAAGGCGGCTTTTTGGGGAATCATAACAAATCTCGGGCTTTATGTATTTATAAACCCATTAAACAGGAAAGATATCCTGGGAAGACTTTTGATTATCCTGGAGGGAGTCAGGCAGGCAGGAAAGGGAATGGTGACGGTTGTTAGCCTTCTGATATGCGCGCAGATAACGATCGCCATGATTTCATTGAGCGGCGCGGGTATAAAGCTCAGTGAAATGATTATCGGGGCCAGTTCAGGTGACCTTTTTCTTGCATTGGTTTTGGCCGCAGTGGTCAGCTTGATCCTTGGAATGGGAATCCCGACTACCGCCGCATATGTTCTTGCGGCATCTGTAGTGGGTCCCGCACTTCAGATGATGGATGTCCCTCCGATATGTGCGCATATGTTTATCTTTTATTGTGCGATACTTTCAGGTCTTACTCCACCGGTATGTACTGCCGTCTATGCTGCTTCCTCGATTGCCGAGGCAAACTGGCTGAAAGTTGCCGGTGTATCTATAAGACTGGCTATTATGAAGTACATCCTTCCGTTTTTTTTCATTTTCCGCCCTTCAATATTAGCTATGGGAAAATGGTACAGTATCATCGGGACGGTGTTCGTTACATGTATATCTGCATTATTGATGGCTATAGGTACAGTCGGTTTTTATAGACAAAAAATCGGGGTGGTTATGAGAATCGCCGTTTTTTTAGTTGCCATGCTTCTCATAATTCCAGGCGCATACACTGATATCTTCGGGGTTGTTTTTACTTTTGCATTGATTGTATGGCTTAGGCGGAGAAATAAAAATATAAAGATGGATTTATATGCGGGTGATATGGCAACAGACTTTTAAGTTTGGCAGCATGGATATTACAAGAGCCACGTTGATTCTCTATTCGCGGGACAGCTGAAATTACATCGCAAGCGGTTAAAATGGTGATAATACCATGATGCTGGACGGGACCTACGTTTTATTGCTTTATCTTTCTGTAGTGGCTTTTGCCGCTTTTGTCGAAGGCTTTACCGGCCTTGGCTTCGGTATAATCGTCATGGCCGGCATAGCTTTTACATCCTGTGATTTAGAGCGTTTCACACTTGTCCTGACTCTTCTTTTGATGTTTCTCAACAGCACAATAATATGGGCCGGCAGGAAGGAAAGTAAAATAGAGTGGAGAACAGCGGGGCTTATTTTAGTCGGTGAGGCTTTGGGGGTTCCAATAGGCTATGGCTTTATCCTTCATTTCGGAAAACAACCCGTATTCAGATTCGCACTGGGAATCGTTTTAATTTTATTCGCAATTAATCACATCTTTAGACCACAAATTAAAAAAGCTTTAAATAATAGCCTGGGAATCCTTATCGGATTGATAAGCGGTTTCATTGCCGGGGCATTTGCCGCCGCCGGGCCTCTTATCGCCCTCTTTGTATATTCCAGGCATAGAGATGCGGTAGGTGCAAAGCTCACCTTACAGGTGCTTTTTTTCAGCGCGTCAATTTGTCGACTCATAAGTATCTTAATTTGGGGTGAGGGAATAACAATGAACATCTTGAAGCTTACCGGAATTGGAATTCCAATAGTGTTTATTTTTGCGGTTATTGGTCATTTTGTGACACGAAGGGTATCCCATGGTGTCTTTCTCAAGATTGTTTTTATTTCCATAGGCCTTTCCGGGTTTGTGAATGTGTTAAGAGCCCTGAGGGAATACGGGCTTCTGATGTGAGAACAAACTGTAATATTTAAGTCTGCCTGTATTGGAAAATATAAGAAAATTTATTTTCGTCTCCATCATTCAGGTGCCCTTCCGTAAAAAAGTGAACAGGTGAAAAAGGCGTAGTAGTCGGGAAGATCAAGGATGAAATCGGTGGAGCCGGGATCGGTGAGTTTCTTGAACTTTTTTAGATCGGAACCGCCAAGCCCTGTTTCGACGTCTTTCCATCTCATCTCGATCAGATCAAGGAGCGCGTCACGCATTTCGCCACTTAAAGGCGCATGGGCATCTCCTGCAATGGTTGCGACCTCGATTCCTTCAATTCCCGCCCGTGTAAACCAGCTGGAGGTTCTCAGGTAATGATTCTCAGGTTTCATATCGATGTGGAAGGGAGCGATTCCTGAAAAGGTGCTGTTAAGTCTTGCCTCCAGAAGCGGGTAACCCGGCAGAAGTTGCTGCGAAGTCCAGGCAAGTATGGCGATGATTCCTCCCGGTTTTACCACCCGGGAAAATTCGTTAATCAGTGAAAGGGAATCCCCCGACGGGTAGAAGGCACTGTCTGAACTCCAGAGCCAGTCAAAGGAATCGGATCCAAAAGGAAGGGAATTGATGTCTGCCTGTATTAAGGTGATCCTTTCTGTAAGGTGCCTTTTCTCGATGATCCTTTTTGCCTCATCAAGAAATCCCTTGCAGATGTCGAGGCCTGTGATATGCCCTTCAGGGACGACATCACGGGCAAGCGTGACAGCTTGAAGGCCGATGCCGCAACCCGCATCAAGTCCCCTGCTTGACTCGGGAAGTTCGAGCCTTTGCAGGGCCTTTTTGACGGCGGGTTCCCTCAGTGGATTCGACCTGTGGAGCCTTTTTATGTAAAGGTTTTCGTCCATGGTCTTCCGTGGCAGTTTCTACTCAGGCTTTTTCCCTAGCTTTTTTCCCAGTTCCTGCAAAACTATCTTTGAAACCTTTTCCGACACAGGGCCGATGGTCTTCTTTACCATCTCTTTGCCGTCCCTGTCTGCGAAATCGGTAACCCCTTTTACTATCGAACATGGGACATCGTACATCTTCGCCACCCGGGCAATGACTGCCGATTCCATGTCCACAAGATCGCCTAAAGCGGAGAGTCTCTTCCTTGTGTCCTTTTCAAAAACAGGCCTTTCGCTTGTAACCATGCTGGCACCTTTGAGTGCGTTCCACCATTCCCGGTCAAGAGAAAAGACTTTCTTTTTGCGCAATGCCTCCCTTGCCTCTGTTACCCTGAAGACTTCGCCTATTTTTATAGACTCGTTCTGAACAAGCGCCCCGCATATGCCTGCGTGGATTATCCTCTCAACCTTGTGAATGCATATGAGACTCTGGGCCGAAAGTGCTGCGGATACTCCGCCCATTCCGCTGATTGCAACCAGGCATTCAGTATTGCTTGCTTCCGGTAAAAACTTATAGAGGGCGATGGGGCGATTTTCAAAGCAAACAGCCTCAGCCTCAGCAAGTAAAGGGCCGGCTTCCATGCCGGTTGCGAAGATAAGACCTATCATAGTGTATCCCAGCTTTTCTTTGTCTTTTGCTTCAGCATCTCCACCCCTGCTATTCTCGTTTCCTTGAGATTAAGGCTGCATTCAAAAATGTCTCTGTGCCTTGAAAGGGCATCGTTTTTCATCTCCCGGGTGTAATTCCTAATATGGCAGGATTTCTTTCCGGAAAAGATTTCCGTGCGGTCAATTAATAGGGATTAACCGGATTTTATCCGCCGGAGGCGGCAAATAATTAAATTTCCCGCCCCTTGGGGTATGGATTTTTCTGTTGGGACCCCGCAGATCTCCGGCAGGATAGTTCATGCTGAGGCCAATTTGAACGGTCCATGAAGGACTTCAAACATAAAAATACCTGTAAAAACTATCTGTTAACAAAAAAACAGGAATATAGAAAAGAAATGCCTAAGGGTCAAGGAGAATATGCCGGAAAAACGGACCAGTGGCACTGAAAGGGGCCCTGTTAGCGATATGGTTGACCGGCCTTAAGGGGGGGGCAAAATCGATGCATTCATAAAAAGTCGAAATTCAGACTGCACATCACGAAATCCTGCCGCCCAAGCCGGGACGGTCGGGTTTTTTACGAAGCCGTCAAAATTGTCCCAGCGGTCTCTTGAATGTATATGCCGCAGGTTCTTCAATCAGCTTCCCGACTGCGAGTTTCTGTTTGTCCTGGTTCGGGTTGAAGGGAATTGAGAGAATAAATACAGTAGTGCCGAGGACAGTTGCCAACAGTCCCAAAGGCCTGGCAAAGAGCACATCTCCCACAATGGTTGTACCTGTAATCTCGTTGTCATCCGCAGTGCCTGCCAGCACAGGTACGGCAAAGCTGGTAAGAACGAAGATGCAGGCAGTTATTAGAGCCACGGTCCTCATTTTTGAAAGAGACATACTTTAAACCCTCCCTTGGTATTTTCAACACGATTTTCCCGAGACCTTGACCTTGAAAAAATCTCATGTCTGCATTAAAGACTCCCGCCCAGATATAAGCCCTCATCTCTTGCAGCTTTTTTTGCGTGAACAGGAGTTAAACATTTGCATGACATACTAAATATATAGCATATAATCAGATTAGGTGATAGAAAAATATGCATTTATTCCTGCTCTTTTCTATCTCTTTTGGTGAATTTTGTTGAAAATGCATTTAATATGCTCATTTAAAGGGAGGTCAAATATAATCGGGATCTGATATGATTCAGGCAAGATAAGTGTGAAGTGACTTCCGGTTTACCATAAATCAAGGAGAAAAGGATGGTATTTCGTGCGAATCTGAAGGTGTGTTTCAGCGACATCGACAATGCTGGTATAACCTATTACCCACGCATGCTTCATTATTTCCATGTCGCGCTCGAGGAATTTTTCGCAGATCAGCTTGGCATAGACTATTCAAAGGTTATCACTGAACATCGGACCGGTTTCCCGACGGTACATCTTGAAACCGATTTCCACAGGCCGCTTCGGTATGGAGACAGACTGGGAGTGGAGGTGCGGGTCCCTAAGATAGGAAATACTTCGATTACCTGGGGCTACAGAATATTTGCCTTGAGAGATACTGAAACCCTCGTAGTTGAGGGTCACAATGTGACCGTGTGCATAGATCTTGACAGTTTCAGCAAAAAGGCGATACCTGACTGGCTCAAGAAGGGACTCAGGGAATATCAGGAAAATTGTCTGGGTTCCTCCGGCGTTTCGCCAGGCTGACTAAGGGCCAGTTCAAAATGGGAATCAGGGCCGTTTCTACCCCTGGGGTTATAGCTGCGTTCCGTAAATTCCAGGTTGTCTGCCGCATCAAGCGTCAGAAAAGTGGAGGAGCGGGTTCCATAGTCAGGGCTTTCAATAAAGACGGCTGAGAGAGCCCTCTCCCATTCAAGTTCCACGCCTGTGTCGGGAAGGAGGCTGTCTTCAGCTGTCGAACGGTCGTGGAGGAGATCAAAGACCACTTCCTTTTCGATCGGAGCCCCTTTTGAAAGCAGCCGGGAAAAGGCCTGTTTCAGCTTTTCCACCTTGGGCCATGGTGTGTCGATCAGGTGGTTGCTTATGCCGTAGATGCCCGGACCGAGAAACCTTTTCGGCCCTCCCCTGTTTGAATACCAGAAAAGCCTCTGTCTTACGCCTACAACGATATTATAACCGTTGAATTCATCCGCCCTCTCTTCCAGTCCGGAGAGATAATCTTCCGGTTCATCTTTACCAAGAAGAAAGTCCCTTACCAGCATCCCCCTGGACGGGGAATTCGTGATTTTTGATGAGGGGTCGCGGAAATTTGTTACTGCCGCTATCCTTCCATCTCTCGTAATCCCGAGCCAACTGCCCCCAGCTTTCATATCTTTCCCGCCAAGGATTTGAGGGGAGTCTTTCCAGAAGCCCGCCTTTTCAGCGGGCCTTTTATAATATTCGTCTCGATTCGCAGCCACGAAAAGGGGCAGCTCCGGTCTGGTTTCGACCGCTATCAGGATCAGACACATAGCTTCACTCCCTTACCAGGAGTCCGGTGCTATCAGATACCTCGTCTGAAAAAGGGATTGATATCTCATATATCCCACTGTCCAAAACAGATTTTACGGGGTAAGGAGATTTTTCGAATACCTTTATCATTGCCGTGTTGTTCGCCAGTACATCCGCTTCAAAACCTTTGATTCCACGTTCCCGTGAAATCCCCATAAGCATATCGAACATAAAGGAGGCTATGCCTTTTCCCTGATACTGCTCATCTACTACGAATGCCACATCGGCCTTCGGCCTGTCTGTGAAGCGAACGTATCTTGCCTCCGCAATTATTCGTTCCTCATCCATCTCACCTGCAAGGCCCACCATGGACATGCTTTGATTGTAATCGATGTTTACATACTCCTGCATCTTGGCATGGGGCATCGTCTTGATGGGTGAAAAATATCTGTAATATACCGCCTTGTCTGAAAACCTGTAAAAGAGTCTTCGCATTTCCTCGACATCGGAAGGTTTTATGGCCCTGAACCTTATTGTGAGGCCGTCTTTGAATGTCTTTGTGCAGGAAAGCTCAGCAGGGTACATGCGGCCTGAATCGGCAAGGTAGCTCTGATGGCGGAAGACGATATTATTTTCCTTGGCAAGGCGCACAAGTTTTTCTCTGTCATCGGGGTGGGCGATATCTATGAGGGCAAGCGCCCTTTCTCTCATTGTCCGCCCGGTCAGAGAGGCGGTTCCGTATTCGGTTACCACGAGGTCAAGGGATTCGGGTATGTAGAGCTGATTTGGGTAGTCCTCGACAGAAAGGAGTATGTTGGATTCGCCGTTCAGGTTTCGGCTGGGAAGCGCAAATATTACATGCCCCTTTTTGGAAAAGTTTACACCTGTGAAGAATTCCTGGGCCTCACTAGGCCCGGCAACCACATTGCCCTTTCCGCTGTGCAGGGCGATGCCCCCTGTGAGGTCCAGTTTTCTTGCCGGAAGGACCATGATGAAACGGTCGTTTAAGCCTATCCGCTTTGGATCGGCTACGATGTCAATGCCCTGAAATTCCACCAGAGGGTTGTTGTGGAGCCATCTCATGAGTTCTTTTGTGCCTACTGCGTAGGCTGCCACGCTTTTGCCCCTGAATGACCCCTTTTTCCTGTTCGTTACGACGCCGCTTTTCATCAGGTCCATCAATGGGTCTGTGAAAAGCGGGGTGTGAATGCCGAGGTCCTTTTTTCTTGCAAGGTGCCGGGCAAGGGCCTCAAAGAGCATCCCCACGGAAAAGGCGATGCAGCTTCCGTCCTCGATCAGGGATGCGACATTGGCACCAATCCTGTCAAATGTCTCATCCACATGAAATCGGGGAAAATATAGAGGCGGTTCCTCGCCCTCGACCAGATAGTGAAACTCATCCATGTGGACAAAGGTGTCCCCCAAAGTCATGGGGACATCCTTATTTATCTCCCCTACCACGATAGATGCCTTTTCCATTGCCTTTCTTGCCACATCCACGGCAAGTCCCAGGCTTGAATAACCGTTTTCATTCGGAGGGGTGATCTGAATGAAGGCGACGTCGATCCTTATTGACCCTGACTCTATGAGCTGAGGGATCTTTGAAAACCTGGCAGGAATGAAATCCACCTTTCCGGCAAGTATGGCTTCACTGGCGATCCAGCCGGAAAAGAATGTCTTTAACCGGAATTTATTGGAATAGCGTTCCTCAAAGGAAAGTGCGCTTCCAAGGCTTACAAGCTGAATCAATTCAAGATCCTGCAGGTTTCGTGACTCGGATGCCTTGAGACTTTTGAGCAGGGTGCGGGGTTCAGCTACGCCTGTGCTGAGAAAGATACTCATCCCCGGTTTGATTTTAGTCATGATTTTGTCAGGGGTTACCAGCTTGTGCTTCAAGCCCAAATCAGATTCCTCCGCCTTATGAAAAGATACCTGCTTTCGTCAAGCAAACGAGTCCCTGGAACAGATCTGCGTCGAACCTCTTCAGTCGGATGACCCGGCATGAAAACGGCTTTTGCAATAACGCTCCAAATCGGATTCAGCGATAATCATAGATTTCGTATTCGGTTTTTTCTCCGAGAAGAAAATCCACCTTTTCCTGTATTTCAAGCCTTTGGGGGTTGTTGATCCAATCATCCCAGTCGTTTATGGAGCGCCAGGTGCTTATCACCAGGATCTCTCCGGCCTGGTCGACCCTTTTAAGGGTCTCACCGTGCACGTATCCCGGCTGCACGACCGCAAGGGATCTCATTCCGTTCAGGAGATCCATAACAGCGCCCTCTGCGTCCGGAGGGATTTTCCTTCTTATCAGGATTTTGGCCATTTTACTCCTCCTTTTCCGGATACCGGTTTTTTTGAATAAAATGCCTTTCAGAAGGTATTTCCACGACTGAAAAATTTTACCTGGTGTTCATCCATAAATCAAGATTTATGGACTCACGCTATCAGCAATCAGCTCTCAGCTGTCAGTAAAACATTTGGAATATCAACTTGCTGGCTACTTACTGACAGCTGACTGCTGAAAGCAACATCCGGGAATGATCCATTTCCGGATGGGGACTACCTGATTAATAAAAAAAAGGCAAAGACTTGCTGGGGCAGGAGGGATTGAAGGGTCTGAAAAACGGAGGATCCTTTCAGCCTTTCATAAGAGTGGGATCGCCACCGGGCAGGCCGAGCTCTCTGGCCCTGAGTACCCTTCGCAGAAGTTTTCCCGCGTTGGTCTTGGGAAGCCTTTCACAAAACTCGACCTCTTTAAGGGGTGTGTCAGGTGATAGATTTGCCTTTACAAAGGCCTTTATTTCCTGGCTCATTCTGCTCGAAGGCACGTTTCCTCTTTGAAGGGTTATAAACGCCTTCAGGTGGGGAGACGATTGTTCGGCGCTTTTGGATATAACGGCCGCCTCCAGAACCGAAGGGTGCTGGCAGAGGATGTGCTCGATCTCATAGGGACCTAGAAGCTTGTCTCCAACCTTTATCAGGTCGTCCATCCTTCCCTGGTGGTAGAAATAGCCCTGTTCATCCTTGAGTGCCATGTCTCCGGTCAGAAACCAGCCTGTTTTTGTGAAATAGGCCTGGTACCTCAGGTCCTCCCGCCATATCGTCTTCATAAGCGAAGGCCAGGGGGTCTTTAGTGCCAGCTGGCCCATGGTCAGGAGGGGAAGCCTGTTGCCTTCCTCATCTACTATGTCCGCTTCTATCCCCGGCAGGGGCCTGCCCATGGATCCTGGTTTGATGTCCATTGAGGGAAAGTTGGAGATGCAGATGCTTCCGGATTCACTCATCCACCAGGTGTCGTGGGGCGAGTGTTTGAGATTCTTTTTCAACCAGTAGAAAAGCTCCGGCACCAGGGCCTCGCCTACGGTGGCTATATGTTTCAGATTGGAGCAGTCATACCTGGTTGGGAGGTCTTCACCCGCTTCCATCAATTTTCCGACCGTCATCGGGGTCGTGTACCATACGGTTACCCTGCTGGTTTCAAGTGTCCTGTACCAGTTGGATGCCGTAAAAGGTGCTCCCTGAACCACCGAGGTCGCGCAGCAGAGCCAGGGGGCGAAGGTGCTGTAGACGGTCCCTGTTATCCAGGCAGGGTTGCCGTCGGTCCATAGCACGGTATCCTGAGTGACGTCAAGGGCATAGCGTGCGGAGATAAGATGACTTGACATATCACCGTGACAGTGAAGGACTCCCTTGGGCGGTCCTGTGGATCCCGAGGTGTGGATGAGATAGAGCGGGGAGTCAAGAGAAAGCCATTTGATATCACCTCCGCCTCTTACCTGCCGCAGGCCGTCTGAGACCAGGTCCTCCCCGTTAAACAGCCCCGGAAGAGGTCCCTGCGTGTATAAGGTATGTCTGACGTTACCCATGACCTCTGTCGGGAGGTTTTCAGCCAGATCCGGTTGAGTAAGTATGCCGAGCGGGTCGGCATTGGATATCCGGTCCTCCAGTTCGTCAAAGCCCATGCTTGAATAAAGGGGACAAAATATTACACCCAGCCTGGCGCAGGCGAGAATCGCCAGATAGATTTCAGGGCAGGGCACCAGAAAGATGAGCAGCCTGTCACCTTGCTTGAACCCCTTATCGCAAAGCAGACCTGCCCATACGGCCGATTGTTCCTTAAGCTCCGAATAGGTGAATGCCACCCTCTCGGATCCCTTTTCAAAGACAAGTGCCTCCTTGTCCGCCTTTTCAGGATCTTCGGCCCAGCGGTCCACTGCCTCGTAGGCGATATTGACAAGTCCGGTCTCATGCCAGGTGAATTCCTTGTAGATATCATCCCATGAAAATGACCGGTATGTCTCTTTGTATGAACCTATATTGGCCTTTGAATTTTCAGCCTTTATCCTTGCCTTTATCATAGCCCATCCGCAAAACATGCATAATAAAATCGGTTCGGTCTCAAGATATCCACACCCCATGGGGGGAGTGGATGGCCTCCGTCCTTTCGATCAGTTGCCTTGCCCTGCCTGTTTCATGAATATCGCTTCCGTTGTCCGCCCCCCCGTCAAGGGCAAGAAGGACCTCCTTTACCGCGCTTGAAAGTATCCTTGGATCATAGCCGCCTTCGAGCACAAAAAGGACAGGGGGGGAGCCCACGCCTTCACCCATGCCCATTAAAACCCCGGTTAGATCTCTGAAGACCCCGGGTGTGAGTCGGGACCTGCCGATAGGGTCGTTTCTGATTGAATCAAATCCTGCTGCAACAAGGACGAGTTGAGGCCTGAAGCGGGAATAGACAGGCCCCAGGATACTGCTGTACAGGTACAGGAAATCGGCGTCCGTAAGATCCCTGGGTATGGGTATGTTGATGCTGTATCCCGCTCCATCCCCGGTTCCGGTTTTATCCCAGTCCCCGGTGTATGGATATAGAAGCATGTCATGGGTGGAGAAATAGAGCACCCGGTTATCCTTGTAAAACAGCTGATTAATGCCGTTTCCATGATGGATGTCCCAGTCGATTATAAGAATTCTTTTCAGGCGTTTCAACGCATGAAGGGCCGTAACGCCGATATTGTTGAAGATGCAGAAGCCTCCGGCCCGGTCAGGCAGGGCATGGTGCCCGGGCGGTCGCACAAGGGCGAAGCAGTAGGGAAATTCTCCTTTAAGCAGTTTGTCAAGACCCTTGAGACAGCCCCCTACTGCAAGCCATGCGGCCAGATAGGTCCCCCTGCTTGCAGGGGTATCGGGTGCCAGACTGGTGAAATTTTGCTCCGCGGTCTTCATTACCTTTTTTATGTAAGAGGGAGTATGAACCATCTCAAGATCCTCGAGGGTCGCGGCATCAGCGGTTATGTTAACGACCCTGTCGCTGAAGTCGGTATCGAGCATCCTGTAAATGGACTTAATGCGGTTAGGGTGTTCGGGATGCATATGCCCCGGCATATGTTCCAGATACCTGGCATCCCTTATGACTCCTATTCTGTTTTCCGTCTTCATCGTCTTTGATTCATTTCCCGTTTAGCCGGCGGGAGAAGGTCCCCTGTCTTAAAGTATGAGTGTCATGAGTCTTTCAGTCATGGATCCGCATTGTTCTGAAAACTTGAAATCATACTTCCTGTAAAGCCCTGTCGCCCTGAAGTTGTAGGCATCCACGGTGAGCCAGATCTTTTTTATCTCAAGTTTCCTTGCCAGCTTAAGCGCCCCGCCGGTGAGCCGGCTGCCCATGCCTCTGCCCCTTTTGGCCCTGCTCACAAATATCAGGAATTCCGCGTCTTCCAGTCTGCCGTCTGGCAGAAGCACGGCGTGGCCTGTCACCTTTTCATCCTGAACGGCTATAAGGTTCTCTCCTCTCTCTATCAGGGCCTCAACCCACCGGCAACAGGCGTCCCCATCGCAGGGCGGCATCCCCTGAAAAGAGCCTTTGGGAGAAAAACAGCTGTACATTTCCATGAGCCGGTTAAGATCCTCAGGACTGAAACCCTTCACCTCAAAAGGTAACCCCTTTTTATCGGTATAGATCATGGTCCGTCAGGCTGAAAGAATTCGTGGATTAAAACCCCGTTATGAATACGGGGCGTTGGTTTGACTCGCGTCTCAGGTTTGTCCTATTAAAGCGAGGTGCTCCCGCATCAAGGTTTCCACCACAGAGGGGTCGGCAATCGTAGATACGTCTCCCAGCTCATCCACCTTCCCTGCGGCGATCTTTTGAAGGATTCGTCTCATTATCTTTCCGCTTCTCGTCTTGGGAAGAGAGTCGGCCCACTGAATTATATCAATCGTTGCAATCGGACCGATTTCCCTGCGCA
The DNA here is from genome assembly GCA_963666345.1 of Desulfatiglandales bacterium. Lineage (GTDB taxonomy): Bacteria > Desulfobacterota > DSM-4660 > Desulfatiglandales > Desulfatiglandaceae. The sequence goes on along the minus strand of OY762721.1, from coordinate 1,235,506 downwards.
CCAGGGCGACCAGCTCCTTTTTCAATTCGTCCGATTCGGTTACGCCCGAATTGAGCGTTACAAAGGCGTAAATTCCCTGGCCTTTTACCTGATGCGGAAACCCCACCACGGCCGCCTCGGCCACAAGGTTGTGCAGTACCAGGGCGGATTCAACCTCGGCGGTTCCGAGGCGGTGACCCGATACGTTTATCACGTCATCTATTCTTCCGATTATCCAGAAGTAGCCGTCCTCATCTTTTTTCGCACCGTCACCTGAAAAATACATGCCCGGTACCTGGCTGAAATAGGTATCAATGAACCGCTCATGATCACCGTAGAGCGTGCGTGCTATGCCGGGCCACGGTTTTCTTATGCACAGAACCCCTTCCTGGTCCGGGAACCTGGTTTCCTGACCCGTATCATCCAGAATAACCGGGTCCACGCCGAAAAAAGGCATGGAGCAGGAGCCCGGTTTTATGGGCGATACCCCGGGAAGGGGGGTCAACATGTGGCCCCCGGTTTCAGTCTGCCACCATGTATCCATAATCGGGCACCGGTCCCTGCCCACATGGTGATAGTACCATCTCCAGGCCTCCGGATTAATAGGTTCTCCCACCGAGCCCAGCAGTTTGAGTGATGAGATGTCATGCTTTTTGACATGTTCGCTTCCTTCCTTTGCCAGTGAGCGTATAACCGTGGGGGCGGTGTAGAATTTGGCGACCTTGTACCTGGACACTATGTCCCAGTAACGGTCAAAGCCCGGGTATGTCGGAACTCCCTCAAAAATTACTCCTGTGAGTCCGTTCGTAAGGGGTCCGTAGACCGCGTAGCTGTGCCCGGTAACCCATCCTATATCAGCGGTGCACCAGAAGACCTCGTCATCCTTGAGATCAAATACGATCCGTGTCGTCATGGCGGCGTAAAGAAGATATCCGCCATGGGTGTGAACCACTCCCTTTGGGGTCCCGGTGCTTCCGCTGGTGTATAGTATGAAAAGCGGGTCCTCCGCATCCATCGGCTCAGGTTCCACATAATCGGGCAGTTGTGGATCTTCAATAGCTTCGTGCCACCAGATCTCAAGGTCTTTTTTAAGCTCGGGCTTAAGTCCCGCCCTGTCCACAAGGATAACCGTTTCAATATCAGGGCAGTTGCGGAGGGCCTCGTCCACGGTTACTTTCAGAGGAATCGTTTTCCCTGCCCTAAAGCCCCCGTCCACTGTGATGAGCATCTTTGCCCCGCAGTTCCTGATGCGGTTGGTAAGGGCCTCGGCGCTGAACCCGGCAAATACGACGCTGTGGATCGCTCCGATCCTGGAGCAGGCAAGCATGGCCACCGGCAGCTCCGTTATCATGGGCATGTACATGACCACCCTGTCCCCTTTACCTATGCCCCTTGATTTAAGGAGGGCGGCCATCTTGTTGACCTGCTTGTATAAGTCGCCATAGGTGATGATCTTTCTGTCGGCAGGGTCGTCTCCTTCCCAGTAATATGCGATTTTGTCCCTTAATTTATCCAGGTGACGATCAAGGCAGTTATAGGAGGCATTCAAAGCTCCTCCTTTGAACCATTCGATTCTGGCTTCATCAGGATCGTATTCAAGAACCATGTCCCAATTCTTCTCCCAACTGAGATACTTTTTCGCCTCTGCGGCCCAGAAAGTTTCAGGATCTTCGATGGATTCTTTGTACAGCCTTTCATATTCATCTTGCCCTTTTACGTAGGCGATCCTTCTATACTCATCAAGGTGCGCGTCATAGAAAGCAGGAGTTTCCGGCATGTTATAATCCTCCTTTAATTTCATAGTAAGGTCTCACAAAATTCAATAAATCAGCTAAGACGGTGGAATGCTCTACTAAGCCTCCAGGGATTTGTCGAAGAAGGTCTTGAGCATAAAACCTCTTTCCCGGTCAAAGCATGTCTCCACTTTGTAGGGCAGTTTGTTGAAAAGTCTTATCATCTCCTGGTTGTCGGGAGTGGTATAAACAATGACCCCCTTGATGCCTTTATCCCGGGATGTCCGAACAAGTTTGTCCTGGATAACGGTAGATATGCCTTTGCGCCTCCATGTCTTGTCCACGGAATAATAGGCCTCCACCATGTTTGTGCTTCTATCGAGAAAATAACCTCCGATGCCTATTACCTTTTCAAATCCGGGTTCGCCGATAACAGCGAGTATCGACATATCGTGAACGTAGTCTATTTCGAATACGTCTGCGATATCATCTCTCAAAAAAGCGGTTTTTTCATGGAAGAACCTTTTTACAATGTCCCTGCGGTCCAGGTTATAGAAGTGCTCCTGAATGTTTCTCTCATCGGTCGGAAAAGATGGCCTGAAAAGCACTTTTATCGAATCTATAATGCGTGTTTCTTCTATGTTCTGGGGATAGACGCTTTTGAGTGTATCCGACAGTGAGCGTTCCGGACCCAGAAGGCCTGACTCTTTGGCCCTGTTAAAGAGTTCGTCTCTGAAGTCGGGGTGGGCTATCCTAATCATAGCGATTGCCCGTTCCTGGAGGCTTTTGCCGAAAAGGTTCACCACTCCATACTCGGTCGCCACATACTGGACATCACCACGGGGAATTACCACCGGTATGTCGCTTAGGTTAGGTACGATTCTGCTGCTTTTACCGTCCATTGTGGCGGACGGGAGCATAAGGATGCTTTTGCCTCCCGGGGACTGGCTTGAACCCCTTACAAAATCCATGATTCCACTGACGCCCGAGTAGTGATTATAGGGAAGCGCGTCGGCAGCCGCCTGGCCGGTGAGATCCATTGCCATGACAACATTAAGGGCCACCATCTTATTGTGTCTGGAGATAACGGATGGGTCGTTCACATAATCGGAAGGATGAAATTCGATCGCCGGGTTATCGTCCAGAAATTCGTAGAGATCTTTTGATCCTATGGCCCCGCTGGCTACCAGCTTTCCCTCGTTGATACCTTTGACCCTGTTTGTTATTACTCCTTTGGAATAGAGGCTCATAATCGTATCCGTGAGGAATTGTGTGTGTATCCCCAGGTCGTTTTTTTCCGAAAGGGCAAGCAGCAGCGCCTGCGGCGTGGAACCCAGGCTTATCTGCATTGTGGATCCGTCTTCGATTAATTTTGCGACCTGTCCTGCAATCTTGTGGGCCGATTCGAATTCCGGAGCCCTGCCTATCGATATAAGTTCTTCGTCATGTTCCACGATGATATCCACTTCGTTTACATGGATGAAGCTTCTGCCTAAAACTCGAGGCATCTTTCTGTTTACCTGGACGATAACAAGGTCCGCCGAGTGGACTGCCGAATAGGTTACATCCACACTGACCCCCAGGCTCATCCATCCGAAATCATCCGGCTCGGATGCCTGGATGAGGGCGACATGAATAGGCACCCTCCTGCTCTTAAAAAGCCGAGGAACGGCTGAAAGGTTTATGGGCGTTATAAAGCGCTTCATCTGTGAAATGGCTTTGGGTTTGGCGGAACCGAGATAGAAGGACCTCAGGTTGAAACTTTGGCAGGACGTCCGGTCGGCGATAATTGACAGGGGGGTCGTTTCGAGACTGAAAACCCTGATGATCTCAAGATCCGTAAAGCAGTTCGACTGCGAGGAGAGTTCCTTTACCAGGGCCTGCGGTTCACCGCAAAAAGAGGAGATAAAGACCCTCTGGCCTCTCTTTATCAGGCCGATCGCCTCAGTGGCGCTTCGGCGTTTGGCCACATATCTGTCCGGCCAGTAGGATATCCCTCTGTTCTTTCTGTAATTCATCCGCGGTCTCCTGTTGCCTGGGTGAAAAAATAAGTATAGGGGGGTGAAACAGGGCTTGTCAATATTATAGAAAGCCGACTGAAACACCATCAAGGTGTAACGGGCGGCGTTTGGTTGTTGTTCCGCGCGCGCTGTATTCCGGCTGAGCTTTCATCCGGCATCCTGCCGGTGCCGTGGGGCTATGGAGTTTCAAGCTGCTGTTTGTATGTCTATGAGATGGTGGATTCTGCAGGTGATCGAGGTACAGGGGCAGGTCCTCATTCTTTCCGACCCCTTAGATAGTTCTTTATGGCCTCTTCAACATCCGGAGATACTTTTACCCCCATTTCGCGAAGTCTGGTGCCGTACTTATCAAAGGATCTGACATGCCTGACCGAGGAGACCAGGATCTCGATATGTTCCTTGAGAGAGACTTCAACCTTCCGCCGAAAATTTTCTTTTCCAAGGAGCAGGTTTTCAACGGCCTTGATGGTTTTGAGGTTTACCGGCCTGCACACGGTCCTGTAGAAAATAAACCTTTGGAGCTGACCGTCTTCTTTGTTTTCTTCAATAATTGCCCTGCCGATTCTGTCGAGATCAAGACTGTCGCAGACATCGATTTCAATGTCGCGTTTATTGAGCCCTTTGAATACCGCCTCTACCGGTCTGGGAAGTGCACATGTATCCTCTCTATCCAGGACACAATCCCTTCCCCTCAGATAGAGGACCAGGTCTATGTCGGAGCCTTTTCCGGCCATGCCGAAATTGAGGGATCCGAGCAGGTCAAAGGCGATCTCCATGCCTTCTCCTCTCAGCTCCTCAATTATAGATTCAAGCTTGTCTATCAACTGGATCGTTTGCTCGGTTTCATATTGAAGGAAAAAGGATTTTACCTTCCTGAGCTGCCTTATAGGCCTTATATGGATGGTTTTCCGGATTTTGCCTCCCATAGCCGCGTATCTCTTTTCATCCAGTATTATGGATCTGAATCCGCTGCCTGAAGGCTCATAATGTACTACAGGATAGATGTCCTCCTTTTCCAGACGGCGGAGCTGCGCCTCTTCGATATGCCCGCCTTTCAGTTCCAGCTGGAGGAAATTGCCTCCACGCCGTGTCCTTGTCAATTCCAATGTCCTTCCGAAATTGGAAGGATTGAATATCACGGTTCCGCCCGCGTTCACGGCGCCCCACTGTTCGTGGTAGTGTCCCGAAAGCACGGCGACCGTCTTTTTTTCATCGATATATCTTCTGATTCCCTCGCTTCCGGCATTACCGTACCCTTTCAGGAAATCAAGGTGCCCATAGGGTGGTTCATGGGTGACCAGTATCTGGGGGCGGCAACCGGTAAAAAAATCAAATGCCTCGGAAATGACCCCCTCCGGGCCTTTATTCTCTATAAAGGGAACCTGAAGGTGTTCCGGGATTCCGGGCGTGTGAACCTTCGCGCCGCCGTAACCGGCTATGCGAAGGCCCTTGAAATCTATAAAATCAAGGTGGAGGTTGCGTCCGGATAGGGGGGTCTCGTTAAGATCCATGTCATAGTTTCCCGGAAGCACATAAACGGGGGCCTTTGAGGTGTGCTCTATTATGCGTTCGATCTTCAGGTAGGTCTTTTTTAGAAAATCCTCTGCCTTACGTGCCAGGTCAAGGTATTCCAGGGCCCTTTCGTAATGCGAACCCTCATTTTTTGTAACGCATATTTCGCAGGCCGTCTCAAGGAGGCTCTGCCCATCCTTGCCGTATCTTTTCAGTATCTGCTCAAGCTCAATAAGGCGCCATGCGGTTTTGTACCTGTAAAAGGCACGGTATGCCAGATCTCCTGCGATGATATAGAGATCCGGATCGGTCCTTTTAAAAAGCTCTTCCAGCTGTCTCAATGCATGATGGATATCGGTTGCGTATATGATGCGCATGTCGATCAAACCTGGGAGGGTTTATTTAATTACAGTAAACCTGGTTTTTTTATCCGGGCCGGCAAAGATGATGCTGTGTTAATGGATCGGCATAAATGCCTATGATAAGTGACTAAAGTGACTAAAGTGACTAGAGTGACTAAAGTGACTAAAGTTTGAAGTTTCTGAAATGGCTGAGTCGCTTTGCTCCGCCATCTTTTATAGTGACAGGCTTCCTTGATTTTACTCATCTAAAAGGAGCGCTTCCCTCAGCAGTTTTCTCAGTTTCCTGGCATCCGCCTTGCCTCGGGTCTTTTTCATGATCTGACCGACCAGGAAATTAATCGGCTCCTGCCTGCCCTGTCTTATCCTGCCTGCCACCTCAGGGTGGGCGTCGATTACCTCTGAGACCATTTTCCCAAGACTTTCCATGTCCTGGATCGCCTTGAGACCCATCCTTTCAACTATCTCGTCCGGTCTTCCTCCGTTCCTGAACATCTCATCCAGGACCGTTCTTCCGGCGCTTTCGGTAATGACTCCTTGAGCCAGGATATTTATGAGACGGGAAAAATTTTGAGGCGGCACCGGACAACTCTTGATGTCAAGAGAGCTTTCATTGAGAAGCCTGAATAGGTCTTTTATGATCCAGGTGGCAAGTTTTGCGGAATCATCGCAACTGAGTGCGCAGTTTTCAAAGTAGTCTGAGATTTCCCTTGTCCTGGCGATAATCAAGGCGTCTTTTTGGGGAATACCGTAGGTCTCCCGGACCCGTCTTATCTTCTGATCCGGAAGTTCAGGCATGGAATCCTCGATTCGCTGAAGGAATTCCTGGTCAATCTCTACTTCCAGCAGGTCAGGATCAGGAAAATACCTGTAGTCAGGGGCGTCTTCCTTGGAACGCATCGGGACGGTTATCTTTTTGGCCTCGTCAAAGAGCCTGGTTTCCTGATGAATTTCTCCTCCCGATTCCATGATGTCCGTCTGTCTGTCTATTTCATATTCCAGGGCATGGGCGATGAATCTGAATGAAGACATGTTTTTTATCTCCACTCTGTCACCGAAGCTTTCAGACCCCTTCCTGCGTATGGAGACATTGACGTCGCACCGAAGTTGCCCCTTTTCCATGAGGCAGTCGCTTATGTCGATATATCTCAGGGTCTGACGGAGCTTTTCAAGGTAATTCATGGCCTCGTTCACGGACCTCAAGGGGTTTTTAGTGTGATCCGCCACAATTTCCAGAAGAGGGATGCTTGAGCGGTTGTAATCCACGATGCTGTAGCTGGAGGATTCGAGCGAACCTGATGAATGCACCATCTTGCCGGCATCTTCTTCAAGGTGTATCCTCCTTATCCCGACATCGTAAGGACTGCCGTCATCCCCTGTGATTTCCATATGTCCGTTTTCGCAGAATGGAAGCTCAAACTGCGAGATCTGGTATCCCTTCGGCAGGTCGGGATAGAAGTAATTTTTCCTTGCAAATTTGGACAGCCGGTTTATGTCGCAGTCAAGTGCAAGGCCCGCCTTTACGGCATATTCCACGGCCTTTTTGTTGAGAACGGGAAGCGAGCCCGGCTGACCTGTGCATACAGGGCATATATGCGTGTTCGGAGGCGAGCCGTAATCGACCCTGCAGTCACAGAAGAGCTTGGTTTCAGTCTTTAGTTCGACATGTGTTTCAAAACATATTATTACTTCATATTCCATCCGTACCATCCCTGAGCCACTGTTATTTCATTATGGAAAACCCGGTTCTCTTGGCCCGGCTGTTTGCTCCTTTTTGCCGGAATTATTTATACTTCGGCGGATGCGTTTGCTTTTGATATAATTTCGTGAGCCCTGCCCACTCTGAGCACCATGTTTTCATCAAAGGGCCTTCCGATTATCTGAAATCCAACCGGAAGTCCTTCCGATTTCCCGCAGTTTATGCTCATGCCGGGCAGCCCGCAGAGATTTACCGACACGGTGTAGATATCCACCAGGTACATCTGTAGCGGCTCTTCGATCTTTTCGCCAAGCCTGAAGGGAAGAAAGGGGGATACAGGGGTTATGAGACAGTCCACCTTTTCAAAGGCCCTCTCAAAGTCGTTGTTTATCAGCCTTCTTGTCTCTTGGGCCTTTATGTAATAGGCGTCGTAATAGCCGGCTGAAAGCACATAACTGCCCAGTATGATACGTCTCTTTACCTCGCTTCCAAAACCTTCGCTCCTGGTTGCCTCATACATCTCCAATAGATCCGACGTCTCGCCCCCGGCCCTGAAACCATACTTGACCCCGTCGTACCTGGCCAGATTGCTGCTTGCCTCCGCCGTTGCTATAAGGTAATAGGAACTTATGGCGTACTTGGTGTGAGGAAGGGATATGTCGATTATCCGGGCACCTTCCCTTTCGAGTCCTTCAACCGCCCTCAGTATGTTATCCCTGACCCCGCTGTTCATGCCCTCCACGAAATATTCCTTTGGAAGGCCGATCCTGACTCCCCTGACGCCCTTTTCTATTGAATCGAGAAAACCAGGTCTTTCAAGTTCAACGGATGTGGAGTCCCTCGGATCCTTTCCGCAGACCGCATTCAAGACAAGGCCGCAGTCTTCGACACTTCTGCCCAGGGCCCCCACCTGATCAAGAGAGGATGCGTAGGATACAAGACCGTATCTGGATACCCTTCCATAGGTAGGCTTTATTCCGACAATTCCACAGAAGGCGGCAGGCAGGCGGATAGACCCTCCCGTGTCGGTACCAAGGGCAAGAATCGTTTCACCTGATGCAACCGCCGCAGCGGACCCGCCGCTTGAGCCGCCTGCAACAAATTCGGGATTCAAGGGATTCCTGGTCGGCCCGAAGGCGCTGTTTTCGGTTGAAGAGCCCATTCCGAACTCGTCAAGATTGGTCTTGCCCACCATGATCGCGCCCTGGTCGAATATTTTTTCAACGCATGTGGCGTTGTAGGGCGGGATATAATTGTAAAGGATCTTTGAACCGCAGGTCGTCCTTATGCCTCTGGTACACAGGTTGTCTTTTACGGCAACCGGTATGCCGTTTAAAAGGGGAATATCCCCTGCCTGCCTTATCCGGCTGTCCGCCTCTTCAGCCTGATCGAGCGCGGTTTTCCCTGTCCTTGTTATAAAACAATTTAGAGACGTCTCCCTTTCTTGAGTCCTTTTAAGGACGGAGCGCAGGATTTCAACGGAGTTGACACTCCCTTTTTTGAGCATTCGAAGAAGTTCGGATGCCGTCATATCGCACAGTTCCATTTTTCAGCCTTCCAGGATTTTCGGAACCTTAAATCCGTTTTCTTCCCTTTGAGGGGCATTATTCAAGATGCCTTCGCTGTCATCAGGGTGTCGTCCGGCCCTGTCATCCCGCCAGACATTGCGGGATTTGAAGACATGGCTCATAGGGCTCACCTTGGATGTGTCGAGCTCCTTGAGTGTCTCAACATATCCCAGTATGTCATCAAGGTCTTTCTTATAGGTCCTTTTCTCTTCTTCTGTGAGCCTGAGTCTTGCAAGTCTTGCAACATGGCTTACATCATTCATGGAGATCCCTTCCGATTCCTCATGCGGCCTTTCGGTGATTTGCTGAACTTCGGATTCCATTGATCTTTTTATAAGAGGTTTTATTCCCTTTGCAGTGCCGAGGTCCAGTTCTTTCAACTGGGCCCGGCTCACGCTCGAAGGCGCCTCTGTTAGAGGACAGAAGGCGCTGCGGTTTTTGGGAAAGGCGATCACCTCCCTGATAGAGGAGGTGTTCAGGATCATCGCGATCACCCTGTCCATGCCGAGTGCAAGTCCTGCGTGCGGTGGTGCGCCGAACCGGAGTGCCTTGAGAAAAAAGCCGAACTTATTTTCGATCTCGCTTTTTGAAAGTCCGAGCGCCTTGAAGATCTTTTCCTGAATGTCCATCCTGTGAATACGGATGCTTCCGCCACCCAGTTCTTCCCCGTTCATTACAAGATCATAGGCCCTGGAATTGAGGCCCAGCATTTCTTCTTTGTCATCAGGGTCAAAATCCGCCCTTTCAGGCATGGTAAAAGGATGATGCTGGGAACTTAGCTCGTCGTCTTTAAGTTCGAAAAGGGGAAATTCAGTAACCCACAGGGGGCAAAACAGATTGTCGGGAATGAGGCCGAGTCTGTGCGCGACATTTATCCTCAAGTCGCATAGCACGCTGTTTACAAGTTCCCTTGAGCTGTCCGCGATCATCATGATCACGTCACCTTTTTCAGCGGCAAACCTTTTTACTATATCTTCCTGTTCATTCGGACTGAAGAACTGAACGATATTTGATTCCAGACCCCCGGCGGTTACCTTCATCCAGGTCATTCCATCGCCTCCCAGGGCGGGAACAATCCTCATGGCATACTCGTTCTGGAGAAGATTTTTGCTCATGACATCCGCTTTGCCCTTTATACAGAAACCTTTTACGCAACCGCCTGCGGCAAGAATCTTCCTGAAGATGGCATATCGAGTCTCTGCCAAAATGTCCGACACCTCTTCAAAGGCCATTTCGTATCTGATATCAGGCCTGTCCGTTCCGTATCTTTCAATAGCATCCCTGTATTTCATCCTTGGAAAGGGGGCTTCCAGTTCAATCCCTCCGATGCTGAATATGCGGCATATGAGTTTTTCCACCGTCTCGTAGATGAACTCTTCGTCTACGAAGGAGGCCTCCATGTCCATCTGGGTAAATTCCGGCTGGCGGTTCGGTCTGAGATCCTCGTCCCTGAAACAGCGGACGATTTGAAAATAACGGTCCATTCCGCCTACCATGAACAGTTGTTTAAAGAGCTGGGGAGACTGAGGAAGGGCATAGAATTTACCGCTGTGCAAGCGGCTGGGCACGAGATAATCCCTGGCGCCTTCAGGTGTGCTTTTGGTCAGAACAGGTGTTTCAAGTTCAAGGAAACCAAGTTCATGGAAGAAATCGCGTATGCTCTTTATTATCTCATACCTCTTTTTGAAGATGGCCTGAACCGACGGCCTCCTCAGATCAAGGTACCTGTATTTAAGCCTCAGTTCCTCATCCACTTTTTCCGGGTTCGCCTCTGTTTCATCGCCAAAGAGTATCGCCTTTTCAGACAGTTGAAACGGAAGTGAGGAAGAACGGGAAAGAATCTCAAGATCGTCGGCAAAGACCTCGAAGCGCCCTGTATCAAGATTTGCGTTGACCGTTTCCTCGGCGCGCTCCGAGACCATGCCTCTTATCCGTACGACATCTTCTATCTTCAGCGTTACAGCCCTGTCGTACATCTCAAGGCCTTTCCCGGGGTCAAATACCACCTGCGCTATTCCTTTGATATCCCTGAGATGGATAAAGAGCAGATTTCCATGGTCACGGACGGCGTCAATCCAACCCATAAGAAGCACCGGCCTGCCGACATGCTCTTTAGCGACGGAGCCGCAATATACCCTGTTTTTCCAATCCATTATCGATTCACCGGATACTTTTCACAATAAGTCCTTGTACGGCTGATTCGGGAAAGATAATCCAGGTACCCAAAGGGTCAAGGATTAATGTGTTTATTCCCTAATCGGGAGGTAATTCCCATGATATAAAAATCCGCACTAAATTGGGGATTTTATGATTCATGTCTTTTTTATCAAGGTCCTTTTTTTTAAAAACACCTCTATTCTGCAAGAAACAGGCCCTTTTTACAACCTCTTTGCATATTGACCGGGCATGAGGACTCAGATGTACAGGGATTCAGTGGGTCGAAAGTCCGAATGGGGAGCTGTTTCACGTCTTTCTTGCCCATTTATAGCAGGTACGCTCCGGCACCGGCACTCATTTCTCCGGCCTTCTCTATACTTGACGGAAAAGTGGCCGTATCCAAGGGCTTTTGCGGGCGTTACATTAGCTGACAAGGCACTGTGAAAGAAAGCCCTGTCTGCGGCCACTGCATTTTCCTGTGGTATTTTTTGTGAGATAAGGCCGGAAAAAAGAGCGCCGGCACCTGCGCTTGTGCGAAAAAAAGATAGAGGTATCGGGAAACGGTAATTGCCGGGCTGGTTGGGGGGCGGTACAAATAGGAAGGGCGTAAAGTACAAAATTGTGTTAATGAGGCAATTTTTATTACAAAATTGTATGAAATTAGAATTGGAGGCAGGCATGCACTTACGATTACATGAAGACAAAACAAAACCCTTGCCTTGCAAACCGCACTCGCCTTGATTTATATCTCTTTATATAGCTACCCGGCCCTCCCGTGTATATCCTTGTGCGGGTGCCCCATATGATATATGCTTGTATGAAAAAAGGCATGTTCAAGCAGGCGGTTGGTGCGGGAAGATAGCGTATTGCCTGCATGTAATAGAGGCCTCTATCCGTGTTTGCCCGGGCGGCCCGCAGATTGATGCGGGGAGCTTTATTGAACCGGCCTTTTCGGGTTTGGCATAATGATTGCTTTGTTAGTGAGACAGATATGGCCGATAGAGGCATTATACCATAACAGGTTTAAGGAGATGAAATCATGAACTGCAAAAGTAGGGAAGATGTAATGAAAGAAGTAAAGGAACGGGATGTCAGTTTCATCCAGTTCTGGTTTACCGACGTGCTCGGTTTTCTTAAAAGCTTCGCTGTTACTCCCTCTGAACTGGAAGAGGGGCTTACCGAGGGGATGGGTTTTGACGGTTCCTCCATCGAGGGTTTCGCCAGGATTGAGGAAAGTGACATGATAGCGAAGCCGGATCCTGAAACCTTCCAGCTTCTGCCCTGGAGGAGTGATGAAAGACCCGTGGCAAGAATGTTCTGCGATATATTGAACCCTGACGGGACTCACTACGAGGGGGACCCGAGATATGTACTGAAAAGGCTTCTCAAGAAGGTCTCCGCAGACGGCTATACATTTTATACAGGGCCTGAACTTGAATTTTTCTGTTTTAAAGATGATCATTCCACTGAAATGACCGACAAGGGGGGGTATTTTGACGCCCGGCCTCTTGATCTGGGCAGTGACTTAAGGCGAGAGATCATCTTTTCCCTGCAATCTATGGGAATTCAGGTTGAATACAGCCATCATGAGGTGGCACCCAGTCAGCATGAGATCGACCTCAGATATGACGAGGCGCTCAGAATGGCGGATACCACAATGACTTACAGGATGGTGGTCAAGGAGGCGGCAATGCACCAGGGTATGTACGCCACTTTCATGCCAAAACCTGTATTCGGAGAAAACGGGAGCGGGATGCATGTGCATCAATCGCTTTTCAAGGGAGGCAGGAATGCCTTTTATGACCCGGATGACAAATATAATCTGTCTGAGATGGCAAAATGCTATATCGCAGGCCTGTTAAGGCATGCCCCGGAAATTACTTCCATCACCAACCAGTGGGTAAACTCATACAAAAGGCTTGTGCCGGGTTACGAGGCACCTGTATACGTGTCGTGGGCAAGGAGAAACAGGTCCGCGATGATAAGGGTGCCCATGTACAAGCCGGGCAAAGAGACGGCCACAAGGATGGAATTCAGGTCGCCTGATCCGGCGTGTAACCCATACCTGGCCTTTGCGTTGATGCTGGGGGCGGGTCTTGAAGGAATAGAAAAGGGATATGAACTTCCGGAGCCTATTGAAGAGGATATCTTCGAGATGAACCCTGCCGAAAGAAAGGCCCACGGGATCTCGGATCTTCCGGGAAATCTTTACGCATCCATCATTGAGACGGAAAAGAGCGAGCTGGTAAAAAAGGTGCTTGGAGAGCATGTGTTCAATAAGTTCATAGAAAACAAGAAGATAGAATGGGATGATTACAGGACTCATGTGAGTCAGTTTGAACTTGATAGATATCTGGGAAAACTTTAACAGACATCCGTTCGGAAATATCTGATTTCCGGACGGATGGGAATGATTGCTTCCGGGCCATCGGCTGGCGCCGGTTGCGTGAACTTATCAGAGGAGATTTCGGCAATTATGAAAGATGAGACCATGACCGCCATAGGTCAGAGCCTGTTCGGTTTTCAGGCCGCCCTTACAGAGGCAGGTTCAAGCCTGGAGGAATATCTGGACAAGTATTACTACAACAAGTGGACGGGTGATGTCCTTTACGCGGCCTTATCGCTAAGGACCACTTTTGTAAATGCCATGCACCAGTTCCTTGCGGATGAAGGGCTCTTCAATATGGAGAGGGTTCAGATAAGTGAGATAACGGACCCTCTAGCCCATGACGTGGAATATGTCCCGAGCATCCATTACAAGGGGCAGCTCTACGTTATGACCCACAGCATGATATATTCCAAATTTCTTGCCTGTCACAATCCGAGGATCAAGGGAATATTCGTGGATTCCCCCAATATCAGGCTTGAAATGGAAAGCCCTGATCGGGCTCAGCGCGGCAGGTACCTTATAGATTTCAGCCAGATGGACCTTGAGGTGAGGAGAAACAGGGGAATCGATCTCGAGATGTATCTGAAGGAACCGGAGAGGGTCAAAAAGATCCTGGCCGAGGATATGGAAAGGGCGATGGATCTGTTCGAGCGGCTCATCATCCACAGCGTTACCCGGCTTGTAGAGAAAAACGAGGAGGATCTGAAAACACTTGGGGTGGCCCTTGAGGTCCCCAGCCGGCCGTTTCCCAGATTCAGGGCTGATGAAGCAAAAAGGAAGTATGGAAGACGATATGAGACAAGGCTCGGGGAGGATTTGGCGGATCAGTTTTTCTGGATCACCGGACTGCTGAGGGAAAACTACGACCTGGTTTACCCCTATCTGAGGCCTGAAGGAAAGGTGTCTCTGTCTGAGCTTACCTCTGACATGATCTATAACTATGACATATGCGCCAAGAGTATAATGCGGGATACCGGGGAGCAGACCCCCGCGATTGAGATTCTTTCAGGCGCGGTGAGGGAATGGATCCATGAGGCGATTGTTGAGCGTTTGCTGGATAACAATATTATTCCCTCCAGGCCCGTAATATATGAAGGCAATATCAGAAATATCGATGAACTGGGCGGGTACGGGCCGTTTCTGCTTATGACCGCCAAAAAGGACAAACAGGGCATGCCTACTTTCCCTGAGACCTTTGGAGGAGGCATCGGGGTGGAGCGTACACTTTATGCCCTGACCAAGGGTCCCGTACTGAATAAGGTGGATGATATCACCTGCTTTGGAAAGAATCCTGACAGCCATCAAATATACGTGTTCTGATCCGTATCATTCCCCTGAATGAAATACCTCCGGAAGTTTCAACCTGACCGGTGTGCCCGGATTGCAGGGTCTCCCTGTCTTCCATGAAAGGTCAACTCCCAGGGCGAAAGGATTATCATCAAGATGAAGGAATCACCGAAGGCCAGGGTGGCCCTCTTTTATTGCAGAAATGTCCCAGGCAGCAGCGAAGAGGAAAGACAGGCCCTTGAGAAAGAATATGGGACTCATGTCCGGCTTTTTCCTCTTGCCTGCAGCGGCAGGCTTGAGCCTGTTCATCTTTTGAGGGCATTGGAAGAGTTCGCGGACGCGGCTTATGTTATCACCTGTCCGGAAGGGGCGTGCCGCTATTTCGAGGGGAACAGACGCGCCGTAAAGAGAGTGGAAAGGACAAAGGCCGTCATCGCAGGTATAGGTCTTGAATCGGAGAGGATCGGGATAATCATTGGAAATAAAGAAAAGACAAAAACCCTTTCAGAGCATTTGCATGAGCTTATGGAGACCGCTTCAAGGCTTGGCGTATCTCCCGTCTTTAACCGGAGAGGGGAAGATCGCGGGTAATTCCAAAAGGTTATATTTCGAGAGGAGACAGAAGAGATGATAACTGCAGAACAGAAGCCTATTGAAGAGATCAGGGCCATGATGGCCCCTTATAAGAGGGTACTGGCCTTGGGGTGTGCTTCCTGCGTGGCGGAATGTGCGGCAGGGGGTGAAAAGGAGACCGCCATGCTGGCCTCGGTCCTTCGAATGGCAGACAAGATGAACGGCGAGGAACGCATGATCAAGGAGATGACCCTGGAAAGGCAGTGCGTGAATGAGTTCGTGCTTCAGCTGGACAGGGTTATTGAGGAATATGACGCGATTCTCTCCCTTGCCTGCGGGGCCGGGGTTCAGGCCGTGGCTGAGATGTACGATGATATGCCGGTTATCCCGGCCCTTAATACGGAGTTCATCGGCGAGACAAAGGAACGGGGCCTCTGGGTCGAAAACTGCCTCGGATGCGGAGACTGCATGCTTTTTGATTTCGGCGGAATATGCCCTCTTGCCCGGTGCTCAAAACACCTGCTCAACGGGCCGTGCGGTGGTTCGGTCGACGGGAAATGCGAGGTAAACCCTGATATACCATGTGCGTGGCAGCTCATAATAGACAGACTGGCGAAATTTGATGCCCTTGAAAGACTGGAGAAGATCTATCCTCCAAAGGACTGGTCTAAGAAACAGGGGGGCGGCCCGAGAAAGATCGTGAGGGAGGATCAACAAAAGTGAATAATACAGGGATGCTTAAAAGAGTTCTGGAAAAGGGGGCTTTCGCGGTTACGGCCGAATGCGGGCCTCCCAAAGGTAGTGATCCGGGGGTTGTCCTCAAAAAGGCAGACATGCTAAGGGGATCGATTGACGCGGTAAACGTCACGGACAACCAGACCGCCATAGTAAGGATGTCGAGTCTTGCCGCATGCGTGTTACTTAAAGAGGCAGGGCTTGATCCGGTGCTTCAGATGGTAATGCGGGACAGGAACCGTATCGCGCTTCAGTCGGATGTCCTGGGTGCCTCCGCCCTGGGGATCAATAACATACTCTGTCTTTCAGGAGACCACCAGAGCTTCGGAAACCAGGGGCAGGCCCTGGGTGTGTTTGATATCGATTCCACCCAGTTTATTCAGGTGATCAGGGATATGAGGGATAAGGGCGTCATCCTGGGGGGCGAGTCTTTAAGCGAGCCGGTTAAGGCCTTCATAGGGGCCGCCGCCAATCCCTTTGCGGATCCGCCGGAGTTCAGGATCGTAAGGCTTGCAAAAAAGATTGCCGCAGGAGCTGATTTTATCCAGACCCAGTGCATATATAACCTTGAGCGCTTTGAAAGATGGTTTGAAATGGCAAAAGACAGGGGTCTGACCGAAAAGGTCGCCATCCTGGGCGGGGTTACTCCACTTAAGTCGGCCGGCATGGCAAGATATATGAAAAACAGGGTGGCCGGCATGGATATCCCGGATAAGATAATAAGACGGATGGACGGTGTGCCCAAAGACAGGCAGAAGGAAGAGGGCCTCAAGATCTGTGTGGAGACCATAGAAAGACTGAAGGAGCTTGAGGGGGTGCGGGGCGTCCATATAATGGCAATCGAATGGGAAGATATCGTGGGACAGATCGTGGAAAGGGCCGGTCTTCTGCCGAGGCCTGCTTGTGGAAAGGATTAGGGGATAAGGATGCCTGCCAAATACGCGATACATACCGGTCCCGTATCTGACCGCTATGAGCCTGTGTCAAGATCCGGGATAATTGCATGGGAAGAGGGCTGTCTCAAGTGCCCTGTCTGCGTCAAGACCAGGTGCGTTTACGGGGTATATGAAAGGCGGGGACTACGGACCGATCAGATGATCGAATCGATAGATAATCAGTGCATGAACTGCCTGAGATGCGTTCAGTCCTGCCCCGGGGAGTTGATCCACAAATCAGTGAACCCGGAATATGAGGCGATGGGGGATTCATACTGGATGCCGGACATAATATCCAAACTCTGGTCTCAGGCTGAAACAGGGAAGATCCCTGTCTCAGGCGCCGGGTACGCAGGGGCCTTTTCAGGACCGGGATTTGATTCCATGTGGACTGATATGTCTGAGATCGTCCGTCCGACAAGGGACGGTATCCACGGCAGGGAATATATAAGCACTGCGGTTGATCTGGGAAGCCGCCAGGATTTTATAACATTCAAGGAAGACGGAAGCCTGGCAGGAAAGGCCCCTGAAGCACTGAACCTGCCGATGCCGATACTTTTCAGGGTCCCTCCCTTTGGGGATTTAAGCCCCAAGACCCTGAAGGGCTGGTCAGATGCCGCGATGAGACTCGGGACGCTGATGGCCTTACCCGGCGAGTTGATAGAAGGGAATACCGCGGAATCGGCAGAAACACTTATTCCCGTATATGATTCCGAATTTGAAAAAGATGCGATACCTGAAGGCGTGCGCGTCATAGAGATCCCCTGGAGTGAAGGATGGAAGAGAAGTATCGACATTACTGATGCCTTAAGCCGGGGCCTGCTCGTATCGGTAAGGATACCGATAAAAAGCGGCGTGGAAGATGCAGCTCTTTCTCTTGCAAGGGGCGGGGTTTCGATCATACATCTGGAAGGAAGCAGCCAGGGCCGCTATGTTGACGATGAATCGAGATATCTTATGGAAGCGGTGCGTTCGGTCCATATGCGTCTGGTTGAGGATGGAGTGCGGGACAGGGCGAGCCTGGTTGTCAGCGGGGGTATCGCTATGGCCGAGCATGTGGCAAAGGGCATAATCTGCGGAGCTGACGCGGTTTATGTGGATCTTGCCCTTTTGATTGCGCTTGAATGCAGGATGTGCAGGCGCTGCGAAAAGGGGGTTCCCTGCCCAGTGGAAATAGCCTCCGCGAATTCTTCCTGGGTGGCCGGCAGGGTAATAAATCTCATGGGTGCCTGGCACAGTCAACTCCTGGAGGTAATGGGCGCCATGGGCATAAGGGACGCCAGAAGGCTCAGGGGTGAAACGGGAAGGGCCATGTTTTTTGAAGAGCTTGACAGGAGTACCTTTGAAGAGATGTGCCATGTCGAGGAGGGATGTGAGATTGAATAACAAAAAGGAAAAAGAACTTCCACAGCCGGTTAAAACGGGATCCCGTTTCAGAAATCCGATAGGCAAATACCGCCTGCACCGCAGCAATGAATGCATCGGCTGCGGCAAATGCGTAGAGATATGCCCTTATGGCGTGCATGCAGTGAGAAGGGGGCGTGTGCTGGTGGAGAATCATCACCTGTGCATCGGTGATGACTGTGCTGAGCCTTGTTATCAGGCCTGCCCGGTAGATGCCCTTTCAATAAGGAGAAACCCTGATTTCGATGTGATGGGAGACCTCAGGTGGACTCCCGATCTGCTCGTAAGCACCTGGCACATGGCGGAAAATGGAGAGGTCCCTCAAAAGGGCCTAGAATACCGTACAGGGGGCTCGGGCGGAGGATTCGACAAGCTTAGACTTTTATTCAGGAATTCTTCAAAGGAAGAACCAGGGGAGGACCCGGATCTTTCAGTTTCTCTTAACAGGAGGCGGGACAACGCCCACAAGGTGGATATAAGGGTCCCTTTTTACGGCGGCGGCATGTCCTACGGCTCTGTAAGCATCAATACCATGCTGAGCAGGATAAAGGCGGCTGCGGCACTCGGTACCTTCTGTTGCACCGGTGAGGGAGGTTTTCCCGATGAGCTAAAGCCTTATGACGACCATGTCATTACCCAGGTGGCGACAGGTCTGTTCGGGGTGAGAGAAGAGACCATCCAGAGGGTGAAGATAGTGGAGTTTAAATACGCTCAGGGAGCAAAACCGGGCCTTGGGGGTCATCTGCTGGGAGACAAGGTGACTCCCGGTGTCGCCAGGATGCGTGAGGCGGTTGTGGGGTATCCCCTGTTTTCACCTTTTCCGTTTCACAGCGTCTATTCCGTGGAAGACCACAAAAAGCATGTAGACTGGATAAAGTCGATAAATCCGCGGGCCCTTGTATCGGTCAAGGTCTCAACACCTACCGACGTGGATATGGTCGCGGTGGGCAGTTATTACGCGGGCGCCCATATCGTGCACCTTGACGGGAGCTACGGCGGAACAGGTGCCGCGCCTGAAATCGCAAAGAAAAATATCGCCATGCCGATCGAGTATGCCGTTCCCAAGGTACATCGATTTTTGAAGGAAGAAGGTGTGAGGGACAGGATCACCGTCATTGCGAGCGGAGGGATCAGGACCCCCCACGACGTGGCCAAGATAATAGCGCTGGGTGCGGACGGAGTCTGCACAGGCACGGCCGATCTGGTAGCCCTTGAGTGCGTGCGCTGCCATAACTGTGAGAGGGGGAGGGGTTGCGCAAGGGGTATAGCCACGACTGATCCGGAGCTGATGCAGCTGATGACCATAGAGTGGGGCACTCAGAGGGTAATAAACCTCTTTCTTGCCTGGCGAAAGGAACTCATCAGAATACTCAGGAAGCTGGGAATGGATAGTCTGAAAGAGCTTGTAGGGCGGACAGACTGCCTCGTTCACCTCGATTATATGAAGGAAAAGGCAGACAGAGATTAATAAAGGTGGTTCTTCTCCAACTTAGTTGGCGAAGAGGGTCCAAGGGTTTGTTTTTTTTAAGACTTTATCAGTATTTTTAACGATTTATTGAGCTCTGTGTACCTCATGTTATTTGAGAATTTTTCATTTATTCTATACCTGAAAAGCATTCGCAGGATTTCTGCAACAGCTTTAAATCTTTGTAACGCTTTAGCGTATCCGCCGTTTCAATGGAGCACTGGAATCCTTGAATCCTAGACCCCTTGAAACCGGGAACCCGCTGCGAAGCAGTGGGACTGAGCGAAGCGCAAGCGGAGCAAAGAAACCGGGAACCCGCTGCGAAGCAGTGGGACTGAGCTGAGCTAAGCGAGGGCGAAGAATCCTACGAGCACTCAGCCGCTTAAATAAGAAGGATTTCTTTATTTAGCCCTGTTTAACACCAACTAATCGGGAGAAGAACCATACAGGTTTTCCAATGAACAGAGAGGACATAATAAGAAAAGTCGTGCTTTCCAGGGAATCGATGACCGAGGGCTATCCTGTCAGGGCCTCCTATGAGACGGAGGCCGAGGGAGGATGCGGTGTAACAGGTTTTGCGTGCTCTATCCCCGTAAGGGGCAAGCATATCTATGAACCCTCAAGACAGATGCACAACCGGGGCAACGGTCGCGGAGGCGGAATAGCGGCCATGGGTTTTGACCACAGGATGCTGGGGGTGTCTAGGCGGACGCTCAGGGATGACTATATCCTTCAGATAGCCATCCTGGAAGAGGAAGTGCTGCCTGAAATAGAGGTCCGTTTCATAGAGCCTTTTTTCACGGTGGCGTTGTCAGAACGCCTGCCTCACGTTGATGATTACAGGGATATCAAGGGGCTGGACGTAAGACCTCCCGAGGTCCAGCGCTATTTTGTAAGGGTAAGACCTGAGGTGCTGCAGGGGTTCATGGAGGAAAAAGGTCTAAAAGGACTTTCAGACAGACAGGCGGAGGATGAATTCGTCTATCAGAACAGCTTCATGATAAACAAGACCTTCTATGACGCCTATGGACAGCAGAGGGCGTTTGTCCTTTCCCACGGCCGTAATTTTTTCATACTCAAGATAGTAGGTTACGCGGAGCAGGTTGTCCAATACTATAAACTGGATAATTTCAAGGCGCATATATGGATAGCCCATCAGAGGTATCCCACCAAAGGAAGGGTATGGCATCCTGCAGGGGCCCATCCATTCATAGGTGTCAATGAGGCGCTTGTCCATAACGGGGATTTCGCGAATTATCATTCCGTGGCGCAATATTTGAGCCTGAGGAATATATACCCTCAGTTTCTGACAGACACCGAGGTGTCTGCCCAGCTGTTTGATCTCTACAGCAGGACATACGGTTATCCCCTTGAGTATGTAATAGAGGCCCTGGCTCCGACCATGGAAAGGGATTTCGATCTGCTCGACCCTGATAAACAGGAAATCTACCGTGCCATCCAGCGCTCGCATGTCCATGGCTCGCCTGACGGGCCATGGTTTTTCATTATTGCGAGAAACGACACGGAAAAAGACAGGCTTCAGCTCATAGGCATTACCGACACCGCAATGCTGAGGCCTCAGGTCTTCGCCCTCCATGAGGGGCAGGTCCAGGTCGGCCTTATCTGCTCGGAGAAACAGGCCATAGACGCCACCCTGAAAAGCCTTTCAGAGGAGGACCCGAGGATCGGGACGGTTGCGGACAAATACTGGAACGCACGCGGGGGCAGCTACACGGACGGGGGTGCCTTTATATTCAGCCTGGATGATGACGAGGATTACGGCAATGAGGGACTTCGATTAAGCTGTAACGATAAATTCGGAAGACGGATCACCGTGCCTGAGAACCAGTCTCCGTATCTGCCGGGCAGGGTCTATTATCTCATGGATGATGAGTCGAGGGATCGTTTCGAGGTGTCCGGCTTTTTCGAACTACAGAGACCCGATGCTCTTTTCGATTACATAAGAGAGGGGATGAGGGACTGGGACTACGCGGATCTCATGGACTGCCTCAAGGAGGTCAGGGCATGGGCACTTAAGGATGATGCCCATCTGGAGGTGGCCTTAAGTGCTCTCACGAAACTTATCGACAGGCGATATCCCACATACGACAAGAAGAGACGCTCCATCCTCCAGATGATAAACCAGACCCTTGAGACCATATTCAGGCATTTTCCTTCTCTTCAAAGAGAAGACTCGGCCGGTTCTTACAGGCTTGTAGACTGGGAGATGCGGCAGTTTTTCAGGGGGCCCGCATATGATGAAAAGGTCCTTGTGATAGATGCCTCACTTTTCCCGCCCGAAGGAAATAATTGTGACAGCAGGCTTCTTGCGGAGGCCTTTTTCAGGGGGTGGCGCAGGTTTATAGTCTTCGGCCTCAAGGGGCAGCGGTTCCACGGCTGCGGCCTGGGCAGTGACTCGGGAGGGGTCAGGATAGATATATACGGAAGCTCCGGGGATTATATGGGAAGCGGCATAGACGGGCTTTCCATACATGTCCATGGAAATGCCCAGGACCAGCTGGGGCAGGTAATGAAATCGGGGAAAATGGTTATACATGGGGACATCGGCCAGACATTCATGTACGGGGCCAAAGGCGGAGAGGTCTACGTCATGGGAAACGCCGCGGGCCGGCCCCTGATAAACGCGGTCGGCAGCCCCAGAGTGGTGATAAACGGGACCTGCCTCGACTATCTTGGTGAGTCCTTCATGGCGGGTGATCCGCTCAAGGGGGGAGGTTTTGTCGTGCTTAACGGTGTCGAGTTTGAGGATGAGGGAAAGGTGAAGGCCCAGGCGACTCCCTATCCCGGTTCAAACCTCTTTTCTCTTGCCTCGGGCGGTGCGGTCTATGTCAGAGATCCTTACGCCCTTATCGAGGATCAGCAATTAAACGGCGGTGAGATAGTGCGTCTTGAAGAAAAGGACTGGGATCTGATTCTTCCTTATCTTGAAGAAAATGAAAGATACTTCGGAATTTCCATAGAGGATGATCTGCTTAAAGTCAATGGGGAGAGAAGAGATCCCCTGGATGTCTACCGCAAGGTAAGGCCCAAAGGAACGACCGCGGATGAAAAGGACGGGCTTGAAGAATGGGGTAAGGCCTGATATCTAATTGTTCCGTCTGGTTGGTGTAAATTCAGCAATGATTTGAGACTTTGAGTTGTGCCGGCGCACCGGCAAGATGGCGTCTTGATGGGGAATCAGGGCGATACTATGCGATGAGAGATCCTATATCCTCCCTTATCCGATGCAGTTTTTCCCTCTCCTCTATCTTCTGGCCGTAGCGGTCCCTGACATAGAACACCCCTGTCACCTGCTCTTCGTCGCTGTTGAACCTTGCAAATCTTATATCAAGGCCAAGGTATGAAATGCTTTTCCCCAATTCATACAAAAGGCCCAGCCTCGGTTCCGCCCATACCTCTATTATGGTGAAAAAATCCGATATGCGGTTGCTCACAGTTACCCTTTTGCCCTTTTTTCTGCTGTAGCCCTCTTTTGAGAGGGTCATCTTTCCCTTCCTTTTTATCATCTCGTCCAGGGGCAGGTCTTCTTCCAATGCCAGGATGATCTGCTCACGTATCCTGCGCCATTTTTCCTCATTGTAAACCGGATCGGAGGGGTCAGTGACCTCGTAGATGTCAAAGGCAAGGCCGTTTTTAAGGGTATATATCTGAGAGGTGATGACCTTTATGTTGTGAAGAGTTAGGACCCCTACCATCTTGCTGAAGAAACCGGGCCTGTCCCTGATGCACTGAAGGATTCGAGTTATCCCGGTGTCTTCAATCTTTTTGAACCGCCATTTATGGATATCTTTACCCATGTCCAGGGCCATCATTAAATGATCTTCAATATCTCCCGGATCGGTGTTGAGAAGATATCCGGCGGGAATGCCTTCCATGAGCTTTGAGATCTCCTTTGCGGGAAAGAGATCCTTTACCGTTTCAAGGGCGGATGCCCTTTTTTGCCGTATCTTTTTCGTGGCATCAGGGGAGGCCAACATCCCCTTTTCAAGTATGTTTTCCGCCTTGCGGTAGAGTTCGATCATCAGAAGAATCTTCCAGTCGCTTCTGGCGAGCGGCCCTGTGGCAAAGCTGTCCGCCACAGTCAGGAGAAGGAGCATCGCCAGGGTGTCTTTATCCCCTGCGGTCTGTGCCACGTTTACGGCCGTCTTTTCATCGTTCAGATCCCTCCTTTGAGATATGTGGGCGAGAAAGACATGATTAAGGACCAGAAACTTTACCGTTTCAATTGTCCTGTCTCCTATTTTGAATCTTTTCAGGATTCTTGCGATCAGTTCAGACCCCTTTTGGCAATGATCCGATCCGTATCCCTTGCCGATATCATGAAGGACGCAGGCAAGAAAGAGCTGTTCAGGGTCTTTGAGGCTGTCAAAGATCTGTTTCAATTGGGGCCATTTGCCGTCACTCAGGGATATCTTCTTGAGTATGTGAAGGGTCCTGAGTGAGTGTAGATCAACCGTTTCAACATGATAGACACCGAACTGTGGAAGATTCCTGATTTTCTTGAATTCAGGTATGAAAAGGCTGATCAGTCCGATTTCCAGAGAAAGCCTTAATAGATCGAAATCCGGAGGTCTCAGCATGAAACCAAGGAAAAGTGCCCCCATCTCTTTGGATGATTTCAACTCCTTTCCCCTTTGGGACAGGATTTTTTCAGCCTCCCAGATGAAGCCGGATCCAAGATAGAGGCCGAGCCTGTCCGCCTCGTTAAGTGCCCTTAGTATCACCCCCGGGTCCTTTTCTTTCAGGCTTCCTTTGGCGAGTACAAGGTTGCCCTTTATGATTTCAAATTCCTCAGATGGTATAAGACCTTTATGTCGTGATGGAGGGAAGGGAGAGATTATATCCAGGGTTTTTACCTGAAACTGCTCATATCCGTACCTTATACGGTTCATGTGAAGGTAGAGCTCCTTCATGAAACTTTCTTCAGCACTTATGCCGGAACGGTCTTTATAGCCAAGAAGAAGCGGGATTTTCTGCTGAAAGGGTAAAAGAAGGTGGTCTTCTTTTCTTTTGGTAAGAGCATGAAGGTGGTTTCTCAGCCTTATGAGAAAGCCCCTGGAGCGGGAGAGTCTGTTGAATTCGAAATGAGCAAAGGCCTCATATTTTTTCATCTGGCTGATCTTTTTGCATTTGAAAAACGCCCTGGACATCCAGGTCATGGTGTGAAGGTCCCTGAGACCGCCCAGGCCTTCCTTTATGTCAGGTTCCAGGAAGGCTCCTTCCCTGTTTGATCTGTCGGCGCGATCCTGCTGGAGGATTAGAAACTGAGTCAGGATTTTTTTACCTTCACGGGATATCCTGGAGTAAAGGGCCTCTTCAAAAAGCCTGAAAAAAGATCCGGATCCCAGGATAAATCGGCAGTCCATCAAAGAGGTCAGGACCCTGAAATCCTGAAAGGCAAGGTGGATGCATTCCTGCACGGAGACGATGGAATGACCTACTTCAATCTTTGAGTCCCAGAGAGGGTAAAGGGTGGATGAGATAACCCTTTCCATTTCACTGCCGAGCCTGCCCTGGTGAACTATCATAAGATCCACATCGGAGTTAAGGCACAGCTCCCGTCTGCCGTAACTGCCTAAGGCCAGCAGGGCAAAAACGTCTGTTCCTGATTTTTTAGAGGATCTTTTCCGCCCCTGAAAGGAGAAAAGGGCACTGACAAAGCGGTCCATGAGGTGAGTGTATTTGCGGGCCAGGGTCAAACCGGTATATTCTTTAAGCCCCTTATAAAAGAGCTCAGCTCTTGATTCTATGAATTTTTCCGCTATGTCGGTGGCATTATACAATTACGTAGATATCGTCTATCCATCAATCAAACAAGGGGTTTATCAAGTGTCAGATTCGGGAATGGGCCATTTTTTTCAGGATCAAGGATGCCGGGAACCCGCCCCGAGCCTGTCGACGGGTGGGACTGAGCCCACAGCGAAGAATTCAAGGAATTAGGCGACTATAATACGTCGGACAACAAATCCCGCCGATTGACACTGGAATTGTGAAGAAGGGCCGTTTCCGGTTGGACCCTAGATAACGTCCTCATCTTCCTCTCCCGTGCGGATTCGTACCGCTTTTTCAAGGGGAATGATGAATATCTTGCCGTCTCCTATTTCGCCTGTATAGGCGTTTTCCTTTATCGTTTCAACTATCCTGGGCACCAGGTCGGTTGAAACAATCACCTCGATCTTTATCTTTGGAAGAAAATCGACTACATATTCGGCGCCTCTGTAGATCTCTTTATGCCCCTTCTGTCTTCCAAATCCCTTCACCTCGGTGATCGTCATGCCTGTAACACCCAGCTTGAGAACCGCCTCTTTTACCTCATCAAGTTTAAAGGGTTTGATAATTGCTTCGATCTTTTTCATAGTCCGGCCTTTTCTCTTTCTGATGATTTAAGTTAATAATAGTGTAACTTATCCCTGATTAAATATTCGTGATCAAGGCCCATTGTCAATACTTTTATGTGTTTATGCGATCGGTTTTAAAAAGACACATTCGGCAGTTTAACCGGTAAACGCTACGGCGCCTCCGCTTATGCGTTAGCAGATAGAGGCATAAGGAACCGGGCATGTGTGTTTTTACGGTTTTTCCGAATAACCGATAACAAATAACACTGCACGTCTGCATGGCTTCCGCTCCGGCGCCGGCACTCCTTTTTCCGTCCTTCTCTATACTTGACGGAAAAGTGGCCGTATCCAAGGGCTTTTGCGGGCGTTACATTAGCTGACAGGGCACCGTGAAAGAAAGCCCGGTATCCGGCCACCGGGACTTCCTGTGGTATTTTTTTGTGAGATAAGGCCGGAAAAAGCAGTTCCGGCACCTGCGCTTGTGCGTTAACTGATGAGGGTATATGGAAGCGGGCATGTGTGTTTTTACGGTTTTTCCGAATAACCTATAACAAATAACGCTGCCCCTGCTTTACTTTTTTGCCTGCTTGCAGCCGGTACGCTCAGGCGACCGGGTGTTTGATCAAAGTGCAGCGCCCGGATTTTCTGGACAAAAATACCTTTATTATTATAAACGTTAATACATACAAAATTGTTGCAGTTCTTGCCTGAAAATCAGAAGGAAAGATCCTAACTTATTGATTGTCTTTGGAATCGATCTTTATAAATGGATTGGCACTACACTTGCATATTTACTTGAAATTGAGTTCCGGGATTATCAGCTAGAATTACTCGAGGGATTTCCTGATCAATTTGATTAAGCAAATTCTTGAAAATCCTGAATCTTATAAGTAACCTGTATCCTCAGGGGAGATACTGTCTCACTATCTTTATGGATCTTAAATGATAGCCATTATAGACTACAAGGCGGGGAATCTCAAAAGCGTTGAGAGGGCCTTAAAAGGCCTTGGATTTCCATGCAGGATAACAAATGAAAGAGAAGAAATCCTTGAATCCGAACGGGTCATATTCCCGGGCGTGGGAGCCGCCGGCAGCGCAATGGATGACCTTGAAGGTTCAGGTGTGAACAGGGTGCTGAGGGATGTCTTCGAATCGGGGATCCCCCTTATGGGGATTTGTCTCGGGGCCCAGATAATTATGGAAATGAGTGAGGAAAACGATACGACCTGCATTGGACTCATTAAGGGCAGGGTCCGTCGTTTTGAATCGCCCTTATACGAAAAGGGTGGGGAACGTCTCAAGATTCCGCACATGGGGTGGAACGGGGTTCGGCACAATGGAACGCATCCTGTTCTTGATGGGATAGGCCGGGATGATGAATTTTACTTTGTGCATTCCTATTACCCCATGCCGGCACTGGAAAGGCATATAATAGGCCGGAGCGAATACGGGATCGAATTTCCCTCCGTAATAGGGAGAAAGAATCTTATAGCGACGCAGTTTCATCCGGAAAAGAGCGCCTGGCCCGGATTGAGAATATTAAGGAATTTCTGCGCATGGGATGGAGCCTATGCTTAGTAAGCGAATTATACCCTGCCTGGACGTAAGGGAGGGTAAAACCACAAAGGGTATAAAATTCAGGGAAAATATAGATATCGGCGATCCGGTCGAGATGGCAAGGTATTACTATGAGCAGGGAGCCGATGAGATAGTCTTTTACGATATCACCGCGTCAAGTGACCGGCGGGATATAATGATAGACGTGGTTAGACGGGTGGCGGGAGAAATATTCATACCCTTTTCCGTGGGCGGCGGTATAAGGTCTGTGGAAGATATGAGAAACGTTCTTTTAGCGGGTGCAGAGAAGGTCAGCATCAACAGCGAGGCGGTAAAAAATCCGGGGCTGATTTCAGATGGGGCCGCCGCGTTCGGAAGCCAGTGCATCGTGCTCGGAATGGATGTAAAAAGGATTACACCCTCGGAATCGATTCCTTCCGGATACGAAATCGTCATACATGGCGGCAGGACCTGTACGGGTCTTGACGCACTTTCATGGGCCCTGAAGGGAGAAGAACTCGGGGCAGGGGAGATATGCCTTAATTCCATAGACGCGGACGGCACCAGGCAGGGTTACGAGCTGAGGCTTACCTCTCTTATTTCTGAAAACGTCGGGATTCCCGTTATCGCCTCCGGGGGAGCGGGGAGTCTTGACCACATGTATGATTCCTTCAAATCGGGCAAGGCCGATGCCGCGCTTGTGGCATCCATCGTCCATTACGGCACCTACAGTATAAGGGATATAAAGGAGAGCCTTTTAAAAAGGGGTGTCAAGATAAGAAAAACATGGGAGTAGCTGATATTTGGAGCAGACTGCGATGAAAGCAATTCTGGCACTGGAGGATGGAAGGATATTTACCGGACGGTCCTTTACCGGCCCCTGCAGTACCACGGGTGAGGTGGTGTTCAATACCAGCATGTCCGGCTATCAGGAGATCCTGACCGACCCCTCATACTGCGGGCAGATGGTCACGATGACCTATCCACTGATAGGTAATTACGGTACAAATGAGGATGACATAGAATCCGACAGGATCCAGGCCTCCGCCCTTCTCATCAAGGAATACCAGAGGTTCCCCAGCAACTGGAGGTCCGGGAAAAGCCTCGCCGATTACCTTATGGAATCAGGCGTTCCGGGGATAGAAGGTATTGATACGCGGGCACTGACAAGACACATAAGGCTTGAAGGTGCAATGAAGGCTGCCCTTTCAACCGAGGAAACGGATACTCAGGTGCTTGTGCGGACGGCAAGGAACGCGCCCGATATGGTCGGAAGGGATCTTGTGCGGGAGGTAACCTGCAGGGAGCCTGCGATCTGGACGGATGAAGAGCGGACAAGGCCCGCAGGGGGGCTGGACGTCTTTGAGTGGCCGGACAGCGGGCGTTTGCGTGTCATAGCGATCGACTTCGGCGCCAAATGGAACATACTGAGATCCCTTGTAAAGAGAGGATGCAACGTGCTTGTCGTTCCCGCCGACACCGATTCTAAGACCATTGACAGGCTCGATCCGGACGGACTTTTTCTCAGTAACGGCCCGGGTGATCCTTCAGCCGTGACCTACGGGGTGGACACGGTAAAGGCTCAGATGTCCAGGAGGCCGATCTTCGGTATCTGCCTGGGACATCAGCTGATAGGTCTTGCCCTGGGAGGGAAGACCTTCAAATTGAAATTCGGTCACAGGGGTGGAAATCAGCCGGTCAAGGACATGAAAACCGGAAAGGTGGAGATTACATCTCAGAATCACGGATTCTGCGTGGACCTTGAATCGCTCAGGCATGCCGATGTCGAGTTGAGCCATATAAATCTGAATGACGGGACCCTGGAGGGCCTCGTGCACAGGAAGATGCCCCTTTTTTCAGTGCAGTACCACCCTGAGGCGTGCCCGGGTCCGCATGACGCGGATTATCTTTTCGACAGGTTTATTGACATGATGAAGACCGAATCCGGTCTTTCCCGACCGAGTTTATGAGATGCCAAAGAGAAAAGACATAAATAAGATCCTTATAATAGGTTCCGGTCCGATCGTGATCGGCCAGGCGTGCGAGTTTGATTATTCCGGAACCCAGGCGTGCAAGGCACTGATGCAGGAAGGCTATGAGGTGGTCCTTGTAAACAGCAATCCCGCCACCATCATGACCGATCCCGGAGTGGCCCGGCGTACATACGTGGAGCCGATAACTCCTGAGATAGTCGCCAAGATAGTCGAAAGGGAAAGACCTGATGCGGTCCTTCCCACACTGGGAGGGCAGACAGGTCTCAACACCGCCGTGAAGGTCGCCGAAACAGGGATCTTTGATGAGCTTGGCGTGGAGATGATAGGCGCCTCCATCCCTGTTATACGGAAGGCGGAGGACAGGGAACTTTTTCGTGATGCCATGAACAGGATAGGCCTCAGGGTCCCCAGAAACGGAATCGCTCGGAATATGGCGGAGGCCAGGAGTGTGGCCGAACAGATAGGATATCCTCTTATTATAAGGGCGAGCTTCACGCTCGGGGGGGCGGGAAGCGGAGTCGCCTATAACGGGGAAGAGATGGAGTCCCTGGCAAAGTCGGGGCTTGAAGTCAGCATGATCTCGGAGATCATCCTGGAGGAATCTCTGCTGGGCTGGAAGGAGTACGAACTGGAGGTAATGCGTGATTTCAAGGACAATGTGGTGATCATATGTTCGATAGAAAATCTTGATCCCATGGGTGTTCATACGGGCGACAGCATAACAGTCGCTCCCGCTCAAACCCTTACGGACAGGGAATACCAGCAGATGAGGGATGCCTCCATAGACATAATGAGGGAGATCGGAGTCGAAACCGGAGGATCCAACGTGCAGTTCGCCATCCATCCCGGGACAGGCGAAATGGTGGTAATAGAGATGAATCCAAGGGTGTCGAGAAGTTCCGCCCTGGCATCGAAGGCAACGGGATTTCCCATAGCCAAGATCGCGGCCAAACTTGCCGTCGGTTACACACTGGATGAGATAGCAAACGATATCACCAAAAAGACCCGCGCCTCTTTTGAACCTGCTATAGATTACTGTGTCGTCAAGGTGCCCAGATGGACATTTGAAAAGTTCCCCGGAGCCGAAGACCTCCTGTCCACTTCGATGAAATCGGTGGGCGAGACCATGGCAATCGGAAGGACCTTCAAGGAAGCCCTTCAAAAGGCGGTAAGATCCCTTGAGACAGGCAGATTCGGCCTCGGAGCCGATATGCCCGGCAAGAGACATGAGTACGCCGACCGGGAGGAGATTGAAAACAGGCTTATCAAACCCAATTCGGAGCGTCTGTTTTATATAATAGAGGCACTGAGGGCGGGGATGAGCATCGAAAAGATATGCGGCCTGACTTCAATAGACCCCTGGTTTATCTATAACATTTCGCAGATATACGGCCTTGAGGTTGAGATGTGCAGGCGTCTTGAAAGGAATGAGGACCCGTCTCAATGGGATGAGGATTTCCTGGCACGCGTAAAGGAGTATGGCTTTTCAGACAGGCAGATCGCCGATCTGTCCGGTCGTGACGAGAAGGACGTCAGAGATATCAGGGTGGCAAAGGGGATAACCCCCGTCTACAAACTCGTAGATACCTGTGCCGCGGAATTCGAAGCATACACCCCCTATTATTATTCGACCTATGAAGAGGAAAATGAGATAAGGCGTTCGGACAGAAAGAAGGTGGTGATACTGGGAGGGGGCCCCAACAGGATAGGTCAGGGGATAGAGTTTGATTACTGTTGCGTGCAGGCATCGATCGCCCTGAAGGAACTCGGTGTCGAAAGTATAATGGTAAACAGCAATCCTGAAACGGTGAGTACGGACTATGACACATCGGACAAACTCTATTTTGAACCCTTAACAAGGGAAGACGTTCTCAATATAATTGAACAGGAGCGGCCTGAAGGCGTAATAGTCCAGTTTGGAGGTCAGACTCCGCTGAATATCTCAAACTCCCTTGCCCGGGAGGGCGTCAAGATCCTGGGGACAAGTCCGGACAGCATTGACAGGGCCGAGGACAGGGAGCGGTTTCAATTACTGCTTAAGAAACTGGATATACTTCAACCTGAAAACGGTATCGCCATAAACAAGGATGATGCGGTCAGGGTAGCCTCCGGGATCGGATACCCGGTTGTGGTGAGGCCTTCCTTTGTGCTGGGCGGACGGGCTATGAAGGTCGTATATGACGAAGAAGACCTCATGTTTTACATGGAAAGCGCGGTTAAGGTTTCTCCCGGAAAACCTGTTTTGATAGATAAATTTCTTGAGGACACGACCGAGATAGATGTGGATGCCCTGTCCGACGGGTCTGATACATTTATAGGCGGCATCATGGAGCATATCGAGGAGGCCGGTATACACAGCGGTGACAGTGCCTGCGTCCTTCCTCCCATATCCCTGAACGAAGGAATTATCGAAAAGATAAAAGAGCACACAAAGGCTATAGCAAAGGAACTGGCAGTGGTGGGTCTTATGAATATCCAGTACGCGGTCAAGGATAATGTCATCTATATCCTGGAAGTCAACCCGAGGGCCTCGCGCACGGTGCCGTTCGTAAGCAAGGCTACCGGCGTTTCCCTGGCAAAATTGGCGACAAGAGTGATCCTGGGGGAAATGCTGGATGATCTGGGCCTCAAGGAGGAGAAGATGAGCGGGGATTCCATGCCTTCCCACGTCTGTGTCAAGGAGTCGGTGTTTCCCTTTTCCAGGTTCTCGGGGGTGGATACGATCCTGGGGCCGGAGATGAAATCGACAGGCGAGGTAATGGGCATCGACAGGAGCTTCGGGCTTGCCTTTGCCAAATCCCAGCTTGCGGCAGGCCAGCACCTTCCACTCGGTGGTACCGTATTCATAAGCGCGAAGGATAAAGACAAGAAGGCCCTGGCTGATATCGCGACCATTCTGCATGAAATCGGTTTTGTGATTGCGGCAACAAAGGGTACTTCCCGGTATTTTGAACACAGTGATATACCAAACAAAAGGGTGAACAAGGTCCGGGAGGGCAGACCCCACATACTAGACATGATCAAAAATGGAGACATCGACCTGATAATAAACACGACCGGGAGCAAGAAGACGGTGTCGGAGTCGTATTCCATAAGAAGGGCGGCCCTTGCCTTCGATATCCCTTATACCACGACACTGGCGGGAGCAAGGGCTACTGCTCTGGCAATAAGGTCGATGAAAAGAGGCGAATTGAAAGTTAAAACACTTCAGGAGTATCACGATAATGTCTGATGATCCTGTTTTTCCCCGCGCCGTGCCTCAGGCCGCAGATATGAATACCGATGAGGAAAGGTCCTGTCTTAATCCTTGCCGGCCGAGAGAGGAATGCGGCATATTTGCCATTTACGGGCACCCGGAGGCCGCTAAACTGACCTATTTCGGCCTTTACGCCCTTCAGCACCGGGGCCAGGAAAGCGCCGGAATAATGACCTCCGACGGACAAAGGGTGCTCGAGCACAAGGCCATGGGCCTTGTACATGACATATTCAACGAAAGTATCCTCGATCAACTCAAGGGCCATATGGCTCTGGGGCATGTTAGATACTCAACGACCGGATCGTCTCTTCTGGTTAACGCCCAACCTTTCAGGGTCCAGTATTCAGGCAATACCCTGGCAATAGCTCACAACGGAAATCTGGTTAACGCGCGTGAGATAAAAGAAGAACTGGAAAAAAGGGGCTCCATATTTCAGACCAGCATGGACAGCGAGGTCGTACTTCATCTTCTTGCCAAGTCACTCAAAAACGGTCTTGAAAATGCCATGGCCGATACCATGAAAACTATCAAGGGCGCCTATTCCGTATTGATAATGACTCAGGACAAACTTGTAGCGTGCAAGGACCCTCAGGGATTCAGGCCTCTCTGTATAGGGAAACTGGACAAGGGTTACGTAGTTGCCTCCGAGACATGTTCTTTCGACCTGGTCGGGGCGAAGTATATGAGGGAGGTTGAGCCCGGCGAGATAATAGTGATAGATGATAAGGGGCTAAAAAGTATTCCCCTCGAGAAAAAGACACGAAAAAGCCAGTGTATATTCGAACTCATATATTTTTCCAGGCCTGACAGCAATGTGTTCGGTCAGAATGTATACGAGTTTCGCAAAAGGCAGGGTGAACTTCTCGCGGAGGGATTTGACAGGAAGGTGGATTTTGTAATGCCTTTTCCCGACTCGGGCAATTATGCCGCCATCGGTGTCGCCAGGGCATCAGGAATTCCGCTTGAAATGGGTATGATAAGGAATCACTACGTGGGAAGGACCTTTATACAGCCCTCCCAGAGCATGCGGGATTTCGGCGTCAAGGTTAAGCTGAATCCGGTAAAGGAACTCCTTAAGGGGAAAAGGGTACTTATAATCGAGGACTCCATAATAAGGGGTACTACAGCCCGGACAAGGATAAAGACCTTGAGGGAGATCGGGGCAAAGGAGATCCACATGCTTGTGAGCTGCCCCCCGCACCGCTTCCCGTGCCATTACGGTATCGATTTTACGACAAGGGGTGAGTTGATAGCGGCCAGCAAATCGGTGGATGAGATAAGGGAATTCGCCGGGCTCGACAGCCTCGGATATCTTGGGATCGACAAGCTGGTCAAGGCCACTCACATACCCAGGGATGAACTATGTCTCGCCTGCTTTGACGGTAACTATCCGGTGCCGATCGATAAACAATTCAGCAAGACCTGCCTTGAAGCGTCATGAAGATTTTTCTTTTCATCCCGCCAGCTTAATATAAAGCAGCCTTCCTATCATGGCGAGGCATTCCGGGTCCAGGTAGCTTACGGCGCTGCTTTCAAACAGGACTGAACAGCCGGCCGGGAATTCTTCATCAAGATCGTTAAAAAGAAGAACAAGGGGAATCCTCGGAAGGGCATCAAAGGTAAAGCAAAGGTCGTATTTTACTTCGATCTTGCCAGGCCTTCCCCCGATTTTTCCGCATGCCTTTTCAAGTTCATCCAGCCTTGAGGAAAAACTGCCGGCTATGGCACCTTCGACGTCATTTTCGAAGTATACGGTCAAGGGACCGGAATCCCTGAAATCCCTGTATGAGGTCAACTTCCCTTTTTCCGGGGCCGGGTCGGGACATAGAAGTATGTATCTTGACAGGACGACACAGACTTCATGAGGTGCCCTTTGCCCCTGGCTGTCCGTTATCCCGTTACTTGAGATCATGAATGAATCGTCAAACAGCGGGATTTCGACTCCGCTTTCATATAAGGTCAGGCCCAGCCTCTCCTTGAGTGGCTTGAAATCAACCCGGTTTACCGCGTTCAGGTACCCCTCATATGTTTTTTCAAAGGTCTTGTTTGAAGCGGCCATTTTTTTTACCTTTGATTACAGTACAGGTCAGATCACCTGCCAGGTAATGGTCAAACAGGTCCGGATGGGGTCTAGAGAAGATCCTTGTAGTGCTCTTTTGCGCACTCAGGGCAGATACAATGGCTGAATCTTAAATCGGAATGTTCCTGGATATATGATTCGACCTGATTCCAGGCCCCTTTGCCGTCACGTATCCTTTTGCACACCGCGCATATGGGGATCAGGTTCTCCAATGTTTTTGCCTTTTGAGAAGCCTGTTCAAGGGCCTTTAGCAGCGATTCCTTTTCAGCTCTGAGTTTTTTTACCTCTGTTATGTCGATTGAGATTCCCGCCGCCCCGATTACATTTCCATGTTCATCAAAAATGGGATTGGCGGTCACAAGCCATGTCCGGCCGTCAGGGGTTGTCATTTCGCCATGCTCGGTGGAGTTTGAGGCAAGTGCCCTTTTAACCGCACAATCCTTGCAAGGGTGGTTCGTATCAAAGATGACTTCATGACATCTGCGTCCAATCACCTGTTCCGGGGGCAGGCCGATAAGATCTAAAGCGGCCCTGTTGGCCCACTGTATCCTCATCTCCATGTCCTGATAAATGATGATGTGGATAAGGCCGTCTAAAATCTGATCCTTAAAACGGGGATTGATGTTTTTTCCTGTTATCATGATACCCCCTTTTGCAATGAGGCCCGAAAGGACAGAGATGCGGAAATGAAACCGGAAGTATAGAAAAAATAAAAATATCCGGTTACAATTATAATAATTATGTCAGGTTGAAGTCAAGTGGATGACAGCTTTGCAGGCATGGCCTGAGGA
Source organism: Desulfatiglandales bacterium (assembly GCA_963666345.1). Lineage (GTDB taxonomy): Bacteria > Desulfobacterota > DSM-4660 > Desulfatiglandales > Desulfatiglandaceae. Next base: position 1,199,653 of record OY762721.1, on the reverse strand, counting down.
AGTGAGATAAAAGGCAAACAGGTGCGATTCATTCTTCCATCTGCTCCATACCGACCGCCATGAGATATCCCCTGGCTCTTTCCGCCTTTGGGAAAAGATACACAAGGTCCCAGAATTTTCTGCCGTGGTTCGCTTCTTTAAGATGTGCCAGTTCATGAATGATGACATAGTCTATCACAAAGCGGGGCATAGCGGAGATCATATGAGATATCCGGATGCTCCTTTTTCCAGGCGTGCAGCTTCCGAACCGCTTTTCCTGATTGGTTACCCATTTTATGCTGTCCAATCTGAGCATGTTTCCAAAATAGCGCTTGTTCAGAAGCTCCGCCCTTTTTTGAAGGGAGCCGTCATTCAGTTCGGATTTCACAACACGTTTCAGGATGCGCGTCTTAAGTCTTTTGATGTGCGGCCTCAGCTCCTCATCCGTCATAAAGGCGGGAGCAAGGATCTCCAGACGCCCTTCAATCTGTCTTGCCTCAATGGTTTTTTTTCTTCTTCTGCTGCGCACGATCCTTATTTCCATCACATTTTTTTCCCTAAAACCCATTGTTTAAGTTTTTCATCGACCGTTCCGTCGGGAAGCACATAGTCGGGCGAGACATAACCCTCGGTCTCGAAGCGCTTTTTTCTTACGCAGCCGGAGCCCTCTTTCCAGCAGTAGTCTCTTATCCATTTGATGTCCAGCATCCCGCTGTCATAGGCCCGTTTCATTCCGGAAGTCTCATCGTACCAGCGGCATAGGAATTTTTCGCCCATTTTATTCTCCTTACAATCATGGCGTTTTCGGCCTGTACAAGCTATTGTTAGCAACGTATTTTGTAAGAGGCGGATGCTCCTGTCAATAAGATATCCATTGTCTCACTGTAGAAAATCCGGTTGTCTGCGGGTCGGGGAAAACAGCTTTGTTTGAGTGAATGGGGATAAGTGCCTATAATGAAATAAGATTGAAAGTGCCTAAAATTAAGGAGTCGCTTCGCTCCACTGCTTTTTGACTTGTCAGTATCCCTCAATCTCATGTATTTCAGCGGCCGGCATGGCAGCCTGCTCCCTTTCAGGGGTAAACCGGTGCCCGGTTTTCCTGACACTAGTTACTTAAGATAGATATTTAATAAAATCTTTACAGAATAATCACTGAATGCTAACAAAAATAGCTGATTATGTGTCATACTATGATCAAATCTTAAGGATGAGTGGATGGCAAAAGAGAAGATTCTCGTAGTAGACGATGAAGAAGATATCCTTGAACTGCTGAGGTTTAATTTTACAAGGGAAGGCTATGAGGTCTTTATGGCCGGGTCCGGTGAAAAGGCCCTTCAGATCGCCCGTGGCAAGTCTCCTGATCTTATAGTGCTTGACCTTATGCTGCCGGGGATCGACGGGCTTGATGTGACAAGATATCTCAAAAACGATGAGAAGACCAGTCATATACCTATAGTGATGCTTACCGCCAAAGGTGAGGAGGCGGATGTGGTTACAGGCCTTGAGCTTGGAGCCGATGACTATATTGCAAAACCATTCAGCCCCAGGGTTCTTATCGCAAGGGTGCGAGCCGCCTTGAGAAGAAACAGCGTAAGAGAGAAGGCAGGGGATGACTCGGTTATCAGGATCCATGACCTGGTTATTCATCCAGGCAGGCATGAGGCGCTTTTAAAGGGAGTCCCGGTCGAGTTGACCTTCACGGAATTCGGTATCCTCAACTATCTTGCCCGAAGGCCTGGATGGGTATTTACCAGGTCTCAGATAGTCGACGCCGTAAAGGGAGAAGACTATCCCGTTACCGACCGTTCGGTCGATGTGCAGGTAGTGGGTTTGAGGAAAAAACTGGGATCTGCCGGAAACTACATCGAAACCGTCCGAGGGGTCGGTTATCGTTTCAGGGAATAGACAATGCCAAAAAAAAGGCGGCTGCTGTGGCAGCTTTATCCCTCCTATATTCTTATCACGGTAATATCACTTTTTGCAGTAACAGGTTATGCTTCAAGATCCATGAAACACTTTTTTCTGGAGCAGACATCTTCCGACCTTGCTGCAAGGGCCAATCTGTTCAGATCTCAGATAAGGGGTATGCTTGGTCCTCTTGATGAACAGGGGATCGACCGGCTCTGCAAGATATCAGGGAAAGACTCCTCAACAAGAATTACAGTGATTTTGCCCTCCGGAAGAGTTGTGGGTGATTCAGAGGAGGTCCCTTCAAGGATGGATAACCATATAACAAGGCCTGAATTCCTCAGCGCCCTCAAAGAGGGTATAGGAAGGTCCACCAGGTACAGCAATACCCTTGAAAGGGATTTGATGTATGTTGGCATACCGGTGAAAAGGGACGAGAAGATCGCGGCCGTTGTGCGCACTTCTATACCCGTCGACTCCATTGATACGGAGATCAGACGGCTGGAGGTAAAGATAGCCTATGGCGGTCTTTTCATGGCCCTTGTTGCCGCGGGTCTGAGCCTGATCGTGTCGCGGCGTATAAGCCGTCCGATCGAACATATCAGAAAAAGCGCCGTCTGCCTTGCAGAGGGGAATTTTGAATGCAGCCTCCCTGTCACCAGGACCGAAGAGATATCAGGACTTTCAGAGGCCATGAAAGGGATGGCTGTCCAGCTTCATGAGCGTATCGAGACCGTAAAAAGACAGAGAAACGAGATAGAGGCGATCCTGTCCAGCATGGTGGAAGGTGTGATAGCGGTGGACAAGGAGGAAATGATCATAAGCCTTAACCACGCGGCAGGAAGGATGCTTGAGTGCAACCCCTCCGATGCGAAGGGGCTTAGCATTCAGGAAGTGGTCCGAAACAGCATGCTTAACCGGTTTGTAAAAGACACCCTGATAAGTGATGAGCCTGTTGAAAGGGATATCGTTCTTTCCTCGGATAAGGAGCGCTTTATAAAGGGGCATGGGACCCTTTTAAAGGACGCGGCAGGCGAGATGATCGGCGCCCTTGTGGTGTTAAACGACATATCGAAGATGAAAAGACTCGAGAATGTCAGGCGTGATTTTGTGGCCAATGTCTCTCATGAAATAAAGACTCCGATAACCGCGATAAAGGGTTTCGTGGAGACCCTCAGGGATGCCGGCATGGAAAACAGGGAGGATGCCGAGCGTTTTCTTGAGATAATAGAGCGCCATGTTCAGCGTCTTGAGGCGATCATAGAGGATCTCCTGCAGCTGTCCAGGATAGAACAGGAAAGAGACGAAGGTAATATCGATTTTGTCGAGGCAGGCGTAAAGGGCGTCATAAAGACCGCCATACAGCTGTGTGAGTCCAGCGCCGCATCCAAGGATATAACTATTGAATACCGTTCTGAAGGGGATTATGTAACCAGACTGGATGCCACTCTTCTTGAGCAGGCGATTGCCAACCTTATTGACAACGCCGTCAAGTACAGCGATGAGAAGAGTACGATCAGGGTAAGCACGACCGTTGAAAAGGGGGAGGTAGTAATAAGGGTGGCTGACGATGGCCGCGGCATTAAAAAAGAGCACCTCTCACGGCTCTTTGAGCGGTTTTACAGGGTGGACAAGGCTAGAAGCAGGCTCCTTGGCGGAACCGGCCTGGGCCTTGCCATAGTAAAGCATATAGCCCAGGCCCATGGAGGAAGGATAGATGTGGAAAGCATTCCCGGAAAGGGGAGCACCTTCACGATTTATATACCCTATACAGGCTGAACCCGGAAAAGCGGGCCCGAAGCAGTATCTCCTGTTTAGACCCTGTGGTTCATTTATGGTGATGCTTTTTTGAGAAATTGAAAAGAGGGAAAAACAGATTGAGTCTATAAGAAACAGGGTAGAGGAAAGCTCTCTTTTGAAAAAGAACGGGCCTGTCTCGTGAGTCAGGGGCGGGAAATGATGCAGCGAAAACCGGAAAAGAGGAGATTCCAGGTGCAAAAGCATAATCTTGAGATCGTTGATAAATCTGAAACCGAGGGCCGAACCCATTTACTTCATACACTTAGGTCTTTTCCCAAAAGCGCCATAGAGAAAATTCTCCTTGTTGACAGATTGAGCAAGGTCCACAAGAGAGCTTCAAACACGGAAAATACCCCCCAGTTCCTTAAAAGTCTGCTTGAGGTTCTCGGTATCAATTATGAAGTGTCTGATGGAGATCTTCTCAAGATACCTAAGGAAGGTCCTGTTATTGTTGTCTCAAATCATCCTTTCGGAGGTATTGACGGGATAATCCTGAGTTCGATGCTGCTTTCAGCAAGAAGCGACGTAAAGGTGATGGCAAATTATCTGCTCGGCAGGATTCCTGAACTCAGGGATCTGTTCATATTTGTTGATCCCTTTGGTAGAGCCGATTCTGTCAGGGCGAATATAGCACCTATGAGGCAGGTGCTGTCCTGGCTCAGGCAGGGCGGCATGGCCTGTGTCTTCCCCTCCGGGGAAGTGTCTCACATGCAATTCACAAAGAGAGGGGTAACCGATCCCAAATGGACGGACATGATCGCCCGCATCATAAGGAGGACCGGCGCATCCGTCCTGCCGGTCCATTTTACAGGATCAAACAGCATGCTGTTTCAGGTGGCGGGGCTGCTTCATCCGAGGCTCAGGACAATAATGCTGCCCAGGGAGATGCTCAACAAGTCCAAAAAAGAGGTGTTGCTCAAGGTGGGCAACCTGATCCCTTTTGACAGGATTGATAAATTCCGGAGTGACAAAGAGATTATGGAATACCTCAGGATGAGGACTTATCTGCTGTGCCCTCCAAGGCAGGGATTCTTAAGGAAAAATGTATCGAAAAGGAGAAAGGCCGGGACAAATGAGTATCAATCAATAATTGATCCCGTACCAAGGGATTGTCTGCTGAAAGATCTGGAGTCCCTCCCATCCGGGCAAAGGCTTTTAGACACGGACAGATTCGCGGTATTTCAGGCCGAGGCCCGGCAGATACCCAATATAATACGTGAGATAGGCAGGCTCAGGGAAATAACATTCAGGCAGGAGGGCGAAGGAACCGGAAAAGAGCTGGATCTCGACCGGTTTGATTCCTACTACCTGCATGTGTTTCTCTGGAGCCTTGAAAGGCAGGAGATCGCAGGGGCCTATCGTATGGGACTTACCGACCGGATACTTGCCGAGTACGGCAAGAACGGGCTTTACACGCACTCTCTTTTTCATTACCGGAAACGGTTCCTGGCTCAGAGTGATCCGGCCATCGAACTGGGCAGGTCTTTTATCAGGCCGGAATATCAGAGGTCCTATCATCCGCTCATGCTCCTGTGGAAGGGCATAGCCGGTTATGTGGCACTCAATCCGAGATACAGAGTCCTTTTCGGGCCCGTCAGTATAACCAATGATTACCGTTCCGTCTCCCGGCAGCTGATAGTTGAATTCTTAAGGGTTCATAACCGGGAAAAGGAGCTTGCGCGCCATGTAAAGGCGAGGAGCCCATTGAAAAGGAGAAAAATCAAGGGCCGGGAGATCAGGACCGCGCTCAACATGCCTCTTAATATACAGGGCCTTTCCGATCTCATTTCAGAGATTGAAGAGGATAAAAAGGGTATCCCCATACTACTCAAGCATTATGTTCGACTGGGAGGAAAGATCCTTGAATTCAACATTGATCATAATTTCAGCGACGTACTGGACGCATTGATTTTTGTTGATCTCATTGAGACAGACAAGCGTCTACTTTCCAGGTACATGGGAAAGGAGGGTACTGAAGAGTTTCATAAATACCATAGTGAAAAATGCCTGGCCGAGTGCGCGTGACAGCAGGCCGTGACAATTGATGAGAAATTGAAAAATGGAGAGAAAAAAATGTGTGAAAGCAGAGATATTGATAAATTCTGTACGATATTTGAGCTTATAAATCCTGAGGCGACCGGCTTCCACGGCAATGTCTCCACAAGGGTCATGTTCCTTTATAACAGGCTGGAGAACAGGAGTGAATTCAAGGTCCTGGGAAAAGGAATGCCAAAGGAGCTGGACAGCAGGATACAGGAGTGGTTAAAGAAAAATTTCGATATAAACAAGATGCTGTACGGTATAAGACATCCGGTTGTGGATGCCACTGACCTGAATTGATTCCCCTCCCCCTCCTTCAGTTCATCCGCCTCACCTCCCTTGAAATCAGATAGATAAAGGTCATGGCCCTTCTTGCCGGGGGCGCGGCCTCTGCCTTTTCCCTACGGCATCGGAGCCCGTTATAAGGTTATTTGCATGATTTCAGACTGATCAACGGAGACAAAACCTCAGGGGATGGATTGTCTTTTTGAGGGTGATTTGGTGCCTTGTGAGCACCGGGATGACAAATTCGGGGCGCTAAGTAAAATCCTTTAACCTTTTGATTTCATTTAATCCTAATTGCTCCCTAACATAACCCTAACAAACCTTTCTTAAATTCTTCCTGTCTTTGAGTTGTGAGTTTAAGCAGTCTGATGGCGGAACCAATTTTTTTAACCACTAATTTGAAAAATCTGGAGGAGAATATGAAATCAAAGCTTTTTTCTTTTATCGGACTTGTTGCCGGCATTCTTATGGTGGGTAACGCGGCACTGGCAGAAAACCTTGTAATCAAGGGATCAACCACTGTCCTTCCTATTGCCCAGAAGGTGTCTGAGGCGTATATGAAGGAAAACCCGGATGTAAAGATAACCATCTCGGGCGGCGGTTCAGGTAACGGCATCAAGGCCCTTATCGACGGAAGCACGGATATCGCGGACAGCTCAAGGTTCATAAAGAGCAAAGAGGTAACGCTTGCCGTTGAAAAAGGTGTGTACCCGGTCCCATTTGCGGTCGCCTACGACTGCATAGTACCGGTTGTCCATCCTGAAAATCCGGTAAAGAATATAACCATGGCCCGGCTCAAGGATATCTATGAGGGAAAGGTCAAGAACTGGAAGGAGATAGGTGGCGATGACAGGCCCGTAGTCGTGATATCGCGCGATACCTCTTCCGGGACATATGAGGTCTGGCACAACAAAGTGCTCAAGAAGGCGAGGGTCTTTCCGGGCGCCCTTCTCCAGGCATCAAACGGAGCCGTGGTTCAGGCGGTGGCAAAGAATAAGAACGCGGTCGGTTACATAGGTCTGGGCTACATGGACAAAACAGTAAAGGCCCTTACGGTAAATAATATCGTTGGATCTGAAGACACCACGCTGAACGGTACCTATCCGGTAAGCAGGCCGCTTTTTATGTTTACCCCCGGGTGGCCCAAAGGTGTAACAGCCAATTTTATAAATTATGTAATCAATCCTGAAAAGGGTCAGAAGTTTGTAAAAGATGCAGGTTATGTGCCCCTTTTCTAACAATTAGGACAATAAACAGGCGTTTTTCCTCCTTTAGATGGGGGGAGGCGCCTTTTTTTCGCAAAGGCTAATTAGTGCTCATCCATAAATCAAGATTTATGGACTCATGCTATCAGCAGTCAGTAAAACTCTTGAGATATCAATTTGTTGGCTACTTGCTGATACCTGACAGCTGAAGGCAACATCTAATTAAAACAGAGTATTGAAATTTATGACCGTTCTTTATAAAACTGCCGGTAGGTAAAGCTTCAAAAGATACATGGAGATCAAATGGGAAAGGCTGAAAAAAAGGGTGCAAGTAGAAGAAGGGCGGAGATGTTTATTAGATCCACCTTTTTCATCATCGCCCTTGCATCTATACTTACACTTGGGCTCATAGTTGTATTTCTCTTTTTTGAGGGTGTGCCGATATTCGGAAAGGTTTCCGTCTCTGATTTCCTGTTCGGCAAATACTGGTACCCTACCGATGACCCGGCTGAATTCGGGATATTAGCCCTTATCATAGGCTCTCTGACTGTTACCGCTATATCTTCTTTTATTTCCATCCCTCTCGGCGTCCTGACCGCACTCTATCTTGCGGAAGCCGCCTCAGCAAGGGTGAGGGAGTGGGTCAAACCTATTGTGGAGCTTCTTGCAGCCCTTCCCTCCGTGGTGATAGGCTTTTTCGGAATGGTGATAGTGGCGCCCTTTCTTCAGGAGATTCTGGATGTGCCGACAGGGCTTAACCTTTTTAATGCCTCCCTGATGCTTGCCTTTATGTCAATTCCTACAATTTGCAGCATCTCGGAAGACGCCATTTTCAGCGTTCCCAAAGAGCTTAAAGAGGCATCCCTGGCCCTGGGAGCTACCAGGTGGGAGACAATAGCCAGGGTAATCGTTCCTGCGTCCATATCAGGGATTTGTACGGCAGTCATACTCGGCATGTCCAGGGCTATCGGCGAGACAATGGTTGTCCTGATGGTTGCAGGTGGGGCCGCAATGATACCAGGTTCCATATTTGATCCGGTAAGGCCGATGCCGGCAAGCATAGCAGCGGAAATGGCCGAAGCCCCGTTCAGGGGGGATCACTATTACGCGCTGTTTGCCACCGGCATAGTGCTTTTCTTTTTTACGCTTCTCTTTAATATGGTGGCGGAATATATCTCCAACAAATACAGGCAGGTGGGTGCTGCAACGCTTTAGGAAACGGGCGTCTGCACTTTTGAAAAATGCCCTGCAGTATAGAGGGATTTATATAAGGAAATCGGATTAATTTTTAAGTCAGGTAAAACCATTATGAATGAGACGGAAACAGTGGAAAACAGGCCCAAAGGTGAGGGCCTTCTAGGTCGGGAAGAAATGGGGCATGGCACGCGTGCCCCCAGGGGCATGCATGGTTCCCTTTCAAGAGGCAGAAAGGCCACACAGGCGACCATGTTTACTATGTTTCGGATAGCCGCTGTTATAAACGGTTCAGCCCTCATATTCGTTGTCTATTTTCTTTTTTCAAGGGGATGGCGGGCCATTAACTGGACGTTTCTGACGCAGGCTCCTGTCGATTCCATGACAAAAGGTGGAATTCTTCCCTGTATAGTCGGAACACTTTGTCTGAGCCTCGGTGCCATTATCGTGGCCCTTCCGATCGGGGTTGCGTCCGCCATATACCTCAACGAGTATGCCAGAGCCGGCAAGGTGGTCAGAATTATTAGGCTTGGGATAAACAACCTTGCAGGAGTGCCTTCCGTGGTGTTCGGGCTTTTCGGACTTGCCTTTTTTGTGGTCTATCTCAAGATGGGTGTCAGCATCCTTGCCGGTTCTCTTACGCTTGCGGCCATGAGTCTGCCGATTATAATAGGATCGACGGAAGAGGCCTTAAGGGCGGTTCCGGATACATACAGAGAGGCGTCCCTAGGGCTGGGGGCTACGAAATGGCAGACCATCTACAGGGTAGTGCTGCCGGCTGCTCTTCCCGGTGTGCTTACCGGGGCGATCCTCGGGATAAGCAGGGCAGCGGGTGAAACCGCCCCGATTATGTTTACCGCTGCCGTGTACTATACCCCCTCGCTTCCTTCCTCTATGTTTGACGAGATAATGGCGTTGCCTTATCATATTTACGTTCTTGCAACGGCCGGCACGGAGATAGAGGCCACAAGGCACCTGCAGTATGGAACCGCGCTTGTGCTTATAGCGCTTGTTCTGGGGCTCAATCTGATCGCCATCCTATACAGGGCCAAGCTGCGTAGGAAACAATGATATCATATGCTCAACTTCCAATGACATTACGGCAGGATTAAGGATTCTCTATGGATAACAAAATCAAGATGAAAGCGGACAACCTCAATTTCTATTATGGAGATTTTCATGCGCTCCATGAGATCAGCCTCGATTTCAAGAAGAACGAGGTTACCGCCCTTATCGGCCCTTCGGGCTGCGGAAAAAGCACCCTTCTGAGGTGCCTTAACAGGATGAATGACCTTATCCCCTACAGTCGGGTGGAAGGAAGTGTCCTGCTGGAAGGTGAGGATATATATGATCCCAACGTGGATGTGGTTACCCTGAGACGTCATGTGGGAATGGTGTTTCAAAAACCGAATCCCTTTCCAAAGAGCATATTTGAAAATGTGGCCTATGGTATGCGTGTAAATGGGGTTCGGGACAAATCATACTTGGTAAATCAGGTGGAAAAGAGCCTCAAGCAGGCAGCCCTGTGGGAAGAGGTGAAAGACAGGCTGGATGAATCCGCGCTTGGGCTTTCAGGCGGACAGCAGCAGAGGCTATGCATTGCCAGGGCCCTGGCGGTTGAGCCTGAAGTGGTTCTGATGGACGAGCCTGCGTCCGCGCTTGATCCGATTGCCACACAGAAGATAGAGGAATTGATCCATCAACTGAAGGAGTTGTATACCATAATTATTGTGACGCACAACATGCAGCAGGCGGCAAGGGTGTCCGATGTCACGGCGTTTTTTTACATCGGCAAGCTTATTGAGGTGGACCAGACCGAGACCATTTTTACCAAACCGAAACTGCAGCAGACTTCTGACTACATAACAGGGCGTTTCGGATAACAATTACAGAGAGGTTTTAGCAAATGACAATTCGTTTTCAGACTCAGCTTGACAAGCTGAAAAGAAGGATGCTCACGGTTGGGGCAATGGTTGAAGAACGGGTCCGCATGGCCCTGAGGGCGGTTGAGGAGAGGGATGCGGAGCTCGCGTTAAAAGTAATCGAATCCGACAAGGAGATTGACCATAATGAGGTCGAGGTGGAGGAGGAATGTCTCAAGATCCTCGCCCTCTACCAGCCTGTGGCGGTTGATCTTCGATTTTTAACGGCGGTTATCAAGATAAATAATGACCTGGAGAGGATCGGTGACGAGGCGGTAAATATCGCCGAAAGGGTGGTGTTTTTTGCAAAACAACCGCCTGTCCCTGTGCCTGTAGACTATTCCGAGATGGGCGAAAAGACCCAGGCCATGCTTAAGAGCAGCCTGGATTCGCTTGTGAACATGGATGTCGATCTTGCATACAAGATATGCCTCAAGGATGACGAGGTGGATGACATGAACAGGGATATTTTTGAAAAGATAACTGAATCCATCAAGTCCCAGCCGGACAGGACTGACTATCTCATACATCTACTTTCGGTATCTCGTCACCTGGAAAGGATTGCAGATCATGCCACAAACATCGCGGAGGAGGTCATTTATCTGATAGAGGGTGAGATAAGCAGACACCTGTTCAAAAAAGAAGGAGATCCCGACGCTACCTCTGACAGCTGATGCACAGTTTGTACTGAAGCATGAAACACCTTGAAAAATCAAAAGAGTCATGTTTAAATGAACCTGTTGACTATAAACCTGTCCCCGGATAATTAGTCTGCAGGTTCTTTAGCTTTATTCCTTCCGGTAGATCCTGTTCCTATCCTTGAAATCCCTGTGATATTTCATCCCTGATCCTGTTACTGCATTTTGTCTGCCAAAGGAGCCTGCGTGAACCGGGTGTGAGTCCGGTTGGCCATTTCTTTTAAACCCGGAATGTCGCAGCCCGCCCCGATCTGTTTGAGGGAGGCGATGAGTGCGGCAAAGGAGGCGGTTATGAAAGCAGGCATTATTTTTACGGGGACGGGACCGATCCTGATTCTGACAACCTACGGGTCTTTTTCCGATCCGAAGCTTGTGGATAAATTGACGGTAAAGGGGATAAGAAAATTTATCGCCTGTGAGCTGGCCCTTGAGGTTGTCCGGGGGAAATACGGAAATCATTTCAAGGTGATAATGGGGGATCTGAACCAGTCCGATGATCTCAGGGTGCTGGATTATAACGGTTACAATGTGTTTTATAATTTTTCTTTCAAGGAGATGAGAAAGCCGGTCTACTATGAACCGGATTAGGCCCGGCTGAGGCTGAAAGGATTAAAAAGTTAAGGTAGTGGAGCCGTTTCCCGCTTTTCACGCCTTTCTCGCCGATGTATAAGGCCTTAAGGAAAGAGCCCCGTGTGCCTGCGCTTGACTGTTAATAACCAAAGGGATGAGAAAATGGACAGGGGCCCTTAAAAGAGAAGTTGTATGTCGGGTTGGTCTCTGCTAAAATAAAGGCAGACTAAGGATCAAAGGAGGACGTGAATAATGAGGGTACAAATCAGAAAGATTATCTGTGCCACCGATTTTTCAGATTTCTCCAGAAATGCCGTATTATACGGCGTCAGCCTGGCAAAGGAACTCGATGCCAAGGTCTATGTCTGTCATGTCATAGATGTCCCGTTCGCCGGTATGTATGGAGAGGCTAATCCTGATCCTGTGGAGCTTCACGACCGTTCCATGAGCTATGCCTATGAACATATAAACGGGATAATAGACAGCAGTTCCGTGGACTGGGAACCTCTTGTAACGATAGGCCATACGGCCGATGAGATTACGCGGATGGCCGAGGATAACGGCGCTGATCTTGTCGTGTGCGGAAACCACGGCCGATCGGGACTTAAGCGGCTGCTTCTGGGATCCGTGACGGAAAGGCTTATGAGGGTGCTTCCATGTCCGCTGCTGGTGGTCAAAGGGCCTGATTATATAAAAGAAAAAGAGAAACAGCCGGAAGGGCTCATCAAGAAGATCCTTGTGGGCTGCGATTTTTCCCAGTATTCCTCGCTTGCGTTCAAGCATGCCGTCAGCCTGGCTCAGGAGTTTGAGGCGGAGCTTCATCTCGTCCATGTCGTTGAACCGTCCGTGTACAAGGACTATATCACGCCGGACCGGGAGGCCTCAAATCAGCTCAAAAAGGATCTGCACGGTCAATTGAGGGAAAAACTTGAAAAACAGATACCTGAAGAGGCCCGCAACTGGTGCGTCCCTAAAACGACCCTTATGGCGGGTCAGCCTCATGAAGAGTTGACCAAGTACGCCGTGGTAAATGATATAGATCTTATAGCGCTGGGCGCCAGGGGTGGCGGTCTGGTGGAGACGCTCTTTGTCGGCTCGAATACCGACCGGGTAATAAGGCAGTCGCCCTGTCCGGTCCTGTCGGTCAGACCGACGGAGGATAACAGCTGAAAATACCGTTTCAGGCCTGTTCGACGGAAGAGGCGAGGGTCGCCCCGAGGTCCCTCGCCTTTTTCATTACGGACTTGTCCCTGGCAACCTTTCCCCTGTCAAATGTCCCGAATACGGCAAGTTCGTCGATTACGTCATAGCCGAGGGCGGATATGGGCCTTTTCATCGCCTCCAGTGTAAAACCCATGTCCTCGCGGCTTTCCTGTTCGCATACCGCTGCAACAACGGCCTTTCGACCCTTACCGGACAGCCGGCTCTTCCAGCCTCTCGGGCGCTGGTCGGAAAAAACATAGAAGCAGTAAAGCCTGTCTATGAACGCCTTCATCCAGGCGGTTATATTGTAATTATGAGTAGGTGATATCAATATGAGGCCTTTTGATTCGATTATTTTGGGATAAAGAAGCTGCATGCCGTCTTTCAGTTTGACGCACATGCCCGTCTTTCTGCAGCCCTCGCAGCCGACGCACGGATGCACGTGATAATCCGTAAGATTGATGCCTTCACATGACATGCCCCGGTCCTTCACTCCTTCAAGCAGTTCCTTCATGAGGATATCCGAATTGCCGCCCTTTCGCGGGCTGCCGGATACCGCAAGGACCCTGTTTCTGATTCCTGCTTGTATGTCTTTTTCCATCTTTTAAATCTCCTGCGGATGGAATACGGCAAATATCGCCTTTCCGGTGCTAGTCCGCTTTTACGGACCGGGCCACCAATCCGTGCCTTCCCGGCAAGAATGGCTGCAGATGCTCGGTTGGAGATGATCCTCTTGCTTTGCCTGGTGAACTTCAATTAACAGGGATCTGATCCCCTTAGTTTTTTTCAAGAAAGCAGATCGCGGTGTGTGTCTGAGGATCCGCTACAACGCCGGCATAGGCGCCGCCTGTGGTCTCCGGTACGTCTATCACCTTGACGACCCCTTCTAGTCCCTCATAATGAGCTGTAAAATCCCTGATCCTGTTTACCGATTTATCGAAGAAACCGGCATTGAACATCGAATCGGGTTCGTCGGGATAAAGCGGCAGATAGATGATCCGGGCCTCCACCAGATCCTGAAAAAAATGCGTGCCGTAAGATACCTCCGGCACATGCCCTCTGTCCTCTCCCGCTATTTCCACAAGCGCGGCCATGTTGTCTATGTCGGCATAACTGACGTTAACTCCTAGATCGATGTTGCTGCTGCCCCATCTGCCCGGTCCTATCAGAAGGGCCTTTCCTTCTATGATCTTCGGATTTCTGTTGAGCCGTCCGACTATCCTGCCGACCGATTTTTTCAGGTCGGGATTCCCCACCCCCGAGTATGAATAGGGGGAGATGAAGATGATGTATCTTACCCTTTCAATCATCCCGCCGCTGATAAACCTCTTTGATTTAAACAGTATCCTTTCGGCGTTCAATTTCTGCGGAAGCTTTACGGGTCCGGTAAGCCCGGGAAGCAAAAGCGGCCGGCACTGAAGGATGTTTACCCTGACTTTGCCGTCTTTATCGATGGATGCGGTGAACTCGGTGTCGACCGGCTGGCCGTAGGCGTGTTCAAGCCGCTGCAATGCCTCATCCATGATCCGGATGAAATCCGTATTTCCGATGAGCCTGTTGAAGGTCAGGATCAGTTTTTCACCTGAATCAGGGCCTAGTGTCTTGAAAGGTTCCGTCATGTAACCGTCTTTCAGGATGGATATAAGCATATGCAGGTTGGGGTAGTTGCCCCCGCTCAGGACCTCGCCTATGGGAAGCGTTTCAAAGCTGTTTTCCACGAGGTCCAGGAGATCTATCTTGCGCTGGGAATATTTGGCGATTTCCATGCCGGTTTCAGGCCTCAGCCCGGGGTGGCTCACCGCGATCATCCGGGGATAGTCGTCCCCGACACGGTTGACGGCGCGGGTCCCGAGGCCGAATACCAGCCTTATTACTCCCCTGCCGGAATCGATCCTGTGGGTCCAGGCATACCGGTTCTTTGAAAACGCGACACCCGCAAGGCTCGGGAAGAAAAAGTTCCTGTATGGCATGCCTGAGACCCTCTGAACCAGAATGGCCATCTGTTCGTCTCTTTCCCCAAGGCCTCTTCTTCTCCTGTATGAAAGAGCATCAGGGCTCAGGGCGCTGGCATAAACCAGTTTGACGGCGGTCAGAAACGCCTTGAGCCTTTCATCCAGGGTACCCTGATTAGGGCAGAATTCACTCCTGTATTTGCCTGCAAAGGCGTTGCCGAAGCTGTCCTCCTGAAGGCTGCTTGATCTGACGATGATGGGGGCCTGGCCGAAATACTCGAGCATGCCCTCGAATTCCTCCATAATCGCCTGGGGGAAGTTACCTTTCAGGAAGTTTTTTTCCACCTGCTCGAATTCTTCATGCGAGGTGTCGGAGTTCCTTGAGAGCTTGAGCCTCAGTCTGAAAAGATTATTCTGGACAAGAAAGGTAAAAAAGACATCCGATCCTATATAAAAGGAATCATGGTCTTCCATGACATCTGAAAATGATGTCTTTCCCCTGCTTTTGAGCAGGATGCGTCTTGCCACCAGCATGCCGGCCGCCTTGCCTCCGATCCTGCCGGTGCCTATCATCCTGTTCCTGATGGCATAGAGGTCTTCCAGTTCGAAGTATCTGTCTGCCAGCCGGTTGAAACGCGGGTTCCAGCCGAGCATCATCCTGGTGAATTCCTGCTTGAGCGCCTGGAATTCCGATTCCCTTTCAGGGTCGATTCCCTTTTCAAGATCGTACTGCTCCAGCCTGCTGTATATGCTGTCCCAGGGGGCTATGGAGCTCTGCTTCGCCCGCAGGGGAAATCTCCTGGCGGTTGCGGAGACGGCGGCGGCCTGCCCGCTCTGAAATACCGGTTCATATATGCCGTTTGAAACCTCGTGAGGCAGGAACATCTGCGGAGAGTACCTGTCCCAGACCTTGAGCGGATGTATGTACATGCGGTTTTTCAGACGGTAGACGTCGATGAGTACCTGGGTCGTGTCCCTTATCCTGGCTATGGCGCTGTGGGCATGCTTGCCCCTGGTTAGGGCGAAATAGGCCACCGTGTCCATTTCATAGAGAAAGGGGCAGGTTACCTGAAAGAAGTTGGCCAGCAGTTCATCGGTTGTCCACTCCTCTGCAAGAAAGGAAATATTGTCGAACACGAACAGGGTTTCGCTGCCCCATTCCTCTATGACCCTGTGGATCTGAGCGCTGAAGACATCGAATCCCGGCTTCGGGTCCACCTCTGTTACTGCAAGACCTCTGCGCGGGCGCAGGATAGGGGGGTGCGGTGCGAATCTTATATACACGCACGTGCCGGTGCTCTTTATGGCCTGCTCGGCGAAGGGTTCGGCAAAGTGGGAATAATCCTTCAGGTCGTCGACCTGCCATACCACATTATCGCCCAGGCGCAGGCCTTTTATGACATGGTCAAGCGCCTTGAGACCGCTCAGGACAGGTTTCCTGGGCTCTTCCGTCATGCTGACTCCATTATTGCCGTCCCGCTGTGCCCCGCCGAAAGCGGTCACATCATTTCATAAAGCCCTTTCAGGCGATCACGGGTCATTATCTCTTTCCAGTCAGGCCCCAGGGCGTTTTCCCACAGAGGGTCCAGTGTCAGGGCTATATCGATCATCCTGGTGAGGTCCGCCTCCGGGATGCCCTTTGTCACTCCCCTGGGAATCTGAATGTCCTGCCATTTACACATCCGTCTGAACTCAACCACCTCATCCGGGTAGAAATCCTCGAGATAGTCGAAGACCAGGCTGTTTCCTATGCCGTGGTGGACCTTCAGGACGTAGGCGAGACCGTAGGACAGGGCATGGCAGACGCCTACCTGGGAGTAGGTTATGCTCAGGCCTCCGAAAAGAGATGCCATCATAAGCTTTTCCTCTGATTCCCTTTTCCAGTCCTCAAGGAATATCTCCCGGCAGATATCCATGGCCTTTTCCGCATACGCCCTGCTGAAGGCGTTGATGAATCCTCCCCTGAGCGATTCGACACAGTGGATATAGCAGTCCATGCCGGTGTAGAATCTCTGGTCGGACGGCACACCGTGAAGCAGGTCCGGGTCAAGGACTATCTGATCAAAGACGGAATAATCGGAATTTATGCCCAGTTTTCTTATCGGCCCGGTCAGAACGGCGGTACGGGAGACCTCGGCCCCGGTGCCCGAGATGGTGGGGATTCCCACATGGTATATGGCCCTGTTTTTTACCAGGTCCCAGCCCTGGTATCCGGCCGATGATCCCGGGTTGGCAAGCATGACCGAGACAGCCTTGGCAGTGTCCATGACGCTCCCCCCCCCTATTCCTATAACGGCTGAAGGATTTTCTCCAAGCTGCTCGGTAGCCCTGCTCTTGAGACTGTCGATCAGTTTCGTGGACGGTTCATCATCAACGTTCACCCATATGAGCAGGTCGCCTTTTTCCATGGGAAGGCGATCAGCGAACCCGGTATGCTCCAGCACGTCGTCGACCAGAAAGAGCATCCTGCCGCTTTCCCGCCTGGGTGCCAGGATATCTCCCAGCTGATTAAAACAACCCCTGCCGAATACCATTCGGGGGACCAAACTAAGATTTCTGTATTCTTGTTTCATGATTCTATCCATTAAATATGTTTTTTATTTTTTCAATTCGCCTTTTGACATCCTCTTGTGTCCAGCCCAGCTTTATCTGCATGGATATGGCCCTGCCCATGATGCCGTGAGAAGCGGAAAGATCAAGCGCGCCGTAATCAGGCCTTTTATCCATGAGTTCGATCGGCAGCCTGGCCGCGGAATTAAGCCTTAAAAGGTGGTCCCACTTCCTGATGTAATGCCAGTTGTTGTCGTACCAGTAAAAGCACCCGTCCACGCCCTGACTTGCCAGGTCTTTCGCGGCCTGCCTGGCCTGTTCTTCATCAGGCAGGAAAAAGGAAAGAAACGTGGCGGAATCGCCCTGAGGGTCATCCGTCTTCTGTAATGTGATCCGGGGGATATCGGAGAGGGCGTCTGTGATAACCTTTTTGAATCTCCTCTGCGTTTCCAGTATCCGGTCGATCTTTCTCAGCTGGGCAAGGCCGACCGCCGCGTTCAGTTCACTTATCCGGTGGTTGGAGCCGAGCACGGGATGCCCCTCAAGGCCCCTGTCATCCCCTATATGGTCGTGGCCGTGGTCTGCGTACTGAAACGCCCTTGTGTATAATTCATCATCATCGGTTACGACCGCTCCCCCCTCTCCGCAGGTGATGGTCTTGACCGAATCAAAGGAGAAGCACCCCGCTTTCCCGAAGGTGCCTGCGTACCTGCCTTTGTAGGTGGCTCCGAATGCCTGGCAGGCGTCTTCGATAAGGATTATCCCCCGTTTTTCACAGATATCCTTCAGTAGTTCTATCCTGGCGATGGAGCCGCACATGTGGACCACGATCATTGCCCTGGTCCTGGGGGTGATCGCGGCCTCCGCCGCCTCCGGATTAAGACAGAGGGTCTCGTCAATGTCCGCGAATACGGGAACCGCCCCTGCCTGAAGCACGCTTTCAATAGTGGCGATAAAGGTAAACGGCGGGACTATGACCTCGTCTCCCGCGCCCACTCCGCACGATGCAAGCGCGATTGAAAGGGCCGCGGTGCCGCTTGAGCAAAGATGGCAGTGCTTAACCGACAGGGCCTTTGAGACCTCCTGTTCAAAGGTCCTTGCCTTCCATATACCGTTTCGCGCCTGGTCAAACCCGTACCTGAACAATACGCCCGTGTCCAGGACTTCCTGGACCTCTTTTCTTTCCTCGTCTCCAAATATCTCAAAACCCGGCATGTAATTCTCCTTTTATCTGTATACCTTTTTTTAATATCTGCGGGAGATCGTCCCTCTTGTAAACAATCCGATTTAAAAGCATGAAAAAACTAGCGTTTAAATCTATCGCTTTTATTTTTCAATAACAATAATTTTTTTGCTTTTTCCCGCAGCCCTCCCCCGTTGTGCTTGAGACAGGGGATATCAGATACCGCAAGGCTTGTTAATGGCTTTAACGCGCCGGTTCAAAGGGCCGGGAAGATTTGTCCGTGGCATCTAGCGGGATTTTTTTTGTTTATGTGGCTCCGGGCCTCTTTTTAGGGCTTGCCATGTTATCTACAAATTTGTATTGTAAAACCCTTAAAAATACTATTTTGGATTGTTTCCAGGGCGGAAACGCACGATAATATCTCCTGACTTAAAAAAAAGAAAGCGAAGAGCTTAAGCATGAGCGGAAAAAAGACCGGCCCCAGGCCTGATGAAATAGCATGCCTTTATGAGATAAGTCTGGCAATACATTCCACGCTTGACCTGCGAAAATCTCTTTACGGCATACTGGATCTCCTTTCAGAGCACCTCGGTATGAAAAGGGGCTCAATTACCCTTCTTGACCCTGACACGTCCGAGACCCATATCGAGGTCGCCCACGGGCTCTCCAAAAAAGAAAAGACAAAGGGGCGGTACAGGCTGGGTGAAGGCATTACAGGCCGGGTAATAGAATCGGGAAGGCCGATGGTTGTGCCCAATATAGATGATGAACCTCTTTTTCTGGATAAGACGGGATCACGAAAGGGGATAGATAAATCAAAGATCTCATTTGTATGCGTGCCGATAAAGAGCGGAAAAAGGACAATAGGGGCCTTGAGCGTGGACCGGGCGTTTCAGGACAAGGATCTTCTGGATGAAGACGTGCGGCTTCTGACCGTGATAAGCAGCCTTATCGCCCAGAAGGTGGCGCTTCTTGAGAGGATAAACCGGGAAACGGATCAGTTGAGGCAGGAAAACATAAGGCTTAAAAGGACCTTAAATAAGAAATACAGCTTTACCAGCATAATAGGAAACAGCCGCAAGATGCAGGAGGTATTCTACCTGATCACCCAGGTGGCAAAAAGCAATGCCAATGTCCTGCTCCTAGGTGAAAGCGGCACCGGAAAAGAGCTTGTCGCAAACGCCATCCACTATAACAGCCTGCGATCGGGAAAACCCCTTATCAAGGTAAACTGTGCGGCCCTGCCGGCAAATCTTGTCGAGGCGGAACTGTTCGGATATGAAAAAGGGGCCTTTACCGGCGCAAACGCGCAGAAGGCGGGAAAATTCGAGCTTGCAAACGGGGGCACGATCTTTCTCGACGAGATAGGCTCACTCGCCCTTGAAAGCCAGGCAAAGCTCCTGAGGGTCCTCCAGGAAAGGGAGCTTGAAAGACTGGGCGGGACAAAGACCATAAGGGTCAATATCAGGCTCGTGGCCGCCACCAACCAGGATCTGGCGGCCGAGGTGGAAGAGGGCGGTTTCAGGGAAGACCTCTTCTACAGGCTCAATGTGTATCCCATCTATATGCCCGCCTTAAGGGACAGGGAATCGGACCTGCTCCTTCTTGCCGACTATTTCCTGGAAAAGTACGCAAAGGAATACGGAAAGGACATAAAGAGGATATCAACGCCCGCCATTGACGCGCTCACTCAGTATCACTGGCCCGGAAACGTAAGAGAGCTTGAAAACTGCATTGAAAGGGCCGTACTCCTGTGTGACGATCAGGTAATACACGGCTATCATCTGCCGCCGACTCTTCAGACCGCGGAAGAGACAGGCACCCAGCAGTCCAATTCCCTTGAAGAGGCGGTAGAAAGATATGAAAACGAGCTTCTTGTGGAGGCACTCAAAAACAGCAGGGGTAACATGCGCCAGGCCGCAATGGCCTTAAAGACCACCGAGCGCATCTTCGGCTACAAGGTAAAAAAATACGATATAAACCCGAAGCAGTACAGGTAGCCGGGACCTGGAATATTTTCTCATCCCTTTACCCACGCCCTACCGATGATAAGTCAAACATATCTGAACTATTTAAGCTGCTTAGAATATTGAGGTATCGAAAAGCTATGTCAATATGAGCTAATATTTGTAGATCAAAGATTTTCATATTATTATAAATATGTTATCCTTAATTTGTGGATATAGTGATTGACTGATAATCAAGCTAAATGGCCTTTCCGCTTTTACGATGATTTTGCATACCTGAAGTTAGGATAACTATCCCTATTGTGAAGATTTTGAAGTATTATGCAAGATGCAAGCATGGTTGAGTTTTCAAAGGTTAAAAAAATCAATGATACAGCGAGTATGCTTGACACTCAAAAGCTCCATTTATTCAAACAAAATAAAGTCAAGGCTTGATGTAGAGAGGAGAGCACTATGGTAGCGACTCAGACAGACCAGATATTCGAAGATATCGTAGAAACAATACGTGAACCCCTTTTGGTACTTGATTCAGAGCTGAAGGTTATCGCAGCCAGCCGTTCCTTCTATGAATTTTTCAAGGTAAAACCCGAAGAGACTGTGGGACGGCTTATCTATGACCTTGGCAACAAACAGTGGGATATCCCCAAGCTGCGGGAACTGCTGGAAACCATTCTTCCCGAAAAGACCAGCTTTAACAATTATGAGGTTGAACACGATTTTGCCACCATCGGCAGGCGCGTCATGCTGTTGAATGCCCGCCAGATTGAACAAACATGGGGCAAGGAACGGATCATCCTGCTGGCCATCGAGGACATTACCGAGCGCAGGCAATTAGAAGACCTGCTGGAAGAGTCTGCAGAACAGGTACTCAAAGAATCAGAAGAAAGGTATAGGATAATATTTGAAGGAGCTACAGAGGGCATACTGGTGGCGGACATGGAGACCCGGAGATTCAGATACTGCAATCCAGCCATATGCGAGATGTTGGGGTATGCCGAAGAAGAGCTCATAGGGCTGGACGTGACGGATATCCACCCCAAAGAGTCGCTCAATCACGTCCTGGCCGAGTTCGAGGCCCAGGCGCGTGGCGATAGGCTTCTCGCTCCGAATCTTCCCTGCCTCCGGAAAGATGGCAGCGTCATCTTTGCGGACATCCAAACGACCTCGGCCGTCATCGACGGCCTGGAGTGCAACGTGGGGTTCTTCACCGATGTCACCAAACGCATGCAGATCGAGGCGCAGCTCCGTCAGGCCCAGAAGATGGAAGCCATCGGCACCTTAGCAGGCGGTGTGGCCCATGATTTCAACAATATACTGACCACCATCATCGGGTATGCTGACCTTATGTTAATGACTGTCGAAACCGATAAACCCTTAACTGAGGAGATAGAGGAGATCAAGTTAGCCGGGGAAAGGGCAGCCGCTTTGACCCGCCAGCTCCTCGCCTTCAGCCGCAAACAGATTGTCCAGCCTAGGATTCTGGACCTGAATAAATTATTGACAGGTATAAAAAAGATGCTTGTCCGCCTGATTGGAGAGGATATTGAAATTCTGATAACCCCAGGATCTGGCTTATGGAAGGTAGAGATAGACCCCGGACAAATGGAGCAGGTGATCATGAACCTGGCGGTCAATGCCAGGGACGCCATGCCCAATGGAGGCAAGCTCACCATTGAAACGGTCAACATGGATCTGGGCGAGAACTATTTTACCGATCACGGCACTGTTGAAAAGCAGCCAGGCTCTTATGTGTTGCTGACTGTAAGTGATACCGGCATAGGGATGGACAAAGGACTCCAGGAACATATCTTTGATCCTTTTTACACCACCAAGGAAAAAGGCAAGGGTACAGGATTGGGCCTGTCCACGATCTACGGCATTGTCAAACAAAACAATGGTTTTATATGGGTCTACAGCGAGCCCGGACAGGGTTCCACCTTCAAGATTTATCTGCCCAAGGTAAAAAGAGATGTTAAGAAGGGGGAAAAAGAACAAACCCCTATTGAGAAGCTTAGTGGTTCTGAGACCGTTTTGATTGTAGAAGATGATAATAGTCTTCGAAAACTTGCACAAAAGTCTCTCCAGCCCCATGGATACAGAGTACTGGTGGCTGAAAACGGGGAAGATGCCTTGAGAATAAGCAAGGAGCACGAGGGAACGATTGATCTGCTGATCACTGATGTGGTGATGCCCAGGATGGGCGGTAAGGAAGTCGCAGAACGGCTGCAAACTCTCTACCCACGAATGAAAGTGATTTACATGTCCGGATATACTGACGACTCTATTGTTCATCGCGGTGTTCTGGCACCGGGACTTAATTTTCTCGAAAAGCCTTTTTCACCGGCAGGTTTGACGCGCAAAGTGCGGGAGGTGCTGAACAAGGCAATGGCCTCTGCTCAAGAATAATTATCCGAACCTTGAGTATGCTCGCTCTGAAATTTTCCAGGATACCGGTAGCATACTTGAAATGGTCGGCTATCAGATAAATAATGATGCAGAAAGCATGGTTTGTGATGTCGCCTGACTCACTGAATTATCTGGGATCAGGTTGAAATGCACTATTACAGTAGTCAAACCATACGTTAACCTCTTTTAAGGTGTCGTTATGCGTAAATGGCTGTATTCGAAAATAGGGGTTAAATTGTTGATAACGTTTTCACTTGTGCTGGTGTTGTCAATGGTTTCTCTTGCTTATATCGCTAAACAACTGATTACGGAATTCGGAGAATTATCCGCCTCCAGGAATGAAACAAACATCAGGGATAATGCAAACGCTTTTCTGGCCCGTATCGCTCATGAACAGGCTATGCGATATGAAAACACTTTCAAAAAGTTCGCCGCTTCTTCAGCCATGATAGCCAAACAGTCTGCTGTTCTCCTGGAAAATATGACCTTATACGGAAAAACGCCTCTCAAACCAAACGAGAAAATCGTCGTCTACCCGCATAATGGAATCTTTTCAAATGATCGTTCAGAAAGAACAATGGTATTATACTGGGGCGCTCCTTACATGTCAGAGGGAATCATTGAACAGATCAATACTCTTTCCCACCTTGATCCCTTTCTCGAAACCATTAAAGAGGAAAACCCCGAAAGTATTGCCTGTTATGTTGTCACCGAGCCCGGAATCGCCCGTTACTATCCCAATATTCATGGTGTGGATAAACTTCCTCCGACAACAAAATTTGATATAAGAAATGCGAACTGGTATGTGATTACAAAGCCGGAAAACAACCTTGAACGCAAGACCGTATGGTCGAATATCTACTTAGACAGTGTCGACCAGGGATTGTTGATCACTGCGAGCACCCCTGTTTACAGCAAGAGCGGACAATACCTCGGCGGAGCCGGGGTTGATATTACCCTGGATACCATTGTGACCGACATTTTTGAAAACATACCCTCCCCTCACAGGATGAACGGCCTGTTTTCCTTTCTTGTTGATAATCAGGGAAGGCTTATTGCCTTCCCTCCGGAATATTTGGATATGTTTGAAATCAAGATAGACCGGGACAAACTGGTGGATGCCACGGTTATCCTGAAACATAGTCTATTGGACTCCTCTAATGTGGAAATCAGAAAGATAGGCGAAAGTATGATTGAGAATAAATACAAGGTTTCCCGGTTTGTTCTGAATGGACAACCATATATACTTTCTTCTCATTTTTTGCCTTCAACCGGATGGCGTTTAGGTACAGTAGTAGCTGAGGACGTTATTCTTGGCTCTATCCAGGAAACCCGCAACGTGCTGGATTCAACAGTTAAGTCAATGGCTACGAAATTCACCTTGGCAACTATTCTATTCTTGATAATCTCGATTATTGCTATAGCAATACTCTCTATAAAGAACTTCATCAGGCCCTTAGGCAAGCTTTCCAAGGGGGCTTTGCGTGTTAAAGAAGGAAATCTGACAACGCACGTTGATATACATACAAAAGATGAAATAGGCTCATTTGCCCAATCATTTAATAATATGATTGATAATCTGTGCGATGCCAGGGACCGGGAAAAGGCATATGCCGAAAACCTTGAGCAGGAGGTGGAGGATAGAACCCTGGAAATAAAGATCAAAAACGAGGAACTGACAAAAACCCTTCAAGTGCGCAAGAAAGCCGAGGAGGCTCTGCAGCAAGAAAGAGACAAACTTCAGAAAACACTATCAGAAGTTAAAACATTACAGGGTTTTTTACCCATTTGCGCTCACTGCAAAAAGATACGCGATGACAAGGGATATTGGAATAAGATCGAATCATATATGAACAAACATTCCGATATTGAATTTAGCCACGGTATTTGTCCAGAATGTGCCAAAAAATATTATCCTGATATGCATCTTTATGATGATGAATAGCTGCAAATAATTATCCTATCCAAAAATTCCGGCCAGCTATAAAAATCAACAATTCCAAAGGTAATCACAAGAGGGATGACTTTATCTTGTGTCATTGATGCTGTAAAAGTGGGTGTTATTGCTGGATATCACAGGGTTAACCGAACCTGCGATTTGAAAGTTATCTCATAAAAAGGAAAAAGGCGTCAAATGGTTGGTATCTCAGCTTAGTGAAGAACTGTGATATGATCAGAGGATTTGGGGCTTTTCATGGTGAATATATCCTGGTGTTTGCGGGTGAAATCACAACCTTAGCCAAAGTTGTGATATGAAAATGGTATCGTAAAAGACGAAAATCCTGTTAAATGAAGAAAATCCAGACCAGTGCACACCTGATCAGATGATCTGGGATTTTTCAGTGGGAATATATCCTGGTGTTTTGAGATGAAACAACAGGTGATAAAGCCCCTTTATTTGAAAGTGTAGTATGGGCTTCAACGGATGACCTTTTCCAGTAATCCGATTAATTTGGTTTTCTTATCGTCTTCAATGTCAAGTTTCAAAATTTCTTCTCTCACGATTCCTAAATTGCCATGTCCGCCCAGATAACCGTTTAGCCTCGCTGCGATGGTGGATTCCATAAACTCCTTCTCGTTTTTATAATGGTTCACCAGCAGACGAATGATCTCGGGATGTCTCCTCAAGGCATATTTTTGATGATAATCCTCTGCGGGGTAGAATATTTTCAAGGCTTCGATCTGAGTGTACACCCTTTTGCGGGTATCTTTTTCGACCCTTTCAAGCATTTTTTGGGCAATCCTTCTCTGGGTTTCATCATGATAAAATATGGCGGATCGATATTGTCTGGAAAATGATCTATCAGTTATTATGTGGCTCTTTTGAAAGGTCTCAAGGATATAGCCGTAGTCAATCATTTCAGGGTCATAGCGAATTTGAAGGCTCTCTGTATGGTCGCCAATGCTGTGGTATGTGGGGTTTCTTGTCATACCTCCCGTATACCCCACTTCAGTGCTTAAGACGCCTTTTATGCCCCCGAACCGGGAGTCAGGTCCCCAGAATCAGCCCATTGCAATAGTGGCTGTTTCCGTTCGTGCGGCAGATTCAATGGGTTGTGTCATACCGAGTATTAGAGATACTGAAAGTGTGATTAGTGAAATAGTCTTGTTCATTCCTGATATTCGCTCATGTCATAAGTTTTAAACATTGCTTTTAATATAAACACGATGGGGCAAAATAAAAGAGGTTCATCCGGCAAATGCCGGGGTGTCATTATGTAAGAAGTAGAGACGTAGTTTAAAATACTCGTTGTCTCTGAAACCATATGCTTGTCGTTTGAGCACTTTGATTTTGTTGTTAAGGCCCTCAAGTGGACCAGTGGAGATACGGTGAGCAAAATATGATAACAAACCTGGTTTGTGTCGCAGCAGTGAATCAGCCAGCTTTATGAAGCTTTTGATACCTGTTTCGTATGCTTCCTTGATCCAGTTATCCAAGAATTGCTCACCTAACCATGCATTCGGTAGATTCCAGAACCAGCGAAGTTCTTCTTTCAGTATATATGCTTTATACAGCGGCTCATTGATTTCCATAATAGCAGAAAGCTTTGAAAGTGAGGCCTCACTTAAAGCCTCTAGCGGTCTGAGCAGCAAAAACCTCGATCCTTTAATGATGCCACGCTGCTTGCCTGTCATGGTGCGGTAAATATTTTTCCTGGTTTCATCAATAGCCTTGTTGACATTAACCACCACATGGTAAGGATCGTGTACGATATCAACATTGGGGAATACTTCCTTAACAGCATTCATGTAGGCCGGGGACATGTCCATTGCCACTGCCATGAGTTTTATTCTTCTCCTGCGCAGCGTTTTGAGAAAAGGGATCAAGGCCTGTGCATCCTTGCCCTTCTCAGCATAAAGGATCTGTCCGGTTTCAAGATCCATGACCACAGTCATGTAATGATGCCCCTTTCGAAGAGCAAACTCATCAACCGCAATGTAGCGGACTCTTCTCAGCTTTCGTCTGCTCAAGCGCTTTTTAAGATCTTCCTTGAAGATGCCTTTAACCAGATCCCATCCAACCCCAAGGAACGCAGCCACTGCCTTGATGGTAGCAATAGTGCACAGATCAACGATAAATCGATCAAAACATCTCAAAGAACGCTTTTTCCCTCTGGCAAATTTAATGGGTTCCCTCAATATACGTCCACAATGCCGGCAGTATTGTTCATGCCCATGAAGCACTATCTTCTGTGGCTTTCTGCCAATGGGCAAGGCATGAAAAACCCTGGTAAATTTTCCTGCTTTTCTGAGATAACGCCACCTGGCACCGCATCTTCTGCACCTGCGTTTGGTGTTCCTCAGTTTTACATGGTAAAAGACAACACCATAACGATACTCGGTACGAATGTGTCGGTAGCCTTTAAGGCCCATTGTGTGATACAAAAAGCTTGTCGTCGCCATTGTCGGTCTCCTCTCGTGTCTGTAGTGTCGTAGCTCAGAAACGAGATAACCCATTGGCGACGATTTTTCTATGGCTTTTTACAGTAAATTCACCAACCAATATTATTACCCCGGCATTTGCCGGATGAACCATAAAAGAAAACCGTGAATTAAGACCGAACATATCCGGATAAGATTATATCGAAAATGATACCAACCTTTAAATCAGTTTTTGGAAAAGCTACTTTCCGGACCCTTCTTTAAAAATGGTGGTATCTTATGGAGATGGCAGGCTCAATGAGAGTTGCGATATGAAAATGGTATTGGATAAATATTTCAAAATTTTCAATGCACAAGATTAGGTACGGGCGGTCGACAATGTCTTACATTTAACTGAAATCTAAGTTCCCGATATATTGGAACTCATTATTTTGAACCAGCTATTAAGATATCATCAGTCTTGCCGGGTTTGCCCGGGCTTAATAATGATTCAAGCCTGAATCAATCCCGTCTGATTACAGCGTTAAAAAAATGGAGGACTAAGAGAGATGACTATGAAAATAAATGTGAAACAAATGATTATGAAGGGAACCGTTTTATTCGGCGTTCTTTTGTTTTTTACAGGCCCTGTTCGGGCAGATGAAACGATTATTGACGAATGGACCAGCGTCAAAGCGCCGGAGGCCCCTGCGATCAAACCGGTCAAAGTGGACTCCAAGGTTACGGCCCTTTTGGTTTTGGACATTGAAAAGCGAACCTGTAATTCAGAGAGAAGGCCTCGATGTATAGCTTCTGTTCCTAAAATCAAGACACTTGTCACAAAGGCGAGGGCTGTGGGAATACCTGTCGTCTACAGCCTGACCAGCAAAGGGACGCCGGAAACCATTTTAAAAGAGGTCGCTCCGTTAAAGGGAGAGAAAGGTGGCAAGATTTACTCTTAAGGCTGACAGGCATTGATGTGATGGTATGCCCCCAATGCGGCAAAGGAAGGATGCATTTTAGGAAAGTTATAAATCCATTGCCTGCGAGGGCTTCCCCGTGAACAACCTGGCTATTAGAAAAATCTGGATCACAAACATAAGAGACCTGGAAAGGCCTATGGGAAAAGAGTGTGCTTAAGCATTAAAAACACCTTTTCCCAGGTCATTAAAGACCGTTGAAGATGGTAGTATGAACTTCCACTGCATTAAAAACGCTGTTCAATCTATCAAAGAGACAAAGATTTATCAGATATCCTTTATAAGAGAACCGATACAATCCCCATAGCATGGGGCGAATCGGCTCAGTCCAACACAATTTTATTGAGAATGCTGCAAAGCATCACTCTCAATAAAATCTTTATCGTTATCTGCCTATGATTGAGGTGATTTTAGAGATGGTTCAAACAGTTCTCGGGTGGATATTTAGTGCAATTGGTCTTTGCAAAAGTGTAAAAGTCCGTTGCCATAGTGCTCTTCTTTTACCCAATGGCCCAGAGTGTTATTTCATCAACGTTAGGAATGCATCTCCTCAACGTGAAGTTGAGGTGACCCATGTTTGGGTTGTCGCCGGTACAGACATTCATATACTTAATCCTGCTCGGCCACTTCCCCGGCGACTCAAGCCAGAAGAATCGTGGGAAACATGGATCCCGCTTAATCATCTTCCAGAGAAAATCAGAGAAAATGCTTATTCCCTTGCCAGGGTTCGTTTAGCAAACGACAAGGTCATACATTCAGTGAGAAACAAGAGTGTTCCCCCTGCTGGGTTTGTTCCCGGCAGCTAACATCCGCCTGGAGCAGACGGCGGAAAAATTGCGGTTTTTCGTTAAAACTGTGAAGGGTTGAAATTTTAATGGGCCGCGGCTCAGGCGGGGCGTTCGCTTCAATATTGACAATCCCACTTACAAATGTTGCAAATTGCTATGAATTGTAGTATATTGCAATAAAATTAATCGGAGGTGCTGACATGGCAACCGCTGTAAGAGTCTCTGGCGATCTGGTCAAAGAGGCTAAAATCTATAGCAAAATCGACAAACGGTCTATCACCGGCCAAATTGAACATTGGGCCAGAATCGGCAAATGCGCTGAGGATAATCCCGACCTCACGTATGGCCTGATTAAAGAAATCCTTATTGGAGTCGCTGAGCTGGAACTGGATGAATCCTCAGAATACAAATTCGGGTAGTCCCCTATGAAGATTCTTCAATCAAGATCGTTTGCGCGAAAAGTCAAGAAGTTCAGCAAGACACAGAAGTTGCAACTTGATGAACAAGTCAAGCTCATTGCTGAAAATCCGGCTATTGGTACCGAAAAGAAAGGTGATCTGCGAGGGATCTACGTCCATAAGTATAATATTAAGACGACTCAGTATCTTTTGGCTTACAGATTCGTGGCGGAAGACCTCGAATTGATAATGATTGGCCCCCATGAGAATTATTATCGCGATCTGAAGACGTATGTCAAAAGCACATAAGCGAACCAATCACTTGAGCCGACCGCTAAAAAAACGCGCCTCTCAGTTTAACCTTGTGTGCCGGGCATGGCAAAGGTGATCGTTCAGGTCAATACGGCATTCGCATTAATGATCAATGGCGTATATGCTTTTACTGGTCAATTGCTGGCACAGGGATTATTTGAGCCTTCTTGTGCGGGAAGACCTGAGAGATCTTTCAGGGATCAGAGAACTTGACCGTGTCTCTCACCTCGTGGAGCTTCTTCCGGAAAGGATAGGATCGCCCCTTTCGCTGCGTTCCCTTGCTGAAGACATTGAATCAAGTCACAGCACGGTCCAGGCATGGCTGTCAGCACTGCAGAGCCTCTATCTCGCTTGGCCGATTCCCCCTGTTTCAGGGAAGATAAACAGGGCCATGAAGAAGGAAAAGAAATGGTATTTTCTTGACTGGACTTATGCGGGCAGGGAAGGCAGCCGGTTTGAAAATATGGTAGGAACTGAATTGCTCCGTTTCGTTACCTCACTTTATGATGCAGGGTGGCCGAAGGTGGGGCTCTACTATGTCAGGACCTATGACAAAAAGGAGATCGATTTTGTTTTGACACTCAAAAATCGACCGATCCTTGCAGTTGAGTGCAAGGCAAAATCACGCGGTTTTTCATCTATCCTTCATAGGTTCAGGCAGGAATGGAACGGGGATGTTTTCCCCATTGTTCAGGTTACAGGAGAGGAAGGTGTGCTTCTTAAAAAGGATGGAAGAGCCTTTGTTGCAGGGTTTGACCGCTTTTTTATGGCCCTGTGAAATATTTTTGGCTTCCCCCAGAATAGTCCTTTTTGGCCTTGCATACGGTATTTGATCATTTTAATCACGGCAGCCATGAAAAAAGGCCCTTGATTCAAATTATGATACACCTATTGAATCAGGATTTATTTTTGGAATGTTAAGTGGTAAATTGCAATATGTTACCGTGCCCCGGTTCTAAATCCTGATACATCATTTCAGCACAGAAAATGAGAATATGAAAATATTTTTAAAACATGATAGCCGGTTTGAAAAAGATGCATACGGAGATTCGCTGATATTTAAAAATGAAGTGAAATAAGTGCAATTTTCTTTCTCGCCTGATTGCGGTTCCGCTACGGTCAATCAGGCGAGAGGTTGGTTCTTTCAATGATAAATAAGGAGATGATAATGAAAGCTGAATTTACGGCAATCATAGAACCGGCTCCCGAGGGCGACTTCTGGGCTATCTGTCCGGAGGTACCCGGCGCCAACGGACAGGGCGAGACAATAGAAGAAACCAAAACAAATCTGCGTCAGGCTATTGAATTGATTTTGGAAGATCGCAAGGCCGACATTCTTCGGGGGCTGCCTGATGACGCGATCCAGGATAAGGTTCTGATAGGATGAAACGACGAGACCTTGAGCGAAGATTGAGAATTGCGGGCTGCTACCTGAAGAGGGAGGGGGCCTCGCATTCACTTTGGATTAATCCGAAGAATGGAGCTACGGAAACTGTCCCCCGGCATACCGAGATCAAATAACCATTAGCAAAAAAAATTTTGAAGGATCTGAATGCCGAATAGAAAACCGAACATCGGGCTTGACAAAGGATACGCGGGAAAACGATTGCGCATCCGTCAGCCCATGCGTTTAATAAGAATTGTCCTGCCCGTAAATCCAAACCAACAATATAAGGATCATCTCCAAAAGAGTTGGTCTAAATGAAGGATTCTTCGCCCTCGCTTAGCTCAGCTCAGTCCCACTGCTTCGCAGCGGGTTCCCGGTTTGGAGGGGTCAAGGGGCCGCGGGTTCGAGTGAAAAGCTTAAAGATCATAGGAAGTTAAACGTTCGGCAAAAATTGTATACACCTCGTTTGCATATGTATAAAGAAACGAAACGTTTTTTTAAAGATGAGCAATACTGTTTTACCTCCCGAATCAGAAGATCCGCTGTTTTCGTATCAAGGGATACCGCCTGAGGGTATGGGAGAAAAACGGCTATAGAGTATATGTAATTTTTCTTTATTGCATATGGTTCAGCCTGTGAATTGGAAACCCGGGACATGACATCAGCTGACCTGGGTTATTTGAAAGAAGAGCGGCTTCAGAGATTAAGAAGGGAAATAGGGGATGTCGGGGCAATGTCCAAAGCGATGATCCCTGGAAAGAAAACCCTTGAATCCTTGAATCCTTGGACCCTCTTCGACAACTAAGTTGGAGAAGAACCCAATATAAAAACAATTAATCGGAGGTCGTCGAGGTAACTAACTGAAATAAAGCTAAAATGGAGGAATTTTGAATTTTCCATGATATCGATGGCATTATCTGTTAGATGGGAAAGTCGATGTGAACTTTTCCATGTTTTATGATTAAATATGCCAATAAGAGGACTTTTTCCCTTTCTATAGAAACAATAGATGGAAAATATTCCTTATATTGGAACTGTCAGGCGAAAAATTTCAAAACTGTACAGAAAAACATTAAAATCTGAAAATCAAGAAGGTGTTTGAATATGCTATATTTAGTAGTGAGTACACCGCACCCTTCCAGGCCGGAAGATGTAAAGAACGCGAGATTGGGATTTTTTTCTTGGATTAATGATTTAAAATCAAAAGATAAAATTGTTTGCTTCTACCCAAGGGTAGGCAGAGGCATTGTTGCCATTTTTGATGTGTCTTCAAACGATGAGCTTCATAAACTTATGACGCAATGGACAAACATTGTCCCCGTAAGTTTTGACATCTACCCTTTGGCAACTCCATCAGAAGCAGAGGAGCTTCTAAAATAGACAGTGACCGATATGGAGTTTTTCGTATTATCGCCTAACAAATTACCTTATTGCTGAGGCTCAGACTTGGTCAATTGGCTGTTCGTACGGGCGTCCGTGGTAGGATCACTGAATCAAGAGTCAAACGTCCTGCAAAAGCATGGGAAAATACGACAAGGGCAGGGCTAACAGAAGTTGAGGCCTTTACGCGAGTTGAAGACTTCATTGGTATAAGGCATTTGCCGGATGAACCTTTTTTATTGATACAGCCATACAATAATCATGAAGCACGACAGGCGGTTGGAAAATGCTAC
The DNA here is from genome assembly GCA_963666345.1 of Desulfatiglandales bacterium. Classification (GTDB taxonomy): domain Bacteria; phylum Desulfobacterota; class DSM-4660; order Desulfatiglandales; family Desulfatiglandaceae. The sequence continues at coordinate 1,166,891 of OY762721.1, read as the reverse complement.
CGGTTAAGAGGATACCTTCAAAAGGAATAATAATCGCGATGGGTCTATGAGGAGTATGCAATGAATGATAAATTAAAAGAGACTTTTATCAGAATTGTCAGGAGCAAAGCCTTCATTATTGTCGCCATTTTGATAGCTCTATATACGATTGCTGGGTTCGTCTTGATGCCATTTTTAATTGAACGCTATCTTCCGCAGACGCTCAGTCAACGCCTTGACTGTGAAGTATCCCTTGAGCAGGTTAAAATTAATCCCTATACCCTGTCACTAGAGGCAACGGCTTTTCAGATTAATGAACCTGATGGAATAGCAATTGCCGGGTTCCAGCGTTTGTACGTCAATTTTCAAATCAGCAGTCTTTTCCGCTGGGCACTCACCTTTGCAGAGATCTCTGTTGATGCGCCGTCCGTGAATATCTTAATTGAGAAGAATGGCGAAGTTAATTTGACCCGTCTGGCAGGAGAGAAAAAAGCGGCATCTGATGAAAAGAAAAGCAAACCATTAAGGTTATTGCTGCATGATGCAGGGATCAACCGGGCCCGGATTGATATTACAGATAATCGACAGCCCAAACCGGCAAGTGTGTCATTTTCCCCTCTAGACATCCGGCTGAGTGGTATCTCAACATTACCCGATCGTGTGGGCCAATACACATTAACGACAAGCGCGGATGGCGCAACCCTCAAAGGATCGGGCCAGGTTTCGTTGCAGCCACTGCGCTCTCAAGGCAGCTTGGCATTTCAACAGATATCCCTGATAACCCCTTGGCATTTTGTCTGTTCTCTTTTGAACATTGCCCCTCCGGAGGGTAAACTGAACATAGAAACCCAATACCTTCTCGATTTGAGCAAAGACAATCCTGTATTTGCCTTGAATGATTTGAGTGTGAAGAGCGATAACCTTAAGCTTCAGCGTAAAGGGGCAGAAAAACCCTTCTTGAGCCTGCTTGAAATAAGTGTGGATGCTGAAAAAGTGGATCTCGTCCAACACAGAATCGATCCAGTCAGCCTTGCAATCCGGGGAGGAACCCTGAACCTTATAAAGGACCGGGATGGGGTGTTGAGCATCCATAGGCTCACAAGCAGAAAGACAGAAACAAGACCGGTTTCGTCCCCTTCATCTAGCACAAAAGATAAAGGAAACCCTTGGGCCATTAATATCGCGGACTTTGACCTTCAAAAACTGGCGATTAATTTCACAGACCATAGCAAAGCCAAGCCGACCCGCTTTTCCGCCGATGAAGTCCGGCTAGCCTTCAATGCGGCTATCAACGTCGGTTCGACAGAGGCACAACTTAAGGTTGATGACCTTGGCCTGAGCCTTAAGCAGATCGCGATGGAATTCTTAACTGCCTCCCAGCCGGCCGTTGAGATAGAAGCCATGACATTGGCGGATGGGTCTTTTGACCTTGGTACGAAGTCTGCTTCCATTTCCCGTTTGGAGCTTTCAAACGGCATGGTTAATGTTATCCGTGATAAGGATAACAAAATCAACCTTGCCCAATTGCTTGTCTCAAAAGACTCAGAACAGGTTGCCCCTGAGAAGGCTCCAAAAGAAAAGGACAGCAATGGCTGGCAATACTTGGTTGAAAAGGCATCGCTTTCGGGCTTCAAAACAAAGATCTTTGATTTAACGGTAAAACCAGGCAGCACTCTGATTGATCTAGATAACATTAATCTGACTGTTTCACGTTTTGATGGAACGTCTCCATCCCCATTCGAGATTTCTCTTAAGGTTGTCCAAGGCGGTGAGTTTTCGGTATCGGGCAAGCTTGACCCGGTTAGCTTTGAGATAAAGTCCGATGTTACCGTAACTGACTTTTCCCTGCCCGTTGCACAGCCCTATCTTGCCAAAGCTGCTGCAGACCTTACGCTGAAGTCCGGCCTCTTGTCCACAGCCGGGACATTTAATCGTAATTCAAAAGGAGGCACGACATACAAGGGACGGATAGGTTTTTCACATCTTAAGATCATTGAAAACTCCAGTACTGCTACCCTGATGGGATGGGAGCAGCTTGAGACCCCGGATCTCTTTTTTAGTTTGAAACCAAATGAGATAAAAATGGATATCCTGAAACTTGCCGGGCTGGAGGGAAAATTTATCATTTATAAAGATAAGACGGTTAATCTGGTGGAGGCATTTAGCGACAAAGATAGAGCTTCAGCGGAAATTAAACCTAAAGAATCTTCTCCGAAGTCTGAAGGGCAGCCCTTTTCTGTGAGGGTCGGAAGGCTGAGCCTCGATAGAGGCAAACTGGATTTTGCCGATCTCAGCCTGAGACCTCAGTTTGCTTCAAAAATCCATGAACTTAAAGGTACGGTTATAGGTATATCTTCTTCTCCGGGTGCCCTGACACAGGTTGACCTCCAAGGCCGTGTTGATGAATATGGAAGCAGTAACATCAAAGGTGAGATCAATTCCTTTAATCCGAAAGAGCATACAGATATCTCCGTGATATTTAGCAACGTGGATATGAGCAATCTGACACCTTATTCTGGCAAATTTGCGGGACGTAAGATCGACTCCGGCAAGCTTTCCCTGGATCTGCAATACAAGATCGAAAACAGCCAACTGCTGAGTCAAAACAAGATTGTGATAGATACCCTGAAGCTGGGTGAAAAAGTCGAAAGTCCCGATGCCATGAACCTCCCGCTTGATCTCGCCATTGCCCTATTAAGAGATTCAAATGGTGTAATCGATATGGATTTGCCGATAACCGGCAGCCTTGAAGACCCTGAATTCCGCTACGGCCCGCTTGTATGGAAGGCCTTGGTTAACCTGCTGACCAAGATAGTCACAGCCCCTTTCAAGGCCCTCGGAGGGTTGTTAGGGGGTGAGGAGGAAGAACTTGATGCCATAATTTTTGAAGCAGGGCGCCATGAAGTCCCTCCGCCGGAACAGGAAAAACTGGTGAAATTACTCGATGCACTTAGTAAAAGACCCAATTTAAAGCTTATAGTTACAGGTCGCTATAACAGCGATTCCGATGGAGAGGCAATCAAACGGATTAAGGTCCGTCGAGCAGTGGCAGAGGCAACAGGGGTGCATTTGGCTCCGGGAGAAGATCCGGGACCTGTGGATTTCAGCAATCCTCAATCTCTGGAGAAATTAGCGGAAATCCTGGTTGAAAGGTACGGTCAGGAGGCTTACGAGGCCCTGAAACCTGAAAAGGAGCCTGAGGATGAAAAAATCAAATCAAAACAGGTGAAAAAAAATGCTGATACAACACAGGTATCTGAAAATCCCGCTAAACTTGCCAAACAGCTGTTCGCCGATCTTGTGAAACGTGAGCAGGTTGAAAGATCAACGCTCAAACAGCTAGCGGACAATAGGGCACAGGCTATTGTAAGAATGATGACCACCGGTACTGAAGGACTGCCTACCGAACGTTTAATGGTCAAGCCGTCCGAAGGAACTACCGACGAGTCAATATCAGTCGCGCTTGATCTGGATGCCATGCGTTGATTAAATTATAAGAGAGTGTTAATCGGGGGTAGGACCGAGGTAACCAACTGAAATAAAGCTAAAATGTCGGAATGTTAAGCGTTTTTTGGCTTAAATTATTAATTTTGATGCCAAACTTTAATTTCTAAGAAATCGGGGACAATATGCCAAGGGCAAATCGACATTACATACCAGGATATGCGTGGCATATTACCCATAGATGTCACAAGAAAGAGTTTCTTTTTACGGGGCAGAGGGGTCAGGTCCTGAAATTTGAATTAACCCATGGAGGCTGAGATAAAGGGCACCATTCACATAGATGCCGGCTGATGGGTAAAGAGCAAAATTTATCAGAACAGAAACCTGAAGAAAAGGATTCGGGCAATCGAAAAAGAACCCAGACATTCAACATTCAAGACCTGACCATCAGGACTTTGCGATAGGAATAATGGTGATAACTCAAGACCTGTCGCACCTGATCCATGAGACGAAGATTGGGATCCGGTCGGAATTTTGAACTTTCCATGATATCGATAGCATTATCTGTTAGGTGGAAAAGTCGATATGAAATTTTCCATATTTCATGTTTAAATATGCCAATAGATGGAAAATTTTCCTCATATTGGGACTGTTCTGTGTAATAAACAAGGATAGAGAATGTTTGATGAATTAGAGGGGATTAACGAACGGCCGGAACCGTTTCAATTTTACACCGCAAGCGATCTATGGACCGATGAACATACATCAAAACAGATGCTCTTGTTTCACCTCGACGAGGCGATCGACGTTTCTTCACGAAACGCGGAATTCATCAATCGATCGGTGGAATGGATCGCAACTCAGTTCAACATCGGCATAGATTCCAAGATAGCCGATTTTGGGTGTGGTCCTGGATTATACGCAGCACGTTTGGCGAAACACGGAGCAAATGTGACAGGTATCGATTTTTCGGGGAGGTCCATCGAGTACGCAAAGGATATCGCAACCCGCGAGCAATTAAACATCAGCTACGTGAATCAGAATTACTTTGAGTTTGAAACAGAAGACCGGTTCAATCTGGTCCTGATGATCATGTGTGATTTCTGCGCCCTTAGCCCAAAACAAAGGAAAGGGCTTCTGCGCAAATTCCATAAGATCCTAAAACCGGGCGGTTCGGTACTTATTGACATTTATTCCCTATCGGCATTCGAACAAAGGGAAGAGGCCGCGACATATGAGGTGAACCAGCTCAACGGATTTTGGTCACCAAACAAGTATTATGGCTTTCTAAATACATTCAAATACGATGATGAGAAGGTAGTGCTGGACAAATACACAATTATTGAGTCTGAGCGCACTAAGCAGGTGTACAACTGGTTACAGTATTTTGCACCCGAAGATCTAGAGAGGGAATTTAAGGAGGCAAGTCTTTCCATCAAAGGATATTATTCTGACCTGGCTGGAACACCGTATGATCCGAAATCAAGCGAGTTTGCGGTCATTGCCAATAAGGGGTAGACAGGCAGCGAACAATGCCATCCCCTCCGGTGATGGCATTGTTCGCTGCTAAAATTATGAAAGTATCACCCATAAAGCTCAAAGATTCCAAGGGGTATAGTCTATCCCTTACTATAGGCCGTATATATGAGGTCCTCGGAATTGAAGCAGGCGCATATAGGCTGCTTACAGATGCGGATTCGAAACCATATGGTAATGATCCCGTTCTTTATGACGATGATTGTTTCAAGGTCATTGATCCAGAAGAGCCGGATTTTTGGGTATGCCAATATGGCGAAGATGGTGAACGCTACTGCTATCCCCCAGAATGGAATGAAGTTGGCTTTTTCGAAGATTATCATAATGGGAAACAGGTGGTTCGTGAAAGATTTTGGAATGTGTTGAAGCTCTACTATCCGCAAACATGGAACGAAAGAAAAGGGGCAGCGAACATCGGCTTTCAGCGGACGCCTAATGGCACGTGCTGAAGCCGGGTGTTCGCTTTAATAATGTTGAGAGGATATTGGTATGGGCTCAATTAAAGATTTGGGGTCCATCTCCAAAAGAGTTGATCTAAATGAAGGACTCTTTGCTTCGCTCAGTCCCACTGCTTCGCAGCGGGTTCCCAGTTTCGAAGGGGTCGAGGATTCAAGGATTCGAGTGCTCCATTGAAACGGCTGATAACACCGCTAAAGCATTACAAAGATTTAAAGCTGTTGCAGAAATCCCACGAACGCTTTTCAGGTATATAGAATAAATCAAAAATTCTCAAACAACATAAATTACACGGAGATCAATAAATCTTGTTAAAAATGCTGATAAACTCTTTAGAAAACAATCCCTTGAACCCCTGGCCCAGACCTATTAACCTTACTGGATTGTCAATAAATTGTCGGCAATGTGGAGCTTGGCCTATAATTTAAGTGATCACAGAGTCGCGACAGGGCGGGCCTTGACTCCCAGGGTCCTTGGACCCTCTTCGCCAACTAAGTTGGAGAAGAACCTTAAATTTTCAGACCCATATTTGCAAGTTCCGTTTTTACTTTCATGTAGACGTTTTGGTATTCTGGCAGTGGTCTGTGGTGAACAAGATCATAACACTGAGTTATATCAAAGCCTTCTGCCGGCTTTTCATCCTTAATAACATCGGCAATCTTCGACAAAATTTCATCAGCTGCTCGTCTGTCGAATCCCTGTTCAATTACCGCATCGCTAACCTGAATCATCCATTCAGCTTCCAGTGGTGTTTGTCCATGGTTAACCGTCGTTCGGCAATGCCTTGGAGCATAGAGATTCATACCATTTATGGGGGCCTCAATGGATTGCATTGCACCTTCAAGAAGATTCAATTCGGTACCCGGCCCCGAGGTTGGTATGATCCAGCGCATACACAGTGTGTGAGTGAAACGGTTTAAGGCCTGATTCACAACGGAACGAGCCCAATTGATCCATGGAAGCAGAATTACTCTTGCGTTAAGCATATGAACATGTTCTACGCCGGTGTAATTGATATAGTCCCGATAGGCAATCATGGCTGCAATAGGCTTAGCGATCCCTTCGATGATTGCGCCTTCCATACCGCCACAGAATCCACCTGCGATGGCAAAACTGCCGCTCAGTTTAAAGGATCCATATTCCTCGTAGACAATGGCTGCTGATAGCATATCTTGTTCCATTTTCAAATCCGGCAAAAGGGAAAGCAAGACGCCGTCTGTTCTTCTGATCCCATGATCGGGGTCTATTGCACCTATAAGATCTTCCGCTCTCGTATTAATAGGATAATAGACAATGGCCAAGCCAGGCCTTCCAGCCTTACGAATGCCTTCTCTCATCCATCCCACCTGGCGCCTGGAAGCGTATACTTCCATGGGTGGCCCCATTATTTCTCGACCATCGACTTCGGAAAAATTGAATCCTTCAATAAAGTCGGTCCTGGGGATCTGGGCAAAATTACTCACCACAAGTCCTGCCAAATCTTCCGTAAAAGGAGTATGATGGCCTGGACAGACATTAACCTTCTCCTTTTCTTCTATGCTGCGTTGTTTCCAGACCCTTCGGTCCCTTCCTTCGCCCATCAAAATTTCAGTAGGAGCTTCGTTAATTGCAGTTAGGATTTCCTCTCTAGTGAGCTTTATCCGTCTTCTGGTAGTAATGCAGTAGATCCCAGTTTTTTCCAAAAATTCGATAGCTGCCTCAAAGGCTCTTTCAGGCAATTCATCATCCATATTAATATAGCAGTGGTCGTCAGGGGTCTGTATTTGGTATTTCTTGAGAAGCTCACTGATGTTTTGGTAGAATTCCATATCCCATTTCTTTTCTTCCACTTTTTCACCAGTTTGAGTTCTTTCGGCAATTTCATACAAAGATATCATCTCATAAGCCTTTCATATTATATTGTTATGCGCAAATTTTCTTCGCTTCTTCTAGTGCTTCGATGGCGTCTTTACCATACCCATCAGCCCCAATTTTTTCAGCATAGCTTCTTGTTACAGGACCCCCACCCACCATAACCTTGAAACGGTCTCTGAGACCCATTGCTGCCAGATCCTCAATTACCTCTTTCTGATAGGGCATTGTTGTGGTTAGCAGAGAAGAGAGGGCAATCAGGTCTGCATCAAGTTCTTTTGCCTTTTCTATAAATGCCATGCTGGGCACGTCGACTCCCATATCATAGACCTCAAATCCGCCGGAACGTAACATGGTAGACACCAGGTTCTTTCCTACAGTATGCATATCGCCCTGCACTGCACCGATGACGGCTACTTTTTTTCTTTCGCGTGTTTCTATAGGGATATTTTGCTCCAGGATTTTGCCCACCGAAGCCATCAAATCTCCAGCCATGACAAGATGGGCAAGGAAGTATTCTCCAGAATCAAATTTTTCTCCAATCCCTATAGCAGCATTCGAGATGGAATATTTGATGGCAAGGCTAGGATTGATTTCTTGTTCAATGATTTTTTCGGCGATGGTCGTGGCTTTTTCGTCATCTATGTCGACTATGGCTCGCATAAGTGAATCCAAGATTTGTTTGTGTTCTTCAGCCAAATTTTCTATTTCCATATTTTTTCTCCATTAATCGATAAAATTGATTCCAATATCCTTAAGCTCCTTTTTGACTTCGTCATACAGGGTCTGATAATGTTGGTTGGGTAACATATGCTTCGGGTCATAAAGGCCATCGAAAGTCTCTCCTTCAGGAGCATCCATGAGATGGTCTTCGTATTTGCTTAAAAGATACAAGACGATTTGCTCCGCCGTTTTTCGATCCATACCTACGGCCGCCTTGCAAACTTCCCCCATCCATCGGGACTCAAGAGGCGTCCCGTAATTACAGGTGTTTCCCACTGTGAATTTACGGGTTCCCTCTGTGGAATGACCTCCCATTACCGTCGATACAATATGGCCTGCCGCGCTCTCATAAAAATATTGTTTGGTGCCGGGACCTGCTGCCGGGTGGTCTCCAATACTGCCGTCAACGATAAGCTTGGTGTTCCTGCTAAGCGCCTGAATGGCTGAACCTGCCGACCATAACTGACTTCTACTCTGACGGGCCTTGATTCTTGAATCTACAGTACCGCATCGAAAGCTATCTGCAAAATGTATTGCTATAAGTTGAAGGCTTCCCGCCACAGCCGTTATTGTTGCGCCTTCAGGGTTGCCTGAAAATCCTCCGATGGTGGAGCTGTGGGTGCCGTGGATGCTTACCCCGTGGGCAAGGGCAAAGGCCGATCGATTCAGGTCATCATAGGCCACCTTCAACTCCGACATGCCAGTGCTTTCCATGTAATCGGTGCGTCGAAGTCCCATTTCTTCATCAAACATGGCAATGGTGGCTCCACTGGTCGGCGCATTGCTGATGGTAATCAGCCCTGGTCGCCCCGCCGCAGTAACGGCCTTTCTCAGTATTTCCACCGTTTTTCTGTACTGATAGATCTCGGATGGTGTGCCAGCTATGACATCGTACTTACCGTCGTTCTTCAAAAGGATGCCTCCCCATATCCCGTCCACACAGCGATCCATGGCACATCCCTTGTAAATCATGAACATATGAGCTTCGTCGCTGTAGGGTGCGGTTTGAATACCTGCTACCACAACGACCTGCTGATCGCCTTCTACATCTCGATGGCCCATCTTGACCCGCTCATTTCCCTGGCCTAATTCAATTTCCTCTGGGCAAGTATCAATGGCGGCAAAAAGCTCTTTTTCCGATACATTGATAACCCTATTGGTGGTGACACAAAAAGTCCCAAGTTCCGTAAAAAGTTCAACTCCAGCCTGATAGATCCTGTCTGCCAAGTCCCCTTCGGTGTCCAGGGGTTTTCCCGGATCATATTTGATGTGGTATTTTTTTTGGAGCTCCTGGGTCTTTTTAAAGAGGGCCAGGTCAAATTGCTTTTCCTCCATAAACTGGCCCTCTTTTGACCTCAATAAAATTTCCGGCAACGAAATCTTCATGAAATACTCCTTCTTATAAAGTCTTTAAAAATCCTCGGGTGCGATAACGGTTTCTGTTTTTCCGGATGATCAATCCGTAAGATGGCCTCTTTGAGTAGCTGGGTGATATCTTTCACATCGAGCTTATAATCTCCACTCTTTACATCACCCCCAAACTTCTCCAAACAGGTAGGATAACCGCCGCGATTAAATCCGGTCCTATTTTCTCAAAGCGGTTGAATAGGGGCCATAAAAATTATAAATGAAGTGCCTGGAAAAACTTTTATCACCTTCTCCCAAATAGACATACGGAGAAACATCCACTTTAGATATGCATTAATAAAAGTCCCCTCACTGATTCACAATCGAGTAAGTTGGGATTTTATAACTTGTTCCAAAGGCCTTTTTCAGCTTTTCACCAAATCCCTTCAGTTCCCCATTTACCAATGCAGACAAAAAAACATAAACGACTATTCCACCGAGGAATCAGCCTTTTCTTCAGCAATATCTGTGCCGTATGACCCCTGCCAGCTTTAATAAAGGATTAAGTCTATTGTATTCGACAGGATAAGGGTACAAAAGGGGGAAATATGCACTGAACTTTATTGGAGAAAAGCAGAGAGGTAAAGCCGCATAATATCATCTTATCCAGCTCTAATTTTATAAATAAAATTATTTTTTTTAATGTTATCAATAGGATAAAGCATTTGCATTTTTGCAGCTTATTATCGCGAACTTGCAGTTTTCAAGTTTATGGAAATAGCAATATGCCTATACTTCGATCCTGCATATACATTTAATCCAATAATGATAGCTTACATCCTTTTATATTTATTATTAAATTAATAAGAAAATAGCCTCAAAGACAAGCTAAATCGGATATTCATAGGGAATCGAATATGAGTTTTAGTTGAAAGCATTGTTGCATTTGGATCTTTTGTTTTGGGACTCGTTTTGCTCTGTTGTCCTTTCGCAGAATAGACTTACATGGTTATCATTCGCCGGTGGATTGGGCGAATCATACCATTTTGCTAAGTTAAGGCACTTATTGCCGGTTTCGGTGTTTTATAAACTCAACGAACATCATTGAATATCATGGCATGATATGTTAGATATCATTATATATTAGGGGTGTTAATGCTGGTTTTGCTTTGATATATGGGGTAAGATTTCTTTGGCTTGCTCCGGATATAAAGACGATTTTGAAGTAAACATCATTCAGAACATCGATAAGTCATGAAAGAGAATCAATGAATCGTATATTGCAGGGTGAACAAGAAACGAATAAGAAGATGCTTGAATTACCCTCCAAGGGCATCATTATAACTGACCCCCAGGGCCTGATTACCTTTTTTAATCCTGAAGCTATCAAGATACTGAAACTTTCAACCGATGAACTGGAAAGGAAGCATATTTCCGACATCATCCCTGAGGCATGGAAGGACTTCCAGGATATCCTGATTGGAGCCGAACATGAGATAGAAAAGAGGGTCGAATGGGATGACCGTACTATTGTTGTCAATCAGATCCCTATCATAGACAAAGATACGGTTATCAGAGTTATGATTCTAATTCAGGATGTCTCAGGCGTTGAAGAAAACCTCCTTGAATGTGAAAACTGCCGCCACATGATTGAAGAGATGGTTGCGATTATTGATTCATCCTACGACGGCTTTTTTATCACCGACGGCGAAGGCAACATAATACGCGTAAATCCCTCCTGGGAAAAAATAACTGGAGTTTCGGCCAGAGAGGTCCTGGGACAGAATGTCGCTGAACTGGAAACGGAGGGGTATTTTTCAAACCGGTCAGCAACCAAAATGGTACTCAAGGAAAAGCGAACACTCACGCTACAGAAAAGATGGTTCACTGGAAAAGAGACCCTTGTCACTGCAACTCCGATATTTGATGACAACGGCGATATCACCATGGTTGTCAGTAACGTCAGGGAACTAAGCGATATCAGGCGGCTATCAAGTAAAAACATTGAATCTAAAAGGCCTTACAGTCAATACCATGAAAAGATAGAAAGGCTTAAGACGCACCACTTTGAAAAGGCCCAGATTGTAGCTGAATCCAAGGCAATCAGGCAAGCCTTTGAACTGGCCGGGCGTGTTGCTCAGGTGGATGCCCCTGTGCTCATAACGGGCGAGACAGGAGTAGGCAAAGAGGTTATTGCCAACTATATTCACAGGCACTCAACGCGCAACAGCAGTCCCCTGCTCAAAATAAACTGTGGGGCCATACCTGAGAATCTTCTGGAGTCGGAGCTTTTTGGCTACGAGCATGGTGCCTTTACCGGTGCCGATGTAAAGGGCAAACAAGGCCTTTTCGAAGCTGCCGAAGGAGGAACCCTAATCCTGGATGAGATAGGAGAGATGCCTCAAAACCTTCAGGTCAAGATTTTAAGGACGATTCAGGACCTTGAGATCGTAAGGATTGGAAGTGTTACGCCCAAGAAGGTTGACGTTCGGCTCATCGTTATTACCAACCGTGATCTAAAAGCTATGGTGGAAAAGGGAACTTTCAGGAAGGATCTCTATTTTCGCATAAACGTCATTCCCATTTTTATCCCACCTCTTAGGGAAAGACCGGACGATATTCTTCATATGATCAATTTCTTTCTCGAAAAGACCAATCTCAAATATGATAAAAATGCCTTTTTTTCTCGAGAAGTAATCGATTATCTAATAGGTTTTCAATGGCCCGGAAATGTCAGAGAACTGATCAATTTAATTGAAAGACTCGTTTTGGTTACCCCACATGATGAAATCATCATGGAGGACTTACCCTCAGAGCTTAGACAGGACTTCCTCAATTATCCTATCCAGCAAGCGGGCTCCTTCAAGAATGCCGTCAGACAGTTTGAGATAACGCTGCTAAAAACGGCAATTAAAAAACATGGTGGCGTAAAGCAGGCTGCCAAATTCCTCAAGATGGACCCTGCAACAATTTACAGAAAGCTAAAAACGGCAGAAATGCCATTATGACTTGCAATATTGCCAGTCCAGTTATCACGTTGATAATATTAATTTATTTTTATTCTCCCCTAAATTTGGCCGCCAGGGTGTTGACTTATTGCAGTTTTGAGCTTCCCATTTCTATCCATATTTTTCTATGTCCACCCCCCTCCCTTTGAGTTCTTATGCTATTGAATACAATAGCCTTAATCCTTTATTAAAAATGGTATGGGCCATACGGCACAGATATTGCTAAAAAATAACAAAAAGCCTTTTAGCATAATAGCGAACAGGAATGGAAAGAAACTCATCTCTAATAGAACTTTCCTTATAATATTTTCATCCGATTAGAAACTTGCAATCGATTGTCATGAAGTAAAAGATAATTTATGCCCTATAATTGAAAAACTTATTTTGTAAAGCCTCAGGTTATTTGGAAGTACATGCATTTTAAGGACATTCGTTACATTATCAAAGCAGAAGGCAGGAAGAAAGAGTCACCGCTATCTAACAAACTATCCGAACTCCTGACCAGCATCTTTAAGATATAATTCCCCCGGCAGCCGGATGCCCTATATGTTTTTACCTTAAAGAGCACTTTAAAAGGAAATACCTCGTGCAAGTCCTCAAATGAATATGATTTTGCACAAGAAAGTATAGCCCCAAAGCGGGTATAAGGTAGCAGTTTATTTTAGATCAACAATACACCAGGACTCGACAGAGATTAAAAGTCTTAGATACCTATTATATTCTGACTTGCAGCATGTTCCAAATAAATCACAAGAAGCTTGGGGACTTCACGGTGCTAGATGGTTCTTTAATTGATACAACCCATTCCATTAACTTGGTGTACTATCGGGAAAGGTTTAATAAAGACCGACCTCTAAGTACGCCATGATATCAACCACTGCATCCCTGGGAAAATATTCCTTACCGATGTCAAGGCGTGTGAGCGTTTCATCGTTAGTCAAAAACCCTCACCGGGTAAGACCCAGCGTTGTGGTGTGATGTATACAATCAGTGCACTAACACAGCCAAGGTAATAAAGAAAAAAGGGGCTGATTAACGGGCCGATAATTTTTCAAAACTTGATCATGTACGAGCCTGGAATATAGAGACAGTGAAATCAAGATTGGGCGCCTGGAGAAAAGAAAGAATACTCACGTAATACGAACATAGTTTTCAACCTAACCCGGAAGCACAAAATTTTGATAAGAAAGGGGGTGAATTCAGTATTGCTTAAGTTTTTCTTGTATGATTTTATATTTTGTCAATTTTAGCAAATAGGAGAAAGAGGAATGAAAAAGCATTTATTTATTGTATTAGGCACCTTTATTTCATTATCCTTTATCCTCCCCACCTTGGCTTTCAGTGGCGATTCATACAAAGTTGGGGCACTTTTTTCTGTAACCGGACGCGCATCATTTATTGGTGATCCTGAAAAGAAAACAGTTAATTTATTGGTTGACCAAATCAACACATCGGGCGGCATCAATGGGAAAAAGTTGGAAGTAATTCTCTACGACACTGAGGGCGATTCTACCAAGACAAGACTTTTCTTTAGAAAACTGGTTACGCAGGACAAGGTCTGTGCGGTAATAGGGCCTTCATTGAGCGGAACTTCGCTTGCGATTGTTGATGAAGCAAAAAGACTTAAAACACCCCTTGTGACCTGTGCCGCCAGTTATAAAATTGTTTACAACGATAAGACGAAAAAAATACGTAAATGGGTCTTCAAGACTCCTCAGAGCGACACAATGGGTGTGGAAGCCAACTACTCACATCTTAAAAAGCGAGGTATAAATAAAATCGCTGTCATAACCCTTACATCAGGATTTGGTAAGAGTGGCAGACAAGAGCTGCTCCGATTAGCCCCCAAATATGGAATGGAAATTGTAGCAGACGAGACTTATGGGCCGAAAGATCAAGATATAACAGCGCAATTGACTAAAATCAAGTCAAAAGGAGCTAAGGCAATTTGTAACTGGGGGATTGGCCCCAGCTCGGTAGTCTTGATGAGAAACTGGCAAGATCTCGGTATGTCTTCAATCCCTCTTTATCGAAGCCAGGCCTTTGGCAATCTCAAGAATATAGAACTGGCAGCAGGCGCAGCTGAAGGTGTTCATTGCCCTCTCGGCCCTTGCAATATCGCTACGCTACTCCCGGAATCACAGCAAAAAGATGTTTGTATGAAGTTTGTTACAGATTATGAGGCCAAATATAATGAGCCGATAGCCACCTTCAGCGGACACGCATGGGATGCCCTCATGCTTGTGGTAAAGGCTATAAAGGCCGTTGGCTGCGACAAGGAAGGTATCCGAAACGAAGTTGAAAATACCAGAAACTTTATCGGCCAACATGGTACATTTAACATGTCCGCGGACGATCATATCGGCCTGAATTGGCAGGAATCTTTTACCCTGGTAAAAGTTAAGGGTGATAACTGGGCACCGGCAAACTAAAAAATTCCCATGCCGGCAAAGTCAGCAGATGAGGGTGGCATAACTGCCACCCCTCACTTTTGACGGGAGTAAATATGGAAGAATTGACATTAACAGGTGAGCTCCTTCAGTATCTAATAACCGGGCTCACTGTAGGCAGCATATATGCAATGGTAGCAGTAGGCTTCAGTATTATTTACAATGTTACTGAGGTCATAAACTTTGCGCAGGGTGAGTTTGTCATGCTGGGAGGGCTGGCCATGGTTTCTTTTCACACTGCAGCTGGACTGCCTCTTATTATAGCCTTCCCCGCAACTGTCCTCCTTGTAACCCTGGTGGGAATCCTACTTGATCGACTTGCAATTAGGCCGATCAAGCAGCCCTCGGTACTTACACTTATCATAGCTACTTTGGCCTTTTCTTTCCTGCTAAAGGGAGCAGCCATGCTTATTTGGGGTAAAGATCCTTTTGATCTTCCTGCTTTATCAGGTCGCAACCCCATTCAGTTTTTTGGTGCTGTAATCCAACCCCAATATTTCTGGGTTATGGGCTTTCTGGTTCTGGTTGCAATATCCCTGACCATATTTTTTGGAAAAACCATCCTCGGCAAGGCTATGAGCGCATGCGCGGATAACCCGGATGCAGCAAGTCTAGTTGGTATCAATGTTAAGCTAATGTTTTCATTATCTTTTGCGCTTTCCGCGTCTATCGGTGCAATAGCTGGCATCATTGTAACCCCTATAACCTTCATGGAATATGACAGGGGAGCGGAGTTGGCAATTAAGGCATTTGGCGCAGCAATGCTGGGAGGTCTTGGCAGTTTTCCTGGTGCTATCATTGGTGGATTGATCCTGGGGTCTATTGAATCATTCGGTTCAGGTTTAATATCCTCAGCATATAAAGATGCTTTTGCCTTAATAGTAATTCTGGGAGTGCTCTTCTTTAAACCTAGCGGGCTTTTAGGCAACGTAGAAATTAGTAAAATGAAAAGGTTTTAGGTATGTTACATATCCGAAAACGGGCAATCGCAATTTTTTTTGTCATCATAATAGGTTTCCCCTGGATAGCTGAACACATTCCCGCCATTACCCACTATCCTGACGTGATGGTATTCGCAGGTATCTATAGCCTGATCACCATCGGTCTCAGTTTGCTATTGGGTTACACTGGCCAGATATCACTTTGTCAAGCGGCATTTTATGGTATCGGTGCCTACGTTTCAGGGATCCTTACTGCAAGATATGGATTGAATTCATGGCTCTGCATGGCTATAGGTATGATATTCTCAGGACTTGTGGCCCTATTGGTAGGCCCGGCTTCCCTCAAGCTAAGAGGGCATTATCTTGCAATGGCTACCATGGCATTCGGGATAATTGTTTCCGTAATTCTAAATCAAGAAGTCGATTTAACAGGCGGTCCCGATGGTATGACCGGGATTCCGATGCTCAGCCTTTTCGGATTTGAATTTGATACCACTGAAAAATACTATTACCTCGTTTGGGCTTTTGTTTTCGCGGCTTTTATTTTTTCTGTAAATGTCGTTCTGTCAGGCACGGGCCGTGCTCTTCGTGCTATCCACTCCAGTGAAGCAGCTGCTAGTGCCATGGGCATAAATGTATTAAGGTTCAAAGTAATTGTTTTTATATATGGGGCCATGCTGGCCTCTCTTGCGGGAAGTTTATTCGCGCATTACCTCAACTTTGTTAACCCATCTACCTTTGACGTCTCCTTTTCAATTAAACTTATCATAATGATTACATTGGGAGGGATGTATGAACTTTGGGGCGCCATAATAGGTGCTGGGTTGATTACATTTTTAAGCTATGAGTGGCTACATTTTTTTGAGGAATTTGAGATTGTGGTGTACGGGGCCATCCTCCTTTTAGTCACCATATTCTTGCCAAAAGGACTTGTCGGCATACCTGGAATTATAAAGAGATGGTTTAGGAGCTGAATCTACATTGAAAGAATCATTCAATAAGAACATCCTTGAATTGGAAAAAGTGGGCATGGTTTTTGGGGGCCTGCTGGCGCTTAATGACCAGAACTTTCAGGTCAAAATGGGGACCATTAAGGCCATTATAGGACCAAACGGCGCTGGAAAAACTACCCTATTTAATGTCATAACAGGCATCTTTCCTCCCACTAGGGGAACAATATGCTTTAAAGGAAAAAGCATTCAACAGCTAAAAGCACACGAAATCTGCAATCTTGGAATCTCTAGAACCTTTCAGACTGTTGAGCTTTTTGACAATATGACTGTCCTCGAAAACGTAATGGTTGGTTGCCACACAAGAACGCGGTCATCTTTTCTGGCGTCTGGCTTTGCGTTCCCCAGGACAAGAAGAAAAGAAACACATATTCAATCAAAAGCAATTGGAATTTTAGAATTTATCGGTCTCAAGGATAAAATGCGTGAACCCTCGGGAAGTCTGCCATTGGGTGACCAGAAAACATTGGAAATAGGGAGGGCGCTGGCCACTGAGCCTGATCTTTTATGCCTGGATGAACCGGTAGCAGGCCTTAATGAAACTGAAACCAAGGTTGCATCTTCACTTATAAGGTCCATCAGGGAGCAGGGGATTACAGTGCTTCTTGTAGAGCACGATATGAAAGTTGTGATGAATATTTCTGACGAAATTATGGTTCTCAACTACGGGGAAAAGATAGCTGAAGGCCCACCCGAAGAAATACAAAACGACCCCAAAGTAATTGAGGCATACTTGGGAGGGAATGAATAAGATGCTTAATATTGAAGGACTTGAGACATCCTATGGAAATATATTGGCACTTAAAGGGATCTCAATTACTATTCCTCAAGGGGTGGTTTTTTCAATCATAGGTGCAAACGGGGCGGGGAAATCCACACTTTTAAAGTCAATATCGGGGCTCATCAAGATAAAAAAGGGTAAAATCCTTTATAAGAATAAAAATATTGCCAATCTCCCGGCAAACAGGGTTGTTGGATTAGGAATATCCCAGGTTCCAGAAGGAAGACAGATTTTTACTCACCTCTCTGTTAAAGACAATATTCATCTTGGGGCTTTCCTATACTTTAAAAGGAAATTTCGACAGGAGATCAATGAAAGAATCGAGATTATATATAACATGTTTCCTGTCCTGGAAAAGCGTTCTGAACAGATCGCCGGGACCCTATCCGGTGGTGAACAACAGATGCTAGCGATCGCACGTGCGCTGATGGGAAAGCCAGATCTACTTCTTTTAGACGAACCTTCCATGGGTCTGGCCCCCTTAATTGTCCGAGATATATTTGAAGCAATAAAACACCTGAACCGTACAGGCTCTACTATTTTATTGGTAGAGCAGAATGCCAAAGCCGCTCTCAAGATCGCAAGTCATGCATGCGTGCTTGAAACAGGTGAAATAGTCTTGGAAGGACCTGCCGAAGAGCTGTTGGACAACAACAAAGTTAAAGAAGCCTATCTGGGAGGATAGGCTTTAAACAGTCGGACTTGGGTCAAAAAATATGTCTTTGCAATTATCAAATCACATACTTCAAAGTGAGCAAGACACATACAAGAAGATGCTTGAATTACCGCCCAAGGGTATAATTATAACTAACCCCCAGGGCCTGATTGCATTTTTTAATACTGAAGCACAAAAAATACTAAAGCTGAAAGCCGAGGAACTGGAAAGGAAAAATATTTCCAAGGTTATCCCTGAAATCTGGAAGGACTTCCAGGATCTTCAGTTAAGAGTAAAACTTGAGAAAGAGAAAAGAGTCGAATGGGATGACCGTACTATTGTTGTCAATCAGATCCCTATCCTAGAAAATGAATCGCTTATCAAGGTGGTGACGATTCTTCAAGATTTCTCAGAAATTGAAGAGAATATCCATAAATGTGAAGACTGCCGCCACATGATTGAAGAGATGGTTGCGATTATTGATTCATCCTACGACGGTTTTTTTATCACCGACGGTGAAGGCAACATAATACGCGTTAATCCCTCCTGGGAGAAGATTACTGGTATATCGGCCAGAGAGGTCCTGGGACAGAATGTGGCTGAACTGGAAACGGAG
Organism: Desulfatiglandales bacterium; assembly: GCA_963666345.1. Classification (GTDB taxonomy): domain Bacteria; phylum Desulfobacterota; class DSM-4660; order Desulfatiglandales; family Desulfatiglandaceae. The sequence continues at coordinate 1,148,094 of OY762721.1, read as the reverse complement.
GGGTATTTTTCAAACCGGTCAGCAACCAAAATGGTACTCAAGGAAAAGCGGACACTCACTCTACAGAAAAGATGGTTCACTGGAAAAGAGACCCTTGTCACTGCAACTCCGATATTTGATGACAACGGCGATATCACCATGGTTGTCAGTAACGTCAGGGAACTAAGCGATATCAGGCGGCTATCAAGTAAAAACATTGAATCTAAAAGGCCTTACAGTCAATATCATGAAAAGATAGAAAGGCTTAAGACGCACCACTTTGAAAAGGCCCAGATTGTAGCTGAATCCAAGGCAATCAGGCAAGCCTTTGAACTGGCCGGGCGTGTTGCTCAGGTGGATGCCCCTGTGCTCATAACGGGCGAGACAGGAGTAGGCAAAGAGGTTATTGCCAACTATATTCACAGGCACTCAACGCGCAACAGCAGCCCCCTGCTCAAAATAAACTGTGGGGCCATACCTGAAAATCTTCTGGAGTCGGAGCTCTTTGGCTACGAGCATGGTGCCTTTACCGGTGCCGATGCAAAGGGCAAACAAGGCCTTTTCGAAGCTGCCGAAGGAGGAACCCTAATCCTGGATGAGATAGGAGAGATGCCCCAAAACCTTCAAGTCAAGATTTTAAGGACGATTCAGGACCTTGAGATCGTAAGGATTGGAAGTGTTACGCCCAAGAAGGTTGACGTTCGGCTCATCGTTATTACCAACCGTGATCTAAAAGGCATGGTGGAAAAGGGAACTTTCAGGAAGGATCTCTATTTTCGCATAAACGTCATTCCCATTTTTATCCCACCTCTTAGGGAAAGACCGGACGATATTCTTCATATGATCAATTTCTTTCTCGAAAAGACCAATCTCAAATATGATAAAAATGCCTTTTTTTCTCGAGAAGTAATCGATTATCTAATAGGTTTTCAATGGCCCGGCAATGTCAGAGAACTGATCAATTTAATTGAAAGACTCGTTTTGGTTACCCCACATGATGAAATCATCATGGAGGACTTACCCTCAGAGCTTAGACAGGACTTCCTCAATTATCCTATCCAGCAAGCGGGCTCCTTCAAGAATGCCGTCAGACAGTTTGAGATAACGCTGCTAAAAACGGCAATTAAAAAACATGGTGGCGTAAAGCAGGCTGCCAAATTCCTCAAGATGGACCCTGCAACAATTTACAGAAAGCTAAAAACGGCAGAAATGCCATTATGACTTGCAATATTGCCAGTCCAGTTATTGCGTTGATAATATTAATTAATTTTTATGCTACCCTAAAATTCGCCCTTATACTACTGAATACAATGGCATTGATTTCTTATTAATTAAGGCAAGGCCTGTTCGGCACATATATTGCTTTGAGTTCATACTAGAATAATAAATGGAGGTAAATAGCCATGTCAGAACCTACAACCTTAGACAAAACCTACCACTGCATTATGAAAAGTCTTGTCGAAACCGGGAAAGCCCCATTTTTCACTGAAGTAGCTGAGGCACTTGGGGTCTCCATAGAGAACGGCCGAAAAGCCGTTCAGGCCCTTTTTTCAGAGATACTTCCAGGCTGGGTTTTTCCAAAAACAGATCTCATCGTTTCCCTGGCCCCTTTCAACAACCTTCCCAACCAGTATCCCATCACTGTGGACGGTGAGCAGAAGTGGTTTGGCCAGTGAGCCTTCGAGTCGCTGGCAGTTAGCTGGCTTTTTCCAGGTAAAAAAGTTCAGATCGATACGGTTTGCATGCACTGTGGGGAGCCGATAAGTGTTGAGATGCGAGATGGTGAGATATTGAATGTTGATCCTGAGGGTATCGTAGGATATGTGGCCGTTCCTTTCAATAAGTGGTACGATGACATAAGTTTCGCCTGAAGCACCATGAACTTCTTCCGGTCGGAAGAACATGTTCGTAATTGGGTGCTTTTCGATCCAAGTACTGAAAATGGAATCATTTCTCTTGCCGATCTGCACAGTCTGTTTTCATGTGAACACATGCGCAGGCGTCTGGATCCTGACTTTATATCTAACAGACCTATTCTCAGAAACGAACTTCTCGACAAAATTAAAGGCATGAAGCTAGGCCCCTTCTGGGAGGTGCCGTGAATTTAATCATACCTCAAAAATCTGCTTACTGTGGTCTAAAATAGAATACGGTGGCCTTGCCATTTGAATACTGCATCATTATAGCACAAGCCTATTTGTCCTCACGGCTGGGCCAAGAAGTTACAATCAGGAAACACGATGCTGATTGGTTATCCAAAAGCTCCTTCAGAAAACAAATGCGTGAATAGTGTCATTTCATTTCTCAGCATTAAAACAATCGGAGGATTAAGAGAAATGACTATTAAAGGAAACATGCAACAAATGATTATGAAGGGAACCGTTTTATTCGGCGTTCTTTTGTTTTTTACAGGCCCTGTTCGGGCAGATGAAACGATTATTGACGAATGGACCAGCGTCAAAGCGCCGGAGGCCCCTGCGATCAAACCGGTCAAAGTGGACTCCAAGGTTACGGCCCTTTTGGTTTTGGACATTGAAAAGCGAACCTGTAATTCAGAGAGAAGGCCTCGATGTATAGCTTCTGTTCCTAAAATCAAGACACTTGTCACAAAGGCGAGGGCTGTGGGAATACCTGTCGTCTACAGCCTGACCAGCAAAGGGACGCCGGAAGCCATTTTAAAAGAGGTCGCTCCGTTAAAGGGGGAGAAAATAGTCAAATCCTCGGTAGACAAATTTTACGGCACGGATCTGGAAAAGATTTTATCGGATAAAGGCATCAAGACCGTCATTATTGTCGGCACTGCTGCGAACGGAGCAGTTCTGGGTACAGCCATCGGGGCGGCGATGCGGAAATTGAATATTATAGTGCCGGTGGACGGGATGTCTGACCGGCTTTATTCAGAGCAGTATGTTGCCTGGCATCTTGTTAATGCACCTGGAACAAGGAACCGCACAACCCTTACGGCGATAGATCTGATTGAATTTTAAGGCAGCCCGCATCCAATAGGTGTTCATGGCTTGCCCGGGTTTTGATACAGGCGTACAAAAAAATTACAATAATGTACTAAATTTTAAAACATACCTCAATAATGTAACATTATATTTTTTCTTTCTTTTCCCGTCAAATTAAAAAACATATATAATTCAATATTATAAGGCCTGATACGAGAAATTGCCTGTTGTGGCATGCCCTTTGCTCTACCCTGATGTGAAAGGCAAAACGCAATCGTGTTTCAATTATCTTGAGGTCCGGGAGGAAGGAAATTATGAAAGGTGTGGGTTCAGGAAAAGGAGTCGGAAAATGAAAAAGATAGAGGCGATAATCAAACCCTTTAAGCTGGATGAGGTAAAGTCCGCGCTCATGGAAATAGGTGTAAAGGGCATTACCGTAAGTGAAGTCAAGGGATTCGGGCGTCAGAGGGGGCACAAGGAGACCTACAGGGGCGCGGAATACAGGGTCGATTTCGTTCCAAAGGTAAAAATAGAGGTGGTGCTTGAAGACTCGATGGCAGCGGATGCTGTTTCGGCAATCCTTGAAAATGCAAGGACCGGTTCCATAGGAGACGGAAAGATATTCGTGCTGCCTGTTGAGGAATCCATAAGAATAAGAACAGGGGAAACTGGCGAGGACGCCCTTTAGAAACGGAGGATAGGTAAAATGAAATTTTTGCTTTTAATGGTTGTTTTGATTTTGGGCGTGCCTGCGGGCCTGTTCGCGGGGGATGAGGCGCCCACGGTTTTATCCAACAAAGAGGCCATAGCACTGGTTCAGACCCATGCCGATTATGTCTGGACCCTGGTGGCCGCCTGTCTGGTGTTTTTCATGCAGGCGGGATTCGCTCTTGTTGAGGCGGGTTTTACAAGGGCGAAAAACGCCATAAACATCATGATGAAAAACCTCATGGATTTTTCAATGGGCTCGCTTGCCTTCTGGGCGCTCGGTTTCGGCCTTATGTTCGGGGTTTCAAAGACAGGGTGGTTCGGTACCTCGGGATTCTTTCTGAGTGATTTTGCCCCGGGCGGAGATCCCTGGGTGCTGGCCTTCTGGATGTTCCAGGTGGTCTTTGCCGCAACCGCCGCAACCATCGTGTCAGGGGCAATGGCTGAGCGCACCAAGTTCTCGGGCTATCTCATTTACAGCATCTTTATAAGCGGGCTCATATATCCCATATTCGGGAGCTGGGCCTGGGGAGGCCTTTTTAACGGGGGCGGCTGGCTTGAAAACCTCGGCTTTATCGACTTTGCAGGCTCAACCGTGGTTCATTCGGTCGGGGGCTGGGCCGCCCTTGCAGGCGCCATAGTTCTGGGGCCGAGGCTAGGAAAATACGGAAAAGACGGCAGCATAAGGCCGATCCTGGGGCACAACATGCCGCTTGCGGCATTAGGTGTATTTATCCTGTGGCTCGGATGGTTCGGCTTTAACCCCGGCTCCACCACGGCTGCAAACAAGGACATCGCCATGATATTCGTAAACACCAATATGGCAGCGGCCACAGGCGCTGTGTTTGCCATGTTCACCTCCTGGATAAAGTTCGGAAAACCTGAGGTGGGAATGAGTCTGAACGGCGCGCTTGCAGGACTTGTTGCCATAACGAGCCCCTGCGCCTCGGTGTCTCCTCGGAGTTCGATTGTAATAGGAGCCGTGGCAGGAATACTTGTGGTGCTGTCGGTGCTCTTTTTTGAAAAGGTAAAAGTGGATGACCCTGTAGGCGCCATTTCGGTTCATGGTGTAAACGGTGCCTGGGGAACTCTTGCAGCGGGGATTTTCAATATGGGAGGCACCTCGGCATCCATCATAGGCGTGCAGGTGCTGGGTATTGTCACATGCTTTATATGGACCTTTTCAACCGCCTTTATCCTTTTCAAGGTGGTAAATAAGACGATAGGCCTCAGGGCAGGCCCTCAAGAAGAGGCCGAAGGGCTTGATCTGGGCGAGCATGGCGGAAGCGCGTATCCCGACTTTGAGATATCCACTTACGCGCAGCAGTAATCAATAATTTATCAAGGCCGCAGTCTTTGCCTGCGGCCTTTTTGTTTGTGCGCCCGGCAGGGCGCATCCACTTGTAGGTGAGACTCAATAAGTATCGAGAAGTATGTATGGACTCAAGTCCTATACGCGCGCCCGTCAGCCCGTCAAGGGGAAGTGTTGGCTGAACGGCAACTGCGTCACCGTGAGGTGGGGTTGAATGAAGCTGAAGGCAAAGCGCTGGCCCGACGGACAGAAATTGCTTTACAGGTTAAAGGCGATTCGGCCGGCATTGTCGAGTTGTTTGATCCCCGGTGGCAGGGGAGGACATGATCGCCTGCCCCTGGTATTGTCGCATCCCTTGCAGGAACCTTTTAACCGTATTTGCGAAATGAACGGATATCTTACGAACGATAGGCGCTTTTTTTCAGGACCGGGCCGGAGTTTCGATTGATTTTTCAAGCATTGAGAGCAGTGTCTCTTTGATTTTTGCAAGGTCATTTTCCTCATCCACCTTCTGACCTTCCATGTCGAGCACGTAAAAGATGTCCGCTATCTGGTCCGCCTTTGTGGCTATCCTGGCTACCCTGATATCAAGGCCCAGTTCATAAAGGACCCTGCTGAGCTGAAAGAGTACCCCCGGTTTGTCGTCCGCGAAGACTTCGATAATGGTAAAAAAATCCGACGAATTGTTGTCGACCGATACCTGCGGCGCACGCGAAGGAACTTTTGAAACACTCAACAGGGAAGGCGATGCCTTTTTTGCGAGCCTTTTCCTGATCGAAAGGTTTCCCTCAAGGGACATCTTCAGATCCCTTTGGACCCTTTCCCATGTATCTTCAATATGCAAGGGATCAGGGAGGTTGCCGGTCCTGAATATATCGACGGCTATTCCGTTTCTCCATGTATAGACGCAGGATGAAAAGATATTTATGTTATTTAAGGCCAGGATGCCTGAAAAATCGGAAAAAAGACCGGGCCTGTCCGCGGCCATGAGAGTTATCTGCCAGAAACCCTCCGTGCCTTCTTTCTTTACGGAAAAGGAAAAGGCATTGCCGCCCTCTGTTTTAAATCGTTTTTCCAGTTCTAAAACGGCCTCCAGGTGTCTTGATATATCCGCGGCGCCTGAATCGAGAAGGTATCGGGGGGGCATAAGTTCGAAGTAATTTTTCAGACGTGATTCGGGAATTTCTTCAGACATAAGCCCGGCTATCTGCGATTGTTTGCGCCTCAGCCTGCGGGCGTTGTCGGGATTGGCCAGCTCTCCTTTTTCCAGGACATGAAGCACCTTGAAGAAAAGCTCTTCCACCAGGTTCGCCACCCAGTCATTCCAGGCCCTCGGCCCTGTAGCGTTGGAATCGGCCCAGGTCAGAAGGTAAAGCATCTTGAGTGTTTCCACGTCCCCTATCATGGCGGCACAGTCGACAATGATCTTCTCATCATTCAGGTCCCTGCGGGTGGCCGTCTCTGCCAGAAGAAGGTGGTTCCTGATCAGCGATGAGACCATTTTTACTTTTTTTTTCGGATAGCCCATCCGGTTCAATATCCTTGCCGCAAGAGCCGCTCCTCTTGAAGAATGATCTTTACCGGTTTTGCCAATATCGTGTAGAAGGGCGGCAAGTATAAGAGCCTCCTTATCCGGGAGATTGGAATAAATTTCCAACAGGAGCAGCTCTTTTCGCCGGGGCAGTTCCTTGAGATTTTTTACGGCCTCCAGCAGGTGCCTTCCAACCGGATATGTATGATAGGCATCGAACTGAACCCTGTCTTTTACAGGAGCGAACTCAGGTATAAAGGCCTCAAGGAGATTGGTCTCGAATAACTGATCAAGGGCATGCGAAGCGTATCTGTTTTCAAGGAGGGAGCCGAAGCTTATGGCCGCATCCCTCGAATTTATGAATGATTCGTCCACCAGATATCTGAATTCCCTTGCAAGCCTCTTTGCCTCCATCGAAAGGGGAAATAAAAGTGCGCCTGCCTGCTCGAAGATTTCAAGAAGCAGCATCGGATTTTTGATTATCGCGGTAGCCGAGTCAAACTCAAGTTCGCCCTGAGAGATATGAATTCCTTTTGGAAAGGGAAAGGGCAGGATACGGCTCTTCATCCTGTTTCCGGGAAGCTGGGTATTGATAAAAGAACGGCGCAATGACTTGATCGCACCCATGCAGGCATGAAGGTCTCCAAGAAACTGTTCCACGCCAAGAAAGCCCCTTTTGTTTCTATATCCCAGCTCTTTTGCGATCTCTTCCTGGTATTCAAATGCGAGCCTGTCGTTTTTCCTTCCCGAAAGGTGATGAAGCCGGTTTCTTGCAAGCCATATGAAATTGAGCTGCTCCTTGAGTGCCTCATATTCCTTATGTGAAAGGATGCCTGCGAATTCAAGGTCTCTTGGCGTGCGAATCTTGAAAAATGCCTTTGAAAGCCAAAGGATCTGGTGATAATCTCTGAGTCCGCCGATGCCTTCCTTCAGGTTCGGTTCAAGCATGTAGCTTGCGTCACCGAAAATATCCATCCTGCCCTTGTTTTTGGCCTCAAACCATATCTTGAGGGCCCCGGCCTTTTTCTTGATTATTTTGTCCTGAACCGATTCAACAAGAGAAAGAAAAAGGGGTGAATCGCCCCCCACGAACCGGGCATCCATAAGGGATGTAAGTACTTCGAAGTCATCTGCGGCCAGACGGATGCAGTCTCTGATGGAGCGAACTCCATAACCCAGATCCATCCCCATATCCCACAGAGGATAAAATAGCTCCTCGGCCAGTTTTTTTGCCGTGGAAGGCAGCCTGCCTTTGAACAATATGAGTATATCGATATCCGAATTAAGACAAAGTTCCTTGCGTCCGTATCCTCCAACGGCGACAAGGGCGAAGGGCTTTTTCCCCCTGAAGAGCCTGTGCCCGGTCTCGCTTTCCTCAAGAAAAGAACGAAAATACCGGTCTACAAGTTCGGTATAACTCTGAGGAAATGTCTCGGAGATATCACCTTCAGAAAACAGTGAAACCAACTGTTCTTTCGAACTCTCCAGTCTGGCTGATGCAAAGGATGACATACTTGATAGTCCCTCGGTTCATTCGGTTAATCGGTACTAGATCGCCGCCTCGCCCGTCTCCCCGGTTCTTATCCGGATTACCTCCTCCACCGGATAGATGAATATCTTCCCGTCGCCGATCTGTCCCGTGCGGGCATTTTCTGCAATTACCTTTATCGCCTCCGGCACCAGGTTCTGTTCCATTACGACCTCGATCTTTATCTTCGATACGAAATCGACCTGGTATTCGGCTCCCCGGTATATCTCCTTATGCCCTCTCTGTCTGCCGAAACCTCTTACCTCGCTTACCGTAAGACCTTTGACGCCGAGACCTGAAAGGCCCTCTTTGACATCATCGAGTTTGAAAGGTTTTATTATAGCTTCAATCTTTTTCATTTTGATCGCTCCCTTGATAAGATTTTATTTAATGCTGTGAACTAGAGGCTGTAGCCCGCCTCGTTGTGAAGGGTCAAGTCCATGCCCTTTTCTTCCTCCTCTGCGGTTATCCTGATACCGATCAAAAGATCCACGACCTTGAGTATGATAAGGGTCATTATAAAGGCAAAGGCCATGGTAACGATGACGGATACGAACTGGGTCATGAGCAGTCCGGGATTTCCAAAGAACAGACCTTCCGCGCCGTTTGGATTTATTGCGGTGCTGGCAAAAAGACCGGTGGCAAGTGCACCCCAGGTGCCGCCGAGGCCGTGTATGCCTACCACGTCGAGGGAGTCGTCATAGCCCAATTTGCTTTTGAGGATAACTCCGCCGTAGCATATCAGACCGGCAAAAGCTCCGATGACCATGGAGGAAAGCGGCCCGACAAACCCGCAGGCGGGTGTTATCGCTACAAGGCCGGCCACGGCCCCACTTGCGGCCCCCAGGGTCGTGGGGTTTCCTCTGTGCCTCCATTCAAGAAGGGTCCAGAACAGGGCGGCGGTTGCAGAGGCTATGTGGGTAACCACAAAGGCATTGGCTGCCAGACCGTCTGCCGCAAGCGCGCTGCCCGCATTGAACCCGAACCAGCCGAACCAGAGAAGGGCCGCTCCTGTGACCGTCATGGGCAGATTATGAGGAATATAGGCGGTGTTTCCATAGCCCAGTCTCTTTCCGATAAAGATCGCCGCAGCCAGTGCGGAGACCCCGGAGCTTATATGAACGACCGTGCCGCCGGCAAAATCAAGGGCGCCCATCTTTCCGATCCAGCCGCCGACACCCCATACCCAGTGGGCCATGGGATTGTAGACAAAGGTTGCCCAGAGGATTACAAAGATGAGAAAGGCGCTGAACTTCATCCTTTCCGCAAAGGCGCCTGTTATCAATGCCGGGGTTATTATCGCGAACATGCACTGAAAGACCATGAATGCCAGGTGCGGGACAGTGCTCCCATAATCAGGGCTCGGGGCCATGCCTACCGAATCCAGTCCTATCCAGCTCAGATTGCCTATGATTCCCCCGATATCGGGCCCGAATGACATTGAGTAGCCCCACAGGACCCATTCAAGCGTTATTATCGCCAGAATGATAAAGCTCTGCATGAGGGTGCCCAGGATATTCTTGGTCCGGACCATACCCCCGTAAAAAAGTGCCAGCCCCGGTGTCATAAGCATTACAAGGGCCGCTGAAATTAATACAAAAACCGTGTCTGCCGCGTTCATGGTTGCCTCCTTTATAGTTTCTAACTCTATTTTCAGCAATGAACGTGCCAGAGAGGGTTTGTCATGATTTAATATAGTATTATCAATGAGATAAGGTGTGGAGTGCCGTGTGCTGTGGGATGATATAAGACAAATTTGTAGTAAAAAAATAATATGAAGACAAAAATGTCTTTTGTGGGGAATTCCTGTGGAGAACCCGTCTCTCTGAGCCAGGTCAGGAAGATGGTGCCGGTGTTACATCCTGAATCTGTTGGAGATGGGAAGGCGCCTGTCCTTGCCGAGTGCCCTGGGGGTTATCTTTATCCCGGGGGGGGACTGACGCCTTTTGTGCTCATTTTTGTCGACAAGCCCTATTATCTCACGCACGGTCTTTTCGTCAAAGCCCATCCTGACAATCTCCTTGACGCTTTTGTCCTCCTCAACGTATGCCTGAAGGATAGGGTCAAGAACATTATACGGCGGCAGGGAGTCGCAGTCCTTCTGATTCGGCCTCAGTTCGGCTGACGGCGATTTGGTGAGGATCCTCGCGGGGATTAACTCTTTTTCGCCCTTTTCGTTTATATATCCTGCCAGTTCATACACAAGGGTTTTGGGGACATCCTTTATTATGCCGTAGCCGCCCGCCATATCCCCGTACAGGGTGCAATAACCAACGCTTGTCTCGCTCTTGTTCCCCGTGGTGAGAACAAGCCATCCGAATTTGTTTGAAAGGGCCATGAGCAGGGTCCCCCTGATTCTGGCCTGTAGATTTTCCTCGGTAAGGTCGGGTTCGGTGCCTTCGAACGCCGGGGCGAGCATCCGCTCGAATGAGTCGAATCCTTTATCAATAGGTATGGTTATATGTCTTATGCCGAGATTGGATGAGAGCCTCTCCGCGTCTTCGATGCTTTCTTTGGATGTATATGTCGAGGGCATTGAAACTCCCACGACATTCCGGTTTCCGAGAGAATCGGCCGCAATGGCCGCGACCAGGGCAGAGTCTATACCGCCGCTGAGGCCTATGGTCACCTTTTCAAAACCGTTTTTTACGACATAGTCCTTAATCCCTAATTTGAGGGCCTCATAGATCTCTTCCGCAGCGGTCAACGAAGATACGGCGCGGGCCGGGATCTCGGGCTTCACTGGGGTCCCTGAGCCGGGTTTTTCGATCTGATATGTCTTCACCCTTTTATCGGACATCAAAAGATGCCGCTTGGCGCTTCGCCTTTTAGGATCATGGAGCCTCTGATGAAACACCGCATCCAGATCGCAGTCAGCTACAATAAAATCCTCTTCAAACTGCCTGCCCAGGCACAGGACCTCACCCCTTTGATCAAGGAGCATGCTTGCTCCGTCGAATATGAGCTCGTCCTGGCCGCCCACGAGATTCGTAAAGGCAACTATCACCGCGTTGTCCGAGGCCCTTGTGGCAAGCATCTGTTTTCTTCTTCCCGCCTTGTCGGCATGATAGGGAGAAGATGATATGTTTACGATTATCTCCGCATCCCCCAAAAGGGTCTGGCTGGTAGTCGGATCCCCCGGATGCCACATATCCTCGCAGATATTTACCCCTATCACGGAGCTTCCAAACTTGAAAACAGGCATGTCAACGCCTGCCTGAAAATATCTGTTCTCATCAAACACACCGTAGTTCGGAAGATATATCTTGTGATATATGCCGATAAGTTTTCCGTCGTCTATTACTGCAGCTGCATTGTAGATGTCCGTGTCCTTATCAACAAAGCCCACTATCGCGCAGATATTTGATGCGGCCCCGGTTATTGTCTTAAGTGCTGCAAGGTTTGCGTCTATAAACTGGGGCATAAGAAGGAGATCCTCCGGAGGGTAACCTGTAACCGCAAGTTCAGGAAAACTTATAAGATCAACTCCCAGTTTTCTGCCCCTTTCAAGATAGGAAATTATTTTTTCCGTGTTTCCCTTTATATCCCCCACCGCTGAATTTATCTGGGCCATTCCTATTCTTATCGTGCGCATCCTTATGATAACCCCCGAATCAGTGAACAGGTTCCGTTTATGAAATTACGCCTTTTGAGTTAAAATCTCGTTGATTTTCTTTGAGAGCCCGGCGATGTCAAACGGTTTTTGAATAAAGCCGTCGCATCCCTTTGACATTATCTCTTCGGCTTCGCCGAATTCGCTGTACCCGCTTGAGATCAGAACCTTGATATCCTGCCTGACCGCCTTAATGCCTTCGAAGGTCTTTTCCGCCGCAGAGTCGGGCATGACCATGTCCAGCATGACAAGGTCGATGTCGTCCTTTATTTTTTCGAAGATCGCGAGGGCCTCTGTCCCGCTTTTTGCCTTGAATACTTTGTATCCGATACGTTCAAGCATCCTGGCACCTACATCCAGCACCATCGGTTCATCATCGACAAACAGTATCGCTCCCTCACCTTTGACGATGTCGTTTTCCAGACCGGCAGCAGTTTCAGCCCCTTTTTCCGATGCGGGCAGATATATGAAGAAGGTGGTCCCTTTGCCTACTTCAGATTCAACATCTACGTAGCCTCCATGTCCCTTTACGATGCCGTACACGGATGCCAGGCCAAGGCCCGTACCCCTTCCCATTTCCTTTGTAGTGAAAAAGGGTTCGAAAATACGATCAATAGTCCCTTTGTCTATACCGGTTCCGGAGTCGGTCACCCTGATCATGGCGTAATTACCCTTTTTGGCGATATATTGCTTGGCGCTCAGATCAAGGTGTGACACATTAGCGGTGTCAATGAAGAGCTCGCCTCCGTCCGGCATGGCATCAGCGGCATTTAAGCAAAGATTCAGGAGCACCTGCTCTATCTGAGGCAGGTCCGCCTTAACCGGGTAAAGATCCCTGTCGAGCCTTTTATGTACTTTTATCTCTTTTTTCGCCCTTCCGAACGTCTCGGCGGTTTCATCGATTATTTTGTTGATATCAAGCGGCTTGACTTCATATTTCCCCCTTCTGGCATAACCGAGAAGCTGCCGGGTAAGCTTTGAACCGCTTTGAATCTGTCTCTCTATACCCTTGAGGATATCGTAATTAGGCAGGTCCTTGTCTGTTTCCAGGAGCATGAGCGAGATACCGCCCTGAATGGCCATCAAAAGGTTGTTGAAGTCGTGGGCTATGCCCCCGGCAAGTGTTCCCACCGCTTCCATTTTCTGGGCCATCCTGAGCCTGGCATCAATCTTTTTCTGCTCTGTTATATCCCTTATGAAATTGAGAGTCGCTGGCCTGCCCTGCCAATCAATCTTTACGGTGTTTATCTGGCCCGACATCGTCCTTCCACTTTTATGGAGCACCCTGAATGAATAGGTGGACGGAAGTTCATCGCCTTTAAGCCTTTTCTTGTGTCTGTTTTCTATAAAGTCCCTTTCATCGGGATGGATCAGTTCGATGAAGGGCTTACCCTCAAGTTCATCATCGGAATAGCCGGTAAGCTCCGAGGTCTGGTGGTTGAAGAATCTGATGACGCCATCCTGAGCTATCAATATGACATCATTTGCATTTTCCACAAGAAGCCTGTATTTTTCTTCGGATTTGCGCAAGGCCTTTTCAGCCTCCTTGTGTTCGGTCATATCCCTTATTATGACCAGGTCCGCCGGTCTTCCGTTGTAGGTTATGTGGCCGGCGTTTATCTCCACATCCAGGAATTTACCGGTGCTGTTAATAAGGGTGGCTTCATACCTGGAAGGCGCCGGGTCTCCTGCCATTCTCCTGGCAAAGCGCTTAAGGAGCCTTTCCGCCTCTTCAGGTTTTACATAATCGGTGAACGGCTTATCAATTATACCGGCATTGCCGTAGCCGAGCATCTCCGACATACGCTTATTGAGGAATTTGACGTTTCCATCCTGCAGGATCACAATGCCGTCGTTTGCGCGCTCAATCAGGTTGCGGTACATCTCTTCCGACTCGTTAGGAGTGCTCCCTGTTTGAGAATCCTCATCCTGAGTCGTTTCAAGGGATTCAAGCCTTTTTTTAAGGGCCTCTATTTCCGCCAGGAGTTCCGGCCCGGTCTTTTCACGTGCGTCAGTCATGATCATATACCCAGGTTGGGAAATTATGTTTTCAGGCTACCTCTTTTTGAATCTTATCTTTATGGGAGAAAACTCGAGCCCGAAGTGCGACCTCAGATTGTTTACAAGGAAACGCTCGTATGAAAAATGTATTATTTCGGGCCTGTTGACAAATATAACAAATGTAGGGGGTTTTATACGCGACTGGGTCGCGTATAAAAATTTGAGGCTCTTCCCTTTGATTCTTGGCGGCTGATGCCTTTCAATTATCTCCTTTATCCCCCTGTTCAGTACCCCTGTGCCTATCTTTTTAGAAAATTGCGTGTGAACCAGGTCTATTCTGTCAAAAAGTTTCATAACCCTGTGGCCTGTCAAGGCGGAGAGGTTTATACTCGGCGCAAAGGAAATAAATTTGAGCTTTCTCTCTATATCCCTTTTAAGATAGTCTATCTTTTCAGGATTGCCCTTTACAAGGTCCCACTTGTTAATTGCCAGGACTATGGCTCTGTCGCGCTCAAACGCGTAACCGAATATCCGTGCGTCCTGATCGGATACCCCCTCGTCGGCATCTATGAGCAGAACGGCGATATGGCAGCGTTCGATGCTTTTGAGTGTCTTTATCATTGAGAATTTGTCGATCTTTTCTCTTACCCTCGATTTTCTCCTGAGCCCCGCAGTGTCGATAAGGACGTAATCCCTGTTCCTGTAACTGAAATTCGTATCCACGGAATCACGGGTCGTACCTGGGATATCGCTTACGACAAGTCTGTCAAGCCCCAGTATCTTGTTTATGAGAGAAGATTTGCCCACATTAGGCTTTCCAAGGACCGCCACCCTGATCTTGTCTTCATCTTCATGTTCGAGTTCGGCCGGTGGAAGGTCCCTCATAATTCCCTCGAACAGGTCTCTTATTCCATAGCCGTGCGCGGCGGATACGGGGTATACCTTTTCAACACCCAGTCGGTAAAAAACAAGGCTCATGTGATCATGTTCAGGACCGTCTATCTTGTTTGCCGCAAGAAATACCTTTTTCCTGCTTCGTCTGAGGATGTCGGCGACCTCCTCGTCTCCCGGTATTATACCCTGGCGTCCATCCACCATGAATATTATGGCGTCGGCCTCATCAATGGCCGTTTCCACCTGTTCGCGCATCTTTTTGACAAGAGGGTCCTGATCCGTATCGTCAAAACCGCCCGTATCAATCAGGGTGAAGGTGCTGCCGTCGTATTGCACGGTGGAGTAAAGCCTGTCCCGTGTAATACCGGGCATATCGTCGACAAGTGCGTCTCTTGAACGGGAAAGCCTGTTGAAAAGGGACGATTTTCCCACATTGGGTCTTCCCACTATTGCAATTATAGGGGCCATTGCCTCATCTTTCGTCAAAAAATAGTTTAATCCGCCTCGGGCGGGAAACAGTCAATTCATTCACCCCGGGGTGTGGTTACAGATATTACCGATGCTGACCCATCGCTTCTCGGCAGGGTTATTCATCAGCCGACCGTAAAATTTGCGGGAAAAATTTCGCTTCGCAGGTTTAAGTCTATTTCCCTTTTAATCTTAGTCTTTTCTGGATCAAGGTCAAGACGATTTCTTTACCCGAAACCCACCGTCTGATCAAAATGCGATCAATCATGACCGGGGATTTCGTCTTATCCCCGGGCCGCTGCGGGATGTTGGATCCAAGGCGCCGTAATATTTTGACGCCTGATCAGGGCTTAGCAGGGCCGGTCTCAGTGCCCCGGATCTTTTTTCTTTTAGGGCTTGACTATTGCCATTGATATGGATTAATCATTTACAAACCGAGTCCCAAATCAAACAAACAGATAATCCTTAGGTCCTATGCCCACAAAATATATAATTATCACAGGTGGTGTTCTTTCCGGTCTTGGAAAGGGGGTTGCTGCCGCTTCAATCGGACACCTGCTTTCCTCCAAACTCAGAATAGTCCCCATCAAATGCGACGGATATCTGAATGTCGATCCGGGCACCATGAACCCCTTTGAGCATGGGGAGGTCTTCGTTCTTGATGACGGAGCCGAAGTGGACATGGATTTCGGTCACTATGAGAGATTCCTAGGGGTAAACTGCAAGTCCAAATGGAATCTTACCATGGGCAAGGTATTCGACATGGTCAGGAAAAAGGAGAGAAAGGGTGATTATCTCGGGAAAACGGTTCAGTATATCCCTCATGTCACCGATACAATAAAGGACCATATATTCGAGGTCGCCTCCGAGGAAAAGCCGGACATGATAATTGTGGAAATCGGAGGAACGGTCGGTGACATCGAAAACGAGCTTTTCCTGGAAGCCATGAGGCAGATGAAAGAGGATGTGGGCAAGGAAAACATCATATATGTTCACCTCACCTATGTTCCCATACCCTATGGCGTCAACGAACAGAAATCAAAGCCGACCCAGCAGAGCGTTAACCTTCTTAAGCAGCGCGGCATATTTCCTGATATCATTATAGGAAGGTGCACGGAGTTTCTGACAAAGAAGGTAAAGATGAAGATCTCCAGTTTCTGCGATGTCCATCCGAGTGCCGTGATAACCGGCCTTGATGTAGAGGATGTCTATGAGATTCCGGTTATCTTCGAGCAGGAGGGTCTCCCTGAGATAATCCATAAAAAACTGAATATCTACAGCCCGCCCGACCTGAGAAGGTGGAAGGCGTTGATAGAAAATATCCGCAATCCCAAAAGAGAAATTTCCATCGCAATGTGCGGGAAATATACGAAACTTGAGGACTCCTACGCCTCTATAATCGAGGCTTTCAATCACTGTTCAGCTCATCTGGGCTGCAAGATAAACCTTGAGTGGATCGAGACTACGGATCTTGCTGATACATCGTTTCTGGATCATGTCGCCGGAGTTGTGGTGCCGGGAGGGTTCGGATCAAGAGGGACAGAGGGAAAGATAGAGATAATAAGGATGGCAAGGGGAAAGGGCGTCCCTTTTCTCGGGCTTTGCCTCGGTCTCCAGCTTGCTGTGATCGAATTTTCAAGGAATGTGTGTGGTCTTGAAGGTGCAAACTCGACAGAGATAGCTCCGGATACCCCCTATCCTGTTATCGACATCCTGCCGGAGCAGCGGGAGGTGTATGAAAAGGGGGGCACCATGAGACTGGGCGCCTACAAGGCTCTGCTAAAGAAAGGCAGCCTTGTCGGGTCCCTGTATGGAAAGAAAGAGGCGACAGAGCGTCATCGCCACCGTTACGAGGTTAATCCTGAGTATCATTCCCTACTGCAGGAAAAAGGAATGATATTCTCAGGCGCGTCACAGGACGGCAGATTGGTTGAATTTATCGAATTACCGGATCTCAAATACTTTGTCGCGACACAGGCGCATCCTGAATTGAAATCCAGGATGGAAGTGCCTGCACCCCTTTTCTACGGCTTTGTAAAGGCCTGCCTGGGATGATCGGGTTGAATGTCAATGCCTGTAAAGAGCGTCCCTGAATTTCAAATGATGTTCATGCGCCCGTAATACGAGTTTCCCCGTGCTGTTTTTTTATTTTATCAAAAGGGCCTGCCTGATGGTCAAGAAATATCGTGTAATATTCAAGGGATTGAGGGGGGATGAGGCGGGCTTTTTAAAGAAAATGTCTCGCTATGGTATTCCAAGTGAGACCTTGACTGAGCTGATGAAAAAAACACCGGCGGTTATAAAACGTGATGCAACCCTGAAGGACGCAAGGCATTACGCCGATACCATTCAGGAGGCCGGAGGCCGGGTTACTATTGAGGAAAACGGCTGCTTTGAGGAGGCTAAGCGATTCAATCATTCGATAAACATAGCCTCTTTTGATGATTTTATCATGTGCCCTCGATGCGGATTCAAACAGTCAAGAATAGGGGTATGTGTAAAGTGCGGATTTCAGCTTAAAGAAGATCCATTCTGTAAGGGGGAAAAGGATGCCGCAGGTCATTGACCTGGAAGAGGGCAGACTCCAGGTTTTCATAAAAAAGGGATTTCGTAACTGGAAAAGTCGTTTTAACGAGGATTTCGGGGCTGACACCAGGCTCACAAACATTACCTTTAACACCCTGTGCATACTGTCCCAGGGAAGGGAAAACAGCAATTTCTATATCTATGACCTGATAATGAATATAAGCGGTATGGGCTCCGGATTCGAGTTTAATGAGCTGGAACCGAAAGAAAAGATGGCGGTGATAGATCAATATCTATTTTTGCTCGACAGCATAAGATTCGAGTGCATGAAGAGGCTGGGATGGTTTGAGAGCTGCCCGGGCGATGATTACACCCTTGTTGAGCTCATAAGGCGGTTCGATTCACTGGCGCCTCATCTGAAGGCGCAAATACCCGTCTTGAGTGAAAAACACCCTCAATATGAGCAATTTTCAGGGATGACGAGCTTTGAAAAAGAGGCCTTTATAAGAAAGCTTATACCAAAGGCGCTTGACATGATAAAGGGCTATTCCACTACCTTGTAAACCTTGTCGTTTTCTCTTACCCTTTCCTTTACCTTTATCCCCACCAGATCACCCGGTTTGGCCTCATCAACAGAGTTGTTGTCTACTTCCATGCTGTTAACGGTCTCTGTGAAGTCGGTGGTGTGACCCTTGTAATGAAGGGTGTCTCCTACCTTAACGGCCCCCTTTATTTCAAGGGCTGCCACGCTCGGTTTTGAAAAGAATTTTATGATAACGGCAACTTCTTCCTCAGGCATAATAACCCTCCCTATTTTTATTTAACAAATAGAAAGATTAACATTATTGACAAAGTTGCTTTTAAATAAGTCCGGAGAACAATTAACAAACAGATATCGGCTTTTTATTTCTATGTCAAGATATTACAAATGACGGGGCGGTCATTGATATATAAGGATTCACGGGGCTAGGGGGAGCAAGTGGTGAATGAATCATTTTAAGTCTTTCTTGCCCATTTATAGCAGGGATGCTCCGGCACCGGGACTCCTTTCTCCGGCCTTCTCTATGCTTGACGGAAAAGTGGCCGGATCCAATGGCCGTTGCGGGCGTTACCTTAGCTGAAAGGCAGCCGGGAAGAAAGCCCTGTCTGCGGCCACTGGTGCTTCCTGTGGTATTTTTTGTGAGATAAGGCCGGAAAAAGAAGCCCCGGCACCTGCGCTTGTGGGTTAACAGACAGAGGTATAAGGACCCGGGATGTGTGGTTTTATAGTTTTTTCGAATAACTGGTAACAAATAACGCTGCACGACCGGGCGGCTGCCGCTCCGGTAAGCGGTAAGCTAAGTTCCGCCCTGAGCGAAGCGAAGAAATTCTGGTTGATATGGAAAAGTAATTTTCATAGAATCGTTATATGGAAAAATACAAGACCAGATTCGCCGAAATTCTCGCCGAGACAGGGGCGCTTTTTTTTGACAAGGGCCTTGTGCTCAAGGACGGACGCCCCACCCCATATTTTGTAAATATGGCCATGTTCAAGACCGGAAGGCTGAGCATGGAGATGGGCTCGTTTTACGCGGGAATGATGGTTTCACTCGGCCTTGAAAAGGAGACCGACATAATACTCGGCCCCTCTTACAAGGGAAGCTCCATAGCGCTTGCGACTGCTATCGCACTATGGCGGGATCATGGCATTGATATGCTGTTTGAGTATGACCGCAAGGAGGCAAAGACGCACGGTGAGGCTAGCTCGCAGAAGACTATATTCGTGAACAAGTCCCTGTTTGACGGGTGCCGTATATTTGTTGTTGATGACGTGGCAACCTCGATGGGGACAAAATATGAACTGCTTGAAAAAATTGAGCATGAGGCAAGGGCCCATAGCAGGTCATACAATGTGATCGGAATCGGTATCGGCATAGACAGGGAGCAAACGACCGCGGTCTATGATGAAAACGGGGATGTTGTCAAGGACACCAGGGGAGATAACGCGATAGAGGAATTCATCTCAAAAAGCGGAGTACCGGTGAATGCGGTTGCAGGCATAAAAGAGGTGATCGAGTATCTTTACCAAGAGAAGATCCCTGTGATGATAGGTGGAAACCGGAAACCAATCGATGAGGAGACAAAGAGGGCTTTTGACGAGTACCTTGGAGTCTATGGGGTGGAAACACCCGCATCTTAAAAGCGCGTGTGATATATGGAAACAGGCAAAGACATGGTTCATTTAATAGGGGAGGTATTGAATAGCAGAAATCCCGGCGTGATCGAAGACGGGGAACATCTATATCGCCACGCAGGGGTCCTTATCCCGCTTTTTTCTATGAACGGGGGCTGCGCCGTGCTTTTTACCAAAAGGACAGACACGGTGGAGCACCATAAGGGGCAGATATCCTTTCCTGGCGGCGCAGTGGACGATGAGGATAACTCCTTTATAGACACGGCCCTTAGGGAATCTCATGAAGAGGTAGGCATCAGACCTGAGGATGTAAAGATTCTTGGTCCCATGGATGATACTCTCACGCTTGCCTCAAATTTCGTGATTCATCCGGTAGTGGGCCTTATTCCATACCCGTATGATTTTGTCATAAGCGAGGTGGAGGTTGAAAGGGTAATCCCCGTGCCGCTTAATCTGTTTCATCCTGAAAACAGAGAGGCAAGGGGTGATGTCTTTGAATACATGGGAGAGCCCTACACAGGGCCGACGTTTTCCTATAAGGGGGATGTGATATGGGGGGCCACCGCCAAGATAATGGAAAAGTTCATGAAAATTGTGGCGGACAAATTGCCCTTGCCTCTTAAAAAGAAATAATATATGGTGGGCAACTCAATTAAATAGAGTCGGGACGTGGCTCAGTCTGGTAGAGCACCGCGTTCGGGACGCGGGAGTCGCTGGTTCAAATCCAGTCGTCCCGACCATGTTTTAATAATATAAATATCTTTGCGTCTTTGAAGTGGCAAAATCCTTTGCCACTTTTTTTACCCGGTTTTTCCGGGTGTCTTCATATTATGTCCGTCTGTAGATCTCGAAAGGGCTTTATTCCCTTTTGCCGGGCCTTTTCGTGGCTTATCTTTCTTCTTTATTCCCTTGCTTTCCTGAGGTTTTTCTCTTTTAGTCTTGCCGGGGGTGCTAAAATCGGGACACCTCTTTTTCAAAGGCCTGACGGGTCCCGGCCGGCAGTTCGATTTCAAGGCGGATCCTTTCTGCATATACTTCATCCACAATACGGGCCTTAAAGGTGCGGCAGATCCTTCGGATCTCCCGGAGGTGCCGGTAGTCAAACAGGCCTGTAATGACCTCGAACTCCTGCTTATATGTCGTGGGCAGTTGTTCGAGCGCCTGCTTGACCCCGCTGGTGTAGGCACGCACGAGTCCTCCCTTTCCCAGCTTGATCCCTCCGAAATACCTTGTCACTACTGAAACGATTTCACCTACCCCCGCATGAATAAGCACCGTGAGCATGGGGCGGCCCGCTGTTCCGTGTGGTTCGCCGTCATCGCTCATGCCTATGGATATGGTATCTCCGGGAGGTCCGGTCTGGTATGCCCAGCAGTTGTGTGAGGCATCGGCGAATTCGCTACTTATTTTCCCTATGAACTGTTTTGCCGCTGCATCATCTGCTGCGTGGCCGATTGTCGTGATAAAGCGGCTCCTTGAGATAGTCTCAAAGACCCTGCATCGCCTGGCTGGAATCAGAAAGGTTTCACTCATGGTAAAAACATGTCCCTTTATAAGGTGACGGATAATTATGTTTAAGATCTGTATGCTTGGCTATTATTTACAATTAATCAACCATAAAAAAAGACAGTACCCTGCATTCGCTCCGGCAGATCCAGAAACTCCAAAGTCGGGCTGCAGCCATTGACTGGTAAAGTGATAATTGATAAGCAGTGCGCAACATCATTAAAGGATGTGTGTAAAGTTGCTCATAGCGGAGGTGCGATTCAGCCGGTTATGTTAAAAGAAGGGATAAAGACGGTAAAGGTAAGAGGGCTTGAATATGTTGAGACAAAATACGGCAAGCCGAGGAGATTCAGACCATGGCTTGGAGATGCCTTTTCATTCCTTTATGACTACATCATGAAGAACTCCATTTTTCCTAAAAAATTCGGAGGGGATATAATCAGGCATGTTGAAATCCTCAGCCAGGAGTTAGAGGATGTAAAGGATAAGCGTATCCTTGAACTTGCGGCTGGAAGCGGAAGTGCCTCGGATTTTCTCCCATCCGGCAACAGCTATACAGGGACGGACATAAGTGCCGGACTACTCAGGAAGGCTGTTAAAAGATTCAGAGAGGCGGATTTCAGAGAACCCCGCTTTTACGTCGCGACAGCCGATGACCTGCCTTTTGCCGATGATTCCTTTGATATCTGCGTCTGCATGCTTTCTCTTAACTTCTTCAATGATCTGAAAGCTGTCTTAGCGGAAATAAGGAGGGTCCTGGTGCGGGGAGGTGTCTTTTATTGCTCGGTACCGGTTCCGGAGAGAAAAAAGACAACCAGTCCCATAAGGGGGAAATTATACTCTGAAGAGGAATTGGAAGAATACTGCTCGCTATTTGATTTATGCCTTGAAACCTTGCCGGTCGAAAACGGTGCCCTTCTTTATTTTAAGGCGATCCACCATGTTTGAAGGCTTTTATCCGGAAATCCCCGGTTTTCTGATAAATGCTAAATCAGGATCCTGATGCCGATAAGGATCAATATGACTCCACCGATCCTTTCGGCCCACGGCCCGAAGATCATGCCGCCCGTCCGCCCTAACCAGGCACCAAAGGAGGTAAGGACCATGGTTATGAGGCCTATTACAAGTGCCGGAATCCAGATCGATATCTTCATAAGGCCGACTGATATTCCCACTGCCAGGGCGTCAATGCTCGTGGCAACGGAAAGTCCCACAAGGCTCCATCCCCTGGTGGGATCAAACGATTTTCCCTTTTGTTCATGCTCGAAAGACTCCCATATCATCCTGATGCCGATGAATGCAAGGAGCCCGGCGGCTACCCAATAGGCAAAGGATGTAAAAAGGGATGAAACAGCAGCGCCGCCGAACCAGCCTATGACCGGCATCATGGCCTGGAACAGTCCGAAATGCCAGGCAAGTCTGAAGATGTGCCTGAAAGTAATCCGGTTAAGTCCTGCCGCAACGACAGTTGCCACGGCAAATGCATCCATTGCAAGGCCGAATGCCGTTCCGACTATGGTAACAGGGTCCAAAAGAGAGTCCCTTCCTCCTTTACTGGGCATAATAAAAGGGTCAAAAAAGAAAATTACCTGATAATAACCTTTCTCAAGGGTTTTTCAATAAATGAATATGGATTATCTCTCTATCAGCTGATGATCATAAGGCGGAAGCCTGTATATCAATAGATTGATATAGTTCATAAATAGGGTTAGATTGATATTTGAGAGAAAAAAGATGCCCTGTTTTCAGGCCGGAAAAATGATCGCAGCCGTCGACGTATCTTATGATTCTTCACCCGCTTATGCAGCGGCAGTGGTTTTTTGTGACTGGTCATCCTCCTCTCCCGCATCGATCTACAGGAAAAAGGCCCTGATTTCCTCCGACTACATACCAGGCAGATTCAGGATTCCAACGATGATAAGGGTTGCGGACGCTGAATCGAAGGCTGCAAGCAAGAATTCGGCTATTTAAAGGGTATAAACGCTTCGGCACCGGCACTCTTTTCTCTGCCTTATCTATGCTTAACGGAGAAGTGGCCGCATCCACGGGCTTTTGCAAACATTACCCTGGCTGGTAGCGAATTCGGGAGGAAAGCCCTATAAACGGCCACTTCGAGTGCCTGTGGTATTTTTTTGTAAGATAAGGCCTGCGAAAGAGCCCGTGAGCCTGCAATTGAGTTTAAGCCAAACCAGAAGAATAAGGAGGACAAAATGGCAGACAGTGAACATTTATACATGCTTTGGACAAACGGAAATCGCGTGACCGCGGAAAAAATGGTATTCATGTACGCAATAAATTCATTGATCAAGGGCTGGTGGGGCAAGGTGACCCTCATAATATGGGGAGATCCCGCCCGGCTCGTGCGCGATGAGCCTGATATAAGGGAGAAAATAAAGGAGGCGATAGAGGCCGGCGTGCATGTGACCGCGTGCAAGGCGTGCGCGGATCAGCTGGGGGCAACTGAGGTGTTTGAGGCCCTGGATGTGGAAGTGAAATATTGGGGGGAACCACTTACCGAACTCTTAAAGAATGGAGAAACTCTTCTGAGCGTCTAGAAGACTTCGTCATGGTTAATCAATTATGCCGGCTTCGTAAAAAGTCCAATCCCGCGCCACGGGGGATTATGCTTCATCTTTCGTCATTGCGATGTACTATACGCCTCATTCCTCAAGATTCTTCGGAAGACCCTGCGGGCCTTGCTCAGTCCCACCCCTCAACAGGCTTGGGGCGGGTTCCCGGAAGTGCAAGGCTTGCATTTGAACTTTCTACTGTGCCGTCTGAATTTTGACTTATTACGATGTCATCAATTATGGCCCTGGATCCGATCCGGCCTGTAAGACTTTTCCCCTATCTTTTGACATTGCCATTGGCAGCTGATAAATGAGGAACAAAATTTTTGTGAGGAGACAGATAATGAAAGCCTGGCGTTTACTTGATACGCCTCCTATGAGCGGGGCGGAAAATATGGCCCTGGATGATACCCTGCTTGCGGTAAAGGGAAGGGGTGAGAGCCCTAATACGATACATTTCCTTCAGTTTTCACCCCCCGTGGTGCTGGTGGGATTCCATCAGTCAATAGAGGAGGAGGTGGACGCCGTCTACTGCAAAAACAAAGGAATCGATATCAACCGGCGGCCGAGCGGGGGCGGGGCCATCTATCTGGACGAAAGCCAGATCGGCTGGGAGATCATATGCGACAGGGATTTCTTTGATGTGAAGGTCCCCAATGCTGGCCTATACAAAAGGCTGTGCGGTCCCGCTATTTCAGCCTTCAATGAGCTTGGGGTAAAGGCGGATTTCAGGCCCAGAAATGATATAGAGGTGAAAGGCAGAAAGATTTCTGGTACGGGCGGCATTGATTCAGGCGATGCATTCATGTTCCATGGTACCATACTGGTTGATTTCGACGTGGACCGCATGATGGGAAGCCTTAAGATTCCGGTGGAAAAACTGAGGGCTAAGGAGGTGGACTCGGTCAGGGAGAGGGTTACCTGCCTTAAATGGGAGCTTGGTCATACGCCTGCCACCCAAGAGATTAAGGAGGCAATGGTCAGAGGGTTTGAAAAGACCTTTGATATAACACTTGAGCCGGGCGGATTGGCCTCCTTTGAAAAGGCGCTTTTCAGAGAAAAGGTTGATTTTTACAGGTCTTCCGAATGGATAAATCATGTAAGACACCAATTCGAGAAAAAGGAAGTGCATCAGGGGATATACAAGGCAAAGGGCGGAATGGTGCGTTTTACCCTGATAATCAACCCCGCCCAGAAGAGGATCAAGGATATCTATATTACAGGGGATTTTTTCGTCACACCCAGACGTGCAATGCTTGACCTTGAGGCAAAGCTCAAGGGGCTTCCGGCTGATCGAAGGAGCCTTCATGCGACAATAAGGAAGTTTTTTGAAGAGAACCGTGTCAGTATCGTGGGCATGGAATGTGACGAGTTCCTGATCCCGCTTGATAAGGCACTTGATAAGATGTGAGACAGGACACTTGCTAATTGCAAGGTGTTTGTTTATAGGCAATAGCGCTACGGCGCCGGGACTCTTATTTACGGCCTTGTCTAGTCTTGACGGAGAAGCGGCCGCATCCCCGGGCTTTTGGAAATGTTCCCCGGTCTGATAAGGCACCGAGGAAGAAAGCCCGGTATCCGGCCACTGCATATGCCTGTGGTATTTTTTTGTGAGATAAGGCCTTCAAAAAGAGTCCCGGCACCTGCGCTTGAGCGTCCGGACTGAGCACGGCGAAGAAACCGGGAACCCGCTGCGAAGCAGTGGGACCGGGTGCAGCAAAGAAAAGATGCACATGGCCCCGCAGTATCACTTTACTGAATTGACACTATTTTGGAGATAAATAATGACTGCGAAGATTCACGATACGGCCAGGATTTACGAAGGAAGGGTGATAACCGTTACAAAGGAAATGGTTACGCTTGAAAACGGAGTCTCTACGGACCTGGATATAATCCGTCACCCTGGTGCTACGGCTATTATCCCTTTTGTAAGGGAAAATACCCTGCTGCTGTTAAGGCAGTACCGCCATGCGGTCAGAGATCATATCTGGGAAATCCCGGCCGGCACCCTCGATCCTGAAGAATCTCCGATTAATTGCGCAAAAAGGGAACTGGTCGAGGAGACAGGATACTCCGGCAGCAACTGGCAGAGTCTTGGGCAGATAATCCCTGTGCCGGGATACAGCGATGAACTTATTCATGTCTACCTTGCCACGGACCTTGCAGCGGCTCAACAGGATCTGGACAGTGATGAGATAATCGATGTACATGAGGTGAAATTTGATGCCGCAATCGAGATGATAAAGAGTGGCGAAATCAGGGACAGTAAGACGATATCAGGCCTTTTCATGGCAAGATTGCGGCTGGAAAATGGTGAACTCCATGCCTGAGTCATTGACGCAGTTTCTGGAAGTTAACAGTATAGAGGCATCAGCCCCGTGCAGGATCGACGCGGGGGGGACATGGGATATAAAGGCCATGGCCCTTCCGTTGGAGTCATGCCGGCCTTCAACCGTAAATATCGCCCTTAATCTCAGGACCAGGGTTAAGTTGTCTTCTTATGAAAAGGGGATGTTGAAGATATCATCCGATGGATTCATGAAAAGTGAGGTATATTCATCCGGCAATGCATCCTTTACCTCTTCATTCGGTATATTTTTTGCGGCCCTGTCCCTTTTCGGATACGAAGGAGTGGAGGTTCGCATAAGCTCCCAGGCACCTGTGAAATCCGCGCTTGGAGGCTCAAGCACCGCCCTTGTAGCCCTCTTAAGGGCCTTATCAAAGGTCAAAGAGAAAAAAGAGGGCAAAGGCCTTTCAAAAAGAGAGCTCCTTCATCTGGCATACCATATAGAGGATGGTGTGGGCGGAGGAAACTGCGGTATGCAGGATCAGGCGGCCGCGGTCTACGGGGGTGTGAATCTGTGGCAATGGTTATACAGCAGGAAGGCCTGCCCCTTTGAAAGGACGATGATCCTTGACGGCAGAGGCAGAAGGGAACTTTCGGAAAGAATACTTGTCGCCTACAGCGGAAAGAGCCACGTGTCTTCAGTCACGAACCGCAAATGGATAGATGATTTTCTTTCAGGCAGGACCCGTTCCGGATGGATTAAGGCAAATGAGATCGTAAAAGAGCTGGCCCCGGCGCTCAAGGAGAGTGAATGGGCAAGGGCCGCAGGTCTCATAAAAAAAGAGATGGAAATAAGGAGAGATATAACCCCCGAGGCCTTTATCCCTGAAACCGAAGGCCTGATAGATGAGGCTGAAAGGGCTGGTTGCGGAGCGCGTTTTTCAGGCGCGGGAGCCGGCGGAGCGGTATGGGCGATCGGTGCCTATGATGCCGTGCAAAAACTGAGGCCAGCCTGGATTAAGGTCCTGAAAAAGGAAAAGGGGGCGCTTATGCTCCCCTGCGCGATCGATAATTCCGGAGCGGGGTGATTTCAAAGAGGATTATTCGCAAATCCCCTATGCCTTCCCCACCTCCACCATGGTATCCATGAATACCTTGTAAAACCTGTTGTTTTCAGTTATTGAGTTCTTCAGAATAGATGTGATCTGGCCGATATCCTTGTTGTTTACCACCAGATTCGAGCTGAGTGAGTAGGCCATCAGCGGATCCTTGGTCTTGAAGTCGTCACCCAAAAGGGCCACGAAGATCTTTCTTCTTATAGACATCGGCTGGTGGTTCAGATAATTCAGGATAGGGCTGTTTTCGACGGATGTGTCGTCAAAGCCGTCTGCGATTACCATCAGATCGAAGTTGTGAAATCTCATCTTCCCGTTGGCATCATGGCTGTTGGCGGCCGGGACGAATTTGTACCCCAGCTCCTCGACGGATCTTTTGATAACATCCTTCCGGGTTTCATCCTCAACCATTGCCAGGGCCAGTGGAACGCCCTCTTCAAAGGTGTCTAAAAAGGTGTCCTGCTCATCGTAGTCCCGGCTTTCCAATTCAGGGGTTTCCTCGGTTGTTTGAGTCTTCTCGCTTTTTACCAACCCTCGCCCGTCAAGGGTCAGCTTTTTTCCGCACTTGGGGCAGCTTAAGGATACACGCTGGTTAGCAGGGATCTTTTCATCAGGTATATTCAGCCTTTTTTCACACTGATCGCAGATTATTTCCATATAATATCCTCCAGGGGTACTAACCCTATCTTCCGCTTTTTCCGTAGTCTTCATCCATGTCCAGTTTTTCCAGGGTAGTGGTTTTTTGCCCTCTTTCGGACTTTATCGAGTCGATCGACCTGCCCATTATAGCCTTCCTGGAGGCGTAGCTCATGGCCGTTTCCTCTGTTATGAGTCCCTGCCTGAAGAGCTCAGCAATGGAATGATCAAACGTCATCATGCCGAAGGCCTGTCCCGAGTCAATTATCTCATAAAAGGTCTTGCCTTCGGATTCCCCGTTGAGGATGGAGTCCTTGACCCTCAAGTTGGAGCCCATTATCTCAAAGGCCGCCACCCGTCCTCCTCCCACCTTTGGAAGAAGCCTCTGGCAGACGATCCATCTGACCGTATCGGCAAGCCTGATCCTGATCTGTTTTTCCTCCTCCGTGTCAAACATGCCGACTATCCTGTTTACTGTCTGACCTGAATCAACCGTGTGGAGTGTGGCGAGAACAAGGTGGCCTGTTTCCGCGGCTGAAAGTCCTATCTCCACCGTTTCCCTGTCTCTCATTTCCCCGACCAGGATGACCTTCGGCGCCTGTCTGAGGGCTGCCCTCAGCCCCAGGGCAAAGGATTCGAAATCCATGCCCAGCTCCCTCTGGTTAAAGGTGGCCTTTTTCTGTGAATGTACATATTCCACAGGGTCTTCCAGGGTAACCACATGAACGGATCTGGTCTCGTTTATCTGGTCCAGAAAGGCGGCGAGCGAGGTGGATTTTCCGCTGCCTGTCGCCCCTGTTACAAGGATGATTCCGTTCTTTTCTCCGGTCATTTTATTGAATGCGGCGGGAAGACCCAGTTCCTGGATGGTGGGAACCCTTGTTGCAAGTTGTCGCATGACAACCGAATAATTTCCTTTCTGTGAAAAAATATTGACCCTGAAGCGGGCCTTTCCTGCGAGTTGATAGGACGTATCGCAGGACCCTTCGGTCAACAGTGTCCTTGTGAGGCGTCTGTCACCGTTTATTATATTGAGGGCGAACATCTCGGCCTGAAAGGGGGTTATGCGGCTTATGGGGGGGTTGAGCTCAACCGGCATCAATTCGCCGGAGGATTCTACCTGGAAAGGTTTATCCGCCGTCATGTTGAGATCCGAAACGTTGTCATGGGATTCCAACATACTGGTGAGTATGTAATCTATCTGTTGACGTCTCATCTCATGTTCTCCACTTGTTTATGCTTCGGTAAAATCCGCGGGCGGGTTTTTGAGAAAGCCCACGAATTTGGCTTTTTCAACCGCCTTGGCATAAGCTTCATCAGGACTGATGATCTTTTTTTGAAGAAGACCCATTATGGCGTCATCAAGTGTCTGCATCCCGTATTTTTTCCCTGTCTGTATCATGGAAGGGATCTGGAAGGTCTTTCCTTCACGGATAAGATTCCTTACCGCCGGCGTGGCTATCATGATCTCGAGTGCTGCGACCCTTCCTCTTCTGTCCACTCTTTTGAAAAGATTCTGCGCCACCACCGCCCTTATGCCGTCTGCAAGCGTGTTTCTGATCTGTTCCTGCTGGTTGGTGGGAAACACCTCTATCGTCCTGTCAACCGTCTTGGCGGCACTTGTGGTATGGAGAGTTCCGAATACGAGGTGGCCTGTCGAGGATGCCTCTATTGCCAGTGAGATGGTCTCAAGATCCCTCATCTCTCCCACCAGTATTATGTCGGGGTCCTCCCTGAGCGCCCCCCTGAGAGCGGCCGAGAATGTCTTTGTGTGAAGGCCCACCTCCCTGTGATTTATTACCGCCTTGTCGCTTTTGTGCACGAATTCGATAGGGTCTTCTATGGTGATTATATGATCCTTCCTGACCTTGTTCGCCTCGTCGATTATGGCGGCAAGCGTGGTTGACTTTCCGCTTCCGGTAGGCCCTGTAACCAGGACCAGACCTCTTGGAAGAGTCGCAAGCCTTCTTATCACGGAAGGAAGCCCCAGCTGCTCGCATGTGAGTATTTCTGACGGGATTTCTCTAAATACGGCACCCACGCCGTTTTTCTGCATGAAAAAATTGGCGCGATATCTTGCAAGACCAGGTATCTCATAGGCGAAATCCACGTCGCCCGTTTCTTCAAAGACCTTGACCTTTTCCTCGGGCGCGATCTCATAGAGCATTGATCTTAAATCGTCGGTCTCAAGCTCCTTGTATTTGACCCTCTCCATCTCTCCGCGTATCCTAAGGACCGGCTGCTGCCCGGCTACAAGATGAAGATCCGAGGCGCCCTGTTCATTCATGAGTTTGAAAAAAGCATCTATCTGTGCCATTTATACCTCCCAGAGGCTTTAGGTAATAGGAGAAATGCCGCATCCCTGTCGGTTAGGATGTCCTGGTGTCGTACGGTAGCGGCGGTAGGCCGAATTTGTCAATTATTATACACAGAAAAGGGTGCTATTCAACCAGAAAATGGATCTTCTGCCGCAGCGTAGAGGCATTATTGTTTTCATTTACCGCGGCGGGCTTCTGAAAGGGCGAATCAGTAAAAGGACTTGGCTTGATGGGCATCGCTCATATTTATTCTGGTTGACAACGCGCATGGCATTGGAATAATTCTTTTAGCTGAAATATATGGAGATTATCAGCCTTTTAGTTAGGAGGAAATTATGGAGAAAAAGGTTACCATATCGGAACTGCACGAGAAAAAGGCTCAGGCAAAGAAGATTACCATGATGACCGCTTATGATTATCCCACTGCAAACATCGTGGACCAGTCAGGCATGGATACTATCCTGGTAGGTGATTCTTTGGCTATGGTCGTTCTCGGTTATGATTCCACGGTGCCTGTTACGATGGAAGAGATGCTGCACCACTGCAAAGCGGTATGCAGGGGGGCAAAGAGGGCCTTTGTAATCGGAGACATGCCTTTTATGTCTTATCAGGTAAGCATTTCAAAGGCGGTTGAAAACGCGGGTCGCTTTATAAAGGAGGCGGGGTGCGATTGCGTCAAACTGGAGGGGGGAAGTGAAATGGCCCCGGTCGTTAAGGCGATAGTCAGTGCAGGTATCCCTGTCTGCGCCCATATCGGGCTGACACCCCAGACCGCCACCAAACTGAGCGGCTTCAAGGTGCAGGGAAAAGACGCGGAGAGCGCAAAGGAACTTATCGATTCCGCAAGGGATCTGGAAAAGGCCGGGGCGTTCATGATCGTAATGGAATGTATCCCTGATCTGGTGGCGGAGAAGATAACCTCAACCCTTTCCATTCCGACAATAGGCATCGGTGCGGGAAAAGGCTGTGACGGGCAGGTGCTGGTGTATCATGACCTTGTCGGGCTCTTTGAAAGATTTACGCCGCGGTTTGTGAAACAGTATATGAATCTTGCCCCCCTTATAAAAGATGCCCTTGTCCAATATAGAGAAGAGGTTGAAAGCGGGGCCTTTCCGGGGCCGGAGCATACCTTCAAGATGAAACAGGAGGAGGCGGATGATCTCTGATCCTTCAGGCGTTAAAGGTAGAAAAAACCAGGGTGCATGAGAAATGGAAGAGCCTTCAGGATTCATAGAGGTCGATCTGTTTCCAGCCGATGTGGACGGCCCTGAACACCCGGAGGCAGTAACCTTCAGGATGCTTTTGGAGGAAGTCGCAGGGGACCATGACTGTGATCTGATTTTTTTTGAGGTCCATTGCGGTACGGTTGCCTTTTCCTTTGACAGCGAAGAACTAATGGCGGAGATTCTTAAGATATTGAAGGATGAGAACCAGGGTCAATCTTGAAAATGTGGGTATAATACTTGTCCGGCCTCAGATCCCGGAGAACATCGGATCGGCGGCCCGTGCAATGCACAATATGGGGCTGAGCCGGCTGATGCTTGTTGAGCCTAAGAATTGCGATTTAAGCAGGGTGCTGAAGACGGCTACCGGCTCCTCGGTCGACATCATCGAACAGATGTCCGTGTCGGAAGATCTCAGAGAGGCCCTTCGTCCATTTCAATATACCATAGGCACGACAGCACGTATCGGGTCTGGGCGCCCTGCCATGACCCAGCCCCGCAGAATCGCGGAAAGGCTCGTCTCCATCTCTCAGCAAAATAAGGTATGCGTAATCTTCGGACCGGAGGACAGAGGCCTTTCCAACGAGCATCTTAAGTTCTGTGACACCATACTCAATGTGCCCACAGCCGAGTTTTCATCCCTCAACCTTGCGCAGGCCGTAATGATAGTGTCATACGAGATATTTCTGGCCAAACAGGAATCACCCGTGGATTCAGTGCCGCGTCTGGCGAATCGGTTTGAGCTGGAGGGGATGTATGATCACCTCAAAGAGGTCTTGATGAAGATAGGCTTTTTGAACCCGCAGAATCCTGAACACTGGATGCTCAGCATCAGAAGGTTTCTTTCCAGGATGCAGCTGAGGGCAAGGGAGGTAAGGGTAATAAGGGGCATATGCCGCCAGATAAACTGGTATGCCGATCATGTAAAAAAAGGCAGTAAAGCGGACGAATGAAAATCGAAACAGGAAGGGGGAATTCAGATACTGGAATGGAAGAATCAATTTGCCGAACAGAGGACCTGAGCCGGGAACAAATGGCGCGCTTCATAGTGGATATGTTTCACAGGATCGCGGTTCATCACGGGCTGTGGTTTCTTGAGGTCGAACACCAGATGGGCATGAAAAAGGCACTTGAAATCATGGAGGTGGCGAGCGGGAAAAGCTATGATATCCAGATGAAAAGGCTCGGAAAGGCGCTTGGATTTGAGATGAAGGAGGGAGTGCCTGAACCCCTTTTAAACATGACCAAAGAGGCACTGAAAGACCTCATGGGCGATGTGGCAAAGAACTGGCTCGCAAATGACGGTGTCTGGTTCCAGTCAGTGGAATTTGCCAGAGGCATGTTTGATGCCAAAAGATGCAATGATTCATGCTGGGTGAGGTATTCTCCTTTTGAGGCATGGTCAATCAGGAGATTCCTCGGTCTTCCTGAAAAGGCGGGACTTAAGGGGCTTAAAAGGGCCCTCAATTTCAGGATGTATGCCTCGATAAATAAACAGTCCATAACAGATGAGGGCCCCAACAGCTTTGTGTTTCGAATGAATGAATGCAGGGTCCAGACAGCAAGAAAGAGGAAGGGGCTTGAGGATTATCCCTGTAAGTCGGTTGGAGTGGTGGAATATCCATATTTTGCCACTGCAATTGATCCCAGAATAAAGACCGAATGCATAGGCTGTCCTCCCGATCATCATCCTGAAGAGTGGTACTGCTCCTGGAGGTTCACCCTGGATGGGGATGAAAATAGCTAGTTTCCATTTGGAAATAAATGTTTTCGCAATCCCGGCATCTATCTGCGGGATGACTTGAGAAGGCGTACTGCGGTACGTCTTAGCATAATTCCTTGATTTTCTTCGCTACGCTCAGTCCCACCCTTCGGAATTCTGGGGGGCGGATTGCCGGAAGAACAGGCATTGTCCCGTCTCGGCGGGAGAGCTTCTAGCATGCGGCCCGGGTTGACTTTCTACGAATACATCAATATCTGGAGGTAATAATGGAAGAACGTTTGTTTGATCTCTTTGAAACGGCCGAATTCGGCAATGAGCCGCAAAAGATAAAGGTCTACGAGACGGAAAAGACATCCGCGGCCATGTGGTGCCTTGAACCTGGGCAGGAGGTGTTTCTTCACCAGCATCCAAACGCTGATGATGTATGGATTTGTATCGAAGGTGAATCAGGGACCTATTTTGCCGGTGACGGGGTGCATTATACTATCAAAAAAGGGATGGCGGTGCTTGCAGGTGCGGGGCAGGTCCATGGTATGCGAAACATCGGAAATGATCGCTTCGTGTTTATCGGCGTGTCAGCTCCGGTACCGGTGGAAACAGAAAGACTTTGAAAGACCTCATCTGAAATATGTTGATAGGCCGTCGTTTTTTGCTGATTAATCAATCCGATTAAACCGGTGAACAGGATTGGTGGTAATCGTGGCCTTTCACCCTTTTTAGCCGGGCCTTCGGCAGCAGGGGCTTTTCTCCCGTTACCTGATTCGCGCCGTGGTCGCTCGGCTATCGGCTGTAAGCAAAAGAGATGAAGAAACAGGTCATTAAGCTGAATGCTGATGGCTGAAGCTGCATCCTGATATCTTCGATTTCTTCAGCCAGCGCCATCTCGTTCTGACCTGGCTCAGAGGAGCAGGGTTTCCATGTTTGAATAAATGTTAATGATATATCATTAATGCTTTATGATATTCAGTTTTAAGGGCCGTTTAGTAAAATATTTCATTGCAAATAAAAATATGGATTGAAAACAAACTCAACATGAGGTATCCTTCAATTCAACAAGTTATATGTGGATTTCAGTTAATTCATCCGACCTTTCCA
The DNA here is from genome assembly GCA_963666345.1 of Desulfatiglandales bacterium. GTDB lineage: Bacteria > Desulfobacterota > DSM-4660 > Desulfatiglandales > Desulfatiglandaceae. The sequence continues at coordinate 1,113,937 of OY762721.1, read as the reverse complement.
ACCGTAATTATATATCCAGAATGCTGCGAATGCTGAAACTGGAATCTTAAAGGTGCTTTTCCTGCTGATTCAAAAAAAATCTGTGGAGTTTCTCGGTTTTCAACTGAAGGCTGTCAGACCGGTGGTTTAGGAAGACTTTTGAGCGGTTGTTGATGACTTCACGCAGGCCTTGTCATCCGGGTAAGAGTTCCGGGTGGAAAATTGTTCCCTTTATCTCCATTTAAAAGAACCGAATCAGATCGGCGTTTCGGAGCTTTAAGTTCAAAAAAAATGAATGAAATGTCATTCATGTTTTGAAAAATTTCCTGCCCGACCCAAAGGAGCGGTGCGAAGCGAAGCAGTTCAATGATTTTAGCCATCTGAAATATCAGGTATTTATAGCGATCTGTTCGGACAGGGGTATTATTCAGCCAGGATAAGAGGAGCAGGGTTCCCATAATGAAATAGATGTGCCTTGGACCACACAGATTATTACAGGAAGGAGGTTTGTTAATGGAGAAGATAATAAAGAGGGCCGGAGTCGTGGGCGCAGGGGTTATGGGCGCCACAATTGCGGCTCAGCTGGCAAATGTGGGTATCGATACGTTTCTCCTTGATATTGTCCCGCCTGCCCTTACCGAAGAGGATCAAAAAAAGGGTATCACAGATGAGAGCAAAAGGTTCAGGGACAGACTGGCGGCCAACGGCCTCAAGGCAGCGCTTAAATCAAAACCAGCCTCCTTCTATCTGCCTGAAAACTCCGATATGATCACCATAGGCAATATGGAGGATAATCTGGACCGGCTCAGCAGCGTGGACTGGATAATCGAAGTGGTGGTGGAAAGGATTGATATAAAGAAAAAGGTTTTTGAAAAGATAGAAGGCGTGCTTACCCCCGGTACCGTCATCAGTTCAAACACTTCCGGTATTTCATCAGCTGCAATGTGCGAGGGCAGGTCTGAGACCTTTCGAAGACATTTCGCAATCACCCATTTTTTTAATCCCCCAAGATATATGAAACTCCTGGAGATCGTTCCGGGACCGGACGCACTGCCGGAGGTAATAGAGTTGCTTGCACGGACCTGCGAGAGGGTGCTTGGAAAAGGCATAGTCTATGGAAAGGATACCCCCAATTTCGTGGCAAACCGTATAGGCGTCTTCAATGTCCTTTACATCATGAGGGCGATGGAGGAGATGGGGCTTACCGTTGAGGCTGTGGATAAACTGACCGGACCCGTAATAGGGCATCCGAAAAGTGCATCTTTCAGGACCTCTGACCTGGTGGGGCTGGACACCCTGGTCCATGTGGCTGAGAATGTATATGAAGGGGCGGTTGACGACGAAAAAAGGGAACTGTTCAAGGTTCCTGACTTTGTTTCCCGGATGATCTCAAAGGGGCTTTTGGGGGAAAAGACAAAAAAAGGATTCTATAAAAAGAGCAAGGACGATGAGGGAAACAGGGTTATCCTGTCTATAGATAGTGATACTCTTGAATATAGTGACCGGAAAAAAACCAGATTCGCCTCGCTTGAGTCGGCAAAGACAATGTCGGGGACAGAGCCGAAGATCAAGGCCCTCTATTATGCCAAGGATGAGGCAGGACTTTTCACCTTCAGACAGTTATCCGAGATGATGATCTATTCGGCCAACCGTATCCCTGAAATCGCTGACGACATCGTCAATATAGATAATGCCATGAAGTGGGGGTTTGCATGGAAGTTAGGTCCTTTTGAGATCTGGGATGCCCTCGGGGTGGGTGAGTCTGTTGCCGGGATGAAAGAGGCGGGCTATGAGATCCCCGGATGGGTCGAGCAGATGCTTGAGAGCGGAAACGACTCGTTTTATATGAAAAAGAAAGGGGCACTCTATTTTTACGACAAAGACTCAAAGGATTACCGTGAGATCCCTCCCGTTCCGGGGATCATTCTTCTTCCCTCTCTCAAAGAGAGGCAGAAGGTCATCGATTCGAATACAGGTGCGTCTCTTATAGATCTTGATGACGGGGTGGCCTGCCTGGAATTCCATACCAAGATGAACGCCATAGGCGATGATATCGTGAATATGGTACTCAAATCAGCGGACATCGTAGCAAGAGATTTCGAAGGTCTGGTAATCTCAAATCATGGTACAAATTTTTCAGTGGGTGCAAATCTTCCCCTGGTACTTTTTACGGCTCAGGAAGAGGAATGGGATGATCTTGACTGGATGATCAAGACCTTCCAGGATTCGTTTATGAAGCTAAAATACCTTGAAAAGCCGGTTGTCGCGGCCCCGGCCGGAATGGCGCTGGGAGGAGGCTGTGAAATATGTCTCGCCTCGGACAGGGTCCGTTTCGCGGCCGAGACATATATGGGGCTGGTTGAGGTCGGTGTAGGTCTTATCCCTGCAGGAGGCGGAACAAAAGAGCTGCTTATAAGAAATACGGAACATCTCTTCGAGGTACCGAGAGGCGGACTTTATCCCAAACAGATCGAATTGATGCCATATATTGCCAGGGCCTTTGAGACAATCGCCATGGCCAAGGTGGCGACCTCCGGGCCTGAGGCGATAAAGCTCGGTTATTTGAGGCCTGCCGACAAGATGACCGTAAATCGGGATTATCTGATCGGGGATGCCAAAAAGACGGTCCTTGCCATGAACCTGGAGGGTTATAGCCCTCCCCGCCCTAAAAAGGAGATCCGAGTGGCAGGGGAGAACAACTTTGCCATGATGAAGCTGGGGCTCTGGACCATGCATACCTCGGGGTACATTACAGATCATGACGTGACCGTTTCTGAAAAGGTCGGCTATGTGCTTTGCGGAGGAAATGTCCTGGCAGATACCCTGGTAAGCGAGCAGTACCTGCTGGATCTTGAAAGGGAGGCTTTTTTGAGTCTGTGCGGGCATCCGATGACCCAGGCCAGAATTCAGCATATGCTCAACACAGGCAAGCCCCTCAGAAACTAGGCCCGATCCGGTGAAAAGGTCGCTTTTATCATAACCTATCTATGGAGGAAAATATCATGAGAGAAGCCGTGGTTGTTGCTGCCTGCAGAACGGCGGTCGGAAAGGCGCCTCGTGGAATTCTAAAGGATACCCGCCCGGAACATATGGGTTGTGCGGTACTGGGGGATCTTATCAAAAGGGCAGGTGATCTTGATCCCGGCCTGATCGACGATGTCATAATCGGGTGCACTTTTCCGGAGGCGACCCAGGGGCTCAACCTGGGCCGGGTGCTGGTAATGTCCATGGGGTGGCCCGATCGTGTCCCCGGAATGACGGTGAACAGGTTCTGCTCATCAGGACTTCAGTCGATAGCCATAGGGGCTGAGAAGATCATGTGCGGTTTTTCCGATATCGTGGTCGCGGGTGGTGTGGAAAACATGAGTCAGATACCTATGGGAGGAAGCATGATGTATCCCAATCCCGCCCTTGTGGATATGCGCCCGGGTGCCTTCAGCGGAATGGGGCTTACGGCTGAAAACGTGGCTGAAAGATTCGGCATAGGAAGAGATGAGCAGGACGAGTTCGGAGCTAAAAGCCAGCAGCGGGCCGAGGCCGCGATAAAGGCGGGAAGATTCAAGAGCCAGATAGTACCTCTTACGGTGAAAAAGCAGAAAAAGCTTCCGAACGGCAGATTCGAATTCGAAGAGGTCGTCTTTGATACGGACGAGGGTGTGCGCCCGGGAACCACAAAGGAGAGCATCTCCGTTATCAGGCCGGCGTTTAAACCGAACGGGAGCGTGACGGCGGGGAATTCCTCGCAGACAAGCGATGCCGCGGCAGGGGTGGTATTGATGTCAAAGGAAAAGGCAAAAGAACTGGGTCTTAAGCCGATGGCCACATTCAGGTATCATGCTGTCGAAGGGTGTGAACCTGAGTACATGGGGGTGGGTCCCAGGGTGGCCATACCCAAGGTGCTGAAGCTGGCAGGCATGCGTCTTGAGGATATGGAGCTTATCGAACTTAACGAGGCGTTCGCTGCCCAGGCCATTTACTGCATCAGAGAACTTGGAATAGACGAGGAGATTACCAATGTAAACGGCGGGGCCATTGCATTGGGGCACCCCCTGGGTTGTACCGGGGCAAAGCTGACCACTCAACTCATATACGAGATGCAGGACAGGGGTCTCAGGTGGGGACTCGTTTCCATGTGTATCGGCTTTGGAATGGGGGCTGCCGCCATCTTTGAGATTGAGAATTACTAACACAACAGGTATAAATTCGCAGGAAAGGAGCGGAAAGATGGCTGACAGAAAAGTTTTCGCAGGAGGCGAGTTCCTTATTACCGATGTGGCTCCGGAGGATATCTTCACTCCCGAGGATTTTACCGAAGAACATAGAATGATCTATCAGACTGCAAGGGATTTTGTCGAAAAGGAGGTGGACCCCAATATCGACAGACTTGAGGAAAAAGACCATGATCTGGTCTTAGCCCTGGTCGCCAAGGCGGGTGAACTGGGTCTTTTGGGAACGGATGTGCCTGAAGAATACGGAGGACTGGGTCTTGACAAGGTCAGTACCACCGTGGTGGGTGAGGCGATCGGCAGTGCAGGCCCCTTTGCGGTCGTTCATGGGGCACATACGGGCATCGCGACCCTTCCTATAGTATATTTCGGAAATGAGGAGCAGAAGAAAAAATATCTACCGAAGCTTGCCTCAGGTGAGTGGTGCGGTTCTTACTGCCTCACTGAATCGGGTGCAGGTACCGACGCCCTGAACGCCAAGACAAAGGCGGTGCTTTCCGAAGACGGAAAATATTATATCCTGAACGGTGAAAAGATGTTCATAACCAACGCAGGCTGGGCCAGCAGTTTTATCCTGTACGCAAAGGTCGACGGTGAACATTTCACCGGATTTATCGTGGAAAAAGATTTTCCCGGTGTTTCAACCGGGGCCGAGGAAAAAAAGATGGGCGTTCATGGCTCCTCTACCAGGCCTCTGATCCTGGAAGATGCCAGGGTGCCTGCTGAAAATCTTATGTTTGAGATCGGTAAAGGCCATAAGATAGCATTCAATATACTAAATATCGGCAGATGGAAACTGGGTGCTATGACCGTGGGCGGATGCAAAAAATGCATAGAAGGATCGGTAAGGTATGCAAACGGGCGTATCCAGTTCAAGGTTCCTATAAGCTCCTTCGGGATGATAAAGACAAAACTGGCCGATATGACCGTACGCACCTTCATGAGCGAAAGCATGATGTACAGGCTTGCGGGTATGTTTGACGACAAACTGGGAACCCTTGATGCGGAGGCCAAAAAGAGCGGGGCTGAAAACGCAAAGGCGATCGAGGAGTACGCTCCCGAATGCTCCATAACAAAGGTGTACGGCTCCGAGACCCTTGATCTGTGCGTGGATGAATATGTCCAGACTCTCGGGGGGTACGGCTTTTGTTCGGAATATCCGGCAGAAAGGTATTACAGGGATGCCAGGATAAATCGCATCTGGGAAGGTACAAACGAGATAAACAGGATGCTTATACCAGGTACCATGATGAGAAGGGCCATGCAGGGTCGACTCAATCTGCTCGCGGCCGCGCAGTCCATAACAAAGGAACTCATGAGTTATTCTCCAATGTCCGTCCAGCTCCCTGATACACCTCTTGCCCTTCAGGAACATATGCTCAGGATGAGCAAAAAACTGGCTCTTATGGTTGCCGGGGTCGCGGCCCAGAAATTTCAGCAGGACCTGGCAAAGGAGCAGGAGGTGCTGGCAAAGATAGCGGATATGGTACTGGAGATATTTGCGATGGAAAGCGGGCTTTTAAGGACCGTTAAGCTCATACAGGGGCAGGGGGAGGAGAGGAGTTCTTATCAGATTGCAGCCGTGAAGGTCTATGTGGATGATGTTATTCCGAAAATTGAGATGTGGGCGAAACAGGTCATAGCTTATGTCGAGCAGGGAGATATGCTCCGCACCCAGCTGGCGGGAGTGAAAAAGCTTGCCCGTTACCAACCGATAGACACGGTGAGCCTTAAAAGAGATATCGCAGACAGGGTGATTGAACTTGAAACATATCCATTCTGAATGTCATCTTGATATCCTAATGGCATGAGAAGGGCCTGCCTGGGCAGGCCCGGTTTTTTTTGATAAGTGTGCATGGTTTTTTTAATTACGGGGTTGCGCGAGTTGTTTTTGGTATTATAATATCTCTTTACATTTTTTTAGAAAACAGCAAGATCGCATTTTTTTACTATCTCTAGTCTACCGGCCTACGGAACAGGGAGTTCTTTTTTCCGGAAAATTCGCCCGGGATCTTTGCCATTAATGACCATTCGGCGTTTTCAGCTGATGAGATAGATGCCTGTAGTCGGTACAGGCGCGATCCTTTTGATACGGGAACCGGGGGCGTCCTTAATACCGGTATGGCAAACTGGCCCCTTTCAGGGGCGAATCAACGGTCCTCTGGGCCGTTTACTTTTCAGTCTATTTTTTAGAGGTCTTGAGATGTCAACTGAGATACGGAAATTAAGAAATATAGGTATAAGCGCACACATAGATTCGGGTAAGACGACCCTTACCGAAAGGATACTCTTTTATACCAACAGGATATTCGCGATCCATGAGGTAAGAGGTAAGGACGGTGTGGGAGCCACGATGGACTCTATGGAGCTTGAGAAGGAAAGAGGCATTACCATTGCCTCGGCTGCCACTCAATGTGAATGGAAGGGAAACAAGATCAATATCATCGATACCCCGGGACACGTCGACTTTACCATTGAAGTGGAAAGGGCACTGAGAGTAATGGATGGCGCGATCCTTATCCTTTGCTCGGTCGGGGGTGTTCAATCGCAGTCGATCACCGTGGATCGTCAGATGAATCGCTATAAGGTCCCCAGGATAGCATTTATAAATAAGTGTGATCGATCGGGAGCCGATCCATACAAGGTGGCTAAGCAACTGCGGGAAAAACTTAAACACAATGCGGTGCTCATGCAGATTCCGATAGGTCTTGAAAGTGAGTTCAATGGAGTCGTGGATCTGGTTACCATGAAGGCCAATTACTTTGAAGGTCAAAGCGGGCAGGATATAAGGACGGATGAAATCCCTTCCGATCTCCTTGATGAGGCTAAGGCCAAAAGGGAGGAGCTCCTTGACGCAGCTTCCATGTTTTCCGATGAACTGATGGAGGCGATTTTCGCGGAAAGCGTCACCGATGAGATGATTATGGACGCGGTAAGAAAGGGGACCCTTTCCAGACAAATGACGCCGGTATTCCTCGGCTCGGCATACAAGAACGTAGGGGTTCAACTTGTTCTTGATGCGGTAAACACCTATCTTCCTTCACCGGATGAGGTCAGCAGTATCGCCCTTGACATAGATAACGCGGAAGAAGAGGTCCTGCTGAAGGCCGATCCTGAACTACCCTGTGTGGCGCTGGCCTTCAAGCTTGAGGTAACGCCCTACGGTCAGCTTACCTACATGCGAATATACCAGGGCTCCATTTCAAAGGGAGATGACCTTTTTATAACGAGAAACAGAAAAAAGATCAAGGTGGGCCGTCTTGTCAAGATGCATGCCGACGAGATGGAGGATATAGCAAAGGCTACGGCTGGTGATATCATAGCCCTGTTCGGGATTGACTGCTATTCAGGGGACACTTTTGCCAACGGGAAGCTGAACTACAGCATGTCAACCATGTTCGTGCCGGAGCCGGTGATTTCTCTTACGGTAACCCCTTCGGACAACAAGGCCCAGAACAACATGTCAAAGGCGCTAAACCGTTTCACAAAGGAGGACCCCACATTCAGAACTTACGTTGATGAGGAGTCGGGTGAAACCATAATCTCAGGAATGGGAGAGCTGCATCTCGATGTTTACGTGGAAAGAATGAGGAGGGAGTTTGATGCCGACGTGGTGACGGGAATTCCTCAGGTAGCCTACAGAGAGGCAATTACCAGAATGGCGGAGTTTGATTACACCCACAAGAAACAGACAGGCGGTTCCGGCCAGTTCGGAAGGGTCTGCGGTTTTATGGCACCTTCCGAGGATGAGACCTACCACCTTGTGAACCAGATAAAGGGAGGCGCTATTCCCACCGAATATATCCCGGCGGTGGACAAGGGCTTTAAATCGTGTCTTGAAAAAGGGCAACTGCTCAGTTTCCCTGTAGTCGGTATGGATATAACGATAAATGACGGAAAGAGTCACAGTGTGGATTCATCCGAAATGGCCTTTATGCAGGCGGCCATAGGGGCCTTCAAGCAGGCCTACATGAAGGCAAAACCTGTCATCCTGGAGCCTGTAATGAAAGTTTCGGTGGAGGGACCGACAGAATTTCAGGGGAATGTGATGGCTTCCATAAATCAGAGAAGAGGTCTAATAACAAGTGCCGTGGAAGATGGCGCCTTTACCACGGTAGAGGCGGAGGTTCCTCTGGCGGAAATGTTCGGTTACGCAACCAACCTTAGATCCCTAACTCAGGGAAAGGCGGAATTTACAATGGAGTTTTCGAAATATTCCAAGGTCCCGGAAGCCTTGGCAGAGGGGATAAAAAATAGTATAAGGGAAAAAGAAAAGGGAGATAAAAAATGAAAAATTTTATTTCAGTCAGCCCATTGAGAATACTGGAAAAATCGTCCCGCAGATCCCTCGGAGCCGGAAATCTGGGTGTGTTGATAGCACGGGCGGGTGTAGGCAAGACAGCGTGTCTGATTCATATAGCCTTCGACAAGCTCTACCATCAGGAAAAACTGGTACATGTCTCAGTCGAAGAGGGGCCGGAGAAGGTGATGTCCTATTACAATGTCATCTTTTACGAACTCCTGAAGGCTCTGGATATTTCAGACGAAAATGAATCCCGAATCCTTATTGAAAAGAACAGAATGATTTTGTCCTACCTTCATGGAAGTTTTGAGCCGGCGCGACTGCGTAAGAATCTGCAGAACCTTGCGGAAAAGCTTGATTTCAAACCCAATGCCATCATCTTTGACGGCTTGGACTTTGAGAATACGGAAAAAGAGCTTTTTTTGGCAATGAAGAAGATCGCAGAGGATTTCCAAATTGAGATATGGTTTTCAGCGCTTTCTCATCGTCATATATCGGAGGTAAATGAAAGAGGTATCCCTTATCCCTGTGACAAACTGGATGACCTTTTCAGCCTTATTTTGCAGCTCCAGCCCGATGTGAGCGGTGTCTACCTGAAGCTGCTGAAAGACCACGATAATCCATCCATCCCTGATGTCAGCGTAAGGCTTGATCCGAATACGTTTCTGGCATTGGACAGGTTTTCCCAATGAATGAGGCTCTACAGATAATATGCGGTTTGATACTGCTGGTGGGGGTGTTTATTCTGAGCAGGTTTGTCATGGGCTGGAAGATCAAGAATGCCTGCAAATTTATACTTAAGGACCTTGAAAACCGTGAGGCCCTTGACTCTGTAAATGCGGTAGAGCTTCCTTATGTTCAGAAAAAGGCTTTTAACGTTGGCCTTAGAGACTACCGGCCGAAGGCTCTTGAATATCTGATCCAGGCGGGAATCGTCATAGTAAGCTCCCAGGGGAAATATTATCTTAAGGCGGGTTGGAAGGAAGGCCTTAATATAAACTGAACTACTCCTGAGATGCCATCCATTTTTTCAATTGCCGCTCTGCAAAATTGAAGTGAGATATCAGGGCGGCTTTCGCCTTTTTGCTGTTTTTTGCCTTTATCGCCTCAAGAATCGCTCGATGCTTTTCAAGGAGGCTTCTCCTGTTTTTTTCGTCCTTATAAATGACCTGACGTGTCAATTTCTGAGATTCTCTAAGCAGTTTGAAGGATGTGTGCGCTATGTGCGATACAATGGTGTTGCCTGCGGCATTGCAGATGGCCAGATGAAATTTGACGTCTGCATCCACTCCAAGTTGATTTGTTTCAAAATCCTTCCTTAATTCACCATAAAGTTTTTCGAGTTGTTTTATTTCTTTAGGGCCCGCTGTCTGAGTTAATCTTGAAACGGCCCATGATTCCAGTATCCTTCTAAATTCAAGAAGTTGAAATACCATTTGTTGATCGTTTTCCAGGGCCTTGCTGAGAGGGTCGTAGAGGGTGGGATTGGTGGTAATCGATTTTACCATTATCTTGCGGCGCTGTTGAATGTCTACGAATCCCATCACCTCCAGTGTCTTGAGCGCCTCTCGCAGAGGGGGTCGACTTACACCAAGGCTTTCGCACATCTGCCTCTCAGAAGGAAGATTGTCCCCTGGACTCAATTCCCCCTTTTTTATCAATCCAATTATCTGTTCAGTTATCTCGTCAGAGAACTTTTTGTGATGAAGAGGTGTGAACATTTGTTTTCCTCAAAAAATTTGAGAAAAGACTAACAGAACACCGTGAAATTGTCAAATTAAAAACTGGTATTACCAGATAACGAATAGGCGAAAGGGGAGGGGCTGCAGATATTTACGGCCTGCATGGAAGGATTGCCGGAAAGATATTTTTTGAAATGTTTTACAAATGGAGACATAACATGTTGATATAAAAACATATAAATGTTTAGTAGCCGGGTGGCAGTTTTCGAAAGTCTTCAGCCGTAGAAGAGGGTTGACAGTTAAATAGAATAATTGTATTGGTAACACCAGAATATGAATTGTTTTATTGCATCTTTTTAACACGTTCTAATCCTTAGGGCGGAAGGAGTGGTGTTCAAATGAACCACAAAACTACAAGGGATCTACTGATGGAACGGGGCCGGCAAAAGGAAAGGACCCCTCTATATGACTCGGATGCGCTTGAGAAAATCAAGGCTCATGTTGAAAAATGGATGAGAGAGACGGTCCGGGAGCAGGACAGAGATGAATGGGTGAAAACTCCGCGTACCGTCCTTGGCTCCGACATACCAAGAGAAATGCTATATACGCCACTTTCCAATCCGGGGCTGGATTACTTTGAGGATCTGGGCAATTCAGGCGAGGAGCCTTTTTCGAGGGGTATCCACTCAAATATGTATCGAGGAAGAGAATTCACCATGCGGCAGTTGACCGGTTTCGGGTCTCCTGAAGATACCAACAGCCGTATCAAATTCATGATCGATAACGGCGCAACCGGGCTGAATGTCCTCTTCGATATCCCGACCATACAGATGTATGATTCAGATGATCCTTTTTCCATGGGACAGGTTGGAATGTCGGGTGTCTGCGTTGATTCGGTGGAGGATATGGAGCTTCTTTTCAAGGATATTCCTCTTGACGAAGTGACAGTTTCAATAGTCACCCATTACCCTTCCAATACTGCTATCCTTTTTCCCATGTATCTCGCATTGGCAGAAGAGCGTGGAATCCCATGGGACAAATTGAGAGGAAGCGTTCAGAATGATACGACTCTCGAAGAGATTATCAGGAGCGGAGCTGAATATACGCCGCCTCAGGACTGTTTCAGGATCCAATGTGACAACATCGAATTCATCAGGAAAAATGTACCCGGATGGAACTATATTACTCTAAACGGGTACAACTTGAGGGAGTTCGGGACTTCTGCGGTTACAGAAATGGCGGTGGCCATTGCAAATGGAATCGAAACCTTGGATGAGATGATATCCAGAGGTTTTGATGTGGACTCGGTAGCGGATCGGATGGCGTTTTTCTGGTCGCCTGCAAGCGATTTTTTTGAAGAGGTAGCTCGTCTTCGTGCAGTAAGAAGACTCTGGTATAAAATAATGAAATACAGGTTCCATGCAAAAAGCGCTAGGGCCATGTGGATGAGATGCCATGCCCAGACATCCGGCGTATCTCTGATACAGCAGGAACCTCTCAATAATATAATCAGGTCCTCTTTTCACGCATTGGCAGCCGTTCTCGGTGGCGTTCAGTCTCTTCATGTCGATTCTTACGATGAGGCCTATTCAGTGCCGACGGAGGAGGCCGCGCTGGTTTCCCTCAGGACTCAGCAAATAATTCAGAAGGAGACAGGCGTCACCGATGTGGTCGATCCTCTTGGTGGATCTTTTTATGTAGAGGCCCTCACAAATGAAATGGAAAAAAGGATTCTGGATGAATTAGATGAGATCGAAACAGAAGGCGGTTATGTCGCATGTATTGAAAGCGGCCTGCTTCACAACAAGATATCCTCCTATTTTTCCAACCAGCAGAGAGATATTGAGAAAGGTGATATCCCTATTGTTGCATATAATACATGCAAATCGGAGATTGAACCGCCTCCCATAAATGTTTTCAAATACCCTGAAGGTGTTGAGCAGATGCAGAAGGAGCGTCTTCAGAAACTGAGATTGAAAAGGGACAATGAAAAGGTGGGGTCAGCTCTTGAGGCATTGAAAGATGCATGCAGGACAAAGAAAAACATCCTGCCGTTCAGTGTGGATTGTGCGAGGGCCAGGTGTACTGAAGGGGAACTGTTCAGGGTCTTTAAGGATTCATTCGGTTTATGGACTCCGCCCGCCCTCTGGAAATAGCAAGCCTTACTAACGCATAATTTAACAACATGGAGGAGAAAAATTCCCTTATGGTCAAGAAAATCAAAGTAATCCTTTCCAAACTGGGTCTGGATGTTCACAACAGAGGTGTTATTACCGTAGCAAAGGAGTTGAGCAATGCGGGAATGGAGGTCGTTTACATAGGGAATGCGCTTCCAGGTGAGATAATAAGCTCGGCTATTCAGGAAGATGCCGATGTCGTCGGAGTAAGTTCTCTCGGCGGTGCACATCTTACACTTGGAAAGCCCCTTATTGAAGAGGCTCAAAAGAAAGGCCTAAGGGAAGAGATGGTTTTTATTATCGGAGGTGTATTTGCTCCTGATGATGGGAATAGCCTCTATGATATGGGATTTGACGGGGTTTTTACACCCGGGGCATCGAGTGAGGATATCGTTTCCTCTATAAAGAATCTCGTGGCTGAGAAGACGGGTTGAGCGCCCCGGTAACAGCATAAATTGCCGGAAGATAGGGCACATTAATGAAAAAATGGGAATAACATAAACACAAAGGAGTGATGTATATGAAAAGCATATGGCCCCCTCAGAATGATCGCGCCTATATACCCTCATCTGACTCTTATTACTGGAACAAAGAGCTTGAAACCATGGATCCTGAAGAGCGAGAAGAGAAGGTGATCCTTCCAAAACTCAAAAATGTCTTGGATTATGCATACAGAAGTTCCCAGTTTTACAGAAATAAGTGGGATAAGGCAGGTCTCAGGCCGGAGGATATAAAAAGCCTTGAGGATTTTGAAAAAATTCCTGTGGTCAAAAAAGAGGAAATCCGTGAGGATCAGGCAAAATATCCGCCCTTTGGAAGTAATTTATGCGTTTCCGCTCAAGATCTGGCCAGGGTGCAGGGTACTTCAGGCACGACCGGGAAACCGACAGCCTTCGGCATAAGCAAGGGAGATATGGCACGCATTGCAGAGGCTCACGCAAGGATCATGTGGGGGTTCGGGGTGCGCCAGGAGGACACTGTTTTTGTCGGCTCGTTTTTCAGCCTTTATTGGGGCAGCTGGGGGGCTCTTGCAGGGGCTGAGAGACTCGGTGCCACAGCCTTTCCTTTCGGCGCGGGTGTGGCAGGTCAGTCGGACAGAGCGCTTGAATGGATGAAAGACGTCAGGCCTACGGTATTCTACGGTACGCCTTCATACAGCCTCTACCTGGCTGAGAAGGCAAAGGAAAAGGGGCTTGACCCGAGAAAGGATTTCAATTTCCGAATACTATTTTTTTCCGGTGAACCTGGAGCAGGTGTGCCTTCCACAAAAAAGAGGATAGAAGATATATACGGCGGGATATGTATAGATTCGGGCTCTACAGCGGAGATGGCCCCTTGGATGAGTAACAGCGAATGCGAATACAGGAAGGGCATGCACCTGTGGCAGGATATGGTCTATGCCGAACTGGTGGATCCTAGGACCTTAAAGAGGGTTCCCTACGGTGAGGAAGGCGTTACTGTATATACTCATCTTGAACGGGATTCACAGCCCATGATCCGTTTTATGGCGGGTGATATTTCCATGTGGGTGAATGATGAATGCCCCTGTGGAAGAACCTATCCGAGGTTGCCCAGAGGCATATACGGCAGGGCGGATGACATGTTTGTGGTGAGGGGGGAAAATGTCTATCCAAGCGCTATCGAAGATGCAATAAGAGGCATTGAGGGTATGGGGGATGAATTTCGTATCGTCATAACCAGGGAAAAGACCATGGATGAACTCATAGTCCAGAGTGAATACAACCCTGACGTTGACGAGGCAGTTGTGCCTGAACTGGCCAGAAGGCTTGAGATCCGGCTCAAGGCCAGAGGCCTGAGGACGGTTGTCCAGATGATGAAACCGGGGACCCTTGAAAGGACAGAGTTCAAGGCCAAACGGGTTGTTGACAAGCGGGGATTGTACGATGAGATGATCAAGAAGGACTGAGACGTTTTTGTCCCGGATGCAAAAAATCCATTTTTCAGGTGGGGGGGTATAGGGTAATGCTGGAAATTGCAGGCTCAGTGGCTGTAATAACAGGCGGGGGCAGCGGAATAGGAGAGGCCGTGGCCAAAAAATGGGCTTCTCACGGCGGAAATCTTGTTCTGGCTGATCTTGATCCTGAAAGCCTTAATCGCGTTGAGGAAGAAGTAAAAGAGGCAGGCGGTAAGGTCGTTACCATGGTATGCGACGTAACAAGGGAAAAGGATAACGAGGCCCTTGCCTTACTTGCTATTGAAAAATTCGGTTCCATAAACCTTGTCATTCCCTGTGCGGGTATAATAAAGGACGGCCTTATGTTGTCTGTCGACAGGGAATCCGGCAAGGTAAGGAAAAAGATGTCTCTTGAGCAGTTCCAATCGGTCCTGGATATAAATCTGAGCGGGGTATTCCTTACAATAAGGGAATGTAGCGAACAGATGGTAAATTCCGGTTCCAAGGGGCTGATATGCCTTATTTCTTCAACCGGATCTTTGGGCACGGCGGGTCAGATAAACTATGCTTCTTCAAAGGCTGCAATGTCTGTAATACCGAAGGTGATAACCTCTGAATTTTTCAGAAAGGGTCTTTCCAGCAGGCTGAGATGCGTTGCGATAGCTCCCGGGTATGTGGGCACTGCCATGGTTAAAGGCATGAATCAGAAGGCCCTTGATCGCATACTGGAGGATGTTCCGATAAAGAGGCTTGTGGAACCTGATGAGGTCGCAAGCCTTGTTGCGGAACTTTTCCGAAACGAGGCTATGGCCGGCGAGGTCTTTTTCATCCATGGCGGATTGCGTCTTGGATCAAAGGGTTAGAAGTAAATCCCGGTCAACAGGGCCGGATTCGCACTCAGCTATCGGCTGTCGGCAAAAGAAATAAAAAAAACAGGTCATTTGGCTGAATACAGACGGCTGAATTCTCCATCAGGAAATTTTCGATTTCTGCAAGGCAGCTGTTTTACCCGAATCATTAACGTAGAGCCGTTTTCCCAAACTGACGCATATAACCAGATATTCTATTATGAAATAAGCCAACCTGTCTCGGAAGAGGTTAAATGTTCCATGATCCTCATGCTCGGCGGTTCAGATAGAATGCCCTGCCTTTTTACATAGTGTAAAAAAAATTGACAGTTTTTTCGACCAACCCGGCCTTTCCCAATCAGACATGTCATTTCAGTCTTAATTAATCAGACAGTTACCCGGTCATGGACCTTTCATATATAATGGCACACGCCTTGCTTACAAAACTTGGGATGGGCTCTTATTGCCCGCTTTCATTTTGAAAAGTGAGGATTAAGCATGCTCTTTTGCTTCTTGACACCTCATTTGCTATCTGCTATTGACTGATCTCTTTAGATGAAGTGACTATTCCTGTAATGATTTTCCACCGTAACATCGTGATTAAGATATGCTTTTTCGATTAACTATGAGGATTTTAAAGTCAGCTATGAAAAGAGGTGCAATAGGAGCGATTGTTGCCGGGTTGGTCTTCATTACGACTATGGGTGCCGAAGCCTCCTGGGTGCTTGATGAAGCCAGATTCCACAGTTCCGCACATGGCCAGATAGGTTGCCAGGAATGTCATTATGCCATCTCGGATGAATCCGTTCACCCTGATCCCTCGAATGTAAAAAAGGGCAAGGTCGATTTTTTCGAAGCCCAACAATGTCTGGATTGTCATGACTATATAATGGATGACCTTGAATCGGGTACCCATGGCTCAAGACAGGTAAAGGATAAGGAAAAGTACGGCCTCTGCATACGTTGTCACAAGCCCCACTACCTTCAGAGTCGGGATGAAAACGCAGCGGGCGAATTCGACCCGTCCAGGCCGCGTCACCTCCAGTGCGGGGCCTGCCACGAAGAGCGATCGAAACTCCCGGTGCTTTCTGAAGACGATGAGGCCTGCATGACATGCCACCGAGAGGTCGACCATGTTACTGCGGAGGGCAAAAAACAGGTCGTCTCTCTCTGTACCAACTGCCACGGCGAGGGAGAAAAGGAGGCGCAGAAGATAACCTCAAAGGCGCTTCCTCTTATAGATCTCAAGGATTACGAAAAAACGCCTCACGCCTCAATGGCCTGCACGACCTGTCACCCCAATGCCGCTCAATACTATCACCATGAACAGAAACCGGGAGACTGCACCCGCTGCCATAATCCTCATGATGAAAAGATGGCCCATGACGCGCATGTCGGGGTATCCTGCGAGGCATGCCATCTCAAAGGGGTGACTCCTGTCAAGGATGAAAAAACAAATCGTATAGTGTGGGAAAGGCCTGCATCAACCGGTTCGAAACTTTCTATTCATGAGATGATTGAATTTGAAGACGATGACTCCTGCAAAAGATGCCACAGTTCGGGCAATACCCTGGGTGCGGCAGCCATGGTGCTGCCGGCAAAAGGGGTCTTGTGCATGCCCTGCCATATCGCCACCTTTTCCGCGGGTGATACTGTTACGATACTTTCTCTTCTGGTATTTTTATTCGGTGTGGCGGCGTTTTTCTCAGTGCTCCTTTCCGGTTCCATTCAAGGCAAAGAGGGGTTGGGGCCGTTTTCCAAACTGGGAGTTCTTCTCGGAAGCGCGTTTGGTGCGATCTTTTCAAAAAAGATCGGGGAGATCATTAAGACTCTCTTCTTTGATGTGCTGCTCCAGAGGAGGCTCTATCTTCAGTCTCCGACACGCTGGTTGATACACAGCCTGATTTTCCTGCCCTTTGTGTTCAGGTTTTTCTGGGGGCTTTTCGCCCTTCTGGGATCTCTATGGCATCCTTCGGAATCATCATTTATCTGGGATATGGTATACAAGAACCATCCGCTTACCGCATTCCTATATGATTTGACCGGGCTGATGATAATTGCCGGGATAATCTCCGCCTTTGTGCGCGGCCTTTTCAGACAGGTAAATCCTGCTCGGGGCCTTCCCAGGCAGGACAGACTGGCACTGTGTCTCATAGGAGGGATTGTTGTCGTAGGCTTCATACTGGAAGGAATAAGAATCGCCATGACAGGCCGGCCGGACAACTCAGGCTATGCATTTTTAGGCTATATTATCAGCCTTGTATTTTCCGGAACATGGTTGACAGGTATATACGGCTTCATATGGTATCTGCATGCGATACTTACCGGGATATTTGTTGCATACCTGCCCTTCAGTCGCCTGTTTCACATAATTTTGGGGCCTGTCATGCTCTCTATGCGTGCGGCGGCAAATGAGGATCATCACGACTGATAAAGGGCTGACCCTCTGCCGTTTACATTCTGCAGGGGACGTTTAAGGAGGTAAACCTTGGAAGACAGACTAAAAAAGGCCTTGATTGAGATTGTAGGGGAGAAGAACTACAATGACAGCCTGATAGATATGGTCTCCTATTCTTACGATGCAAGCGAATACACTCACAGGCCTTCCTGTGGTGTGTGGCCCCAGACGGTCGAGCATGTCTCGGAGATCCTGAAGCTGGCCAACAAGGAAGAGATGCCCGTAATACCGAGGGGGGGGGCGACTGGCCTTACCGGTATGGCCATACCGCTTAAGGGAGGAATCGTTCTTGATCTCAATCACATGAACAGGATCAAGAAGATAAGCATAGAAGATCGTCTGGTCGTGGTTGAACCTGGTGTGGTATATGACGATCTGGCAAGGGCGATAGCACCCTACGGGTTCTTTTTCCCCCCTGATCCCGCAAGCAGTCAGGTTTGTACCCTGGGCGGAAATGTCGCCACCAACGCGGGAGGGGTAAGGGGGGCCAAATACGGCACAACAAGGGATTATGTGCTCGGCCTTCAGGTTGTCCTTCCTGACGGACGAATCATGAAGACAGGATCTCAGTGCATCAAGAGTGTGTCCGGCTACGACCTCACTAAACTCTTTGTAGGCTCTGAAGGTACCCTTGGCGTTGTCACGGAAATTACGCTTAAGATAAATCCGATGACGACCGCTTCCACTACCGCGCTCGGTACCTTCGATGATGTGGAGGATGCCGGAAGGGCGGTAAGCCAGGTTATGCACAGCGGCATCCTGCCCGCGGTTCTTGAGATCCTTGGAAAAGAGGCCATAATGGCCATAAACCAGAACACGGACCTGAACCTTCCGGAGGTTGATGCCATTCTGCTTTCGGAGACCGACGGTTATACCCAGGAAGAAACCGATTATCAGATGTCAAAGGTCCTGGAGGTCTTCAAGGCCAACAACGCCAAAGAGATTAAACAGGCCCAGTCCAAGGATGAGGCAGCCGGTCTGTGGGCGGCCAGAAAGTCGGCTTACGCGGTCCTTGCCAGGCTCAAGACCCACCAGGTGCTTGAGGATGTCACGGTTCCTATGAGCAGACTGGCCGAAGCATTGAAGGGCATACAGGAGATCTCCAAAAAACATAACATAATGATAGCAACATATGGTCACGCAGGGGATGGAAACCTTCACCCACAGTTTGTATACGACGGATATGACCAGGATCAGGTAAAGGCCAAAAGGGCTGCCAGCGATGATCTTTTCAGAATGGCGATTGAGCTGGGCGGCACGCTGACCGGAGAGCATGGCATAGGAATGCAGAAGGCACGCTACATGTGCTGGGAACATGACGATGTGGCCATGGATGTAATGCGAAGTATCAAGAGGATGGTTGACCCCAAAAATATTCTTAATCCAGGGAAAATGGCGCTTGATGAGGGATAACATGGAAGCCAAATATGATTTTGAAAGAAAATTTCGCGATCAGGTACTCCAATGTTCAAGATGCGGCTTCTGCCAGTCGGTATGTCCGGTATTCGGGGCTACTCTCAGGCCCGCCTACAACGCAAGGGGAAAGATGCTGCTTCTCAAGGAGGTAATGGACGGCACTCTTGATCTGAACGACGAGCTGATTGAAACCCTTTTTCAGTGCACAACATGCGGGGCCTGTGCCGAAAACTGTCCATCAGGGGTGGAAGTGCCTGAGATTATAAAGCAGGCCAGAAAAGACATGGTGCATATAGGGTCATGTCATCCTGCATTTACAGGAATGAACAAGGTGCTTAAGGAGCACGATAATATATATGCCGAGGACGAACCTGAAGATTTTGAGAGAGAGCGAAACGGAAAAGCGGAATATGTTTTTTTCATAGGATGCGTAGGCTCCTACAGAGAGGACGAGAGGACAACGGCAACACTCGATCTCCTTGATTATCTTGAGGTGGATTACACTCTTATAGATGAGGTCTGCTGCAGCGGTGTGCTCGAGGATGTGGGGCATCCCATAAATGAGAAGCATGTAAGGACGAATATAGATCTTATAATGGCAACCGGGGCAAAGACCGTCATAACCGGTTGTCCGTATTGTTCCCGTACATTCAACAACAAGAAACAATATGCGGAACTTAAGGAAAAGGGAGTGAAATGCATTCATCTTTCCCAGTTCCTGAAGGATATCGATATCGGATTCAAGACCGATAAGAAAGTGACCTACCATGATCCTTGCGATCTTGGAAGGCATTGCGGTATCTATGAAGAGCCGCGTGATACGATACGAAAGATAGCCCCCAATTTCGTGGAGATGAGACATCACCATGAAAAGGCCCTTTGCTGCGGGGCGGGAGGTGGTGTAAGAGGAGCCTATGCGGCAAACTCTATCGCAATGGCAAGGCGAAGGCTTGAGGAGGCCGAGGAGGCAGGGGCGGAGGTCCTTCTTACCGAATGTAACTCCTGCGTGCATAACCTTGCGAATGCTAAACTGAGAAAACAGAAGCTCAAGATATATACAACGACAGAGTTTATAAACCTGCTGCGTGAGGAGGACTGATCTTTGATCGGGTAATCCGAGAGGCGGGATAATGACGGCAGCATAATGGCTCTTGAATCATGACTGCCTAATCAAAAAAATGTAAGAGGAGGATCAACAATGGAAGTACAAGGATACAATATGCCGGAAGATCTGTACTATGAGGAAAATCATCTCTGGGTCAGGGAAGAGGGGGATCTGCTCGTACTCGGAATGGATGATTTCGCCCAGAGAATGGCCGGAGATATAGTTTATGTACAGCTGCCTGACGAGGGTAAGAGACTCAAAAAGGGAAAGAAGTTCGCGAAACTGGAGTCCGGCAAGTGGCTGGGAAAGGCATTTGCCCCTGTGAACGGAGAACTCGTTGAAGTAAATGAGGATCTTGAAATCAATCCCGGTCTTATCAACGAGGACTGTTACGGTGAAGGCTGGATGTACAAGGTAAAACCTGACGACAAGGCCGAACTTGGAGACCTCATCAAGGGTGCTGAAGCTATCGAAAAGTGGATTGCGGCGGATCTAGAGAAATACGCGCAGGAATAATATGGGCATCAAGGACTACAGTGTAACTCAGCTCCTTTCTATGGGGGCCTGCACCAACTGCCAGATGTGCGCGGATGTGTGCCCTGTGGTATCCGCATCTGAAGATGGTGAGCTTTCCGCTGTCTTCCGTATCGGCGGCCTAAGGCAGCTTCTGAAACAACGGACCGTCTTTGGAAGGCTTTTGGGGGCAAGGCCTGAGACTCCGGAGCAGGCCAAGCATTTCAGCGACACTGTTTTCAAGTGCACTCTTTGCGGAAACTGTCAGGAAATCTGTCCGGTGGGAATTCCTCTTAAAGAGCTGTGGCTTTCACTCCGTCAGGACCTTGTTCACAGCGACAATTATCCCAATAAGATAGACATGATCAGGGATAATCTGGAAAAGAGCTATAACGTATTTAATGAGGATAACGAGGAACGGGCCGACTGGGTCGAAGATATGGATGATCCACCTGATGACAGTTATATCAGGGACAAGGCGGAACTCGTCTATTTTACCGGTTGTACTTCCGCGTATTTTCCGCTTGTACAGAAAATTCCGATAGCCCTTGCAGAGATACTGGATGCCAGTGAAGTCGAATGGACCCTTATGGGTGAGGATGAATGGTGCTGCGGCTTCCCGCTTCTGGGAGCGGGCCTCATGGACATGTTCAAGCAGTTTGTAGACCACAATGTAGAGGCGGTAAGGGAAAGAGGAGCAAGGGAAATACTCTTTGCCTGTCCCTCCTGCTACCAGATGTGGAGGGAGTACTACCCTTCCGAGTTCAAACTGTTTCATGCCACCCAGTACCTTCTTAAATTGATGAAGGAAGGAAGGGTTCCTCTGAAGGAGCTTTCCATGACGGTGACCTATCACGATCCCTGTGATCTCGGAAGGGGGGCAAGGGTTTTTGATGAACCAAGAGAGGTCATCGGCTCCATCCCCGGTGTCAAGTTCGTGGAACTGCCGCATAACAGGGAGAATTCCCAGTGTTGCGGAGGGGGAGGTAACCTCGAGATGATTGATGCGGGTCTTTCCTCGGAAGTGGGAAAAAGAAAGATAGAAGAGGTGCTGAGCACCGGGGCGGATGCGGTTATAACCTCTTGCCAGCAGTGCGTAAGGACCATGGCGACATATGTAAGGAGGAACAAGATTCCCCTTCAGGTCTTGGATATAACTCAGCTGGTAAGAAAGGCCCTTAAAGACTAGATATAAGTTTATCGGCAAAATCGGGTCTTATTATTCGGCCCTGGAAGTATCCTGTGGTTTCGACGGAATACATCCCCTCCGCATTTGTCAACAAAGCGGTGTGCTTCCGCCATTTGGGCGGAGGCGGGAGAAATTTGATTATCATTACAGAGAACAAGGTATGGACAGCATCCGGGTTCCGGTAACAGTGTTGTCCGTACCTTGTTTTTTTATAGACATTACCGACAGATGTGATTTAAGCGCCTGGTTTCCGGCAAACGGTATTTTTGACGAATTCTGGTTTAATAATAGAAAATCTGTTTCTGAAGGTCAGGTCGGACGAAAATGGGCATGAAACTCTACAATCTCGGAAAGGTTCCCTGGGATGAATCTCAACTGATTTACCACGCCCTTGCCGGACTGGAAAGAGAGGCGCTTTGTCTTGTTTCCCCTTCTTCTCATTATGTCTGCATAGGATTTCACCAGGATCTGGAGCAGGAGGTGGATCTTGATTTCTGCAGAGAAAGGGGCATCCCTGTTTTCAGGCGTGATCTCGGGGGAGGCGCGGTTTACCTTGACGGAAATCAGCTTTTTTTCCAGCTGATACTGAAAAGAAAAAGTCCCCTTGTTCCGGCCAACAAAGAGGCCTTTTACAAGAAATTTCTCGCCCCGGCAATAGAGGTGTACCGAACTATAGGAATACCTGCCGAATACAGGCCGATAAACGACATAATCGCGGGTACCAGGAAAATATCTGGCACGGGCGCCTCCGAGATAGGCGAATGTATAGTCTTTGTGGGAAATCTTATAGTCGATTTCGACTATGAGACGATGTGCCGGGTGTTGAGGGTGCCTGATGAAAAATTCCGAGACAAGGTGCAAAAGACACTTAAGGAAAATCTGTCCACTATCAGGCGGGAACTCGGAGAGTGTGCATCGGAATGGCCCGAACCCAGGCTCAACCGGCTGATGAGGCAATCGTTTGAAAGGCTTTTGGGGCGGATGGAGCCGTGCGGAATTGATGATGAGCTAAGAGAGACTATGGATAAACTGAGATCCCGTATGCTTGCCGATGAATGGCTTTTTCAGAGGGGAAGAAGGTATCCCGATGGCAGGGACATAAAAATAAGGGCGGGCACCAATGTCATCCGGAGGATGCATAAGGCCATGGGCGGACTTATAAGGGCCGAAATGCAGCTGTCGGATGGAAGGCTTTCGGGGATTCATATCTCAGGCGATTTTTTTTGTTTCCCGGAGAGTGGTATAAGCCAGCTTGAGTCTTATATTGAAGGATTGCGCTTAAGTGATATGCAAGAAGCACTTGAGAGATTTTACGGAGAAAGAAAGGTGGAGACCCCCGGAATCGAGATCAGAGACTGGCTGGAGGTACTCGGGGTTAAAGAGAAAAAATGACGGTATGGAGACTCCTTGATACACCGCCAATGACGGCGGCTGAAAATATGGCCCTTGACGAAACCCTGGTGGAATTAAAGGGAAAGGGGGAGACCCCTGATACTATTCATTTCCTGCAGTTTTCGCCGCGATGCGTACTTGTGGGTTATCATCAGTCGGTGGAGGAGGAGGTCCGTGTAGATTACTGCATGGCCAATAACATTGAGATAAACAGGCGGAATACAGGGGGCGGTGCCCTGTTTTTTGATGAGAATCAACTTGGATGGGAGGTCATCAGCTCCAAGTCATTCTTTGACGTGAAACTTCCGAATCTGAGACTGTTCAAACGGCTCTGCGCCCCCGTTGTAGAGGCGCTCAGGATCCTCGGGGTGGAGTCCGATTTCAGGCCCAGAAACGACATAGAGGTTAACGGAAGGAAGATATCAGGTACGGGCGGCACCGACTCCGACGACGCCTTTCTTTTTCAGGGGACCATGCTTGTTGATTTTGACGTGGATACGATGCTCAGGAGCCTTCGAATACCGGTGGAAAAGCTGAAGGCAAAAGAGATAGATTCCGTCAAGGAAAGGGTCACGTGCCTCAACTGGGAGCTGGGTCATACCCCCTCTTTGTCTGAGATAAAGGATGCCGTTGCCGGGGGTTTTGAAAAGGAGCTTGGTATCACACTCGAACCGGGGGGGCTTGCGGAATCGGAAAAGGATCTTTTCAGGGAAAAGCTTGACTATTACAGATCAAGTGAATGGATCTACCATGTCAATCCCAGGTATCAGAAAAAAGAGGTGGTTCAGTCCGCCTATAAGGCCGACTCGGGCCTGGTGAGGTTCACCATGGCGATAAATAAGGCCCAGAAGAGGATCAAGGACATTTTCATTACAGGTGATTTTCTGTCCTTTCCAAGCAGGGCCCTCTTTGATATGGAATCGGCCCTTCGAGGGCTGCGTCTCGACAGAGGTCTGATCCATGGTATCATCAGGGAGTATTTTGAAAATAAATTAATCACCATACCAGGAATGGGTTTTGAGGATTTTCTAAAGCCTGTGGATCAGATACTTCAGAAAATTGCCATATCAGAATATGATATCCCCATAGAGCACTGCAACAAGATATCGGTTACGAACGGGACATTCGAGGAAATCCTCAAGGATGAACCGTCGCTCCTTCTCCTTCCCTACTGTTCCAAACTTACGACCTGCGAATTGCGATATAAAAAGGGGTGCCGAGCCTGTGGTAAGTGCACCATAGGGACCGCATGGGAGATGGGCAGGAAAAAGAAGATGAAGACCGTCTGCATAGTCAGCTTTGAAGACCTGTGGGAGGAATTGCTCAAGATGAAGGCGAGAGGGGTGACCTCCTATATAGGCTGCTGCTGTCAGCCCTTTTTTACCAAACATGTAGACGACTTTGAAAAGGCAGGGCTGCCCGGAATACTCCTGGATATCGACAGCACCACCTGTTACGAACTTGACCAGGCGAAAGACGCCTACGCCGGGACCTTCTCGAGCCAGACCGAAGTCAACCTTGATCTGTTGAACACGGTCCTCAACACAGATGTCAGGAGGAGTCGCTGATATCCGGAACGGTTTTTCAAATGAAGCAAGAAGAATGTGATATCCTGATCGTGGGTGCCGGGCCCGCCGGGTCATCGGCTGCAATTGCCGCCGCTGAAAAGGGGCTTAAGGTCCTGGTTGCGGAACGCCGGAAAACCGTGGGAATCCCGGTCAGGTGTGCCGAATATATCCCGGGCATGTTGCTGGGGGAAATCGGCCTTGGCCGTGGTTTCGTGGTCCAGCCCGTAAGGGGCATGAAGACATTTATATCGGGAAAGGAAGACAAGGAGACCATCGCTCCCGGCTTTATGGTCAACAGGGACATCCTGGATCAATGCATCGCGGAGGCGGCGGAAAAGGCGGGTGCAAGGATTTTTCTTTCCACTTCCGCCCTTTCGAGGGGCAGGGAAGGAATTTTACTCAGGACCAAGGCGGGAGATAACATATCAGTAAATGCCAAGGTGGTGATCGGTGCCGACGGACCCCATTCCACCGTGGGCAGATGGATCGGGTCTGAAAACAGGAATCTGATACCAGGTATACAATACTCGGTTCCCCTGAGCAGGCAGATGGATTTTACCGAGATCTACATTGAAAAGGACTTTTTCGCGGGATATGCATGGGTTTTCCCGAAGGGTGATACGGCAAATATAGGAATCGGAATGAAAAAGAGGGATCAACGGAGTCCTTCTATCCAGGAGGTTTTGAAGAAATTTCTGCAGAGACTTTCCCGTGAGGGTAAGGTCAGGGAGGGATCTTTCAGGACCATGGCAGGCTGGATACCTGCTGAAAGCCCCAGAAAGATCCGCAAGGGCAACGTAATCCTTGCCGGCGATGCGGCCGGGCACACGCATCCGATTACAGGCGCGGGGGTGTCCCAGGCGGTCATGGGTGGTCGAATGGCGGGGAAATGGGCAGCCGAGGCGGTAATTTCAAAGGATATTGAGGCCCTTGGCGGGTATGAAGACGAATGGTCCGATCTTTTCGGGGAAACCCTCGAAAGGGCATGTTCCAGAAGAAATCTGATGGAGGAAAACTGGGAGAATTTCGACGGCATTATAAGGAAATGCTGGGTTTCATATAAACGGTACTATGAAAGAGATAATTGAAAAGATTGACAGGGCAGGAGAGCTTTCCTGGAAACACTTCGGGCGGGAGATAACCTTTTTTCTGCCGGGCATGTTCAGATACAATGGCATTTCGGGTCGTTACCCCGCCATATCACTTACGGGGAACAACTGCAGCCTTGATTGCGAACATTGCAGGGGAAGCCTTTTAAAGACAATGATTCATGCAGAAGATGCGGCAACTTTAAAGGAGAAGTGCCTAAAGCTGGCGGACAGGGGCTACCATGGCGTATTGCTGAGCGGGGGTTGCGACAGTGAGGGGTGTCTTCCATGGAGCGAATTTCTAGCTGTAATTGAAGAGATAAAAAATAAGACCGACCTTTTTGTGTCGATACACAGCGGGATGGTTGATGAAGGTAAGGCACTTGCGCTCAAGAGGGCAGGCGTGGATCAGGCACTCATAGACGTAATAGGGGACGATGAGACGTATAAACAGATATATCATGTGCCTTTCGGGGTATCACGAATATATGCATCCATGGAGGCGCTTCAAAAGGCATCCATCCCCCTGGTGCCTCATATCGTGTGCGGCCTTTTTTTCGGCAGGATAAAGGGGGAGAAAAGGGCGATTGCGAGGCTGACCGATTTTGACCTGGAACAGCTTGTAATCGTATCTTACATGAAGTTGCCGGGAACGGGGGCGGGAAGGTTCCGTCTGCCGGTGTCCGAAGAGGTGGCGGATATAATCGCAGAGGCGCGGCTGAGCCTGCCGGAGACGAGGATGAGCCTTGGGTGCGCGCGACAGCGTGGAAACACGAGGCTTGAGGAACTTGCTATCCGGGCGGGAATAAACCGAATGGCCCTTCCCTCTGATGAGGCGATATCTGCGGCCGAAAGACTGGGAATGAAAATAAAATATCAAAGAACCTGTTGCTCGGTATCAAAGGACCTGTCAGGCGAACAATGGGAGACTGCATAAGGAGAAAAACAAATGGAAGATAGTGCTATAGAACCTCAGGAAAGCCCTGAATATGTGAGGATGAGTCTTGCCGCGGCAATGACGCTCGATTTCAAGCAGGGGCTTTTCTACAGAAACGCGAAACTAAACTGCATAAATCTGCTGCTGACCTATCAGGATGGCTGCATGGCAAGATGTGCCTACTGCGGGCTTTCAAAGGCAAGGCCCGGAAAATACGGCAAAAAAAGCTTTATAAGGGTAACGTGGCCTACCTACGGTGTTGATGAGATAATAAAAAGGATTTCAGACCGGCAGGATAAGGTCAAAAGGGTCTGTATATCCATGGTAACGAGAAAACGGGCCATAAAAGATACACGTGATATATGCGAAAGACTTAGGAGCAGCTTTGATGTACCTGTGTCCCTTTTGATAGCCCCTACTGTTCTTGATCGTGACGACCTGGTCGATTTTAAAAAGGCGGGGGCCGATAAAATCGGAGTGGCGATTGATCTTGCAACAGAGAGCCTTTTTGACAGATACAGGGGACGCGGTGTAAAGGGGCCTCACAAATGGGAACGATACTGGGAGTGCCTTTCAGATTGCCTTTCAATCTTTGGAAAGGGTAATGCCGGGTCCCATTTTATGGTAGGGATGGGCGAGACCGAGAAAGAGATGTGCACGGCGATCCAAAGGGTAAGGAAAATGGGGGGGTATACCCATCTTTTTTCCTTTTTCCCGGAACCTGGATCAACATTGGCGGATCACCCCCAGCCACCTCTGGATCAGTACAGGAGGATTCAGCTTGCCCGCTATATCATAGACAATGAAATAAGTGATGTGAGCCGCTTTATATTCGATGAAGAAGGAAAAATAATGAATTTCGGGCTGTTGCAGAGCAAGCTCGACAATATTATGGATTCTGGAGAACCTTTCAGAACCAGCGGATGTACCGGTTACGACGGTCAGGTAGCCTGCAACAGGCCTTTTGCGAACTCAAGGCCCGGCCCTGAGATGCGCAATTATCCATTTCCCCCTAATGAAAAAGACATAAACAGGATACGCGGGCAGATGGGGATAGAGCCTGTCTTGGTGGTCAAGCGGTCTTATGGTAATACCAGCTTAAAAGTGGCGTAAAAATAGTCGCATTTATGTAATTATATTTTACATTTTGTAAAATATTTTGACATGCAATTTTATTGTGAACATCTCCCCTGATTTATGCGCGTGCTAATATTTGCAGTTTTATCAAAAGGTTAAAGCAGGGAGTCAATCTTTTGCTTTGGCATGGCGTTTGCATAAAAAATCTAGGGAATTCCTCCCGGAAAGCTTATTTTTTTTGGCTTGACAGTTTAAATGCTGTTTGTTAAACGTTCTAAGTAGAGTATTTTTAAGTGTGACATGATTTGATATGCTATTCTAGAACGATATTAAATCAGTAATATTAGCATAAAATGTATTTTTTTGGGTGTATATATTTTGTGTATATGCCTCTCCGGTGAGTGAACTGGTTTTACCATAAAAAAATAGGATATTGCCCATAAAATTTGTTTACCGGAGAGTCAATTTAGAATATCCTCATGAATCTTAATGACCTGCTCGCAACCTGACTTGTGTCAGGAGGTCGTTGAGTTTTCGGAGGATGTGATGTTCAGTAAAAAAAATAGGCACTGGGCTTATTTTTTTGCAAGGTGGGCTTCAACGCCGGTCGGTCCCAGCTCGCAGGGTTATACCGGTCGTGTTCGGTAAGTCCATTAATGATCTAAAATCCTTTGTGCTAAGGAGGTAAGGTATGAGTGAGAAGAATCAAGGAAAGACAAATGATGTGTCCCGTCGTAGTTTCCTCAAAACAGCAGCGGTAGCAGGTGCTGCAGCAACCACCTTAGGCGTTCCCGCCTTTGCCAAAGCGGCTTCGGCAAAACCCATTAAACTCAAAATTCAGACTGCCTGGGATGCCGGTACGGTAGGATATGTAAAATTCCAGGAATTCTGCAAGCTCGTTGGCGAAATGACAGAGGGAAAACTTATTATAGAGGGTTTTCCAGCCGGCGCAATCGTTGGAACCTTTGAGATGTTCGATGCGGTCAAGGCCGGCGTCTTTGACGGCATGCATTGCTTTGACTGCTACTGGCCCGGCAAGATGCCTGTGGCCACATTCCTTAGTTCCTATCCCTTCGGCCCTGACAGGCCCGATCAGTGGGAGACATGGTATGCGCAGCTCGGTGGAAAAGAGTTTGCACAGGAAGCATACGGAAAACACAACATGATCTACATCGGACCAATCCAGCACGATGATAACCTGATCCACTCAAAGGTCCCTATCAGGACCTTCGAGGACTTCAAGGGCAAGAAAATCCGTTATCCCGGTGGAATCATCGCTGATATCTACAGGGCGGCCGGTGTCGCAACGGTTCTTCTGCCCGGCGGCGAGGTCTACCCTGCACTTGAAAAGGGCGTTATCGACGGTGCCGACTTTGTCGGCGCGGCCATCAACTACAACCTGGGTTACGGCGAGATCGCCAAATACATCATCATGGGTCCGCCTTCAACCCCATGCCTGCACCAGCCTGTCGACTTAATGTCGATCGAGATCAACAAACGTTCATGGGCCAAACTTCCCGGCTATATGCAGGATTTCTTCAGGGCGGCGGTGAAGTGGCATTCATGGGATCAGTACAGTTCAATACAGGCAGAAGACATCAAGGCTTTTGTTAAATTCCAAGAGCAGGGCGTTGAGATCATCAGGCTTCCGGAAGCGGAAATCGCCAAGTTCCGCAGATTTGCTCCTTCCTTCTGGATAAAATGGGCCAAGAAATCTCCTCTTGCCATGAAGGCATTCAAGACCCAGCTCGAGTTCATGAAGTCCGTTAAGATGAACTACATAACAGACAAGGATATGGTTGACCTTGACGGGAAACCACTTAAATTCTAATTGAAACCTGAAAAAGGGGATGGGCTCGTACCCTTCCCCTTTTTTCTATTGATGCAGAGTTGAAGCCGGTCAGAAGATATCTTAACAAGGAGTCAGTATCCGGCGGGAAATCTGCAACATGTGAGGAAGTAATATGAATGCACTAAAAAAATTCATTGATGCCGTTGAAAAAACCAACATCTTCATTGGCAAGGTGAATGTCGGCATCATGCTGTTTGCGGTTATCATCATAAGTTTTGAGGTGATAATGCGCTATGTCTTCGGCATGCCTACCAACTGGGGGCATGAACTGATGACGCTCCTTTTCGCCGTACAATACATGTTTGTGGCCGGCTATTGCCACTTTCACCGTGCTCACGTGCGCGTAGACGTGATATATTCCACAAGGAAGAGGCGGACAAAGGCCTACCTGGATCTATTTACGAGTATATTTTTCTTTTTGTTTCTCGTGGTGCTGATCTACACCTCCTGGAATTTCTACTGGAGTTCTCAGACAATGGAAGGTGGAGGCACCTTTCTGGGCATTCACGTTCTCGGAGAGAGGTCCCTCACGGACTGGGCGCCCCCCTACTATCCCGTCAAATTCATGATGCCCTTTGGGGCGGTTCTTTTATTCCTGCAACACGTTGTCTGGACTATTCGTGATATACACGTTGCAGTAACAGGGAGGGAGATGGAAGAATGAGTATTGAGATGCTTACAGTAGTTATGTTCGGCTCTTTGTTTTTCCTGCTGGGCCTGGGACTCCCTGTTGCATTTGCCTGCGGATCAATCGGGGTTATTTTCACCGCCATTCTGCAAGGTCCTATGGCCGTAAATCTCGTGCCTACGCGTATATTCGGCCTGATGATAAATTACCTTCTGGCGGCTATTCCCCTTTTCATATTCATGGCCTGTATCCTGGAGCAGTCCGGTATCATCCATAAGATATATGAGACCGCATACCAGTGGCTTGGAAGGATCAAAGGCGGGGTCGCATCGGCAACGGTTGCCGCATGTACGCTGCTTGCGGCAATGTGCGGCGTCATCGGTGCAAGCGAGGTGACAATGGGTGTTATCGCGCTTCCCCAGATGCTAAACAGGAAATATAATAAATTCATTGCCTGCGGATCTATTCTTGCAGGTGGAACCCTTGGTATCCTTATCCCGCCAAGCGTGCTTCTCATCGTTTACGGCCTTGTGGACAACAGCTCGATCGGAAAACTCTATGCTGGTGCAATTTTTCCGGGACTTCTCCTGGCAAGCCTTTTTATAGGTTATGTCACGATTCGCTGCTATATAAACCCAAAACTCGGCCCACCGGTGCCGGAGGAAGAGCGGATGCCTTTTAAGGAGCGTGTAGTGTTGCTTCTGTCTCTGGTGCCTCCCGGAATTATCATATTCCTGGTGCTGGGCACGATATTTACAGGTATCGCGGCTCCCACGGAGGCGGCCGGGGTGGGCGCGCTTGGCGCGATGATACTTACCGGTGCCCAGAAGCAGCTTACATGGAAAGGCATAGTGGATGCCGCCGAGAAGACCCTTAAGTCCTCGGCAATGGTCCTCTGGACAATGTTCGGCGCCAACATATTCGTGGGACTCTACGTAATGTGCGGGGGCGGCAACTTCGTTACCGAGGTGCTCATGGGATCAGGTATGGGAAAATGGGGAATCATTATTACAATGCAGGGTATCCTCCTTTTCCTCGGGTGCTTTATCGACTGGACCGGGATCATTATGCTCTGCGTACCCATATTCGGACCCATCGTTCGCAAGCTGGGATTCGATCCTGTGTGGTTCGGCGTGCTTTTTGCCACCAACATGCAGATATCTTTCCTGTCGCCACCATTCGGCTACGCCCTGTTCTATCTAAAGGGGGTGGCACCGCCGGAGATAAAGACTACCGATATCTGGAAGGGTGCTGCGCCATTTATAGGGCTTCAGGTATTGGGAGTGATATGCGTTATGAAGTTCCAATGGCTTTCACTTTATCTGCCTGAACTATTTTACGGTTAATCAGGCGTTTTTTGACGCTGACAGGAATATGATGTAAACATATGCGATGGGCGTCCCTGCTACCAGGGGCGCTTACGCAGTTTAGGGATATATCGGATTATGAAGGATAGACTGAAACCGCCCAAGAAGAGTTATGTATATGAGGCACCTCTTATGTATGTGGGCGTGTTCTACTTTCTGCTCCTGGCCTGGACCGCAATCTGCGTCTACCTGATAGGCGTAAAGGCGTTGAATGCCGACTGGCCCATAGGCCAGCTCGCTATGATAGGTTTTGTGATCGCGTACACCTGGTACTGGTGTCTTGCGATTTCCTACAGGATTGCTGTAAACGAGCAGGGCAAAATAGAACTCAGAAGCTTCAGGCGGGTGCTTCGCCTCGAACCGACGGACATAACAATTGTCGAGGGCCCTCGTCTTTCCTTTATTCCGACGGTGTTCCTGAGATTCAGGCTTGCAAGGGAAAAGGCTTATCTTTTCAGCGTAATCTCAAGCAGTGATCTTACAAAGATCCTTAATGTGATGCGCAGAAATAACAGTAATTTGACCTTTAAAGGCCTTGTCTTAAATGTTTAGTATAAAATACAACCATGTAACGATAAGTTTATCTGGTATTTCCGAGAGCGGAAAGGCCATTTGAGTCATGAAATAAAGGAGATCGAGCGATGCAAAAGTTTTTGAAGATATGCGGGATAATATGCACTGCGGCTATCCTCGCCGGTATCGCGGCAATAGTAATCAATGGTAAGATGTTCGTCATGTGGCCAAATATAGTGACGTTAGTGTGCGGAGTGCTGGTGATAGGGACGATTGGCTTTATCGTCTACGGCTATATAAAGGGATTTGAGAATATCTTCCCTAATGAAGAACGTGGTGAAGGCTGATTTTGCCGTAAAACCATCCGGACGGCAAAACCGTATCAGCAGTACTGCATGTTTTGCCGGTGCCGGCTTAAAGTGCGGCTGATAATTGCCTGTAATATGAAAGCCGCATCCTTTTTTTGGGGGGATGCGGCTTTTTATCTTAGTTTAAGCCCTAGGCATGGCGGTCCGCGGGTGTGATTCTGATTTCGTTTATTACCTTTTCGACCCCTTTTACCCCCTTTGATACCTCTTCAGCCCTTATGGTGGATGCGGTGTCATCGACCGAGCCCTTGAGGATTACCTGGCCGGCCTCTTCCACGAATACATTGACCGTGGAATTAAGACCCCATGAGACGCCCGATTCCAGCAGGGCCGCATCAACGCGGTCGCGAAGCGCCAGTTTCCCCAGGCTCTCCAGGGCGTCATAGGAGCAGACCGCCTTTATCTTGTCCGAACCGGCCATTTGCACGATGGTGTCTATGACTGAATCCGCTGTCAATTTATCCATATTGAATGTCACATCATACTGTTTGGGATCTTCTATTTCCTTTCCAAAGGCGTATTTTATAAAGGCGGATCTCTCCCTTGTGACACTCTCTATCCTGTGTTTTGCAGCATCAGGTGTAAATCCTCGATTAACAAGATTTTGCAGACATGTTTCATGTGAGCCTGTAATCCTGACATGCAGGGCGCAGTCAAATGATCTTAAAAGCATGTGTCCGCCCCGTCCGACAAACACAGCGTCTCCCTCATTTGCAAGTTCATAGATTACCGAATTGAGCCTGTTGAGACCGATAGCGGGTTCATGTGAAAAGAGCCTGTTAAAAAGTGAAGGGCGTTTTTCATCAATTTTTTCGACATCTTCGGAAAAGCCCATTTCACCTGCCTTTTTCATGATTGCTTCGGTGTCTACAAAATTATACCCTATTTCCCTCGCGACTTTCTCGGCGATCATGCTCCCGCCTGTTCCGATTTTTCTCGATATGGTAATGAAATTCATCACGGACCTCCTTTCGATCTATTAGGGTTAAAATAGTTTGTGGCACCACATTCTAAATTAACAATAAAATAGATAACCCAGGCAATACTTCATGAGATCTTTTCTTATCCCTTTTAAGTCAATTGACCCTACTTTATTATAATTTTATCACGGGGCATAATGCCTGTAAAGCAATATGGTTTTTGTAAAAGATCGCTTTTGACTAACAACAAAGCGAGAACCGCGCTGGTTTCCAAACATAAAATGCGGATCTTCACGCGGAAGGCTTTACAACTGCCAAATGCTTCCTAATAATACTATACTGTTAAATTGAAGGCATGTTAGGTCAGAGCAGATAATGCCTTAATCTGATTAAGGAAATAAGATGGCTGGAAAAACCCGTCGAAAAAGAATACCGATATGCTTTTTTCATGGTCTGGACAGCAGCCCTTGGGGCACAAAGGGAAGCATTATAAGAGAAACCTATCCGGATTGCATAACCCCTAAGCTTTCCCCCGGGTTATCTGAGCGCCTCAGGGAGGCTCAAAAGGCTATAAAAGAGCCGGTCCTGCTGACCGGGACATCCATGGGAGGGCTTACTGCTATTCAGTTTGCAATGGAAAAACCGGAAATGGTCAGGGGGCTTGTCCTTATGGCACCGGCCGTTGGGGGCGCTGTGCCGGGGGTATTTACCGATGTTCAAGAAAAAATGCTTTCATCTGTCTATATACCTAGTGGTATTCCATCTGTAATCATAGCAGGCATAAGAGACGAAGTGATACCCTTGGAGGCCATACATGGATTGATCGAAAGATCACCACAGGGTCAAGGCATCATTCTTCACGAGGTGGAAGATGATCATGACCTGCACAATCATCTCCATCTTATGCTGGAGGAGCTGGACAAAATGCTTGCAAGGATTCAGGGCTTCCCTCCCCCTCTTTGACCCTTTATCCTATTATAGAAAACCCTGCCCTCTGAGCCGGGTCGTAAAAATGGCCCTGTTTGAATAAGTCAGGATAGGTTTCCTTTACTCATTGCCTTTTTCCCCGTGTTCCCTGTGAAAGATCGGCAGCCGATCATTTCTCAAATATTAAAGCTCATGTTCATCCGGGCATGGTTTTCTCCGATTACGGAGTAAATCTGATTTATACCTCCTGAGTTTCATGGCTGCATGGCACGGTAATGAAAAAAGTGGCGCCGCCTTCCTTGTTGTTGTATGCCTCCAGACGACCCCTGAATTCGGATACGATCGTCTTGCTGATTGAAAGCCCCAGTCCGGTGCCTTTTCCTACCTCTTTGGTGGAATAAAAGGGGTCAAAAATCTTGGACATCTCTTTTTCAGGGATGCCGGTGGCATTATCTCCTACCTCGATAAAGACCTGGTCGTAACGCGCCCCTGTTTTTAGCCATATAATCTTACGCTCTTTTTCACATCCATCCAGTGCCTGTCTGGCATTGACAAGCAGATTCATGATGACCTGTTCAAGGCGATTCAAATTTGCCCTGATTTTTGGCACCTTGGCCTCAATGAATTTTTCCACCCGTATACCGTGAACCTCAAGCTGTGTGCCGAGCATGGAAAATACATCCTCTATGGCCTTGTTCGGATCTATTTCATTTGCGTCCCGAACTCTATCCTCACGGGCGAAGTTTCTTATGTTCTGTATTATCTGGCTCATGCGAACCACCTGGCGGGAAATCATCTCGAGGTGATCAAACACCTCCTGTGTATCAAGATCCCATCCCTCGTCCCTGCCGAACAAAAAGCCTTCCGTCAGGACCCTGATGGTATTCAGGGGCTGGTTTAGTTCGTGAGCGATGCCGGTAGCCATGACTCCAAGGGCTGAGAGCCTGTCTTCATGATACATCCTGAGTTCGTTAAGTCTCGCCCTCCTGGTCATCTCTTTTTGTTCCGTAATATCTTCCAGGAACATATGGACCACGGTGTTTTCGCTGTAATCCATCAACTGCGCGTGAGCCAGATAATCCCTCAGGCCTGAGCTGTTCTGTCCCCGGAATTCAAACCGGACAGGTCCTTCGTATGCACCCTTGAGAAGATTTCCAAGGGAGCGTTTAAAACCTGACAGGTCTTCCTCGCATATCCATGCGAAAAGATCGGATTTTGAAATAGACCCGGCCTTTATATCCATGAAATAGGCCAACCTCTGGTTGCTGTATATGATTTCCTTCTGCCCGAGAAGCATGATGCCGAAATCGGCAAACTCGGAGATAGCCCTGTACATCGATTCCGACTGTGCAAGCACCCTTTTGCTCGTTATGAGCTGCTCCTCCACCCGTTTTCTCTCAGATATGTCGGTTATCATGGCAAAGGAGCCGATCTTGCCCTGGTACTCACCGAAAAGGGGGCTTGCGTTTACAAGACAGTGGATATTTTTCCCGTCAGGATGCGTAAACTGTAATTCATAGGAACTCCTTATCCCCTTTTTTCTGATTGCCATCTCCTTTTGGAAGATTTCCTGATTGGGTTCATCCAGGAAATTATAGGCGGTGAGACCCACAATCTCCTGCCTGTCTCTACCCACGATCTTGCACATCTCAGGATTGAGATCGACTACCCTGGAATCGTTGTCTATTTCCCAGAAGCCTTCGTTCGCGGTTTCCAGGAGCGACTTGAGACGTGTCTCGCTTGCCAGGAGCTCTTTTTCAGCCCTTTTTCTGCTCAGTATGTTTACCGAAAGGAGTACGACTATCAATACGAGCCCCATGAAGGCAGCCATAACGTTCCAGACAAGTGTCCTGTGTTCCCTGTAAAAGGAATAGGGCTCATTTACAATAATACTGTCCTTGGGAAGGTCGGTCTTTTTAAGTCCATACCGGCGCATGACCGGGTAGTTGAAGAGCCTTACATGGGGCCCTACTTGAAGTTTGGGGAGACTTTCAAGGGGCTCTCCGGCCAGGATTCTTTTTACAAGGCTGGCAGATGTTGCGCCCTGTTTGAAGGCGCTAGCAATATCACCTCCCATTACGTTAGGTCCAAGGGGGGTTTCCCAAGCAATGTAGACAGGAACGTGAGAATTTTTTCCGATTAGCGAAAGGCCTTCCTCTAGAGACAGGACCAGGCCGTTTCTGTCTCGGGTTAAAATCAGATACATTATAAACGAATTATAGGGTAGTTGCTTTATGGCATTTTGAAGCTCCTTCACTGTCAAATTCGTGAGATAATCGAACCTGACCTGGCCCGAGAGTTTGGCCTCTATCTTTTTGATTTTTCCAAGATATGAAAGTGATGATTTGGTAAAATCTCCAACAATTGCAATGGATTCAACCTCAGGATGGAGGCGCAGGGCCATACGGATATTTTTTTCAAATTCCAAACCCTCTTCAACACCGAAGATGCGGTCATGACCAGCAATGCGTTCAGGTTCAACACGATCCACTCCACAAAAGACCACAGGCACTCCAGGGAAAAGCTCATTACGGTATTTGAGCAGAAAATCAAGGGCATGGTCGTCCGAAGACAATATGACATCTATTTTCTTTTTCATATATTTGATTTCATATAGGGCTTTCAATCTTTGAAAATAATCTTCTGTGTCATGTCTCTTTGTGTCCATATATTCCACAAAAAGTTCAATGCCGTTCTTTGGCTTAAGGACTGACCTTATCCCCTTAAGTATACTATCAGTCCAGGAGAAACCGGGATGATAGGAATTAAGCACGAGGACGTTCCTTTTTTGCACTGCATTGGAATATGCCGGTGTCAAAAAAAGACAGGCCAGTATGAATACCATGCAGAATCGTTTCTTTTTTATACTCATGAAAAGGGTCCCCCTTTCAGGTCTTTGTTCACTGAACAGCGGAGCGGTTTAGGAATAACCTAAAACCGGTTAAATGGTCTGTTGATGCCCGTACCGATTCTATCTTAAGCCGAAACATCTTGACATGCCAAAGATTATTCAGATATCAAATTTCC
The DNA here is from genome assembly GCA_963666345.1 of Desulfatiglandales bacterium. Taxonomy (GTDB): domain Bacteria; phylum Desulfobacterota; class DSM-4660; order Desulfatiglandales; family Desulfatiglandaceae. Next base: position 1,076,462 of record OY762721.1, on the reverse strand, counting down.
AGGCACAAATTCAAGACAACTAAATGAAGAGGCGGCATTTAAATGGAGATACTGCTTATAGATGATGAACGAGATGCCTGCAAGAGCCTTGCCGGTTTCCTTGGCAAGCTGGGGCATAATGTCACCTGCGCATTTAACGGCAGCAAGGGCCTGCAGGCATTCCATTCCGGTGATTTCAATCTCATAATTACCGATATCCGAATGCCGGAAATGGATGGGCTTGAGCTTCTGAGACGTGTCAAGGTGGTGGAACAGTCACCTGTCGACGTGATTGTCGTAACCGGTCACGGAGATATGGACAATGCCATAAAGGCCCTGAAATACGGGGCCTTTGATTATCTGATCAAACCAATAAATGTCCGGGAGCTGGCCATAACCATCGAACGCTCGGCCGAATACGCCGCCTTGAGGAGAAACTACCTTTCCCTGAAAAGCGAGTTTACCGAGCGTATTGAAATAGAAAAAAGTATTGTTAGGGGAGAGACGGCACGGATTCGTGCCTCCTATCTGGAAGAAATAGGGCTCGACGGGCTCCTTGTGTATTCCGAACGCATGCGCGATGTGATCGATCAGGCTGAAAAATACAGCTCAGACAGGTCTGTACCGGTACTCATTGAAGGGGAGAGCGGCACGGGAAAAGAGTTGATTGCCCAGTATATCCATTACTTCGGCCATGGGAGCACCACAACGCCTTTTATCGCCATAAACTGCGGGGCACTTTCCCATGAATTGATAGAAGGAGAGCTTTTTGGACATGAACCGGGCGCATATACAGGGGCGACCAGATCGGGGAAAATGGGTAAGCTGGAGGCGGCAAGCGGCGGGACGATCTTCTTTGATGAAATAGGAGAAATGCCCTTGAACCTGCAGGTAAAACTGCTTCGAGTCATTGAGGATAAAAAGGTGCAGCGTCTTGGAAGTGTTGAGGAAAGGCCTGTCGATATCAGGATCATCTGCGCCACCAACAAAAATCTTCAGCAGGCGGTATCGAGTAAGAACTTCAGACTTGATCTGTTTTACCGGATAAACATGGGCAGCATACATATCCCTCCTTTAAGGGAGAGGGTTGATGACATCCTTCCCCTTGCTCAACGGTTCATAAGCAGGGCCTTTTCCAGAAAGGGAAAGAGATTCACAAGGTTTAAACCGGAGGCAGAGACCTTTTTGAACGGATTCTCATGGCCCGGCAATGTCAGACAGCTCAAAAACGCCATGGAAAGGCTCGCAATAATGAAAACAGACGCTACGGTTGAGGCGGATGATCTATATTTTGTCAGTGACCTTGATTCCCAGCCTGACTTTTCTTATTCACGCGTACCTGTGCTGGGGCGGGATAATTTTGAACTCCCGGACAAGGGAGTGGATCTTGATCTCCTTGAGCAGGAGATAATAAAAAGGGCGCTCAAGAAGAATCAGGGAAATCAGACCGCGACGGCCAGGTTCCTGGGCATTTCAAGGAGGATACTTCAGGGAAAGCTTAAGAGGATATCCGGTTAAGGTTCTTTGCCTGGCCAGGCTTTCACTGGGATCCTTGGTCCGGACCGATTGATATTCCCGGATTGTCAATAACTGTAATCATTATGAAACCTGGCCTGTCATCCAAGTAATCACTGGGTTGCCACAGTGTGGGTTTTAATACCCTCATGGTTTGCAACTGCTCAGTTGAAGGTGATCCATCTGTTTTCCCTGATGAACTTCAAATAATCGTAAGATAATCCCAAAATAGTAACCAGTTACGGCAACAGAGGCCCTTCCTGTAATGGAAGTATTATAGAGGGCTTGAAGTGAACCTATTGGTGCAATATGCACTGACAGGTGAACCGTTAGGTGCACATTGCCTTTTTAATCCCCAGTTATTTGTCTTCAGAATTTGTCGATTCGATTTTATCTAATACCTAATCACCATTATATCAATAAGTTAAGGATTTTGTGCATGCTCGCAGGTAATGCGGCACCTGTATTGCAATATCTTTATCCGTTTAATCACTGTAAGGCGAATTCATGTATTGGAAATAGGTTCGCAGCTATCCTCTTTGTATTCAGCAGGTGAATGGCAAAAAAATAATCCATTAAAGGAGGTAGGAAGGATGAGAAAAATAGGTGTTTTATCGGTTGCGGTTTTGATGAGTGTTTTTTTTGCGGCAAATGTCATTGCTGCGGACAAACCTGAGTTTGAATGGAAGATGCAGGTGATCCACAGTCCTGCGCATACTGATTTTATCCAGAATCAAAAGACGGCGGAGAAGATTTTTAAGGCCACAAACGGCAGGCTCAAGATCAATGTGGTTCCGAACGGCACGATCGTTTCAAGTCTTGAGGCATTTCAGGCATGCGGCGAGGGCGTATTCGAGATGCATTCAAGCTGGCCTGTATATGCCAGAGGAGTGGAATATGCCTTTCTTCCCTGTTCTTCAGGGAATCTGCAGATGGATGTCCACGACAGATACGTATGGATGTATGAATTCGGTGGCTGGGATATCCTTCAGAAGGCATTTGACAAGCTTAACCTGAAGCTTCTGGCTGTTGAAATCTGGGGAACAGAGGTCCTTATGGCGAACAAGCCCTTTAAGAGCATTGAGGAGATGAAGGGAAGAAAGATGAGGACGTCCGATCCCCGCCTGCTTGCAAAGAACAATGTTGCAGGTATCACCCTGCCGCTTGAAGAGGTGTTTACAGGGCTTGCCACCGGCACAGTGGATATGGCCGAATTCGGGCACCTGAAATACAATGAGGGACTCGGGCTTACAGATGTCGCCAAATATGGTATATGGCCCGACTTCTGGAATGTGCATTTTGTTACGACTGTCGTGATCAACAAAGATTACTGGAAAAAGCTTCCTGAAGATCTGAAACTCATTGTTCAGATGGCCTTCAGGTCGGATGAATTCAACCACTGGACAAAGAGCCAGTGGACGAGTGCGGTTGCCATGAAGGAGCTCAAGAAAAAAGGCAAAATGGACTTCATGAGGATGGACGAAAAACAGTTTGTTCCGCTGAGAAAGCAGATGTTCGAGATCGAACAGAAGGATATCAAGAAATACAAAGGCCTTACAAAAGAGGCATATGAATCGATCTATGACTTTATGGAAATATGGTATCCCTACAAATCGATAAGCGCATGGTGGGGACAGAAGCTGGAACCTGAGGAACAGATGGGTTTTGAGCCGGGAAGCAGACAATAATTATCTTTTAAGACATTAAACCCGGGGCCGCGGGATCTTGGTATCTCAGCGGCCCCGGCTTGAATCAAAAAATGGAGGCCATGGGTCTGGCATGCTTAAAAAATATGTGAGTTTTGCAGACTGGCTGAGCGAGTTTTCCGGAAAAGTCTTCAGCTATCTGTTACTGCCGGTGACGCTGCTTGAAGCGGTGGAAGTCCTCAGGCGGTATGTCTTTAATTCTCCCACCGAATGGTCCTGGGAACTGGCCGCCCTTACTGCCGGCGGTATGTTCGTGATGGGCGGGGCATGGGTCCTAAAGGACGACAAACATGTCCGCACCGATCTCATTTATGGACATCTCTCCCGCAAATGGCAGGCTATCTTTGACATCTTTTTCTTTTCCACGATCTTTTTCAGCTTCACGGGCGTTATGGTCTGGTACTCAATCAAAAAGGCCGTCTATTCAGTCGGTATCCTGGAGCGCACCTTCAGCATGTGGGCGCCGCCGCTCTATCCCCTGAAAATAGTGATAGCCCTGAGTTTTATTCTTCTTGCCATTCAGGGTCTGGCCAAATGGATAAGAGATGTACACTTCGTGATAAAAGGAACTGACTTATGACACCTTTAGAGTCGCTGTTAATTGTTGGCGTTATCTTTTTAATAGTTCTGCTTATGGGCCATCCGCTTGCCTTTACGCTGGGCGGGCTGGCCGTGCTTTTTGCGGCGACCCTGTGGGGTAATCCCGGGGCGCTTAACCTTTTTATGCGGAGTGCTACAAGTACCTGTAGCAGCATAGTATACGTTTCCGTGCCTTTGTTTATCTTCATGGGCACCATACTGGAACGCTCCGGAGCCGCTGAAAACCTTTTCGGTTCGATGTATATAGTCCTTGGAAAAATCAGGGGCGGGCTTGCAATCGCCACGGTTGTAATGTGCACTCTGCTTGCCGCGGCAAGCGGGATCATAGGGGCCTCCATTACCCTGATGACCATGCTGGCGCTTCCCTCCATGATGAAGCATAAATACGACATGGATCTGGCAACCGGGACGATTATGGCCTCAGGCTGTCTGGGAACGATAATCCCTCCAAGCATAATACTTGTCATATACGGGGCCCAGGCGCAGATATCGATCGGCAAGCTTTTTGCCGGAGGTGTGGGACCGGGCCTTTTACTTGCCGGTCTGTATCTCGGGTATATAATCTTAAGAGTCGTCATCCATCCTGACTCCGCCCCGGCCGTGGATCCCAAGGTGGCCGCACAATACAGCTCCAGGGAAAAGGTCATGATGATACTGAAATCAGTCCTTCCAACCACCACCCTGATATTTGTGGTGCTCGGTTCAATCATGCTCGGCTGGGCCACACCTACCGAAGCTGCGGCCCTCGGGTGTGTAGGAGCGGCCGGGGTTGCAATAGGCAACCGGAAGTTTACCTGGGGCATGATCAAGGAGTGCTGCTATCTTACCATGAAGACGAACGCCATGATAATGTGGATCATCATGGGTGCGTCGATGTTTACCGCAGTGTTTCTGGGACTCGGAGGGGGAGATCTGATAAATCAGGTCGTGAGCAATCTTGATGTAAGCAGATGGATCGTTATAATAGTGATACTTTTCATACTGCTCGTGATGGGAATGTTTATAGACTGCTACGGTGTTCTGCTGATAGGCATACCGGTCTTTACGCCTATTGTCTACAAACTGGGTTTTGATCCGATCTGGTTTGCCATCATGTTTGCGGTTATGATTCAGGCGTCATATCTTTCACCCCCGTTTGCCTATGCGGCATTCTACGTGAAAGGGGTGGCAAAGGAATCGGGACTGGAGATACCGATAGCCCAGCTCTATAAGGCGACCTTTATTTTCCTGGGTCTGCAGATGCTGGCACTCTTTATAATGTGTGTTTTCCCCGAATTGGTTACATGGCTTCCAAACAAGATATTCTGATTTGAGTTGGAATTTGTAAAAATCCGTTAATTCGGTTATCGTGCAGAGTCGAAAGGAAATAGAAAATGGATACCAGACCGGATTTTGAGAGAATAAGAAAAACCGTGAGGCATGAAGAACCTGACAGGGTTCCTTTAATAGAAGTCCTGGTGGATTACCCGATTCAAAGCCAATTCCTCGGAAGAGAGGTGAAGGAGGACGATCTTGAGGCGCAGCTCGAGTTCTGGGTAGGCGCGGGATATGATTATATCCCCTTGACGGTCGGGATGATGTCGCCAGGCAAGGTTACCGAGGAATCGGCAATATCGAAGGTGATAAAAGAGCACATGCTCAAGGGATCTGAAAAGGATGATGAGGATGCATGGAATCTTGAACATACCCATTTTATAAACGACAGGGAGGATTTCGAGAGATTCCCCTGGGACATACTGGGAAAACTTGATTTCAGTAAATTCCACGATATAAAGGAAATCCTGCCTGAAAAAATGAAGGTGGTGGCCCTGTCCGGGAAGATATTCACCCTGACATGGATGCTCATGGGGTTTAACAATTTTGCCACCAAGCTCATTATTGAAGAGGATCTGGTTGCCGATGTTTTTCGAAAGGTGGCTGAGATCCAGTTCAAGTGCCTTGAAGAGATATTCAAGATGTCTCATGTGGGTGCGGTATGGCTGGTGGATGATCTTGCTTTCGGAAGCGGTCCCATGATATCTCCCGAGGCATTCAGGAAGCATGTGTTTCCCTGGTACAAGGAGATCGCGAAGAGATGCCATGAAAATGACATCCTCGTTTTTCAGCACACAGACGGTGATCTGACCGAACTCATGAGTGATATAATAGACATCGGGACGGATCTCCTGCACCCGATCGATCCTACCTGTATGGATATTGCAAAGGTGAAAGAGGAATTCGGGGACCGCCTTGCCCTTGCCGGCAACGTGGCCAACGAGTTGTTGCGAAGCGGAACACCGATTGAAATAGAGGAAAGGGTAAAATACCTTATCAAGCATGTTGCTCCCGGCGGAGGTTATATGGTCTGCTCCGGCAACTCGGTGGCGGAGTGGTCAAAGTTTGAAAATTATATGGCCATGCGTGCCGCCGCCTTCAGATACGGGCTTTATCCGATAACATTGTGATGTCCCTGAGCCGATAGGGATGTCCTTTTATCACGGGGAATATTACCCTGTATATTTCAGGTTAATTTAGGAGGAAAATTGTATGGCTGATTATAGAGATTACGGCTTGAGAAAGCCAAGCCCTGATTTTGAAAGGATCAAGAAAACGGTCAATCACGAGGAGCCTGACAGAGTGCCGGTTATTGAGTGTCTTGTCGAGTATCCTGTTCAAAGTCAGTTCCTGGGCCGTGAGGTGAAATCGGATGATATCAAGTCCCAGGTGGAATTTTATTATAATGCGGGATATGACACGGTGCCTATTACCGTGAGCGCCATGGCATTCGGCAAGGTGGATGACGCCTCTCCCATTTCCAAGGTTATCAGGGACAGGATGCTGAAAGATGACTCAGACAAGGAGGACATGACAAAGTGGAGCCTGGAGTATACGAGCTTCATAAACGATAGAAAGGACTTTGAGAATTTTCCCTGGGAAGAACTTGAAAAACCTGAATTGATGAACCCCTTGTTTGAGGTCGGAGAATACCTTCCCGAAGGCATGAAGGTGATCGCGAACTCCGGAAAGATCTTTACCCTCACGTGGATGCTCATGGGATTTAACAATTTTGCCACAAAGCTCATACTGGACGAGCAGCTCGTATCGGATGTGTTCGGGAAGGTGGCCGAGATACAGCTCATGATGCTTGATAAGATATTTGAGCTTCCTTATGTGGGCATAGTGTGGCTGGTGGACGACCTTGCATTTGGAAACGGGCCGATAATTTCCCCTGATCATTACAGGAAATTTATTTTTCCATGGTATAAGAAGATAGCAAAAAAATGTCATGACAACAATGTGCTTGTGTTTCAGCACTCGGATGGGGATCTCAATCCCCTGATGGAGGATATCATTGATATAGGCAGTGATCTGCTTCACCCGATAGACCCGACATGTATGAGCATGAAGGCCACAAAGGAAAAATATGGTGACAGGCTTGCCTTTGCCGGCAACGTCTCAAACGAACTGCTGAGAAGCGCCACGCCTGAAGAGATCGATGCCAGGGTAAAATACCTGATCGAGACGATGGGGCCCAAAGGCGGTTATTGTGTCGCGGCCGGCAATTCGGTCACGGACTGGGGAAATTTTGACAACTTCATCGCAATGCTTAAGGCGACTGAAAACTACGGGAAATACCCTATTAACAGATAGAAGGGGGAGATAAAGAAATGGCGGAACATCTGGAAATGATAAAAGAAGCTATTATAGGCGGAAAGCACAATGAGATCGAAGGGCTTGTAAACGCGGCCATAGAAGACAAGGTGGAGCTGGATAAGATCATAAATGACGCCATGATCGGTGCAATGGACGTGGTGGGGCAGAAGTATTCGAACAATGAGATCTATGTGCCTGAGATGCTTGTTTCAGCGGTTACCATGAAAAAGGGCATTGATATAGTAAACGCCCTGATTCAGGAAGGTGATAAGGAGACGAAGGGTAAGATCATAATGTGCACCGTGAAAGGGGATATCCATGACATAGGCAAGAACCTTGTGATCATGATGCTCCAGGGTGCGGGTTTTGACGTTATTGACCTGGGTGTTGATCTGACGGCTGAAAAGGTCATTGAGCAGGTAAAGAGTGTAAAGCCTGATATATTGGGGCTTTCCGCGCTTCTTACGACAACCATGCCTGAGATAAAGAAGCTTATTGACGCGTTGAACGAAAACGGCCTTAGGGACAGCATAAAGATAATGGTGGGCGGAGCGCCGGTGAATGCGGAATGGGCTGAAAAAATAGGCGCGGACGGCTATGGTGCCGACGCGGGCCAGGCCGTAGAGGTGGCAAGAAGGCTTGTTTCACACAATTAGTTGATGCGGCGGTATTCTCGATAAAATCGAGGATGCCGCCAGAAAAGATAATTCCAGACCGCTTGGCACTCTATCTTTGACAGATAAAGATATATCATGCTATTTGTGTTTATGTCCTCAAATTTACTTCAGCAGTCTAATCGAGCAAAGAATATCTGAATTCGTAATTGATTCATTGATGGGTAAATCCCTCTTCACGTTAAAAAAGAAGTTTCCTTACAATTTCATCCAAGCGACTGCTGTAAATAGATCCTCATTAACCATTTCGATAAAAAGTATTATAAAAAAACATTATAAGCCTTAATGGCGTTGTTCAGAAGATTATCGTATAAGAAGCTCTTTTGTAATTATTATTCGCTTTTTTCGGTCTTTTAACCTGAAGATTTACAGTAATGCCTTTATAGGGACTTTATGATTTCAAGACAGGCCTCAAGGATGATCTAAAGATGCCGATGCACCTGTTGTAGTTGTTTGTGCCTGCTTTTATATGGGGAATCAAAATAAAACAAGGAACCCTTTAGCCCAAATCAAGGAGGTATGAAAATGGACTCTAGATTGAATAAGGTTTTAGTCGTTTTTTTGATTTTGACCGTAGGTATCTTTATGCTCAGCGCTCCGGCAATTGCAAAGACCTACAAGTGGAGACTTGCAACTGCCTGGCCTTCGGGTATTCCTCTTTACACTGACATGGCAGAAGTTTTTGCCAATAATGTGGAGGCAATGTCTGGCGGCAGGATTAAGGTGCAGGTCCTTCCAGGCGGCTCAATCGCACCGGCCCTCGAGGTAACTGATACTGTCGCGAAGGGCATTGCCGAAATGGGCCATTCCTGGCCAGGCTACGACATCGGCCGTGATGCGACTACCGCGATACTAGGGGGATATGCAGGGGGAATGGAATCGGTTCCGATGATGCATTGGCTCTATACAGGTGGTGGGAAAAAGCTCTGGAATGAATTCAGGCTCGACAAATTCGGCGTAGTGGCATTTCCCTGCGGTATTCGTCCACCCGAGGCATTTGCACACTCCCATAAGCCGATCAGGACCCTTGACGATTTCAAGGGTCTTAAGATGAGAACAGTCGGTGCATGGGCTCAGATACTTCCTACCTTAGGAGGTTCCACGGTCTCTCTGCCGGGAGCCGAAGTCTATCAGGCTTTGGAAAGAAAAGTGATCGACTGTACGGAATGGGCGACTCCCGGAGAGAACGTGATAAGCGGTTTTCATGAGATTGCCAAGTATGTAATTGTCCCAGGTGCCCACCAGCCAAGCGCACCCTTTGAGCTGGTTATTAACAAGAAGAAATGGGACAGCCTTCCCGATGATCTCAAATCAATTATTGAGCAGTCGGCCGAGCTGACCACATTTACCTCCTGGTACAAAATCGGAAAACTGGACATGGGTGCCATGGAGGAGTTCAGAAAGACTGGAAACGAGATCATTCATCTGTCTCCGGAAACCCAGACCAGGTGCCATGAGATGGGTAAACAGTGGGCTTCAAAACATGCGGCAGACAATGCCTGGTTCAAGAAGGTGATGGAATCCCAGAACAACTTTGAAAAGGAATGGAAGCAGGTGGGAGATATCAGATATTTCCAGTATCTTGACTGAAAATAACAAAGCCGGGTGACCTTCATGGTCGCCCGGCCAACCTATGCTCAAAGGTGGTGCCGATGAACAGGCTTTCCAGGCTTCTTAGCATTATTGATACGATCAGCGACAAAACGGGCAGGGCCGTGGGTTTGATAGCGGTTCCGATGATAGTGGCCCTCATCTACGAGGTCGTTGCCCGCTATGTCTTTCACAGGCCCACTATATGGTCCTACGATATAACCTATATGATCTACGGCGCGCACTTTCTCCTTGGTGCCGCGTATACCCTCCGCGTTAAAGGACATATCAGGATAGATCTTGTCTATATGAAATTTCCTTTAAGGGGGAGGGCCTTTATAGACGTGGCGGGCTATCTCTTTATTTTTTTCCCTGTTATGGTGATACTCCTGATAAGTGCCATCGATATGGCCAAGGATGCCTATGAAATTAAAGAAGTCTCCCAGTTTACACCCTGGCAGCCGATTCTTTGGCCCTTTAAGAGCCTTATGGGTGTCGGATTTTTTCTGCTGCTACTTCAAGGGTTTGCTGAATTTATAAGAAGCTTTGTCCTGCTTGTGAGAGGAAAAGAGATATGATCGAAGCATTGACTAATTCTGACTATTTCGTTTTGTTGATGTTCCCGGGCGTATTGATGTGCATTTTCCTTGGTTTTCCTGTGGCCTTTTCTCTCATGGGTATGTCAATGGTTTTCGGTATCTTTGGCTTCGGAGATGCTGTTGGAGCGATGCTTATTCGCCGGGTATGGGATGTTGCCAACAACTATGTGCTGGCAGCGGTTCCCCTGTTCGTCTTCATGGGATCAATGCTGGAGGCATCGGGTATAGCAGCGCGTCTTTTTGAATCCATGATACAGTGGACAGGGAGACTCAGGGGTGGAATGGCCATCGGTACGGTTATTATGTGTACTATTTTTGCCGCTGCAACAGGAATAATAGGTGCCTCCGAGGTGGTAATAGGGCTTCTGGCCATACCTCCCATGCTGGCGCGAAAATATAATAAGGGCCTTATATGCGGTACCATATGTGCAGGTGGTTCGCTTGGTACTATTATACCACCAAGTGTCGTCATAGTGGTATACGGTCCTGCCGCAGGTCTTTCCGTCGGCCGTTTACTTATGGCTGCCGTCTTTCCGGGCATACTCCTTTCAAGTTTGTATATTACCTACATCATCGTAAGATGTATGCTCAGGCCTCAGGACGGACCTGGGCTGCCTGCCGAGGAATTCGGTATGCCCTTAAAGGACAAGCTTAAGCTTACGGCGACCTCTCTTCTGCCTCCCCTTGTGCTGATATTCGCAGTCATGGGAACCATCCTGCTCGGGTGGGCTGCACCTACAGAAGCTGCGGCACTGGGGGCCTTTGGCGCCGTCATACTTACAACAATATATGGAAAGATGTCCTGGGAGACATTTAAGGGCGCAAGCATCAACACCTTGAGGATCAGCGCAATGATCATGCTGGTACTCACGGGAGGCACTATGTATACGGGAGTTTTTCTCGGTATGGGAGGAGGCGATGTAACGGAGCAGCTCCTTATGGCAATGAATCTTTCTCCCTGGGCAATGATCTTTCTGTTCCTGCTCCTGGCCTTTATTGCAGGATTTCTACTTGATTGGATAAGCGTGCTTTTGATCTTTGTACCTATATTTATCCCAATTGTTATCAAACTGGGTTTTGACCCTATATGGTTTTCCATACTCTTTCTAGTGGTGATTCAGACGAGCTATCTTACCCCGCCGATGGCACCGGCGATCTTTTACCTGAAGGGTATAGTACCGGCTGAGATAAAGATAACCGACATGTTTTCAGGAGTGGTGCCCTATATAGCACTGCAGCTGATAGGCATAGGGGTACTGATGGCGTTTCCCCAGATCGCGCTGTGGCTGCCTGAGATGATGATAGGATTCAATCAATAACCGGTGGCCTTAAGCCTTTTGCCAAAGGGGCGGTTTTTCCTTGAACTCTTTGCTTTTACTATTAGACCAGTAAACCAATCAACAAAGAGGAGTTGTGATGATGACCCACAGAGAAAGGCTCTTGAAGATAGCCGGGGGTGAAATGGTAGACAAGATCCCCTTTGTACCGAGGATTGACTTATGGCACAATGCCCATGAACTTTCAGGCACACTGCCTGAGGAGCATAAAGGCAGGAGTGTTGAAGAAATCCATCGTGCCATGGGCTGGCCGCTGCACAAGATGATTCCTGAGTATCTCAAGCCGGAAAACCCCGAGGATATCATACACCGGGCTATCGGACTTTACCGGCTGAAGGAATTCCCCTATGACTTCGAGTTTTCATCGGACGTGGAAATTAAAGTCGAATACGAGGAGGATGGCGATGAATACATGACCCGCGTGGAGTACCATACTCCTGTGGGGAAAATAAGCGTCAGACATGGGTACACGGGAGAGATGAAAAAATCGGGCGCCTCCATAACATGGGTCAAGGAGCATGCCATAAAAGGGCCTGAAGATTACAAGGCGCTTGCGCACATATTCGGTAACCTGAAACTGAAGCCGGCTTATGAAAGGTTTGCCAAATGGAAGGGTTATGTGGGAGATGACGGTATAGCCGTTGGGCAGGGGCTGGGCATAGCATGTACCTCGCCTGTCCACTTTATTCAAAAGACACTCATAGGTGCCACGGACTTTTATCTCCACTACAAGGATTATGAAAAAGAGATGAGAGAACTGGCGGAGGCGCTTGAGTCACCCTACAATCAGCTGATAGGAATCCTTGCCGGCTCTCCCTGTGATGCCGTTCTGTGGTCGGCAAACGTGGACGATATGATTACCTATCCAGCCCTTTATGAAAAGGAATTTCTCCCCTGGTGTCACAAGGCGGCTGATAGCCTCAGTCCGAAGGGCATTCTGCTTGTAAATCATCCGGATGGTGAAAATAAAGGCCTTATGGACCTTATTGCCGATTCACGGATCGATATCGCGGATGCGGTTACACCGTATCCGATGACCAAGGTAAAGATAGACGAATATTATGACCGTTGGTGCCGTTCGGACAGGTTGACCATTCATGGCGGGATTCCGGAGATATTTCTGCTCGAGGAATCTACAACCAGGGAGGAACTGAAGGATTATCTGGATCATCTCTTTAAGGTGATATCTCCCGGCAAACGTTTCATAGCCTCAATAGGTGACACCACACCTCCGGGCGCGGATTTTGACAGACTGATGTACATTGCAGAGCGTTTTGAAAAAGACGGAAGGCTTCCCCTGGAGGCGGGTGGGGCAAGACCTGTTTCAGATACACAGCTAAAGGAGGCGGCTGAAAGGCTCGAGCCCTCTTTTGTGCCTGATGAGGAATACAGTACGATCCAGGAAGATGTGCTGAAAGGCGATGAGAGGAAGATCTGCGAGGACGTGAAAAAGATGTTGGATGCAGGGGTGGGTGCCTCTGATATCCTCAACCGCGGGATGCTTTCGGCCATGGAGGTAATCGGGGATAGATTTAAAGACGGCACTGTATTTATCCCGGAAGTGCTTCTGTCTGCCAGGGCCATGAACGAGGCATTAAAGATACTTGAGCCCTACCTTGCCGGTTCCGACAGGGGCAGCAACGGAAAGGTGCTTGTAGGAACCGTGTATGGTGATCTTCATGATATAGGCAAGAACATGGTGATCACGATGCTCAAGGGTGTCGGCTTTGACGTAGTGGATCTCGGGGTGAATGTAAGGGTTGAGGATTTTGTGCGCCGGGTTAGCGAGGAAAAGCCCGATATCCTTGGCATCTCCGCGCTTCTCACAACGACCATGCCCCAGATGAAAAAGGTCATAGACGCCATAACAGAGGCGGGTCTGAGAGAAAAGGTGAGGATCATAGTGGGAGGTGCTCCTGTGAACCAGAAATTTGCCGATGATATCAGCGCGGACGGTTATGGCCATGATGCAGGAGGAGCCGTGACGCTGGTCAAGCAACTTATGGAGGCTTGACGGAATAGCCAATTCTATTACGGTAAACGAATGCCTGTCGGCCTCGGTTAAGTTAGGAGAAAAAATGATCACAAGGATAATATTGGATAATATAGCCTACAAACCTGATATGGAAGGGCTTTTCACTGATCTCCATGTGGATAAAAATGGTCGTGATGCAGATACCCTTGTCAGGCTTGCCGGGGAGGCCGGGGAGATAGCAAGACCAAAAGTGGTCCACGGGATCGCCTTTATCGAAGACAGGGGTGAGGATTTCGTGGTGGCAGACGGAGTAAGATTCAGCAGTCGAGTCATGAGCGTGAATCTTTCAAAGGTAAATCGTGTGTTTCCGATCATAGCCACCTGCGGCAAGGAGATTGAGGCGTGGTCAAAGGGTATAAAGGACATGCTTCAGCATTACTGGGCCGACAAAATAAAGGAGATGGCGCTAAGAAGTGCAGTAGAAAAAGGGATTGCAGATATTAATAAAAGGTATGATCCTGGAAAGACCTCCTACATGAGCCCCGGGTCGATAGAGGACTGGCCTTTGAGTGAGCAGGAAGGGCTTTTTTCTCTTCTGGGAAATCCTGAGTCTGCTATCGGAGTAGAGCTGACCGACAGCTTCCTTATGCTTCCTCCAAAAACTGTTTCCCGCATTATGTTCGCCACTGAAAAGGCCTATGAAAACTGTCAGCTCTGCCCGAGAGATGGCTGTCCCAACAGGAGGGCGCCTTATGAGGCGGACCTGTATGAAAAAGATTATGAAGTTCGATAAGATCTATAAATTGATTGTTTTATATTGACAAACGACTTTGAAGAACTCTTCGGAAAGGGAAAAACTTGAAAAAGTCAGGAGGAAATATAGATAGAATCGACACCCTATAATCTGATGATGTCGGCCCTTTATGGTGGAAGAAAGGGCGAAAGACCGCCTGCGGGCAATCCAACTTCGATAGCATGACATGGCCTCATGGATGCAACGAGCATTTCCTTTCCCGAGGCCCATCTGAATCCAGAAGCCATGGCTTAACTTGCCCTGGCCGGACAGGAATTGATAGGATTTGACAGCTTAATGCCCTAATACTGCGTCGACCAGGAGGCCTCGAGCCAGGCTTTAGAGATGGCAAGAAAACTTCAAAATTAGTTAATGAGGCGGTATTCTCGATAAATTCTAGGATACCGCTTGAAAAGATAATTTCAGACCGCATGGTACTCAATTTTTGAAGGTTAATAATTTATCATATCATTTATGCCTATATCCTCCAGAAGTAGCCTGACCGGGCAGGAATAATAGCTTAAAAGCCCATTAAAAACTTTCTGATATTTTCCGCAAAGATGGCCTTTCGTCTGGTATTTTCCTTGGAGTAAAAACATGAAACCTGCCGGCCCCTGCCTGAGGGGAGAGAATCGCTGTTCCGCAAGTGTCCCACTTTTATCCTGACATGAATGCGCAGAGATGCGGTTTAAATGAAAAGGAATAAATGGCTCTGAATTTTCTTGACAAAAGCAAGCAGTCATTCAATGATTGAATCATTTAACTGCTTTGCGGGCAGCAGCTTTCAAGTATGGAGCATATACTGTTAACTGCAGCAGGGCGTAATGAGATTGCAGGTGTGAAAAGATGTGTATCGTTAGGGTTTTTCAGTATTTTGTATATCGCTGTAATAGATGACATTTCTGAGCAGGAGTGGGAGGGGAAAATGGCGGAACATCTGGAAATGATAAAAGAAGCTATTATAGGCGGAAAGCACAATGAGATCGAAGGGCTTGTAAACGCGGCCATAGAAGACAAGGTGGAGCTGGATAAGATCATAAATGACGCCATGATCGGTGCAATGGACGTGGTGGGGCAGAAGTATTCGAACAATGAGATCTATGTGCCTGAGATGCTTGTTTCAGCGGTTACCATGAAAAAGGGCATTGATATAGTAAACGCCCTGATTCAGGAAGGTGATAAGGAGACGAAGGGTAAGATCATAATGTGCACCGTGAAAGGGGATATCCATGACATAGGCAAGAACCTTGTGATCATGATGCTCCAGGGTGCGGGTTTTGACGTTATTGACCTGGGTGTTGATCTGACGGCTGAAAAGGTCATTGAGCAGGTAAAGAGTGTAAAGCCTGATATATTGGGGCTTTCCGCGCTTCTTACGACAACCATGCCTGAGATAAAGAAGCTTATTGACGCGTTGAACGAAAACGGCCTTAGGGACAGCATAAAGATAATGGTGGGCGGAGCGCCGGTGAATGCGGAATGGGCTGAAAAAATAGGCGCGGACGGCTATGGTGCCGACGCGGGCCAGGCCGTAGAGGTGGCAAGAAGGCTTGTTTCACACAATTAGCGGGATAATAGGCATTTCAGGTTTTGCCGGCGATGCCTTGCATCTATGGATGCCTTTGATTTCGAATTTATAATTTTTGAATAGCCAGTGGTTTAGAATTACGAGATTCATGCTTACCGGAAATATTAATGTCTTGCCTATCGGCAGGCTGATTTAGCATGTGTTATAAGCGGATGGATTTCTTATGGTTTCCGTAATAATACACATTAAGTTATCTGCATCAAAAGCGTGCCCTGGTTTCTGTCGGCGTATGTCAATTATCTTGTTTATCTTCTCTAATGCTTTTCGATTTTACAATACCAACATGACAGATATTTTTACTTTGGAGTTTGCTGAATATAATTCGCATGGGGTGTAATTCGTGCTGTTTACCCGGAAGTGAAGAAATTTGATCAACAAAGAGGAGTTGTGATGATGACCCACAGAGAAAGGCTCTTGAAGATAGCCAGGGGTGAAATGGTAGACAAGATCCCCTTTGTACCCAGGATTGACCTGTGGCACAATGCCCATGAACTTTCAGGCACACTGCCTGAGGAGCATAAAGGCAGGAGTGTTGAAGAAATCCATCGTGCCATGGGCTGGCCGCTGCACAAGATGATTCCTGAGTATCTCAAGCCGGAAAACCCCGAGGATATCATACACCGGGCTATCGGACTTTACCGGCTGAAGGAATTCCCCTATGACTTCGAGTTTTCATCGGACGTGGAAATTAAAGTCGAATACGAGGAGGATGGCGATGAATACATGACCCGCGTGGAGTACCATACTCCTGTGGGGAAAATAAGCGTCAGACATGGGTACACGGGAGAGATGAAAAAATCGGGCGCCTCCATAACATGGGTCAAGGAGCATGCCATAAAAGGGCCTGAAGATTACAAGGCGCTTGCGCACATATTCGGTAACCTGAAACTGAAGCCGGCTTATGAAAGGTTTGCCAAATGGAAGGGTTATGTGGGAGATGACGGTATAGCCGTTGGGCAGGGGCTGGGCATAGCATGTACCTCGCCTGTCCACTTTATTCAAAAGACACTCATAGGTGCCACGGACTTTTATCTCCACTACAAGGATTATGAAAAAGAGATGAGAGAACTGGCGGAGGCGCTTGAGTCACCCTACAATCAGCTGATAGGAATCCTTGCCGGCTCTCCCTGTGATGCCGTTCTGTGGTCGGCAAACGTGGACGATATGATTACCTATCCAGCCCTTTATGAAAAGGAATTTCTCCCCTGGTGTCACAAGGCGGCTGATAGCCTCAGTCCGAAGGGCATTCTGCTTGTAAATCATCCGGATGGTGAAAATAAAGGCCTTATGGACCTTATTGCCGATTCACGGATCGATATCGCGGATGCGGTTACACCGTATCCGATGACCAAGGTAAAGATAGACGAATATTATGACCGTTGGTGCCGTTCGGACAGGTTGACCATTCATGGCGGGATTCCGGAGATATTTCTGCTCGAGGAATCTACAACCAGGGAGGAACTGAAGGATTATCTGGATCATCTCTTTAAGGTGATATCTCCCGGCAAACGTTTCATAGCCTCAATAGGTGACACCACACCTCCGGGCGCGGATTTTGACAGACTGATGTACATTGCAGAGCGTTTTGAAAAAGACGGAAGGCTTCCCCTGGAGGCGGGTGGGGCAAGACCTGTTTCAGATACACAGCTAAAGGAGGCGGCTGAAAGGCTCGAGCCCTCTTTTGTGCCTGATGAGGAATACAGTACGATCCAGGAAGATGTGCTGAAAGGCGATGAGAGGAAGATCTGCGAGGACGTGAAAAAGATGTTGGATGCAGGGGTGGGTGCCTCTGATATCCTCAACCGCGGGATGCTTTCGGCCATGGAGGTAATCGGGGATAGATTTAAAGACGGCACTGTATTTATCCCGGAAGTGCTTCTGTCTGCCAGGGCCATGAACGAGGCATTAAAGATACTTGAGCCCTACCTTGCCGGTTCCGACAGGGGCAGCAACGGAAAGGTGCTTGTAGGAACCGTGTATGGTGATCTTCATGATATAGGCAAGAACATGGTGATCACGATGCTCAAGGGTGTCGGCTTTGACGTAGTGGATCTCGGGGTGAATGTAAGGGTTGAGGATTTTGTGCGCCGGGTTAGCGAGGAAAAGCCCGATATCCTTGGCATCTCCGCGCTTCTCACAACGACCATGCCCCAGATGAAAAAGGTCATAGACGCCATAACAGAGGCGGGCCTGAGAGAAAAGGTGAGGATCATAGTGGGAGGTGCTCCTGTGAACCAGAAATTTGCCGATGATATCAGCGCGGATGGTTATGGCCATGATGCAGGAGGAGCCGTGACGCTGGTCAAGCAACTTATGGAGGCTTGACGGAATAGCCAATTCTATTACGGTAAACGAATGCCTGTCGGCCTCGGTTAAGTTAGGAGAAAAAATGATCACAAGGATAATATTGGATAATAGGGCTTGATAACAGGAGATGAAACTGATGATCAACCTGAAATGTAAAGAAAGGAGGTGAAAAGAGCCTGTTGCGTTATTTTTTATGGTGTTGGGTTTACTAAATATTCTAAAAACGAGTTGAAGGAGGTTTTCCATGAAAATGAAAAAGGTGCTTTTTACACTTACAGTCATGACAATTGTTGCCGTCTTTCTTGCGCCTCCCCTGTATGCCGGAAAGGTTACGAAATGGAAACTTCAAACCCTCTGGAGTGCCGGTGAGCTGCCGTACAAATGCCTCCAGGATTTCTGCGCGCGCGTAAAGGTTGCCAGTGACGGTCGATTAGAGATTGCTCCGTTCCCGGCCGGCGCCATAGTCCCGACCTTTGAGACTCTTGATGCCGTAAAGAACAACATCCTTCAGGTGATAAACGTCTGGCCCGGTTATTTTACCGGTAAAGAACCGGCCTTCGCTCCTCTTACGGATTTTCTCTGCGCATATGAGAACCCGTGGGAATATGATGCCTTTTTCAACTACAGAGGGGGCATGGAACTGATTAATGAGCTTTATAAACCTTATAACGCCCATTGTATAGGTGTGGTGCTGTGGGGCAAGGAATCCATGTTTATTAAGTATCCCGTTTACAAGATGGAGGATTTCAAGGGACACAAATTCAGGTCACCTCAGGGAATGACCGCCGATATGCTCAAGATCCTGGGGGCGGGCGTTGTAATCCTTCCCGGTGAGGAGGCCTATTCAGCCCTGGATAAGGGAGTGGTTGACGGAGCTGACTGGTCAACGCCATCCGTAAATCACAGGATGGGTTTCAGCCGCGTAGCAAAATACTATATCTGGCCCAGCTTTCGTTCAATGCCGATAAGCGATTTCACCATCAATGTAAAGGAATGGGAAAAACTTCCGGCCGATCTGAAGCAGCTTTTGAAATCAATGGTCAGGGAACTCAACTTTGATCAGCTCGCAAGATGCTCCATGGATGACTACAAGGCAATAAGGGAAATGAATGCCACAGGATCAAAGGCACTGGTATGGGATAAGGCTGAAATCCAAAGGCTCAGGGAACTGGTAAGGGGAACCGTCTGGAAGCAGTGGGCGGAAAAGAGCCCGATGTCCAAAAAGGTCATAGACGCCCAGATAGAATGGCTGAAAGAGATTGGAAGATTGAAATAAAAACCCAGCAAGGGGGGGAGGGGAATTCTCCCCCCTTTATAAAATGTTCCAAATGCCGGCCGGTGTCTATCCTGAAATTGGAATTTCCCTTTTGAGATAGTCGGTTATCAGCATCAGGCTGAGAGTTTGATTCAGGCTCTGATTTTTGTCTAAGGTCTAAGGATGAATTCCGAGCAGTATAAACAGGGATGTAATTTCCGGATCAGCACCGTCTTTAATTCGAGTAAAAGAGTCCACTGAAAGGTTAAGGCTTATGAAAAGGCTTTTAGCAGGGATTGACAACGTTTCCCGGGTAGTCGGCAAGGGCATAAGTTTCATCATGTTTCCGATAGTGGCCATAGTATGCTATGAGGTTGTGATGAGATATGTCTTTCACCGTCCCACCATATGGGCCAGCGAGTGCATGGTATACGGATGTGCCTTCCTGTATGTATGGGGTGCCGCCTGGACAATGCTTGATAACAGGCATGTGAAGATCGACATGGTTTACGAGAAGCTTTCACCCAGAGGACAGCGGATACTGGATATTATAACCTTCTCCTTTTTCGCCCTTTACATGGGAATGATGCTCTGGGTCGGGATGAAATACGCGCTTGATTCAATCAAGCTTCTCGAGACTTCCGGCACGCCATGGGATCCACCGGTTTACCCGGTCAAGTCGGCCTTTGTAATTGGTGTAGCAATGCTTATTCTGCAAGGCTCTGCAAAATTCATTCGTGACATATACTTCATTATAAAAGGGACCGAGTTATGAGCATCGAACTTATCACGATTCTTCTAATAGCCGTATTCGTGAGCCTTCTTGTCGTAGGTTTGCCTCTGGCCTGGACCATGGGAGCAACCGCCTGTATCTTTACCCTTATCCTGTTTGAACCCTCTGTCATGTTTATGTCCATGACCCGGGTTTACCATATGATGTTGAATTATACCCTTGTGGCTGTTCCTCTTTTCGTGTTCATGGCCTGTATACTTGAAAAGGCGGGAGTCGCGGAGCAGCTGTTCAAGGCGGTATATGTGTGGTCAGGTCCCCTGCGCGGGGGGCTTGCTATAGGAACAATAATCGCCTGTGTGATTATGGCGGCCATGGTCGGTATCGTGGGAGCGGAGATCGTTACATTCGGCCTTATAGCACTGCCTCAGATGCTCGAAAGGGGTTACTCAAAGAGCATAGCACTTGGAAGTATTACATCGGGTGGCGGTATGGCCACCCTGATTCCGCCGAGCGTTGTTTTCATCGTATATGCCATGACCGCAGGGTGCCCGGTAGGAGAACTTTTCATCGCCGGGATAATCCCCGGCCTTCTGCTTGGCGCCTTATTCATCGGTTATATCGTGGTCGTCACATGGATAGATCCCAGCACCGCTCCGATTGCTCCTCCTGAGGAAAGAGACGTGCCTT
This sequence comes from Desulfatiglandales bacterium, assembly GCA_963666345.1. Classification (GTDB taxonomy): domain Bacteria; phylum Desulfobacterota; class DSM-4660; order Desulfatiglandales; family Desulfatiglandaceae. The sequence continues at coordinate 1,055,491 of OY762721.1, read as the reverse complement.
TGAAGAAAAAGCTTTCCCTGTTGAAGGGCCTGATCATGCCCGGTATCCTCGCCGCTACCGTTCTCGGCACCATCTACGCCGGTGTTGCAACCCCGACCGAGGCCGCCGGAATAGGATGCTTCGGGGCGATATTGAGTGCCGCAGTGAACCGCAGGCTGCACTGGGAAAGCATGAAACAGGCCTGTTATGAGACCCTTAAGGTTAGCTGCATGCTGACCTGGCTTTTTTTCGGGGCTCAGACTATTATAGGGGTCTATACGCTGGCAGGCGGATCGGACTTTGTGCAAAACACCATCACCTCACTGCCTCTCGGCCGCTGGGGCATCATCATAGTTATGCAGCTTATACTGATATTTCTGGGGATGTTCCTGGACTGGATAGGCATCCTACTTCTTACCATGCCGCTTTTTGTACCGATTGTCCTTGAGCTGGAGTTCAGTAATATCTGGTTCGGAGTTTTGTTTTGCATGAATATGCATGTGTCATACCTTTCGCCTCCCTTCGGGCCGTCCTGTTTTTATATGGGAAGCGTCGCACCTGATTATATAACCATGACTGATGTGTATAAGGCAAATATGCCCTATCTGGCCTTGACGATCGTAGCTCTGGCTTTAACCATGGCCTTCCCGGGTCTTTCATTATGGCTTCCTTCCCTGATGGGGAACTGACCTCTATGGGCATAAATGTAAAACAAGTGTTTTCAGGAAGATAGGTGACTCAATGCAGTTTTCAGGAATAAAACGTACTTCTGCCGCTGAAGAGATATTCAAGACGCTTCATGAATGGATAATGTCTGAACGGCTTACTCCGGGTGACAGACTGCCCTCTCAGGATGAACTTGCGAGGCAGTTCGGGGTGAGCAGAAATACCTTGCGGGAGGCGATAAACAAACTGACCGTGATGGGCCTTGTGACAACAAGACAGGGTGTCGGAACCGTCATAAATGTTACAAGTGCCGCTAGCTATGTCTCCTCTCTTTCAGATCATCTGCTTCTCAGGCCTTCAACCGTAAGGGAGTTTCTGGAGGCAAGGGTTTTTGTCGAAAAGACCACTGTCTGTCTGGCCGCCAAAAGGGCGACTTCGGAGGATATCAAGGCATTGAAAGATATTATTCGTCAGCAGAAGAATGCCTTTAAAAAAGGTGATATAGCCGGGTTCAGCCGCCTGGATGCCCGGTTTCATATGAAGCTTGCACAGGCGTGTAAAAATTCGGTTCTTACGAAATTTCTGGAAACCGTGTGGGAGATGCTTAATCAGTTTATTCTGGAGGTGGCAGTATTGCCCGGATCGATTGACAATGCCATGCACTTTCACGAAAAGATTGTCGAGAGTCTAATCGCTCACGATGTTGAAAAGGCCGAAATCAGTATGGTCAACCATCTTTCGGATGTTGTTAACACTATTGCCAGGAGCACTGATATAGACCTCGCAAAAGACCCGTTATTCGAGATGGTCAGGAAGTAAGTATAAAATGATACATTTGCAAAGTGAAGTCAGGAGGAAACATAGATGAAATCCACACCCTATAATCTGATGATGTCGGCCCTTTATGGTGGAAGAAAGGGCGAAAGACCGCCTGCGGGCAATCCAACCTCGATAGCATGCCATGACCTCATGGATGCAACGGGCATTTCCTTTCCCGAGGCCCATCTGAATCCTGAAGCCATGGCTGAACTTGCCCTGGCCGGACACGAATTGATCGGATTTGACAGCGTAATGCCCGAATACAGTGTTGACCAGGAGGCCTCTGCCCTTGGCGCGGAAGTGGACTGGGGCGACAGGGACAAGATGCCTGACTGCAAGAATTTCCTTTACGAGGATTTCTCGGACATAGAGGTCCCTGAAGATTTCCTTGAAAGGCCCTCAATGAGGGTGGTGCTGGACGCCATTTCCATACTGCGGAGGCATGTAGGGGGCAGGGTAGCGATTATAGGTAAGGCGATGGGACCCTGGACCCTGTCATATCACATGGCCGGTACCCAGAATTTTTTGCTTCAGATAGGCATGGGTGAGCTTGAGAAGGTGGACAGGATGCTCAGACAGCTCATGCCTGCCACCATAGCCTCGATAAACGCACAGTTTCAGGCAGGGGCGGATATGGTCGTGTTCGCGGATCACGCTACCGGGAATCTGGTAAGCGCGAAACATTATGAGGAAATACTTCTCCCGATCCATAAGGAGATGACCGCGCAGATTCAGGGGCCGCTCATCCTCCATGTGTGCGGCAACTGTGCCGATCGAATCGAGCTTTTCGCGGACGCGGGTTTCGACGCGTATCACTTTGAGTGGCAGGTGGACGCGAAACTGGCCGTCGAAAAGGTGGGCCACAGGATATCGCTTGCAGGCTGCGTAAATAACGCCCAGGTCCTCTATGACGGCACACCTGATCAGGCCTATGAACAGGCGAGATACGCAATCGATGCTGGTGTGGATATCATAGGCCCTGAGTGCGCCATCCCTCTTGCAACCCCTATCGAGAATCTCAAGGCGATAGTTGCCGCATGCAGGGACGGTTATTGAGAATTTATTAAAAACAAGGATCTATCAGGAGGAAGGTAATGCTTATCATAGCGGAAAGAATCAATTCATCACGTAAATCAATAGCCAGGGCCATAGAGGCTCACGATGTGGAGTTTATCCAGAATGAGGCAAAGGCACAGGACGCCGCAGGAGGCGACTATATAGATGTTAATGCGGGCACCTTTGTGGGACAGGAGGCCGAGCATCTCAAGTGGATGATAGAGGCGGTACAGGCGGTTACGGACAAGCCCCTTTCAGTTGACAGCCCGGACCCGGAGGTAATCAGGGAGGTCCTGCCCCTTGTGGAAAAACCGCCCATGATAAATTCGATCAACCTGGAACCAGCCCGCCTTGAAGGCATGCTTCCTCTGGTCGTAGAGAAAAAGGCAAAGATAATCGGCCTTTGCCAGTCGGAAGACACCATGGCCGAATCGGTTGAAGAGAAGACGGAAATGGCGGCCGAGCTGGTGGAAAAAGTTACTGCCGCCGGGGTGCCTATAGGAGATCTTTATATCGATCCGCTTGTCTATCCCGTTTCGACAAATCCTCAGTCCGCCCTTTACACGGTTACCGCGATCAAGGGTATAATGGAAAATCATCCGGGCGTACATACCACATGCGGGCTCACGAATGTCTCTTACGGAATACCTGAAAGAAAGCTTGTGAACAGGACCTTTCTTGTCACGGCTATCGCGTACGGACTTGATTCCGCGATCCTTGATCCCACGGACAGGAAGCTTTTCGGGTCCCTTAAGGCCGCTCTCGCGGTTATGGGAAAGGATGATTTCTGCATGGCATACATAACCGCGTTCAGGGACGGGAGATTGGAATAGAGGAACGTGAAAAGACCTTTTACCTTCTATATTAATAGGTTTGAGAAAGGCGGGATGAGGAAATGGAAAAATGTGATTCATATCCTGAATTCGGGATCATAAGACAGGCGTTCGAACCGGGGAGAGAAGCGAATGCGGAAGAATCCGTTGGATCGGAGTTCATTCGGACCGGCCTGCTTAACCAGATAAAGAAGGGGGACAAGGTCCTTATAACAGCCGGGAGTCGCGGCATAAGCTGCATGGTCGATGTGCTCAGAGGCTGCGTAAAAGAGGTGCGAAAGGCGGGGGGCGTGCCCCTGCTTTTCCCTGCCATGGGGAGTCACGGAAGGGGAGAGGCTAATCTTCAGGTAGAGGTGCTGGCACATCTAGGTATTACGGAAGACAGTATCGGCGCCCCTGTCTATTCCGATATGGAGACAGTCCGGGTCGGCACCGTGCTCGACGATGTCCCCCTTTACGTGGACAGGGTCGTGGCTGAGGCGGATCATATCCTGATCGTAAACCGCGTAAAGGTGCATACCGAATATATCGGCGAGACAGAATCGGGCCTTCTCAAGATGGCGGTTGTGGGATTAGGCAGGCATGCGGGAGCCGAGATCATGCATAAACTTGCCGTAAACATCACCTATTATAAGGCCATTCAGGAGATAAGCAAAGGTCTTTTCAAAAATCTCAATATCCTGGCGGGTGTTGCGATCATAGAGGATCATACGAACAGGCTGGCGAAATTGGAGGTGGTTCCGGCCTCCGAGGTCTTTGAAAGAGAGCCTGAGCTGCTTGAAGAGTCGAAGAAGTACCGGTCAAAACTTCCTGTCGAAGACCTCGACATTCTCCTTGTGGATGAAATCGGCAAGGACATCTCAGGCGCGGGAATGGATACAAAGGTGATCGGCAGGATAATGAACATCTATGAGGAGGAATGCACGACTCCCAGAATTACAAGGATCGTTGTAAGGGATCTTACGGAAAGGACCGCCGGGAACGCCACAGGCATAGGTCTTGCCGATTATACCACGCAAAGGGCATATGAAAAAATAGATTTCAAGGCGGTCAACACCAACTGTATCACTGCGGTCGCCCCTGAAAAGGCACGCATACCGATGGTTCTTTCCTCTGACAGGGATGCCCTTCAGGCCGCCTTCGACACGATCGGGCTCTGGAGCCCGGAAACGGTAAAGGTCGCATGGATAAGCAACACCCTTTCAATGGAGTTGATGGCGGTTTCAGGCGCACTGGCAAAAGAGATGAAAAATAGAGATGATATCGAAGTCTATGATGGGGCATTTGACCTGCCGTTTGACGAAAAGGGAAATCTTCCCGGGATTTCCGATATCATCAAAAAGAGAAACCTTGACCGACAATAAGATTGAGCGGTTTTAGAATTGGGAAATAAAGTTGAATAAAAAAATACCTTTTGATGCTGAATACCGGCCTGTGGTAGTGGCCTGCAGGTCGATTGAAAGGGAGCTTGGCGCGCTCCTTGATGAGTATGAAGGTGTGGAGATAAGATATCTTGATCAGAACCTGCACCTCACGCCTGAAAGGATGCCCGGCCTCATACAGGAACAGGTCGATCTTTCTTCCGGATACGCCACATACATCGTTTTAGGCTACGGGCTCTGCTCAATGGGTATAGTGGGGGTTGAGGCAGTAAAACAGGACCTTTTTGTCCCGCGGTGCCATGATTGCGTGGGGCTTTTTTTGGGGTCTCCCGGGGCTTACAGCCAGGCATTTTCCGAAAGACCAGGCACCTATTATCTCACGCCCGGATGGATTTCCGAGAAAAAGGATCCGCTAGGTCTTATAGAAAATGATTACGCCCCCAGGATGGGCAGGGAAAAGGCTGTCTGGGCCATGAAGGAGCAGCTTAAACACTACACCCACATAAGCTTGATACAGACCGGTTTGTCCGATATGGCCCGAATCCGCAGAAGGGCAAAGGAAAACGCCGAGTTTTTTCAGAAGGAATATGAAGAGATTCCCGCAACAAGCCTTGAATATTTCAGAAAAATACTGGGGGGACCCTACGGCGATGACTATTTTTTTCGCATCAGGCCGGGGGAGAAGATAAACGCGGATATGTTTCTGGATTGAACATCATCCACTTGAACCTTCGAATCCTGGAGCCCTGGGACCTATTTTAACCAAATAAATTAGAGGATAGCCACAATTTTTCACATCTATACTGTAAGAGGGAAGATGTTTTTAAAGGGAATAAATAAATGCATAACTGTAGAGTAGTCTTTGAGCCTATGGGCGTTGCACTTGATGTGGAACCTGGAAAATCTATTCTTGAAATCGCCTCTGATAACAGCATACCGATCCGTTCCGACTGCGGGGGAAAGGGGCTGTGCGGAAAATGCCTTGTAGCGGTGAATCAGCCTGATAATCTCTCAAGGCTTTCGGAACAGGAAATGCGGTTTTTAAAGCAGGAACAGGTCGACGACGGATATCGTCTCGCGTGCCAGGCAAAGGTAAATGGGCCGGTAAACATTGCCATACCGAGTGGGTCAATCGACAGCGGAGAGGCTGGCTACAAGACCGGTATATCCGGTAATTTCACCCCTGATCCGATGATTGAAAGACTTTTTCTCCCCGCTTCAGGAAGCAGGGAAGCCCAGGAAGACGGGGCAATGGATCTTGTCGGGCGTGTCCGCCGGAGAATGAAAAAAGAAACGGGTAAAGAGGTCGAGTTCAGGCAGGTCCACTCATTAAGGTCCGTAAGCAGCCCCTTTGTCTGCAATCATGACATAACAGTTGTAAACCATCTTGAAAGGGGTGTGACGGCCGTCTTAAAGGGTGACAGGAGGAGGTCTCTCGGGGTTGCCCTGGATATCGGGACGACCACGCTTGCCGCCTATCTATGTGATCTCGCAAAAGGTGAGCTTCTGGCGTCATCAGCCACTGCAAATCCTCAGAGAAGATACGGAGAGGATGTGATCAGCAGGATAAGTTACGCCAATGAATATGAATCGGGTATGGAGATGCTCCATAAGACGGTCACTCAGGGAATAAACGAGATAATAGGACGGTGCCTGGAAAAGGCCGGAGCAGAAAGGGAGGATGTGGACGAGGTTACTGTGGTTGGAAACACCACCATGCAGCAGGCCTTTGCCGGCATTCATCTTAACGGCCTCGGTTTTGCTCCATATTTCCCTGTAGCTAGAATTATCGAGGATATGACGGCCTCTGATCTGGGGCTTGGTCTGAATCCAGGTACAAATGTCCATTTTTTTCCGATGATCTCCGGCTTTGTGGGCGGGGATACAATGGGCGTAATTATCTCTGAAAGGCCTTATGAGAGGGACGATATATCTCTTATTGTGGATATCGGCACAAACGGTGAAATTGTGCTTGGAAACAGAAAGGGCCTGTGGGTGACAAGCTGCGCGACCGGGCCGGCCCTTGAGGGTGCCCAGATCGAGTGCGGCATGAGGGCGTCTTCGGGTGCGATTCACAGACTGGGGATAGACCCTGATTCATTAAGGGTATCCTACGAAGTGCTGGGCGAGCCTGAAGGGGACAGGCCCAGAGGCCTGTGCGGGTCCGCCATTATCGATTCGGTAGCCGAAATGCTCAGAAACGGCATAATGCTTCCGAGCGGCAGGTTAAAGGAGGGTATGCCAGGGGTTATCACGGATGAAAAGGGAATAGGCCGGCAATTCATCCTGGTACCTGCCGAAAAATCTCAGGGGGGAAAGGAAATCTCCATCACCCTTACCGATATAAGGCAGATCCAGCTCGCAAAGGGGGCGCTTGCCACCGGCATAAAGATGCTCATGAAAAACGCGAATGTGAATCATATCGACAGGATAGTCCTTACCGGGGCCTTTGGTGCCCGTTTTGACTGGCGTAATGCTGTGGCAATCGGGATGCTTCCTGATGCAAAGGCCTTTTCCAGGGTGGAGGTAGTGGAAAATGCAGCAGGAGTCGGTGCTATAAAGGCCCTGCTGAACAGGAGTCATAGGAAGATCGCTGAAGGGCTGGTTCCATCGATAAGATTCCTGGAACTGGCGGAAGAAAGGGATTTTCCCACTCAATTTGCCATGGCAATGACATTTCCTCCAGAGGAAAATCAGGCATAGGGTAAGGTTTCAGTTATGAAAGTTTACATTGTGTAAAAAAAATTGACACGAAAAGTCCTTTCAAGGTCTTTCCTTTTTGACGGGAAGACCTTGTTTTTTGGTAAATTTAATGGATTGGAAAAAGACAATGGAATGTGGCATGATATTTGCCATTAAATGGAGACGGCCTATTTGGTTTTACCATTTGACCAAAACGCCTCAGAGCCATGTTGTCCATGTTCAGCTTTAACTCCCATGTTTTTATGATTTATTCGATATAAAATGCTTGATTTTTATTTCTTCTTGCTGTAGTGAATCTAAGTGGTTTTACCATTTGACCATAAACATGAATAAGGCTTAGGAGTAATAAGGCCTGCAGTTGGTGTTGTGTTGCGGCCCCTTACAGGAGTGTAGCACAGTGCGGCATATCCGGATCGTCAGCCGGTGATAGAGATTAGCCTTGACAAGGTTTTGATTAGATAATATATGCCTAGTCTCTGGAAAGTAAAATAGTATTCTGTTTACCGTAACTTTTAATAAATTGATTTAATGAGGTGTTATAAATGGAAGCGAATCTTTTTATGATTTGCATTTCGTCTTTTGTCTCGGTATTTGCGGTGCTTGTCTTTCTGGCTGTTGCGATGCGCCTGCTTATAGCCGTTTTCCCCGAGAAAAAGAATGGAACCGATCCCGCTGTTGTCGCCGCCATAGGCTCGGCCTATGCATATGTGCATCCAGGGACAAAAATAACCAAGATTGAGGAAGTAGGAGGAGGTAAGAGGTAAAAATGATTTATACGAAAAAGCCCAAGGAAATAAAGACGCAATTCATGCCCTTCCGAGACGGTCTTCAGAGTGCTTTCGGCGGGAAGGTAAGACTCAACGATTATCTGCCGGCCATGATCGCCTCTGCCAAGGAGGCGGGGGTAAAACACTTTGAATTCGGTGGCGGTGCAAGATATCAGGCACCCCTTTTCTACCTTAACGAGAGCCCTTTTGAGACCATGCAGGCGATGAAGGACGCCGTGGGGCCCGGGATCGATCTTCAGATCCTTACCAGGTCGGTATCCGGTGTAACATTGACCATGCAGACCCCTGAGGTCCTGGAACTGCAGGCAAAGCTGATGGCCAAATACGGTACGACCTATGACAGGAATTTCGACTACATGAACGATGTCGAGAACCTGGTCAAGACAGGCCGGCCCATTGTCAAGGCAGGAATGCATCATCAGGTGTGCGTGTCCATGATGGGACTGCCATTTCATTCGGACAAGGTGCATAACGCCGAATTCTATTCAAATATCGTGAAAAGGCTCTTTGAATCAGATATCCAGGTCGACAGCATCTGTATGAAGGATGCAAGTGGAACAACCGATCCCAGGACATGTTACGAAACCGCCATAGCAATAAGAAAATATATGCCTGCTGATATGGATCTGTGGCTGCACACTCACGATACCGCGAGCATGGCCGTATCACAGATGGTGGCTGGCATCGAAGGCGGGGTAAATGCCGTGGATCTTTCCGTGCGTCCTCTGGCAAGCGGGACCTGTCAGCCTGACGTACGCTCAATGGCTCACGCGCTCAGGGGAACCGGTTATTCCCTTAATATCAATGTGTCCAAGATGCAGATGATCGAGGATATGCTGAACGACCTGATGAAGGACTATGCCTTCAATCCGGTAACCACGAGCGCAGATGCCCGCGTGGTTGGTTTTCCAATGCCGGGAGGAGCAATCGGACCTAACGTCCATATGATGGTGAAGGCTGGACTTCTTGACAAATACAGCCAGGTGCTGGCCGAGTTCCCCGTTGTTGTGGAGGCGGGCGGCGCATGGACGAGCGTTACTCCCGGAAGTCAGCAGTACTGGGTGCAGGCATTCAACAATGTCATGTACGGCAGATGGGAGAAGATAGAGGCTGGTTACGGAAGGGCAGTGCTTGGTTATTACGGAAGGCCGCCTCTGCCGCCTGATCCCGATGTCGTCAAAAAGGCGGCGGATCAACTGGGGATCGAACCCTTTGAAGGTGATCCTCTTGCCGAGGTTTCCGACCCGATCCCGGAGGCAAAGAAGGCCCTTGAGGAAAACAACCTTCCCCTCACAGAGGAAAACATCTTCTTCGTGGTCTCCGCGATGGTGCCAGGCAAGAAGATGGCGGCAAATGAAGGACTCAAGTTCCTCCTTGGAAACGGCAAGGTGGATGTCCCTCTCAAGAAGAAAGAAGAACCCAAGGCTGCCGAAGTAAAGGCGGCGGCTCCTGCAGCAGTCCAGGCTATTACAGGGCCGGTTACCTCCAAGTGCATTGTAAAGGAAGGCAAGGCCACAAGGACTTTCATGGTAACCATCGAGGCATCCGGAGCAGCAGCATCCGCGGCCCCTGCCGCAGCGGCAGCAGCACCTGCGGCGGCTCCTGCAGGCGGTGAGGAAGAGGCTGTTTACTCTTCGTTCGCAGGTTCAGTCGATCTGGTAGACATACTCGTGGCGGTGGGAGACACGGTTACCGAGGGGCAGGCCGTTGCACAGGTCGAGGCCATGAAGGCGACCCATGACATAAAGACCCTTGTTGAAGGTGTTGTAAGTGCGGTGAATGCGAAAATTGGCGATGAAGTGGATGCTACAACTCCGATTGTTACTATTTCAAAAAAGGCATAATTCATGGAAACTATCGTTCAGCTTATAACGAAATCCGGATTTGCCAATCTGACCTGGGGCAACATAGCAATGTTCATAGTGGCGGGGATTCTCATTTTCCTCGCCATAAGAAAAGGATATGAACCTCTTCTGCTGATTCCTATCGGATTCGGTACTATCCTGGCCAACCTGCCTCTTGGGGAGATGGGGGCGCATATGGACGGTCTCATGAATCTCATCTACAGGATGGGAATAAAGACCGAACTGCTTCCCCCTGTTATTTTCATGGGAGTCGGGGTGCTTACAGATTTCAGGCCCCTTCTGGGCAGACCCATGACATTTCTGCTTGGTGCCGCCGCACAACTGGGGATATTTACAGCGGCCCTTGGAGCAGCCTATATCTTCGGGTTCACGCCTGAAGAGGCGGCCGCTATCGGCATCATCGGCGGAGCTGACGGGCCTACCTCCATATTTCTGTCGAGCAAACTGGCGCCTCATCTTCTGGGACCGATAGCGGTTGCGGCCTACAGCTATATGTCGCTGGTTCCTATCATACAACCTCCCATAATGAGGCTTTTTACAACCCAAAAAGAGAGGGAAATAGACATGCCCCAGGCAAGGCCTGTATCTAAAAGGGCAGTGATTATTTTCCCGATCACAACCGGTATCCTCGCCTCTCTGGCAATTCCCTCAAGCGCACCTCTTATCGGGATGCTTATGTTTGGGAATCTTCTCAGAGAGTGTACTGTTACCGAGAGGCTCAAGAAGACGGCCGGCGGTGCCCTGATCGATATCGTAACCATATTCCTGGGTCTTGTGGTAGGCGCGACAATGGATGCCGAACATTTTCTCACCTTTGATACCATAAGCATACTTGTCATGGGCGGTGTCGCCTTTGGTTTCAGTACGGCGGGCGGTGTGCTGTTCGCAAAGCTTATGAACGTCTTTCTGCCTTCCGGTAAAAAGATAAACCCATGCATAGGGGCGGCCGGTGTGTCTGCCGTGCCCATGGCGGCAAGGGTGGTTCAGGTTTATGTGTCGGGTAGTACAAAGGGAAGGGTCAATCCGCTCATGGCGGCCATGGGACCGAATGTGGCCGGTGTAATAGGTTCGGCAGTTGCTGCCGGGGTTTTTTTGGCTATTCTCGGTTAATATATTGACGATTGATTGGTGAAAGGCCGGTGTCCTTGGAAAAGGGGACCGGCCTTTTTTTTGCCGTTCTCAGTCATCACGGTCCTGACCCGGGTCATTTGAAGATAGGTACTCTACCCTCTCCTGCCTTCTCTGGTTTTAACGGAAAAGTGGCCGCATATATAATGTTTTACTGACAGCTGAGAGCTGATAGCATGAGTGCATAAATCTTGATTTATGGATGAACACGAGTTAGCAATCAGAGGGTGTATGAACGGGCAGGGTCTTTCTTTGGTCTGCTGTCATTCGATTGAACACTTGGGTCCTTTTAAAATAAAAAACCCCCGGCGAAATAATCGCCGGGGGTGTGAGAGTTAAAGGGGGAATATACGCCTTTTATCCCTTGAGTCTCTTCATGTCTTCAACAAGACCCCTTACCGCGTCAGCAGAGTGATCAAGGCCCTTTTTCTCCTCTTCGGTAAGGTTGATTTCAATTATTTCTTCAGCGCCGTTTTCTCCCAGCTTAACGGGAACTCCGATGAACAGGTCATTGATGCCATATTCACCTGAGAGCATTGCCGCGCAAGGAAGGATCTTCTTCTGGTCCTTCAGTATCGCCTCGGCCATGGCTACCGCGCCGGAGGATGGTGCATAGAAGGCGCTTCCGGTCTTGAGAAGGCCGACAATTTCCGCACCGCCGTTTCTTGTCCTGTCTACCAGGACGTCAATCCTTTCCTGTGACATAAGCTCGGTTATGGGAATCCCCGCTACGGTCGAATAGCGGGGAAGCGGAACCATGGTATCTCCATGACCGCCAAGCACGAACGCGTGGGTATTTTCAACAGATACATCCAGTTCCATTGAGATAAAGGCGCGAAACCTTGCCGAATCAAGTACTCCGGCCATGCCGAGTATGCGGTTTTTAGGGAATCCGCTGGCCTCATATGCAACATGGCACATGGCATCCAATGGATTGCTTACAATAATAATGATGGAATCAGGTGCAACTGCCGCAACCTCCTTTGTAACCGTCTCCATTATTCCCATGTTGGTGGCCAGAAGATCGTCCCGGCTCATACCAGGTTTTCTGGGAATTCCGGCGGTAATTATTACGACGTCTGAATCCTTTGCGGGGCTGTAATCAGCTGTTGACCCTATTACCTTGGAATCGTGTTTCTCAATAGGGGCCGCTTCCATCATGTCGAGGGCCTTTCCGGCCGGTACCCCCTCCAGTATATCTATGATAGCGACGTCGGCCAGTTCTTTTTCAGCCAAACGCATTGCAGCAGTGGCTCCCACATTACCCGCTCCGATAACGGCTGCCTTCTTTTTCATCTTATTTCTCCTTTCATTTGAATTTCATCTAAAAATTAGATTTTTTGAATTATCAGGTCGTTTTTCCTAAGACGAAGAGTGCTACGGAGTTACGGCATATTAAAAATGCGAGTCTATCAGTGTTCAGGGGTGAACAGCCCTTCAACACCTTTGCCGTTCGGATTATCCGCCTCTTCCTGTTCCCTGCCTTTCTCATTATCACTAAACCGGACCGCGTCCTTTATGCGGGATTCAACATAATTGAGATGTTCCAGTATCGCCATTCTGGCCCTATCCGGATTTTTGTCCCTTATGGCATGGAATACATTACAGTGCTGTTCATAGATATCGGTGAAATCGATGTTGCCGTAATATTTTCCGATGAATGTCTTCAGGGTATCGTAGATGGTAAACATTATATGGGTCTGAATCTTATTATGGGTCGCCTCGCTGATGGACAGATGAAAGTCTGCATCCACCTTTCCAAGTGTAAAATCTTTATCCTGCATCAGCTCTTTCATTGAAGAAATATTCTCTTCAAGCCTTGCAATGTCATGATTCGAGGCCCTTCTCGCCGCGTAAAAGGCGTTCCATGCCTCAATGGCCTTGCGTACTTCAATAATCTCAAAGGCCGTTTGTATATCATCCTTGAGCAGGTAATCGAGCGGCTCGAGTATCCGTCCCGATGCAAGTGATTTGACAATCGTGCGGTTGCCCTGGGTTACTTCCAGAAATCCCATGCCGACAAGTGATTTGAGCGCCTCTCGCAGGGAAGGCCGGCTCACATTCAGAAGACTGATCAGTTTTCTTTCAGGTGGAAGAGGGTCTCCCGGCTTCAGCTTGCCGTCAACGATAAGTTTTTTGATCTGATTAGCTATCTTTGCGGATAGCTTTTCCTGTTTAATCGGTTTAAATAGTGGACTGACCATATTACCATTATACCTCGTGTTTAAGAAGTTCTACTAGCAGGGTCGCTTGTCCATTGTCAATTAAAAAAGGCTTCTTCAATCTCTGCCGCACCTAAATTAATGAAGAAAATAGCTGATACCTGGACGAGGGCGATATAAAAGGGAGTCGATCTTTAAGCGTAAGTTAATAATAGAATATTCTACTAAAATTTCTTCTTTTATTGCAAAAGAAAAAGGCGGTTATCGTTTATAATTTTTTTTGACCCTCATGTTTGGCAAGAGTCTGGCCAATATTTTTACAATATGTAAATAAAGTTGACAAATAATCCTGATCCTGTGACTCAGGTGAGGCCTTTCATTAGATATAGTCCTGTTATATCAATAGGTTGGAAAACTATAAAATAATTTACACTTTTGGCATGCTACTTGCCTAAAAAATATAACCACGGGCCATCACCCTGATCGGCCTATAAAACATTTATTTCCGAAATCAAGGCCTTGTTCTATCCGTTTTTTATTATTTGAAACCCCTTATATGTTTGGAAGAAAGTGCTTGACACCCTTTAATATTTATTGCTAATCATAAAACGTCAAATGGTATTACCATGAAACATCTTCAATGGTAAACAAATAACACGATTATTTTAGTTAAGGGAGGCAAAATGGCAAAATTTTACGAATATCAGGGAAAAGAGCTTTTCAAAAAGTCCGGTATTCCTATCCCTGAAGGAATTGTGGCAAAGTCACCCGAAGAAGCTAAGCAGGCCGCCGAGAAGATCGGCAAACCTGTCGTGGTAAAGGCCCAGGTATGGGCGGGAGGAAGAGGTAAAGGCGGTTTCGTCAAATTTGCCGATACTCCCGAAGAAGCGGCTCAGGCGGCGGAATCCATTATCGGAAAGGTGCACCGCGGGCTGGAGGTAAAGATGGTGCTTGTTGAAGAAAAGCTGGCCATCAAGCAGGAGTTTTACGCCGGTGTGATCATCAACTCCGCCCAGGATGTCAGGGCTCCGGTTATCATGTTCAGCCCTGAAGGGGGTGTGGAAATCGAATCGGTATCCGAAGACAAGATGGCCCTCCTGAATGTGGACGTTATCAAGGGCCTTATGCCCTATGACACGATCGACATGGTCCTTTCCATGGGAGTCAAGGGCAAGCTTATCCGCCAGTTCTCGGATGTCGTATTCAAACTCTTTAAGATGTTCCAGGAATATGACTGTCGCTCACTGGAGATAAACCCGCTGGTGCTGACTGAAGACGGCCGGGTGCTGGCTGCGGACTGCCGTATGGCGGTTGACGATCAGGCCCTGTTCAGGCATCCTGAACTGGGTATCAAGATCGGACGTGAATTCCTGAAGGAACCTACCGATTTCGACCTCATGGGATGGTCTTTCGAGGAAACGGATTTTCGCGGTACAAGTTATGTGGCTGAGATGGCCTCCCCCGAAGAAGTAAGCAAGGGCGGTTATGTCGGATTCCACGGAATCGGTGGCGGTGCCGCCATGCTCGGCATGGACGCAATGAACAGGGTGGGACTCAAGGTCGCCGACTTTGCCGATACAAGCGGTAACCCCACGGCATCGAAGGTATACCGCGTTGTCAAGCTTATCCTTTCGCAGCCCGGAATAGAAGGCTATATCCTCGCAGGTTTCATGATGGCCAATCAGGAGCAGTGGCATCACGCCCACGGTCTTGTCAAGGCACTTCGTGAGGAATTACCTAAGAAACCGGGATTTCCCGTGGTAATCCTCCTCTGCGGCAACAAAGAGAAAGAGTCTCAGGAGATCCTCAAGGAAGGTCTCGCTGGTTTCGGTAGCCGCATAGAGATTTATGACAGAGAGCATGTCTATGACGCATCTTTTATCGGAGGCAGGATGAAAGCGCTCGTAGAGGAGTATAGAAAAGAACGAGGAGTAGCATAAAGGGGAGGATTCTTATGGAATTCAACGAAAGAACGATAAAAGTTATAATCGATGAAGATAAATGCGAAGGCTGTACTACCCATGCCTGTATAGAGGCGTGCAAGACATACAGCCGCGGGATTCTCGTGCTGAAGGATGGAAAGCCTACGGTTGAGCTGAGCGAAAGCGAACTTGCAAGGAAGGGCACGGAATGCTTTGCCTGTGAATATGAGTGCTGGTTCAGGGGTAATTCGGCAATCACCATAGAGGTGCCCATTGAGGGCTTGGCTGAATACAGGAAAAAGCACGGAACAGAATAACGGGGGATAATATGTCGATACTGTTAGATGAAAATACCAGAGTAATTGTCCAGGGCATGACAGGCAGGGAAGGCTCCCTCCGTACTGCCTTTATGAAAGGATATGGGACCAAGGTCGTGGCAGGCGTAACCCCTGGCCGGGGAGGTCAGGAGGTCCTTGGCATCCCGGTGTTCGACTCCATGAAGGAAGCGATCAGACACGTCGGCGAGGTCGATGCCAGCGTGACCTTTATTCCCGGCCCCGGTCTCAAGACCGCGGTATATGAGGCCGTAGATGCGGGGGTAAAGTTTATCGGGTCCCCTGTGGAAAGAATCCCGGTTCAGGATGTTATGGATATGGTAAACTACGCCCTTAAAAACGGAGTTAAACTGCTTGGGCCAGGAAGCCTCGGCCTTATAAGCCCAGGAAAGGCCGCAATGGGATGGCTTGGAGGAAGTGCCGACTGGGCTAATATGCTTTTCGAGCCGGGTCCGATAGGCGTCATTTCCAGAAGTGGCGGTCAGTCGGGAACTGTTCCCTGGGCACTGAAGGTCGCGGGCCTTGGAATAAGCACGGCCATGCATATCGGAACCGAACCGGTCCTGGGTCTGTCAATGGCAGATGTCCTGAAAGAGTATGAAAAGGATGAACAGACAAAGGCGGTTGCAATATTCGGAGAGATCGGTGGTACTCTTGAAGAAGAAGCCGCGGAAACAGTAGCAAAGGGCGAATACACCAAACCTTTGGTGGCATTTATTGCAGGCGCGTGGGCGCCTGAGGGCATGAGATTTTCCCATGCGAGCAGCATCGTGGAGAGGGGAAAAGGGTCTGCAAAGAGCAAGATCGCAGCCTTTAATGATGCCGGAGTAAGCGTTGTCGACAGCCCGGAAGAAATAGCACCAACCATCAAAAAATTACTTAACATGTAAGGAGGATTTACCATGACTGTTATGAGATCCGTTTTTTACGTACCAAGCAACAATGAGAAGATGGTCGGCAAGGCGCCGAGCATCGCCTGTGATGTTTTGACTCTCGACCTTGAAGACTCGGTTCCCCCCGCTGAAAAAGCCAAAGGCAGGGAGATGATCCGGGAATACCTCAAGACCAGCAGGGCGGACCAGGCGGCTCCCAATCTTTATGTAAGGATCAACAACTGGGAAACCCTTATGACCAACGACGACCTCGAGGCGATAGTATATCCCGGACTGGACGGCGTATGCCTTGCCAAGACAGGTCTGCCCGAGCATGTGCAGCGTCTGGACTGGAAACTGGAAGAACTGGAGCAGAGAAGGGGGATGAAAGTGGGTACGGTGAAGATCCAGATGCTCATCGAAACCGCCCTGGGTATGGTTCACGCCTACGAGTGTGCAAGCGCAAGCCCGCGCTGTAACTCCCTTATCTTCGGCGCCGTTGATTACTGCAAGGACATGCGCGTAACCCTGACCGACGAAGCGGTAGAGCAGCTCTACGGCCGCTATCGCGTGCCCGTTGCTGCGCGTGCCGCGGGATGCGTCGCAATAGACTGTCCCTTTGTCAATTTCACCGACAAGGACGCCTTTATCAAGAGCACCAATGACGGCTGCCAGATGGGTTATGAAGGCCGCATGCTTATCCACCCGGGTCAGATCGAGCCTTCACACGAACTTTACACACCTTCACCAGACGATGTGGAATGGGCTGAGGGCGTAAAGAAGGTATTTGAGGAAGAAGGCATTGCAAAGGGTGCCGCAGCCGTGGCCTATAAGGGCAAAATGGTTGACACACCCGTGTATGAAAATGCACTGCAGATCCTCAGGACCATGGAAGAAATCAAGGCTGCCGAGGCCAAGATCGGAAAATAGGCAGATACTTTAGATGAAAAAAACCCTTTGTGATTCAAAGGGGTAAATGAACTTCTTGAGGAGGCGCAGGAATCCGAAAATTCCGGTGCCTCCTTTTACTCTATTCTGAAGAGGATTGATTTATGGAAATAGAAAAGCTTATTGAGAGCCTGAAGGAAATAGTCGATCCCGAGTTCGTATTGACTTCGGAGATGGACCGTATGCTTTACAGCTATGATGCTTCTCTTGATAAGGGTATGCCCGATGTCGTGGTACTGCCCAATTCAACCGAGGAAGTCTCAAAGATCATGGCGCTGGCATACAAGGAAAAGGTTCCCATCCTGGGAAGGGGTTCCGGAACGAACCTTACAGGCGGTACGATACCCATTGAGGGGGGAATCGTCGTGCATTTTTCCCGGATGAACAATATCCTGGATGTAGATCTAAAAAACCGTACCGTAACTGTGCAGCCGGGCATCATCACCCTGGATCTTCAAAATGAGATGCTCAAGCTGGGTTATGTCTATCAGCCGGACCCGGCCAGTCAGAAGGTTTCAACACTCGGCGGTAATGTGGGCGAGAACTCCGGAGGTCCTCACTGTCTAAAATACGGGACTACTACAAATCATATTCAGGGTCTGGAAGTAGTGCTGAATGACGGCACAGTTATCCAGACGGGCGGCAAGGCGAGGGACAACGCGGGATATGATCTCACCGGAATAATCGTGGGCAGTGAGGGTACTTTGGGACTCGTGACAAAGATGATCCTCAAGCTGGAGAAGGTGCCTGAGGCCGTAAAGACCATGCTCTGCATATACGAGACTATTGAAGACGGTGCAAACACCGTTTCAGCCGTAATCAGCGAAGGTATAGTACCAGCGACACTGGAGATGATGGATAACACGGTGATGCGTGCCGTTGAGGAAACCGTCAAGGTAGGTTATCCCCTGGACGCAGCGGCCGTGCTGATTATCGAACTTGACGGAATGCCGGAAGGTATGGATGAGAACGCGGCCAAGGTAATGGAGGTCTGCAAAAAGAACAATGTCCGTGAGGTCAAGCTCGCAAAGGATGAAGCGGAAAGGGCGATCCTCTGGGCCGGCAGAAAGGGCGCTTTCGGCGCGGTAGGTCAGGTCCGTCCCAGCTACCTTTGCTGTGACGGCACGGTCCCGAGAACAAAATTACCCGAGGTGCTCAGCGGCGTTATCGGGATAGGGGAAAAGTATGACCTGCCGATAGGAAACGTCTTCCACGCAGGTGACGGTAACCTGCATCCCCTCATAATGTTTGATGAAAGGGATGAGGATGAGTTGAGACGGGTTCGCAAGGCATCTACGGAAATCCTTAAGCTCTGTGCGGACGCAGGGGGAACTATCAGCGGCGAACATGGCGTGGGTCTGGAAAAGCTCGGTGAGACATGCTTCATTTTTTCAAATACCGATCTTGAATTCGAGCGTAGAATCAAAAATGCCTTTGATCCTGATGATTTTATCAACCCCGGTAAGATGATTCCGGATCAACCATGCCAGGGGGCATAATTGTATAAGAACACTTTAAACGGCTATTCAATTAATGCCGAAACCAAGGAGTTTTCACGTGGCAAACTTCACAGAGATTATTAACGAGCTCTCCGGCATAATAGGCCGGGAGCAAATAAAATCAGAACCGGATGCCGTTGCCAAATATTCTGTTGATGATTTGACTCCCAGGGCAGTGGTATTTCCCGCAAACACTAAAGAGGTTTCCGAGGTGATGCGCTGTGCCCATAAAAACGATATCTCCATGGTCGTATGGGGAAGCGGTACAAAGATGGGCATGGGAAATCCGCCGAAGAATCTTGACCTGGTGCTGTGCACCAAGCGTATGAACCATATGCTGGATGTGGATGTGGCAAATCTGACGATAACCGTTGAGGCCGGAGTAAAATTCCGGGACATCCAGGCCCGGCTCGGCACCCAGGAAGACAGATGCTACCTTCCAATTGAGGACCTGGAAACCGAGGCCGATGAGTTCATCTGTTCGGACAGGTCACACAGCGGTTGTTTTCTTCCGATCGACCCTCTCTATGCGGAGAAGGCGACCATCGGCGGAATTATCGCTGCCAATTCGACAGGCCCCAGGAGGCTGCTTTACAACCTGCCCAGGGATCAGATTCTTGGGGTGCGTTTTGTAACTCCCCAGGGCGATATAATCGGAAGCGGGGGAAAGACGGTCAAAAACGTATCAGGCTACGACATCTCCAAGCTGATGCTGGGTAGCTTCGGCTCCCTGGGCGTTATAACCGAGATAACCCTGCGCCTGCTTCCTCTTCCGGAGAAGATGGAAACAGTGGCAATATCCTTCGGATCTTTTGCAGATGCGGCGGCATGTGCGGAAAAGATATTTGAAACCACACTGCTTCCGGCTGCAGTCGAGGTGATGAACGATACGGCTTGCGAAGCTCTGGGCATGCAGGATGTGCCTAAGGTGGCAAAAGGCGGATGTCTGCTTGCCGCAGCCTTTGAGGCCTTCACCCCTGCGGTGGAGCGAATGAAAAAAGAGATCCTGGAGATGGGAAAGGCCATTGGTTCGGACGATGACGCAGTCTTTTCAGAGGATGACCACAGGGTTTTCTGGTTGAAGGTAAGCGATATCAATTCTACGCTTAAGACAAAATCCCCCGGGCTTATCGGGGTTAAATACAACTATCCCATATCCGAGTGGAAGGGGCTCCTGGAATTTGCAAAGGATACCTTAGACAAGAGTGGACTTGAGTTTTCCGTTCAGGCCCATTCCGGTAACGGGATTTCCCATATCAACCTTCTCCTTGCAAAAGACGATTCAGATGCCGTTGAAAAGGGCGTCAAGGCCCTTGATCAACTCCTTGAAAAATGTCTCAGCGTTGAAGGCAATATGGTAGTTCAAAACGCACCGGTTGAGCTGAAAAACAAACTCAAGGTGTGGGGGAAACCGGGTTCCGATTTTGTTGCCATGAAGAGGATCAAGGAGGAGATCGATCCTGCGGGTATCATGTCCAAGGGGCGCTATATCGGAGGTCTTTAATCAATTATCCATAATCAGAGTAGACGCGAAGAGGTAAACTCTTATGAATCTTGTTCAATTAAAGAAGTTGTCATATGACGAGGTTGCAAAGTGCAATAAATGCGGATTCTGCTTGCCGAGCTGCCCCACCTATCTGGTGATGAAAGAAGAAGCCTATTCTTCCAGGGGGCGAAATGCCATAGTACGATTCGCCATCGAAAACAAACTGCCCTTGAGCGATGATACCGAAAGGGCCATATTCACTTGTCTGGGGTGCGGTGCCTGTACGGCAGTGTGCCTTTCAAGCGTACAGACCAAGGACCTCATTTTTCAGAACCGGGAATGCCAGGTGGATGAGGGTTTTTATCCCAAGATCGCCGACAGGCTGGTCAAGACCCTTGAAGGAACTCACAATATCTCCGACGACGATCAGGAAGACAGGGCTGAATGGCAGGAACTGATAAAGGATCTGCCGGAAGAGAGCTTTGAAAAAGAAAAGGCCGATATAGTTTTCTTTGTCGGGTGTGTCGCGTCATTTTTCCCGATGGTCCAGAAGATACCCGCCAATATGGCCAAGATCCTCACCAAGGCAGGCGTGAACTTCACCATCCTGGGCGGAGACGAATGGTGCTGCGGGTTTCCCCTGATCGGAGCGGGCATGCCTGACAAACTGGAGGCCATGAAAGAGCACAACCTGAAAAAGGTCGCCGATGTGGGCGCCAAAAAGGTGGTGTTTACATGCCCGTCCTGCTACCACACATGGAAACATCTCTATAATACCGATGTCGAGCTTATGCATGCCAGTCAGGTTATTGCGGAACTGATAAAGGAAGGCCGCATCAAGCTTACAAAGCCGATCGAAGGAAAGGTCACATATCATGACCCATGTGACCTGGGGCGGAACAGCGGCGTTTTTGAGGAACCCCGCGAGGTAATCAAGGCTGTGCCCGGGATCGATTTCACCGAACTTCCCCTTAACCGGAATCTTTCGGTCTGCTGCGGCGGCGGTGGAAATGTGGAGATGACCGCGCCGGAGATCTCGGCCCAGGTCGCCCAGATGAAGCTTGACAGCATCAAGGGGGTCGGCGCCCAGACCGTTATCACGGCGTGTCAGCAGTGTGTAAGGACGATGCAGACAAGGGCCAAAAGGACCAATACCGACCTTGCGGTAAAGGATCTGACTGAAATAGTCGTTGAATCAATGGAATAACATTCCTGCGAAAAAAATGAAACAAACATAAGCTATAAAGGTCTGTCCTTTCAGAAGGGACAGGCCTTTATTCTATATTCATAAATAGAATATTCAAATCTACGGTCAGGTTGATCTTTCAGTGGAATCCGAATAAATAGAATGAAATCAAGCTGCAGGGTATTCGGGCGAAGGCGAATGAAATATTTTGTGAGAGGAGTCAGGTGATGAAAGATCTTAAGAATCGTGCCGCTTCAATGCTCAGAGAATTTAAGGGCGACAATTACTCTTTCGGAAGCGGTGTACTGGATGAGGCCGCCGGCAGATTCTCTTCCCAGCTGGGTAAAAAGGCCTTGTTTGTAGGCCCCATCGAATTGGAGTGGTTCAAGCCGCTCCAGCTCAGGATCATTAACTCTATTGAAGATGCAGGGGTTAATGTCGTGGGTATCGCAAGGTCTGCGGCGCCGAACGCCCCTTTTGTGGATGTTTACCGTATCCACAGTCACATCATGCACAAAAGGCCAGATTTCATTGTTGTAGCCGACGGTGGTTCAGGGATCGATTCCGTGAAGGCGGCGGCGACTTTGGCTACCCTTGGTGATATGGAACCTGAAATAGATCCTTTTTTCGGGGTAGGACAGGTCTCAAAGATATGCGAAAAGGCCGAACGAACCGTTATACCTGTACTTGCCGTCATGATGGCATCGAGCTCCGGCGCCCACCTTACAAAATATTCGAATATAACCGACCCGGTTCAGGGTCAGAAAAAATTGATTGTGGATGAGGCCGTTATCCCTCCCCGCGCGATATTCGACTATGACGTGACTGCGACTCAGCCGATGAGTCTTACCCTTGACGGGGGGCTCGACGGGATCGCCCATTGCCTGGAAGTCTATTTCGGATCAGGACCGGAAAGCCGGGAAAGGACAAAGGAGATAGCAACCGTGGGCATTGAGCTTATAATAAAAGGTCTAACCGAGATGAAGAAAGACCCCAATAGCATGGAAGCCAGGACCTTTCTTGGACTTGGAACCGACCTGGGCGGATACGCCATAATGGTGGGAGGAACCTCAGGCGCACATCTGACCAGTTTCTCTCTCGTCGATGTCTTAAGCCACGGCCGCGCATGTGCCCTTATGAATCCCTACTATACCGTATTTTTTGCCCCAGCCATAGAGGATCAGTTAAGGACGATCGGTAACATCTATAAACGCTACGGCTATCTGGATGAGAAGGTCGATTCACTGAGCGGAAGGGATCTTGGTATGGCAGTTGCCAGGGGGATGGTTGATTTCAGCAGATTCCTGGGGTTTCCGACATGCCTAAGGGAGGTCCCGGGCGTGACTTCGGGGCATATGGAAAGATGCCTCGCAGCCGCTAAAAATCCCCAGCTTGACATGAAGTTGAGGAACATGCCCGTTCCCCTGAACGCGAAGATGGTCGATACCTACATGCGGCCGATTCTTGAATCCGCCTGGGAAGGTGATTTGGATATAATCAAGAATATGCAGGAATAGTGTGATGCAGGGCTACGGGTAACTTGATGTGTCAAGTGAGAGGTGAAACCGCCTTTCCAACTTTCTTGCGTCTTTGACCCTTTTTGAAGCGGTGTAAACTTCGTAGATTTTTTCTTTTTTATCGATTTGTCCGCTCAGCTGTTCTTCGAGAAGGGCGAGCCCCTGTATGCTCTTGTCGCAGACAGGATAGCCCTTTTCATCGACAGCGATCCGCGGGGAAAAATCCACCCTGGAGATATTGTTTATATCTACCAGTTTGATGTCGCCGGCACGCGTTATCAGCAGATTCCCCATCCCTGCCAGATCGGGTACATAACCTGCCTCATACACCAGGGCCTTTAACTTTTTGATAAAGACCCCGGCCTTTTGTTTCGCATCAAAGAGCCGTTTATCAACCGATTGCTCTCCTGCTTCCGCCTTTTCAGAAGCCATGCGTAATAAAAGCGTTTTAAGCATTTTATCATGAAGCCCGGCCCAGGGATCAAGGATTTCTCCCTCTACATATTCCTGAAGACCGCAAAGGACATGTTCGCATCTTTTGCCTGCCAGGTAGCTGACAAGAAATTCATCTGATCTGGCGACATTGTCCGGACCGAGATAGGCACTTATTATCTTGACCCTCTTCAGTTCCGACTCAATCTCTTTTCGGGACCTGAATCTCCTCTTGAATATCCTGAGTATCCTGACCGGCCGCGCCCTGGGAAAAAGCCGCATGCCCCCTTTGTCGAGTGTTCCTTTTCTTTCGATCCTAAGGTCCCCGGGTCTCAACAGTTCCATTATGTGAGAACGAAGTCCCGAACGGTAATGTCTTCTGAAGTGGTATATCCCCGGTGTCCTGATAAAATTAAGCCCCAGGATATCCGAATGGTCAGGAGCGGGTATGTCTCTTATATCTTTTGAAGGGAATCGGTCAGGACGATTCATTCAGCCTGTCCTTGTCGGTCCTGGGGTTGTCGAGTGTGGTCGATGTCTACTCACTTCAGCATGATGCCCTGAGCGCTTATTATATTAGGCAGGGAGCGGATATCATCTATAATCTCTTCTTTGGCCGGAGAATCTATATTTACGAGACATATGGCGCGGCCTTCCAGCCTGCCCAGATGAAAGCGGGCGATGTTTATCCCGTGTCCCGCCAGCATGTTCCCCAGGTTTCCGATTACTCCGGGCTTGTCATGGTTCTGAATGACTATCATCCAGCCTTCCGGTTCCGCATCCATATGTATCCGGCCCAGGCGCACTATCCTCTGGGTGTTTTTGGCGAATATGGTCCCCCAGATCTCATTTAACTCTTCATTGATCCCGGGCATCTTTATCTGGATAAGATTGGTATAATCTTTAGTTTCATTGCTTATCGTCTCTTCAACGCCGATACCCCTGTCTCTGGCAAGATGATGGGCGTTCACATAGTTTACCGGTTTATCGGTAAAAGAATCCAGGAGCCCCTTTAAGACCGCATGGGTGAGTACATGGGTATCAAACTTGGTAACGTCCCCGCTGTAGGTAATCCTGATATCATGGGGTTGTCTC
This sequence comes from Desulfatiglandales bacterium, assembly GCA_963666345.1. Lineage (GTDB taxonomy): Bacteria > Desulfobacterota > DSM-4660 > Desulfatiglandales > Desulfatiglandaceae. The sequence continues at coordinate 1,030,818 of OY762721.1, read as the reverse complement.
GTCAGTTGTCCGGTCATGGAGCCGAGACGTTCGGCCAACTCCAGAAAAGGCTTGAGCCGGGGCATAATCTTAAGCGGAATGGAAGGAAAGTTGACCGCGTTGGTGATGACGCCGTTGGTGAGGTAATCGACCATCTGTCTGGCGATCATCTCGGCCACCTTTTTTTGCGCTTCTCCCGTGCTGGCACCCAGATGGGGGGTAAAGATAACATTGGGATGAGAAAAGATAGGCAGCGAATAATCTGGAGGCTCTTTGGGAAACACGTCCAGAGCGGCACCGGCCACGGTACCTTCTTCAATTGCGTCATAGAGATCGTCGATATTTAATATCTCTCCCCTTGCACAGTTGATGATTCGCACACCCTTTTTCATCCTGGCGATTGAATCCCTGTTTATCATGTTCCTGGTCTCGTCCATGCGTGGAACGTGAAGGGAAATAAAATCGGCCTTACCAAGGAGTTCATCAAGCGGCATCAATTCGACGCCAAGCTCAGTGGCGGCCTCTTTTGTTATGTAAGGATCCGAGGCCAGTACCTGCATCTTGAGGCCGAGCGCCCTGGCCGCCACCTCTCTTCCTATGTGACCCAGTCCGACTATCCCGAGACTCTTGCCTGTGATTTCGACCCCCATGTATTTCTTTTTGTCCCACCTGCCTGCCCTTAGTGAGGCCGTAGCCTGAGGAATGTTGCGGGCAAGAGACATCATCATGGACACTGCGTGCTCTCCCGTTGTGACAGTGTTGCCGCCGGGGGCGTTCATGACCACTATTCCCGAATCGGTGGCCGATCTCACGTCGATGTTGTCGACGCCTATCCCGGCCCTGCCTATTACCTTGAGGCGGGTAGCTGCGGCCAGGACTTCTCCGGTCACCTTGGTGCCGCTTCTTACTGCCAGACCGTCAAAGTCTTTTATGATACCGGCCAGGACCTCAGGCTTATTTGTCTCCTTGTCATTATCAATTACAACCTCAATCTCCCCTGTCTGCTCAAGAATCTCTTTTGCAAGCGGGTCCATCCCGTCTCTTATCATAACTCTGTACATGTCTTTCTCCTGTAAGGCCTGTTTTGCTTGTTTTTTTGCCGTGTGAATGATTATACTCTTACTCTTTGGATCAGATCTTTATCCGGTTCAGTCGAAGAGAAATGCCAGTGGATTTTATGATTGCTGTTTTCTCAAAGGTGGTTCACTGCATCCGATTTTCAGATAGCGGCCTGATCCGTCGGGAATCGGTGTCGAGAACTTCTCGAGCCGTCTCTTCAATAAATAATTTTTTTGAAAATAAACCATATAGCTATACACAAGAGTCTTGTCTTTTCAAGCATTATTTCATTAAAACGTGAAACCCCGGGTCGTTTTTTTGAGGCCTTCGGGGGAGGCTGCAGCTTCTGAAACAGTGGCATAAGAGAATTTAAAGGGCCGTATCAGAATAATATGGAGGAGGAAGTCATGAAGATAGGATGGATCGGTACCGGTGTCATGGGTTTTTCCATGGCAGGACATTTGATTGACGGAGGCCATGACATTTATGTATTCAACAGGACAAAGGAAAAGGCGGAGGGCCTTTTGGCGAGAGGCGCAATATGGTGTGACTCCCCCTTTGATGTCGCTTTCTCCACTGACATACTGTTTACGATAATCGGGCTTCCGAGTGATGTTGAAGAGGTCTATTTCGGAGAAAAGGGGATACTTTCATCAAGACCCGCCTGCTCCATTGTCGTGGATATGACCACTACAAGGCCGGGGCTATCCAGGGCCATATCGCGTAAGGCCGTCGAGTTGGGACTTGAAAGCCTTGACGCACCGGTCTCAGGGGGAGATATAGGTGCAAGAGACGCCTCTCTTGCCATAATGGTGGGGGGAAAAGAGTCGGTTTTCAATGAGGTGGTCCCCATATTCAGGTTGATGGGAAAGAATATCTTCTATATGGGTGGGCCGGGAGCTGGCCAGCATACGAAGATGTGCAATCAGATTCTTGTCGCCGGAACCATGATAGGTGTGTGTGAATCGCTTATCTACGCGGCCGGGCTGGGGCTGGACCGTGAGGCGGTTATCGAGGTTATAGGAAAGGGTGCTGCAAGTTCGTGGAGTATAAATAATCTGGGGCCCCGGATCGTCAGAGGGGAGTATGATACCGGTTTTTTCGTCGAACATTTCATAAAGGACATGGGGATCGCCCTGGAAGAGGCCTCTGCGGCCGGAGTCTCCCTGCCGGGGCTGGCCCTTGTTCAGCAGCTTTATGTGGCGGTAAAGGCACAGGGACACGGCCGCTCAGGCACCCAGGCCCTTTATCTGGCCTTGAAGGCCCTGAGTGAAAAATCCTGAAAAAGGGGATTTTTTTCAGACCTTGAGCGGCAGGCACATTTTTGTCTTGACAATGCCCCGTTATTTCAATAAATTCCGTACTTTTTTTATTATAACGAATTAGGAGGAAATTGAGCGTTGTTAAGGGCTATAAGAAAAAATATCTATATCATTGCGCTTGCCGGTTTCACTGCCCTGGTTTTTTTCGCAAATGTAAGAATCGATCAAATGGGGCTCAATGTATGCGTAAAGGCACTTGATACAAACGAGAACTATCCGGCAGGATACTTTCCCAAACGATATGCCCAGCTAATAGATCAGACAGCCGCAGGCAGGCAGCCTTCAGAGTCATACGGCCATTTCAGAAAAAGGCTTACGGATGCTGAGATCGAATTGAACAGATTCACCGAGCAAAGCTACTGCGTGGATCTTCCTGTTGTCTTTTCAAGGTTTGACCCGGAAGCGGATATGCTTTATCTCAGGTATTATATGCCGCAGGGAATCCGGCAGCTGCAGAAAGACAAATTAAGGCCGGAGGACTTCGAACTTATGGTTAAGGTAGGAGATCAGGTTGAGGAAGATTTTTCTCCCTCCGACTCCGAGCTTGATGTAAGAGAGACATTCAGGATAACAAGACAAGGCGATCTCATCGTTAATCGTGTTGAAGTGAAGTTCATGGATCATGTCCTATCGTCATTCCCCTGTCTTCAGGCGGCACGAAAGGCGGGGTCCGCTAATATCTGATTGCCCGGTTTCCGACTTAAATTTTACCAATCCAATCAGCCGGTCTTTATTTTGTGAAGGGGTGCTGAAAGAGTCGCGTTTTCAGTACCCCCGGTTTAGTCCTGCATCAAGGGCGCCCTAAGGCGCCTTCCCCTCAGCGGGCCGCGTCGTTTTTGGCGCGAGGATTATCATGACGTATGCAGAAAAGGAGGTAGGCATAATGGACAGATTTCTGGAAGATGGGCCCAAAAACCCGGTCAAGATCCAGGATAACACATTCAGGGACGGTCACCAGTCCCTCCTTGCCACAAGGATGAGGACCGAGGACATGCTTCCCATAGCGGAAAAGATGGATGAAGTGGGCTTCTGGGCAATGGAGGTATGGGGTGGAGCCACATTCGACACCACCCACAGATTCCTGGGGGAAGATCCCTTTGAGCGGTTGAGAACGCTTAAAAGGTATATCAAAAAGACCCCTCTATCCATGCTTTTAAGAGGTCAGAACCTGGTCGGTTACAGAAATTACGCCGATGATGTGGCAAGACTCTTTGTGGACAAGAGCTGTGAGGCGGGAATGGATGTGTTCAGGGTCTTTGACGCCCTGAATGATTACAGAAATTTCGAGACGGTCGTAGAGCGGATCAAGGCAAACGGCAGGCACTTTCAGGGGACGATATGCTACACCCTTACAGAGAGAAGGATGGGGGGTGAAATATTCAACCTCGACTATTATATGGACAAGGCCCGCGAGCTGGAAGAGATGGGTGCCGATACCATATGTCTCAAGGATATGGCGGGAATAATGTCGCCATTTGATATCGCAAAGCTGATCACCGCACTGAAAGAGAAGACCTCCATCCCGATACATCTGCATACCCATTATACCAGCGGAATGGCATCAATGATATATCTCGAGGCGATCAAGGCAGGTGTGGACATAGTAGATACCTGTCTCGCCCCCTTCGCTCTCAGGACATCTCAGCCGGCTGTCGAGCCGATTGCCGCCACCCTCGTAGGGACTGTCAGGGACCCGGGCTTTGATCTGGCGACCCTTCTCGAGCTGGGAGACTACATAGAGACCATAGCCCCCAAATACAGGGATTATCTTGCAAGACACAGAATGTCGGTCATAGACACGGGCGTTTTAATCCACCAGGTGCCGGGAGGAATGATCTCCAACCTGGTAAGCCAGCTCAAGGAGGCAAACGCGCTGGACCGTCTTCCCGAGGTATACGAGGAGGTGGCAAGGACAAGAAAGGACCTTGGCATGCCGCCTCTGGTCACGCCGACAAGCCAGATCGTGGGGGTTCAGGCGGTCCTGAATGTCCTTTTCGGCAGATACAAGATCGTGACAAACGAGGTCAAGGCCCTTGCCTACGGGTTGTACGGAAAGACACCGGCGGAGCCTGATCCCGATATCAGGAAAAAGGTGCTCAAGGGATATGCTAGGGGTGAGACCCCCGTCACCGGGCGTCCGGCCGATTATCTGGAGCCTGAACTTGACGGGGCACGGAAAAAGGCGGGTGATCTTGCAAAAGACGACTTTGATCTTCTTATCGTGGCGCTTTATCCGACTACCGGAGTGAAGTTTCTCAAATGGAAATACGGGCTTGAGCAAAGGCCTCCCGAGGTGCTTCCCAAGACCATGGAAGATATAAGAAAAGAGGATGCGGCCATGGCGGAAGCCATTGAAAAGGTCTGCTCCACTATCTGATATAGTGCCATGCAGGTTCGATAAATTCGGGAAAAGTCAGGGTTGAGACGACGCGGCAGAATGTTCAAAATTAAGAGAGGGGCCCGGAAGGACCCCTCTCTTCTTGTAATCCCTATCCCTTGCGCTCAAAAGTTGCGATTCCAGCGGCCTGCATCCCTTTTTCCGAAAACCTGCACCCCTGCAGGCCCCCTTTCTTCTTACGGGAAGCCCTCCGCTCATAAACTGTCTGAGGATTGCGACGATATCCTCGCTGAGATCTCCTTCAAAAAAGGTCTGACCCTCCCCAAACGATGAGAGCATAAAAGATCGTACTGCCGCCTTTTACCTTCATCTCCAAGTACATTGTGGGCATCATTGATCTCCTTGAGTCGTTCTTCGCATTCAGGATCATCACGATTTCTGTCAGGGTGATATCGCATGGCGAGGTTTAGATAGGACTTTTTTATCTCCTCATCGGTTGTTTGAGGACTTATCTTTAAAACCTTGTAATAGCCTTTCGTTGCCTCTTCTCTTTCCTCTTACTGCTAGCGGTCCATCCGGGTATTCGATCAAACGGGGCTCAGGGATATTGCCCCCTTGCGGCAGAAGTTCAGGCAGTCGCCGCATCCCTTGCATTTAAGCGGATCTATGCTGGAGGTTCCTTTGAGGGTTATCGCCCCGTAGCTGCAGGCCTCGAGGCACAGGCCGCAACCGATGCACTGCTGCTGGTCGACAACCGCGACCATTGCCGAGAGACTCTCTCCCCTCTCCATCCGGCTGATGCGGGTCATCAGGTTGTTCAGGCTGCTGATAAGCTCGCTTGCCTGCCTTCTGATGGATTCAACCTCGCCCTCTGCCTTCCGGGAACCGGCTTTATATTGAGCCGCTGCCTGCCACTCCGTGTGTGGAAGTCTGTTTACCGAAGGACGAAGACGCCTTCGTCCTCCGCCCCTTCTGTTGTTGCGGGGCCTTGCCCCGCCTATTGGTGGTGTCATCTGTTGTCGTTTTTTTTAAAGGCCTGGGATGCCTCAGTTTATATGTCTTCTTTTGACCGCATCAAGTGGACATGCCTCAATGCAGTCCCAGCATCCCATGCACATGTCCTGAAATATCATCGGAGGTTCAAACCTCCCGTCTATCTGCTTGAGGACCTTGTGTGTGCATGCCTTTGAAGAAGCGCAGATCCCTTGGTCAGGGTCGCACCCCTGCGGTCTGCACAGATCATAGTCAATCAGGGCAAATTCCTTTTTCGGTTGCATATCCATCTGCTTATTTCCCGGGTATTGACTTTTATGTTAAAAGACAGGGATTTTCTCCCGATTAGTTGGTTAGTTAGTGCCCATCCGGAAATTGCTCACTTCCGGATACTGCTTTCAGCCGTCAGCTATCAGCAAGCAGCCAATAAGTTGACATTCCGAATGTTTTGCTGACAGCTGAGAGCCGGTTTCCGATAGCGTGAGTCCATAAATCCTGATTTATGGACGAACACTGATTAAATACCAATCACTTGAACCCTTTTTACACAACTAAATCGGAGAAGAACCAAACATGGAAAAGCCTTGCTATCCGTCAGCCAGGGTGATCGATTTCATGGGCCCTTTCAGCATCTAACCCCCTGGCCTGTACATCTTCTTCCATGGGGCCTGTCTGTATCCCTTATCGTAGTAGTCCAAAATAGCCTTGGTCAATGTGTCTTTTGCCATATCCGCGCAGTGGATAAACTGCTCGGGCAGACCTCCCAGTTCATCTATTATCCTGGCAGCGGAAATCCCGCTCGCCTCGGCCGGGGTCATGGATCTTACTTTTTCCGTGAGCAGGCTTGCCGCGGATACGGATCCTATGCAGATATCGCTCATAAAGGTGGCTTCCTTAATCAGGTCGTCGGTTACCTTGATACAGATCGCCATTGAATCCCCGTAAGGGCACCCGTTCCACCCGGAGTAGCCGTCACAGAGCCCGCTGTCCTTTATGCCGAAGTTCTTAGGATTCAACCAGTGCCTTATGACCGTGTCCGAATATCCCTGGGCGGACAATATTTCAAAGGATTTTTCAAATTTATCTCTGTCATGGTCCATTATGGAACGCCTCGTTTTCTGATCCATGTTGAAAAAGCGGGCCCCCCCTGCGTTTTCTCTGTGTCCCCTGTGACCTCTGTGAGAGATCTGTGGTCGCGGCACCTCCTGTGTTTGAGATGACCTCCCTGCTTAAGACATGTCTGCATATCCCTAAAAAGAGAACCTGTCAATGCCTGCTTATTATTCTCATTGCTTTTTATCGTAGGCTTTTTCCTTTACCTTTTCAAGAAAAGGTAAAGGCCTATTATACGCTGCTCGTTTACTCCTTCACTTATCTTGCCCCGGGCGTCACTGGCCGTGACATGAAAGAGGAGTTTTCCCCCTTTAGACCTGTTTCAAGCTTTTTCATGTACTCGTTCCCTTGATTTACGCCCCACAGCCCGTCGCGTAAAATACTCCCCTCTGCCTTGACCGGCGGGGGAGCGTGTATCGGATTCTTGAGTTTTCCCCGATTGTTGCTATCTTAAAGTATAGCGCAATAGATGAATTTTCCAACATCATTTTGAGCAGGACGGCAGGAGGAACTTCAGGTGAGTGTCAAGGTCCATATCCACAAGACACACAGGCAGCATACGGATGGGAAAAAGGATGTATATGCGGAAGGAGGCACTGTCGGCCAGTGCCTCCAGTATCTTGTCTGCCTTTATCCAGGGCTTAAAAAGGCCCTTTTTGACGACAAGGGGGGCCTCAAGAAGGTGATAGAGGTATATCTCAACCTTGAAAGCGCCTATCCGGACGAACTGAGCAAGGCGGTAAAAGAGGGCGATGAGATACATCTGACCCTCATGATCGCAGGGGGATAGGGACATGAGTGCCTAAAGTTGAAAGTGACTAAAGTGCCTAGAGTTAAAAGTGACTAAAGTGCCTAGAGTTGAAAGTGACTAAAGTTAAAGGTGCCTGAAATTGTGGAGTCGCTTTAGCTCACTTCAGGCATTATAAGCCCTGCCTATGCAGCTGCCGTCTGAAGTGCCGACGCGGTCTTCTGGGCGGCGTGAAGCCTTTCGGCCGCGCCCTTTTTTTTGTATATGCTGATGTCGTCAGCCTTTACATATTCTATGGCCTTTACCTCGCAGAACCTCACGCACTGAGGGTCCCCTCCGCACAGGTCGCATTTGAAGACCTTCTTGTCTGTCCTGTTGTAGTTCATGGCCCCGAAGGGGCACACGGCAACGCAGGTGCGGCAGCCTATGCACACGTCATAGTCCACCATCACGAATCCCAGATCCCCGTCGCGGCTTATCGCCTTGACAGGACACACATTCATGCAGGGGGCGTCTTCGCACTGCTGGCATGTCATGGGGATGTAGAGGCCCTCCTGCTCCCATTTCATAACCTTTATCCTGCTTCTGGCGGGATTTGATATGCCGTCATGCATCACCGAGCAGACCAGTTCGCAGAGACGGCAGCCGGTGCATTTTTCATAATTTATCATCAGGATCTTTTCCATGTTCTGTCTCCTTGAAGCCTGTTTAAATCAGATGGGAGGGCTCTTTTTCAAGCCCCATCCTTTCTAATGTCCCGGCGGTGGGCACGCCGTTTTCATCCCAGCCGTGGTGCTCGTAGAACTCGTCCACCATCCTGGTGAATTTTTCCCTGTCTATGTGGGCGCCTATCACATCCGGGGCACCCCTTCTGCACGGCTCGTCAAAATACCTGTGGTTGAGGGTGTCTCCCTTTTTGAGGTCGTCCCTGGTGAGTCCTTCTCTCAGGTTGAAGAGCCTTTCCAGGTTGTTGCACCTTTCAGCCACATCCCATATCTCCCTGGGCGTCATCTCAAGGCCGGTGTTGTAATAGATCACCTTTGACCAGTCCTCGAAGTTCGGAAGTGTGGCGCCCAGAAACGTTGTGTGGTACTTGCATATGCCGAGGCAGTCGACCCCCATGTAGCAGTTTTCCTGCCAGAATACCTCCCAGGCCTTTCCTTCGTATGAGGTATGCTCGCTGCTGAGCGGGCCGTCATAGGGAACGGGGTTTCCGTAGATCTTTCTTAAGACCTCCTCCGGCAGGTGATAGAGATCGATGGCGGGCCTGCTCCTCAAGTGATCCGATCCCCTGGATGAGGTGGCGATATTGAGCGCCAGGGCCGGGGTGCCCCTTTCATCGGAGTGGAGATTGCTCATACCCTTTACCTGTATGAGGTAATCAAAGGATTTTTTACCTATCTTCTCCGAGGCCGGGATGCCCCCGTCGGCCAGGGTGTCGCCGAGCCAGCCCTTTCTGTAGCAGATGCGTTCCACCATCTCGAGCAGGGCCTCGTCGTTTCCGAACTTGAGATCCAGGCCGTCGGTCTCCTTGCTCGTGAGTATCCCCAGCTCGTAGAGTTCCATGGCCCACGATATGATGCTGCCCGTTTCCAGGTTGTCCATGCCGAACTGGTCCACCAGGTGGTTACCGGTAAGCACGGTAACCGCGCTTTTGCAGTCTGGCTCCCCGCCGAAGGCCCCCTGGGAGGTGTATTCGGGGCCTTCGTCATATTTTCCCGCGTACGGTCCCGAGGGGATCTTGTACTGGGCCCTGCAGTGGACCTGACAGCCGAAGCAGCCTGTCATGTGATAGGGCCCCATGGTTTCTTCGCAGATCTCGTCTATCCTCTCAGGCTCTATGTCGTCTGCATATTCGCACTGATTGTATTGAAAGTTCCTTGTCCTTATCCCGCCCCAGGAGTTGGTGGCACCCCAGATAAAGGGGGTCCCGAGTGTGCCCTGGGTCTGATTGACCTTGGCGCTCGTTATCTGGTCTATGAATTTCTTGTTGAATTCCAGCGCGTCCACCGGGTGCGCGATTTTTATATCCATGGTGCCGCGGACCGATACGGCCTTGAGGTTCTTTGAACCCATCACGGCACCCATGCCGGTCCTTCCCCCGGAGTTCTTTATGCCCGTCATGACGTTCGCAAATCGCACAAGGTTTTCTCCGGCAGGCCCTATCACCATGCTCTTTATGTCCTCGTCTCCCAGCTCCTTCCTTATCGCCCACTGGGTCTCGGTCGTGGTTTTGCCCATAAGAGCCGCCGCGTCCCTTATCTCTATCTCACCGTCATGAATGAACAGGTATACGGGCTTTTCGGCCTTACCTTTTATGACCAGATGATGAAAACCCGCCCATGCCAGCTCGGGTGCGAAAAATCCCCCCATGTTGGCGCTTCCGAGCAGCCCGGTAAGAGGACTCTTGGCCATGACATGGGTTCTTGCCGTTGCCGAGGCGCAGGTTGCGGTAAGTATCCCTCCGCTTACAAGGAGTGTGTTGTCGGGACCTAAGGGGTCGCACCCCTTTTTGGTATGATTGTAGAGGAGGTAGGCATCAAGGCCCCTTCCTCCGAGGAATTTTTTTCTCACTTCAAGCGGTATCGGTCGGGTTTCGATCTTACCTGTGGTAAGATCGATATAGGCGATCTTTCTGTTTAAGGCCATATCATTTACCTCCTTTTGTTGGGTTCTTCTTCAACTGGGTTGAAGAAGAGGGGGCAAGGGTTTAAAGAGCCAAGGGGCCAAGGATTCAAGGGGTCTAGGATTCAGGCGATTATTTGAGAATTTTGCCTTTATTCCCTGTGTCCGGTCTCTCAAACCCTGTGGATTCGCATCTGCTCAAATAAATAAAAACTCATTATTGAGCCGTGATGGAGAATCCTTATTCAGAAGATGACTCCTTTTCCAGTTTGGCCAGGGCTGCCTCGGCAAGTTTTTTGTTCGTCTCCCATACCGGCCCCCTTATCCTGGGAAAATCGGGCTTTATCCAGTGGACCCGGAATTCCATGCCGCATATGGGGCATTTGACCTGTTCCGCGCCCGCCGTGGGCTGAAGTCTTCCCATGCAGCTCGGGTTGTGGCACCTGAACTTGCCGTAAGTTCTTGTCTTTCGAAGTGTTTCGGCGGCTGAAGCCTTGTCCTTTTCAATTACCATGAGATCCTCCTTGTTGTAGCTATTCGGAAACGGCCATTTTGCCCAATATCTTCGTCAATCTGCACAATCGTTTGAACTCGCTGATCCTGGACATAATTTCTCATTCCCGACTTGGACACACAGGTGTCCGTAATACAATTTTTCATATGACCTCTTAAAGTTCGCCTTTGCTCTTGGACGCATGCGCCACCCTGCGAAGCAGCCTTGCGTGTCTGTCCTTCTTGCATTTCTCGCAGACCCTGATAAGTTCCCCAGTGTTTTTACCTTCAGGCATTTTCTCAAGCTGTTCCAGTTCCCTTTTTGGCATTATGTACGCGCCGCAGATATCGCAGAATAAGGCGTGCTCCGTGTGCCCGTGCCTTATGAGGAGCTGCCTCAGCTCCATCATGAAGTCCTGAAAGTCTATCCCGGACGGACACAGTGCCGTGCACTCCCTGCATGTGAGACAGTACCAAAGGGCCTCCCCGCTGAAGACTTCAGGATCAAACAGGATCCGTTCCACCACTCCCCTTGGCGAGCGCTCGTAGTTGTACTCTCCGTAGAAATCGAGCATGGGGCAGACGGCCGAGCACTTGCCGCACTCAAGACAGAGGTGCAGGCCCCGCCTTTCTACTATCCCCTTGAGTTCCTCTGATATGGCGTTTTTATCCGGCCTGTCTGTTTTTTCGAGCTTTTCCATGGTTAAGTCTGATGATTACCTCAAGCGGATCAAAAAGAATCCTTATCTTGCTTCCTGCTTTTCTCCCCGGCAGGAGAAGAGTTTATATCCTCGTCTCCCGCCGGGACGGCAACTTTTATTCCCCTCCCCATTGTGGGGGACCACTTTTATTACCCTCCCCCGGCGGGAGGGTATAAAGGGGAGGGGGATAAAGCCACAACCCGGTTCTTCGATACAAGGTCTTATCAGCCCATGCTCAGATTCATGACGTTGTCCACCATGGCCAGGATCTCCCGGTCGGTAAAACCCTTGAGCTGTATGGCCCCGCTTAAGCAGGAGGAAACACAGAGCCCGCAGCCCTTGCACTCGGTCTGATTTATCACGGCCACCTTCCGCGTTACTCCCGCCGCGGTTTTTGCCTCGGCCCAGTCCACCGCCTTGAACGGGCACAGCTCTATGCACCTTCCGCAGGCAGAGCAGAGCTGAGGCGTTATCTCGGAGGTGAAGGCGTCACTTATCACGACCCCCTTTGACATGGGGGCCGCGGCCTTTGCGGCGGCCGCGTAGCCCTGGGCGACGCACTCGGCGATCTCGGCGGGGTATCTCGCGCATCCGGCAAGATAGATTCCGTCCGTGGGAAACTCGACTGGCCTCAGCTTCTGGTGGGCCTCAAGGAAAAAGCCTTCACCTCCCACAGGGACCTTGAGCATGCGCGATAACTGCAGGTTTTCCTTTCTCGGTACAAGGGGTGTGGTAAGGACCACAAGGTCCACGGGAAGTTCCATGTCTTTTCCCATGAGCTCGTGATAGACATGAACCGAAGACGCCCTGCCTTTTGCGCCCTTTACCTTCGGCGGTCTGTCAGGGCTGTATCTCAGAAACCTTATGCCCGCCTTGAGCGCCTTCCGGTAATATTCTTCAAAGGTCTTTCCGCAGGCCATTATGTCCCTTTGAAGTATGGTGACCTCGGCCCCGGTTTTATCCTTTATCAGCATTGCGTTTTTCATCCCCGTAATGCAGCAGAACCTCCCGCAGTAGCTTCTCTCCTCAATGCGCGCGCCCACGCAGTTAATCATCACTACATGCCCGGTTCCTTCAAGGCCGTGCCTGGACATTTTTTCAAACTCAAGCTGGGGCATGACGTTTGCGAATTCGTCATATCCAAACATGCCGGTGGGGGTGAGCTCCTGAGCCCCTGTCGCGATGATTATGGTCCCGACCTTTGCCTCTTTTTCCGTTCCCTTTTTTTTAAGCCCGACCTCAAAGTTTCCTATAAAGCCCTTTACATCCGAAAGTTCCGTTTCAAGGTGGAGGTTGATGTTTTCATGATTCACGGCTGATTCTATAAGCGGGTCAAGGAGCATTGATGTCGGATCATCGGTCGGAAATATCCTGTTTACATCCCTTAAAAGGCCTCCGAGCCTTTCCGCCTTATCCACGAGTTCCACGCGGTAGCCCTGGTTGGCCAGTGTGATGGCGGATGAAAGACCGGTGATACCGCCTCCGAGCACAAGGACCGCCGGGATCACATCGGATGAGATATCCTCAAGCGGGCTTAAAAGGGCCACCTTGGCGACACCCATGCGCACAAGGTCTTTTGCCTTTTCTGTGGCATCTTCCTTTTTCCCCATGTGGACCCAGGAGCAGTGCTCCCTTAAGTTTACGAACTCGAACAGGTACTTGTTGAGCCCTCCCGCCTCGCAGTTTCCCCTGAAAAGGGGTTCATGGGTTCGCGGGGTGCATGAGGCGACCACCACCCGGTTAAGATCCTTTTCCCTTATCTGCTGCCTTATGGAGGAAAGGCCGTCTTCGGAGCAGGTGTAGAGGTTCCCCTCGGCCCATGCCACGTTGGGGATGGTGCGGGCGTATTCCACCACATCGGGCACGTTTACCGTGCCCCCTATGTTGGTGCCGCAGTGGCAGACAAATACGCCTATCCGTATGGCCATGATTAAGCTTCCCTCTACTTGATGCCCGCGAGGACCTCCGCCGCCTTTGATGCCGCGGCTGACGCCCTTACCACGGAATCGGGCACATCCATGGGCGACTGGCAGAACCCGCACCCCAGGATGCCCTCCCTGCTTGTCCCGAAGGGGTTGATGATCTTTTGCGGAGTCGCGACAAAACCTGAATCGTCAAGCTCGACCCCCATACTTTGAGCGATATCCGCGTTACTCTCCGAGGGGATGAGCGCCTGGGCAAGGATCACCATGTCGAACTCCTCTTTTATTAACTGCCTGTTTACCGTGTCGTCATAGTGGATGACCGGATTTTCGGTCTGCTCAATGATTGTTACCTTGCCCGGCCTTGCCCTTATGTATTTGACTTCGTACTGCTCCTTTGCCCTTGTAACGTACTCCTGAAAGCCTTTGCCGACCGCCCTCATGTCCATGTAAAAGATGGTGGATTCAAGATCCGGGCAGTGCTCATGGGCCAGGATCGCCTCTTTTGTCGCGTGCATGCAGCAGACGGCAGAGCAGTAGTTTTTGTGCCTTATGTCCCTTGAGCCCACGCACTGGATAAAGGCAAGCCTCTTGGGCTCCTTACCGTCGGAGGGTCTTTTTATGTGGCCTCCCGTGGGGCCTGAGGCGCAGATCATCCTTTCGAATTGCATGGCGGTCAGGACGTTTCTGTATGTGCCCCAGCCGTACTCCTTAAGTGGGGCCACATCATAGAGGTCAAAGCCTGTGGCCATCACGACCGATCCCACCTTGAGCTCTATTTCACGGTCCTTCTGCGAAAAATCAACGGCCCCGGCGTTACATGCCGTGATACAGGAGTAGCACTCGGAGCATATTCCGCAGGAAACGCAGCGCCTTGCCTCCTCCTGTGCCTGCTCTTCGGTAAAACCGAGCTGCACCTCCTTGAAGTTTTTTATCCTTTTCCGGGGAGAAAGCCTCGGCATTATCCGGCGGGGGGATTTTGCATATCCCTCAAGATCGATATCCTCGACAGGGCTCCACTGTTTTATCCGGCCTTCACTCAAGTCGGTACCCTTTAAGAAACGGTCGATGGAGACTGCCGCATCCTTTCCGGCGGCGATCGCCTCTATTACGGTCCTGGGTCCCGTTACCGCATCCCCTCCCGCAAATATGTCCGGGTCTTCACTTTGAAGGGTCACTGGATCAACATTCATGGTGCCCCGCTCGCTGAGCGTGCACGCGCACTCAGGACCGAGGCATGACCAGTCGCTCTGCTGGCCTATCGCCTGGATCACACCGTCGACAGGGATGGTGAAGTTTGAGCCCTCTATAGGTGCCGGCCGCCTTCTGCCGCTTTCATCAGGTTCCCCAAGCTCCATCTTTACGCACTCGACCGCGGTAGCCTTTCCCTGTTTGCCGATAATCCGCACAGGGTTTGTAAGGGTGTTTATCCGAATTCCTTCCTCCAGGCACTCCTCGATTTCCTCTTCGTTTGCGGGCATCTCCTCCATGCTTCTTCTGTAGAGGATAAAGGGGTCTTTTGCGCCCAGGCGTTTGGCCGTGCGCACGGCATCCATGGCAACGTTTCCGCCGCCGATCACGGCGATGTGATCTCCCAGGGCGACCCTGTTTCCCAGGTTTACATCCCTTAAAAAATCGACCCCCGGTGTCACGCCTTCAAGGTCCTCACCTTCGATATTGAGGAGGCGGCAGAGGTGTGAGCCAATGCCTAGAAAAAAGGCCTTGAATCCCTTTTCCCTGAGTTCCTGGATTTGGACGTCCTTTCCGATCTCGACCCCCGTTTTTATCTCCACACCCAGGTCCTTTATGACTTCTATTTCCGCGTTTATTGTGCTGCGGGGAAGCCGGTACTCGGGGATGCCTGCCGCGAGCATTCCTCCTGAAACGGGGAGCTTCTCAAAGATCGTGACCCTGTAACCTTCGATGGCGAGGTAATAGGCGCAGGTAAGCCCTGCGGGCCCTGCGCCTATTACGGCCACTTGCTCCTCCCTAGGTTCCTTTATCTGTGGGACATGGCGGGTTTCCGAATTTAGATCAAGGTCCGCCACAAAGCGCTTTATGAAATCGATTGCAACCGGCTCATCAAGGTTCCCCCTTGTGCAGACCGATTCGCACGGGTGATGGCACACCCTGCCGCATATGGCGGGAAGCGGGTTGTCTTTTTTGATGAGCTTGAGCGCATCCCTGTACCTTCCCTGGGCCGTGAGCGCGACATAGCCCTGCACGCTTATGTGGGCAGGGCAGGCGGCCTTGCAGGGAGCGGTGCCACGCCTGTCTATGGCGAATGTTGAGGGAACCGCCTGGGGAAAGTATTTGTATATGGCCTTTCTGTCTCCAAGACCCGCGTTGAATGAGTCGGAAACGATGATGGGGCAGCCTTCTATGCAGTCGCCGCAACCCACGCATTTTTCCTCATCGATAAAACGGGCCTTCCTGAGCACGGTGGCCGTGAAATCACCCGCCTCACCCGTAAGACCAACAAGCTCCGAGTAGGTGAGTAGCTCAATGTTTTCGTGAGTTGCGCACTCGATCATCTTGGGTGCAAGGATGCACATGGCGCAGTCGTTCGTGGGAAAGGTCTTGTCGAGCTGGGCCATCCTCCCGCCTATGCTGGGGGTCTTTTCAAGCAGAAAGACCTTGATCCCCATGTTGGCAAGATCAATCGATGCCTGAATGCCTGCTATCCCCCCGCCGATGACAAGTGCGGCCTTTGTGGACAATGTCGCCCTCTTTAGACGGCTCGTAAAAGGTCCGGCCTGCGCATCATGTAGGGCCTTTTATCCGGGACCTTTTTCTTCGCCGCCCCTGATGTGATTGGTTTTGTGGTCGCTTTTTTGTTGCAAAAGGAAATACAGTTCATTATAATGAACAGTAATATTGATGCCTATGATACAGAAAAAAATGGGCATGTCAACCGAAAAATACATATAAATAAGTAGTTATTGTCGTTGTGACATAAGGTAGATAGGTGGGCGGTGAACTAAAAACCCGCTTAGATTATGACGTAAGTATAGCATGGTGAACGATGAAAAAGACCTATCAGGCACCCACCGTAAAAAAGGCGTTTCAGATATTAAGGCTCATATCCGATTCTGAAAACGGCCTTGGAATAAGCGACATTTCAAGGGCCCTTGATCTGAGCAAGGGCACGGTCGCTGGAATCACGGCAGGGCTCGAGGAGGAAGGCGTCCTTGTAAGAAATCTCGATTCAAAGAGATTTTCCCTGGGCCTCACACTTTTTGAACTTGGAAAGGCCTCCTTCAGCCGGGCAAGTCTCGCAGGCCTTGCAAGACCCGTGATGGAAGATCTGATGGAAAAGGTGGAAGAATCGGTTTTTCTTGGAGCAAAAAACGGGGACCGGGTAACTATAATAGATGTGGTGGAATCACGCCAGGACGTGAAGATAACATCACCCGTAGGAACCACCATGCCGCTTCTAGCGGGTGCGACAGGAAAGGTGTTTCTGTCGCGGGTGGAAAAAGAGAGGGTGGAGGAGCTTATAAGAAAAAGGGGTCTCAGAAGTTACACGGAAAACACCATCACCGATCCCGGTCTCTATCTGGAGGAACTAAAAAAGGTAAGAAAGCTTGGATATGCAACCGATTACGAGGAATATCTGCCGGGCGTACGCGCGGTCGTTTACCCGGTAGACGGGCAGACCCATTTTTCAACCGCAATATGGGTCGTGGGTTTCAAGGCAAGCCTTGATGATCAAAAGATGGCCTCTGTGATAGATGAGACAGGGCTGGCCGCGCAGGAGATAAGCAGGCTTTTCAGAATGTAAAATATATAACCAATTAATTTTAATGGACTTTTGGTGGTAATTCAGTGGTCCCCCGCCAATTAAAATTCACATTCAGATTCAAGCCGTGGAATTTTGTCATGTCCACGGCTTTTTGCTACCTTAAGAAAGCGGACGTCTTTCAAGAATTACTTAAAGCACATGCCGGTCGAGCCTTTGCCGCCGAGCAGTTCCAATCCGCATTCTCCCGTTTGAAGCCTGAAACCAGTTTGGAGAGATTCATGGGAACCGTTGCCCGGTATTTCATGAGTATTGTTTTAGAAAATCGCTTTAAGCTGAAACAGGGGCGTGCGGCCATGCACGGGCAGGTATGGTCGGGGCATTGGCAACGCCCCGGTTCACCATCAAGGCATCATCTGAGGCGTATTTCTCATACGCCTCAGTCGTCACTCCTCGGCGCCTTGCATCTCATACCTTACTGGTGCCCGGGGATGTAAATCCCTTGTCCTAATTGATGATGTAGAATTTGACGGTGGATTCAGGCGACGGGTCCGGGCTTGCGTTTCACCTCCCACAGGCGTATAATTACCTTATATTTATTTTTCCATATTCCCAATAAAGCCAAATTAAAATGCGGATTTCCCCAATGGATAACAAGCAATCATTTAAAGAATTTGAACAAACAGTGAAGGCGTTAGGATATGATAAACAGGAGTTACACGCCTTTATGGAAATTTTTGATAAAATCCTGGGTTCGGTCCGTGGACCCTTGGTGGTGCTTGATTCGGATCTGAAGGTTATAAAGGCCAACCATTCATTTTACCGGACCTTCAAGGTCAAACCGGAGGGAACAGAGGGGGCATTGATATATAATCTCGGCAACCGGCAGTGGGACATCCCAAAGCTCAGAGAGTTACTTGAAGACATCCTCCCTCAGAATACCACATTCAACGACTTTGAGGTGGAACATAACTTTGAGACCATAGGCCGAAAGATAATGCATCTGAACGCCAGACGGATATACAGAGAGCCAAAGCAGACCCGGATGATCCTCCTGTCCATAGAGGATGTGACTGAGCGTGAATATTATAAAAGACATCTCGAGGAACTTGTTGAAAAGCGAACTGCCGAAATCAGGCTAGCAAGGGAAGAGGCGGAAAAAGGCAAACAAGTCGCAGAAGCCGCGCTTTTTGAAATCAAGAAGTTAAAAGAACAGCTCGAAGCGGAGAGAGCGTATCTCCAGGAAGAAATTAAACTGGAATACAACCATGAAAACATTCTGGGCGAGAGTGACGGGATCCATTACGTGCTCTATAAGGTCGAACAGATTGCCCCTACAGATACGATCGTCCTTGTTCTCGGCGAGACCGGAACCGGCAAAGAGCTTGTGGCTAGGGCTATTCACAGCCTTAGCCAGCGCAAAGACCGTGCATTGGTTAAGATAAACTGTGCTACACTGCCTGCAAACCTCATCGAGAGCGAACTCTTCGGGCATGAAAAAGGCGCCTTCACCGGCGCCCATACCAGACAGCTGGGGCGATTTGAAATTGCCGACGGGACCACCCTTTTCCTGGATGAAATCGGAGAATTGCCCCTGGAACTGCAACCCAAGCTGCTCAGGGTGCTGCAGGACGGTGAATTTGAAAGGCTGGGCGGCTCCCATACGATCAAGGTCGATGTGCGGATTATTGCGGCCACAAATCGCAATCTGGAAGAGGAGGTCCGCAGGGGTCTGTTCCGTGAAGATCTCTGGTACCGCATAAATGTTTTCCCTGTCACCATGCCGCCGCTCCGGGACCGGTTGGATGACATTCCGCTTCTGGTGGACTTTTACGTCAAAAACATCTCCAAACGAATGGGAAAATCCATCGAGATCATCCCGACTAGTGCTATGAATACCTTGCAGAATTACCATTGGCCCGGCAATGTCCGGGAGCTGGAAAACGTCCTTGAACGGGCGGTGATTAACTCCTCGGGGTCCAAGCTGCACCTGGTGGATGAACTGAAGAAACCGCAAAAGGATTTATCGACTACACAAAAAACGATGGAAGCGGTTGAGCACGAACATATAGTACGGATCCTTGAGCAGACTCAATGGAAAGTCAGCGGGAAAAACGGTGCGGCCGAGATACTTGGGCTCAACCGCAGCACCCTGCGGGCCCGGATGCGAAAACTCGGTATCCTCAAGCCATAGAGCCTGGGAATTCTGTTATCCATCCGGTCCATGATCTACGTGGAAACATAAAAATAGTGTTGTGTAACGCAATTAATTTGTCATCTCGACCGGAGGGAGAGATCTTTTAACTTGTTATTTTAGTTAAGATTTCTCGCTTCACTCGAAACTACATTCATGCAAGGTATTTCTGTTACATGCTACCAGGTCTGACACCGGCTTCCGAAGATAGTAAGCCGGAGACGCCCTGACTCTGAATGCGCGTCTGTTTTTTTGTGATCGGTTTCAAGCCATTTTGTGTCCGTTCATATACCCTCTCCAAATATCACTCACTTTACTTAAACATGGGCATGGTTATATTTGACCATTTGCTATATATGACCGCTATTTCGTTTCACCCGCCCTCCCGCACCAACCTTTCGAGTTTAAATATTCATTGATAAATCAATATGTTGGATCAGATAAGGGTGCACTTATCCAGTCTGGCACGAATCTTGGGTATATAATAATGCACCGTTTGATTTTTTTAGACGGCAGACAGGACGGGGAGATTTCTGAATTTGGCAATATGCCGTGACCTAAACCTTTGATGGGACTTTCCCTGAGAGGAGGGATTCCGCACGGTCTCCCATTCGGAAGGGGTGGAGGTCGTCAATACCCTCAGGGGCAAGGGAACCTCTAAAAAGAAAGGAGAATTGATTATGGAAATTTTAAATTTTGTCGTGGCTATTGTTGCGTTGATCATTGCAGTTATGGCATTTCAGCGAACCGGGGGGACTAAAGATCTGCGAAAAAGCACAGCCGAGCTTCTGGCCAAAATGGAAAAAAGGATGCGAGAAGAAGAAGCATCTAAAGTGGAGAAAAAGAAAGCGCAGCAATAACCGAAACCATATAAAAGGCATTAAATTCCAATAACATGTGAAATACTACATTTATCCTTGTCATCCGTCTGTTTTTGAACGTATTCCTTATTGCAGCGGCTCTGCCAGGGCTCTGAGGGAGGATAATCATGCACCTTTCATTAATCATCACCTTTTTCTTTCTCATGGTAATTATCATCGCCGCTGTACAAAACAGCATGCCTCTGGATTTCAAGTTTTTCATCTGGACCTTTCAGCTATCCATTACGGCCTTGATTGTTTATTCCTCTCTAATGGGTGGAGCAATCGTGGCAATTTTGACCTTACCAAAGCTGGCGACAAAATCCCTTGATGTCAAGAGGTTGAAACGGGAGATCCATAAGATGAAAGAAAATATGATAGTGATGGGAAAAGAGCATGCCGGTGGTCCTGACTTAGAATAACCCTCCCTTGAGAGGTATGGACGGTTGGATTTTTAGACGGATGTCGTTTCTGCAATTCTTGGCAGGGTATAGAAGATAAGAATTTTTTCAACGATAACCCGGAAATGGAGGCTTGAGTGGTGGAAGGCGTTATGTTCGTAAGGGGGTTATTGGCAATAATGCTGCTTCTGGCCCTAGGGGCTTTGCCGGGTTGCGGTGAGAAGGAACAAACCCAGAGCAAGCCCGCAGCCGTGTCCAAGGAAGATGTCAAGAAGGAGGCCAAAGAAGCCTATGACGCAACCAAGGCCTATACCCAGGAGCAGATGCAGGACTTTCGAAAACAAATGGAAATTAAACTCAATGAGTACGGGGAGAAAATTGATCAACTGCAGGCGAAGGCTGAAAAACTGGGAGAGGACGGTAAAGCGAAAGCCGAACAACAGCTGACGGCATTGCGTCAAAAAAGGGATGAGGTGTCTGAAAAGCTGAAGGATCTCAGTTCGTCCGCCGGAACTGCATGGGAACAAGTGAAATCCGGCATTGCTGAGGCCATGGACGATTTGGGTAACGCCTACAAAAAGGCGGCGGCCGAGTTCAGCAAATCCTGAGAACATTGATTTTACCCGCCTTCGCCAAACTGCACCGCATGGAAACACGGGGAGGAATGGCGACAGGCGCCCATGACTGAGCCCAGGGCGATGACGGGTCGCTTAGGAGAAGTGATGCTTGGCTCTTTGCTACGGATCCCGCAACCAAGGAGCGCTGGCATCCGGAGAAGAAGAACATGGAAGCGTGGGGGTAGGTTACCGTCTTGGCGCTTCTCAGAAGGGCCGGAAATTGCGGAAAGGCTTTTGCAGAAGGGAGAGGATCATACATTATGAGGACAGCAGTGTTGACCAATGAGTTCGTGATAAGGGCGCAGTAGAGGGGGGACAGTAAGAAGAGGGTTCCCCTGTTTTGGAAACAACTATTCATTTCATTCAAAGGGAGGATAGAGTTATGAGAAGGAAATTGATTTTTTTGGCCTGTATTATGTTTTTCGTGATGCTTGGGTGTGCACCGACCACTCACTTCGGTGTCCCCAACAAGGCCCTGACGGCCCCTGATCAATTCGCGGAGACAGAGGCAGCCATTGCAAGTGCCGAGAGAACTGAAGGGGCAAAGAATTGCCCGGAAAAGATCGCCAGGGCCAACGAACTGGGTCAAAAAGCGGCGGAGATTTATTGGACCTGTCACACCAAGGAGGCCATGGCCCTTCTCGCCGAGGCCAGGAACCTGGCAAAAGAGGCCGAGTCTTGTCAGCCTCCTGCAATGGTAACCCCGCCGCCGCCACCACCTCCACCGAGGGTAACCCCGCCGCCGGCGAGGCAACCGGTCAGCTTCCACTCGGGGCACTTTGAGTTCGACAAGTCCGACCTGACACCGGAAATGAAGGCCGAGTTGGACCGGGCCGCGAAGATCATGCAGGATGACCCTGCTGTGGTGCTCGAGCTCCAGGGCAACACCGACTCTGTCGGGACCGACGCGTATAACAAGAAGTTGGGTGAGAGAAGGGCTGAGGTGGTGTTCGACTATCTGAAGTCCAAGGGCATTGATTCCGACCGTCTCAAGAAGGTGAGCTTCGGCGAATCCAGGCCCGTCGCCTCGAACGCGACAAGTGCAGGCCGGGCCCAGAACCGCCGCGTGGACATAGTTATCGTAAAATAGGTCCTCTGTGGCCTGAGGGCATCTCCAATATGGACGAGGCTCCACTCGGATCGGTCTTCCCCGGGGGGAGCCTCATTTCCACTCGATCAAGTCGGAAAAGGCCGGGAAGCTGAACAAGACAATCAAAGGAGGCCAGGAGACATGCAAATCAGTATATCGCCACAGCCGGTGGTTGCTCTAATCGCGGGAATTTCGATTCTCCTTTTCCCGAAACTGTTGAATTACATCGTTGCCGTCTATCTAATTGTATTTGGAATTCTCGGGTTGGTCCGATGACTGGAGGAAAGAAAGGAATTAAGGAAGAAACCAAAAAGTAAGCCGGATTTAAATACGAGAATTGAGGGCTTACGAACAATCGCATAAGCGCAGAACAAAAAGGCCGGTGCTTAACATTATTGCTGGTCCTCATGTCTTGCGGCCCGGCCCTTTTTGGCTGGTTATGCAAAGCGCAATGTATCAAGCAACAAAACGAGAAGAGGAGTTACGAATGAACAACGATAAACTCAGTTCTGTAGCAAAAGCAATCGTTGCGAAACAGAAGGGTGTGCTGGCGGCAGACGAAAGCAATCCCACGATCAAAAAGCGCTTCGATTCGATCAAGGTCGAGTCCACCGAAGAAAATCGCCGGAGGTACCGCGAAATCCTTTTTTCAACCGAAGGGATTGAACGCTATATCGGTGGTGTCATTCTCTTCGACGAAACGCTGCGCCAAAGCACTCGAGACGGCACTCCCTTTGCCGAGCTACTATCGAGCAGGGGAATCGTGCCTGGGATCAAGGTGGACAAAGGCGCTAAAGCGCTGGCGTTGTACCCTGAAGAAAAAATCGCCGAGGGGCTTGACGGCCTGCGCGAGCGGCTCGTCGAGTACAAACAAATGGGGGCTAAGTTCGCGAAGTGGCGGGCGGTTATTGAGATCAACGAGCGCGATGTTCCTACCGCGTTCGGTATTCGTGCGAATGCCCACGTATTGGCGCGTTATGCCGCGCTCTGCCAGGAATTGGATATCGTGCCGATCGTGGAACCGGAAGTACTCATGGATGGCCCTCACGACATCGAACGCTGCGAAGTTGTCACATCCAGGGTTCTCGATGCAGTGTTCACCGAGCTTGATGCCCACCGCGTGCTGTTCGAGGGTATGTTGCTAAAGCCAAATATGGTTATTGCCGGAATGAAATGCGCGCGTCAGGAAAGCGTGCAGCGGGTTGCCGAGGCCACGATTCGATGCGTGATCCGCTACGTGCCGGCGGCTGTCCCTGGAATCGTATTCCTGTCCGGTGGCCAGAGTGCGGAAGACGCCACTGACCACCTGAACGCCATAAACATGATGGGCACGCATCCGTGGCAAGTTAGTTTTTCTTATGGGCGCGCGCTGCAGGCACCGGTGCTTGCAACCTGGAAAGGTCAGGAAGCCAATATGGCTGCCGCGCAGAAGACGTTCTTGAAACGCTGCCGGTTGAACGGTCTAGCTTGTGACGGAAAGTATACCCGGGTAATGGAAACGGCTGGATAATCAGTATGATTTAATCGTAATAAAAACCAACACCCCATAGGATAAAAGGGAATTTCATGCACAAACTTGTCCTGCTTCGCCACGGTCTCAGCGAATGGAACATACAGAATCGCTTTACCGGCTGGCATGATGTCGATCTGGCAGACTCGGGCATAGCCGAGTCACGCAAGGCTGGGCAAGCACTGTGTGACGCAGGTTTCCAGTTCGATATCGCCTATACGTCGCTGCTTAAGCGGGCTATACGCACACTCTGGGTGATTCTTGACCAACTCGACCAAATGTGGATTCCAGTTGTCCGCGATTGGAGGCTGAATGAGCGACATTACGGGGCATTGCAGGGGCGTAACAAAGCCGAGACAGCCGCCAAATATGGCGAGGATCAGGTTCTGGTCTGGAGAAGAAGCTACGATACTTCACCACCGCCTGTATCTGAAGAGGACGATCGTTTTCCCGGCAACGATCCACGATACGCCGGCATTAAGAAAAGCAGACTTCCCAAAACCGAGTGTCTGAAAGATACAGTTCAAAGGGTTATCGAGTGCTGGAACGAAACACTATCCAAAGAGATAAGATCAGGCAAAAGGTTTCTCGTCGTTGCACATGGCAACAGCCTCAGAGCACTGGTGATGTATCTCGACAATGTTTCAGACAAAGACATTGTTACATTGAATATTCCTACCGGAATACCGTTGGTATATGAGCTGGATAAGGAGCTGCGGGCAATCAAACATTACTATTTGGGGGATTCAGAATCTGTGGCGCAGGCAACGAAGGCTGTAGCGAACCAAGGTAAAGCTCGATAGATAGGTAATGTCAGCCAACAAGGCAGATGCCGATGAGGGCAAATAGCCTCGTTGTCGCAAGCATTCGCCAGCAGGAAGGAGGTGATTAATATGCCAAATAAAGATGGAACCGGACCAAAAGGTCAGGGACCGAAAGACGGTCATGGTAAAGGTAAGGGCAAGGGCAATAGCCCTGGTCAAGGTCCGATGACTGGAGGAAAGAAAGGAATTAAGGAAGAAACCAAAAAGTAAGCCGGATTTAAAAACGAGAATTGAAGGCTTACGAACAATCGCATAAGCGCAGACCAAAAAGGCCGGGGCTAACATAATTGTTGGTCTTCATGTCTTGCGGCCCGGCCTTTTTGGCTGGTTATGCGAGTGATTAATAACAGAGAAAATAGAAGGGATGCCAAAATTCCAGGTTATTTTTGCGGGAGTCCTTAATGACATGGATCAACGTACCATCAGTCAAACCGAATACACAAAAATTGTATTGACAGGCAAATAACACCTCCGGGTTATCCCTGGGAAATACCTGCCTGATTTTTTAGCGGTCATTTCCGGATGGCGGTTATCATGCGTAGTCGACCAACTCAACTGCAAGAGATGCGACAGTGCAACAGAGGAATATGAACGATATCGCAAAACGAGGTGAAAACATGAATGAAGATAGAAATAGCGCCAGGTCCAAGGCTGAATTTATTCGATTGTCCGGTATTGGGCCGGAGCTTGCCGAGTTCGTGACTGAGTTTATCGAAAATCCCGAAAAGTTTTTTTCAATGCCTTTCGAAAGGCGCCGCGAAATTGAAAATCAGATGGACGCAATTCTGTCTTCGTTCAAATAAAAAAAGTGTCTAAAAAGGCCATTATTATGAAGGTAAAAAAGGGGTTTGAGGAGAACATTGCCGTTGAAACGGAGAAAATGAGATACTTAAAGAAAGGAGTAACTGCTATGAAAAAGAGAAATATCTTTATCCACTGTT
Organism: Desulfatiglandales bacterium; assembly: GCA_963666345.1. Taxonomy (GTDB): domain Bacteria; phylum Desulfobacterota; class DSM-4660; order Desulfatiglandales; family Desulfatiglandaceae. Next base: position 1,005,347 of record OY762721.1, on the reverse strand, counting down.
TATTGCTTCTTATTCTCATCGCCACCTTTGTGGCCTGTGCATCGACATCCAAACAGGAAAGCACTGGGGAATACGTTGACGATTCTGTCATCACGACCAAGGTCAAAACCCTGCTGGCAGGGGATGATTTTCTCAAGTCATTCAAGATCAGTGTCGAAACCTACAAGGGCGCTGTTCAACTGAGCGGCTTCGTTAATACTCAAAAGGCCGCGGATAAAGCGGTTGAAATCGCAGGCAGCGTTAAAGGGGTCAGATCCGTGAAGAATAGTCTGATCGTTAAATAGGCGAGCATTATGCTCTTCCAGATGGGGCAATGCGAAATCGGGAAGGACCCCGGGGTTCGCTTCGACCCATTCAGGCTAAGCAGATTGGAGCCGGGAGCAAGATCATGAGTAAGTCAATCAATCCAAATTCCGCGGAGGCCTTTACGGTCAGGGAACCGGAGACAGGCGTCCTCATGAGAGTTCAGTGCCTTCTATTGTTTGTAGTGCTGGTTTTTGGGAATCTTCCCGCCATGGCTCAGGCCCAATCATCATCCTGCCCAGGCATTCACGTGAAGGTTCTGAACATCAGAAACAGCGCGGGAACCGTGGCTTGTGCGCTTTTCGAATCAGCGGTTGGTTTCCCTGTTGAGTATCTGCATTACGCAACTAATATCATGGTAATAAAAATTCGGGATTCGCAGGCGCGTTTCGACTTTTTAGACATCCCGCCGGGAACGTATGCGCTTGCCGTCATCCATGATGAAAATATGGACGGCAAGCTTGACACCAACTGGCTGGGGGCCCCAATGGAAGGCTACGGTTTTTCAAACGACGCTAAAGCATTTCTCGGCGCACCTTCGTTTTCTGCCGCCACATTCCGGTACGACGGGCGAAACATTGATCTGACTATCGCCTTGAATTACTGAACTCCCGTTATGCCATGGTCATATTTAACCGTTTGCCATATATGACCACTATTTCACGTCAACCCGGCCTTCCCCCACCAACCTTTCGAGTTTGAATATTCATTGATAAATCAATGTGTTGGATCGAATAAGGCCGCACTTATCCCCTCTGGCACGAAGCTTGGATAGATAATATTCAGTGTTTGATTTTTTAAACGGCGGACAGGGCGGAGATATGTTCGAATCCGGGCATATACTGTGACCCGAACCTTTGACGGGATTTTACGGACAGGAGGGCTCTCGTGATTATCATGCGGATTACCATGAAGTCACTCATAGAAAAAAGGACGGAGATGAGGCAGACACTTTTCTCCATGATTGAGCCGGTAAAAAAAGAGAAGGGATGTGTGCAATATGATGTTTTTTGCGATATGGACGGCAAAACAGTTTTCAATCTGATTGAGGAGTGGGAAACCCGAGAAGATCTGGAACATCATATACGATCTGAAAGATTCGGCGTTATAGTCGGCACAAAGAGCCTTTTGGTCAAACCTTGGGAAGTGAAAATCCACACAGTCTCACATTCGGAAGGGGTGGAGATCGTCAATGCCCTCAGGGGCAAGGGAACCTCTAAGGGGAATTTCTAAAAAGAAAGGAGAATATCCATGTCTTGGGATAATAACCAGGGAGGACAGCGAGAGGGCCTTCCAGATTTTTCCGAAATGATCAAGAAGGCGGGAGATTCACTGGGCCTCGGAAAGATGGGAAAACCGCTTTGGCCCGTAGTGATCGGTGTCGTTCTTGCGATCCTTTTGGCTTACACCGCCATGTACACCATTGCCCCCGGTCACAAGGGGGTCCTTCTGCGATTCGGCAGTTATTCCGGTATGGCCCTGCCGGGGCTTCACTTCAAGATCCCCCTTGGGGTCGACAAGGTTTTCAAGGTGCACACGGAACAGGTGGACACGGAAACCTTTGGTTTCAAAAGCGTCCGTCCCGGTATTCGGACCCAGTATGAAAAGGGCGCCGCGACGGAGCGGGAATCTCTCATGCTCACCGGGGACCTGAACGTCATCGATGTGGAGTGGATCATCCAGTTCCGGAGGGAAGACCCCAGGAAATACCTCTTTAATGTACGGGACCCGATTATGGCAATCCGGGATATCAGCGAATCCGTGAATCGGCGCATCGTGGGGAACAGGAGCTTTGACTATGTACTCCAAAACCGGGAAGAGGTGAACAAGATGGCTCGGGAGGAGCTTCAAAAGATTATGGATGAGTATGAAACAGGAATCCGCATTGTCAACGTGAGACTCCAGAACGTGGTGCCTCCCGATCCCGTAAAAGGCGCCTTTAACGAGGTAAACGAGGCCCAGCAGGAAAAGGAGAGGCTCATTAACGAGGCACAGGAGACGTACAACAGACAGATTCCGCAGGCCAAGGGAGAGGCGGAAAGGGCCATCAACGGCGCCCGGGGATTCGCGCTCGAGCGGGTGAACCACGCCAAGGGTGATGCGGCCAGGTTCTCGGCCGTTCTCAAAGAATACGGAAACGCGAAAGAAGTAACCAAACAGCGCCTTTATCTGGAGGCCTATCAGACGGTCCTGCCCAACGCCAAGCAGATCTACATTATCGACAGTGAGCAGAAAGGCTTGCTGCCGCTTCTCCAACTCAATCAGCAGGTCGCGAAGGGGGGTGAGGTCCGATGAGACGAATTGGAGCTTTCATAGGTGTTGTAGTCGCTGTCTTTCTGATCCTCTTGTTTTCAGGTGCTTTCTATACTGTCAGCGAATGGGACCAGGTGGTGATCACCCAGTTTGGAAGGCCGGTTGGAAAACCAAAGACCGAGGCGGGCCTCAGGTTCAAGATTCCTTTCATTCAGGAGATCCATCGTTATGAGAAACGGATTATGAGGTGGGATGGAGACCCCAAAGAGATACCCACAAGGGATAAGCGGTTTATCTACGTTGATACAACGGCCCGGTGGCGAATCGTGGATGCACAGAAATTCCTGGAGGTCCTTGGCACTGCCTCTCAGGCATACGCCAAGCTGGATGATATCATTGACGCTGTTCTCCGGGATTATGTTTCGGCGAATCCTCTGGTGGAGCTCGTCCGGACCACCAACGAGATGCCTAGCGTGGAGAATGTGGAAGGCAAGGTCCTCTCCCCGTTCCAGGACGAAGCAACCGCCCCTGAAACCGTTCGACTGGGCAGAGAGAAGATCACCCGGGCGATTCTGGCCGAGGCGTCAAAGGCCATGTCAGCCTTTGGTATGGACCTGGTCGATGTTCGCATCAAGCGGATTAACTATGTCGAGCAAGTCCGCAAGAAGGTTTACGAGCGGATGGTATCGGAAAGAAAACGCAAGGCCGCCCAGTTTCGATCGGAGGGAGAGGGCAAAAAGGCAGAGATTCTCGGTCAGATGGAAAAGGAGCTGAAGTCCATCATCTCGGGAGCATACCGGACGGCCGAGGAGATCCGCGGAGGGGCGGATGCCGAGGCGACCATGATCTATGGAGACGCTTACGGTCAGGATCCGGCCTTCTACGCCTTTTTCAAGACGCTGGAGACCTACAAGGGGGCCGCATATAAGAACGCCTTTGTTATCCTTGGAACCGACTCCGACTATTACCGGTTCCTTAAGACCATCCCGAAATGAGCAATGATAATTTTGATATGCGAAAGGAGAGCCTATGAGAATCTTGATGATTTATCCGGAGTACCCGGCCACCTTCTGGAGTTTCAAGTACGCTCTCAAATTCATTCACAAAAGGGCGGCCCTGCCGCCCCTGGGCCTTCTGACAATAGGGGCGATGCTGCCCGAAGAATGGCCTAAAAAGCTGGTTGATTTGAATGTGGCAAAGCTCACCGAAAAAGACCTGGCGTGGGCTGATTGCGCTTTTATCAGCGGCATGGTTGTGCAAAGAGAGTCGGCACGTGAAATCATTGCCCGGTGTAAGGAGGCGAATCTCAGGGTCATAGCCGGCGGGCCCCTATTCACCAGCGAATACGATCAATTTGAGGATGTGGACCATTTTGTACTCAATGAGGCCGAACTTACCCTTCCCCCCTTTCTGGAGGATCTGGAGAAGGGGTGCGCCCGGCACATCTACGAGACGACCGAGTTTTGCGACATTCATAGAACCCCTGCCCCTCTGTGGGAGTTGATGGATTTGAAACACTATGCCTCGATGAGCATCCAGTTCTCCCGCGGCTGTCCGTTCAATTGCGAGTTCTGTAACATAACCGCGCTATTAGGGCATCGGGTCCGTATCAAAACGGCCGAGCAGATTATTGCCGAGCTGGATAACCTTTACAATCTGGGATGGCGAGGACAGGTCTTTTTTGTGGATGACAATTTTATCGGCAACAAAGGCTATCTGAAAAACCATCTTCTGCCCGCGCTCATCCAATGGCAGAAAGGCAGGAAGGAAATACCTTTTAACACAGAGGCCTCGGTCAATCTGGCCGATGACGAGCCGCTGATGGAGATGATGGTCGAAGCGGGTTTTGATGCGGTCTTCGTTGGAATCGAAACTCCCAATGAAGAAAGCCTGGCTGAATGCAACAAACAGCAGAACAAGAACCGTGATCTGCTCGAGAGCGTAAAGCTCATGCAGCGGGCCGGACTGCAAGTGACGGGCGGCTTTATTGTGGGATTCGACAGTGACACGCCTTCCATCTTTCAGCGGCAGATTGAATTTATCCAAAAGAGCGGCATCGTGACGGCCATGGTCGGCCTGCTTAACGCTCCTGCCGGCACAAGACTCTATGAACGCATGAAAGAAGAGGGCCGCCTGCTCGACTTTAGCTCTGGAGATAACGCAGATGGCACAACCAACATCCTTCCTGTAATGGGGCTTGATGTATTGCGCGAAGGATACGGAAACTTAATGAGGCACATTTATTCACCCAAGCATTACTATAAACGAACGATGACCTTTCTGCGGGAGTATAAGCGCCCAACGGTCAGGATCCCCCTGGATTTTCAAAGTCTGCTGGCAGTCTTGCGTTCAAGCGTCCGCCTGGGTGTTATCGGAAAGGAGCGATTCCAATATTGGAAGATCTTGTTCTGGACTCTTTTTAGCCGGCCTCAACTGCTCTCGCTGACTATTACGCTTGCGATCTATGGCCATCATTTCCGCAAAATATGCAACATGCATAGTACTCGGTAAGTTTTTAAGGGAGGGCGATAATCATGAAAAAAATAGTGATCCTGAGGGGGTCTTTTATCGATTCCTTGGAAGAATTTGTCCTGACGGAATGCCTGGGAATCATGTTTCCCGAGTGCGACATCGAGATTAGATCGGTTCCAATGACAAATTGCCCAAATGACGAAAACCTTATTAGGCCTGACCGACTTCATTTTGCTTTATAAAATACGTTGGTGATTGCGAGGAGCGTCGCTGCGGTTCGAGTATTTTGTGCAATGACGGAAAAGAACCCACCGGAAAATGGTTATCGTGTGAATGATCTCCATTATGGGAAAAACGGTCAAGTGCTGGCCGGGGCCGATGACCTCATTCAACTCATTTTCAGCAAGGTCATCGCAGGCAGAAATATCACAATATAATTCAAGGAGGTATTATCAATGAAACCGGAAACTGAAGGAAAACTGAAGTATGGCGCTTGGGGTGTTATTGTTGGGGCCGTCATCGCAATGATCATCGGTTTTGCGTGGGGGGGGTGGACAACCTCCGGCACGACCAAAACGATGACCGAAGAAGCGGTTTTGGCGAGTCAGGCGGCGATCTGCGTGGCCCAATTTATGAAGGACCCGAACCATGAAGCGAAACTCAAAGAAATAGGGGAATTAGATTCATGGAAGAGGGCTGAATTTATCGAAAAGGGTGGCTGGGATAAAATGCCCGGGCAGGAAAAGGCTGACTATGCTGTAGCCAGAGCATGCGCCGATGGGCTTGAACTCCTTGTCAAAAAATAAGTTGGTTGTCAAAGGTGACTCATGGGTTGTTTTAGCCGGGTCACCTTTTTCAATAAAAAGGGAAGGTTGCCTCACTCGTTTCACCTCTGTCTTATTCTGCCGGGAATCGCAACATCAGTCATCCCTGGGAGTTTATTCAGATCGGTAACTGCGGCTCCCCCCTGGAGACCGATAAAGGCTGGATCGTGCTCACCCACGGTGTCGGACCCATGCGGCAGTATTTCATCGGTACCATGCTGCTCGATCTTGAAAACCCGGTAAGAGCCCCCGCCTTGAAGAGCCGTTACTTGCACCGCGTGAGGAAGAGCGCGAGGGGTATGTCCCAAATGTTGTTTATACCTGCGGCGCGATTTTCCACAATAGCGACCTGGTCATTCCCTATGGCATGTCTGATGTTAGGTGCGGCATAGCAACCGTTAACGTAAGCGAACTAATTGACTGCATGTGTGCGGCGGCATAGTGATTTCAAGGTTCCCGTTTCCCATAGACATTTTAAATCGGAGGAAAGAAATGAAAATAAGACCATTAAACGACAGGGTGCTTGTTGTCGGAATTGAGGAGAAGGAGAAGACCACCGGCGGGATCATCATACCGGACACGGCCAAGGAAAAACCGCAAGAGGGGAAAGTCATGGCGGTCGGTCCCGGAAAATGGGATGAAAACGGGAAACGAATCCCGCTGGAAGTCAAAAAGGGAGAGCATGTGCTTTTCGGCAAATATGCGGGAAATGAAATCAAGATCGATGGGGTTAAATATCTCATTATGAGAGAGGATGATATCCTGGGTATCATAGAAAAGTGATTTAAGGAGGACTTAAGCGATGGCGGCAAAAGAGATTAAATATGGCGCAAAGGCAAGAGAAAAAATGATGAAAGGCGTGGACATCCTGGCCGACGCGGTGAAGGTAACCCTTGGGCCGAAAGGGCGAAATGTCCTCATTGAAAAATCCTGGGGTTCCCCAAAGATCAGCAAGGATGGTGTGACCGTCGCCAAGGAGATTGACCTGAAAGACAGGTTCGAAAACATGGGCGCTCAAATGGTCAGGGAAGTGGCCTCAAAGACATCCGACGTAGCCGGAGACGGCACCACCACGGCGACCATCCTGGGGCAGGCCATCTATCGTGAGGGGGCGAAGCTGGTGGCCGCGGGAGGGAACCCCATGTCCATCAAGCGGGGCATTGAAAAGGCCGTTGATCTGGTGGTTGAAGAACTGAAAAAGATATCCAAACCGACAAAGGACAAAAAAGATATCTCTCAGGTGGGCACCATATCGGCAAACAACGACCGCACCATCGGGGATATTATCGCCGAGGCCATGGAAAAGGTGGGCAAGGAAGGTGTGATTACCGTAGAGGAAGGCAAGGTCATGGAAACAACTCTGAAGGTCGTTGAAGGGATGCAGTTTGACCGCGGTTACCTGAGCCCGTACTTTGTCACTGAGCCGGAGAAAATGGAGGTTCACCTGGAAGAGCCTTATATCCTTTTGCATGAAAAAAAGATCAGTACCATGAATGACCTGCTTCCCATTTTGGAGCAGATTGCAAGATCCGGCAAACCCATCCTGATTATGGCAGAGGATGTGGAAGGAGAGGCCCTGGCTACCCTGGTGGTGAATAAGCTGAGAGGGACCCTGAACTGTGCGGCGGTTAAGGCCCCCGGCTTTGGTGACAGGCGAAAGGCCATGCTTGAAGATATCGCCGTTCTTACAGGAGGCCGGGTGGTCAGCGAGGACCTGGGCGTCAAGCTGGAAAATATGACGCTGGAAGATTTGGGTACTGCCAAACGCATTACTCTGGACAAGGATAACACGACTATCATCGACGGGGGTTCCGATCGAAAGGCACTGGAAGGGCGTGTAAAGCAGATCAGGGTTCAAATCGAAGAGACGACCAGCGACTATGACAGGGAAAAGCTTCAGGAACGCCTGGCGAAATTGATCGGGGGTGTGGCCGTTATCAATGTGGGCGCGGCCACGGAGATTGAAATGAAGGAGAAGAAGGACAGGGTAGAGGATGCTCTCAATGCGACTCGCGCAGCCGTAGAGGAAGGCGTTGTCCCCGGTGGCGGCGTTGCCTATATGCGGGCCATGAAAGTTCTTGAAAAGGTCCAATTCCCCGGAGAAGAACAGCTTGGGGTTAACCTCATTAAACGGGCACTGGAAGAGCCCGTTAGGCAGATCGCCAACAATGCCGGTTTTGAGGGCTCCGTGGTGGTTCAGCACGTTATGGAGGGTGAAGGGAGTTTTGGATTCAATGCCGAAACAGGGATTTATGAGGATCTTATGAAGGCCGGCATTGTGGATCCGACCAAGGTAACGCGATTTGCGCTTCAGAATGCCGCATCCGTGGCCGGTCTTCTCATGACAACGGAGGCGATGGTTGCTGAAAAGCCTGAAAAAGAAAAACCTTCGGCACCCGCCATGCCTCCGGAAGATATGTATTAATGGGTTTCACGGGTTACCGCCGAGTGTTTGGGGAAGACCGGTTTTTTAAATTCCGCAACAGAATGGGGAAGCAATATGGAAAAGGATATGAGATATATCCGCTGGTTTGAAGAAATCAAGATTGAAGATATTCCCATTGTTGGCGGTAAGAATGCCTCTCTAGGAGAGATGTACCGTGAGCTTGCGAGCCAGGGAGTCAAAATTCCGAATGGGTTTGCGGTAACTGCCGAGGCATACCGGTATGTAATAGAATCAGCCGGAATTCTTGACGAACTAAAGGATGCCATGGCGGGTCTGGATAAGACTAACCTGGATGACCTTATGAAACGGGGGAAAATAGCACGCGATTTGATTTTGGGTGCCGGCATCCCAGATGACCTCTGGGCTGAAATGAGGACTGCCTATGACAGGCTTTGCGAGGAATATGGCGAAGACACGGATGTCGCGGTGCGTAGTTCAGCCACGGCGGAAGACCTCCCCACTGCTTCATTCGCAGGCCAGCAGGAAACTTATTTAAATATAAGCGGATATCCCGCCCTGAGAGAGTCCTGCAGCAAATGCTTTGCGTCGCTATTTACAAACCGGGCAATATCCTATCGTATTGACAACGACTTCGATCATTTTGAGGTAGCCCTGTCCATAGGAATCATGAAGATGATACGCTCAGATTTGGACACCAGCGGCGTGATGTTTACTATGGATACGGAGACGGGGTTCCGTGATGTGGTTTTCATTACTGCATCGTACGGGCTGGGAGAAAACATTGTCCAAGGGACTGTCAGCCCCGATGAATACTATGTTTTCAAACCGACTTACGCAAAAGGGTACAAGGCCATAATCAGAAAAAATCTTGGAGGAAAGTCCATCAAGATGATTTACGGCATAAGCGACTCGAAAGTTTTAACGCGAAACGTAGCGGTGCCGGAGGCGGACAGTAGACGGTTTTGTATTACAAACGATGATATTCTGACACTGGCCGGCTATGCGCTTAAGATAGAAGACCACTATTCAAAAAAAACCGGAGAGTCCAGACCCATGGACATTGAATGGGCAAAAGACGGAATAAGCGGCAATCTGTTCATTGTTCAGGCCCGCCCGGAAACGGTTGAGTCACAAAAAACCATGGATATCCTGGAGACATATCGCTTGGATAAGAAAGGCCTAATTCTGGCGACAGGTAAGGGCGTGGGTGAAAAGATCGCCAGTGGCAAAAGCCATGTAATCTCAGATGTAGCTCATCTTTTTTCGTTTAAGCCTGGAGAGATACTCGTGTCAGACAGCACCAACCCGGACTGGGAACCTGTAATGAAAACGGCGTCTGCAATTATAAGCAACAGGGGAGGCAGGACCTGCCATGCAGCCATCGTCAGCCGTGAGCTTGGTATACCGGCGGTAGTAGGTGCCGGCGATGCTACCGAAAAAATACATACGGGACAGGAAGTTACGGTAAGCTGCGCTGAGGGCGATGAAGGTACAGTATATGAGGGTCTTCTCCCATTTCATATTGAAAGGCTCAGCCTCAAAGAACTGCGGCGGCCAAAAACAGAGATTATGATGAACCTTGGCAATCCCGAACAAGCCTTTTCTCTCTCCAAAATCCCCAATGACGGGGTAGGTCTGGCACGTATGGAGTTTATTATCAACAGCTACATAAAGGTGCATCCTATGGCTCTCGTCCATCCTGAAAAGATAACGGATGAGGTAGAGCGGAGACAATTAGACGAGCTTACTTTCGGCTATCAGGATAAAGAAGACTACTTTGTGGAAAAACTGGCTCATGGTGTCGGGACCATCGCAGCGGCTTTCTATCCGAAACCCGTTATCGTACGCATGAGTGACTTCAAGACTAATGAATACGCCCATCTAACTGGGGGACACTACTTCGAACCGGTGGAAGAGAATCCCATGATAGGTTTTCGCGGGTCATCCCGTTACTATGATGATCGATACAGGGAAGGCTTTGCGCTGGAGTGCAGGGCTATGAAACGGGTTCGAGAAGAGATGGGATTGAACAACCTCATCATAATGATCCCCTTTTGCCGGCGGGTGAACGAGGCTGAAAAAGTTCTGGCGGAGATGGCAAACAACGGCCTGAAACGTGGAGAAAATGGCCTGCAGGTCTATATCATGTGCGAAATTCCAAATAATGTCATCCTGGTTGATGAATTCAGCAAGCTATTTGATGGCTTTTCCATCGGCTCCAATGACCTGACCCAATTGGTATTAGGGGTTGACCGTGACTCAGCACTGTTGGCCCACGATTTTGACGAGCGAGACCCCGGAGTTATGAAAATGATTTCCATGGCTATCCAGGGAGCCAGAAGAAACCAGCGCCATATTGGGCTGTGCGGTCAGGCGCCGAGCGATTTTCCCGAGTTTGCCGAATTTCTGGTGAAAGAAGGAATAAATTCGATATCTCTCAATCCCGACTCGGTAATGAAAATTACCCTTGAGTTAGTAGATATAGAAGATAAATCCCCGAATTATCTTTCAACGACAACCTGAAAATTAAGGTTCGAAATGGTGGAAAGCTGATTAACAGAGATTGGCAGGGTTCTTCCGGCGGAAATGCGTGGGAATAACTGAAATCAGGTTTTGATGTGGCCATGGAGGATTTGGCTAACGCCTACAAAAAGGCTGCGGCCGAGTTCAGCAAATCCTGAGTACATTGATTTTACCGAGATGGATCCACAGAAACCTCAGGGAAAGGAGCGCCTTTATGTCCTTTAAAGAAAACCTTAAGGCCAAGATTAGGGCCGACGGACTTTTGCGGAAACTCGTTTCCACAATGAAAGAGCCGCCCGGAAAGTGGTGGGTGGACGATGTCCTCATACGGGAACTTCTCGACATGACCGATCTTGAGCACATGAAATTCAGGGACCTTCATCTCTACATACGTCCCCTGGAGGGCGAGATCATGGAAGTTTTGGTTTTCGACAACGAATTGGCCATCTACCACACGACCGTGGCCGATGTAGCCCTTCGCAAAAGCCCGTTCTGGCAGGAAATGTTCAGCATTAGAAATATCAAGAAGATCATGAATCATCATGATGTGCTCGTGAGCAAGGGGAAGGTGTCACTTGAGAGACTACACGCAAATGCGCTGGCGCTCCTGGATCTCACTCCTACACAGGATGATCTTGCGGTGCTCCTGGAGGATGCACACAGTGGTCTGGAACGGAAATCCATCGAACAGGTAAAGGAATCGCTGGATCTATTTGTTGACATTCTGGATTTCGAGCCCTTGCTTTTTGACGTCCTGGAGCGGGATTTGCAGATTTTCGCCCGGCCAAAACTTAACAATGGCGCCGTTTCAACGTTTGAGCATCTTATCCTTTTCGACGAAGAAACCCTGGCGTTGGGCCTAAAGAAAGGAGAATTTTCGCCGGAAAACGATTTGGACCTCGCGTGGGTGATGCAATATGCCCTTAATGAGAAGGCAGCCGATCTCAAAGGCATAGATGTTTTTCAATTCCTGTGTACCCTGGCGCTTGAAAAAGCGCGAGCCAAAAAAGGGCAAAATCCAGGAACAAATGGTCAATAACTGACGACCTGTCAATTTTTGCCGAACAGGGACGTAATGGAACTTGAATTGCTTATTGATTCCACCAAACTGGAACACAGGGAGAAAAAGACTATGAAAAAAACAGAGCCGGAAAAAATCGAAGAGAATAATAATCGAAAAAAGAAGAAGTCTGAGGAGGATCTGCCCTTTTGCACCACAGCCCCTGATGCGGAACAGGCAAGAGCGCACGATGAAGACGAACCCTGCGACGACGGCAGGTCTGGCAGTGCAGATAAGGCTTGATCTGCCGGAAGCCAACCGGTTTTGTTAAGGATGAAAGCTATCCAATCGATAAACCCGTCATGAAAAGATGAGTCGAGGAATTAGGGCATACACATGGAAGACTTGAATGTAGTCATCGCCGGTGCCGCAGGTCAAGGGGTGCAAACAATCGGAGATATTCTGGCTCAGACAGCCGCTGCTCAGGGTTATGCAGTGTTCAACTGGAAGGAATATGAATCACGGATACGTGGCGGACAGAACAGTTATTCCATTCGAATAAGCGAAACGCCTAGAAATGCTCCATTGATGGAGGCTGATGTCCTTCTGGCCCTGAATGAAGGGGCCATTAAGAAATACGGCCCTTTGCTCAAGAAAGGGGGCACACTTCTTGCGGAAAAAGAGGTCAAGGATAGGAGGAATATTGCCATTCCGTTTACGGAAATTGCAGAAGAGGTGGTCGGGAAAAAGATCTATGCCAATACCGTGGCCCTTGGCGCGCTGGCAGCTGTTTTGGGAATAGGGCAGAAACGGCTTAATAATATTCTTACAAAAATATTTGCCCATAAGGGGGAAGATATAATTACATCCAATCATCTGGCGGCTGAAAAGGGCTTTCGCAAGGCTGTCCAGGATTGTGAGGACATGTGTCCCTGGAAGTTACCCAAACGGCCGGGAAAATATTTTCTTCTGACAGTCAATGAGGCGATCCCCCTTGCATCTGTGTATGCAGGCTGTCGTTTCATCGCGGCCTATCCCATGAGCCCGTCCACAGGGGTCATTACTTATTTGGCCACACACCAGGAGGAGTTCGGTGTCTTTGCCGAGCAGGCCGAGGATGAAATCTCCGCCGTAAACATGGCCATTGGCGCCAGCTATGCCGGCGTAAGGGCCATGACCGCCACATCGGGAGGCGGTTTTGCATTGATGGTTGAAGGGGTGAGTCTGGCAGGGATGACCGAGACGCCCCTTGTAATCGTGCTGGCACAGCGCCCGGGGCCGGCCACCGGCCTGCCGACCAGAACCTCACAGGGAGATCTCCTTTTTGCAGTCAATGCCGGTCACGGCGAATTCCCGAAAATGGTTCTTGCCCCATCCGATCCGCGGGATGCCTTCATAAAGACCGTCAGGGCTTTTAATCTGGCCGATAAGTATCAGATGCCGGTTATTTTAATGACGGACCAGTTTCTCTCTGACTCCCACTTTTCTATCGAGGAGTTTGATCTCGGCAGGATTGAGCCTGTATTTTACATGGCCGATCCTTCGCACATAAGAGATTACAAGCGGTATCAGTTGACAGAGGATGGGATATCTCCTCGCCTCTATCCCGGCTGTAGCAATCACTTGGTTGGTGTTGATAGCGATGAACACGACGAAAGGGGCCATATTACCGAAGACCTGGCCGGGATGGCTGTAGCGATGTCCCAAAAACGCCTTGCCAAAATGAACCGTCTGAAGGGAGAAATCAGTATGCCTGAGGAGGTTTCCATTGATGAATCCGATATCATATTTGTTGGTTGGGGATCTTCACGCCAGGCTATACTGGAGGCTATCAGGCTTTTAAACAAAGATGGCGTGAATGCAGGCATGATCCACTTTACAGAGGTGTGGCCCCTTCCCGAATACGCTTTCCCTGGCGAAAAAAACTATTGGACAATTGAGAACAACTGCACCGGGCAATTGGCCAGACTCCTGAGATCCGAGTACCGGGTGGATTTTACGGGGGCACTGTCCCGTTATGACGGTTTACCCCTCACGGGAGATTATATAAGGAGACAATTAAATGCCCGAAATGGAAGCCTATGAAAACGAAGTTGAGATTCAATGGTGTGCAGGATGTCCCAATTTCGGGATTTTGCAGGCCTTCAAAATGGCCCTTACCCAATTGCATAAGGCCCCCCACGAGGTGTGTTTCGTATCGGGGATCGGGCAGGCTGCCAAGCTGCCCCACTATTTGAAATGCAACTTTTTTAACGGCCTGCATGGTCGGGCTATCCCTGTGGCACTGGGCATTCATGTGGTCAATCCGAAAATGACGACCATCGTTGTGACAGGAGACGGTGATTGTTACGGAGAAGGAGGCAACCATTTTCTCCATGCAGTTCGACGAAATCCGGATATAACGGTGGTGGTCCATAACAATGAGATATATGCCCTGACCAAAGGACAGGCATCCCCCACAACACCGGCAGGGGAGAAGAGAACGTTGCAGACCGGTGGGGTGGAAATTACACCCCTGAACATGCCGGCTATTGCTATTTTACACGGATGCACCTTTGTGGCCAGAGGATTCGCAGGGGACGTTGAACATTTGAAGGAGATCCTGGTCCGGGCTGTCAAGCACAGGGGCCTCTCATATGTGGATGTCGTCCAGCCCTGCATCACCTGGGGCACACATCCTTTGGGCTGGTATAAAGAAAAAATCATTAAATTGGGTGATGATTATGATCCGAGTGATAGAAGCGCTGCCCTTAAGAGAATTCTGGACCGGGACAAAACGATGCCCATAGGGGTCCTCTACGAGGGTCTTTCCGAATTCATTTTTGCCGGCCGTTTCAGAGAAAAGATCAGCAAAGAGCCCCTCACTGAACTAGCGCCGCCGGGAAAATCAAAAATAAACCATTTTATATCCCGTTTCGCATTTGGAGAAGAATAAACGGGGGCACTTTGAAGAGATGATCTAGGGTTGAATTGTCCGTGCCGAGGATGGCCTCAACGCCACTCGCGCAGCCGTAGAGGAGGAAATGTAAATGTATCTTATGAGGAATATATTAAATTGGACCTCTCCCATAAAAAACTTGCTGTCTTTATCATAATCGGTTCTATGCTGGTCATGCTGTTTTGGGTATTCAACCAACCAGGAAAGAGTGTCTCTATCGGTTACAGTGATTTTTTAGGCATGGTTGAGAACTCAAGTGTCATGCAGGTCACTATACAGGGGAACAACATATCAGGACTGAGCGCGCAAGGACCGTTTAATACCTTCGCCCCGGAAGATCCTATACTTATTCAGTTGCTAAAGAGCAAAGGGGTTGAAATATCGGCAAAACCTGCGGAAGGGTCCTCATTATTCCATGTCTTTCTCTCCTGGATTCCCATGCTGTTACTGGTCGGTGTCTGGATATTTTTTATGCAGCGCATGCAGGGCGGGGGAGGAAATCCGCTATCCTTTGGGAAGAGCAAGGCAAGACTAATGAGTGATGCCCAGAGAAAAGTCACCTTTGACGATGTGGCGGGTATCGATGAGGCCAAGGAAGAACTGGGAGAAATCGTGGACTTTCTTCGCGATCCCGGAAAATTCACCCGTCTGGGGGGAAGAATACCTAAAGGTGTTCTTCTTGTGGGAGTTCCAGGCACAGGCAAGACGCTACTGGCAAGGGCAATAGCCGGTGTGGCGGGTGTTCCCTTTTTCAGCATAAGCGGATCGGATTTTGTAGAGATGTTTGTAGGTGTTGGTGCTTCAAGGGTCAGGGACCTCTTTAAGCAGGGCAAAAAAAATGCTCCCTGCATCATATTTATGGATGAGATAGATGCGGTTGGTCGCCAGAGGGGTGCCGGTCTGGGCGGTGGACATGATGAAAAAGAACAGACCCTCAACCAGCTTCTTGTGGAGATGGACGGATTTGAATCCAATGAGGGCGTCATTTTGATATCAGCGACTAACAGACCCGATGTGCTTGATCCCGCTTTATTGAGACCCGGACGATTCGACAGGCAGGTAGTTGTGTCTGTTCCCGACATAACGGGGAGGGTAAGTATCCTGAAAGTCCATGTCAGAAAAACGCCCCTGTCAAATAATGTTGATCTCGAGGTCCTTGCGAGAGGGACACCCGGGTTTACGGGTGCTGACATTGAAAATATGGTGAATGAGGCTGCGCTAATGGCAGCCAGACGCGGAAAGGACAGTTTGGAGATGGTCGACTTTGAAGATGCCAAGGACAAGGTCATGATGGGAGCTGAGCGGAAAAGTATGATCATAAGCGATGAAGAGAAAAAGATAACCGCCTGTCATGAGGCAGGGCATACCTTGGTAGCCAGGTTACTTCCCAATACAGATCCCATTCATAAGGTGACGATTATTCCCCGGGGGCGCTCCCTTGGTTTGACCCAGCAGTTACCGATGGACGAAAAGCACACATACCCCAAAGATTACTTGATAAATAATATACGCATATTGATGGGGGGCAGGGCTGCCGAAAAAGCAATCCTGGACATAAAAACAACAGGTACAGGAGACGATATTGAAAAAGCATCTAATCTGGCAAGAAAGATGGTTTGCAGTTACGGTATGAGTAAGAATCTGGGTCCTTTGACCTTTGGCAAAAAGGAGGAACAGATATTCTTGGGGAGAGAGATTGTCCAGCACAGGGATTACAGCGAGTTGACAGCCCAAAAGATTGATGAGGACGTTAGGGATATCGTCACGGGTGCCTATGAAAAGGCCTTTCAGCTCATTAAAGCTAATCTGGAGATCCATGAACGAATGGCCAAAGAGCTACTGGAGAGAGAGACACTGGACAGCAGCGACATTGATGAAATAATGGCTGGTGGGAAGTCCATATCGGAAGAAATAAACGCCGGGACACCTTGAACTGGAAATGCAAGCTTTTGCCCCTGGTTAGGGCTCTTTTCAATTTTAAAGGAATGATTATGGATTCACCGTTAGAAAAGTTCATCGAGTGGCAGATTTTTAGCCGGTTCCACACCGTCAATCGATAGTGGAGCTTGTTATGTTCTTTAACATTGGCTTTAACGCTATCGACACAATAAATATGGAAGAACCCCGGCTTGAATAGTTCATGAAATGCCAAACGAGAACCCACCAGAAAGGAAATATCGGGGAAATGATCTTCATATTGGAAAAACGGTCAGGTACTGGCTCAGGATAAAACCATTTTTTAAAACGAAAAGAGGGCAAAATGGGAGACAAGGGAAAAAGAGATAAAGGCAAACGAGAAGAACAGAAAAAAGGCAAGCAAACAGCAAAAGATAAGCGGAAACAAAAAAAAGACAAAAATAAATCGATTTATGAAAATTAAAGATAAAAATAAAACAAAAAGGTAGTGGTTATGACATCTGTTTTTAAGCATTATGAGGGAATCGACTCGGTTGCCGTAATCGGCAACTATCTGCCCCGCCAGTGCGGCATCGCAACCTTCACCACGGATCTGGTTGAAGGCTTATCAGCGGAAGCCCCGGATATTTACTTCT
This sequence comes from Desulfatiglandales bacterium, assembly GCA_963666345.1. Lineage (GTDB taxonomy): Bacteria > Desulfobacterota > DSM-4660 > Desulfatiglandales > Desulfatiglandaceae. The sequence goes on along the minus strand of OY762721.1, from coordinate 988,075 downwards.
GGACGATCGCCATGAATGACAAACCCGAGGGATATCCATATCCGGAAAAGGTGCGCTTTGAGATCAACCAGAACAAGTTGATCGATTATAGTGTGGCGGCTCAATTTCTCAATATCAGTCAGACGGATATTGTCTGCGTTCAGCATGAATACGGACTTTTCGGCGGCCCGGCCGGCAGCCATCTGCTGAAACTATTGGCTGATCTACGCATGCCGGTGGTTACTACGTTACACACGGTTCTGAAGGACCCCGCGCCGGAATATCGTGACGTCATGTGCAAGCTATCCGATCTGTCCGATAAACTGGTGGTGATAAGCCGTAAGGCATTTGATTTACTCAAAGATATCTATGGGGTTCCCGAGGATAAAATTGTTTTTATCCATCACGGCATTCCGGATGCGCCTTTTATTGATCCCAGCTTCAATAAAGACAAGTTCGGCGTGGAAGGCAAAAAGGTGGTGCTCACATTCGGCCTGCTTTCCCCGAATAAGGGCATTGAAAATGTATTGCAGGCGCTTCCGGCGGTCATCAAAAAACACCCGGATGTGGTCTATATTATTCTGGGCGCAACACATCCGAATATTTTGAAAAATCATGGAGATGCATACCGTATCATGCTGCAGCAGCTCGTGCGCAAACTCGATATCGGCGAGCATGTCATTTTTCAAAATCGTTTTGTTGAACTAAAAGAGTTATGTGAGTTCTTAGGCATCGCCGATATCTACGTAACCCCTTATCTTGAAGAAGCCCAGATTTCCTCCGGGACACTCGCCTATGCCATGGGCACAGGCAAAGCCATCATCTCAACCCCGTACTGGTATGCCACCGAGATGCTTGCCGAAGACCGGGGCCGAATTGTACCCTTCCACAATCCGGATGCCATGGCGGAACAAATCATCGATCTTCTGGACAACGATGTGGACCGTCACGCGATGCGTAAGAAAGCCTATATGTTCAGCCGCGACGCAGTCTGGAAGGAGGTATCCCGAAAATACCTCCAGGTTTTCAGTGAAGTGCGGCAAACCCGCACCCTGACCCCCCGTCCCCGTCATTCCTATGTCGAAAATATCAAGGCCATCACGAAATTCGAACTCCCGGAGATCAAGCTTGATCACCTCAAGGCCTTTACCGATGATACCGGCATGTTGCAACATGCCAACTATACCATTCCCGATCGCACCCACGGCTACTGCACCGATGATAATGCCAGAGCGCTGCTGGCTGCCGCCATGGGTCAAAAATACCTGCCGACGAACGGCCTGGGACTTAATACTCTCAGCGGTCATTATCTTGGATTTCTTCTGTATGCCTATAATGAAAAAAATGGGCGGTTCCGCAATTTCATGACCTATTCGCGGCAGTGGACGGAGGAGGTCGGGTCCGAGGATGCCCATGGCAGGGCGCTCTGGTGCCTTGGTAAAGCCGTGGCTTTTCTTGACGATCCAGGGTATCTCGCAATGAGCACAACCCTTTTCAAAAAGGCACTGAGGGCCGTCGAGAATTTTTATTCACCCCGCGCCATCGCTTTTTCACTGGTGGGCATGCATGCCTACCTGGATAAATTTTCCGGAGACAGCGTTGTGCGCAGGATCCTTGAAGTCTTTGGCAACAGGCTTTTTGATCAGTTTAAAACCAATGGAACAGACGATTGGCCCTGGCTTGAAAACGCGCTAAACTATGCGAACGGCAAACTGCCCCATGCCCTGCTGCTGTGCGGCCACCGGATGCAGCGCAATGACATGATCGATATGGGGCTCCTCTCCCTCAAGTGGCTGCTCAGCATCCAAACCGAAGACAAGCACCTTGCGCCCATCGGCTGCAACGGATGGTATGAAAAAGACGGCCCCAGAGCCCGTTTCGACCAGCAGCCCCTTGAAGCCAGTGCCATGGTTGAAGCCTGTGTCGAAGCTTTTATCGTTACCCGGGACCACACATGGTTTGAGAATGCGGTCATGTGCTTTAACTGGTTTCTCGGACACAATGACCTGAATATGCCGCTCTATGATCCCAAGACAGGCGGCTGCCGAGACGGATTGATGGCGGACGGCATCAACCAGAATGAAGGCGCCGAGTCCACCCTTGCCTGGCTGCTTTCGCTGATGACATTGCAGAAGCTTTATGCCGACGAAGTCTTAAACCAGACCTTGTCACGGAAAACCGACCAACAAAGGGATCGGCATGGAAACCCCCAATCGACCCAGAAGCAAATATAAATCAGGGAATACAATGAATATAAAAATAATAGATCTCATGACTCAAAGCGGAATAAAGTTTGGCACAAGTGGAGCAAGAGGTCTTTCCGATCATATGACCGATTTTATTTGCTATGCCTATACTTGTGGTTTTTTGCAATTTATTAAAAAGAGTGGCAAGGGCACCGGTAGTGGGAAAAAAATTGCCCTTGCGGGCGACCTTCGGCCCAGCACTGATCGCATTATGAAAGCTGTTGCAAGTGCAGCCTTTGACATGCAATATGAAGTTATAAACTGCGGGAAAATCCCATCGCCAGCCATTGCATTATATGGCCTGGAGAAAAAATTTCCAACGGTTATGGTGACTGGCAGTCATATCCCTGAAGACCGCAATGGTATAAAATTTAATACTGCAACAGGAGAAATATTAAAAGATGATGAGGCCAAGATCAAACAACAGCAGATAATTATCGATGACGATCTATTTGATAGACATGGCCTCTTCCTTGATAGAAACGGTCCGGATAATTGGACAGTCAATGATGATGCGGCTGAAATGTATGTTCAGCGTTATCTGAATTTTTTCTCTTCTACTGCACTATCCGGTAAGAAAATTGGTCTTTATCAGCATTCCGCAGTGGGACGGGATCTTCTTTTTAATATTTTCAAGGGCCTTGGGGCAGAGGTTACAAGGCTCGGATTTTCAGAAAAATTTATACCTGTCGATACCGAGGCGATCAGGGAAGAAGATGAAATGCTGGCAAAAGAGTGGGTTCGTCAGTACAGTTTTGATGCCATAATTTCAACCGATGGAGACGGCGATCGTCCGCTCATTAGTGATGAAAAAGGGATGTGGCTGCGTGGTGACATTGCAGGGATCCTGTGTGCACATTTCCTTGGTTCCGATTCGATCAATATACCGGTAAGTTGTAACAGCGCAGCAGAAAAAAGCGGTTTTTTTAAAGAGGTACGAAGAACACGAATCGGCTCTCCATATGTCATTGCCTCTATGTTGGATGCCGTAAATGCCGGCTTTGGGGCGGTTGTGGGCTATGAAGCAAATGGCGGATTTCTGACCGCTTCTGCCATTGAAATAAATGGAAGAACTTTGAAGGCACTGCCTACCCGTGATGCTGTTATAGTGCAGATTGGGATAATGATACTGGCAGAGAGTGCCGGTAAAACAATATCAGAACTGGTTGCGGATCTGCCCGCGCGTTTTACAACCAGTGACCGGATCAAGGACTTTCCATTGGAAGAAAGCTCAGTCATGCTTGCGCATTTTTCAAGTGGTGATGCCCGCCGAGACAATAAAAACATTGAAAATGTCTTTGGCTCGCTGTGCGGAAAGGTTGCCTCAGTTGATCACACCGACGGTGTACGGATTACCTTTGAAAATAGCGAAGTGGTTCATCTGCGCCCATCAGGAAATGCTCCGGAATTTCGTTGCTACAATGAGGCGGGAAGCCGGCAGCGGGTGAAAGAGATAAATAAAACATGCATAGATGTACTTGAGGGTATGAGGAGGTATTTTAAGTAAGACGACACTCCGCATGCTTTCATGGAAAAACTGAAGATATGATTCATTACAGAAACCTCTCGATTTAACAAAAGGATCAGCTATGCATATCGCAATGCTCTCGCCCATTGCTTGGCGCACACCGCCGCGACATTACGGGCCGTGGGAAAACGTGACCTCTCTATTAACCGAGGGGCTGGTAGCGCGCGGTCATGACGTTACCTTGTTTGCAACCGCGGATTCGCAGACCGGCGGCAGACTGCATGCCGTTTGCCCGCGGGGTTATGAAGAAGACCGCTCACTCATACCAAAAGTATGGGAGTGCCTGCACATTTCGGAACTCTTTGAGCATGCCGATGCATACGACATGATCCATAACCATTTTGATTTCCTGCCTCTGACCTATATCGGCCTTACCACCACCCCGGTAGTGACCACCATTCACGGCTTTTCATCGCCCGGGATTCTGCCGGTTTACAAAAAATACAACGGCAAAGCGTTCTATGTTTCAATCAGCGATGCCGATCGATCGCCGGATCTTGATTATATCAAAACCATCCATCACGGAATTGATATCGAGCAGTTTGATTTTCAGCCTGAACCGGATGATTATTTGCTTTTTTTCGGGCGCATCCACCATGACAAGGGTGCCAGAGAGGCCCTTGAAATTGCCAGGGCCTGCAATAAAAAGCTGATATTGGCGGGAATCATCCAGGACCAGGGTTACTATGACCGATATGTCGCCCCTCACATAGACAACGACATGGTTATTTATGTCGGCAGCGTCGGGCCGGTTCAGCGCAACCAGCTGCTAGGCAAGGCATACGCGCTTCTGCATTCCATAAATTTTAACGAGCCTTTCGGACTGTCGATTATAGAGTCCATGGCTTGCGGTACCCCAGCGATCGCCTTTGATAGGGGCAGCATGCCTGAACTTATCGAAAACGGCAAAAACGGTTTTTTGGTCAACAACGTGGACGAGGCCATTGAGACTGTTGCACGCATTAAAGAGATTGACCGCGCAACCTGTCGTCGCCATGTTGAACGTCATTTCAAGGTCGACCGCATGATCGATGAGTACATACAAGTCTATGAAATGATTCTAAAGGGCGGACCACTATGAAAACGCATCCCCCAATTATAAAGCGTTCTAACGAAAACCCTATACTGACAAGGAGGGATGTGCCGTATCCGGTAGCTACAGTTCACAATGCCGGCATCGTCAAACACAACGATCGTTACATTATGCTTTTCAGGTCGCATCTGCTGAACGGGCGCTCCATCATCGGCAGGGCCGACAGCGAGGACGGTTTTTCTTTTACGGTTCATCCCAAACCCTTTCTTATACCTTCAACGGACAATGTTTTTGCCGAATATGAAGCATTCGGGGTCGAGGACCTCAGAATTTGCCCTGTTGAGGGAGAGTACCTGCTGACCTACAGCGCCTATTCCCGTCACGGCGTGCGGATTGCCCTGGCGCGCACTCGTGATTTTGAAAAAGTGGAACGAATTGCGCTGATCACCCAGGCCGACCTCCGCAATGTAGTCATTTTCCCTGAGAAATTCCAGGGCAGATACGTGCGTCTGGACCGGCCGCATTCGGAAATTTCACCCTGGTCTATCTGGATTTCCTATTCTCCCGACCTGGTGCACTGGGGCGATTCCCGGGTGATTATGAAGCCGGTGGCGTATCACTGGGATGAAATGAAAATCGGGCCCGGCGCACCGCCGTTTAAAACCGACAAGGGCTGGCTTCATATTTACCATGGCGTTTTTAAGACGATGTCCGGGACAGTGTATCGACTAGGCGCGGCCCTGCATGACCTTAAGGACCCGGCCAACATCATCGGTGTTTCCGATCAGTGGATATTGCAGCCTGAGGATCCCTGGGAGGTAAGCGGCTATGTGCCCAATGTCGTCTTTACCTGCGGTGCTGTTCCGGAAGAAGACGGGACGGTAAAAATATACTGGGGCGGCGCGGATACGGTCATGTGCGCCGGTACGGCCGTAATTGATGAATTGGTAGCGCTCTGCCTTTCGGTTTCCCGGCCTCCGCTTTAGATGATAATTGCCGGATGATCGCAGACCGGATCAACTTCGAGGACAGGCTGGAATTGAAGGTCTTAAGACGGCGTGTATTAAATATCAATCGACGCTATCAACACTAAGGACACAATGAAATGCAAGAAAAAAATCATCTAATTTCAAAAGTTAAAAGAAAAAAGATAAAAATTTGGGGAGACACTTCACGCGTTATATCCCGCCCTCATATTCCCAGCGGCGTTAATCGCATACCCAAAATCATTCAACGCATACTGGACTTGCCTGACACTACGGCCGAAGATCTCCTTGCACAAATAATGCTTGATTTTTCAGAGCGGCACAAAGACATCAGACGCATTTTTGAGCGTAACCTGAATGAGGTAAGAGATCATGTTCCCCGGGATGCAATGCTCAGTGATGTTCAAAGGGCTCTCATCGGGGCCTATTTTACCATGGAGTACTCCATAGAATCGGCCGCCCTTTTCAACCCTTCCATCGTCCTGCACCCTGATCAAGGCGATCTGGACGAAGGCAGCTTGCGCTTTATCATGAGCCTGAGGGCAATCGGCGAAGGCCATGTGTCCTCTATTGTATTTCGAAGCGGCGTCCTTGATCGGGACAATACGTTTATCTTCGACCCGACCAGCGATTATGTCGAGAGGCCTGACGTCCGTTTAAATTCGGTTTACGACCGGCATCTCTTCGAGCTGAAACTCAATGAAATGGAGGTCTGCAATGAGGTAACAGCGCATATTCTTGACCAGTTGCAGGAAGGTTTCACCTATAATGAATTAAAAGAAAAAATCGGAGCTCTTCGCGAAAGACCCGTTTTCTCTGAGGATCGCCAAAACGGAACCTTCGAGATCATGTACTGGCTTGCCAACTCCAATTATGAGATGAGTTTCCGACCCGATTACAAAATATCCGAACGGGTCATCTTTCCCGTTTCAAAAAACGAAAGCGGCGGCATTGAAGACGCCCGGTTCGTGCAATTTTTTGATGACAACGGTGAAGTGACCTATTATGCGACCTATACGGCGTATAATGGCTTTAACATACTCCCTCAGTTGATTGAAACAAAGGATTTTATTAGATTTAAAGTTATTACGCTCAACGGCAAAGCAGTAAAAAACAAGGGCCTGGCTCTTTTCCCGCGCAAAATTGACGGCAGCTACGTTATGCTTTCCCGCCAGGACGGTGAAAATAATCATATCATGTTCTCAGACAATATCCATTTCTGGCAGGAGACCAAAATCATCCAGGAGCCTACACGTCCCTGGGAGTTCATCCAGATCGGCAACTGCGGCTCCCCCCTGGAGACCGATAAAGGCTGGATCGTGCTCACCCACGGTGTCGGACCCATGCGGCAGTATTGTATCGGCGCCATGCTGCTCGATCTTGAAAACCCGGCAAGAGTCATCGCCCGCCTTGAAGAGCCGTTACTTGCACCGCGTGAGGAAGAGCGCGAGGGGTATGTCCCAAATGTTGTTTATACCTGCGGCGCGATTTTCCACAATAGCGACCTGGTCATTCCCTATGGCATGTCTGATGTTAGGTGCGGCATAGCAACCATTAACGTAAGCGAACTAATTGACTGCATGTGCGCGGCGGCATAGTGCAAGCAAGGGTTCTTTTCGTTGATATCAATTTTTGTAAGTATGAAGGGGGGGAATATGTCATCCAATGGGAAAAAGGAACCGGGGGAAATTTTGAAAGATAAGTTTCGTTCAATCTTCAGCCCCAAGGATCCCCGGAAAAGGAAGAATGCCTTACCTCCTAAGGCTCATTTCAGCATCTGGTATTTCCTGATGGCCTTCCTTCTATTTTCCTACCTCCAACAAAACTTTTTTTCTGCAAAGGTGGAGACGATTCCCTACAGCCAATTTAAACAATACATAGCCGAAGGCACCTTGAGCAAATTGACCATCGGCCCGGAAAACATCCGCGGAACGCTAAAAGGAAAAGGGAAAAAGCCGGGCCAGGACCAGGCGTTCACCACGGTTCGGGTGAATGATCCCGACCTGGTGAAGGATCTGGATGATCGCAAGGTCAGTTACTCAGGGCACTATGAGAGTAAATTCCTGAGCAGCATTCTCTCCTGGGTCATTCCCATCGGCATTTTTTTTCTGATCTGGAGATTCGCAATGAAAAAGATGGGGGCGGGGATGGGGGTCATGTCATTTGGCAAGAGCAAGGCCAAGATATTTGCCGAGAGTGAGACGAAGGTCACTTTTGCCGATGTGGCTGGAATCGATGAGGCCGAAGAAGAGCTTCAGGAAGTCGTGGAATTCTTGGGTAACCCCGGGAAATTCCAGAAACTGGGTGGGAGAATTCCCAAAGGGGTGCTTCTTGTCGGCCCTCCGGGTACCGGCAAAACCCTTCTGGCCAGGGCCGTGGCCGGGGAGGCGAAGGTTCCCTTCTTCAGCATCAGCGGGTCCGAGTTTGTGGAGATGTTTGTCGGGGTGGGAGCAGCCCGTGTTCGCGATCTTTTCGCCCAGGCCGCCGGCCAGGCCCCCTGTATCATCTTTATCGATGAACTGGATGCGTTGGGGAAAGCCCGGGGAATGAATGTCATGGGTGGGCATGACGAACGAGAACAGACGCTCAATCAACTCCTGGTGGAGATGGATGGATTTGAAACGAATAAAGGGGTCATCATCATGGCCGCCACCAACCGGCCGGAAATCTTGGATACTGCCTTGCTGCGCCCGGGACGGTTTGATCGGCAGGTCCTGGTGGACCGCCCGGATATCAACGGGCGGGAAGCCATCCTGAAAATCCATTCCAGTAATGTTCTCCTGTCTCCCGATGTCGATCTCCGTATGCTCGCCGGCCGTACTCCGGGCTTTGTGGGAGCTGACCTGGCTAACCTCATAAACGAGGCGGCCTTGTTGGCCGCCCGGAAAGACAAAGAAACGGTAGAGCCGGCGGATTTCGACGAGGCCATCGACCGGGTGGTTGCGGGTCTTCAGAAAAAGAACCGGGTGATGAATTCTCAGGAGAAAGAAATTGTCGCCTTCCATGAGTCCGGACATGCGATTGTGGCCGAGTCTGTTGAGCATGCCGACCCGGTGCACAAAATTTCCATTATTCCCCGGGGAATTGCAGCTCTTGGATATACCCAGCAGCAGCCCACGGAGGACCGCTACTTAATGACCCGCTCGGAGCTGCTGGACCGGCTGGGCGTTCTTTTGGGAGGCAGGGTAGCGGAGGAGCTGGTTTTCGGAGAAGTCTCCACAGGGGCCCAAAACGACTTACAACGGGCTACGGATATTGCCCGGTCAATGGTCACGGAGTACGGCATGAGCGACCGCCTGGGACTGGTGAGCTATGAGCGCCCGCGCCAGGCTATGTTCCTGCCGGACAGTTTTGCTCCCAATAAAACCTACAGTGAAGAGAAAGCCGGCCAGATCGATGAAGAAATCTCCCGGGTCGTCGAGGAAGCCCATCAAAGGGTTCGAGGAATCCTCTCCGCTCAACGCAATGTTTTGGACGATCTGGCCCGTCTCCTTTCTGAAAAGGAAAGTGTGCAGGGAGATGAGCTTAGAAAGATGCTGGGCAAAACCCCTATGGAGTAGTGCCGTACGCCGCTCAGGGGAATATGCGGAAGATATAAAAGAAATCGAAGAAAATTTAAGGGCTATAAAGGTGGGTAAAGAAATAACAGCTCCGGGCGAAGTCACCTTTGCAATTCTTGACGGCATTAATCCCATCCGTGCATGGAGAAAGAAAAAAGCAAATCAAAATGAATGAGTTGTCTAAAAAGGTTGGTATCAGTTCAGCCTATCTGTCTCAGATAGAGAACGGAAAAAAATCCCACAATTGATACTTTGAAGGCAATCGCAAGGGAACTGGAAATTGATATTGAAATGCTCATCTAAAAGCCCCGTGAAAAATCGGTGTCGCTGGGGCACGCGGGATCGGGCCGAGGTAATTAAAATTGGTGAATAAAGTATCGGGAAAGGGCCGAAAACAGGCTCTATACGGCCGTTTTTGGTACCGAAAAGGGTATTGCAGGTCATCGGCATTTAAAAGACAGATATCCGCCTCCAGCCGGCAGGCATGATCTTTTCCTCATTTTATCCTTGATAATCAATGAACAAGACGTTCACTTTCTCAATAATTTTATATCAGCAATTGATTTGACAATTAACTTTATTGTAGATACAATATACCATGAAATATGAATGGGACGAAAATAAGAGAATTGCCAATTATATTAAACACAACGTGGATTTTTTTGGATGCTGAACGCTTCCAATGGGAATCAGCGATTGAAACCATTGATGATCGAGCTGATTATAGGGAAGAGAGATGGATCGCGCTCGGTAATATCGACAATCGTCTCCATGTCTTAATATATGCCTTGCGGGGCAAAAATATTCGTTTAATCAGCCTTCGCAGGGCAAATAGTCGTGAGAGGAGATATTATGAAGAAAAAACCTGAAAATATAAAACAAGGGGACTGGGACGCCGTTGATTCTCCCCCTCTTTCCAAAAAGATAATATCCGGGATGAAAGCGGTCAGCAAGGCCCATCCTGATATTCCGTCACGTGTGCGCGGCCCTCAAGTGGCTCCGACAAAGAAACAGCTTAGTCTAAGGCTTAACCGTGAAGTCATTGACTATTTTAAACTTCAAGGCAAGGGCTGGCAGACAAAAATCAATGATGTTCTCGTTGATTATATACATTCACGTAATGATACCAACCCAAATAGCTATTAATTCACTTTACGTGATGTTGTCCGGGGGGGGGCAGGACCGCTCCAAGATAACCCCATGAAATAGGTTAATGAGGTGTTGAAAAAGGGCCAGGAATTGGGTTATATATCATTGGAGATAAAAGGGAGTATATAAAAAAAGCCGAAAGACAGGAACCGCTTCTCACTTTGCTGCTCATATACGGTTGAAAAGAAGGCTAGTCTCTCAAGTTGACGTGAATCTGAAAATGAAATCTGAAAAAGGGAGGTAATTATGGCTGAACCGACAGTTTTTCACAGCGGAAACCCCAATTGAATGTCGTGCAAAAAGGCTATAGGCGTAGCCGAGGATATAAAAGAGATTTTCGGAGAAAAAATAGATCTGGGTATATATACCACCGATTCCGAAGAAGCCCGGGAATATAATTTCAGAAGTTCAACAAATGTCCTGTTTGAGGATGAACTGATACCCTTTGAGGTGTCGTTGGACAAAGACAGGCTCAAGGATTTCCTTTCGGAAAGACTCAAAGGGTAAGGAGAGAATTAAGCAAAGGGGCTGATTCGAAAGAAGCTCGACATAGGAAAGGGAAAAAAGAATGGAATGGATCAAGGATGAGTTCCTTTTAACCGATGATTTTGACAGGGTGGATACTGATGTCGCGTATCAACTTTTGAAAGACACCTATTGGGGAGATCGCCGACCGCGCGATGTGGTGGAAAGGATTGTGAAAACCTCATTGTGCTTTTCATTATTGTATGAGGATAAGCAGGTTGGTTTTGCCCGCGCGGTCAGTGATTACACCGTGTTTTCCTGGATAGCAGATGTCGTTATTCATCCTGATCACAGGGGAAAAGGATTGGGCAAATGGATGGTCTCATGCATTATTGAACACCCCAAGATACGGATGACTCAGATGGTTTTACAGACCGGTGATGCGCACCGATTATATGAAAAATATGGTTTTACACAGAATCCCATGTTGATGGGCAGACCACCTGAGGGTGTATAATCCTTGCGGTAATGTTATCATGGGTTGGCCCCGATTGAAGCTTCACTATCTCTCAGTTCTGCTTTTTTCAAGTAATTTTGATACACAAACACAAATACACCGAAGATTATTCCGATGCCTATCTTTACCGGGTCATTACTGAAACAGAGCAGTGACCCCACGATTAAGAGGGCCCGCATAAATTTGTTGAGATCTCTGATCAGGTAGCCCATGATTCCCGCGGCAATCATGTAGACTCCTATTGTCGCGGCTGCAACAGACCAGATTATTTTGGATGTCGGTCCAAGCAGCAGCAGGGAAGTGTTTGAAATGAACATAAAGGGCAGGATATAGGTCACGATAGCAAGCCTTACAGCCACCCACGCAGTTTTCAGCCAGTCCGCATCAGCTATCCCTGCCGCTATGTATACTCCGGGACAGACCGGAGGGGTAAGCACGGACAGGATGGCAAAATAAAAGACAAACATATGTGAGGCAATCGGGTCGAATCCCATACTTATAAGGGATGGTGCCACGACAGCTGCGGCCAGAAGATATGCCGCAGGAGTGGGAACTCCCATGCCGAGCAGCAGGGCCACTGCGGCGGCAAGGCCCAGGGCCAGATAAACATGGCTTCCGCTGAGGCTCATTATGATTTCGGAGATATTTACTCCAATGCCTGTCAGGGTTATGAGCGAGACAATTATATTGGCGCAGATCAGAAGAGGAACAACTTTTATAAGTGATCTGCCCACGGCATCCATGCCCTTTATGAGCCTGACGCCCCTTTCTTTCATTTCAGATATCTTTGGTGTTGAAAAGACAAAGAGAATTGAAAGGGATGCAATTGCCCAGAAGGCCGATGTCTCCGGAGTGCGTCCCTGAAGCATCAGGGCAATCAGAATTATGACCGGAATCATCAGGGGTATGGAGCGGGACGGTCCTATTATATAACTTAGAGGTTTGATGTTTTCTTTGGGCACCTTTCCCAGATTGCGTTTTTTGCTTTCAAAATGAATTGCAAAAAATAGAGACGCGAAAAACAGATAGGCGGGTACGGCAGCGCATACCGCAACTTTGACGTAAGGTATTTCAAGGAGTTCAGCCATCAGAAAGGCTGCCGAACCCATGATAGGCGGAGTTATCTGCCCGCCTGCGGATGCCGTGGCTTCAACACCTCCGGCGAAATCATTTTTGTAATTGAGCTTTTTCATCAAGGGAATCGTGAAATTTCCCGTGGTGGCGGTATTTGCCACTGCAGAGCCTGAAAGCATTCCAAAAAAAGCACTTACCAGCACTGAAACCTTTGCGGCCCCCCCTACAAATCTTCCGGTCAGCCTGACCGCCAAATCCATGAATGTGTTCCCTGCGCCTGTAGCAAGGAGAAATCCTCCAAAGATTATGAATATTGCAACGATTGTTGAAGATACCCCTGTTACAAACCCCCATAGGCCCTTGTCGCTCAGATACATAACCTGAATGATGTGCTTCACGCTGAAGCCTCTATGACCCCAATAGGAAAGGGAATCCCCTATTAACGGGATGTCCGGAATGTATTGGCCGAACAGCGCGTAAAAGAGAAAAATAATGGTCAGGATCGGGAATGCTATTCCTATGGTTCTTCTGCCTGCCTCCAAAGCAAGAATCATGGCTGCCGTTCCAAGAAAAAGCTGTGTAGGCGTTGACTCGGCAGGGTTTTCCATTATCCAGTTATAGTTGAAAAAGATGTAACCGCATGAGAAAACCACGAACAAAACAAAAATTACATCCATGCCGAGAAATATTGAGTCCCACGGGTGTTCCGTCTTTTTCTTTGAAGGCCTCATAATAAAAAATGTCAGTATTAAAGCAAACCCGACATGTATCGCCCTCTGCTTCAAATTGGGAAGAGGCCCGGCAAAACCTGTATAGACCTGGAACAAAACGAAAATTACGGCAATCGCGCTTAAAGCTGCCTTCCAGATTCCTTCGGGAGTTCGTTGTTCCGATCTATTCTTTAATTTTTTTTCCTTAGCCTGTGGGTCATGATTTTCGACAGAGGGCATGCATTGCTCCTTGAGGTATTTTCAGTACGGAATACCGGATTTTGCCGGGTTAATAACAAAAAATTCCATAATAAAGGAGCGGTCCACTAATGGAAGCGCTCCTTTATTATTTTTTTACAGCCTTATTTTGCTTCCGGAGGTATTGCTATCGGTCGGATATCTTTTGCTCCAAGTTCGCGGTATGCCTCCAAGGCCCCCTTATGGATGGGAATAAGCGTCAGGTCCGGCGGATCCTGAACAAGATCCAATTCCTTAAATGCCGGCCATGCGTCAACCTGGTATTTTTTACCCTTTATTATCCCCTTTACAAGTTTATTGGCTATGTCGTCCGGAAGCTTCTTGCTGCACATTACGCCTATCGGCCTTCCCCACATCGTATATGCCGGCTGATCAGGCATGGCTTTTATTCCACCCGATGGAACAGTGATGAATGAGATATAGGGAATTTCAGCCAGAATCTTCTTTGTGTGTTCGCTTGTAAGCGGAATTAGCCGTACTTTGGTAAGGGTCATGATGTCCAGGGTCGATGCATCGAGCTGTGTTCCTACTCCTGTTTTGACATAACCAACTATCCTGTTGTCTTTTATCGCCTTAACGGCATCGGATGTCGCACCGATATGATAAACCGGCTCTACCCCGAGTATCTTGAATATCTGCTTTGTGGTAGCCTCTGAAGCAGAGCCCCTGATTCCCGGGTTGAATTTCTTGCCATTGAGGTCTTCAAGTTTTTCCACTCCGCTGTCTGCTCTGACTACTATAAAATCAATGCCTACCGCGTAGAGCCAGAGCAGTCTCGTATCAGGCAAGGCGTTATCTTTCCATCGGGAAAGTCCCTGCCATGCCTCATACATGACTTTCATGGAGCAGATGCCCATGTCAATTTCACCCGATTTGACCCTTTTGAGGTTGTCCACGCTTGCGCCTGTTTCAACCACATTAGCCTTTACCCCCGAGACATACTTATTTATAGCTTTTGTGGCACCGACTACATATGCATAGTGGCTTGAAGAGGCTGCACTGGCCCCGAAGAAAAGATATGTTTTCTTGGCATGGGAGTTGGCCGGCAATGTCAGAATCACTAATGCTATGAAGACAAAAAAGAATCCCGCATGTTTTTTCATTGGTTTTTCTCCTTGGATTGGCAATGTTTTAAAATCGATAAGCTTGAAATTGTATGTGCTCATTTAAGTGACATTGGATTGCATTTGGCTGTCCGCGGCTATCTCAATGTCTCCTTTACCTCTATCTGAAGTTTTTGAGGTTTGGCCTTTCTCCATGTATTTACTTTGAATGTGTAACTTTCGCCCGCCTTAACCAGATTCGGCTGCCCTTTTTTCCCTGACGCGGTAAACTGGGGGACCTGATCATCTGCCTGGAGCGCCAGATAGAAAGGTCTATCCTTTCCGGACATATTCTTTATGGTCACATGGACATAATAATTCCCCTTTTTGTCCGGTTTAAATTCAACTTTTTCTATCTTCGCACTTTCCACGCTTTTCTTTTTGATTCCCATGGAAGTGCCGGTGCAGGATACGGTCAGGAAAAACATAACCAACAGAAATACGATAGATCTTTTCATCTTTGCCTCCTCAATCTAAGTTTGAATTTTAATAAGAATTAAGTAAATAAATCATGATGAAGTCAGACGTTTTTTTGCCTCATTACCAGGTTATTAATTGTCGGGGGAATTTATTTAGAATCTCATAACCTGTTTCATTTACAAGGACCATATCACCGATAACTCCTGTGGCGGCATCTTTAATAAAGAGGTTGGGATGAAGCTCGAAAAGCATGCCTTCCTCAATTTTAATGGATGGCCCGTTCTTCTCATCTCTTCCGATATCCTCGGTTCTTAGTAAATAGGGATTGGGGAAGGCATTTGATAAAATCGGATCGTTATAGTCGAGGCCCAGGCTGTGCCCTGTCTTGAGCCAGTACCAGTCAAGATCTCTTACATCGGGATAATACTTTCTAAGTACATTATCGGAGGCCATCCAAACTTCGCTCAGTTCCGTTCCCGGTTGCATCCTGCTTAATGCGGCTTCCTCCATTTCCAGAACAATATCAAATGCCCTTGTCTGGGCTTCATCGGGATCTCCCATAGTCCCGATTCTTATGGCATGCCCCCAATGCCCCTCATACATGACGAAAAGCGCTGCCAGGATCTGATCTCCCTTTTGAGGGGCCCTTGAGCATTCCCCCTTGGAATATCTGGGTCTGTCTGCGATCGGACCGACGCTTAAAAAGCTTGAGGCATGTTCACAACCCATATATCTGGCGGTATGTTCCATGTCGGCCTGAAGCTGATATGCCTTCTTGCCTTTTGAAATCTCCCTGCTCAGAGTTCCAAACATCGCATCACAGATATCGGCCGCGCGCTGATGAAAAACGATTTGAATTTCATCTTTTACAACTCTCTGCTCGTCAATGATCCTGTTCGCTTCGATCCATTCAATACCCTGTGTGGATTCCTTCAGCGACTCATAGACAGGTGCGGGTGTTTCGTCGCGTCCGATATATCCGACTTTTTTGTTTCCCTTAACCAATGAATTGACAACATCGGCTATTTCCTGGCCGGTTTTTGCCTTTGGAACGGCGCGGATATCATCAAAACACAAAGTTTCCCTGGCAAATAGTTGAGAAGAACGCATAGGTACAAACAGGATAGGCGCTCTTCCAGGGGTCAATACCAAGACAGAGGGTAAATTTCTCCCGTCCCAGCCGCATAGATATCGTATGTAGCCGTGAGTGCTGCTGGTATTGCCGATCATACTGCCGGTAGAATATACTACGAGGCCGCTCAGGTTCCGGGCCTGCATTTTTTCGCAGGTATTCTTGAGACGTTTGGTAAATACGGAATTCGGAATTTTCAAGGCCGGGTCCCTTTTTGATTTTTACGGTTACAGGTTCAACTCTATCCTTGTCGTCCGTTTAGTCGATCTTGCTGGTATTCATCCATAAATCAAGACGGACTCACGCTATCAGCAATCAGCTCTCAGCTGTCAGTAAAACACTTGAGATATCAATTTGTTGGCTACTTGCCGATGGCTGACGTCTGAAGGCAACATCCAGAAATGGATCATCTCTGGATGGGAACTAGCTAAATTTTGTTTCTTAAAAACTCAAATATATAATTTGTATGGTCTTTCATGATTTTTTTGGCTTTTTCATAGTTGCCGGACTTTATAAGGTCCATTATCTTATAATGCTCCTCGGTTGAACGGCTGCCTGTACCGGGGACATACAGGTAAATGAATTGATATCGCGCCAGATGAGAAGCAATTGACTTATAGAAATGAATTACCCAGCTGTTGCCGCTTGCCTCAATCAGTTTTATGTGAAAATCCACAAAGGCCTTAAGGTAGTCGAACACCTCATCCTTATTATCTTGTGAAGGTATGGGTAATTCTGATGCCGACTCCAAGGATGCGATAACATCGGGAAGGGTCTTTATCTTTTTTGCCTTTAGAATATCAATGGCATAACATTCAAGCATCTCCCTTGCCTGGCAGATATCGCGCAACCTTTCGCTTGATATATCGGTGACGTAAGTACCTTTTCTCGGAATATTTACGACAAGGGTTTCATTTTCCAGTATCCTCAATGATTCACGGATAGGAGGCCTGCTGATCTTGAGACTTACTGCAAGATCGGTTTCATTTATCCTTTGACCCGCTGAAAATTCCCCGACAATAATCAGTTTTCGCAAGTATTCTGTTACGGTATTTGTAACGGTTTTGATTTCCATGATCCCTTTAACTCTGTATACAGTCTACAGTATTCAGTAGTCTTAGTTCATGTAAATGTCAATAATAAATAATTCATAATGCTGGATATAACGTTTAAATAGACTGTTTTTATATCAAAGTGTATAAATGGAGTTAACAAAATTAAATGATATTAAACTTTTTTAAGGAGCTGCGCATGATCAGAAGTTTCAGAGAAAAAAGACCAATAATTGCCGAGTCTGCCTTTATAAGCGAGGCGGCCTATGTAGTGGGGGATGTGGAAATAGGAGAGAATTCAAGCGTGTGGCCGGGTGCCGTGATAAGGGCCGATTTCGGAAGGGTAACGATCGGGGAAAATACCGCCGTAGAAGACAATGTCACCATCCATGGAGGAACAACTGGCAAAGGATCCGGGCATCTGTTTATCGGAAACAATGTCCATATAGGTCATGGGGCGGTCATAAACTGCAGCAGCATTGGGGACCGCGTGCTTGTGGGTATGAACGCGACTCTTCTTCATGACGCGGAGATCGGGAGATTCTGTATCCTGGGTGCGGGCTGTCTTGTGGGCCAGGGCATGAAGGTGCCTGAAAGATCCTTTGTAGCGGGTGTTCCCGGTATTATAAAGGGAGCGGTAACGGATGAACAGCTCTGGTGGGTTGAGCAGGCCCCGGAACAATACCTTGAGATGGCGAGGCTGTATAAGAAAGAGGGGCTCTGATCAGGGTCTTATGAGGTGCGCTTCAAAGGGCCGATCCATCTATGTCAGCCTTGGGCGGACAGGAGTGTGAATATGCCTCATGAACAGGACAATCATCAGGCGGCAGATTACAACCGGGCTTTTGCCCTAGGCGTTGCGCTCAATGTCCTGTTCGTAGCGATCGAGGCGTGGTAAGAATAAAGATCCGCTACCTGATGCCTTTACGGGCTTTCCGAGGCATCATGCAGGGGAGGGGATTCGGCTGCCGGGTGGTGTTTTTTTGTTGAGAAATGCGAAACTAAGTTATAAAAAGCAGGGTCACCCAACAGCTTGGTCAGACCCCGGGGGGGGGATCGGGGGGGGGGAATGTGAAAACATCGCCAGTCGTCTTTTAAGGGGCATGCTGTACCCGGATTGTGACCGGATCGGAAAGGAGCCAAAGACATTGAAGACATTTTTTAAAAGCCTGCGGATTATTGACGGCGCAGGCGGTGTGATTGAAAAGGGCTGGCTGCTGATCGAAGACAATCAGATCAGTGAAGTGGGAGAGGGAGAGCCCGATTTAAAGTACATGGGATCGGAGCAGGGCGCGGACATTACCGACCTTGAGGGAAAGACCATCCTTCCGGGATTGATCGACTGCCATGTCCATCTCAGCCTTGACGGCTCACCTGATCCGATGACGGGGCTTACGGCAGTGCCTGTTGCCGCAGCGACCCTTAAGACGGCAGCCAACGCACGCCTGACGCTGGGCGCGGGCATAACCACGGTGCGTGATGCAGGATCCAAGGATTTTATTGATATCCACATGAGGGATGCTGTCGAGGCGGGCATCGCGGACGGCCCCCGAATGGCCTGCTCAGGTCAGATGATATGTATCACCGGGGGGCACGGCCATCAGATGGGATGCGTGGCTGACGGGCCGGACGAGGTAAGACAGGCCGTCAGAAAACAGATGGCGGCAGGGGTCTCCTGGATCAAATTCATGGCAACCGGAGGAGTGCTGACAAGGGGCGGCAAGGCAGGAGTCCCGCAGCTCAATCCGGATGAATTAAAGGCCGGGATAGAGGAGGCGCACAAACTGGGTCTTAAGACATGCGCGCACTCCCAGAGCCTTGAGGGAACGAGAAACGCGGTTTTCGCGGGGATCGACTCGGTCGAACACGGGGTGAGCCTTGATGACGCAATCATCGAAGAGATTATAAAGAGAGGGACCTTCCTGGTCCCCACCTTCAGCGCTCCTTTTAATATTATGACCAAGGGTGTCGGCTTCGGCATCCCTGCCGAGTTTGTGGAAAAAACGAAACGGCTCGCCGAAGACCATGTGGCGGGGATTTCAAGGGCCAGGGATGCCGGTGCTAAAATCGCCATGGGAACGGATGCGGGCACCCCTTTCAACCGTCACGGTGAGAATGCCTTTGAACTTGTCTATCTCGTTGGAAACGGATTTTCGCCGCAGGATGCCATAATCTGTTCAACCTCCGGCGCGGCCGAGCTGCTGGGCATGGCCGATACCATCGGAACCATAGCCGCGGGCAGGCGCGCGGACCTGATGATCGTAGATGGAAATCCCCTTGAAGATATTTCCTTGCTTACCGATAAAAAAAGAATTTGGGGCGTGTACAAGGACGGCCGGAAGGTCAATGGCCCGGCCCAGGTCTTTCATTGAAACGGAAAAAGCCTTTTTAACCATCGGGCATGTTGTTCAACCTCTTAGAAAAGGATAAAAATCATGAAGAAAAAACTCGTAATGTTATCCGCACTGATGATTGCCGGTATGATCTTCTGCCTGTCCCCGGCTTATGCCAAGGATAAGGTTTATAAGTTCCGGTTCGCCCAGATCACACCCGCCACCCACCCTTACTACTCGGCCATCAGCCAACCGTGGGCCGAGGAGATCGAGAAACGGACCGACGGAAAGGTCAAGATCACTCTGTATCCGGCGGGTACCCTTGTAAGCGGAAACGTCATGTACAGCAGCATAGTGGACGGTATCACGGATATCGGAACCAGTTCTTTCGGATGGGAAAGAGGGCGTCACCCGGTAATGGATGCCTTTATCTATGCTCCGGGTTTTCCATCCGCCAAGGTCGCGGCCAGGATCGCGAACGAAGTAAATGAAAAATTCAGGTTAAAAGAGCTCTCTGATACGCATCTGCTCTTTATTCATACCTGCGCGCCCATGCATATGTGGACCAAGACACCGGTTCGCACGCTGGAGGATGTGAAGGGAATGGAGATAAGGGCGGGGGGACCTACCGGAAAGCTGGTCAAACTTATGGGCGGTGTCCCGGTAAGCGCTCCGCAGAGCCAGGTCTATGAGATGCTGTCAAAGGGTATAGTCAAAGGTTCCATCAGCAGCCTGGACGTGCTTAAAGGTTTTCGCCAGGCCGAAGTCGTCAAGTACGTGACCTTAACCTACTTTCACGTAGCGCCGTTTTTCGTGAGCATGAACCTCGACAGGTGGAACGGCCTGCCGGAGGATATCCGGAAGGTCTTTGACGAGGTCAGCAAAGAATACATCGGCATTGCAGGTGATGTATGGGACAATGCCTCGAAGGCGGGTCTCAAATATGCAGAGGAAGAGGGACTGGAGATCATCACCCTGACGCCTGAGGAGAAGGCAAGGTGGCATGCCGCCTACAAGCCTCTCAGGGACGAATACATAAAGGCCATGGAGGCCAAGGGTCTGCCGGGCAAGGCATTTGTCGAGGAAATCGAACAGCTCATCGAGAAATATCGTTAAAAGTTTTTCTACCGGTTGAAATGCCGTTCATGAAAAAAGGAGAGGGTGGAGATATAAGTTGAAACAGCTTCTGGATGGTTTAGAGGGCGGGCTTGAAAAGCTTTCGATATGGCTTAACCGGGGCGCCGCCGGCGCCCTGATAGCCATGATGTTCCTGGTAAACGCAAATGTATTCCTTAGGCCTTTCGGAAGGCCGATCTGGGGTACCTTTGAAATCGTGGGCTTTCTCGGTACGATCGTGATTTCATTTTCCCTGATCCAGACAACCTTTTCCAGGGGCCACATGGCGGTTGAAATAGTCATATCACGCCTGCCTCTGAACGTACGTTTGGCCCTTGGTTTGATAAACCGTCTTATATGCCTGACCATACTGGCCCTGGTGGCCCGGCAGAGCGCCATATACGGGATAAAAGTGGTGCTGAGCGGGCAGGTATCCGCCACACTGAAGATGCCCATTTATCCGTTTCTGTATGGAATTGCATTCGCCTTCGGCCTGTCGGCCGTTATCGTTCTTGTGGATATCCTCAAGGCACCGTTGCGGGTGGAAACAAGATGAGCGAAATCACGGTTGGTATTATCGGTATCATCGCCCTGCTCTTCATGATCCTTTCCGGCACACCCATCGGTTTTTCCCTTATCATGGTCGGTTTGCTGGGATTCGGGTATATAGTGTCTCCTGCGGCGGCGCTCAGCCTGCTCGCAAAGGAGATATTTCTCACCCTCAGTTCCTATTCGCTGGCCGTGCTGCCTCTTTTCTTCCTCATGGGACAGATTGCGTTTCAGGCAGGCATGAGCAGACGACTTTTTTCCACTGCATATACCTGGCTGGGACAATTGCCATGCGGCCTTGCCATGGCCACTATCGGCGGGTGCGCCGGATTTTCGGCTATTTCCGGGTCCAGTTCGGCTACGGCAGCCACCATGGCCACGGTCGCCCTGCCTGAGATGAGAAAACATAATTACGACCTTTCGCTTGCCACCGGAGCCATCGCTGCAGGGGGAACTCTGGGCATCCTCATCCCGCCCAGCGTGGTCCTGATTATATACGGGATCCAGACAGAACAATCCATCGGAAAGCTTTTCGTGGCCGGCATCCTGCCGGGGATTCTGCTGACCCTCCTGTTTGTACTTACCATCTTTGTCCTGTCACGATTTAACCCCGATCTCGGTCCTAAGGGGCCTAAAACGACTTTCAGGGAGAAGCTGCGCTCTCTGCCCGGGGCCCTGGAGGCCTTTATCCTCTTTGCCCTGATCATGTGGGGGCTTATGGACGGCTGGTTCACGCCCACGGAAGCGGGCGGGGTAGGCGCCTTAGGCACCCTTTTGATCGGACTGCTCAGGCGGCAGATAGGCTGGAAGGCCTTTTCCGCGGCCGCTATGGAGACCACCAAGGTGGTTGCCATGCTCTTCCTGATACTGGCAGGCGCCATGGTATTCGGTAAATTTCTAGCAGTAAGCAGAATCCCTACGGAACTGGCTCAGTGGGTGGTGTCCCTGCCCGTGCCGCGAGTTGTAATCCTCGCGCTTGTTCTGGCTATTTACGCCCTGGGCGGGTGCATTATGGACGCGCTTTCGTTTCTCCTTGTGACTATCTCGGTGTTTTTCCCGATGATCATGAAGCTGGGTTACGATCCTGTGTGGTTCGGGGTAATCATCGTAATTCTTCTGGAGATGGGGGCAATTACCCCTCCGGTGGGCATCAATGCCTACGTGATAAAGGGCGTAGCCAGCGATGTGGAACTTGAAGTAGTGTTCAAAGGGATACTGCCATTCTTCATCACCATGGGGATCTGTATCGTCATCCTCATTATCTTTCCGCAGATCGCCCTGTTCCTCCCAGGCCTCAGGTAACAGAACGTGGGCATGAAATGGGAACCCTGAATGTTTTAATAATGTGATGTTATTTTTTGAGAATACTGGTAAGATAAGGCATTCAGGTAAAAAGTGAGTCAAAAATGTGATTTTCCCCTGTTGTGTCTCTAAACAGCCGGCAGTCAAAACAGACCCTCATTTTGTCCCCGATAGGCAAAAATTCCTCTTGCCCAATATAAGTTTATTCGGCAATAAATCAGGCGGCTCACATCAGTCGGGTCTGTTGCCTTTTGCATGGCTGAAGTTCATGTCGAAAAAAGGGAAAATGATGAACATGATTGAAAACGGCAATCCCGGTATGGGTCCAGAGAAATCGGAAGCCGATATCCTGATTGCTTCGCAAGAAAAATTCGTTCACGCCGTGTACTCTTCAGTGGATGAAGCGGCTGCATGCGGACTGGATCGTCTGCGAAGGGAAGACGGCATCATTTCGACCTGCAAGCTGGGTTGTTGTTACTGTTGCCGGTATCATATCCTTACCAACATCGCAGAGGCCCACACCCTGGGGCAGTATGTCAGGCGGGAAATGTCAGAAGAGCAGATAAACGGACTCAGGGTGCGTACGCAGAAATGGCATGAATGGGACAGATCCAGGCCGGGCAGATATCCGTCGGCCGATAAAAACGAGGAGCCCGATCTATCCAACTATGAGCATCCCTGCCCTCTGCTGGTGAACGGCGCATGCAGCGCCTATCCCGTGAGGCCGGTCGTGTGTCGAACGCATTTTGTCTGTTCGCATCCGCTATCCTGCGCGGCAGTAAATGATCCGGAATCTGCAGAAGACGCTCCGGTGGTGCTTACATCCATTGTGACGGAGGCAAGTCGGTTTTCAATGGCAATAAGGGATCATATCGAAAACGCAGGTTTGGATTTTTCTCGGTCATTAATGCTTCTTCCTCAATGGCTGGCGGTTGAAATGGGTTGGGATTTTGCCATATCGCCGTGATTTTCCGCATATATCAGGCCGTAATTCAATCCTCCGCAACCGAACACTCAACCGGGGCGGCCGGGTTAAAAAACCGGCAATTAGTCAAATTTTCCTGCCCACTATCAGGAGGCGGGCGCTCATACCTATCATTTCCGGGTCTTCTGCAAACCGGTGGAAAATATCCCTTACTGTTTCATAGGTCTTATCCTCTTCAAGAGCACTCGTCTGATCCCTTTTAGGAGGAAAGGACAGAAAGGGGCATACGGCCGCCACATGCAGGACCTCCAGGCCGCAAGAGGTGAAAAGTTCACGTACCTCCTCGGGAGAAAAACTCTTGTGAGAAAAACCACTCTTTGTCCGGCTTGTTCCGCGATTCAGCAGTTCCGCGGCTCCTGACCAGTCGTTTTCCCGCGCAAGGTCAAGGGCTCTGCGGTACCGGTTTGACACATCGCAGATCACATAACCTCCCGGCCTGACCACCCTGTGCATTTCCTTCACCGCTTTGCACTGATCGTCGCACAGACCAACGGGTTCCCCCAGGGCCAGTGCCATGTCAAAGGCCTCATCCTCCAATGCGTGCATGTCGCATATGTCAGGCACATGGCAGGCATTCACACTGTCCGACACCCCCCGCCTGTCGACTTCCTCGGAGGCGACGCGTATCATCTCCGGGGAAAAATCGGAAAGTACGATCCGATGTCCAAGGGGGGCCAGACGGTACACCCAGCGCCCTGTGCCGCATCCGGCCTCCAGAATGCGGCCCGGGCCGGCAGGAAGGAAAGGTTCGATAAATCTCCAGCAGCCGTCTTCATAGAGGGTGTTACTTCGTTTAATTTCCCTTTGTTTCAATAATTTCACGCGGGATTCCGCACGGGAGTCCCAGATGTCACGAGCTGTTTTTTCGATCATTAATATCCTCCCTTATGATACAAGTATTGCCAGAGGCAGCAATATTTTTACTGACTGAAAATATCAAGAAAATAATGGATGGATTGAATGAATCCAGGATGGCGTGTAAAGATCTGAAGCGCAATCCTGCAATGATATCTACGACCTAAGGCGCTGATAGCTTTCGGGACCCATTGTGTGATACAAAAACAGTTGTATCGCCATTATGGGTATGCTGTCGCCTCTGCCCGCAGGCCAAGAGAAGTCAGCCTTTATCCGGTTTCTCGGGGGCGATATGAAAAAAGCAGTATACTTTAAAAAGAGAGGGAGGAAACAGTGATGTCAAGACGGCCTTGGAAGCCGGATAAAAAAGCGGTCTTACAGGTTTTATGGAATCTGTTTTTGTTGTCTTTCGGCAGCACCCTTTGCGCAGTCTGCATAAACGGGATACTCATACCTCAGCATTTCTTCGGTGCCGGGTTTACCGGCTTGGCACTGGTCATCCATTACCTTGTACCCTCCCTGCCGGTGGCGATGCTTTATTTTATCCTCAACATACCGGTATTCTGCCTGGGGTGGGTATATGTGGGCCGGCGTTTCTTTTTCTACAGCATTGCCGGGATGTCTATCTTCACATGTGCCATGCTGTTTATCCATTTTGGCGTGCCTGTGCATGACAAGATCCTGAGTGCCATACTGGGGGGCATCATAACCGGGGTCGGAGCAGGGGTTATCCTGAAATCCCTTGGCTCCTCCGGTGGCCTGGATATCCTATCTGTTATGCTTTTGAAACTTTTCTCAATCCGTATCGGCACCACCATTCTGGCCTTTAACAGCATCGTGCTGGCTGCCGGGGCCATACTCTTTTCCCTGGAAGGAGCGCTCTATACCCTGATATTCATTTATGTCAGTTCCTATATGATCAACCTCGTGGTCAGCGGGCTGAGCAAGAGAAAGGCGGCGTTTATCATCTCTAGCCAGTGGCGGAGAATATCCGATGAGATTATTGCCAAGATAGGGCGAACGGTCACTATCATCGGCGGCCGCGGGGGATATACAGGCAGCGAGAGGCAACTCCTTTACGTGGTCATTTCCTTTAGTGAACTTTCGCGGCTTAAACAGTTGATCCGCGGTGTCGATCCGGATGTATTCATGGTGGTTTCCGACACCCTGGAGGTAATGGGCCAGCGCATAGGCAATCAGCCGCACTGGTAGCGGCTTAAGCGGCGCTAAATGAACACCGTGAGGACCTGTCGGTTTTTTAGTTCAGGCCGAGATAAGTATATGATATGGAGGAAGTAATGGGGTAAAATGTTCCTTCAAGAAGGTGTCGTTACAAGATGGGTTTGTTTTTCCGGGGCTTGAGCATAATATATCAATGTGGAAAGACGGAAGCCGTTTCTATGGAAAATCGGGGAGGAATAATCCATGGGCATGGAAAAAGACTTTTATGAAAGGATCGTTGAAAAACTCCATGACGGGCTCTATTTCGTGGACCGTGAAAGGGTTATAACATACTGGAACAAGGCTGCTGAAAGGATTTCCGGGTTTAAGGCTGATGAGGTCGTGGGCAGTTCCTGCTCCGATAGCCTTCTCACCCACGTCGACAGTGAGGGTAACAACCTTTGTGCAGGGCTCTGTCCTCTTGCAGCAAGCATTGCCGATGGAAAGCCGCGTGAAGCTGAAATATACATGCACCACAAGGATGGCCACAGGATACCGGTTTCCGTTCGTGTAAGCACCCTGACAGATAAAGAGGGCAATGTAATCGGCGGGATAGAGCTGTTTACGGATATCAGCAGTCAGGAAATCAATAATTTCAGGGTAAAGGAACTTGAAAAGCTTGCCCTTATCGACAATCTTACTCAACTGGCAAACAGAAACTATATCGACAAAGAAATCCATAGCAGGTTTGAAGAAAAAAAACGTTTTAATGTGCCGTTCGGTGTCTTGTTTATTGATATTGACCATTTCAAGAAGTTTAATGACACATATGGCCATGACGTGGGTGACGAAGTACTGAGATTTGTCGCAAAGACCTTTGCGGCCAACGCAAGGCCGTTTGACCTTTACGGGCGCTGGGGGGGTGAAGAATTTATCGGTGTTATTCCTAATATAAACGGCAAAGACCTTGAAATACTGGGTAACAGGCTTTGCCTGCTGATAGAAAATTCATACATAATTCATGAGAAGAAAAGACTGTCTGTGACAATTTCAATCGGAGCCACACTCGCAGAAGAAACCGACACTATAAAAGGGCTTATAAAAAGAGCCGATACCCTTTTGTACAGAAGCAAGGCTGAAGGGAGGAACCGTTTGACAATCGGTTGAAAATGTCTCGCGGCCAACCAAGCAGCTTGCTGAGGGGAGCTTTAATGCCCTGATCCGGTAATGCGCGTTGTACAAGTCATAGCCTCAATCCTAGCTCCTCGCTTGCATCCAACATCCTGCCTGTGCCCGGAAGTCGAAATCATGGTTGATTGCGCCTCAATTAAGTGGCGGATTCGGGATTTGCATGAAGGGTTGTATTGAGACTATAAAGTCGTTATCATGTATGGATCATCCCCCGATTAGAAGGCGTTAAACAGGGCTGAAAAGAGATCTTTTTCGCAAACCAGTTATGTATTAAAAAAAGGAACGGATATGTATGAGATTACCAGAAGGAGTCTGCTTAAGTTTATTGCTACCCTGCCGGTTCCGCTATGTTTCAGTAGGCTGGTAAGCGCTGAAGAACCTAAAAATTACCCTCAAGGTTTTGCTGATACCATTTCCACCCTTAAGGCGGCAAATGAATCGGAGATGAATTCATACGAACACTACAGGGGGTATTGTGAAAGGGCTGTCAGGGATAATTACAAGGGGATTGCCTATCTTTTTTCAGCATTTGCTGCCTCGGAGTATATCCACGCGGAAAATTACAGGAAGGTATTGTCAGTGCTGGGGGTCGAATTCACTTCATCTGAGATATGCACGAAAGTAGATGATACAAAGAATAATCTGAGAATAGCCTCCAAAAAAGAATTAACAAAAATAAAGGAGATTTATCCTGATTTTTTGAATAAATTAAAGGAAGAGGCGCATGCCCAGGCGGTTGAGAGCTGTATGTGGTCCTGGAAATCCCACAAACAGCACCGGGAGATGATAGAGCAGATTTACAGATATTCAGGGCTGTTTTTCCCGAAGGTTGCCAAGAAGATCGAATCCACGGAACTTGACTTTCATGTCTGCAGAAACTGCGGATCCACCCTGTGCAAGAAACCGGAGCTGCCCTGCGAGATATGCAACCATCCCGTATCCAATTACACAAAAATACAAAAGCCTGTATGAATTTTCGGGCGCAGCCCCAAAGGAACACCACCCCGTGAGTTGAACCAAACCCCGGTTATTTAAAAGGATCAGCATATGAATACAAGGAGAATTGCAGAGTCTGTTATCCTTGGTGCATTTTTATGCACCGGTCGGTAACCCTCGGCTTCCTGCTTTTCAGCAGTGCCGTTAAGATAAAGGGACTTGATCGAACCGTGACGGTGAAGGGACTGTCTGAACGGGAGGTGCCCGCAAATATCGCCATCTGGCCGATTAAATTCAGTGAAGCCGGTAACGACCTTTCCAACTTGTATTCGGTGATTCAAAAAAAAGGTGACATCATAGTCGGATTTCTAAAGAAAAATGGCTTCACCGATGATGATATCTCCATAACCGCGATAGCCATCATTGACCGCCAGGCGCAGGGTTATGGCGCCTCGGACAGGATAAAATTCAGATATTCAGCCAACTCAACAATCTCGGTCTATTCCGGCAAGGTCGATACCGTTCGGGACGCAATGAAGAAACTCGTTGAAATAGGCAAGAAAGGGATCGCCATTTCAGGGCAGGATTATCAAACAAGGACCCAATTTTTATTTACGAACTTGAACAGGATAAAGCCTGACATGATAGAGGAGGCCACCAAAAATGCAAGAGAGGTTGCCCTGAAATTTGCAAGGGATTCAAACAGTAAACTCGGCAAGATCAAAAGAGCAAGACAAGGTCAGTTTTCGATCCATGACAGAGACAGCAATACCCCTCACATCAAGAAGGTAAGGGTCGTGTCCACTCTGGAGTACTACCTGTCGGACTGAGCGGATTTATAATTGCGGAAGTCTCCTCACTACTTTATCTTCCTACTGTGGGAGTTATTATGATCGGTGTTTTTGATTCCGGATACGGCGGATTGACGGTCCTAAAGGCGTTTCTAAAGGAAATGCCGGGATACGACTACCTCTACCTGGGCGACAGTGCGCGTGCGCCTTACGGCAACAAGTCCCTCAAGATGGTTTACGAATATACCCTACGGGCCGTGGAGTTTCTTTTTGGTCAGGGCGCTGAGCTTGTCATACTTGCCTGTAACACCGCATCGGCCAAGGCCCTGAGGAAGATCCAGCAGGAGTGGCTGCCCCTGCATTATCCCGAGCGGCGCGTTCTTGGAGTCGTCATCCCCCTTGCTGAGGCTGCGGCAAAGTCCTCACGGTGGGGCCGGATCGGGGTCATGGGTACCCGTGCCACCATCGAATCCGGGGTCTATGAACAGGAACTGCGCAAGCTGAACCCTCAACTGAAGGTATTCGGGCAGGCCTGCCCCCTCCTGGTCCCCCTGGTGGAGGAGGGGTGGGCGGGAAAGCCTGAGACCAACATGATCCTTAAGAAATACCTGAGAACTCTTAAAAGTAAGACTGTGGACACCCTGATCCTCGGCTGCACCCACTACCCCTTTCTGGAAAGGGACATCAAGAGGCTTTCGGGAAGGAACTGCCGGGTACTGGATGCCCCGGCCATAGTGGCGGACAGACTGGGTGATTACCTCATGCGCCACCCGGAGATGGAAACGAGGTTGTCCAGGGCCGGGGGCAGGAACTTTTTCACCACCGATGACCCTAAAAGATTCAAAAGCTTCGGTGAGGAATTCCTGGGCCGAAGTATGAGCGATGTCTTGTTTGTTCCTCTTTGAGCGCGGAAGACGGCATGTACCTCTATCAGCTCTAAAATGCAGGGATGTATGATTTGAAAACATTGAAAACCAGAAGACTCGTTTTAAGGCAAATCTCAGAGACTGATCATGGTTTTATGAGATATTATTTGTCTGATCCTGAAAGGACAAGATTTCTTCCCCTGGAGAGACCATATCCTGAAGCCAGGATCTATGAATGGCTCAGAGATAGACTCTTACACTGGGAAAGACATAACTTCGGGACGTTCATGGTACAGGAAAAGGGCTCGGAAGAAAATATCGGTTACTGCGGATTGGAATATGTGAAAAAATTCGCTTTTATTGATGTACTGTATGGTCTGGTTCAGGACCGGTGGGGCAAAGGGTATGCATTTGAAGCTGCGTCTTTTTGCGTCAGATACGGGTTTGAGGCCCTGAAACTGGAAACCATCTACGGGGCCGCAATTCCAGAAAATACGGCATCTATCCATATCCTGAAAAAGATCGGTATGAAACCGGACAGCAGATTCGATTGTTATGGAGATATGGTTGAGTCATATTCGATCAAGAGAGATCTGATCAAGCCATAAGTCAACAGTGCCGGCGCAGATTGCTTCAGGCGGAGGTTGACGGCGAAGTTCCAAAAGAGGAAAGAGAAAAGTATGGCGGAGAAAAATCGGGTATGGTTTCCGGCAAAAAAATATGGTTTCGGATGGGGGCTTCCGGTTACATGGCAGGGGTGGTCCGTACTGATCGTATATATCCTGCTGGTTTTAGCCGGCAGCTGCTTTTTGATAAATTCCATAGTGAGCATGACAGGCTTCTTCTTTTTTCTGATGGCCTTAACATCCCTGTTGATTTATATATGCTGGAAAAAGGGTGAAAAACCGGCATGGCGATGGGGCGATAGAAAACAAGGTCTTCCATCAGAAGGTCCTCAAAAATCAAGTACATGAGACAATGACGAACAACCTGAAATATCTTCTGGGACCGATGCGCATTCCTTTTCTGGTGATAACCCCCGCATCCGTCCTGCTGGGGTTGGGGACAGCCGTGTGGACGGCAGGTCATGTAAGTATTTACTACTTTATCCTGGCTCTGTTAGGGGCTGTCAGCGCTCACATAAGCGTTAACGCCTTTAACGAATATTTTGATTTCAAAAGCGGGCTCGACCTAAAGACCTCCCGAACCCCTTTCAGCGGAGGTAGCGGAACCCTGCCTGAAAGGCCTGCCATGGCTTGTTGCGTCCTTTACACCGCGGTCATAACCTTTGCCGTAACCGTTTTTATGGGGCTGTTTTTTATCTATGTCAGAGGCTTATGGCTTCTGCCTGTAGGCGTCCTGGGGCTTTTGACGATATTTGCATATACTCCATGGCTTTCAGGAAGCCCCTTGCTCTGCCTGGTGGCTCCTGGAGTGGGTTTCGGGCCGCTCATGGTAATGGGCACACATTTTGTTCTCACGGGTGAGTATTCGCTGCCTGCGTTTATCGCGTCACTTGTACCCTTTTTTTTGATCAGCGATCTGCTCCTTTTGAATCAGTTCCCTGATATTGAAGCCGACCGAAATGTGGGGCGAAGAAATTTTCCGATCGTCGTGGGCAGACGAAACAGCGGTTTTATTTACGGCGTATTCCTGTTGATGGCCTATCTGTCTATAATATTTGGCGCCTGTTTCGGATTTTTACCTGAAATTACACTTATCGGCCTGTTAACCGTTATTATGGCAGTGCCCGCCTTTGTGGGAGGGATAAGGTACCGGGAGAATATAGAGAAACTTATACCTTATATGGGGCTGAACGTTATTATCTGCGTCGTGACCCCGGTGCTGGTTGCCGCAGGGTTGTTAGTCGCATAAGCAAAGGCACTATTTGAGACGGGAGATAAAAATCACCGGAAGTGAGATTCCCTATGAGAAAATCAGATGCCAGGAAGGCAGCGGAAAAGATATTCGAATGCCTGGATGTCCGGGTTGACGGAGACAGGCCGTGGGATATCAGGGTGCTAAACCCCGGTTTTTATGACAGGATTCTGTCAGGCGCCTCACTTGCCCTGGGAGAAAGTTACATGGACGGGTGGTGGAAATGTGAGGCACTTGATCAACTTTTTGACAGGATAATGAGCGCGAGGCTTGACAAGACGGTGCGAAACGATAAGTGTCTCCTGTGGGCGGTCCTAAAGGCGAAGATCTCAAATGCCCAGAGCAGGTCAAAGGCATATATGATCGGAAAGCGGCATTATGACATCGGTAACCCTCTTTTTTCCGTTATGCTGGATAGGAGGATGAACTATTCATGCGGTTACTGGGATAAGGCCGGGACCCTGGACGAGGCCCAGGAGGCCAAGATGGACATGATCTGCCGCAAGATGATGCTTAAACCGGGCATGAGCGTCCTTGATATCGGGTGCGGGTGGGGAGGCCTTGCCGGGTGGGCCGCTGAAAAATATGATGTCAGGGTGCTTGGAATAACGGTGTCCAAAGAGCAGGTGAAATTTGCCAGGCAATACTGCCGCGGCCTTGATGTCCGAATCGAATTCATGGATTATCGGGATATAAAGGAACAATTCGACCGTGTCGTCTCAGTCGGCATGATCGAACATGTGGGTTACAGGAACTACGGGACCTACATGGAGGTAGTCAGCAACTGTTTGAAAGAAGACGGGCTTTTTCTGTTGCATACGATCGCGGGAAACAGCTCCGTCAGGTCGACGGATCCGTGGATTGAAAAGTATATCTTCCCTAATTCAATGCTTCCTTCGGCAAGGCAGATCTGCTCGGCGGCCGAGGGACAGCTTGTCATGGAAGATTGGCACAGCTTCGGTCAATACTATGACCCCACCCTGATGGCGTGGCATAAGAATTTCATCGATAACTGGGACAAGATAGGTGATATGTATGATGAGAGATTCTACCGCATGTGGACCTATTATCTCCTTTCTTGCGCAGGAAGTTTCAGGGCAAGAAGAATTCAGTTGTGGCAGGTCGTTTTTTCAAAAAACGGGGTCAGAGGCGGCTATGAATACAAAGGGAAATATTGAAGCCAGGAGGTAACCTATGAAAAGGACTGTAACCATAATCTTATGTGTGATCACGGCTCTGTGCCTTATATCCTGCGCAGGACCAACTCAAAGGGAAAGGGGCGCAAAAACCGGGGTGCTTATCGGTGCCGCGGCAGGTGCTATCCTCGGCCAGGTAATCGGAAGCGATACCGAGGCCACTATCCTGGGCGCCGCTATAGGAGCCGCCGCCGGTGGCCTGGCCGGGCATCAGGTCGGCACTTATATGGACAGACAGGAACAGGAGCTGAAATCGGTAGCAGCTACCAGCGAGGCGGCGAGCGTTCAAAGAAACCGCGACGTGCTGACCGCCACTTTCAAATCGGAGGTGTTCTTTGATTTTGATTCCTCCACCCTGAAACCGGGAGGCTACAGTGAGATCGCCAGGGTCGCCGGGGTGCTGAAGAGATATCCTCAAACCTCAATTCGTGTTGAAGGGCACACCGATTCAAAGGGAACCGAGTCGTACAATCAGACCCTGTCCGAGAAAAGGGCTGAAGCGGTCAGAAACGCCCTGGTCAAGGAGGGGGTGGACGCAGGCAGGATAATCGCAATCGGTTTCGGAGAGACTCAGCCCATCTCCAGCAATGATTCAACTAACAGGAGAGTCAACATAGTGATAATTCCTGCAGTAGGCTGAACATCCGGCCTTCAAGATCAAGGAGGGAATAATGAAAGGCATAAAAATCTTGGTTATTGTATCCGCCGTCTGCCTTAGCTTTTCGCTCGCGTTCGGGGACTGTTTAAGGGGCGATTGCAGGAATGGACGGGGTACTTTCGAGTACCCGAACGGTGACAGATATACGGGTTGTTTCGTAAACGGGAAAATGGAGGGCAGGGGGACCCTCCAGTCCGCTGACGGTTCAAAATATGTGGGTGAGTTCAGAAACAATATGTTGAACGGACAGGGTATCCTGATCAGGGCGAACGGCGTCAAGTATGTAGGGCAGTTCAAAAACAACAGGATACATGGAAAGGGCACATTGACCGGGCCCGGTGGAAAGAAAATGGTCGGGAACTTTAATGCCGGAGAGTTTGTGGGGAAATAGGCCGAAGGCGAGGCATGCATTCCAACCCCTTGAGTACGGGATAAGTGCCGGCTACTAAACAATGTGAATGGAATTCATGGCAGGGTATACTCCGAAGCTGTTCCTGTGGTCCGGGAATCCCTGATGCCGGACTTAAGCGATGCCAAAGTTTTTTGATGCGGTATGATAGGCGAAATGATCCGGTCTGTTATCGAAAAGCTGAAATAGATACCTCCTGGCAAACCTCTGCTTTCGGCTCATGTGCCGCCTGTCAAACGGGCGGCAAAAGGGCATAAAACAGAGGTGGCCCCTTTTTGTCAGGAAAGATCCTCCCATCAATAATAAGCTGTAATACCTTTTAAAATCATAAAGAAGCCGCCTGTTACCCTGTCTTTTTAAGAGGCCTTTTTGCCGGGCCTGCACCTCTTTATTAAGCACCCTGAACAAACCCTTTCATAATCCTGAAAGTTCTCCCTTGACAAGACCATATTACTTAACCTATGGTTAATATTTAGTAGAATCTAAGAACCCCTTTTATGACAAGGCCCATCTTTCAATAATTTACAAGACAAGGAAATCTTTCGATGAATCTGGGCTCATTGATGCGCAGATATAGGAAGGCCGGAAAACTTACCCTCAAGGCGGTGGCTGAGAAGGCGGGCATATCTGAAGGATTTCTCAGTCAGGTCGAAAACAGCGTAAGTTCGCCGTCCGTAGATACCCTTATAGGCATCTGCAATGCAATCGGTTTGAGTGCAGGGGATCTGCTCAACCATGTCGACAGGGAGGAGAGACTCGTAGTAATACAGAAGTCGGATTGGCTGCATGCCGAACTGCCCAAATCCGGATTCGTGACCCGGAGATTTCTTTCCCCCGAGAACAGGAGTGTTATTGACAGTGCCGTGCTTGTACTTGAACCGGGAAAATCGATTCCGGTAAGAAAGGAGGTAAGAAACGGCCAGGAGGTCCTTTCCGTTTTAGAGGGTTCGCTGGAACTGGTTCAGGGAGAATCAAGGACGGAACTCTTAAAGGGAGACTCGGTTCATTTCTGGTCATATCCTGAAAAACAGAGCATTACCAACAGGGGCAAAGGACTTGCCGTCGCACTCTGGGTCGGGACCCTCTGAGTGCAATTGTCCTTTCGAGTAACGCAAAGGAAACCAAAAGAAAGGAGCGTGCCTTATGATCACATTCAGTGAGAGACAATTAAGAACCCCAAAGCTATTACGACCCGTTTATCTGGTAACAGCAGGCCAGTCCAAGTTTGACCGGGCGATTCCTGAAAAAAGGACTGAGGAGCTCTGTGTCGATGCCTTAACCATGGCCGCGAGATTGATCGACAAGACACCGGCCGAGCTTAAAAGCTATATCCATACGGCCTATTACGGCCATTTCGCGGACCATTTCGGTGACCAACTCCTTGGTGAAGCGGTCATCCATGACCGCCTAGGACTTGATCCCCTGGGGAACATAGGCGTAAAAACGGGCGGCGCTACAGGCGGCTCCACCCTGTGGGAGGCGGTCAAGGCGGTTGCCTCAGGCTACTCTGATTGCGCCCTTGCCATTGGATGGGAAAGGATGGATGAGGTGCCGACCGATGAAGGTAATCACCTGATTTCATGTGCTGCCGACAAGGATTGGGAAACTCCGCTCGGTCATATATATACAGGCTATTACGCCGTCATGGCCCAGAAGTACTGGCAGGTCTTCGGCAAGGAGGAGGAATCCTTCCGCCGGACCCTGGCCGAGATTTCCGTGAAACACCACGGCTATGCGCGTCACAATCCCTTTGCTCAGGCTCCGATGAAAATAACCGTGGAAGATGTCCTCAACTCTCCGGTTGTGGCCTATCCTCTTCGCGCCCTGGACTGCTGCCTGATGAGCGTGGGATCGGCCTGTGCAATAGTATGCGATGAGCAGACCGCCATGGAACTGACCAGGAACACCAAAAACAAACCTCTGAGGATATGGGTCGCGGCTGGTTCTCACACACTCAGACCCGCGTGCAGGCGTGATATGGAAATACCGCTTCTCCCGAATGAGACTGCCGACCAGTACAAGGATCTGGGTGAACGTTTTCCCGGCGGAGACCGTTATCCCGGATTTACAGGCTTTCTGGGGGCCAGGATGAGCGCCTATTACGGTTATCGCATGGCCGGTATAGTGGATCCGACGGAGGATCTGGATGTAATTGAACTCCATGACGCATTTACCATCAGCGATGTCCAGACATACGAAGATATAGGGCTGAGGCCTTACGGATACGGCCGCGACTATGTGGAATCCGGGGATTGTTATCATACGAATCCGCACACCGGGAAACCGGGAAAACTGCCTTCTAATCTGTCCGGCGGGCTGATCGGGTGCATGCACGCGGTCGGGGCGACCGGTATCATGCAGACATTCGAAATCGCCTCCCATATATGGAACAGATGGGCCGAACTGCACGGTGATCCAGGCACCTGGAAGGAATTCAATCGTGAAAAACCGGATGACTGGACCGATCTTCAGGTCAAGGACGCCAGAAGGGCGCTTGCAATAAGTCACGCCGGGGTGGGTTCCCATGTAACGGCAACCATTTTAATGGATCCGGACCACCTCTTAGACAAAGAATCCTGAGAGAGGAGGAGATATTATGAGTATTTTTGGAACCGTGCGGGTTAATAAGGGCCAGTATAAGATCAAGGGAGACTTCCATCATATCACCCCCAATATGCCTATCAGGAATGAAGAGGAGGGATGGCGGCTCATGGGAGTGACAAACCCCAGAGAAATGATCTATATCCATACCTACGGGGGGGAGGCGGTATTTTTTGAAAATCTCGGAAAGGGAAAGATTTATGGGACCAGGTGTGACAATCCTGACTGTGAATTCAAGGGTACCGTCTATCTTCCATTCCGCATTCACTGTCCTGACTGCCTGTTCAGAAACACGGTGGTGGATCTCACCGATGTGTGCAAAAAGACCGCGGCCATCCACACCTTCATGGTGTGTGAGCGTTCAGGCGCGTTTAACACCCTGGACAAACCGATCAAGTTCATAAATGTCGAGTTCGAAGGGGTTTCGACCATTCTGATGAGTTATCTGTCCATCGGGGATCCCAAGATCGGAATGAGGGTGGTCCCGGTCTTCAGGACCGTAAATCCCACCTACACCATTACGGATCTGTCATGGGTTCCGGAAGGAACAGACGCGGGGATGCTTCCCGAAGGCTTTACATTCGGATAGGTTGCAGGAGAAAAAGGGGTGCAAAAGCACCCCTTTTTTAGGCGCCTTTTGCCTTTTGCGCCCTGTTTTCAATGATGTCTTCCGCCTTTATCGGCAGTCTCATGCACCGGTAGCCCGTGGCGTCATGGACCGCCTCGGCGATCGCAGGCGCGGTTGGAGAGACCAGGCCTTCTCCCGCTTCCTTTGCGCCGAAAGGGCCTTCCGGCTCAAAGGTTTCTATTGTTACCGATTCACCCGGAGGCATATCCAGGGCCGTGGGCATCTTGTAGTCGAGGAAGTTCGTGTTGAGGGTCTTTCCATCCTCCATTAACAGTTCTTCAGAAAGCGCGTAGCCGAGCCCCATGTGAATGGAACCCTCGAGCTGTCCTTCCACGGACACGGAGTTTATCACCGTTCCGCAATCGTGGGCCGTCCACATCCTTTTGACATCTACAATACCTGTGTCTTGATCAACGTCCACCTCGGCAACCTGGGCACCGAAACTGAAGGCAGGGGTGACAAGTCCCTTTCCCCTTGGTGTGTAGTACCCCCTGGCAACGAGCGGTTCCCCCCTGTTGGCCTTTTGTATGAGGCCCACGGCATCTCCGAAGCCCATTCCCTTCTCCGGTTTCCCCTTTGCAAATATCCTTCCTCCATAGCACTCCATGTCATAGATCACATTCAGATCAAATGTGGCGGAAATCGGGATGAACAGGCTTTCCTTGATTTTACGGGCAGCGTCAAGTACCGCATTTCCTGCCATGAGCGTGACCCGGCTTCCCCAGGACCCGAGGTCCGCCTGAGGGGTAACCGCCGTATCCGCGGAGGTGATTCTGATATCCTCCATCCTTATGCCAAGCTCTTCGGCAAGGATCTGTTTTAAAACGGTATCCGATCCCTGACCTATGTCCGAAGCCATGGTCAGAAGGTGCACGGTACCGTCCGAGAATGCCCTTATTTCCGCAGCCGAAAAGGGATATTTCGTGTCAAACCAGTTAAACACCCCTCCTGAGATAAAACTGTAGCAGCCGACTCCGATGCCGCTTCCCTTATTGAGCTTTTTCCTCTTTGACTTCCAATCGCTCATCTCCGCGACCTTCTTGAGCGATTCGGTGAATCCGCAGCTTGATATAGTGGCTACATCGGGGATTTCATAACCGGTTGTCATGGCATTTTTGAGCCTTATGTCGATAGGGTCGATCGCCAGTCCTTCAGCCGCCATATTCATTTGAGTCTCGGTTACAAACAACGATTGAGGTGCTCCGAAACCCCTCATCGCGCTTGCAGGAGGTTTGTTCGTGTAGATGTGGTCGCCCATGAATCTATAGCTGGGGAATTTGTAGAGCATTGCCCCGAAATAACCGCAGAGAAAGGTGGCTGTGGGTCCCATGGCGTTGTAGGCACCACCGTCAAGCTGTATGCGCAGATCTTTGGCAAGAAGTGTCCCGTCCTTTCTCAATCCGATCTTTGAATGGATCTTCATGGGGTGCCTTCTTCTTCCGATTGCAAACTCCTCTTCCCTGGTGAGTGTGAATTTTACCGGCCGTCCTGTCTGCCTTGCCATGAAGGCTGCGCAGAATTCCCAGGAACGGAGTTCCATCTTGCCTCCAAAGCCCCCTCCCACGTTGGGTTTTATGACCCTTATATCATTTTCCCTCATCCCCATGGTTGATGCCAGGAGACACTGGACTATGTAAGGGGCTTGGGTGGAAGTCCAGAGGGTTATGCGGCCGTCGGAATCGCATTGTGCAAGGCTTGAGCATGGTTCGAGATAGGCCGGGCTGACCGGCTGCAGAGAGAAGGTGTCTTCACGGATGTAGTAAGAATCGGCAAAGCCCTTTTCAACATCTCCGTAGTTGATCTTTCTGGACAAACTGATATTGTTTTTGGAGCCTTCATGCAGAAGAGGGGCGCCCTTTTTTAAGGCCGATTCCAGATCAAAGACCGCGGGCAGCTCCTCGTAGTCTACCGTGATAAGCTGCAGGGCCTCCTCAGCCGTGTCCTTATCCACCGCAGCTACCGCTGCAACCTCATCTCCTATGAACCTCACCTTGTCAATCGCCAGGGGGTATTCATCCTGGGTGTGAGGGTAGAGCCGCCAGTTGCCATATCTGATCTTCGGAGTATCCTCACCCGTGATGACCGCCTTTACCCCGCTAAGGGACAGCGCCCTGCCTGTATCAATGCGGGCTATGCGGGCGTGGGCCACCGGGCTCCTAAGGATTTTTCCATAAAGCATTCCGGGAAGTTTGAGATCATCTGTGTATAAAGCGGCTCCAGTGGCCTTGGCCCTGGCATCGGTTCTGGGAACATCTTTTCCGATTAATGAGAATTCTTTCATGGCCTATCCCCTTTTGCCTCTGTTTTTTTAATCGCCCTTTGCTTTGCCCGCAAAAGGGCCCTCATGGTCAGCACCTTTACCATCTTCCGCCTGTATCCTGCTGTAGCCCTTATGTCCGAGATGGGACGGGCCTCTTTTGACGCCGTGATCGCGGCCTTTTCAATTTGAAAGGGTGTCAGGTTTTTCCCCAGTATGAAATTCTCAGCCTCCAAGGCATGAATCGGATTGGGTGCCACAGCGCCTAACACGATGCTTGCCCGCCTGCATACGAGTCCGTCCATGATCAGCATTACCGCGACTCCTACTGCGGAGATATCCACTTTTCCCCTTGCCGAGATATGCTGATAGTCTGTGCCGGAGCCGGGCGGAGGCGGCGGAATCAGTATCGATGACATTATCTCACCGTCCCTTAACTCGGTGAGGCCTGGGCCCTTGAAAAATTCCGCCAAAGGGACGATTCTTTCCCCCTTGGAACTTACCAGTGTAACCTCGGCATCCGCGGCCATTAGGGAGGGGGCATTGTCAGCGGAAGGGGAGCCGTTGCAAAGGTTGCCTGCTACCGTCCCCATGTTCCTTATCTGGACATTGGCGGTTTCATTGGCGGCATATGCCACAGCCGGATAATGCTTAAGAACGTCCGTATGGGATGCTACCTCCGCCAGCAGGGCTGAGGCCCCGATTGTGAGTCCGGTTTTTTCATCAAAACGGATGAGGCCAAGCCCTTTTATCTTCTTGAGGCCTATTATGATGGAAGGTTTGACAAGCCCCTGCTTGAGGCGCAACAGAAGGTCCGTGCCCCCTGCCATAACAAGGGCGTTTTTATCGAACTGTTCAAGGAGTCTGCATGCCTCCTCAACCGTGGCCGGTGCCTTATAGTCGAATCGGGGAAGTCTCATTACTGGAAATCCTTGTCAAAGATATTGTATGGTAATTAGATAAACACCTCTTTGCCGAAAGACAGGGGGCTGAGATCTAGCCGGAGTTTTTCATCTTGTCGGCAGCGGCTGAAATGGCCTCCACGATTTTGGAATAACCGGTGCATCTGCAAAGATTTCCGGAAAGTCCGGCCCTTATTTCATCCTCCGATGGTTCAGGGTTGCTGTTTAAAAGATATAATGCGGACAGCTCCATGCCGGGCGTGCAGAACCCGCATTGAATGGCGCCTTTTTCAATAAAGGCCCTTTGGATAGGATGCAGGTGCTCACCTGATGACGCGATTCCTTCCACAGTGGTTATTTCCACTCCATCCATCTCTATTGCAAGGGTAAGGCAGGAACTGATTATTTTCCCATCTGCAATGACCGAGCATGCACCGCAGTCTCCTGAACCGCAACCAAGCTTGGTACCGGTAAGGTTCAATTCCTCCCTGAGCACCTCATTGAGCGTACGGGAGGGGTCAACCGCGACAAAGTAGGTGTCTCCGTTTACTATCAGCCTTATCGTTGCTTTCATCTGATTTGTCTCCTGTGAGAATTTTCATGGAACAGAAGAGAAGAAAATCGGTTAAGCAAAAATACCGGGGATGTTCAATTCAAGCCC
The DNA here is from genome assembly GCA_963666345.1 of Desulfatiglandales bacterium. Lineage (GTDB taxonomy): Bacteria > Desulfobacterota > DSM-4660 > Desulfatiglandales > Desulfatiglandaceae. The sequence continues at coordinate 947,588 of OY762721.1, read as the reverse complement.
CCAGGGGAGGAGGTCAACAGGAGATATTGAGCCTGGGGACTTCATGAGTTTGGGGAGATTTCGCTCCGCTTATTTTTCCTTTTTGGGTTTTTTAAATGTCAGGAAGGGGCACAGCTTGCAGATGTCAAAGCCGGGATATGTCTCACCTGTCCTGGGGAAGGACACCCCTCCGTCACGGACGGTGCGCTCGAGCATCCAGTGGACTGTGGGTTCCATCTGATCATAGGGCATAATCCAGTTGATCTCGCCCTGTTCGGTTTTTCCCGCCGTATAGCTGCTGCTGCACATCTGGGTTACATTGAATTTCTCCGTAACAAAACACTGGACACAGCCGTGGCATATGGAGGAATTCATGGTCATAGTCATCTCAAAGGGATGGTTGTCGAAGGCGGCATCCCAGTCGTTTGCAAGATGATATGACTGGAGGGTATCGCACATGCCGTGGATCAGATCCGGTTTGAAGGGTGCCTTGTGAAGGGGTGCGGTGGCAAAGGCCAGCGGTTCCTTGGGAAGTCTCTTTTTGGTCTTTACGAATCTTTCCGCCTGATCCCAGTCCTTTGTGTATTTGAGATGGCTCTTTATCTCGCCGTCATCAATTTCCTTCCATTTCATGACGAATTTGGCATTGGAGCAACCTAGCTTATCGGCTGTGCCAAGGAGGATGTCCCCCCTCTGCCTGCTTGCCGCAACATAGGCGCAGAAGGTGACAGGGTGCAGGGACACCTTGTATTCGGTATTGTTCTTAAAGTCTTCAAGCTCTTTTTCGTCAAAAAAATACTTTACCGCGACAGGATAATATTTCATCTTGAGGATGTTTCTCAATGCAAAGACTATCCCTGCATCACTGATTTTTCCTCCGTTTTGTTGGGCGCTTTCAAGGACCTTTTTTGCAAGGGCCACGTCATCCAGGCACAGATCAAAGTCCATATCCCAATTGCTGCCCGTTTCAATCGCTTTTGCTTCTACCATGTTATCCCTCCTATTATAATATTCGTGGTGGATCGGACCCAGCTATGGTGTTCTTATATCTCCAATGATATAAGCTGGGGCAATAAAAAAACCAGAAATATCAGCTGGTTGATTTACGAATTGTAATTTTTTTGGTAATTGATATCTGATAAATAAATCTATAAGTATTCTTATGTCAAGTAAATTTTGCTGTCGTTGATTTAAAATAACCCATTCAAGGATTTGTTCGCCTTTGCCCGCGGGTGAACTCAATGAGGCATTCACCCGGCCGTTGCAGCCTGTACGCTCCGTCCCCTGGAATTTCCAGCGGCTTTTTTTTGTGAGACAATGTCTGCAGAAACCGGGAACCCGCTGAGCATTAGTGGGACTGGGCGTAGCGTAGCGGAGCAAAGAAAAAGCCCCTGTACCTGCGCCTGTACGATGATAAACAGGGCTGTTGGTGAATACCCGGGCCATAAAGCCCCGCCTGTTTTAAATTGACACCTGTGATTGCATTTTACTAATGTTTAAATAGGTAAGAAGGATATCCTTGCCCTTTTACGATTGAGAATTTTCCGCCCCTGTTTCAGATATTTTGAACCCCTACCCTGGTGATTCAAAATAGGAGGGAATATCAAGCTTATGTCATCAGTCGATAATTCCAGGACATCTTCAGATATCAATTTCTGCCGATCCAGTCTCCAGTTTCAGCCTGCCATAGAGCTTAAGGCTGGCGGCCTTAACGGAAGTATGAAGGATTTCGCTTCAGTCCTTGAGTTGATAATGGAAAATGTCTATTCAGGGATAATCCTATGCGACAGCGATTCCAGGATCCTCTACATGAACAGGTTTTATGGAGAGTTGCTAGGGACGGATAAAAACGAGGCGGTCGGAAGACACATAAAGAAATATTTTCCCTCCTCCAGGATACCGTCGGTTCTTGAAAGCGGTAAAATGGAAATCGGGCAGCGCTGCAGTCTGAGATCAAATGTGGCCTTGCTTGTCAACCGAATACCGATAAAGAGCGGGGACGAGACAGTGGGGGTCGTACTTCAGACCATCTTCAAGAACCATACCGAAATAAACGAGCTGATGGAGAGGCTTAATCTGCTGGAAAGAGAGTTGAAATATTACAAACGAGGCCTTGACAGCCTTCTTTCGGCAACGTACAGCTTCGAATCAATTTTAGGCAATACCAGGCTGCTTGTTGAGGCGAAAAAGATGGCTGCCAAGTATGCCAAGACAGATGCCTCAGTCCTTGTTCTAGGGGCAACCGGCAGCGGAAAGGAGCTTTTTGCTCATGCCATACATAAGGCAAGTTGGAGAAGAAACGGAAGCTTTGTCTGTGTAAACTGCGCCGCCATTCCAAGAGAACTCCTTGAATCGGAACTGTTCGGCTATGAAACCGGTGCCTTTACCGGTGCAAGACCGAAGGGCAAGGCGGGAAAGATAGAGCTTTCCCACGGGGGAACCCTGTTCCTTGATGAGATAGGGGACCTGCCTTTGAGCGCCCAGGCCAAATTGCTCAGGGTCCTTGAAACAAAAAAGATCGAAAAGCTGGGAGGCCTTAAGACCGTTAAGGTCGATTTCAGGCTGGTGGCTGCGACCAACAGGGATTTAAGGGAGATGATAAGCAGAAAAGAATTCAGGGACGATCTGTTCTACCGGTTGAACACCATGAGTGTCGTGATACCCTCTCTTTCCGAGAGACCTGATGATATCCCTGAATTGGTGGAGCATTTCCTCTCCTCCATTGAAAGACCTGGTATCAGGTTCAGTGAGGACGCCCTTAAGATCATGCAGGCATACCCATGGCCCGGTAATATAAGAGAGCTTAAAAACGTTGTCTTAAGGGCGGTGAGTCTGGCAGAGGGAAAGGTTATCGGGCCGGAGCACCTTCCCCCGGAACTAATCTGTTTTAAGGGAACATTTGAAAGACCCAGGTCTGAAAAAATAAAGCCTTTTTCAAGGGAAATGGACAGATATGAGAAGGAACTGCTTTCCCAGGCGATAAAATTTTCCGGGGGCAATATGGCCAGGACCGCCAGAGTCCTTGGACTGTCCCGTTCAACTCTTTACGAAAAATGTAAAAAACATAATCTGTGATGGATCGGCCAAATGTGGATTCTTAGAAAAGTTCCTTCTAATCTGGAAAAAATCGGATTGAGTGACCAAAGAAAGGTTTAAAATGTGTCCGAAATTCCGGAAACGGTCTTTGAGGATAATAAATTTGTTGTAATGAATAGAGACCAACTTTGAAAAGACGTTGGTTTTATTATAAAAAAGATGATCCTATATGCTTGGTTCCTTTATGAGGAAGTAGTAAAGCGCTCCAATGCGGACCCATTTTCATGTCGGAGAATTTGACTTTGTGTCAAGATACTTTACAATAAACAACATGGTTTTCTGACCCGGTTCCGAACATTTTTACAGGAAGCCTCTGAATCTGCCTTTTCTCTTTCCCTTGGTTTATATCGGTCATATCTCTATTTACCCCTTCTCTTCCTGAAATAAATTATTGCAATGGATAAAAAGGTGTCCGCAATATCGGACATGTAAGGCAGGCAGCACACCCGTCATGGGCCAAACTTGATAAACAAATATCGTAGATGTTTCCGGCTAATAATTTTTCAATTTTCTTTTTATAGTAATATTAAGCATATAGTGGCTTCCGCAGGCTTTATTTATTGCTGTTTAATTTTGTGGCATCTTTCTTGCTCTTTTTTAATCGGGATCTCGAAATTTGTAGACAGTAAGGTGTGGGAGTTCTGTTTGTCTAATAATATGAGGAGGATTATTAAATTATGGGCGTAGTACATGTTGAAAGAAAAAAATTTATCGTTCCACGTTGTACAGAAGCATGTCCCGCAGGCGTGGACGTGCCAAGGTACATCCGTGCTGTTAAAGACAAACGGTATGATGACGCAGTGGCTGTGCTGCGCGAAAAGCTCCCTCTCCCAACTGTTTGTGCCGATGCCTGTTTTGCTCCCTGCGAAGAGGTGTGTGCTTACAAACAGTTCGGAGACTCGATAGCTATTCGCGCGATAAAGAGGGCGGCTGTTGACAAAGGAGGGGACGGCTGGAAGAAAAATAAAAAGATTGCTGAAAAAACGGGGAAAAAAGTTGCTGTTGTCGGGTCCGGCCCGGCCGGTCTTACATCCGCATATTACCTTGCGACCAAGGGGCATGAAGTTACGATATTTGATTCGTTTCCCAAACCGGGTGGGGCCATGCGTTACGGTATCCCCAATTACAGGCTGCCTGAGGAAAGACTGGACAAGGATATCAACGACATATTCGAGCTCGGAGTGGCTTTCAAGGGAAACACTACAGTGGGTAAGGATGTCGGTATGGAGCAGCTCAAAAAGGAATATGACGCCACATTCCTGGCGAGCGGTGCCAGCGGCAGCATAAAAATACCTCTTGAGGGCTCCGACAAAAAAGGGGTCCTATGGGGATGGGATTTCCTCTCTGACATAGGGCTTGAAAAAGATATTTCCTTTGAGGGGGATGTGGTTGTAGTAGGCGGCGGTAACGTGGCCATCGACGTGGCTCTGACGGCAAAGAGGCTTGGTGCGAAAAACGTGTACCTGTTCTGTCTGGAGTCACGGGAAGAGATGCCCGCTCATGAGTGGGAAATAGCGCGTGCAGAAGAAGAAGGGGTTAGTATCAACAATTCATGGGCCCCCAAAAAGATACTGGGTGATGACGAAGTCACAGGCTTAGGTCTGATAAAATGCACATCCGTATTCGACAATGCATGTAACTTTAATCCGACCTACGATGAAGAGATCTCTGAAAAGGTGGATGCCGGGAATGTCATACTGGCTGTCGGTCAGGTTTCCGACCTGACATACCTGAAAGGGGAAAAACAGGTCGATACAAGCGGAAACAGGGTCAAGGCAAATGAGCAGGATCTCTCTACAGGTGAAAAGGGCGTGTTTGCCGGCGGCGATGTCGTTACAGGGCCGGATTCCATAATAAACGCCATAGCTCACGGCAGAAAGGCGGCCTCCGCCATCGACAGCTACCTTGGCGGTGATGGTGAAATTGCCGAAATCCTTGCCGCCCCGGAAGACAAGGTGATGCTCGAGGAATTCGTCCTGGATATAAGGCCCAGAAACGAGATGAAGCTTCTCAGACCATGGGAGCGTACTTCCGGTTTTGATCAGGTCGAATGTGGTTTTACAGATGAACAGATAGAAGCAGAGGCGGGCAGATGCCTCAATTGTGATGCCAGAAAATTCCAGGTTGTGCTCAACACCGAATACTGCAAGGAATGCGGTTACTGTTCCGAGGTCTGCGGAGTTGAGACCTTCGGCCCTGCCGACTTTTTTAACGCAAAAGGCTACAGGCCGAACGAGGTCAAGTCCTCAGACTGGTGTGTCGGGTGCTTTAAATGTTATTTCTCCTGCCCTGATTTCGCCATTGACGTTATCGATGTAACCGCATGAAACAGAGGAGGTTTCTGATATGAAAAGGTATCTTGAAACAGGAAATTTTGCAATAACCGAGGGGGCCATCATAGCAGGGTGCAGGTTCTTTTCAGGTTATCCTATTACGCCTGCAACGGAGCTTGCCGAGGCTATGAGTCTAAGGTTGCCCCAGGTGGGAGGCGTATATCTGCAGGCCGAGGATGAGTGCGCGGCCTGCCATATGTGCGTGGGGGCCTCACTGGGAGGTTACAAGGCCATGACCGCAACTTCAGGACCAGGCTATATCCTTTACGCGGACCCGCTCGGCTGGGCCTTAGGATGTGAGACACCTCTGGTCGTGCTTAATTCGGGGCGTGTCGGTCCTGTGAGCGGTATTACCGGAGCACCCGGCCAGGGTGAATTTTATCTTATGAGGTATCCCACGCAGGGCGGGAATTTCGAGACCATATGTCTTGCACCGAACAGCGCGCAGGAATGCATGAAGATGGTGGTTGAGGCATTTTATCTCTCAGAGAGATTCCGTATGCCGGTGATGGTGCTTGCCGACCAGCTTATAACAGACGGTTTCGAGGATATAAGTGTGCCTGAGACAGAAGATGAAATGAACGAGATGGGATTCAGGATCTGGCCCAGAAAGGTCTGTCAGGGGCCGGAATTCTATCCCTTTACCGATGAACTGGATATCCCGCCTGTCGTGTTGGGGCACAACACGGGAGCGATCTGCTCGGACTGGACTCCGACGGTAGAAGGATATGATATCGAGGAGGTGGATGCACACCACAAGCATGCCTACAGGCTCATCTACAAGGTCAGGAACAACAGGGACCTATTCAACCACCACTATGAGAAAAAATTTATGGATGATGATCCCGATCTGGTTGTTGTTTCTTACGGCAGTCCTTCAAGGGTTGTAAATACCTCCGTGGAAAAGGCCAGGTCGCAAGGACTCAAAGTGGGTTCGCTCCGTCTTATCAATATCTGGCCGTTCCCGGACGAGCTTTTTTCCAGGAAGGCCAAATATCTGTCCGTGGAGCTCAACTGGGACGGTGAGCTGGTGCGTGAGGTCCAGAGAGCGGCTCCCAAGGATTCGGAAATAAGATTCCTTGGTACCTGCGGGGATTTACCGACTACCCCTGATCTCATTGAGACATATGAAAAGATACTTAAAAACGAACCCCTTACACGCAAGGGCTGGGTATTGGAGGCATGGTAATGGAATATAGATCATCAGAGTTAATATCAAAATATCTGCGTACCAGAAAGATCCCCAGTACCGCCTGTTCCGGTTGTGGATTAGGTATGAACCACAAGATAGTCGTAACCGCCGTAAATGAGCTGGGGCTGGAAGTGGCTGACGTGATTTGGGGTACCTCAATAGGATGCGCAGGGCGCCAAACTTTTGCTACATGGCTGGGAGACGGTTTTGCCGGAACTCACGGCAGGGCCTACGCAATAGCAAGGGGGTTGCGGATAGCGCTGCCGCCTGAAAAGAAGATAATACTTACGGTCGGGGATGGAGATGCCTTTGGAATAGGGCTGATGCATCTGATTCACGCTGCCAGATCGAACGCCGACATGACCGTTATAGTCAATGATAATCTGGGCTATCAGTCCACCGGCGGCCAGTACGGATGGACCACGCCTCAGGGGAGCCATACCGACAGCAGCCCCTATGGGATGTTTGAGCACAATCTGATGAGTGAGGGGATGGATGTGCTGGAGATACTCAAGGGGGCGGGTGCAACCTTTCTCGCACGTCATGTGGCTATGGACGGCGCATGGGCCGTTGAGACGGTCAAAAAGGCAATCGAGAACAAGGGGTTTTCCCTTGTGCATATGCCGTATCCCTGTCCTACAAACTTTGCCTCAAGGGAGTTGGGTTCCAGGAATCAGGTGAATATCTATCGTTGGATCAAGGATCATGCCGCACCTCTCGGCCAGGAAAAGGAGAATACCTTCTGGGCCTGCGGTATCTGGCATGATAAGAGCAACTCAAGGCCTGAATTCCATGAATTTGTCCATGACACAGTCGAGAAAATTAGGAGGACGGGAAGATTATGAAAGATCGAGTCGAAATCGTTGCTAGCGGGTTTGGCGGCCAGGGTGTGGTGAGGCTCGGCCAGATCATAGGTGAGACAGGAGTGAAGCAGGGCCTCCATGTGGCCATGCTCAAGAGTCATGGAACGGAAATGCGCGGAGGCTATGTCAGGAGTCAGGTGGTGCTTTCCGAAAAGATCATAGACAGTCCCATGTGTGAAGCTCCTGACTTTTTTATCGCCCTTTCAAGCGCGGCCTACAAACGTTTCAAGGATACGGTTCCTGACGAAGGGGTAATCATATATGACCCCGCCTTTGTGGATGAGGTGGATGAAGGCCTGAAATGCAAACAGATTTCATTTCCGGCAAAGGAGTTGTCTATGGAAAAATTCGACAATGCACTTTTTGCCAATACCATAGTTTTAGGCTTTATGGCGAACCTGGTGGAAGGGCTTGAAAAGGACAAGGTTCTTGAGAGCACCCTTGCCATCATTCCCAAATTTCACAACAGAAACAGAGAGGCATTCGAGGTGGGGTTTAGTTATAAGGCCACGTAATTAGTTGCTAACTTTAAATAATTGAGGGGGAGCGACCGTGATGCGTACCATAAGATACTATATCGACCATAGAGCTGAAGCGGAACCTGATAAAATTTTTATGATCGCCCCTGAACCTGGCCTGGAATTGACATACGGGCGGTTGAAGAAAGATTCGGCAACCTTAGGTAAACAGCTCATGAAGCTGGGCCTTGAAAAGGGCGACAAGGTATCTTTCATGTTATCCAACGGATATCAGACTGCAAAGATATTTTTGGGCGCCATGTACTCAGGTTTTGTCATTGCGCCTCTAAACCTTCTGGCCCAGCCTTCGCAGCTGGAATATGTATTGGATCACTCCGATACGAGGCTGGTCTTTTTCACCGAAGATCAGAGAGAAAGGCTTGAGGCATCATTGAAGAAAGTGAATCGTGATATAAAAACGATTCAGATAGACAACGATTCAGAGGTCATTTTCCCTGAGGGAGATGACCTCTCTTCATTTACATTACCTGAGATTAGCGAAGACGATGACGCGCTTATGCTATACACATCCGGCACAACCGGTGTTCCCAAGGGCGTCATCCTTTCTCATAAAAATATGGTTGCCGGGGGTCAGTACACGGCAATGGCCCACGAGATTACACCTGCAGACAGGGCGCTTTGCTCACTTCCCCTCTATCATATCAACGGCGAGGTTGTAACGGCCGTAACTCCGCTTGTAAGCGGGGGAAGCGTTGTTATGCCTCATAGGTTCAGTGCGTCAAATTTCTGGGAACTTATTTCAGAGTACCGATGTACCTGGTTCAGTGTAGTGCCTACCATTATTTCGTATCTGACGAGCGGCACCGAGGTAGAGGGAAAGGGCTACAACCTGGCTCAGCTTCGTTTTGGGCGCTCCGCCTCCTCGGCGCTGCCACCTTCGCTTCATAAGGAGTTCGAAAAAAAATTCAACGTCTCCATTGTTGAAACCATGGGGCTTACGGAAACGGCGGCCCCGGTGTTTTCAAACCCCCTTGATCCGGCGAAAATGAAATATGGCTCCCCCGGTCAGGCAGTGGGAAATATAGCCAAGATCGTAAACAAGGAAGGTAAAGAGGTCCCCAGAAATACGCCCGGCGAGATTATGATCAAAGGCGACAACGTCATGAAGGGGTATTACAAGTCTCCCGATAAGACCAGAGAGGCCCTTGAGCCTGATGGATGGCTTCACACGGGAGATATAGGTCACATGGATGAAGACGGTTTCGTGTTTGTTACGGGCCGTATAAAGGAACTCATAATAAAAGGAGGTGAAAACATAGCACCAAGGGAGATAGATGATGCCCTGTACAGGCATCCCTCCGTGCTTGATGCGGCTGCCGTGGGAATCCCGGACGATGCCTACGGCGAGGAGATAATGGCCTGCATTGTTTTGAAGCCGGACTGCTCAAGCACTACGGAGGAAGATCTAAGGCTTCATTGTCAGAAGCACCTGGGCGATTTCAAAACACCCAGGCTCATAGTTATTATGGATGAACTTCCCAAAGGCCCTTCGGGAAAGATTCAACGCCTCAAGCTACCGGAGATTGTCAAAAAAAATGGACAAGCGTTGAGTTAGTACCGTGACATTCGGCCCTAAGGCATTATTGTCGCAACCCTTGACGCACTGACTGCTGTATCATGATTTTAACTCATAACATAGTATCCAGGATGAGAGTTGTTTTATGGCAGAACTTATACAGTATTTTCCCGAGGCACTTACCTTAACCAATCTTATAACCCTTATCATGGGTGTGATCGGAGGACTGATCCTCGGAGCCACGCCCGGCCTGAGTCCCACCATGGCTGTGGCTCTCCTGGTACCCTTCACCTTTCACATGCAGCCGGCGACGGGTCTTATCCTGCTGGGTGCCGTATACACGGCAACAGTGGCGGGTGGGGCGATCTCGGCTATTCTCATAAATATCCCCGGGGCGCCGGCAAATATCGCAACCCTGCTGGACGGCCATCCAATGGCCCTGCAGGGCAAGTCCCAGACAGCCCTTTACATATGCTTTATAAGTTCCCTGATAGGCGGGCTTTTCGGCATGCTCGTGATGGTGCTCTTTACCCCGCCCCTGGCCAAGATAGCACTCAAGTTTGGTCCTTCCGAGATGTTCTGGATAGCCATCTTCGGTGTCACGGTAATGGCGGGGCTTGCTTCAGGATCGATTGCCAAGGGGCTCATCGGGGGAATGTTCGGGCTTTTGATCAGTACGATAGGCTACAGCATGATGCTGGGGGTCCCCCGTTTTGTCTTTCATGATGTGCTTACCGGAGGGGTGGCGATCGTGCCCGCACTTATAGGGCTTTTTGCTATTCCCCAGGTGTTTTCCCTGTCGGAAAAACTGGACGTGCAAATTGAGAGGCCGAATTACAAGCCTGAAAAGGGTATACTTTTAAAGACCTTAATACAGAATATCAAGATGGTAAAAGCCCTCGGTATAGGTTCTGTAACGGGCTCTATAATCGGTATCATCCCGGGCGCGGGCGGTCAGGTTTCAGGTCTGATCGCCTATGATCAGAACAGGAAATTTTCAAAGAAGCCGGAATCTTTCGGCAAAGGAAACCCGGAAGGGGTTGCAGCGGCGGAGTCGGCCAATAATGCGATGGTAGGCCCCTCTCTTATACCCCTTCTTACCCTGAGCATACCTGGAAGTCCTACCGCGGCCGTTCTGTTGGGAGGGCTTCTCATCCATGGGCTTTTTCCCGGACCTGATCTGTTTATAAATAACGCGGATGTTACCTACACCTTTATCGGCAGCCTTATACTGGCTCAGGTCGCCATGTGCGTTTTCGGGATTATTCTTTCAAGGTACTCCTACATGGTAATGAGCGTTCCGAATCTCTATATGATCGCTGCGGTTACGGTCCTTGCCGTCTACGGGACCTACAGTGTTCAGAACAGCTTTGATGACGTTATAGTCATGTTCAGCCTGGGGACACTGATGTATATCGGAAACAAGTTCGGTTTTTCAGCGGCGCCGGTTGTGCTGGGAATCATACTCGGTCCGATTGCCGAAGATAATTTCCTTAAGGGTAAACTGATTGCCGATACCGATGTGGGCGCATTTTCATATTTTTTCACCGGCACCATGAATGTCGTTATAATCGTGCTGTGCGCCGCCTCGATAGGATACAGCATCTACGGAGAAATAAGGTCATACAGGAAGGCAAAGGAGAAAATGGTTTGAAACGCGATATAATTATATCTCTGATTGTGCTTGCCGGAAGCGCCGCTCTTTACTGGTCTCTGTCGTTTTTCGATGATCCCAGGGCCGCGACTTTTCCCAGGGTTCTTATCATTATAATGGCGGGGCTTTCCCTGGCCCTGTTAATGCAGTCACTTCTTCTGAGGGGCGGAAGCGCCAGGGCGACCCTTCAGGGCTCAAGCGTTGAAGACAAAAAAAACAGGGCTTCCGCGATGTCCTATCCCTGGGTGAAAGTGATATTCACCTTTATCCTCGTGATTGTCTATTTCTGGGTGATGGAAATAATCGGGTTCTATTTCTCCGCTTTTCTCTTTATGATTGCGGTAACTTTCACGCTTGGGAGAAAGGATCTGGGTCTTAAAAAGGGTGCTGTTCGAGTCGGAATCGCCTTTGTTTTCATGGCTGTATTGTATGTGCTTTTCAGCAAGATTTTGCTCGTTCAGACACCGCAGGGGCTTTTTATCTAGAGGGCTCGGCGGACTTAATAAAACGAAATCTGATGTAATTGGCAAATGTTCAGGAATTATCCATTAAATCAAGGAGGGGAAAATGAAAGCTGACAAATTGGGATTTTTTTTAAAGGTCTTTTTGATTATCGGATTAGTTGTTTTCGGTCTGACTTCGGCTGTACAGGCCGAGTATCCTGATAAGCCCATAAGCATGGTGGTGGCATATTCACCGGGAGGTGCAACCGATTTCCAGGCCAGGATCGTAACCATGGTTGCGGCCGATGAAAATTATCTGGGGCAACCTATCGTCATTATCAACAAGCCGGGGGCAGGCGGGCAGGTCGGATGGAACTGGACAGTTCAGAAGGGTTCCAAAGACGGTTATACCATGACTGCATATAATGTCCCCCATTTCATCGCCCAGTCGATCGTTTACAAGACCAAGTACGATATCAACACCTTCGAGCCTGTTGCCAACTGGGGCGCGGATCCGGCGGTTTTTATAGTGCCTGCGGACAGTCCCTTCAACAGTATCGTTGATGTTGTAAAGTATGCCAAGGCAAACCCCGGAAAGGTCACCGTAAACGGGGCCGGAATGTACGTGGGCCATCATATCGCCTTTCTGCAGTTCTCAAAGGCAGCAGGGATCAAGATGACCTATATCCCTGAAAAGGGCGGTACCCCTGCAATGCAGTCTGTGGTCGCCGGTAAAGTAAAGGCCGGTTTCAATAACCTTTCAGATGCCTTCAGAAACAAGGATCGCATAAAGATTCTGGGCGTGGCGGATCTCGAAAGGCATTCATTCCTGCCTGATGTAGAGACCTTCAAGGAAGCAGGGATAGACGTTGATGATTCAAGCGTGAATTTCAGGGGCATTGCCTTTCCAAAGGGTGTGCCACAGGATATAATCGACAAGTGTGCTGCCGCTTTTCAGAAAATATTCGAGGACAAAAAGGTCAAAAAACAGATGAAGAATACCGGCAGTCCGCAGAGGACCATGACAAGGGATCAGGTAATAAAGATGTTCCAGGAAAGGGAAAAATACCTTAAAGGACTACTTTCGGAGCTCAAAAAGAAATAGACCATAAGGGATTGGTTAGAAACGGCTTTTGCCGGCAAAAAAAGGAGAGGCGGTTGCCTCTCCTTTTTTCTGCCCAAGCTGTCTTCTTGAAAGGCCCGGGGCCAGGTATATTTATTTCAGCGGCGGTTTTTGAGGACTGAAAAACATCCTTACAATAGGGAAAATCCGATTAATTTCGGCCTAATGCCTTGACTTGTAGGCTCAATATCAACTATATGAAATTTTTATCCAAAAATTATGCCTCAAGGCCGGGCACCGGAAAATATACGGAAGGGTTCAGGACTAAAGATGATAACATTCAGTGAGAATAAAGAAATAAGAGTGCTTCAAAAAGAGATAAGGGATAGGCTTGCCGCCAGAAAGGCGATTCTTCTCGTTCACAATTACCAGAGACCGGAACTTCAGGACATCGCGGATCTTTGCGGTGATTCACTTGAGTTGTCGATCAAGGCCTCTCAGACGGACGCGGAGGTAATTGTTTTTTGCGGGGTCCATTTTATGGCCGAAACCGCCTCGATCCTATGCCCGGACAAGAAGGTCATCCTTCCTGTTGCGGACGCGGGTTGTCCCATGGCTAACATGATCTCGGCCGAAGAGTTGATTGAGAAAAGGCGTGATATGCCTGATGCCGTAGTGATAAGTTACGTGAATACAACCGCTTCTGTGAAAGCGGAGAGCGATATCTGCTGCACGTCCGCCAATGCGGTTGCAGTTGCAAACTCCGTGGAATCTCGAAAGAGGATCTACATGACCCCTGATAAGAATCTGGCACAGTATACAAAAATGAAGACAGACAGGGATATCAGCTATTGGAGCGGTTTTTGTCCCATACATAACAACCTGTCGCCGGAACAGGTGAAAAGGATAAAAAAGGAGCATCCCGGTGCCGTTTTTATGGCTCACCCGGAGTGTCCGCCTGAAGTGCTCCATATGGCCGATGAGATAAAAAGTACTTCAGGCATGCTTGCATTTGCCAGAGATTCCAAGGCAAAGGAGTTTATAGTAGGCACTGAGACAGGCATCCTTCATCCACTTTCAAAAGAAAACCCGGGCAAGATTTTCATCCCGGCCGACACCAGGATGATATGCACTGATATGAAAAAGACCGGTCTTAAAGAAACCGTTATGGCCCTTGAAAATCTGGAACCTGAGGTGAGGGTCCCCGAAGAGATAAGTATAAGGGCAAGGGCCGCGGTAAACAGAATGCTCTCCCTTTGAACTTCGATATAATCCTATGAAATAGCAGGCAGGGCTGCTTTGGAGATACTTCCCGGTTAAGATCTCCGGGTGGTGTGGCGGTGTTTTAAGAAACTGTAAGAACCCTCGGGTATGAGCATGGATGCGTCTGAAAAAAGGATCGAAAGCAATATCGAATATCTCAGGAAACTTTTTATCATGCCTGATTCGGCTGATAAGTTTGTCGAATTCGGCAATGAACTCCTTGAGATGATCCATGATTTTTTTCAGGAAAAAGGTGGAATCCACAGCAGTATCACCCTTCCGGAGCTGAGTGAGATCTTTAATCAGAAGTCTGTTCCGGTGGGTCCCCATCTCATAAAGGACGTGCTTTCAGAAATAAAATCCAAGGTAGTAGGCCACTCGGTTAAGGTGGGGAACCCTTATTACATAGGCCATATGACGAGTGCGATACCATACTTCATGATTCTTCTTGAAATGATAATCGCCGCCCTCAATCAGAACCAGGTAAAGATCGAAACCGCCAAGGCGTCGAGCTTTGTGGAAAGGGAACTGGTAGCCTGGCTTCACAGGCTTATATTCAGCAGAACGGAAAAATTCTATGAAAAAAATATGCAGAATCCCAGGGTAGCTCTCGGAAATGTGACTTCCGACGGCACACTGGCGAATCTTACCGCCCTGCTGGTTGCGAGAGAAAAGGCCTTCCCCCAGGATGGAACCTTCCCGGGCGTTCGTATGGCCGGGATGGCTACCGCTCTCAATTATTACGGTTGTTCAAGGGGTGTCGTGCTTGTGTCCGCTCGGGCTCACTATTCAATAAAGAAATCAATCGGCATGCTCGGAATCGGTGAAGAAAATGTCATAGCAATACCTGTTAACGGAGATAATCGAATTAACATACACAAGCTTGAAAAGCGCGCCCTGGAACTTGATCGGGAGGGGGTGAGGGTTATTGCCGTCGCCGGTATAGCCGGGACCACTGAGACAGGCAACATCGACGATCTGGCTTCTATTTCAGAGGTATGCCGACAGGTAGGGGCGTCTTTTCACGTGGATGCCTGCTGGGGAGGTTCAGCCATGCTGGTGGATGAGTACAGGCCTCTTTTCAAGGGTATCGAGATGGCTGATTCGGCCACAATCGATGCTCATAAACTGCTCTACTGTCCCATGAGTATGGGGGTAGTGCTCTTTCGAAATGAAAAGGACCTGAAACTGATAAAACAGTCTTCCAAATATATCATACGGAAAAACTCCGTGGATACAGGCCGCTTTACAGTTGAAGGGTCACGGGCCTTTTCAGCTTTAAAACCATGGGCCGCACTCAAGATAATAGGACGGGATGGATATGGACTTCTCTTGAGGGGGGCAAAAGAGTCGACAAACATCCTTAAGAGGATACTTGACAAATGCGGCAACTTTGAAACCTTGAATGAACCCGACCTGTTTATCCTTACCTATCGCTTCATACCGGAAAAGGCCAGAAGAGACCTTCTGTTTCTGGAAAAAAGCAGGAAAAAGGTAAAATCAACAAAAGAGAAAAAGCAGATAAGGGACAAACTCAGAAAACTGAACCACCTTGTGAACGGGCTTAATATCAAACTTCACAAGGAACTAAGAAGGGATGACAGCACATTTGTGTCAAGGACTACCCTGGAGTCTACCAGGTACAGGCCGCAGGAGATAGTCGTCTTGAGGGCCGTTCTTATAAATCCACTTATTGATGAGAAGATACTTCGTGAGATCGTGGGAACCCACAACCGGCTCGGACTGGAAATATGGAACAGGTTCGAACCTGTGTACGAGCGTATCATATCTGAAGAACCTTTGTTTGAAGAAAAACCTGCCACATAGAAAAAGGCGTGATCTTAAACCTGTTTTGCCTGCCCCGATCTCCCCCTCAGGCCCTTGTCTAATCCATACCTCAATAAAAAAAACATGCGCCTGCGCGCCGGCAAACAAAGGTGTTTATGGGGTATCCGGTAGCGGTGCCCATCAAAATAATGAGCATATGACCATAATAATGCTTGACAGTTTTATGTTTTATGATTATGTTATGAGCAAATGATCATAATAACGGAGGCCAGATGCCCAGACCGATAAAACCCAGATACGTGCAGGGACATCCGGTAGCGGATGGATTCGTTCCAAACAGGATGCCGCCCTGGGGAATGCAGGAGGTGTTCCTCTCAATTGAGGGGCTTGAGGCCATAAGATTGAGTGATTTCGAAGGGCTTGATCAGGAGAGGGCAGCGGAGAGGATGAATGTCTCCAGACAAACCTTCGGCAGGATTCTCACCCTGGCCAGGTCCAGGGTCGCTGAGGCGCTGGTTATGGGCAGGGTGTTGCGAATCGAAGGAGGTAATTTCGAGATGCCTCCCAGGGGGCGCGGAAGGAGACGTCGTGGCTGGTGATGAACATTTTGTATTCCAGTTAAAAGGAGGTGTTATATATGCCAGGATTTGATGGTACTGGACCCGAAGGTCAGGGTCCAATGACAGGAAGAGGTGCCGGCAGATGCGGCGGCGGCCGAGGGGTAAATAACTCAGGCAGAGTTCCCGCCGGCAGACAGGGTGCAGGAAATGCCGGAGGCATGTCCGGAAGAGGCAGAGGCGGAATATCAGGATTCTTCGGCCGTCTCTTAGGAACAAGGCGTTCTTCCGGGAATAGACGATATTAACAGATGTGAAAGGAATGGTTGTTTGTGATTCCTTGCTTAAGATATCAGATGAAAGGAGGTATTTGTTATGCCTGGATTTGACGGAACAGGTCCGATGGGCGCAGGCCCAATGACAGGAGGAGCCAGGGGGTTCTGCAACCCTGCTGGGGGTTATGCCCCCGGATACGGATATGGCGCTGGCTACGGAAGAGGTTTCGGTCGTGGCTGGGGTTATGGAAGAGGCCCCGGCCGTGGCAGAGGGTTGGGAAGAGGTTTCGGCTGGAGAGGCGCTTACCCCTATGGCGCCGATTACCCTATGGGCGCAAACTATAACATGGACAGGGCCGGTGAACTGGAAATGCTCAAAAACGAGGCCGAATCCATGAAGCGCGCCCTTGATGAGATAAACATGCGCATGGAGGAACTTGAAAAAGAGACCAAGGAATAGGGATATCCAGGCGGAAGGTCGCCGGACATCATTAACATGTCCGGATAAAGGGCCGCAGCATAAAAAAGGTGGGCAGAAATGCCCGCCTTTTTTTATGCTGCTATCACGGAAAAACCGGGGCATGCGTCTGGATTCATTGCCCGGGCTCCATTATCGACAAACCGGACCGAAGGCCGCCTTGGTTAGATGTCCGGGCGGATATCCCGGAAAAGAAATAGATTGTAAATTGTCTTATCCCTTGATAGTTAACTCGGTAAATTGATAAATGAAGGTATATGGAATCTTACGGATTGCAAAAAAAAAGAGATGCCCTGGTATCTTGCCTAAAAGAGATGGATTCCCTGCTGATCGCCTTTTCAGGCGGAGTCGACAGCACGCTGCTCCTCAGTGTTGCGCGTGAGGTTCTTGGGAAAAGGATACTGGCCGTTACGGCAGGCTCCATCATTCACAGGAAAAGAGATATCAAGCGGGCTTCTGATTTTTGCGGAGAGCTCGGGATCAGGCACCTCATCGTCGAGCCGGGAGAGATGAAGGTCGATGCATTCCTCAGAAACGGTGAAGACCGCTGCTTTCAGTGTAAAAAAATCCTTTTCAGGATACTTGTGAAAATTGCGCATGAAAATGCGATAGATTCTTTGGCCCATGGCGCCAACTATGACGACCTGAACGATTACAGACCTGGATTCAGGGCGGCCCAAGAGGCGGGAGTCGCAGCTCCCATGGTGGATGTGCGTCTTACCAAGCAGGAGATTCGTGAGATATCGAGACAGATGCATCTGACTACCAGTGAGCTTCCTTCCTCACCCTGTCTCGCAACCCGGATACCTTACGGAAGCCCTATCACGGAAGAGAAGCTCGTTATGATCGATAAGGCGGAAGAATTTCTTGAAAAACAGGGCTTCTCGGCACCAAGGGTCAGACATCACGGATCGGTTGCCAGGATAGAGGTAATGCGAAATGAAATAGGTTGCCTGCTGGACAAAAATAAGAGGGGCCTTATCTGTGAAAAGATAAAAGGGATAGGTTTTGACCATGTCTCAGTGGATCTTGAAGGTTATATATCCGGGAAGATGAACAGATCCGTGAAGGTGGGTGTATAACGATAAATCGCACCTTGAGATTTTTTTTGACCAGGATTTAAAAGGATCGCTGCGCACTGCCTTGGGGATAAGTAAAAATTGCCTTTGAAAGGAGCCTTGTAATGGGCGGGCCTATTATAATTAAGGATACATATAAGGGTTATACCAGGGATCTTGACAAGTCGGTCTCTCCTTTGGAAACGGTCACTCGTCTGAGGGAGAAACTGGCAGGACTGGATCTTGATATATTGAAGGATACCGTAAGAACCGACAACGGCAGGCTTGATATCCCTGTGTTTTTCAGCGTATGCGGAAGTGACGCGGCATCGGTGATCGGAGAAAGAAAGCAGATGGGGAAGGGGGGGACCCCTGAGCAGGCCGAGGCAAGCGCCGTGATGGAGCTTGTCGAGAGATTCAGCCTTTTCAGCTTTCATAAGGATCCAAAGAACTTTATCTTCGAATCGTATGAAAGAGTAAAGGAAAAGGCAGTTGACCTTGATATGATAACAGGGTCTGTGAGTGATACATCGGAAGATCTGCCAAGGGCGCTGGAGGCCTTTAAAATGCTCCCTCAGAATTGGACATGGGGCTATAATCTTACGAAAGGCCGTGAAGTCCTGATTCCCTTTGACTGGTTTTTTTCTCTTAACGAGTACAATGGCTCTTCCGCGGGAAACTGCATGGAAGAGGCACTGCTGCAGGGTATATGCGAGGTGGTGGAACGGCACGTGTCATCTCTTGTGAGCAGGAAAAGGCTGAAGGTACCTGTCATAGAACCCGCGTCGATAAAGGACCCGCTGGCAAGGGAGTTGATCCGGAAATTCCGCAGTGCAGGCGTAGAACTCACTCTTTCCGATTTTTCTCTGGATACGGGTTTGCCTACCGTGTCCGCACTCGCATATGATCCTTCCACGTTCCCTGAAAAGAGCGAGATCGTATGGACGGCCGGAACCACAACCAGCCCGGAGAAATCGGTAATAAGGGCACTTGCAGAGGTGGCACAGCTTGGAGGAGATTTCAACACCGGTTCAAATTATGTCGCAAGCGGACTCCCAAAGCTAAAAGGCCTTGCCGAGGCTGAGTTTATCACCCGCTCAGGAATAAGGAGTCCCGTTTCAAGTCTGCCGGATCTATCGGATGACAACATGAAAGAGGAGATAGAAAAATGCCTGTCCGCGGTTTCAGGGCATGGAATGGACGTGATAGCGGTTGATGTGACTCATTCATTATTAGAGGTCCCTGCCGTTTATGTGATTATCCCGGGGTCACATTTCAGGGAAAGGACTGAAGGAACAAGCGTCGGGATGCTTTCCGCCAAGATCATCTCAAACAGCGGGGATCCGCAATGGGCTGTTAAAGAGCTGAAGAAAATGGACGAACTCCTGCCCGACAGGTATTACACCTACTTTTTCCTTGGTCTGTCATATCTGTCCATGGGCGATACCCAGGATGCACTTAAGGCTATGGAAAGGGCCCTTGGACTTGATCCGGAGCAGCAGGATATTCCTACCATATATTCATACATCGGGGTCTGTCTCAAAGAGATGGAGAGATACGAGGAAACCATCGAGGTCCTCAAGAAGGCGGAAAAAATTGATAATGAAAGAACAGATATCTATAATCTCATGGGATTCAGCTATTTCAAGATGAAAGAACATGCGAAGGCGATCGAATGTTTTCAAAAGGTTATAGAGCTGAATCCAGGTTCTGCAATCGATTATGCCAACATAGCCTCAAATTACCGTGATATGGGCGATACAGGCATGGCTGTTCACTTTTACCGTATTGCCCTTGAACTGGATCCGACCATAGAATTTGCAAGGGAGAACCTTGAAAGACTCGAAGGAAAAAAGGACCGTCAATGACCGGTAAAATCGTTATATTGCTTCGGAGAAAATAAATGAAAGATGAAATGGGACTCTATTATTTCCCTTTCCCGCAAAATAAGCGCGTACGCATGTACGTAATGGAAAAGGATGAAATGATCTGGTTCAGACTGTGGAATATCGATGTCCCTTCACTTTGGGAAGAACATGGCTGGATACCCTACGGGGCCGTCAATGCCGCGATGGAGATGTATGACGGCAAAAACTTCGACCCCAAAAGGGCCTATGATATTGAAGTGGCAAAGTCTCTTTTAAAAGAGGGCGTCCTGAATGAAAATGAGTAAGTGCCTATAATGCGCTAAAATTGAAAATGACTGAAATTGCGGAATTGTTTCGGCTCTTTTTCTGATGAGGCGGACTTCCTTGAATTCAGGCACTTCAGCCCTTTTAGCTCACTTTGGGCATTCAGAAGCCCGGCACGGCACGCCCCCTTTCAGGGGTAAACTGCCCGGCCCCGTGGGGCAGGATTTTTTTGCTTGATCAGATTCTGCCTTCCTGGACAAAAAGTGTAATATTTTTATTATAGTCAGATAAATAACAGACCTTTTAACCTTTGACTCCACGGCGGGAAATCTTATCACAACAGTTAAGCATGACTGATGAAGAAACAAAATGGTATGCTCTTCACACTCGAAGCAATTTTGAGCAGAAGGTTTACGATGGACTCAGGGGCAAGTCTTTGGAGGCGTTCCTTCCTCAGGTTCAGGTGATAAGCAGGCGCAGGGACCGCCCTAAAAAGATCTACGTCCCCATGCTTCCGGGCTACCTCTTTGTCCGTTCATGTCTTGAACCGCATGAGCATCTGAATATTCTCAAGACAGTGGGGATAGTCCGGATGCTCGGGTTTAAGGGCCGCCCTGTTCCGGCCAACGAGGAAGAGATAAAATCATTGATGATACTGGACGGTACCGATCGAACCGTTGAAAATCGTTCATACATGAACAAAGGCGACAGGGTCATGATAATGGAGGGACCACTCAGAGGACTGACCGGTTTCTACATAAGGCACAGGTTTCAGAAAGAAAAGGTGGTTGTCTCCGTAGAGCTGCTGAATCGTTCTCTATCCGTTGAGATAGATTCCTGGGCACTCGAAAAGCTTCATGACTCCAACTAAATATGCCGGAAAATGAGCAATGAGAAAAACTCTCAATAGATATATCCTGCGGGAGATTGCCCCCACCTTCGTGGTAAGTCTGCTTGTAGCGGTCTTTATACTCCTGACCACAAGAATGCTTTCCATTACCGAAATGATCGTCGACAGGGGAGTAAACCCCGGGTATGTCCTGAGGATGCTTCTTTATCTGCTGCCCGATATGATTGCCTTCGCGCTTCCTGCCACGGTTCTGATGTCGGTGGTGCTGGCGTTTCTCAGGCTTTCGTCCGACAATGAGATAATCGCCCTGAAATCGTGTGGAATCGGTATCTATCAGTTGCTTCAGCCTACCCTGATCATCGCATCCATAGGGCTTTTGATCTCACTTTTTACAGGAATTTTTGCGGTCCCCTGGGGCTACCGATCCTATAAGGGATTGCTTTTTCAGGTAGTTCAGTCTCAAACAAATATGGGTATAAAGGAAAGAATCTTTTCTCAGCCCTTTGATAACGTCACCTTTTACGTCAAAAGTTTTTCAAGCAGAGAGAATTCCATGAAAGAGGTCTTTGTCGTTGACAGGCGGGATGATAAGGTGACTTACACGATTGTGGCTCAGGAGGGAATGATTGCCCCGATTGAGGGAAAGAAGATGATCAACCTGCACTTTGTAAACGGCACTATTTTTATGGTTGACAAGAAGCTGGCCTCGGCCAGATCGATAAAGTTTTCCACCTACGATCTCAACATGGGCCTTAAGGATATAATGGCCGCGCTGGAAAGGAGGCAGAAAGGGCCAAAGGAGCTCGGAGTGAGGGAACTGATTTCTCACATAAAGGCCCATGATAAGGGAAATACAAGTCTAAATGAGGTGCTGATCGTATTTTTCGAAAAGATTTCCATGCCGCTTGCCGTATTTTTTATGGGTCTACTGGGCCTGCCGCTGGGTGCTCAGCTGAAATCAAGCGGTATGTCCACCGGCATAGGAGTCAGCCTGGGTGTGTTTATGCTTTACTATTTCTGCCTCGCGGGGGCACAAAGCATATGTGAAACAGGGATGGTCAGCCCGGTAATAGGGGCCTTTATGCCGGTCATATTACTTATGGCGGCCTTTATTGTGCTTATCAGACGAGCCGAGCGCGAAGAGTCGATTAATATCCTCGAGGCCGTCTTTATGAGACTGAGAAAAAGGTAGAGCGTTATGAAACCGGGAGTAATAGCAAGGTATATTTCAAGAGAGCTGCTTCGATATCTCGTCTTTTTTCTGCTGATCTTTGTTTCCATATATCTGATAATAGATTTTATCCAGAAGGTGGATAACTTTGTGGAGTCGGGCGCGTCCATCGGCCCCATGTTCGCCTACTTTTTCTACAAGACTCCTTTCATAATTATCCAGATGCTTCCTGTTGCTGCGCTCCTGTCCGTCATAGTCATGCTCAGCCTCATGGAAAAGAGAAATGAAATAACCGCCCTGAAATCATGCGGCGTGAGTGTATTCGATTTGACCAGGCCCGTATTAATCCTATCTGCCGGGCTTGCACTGTTCCTCTTTCTTTTTTCCGAACTCATCGTGCCTTTCAGCAGTTCAAAAAGCAATGAGATATGGGATATATCGGTCAACAGGCGGGGGCAGCCCAGACTCTACGGTCAGAACAATATCTGGTACAAGGGTGATGATTCCATCTACTGGATAAATCATTTTGACCCTGAAAAGATGGAGATGCATGACTGCACCTTCTATTTCTTCGATGAAAATTTCAGGCTTAAGACAAGAATCGATTCATCATGGGTGGCCTGGAAGGGGAATGGGTGGTTTGTGGCGGAGGGGATTATTCAAAGACCCACTGAACAGAACGAATACGGAATGGAAAGGATTTCCGATTACAGGCTGGATATACGTGAAAGGCCTGAAGATTTTGTGAAAAAGATAAGAAATCCTGAAGAAATGAGCTACTGGCAGCTTAAACGATATGCTGAAAAAATAAAACGGGAGGGTTATGACCCTACCAGATACCGAGTTGACATGAACGTGAAACTGGCGTTTCCGTTCATCAATATAGTTATGGCAATACTGGGTGTAGCCATAGTGATGAACCTCAAAAGAGGGGGGACGCCTCTTGCCGTTGCCGCGGGCATAGGTGCCTGTTTCCTCTATCTTGTGCTGCTGGGTCTTACCAGGTCGCTCGGTTTGTCAGGCGTTCTGCCCCCATTTATATCCGCCTGGACTGCGAATCTCGTATTTTTCCCCCTGGGGATATATCTTCTCAATACTTCGGAGACATGATGATCGGTTTCCATCCGGAATACCCTCTTGGGGCCTTACTGAATGGTTCCTACCCAGAAAGCTATCGCAATTTCCCCGCTGCGGTTTGTGATCTTCTGCTTTTCACTGTTTGACCAGTAGTGCACGGCATCTCCCTCTCCAAGTTCTATGATACGGGAGCCGTGTACAAGCTCGACCGAACCCTTCAGTATGCACAGGGCCTCCTGAACGTCTTTCAGGTTTTTTCGCACAGGTATCGATTTTTCAGGCTCTATTACCAGTATGGCGCTGTCAATAACCTTCCTGTCTTCAGGTGGAAAAAAACGTCTGGTCACAAAGCCGGTGTGAGGCAAATCGATGTCGTCCCACTCAGCCCTGCGAATGAGAACCAGTCTTTCACTTTTTTCTATATTGTTCAGTAGATCACCCGCATTAATACCTATGGCATTGCAGATATTGATAAGGGTTTCCACAGAGGGTGATTTTACTCTGTTTTCGACCTGACTCAGAAAACCCTCGGAGATCCCGGCCTTCTGCGCCACAATTTTCAATGTCAGCTTTCTCTCTTTTCGACACTTGCGAATCATTAACCCAAGGTTCATTTAAGTATTACCATCCTGTCTATCGAAAATATGGCAAATATCGATTTGTTTATAGCCCATGTCATCTCGAAGCCTTGAAACCTCCGGGATTACAACCACCAAGCCGGAGGTGATTTAACTGTCTTGTCTGATCAACTTCAACTTATGGAAAGATTATCCATAAATATTAACTAGTGCTTAAGTCTATAACTTTTGTCAAGCTGATTTTCGGCTGTCATTTCTTTATGCCTCGGGTGGGATTCGTGTTCAGCTCTTTTTTTTATCCGCATGCAGGCCCTGGCATATACAATGAGGCTTTTTGGGCGTGTATGAAGTTTTTGAGGGGCGACTGCATTATTCTTGTAATTGAAAAGATATATTATCAGTCATATTACCGAAGTCGGTTTCGGGATAACATGCAATGGGTTGACATGCCGAAATAAATTAATCTATAGTAAATATCGGCAAGCGACAAATACCGGCAAAAGCTTATGCCTTGACGGTAGAGCAGAAAAGGCCTGCCTCCCTTATTATTGAAAAAATTGCCTTCTGGTTATGGAAACCTGAAAACAGCCTGCCATGTGCAGTCTATCCAATTACCGTCATTATCGAACTGAGACAAGACGTTCCTTTTTACTGCGGCCTCTGTATAGATTTTCGTTCAAAATTTTTCGATATCAAAAAGATCCTTGATTAGACTGAATTTTCTTAAGGAATATCTCTGGCGAAATAGCCGGCATTTTTTTGTTTATCAAAAAAAAGGTGATCTATTCTATTTACAATACAATCTAAATCAAAGGAGTCGATATGGATTTCAGCCTTTCCATGGAACAGGAGATTCTGCGAAATTCAGTGCGTGAATTTGCCGAAAATGAGATAAAGCCGGTTGCTGGGGAACTCGATGAAAAAGAAGAGTTTTCCTATGAAACCATGCGGAAGATGGCTGATCTCGGGCTTTTCGGGATGTTTGTCTCTGAAAAATATGGCGGACAGGGGATGGATTATATCTCATACATTATCGCTACCGAAGAGATAGCACGCGTCGACGGGTCTCATGCCGCTACCGTGGCAGCCGGTAATTCACTGGGTATAGGACCGATCTATTATTTCGGCAGTGAAGATCAGAAACAGCGCTATCTTCCTTCCCTCTGCAGCGGAAAAGGCCTCTGGGGGTTCGGGCTTACCGAACCGAATGCAGGGTCAGACGCCAGCAATTCAAAGACGACCGCAAATATGAAAGGCGATGAGTGGGTTATCAACGGGAGTAAGATTTTTATTACGAACGCCTCCACAAAGATAAGTTCAGGGGTGACAGCCCTGTGTAGAACAGGCACAAGGGAGGATAAAAGGCCTGAGCTTTCGTGTATCCTTGTCGAATCGGGCACCAAGGGATATGAGGCAAGGGAGATGCATGGAAAGCTTATGTGGAGAGGCTCAAACACCAGTGAACTCTACTTCGACGATTGTGCCGTACCGAAGAAAAACATGCTCGGTCCGAGAGGACACGGCTTTTATCAGATGATGCAGACCCTTGACGGAGGGCGTCTGTCCATAGGAGCAATGGGCCTGGGCGGGGCTCAGGGCTGTTTCGAGCTTGCCCTGAAATATGGAAAGGAACGGGTTCAGTTCGGCAAACCGATCCTGAATTTCCAGGTGAATGCCTTTAAGACGGCCGATATGGCCATGGAGATCGAATGCGCCCGACTTATCCTTTACAAGGCGTGCTGGTTGAGAGACAATGACAGAGCATTTTCAAAAGAGGCGGCAATGGCAAAGCTCTACTGCTCTGAGGTCATGTACCGGTGTGCCAATCATGCGGTACAACTGCACGGAGGATACGGGCTCATGAAAGAATATGACGTCGAAAGGTTTTACAGGGACCAGAAACTACTTGAGATAGGGGAGGGAACTTCTGAGGTTCAGCGCCTTGTTATCGCAAGACTTATAGGCGCTTTTTGATAATGTCGTAAGAGACGGAATGTAAGAGATCCTTCCGTTCGGAAGGGCGTGTTCAGGGATCCGGCATGAAACTATAAATATCTTTCACTGGGTTTGAATCCGATATGTCACTCACAAAGACGGATCTTGTCACAAGCATCATCGACAAGGTACACCTTAAAAGGCGTGGTAAGTCGAGGCAGATATATCTCTTCCCTGAAATGGATTATATAAGGCTTGAGAAAAAAAGGGCCGCAACCCTGGTAGACTGCCTTTTCAATAAGATCAAGGATACACTTGAAGGCGGCGAGGATGTAAAGATAAAGGGATTCGGAAAATTTCAGGTAAGATTTAAATGGGCAAGAAGGGGAAGAAATCCCCAGACAGGTGAAACGATTATGATAAGACCACGCAGAACCGTCACGTTCAAGGTGTCAAAAAAACTGCGGGATCACATGAATTCAAGGTAGCGCGACTTTCTCACCGGCCGTGATCAAGGCCCTCTCCCGTAAAAGGGGAGGGCCTTGAAATCAAAAACCGGTAATTTCAGACCTATTCAATGACAAGATCACCCCCCTTTACATCCACCTTGACAAGGTCGCCTTCCTTAACAGAGCCCTCAAGTATCTTTACCGCAAGAGGGTCCTGAATCAGTTGCTGGATCGATCTTCTAAGCGGTCTTGCTCCGTAGAGGGAATCAAACCCTGTTTTTGCCATGAAGTTTTCAGCCGCGTTGCTCAATTCGATTGAAATCTTGCTGGTTGAGAGGCGTTTTGCCAGGAGCCCGATCTGGATCTGAACGATTTTCTTTATCTCTTCATTTCCGAGTGAGTTGAAGATCACGATTTCATCTATCCTGTTCAGAAATTCAGGCTTGAATGTGGCCCTGAGCGATTCCATGACCCTTTTTTCCATCTCGGCATTGTCGCTGATTCCCAGTTCCCGTATCCACTGGCTTCCCACATTGGATGTCATTATCAGTACCGTGTTTTTGAAGTCCACGGTCCTGCCTTTTCCATCCGTCATCCGTCCGTCGTCCAGTATCTGTAAAAGGGCGTTGAATACATCGGGATGGGCCTTTTCGATTTCATCGAAAAGTACCACTGAGTAAGGGTGCCTTCTGACCGCCTCTGTCAGATACCCTCCTTCCTCATAACCGACATATCCCGGGGGGGCTCCGATCAGACGGGCGACCGAATGCTTTTCCATGTATTCGGACATGTCGATCCTTACCATGTATTGTTCGTCATCGAACAAGAACTGGGCAACGGCCCTTGCAAGCTCGGTCTTGCCGACTCCCGTAGGACCCATGAATATGAAAGATCCTATCGGCCTGTCAGGATCCTGGAGGCCTGACCTGGCTCTTCTGACGGCATTGGAAACCGCGTTTATGGCCTTTTCCTGCCCGACCACGCGCCTGCCCAGACGTTCCTCCATCTTGAGTAGCTTCTCCCTTTCACCTTCCATCATCCTGGATACGGGAATCCCGGTCCATTTGGCCAATACCTCCGCTATGTCTTCGCTTTCCACCTCCTCTTTCAGTATTTTTTTATCCTTCTGAAGTTCTGCCAGTTTCTCATTTTGTTCTTTGAGGTCCTTTTCCAGCTGTATAAGGGTGCCGTATTTCAATTCGGCAGCCCTTGACAAGTCCCCCTGCCGTTCCGCAGCCTGTGCCGCAGACCTTGTCGACTCAAGCCTTTCCTTGATTTCACCTATCTTTGAAATGGCCTGTTTTTCCCTTTTCCAGTGAGATACCATCTCCTCGGTGCTCGCTTTGAGATCTCCAAGCTCCTGCTCCAGCTTCTTGAGCCTGTCCCTGGAAGCGGGGTCCTTTTCCTTTTTCAAGGCCTCTCTTTCAATTTCGAGTTGCGTGGACTTTCTCTTAACGTCGTCTATCTCCGCAGGCATGCTGTCGATTTCAATTCGAAGCCTTGAGGTGGCCTCGTCTATGAGATCGATCGCCTTATCGGGAAGAAATCGGTCGGTTATATAACGGTGAGAAAGATTCGCCGCAGCCACCAGCGCCGAATCCTTAATCCTGACCCCGTGGTGAACCTCATACTTTTCTTTAAGCCCGCGGAGGATGGAGATAGTGTCCTCCACTGTAGGCTCTTCAACCATAACGGGCTGAAATCGTCTTTCAAACGCCGCATCTTTTTCGATATATTTCCTGTATTCCTTTATGGTGGTGGCCCCTACGCATCGGAGTTCTCCTCTGGCAAGCGCCGGTTTAAGCATGTTTGAGGCATCCACCGCACCTTCCGCCGCGCCTGCTCCAACGAGGGTGTGCATCTCATCTATGAAAAGTATGATCTGTCCTTGCGAGCCGGTCACTTCCTTGAGCACTGCCTTCAAGCGGTCTTCGAATTCCCCGCGGTATTTGGCTCCCGCTATGAGGGCTCCCATGTCAAGGGCAACCACTCTTTTGTCCTTCAAGGTGTCAGGGATATCCCCATGAACGATCCTTTGGGCCAGCCCCTCCACAATGGCGGTTTTGCCTACGCCCGGCTCCCCTATGAGGACTGGATTATTCTTTGTCCTTCTTGAAAGAACCTGAATGATCCTTCTGATTTCATCGTCCCTTCCTATGACAGGATCAAGATCACCTTTTGAGGCCCTTGCGGTGAGGTCCTGACTGAAACGCTCCAAGGCCTGATATTTGTCTTCAGGGTTCTGGTCGGTGATCCTCTGCCCTCCTCGTATATCAACAAGGGCCTTCAGGATGAAATCCCTCCCAAGGCCTGCGAGAGAAAGGATCCGTGCCGCTTCCCCCCTGCCTTCGGCGGCAATGGCAAGGAGTATATGTTCAAGGCTTACATACTCGTCTTTCATCTGTTCCGCCTCTGAAGAGGCGTTATCCAGGATGGACTTGGAGCGGCGGGAGAGGTAGGCCTGTTCATGACCTGCGCCTGAGACACGCGGTATCTTCTCGAGAGCGGAATCAGCCGAGTTCAGGAGCTGATTGCGGTCCACTCCTATCTTTGCCAAAAGTGGTGGTATAACTCCGTCCTGCTGATCCAATATCGCCTTGAGAATATGCTCAGGCTCTATCTGCTGGTGCCCTTTATCCTCGGCGAGTTTCAGGGAATTTTGCACGATTTCTTGTGCCTTAAGGGTCAATTTGTCAAATCTCATATATGTTGTCCTCCGATTATCCAGATAGTTTTCATACGTAAATGGCCGTTTTTCACAATCTCGGCGCCAACCTGCGGAATCACTTGTGCGGCCTATTGTAGTGCGCCTCCCAGTAATCCCTTGATTTTCTCAGTTCCGCCGCCTTTTCAGATGTAAGCGTTCCGAGACCTTATGCATCGCATTCGGTCGGAAATCCTAAGACCCGGCTTTGAAACCTCGTACTTTTGAGATGAAAACCGGAGCCTGGTCCTCAGGGCCGGGAATTTTTCCTGGGCCTAAGAACAGCATTCCATATACATGAAAAAATTAAGCCTGATCGGAAATAAGTCAATGTCCGCTTCTGAGGGAAAAATAGCTGGCAAAAAAATGGACTTGACCTTTTGATGGATCAGTTTCAGGGACAGTGATTATCTTGAAGCCGTTTGAATATGTAAGGGCCAAACGGGTGGAAAGGGTGCGGTGGAAAGAAATGAATTGAGCCCGGGATGAAAGGGAAGGCGGATTTGGCCTCATACGGCTCTGATAAAATTCCAGTACCATGTCATTAGCCCTGGTCCGTAAAAGATATAAAGGATAGCTCCAATCGATATAAAAGGCCCGAAAGGGATCGCAAGCTTCATCCCCTCTCTATGCCTTATCATCTCTATG
The DNA here is from genome assembly GCA_963666345.1 of Desulfatiglandales bacterium. Lineage (GTDB taxonomy): Bacteria > Desulfobacterota > DSM-4660 > Desulfatiglandales > Desulfatiglandaceae. The sequence continues at coordinate 917,947 of OY762721.1, read as the reverse complement.
ATTCCAGCCAGCATTCCCACCACGGATGCCGCGAATATGGTAAAGAACACCCCTTTCCAACCCAGAAAGGGACCGAGCATTGCAAGTAGTTTTATATCACCCCCGCCCATACCTTCCTTGCCGGTTATGAGGCTGTAAATCCACGCAACCATAAAAAGGGTCCCTCCTCCGGCCAGTATTCCGAGCAGGGCGTTGAAAATGGAAATGGATGGTAGGACCAATGATGCCGCCAGACCTATCGGTATCCCGGGAAGGGTAATGACATCCGGTATGATCCCGTAATCCAGGTCTATGAAGGTTATTACAACAAGGGAACATATGAGTACAAAGTAGATGAGCGCGGGAAGTGAAAAACCGTAATGCCTAAAAATGGCAAGGGCGAAGATTCCGCCCATTAATTCAACCATAGGGTACCTAAACGATATCTTCCCGCCGCAACTGCGGCATTTGCCCCTTAGCCAGAAATAGCTGAAAAGGGGTATATTGTCGTAGAAGGGGATACTGTTTCGACAATGAGGACATACTGATCTGGGGGGATTTGTTATTGAGTCTTCAGACGGAAGTCTGAATATGCAAACATTTAAAAAGCTTCCAACACAAATGCCGAGGAGAAAAACCAGCAGGTATATGAGGAAAGAAGGCATCTTTTTGATATCCTCTGAAGTTTAATGTTCGTATGTCCTAATTTCCGGATGGGCATTAATTGAACAATCAGACTATATTATCAGTAACTGGAATGGAAGATTTTTTTTGGACAGGGATGAACAGATGAGACCGGAGGGAATAAGGAGAAAGGGGTATGGGTGAGGAGCACTCATCCTGTTACTTCAATAATGAAAGCCTGCTTTTCTCAGCCGGCTAAGAGAGGCAGGACTGCCATAATAAAATAAAAATGGGTCTGGAAAAGCCAATTATCATAATGTTATCGGCAAACTAACCTGTTTTATGGCTTCGGAACATTTCAAAGGGCTTTAAATTGGTGATATCTTCTGTTAGTCTGCCTGTCATGAACAGGATTTTGATGGATATTTTTATGGTTCATCTCCAAAAGAGTTGGTCTAAATGAAGGATTCTTCGCCCTCGCTTAGCTCAGCTCAGTCCCACTGCTTCGCAGCGGGTTCCCGGCTTGGAGGGGTCAAGGGGCCGCGGGTTCGAGTGAAAAGCTTAAAGATCATAGGCAGTTAAACGTTAGGGGAAAATCGTATACACCTTGTTTGCATATGTATAAAGAAACGAAACGTTTTTTTAAAGATGAGCAATACTGTTTTACCTCCCGAATCAGAAGATCCGCTGTTTTCATGTCAAGGGATACCGCCTGAGGGTATGGGAAAAAACGGCTATAGAGTATATGCAATTTTTCTTTATTGCATATGGTTCAGCCTGTGAATTGGAAACCCGGGACATGACATCAGCTGACCTGGGTTATTTGAAAGAAGAGCGGCTTCAGAGATTAAGAAGGGAAATAGGGGATGTCGGGGCAATGTCCAAAGCGATGATCCCTGGAGAGAAAACCCTTGAATCCTTGAATCCTTGGACCCTTGGACCCTCTTCGACAACTAAGTTGGAGAAGAACCATTTTTATAAGGATATAAAAAAACAGGGGACTTATGCCGGAAAAATCAGATTATATATGTGATCCTTTAAGGGCATCTTCCATGGGCATTTATGTAAATTCAATCATCAAGATTTTCTTTTTCTGTGTCCTTATACTATTTTTATCCCCTTTCTCCGTTTCGGCTTCCGATTCTCAAGAGATCTTGAAACAAAGTATAATAGCCTGGAATCTGGAGCAGCACAAAAAAAGCCTCTCAGATAATTCCTATAAGGGTGAGGAGGGCGTACTCAGACTTCGGCCCGATGTGGCACGCTCTTTCGGACTGAAGCTGCCTGAATACGAGGATTATGAGGCTGCTGTCAGAATTTTCGAGGATGCGGAAGAAATCCTTGACAGGATAATAAAAGAGATCTCTTCAGACAGGAGGACTCAGCTTTCAAGGGAAGAAATAGGGGAAATAGGTAAACTCGCTCTCAGCCATAATCATGCGGTCGAAAAGGCCAGGGCTCTTTTGGCATCATACAGGTCCGGGATAAAGAAGGCCTCTGACGACAGGCTGGACAGGCCGAATTGCCTGAAGCTGATGGAGGTCTTGATTGAGGAGAGCATGAAGGCCTGTTCATATAACCTCAGGGACGGATTGGCATCCTTTTACAACCGCTGCCAGGGCATGAATGATTCCGACGGACCTTTGAATACGCGCAATGTGCGTTTCGTCAATCATATATTTAATGAATTTACCGAAAGGGCCTCAGGACAGGACCTGAAACTTTTTGATATGGAAAGGGGCGGTGAGGCAAACGGGCTACATGGCAAGGATGACTGGCAAAGGGCACTGGGAAGGAACGAGTCCCGTTATGCCGACTTTCTCAATGATATCTTAGGCTCGGATGATAAGGGGCATTACCCCGTAGATCCTTTACTGTTTATGGCCCTGATGAGGCGAGAGTCAAATTTCGACTCAAAGGCGGTTTCTTATGTGGGAGCGGCCGGACTAACCCAGATAATGCCGATGACCGGCAAGGGACTTGGAATGAAGCATATCTTCATGCCCGATTATTTCAATGAGGCCCAGACCAGTTTTTCCAAGGAGAGGAGGTTAAGAAAAAAGGCCGTTAATCTCATATTAGGCATTACGGATAAAAACAAAGAAAGTCATGCAACGTTGGCCAGAAAATATATGCTCGATTCCCTTGAGTTCGCCGGCACAAGACGCAACCTTTTTCATCGTTATAAAAAGGAACTCTTGAAGGACGGGACCGATGACCGTCTGGACCCCCGAAAGGCTATCGATTTCGGGTTCAGATATTTTTCAAGGATGATGAGGATCCAGGATGGAGACATAAGCCTTGCCCTGGCATCCTATAACGCAGGACCAAAGAGGGTTGCTCAGTACGAGGGCATCCCCCCATATAAGGAAACCATCACTTTCAGAAACAGGGTCCTGAGATATTACAGAGACTACCTGCACAGCCTGAGCAGATGATTGGCGACATCCCTTAATCATGAGAGATTTCAATCTCTGCGATGCCTTCCGCTCTTTACAGTAAAAACCTTCCGGCTACTGCCGATGATGCACAGAAACAATCTCAACACCTCAGCCGTTTCTTTTTGTCTTGTCGTGACGCCTTTCATATTTTACAATATCACCAAAGATATGTAAAAGATGATCTTGTAGTACCCTGAACCACCATCAATAAGAGATTTATGACCTATAGGTCATAGGCCTCAGTCTTTGCTCCTTGGCGCTTTGCATCTAACATCTTGCCGGCGCCCGGAAGTCAAAATTCCAAGTCATGGTTGATTGCGCCTGAATCAGGCGGTGGATTTGGGTAGTCGGTTTCAATGGGTGAGTGTCCTGGATGTAACTTTTTAATAAACAAGGAGTTTTAGCGATGAATGCAGGTGCTATGCAAATGAGCGATCTTGAAGGACTCAAGCTCGTACGCCAGGGAAAGGTAAGGGATGTATATGAGATTGAGGACTACCTTCTTATAGTAGCCAGCGACCGAATGTCGGCCTTTGACGTGGTTATGGATGATACTATCCCGGACAAGGGTAAGATCCTGACCCAGATCTCTTTATTCTGGTTCAAAACAATGGAATCCATTGTGGAAAATCATATCGTCAGCAGTGATCCGGAACAATATCCCGAACCATGCAAAAAATTTGCCGAACAGCTCAAAGGTCGAAGCATGCTTGTCAAAAAGGCGGAACCTCTTCTGGTCGAGTGTATCGTGAGGGGTTACATTTCAGGTTCCGGTTGGAATGAATATGTCTCTCAGGGAAGCATATGCGGAATTTCCCTGCCCCTGGGCCTGAAGGAATCTGAAAAACTGCCTGATCCGATATTTACTCCCTCGACCAAGGCTGAGAAAGGGATGCATGATGAAAACATATCCTTTGAAAAGGCGGTTTCGATTCTTGGGCGGGATGTGGCTGATAAGGTAAGCCGGCTTAGCCTTAAGATCTATGAAAAGGGCAGGGACCTTGCGGCGGAAAAAGGGATTATCGTTGCGGACACAAAATTCGAATTCGGCTTTTTTGAGGATCGTATAATACTCATAGATGAGGTTTTAACCCCTGACTCTTCAAGGTTCTGGCCCACAGATTCCTACAGTTCGGGTGGGCCGCAGAAGAGCTTTGATAAACAGTTTTTGAGGGATTATCTCCTTGATATAAAATGGCCGAAAAAACCGCCCCCACCAAACCTCCCGCAGGAAATAATTGAGAAGACAAGGGAAAAGTATCTGGAGGCCCTCGAGCGCCTGACAGGTAAAGGGCTTGTTGACTAATAAGGCATGACAGGCAGGGGTGAAACCGATCATTTGCTTCATCGATGACTCTTCCTTTGAACAGTCTCCGGTGAGAGAGGAGATCGCCACATGCGCCCAGACTGATAGCAGACCTGAAAAAGATCATATCCATCCTGCCTGATAGGGAAAACAGTATCCCTATCCCCCCTTAGATTTTCGGCTTTTTCCTGCCTTTTTTTGTAAAAGTTCCGGTTGAAGAAACATGAAATATGAGCGAGTCCCGGATCTGCCCTAAAGGCATGCGTGAATTCCGCCGAAATGCAAGAAAAACCTGTCTCAGAGCACCTTGACAAAGCCCTATCCATGCTTAACGTTTGCGTAGTATCGTAAAAGAGGATTGATGATTATTTCTGTGAAAGGGGCATGTCGTGGTACAGATAAATGTCTTTAATAAAAATGAAGATAAATCGGAAGAGGCGGGAAGCGTTTCCGATCAGGAAGTGAAGGATTCTGAAACAGCTGTCGAGGCGGATAAAGAAAAGGACATACCTCTCGAAAAAATGAGTAAAAAAGAGCTTATAAAAAAGATCGTTGATCTGCGGGAATCGGAGAAAAAGAATTACGGTCTTTATCTGCGCGGTCAGGCAGATATCGAGAACCTAAAAAAGAGATTTCAGAAGGAAAAAGGCGACCTGATAAAATTTTCAAATGATACTCTCATAAAACAACTTCTTACTGTAATCGACAACCTTGAAAAGGCGGTTGAGCATGGGGAAGATGAAAACAACCTTAAGGGTTTAATTGAGGGTGTGGAGCTTACCCATAAAGGCCTTAAGAATATATTGAAAAAGTCGGGCCTTGAGGTGATAACCTCACTCGGTGAGTCCTTTGACCCGAATTATCATGAAGCGATGTTTGAGCTGGAAGACGACTCGGCCGAACCGGGGACGGTTGTCAAAGAACTTCAAAAGGGTTACCTGCTCAATGAAAGATTGTTACGTCCGGCGATGGTAGCCGTAAGTAAGCGTTCAAAACAGGATTAACGGGGATTTTAATATACCTGAGAATATTTTAAATTTTTATATTTTAAGATTTGTTTCTATAAGGAGGCTAGGATATGGGGAAAATAATCGGAATAGACCTTGGAACTACTAATTCATGCGTTGCCGTAATGGAAGGCGGTGATCCGGTTGTAATTGTAAATCAGGAAGGAACAAGGACAACGCCTTCCATGGTGGCTTTTACAGACGGCGATGAAAGACTTGTCGGACAGACCGCCAAGAGACAGGCAGTAACCAATCCTGAGAACACGGTCTTCGGAGTAAAAAGACTGATCGGAAGAAAATTCGAATCGGCTGAAATAAAAAAGGATATAGAGGTCCTGCCGTACAAACTGACCAAGGGTGAGAACGGGGATGCAAAGGTATCGATAAAGGGCAAGGAATACAGCCCCGCTGAGGTGTCATCCATGATACTTCAGAAGATGAAGCAGACAGCTGAGGATTATCTGGGAGAAAAGATCACGGAAGCGGTTATTACCGTTCCTGCCTATTTTAACGACAGTCAGAGACAGGCGACAAAGGATGCCGGTAAAATAGCAGGGCTGAAGGTCGAAAGGATCATAAATGAGCCTACCGCTGCCTCACTTGCATATGGTCTTGATAAAAAGGGTGATAGAAAAATTGCCGTCTTTGATCTGGGAGGCGGCACATTCGACATATCAATCATGGAGATAGGCGACGGGGTTTTCGAGGTCAAATCCACAAACGGTGATACTCACCTGGGAGGTGAGGATTTTGATTTGGTCGTTGTCGACTACCTTGCCAATGAATTCAAGAAGGATCAGGGCATAGACCTGAGGAGTGATAAGATGGCGCTTCAGAGGCTAAAGGAAGCCGCTGAAAAGGCAAAAATGGAGCTGTCAGGGTCTATGGAAACGGATATCAATCTGCCGTTTATTACTGCCGATGCCAGCGGCCCGAAGCATCTGAACATAAAACTGACCAGATCGAAGCTGGAGGCGCTTGTAGACGGGCTCATAGAAAAAGTGGTGGCTCCCTGCAACATGGCAATGAAGGATGCTGGCCTTAAGGCCAGTGAAATAGATGAGGTAATACTGGTCGGCGGTATGACCAGGATGCCCAAGGTTCAGGAACGGGTAAAGGATATCTTCGGAAAGGAACCGAGTAAGGGAGTAAATCCTGATGAGGTCGTGGCCATAGGGGCTGCAATCCAGGGAGGGGTGCTAAAGGGCGATGTTAAGGATGTGCTTCTTCTGGATGTTACCCCGCTTTCACTCGGGATTGAAACACTGGGTGGGGTATTTACCAAGCTTATAGAAAAGAATACGACTATTCCTACCAAGAAAAGTCAGGTCTTTTCCACGGCAGCCGACAACCAGCCTGCTGTGGAAATTCACGTGCTGCAGGGTGAAAGGGAAATGGCGGGGTACAATAAGACCCTTGGCAGGTTTCAGCTTGTAGGGATCCCTCCCGCTCCCAGAGGATTGCCTCAGATTGAGGTAACCTTTGATATCGACGCCAACGGAATCGTCAACGTCTCCGCAAAGGATATGGGTACCGGTAAAGAACAGTCCATAAAGATAACCGCGTCGAGCGGGCTGAGTGAAGAGGAAATCGACAACCTTGTAAAAGATGCCGAGCTTCATGCGGAAGAAGACAAAAAGAGGCGTGAACTGGTGGATGCCAGAAACACGGCTGATTCCCTTATCTATACAACGGAAAAGTCCGTCAAAGAGATAGGTGACAAGCTTGATGAGACAACCAAAACCGGTATCGAACAGGCCATAGAGAACTTGAAAAAGGCGATGGAAGGTGATAACTCTGAAGAAATAAAGAAATATACGGAAGATTTAACCCAGGCATCCCACAAGCTGGCTGAGACTATGTATGCACATGCCTCACAGCAGTCTCAGTCCGACGGGGCAGCTGCAGGCGGTGCCCAGGAAACAGCTGAGGGACCAAAGGATGACGATGTGGTTGATGCCGATTTTGAGGAAGTCAACAAGTGATTATAAAATCATTTCGTTTTAAAAAGGCTATTCCCGCTTTACTGGTGGGAGTAGCCTTTTTTATGTCAGGATGCCAGGCAGGTCTGCCCAAAAAGACCGCTCATGAACCGGCACCTTTAGATCCTCTGGCTGACGCCAATTCATATCTGCGAAGTGGCGATCTGGAAATGGCGCTTATCGCCTATAATTCCTTTATCGAGGCTCATCCGGAAGCGCAAGGCGTCGAAGTGGCGATGCACAGGGTTGCCGATATATATTCGAACAGGGGAGATCTGCAAAAGGCCGTGCAGACTTATGGTGAGATAGAGAGGCTGTTTCCTCAATATGAAGGCATAATTGAGGTCAGGTATTCGAAGGCCAAGGCTCTATTTGATCTGAAAGATTACAGGTCTACTATTGATGAGGCTCGAAAATGGCTTTCCACCTACACGGGTAACCCTCTTGAAATCAATCTGCTGCTATATATGGGCGACAGTTACATGGCCCTGGGGCAACGGCCCAGCGCGCTTGTCTGGTGGTTGGAGGCGAAAAGGGGGTTACGCAATGATGAAGATCTGCGGAATCAGGTGGGTGAACGGATAGAGCTGCTTATCAGGAAGGCGGACTTAAGGGATCTTCAGACATTTTATGCTCAGGCCGGATCAGGTGAATACGAACAGGTTATCCTTCACAGAATCGCAGGTATGCTTCTGGACAGGGGAGAACTTGATTCCGCAAAAAAGACCGCAATGGCACTGGTCCGTTCCACTCCCCAGCAGTTCTGGGTCGATCTCGGGCGGCAGCTTCTCCAGAAGATAGCCGAATCCGAATCATTCAGAAAAGGCGTCGTAGGGTGTCTTGTCCCGCTTTCCGGCCCATTTTCCATTTATGGTGAAGAGCTGTTGAACGGGATTCAGATTGCAGTGCTGGATGGAGGCTCTGACCGGATTGATCTGGAAATCTTGATAAAGGATACCAAAGGTGATCCGGGCACTGCCGTGTCAGCCCTTGAAGAACTGGTTTATAAGGAAAAGGTGGTGGCGGTCATAGGGCCGTTATCGAGCAGGTCTGCCGAAGCGGTTGCAAAACGGGGCAGCCTGATGGGGGTTCCGATAATTACCCTGACCCAGAAAGAGGATGTCGCCAGGGAAGGGGAGATGATATTCAGGAATTTTCTCACGCCGTTACATGAGGTTTCCCGTCTCCTTGAAAGGTCGAGTGATGAACTTGATCTGGATAGATTTGCCATCCTGTACCCTGAGAATTCATATGGCCGTTTTTTCATGAATCTGTTTTGGGATGAACTGGAGAAAAAGGGAAAGAAGGTCACAGCTGCCGAATCATATGAACCGGGATTAACCGATTTTGCGGAACAGATAAAAAAACTCTCCGGCGCCTACTATCCAAGGCCTGCTTCAGTAATCGAAAGGTTTAAAGATGAGTGGAGCCCGCAACAGGAGGAAGCGGAGATTTATCCTCAAGGCTCTGATAAGATAATCGATTTTGATGCCATATTCATGCCTGATAATTATCAAACAATAGCCATGATCGTTCCCCAGCTGGTTTACCACGATATTACGGAACCGCTGGTCATGGGAACCAGCCTGTGGCATTCCCGGGAGTTGATGGAACTGGCCGGTGAATACGCCCAGGGCGCCATTTTCCCTTCAGGATTTTTCGAGGGGTCCAAAGATCCCCTGGTAGAGGATTTCGTCCATAAATACGAGGAAAATTTTGAATCCTATCCGGGAATACTGGCGGCAACCGGTTACGATACTTTAAGGTTTTTGGCGCATGCCTTGTCGAAAGACGATATCCTGAACAGCCATGATCTGAAAGAGGCCCTTTTAGCCACGCAGGGGTTCAGGGGGGTTACAGGCAGTATATCTTTCGACTGTATGGGAGAGGCCAAGAAGCGGCCTCTGCTTTTGACGATATCAGGGAAAAAGATGAAGATCCTCGATTAATAGCGCTGAACCCGCCCATTGAATCTATTTTTCCTCTTCATCGTCTGTCTTTTTCTTCTTTGCGGTCATCGAGACAATAATGCCGATTTCATAGAGAACAATCAGTGGACCCGCCATCATGCACTGAGTTATTACATCCGGCGGAGTCAGTATGGATGCAATAATGAAGGTCAGAAGAATCGCATATTTGCGGTTCTTCTTGAGCATATCAGTGGTAACCAGCCCCACCTTAGTAAGAAAGTAGATGACAACTGGAAGTTCAAAAACAAACCCGAAGGCGAAAAGGAGTTTCATTGAAAAGGCGAAATATTCCTTTACCGAGGGAAGGGCCTGTACAAAATCGTTTGAAAAACCCATGAAAAATTTAAAGCCGAATGGAAAAACTATAAAATAACCAAAAAGGGATCCCCCCACGAACAGAATCGTGGATATCAAAACAAAGGGGATTACGAGCCTTCTTTCGTTTCGGTAAAGCCCCGGGGCGACAAACATCCAGAGCTGGTAGAAGATAACCGGTGCAACGGCAAGAAGTCCTGAGATAAAAGATACCTTTAGGTAGGTGAAAAACATCTCGGGGAGATTTGTGAAAATCAGCCTGTCTCCTTCAGGCATCACGTCTTTCAGCGGTGCAACCAGGACCTGAAACAGGTTTTCGGCAAAAATATAGGACAATACGAACCCTATTCCCACCGCAACGGCACAGATAACCAGCCTCTTTCTCAACTCCTCCAGGTGCCCCCAGAAAGGCTGTTTTTCGCTGCTATTCATCCTCTTTCTTTTCCTCCGCTACCACTGCGTTTTCTTCAGGTTCGTGTCCGGTAGAAATATCCTCATGTTTTTCAGAAAGAGTTGTGTCCGGTTCGATTTCCTTTGGGTTGTCTTCATCTTCCTGTCCGGTATCTGATCTTTCCTCCGATTCCCTTTCATCCAGACCGCTGACGGAATCAATCAATTGATCCTTTGCCTCAGCCAGGTCTTCTTCAACATCGAGGGTTTCCTTTATATCCTGGGTGGCTTTTTTAAATTCAGCCATGCCTTTTCCCAGAGACCTTGCCAGATCAGGTAGTTTTTTAGGACCTATTACAATGAGAGCCACGACCATTATTATGATCAGTTCCGGCATACCTATCCCAAACATTTTTTCCTCCATGTATTGACCGGGCAGGTCAATTCCTCAAGTGAGGGGTTATCTAATCAACACCTTACAGTAAAAAAATAAGGATTTTCTCCCGATTAGTCGGTCGATTACTGTATCTTTTCTTACACGGTGCAACATATCAGGATTCCAGAGTTCAAGGGGCCCCGTCTTTAGCCAAGATATCAAAGAGTTGTGAAACAAAAGGCCTGAAAGTTGTCTCTCTGCACGAGAAAAATCAGAGGTCTATCATCAAGGCAGTCTCGTCACAGTCCGGAAATTTGGGACAATTCAGACAATCGGCCCATATCTTGTGAGGCAGTATCGATTTGTCAACCTCTTTAAATCCATGCTTTTCAAAAAAAGATGGTACATATGTAAGGGTGAAGACCCTTTTAAGACCCAGTTTTCGGGCCTCATCCAGGCACTCCTTAACAAGCATGGAGCCGAGGCCTTTGCCATTTGAAGATTTATCCACTGCCAGGGATTTTATCTCAGCCAGATCCTCCCATACGATTCCGAGCCCGCAGACTCCCAATACCTTGCCCCCTTCATCTTCATCTGAAATGATAAAGTAGTCCCTCACGTGACGATAGAGCTCATTCAGAGATCTGGGGAGCAGGAGATCCTGGTGAGCATAATAGTTAAGGATCTGTTGAATTTCCCCAACCTCGCCTATTATTGCCTTTCTTATGTTCATGAATTAATCCGCCTTTATTCCGAAGTAGTTACAAATCCTGACATGCCTTCCTTATCGGCCATTTTGATTTTAATCCTGTCCGCCTCTTCTCTGGTCTTAAAGGTGCCGCATCTTACCCTGTAAAAGGGCCTTCCCTTTAAAAAGATCTTGTAGAAATAGGCGGGATAACCTCTGTGTTTGAGCCTTTCAGTCATCTTGGCAGCCTTGGTCCTATTTTCAAGGGAGGCTATTTGAACCACATATGCAGATCCTTTATCTGAAACCGGTTCCGATCTGTCAGGCTTTTTTTCAATCGAGGCGATTTTGTCCTCCGGCACGCTTTTCAAAGGCCTTTCGCCCTCGGATTTTGAAGGCCCTTTCCGGGCAGGGGGAGCCTTCTTTTCAACTTCACTCCGGCCTTTTTCCAGCTCTTTGTAAAATTCAAAATCAGGATCTTTTTCAATTTTTTCAATAAAATCGAATTGAGAGGGATTTTCCCTGTTTACCATATCCTGAAGTTTTGTGATCTGGTCTTTCATCTCGGTCAGTGTCTTGACCCCGTTCGGAAAGAAACCCCTGCCTACGAGGATACCCAGTATGAAGATCCAGGCAAGAAGAAAAAAGAGACCTAACCCCCAGAAAAACATGGAAATTAAGGATAGTTCCACCCTGATTTGTTTTGCCCTTCTCCTGTTTGTTTCCTGAGAAGGAGGAGCCTTCTTAGCGACCAACTTACATCCTCTCCGGAGACTTGATTCCAAGCAGGTTAAGTCCGTTCGCTATCACGATCCTGACCGCCTGGGCCAGCACCAACCTGGCCTCCGATTTTTCCACATCCTCAGATATTATCCTGTGCTCGGGGTGTTTGGTACCAAGATTGAAATACCTGTGAAAGGATGCCGCAAGTTCTGTGAGGTAATATGTCAGGCGGTGGGGCTCAAGTTTCAGACATATCTCCTGCAAAAGCAAGGGAAAAGCCGCCATGGTTCTTAAAAGGGCCATTTCCTCTTCAAGCCTTATATGTTTGAGCACCTTGAAAGGGACCTCGGGGAGTCCGATTCCTTCTGCTTCAGCCTTCCTGAAGATGCTGCATATCCTTGCATGGGCATATTGAACGTAATAGACCGGATTTTCGCTGTCCCGTCTCTTGACCAGGTCTATGTCAAAATCCAGAGGCGAGTCACTGTTTTTGCTCAAAAAGACGAATCTCACCGCATCTACCCCGACTTCCTCGCACAATTCCTTGAGGGTGACGTAAGTCCCCGCCCTCTTGGACATCTTGATCTCCTGCCCTCCTTTCCAGAGCTTAACGAGTTGAATGAGTATAACCGACAGCCAATCCTGATCAAGGCCGCAGGCCGAAAGGGCCGCCTTCATCCTGGGTATGTAGCCATGGTGGTCGGCACCCCATAAGTTTATGGCCCATTCATAGCCCCTGGCATTTTTATCGAGATGGTAGGCGATATCCGAGGCAAAATAGGTGAAAAAGCCGTCTTTTTTGCGGATGACCCTGTCTTTGTCGTCTCCAAATCGTGATGTATCTATCCAGAGGGCCTGATCCTTTTCGTAAAGATGGCCTTTTGTTTCTATTTCATCAAGGGTATTGCGGAGAAATCCCGATTCGTGAAGCTCGCTCTCACTGTACCATCTATCAAAAGAGACCCTGAAACCGGAAAGATCATCCTTGAGCCTGGACAGCAGAATCTCCTTGCCTTTTGAGGAGCAAAGTTCAACTGCCTCTTGCCTGGACATTTTCTTGAGATCGTACTGCCTGGAAATATCCTCTGCCAGTTCGGAAACATATTCGCCATGATAACCGTTTTCCGGAAACGGAAAATCAGGTTCATCAATCTGCATGTAACGGCTTAAAACGGATTCCCCAAGCAGGCGAATCTGAAGGCCCGCATCATTTATGTAAAATTCTCTGTCAACATCATATCCGCAAAAGGAGAGTATCCTTGAAAGGGTATCACCGAGGGCTGCACCTCTTCCATGGCCGAGATGAAGAGGGCCGGTAGGATTCGCGCTGACAAACTCCACCATAACCCTTTTCCCGTTGCCGATAAAGCTTCCCCCGAATGATTCGTCTCCGGTCACAATGTCGGAAAGCAGGCGGTGCCATTGTTCGTCCTTTATCCAGAAGTTTATAAAACCGGGGCCCGCCACCTCTGTCTTTTCCAAAATACCCTTTGCGTCACCCATGTTGGAGGTCATTATATCAGCGATTTGCCTGGGGGCGCTTTTCTGGCCGGCAGCCAGCAGGAGAGGAAGGTTTGTGGCGAAATGTCCATGATTTTGATTGTTGGGCACCTCCAGTACGAATTCAGGCAAAGGGATGTCTTTAAGCAGTCCCTTCCTGATGCATTCTTGGTAGGTCTCCTTGATAATATTGATAAGTCTGTCTTTCATTACAGATAAATCCTTTTGTTCGCCCGTCCCAGCGAGCAGAACAGTTCATATGAAATGGTTAATGCCCATCGGGCCATATCATCGGCTGATATCCTGTTGTCTCCCTGGGTTCCTAGAAATACCGCATCATCACCCTGCCGAACTCCCTGTATGCCTGTTATATCGCAACCGGTCAGATTCATGCATATCCTTCCTCTAATGGGAGCCGGTATCCCGCCTATCAGTATGCTGCCTCGATTTGACATGCCCCTGGGCAGACCGTCACCATAGCCAGCAGATACTACGGCAATGCGTCGGGGCCCTTGCGTGTAATAGGTCCGACCGTAGCTGATCGGCGTTTTTCCAGGCATTTCTCTGATCTGGATGATCCTGCTCCTAAAACGCATGGCCGGTCTCAAAGGTATGGGGCTGGAAAAATCGGGGCGGGGAAGACCTCCATAAAGGATTATTCCCGGTCGAACCATTTCCCACTGTGCACCCTTAAAGGAGATAAGACCGGCGCTGTTTGCAAGGCTGTTGAGAGGCAGGCCGGCGCCCATGGAACGTCCCGCCTTTACGACATTTTTGAAATATCCTATCTGTTTTTCCGTGAACAGGTCGGTGTCCTCATCCGCGGATGAAAGATGTGAAAAAAAACCTGAAACCTCGATATTCCGGAGCGGGATTATTTTTCCAAGAAGCGACAATGCCTCTTCATGATAGATCCCCAGCCGGCCCATGCCGGTGTCCAGCTTGATATAGGCGGATATCTTCTTGCCGCGTCTCAGGCCTTCAGACGATAAAATTTCAGCTGTCTCGAAATCAAAAATTACAGGCGTAAGTCCGTTTTCAACCGCAGCGCATGCCTCAGACCTTGATTGCAGACCGCATAGGATCACAACAGGCAGTCCTATCCCCTGTTTTCTGAGCTCAAGGGCCTCGTGGATATGGGCCACTGCAAGACAATCGATTCCGTTTTTTTCAAGGCTTTTTGATACCTCCAAAAGACCGTGACCATATGCATCTGATTTGACCACCCCCATTATCCTTGATCCATGCCCGACATGTCCTCTTATTTGAGACAGGTTGTGCTCTATTGAAGAGAGGTCTATTTCCAGTATGTTTTCCATCTTCTTGACCATATGCAGTATATTTAAAAACAAAGAGTTAACCTATCTCATCTTTTTTTATAGATCAAGCGCTATGTCTTTGTTGAAGGGCAGGTTATCAAGCCCAATTCCCTCAGATATTTAACCAAAGCAGGCGGACACCGGGAGGAAAAAAGGATAAAGCCGCCGTGATCCTTACTATTATACCGGAATTTACCACCTGATTCAGCCGGAATCAGCCATGACCCGGGGTTTTGAATCTCGGACACCGGCAAGATCTTAGATGCAAGGCGCCGGGGAGCGACGACTGACTCCCATGAGCTGATGCGAATCTCTTTTTGGTGGCGGATTTATTATACGTTTATTGACAGTGTAAATTATTAAGATTATAATAAAATTTTTAAGAATCTCTAGAGCAGCATCAAGCCGTTTCAGGGTGGTGTGCTCTATTTTTTTGTTGCACTAAAAAAATAGTAAGAGAAAGATTTTCCGTATGAAATATCTTTTTTGTCTGCTGGGGCTTGTGCTTATTCTTGAAGGTCTTCCCTATTTTGCATTTCCTTCAAAAATGAAAAAATGGATGATCGCCGTAAGCAGGGTGCCTGACAAGCAACTGAGGGCAATGGGATTCATCGCGATGTGCACGGGGTTGTTAGTGGCATATTTTTTTAATAGGCCATGATCCGACATCGGGAAACAATGCGAAGTGTATATAGTACATGCCCATCAATTCTTGTTCCTTAGTGCCCTGCACGTGATATCCTTCATTGTGCCGGGAGGTAAGCCAAAACCCTAAGTCATAGGCTGTTTATCAGTTTGGATTGCGGATTTTGAATCAATTAAATTATTTGACTTTATTGAGAATCACGACTAGCTTATACGATCTGAATTTTTATGTATGACCTTAAATCTTATGACTTTGATTTGCCCCGTGAACTGATCGCGCAGGTTCCTGCTGAAAGCCGCGACCATTCCAGGTTACTTGTTGTGGATCGCCTAAGACCAGAGTTTCGGGAGATGAATTTTTTTGATCTTCCCGATCTGCTTGAATCCGGAGATCTGCTTGTAGTCAACAATACCAGCGTTGTTCCCGCCAGAATCGGAGGCAGGAAAGATACTGGCGGAAGGGTCGAACTGCTGGTGCTGGAGCACCCCGAATCTGTCGAAGACGGCGACGGAAGCAGAATTTGCCTGCTTAAATCGTCAAAAGGTGCTAAAACGGGATCTGTTTTACATTTTGCCGGTGGCCTTACCGGTCAGGTCAAGGAGGTTCTGGGCGACGGCAAGGTAAGAATCGAGTTCAGCGGAAAAACGGACATCGATTCCCTGCTTGACAGAAGCGGGGTCATGCCGCTTCCTCCGTATATAAAGAGAGACGGAGTTTCCCTGAGGAAACTTGACAGGGAACGTTATCAGACCGTCTTTTCATCAAAAAGAGGTGCTGTTGCAGCCCCCACAGCCGGCCTTCATTTTACCAGGGAGTTGTCGGAAAGGCTTGGTAAAAAGGGCGTAGACATTGCTCAATTGACTCTTCATGTGGGATACGGCACATTCAGACCCGTGCGAACCGAGGACATACGGGGGCACAGGCTTGATGAGGAATTTTACAGGATCGAAGCAGATGCGGCCGAGGCGATTAATCGTACCAAGAAAAATGGTGGCAGGGTTATTGCCGTAGGCACCACCGTTGTGAGAACCCTGGAGACAGCAGGTATTCCAGGGGGACTTGTGAGACAGGGAGAGGGAATGACGGGATTATTGGTGACACCCGGATACTCGTTCAAGGTGGTTGATGCCCTGATAACCAATTTCCATCTTCCGAAAAGCTCTCTTCTCTTTCTGGTATCCGCCTTAGCCGGAACAGAACGGATAAGAAAGGCATACAGATTCGCGATTGAAAATGGGTACAGGTTTTACAGTTATGGCGATGCGATGCTTATTGCATAGGCGACCTGTAACAATATATTTCAAATGTCAGGGCCTTTGATCGGATCTTTTTCAGGCCAGAAGCAGAATAGATTCTTGGAATTTAATGTCAAACATATATGCGGAAGGGCGAGGACGGGGGAAATCCTTACGCCCCATGGAAGCATTGAGACGCCTGTTTTTATGCCCGTAGGTACTCAGGGGTCCGTCAAGGCCGTTTCGCCTGAGGATCTTGAGGATGCTCATATAAGAATCATTCTTGCCAACACCTATCATCTCTATCTCAGACCCGGGCATGAACTGATTTCAAAGATGGGCGGTCTTCACAATTTCATGAACTGGTCGGGACCGATTCTTACGGACAGCGGTGGATTTCAGGTATACAGCCTGGCGCGCCTGCGCAAGATTACGGAACAGGGAGTGGAATTTCAGTCACACCTGGATGGTTCGAGTCATTTTCTGGGACCTGAAAAGGCGATCGAGATCCAGAGGGCCATAGGGGCGGACATAATAATGGCCTTTGATGAGTGCGTTTCCTATCCCTCTGATTACAGATATGTTATGAATTCAGTCGATCTCACCACCAGGTGGGCCCGAAGGTGCCGCGAACAAAAGATTGACGACGGGCAGGCTCTTTTCGGGATCGTTCAGGGAGGCATGTACCCTGATCTGAGGGAAAAGAGCGCCAAAGACCTCGTTGAGATGGATTTTGACGGATATGCCCTTGGAGGGCTTTCCGTGGGCGAGGATAAGAAGACGAGAACGGCAGTAGTGGGAGAAACCAGGGGCTTTCTCCCGGATGAAAAACCGGTTTATCTGATGGGAGTCGGAACTCCTGAGGATCTTGTTGAGGGGGTCAATCTGGGTGTTGACATGTTTGATTGTGTCATGCCCACCCGTAATGCAAGGAACGGCACCCTTTTTACCGGCAGGGGGCGTTTGACAATAAAAAACGCCAGGTACAGGGATGATCAAAGGCCTATCGACGAGGATTGCGGCTGTTATACCTGTTCCAATTTTTCGAGGGCCTATTTGAGGCATCTATTCATGTCCAAAGAGATCCTGGCATATAGGTTGAATAGCATTCACAATATATATTACTATAGCCATCTCATGAGACAGATGAGACAGGCGATCACAAATGAAAGATTTGATCGGTTCAGGCAGGGCTTTTACGAAAATCATATTTCAGGTAAATAAGGAGGTTTAAGATGAATTCTTTGGCGTACGCTATGGGTGCCGGTGGTACCGGTGCCGGAGGGGGCGGCGGTTTTGGGGCCTTTGTCCCGCTGATACTTATGTTTGCCATTTTTTACTTTCTGCTTATCAGGCCTCAGCAGAAAAAGGCAAAACAGCACAAGGCGCTGATTTCCTCGATGAAAAAGGGAGACAGGGTAGTCAGCTCCGGAGGGCTTCATGGTACTGTTACAGGACTGACCGATGATACCGTGACCATGGAGGTCGCCCCTAAGGTGAGGGTGAAGGTTTCGAGGAGTTTTATAACCGCCGTGATGCAGAAGGGGCAGTAATAGGCATATGCGGGTAAAAGGGCGTCTTGGATATGCCCGATTTTAGTTAACAGACTGAAAAAAATATGCATGGAGTAACAAGTGTCAAAGAGCTTAACCTTGCGTGGTGTTTTGGCCTTATGCGTGGTAGTCCTTTCTTTCGTTTATTTAACCCCTACGCTTACTTCCAGCCTTCCCGGTTGGTGGACAGGTTTCCTTCCTGATGAGAAGATAAACCTCGGCCTGGACCTTCAGGGAGGAATGCACCTTGTGTTGGAGGTGGAAGCCGCCAAGGCGGTGGAAAGCCATCTGGAACTGGTTGTGGAGGAACTCAAACAGGATCTTCGCAAAAGCAAATTGAGATATATGAGCCTTGAGAGGTTTAAAAACGAGGGTATCCAAATATCCCTGATGCGGCAGGGGGACAGGGCGGTTTTCAGGGAGATGGCTGCGGCCAATTATCCCGATTTTGAGGTAAAGGAGATCTCTTCGGAAGGTGAAAGATCCGACTTTCATCTGATTCTGGAAACCAGGCCTAGAAACAGAATAACCAAGATGGCCGTTGACCAGGCCCTGGAGACCATAAGGAACAGAATCGACCAGTTTGGCGTAAGTGAGCCTGACATAAGGCCCCAGAAGGACAACCGGATACTGATTCAACTCCCGGGCGTCAAGGATCCGCAGAGGGCGATCGCCCTTATCGGTAGGACGGCGCTGCTTGAATTCAAGCTTGTGGATGAGGATCACGGTGTCCAGGAGGCACTTAAGGGCGATATACCGCCCGGTTCCGAGATCCTTTACAATGATAAAAAGCAGCCGTATCTCTTAAAGAAAAGGACCATGCTGACAGGGGAGTATATAACGGATGCAAGGGTTCAGATAGACAGCCAGTACAATGAGCCTTACGTTTCTCTTTCCTTTGACGCAGTGGGTTCAAGGCTTTTTGAGAGAGTTACCGGCGATAATATCAAAAAGAGACTGGCAATCATACTTGACAATACCGTCAATTCCGCCCCCGTTATCCAGGACCGTATATCAGGGGGAAGGGCACAGATCACCGGGCGTTTCGACATGGAAGAGGCAAGGGATCTGGCGATTGTACTTAGGGCCGGGGCTCTGCCGGCTCCGGTAAAGATCATAGAAGAGCGCACTGTAGGACCTTCCCTTGGAAAGGACTCTATTGAAAAAGGTTTTAAGTCGATGTTGATCGGCGGCGTCATAGTGATTTTGTTCATGGCGCTCTATTACGGGTTGTCCGGTGTTGTAGCCGATATGGCTCTTCTTCTTAACATGCTGTTCATTATGGCGGGGCTCGCCTTTTTCGGAGCCACTCTTACCCTGCCTGGAATCGCAGGTATCATTCTTACGATCGGTATGTCGGTGGATGCAAACGTGTTGATTTTTGAAAGGATTCGTGAAGAACTCCGTGTCGGCAAAACGCCCAGGACTTCTATCGAAGGCGGGTATTCAAAGGCGCTGGTGACGATCCTTGATGCAAACGTTACGACTCTGATTGCTGCTCTGGTGCTGTTTCAATTCGGTACAGGGCCTGTCAGGGGATTTGCCGTAACGTTGAGTATAGGAATACTTTCAAGTCTTTTTACCGCCATCTTTGTGACAAGGATAGTCTTTGATTATCTTTACGTAAATCGACGAATCAAGCGAATCAGTATCTGAGCGGAAAACCGGCTTTAAGCTTTTACAAGATATGCTTTTTGGAGACAATTGATGCAATTCATAAAACCGAACAGCAACATAAATTTTATCGGGAAAAAAAAGATGGCATTTGCGCTGTCTCTGACAATGATTATCGCGACCTTTATCCTCCTGATATACCGCGGTGGTCCGAATTACGGTGTTGATTTTTCCGGAGGCGTGCTGGCTCAGGTAAAACTTGCCCAGGAGCACAGTCCTAAGGAGATAAAAGAGGCGCTTGTTCCCGTCGACCTCGGCGACAGCATAATCCAGGAATTCGGTGAAAAGGGAAAGTTCGAATACCTTATCAGGATAAGAGGCACAGGTGTAGAGCTGAGCGGACTTTCAACTAAGATCGAAAAGGCCCTGACCGATAAATTCGGGCATTCAGTCGATATGCGGCGGGTCGAAATGGTGGGCCCCAAGGTCGGAGAGGATCTGAGGCAGAAGGCCCTGTTTGCCATCTTTTACGCCATGCTCTTTATCGCGATATACATATCGGGTCGATTTGAACTCAAATGGCTCATGAGTATAGTAATGGCCTTATCCCTTGCATTTGTCGTCTATATTACCTCCAGCATCGGTATGAGTGTCACATGGCTTATATTTATCGCGCTGATAGTAACCGTGGGTCTCTGTTTTGTGCTTCGGCTGAAATTCGCCCTGGGGGCACTTATAGCCCTTATGCACGACGTGATCATAACAATAGGCGTATTTGCCTTAACAGACCGGGAGATATCCCTTTCCATTATTGCCGCCTTTCTCACGATAGTGGGATATTCACTTAATGACACGATCATAGTCTTTGACAGGATAAGGGAGAATTCGAAGAGGTTCCGCAAAAGGCCTTTCCCCGAGCTGATGAACACCAGCATCAATGAAACCCTTAGCAGAACCATACTTACATCGATTACCACGCTGGTTGTAATCATCTTTCTTTATGTCTTCGGAGGCGGCGTGATACATGATTTTGCCTTTGCCATGATGATAGGAGTTGTTGTGGGTACCTATTCATCAATTTTTGTGGCCAGTCCGATCCTTCTTCTGTGGGAGGGGCGGTTTGAAAAGAGCGGAAAGCAGGAAAAGGATTTGTTGAGCAGAATCCTGCCTGTCTAGACAGACGAAAAAAGATATAAAAGCCGGCTGAATCAATGCCGGGCCCGGCCGGGGGTAAAGGCCTTAATAAAAAGCAAGTTATAGTTTGTCGAAGTTTACTTTGTATTAATGGATATCACATGTTTGTCATGAGAGATGCCCCGATTGCTGAAAAAGAGAAAGAGGACAATATCAGCTAGTCTCCTTCGCCTGTTTCTTTATCTGATCATATTGGCTGCAATTGCATCAGGCTGGTGGGTATGGCGTGGCATCACCAACCCTTTTCAAAGGTGCAATTCCATAACTGTTTGCATTAACGGTGAGACGCGGAAGATCCTTCCCGGCGAAACCGTCAGCCTCCATCCCAGGGATAAGGTAAAGGTCCTTTCCATTTCCACAAGCGTTCCATTCAATTTCGGTGTTCGTCTGCTGTCGCAAGGCTTTGACGTAAATGCGCTCCGCTTTGATGAGATGTCCGTATCCGAACTTCTGCCCGGCGAGGAAACATTCGATCACTACCGCTTCGACATCTCCATAAGACAACGTAATAAAAATCTGGGCATGATAAGATGGATTGTCCGGCCTGATCCCGGGGACTGGCTTGATAAGGCCGACAGGAAGATAAACAGGGAACAGCGGCTGGCGCTGCTGGAAAAAGGAATAAGACTGCTGCCTGAATATGAGCCGTTGCGGCGCAGACTGATTGATGAATATAAGTCGCTCGGCATGTGGAAAGAGGCTGCAAAAATGCTGGAGCAGATGGAGCCTGACCAGGGAGTACTTACCGAACTTCTCGATGTCTACTCCGAAATGTCGCGTACCGACGGCAAGGAAGCTGTTCTCGAAAAACTTATATCAATGAATGCGGATGATCTTGATTCAAGAATAAGACTGGCGGAGCTCTATGAAAAGAAAGGGGAAAGAAGCGCGGCCATCAAGGAATATGAGGCTGTCCTTGAGAGAACGGACCAGGAGGACAGGCTCCCCTATCACAAACTGCTCGGCTATATGTACAGCGAACAGGGCAGTTACGGTAAGGCCGTATCCCATTATCTGAAGGCTGCAAAGCTGGAACAAAACGACGCGAATATATATTATAACCTTTCCTTTCTTTACGGGAAGATCGGTGAAAAGAAGAAGGCCGATTTTTACCTGGCCAATGCCGTAACCCTCAACAGGGAGGATGAAGAGGGACGAATCGCATTGGCTCAGCGCCTTATGGAAAAAGGCGACAATGAGGATGCAAAAAAGTATCTGTCAGAGGTGCTTGAAAAGGACAAAAACAGGATCGAGGCTCTTGTCCTTATGGCCCGGATACTGGAGCAAGAGGAAAAGGATGAAAAACTGAGTGAAATATATAAGAGAATTATTGATCAGGAGCCGGAAAATGAGACCGTGCTCTATAACCTCGGCGCCCTTGAATACGGCATGGGTGATTTGACCGAAAGCCGGGACTTTTTCGAAAGATATCTCAAGCTGCAGCCGGGGGATCGGAAGGTACACGAAATAGTCTTTGAGCTCTACAAAAGGCTCAAGATGCCGTCTGAGGCATTTAAGGAGGCCGCCACCCTGATCTCAATGAAATCAAAGGATATATCCCCTTATCAATATGCCTTCGACCGGCTGAGCGGGCAGGGCGAATTCAAGGGGGTCATTTCCCTGATGGAAAATAATCTGGATCTGTTTGAGGACGGCGGTGAGCTGAGAGAGTATATGGTGGTTGCCTATCTGAAGACAGGTCAGGAACAAAAAGCGGCCGAACAGATTCAGGAAATACTCAAGAAAAGACCCGGGGACGTGAATCTTTGGCTGAATCTGGCCAGGCTCAAAGAAAAGCAGGGTGAGCTTAAAGGGGCGCTTGATGCATATAAGAAGGTGGTGACCCTGTCACCCGGTCATGAGGAGGCTGAGGAGGCCTATCTCAAACTCAGACTGGAGGGGGTAACGGGTGGTAAATAGAAAAGGGCCCCAGAAACCCAGCCTTCATGTTACGGCGGCTCTGATCCGGGATAAAGGCAAACTTCTGATATCAAAACGGGCGAAAGGCAGTCATCTTGAAGATTACTGGGAGTTTCCCGGCGGCAAACTGGAAAATGGGGAAACCCTGGAGCAATGCCTTGAAAGAGAGGTGGAAGAGGAACTCGGATTCCGGATAAGGGCTGAAAAGGCACTTCTCAGCGTATCACATGAATACAAAGACAGGGTCGTAATACTTCATTTTTTTTCCTGCGAGTACATTAGCGGAGAGCCTAGGCCGATTCAATGCCAAGAGATTAAATGGGTCGCACCCGGTGAACTTTCCGCATACAGGTTCCCGCCGGCCGACAAAAAGATGATTGCCCTCCTGATCGAAAAAAAGCTACCGGAGGCGGATTAAGACGTATCAGGCTTTGTTGTATCGTGGAAAACCTGGTCCCGGCAGAGACAGCTGACAACGTTTTCAGGTCAAATCAGATGTATGTCGATTCCATTGTAATACATAACAATCATTTTCCTGCAAGGGACAACTACCCCTTCAACATAAGTCTTTTGAAGAAGACAGGGCGTATGGATCTGAAAAGGAGGGTCGCCTTTTTTGTGGGGGACAACGGCAGTGGAAAATCATCTGTCCTGGAGGCGATAGCAAGGAATTACGGCCTCACGGTATGGGGAGGGGAGAAGACCCACATATTGCACGGGAACCCCTTTGAGACAAGATTGAGTGATTTTATCTCCCTTAAAGGTTCTTGGCCGAGGCAGGGTGTTACGAAAGGTTTTCTTTTCAGGTCGGAGAATTTTTTCAATTATGCCTCCTCCCTGGACGATATAGTTATGACGGATCCCGGGATTCTTGACTACTACGGTGGAGTTTCACTTCATGAGCAGTCTCACGGCCAGGCCTTTCTCTCTTTTTTTAAAAACAGGTGCGTCCTAAATGGATTATATCTTTTGGATGAACCTGAGGCGGCACTTTCCCCTGCAAATCAGCTGACTTTTCTCAAGGTCCTCCGGGGTATCGTGGAAACGGTTTCAAAGGTGCAGTTCGTCATATGCACTCACTCACCCATTATTTTGGGGTATCCGGGTGCGCAGACCCTCAGCTTCGACCATGTCCCGATCACGGAGATTTCATATGAAGAAACCAAAAGCTTCAAATTTTACAGAGACTTTTTGAATGACCCGGATTCATATCTGACGAATTTAAATGGCTTAACCGATGAAACAGGGGGCAATGGTACAGAATGAATCGACTGATAGTCACTTTTTTTTGTCAAGTTCCCTAATTTCCTTGGCTACTTTATCTGCCAGTTCAGGCATGCCTTCAGCCAGCGCTTCCGCCTTTTCGAAATGAAATCTCGCCTTTTCCGGGCTGTGAATCTTCATGAAATAGCGGCCGAAATTGTAATGAGCAAGCGGGAGCCTGCCGCTTTTTCCGTAGGAAAGCCCCAGGTGATAGTAGACCTCATTTTCGGCGCCCTTTTGAAGGGCAAGCCTTTCAAAAAGGGGTATGGCCTTTTCATAGTTTTCCATCTTCTCATAGGCAAATGCGAGATGAAAACGGGCTGAGTCGCTCTTGTTATCCAGTCTCAACGCCTTTTCCAGAAAGACGATGGCCGTCCGATTGTCACCGCTCATACGGTATGCCTCTCCCAGATGGGTCAGGACAGGGATATTGTCATGATCTTTTTCAAGCGCCTTTTTAAAATGATAGACGGCCTTTTCATACCTTGCGCCCTCTTTGTAAACCAGGCCGAGACCAAAATTGGGAAGAAGCGCCTCAGGGTCCTTTTCCAGATCCAGCCTGAACAACCTTTCAGCCTCAAAGGAATCAAGACAGGTCGCCCTTACCACCGCCTTGAAGATGGGAAACATCTCGGTAAAACGGGTAACCTCTTCATGCTTTTCCACCCCGGGTCTGAATGAACTGATCATCGCGTCAAGATTTGCCATCCTCTCAGGGCCTGTAGGGTGTGTCAGCAGGTAGGCAGGGACCTGTCCCGAGGCGTACCAGCTGCCTTTTTCCAGTTTATTCAGGGTGCTGATCATCCCTTGCGGCTCAAAGCCGGACGCCTTCATATATTTGAATCCCAGCTGGTCCGCCTGGCGTTCATCGGTACGACTGTATCGAAGCTGCGCCTGCAGATTCGCGGCCATGGACCCGGTAATAAGCGCTTCGGCCGCCTCACCGCCTATGAGCACACCGGCCAGCACACCGGCGAGCGTGGCATATCCGATCCTCTTACCCTGTTCGATACGCTGGGAAAGGTGTCTTGCCGCCACATGCCCTATCTCATGAGTTATTACTCCGGCCAGTTCGTCTATATCGTCAAAGGTTTCTATGAGGCCTGAGAAGATGAAGATATGTCCTCCCGGGGCTGCGAATGCATTCAGCGTATTGTGCTTGAGTATGTAAAATTTCAGGCGGAAGTGCTTTGGGTCGCGCGATTTTGAAAGATACCCACCCAGATCATTGATGAACCTGTTGGAAAAATCCTCTTCAACAAGGGAATACTGTCTTTTAATGCTTCTTAAAAACTCTTTCCCCAGGTCCTCCTCCTCTTTGATGGAGATCGCGTAAGCCTTCGAGTCAAAAAGACAGGAGACTCCGGAGGATATCAAGAGGGAAAAGATGGTTATTGCGGCTAAAAAAAATGGAATCCTTTTCATTTTGAAAGGTCTTTTGGTGTCCCGGGAGGTTCATCCATATCGATCCTGGCTGCGTCGATCCACAGACCTTCAAGGTCGTAGAACTCCCTGTATGGTTGATAGAATATATGTATGATAACATCTCCGTAGTCGAGCAGTACCCAGTGTCCTTCCTGTCCGCCTTCCACCCCGCCCGGTTTGAGTCCCTTTTCCCTCATCGTTTTTTCAAGATGTCCGGCTATGGCCTGGACCTGCCGGCTGGAGTTGCCGCTTGCGATAATAAAGTAGTCCGCTATGCTGGTAAGTCCCTCGACATGGAAAAGGATCGGATCAAGCGCTTTACGTTCATTGATTATGGAAAGACAGAGTTTCGCCTTATCGATGGTTTTCATATTTACCTGTACAGGCCTTTTTCGGTTATGTAGTCCAGGACATTTTGAGTGACCAGAAACCTGATCGACCCTCCCTGCCTGAAGATAGTCCTGATCCGTGTCGCAGATATATCAAGCGCAGTGGTGGAGAAACGTATAAGCTCTTTTTTAGAGGGCATCGTGTAAATGTCAGGGCCCTTGATCGTCGCTCCCATGCCTGAAATAATCTCTTCTATATCTCCTTTACGGGTCCCTGTTCGTCTGATTATCACAAAATGGGCATAATCGAAGAGAGACTTGTAATCCTTCCAGGTCCTGATTTCCAGAAACGCGTCTTCACCTATTATAAAAAAGAGCCGGGCCTTTTCACCCAGTTTTGAATCGATTTCCTTCAGCGTCTCGATACTGTAGGAAAAACCGGCCCTTTCCCCCTCCAGATCCAGGACTTCGAGAAGCGGAGAATCTCCCTTTGCTATCCGGGCCATTTCAAGCCTTAGATTGAAAGGGGTCACTTCTTCATTATCCTTGTGAGGAGGGTTGGCTGATGGAATAAGATAGACCCTGTCCAGATTCAGCCCTTCGCCGATTTCCTCCGCGGTTCGCAGATGCCCAAGGTGGATCGGATCAAATGTGCCTCCGAATATCCCTACTCTCACAATTAACCTCTCCGTTCAATGCGCGCGATACAGGGTTCATCCCCTCAGACGGCAGAGGTCTTCCCCCTCATCCAGATGAGAGGCAAGAACCAGGTTGTCTCTGTGAATAACCTCGTCGTCATGTTTGAAGCCCAGCAGGGTTTCAATATCCACGGTCTTGGCTCCTGCTATCTTTTTCAGATCACCTGAGTGATAATTTACCATGCCCACCGCAAGTTGTTCTCCCGCTTCATTCAGGATAATAACCGAATTGCCCTGGCTGAATCGGCCTCTTACCTCTGAAATCCCTGAGGGAAGGAGACTTTTCCCATTAGAGACGATCGCCTTTTCCGCTCCCCTGTCGATGACTATCTCCCCTTTGGGAGATTTTGTAAAGGCGATCCAGTGCTTTCTGCTGCAAAGTGATACCTCACCCGGCAGAAAGAGTGTGCCTTCTTCCTTTGCGTCAAATATATCCCATATGATACCGGGCTTGAGCCCGTTTGCGATTATAGTGGGCACCCCTCTGAGTGCCACCTTCTTGGCGGCCCTTATCTTGCTTTCCATACCGCCCGTGCCTAGAAACCCGGGGATTTTACCGGCAAATTTCAGGACCTTTCTGTCGACCTTTTCAACTTCCTTTATAAGCCTGGCGTCTTTATTGTCCCTTGGGTCCTTGTCAAAGAGTCCGTCGATATTCGTCAGATTAACCAGAAGCTGGGAATCTATCAGGTTGGTTATCATCGCGCTCAGGTTATCGTTATCGCCATACTTGATTTCATCCACCACGACCGTGTCGTTTTCGTTTATAACGGGGATAATCTTCCAGGAAAGCAGAGTGAGGATTGTGTTCCTGGCGTTCAGATACCGGCGCCTGTGAGTAAGGTCGTCCCTGGTAGTGAGTATCTGGGCAACCTTTCTGCCATGCCTGCCGAAGGCCTCCTCATAGGCCATCATCAGGCTGCTCTGCCCGATAGCGGCCACTGCCTGCTGCTGGGAGAGAGACTGCGGCCTTTTTGTGAACCCGACCTTTTTCAAGCCTGAGGCTATGGCACCGGATGTAACCAGAATGATGTCGATATTCCTGTTTGAAAGTCTGCAGATATCATCTGAAAAACTCTTTATTATATCCGTGTTAAGTCCGTCTTCTCTGGTGAGGACCCCGCTTCCCACTTTGATAACGGCCCTTTTTATCTTTCTCAGTATCTGTTTTCTTGAAGTCTTTTCCAATGCCGCACCTGCCTTTGGTTTTACTTAAAATCAATACACTGCAATGCTAACGGGCTATTTCAGAGATGATCGATTTGACCCTTTCAATCCCTTTCCCTGTAAGGGCTGAAATGAAAATGCTTTTGACCCCGATATCATCAAACGCCTTTTTGATCCGATCCATATCCCTGCCGCCTGTTTCTTTCAGGTCGACCTTGTTTATTAATACCAGAAAAGGCTTGTCCACCAATTCAGGGCTGTATTCTTCCAGTTCCCTTCTTATTGTATGAAAATCCCACAATATATCATCACCTCCGGTGGATGTAATGTCAAGAAGGTGCAGAAGAAGCCTTGTCCTTTCAATATGTTTGAGAAATCTCAGCCCCAGACCCCTGCCTCTGCTCGCTCCCTTTATCAATCCCGGGATATCGGCGATAACGATCGATCTTTCTTCGTCAATATCCATTACTCCCAGGTTTGGAGACAGGGTGGTGAACGGATAACTGTCTACTTTCGGCCGTGCCATGCTGAGGCGGGAAAGGAGAGTGGATTTACCTGCGTTGGGTAAGCCTATCAGGCCGATATCGGCAAGGACCTTGAGTGTAAGTCTGAGTTGCAGTTCATGGCCCGGAATTCCGGGCTGAGCGAAATGAGGGGATCTGTTGGTTGAGGTTGCGAAGCGCTGGTTCCCTTTGCCTCCCTTTCCTCCTGGAAGCAGGGTTATCTTCTGGTTGTCTCTGGTAAGATCTGCAAATATTTCATCGGTATTTAGATCACTTATTATCGTTCCCAACGGAACCATGAGTAAAAGGTCCTCACCGTTTCGGCCCGAACGGTTCCTTCCTTTTCCATGTTCTCCATTGGGTGCCCTGAAATATCTTCTGGAGTTAAAGCCCGACAGATTCTGGAGGTTTTTTGTGGCCAGCACTATTATGCTGCCCCCGTCACCCCCATCGCCTCCGTCAGGTCCTCCTTTTGGGATGAATTTTTCTCTTCTGAAACTGACGCATCCCTTTCCCCCGTCCCCGGATCTTGCCGTAATAACCGCTTCATCAAGAAAGCCCATAATTTAACTCGAGACAGGAGGAGATGTTCGCCATTTCAGGATGCGTAGACGCTGACCTTTTTGCGGTCTCTTCCGAGTCTTTCAAAGGTAACGGTGCCGTCTATCTTTGAAAAAAGCGTGTAGTCTTTTCCAAGACCGACATTGTTTCCGGGGTGTATCTTCGTCCCTTTTTGCCTGACCAGAATATTGCCGGCCTTGACCACCTGGCCGCTGTACCTCTTTATGCCGTATCTCTGGCCGGCGCTGTCCCTTCCGTTACGGGAACTTCCACCTGCTTTCTTATGTGCCATTGCATATACCCTATCTGTTTTCTTTAATGAAAATTAGAAGACTAAAAGAAGGTCAGGAGTCAATCCCGTCAATTTTTACCAGGGTAAAGTCTTGACGATGCCCTCTTTTCCTTCTATATCCTTTTCTTTTTTTGTATTTGAAAACGACAACCTTTCTGCTTTTGCCCTGCCGAATGATATGACCGGTCACCTTTGACTCCAGGTAAGGTTTTCCGATGCTTATTTCTTCACCGTCAGAGGTCAGAAGGACCTTGTCGAAACTGATGGCCTCCCCTATCTCTCCGGGGATCTTTTCACATCTGACACTTTCACCCGGGGAAACCCTCAACTGTTTACCGCCCGTGTTAATAACAGCGTACATAGTTTATTACTCCTCTAAATTTTGTAAATTATGGAGTATAGATATATCGGGCGTTTCAGTCAAGGTAAAAAACCGATTCCTGCTTTCAACTTGCCGGAATCTTCCGTCCGATCAAGACACAATCTGCCATTACCCGGGGCGCAGGCTTATTCCTTGCATATCCGGGCTTGACCCCTTCGGCTTGCATCCCTTATATTACTGAGTATTAAAACATCTTCACTTTTTCGTAATGAAAATGAAAGGGATTTTAATATGACGGAAGCGGTAACTTCAGCTCTCAAACCTTTTGGTACGACAATATTCACGGAAATGACGGCACTGGCCGATTCCTGCGGCGCCATCAACCTGTCCCAGGGCTTCCCCGATACGGACGGGCCTGAACAGATCAGGGCCAGGGCCGCCGAGGCTATTATGCGGGGCCCCAATCAGTATGCCCCCTCAATCGGAATCCCTGAACTCAGAAGGGCGGTGTCGAAAAATATGAGGCGTTTTTACGGGGTGGATGTGGACCCTGACCTTGAGGTGACCGTTACATCCGGCGGAACCGAAGGGTTGTGCTCAACCCTTTTGGGCATACTTGAGCCGGGCGATGAGGTCATTCTGCTTGAGCCCTGTTTTGACACGTACGCGCCCGTGGCCGCGCTTGCCGGCGCAGAGATAAGATATGTCTCGCTCCGGGGGCATGATTTCAGGCTGGATTACGGGGAACTTGAAAACGCCTTTTCAGACGCCACAAAGGCCGTGATTGTCAACAACCCGCAGAACCCGTGCGGAAAGGTCTTCAACAGGGATGATCTTTCCCTGATCGGCAGGCTATGCCGTAAATATGATGCGTTTGCCATCGGTGATGAAGTCTACGAGCATCTTGTCTATGACGGAAGGCGCCATGAAACACTGCTCAGCATACCTGAGTTGAGGGACCGGGCCTTTGTGATATCTTCGACAGGAAAGACATTTTCCATGACCGGATGGAAGATAGGATACGTTGTGGCTTCTCCCGGTCTTTCCAGGGCGGTTCGCATGAGCCACCAGTTCATAGTATTCTGCGGTCAGCCCGCGCTTCAGGAGGCAATGGCGGTTGCCCTTGATTTTCCGGACCGATATTTTACAGGGCTCAGGCAGGGTTACGAAACAAGGAGGAACAGGTTTTACGAGGCCTTGACCGGTATTGGGTTCAAGACATATCTGTCCGAGGGGACCTACTATATCCTGGTGGACATCAGGTCTGTCGGTTTTAAGGATGACCTGAAATTTTGCAGGATGCTGCCGGCGGAAGCGGGAGTTGCGGCCATCCCCTGTTCGTTTTTCTGGAAAGACAGGCGTATGGGGCGTGAACTTGTAAGGTTCTGTTTCTGCAAGAAGGAAAAAACCCTTGATGAGGCAATAGACAGGCTCAGGAGGTGGAGAGGATGAAAATCGCGGCACTTCAGATGGACATAGCCTGGCACGACCGGGACGAGAATTTCAGAAAGGTGCGTGAATATGCCCTGAGGGCCAGGGACCAACAGGCCGGCCTGTTGGTCCTGCCTGAGATGTTTGCAACCGGTTTTTCAATGGATACAAATGTAACGGCCGAGAAGATAGATGGGCGGACCCCGGCCTTTCTGAGGTCTCTTGCCTCTGAGACGGATATGGCCCTGGTGGGCGGTTTCGTGCTTGAATCAGGGGAGGCGGCAGGGCCCAGGAACGTATCTCTTGCAGTGGACGGAAAAGGAAGGGATCTGGCCCTTTACTCGAAAATACACCAGATAGGGCTCCTTGAAGAGGACATACACTATGCCCCGGGAACGGATCCCGTCACCTTCGGCATCGAGGGGATCGGCACTGCCTGCTTTATCTGCTATGACCTTCGATTTCCCGAACTGTTCCGTGCGGTCGTGGATGATTGTGAACTCATAATGGTGATAGCTTCATGGCCTGCCTTGCGCCAGAGCCACTGGGATATCCTTTTAAGGGCCAGGGCGGTTGAAAGTCAGTGTTATATGGTCGGGGTGAACAGGATCGGAGAGGGCGGAGGGAGCCAATTCAGGGGCGGGTCCGCAATAATCGATCCTTTGGGTGAACTGCTTGCCTTCGGCGGAGATGAAGAAGGTCTTCTTATCGCAGGAATAGAAAAAAACAGGGTGGAAGATATTCGCGCTTCAATGCCGTTTTTAAAGGATCGAAGGCCCGGGCTTTTATCCCTGCCTCAAAGATAATCAAGGTGGTTGTCCTCCCATACTTCGAACCCTTCCATGAATCCTTCATTTAGCTCAACTCTTTTGGAGATGATCCGTCGAGGTTCGGCATTTCCTTCTATGCCCCGGTGTGTAAGTCCTATCTCAAAAACAGATCGGGAAGCAGAAGCGATATCCATGGTACATAGGTCACTACCATGAGGCAGGAAAGCATTATCAGCAGGAATGGAAGTACACCCCTTGCCACAAATGTGAGGGGCCTGCCGGTTATTCCCATTGAGACGAACAGGTTCAATCCGAAGGGCGGGGTAAGCATTCCGAACTGGATATTGAGGACCATCACGATCCCGAAATGTACCAGATCTATGCCGTAGCGGTTGAGCGTCTCAAGAAAGATGGGCGCGAGCACGAGCATCGCGCTTACATCATCCATAAAACATCCCAGTATAAGGAACAGGATGTTTACGGTAAGAAGGAACATCCAGGGGCTGTGGATGTTGGTTATTATGATGTCGGCAAGCTTCAGCGGAATCTGCTCCGAAGTCAAAAGCCAGATAAACGTCATGGCGCAGGAAAGTATGAAAAGCAGACATGCCGACAAGATGGCCGATTCCTCGCAAACGGCTGCAATGTCCCTGATCCGGAATTCTTTGTAGATCAGAATCTCCACCCCCAGCGCGTATATTACACTTATAGCGGCCGCCTCCGTGGGGGTAAAGATGCCCGTGTATATGCCTCCCAGGACTATGACAGGCAGAAGGAGCGCCCAGATCCCCTCCCGGGCCGCCTTGCCCACTTGTCTCAGCGAGGGCTTTTCCCCGATCCGCCAGTTATTACGTTTGGCTATGATATAGGAATAAGCGATAAGACAGCCGCCTATGAGAAGGCCGGGTAAAATTCCTGCCATGAAAAGCTCGGCAACCGATACATTCATGACCAGGCAGTAGAGAATCATCGGAATGGATGGAGGAATCACGATTCCGAGAGACCCTGATACCGTAATGAGCCCCAGGGAAAATCTCGGTCCGTAACCTGCCTTTACAAGGGCGGGGATCATTATCGAGCCTATGGCCACAACCGTTGCCGGTGAAGAACCTGATATGGCTGCAAAGAATATGCAGGCCAGTACCCCGGCGATTGAAAGTCCTCCCGGAAACCATCCTACCAGCGCGTTCACGAAATTGATGAGCCGCTTGGCTATGCCTCCCTTGGTCATAATGGAGCCTGCAACAATAAAGAAGGGGACCGCGAGCAGGACGAAGTTGTCCAGCGCGTTAAAGAGCTGCTGCGTGATTATATGCAGGGGAGTCGTGGTGTGAAAGAAGAGGGCCATGGTGGTGCTGATAGCCAGGATCAGGGCTATGGGTGTGCCGGCCAGTAACAGAATAACGAAACAGAGGATCAGGGTGAGGGTCATGGCACAGCCCCCTCGGACCGGTTGTTTCCCCTCTTTAAAAGGGATGATATCGGCTCGATGTTGCACAAAAAGAAGCGGGCACTCATTACCATACAGAATACCGGGATCGGAAGATAGGCAAGATACATCGGAATCTGCATGGCTGCCGAGGTTGTCTCGAAGCCATGCATCTTTATCACTATTTTCCAGGAATAATAGGCTATAATGAGAAGAAAGGTCGCTGAAACCGAGTTTGTGGCGGTAGTAAGCAGCTCTTTCCACGGCCTTGGAAGATTCGCCACCAGCAGATCCATTGAAAAATGAGTGCCGTGCTTTACGCCCAGTCCTGCGCCCAGAAATGCGATAAATACACCCAGGTAGCGGCCAAGCTCCTCAAACCAGGTAAAGCTGTAATTGAATATGTAGCGTGAAAAGACCTGCACAAAGCCTATTACCGCCAGGCCCAGAATGATCCAGACAAGGGTGAGCCTTTCAATCCTGTCGATATATCCCAGTATGCGTTTCATTTTAGGGCCCCTTCACCTTTATCATGGTGAAGGGGCCTTTTCCTTTTAGTTGAAATGTTGATATTAGAAGATCCCTGGAGTCCTTAAATTCTCAAACTATCGGCTTTGGCGGATAGTAATCGGTTTTCCCGTCACTTCTGGTGTTCCTTTATCTTGGCCAGGAAGAAATCAAAGATCTCATCTCCTATCTTTTTGCGGTATTTATCCCATACCGGAGCCGTTGCGTTCCGGAAAACCGCCCTTTGCTCGGGAGAAAGACGAATCAGCTCGATGCCGTTTTTCCTGCAGTGTTCATCGATTGAGACATTGAGCTTGGGCAGTTTGTTGTGGATAGCCGCGTTTACATCCCTGTTGGTTTTTATGCATACCTTGGCCGCCTGCCTGAAGATATCTTTTTCATTGCCGGACAAGGAGGCCCAGTAGTCCGGGTTTACTATTATCGGGCATTCGGTCAGGCAGTGATTGGTGACGGTCGCATATTTCGTGACTTCGGTGAATTTCATCAGCACTGAGGTGAGAACAGGGTTTTCCTGTGCGTCTATGACTCCGGTCTGAAGCGCGTTATAGACCTCCGGAAAAGGGATTCCGACCGATGAGGCACCGAGCTGTTTGAATGTGTCCAGGTAAACTGGTGAATTCATGACCCTTATCTTGAGCCCTGCCACATCCTCGGGGGTGCGGATCGGGCGTTTGGAGTTGGTGATGTCACGAAACTCGTTTTCCGTAAAACCGATACCTACAAAACCCTTTTTTGCAAAGTAGGAAAAGAGTTTTTCCTGGACTTCAGGGTCATCAAGGGTTGCATAGGCGGTCTTCCTGTCAGGATATATAAAGGGCATATCCAGGATGGCCATTTGAGGCACGAAGTTCTGAAGAACCGCGGAGGTTATTGCAGCCATGTGAAGAGTGCCTGCCTGGACCTGCTCCGCCATGGATCTTTCGTTACCGAGCTGGCCCATCGGGAAAGTGGCTATTTCGATCTTTCCGCCGGTTTTGTCCTTTACATAGGCGGCAAAGGCATCAGCGCCTTTACTCTGTCCGTGAAAGGGGGGGGCGACATGTCCGAACTTTATCTTCTGCGTACCTGCCGTTGCGGAGCCGGCAGGAAGCAGAATGAAGAACGCGAACAGAACCATGACAGTGACAACCGAAATTCTAGCTTTCATTTTTTTACCTCCCTATGATTGTTTTTACGATAGGCGCGGATCGCCATAACCATGACAAAAAAAACTACAGCTGCCTTTGAGGCATCAATGATATGCGAAATTCCTGGTAATGGCGTTTTCTGCACCGGTCCGTTTGAGAATTATTAGCGAAAGGTGAGCAGCGGGAAGCGAAGATTCCGTTTTTTTGCACAGAAACGCCAAGGTCGTCAATTTTGATAGCGGTTAATACCCAAGGAATATATTCCAAAAAAAATGCTATTGTAAACATAATTTCATGTCGAGCCGGAATTAAATTGATGATCATACGCTATGTTTTATTTGAATATGAAAACAACAGCGATAAGCTAATGAAAATGGAAAAGTTTAATTTAGGCAAGCCATGGTTATTATATGTTTCAGGTCGTTTCCGCCGTGGCGAACAGATCGGGCGGGCCCCCTTTCAGAGGAAGCGTAAGCCCGCCCACCGGAAAGATGTTGACACCGGCGTCCGGTACCCTTGCTGCTTCATCCTCCAGGGCCTCTTCAAGGCTTTCGGCATAGGTGAAACCCATTCTTTCGATTCCCTGACTCTTGAGATCCCTGCTTACGACCGTGATCCTGTTCCTGGCGGCACAGACAAGGGCAAAATATATGGCGCAGTTGAAATCAATCGCCCCTTCAATAAAGAGCCGGTCCCGCCTGAAGGTCTCCCTTGCATACAATCCCGCGTGTGGAGGATTTTGCCTGTAGACCCTGTCAAAGGCGCTCAGCATGCCTTCAGGTATGTCCTCCCTGCATGTAGCGGTCATTATGACGGAGCCGCCCGGTTTTGTCGCAAGAAGCGCCGCAGGCACCAGGGGTTTTATTATCTGGGGGCCTTCATTGTAGGGAAAGGCTGATGTAATGGTTATATCGGCCTCCTGATCAAGGGTGAAGGCATAGTTTTTCATGCTCAATTCGACCCCTTTTCCGTGTGCCTCTTTGAGACTTCCGGCGACTACATGCTCGATCTGTTCGAGTGAGTCGTACACGCAGTTTATGATGAAATCGAGGCCAGCCGCCTCGGCCACCCTTACCACCTCCAGGTAGAAGGGGTTGGATTTGAGATTTCCTATATAACAATTCGGGTCAGGTGTGAAATTGAGGTGATGTTCCCTTATGGCTTCATAATTGCTTACCCCGGGCATTATAAGCTTTGCCCCTCCCCCGAAACCGTTCATTACATGGGGGAGAATCGAGCCTATGGCGATCTTGACATCGGCGTTTGCAACCAGGGGGTTTATCTTTGTCTGTCCTCCTGTCGAAAGCCTGCCCACGGATACCAGATCGTCCGCCCGGCAGTCGTGTTGATTTATCCTGCAGGTGTCATGGATATCCTTACCTATCCGCTGGACAGCGTCGTCTTTATCCATCATTCTGTGAGTGCCGAGGGCTATGAGGATATCTATGTTGTCTCTGTCTGCGCCGCCTTTTTCAAGCTCGCTCAGGACTATGGGCAAAATCCTTGAAACAGGCGTGGAGCGGGTGCCGTCATCCACAATTACGACGATCTTCGTTTCATTATTGACCATGTCTTTCAGCCTGGCCGATGAGGTGGGAGAAAGAAGAGCACTTTGTACAAGCTCCTCCACAGGAGGAAGATCCGCGTTCAATTTGTCGACCGTGCTGTTTTTTAATACCTTCCAGCCATACGGCAGGTTGAAATATTGCCTTTTGGGTCCGTAATATACGTAATATCCCTCGGGGTTTTTTTCACGCATGAAACGCCCCATGAAATTTTAGCGGGTTACAGTTTTTCGACAGCCCATTAGGTTTCAAAAATCTTTCCCGGGTTGAGAATCATAAGGGGATCGAAGAGTTTTTTTATCCCCTTCTGTATCCTTATGCTTTCGGAAGAAAGCTCAAGAGAAATAAGATCTCTTTTGACGATGCCTATGCCATGTTCACCCGACATGGTGCCGCCCATTAAAAGCACCTGTTTGATTATCTCCCTTATACCGCTTTCCACTTTTTTTCTCCTGGAGGTATCCCTGGCCGTTATGTTGAGATGGATGTTACCGTCGCCCGCATGGCCGAAAGAATAGATCTTGATCCCGTATTGCCTTTCAAAGCCTGGAAGGCATGCCACCAGATCGGCTATCTTTCCGATAGGCACCACTATATCTTCAGGGATCCAGATGGGCGAGTCATTCTCTATGCGGATAGACACCTCTCTTCTTATGTCCCACATCCTGGACCTTTTCTGTGAATCAGGGGCCATCAGGACATTCAGCGCGCCTGAGTCCATGAGGATTTCGCCTATCTCTTCCATCTGCCTGACAAGGGATTCCGGGTGACCGTCGATTTCAACCAGGAGAAAGGTGTCTGCCTGATCCAGGCCTTCAAAGGGAAGAAGGTCTCCTACAAGATCAAGGCACCTGCGGTCCATGAACTCCATTGCGCACGGCACATGACCGCCCGCAAGGGTTGACTGTATCGCCTCCATCGCGGATGTGATCCTTGGAAACAGCGCGACCATGGTGTTTATCGACTTGGGATGAGGGATGAGGTTTAAGATGAGCTTGGTTATGACCCCCAGGGTCCCTTCCGAGCCTGCCAGCAGATGCACCAGATCATAGCCGACCACGCCTTTTCTGGTCTGAACGCCCGCCTCTATTATCTCACCCGATGCCAGCACCGCCTCAAGACCCAGGATGTAATCCTTCGTAGTGCCGTATTTTATGCATGAAGGCCCGCCCGCGTTGGTGGCCGCGTTTCCCCCCACCGATGATGTGTCAAGGCTCACAGGATCGGGCGGATAGAACAGGCCCTTTTCCCTTGTCCTGTTTTTGAGGTCAAGGTTTATTACCCCCGGCTCAACCACGGCAATGAGGTTGTCTTCCTGGATTGAAAGTATCCTGTTCATCCCGGCCAGAGAAAGGACCACTCCGCCTGACACAGGGACCGATCCCCCTGCAAGCCCTGTTCCCGATCCCCTCGGGGTTACGGGGAACCTGTACTTGCAGGCAAGCCGCAAAAGGGCCTGTACCTGTTCAGTGGATGTGGCCTCTACTGCGAGTTCAGGCGGATGATCGATCTCACCCGAGTCCCTGCCCAGTTCCGCAAGCCTTTCCCTGCCCCTTATGACGCGTGCGGGTGCAACCGCCGCCTCTATCTCGCGGGCGATATACGGGGTAACAGGAGAATAGGCATGCATCGGTTTTTTTGTCTGCATTTGTCCGAACCCTTAGATCCGCATGATCTAGTGATTAAAACCGGGCAGTCGAATTGAAGATTCCAGCCTGTTGAGAATCCAGGTGGCGACCGTGGTCAAAAGAAGATAGACTATCCCTACAATAAAGAATATCTCGGTGTATTTAAAGGTCTCAGAGGCTATGATCTTACCCTCTCCGGTTAGCTCGATGCAGGTGACCATATAGGCGAGGGAGGAATATTTTATGAGATAGATGATCTCGTTTCCGCAACCGGGAAGGGCCTTTCTGAATGCCTGCGGGAGCATTATGGAACCGATCATGCGAAGCTTTGAAAAGCCGAGCGCCTGGGCCGCCAGCATCTGCCCTCTTTTTATGGACAGAAACGCCCCCCGGACATATTCGGAGTGATAGGCGCTGCTGCAAAGGGAAAATCCCATGACCGAGGCCCAGAAAGGGCTCAGGTAGATCCCTATGTGGGGAAGGCCGAAATACCAGATAAAGAGCTGTACCACCAGCGGAAATCCCCTGAATATGGCGACATAGAAGTCGGCTGTCCTCTTGAGGGCGGGATTTCCGTATACCCTCGCGGCACCGATACACACGCCCACGGCAAGGCCCATGAAGGCCGAGGGGATTATCAGCCTTATGCTGACGACAAGCCCCCGCATGAGGGAGGGTATGACCTCCTGCTGTATGAAGATCAATTCCTGCATGTCAAAATGAATCTCCATAGAGGTCTGCAAGTTTACGGCAGAACTCTCTTGTCCTTTTTCGGTCGGCCTGAGAAAGTATCTTGGCGGGCGGCCCCGATTCCACGATTACCCCGTCTTCCATGAAGATGAGTTCGTCCGACATGTCGATTGCAAATCCAATCTGATGGGTGGCCAGTATCATGGTCATCCCGTTTTTCCCAAGATCCCTAATGACGGCAAGGACCTCTGTTATCAGTTCCGGGTCAAGGGCCGAAGTGGGCTCGTCAAGCAGCATGATGGCCGGGTCCATGGCAAGGGCCCTGGCAATGGAGACCCGCTGTTTCTGGCCGCCAGACAGCTGTGCCGGGTATTTGTGCACATGCTCCTTCAGCCCTACCCTTTCAAGCTCCATTACGGCCCGCTCCCTTGCCTCTTCCTTGCTCCACCCCTTTACCCTTATAAGGGCTATCATGACGTTTTTTAGAGCGGTGAGGTGATCAAAGAGATTGAAATCCTGGAATATCATTCCAAC
The DNA here is from genome assembly GCA_963666345.1 of Desulfatiglandales bacterium. Lineage (GTDB taxonomy): Bacteria > Desulfobacterota > DSM-4660 > Desulfatiglandales > Desulfatiglandaceae. Next base: position 878,903 of record OY762721.1, on the reverse strand, counting down.
CTTCTGCCTGTATTCATAGAGCTCGCTTTTGCGGGTATGTATTATCTCCTCGCCGTCCAGCCATATGCGACCCTCATCAGGGGTCACGAGAAAGTTTATGCACTGAAGAAGAGTGCTCTTTCCTCCGCCTGAAGGCCCCACGAGCAGCTTGATCTCCCCTTCGTTTATTGAAAGGGACGCCCCTTTGAGGACCTCTTTTCGGCCGTATCGTTTTGAGATGTTTTCCACCCTTAAGAGGGTGTTGTTTTCTCCCATAAGAGACATCCTTATCTTGTGTATCCGGGAATCCTGACCTTTTCCTCGAATATCCTGAGCGCTTTTGTTCCGATAAAGGTAAGGCAGAGGAAGATCAGTCCAGCCGTAAAATACAGGGGCAGATGCTGATAGGTCCTGGTCGCCACAAAGTGCGCCCGGGCCATGATTTCGGCGACACCCACGACATAGACTACCGCCGAGTCCTTTAAGACGATTGAGTATTCATTGGACCAGCCCGGTATTGAAAGGCGCAGTGCCTGGGGAAGTATTATGTTCAGGATGGCCTTCCTGTCGCTCATCCCCAGAGCCCTTGCCGCCTTGAGCTGGCCTTCGGGCAGTGATTGAATGGATCCTCTGAATATCTGGGACTGGTATGCGGCGCTTATGAGCCCGAGCACGATTACCGCCACGGTGAAGGCGGACAGATTGATATTGAGAAATGAGAACAGCCCGAAGTAGAACAGAAACAGGAGTACCAGAAGCGGTATGCCGCGGAAAAACCAGATGTAGATTGCTACAATGAATCTTAAGACCCTGTTTCCATATACCTGTGCCACGGCAATGATTATACCCAGTATCAGACCGAGCAGCATGGCGCCCACAACCACTCCTATGGTCACGAGCGAGCCCTGGAGTATGCTGGGAAGGGCGTCTAAGATGGCTACAAATTGATCTGTCATGCCTTTTCAATAAAAAAAGTAAGATAACCCATTTCACAAAACGGGAAGGCATCAGAAGAATATCCTGATGCCTTCGATATGCAACTTAATTTAAGAGCGCAAACCTATTTGAGCTCATATTTCGTCTTGAGTTCTTCCCAGTAGGGTGATGCCTGAAGTCTTTTGAGACCTTCGTTGAGGGTGGCCAGGAATTCCTTGTCCTGTTTTCTCACGGCATATCCGAAGTTTTCCTCTTTCATGCCGAATGTACCCACTACTCTTACAGGTTTTTTCCTTGCCGCGTCATTGGCGGGGGCATCGTCCATGGCGGCTGCGACTATGCGGCCGTTTAAAATGTCTTCAACCGCGAGCGGGGCTGAATCGTAGTAGATCAGCTTGAAGTCTTTCTTGGCCTTCTTGATGAGATTTTCATTTATCCATTTGGCCTCTGTCGTGCCCCTCTGCACACCCACCTTGTTGCCGCTGCTGAGAAGTTCGTCCACGGTCTTGGTGTCTTTTACAGGCGCCACCAGGACCTGTTTGATCCTCCAGTAGGGATTGGTGAAATTTACCTGTTGTTTTCTCTTTTCGTTCATGCTCAAGCCTGCAGCTATGAGGTCGATCTTTTTTGCCATGAGGCTCGCAATGATGCCGTCCCAGTCAATAGGTTTGTGTTTTACCTTGAATCCCATCTCCTTGGCGATCCAGTCTACCGCTTTAACATCAAAGCCATCCGCCACTCCGTTCTTGTTGACATAGGCAAAGGGTGGGAAGTTGGCGTCAATACCGTTTATGTAGACCTTTTCCCCTGCAAATGCGGCGGGAGTTACGGCAAAGACGGAAACCAACAACAATAAAGATGCAATCCCCCAGAAAATCCTTTTTCCCATAAGAAAACTCTCCTTTCATCCCATCTATTTTGAAAATCACGCAAATCCAGACTTAAGCCTCGTGAGTATAGGATAGGCCCGGTTGCCTGTCAATGAAGAAAGTGCCCCCCCCTGTTTCACGGACTGCCGGCTATCGGCTTTCTGCTCGAGCCTTATCTGCAACATGGAAGAGCAGTCCGCCTATTATAAAAAGAAGGGAGATGGACGCTATGCCGAGTCTTGATGCAAGCCTTCCCGCTTCGGTCATCTCTAAAGGGGAGGGGGATTGAGGCATGAGCATGGTCCTTGCGGCAAGGGCCACCGCCGCCATAAGGGCGGGACCAAGGATGGCGGCAAATTTTCCCAGCATATTATAGAAACCGAAAAACTGGGCGGTTTGGCCCTTCGGTATGAGCCTTGAGTAGTAGGAGCGGCTGAGCGCCTGGATGCCCCCCTGAACAAGGCCTATGATGATGGCCAGTATGTAGAACTCATATCTTTGAGATATCATCGCGCCCCAGATGGTGGCCAATATGTAGACCCCTATGGCAAGGTAGATGCCCTTTTGTATGCCCCAGCTCTGGCCCAGTTTCCCGAACAGGATGGCAGAGGGAAAGCCCACGAACTGGACCAGCAGGAGCGCAAGGATAAGGTCGTTTGAGTCAAATCCGATCGACATGCCGTAATCGACCGCCATTTTTATTATGGTATCCACTCCGTCTATGTAGAACCAGTAGGCGATAAGGAACAAAAAGGCCTTTTTGAGCACCCTGATCTTTCGGAATGTTTCAACAAGTTCTGAAAGACCCTCTGAAAAGGTCTTTTTAAGGCTGCGTGCAGCAGGCTCCCTTTTCTCCTCCTTTACCCAGAAGAGGGTAAAGAGGGTAAATCCCCCCCACCAGAGGGCCACACTCAAAAAGGAAAACCTTACCGCCTGGGCCGCACCTGAAAGACCGAACAGGGCGGGCTTCATGGTCATAAAGACATTTACCGCAAAAAGGATTCCGCCTCCCAGATAACCCATGCCGAAACCGAGGCCTGATACGAAATCGATATCGCTTTCCGAGGCAACCTCAGGAAGCAGAGAATCGTAGAATATGTTTGCGCCTGAAAAACCGATATTTCCCATGGCATATATGAATATGGCCCATACCCACTGACCCTGTTGGATAAGAAACAGGCAGGATGTCATGAGTGCCCCGAGGTAGGCAAAGAAAAGGAGGAAGGCCTTCCTTGCCGATCTCCTGTCCGCGACGGCCCCGAGAAGGGGGGCAAGCAGGGCAACAAGGAGGCTTGAAACGGAGTTTCCGAACCCAAGCTGGGCCGTGCTGACGGTGACATCGGCCCCGAAGCTCAGGTATTTTTTGAAATAAAGCGGGAAAAACCCCGCCATCACGGTTGTGGCAAAGGCAGAGTTGGCCCAGTCGTACATGGCCCAACCCCACACCTCCTTTTTCACCTTTTTCATACGGTCATTCCTTCCGCTGTTTGACTCCTTATCGGTCTTTTGCAGGTGAAAAACAGGTTCAAGCATATAGTAATGAGGAGGCAGAGGCAAATTCGATTTTCATGGAAATGGATCAAAACAGCAGGTTGAGTCGGGATCATATTTTGCTTCGTGCAATGCAATTTGATAGCATCTAGAGGTTTATTAATAACTTATGTCATAAAAAATGCTATAATCATTATAATAATAATAGATTATTGAATAAACTTGACAAAAACAGGTTCCTGTGTTTTATTTCCAACCTGATATAACCTTATGAAATACTGGCCCAACTTATTGATTTGTGGTCTTTTTTTTGGATTATATTTGTATCAACTGGGACATAAGTCAGGCGCGCCATAAAAGGTTCGGCCTGATTTGGCCCTGTGTGTTTTTGGTCTCAAGATTTCAAAAATTAAAGGAGGATTAGGATATGAAACGGATCTTGATATTTGCGACTGCTGTTCTGTTATTTGCGGCTCCGTCACTTGCAGCCGATCTTATGGTATTCAGCGGTGCGGGCCTCATCAAACCGATGGAGGAGATGCGGAAGAATTTCGAGAAAAAACATTCCGTCGAGGTGGATGTGCATTACGGAAGCTCCGGGGAAATCTTCGGCATGGTGGCCGCCGGCCAGCCCTGCGATGTCCTTATTCCGGGTGCCGAGAAATACACCATGGATGCGCTCAAAAACGGCTGGATTGAAAAGGATACGATCCGCAAATTGGTCCTTCATCTTCCATCGATTGCGGTTCCCAAGGGAAATCCGGCCGAGATCAAGGGTCTTGATGATCTCACCAGGAAAGGCGTCAGGGTCTCCATAGGCGATCCCAAGGCCCCTGCCATAGGAAGGGTTTCAAAAAAGATGCTCACCAAGGCCGGTCTCTGGAAAGACGTGCAGCCCAATATCACGGTCCTTGCCCCAACGGTCAACCAGTTGCTCATCTATGTGGCGCTAAACCAGGTCGACGCGGCCATCATATGGGATGATCTTACCAGCTGGGCCGAGGCAAAAGGGAAAATCGAGGTCATCGACATAGACAAAAAGAGAAACATCATCAAGACCATACCGACGGCTGTCTGCACCCGCGCGAAAAACAAGGCCTTGGCCGTAAAGTTCAATGATTATATCGCATCCGCCGAAGGTCTTTCCGTCTGGGAAAAATGGGGTTTTAAACCTTGCGCAGAGTAGGGGCATTTTATATCTGCTGTGTCGGGCTGTCCCTGCTGGTTACCTTTCTGCTTGTCTTTTCCATTGCGGCTCTTTTCCTGGTGCCTGACTTGAGCGATGTATGGAAAAACCTGTGGAGCGAAGAGATGCGTTTTTCTCTCAAGCTTTCCATGGTTACAGGGATAATCTCGACCCTGCTTGTGATGATTTTTGCCTTGCCGATCGGGTACTCACTTTCCCGTTTCAGCTTTCCCTTGAAAGGTTTTGTGAAAACGATCCTTGATCTGCCGATGGCCTTCCCGGAACTTGTGCTGGGGCTTTGCCTCCTGCTTCTTTTCGGAAATACGTTTGTAGGCGAGTTTTTCAAGGCAATCGGGCTTAACTTTGTCTTTACAAAGCAGGGGGTTGTCGCGGCCCAGTTTTTCACGGCACTTCCCTATGCCAGCCGCATCATGAAATCGACATTTGACTATATCGACCCGAGGCTGGAATTTGTGTCACGCAGCCTGGGCTACTCTCAGGTGGAGACATTTTTTCACGTGTCCATGCCTCTTGCAAAAAACGGAATTCTCGCCTCCACGGTGATCTCGTTTGCCCGGTGCATAGGCACATTCGGAACGGTACTGATACTTGCAGGCGGGACCTATATGAAGACCGAAGTGCTGCCCATGACCTTGTATCTCAATATCTCCTACGGAAATATGGGCATGGCGCTTACAAGCGGTATCGTCCTGACGGCGGTGTCTTTTGTGGCCATTTATTTCTTTGAGAGGGCGGAGGTTCGTGCATGAGCTTCTTTAAAGTCGAAGATCTCAATATAAAACTGCCCGAATTCAATCTTGAAGATGTCTCGCTTTCACTCGACAGGGGGGATTATCTGACCATCATAGGTCCCACCGGCGCGGGTAAGACCATTTTTCTCGAGAGCATTGTGGGGTTCTGGCATCCGGACCGGGGGCGGATTTTCCTGAAAGACAGGGACATCACGGACGAACTGCCTGAAAAGCGGCATATCGGCATAGTATACCAGGATTACGCCCTGCTTCCACATATGACCGTGCGGGATAACATCGCGTACGGGCTCAAAAAACACAGGCCGGATGGAATGGAGGAGGCCATACGCGATATGGCCGAATCACTTAATATCGATCACCTCCTGCACAGAAAACCCGGGACCCTGTCGGGAGGCGAGCAGCAAAGGGCGGCACTTGCCCGCGTGCTCATAGTGGAGCCGCAGCTCCTTCTCATGGACGAGCCCTTTTCCGCGCTCGATCAGCAGACGCGGCGGCGCGCCCGTATAATGCTTAAGGAAGCCGTCCGGGAAAGGTCCACAACGGTTATCCACATAACCCACGACCTCGATGACGCGTGGGCACTGGCCGATAAGCTGGCTGTTTTCTCCAAGGGAAAGCTTCTTCAGTTCGGGCCCATGAAGTCGGTGTTCTGCCGTCCGCAATCCAAATTTGTCGCAGAATTCGTGGGGGCTGAATTTTTCAGCGGAACAGTCGTCTCCTGCGAAGGGGACGCAAGCAAGATAGACGTTGGAGGCATATATCTGACGAGTCTTGACCGGGCCGAAAAAGGTGAAAAGGTGGATGTGGCCATACGCTATGAAGACATCAGCGTTACGACAAGAAGGCCTTCCGATAATAACGGATTTAACGTGGTGGAAGGAACGCTTAGGCACGTGGTGCCTGAGGGGCCGGCATCGATTCTCGATATGAAGGCAAAAGGCATAGAGATAAGCGCGCTCATGAGCAACAGGGCAATCGAAAGCCTTGATCTGCGCAAGGGCGGGAATCTGTATGCGTTGATAAAAAAGGAGAATGTAAACATCGTTCACCCCTGCTGAGAAACGGATCGGGAACCGGTATCGGGGCTTTTGTCGTCAAATCATTTGCCGAACCGGGCACGAATCGTGCGACTTAATAGAGAAGAGAAAGATAAAAAATAATCGAATGATAAGAGGAAAACAGCAAATGAATGACAAGTACAAAGGATGCCTTAAGATAGCCGATCTGACCTATGAGCAGCTCAAGGAAAAACTCGCCCTTATTGCAAAGGAGCATTGCCTTGAGGGCCAGCACGTAAATGTCATATCCGCCCGCACTCTCAAACCTGAGGAATCGATCGGCAACCCGGAACGAAAAGATTTCCCCCTTGTAAAGGGACGAGAGGTTATGGTGGAAGCGGATTTCAACGGCCACAAGGGCCAGGCCTTCACCGATATGCCCGGGGATTTCGAGGGGACCATAGACGAAGTGCTGAAGATGGGCCTTGGTGATAATTTTGAGCGTGCCGTTTTTATCTCGACTCTAAATGCCGTTCTTCGATATATAGGGGCCCTGGACTGCACCATCCACTGCAAGGATGAGGAACCGGAGGAGTGCGCCCAGCACCTTGTGGAATATGTCTCGGAGCAGTTCGGAGTGCCCAAGATAGCCTTTATAGGTCTTCAGCCGGCCATGGTGGACAACCTTGCCAGGAGCTACAAAATCCGCGTGACCGACATGGACCCTGACACCCTGGGCAAGGAGAAGTATGGAGTAATGATCGAGCCTGTGGATCAGACCCAGGAGGTAATAGAGTGGGGGGATGTCGTGTTTGCCACCGGAAGCACGCTGGTAAACAATACCTACCGGTCCCTCATTCGCGACCGCCCGCTTGTTTTCTACGGGGTGACCGTATCGGGAATCGCCTATCTTACCGGGTGTCCGCAGTACTGCCATAAGGGACACTAGCACTACCTGCGGATGACTTTACCCTGATACGGACAGCCTCCCGGCCCGTGTCAGGGTGTCATGTTTTTCTCACTCCTTTACTCGTTTAATTCCCCCGCTTTTTTTCATCACCATGATCCATCCAAAGGCCCCGTCAGAGGGTTGACTTTCATAAAAACTTACAGTATAGATTTATGTGTAAGGAAGCAGGGATTGTTTCCGGAAGATCTGAAACAAATGAAGGGGTCAAGGGGCCGAGGAGTCAAGGATTCAAGTGAAATACTTAAAAATTATGGAGGGTTAAATGCTCGGCGGAAATCGTATTTTCTCGATTTTTGTGAAACCGGGAACCCGCCCCGAGCTTGTCGAGGGGTGGGACTGAGCGAAGCAAAGAACCCTCGAACCCTCGAATCCTTGAATCCTTGAACCCTTTCTTTTAACTAATCGGGCGAAGGACCAAAAACAGGAGTAATCACAATGAAGCTCACGGAAAAGCAGCAGGCCTTTCTTTCATATCTGTCAGGCTACATCAGGCAGTGGGGGCATTCTCCAAGCTTTGACGAGATACGGGAAAACTTCGGTTTTGCCTCCTATAACACGGTCACAAACTATCTCAGGATCCTTGAGCGAAAGGGCTATATCAGGCTTCCCGCCGAAAAGAACAAAAAGCGGGCAATTGAGGTCATAAGCCCTGTCGAGACAAACCGCTTTGAGGTCCCGCTTCTCGGAAAGGTGGCTGCGGGAAGGCCGATTGAGGCGATCGAGGATGAAAGACCGATCGAGATTCCCCCTTCCATGACGGCCGGGGGCGATCACTTCGTGCTCCAGGTGGCAGGCGATTCCATGGAGGATGACGGAATCCTCGACGGGGACTTTGTGGTGGTAAAAAGGCAGCCCACCGCCGAAAACGGCCAGACCGTGGTGGCCCTGATGGAAAATGAGGCGACCGTCAAAAAATATTACCGCAAAAAGGGCCAGGTGGAATTAAGGCCCGCCCACAAGGGCATGGAATCGATAATGGTTTCTGCGGGCGATCTTCGCATAAAAGGCAGGGTGGTCGGGGTCATAAGGTATTACAGGTAGATGCCGGAGAAGACCCTTGAAAAGAGATATCATCCACCTTCATATCCCGGCCTTTTTTATAGCCGTTTCAAGGAGCATCGATCCTGGCCTAAAGGGAAGACCGGTGGCTGCGGCCCAGCCGGGTTCTGCCCGCTCCCTTATCCTTTCAGCATCCCCTGAGGCGAAAAAAGAGGGGGTCTTAAAGGGTATGTCCGTTTCAAGGGCAGTCAGGCGATGTCCGGGCCTCAAGGTAATCGCACCTGACCCGGCACTCACCATAAAGGCCGCGTCCTCCGTTTCAAAGACCGTTTCAAGGTACACGCCCGTGTGGGAATCGGCAAGGCCCGGGCACATCTACATGGATCTTACAGGCACAGGCAGGCTCTGGGGGGCGGCAAGGGACGCGGCCGGCACCTTGAGAAAAGAGATCGGGGACATGTTCTCACTTACAGGCACCGCAGGGGTGGCGGGAAACAAGATGGTATCAAGCATTGCGTCAAGGATGGCCTCATGCGGGGTAACGGACATCGATCATGGACAGGAAAAATCCTTTATGGCGCCTTTAAGGGTGGGTGTGGTCCCGGGAATCGGGGCTTCAGGCAAAAACATCCTGCTTGAGCTGAATATAAGGCTTGTGCGCGACCTTGCCTGCCTTGATATGGGGGATATGAGAATGGTCTTCGGTAAAAGGGCGCGCCTCATACATGAAAGGGCGCTCGGGATCGATCCAAGGCCTGTCTATCCGGCCCCTTCAAGCCCCTCGGTAAGTGAAAAGGTCGTGCTAAGCGCGGATGAAAACGACGATCAAATACTCCTTTCAATCATTTTTGCCCTTGTTGAAAAATGCGCATTTAAGATCCGCAAAAGGGGACTTGTACCCAAAAAGGCGGGGCTTTTGATCAGGTATTCAGACGGCATGGAGGAGACAAAAAGGATAAGCCTTAAAGTAACCGACCCCTTTGCGGCCGATCTTTTCACCCCGCTTGAGGCGCTTTTTTTGAAGTCATGCACAAGGCGCGTGCGTATAAGGTACATGAGGGTGTGGTTCTTTGATCTTGCGCCCGGATCAGGTCAGCTCTCACTTTTTTCCTCCCAGGGCGGCACGGGTGAAAGGCACGCGCTTGTGCGCGCGCTTGACCGCGTGCGCGAACGCTACGGAGATGAGGCCATAGGTTATGGAAGGGCGCATGCCGGCTCCCCCCTTTGTGCATCTTAACACGCACTCGCATTTTTCAAGGGGGTGGGGCACGGCAGGGGTAAAGGATCTGTGCAGGACCGCCTGCGCTCTTGGCATGAAAAGGCTTGCCCTTACAGACACAAACTGCCTCTACGGGGCCGTCTTTTTCATAGAGGCCGCCCGTGATATGGGGATAGAGCCTGTTCTGGGCTCGGAACTCATATCAGGCAAAAACCGCGCAATAGCCCTTGTAAAGACAGTCGAGGGCTACAAAAACCTGTGCAGGATAATCTCCGAGATGAAATGCGGCACAGATTTTGACCTTGTCCGCGCGATCAGGGAGAAAAGGCGGGGGCTTGTCATATTTACGGATGATTTTACGCTCCTTAAGGCCCTTAAAAAAGACTCCGGCCGCGACCTGTTTGTGGAGATCTCACCCGGCTACCGGATGGCCGCATGCTACGCATTTTCAAGGAAGTTCAAGATCCCCCCCCTTGCAACAAACAGGGTCTATTTCTTAAAGAAAGAGGATTTCAGGCTGCACCTCATCCTAAGGGCTGTCAGCTCAAACAGCAAGATATCCCGCCTTACCCACGATGACACATGCAGGAAGACCTGCTTTATGAAACCGGCTTCTGCGATGTGCGATCAGTTCCCGCACGCGCCTGCCGCTCTTGAAAACACCGTAAAGGTGGCTGATGCCTGCCTTAGAACCTGGGATTTTTCACGGCTTATCTTTCCCCGCTTTAAAGAAGACACGGATAAAAAGGCATATGAAAGGCTCTACCGGATGACCCTTGAAGGGTGCGGGAAGAGATACGGCGAAATAACAGTACCTGTAAAAGAAAGGGTCGCCCGCGAGATGGCGATCATAAAGGAGAAGGGGTTTTCACACTACTTTCTTGTGGTGGCGGATATCACATCAAAGGCCGCCCGCTCATGCGGAAGGGGAAGCGCCGCAGCCTCCATCGTCTCCTACGCGCTCGGCATAACCCATGTGGACCCTATAAGGCACAATCTTTTCTTTGAAAGGTTTCTTAACCGGGGAAGAAAGGACCCGCCCGACATAGATATCGATTTTGCCTGGGATGAAAGGGAAAAGGTCCTGGATTACGTCTTTTCGAAATACGGCCACAGAAGGGCCGCCATGGTGGCGAATCATAACAGATATGCCGCAAGGGGTGCCTTAAGAGAGGCGGGAAAGGTGTTCGGCCTGACCGAAGGCGAGATCGGGAAGGTGACGGGCAGGATCGGGTTTAACATGCGCTTAAAAGAGATAAAAGATGAGATCTCCCGTCACCCGAGGCTCAAAGGGGTTGATCTAAAAGGGCCGTGGAAGGAGGTAATAGAGGCTGCAGCCCTGTTTGAGGGGCGCTTCAACCACCTTTCCACCCACTGCGGGGGCTTTGTGGTGGTGCCTGACGAGATAAGGAGATACTGCCCGGTTGAGATATCGGCCTCAGGGGTTCAGGTGCTTCAGTGGGAAAAGGAATCGGTTGAGGCGGCAGGCCTTGTAAAGATAGATATCCTGGGAAACCGCAGCCTTGCCGTCATTCGGGACGCCCTTTTTATGGTTGAGAAAAACTACGGCAAAAGGATCGAGTACGCTGAACTCAATCCTGTTGATGACCCAGAGACCGTGCGCATGTTTTATAACGGGGACACATTCGGTGTGTTCTACTTTGAAAGCCCTGCAACCAGGCAGCTGCTTTGTAAGGTGGGCTCTGCCTTTTCCTTTGGGAAATATCTCAATGCGGATCACTTTCAGATGAACGTGGTCGTGACCTCCATCATAAGGCCCGCATCAAGCGCCGGCATACGCGCGTGGATATCGAGGCTCAAGGGTGAGCCGTGGGACGCGCCACACCCCCTTTTAAGACCCGTGCTCAGGGAGACGCTCGGGGTAATGGTTTTTCAGGAGCAGTTGAGCCTTGCAGCCATACATCTCGCAGGCTTTGATCCGGCAGAGGCGGACACCTTGAGAAAGGTGGTAAGCAAAAAGGCGCGCGGAAAAAGGCTTGCAGATTTTTACAACCGCTTTTTAAAAGGGGCAAGGAGCAAGGGGGTGGCGGATGAGACAATAGAAAAGGTATGGCAGATGATGATGGGATTTGACGGCTACAGCTTCTGTAAGCCCCATTCGGCAAGCTATACAATGGTTGCGTACAAGTCCGCCTTTTTAAGGGCCCACTACCCGGCGGAATTCATGGCATCCGTCATATCAAACGGAGGCGGCTATTACTCCACCTACGGGTACATATCAGAGGCAAGGAGGATGGGGCTTGCTGTCCTTCCCCCCGATATAAACAGAAGCGGGATAAAGTACAAGGGAAGGGGAAGGAAGATCAGGGTCGGGCTCATGCAGATAAAAGATCTTTCCGTGGCGGCCTCTGAAGTCATTATCGATGAAAGGGAGAAAAGGGGGGATTTTTTATCTTTAGGAGACCTTGTTTCAAGGACAGGGCTGAGGGTGCACCTGAAGGATATAAGGCTTCTCATAAAGGCAGGCTGCCTTGATGCCGTTTCAGGGGGGGCTTCAAGGGCAGCTCTTCTGTGGGAGGCAATGGAGTTTTTTCATTCAAAAGAGCCTTCTCAGACAAGCCTTTTCTTTGATACGGTACCTGTAAAGGGAAGGGGGGTATCCAAGGCCAAAATGAAAAGATGCGATCCCGGACCCTATTCAAAGAAGCAGCTACTTCAGCATGAGGCTGAAACACTCGGATTCATCCTGTCCGTGCACCCGCTTGATCTTTACAGGGACGCCTGTAGGGGCATCAGGCACGTGCGCGCCGATCAGCTCGGGCGCTTCATAGGAAAGGATGTCACTACCCTGGGGCTTTACATAGCAGGCAAGACCATCCACACGGAAGGCGGGGATCTAATGAAATTCGTCTCATTTGAGGATCAGACAGGCCTTTATGAGACCCTGTTTTTCCCTGATACCTACAAGAGGTTCTGCCACATGCTTGAGCCTATGCGCTCCTATCTCATAAAGGGACGGGTGGAGGAGGACTCAGGCGCCGTTACCATGACGGTCAGATGGATAGGATCTCTTGACAGGATCGGGAAACAGAGACCTTTCAGCCGTGCTGTATAAGGGTTCCCAAGGATCTTATAGAGAATTAAACGTTTGGTGAAAGTCGCATACGCTTTGCCTGCATATCTAATCAAGCCAGCTTTAGGCTCACTCGCCTGCCTAGTACACTTGCGGCCCGCCTTAATGTCTGCAGTGTGACCGATTCATTTTCCGGGTCCAGTAATCGATTGAGCGCAGACCTGCTTGTTTTCATCCTGACAGCCATGGTTGTTTTTGTAAGCCCTTGCTCTTTCATCAATTGCTCTATTTGATAAGAAAGGACCCGCTTAATTGCAACTTCTTCTACTTCTTTTAAGATTCCTTCTTCTTCCAGAAAATCATCAAGGCTTTGGCCTATGTTTTTATGTTTCATATCCTTGGTATTCATTCATATATCCTGCCGGAATCAGATTGAATAAAGTAAACTTCCATTACTTTTTCGAATTTATCCATAGATTTAATGTACCTATTTTGACACGTTTGTCAAGTGGTTCTTGGTTGTCTTTTTCTTCAAATGAGGAAACTACTCAAGGGGGAAGGGGCTTGAGGCGGAGGAGGCAAGGGTTGTCAGGCATTTTGTGCGATAAGACCGGTATTTTTGGATCATCTCCAAAAGAGTTGATCTAAATGAATCCTTGACCCCTTGGGTCCTTGGACCCTTTCTCCCAACTAATTGGGAGAAGACTTTTGCTTATAAACTTCATCGTCGTTTCTTTTGCCGACAATAGCGATATAGACCGTATCATCATCAAAACGATAAACTATCCTGTATTCTCCGATATCAACACGATGGTATTCTGTATAGCCTGCCAGCAGCCTGGAATCATTAGGCGTTGGATCTTTCCTGAGTTCAAGTATGGTACTGACTACTTGTCGATATTGTTTGGCTGGTAATCTTTTGATAAATTTACCGGCAGCCTTTGTAATATCAATCTTATGCATTATCAATTCCCTGCCAGAAGCGCTTCAGAGGCCTTTTCACCTAAATACCCCTCTTGTTCGGCGGCCTTGGCCTTGGAGGCCCAATAGGCATCTTCATAGGCAAGGAATTTTTCATACATGGCATTTGATATTAATACGGATTTTATTCTCCCTGATTTCTCGACTATTACAGGAGATGTTTCGGCGGCATCCAAATACCGGCCGAGTCTGTTTTTAAGTTCTGTGGCGGTTATTTGCATAATAATCTCCCTGTTAAATTAAGCTATAATAGGCTTTTTAGCTAATTTAGTCAAGATGTGAACTTCATGAAACACCCGGTTTAACAAGGCCGGCCTGTTAGCCGTGCCGTATAAGGGGCTTCAGGCACCTTACGATAAGACTGATAACCTTCTGCCTCACTCTGTTTGTGCTTGCATAACCGCTATAAGAATCAACCGCCTTTCCTCTTTTAATCAATTATTGCGATAATATTTTTCAAAAATGTTGAAAATGCATTTTTCCGGTATAAATACGTTTTATTATTGCTTTTTTTGATTGAAGTTATAGTATATGTCCTTGTTGGCTCAATTGCATTTGTGGAGAACCGAAGGCCCTGCGAACCTGGGCGCTATTTTGACAGGTAATCCTCCAGGCAATACTGGTTGTTGAGGTAGGCGTTGCCGTGTGGGAGCATCAGTGGCTTGCAGCTGTGACCACCACCGGGATAATCATAGTAACGCTTGGCCCCTTTTTTTTCGGAAAGCTCTTTCACGTCTTTATTCCTCCCGTGTTTTTACTGCTTTCGATTGCATTTGTTTTTGCATCGCTGTTCCTGGGTGAAATCCGTGGATACTATACTCGTTTCTGGTGGTGGGATATAGCTCTTCACTCCGGCTCCGGATTTTTACTCGGGATTATCGGTTTTCTACTGGTGCATGTATTAAACGAAACGGAAGACATTGAAGTACACATGAAGCCGGGCTTTGTTGCATTTTTTGCCTTTTTGTTTGCTGTTGGAACAGGCGCCTTGTGGGAAATCTTTGAATTTAGTATGGATAGTTTCTTCAGCATGAACATGCAAAAAGAAATGCTCGGTGATCCTTCCGGGTTGACCGACACAATGTGGGACTTAATAGTCGATACTCTTGGAGCCTTGGCAATCAGTGTGCTGGGGTACGGCTACGTCAAAACCGCCAGAGACCGGTCATTCCTTGAACGGTGGATTCAAGCGTTCATTAAAGGCAATCCACGGCTTTTCAAACGTAAACAATAGTCGCAAAGAGTCAAGCCTGCTCTTGTTGCCTATTCCGATGAAACCGACATGTGATTCCGAAGGATTGCGCCACCCCTTATGACCCCTTGTCCTTTTCCGCCGGGGAGCGCCTAAAGTATTTTGCCAGGTTCCCTACTTCCCGCAGATAGGCCGCTTGTGTCGTCGGTTTGGCCCCGCTCAACTGTAAATCCATCAGCATCTGATCTCTTAACGTTCCCATCATACAACCTCCTTTGATTTTGATATCCGCCAGCACAGGCTGACGGTTTGACAAAGGATGATGTATGTAGACTGGTATTATAATCCGATGAAACAGGCGATGGGATGGCTACCGCGCAGCGGTTTAGTTCTTCTTTCAATAATTAAGTAAGGTGTTTGAATTTCCACAATCGTGCCGCCCCAGGGCGGCGGCGATTACGGTATTGTCGGGGGATCAACCGGGGTTGTGACACTCCCCCTACTTGTCACCGACGAAAATCCCCACTGCGGCATTGTTGTCCGCTCCAACACCCATGGCCCAGGCTCCGCCGATTTGTTCTCCGGCCGATCCATACAGTGAGCCGCTCAGCGACTTGTATACGGCCGGCGCTTCGTTTAAATACCAGCTCCCGCCGGTGATCTCAAACTCGCCGCTGGAACCGACAAAACTGCCGGTGCCATCAATAATTTCAGCCGTCATGCCATCTGAACCGGAAACAGCCAGGTCAAATCCCGACACCGATCCGGCCGGAACATTGACGTCGCAGGTGAACCCGCCGGTCATGTCGATGCCGCCATCGGCGTTGAAATAGGTGCCCCAGGCAGAACCGGCATAGGTGCCGACAATGCCGGCTGCCGCCGCATCCGGGGTAACCACGCCGCAGACATAATAGGCCCTGTCTGTAATGGCATACGTGGGTGTCGTATCATCCCCGGGAACCCAGTCGGACATACGCCAGAAGCCCCATTCCATATAAGCGCTTTCGCCCGGAAGGTCTTCATTCGGCCAGCCGGGGAAATTATCCGGATTGTCCATCGGCCGGGTGGTACCCAGATCCCCGCTGTCGAAGGCGGCACCGGTTTTGATCTGCTTGATATAGGACTCATCCTGGGTCCCGATGCCGGTTAACACCGCGAAGCCGACCGGGTCCACAATGGAATTTCCGGAGATCTGATCGCTATTAAAATCCGCTCTTGTGGAATTGGTATAAATATCCGCTAGTGCGCTCCCCCCATCATATCGGGTCAGAAGTGCCGAAAAATAGCCGACCCGGGCACCGGAGACAACCGACTGCTGAATGGTCTGGGTGGTCAGATTCTGATTCAGGTCAGCAGCGCCGGCTTCGGCGCTTCCGGCAGTGGCATAGGCATTGATATCTCCCGTTGCGGCACCTCCCGCTTCACCGGTTCCCGCATCGCCACTTCCGTCACCTCCCGCTGCGGCACCGCCCGCTTCACCGGTTTCCAAGGCAAACTGCCGGGCCGTATCCGGCGGGGTGGGCGTCACTTCAACGGTTCCTGCCAGGCCCACCGTAACAGTCTCGCCTGCGCCCACTATCTGGGGCGTGCTGCCATCTGTCGGGGCCACTTGAACCTCTCCGTCAAAACCATACACCGTTGTACGAAATCCTTCCCCGAGATTATTTTTCGCCAGCGACCCCGGCGGCAGGCTTCCTGAAGCATTCGCCGTATAGGCAGGGCCGGCGGAGACCTGCTTTATTTCTGCATTACCCACCTCGACTCCGAATTTAGTTCCCCGGATTCCGGCAACCGCCGTAGGGGTACGCACCTCGGCCGTTACTTTTTTGTAGCGAAACAGGCGCAGGGCGTAAAACATCGCCTTGCCCTTGAACATGCTGAATACGGATCGCTTTTCCCAGGCGCTGCGGTCATCCGCCAGTTGATCGACGCGGATGCGGCTGTTTGCCCCCATGGTGATGATATCGTCGGTAATAAACTTTACACGGCAGCGGCTATCTTTCAGTGTAAAAAGGCTATCGTTTTCGTACAGCTGGTTTCCCGGTGCGGCATAATAGGCCCGCGCCGTGTCGCCATGGCGAACGACCAGCCGGCCTTTGAGCGACTGGATGGTTCCCACCGACTCGGCTAAAAGCGGGATGAAGACATCGCTGATTCTCATTCCCTGCAATTCTTCGGAAAGGCCGGCGGGTGCAACACCGTCGCCTTTTTCCTGGGCCGCAGTGCCGGCGGGGAAAAACAATACGGCCGCAGCGCAAAGCAGCAAACCAAACTTACAGGCGATGGACGGATAGGATCTTACCATGTGTTTACTCCCTTTTTTATTAAAACTGACAGCCCAAGCTGACGGTGTGAGTCGTCTTGCGCCAATCGTTCAATGCAAGATTGGAATCGTTGTCCGTATATGTAAAGGCATAGGACAGGTTTAAATATTTATAAATCCGCTGGCTCAGCACGCCGGTGAACAAATGACGGATGTCTTCCCGCTTCAAGCCGGCGTACGGAAACAGCTGGGGATCATCATAATCCCGCCGGGTCCACTGGTAGCTCAGGTACAGCTCCGTGCGGGTGGGGAACCAGGTAAAATAGCTGATCCCGGCTATCGGTGCGGAATAGGAGAAGATATCATTTTCCGCATCATGATAGTCATACCCCAAAGAGGCCGAAATGATATGCCGGCGGTTGCCGAGATATATTGTCGGGGCAAGCTCCACGATATGGCCGGTATTGTCGAAATTATCAGCGCGTAATTTCTGATAGAACCGTTCGTTCTTGTAAGTATACGATCCTCTCAGGCTGACGGTGCTGTTAAAAAAATACTCGTAGCTGGGGTCGATGTGAAGGATATAGGACAAGCGATCGCTGCCGTATTCCGTGTGCGTGTAGCCCAAAGGAAATTTAAAAATACCCTGCTGCGTTGTCCACCACGGCCCCGTATTGACATCCAGGGCCATGTAATCAAACTCGCTGTAATTCTTGTAAAACTTCAGGTAGGCCGAAGCGGTGGTGTTCCACATCAGCCCCTGCCTTTCACCGAGATCATAGAGCAGATTCCCGGCAAAACTAGTGACCGAGGCCTGGTCGGAAAGTTTTGCCGAAGTCGGCGCCGGACAAAACGAGGAGCCCCCCGGAAGGTTGTAAACACCGGGATCGGGACCGGAGGTTATGTTGTTATCCCACATGTACCCGGTGGACAATCGAAAATTCGAGGATACAGTTCGCGTTCTTTCATCAATAGCGGCCATTATTTTATCGATGTTCGACCGGACAGCTGCCGGAGGGTTCGCGTCAAGGACGAATTGCAGCTCTTTGCGCGCAGCCGCATCCCGCCCCAGTTTAAAGAAAGCCGCGGCCAGTTCCAGCCGGACCCGGTGCAGCCTCGGATTGATGGCGAGCATTTTCTGAAATTTTTCAATTGCCAGATGAGTCTCGCCCGCCTGGGCCGCACTGGTGCCGAGCCAGAACATGATGTCCATGGTCTCGACCTTATCGGCCAATTCCTTGAAAATGGGAAGCGCCAGTGCAAATTTGCGGTCATAATAAAGTGTCAGGGCCTGGGCCAGAAAGGCATCCAGGTTTGCAATTTCCTCGGGAGTCATCTTACGAAGCTTCTCAACTACAGCTTCATTCCCCTTCGCCGCACCGATTTCACCGACCGGCTGGGCAAAAGCGCTTGGCGCCGGGATCATAACGGACAGGTAAAAGCAGAAACAACTTACGGATAATAAAAAAAGAACCGGCAGCCGGTGAAATGTTACTGTATGCATCAAATCCTCCTGGATGCCCTCTTGCAGATTGCGCAGGGCCGACGCGTTACTGGCTGATGCAGTGTCTCGGTACGGCACTCTCATCGGGAAAATGAGCCACCATACACAGGTACAGCGCCGACTGCAACAGGAATTTACCTGCAGCGCCAAAGGCAACAATCAGAATGCCGCCTACCGCCGGTCCGACAACGCGGGTGGCATTGGTAGCCATGGCGTGCCACACGCGTAACCGAGAAAGGGGAGAAAGGGGTCACCCATTAAAGGGCTAGTCAAGAGAAAAAACACCTGTCCATGCAACAGATGAATCTTTTTCGATTACGTCTTGCTTTTAATTTTAATTTGGGGTCGGGCCGCGATAACTCCATGAAATAACATAGAAAGAAGTCTGAAAAAGGTTAAAAATAAAGCCTATATCGCCATTTTTGATGCCGAAAAGGGCATTATAGGTTGTTGCGGGGAACCACCGCTGTTGGCCACAAAAAAAGGTTTAAGTCTACGATTGAGAGGACGGAATTTGGGGCAGGGCCGCGATAAATCCATGAAATAAATAAGAAAGAAGTCTGAAAAGGGTCAAAAATATGGCCTATATCGCCATTTTTGATGCCGAAAAGGGGATTATAGGTTCGTTGCGGATTCAGTTTCTGAAACTTGAATTATCCCACAATTATTCAAAATATTATACACCTATGTTCCATTATTGATAGAATGTTCCGAAGCCGAAGTTGCGTTATGAGCACTCAGGTCTGTGGGTGGAATTTGGATTTCCAAAGGTTGTGGAGAAAAGAAAGGTAGAAACGCGGGTAGAAACAGTTGCACTCCTTAGCGGAAATTAAAGCCGATATCCTGGCACTGAAAGCCGGCTCTATGGAACCGGAAAAAAGGGTGCCGGAGGATTGATCATGGACAATGATAGACAAGATATTATCATCTATAACACCGCTGACGGCAAAGCGTCCGTGTCCCTCTATGCCAAAGACGGCATGGTATGGGTGAGCCAAAATCAGCTGGCGAGACTTTTTGACACCTCCAAGCAAAATATTGGGCAACATATAGCTAACATCCTGAAAGAAAAGGAATTGGAAGAAAATTCAGTTGTAAAGAATTTCTTTACAACTGCCTCTGACAGCAAGGAATACGATGTTGCCTTCTATGCTTTGGATATGATTCTGGCTATCGGCTTCCGGGTGCGAAGCAAACGGGGTACCCAATTCAGGATCTGGGCCAACCACCACCTGAAAGAGTATATGGTCAAAGGTTTTGTCATGGATGACGAACGCCTGAAAAATCCGGACGGCAGGCCCGATTATTTTGATGAACTGCTGGAGCGCATTCGGGAAATCCGGGCGTCTAAAAAACGCTTTTATCAGAAGGTTCGTGATCTATTCGCATTAAGCAGTGATTACGACAAAACCGATAAGGCGACACAGATGTTTTTTTGCCGAAACCCAGAACAAATTACTTTATGCCGTCACCCAGCGAACCGCAGCGGAAATCATCATGGAACGGGCCGATGCGGATAATCCCAGCATGGCGCTGACATCATGGAAAGGCCATGTGGTTAGAAAACAGTCATGCGACAAAAAATTACCAAAATACTATCTATCCTCATAATTTATTTAGACATTCCCCGGTAACAACCTTTGTCGCATCTTTCACTCCCCCCTCAATTTTTTCCGAGCGCTGGTGGGTTTTTGTTGGCTTGCATATTGACAATATGGTGTCGATAATGGTATTGTAATACCGATCTAGTATCGATAGGGAGGCCGTCATGTATACAGTTACAGTTTCACCTAAATATCAAGTTGTCATACCCAAAAATATAAGAGATGCTTTACAGCTTCGCCCTGGCCAAAAAATGAAGGTCATAGAGTATGATGGACGAATAGAGCTGATACCTGATAGAGATATTTGTGAATTAAAGGGATTTCTTAAGGGGATCAACACAGATTTTATACGCGAGGGTGACAGATTATGAATGTAGTAGATTCTTCAGGATGGCTTGAATATTTTTCAGGAGGGCCAAATTCAGATAAATTCGAAGTTCCTCTAAAAGATCCGTCATCATTAATTGTGCCTGTAATTACAATATACGAAGTGTTTAAAGTAGTTTTACGTGAAACCGGTGAAAATGAAGCCTTACAAGTTGTAGCTTCGATGCAGAAAGGATCGGTAATAGACCTCAATACAAGTATTGCCATAAATGCCTCAAGGATAAGTCTAAAATATAGTCTCCCTATGGCTGACAGCATTATTTTATCCACAGCTCAATCCTATGGATGTGTCATCTGGACACAGGATTCGGATTTTGAAAATCTACCGAATGTGAACTTTTTCCCCAAAATTAAAAAAAGCCAACATCAATAATAAACCAGATCCGGCTAACGCGCTTGCCAGGGTGGTTATCATGTCGTTATGTAGCCTTCCATGATCATTATCCTGTTCACAAATTTTGATCAGCTTCTATCCTCCGTTTTAAAAATCCCACCAGATTTTTTATACCATTCAGCAAACTCCGGCGCCGGAGCAGGCCGGTTTATAAAATAGCCCTGTGCGATATCGCATCCTAAACCGCAAAGCAGCTTATATGAGGCGGCGTTTGCAATAGGTTTTTTGAAAGGAAAAAGTGCGGTACGAATCCATCGGGAAGTGTTGAAGGTAAAGAGAGTGAAAGGGCTCCACTTCTGGTCCCGAGGATATTGCGTAAGCACAGTTGGTTTGGATGAAGGAACCATACGAAAGTACATCCGTAAACAAGAGTTGCTTGAAAAAGACCAGCTGGATCTTGACGATTAACCTTGAATAAGCCCCAACGGGGCTTTCCAGACGTCATAGCCTGGAGCCTCCCGCTCTGCGGGAGGAGACTCCCGTAACTCTCATTATCCCATGTAATGACAGGGTACCACGCTTTGACATATCCTATGATATTGGTATAATATTTTTATTTGAGGTGGATTATTTCCGGATTCTCAATATGCCACATCTTTTTTAAATTCCGTTAAAAGTTAAACTGACACAGCATTGTTAAGCTTGTGTTGTCTCGATATGGTAAAATCGTTAATTACTCTCTATATTTCGAGCTCATATTTTGTCCAAAACAGTTAAGATTAAGAATCAAGTGCTGGGGAATACTTTCTTCGCCTTACTTTTAAGGGAGAAGCATGAATCTACGTGTTCTATCATATAATATCCACCGGGCCATCGGGCTTGACCGCTGTTTCCGTCCGCAACGCATTGCCACGATACTGGCACACCATGATGCCGATATCGTCCTGCTGCAGGAAGTGGATGTAGGGGTGCCCCGCTCCCGGGGGTTGAACCTGGCCCAGGAATTGGCAGACCGTCTCGGGTATCCACATCATGCGGTGGGGCTTAATGTGAAGCTGCGCGAGGGGATGTACGGGAACGCTACCTTGAGCCGCTATCCCATTGTTAACGAACGGAATATCGATTTAACCATTGAATCCGGTAAGGCCCGGGGTTGTTTGTATACCGACATCGTGCTGCCGGCAAAAAATATGGGGCATACGGAAATCGCGGTCTTTAATCTTCATCTTGGGTTGTCTTTTAAGGAAAGGCCTCGCCAAATCGGCATGCTGGTGCGTTCCGACGAGTTCCGTGCCCTTGGCTTGCAGGATTCCTGCCTGGTAGGTGGTGACCTGAATGACTGGCAGACGCGCCTGGCGCCCATCTTTACCGAGATATTGGAATTTGAATGCGCCACCAACCAAGGCTGGGGGTATCAGAAATCCTTTCTTACCTATCCTTCCTTTTCACCAAGCGGCGGCTTGGATAAAATATTCTGCCGGGGTGCGTTGGAAATCGTGGGCGGTCGGCGATGTCGTCTCCGGGTCTCCAAAGTTGCCAGCGATCATCTACCGGTTATTGCCGATATTAAGGTGAAAACGTAAGCCTTCCCGGCAAGATGCCCAGTTGCCAATCGGTTGGGTCTTTTATCAGGAAATACCGCGGTTAAAATGAGAAACAGGTTTTTTCGATTGTTCTCACCGTATCTCTAAAACTTCCTTCTCCCACCCCTGAGAGAGGATTTCCGGGACGCCCCTAAAATTAAGTTTCGTTTGAAACCTTATATGAATTTTATAACTTAAGGGGCGTCCACATTATGCCATCAATGATTCCAACAACAATAACAGCCGATTGTCGGAATCTTGCTTGAAATTTTCCTTTAAACTGCACTACTATTAAATATGGTAAGCATGGTTCAATTCTGAATCATCTTGATTTCTATAGACTAATCTTTGGTCTGCTTGAATCCTTCAATATTTCAGTATTATGAGTGTAGTGTTAATGATTAAGGGGAACCGTGCTGTGACTCGAATGATCCCAGACAATCAGATCGCCCTTTTGCAAAACGGTGAAGCATATTTTCCAGCAATGGAAGCGGCGCTGGACCGGGCGATGCACGAAATTTACCTGGAAAGCTATATTTTCGAAAATGAC
The DNA here is from genome assembly GCA_963666345.1 of Desulfatiglandales bacterium. Taxonomy (GTDB): domain Bacteria; phylum Desulfobacterota; class DSM-4660; order Desulfatiglandales; family Desulfatiglandaceae. The sequence goes on along the minus strand of OY762721.1, from coordinate 856,051 downwards.
AATACCGGAAAGCGTATTGTAGAAGCGCTTAGACGGGCAGCTTTTCGCGGCGTAAAAACCCACATGCTGATCGATGGCTTCGGATCGAATCGTTTTCCGAAAACCATGATCGATTACCTTGAAGCGGCCGGCGTAATGGTGCTGAAGTTCCGGCCCAAGATATCGCCTTGGACTCTACGACGCCGGCGGTTGCGTCGCTTGCACCGGAAAATCGTGGTTGTGGACTTGAAGGTCGCATTTGTGGGCGGCATTAATGTTATCGATGACAGTGATATTTCCGGCCAACAATCGATTCGGTATGACTATGCGGTACAGGTTGAAGGGCCTCTGGTGGCGGAAATTAATCGTTCTGCCCGCAGGGTGTGGTCGCGGGTGGCGTGGACCCGATGGCGATCCGGCTTAGTTTTGGGAAAAGAGAGACACGTGCTTTCCATCAAACCCAAGGGCAATATGCGCGCCGCTTTTTTGCTGAGGGACAACATCTGCCATCGCCGCGATATCGAAAATGCCTATCTTCAGGCGATGGATCAGGCTCAATTCGAAATCATTCTTGCAAGCGCCTACTTTTTTCCCGGGTTGAATTTTCGTCATGCGCTTGTGAATGCAGCCGTACGCGGTGTCCGGGTGGTTTTACTGTTGCAGGGAAAGATAGATCACCCATTGCTGCATTATGCCTCGCATGCCCTGTACGGCAGTTTTCTCGATGCTGGGATTGAGATCCATGAATACCACAAGAGCATGCTGCATGCCAAAGTTGCAGTGATTGATGAACATTGGGCCACGGTGGGATCCTCAAACCTTGACCCTTTCAGCCTTCTGCTTTCTCTTGAGGCAAATGTCATCATTGACGATGCAAATTTTGCCAAAAAATTGAAATACAGCGTGGAGCAGGCCGTCAAGATGGGAGCTCGACAGGTATTTAAAAACAACTGGAGAGCGCAGACAAAAAGGCTGCGGCTGGCGAGTTGGCTTTGTTACGGTTTGGTGCGATTTTTGATAGGAATTGCGGGATATGCCCAGGGAAAAACCCGGGTCAAGCAAGGCCGATCAAGAACGAAGTTTGAAAGTCAGGCACGATAGCGGCTATACACCAACCCGCACATAGCACACTGCCCTTTACCGGTTTAGCGAAGCATTGACAGGGGAAAGTGCAGGCTAAGTATTGAGCCTCGTAATAGACATAAACTCAGGCGCCGATGTGCTTCAACGACACAGAAGGCAACATCTTACGTTCCGGCATGAAGCCTTTGAAATCAGTGGGTGACTTTTAAATGATGATGTCAAGGAAGCAACCAAGATCTTTAATTTCATGCAGGCCGATAACGGTTGGAGTCTAAATGCGACAATTTTTGATGCATCGCCGATTGACCTTTGTTCTCCAGGCAATACTGGTTGTTGAGGTAGGAGTTGCCGTGTGGGAGCATCAGTGGCTTGCAGCTGTGACCACCACCGGGATAATTATAGTAACGCTTGGCCCCTTCTTTCTCGGAAAGCTCTTTCACGTCTATATTCCTCCCGTGTTTTTACTGCTTTCGATTGCATTTGTTTTTGCATCGCTGTTCCTGGGTGAAATGCGTGGATACTATACACGTTTCTGGTGGTGGGACATTGCTCTTCACTCCAGCTCCGGATTTTTACTCGGGATTGTTGGTTTTCTATTGGTACATGTATTAAACGAAACTGAAGACATTGAACTGCACATGAAACCGGGCTTCGTTGCATTTTTTGCCTTCTTGTTTGCTGTTGGAATAGGCGCCCTGTGGGAAGTTCTTGAATTTAGTATGGATAGCTTTTTCAGCATGAACATGCAAAAAGAAATGCTCGGTGATCCTTCCGGGTTGACCGACACAATGTGGGACTTAATAGTCGATACTCTTGGAGCTTTGGCAATCAGCGTGCTTGGGTACGGCTACGTCAAAACTGCCAGAGACCAATCATTTCTTGAACGGTGGATTCAGGCATTCATTAAAGGCAATCCACGGCTATTCAAACGTAATCAATAGTTGCAAGGGGTCAAGCCTGCTGTTGACCATTGTTCGAAGTCAATATAAGTCGCTGCAGCCTTAAACCCACTAAAGTGCAGTAAGTGGCATCATTGAAAAGGTGAGGCGAAGAATAGTAACGGGCAGATATCTCAATATGAATAAGGAAGAATTGGCAAAGAATATTGGCAAAAGCCAAGGGCGGACCTTCCCGTCAAACTCACGGCCTGGTAGGTGCTCAAAATTCTTTCTTAGCCATTGGTGATCTATGACAGCACCGGAAGACAGACCCTCGACCAACTTCTTTGCTTTGTTGTGGCATGCGACCTTCCTGGCCCTGGCATCCAACTTCATGGATGTGGATACGATAATTCCGGCGATGCTTATCAACGCAGGCGGCGGAGAGATCCAACTTGGGTTCATGACTGCGATCATGTTGGGCGGCTCCACTTTTCTGCAACTGGTTTTCGCAGGCTTCATCTCCCATAGGCCTCGGAAAAAGAACTTCCTGCTCTTGGGCATCAATCTCCGCATCGTTGCGCTTTTCGCATTGTCCGTGTTGTTTTATTTCTCGGGCCTGCTCGTTGATGGGCTCCTGATCATACTCATCTTTGTTTTTATCACCCAGTTTTCTTTCAGCGGCGCGTTTGCCAATATTTCATATGTGGATATAGTCGGGAAATCCCTCCACGGAGCGGTCCGAAAGGCTTTTCTTTCCGCAAAACAGATCATATTCAGCATCGGAGTTTTCATTTCAGCGGTGGTGGTTCGGCAGTTGCTTGTTCTGCTGGAGTTTCCCGACAACTACTCACTTTTGTTTGTTTTAGCGGGCACGCTGCTTTTCACAGCTTCATTGGGGTTCTGGCGCCTGAATGAGAAGCCGACCAAAGCAGGACAAAAAAGCAGTTTTCTGAAGTTTTTGGCCTTGATACCGCTTGCTGTGAAATCCGACAGAAACCTGAAATACTATCTGCTCCTGATCAACAGCCTGGGTCTGGGCTTGAGCGTGCTTCCGTTTTTGATCTATCTGGCCAAAGAAAGCTTCGGACTGTCCGGTTCGCTCATTGGTAATTTCCTGCTGCTCAAAACCATCGGCATGCTTTCTGCCGGTTTTTTCCTGCTCAGGTTTTCCAGACGGTTTAAGTACCGCTATTTGCTGTTGATAAGCATTTCTCTGGCGGCTGCGATACCCGTGGGCGCGTTGTTGCTTCAAAGTTCCCAGAAGTTATACGGTTTCATTTTTATTTTTTCCGGGATCTTCATGGCAACTTACAAGACCGCGATCGAAGGCATTCTGCTGGAGATATCCACCGATGACAATCGTGCCACCTATGCAGGCATTTCAGGAGCCGGAAACATCCTCACAACCGTTTTCCCGATTTCGGCCGGCTTCCTGCTCAAGGCATTCGGCTACATACCGATCTTTGTCGGCGTAAGTGCTCTGGTTTTGGCAAGTGTCGTCTTCGTGATGAAGATCGATTGCCAAAACCAGGCCAGCTGAAATAAGAAGTGTAAAAGGGGTCACCCATTAAAAGGCTGAAGTCTTTGATTATTGCTTGGAATTAAAACGAGGTACTGCAGCCTTAAACCTATTCCATTGGAGTAAGTGGTATCATTGAAAAGGTGAGGCGAAGAATAGTAACGGGCAGATATCTCAATATGAATAAGGAAGAATTGGCAAAGAATATTGCCAAAAGCCAAAGGCGGGTTTGGCAGTCAAACTCAAAGAGCTGCAAATATATTTGATTACATTTTTCCACGTTTCAAGGTTGCCACAAGAAGCCAGAAGCCCATTATTCCGGCAATCAGAAAACCCACAATGCCTATGATCGGTATATCATTCCATTTGGGCGGAATGTCTGATAACACAATAAGAGATGAACCTATTACCAGGGATGCCAGGACAATGGCAAAGGCAAGCCTGTTACTGGCACGGTCAAGGGTGGACAGCACCGGCTCCAGACCTCGGTGCTGAAACTCCATTTTTATCTTACCCTTTCTGGCCTGCATCAAGATTTCACGCAGTTCTTCCGGAATATCCTTGATAAGATACAGTAAGTTCCTCGCTGAATCATAGATATCTGTTGCTAACCGTTTCGGATTCAGCCTTTCCGATTGTACGCGCCGTATAAACGGGGTTGCCTGTTTTACTGCATCAAATTCGGGATCCAATATCCTGCCAAGCCCTTCCGCTGTACTGAGGGCTTTGATCATCAAAAAAATATCCGGCTGAATCTTCAGCCGATACCGTGCTATTATCTCCATAAGATGGAACAGCAGCTTGCCAAGGTCCAGTTTGTTTAGAGGTCCATAAAGGTGCTGGTCTATGAAATTGGCGAGGTCCCTTTCCAATGCATTTTGGTCAGGTGTTTCATCAGCGATTGCGAATCTGAGTAGGGCCTCTGTGGCTTTCGCTTCATCGCGGCGGACAGCGCTCATGATAAGGTCGGTAAAATGCTCCCTGCTCTCACGGCCTATGCGGCCCATCATGCCAAAATCCAGATAGCAGATGATATTGTTGGGCATAATAAAAATATTTCCGGGATGCGGGTCGGCATGGAAAAATCCGTGGATAAATATCTGCTCCATGATCAGGTCAAAACCTCGACATGCAATTTTGTGTCTGTCAAGATTCGCCTTCTCAAGTAATCCGGTTTCTGAAGCTTTGATACCGTCAATATACTCCATAGTGAGAATGCGGCTGGTTGAGAACTCCCGGTAGGTTTTCGGCACATACACACTGGAATCCTTGAGAAATTGCATGGCAAATCGTTCCATATGGTTCGCCTCTATGGTATAGTCCAGTTCCTTTTCCAGTGTCTGGGCGAATTCCTGCACTATTTTAGTCGGCTGATGGATTTCCGCGCCCTTTATATGCTTTTCCATGAGTGTGGCCAGGTGCAGAATGATCTCCAGATCCACTTCAACTGTTTTTTTGATCTCCGGCCGTTGAATCTTCACCACCACATTATCGCCTTGAATAAGTCTGGCTTTATGGACCTGGCCGATGGAGGCCGAAGCCAAAGGGATCTCATTGAAGTCCCTAAATGCATCGTTAAGAGAAATTCCTAACTCTGTTTCAATTATCTTCTCTACCTGTGAATACTCAAAAGACGGAACATGATCCTGGAGTTTTTCCAGCTCCCGGATAAATTCTACAGGCAGAAGGTCAGGCCGGGAGGACAGGATCTGGCCCATCTTGATGAAGGTGGGACCAAGCTCTTCCAATGCCATCCTCACCCTCTGAGCCCTCGTAAATATTTCCAGCTTTTCCCTTCGTTTACGGGATATTAACTGAAGACCGACCTCCAGATACTGCTCGATCTGAAGGGTATCTACCAGATCTCCAAAGCCGTATTTGAACAGCACGGCAAGGATTTGTCGGTAGCGCTGTATATAACGATATGTTCGTCCAATCATGCCAATTTTTCGGATATGCATGTCCGGGCCTCCCTGTAACCTTCTTCAATGGCCTCACCGGCCTTATTGAATTCCATGAATCCGATGTGACCTAATCGTGGTCGAATTAGTATGTCCGGGCGGTCGGTTTTCAATCTTGAAGCGGTTATCTGGGTCTCCATAATATTAATCGAACTGATTATAACATCGAAGATGTTGAGTGCCGGTTCCTTTGACATCCATTGTCGTATTTTCATCAAAGCAGAGTTATCAAGTCTGTCCAGCCTTTTGTTCAAAGCATCAAGCGCTCTGTTTTTTTTTGCCGGTTCCTGCCGGATTCCTTTTCCTGGATCTAACGTGCCTGAATTTGCGCTAAGGTCCCCACTAATCCCTTTTTTCCCGACAATATAATGATTGAGATCAACTGCAATTACAAGATCAGCTCCCATCTGCCTTACCACACTAACAGGTACAGGATTGATCAATGCACCGTCTACCAGAATGGTGTTATCTTTTGTGACCGGAGTAAATATACCCGGTACGGAAATGCTGGCCCTGACCGCCTCAATAATATCTCCATTTCGAATAATTACTTCGTTTCCGGATGCAAGATCTGTTGATACGGCACAGAATGGGAGGCTAAGATCTTCTATGTTTTTCTCTTTTACGCTGGTTCGTATGAATTCAGCAACCTTTTTCCCCTCAATCAATCCTGACTTGGGGTACACAGCATCAAGGAAGAAGACGATCTTTCTCCAGTCGATCTGGAGCGCAGCATCTTCCAGCGCAGCAATCCTACCTGAAGCATAGAAAGCCCCCACCACTGCGCCGATACTGGTTCCAGCAACATAATCTATTTTGATGCCCGTTTCAGCCAGGGCTTTGATTACTCCGATATGAGCCCACCCGCGTGCAGAACCGCTGCCCAGTGCCAAACCTATTTTCTTATTGGTGGATCTATCTTCCCTGTCCAGGGTACAATTTTTCACGATTCCTCCATATCATTTTCAGAAGACATTCGCTGTTCAAACTTTCTTATCTTTTCTTCAAGCCTTGAAATATCGTCTCTGCCTGCCAGATTCATTTTTGACATGACCTTTGCAACCATTTTTTTCTAACCAGTTCTCCAGATCTTTTCTTGCTGTTTCAGACTTTTTCAGCAGTTCATCGACCGGCTTTTTCCCTTTCTTCCCGGTTATCTCGCCCTTTTCTATCAGTTCCGTTGTCAACTCATCAAGCTTTTCTCTGGTAATGACTGCCAGGCCCAAGCCTGTAAGCATGGTCTTTTTAAAAGGGGGGTCAAGTATGCCGTTGACCTTTGTTCGAAGTTAATTTAAGCCACCGCGGCCTTAAATTCATTAGAGTGTAGTGGCGAGGGGGTAAACCGCCCCTTTTGAGCGCCACGCGTAATCGAAGGGAAAGACCTTTCAATGACTCCTTATTTCATTTCCATCAGGATCTCGTAGGCAGCCTTTATTTCGACGAAATGCCCTGCGTCTCCTCCCCGGTCTGGGTGAGTTCTTTTTGCCAGTTTTCGATAACAGCGGGTCAGCATTGCACGGTCCATTTTCTGAAAATCATCAAGGGAGATCTCAAGGCATCGGCAGGCCTCTTCATGGGTAGGCGAGGGCCGCGGCCTGGGTCTTCGGTAAAACTGATGTTTCCACATGAAGTCTTCAACATACTGGGCCCAAAAGGTTCCGGGAACAAAGTCGTTGTCAAAATAGAGAATCAGATACTTAATAAGGTAGGGATGAAGCGATTCCGGGTCATGAGGTTCGGTACCCCTGAAAAATCGTCTATCCCGGTTGAGCGCGCAGATACTCTCCATAAAGAATTCATCCACCTTTTCCGGATCAAGGGCCGACGGGTGGTTTCTCGTGTATAGGCCCGGGAATCGGGTTTGAAGGTGAAAGGCGGTATACACATAGACACGTCTTTCATGAAGGGGCAGAGCCAGTTCCATTTTATCCATCACTGCTTCGATTTCATCCCGGCTTTTTTCATGAAGCAACTGAAAAAAACGCAACGGCCTGCGATCCAGGTCCCCCATCTGGACCCGTCCGAAACGAAGGTAGTGAATCCGGCGTTTGTCAAAGGAATGGAGGCCTCTTTGTTGTGCCAGTACCTGGTCTGATGAAAGATGCCGCCAGGCTTTGAAGGGTTCTTTGGGCCGTTCAAACTGTTCCACGGTTTGCCTGATACGAGGGTCCAAAAAGGGCATGAGAAGAGCTTCCAATTCATCTTCACTGAAACGGTCGGTCATTGACTGAACCGTTTCCAGGAACTCCTCCCTTACATGAAAACTGTTTCCCCCGGGGTATTCGAAATAGAGCCCTGGATCGGTTCCCAGGTCCGTCAGGACCCGGTGTTTCCAACATTTTTGTCCGGGATATGATTCGGAAAGAAGGTAATGATAACCGTCCCGCGCGTATACTCTTTTGAGGTACAAGAATTCCTCCTTTTTTCAGTTAGAGTAGGTTTGATCTTCTGTTTTGTCAAACGGGCAGGCTTGATAACCCAAACTTAAATAGGTAAAATCGGAATAATATGGTTTTCCGGAAAACATTCAACTTGCGGAGTTGTGCGGCCGGTCAAGTTGTGAAATACCCGGCCTTTATCTGCGCGGGATATTTTGCCGGGATTTAAACGAAACCGTATAATTGGTTGTAATGGCTGCAAAAAGGTAAGGAGAGATTAGTGGATGATTATCAACTTTTGACAGACCTTCATAAAAGTGCAAAACGGCAGGGTCCGGGCGGTGATGCAGAGACGGAAAAGGCTATTGACCTGTCTATGTTGGACCGGTCTGCGCCATTAAAGATTGCCGATATAGGATGCGGCACGGGGGCGTCAACCCTGTTGCTCGCCCGCCTGTTGAAAGCTCAAATTACGGCAGTGGATTTCCTTCAGGAATTTCTTGAAGTACTTGAAGCTGGAGCTGAAAAAATGGGGCTTTCTGAAAAAATATCGACTCTTGACTGCTCAATGGACAATCTGCCGTTTGGAGATGAGGAGTATGATGTTATCTGGTCTGAGGGCGCGATATACAATGTCGGATTTGAAAGGGGCGTAAAAGACTGGAACCGTTATCTGAAAGTTGGCGGGCTGCTGGTTGTTTCGGAGATTACCTGGATTACAGGCTCCCGACCGTCGGAGCTTCAAAAATATTGGGATGGCGAATACCCCGAAATAGATACGGCCTCTTCGAAGACAGGTATACTGGAGAAGAACGGCTATTCTCCGATTGGTTATTTTGTTTTACCGGAGCATTGTTGGCTGGATAATTATTATAGGCCCATGCAGGATAGATTTGAAGATTTTCTTGACCGTAATGGCAATAGTGAAGAAGCAGGCGCAATAGTGGAATGGGAAAAGCGGGAAATTGAACTTTATGAGAAATATAAAACTTACTACGGTTATGGTGTGTATATAGCAAGAAAGTTGGGGTAGAGGAAACCAGAGGGGCAGGTGTCTGCCTGTGACTTTTGCCTGACTGCTCAAACCTTAATCGTAAAGGGGAAATAGGGTGCAGCTCATCTGTTGTACGAAAAAATTACTGAAAGAACTGGATGCGGATCCGACTGATAATGTCGAGCCGATCAGCAGTCTGCTTGGGAGGTGGCACGCAAACCTGATAAATATTGAAAGAAGAAAATGCGTGCTGATCACCAATGATTCAACACTTTTCACCATGTTTATTCCCTTCCTGAGAAAGCCTGATTTCAGGAAATTCCACTATATTTTCACGGAGCACTTATTCAAGAACCTGCTGAATGAGGGCTTCTCACAAAGACAGATCGAGGCCGTACTGAACGAGCATGAGCAGATCCTGTTTTCAAAGACAAAGAGCAGAAGCGTCCTTGGGTCGATGAATGAGCAAAAGATTCAGCTTGAATGGGAAATTCGCTTCAATGGCGGGTTAAAGGCAGCCCCCCTGTATGAACTGAACAAGAAATTAAACAGAAACCTGCTGAGCGCGATCGGGCTCAAATACCCGGTTGAGGTTCTTCAGGAAAGACTTAAAACGATATAGGAAAGAGAGAAAGGAAATGACAATCCGGCCGATTTTGCTTCTGGGGAATCCCCAATTGTACAGGCGGTGCGAACCGGTGTCTTTTGAGGAGTTGGAGACCATAAAGAACGTGGTGAATGATCTGCATGACACGATGATGGATTTCCGCAGAGAGTACGGAGTGGGCAGAGCCATCGCCGCCCCTCAGATCGGAGTCATGAAACGGCTTATCTACATGTCCGTAGGTGATGTTTCGACCGCCTTTATCAATCCGCGGCTGGAGGAGATGAGTGAAGAAATGATGGAGGTGTGGGACGACTGCATGTGCTTTCCCGATCTTTTGGTAAAGGTGACGCGACACAGGTCATGCCGTATCAGATACCTGAATCAGGAGTGGGAAGAGGATTCAGTTGTTCTACATGGTGACATGTCGGAGTTGCTCCAGCACGAGTACGATCATCTTGACGGTGTGCTCGCCGTGTCCAGGGCGGTTGATGCAAGGGCCTTTGCCCTGAAGAGCCAGAAGCGGTTTGTGGAAACCGGATAATGGAGAGGATTCGGTCTGCCGGTCCATTGTTTGAGGTTAACATTAGTTACCGCAGCCTTGAACCCATCATAGTGCGGTAAGTAGTGCTATCGAAAGAGCGAACCCCAAAGATCGGCAAGGGATTCGAGAGGGTGCTCAAATACACACGGTCTGGAAGCAAGGGAGTGTAGGTTATGGATATGAAAATCCGGTCAGCCCGCGGCGATGATGCCGCCTTTCTTGCGTGGCTTATACTTACCGCAGGACGGGCGGAAGGAAAGAGAGGAATCTGGGAAGTCGTCCTCAATGAACCTGAGGATAAATGCCTTTCATTCCTGGAAGTTTTGTCCGTTACCCAAAGGCCTCATCTTTTTCATCATTCATGCTATCTTGTGGCGGAAGTGGAGGGACGCCCGGTGGCAGGGCTTGGCGGATACGATCCCGATGTTTTGGGATACCCTTCACTCCGCAAAGCCCTGCCTGAGGCCTTCGGAAAGGTGCAGATGCACCCGACAGATGAAATGAAGGGAAGGGGTTCTCCAGGGATCCTGGAATGCATCCCGGCTTCATTTAAGGGGGCGTGGGTTATCGATAGTGTGGCAACAGCGGGAGAATTCCGACAGAAGGGAATCGCAAACAGTCTGCTTGGGGCAATACTTGAAAAGGGCCGGCGACTCGGTTTTCGAATTGCTCAGATTAACATCTACATCGGAAACAGGGCGGCCCAGGAGGCCTATGAAAAGCAGGGATTCAAAATAGTCGATGAAAAGCGGGACCCCTATTTTGAAAGAGAAGTCGGCTTTCCGGGAATGGCCCGCATGCTTTGTGAGCTTTGAGTTAAATGCGGGAGCATGGTCCGGCCAGAGGAATTTTGTTCAGGCTTAAGTTGGTTATCCGGCACCCCGCGGCTTTAAAAGGAATTCGAAAATGAGGATATAGGCCTCGGTAGTCTCAGGAATTCGCCTTTTTTATGAGCAGCGCCCCGTTTTTTATTGTTCGGAGTAAAGCCGTTTTCGTCGTTCCTTCCGGTTCCTGGTCTTTGAGGATATCCTCCATTGTTTCATCCCCGCGCGGTGTCCGTGACGTCTTCCCCATCCATTGGTCTGCTTCCCTGTCTCCCGATTAGACGGCGGATACGGGATAAGGTTGCCATAGTCCTTAAAAAGGTATAAAAGCGCTCCATGTCTCTTATCAGCCTACAGAATATAACCCTGAGTTTCGGCGGCCCGCCCGTGCTGAATCAGGTCAACCTTCAGATTGAGCCGTGGGAACGGGTCTGTCTGATCGGCCGCAACGGCGAAGGCAAATCTTGTCTCATGAAATTGATCGCAGGAGACCTTAAGGCGGACAGCGGCGACATTATCAGGCAGAAGGTGCTCCGTGTCGCTCATATCGCTCAGGATGTTGCACTGGATCTTGACGGCTCCGTGTTTGAGGTAGTTGCCGGCGGGCTTGGAGAATTACAGGACCTTCTTACCCGCTACCATGATGTTTCAATGCGCCTGAGTTCAGGCGAAGGCGAAAATCTGCTGACTGAAATGGAAACCGTGCAGCACCAGCTGGAAACCGCAGGGGGCTGGCAGGCCCAGCAGCGAGTGGAAACGGTTATCTCCCGACTTGAGTTGAATCCCGACCTGAACTATTCGGAACTATCCGGCGGCATGAAAAGAAGAGTTCTACTGGCCTCGGCACTGGTGAGCGACCCGGATCTCCTGCTCCTTGATGAGCCTACCAACCATCTTGATATCAATGCCATAACCTGGGTGGAAGAGTTTTTGTTAAAAAGGAACATCACCCTTTTATTCGTAACCCATGACCGGATGCTTCTCAGAAGGCTTGCGACCCGTATAGTCAATCTCGACAGGGGTTGCCTTACAAGCTGGCCCGGCGATTATGATACGTTTCTCAGAAGGAAGGCCGAAACCCTGGCGGCCGAAGCATCCCGGCAGGCCCGTTTCGACAAAAAGCTTGCCCAGGAGGAAATATGGATACGCCAGGGGATCAAAGCCAGGCGGACCAGAAATGAGGGAAGGGTCCGAGACCTTGTGAAAATGCGTAAAGAACGCGGGGCCAGGCAGGAGCCTGCCGGCCTTGCCAGTATGCGTGTCCAGGATGCGGTGCCGTCGGGAAAACTGGTGGCGGAGTTAAAGGGAGTGACATTCGGCTATGGAGACGCGACCGTTATCAGGGAGTTTTCCACAACAATCCTGCGTGGCGACAGGGTAGGCATTATCGGGCCGAACGGTTCCGGCAAAACCACCCTGCTTCGATTGTTGCTCGGCGACCTTAACCCGCAGAAGGGATCTGTCAGGCTCGGCGCCAATCTTGAAGCAGCGTATTTTGATCAGCATCGGGTCCTGCCCGATGAAAATGACACGGTCGTCAACTATGTCGGGGAAGGCAGCGACATGCTGACTATTAACGGCAGACCGAAACATATCTTCGGCTATTTGCGGGATTTTCTTTTCACACCTGATCGGGCACGCTCCCCGGTCCGGGTGCTGTCAGGGGGCGAGCGGAACCGGTTGCTTCTGGCCAGGCTCTTTACAAAGCCCGCTAATATCCTGGTGCTGGATGAGCCGACAAACGACCTTGACGTCGAGACCCTGGAGCTTCTGGAGGAGTTGCTTTTTGATTACAGCGGAACGGTTCTTCTGGTGAGCCACGAGCGCGCATTCCTTAATAATGTGGTTACTTCCACACTTGTTTTTGAGAAACAGGGCAAAATAGGGGAATATGCCGGAGGATATGATGACTGGCTTTCGCAGCGACCGGCTGAGAAGTCAGAGACAAAACCCGCGTCTGAAAAGAAGATAAAAAAGAGGCCGAAGCCGGCCGGGCCGAGAAAGCTCACCTTCAAGGAAACACGCGAACTGGAGGCCCTGCCGCAGAAGATTGAGGCCATGGAAAAAGAGCAGCGCGAAATCTATGACTCCATGGCTGATCCCTCATTCTACAGGCAGGAAGGTTCCCTCATCAGGCAGGGCAGGGCAAGGATTGAAGAACTGGAAAAAGCTCTGTCTATAGCATATGAGAGGTGGGAGATGCTGGAAGCTATCGGTACGGACGGCAAATAACCGGTTGAATTTAAGCGGGATTGCATATTGAAACCCGCCCAGGTGATTGGTGATCAAAATTGCAGGCCGGGGCCGCGGGCCTCGTGCTTATCGCTTTCTTTATCCATACCGCTTTTTAACGGTGTTATCATTCAAAAGATACTTGTTAGATGCAACACGAAATTTATCGGCTGATGTGCCGCCCCACCTGTAAACCGGAGCATTAACCTTATATTTCAAGACCTGATACAAGGGCGGCTATTGCATTCTGAGCGGCGCTGAGATATTAATGGGAGCTTTAATGGCGTATGTGCCTTAAGGGAAACATTTGAGAGTTGAGATTTGAACATTTGATCCAGAGGATAGAAACGAAACATAAGATGACAAATAGTGTTGACACGGAATATATGCTGATCCAGGATGACACGGATCTGAAAAGGATAATACCTGAGCTTCAGGGGGAGCCTGCAATAGGTGTGGATCTGGAAGCGGACTCCATGTTCCATTATCAGGAAAAGGTCTGTCTTGTTCAGATCTCCACCAGCAGGCTGAACCTGTTGATCGATCCACTCTCGGTTGAGGATCTTTCTCCCCTTGCCCCTGTTTTTGCCGACAAACGGATGCGAAAGGTCTTTCACGGGGCGGACTATGATATCCGTTCCCTGGCAAGGGATTTCGGCATCGAGGTCCGGCCCCTGTTTGATACCCAGATCGCGGCAAGATTTCTCGGGCTGAAGGAAACCGGCCTTGCCAGCCTGCTGTATGAACGGTTTCATGTCACAAGCGATAAAAAATATCAGAAAAAAGACTGGTCTCAAAGGCCCCTTCCGGAACCCATGCTTCAATATGCGGTTCAGGATATCTGCCATCTTATGGCATTGGCGGATATGCTTGAAAGAGAGTTGAAGGAAAAGGACCGGCTTTTTTGTGTAAAAGAGGAGTGTGAACTGCTGAGCAGGGTTCAGCCAAATTCATCAAAAAAAAGGCCCTTTTTCCCCGGTTTTAAGGGCGCGGCAAGGCTTGATCCGAGAAGCCTCGCGGTCCTTGAGAACCTCCTGGGCTTCAGGGATCAGGAGGCCAGACGCAGGGACCGGCCTCATTTCAAGGTCCTCGGCAATAACCCGATCATGGAGATTTGCCGGATCAAACCGCTGAGCAAGTCCGATCTGGCAGGAATAAAGGACCTCAGTCCTAAACAGATAGATCACATGGGGCAGTCTCTTATCGAGGAAGTCGGAAAGGGACTGGATCTGCCGGAAGAGATTCTTCCCGTATACCCTAAAAAGGTGTGGCAGAGATTGAAGCCCAGGGAGAGAGCGCGCGTAAAGGAATTAAAGAAGTGGCGTGAGCGTATAGGGAGTCAGTGGAGGGTCGATCCCGCCGTAATCTGCACGAATGCCCAGCTAGAGGCGATTTCCGTCGCAAACCCGGCAAAACCAGAGGCCATGGAATCCATAGAAGGGATCAGAAAATGGCAGATAAGACTTTTCGGTCCTGATATCTGCAATATCCTTAAGGAAACCGGTTGATGAAAAAATAAGAGGGGCTGAAAAAGGGAATCAGCCTTGAAATCCGACCGCATAACTTGCCTGGGACTGCATCAAGGTCCCGAATTATGGTTTTTCTCCGATTCAGTTGTGTAAAAAAGGGTTCAAGGATCCTGATTTGTCGCACCGTGTAAATAAAGATATGCTAATCGAACAACTAATCGGGAGAAGATCCCGAATCATTCACCAGAGATCACAGTTGAAAACAGACGAATACCCGGAGGCTGCGCAGTCAGCCCTCAATCTTATTACATACAGAGGATCCTATGAATTCAGATCATATTTCCCTTATAAGCGGGGAGCTTGGTTGTAAGACCGCGCAGGTGGAAGCAACAGCCCGGCTGCTGGAGCAGGGCGCTACCATACCGTTTATCGCGCGCTACAGAAAAGAGGCCACAGGCAGCCTGGATGAGGTGGTCGTCACCTCGATACGCGACCGACTGGCCCAGGTGGCGGAACTTGACGCCCGAAGGCAGGCCGTACTTAAATCGCTTGAACTGAACGGTCATCTCACAGACGAACTAAAAGGGCAGGTAATGGCGGCCGGCACCATGTCGATCCTGGAAGATATCTACCTTCCCTTTAAGCCCAAAAGAAGAACAAAGGCAACCATCGCCCGTGAAAAGGGGCTTGAACCACTGGCGGAAATGATCCTGGAGCAGGGAGATGCCGACCCCTTTGAGGCCGCGGCCGGATTCATCGATCCTGAAAAAGGGATCGAGACGGTTGAAGACGCCCTGTCGGGAGCACGCGATATCATAGCTGAGACCATAAATGAAGACCCGGGGGCCCGGGCCTCCATGAGGCGGTTGTTTGAAAAAAAGGCCCTGTTTCAGAGCAGCGTTTCGAGCGGAAAAGAGGCGGACGGCGCCAAATACAAAGATTATTTCGACTGGCAGGAACCAGCGATAAGCGCCCCGTCGCACAGGGTCCTGGCCATGCGCAGGGGGGAAAAAGAAGAGATCCTGAGCCTTTCCGTCGCCCCTTCCGCCCAGGATGCCGTGGAACTCCTTGAGTCGATATTCGTCAAAGGCGATAATGAGAACGGGTCCCAGGTGCGGCTTGCGATAGCCGACTGCTACAAGCGGCTGCTTTCAAGATCCATGGAAACCGAGATGCGGCTCTTGACCAAGCAGAGGGCCGATGCCGAAGCCATTCGCATCTTTGCGGAAAACCTGCGCCAGCTTCTCCTTGAGCCGCCTCTGGGATCCAGAAGGGTGCTGGGAATTGATCCGGGCTTCAGGACCGGCTGTAAAGTCGTTTGCCTGGACAGGCAGGGAAAACTCCTGCATCATCAGACCATATATCCCCACATGTCCGAAAAAAAGGATATGGAGGCAAAAGAGCAGATAAAAAATCTTGTGGCCCGCTTCGACATAGAAGCCATTGCCATAGGAAACGGCACGGCCGGCCGGGAGACGGAGACTCTGGTAAGGGGCCTTGATCTGCCGGAACGGATCAAGGTGATTCTGGTGAATGAAAGCGGCGCGTCTGTTTATTCCGCATCGGAAACCGCCAGGGAAGAGTTCCCCGATCTGGACCTGACAATCCGGGGTGCGGTTTCAATAGGCCGGCGTCTGATGGACCCTTTGTCCGAACTGGTCAAGATCGATCCCAAATCGATCGGGGTGGGGCAGTACCAGCACGATGTGGATCAGTACGATCTGAAACAGGCACTGGATGACGTGGTCATAAGCTGCGTCAATATGGTCGGTGTGGATCTCAATCGTGCCAGCGTGCAGCTTCTGACCTATGTGTCGGGCCTCGGACCGAGGCTTGCCGGAAACATCGTCGCATTTCGTGATGAAAACGGGCCCTTTAAAGAGCGTGATCAACTCAAAGAGGTTCCCCGGCTGGGCCGCAAGGCCTTTGAGCAGTGCGCAGGTTTTCTCAGAATACCTGCCGGAGCCAATCCGCTTGACGCAAGCGCGGTGCACCCGGAAAGCTACCCGATCGTGTATGAGATGGCACGGGATCTTAAGTGCGATGTCAAAGCGCTTATGTCTGATGACGATTTGCGCGGGAAAATCGATATTACCCGCTATGTGTCCGATAAGATCGGTCTTCCGACCCTTAAGGACATCATGAACGAGCTTGCCAAACCCGGGCGGGATCCGAGACGCAAATTCGAGGCCTTCGCCTTTGAAAGCGGTATTGAAAAGATATCGGATCTCAGGGTAGGGATGCAGGTCCCGGGGATCGTGACAAACATCACCGCGTTTGGCGCCTTTGTGGATATAGGAGTGCATCAGGACGGTCTAGTGCATATAAGTAAAATGGCAAACCGTTTTGTCAAGGATCCCTCCAAGGTGGTAAAGGTGCATCAGAGGGTCAATGTCACGGTGCTGGATATCGATCTTGAACGCAGTCGGATCGCCCTTTCCATGCAGTCCGGTTCAGGCCGTGAAAAACAGGGGACCGGATCCGTTACCAAAAAAGCGCCGGAGAAAAAGGCCAAACCGGCAAGAGGCCGGGAAAACAGGCCGTTCCACAATCCTTTTGCTGAACTTTTGGGAAAAAAGGGGCCTTGACAATATATAAGCGGGCTCACTGACCGGAGTTAGATAAGTTGATGGATCAAAAACCTACGACAGGGCCTTCAAAAGGCTACCTTATCGCCCATGGCGGCGGCAGGATCAGCAGAGACGGCATGTTCAGAGATGTATTCACAGGGATCGCAGGCGGTTGCGATTGCGGTCTCATATATATCCCTACCGCGTTGAGCGATGAGCAGCTGGAGGGCAGGCAGAAAAGGCATCTTGACCCGGATTATGCCCGTGCGCTTTTTGGATTCGGAAATGTGACGGTGCTTCACACAAGGGACCGGAAGCAGGCCGATTCCGAGGAATTTATAATGCCTCTAACGGAAGCAGGTGCGGTGTTTATTTCCGGAGGAAGACAGTGGCGTCTAGCTGATTCATATCTGGGCACAAGGACACATGAAGAACTGATAAGACTTCTCGGGCGCGGCGGTGTTATTGCCGGTATTTCAGCCGGTGCCACCATCCAAGGATCCCTGCTTATACGGGCGAATTCACGGCCTGATGACAATAAAATCATGATCGGCGACCATCAGGAAGGTTTCGGCTTCATCAAGAATGTGGCCATAGATCAGCACCTGCTGAAGCTGGAGCGGCAATTCGACATGCCCAGGGTCTTTGACAGGTACCCGGATCTTCTGGGGATCGGGATAGACGAAGACACCTTTATAAGCGTAACGGGAAATGAGATGAGTGTCTTCGGGAGCGGTTATGTCACTGCTTTGGACGGCCCACTCATCAAAGGACAAAGCGGGCGCTTTACCGATCTGCACGCTCAGCTCGATGGATACCGCCTGTTACGACATGGCGATCGATACGACCTGAAAAAGAGAGAAAAAATTAACTGACTTCCCGCTGTTTCCTGCCTTTTTTCAAGCATAACCTTTTCAAACAGGGAGGTAGACTATGGACAGGAATGCCTTCGAACTCACGCCAAAAAAAAGGGGAACCACAAGCTATGAGATCTATCTCAATACCTTTGAACTCCTATCCTGCCAGAAGGCACTTGATGAACTTGCAAACGGAGATGAACTCCAGTTCCAGATAGTGCACCAGGTGCAGGAGCTCTGGATGAAACTGATTGTCTACACGCTGATGGAAATAGACGATCAGATCAGCTCGGCGAATACAAATCTCGTCCTGTCGCTTTTTGCGAGGGTTCACAGTATCCTGGGACTTATGATTTCAACCCTCTCAATACTTGAGACCATGAGCCCAAAGAGATACCAGGAAATAAGAGTCAACCTGGGAAACGGGAGCGGCAGGGAATCCCCCGGGTTCAGGCAGCTTGTTTCAATGGGAAGGCCTCTGTGGCAGTCCTTTGAAAGATTTTATCTTGAACGGCGGGGGCTCAGCCTTGAGATGGTTTATGACTCCAGCTTCGATTTTTCCGATTCTTATATGGTGGCGGAGGCATTTTGCGAGTTTGACGAACTATTTCAACGGTTCCGTTTTCACCATTACCAACTGGTTGGCCGAACCATAGGGCTTGGGTCCGTTTCACTTAAGGGCCGCTCCGTAAAGATCCTTGAACAGGGGCTCAAGCAGAGGTTTTTTCCGGAGCTGTGGGAGATCAGAGACAGGATGACCGACGGCTGGGGCGAAAGACACGGGAGGGAACGGAAGGGGTTGAACGGACCGAGAGAAAACGGATAAGGATATTGCGGAAATCTTATCCAGGGGCTCCCCGGCCATGTTTCGGACGGAGAGCCCCTTGTTGTTATTCGATATCCAGGTAGCGGTCCCTCGGCCACTCACTGATAAGCGCATCCACTTCGTCCTTCTTTACCCGGTAACCGGCGAAGTAGAAGATCGATCCTATGGCCATCCAGACGGCCGAATAGATAAGCGCCCTGGGTCCCTGGGCGATCAGCAGACTCAACGATATAACGATTCCCGCAACAGGGAATATCGCCTTCCACCCGTTCAGTTTCATGGGCGCGTTATCGTAAAGTTCCGGCTGGCTCCTGTGGGCCATAAGTACCCCCACATGAGTGATAATCCAGTTATATAGAAACATCGCCACCACGACTTCGGCAACGAGCTGGATGGTTCCTGAGATGATCAGAAAAATGGTAACCGCCGCAGTCAGGATCAGTGCGTTTCCAGGTACTCCGAACCTGTTGATCGAGCTCAGCGCCCTGGGAAGCAGTCTGTCACGGGCCGTGCCGAAAAGGATCCGTGTCCCGACTGTCTGCTCCGCGTTATGAGAGGAGAGAATAGCCGCCCATGCCACTATAATGATGAATGTCACCCCGACGGTGCCCATGAATTTTCCGGCTACTGCGGCATAGGGGGCGTCCGATGCGGCGAACTGGTCCCAGGGGATGACGCCGGTGCACACGAAGGCGGATACGATGTAGAGAAGGGCGGGAACGATGATGCCGAGCGTGATGCCCCAGGAGATGGTCCGGGCCGGATCCTTTGCCTCTTCACCCAGGTCGGCGGCAAGAGTAAGGCCCGCATAGGCGAAGATGAGAAGGGAGGCTCCCTTCCACACGCCGGCAAATCCTTTGGGTGAGCCCATGCTTATGTATTCGGCATTGAGATGGGGCAGGCCCAGGATGATGAAGGCAATAAGGCCTGCGACCATGAACAGAAACATGACATTCTGTATGATCTTGACGGTCCTGATCCCTATCCAGTTGATAAAGAAAAACACGACCGTTACGAGCACGCCTCCTACCGCCACATTCAGTTTGGTCTCAAGCCCGGGCAGGGCGTTGACATACATGATAAAGGCCTTGGCCGTTATGGCCACCGGACCTATGAGGGCAAGCCACATCGCCCAGCCCGACAGGAACCCGGCGTACCGGTTGACGATACGTGTCGGATAGACATAACTTTCTCCCCCCTCAACCGGGTACATGAGGTTGAGCATAACAGTGCTCAGTCCCACAAGAATGACGGGAACCGCTCCGATGGCGTAGGAAACCCATGTAAGGGCACCGGCATACCTGGCCGCGATGCCCGTGACGACAAAAACCCCTGCGCCTATGACGATCCCGGCCGTTATTGCGGTAACGTCAAGGACCCCAAGTTCTTTTCTCAAATGTTTAGCGCCTTTGGTCATATGACAGGTCCTCCTTCCTGAAAAAGGGGCTTTCCCGCTTATGCGGTCATGAAATTTCTATTGCCATTCCTGTGCACAAAGGGGAAAAGCGCTTGTTAAAGGTATTGTACAGCTCGACTTGAGCCTGAAATCCGGTGCAGTGGCCCGCGTAAATCCGGTCCGGATCAATCTGTCTGAGGGCATCCACGGTCTTTTTAATCCGCTCATGGGCATCGCCTGTGGCCTCGATCAGATGAAGACCGCCTATGATTGCATGGATTTTCTTGTCCCCGGCGATATTGACGGCCTGTTTCGCGATGTTGATTATTCCCGCATGACTGCATCCCGTTATAATTACCAGGCCTTTATCTTTAACGGCTGCGATAAGAGAAATATCATCGCGCATCGGATCAGGCACCACAGCACCCTTATCAATGGTAAAGAGATTGATGCCGACCTCCTCGAATGCGGTCATTCTTTCGATTTCTCCTGATGTGGTAAGCCCGGGCATTATCTGAAGCGGGTCCCCGGAGAGACAGAGAAAACCCCCGGCCTTTTCTATGGCTTCTTTTCCGTCACCCTGCATAACTCCTACATGGCGAAGAGAAGGAGAGGTGATAAAGTTGGGTCGGAAGATCGAAGGATGAGCCACCACAGGGATGTCCGGGCGTCCGATTGCCCGGATTATATGGGCCAGACCCCGGGTGTGATCATAGTGGCAGTGTGTCAGCACAATGGAGTCGATGGCAGCGGGATCGATTCCCATCAATTTCATGTTCGTAAGCAGCGCATCATGGTTCTGGGCCACATCAACAAGAATGCGCCGGACAGTACCTGCAGCTTCCGCCTCAACCAAAAAGGAGACACCATGCTGGCCAAGATAGGGCGATTCGTACTGGACGCTGTCTTCGGCAAGAACGGTGACAATAAGCCTGTCTAATTCGTTTTGTTGTTCCATGTCTTATATCTCAGATGTTGTTTTAGAATGAATAATGAGTTTTCATAAAATCTGTGTTAGTGATAAATATTTTATAAATATTAGTATTTTGTATATTTTGTTTATTCAATATATAAAATTATGTCAATAATGAAATGAAAGCCATTACCTTCTGCACCAATAAGGTTTCTCGGTCTGCAGGAGTCGGCATATTATCAGTAAAGATAAAAGCCGTCCTTTTATTGCGGAATTCAAAAAATGATTTTATCTACTGAAACAGGGCTGGAAAAACCTGAGGGAAACAAAGATAATAGTGCGGTCATGTTGGGTCCGAGCATGGTTCTGCCTCTCCATACCGGGAAGGCGAATCAAGCTCCGGAAAAGGAAAGCGGGGGTCTGAGCGTAAAATGACTGAAAGGGTACTTGTGGCCTGGAGCGGCGGAAAGGACAGCGCGCTGGCACTGCACAAGATAAAGGAATCTGACGGATATGCCGTAGCCGGTCTTCTTACAACGGTTACCGAAGACTATGAGCGGATCAGCATGCATGGAGTACGTCTGGATTTACTCAAAAGGCAGGCGGCCCGGCTCGGTTATCCCCTGGAGATGGTCTTTATCCCAAAAGAGTGCTGCGATGAAGACTATGATACCAGGATGAGGGAGTCACTTGAAAGATGGTATGATGAGGGGGTGAGGAGCGTGGTCTTCGGTGATCTGTACCTGGCCGATATCAGGGACTACAGGGAGAAAAATCTCGAAAAGGCCTCGATGAAGGGTATCTTCCCTCTCTGGGGAAGTGATACTCATTCACTGGCATTGAGGTTTATAGAGCTGGGTTTCAAGGCGGTGCTTACCTGCGTGGACGGAACGGTGCTTGGAAAAGACTATGCAGGCAGAGAATATGACCGGAATTTCCTTGAAAAGCTGCCTGAGTCGGTCGATCCATGCGGGGAAAACGGAGAGTTTCACACCTTTGTCTATGACGGTCCGATATTTAAGAAAGGTATTGATATGTCAGTCGGCAGGGTAGTATTGAGGGACAATCGATTCTATTTTTGTGATTTTCTGGAAAAGGGGATGGTCGAGTCCGGTTAGCTCTTTGTTTATAAAACATATTTTTCTGTGAGGTGAATGATGAATCAGGGGAATGTGATCGTAACATGTCCCGGCTGCGGGGCAAAAAACAGGATACCTGAAAACAGAGTTTCTGAAGGCCCTGTTTGCGGTAGATGTAAGACGCCTCTGGCGGCCTCGACCCGGATCTCTTACCCGGTCAATATTTCCGATAACAATTTTTCAGACGAGGTCCTTTCTTTTCCGGGGCTTGTGCTTGTGGATTTCTGGGCACCCTGGTGCGGACCATGCAGGATGGTCTCTCCGGTTCTTGAGGATCTGGCGAAGGAATATTCCGGAAGGCTCAAGGTCGCAAAACTCAATGTTGATGAGAATCCCAAGACTGCTTCCAGATATCAGGTACAGGGCATTCCTACAATGCTTGTTTTTAACAAGGGGGTTCAGGTTGAAAGGCTGGTAGGCGCCATTCCTAAGGAGGATCTGAAACAACAACTGATGCGGTTTCTTTAGCCATGTCTTAAAGTTTAAGACTTGACCAGATTGGACGCATAGCTGAAACAGATCCTGTGGTCCTTCAGGTTTTCCAGAAAGGTCATGAGTGCATCCGCGGTTTTTTTATGCGGATGACCTATGGCGATGGCGCTTCCGTGTATAAGTGCATATTTCTTTAATTTTTCCAGCTGTGCCAGTATGTTTGAAACCGCCGGTTGATTGTCGATAAATATATTCCTTCGTGCCCTATCCAGTCCAAGATTTTCAGCGGTCTTTTCCGCAATTGATCTTGCCGTTGTAACGCTGTCGACAAAGAAAAGCCTGTTTCCCTTTATGATTTCGAGAACCTCCTTCATCTCAGCCGGGCATTCCGTAAATCTTGAGCCCATATGGTTGTTCATGCCTATGGCTTCAGGAAGTGAAGAGATGTTTTCCTCAAGTATCCCTCTTATCCTTTCCCTTTCATAGCCGACATAGAGAGCTCCGGGCCCGGGGTCCATGTGGCGGTTCCGAGGTTCCATCGGCTGATGAAGCATTATTTCGTGGCCTTGAGAAATCATTTCGGCTGCGAGTTCTTCGGAATATTGAAGCCTTGGCAGAATGGAGAAGGTTATCGGTATGCCAAGATCGAGAAAACGGAGTGCGGAGGCGCGATTGTAGCCTATGTCATCTATTATAACGGCTATACAGGGCTTTGAATAAGGTCTCTTTTTTGCGCGGTCATGGGCAAGTGCCTCGGCCAGGGAGTCAAATCCTAAAAGCCCGCCTGCCAAAGCGGCCATGGTAAGTTTCAGGAATCGTCTTCTTCCCGGATAATAAATGCCGTTACCCATTTTTCGGCCCTTATGTCGATATTTACTAATGTTCCATCCGGAAAGGCCTTTTTCAGGATACATGCTTTCGGCAAGAGATTGTCAAAAAAAGATGAAGAAACAAGTCCTTAGGACGACGGATTAACCCTGAGTGTTCCAGACCGAAATTCTTGATTTCCAGAAGGCATCAAATGGATAAATTTATACTATCAGTGGTGTTTTGTGTCAAATAAAAATACAATATATTGTATTTTAACCCGAATGGAGATATGTCGCGGCTTATTTGCGGAAGGATTAACGCGATTGTTCTGGTTGAATCGCGATGGCGGAAGCGGTAATGGTTGCAGTAAAGGCCCGGGCGCCCGATTCACCGCAGGCCCTGAAATTCTTTAAGACAGATCAACACCCGCCCGATCCTAATGTTGAGGTTTTCGTAAAAAGCCCAACTGTCCCGCCTTTGCGGGAGAGTTGTTTGCCGTGCCGTCTTTTTGACTCTTTACGAATTCGAATCGAATCAGCTACTCAAGATTATAAAACCCTAGATATAATATCTGAATTTTTCCCAGAAATCTTTGTCTTCATCCTGCCATTTGGGGCCGAATTTTTTATCACAGAACTGTGAGAGCCTGTCATACCATCGCCACCATGAGCTTTTTCCCTTTTGTTTTGCCTCCAGGATATCATGTAGAAAGGTCGTTATATTGACCATTTCATCTTTAGGCACGTAAGAGGCGGCCCCTTCTTTAAAGGATTTCACTATGTTGTCAGGGCTCAGGGCATGGGCGGTCAGCATTACGGCAGAGATTCCCTTCTCATTGGCTATCTCAAGGAGTTTATAGCCGTTTACCCCCATTATATCCAATATGGCCATATCAAAATGGCCTTTTTCCATAAGTCCCTTTGCCTCTTCAAAATTGGATGCCCTTTCCAGGTCACACATGGACAGGAGTTCCTCAAGTGTATCCAGCACGTCAGGTTCATCGTCTACCAGGAGAATCCGTTTTCCGTCCAAAAGATCTTTTTCCGCCATTAATTTATCCCCCATGAGTGAGATTTATTGATGCAAATATCGCGCACTAAGGTAATTTATTTTTCCCCGCTAATCAAGGGAGGGAGGCAATAAAATTAAGTTTTTGAGTAAAAAAAGGGGTATTAATCATAAATAGCGGTCTAATCTCATACTATGATGTTTCAGATGTTTATTTTTGGCGATTGATTTTACGGACTTGACCATATATGCCTGTGACGGCTATATTTCTATAATCTTATTTTTAAAAGGTCATAATTCTCAGAGGTTGATCATGGATAGAATATCAAAGATCTCAAGTTTTTTTAAAAAGGATTTGTGGAGGATCCGCAAGGGTGATCTTCCTCCCTTCCGATATCGCCTGCTTGGAACCGTTCGGATCTTTATGGCAGCGCTCAAGGGGTTCGGACAGGACAGACTGCAGCTCAGGGCATCCGCTTTGACCTTTTATTCGCTTCTTTCGATTGTGCCTGTGGCCGGAATGATATTCGGAATAGCAAAGGGATTCGGCTTCAAGGACACGCTTGAAGCCGAACTCATGAAGAAGCTTGAAGGCCATGAGGAGATTGTGGCCCGGGTGATAGAATTTTCTCAGGCACTTCTTGAAAATACCAAGGGAGGGATCATCGCGGGCGTGGGGATGGTTATCCTTTTCTGGACGGTAATAAAGGTCCTGTCCAACATTGAGAATTCATTTAATCATATCTGGGGTGTTACAAAGCCGCGCAGCATCGGAAGAAAGGTAAGCGATTATCTGTCCCTCATGCTCATCTGTCCCATACTCTTTGTGATGTCAAGTTCGGTCACTGTAATGATTACCAGCCAGGCCGAGTTGATCCTTAATAAGGTGGCGCTACTGGGAGTTGTGGCACCTGTTATCATGTTTGTTCTGAAGGCCCTTCCTTATTGTGTCATCTGGTTGCTGTTCAGTTTTATATATGTCTTCATGCCCAATACGAAAGTGCATTTCTCTTCCGGAATCCTGGCTGGTGTAATAGCGGGGACCATGTTTCAGCTATTTCAGTGGGTCTACATCAGTTTCCAGATCAATGTGGCCAAGTATAATGCGATCTACGGCAGTTTCGCCGCCATACCCTTGTTTCTCTTCTGGCTGCAGATCAGCTGGCTCATAGTCCTTTTCGGCGCTGAGGTCTGCTTTGCGCATCAAAATGTGGAGACCTATGAGTTCGAGGAGGAATGCGGCAGCATAAGCGAAAGATTTAAAAGGCTTATGGCGCTCGGTATAGTCAAGCTCCTGATCAAGAACTTTTCAGGCGGTAAAGAGCCGTGGACGGAGTCCCGCATATCAAAGGAGCTGGAGATCCCTATCCATTGTACAAGACAGGTCGTGTCAGAGCTTGTGGAGGCGGGAATAATATCGGAGGTGAGCACTAGGGATGACAGGGAGATGGGGCTTCAACCCGCCATGGACACCGATTCTTTAACGATAAAGTATGTCCTTGACAGACTTTCCAATCATGGAGTGGATGATATTCCGATTGCCAGGACCAGGGATTTTGAGAAAATTTCAGAATGTCTGGATGAATTCGGCGAAATCTTATCAAAGGCACCTTCAAACATGCGTCTGAAAGACGTCTAGGCCTTTTGAGAAACCTTTCTTTTGCTGATTAAACCGTTAAATCAATTTCCGGATTAGCTTTACAGTCGAGATAATTTTCATAAAAAAAGGACCTACAGCAAAGACTGTAAGCCCTTGAATTTACATGGTGCCCCCGGCATGACTCGAACATGCGGCACCCAGATTAGGAATCTGGTGCTCTATCCACCTGAGCTACGGGGGCACAAAAATATATTTCTATTAATGTTTTGGGAAAAAGTCAAATATTTTTGCCGGGGAAAGTCAAATATTGATTGATAAAAATGTGAGATTGTATATAATAACCGGTTAGTGCTATTTAAAAACAGAGGGAATCCAGCATTTTTTTCTGTTCTTATTGCTGTCGTGGGGGTGTAGCTCAGTTGGGAGAGCGGTACGTTCGCAACGTACAGGTCAGGGGTTCGAATCCCCTCATCTCCACCATTTTTTTTGCATAACTTCGCTTTACCTGTGCTGAAATCTCTCTGTTTGAGGTCCTGCATAAGCCCATTTCATAAACCTCTCCGGATTTAAGAGGTAAATGCCTTGTAAAATAAAATCCTTAAATCATTTCCGCATAAGTCTGTTAACGTTAGGGTAAGGCCATGCCTTAAGCTCAAAAGGGATAATTTGAAAGATGATACGTGAAGCAAAAATTGAGAGAAAGACCAAGGAAACAGATATATCCGTGCTTTTGAATCTGGATGGGAATGGAAACTCAGATATCGAAACGAGTATATCTTTTATGGATCACATGTTATGCCTGTTCGCCGCTCATGGCTTTTTCGATATGGAGGTAAAGGCGAGCGGTGACACTGATATCGATGACCACCATACCGTAGAGGATTTGGGAATCTGTATCGGCAGGGCTATCAGGGACGCTCTCAGACAGAAGACAGACATTAAAAGATATGCAGAGGTCACGCTGCCGATGGACGAGGTTCTCGTGAGGGTCGTGATTGATATCTCGAACCGTCCTGTGCTTGCCTATAGGGTTAAAATGGAAAAAACTACCACCGGATCCTTTGATGTCGGTCTGGTCAAGGAATTTTTTCGCGCCCTGGTCGTTAACGCAGGTATTACGATGCATGTGGATTTGATCGCCGGTGATGAGCCGCACCATATTTCAGAGGCGATCTTTAAGGCCTTTGCAAGGGCACTTGATCATGCGACATCCTTTGATAAACGCCTTGATGGAAGCGTTCCTTCCACAAAGGGACTTCTTTAGGATATGGAGGAGGTATGAAACCGAGATTTGAAAATAGAAGATACCTTATTTTTACCAACCTGGTGCTTGCCTTTCTAATGATTCTGGCGGCAGGCTGTTCTCACAAAAATAGAAGGGATTCTAAGTCGACGGCCTCAATCCCTGCCATAAACAAACTGGTTGTAGTCGGATTTCAGCCTCTTATTGCTCAGGGACAACAGCCCGATGTCGTCCACGACTCGCTTACCGGATCGGTATACGTTGCCGAGCCTGTATCCATGGAGAATTCAGAAGCGTTGACCAGGATGCTTTTTGAAAAGATCGTTAAAAAGAAGAACTTTGAGCTTATATCACCCGGACAGTCTGAGGGGGCATATAACAGCATCCTTCAGGCCGACAAGGGTGTTAATATGAGCAAGAGCCAGGTCCTTCAGAAGGTGGGAAGTTCTTTCGGCGGTGATGCGGTGCTTGCCGGGTATCTCTATAGATGGAGGCAGAGGGTGGGTACTGATTACGGTGTAAGATCCGCCGCCTCTGTGGCCTTTGATCTTTGGATACTGGACCCTCGGGACGGCAGTATCTTGTGGCGAAGCAAATTTGATAAGACTCAGCAGTCTCTTTCTGAAAATCTGCTTGAGGCACCTTCACTTTTAAAGGCCGGTTTCAGATGGTTGACCGTAGAGGAATATGCAGATCTAGGGCTTGAGGGGATTCTGGAAGGCATAGCTGCAAAGCAAAGGAATAAGGACTGAATTTTGATAGTAATACCGGCTGTTGATATAAAAGGCGGCAGATGCGTGAGGCTCTTTCAGGGAAGGATGTCTGAGGTGACGGTCTTTTCCGAGGCCCCGGAACAGATGGCCTTACAGTGGTGGAAAAAGGGGGCTGAGAGGCTCCATCTGGTTGATCTTGACGGTGCCGTGCAGGGTAAACCGGTCAATGGCAAGGTGATAAGAAAGATCGTTGAATCCGTTCCCATACCGGTGCAGCTTGGGGGCGGGATAAGAGACATGGTCAACCTGGAGTCGTATTTTGAGCTGGGTCTCAGCTACGTGATTTTAGGCACCGTGGCATACAAGGATCCCGAATTTGTGCTTAAGGCCTGCAAGAGGTATCCGGGAAAGATTATTCTCGGTATAGATTCAAGGAATGGAAAGGTTGCACTTGAGGGTTGGACAGAGGAGGTTTCCATCTCTCCCATAGAAATGGCAAGAAAATTTGAAGGAAGCGGTGTTTCGGCGATAATCCATACCGATATCAAGAGGGATGGGATGAGATCGGGTACTAACATAGATTCAACCGGAGAGCTTGCTCGGTCGACCACTATACCGATAATTGCATCAGGGGGCATTTCGGATATCTCCGATGTCAGGGATCTGCTGCCCTTATCCACGTTTGGAGTGATCGGTCTTATAACGGGAAGGGCTCTATATGAAGGATCGCTGGATCTGGAGGCGGCCATAAAGGTTTCAAAAGGTGAATCTCTTCCATGATTAAGGCCTTGACAATATAAAACCTCGATTTAAGTTTTAGAGTTACAGCGCAACATGAAAGGCGGAATTTCCCGCGGTCAGATTTTTTAAGGTAATTTTGGCCCTGTTGGATAAAACCCCGGTCAGGGAGGATTTATGTCTCTCCATGAAAAAATAAATCAGGATCTAAAAGAGGCAATGAAGGCCAAGGATACCATGAGGCTCTCATGCATTAGAATGCTTAAGGCCTCCGTAAAAAACAAGCAGGTTGAAAAGGGCCGTGAACTGGAAGATGAGGAGATAGAGGCTTTGATTTCCTCGTTGGTAAGAAAGGCCAAAGAGGCTGCCAAGGAATTCAGGGAAGGAAATCGAGAGGATCTGGCTCAGAAGGAGGAAGACGAGATCAGGATTTTTTATGATTATCTCCCCAAGCAATTGTCCCCCGAAGAGATTGAAAGGATACTCAAGGAAATATTCGCTGAGCTGTCTGCGACCGGCCCCAGGGACCTTGGAAAGGTAATGAAGGTTGCAATGGAAAGGATGGCCGGACAGGCACAGGGTAAGGAAGTAAACACCATAGCCCGCAACCTCCTTAGTTAATTATATGAATCAAGCTTCAGAGCCTGCATGACAAAGCATAGATACCAGGTTCAGGGATATCCTGCCCGCCCGGATATATGGCGGCAGATCTCCTCGGTTAATGAGGGCCATTCCCAATACCTTTCACCTGTAAATTTGTCCGGTTTTTATTGTATTCATGGCAGATGCAGACATGCTCCCGAAGTTTCGTCAGGAATGGACCGTGAGGCGGCTTCATCGGCATTTCCTTGAAAAGTCTGACTAAAAAACAGGGTTTGATTCTTATATGGTTCAATGAGTGGTGCTTTTGACAAGGCAATCGGCAAAGGATGAGATCAAAAGGGCCGCTGACATACTTGAGGTTATCGGCCAGTATGTGCAGCTTAGAAAAGCGGGCAGAAATTATGTCGGACTGTGCCCTTTTCACGCAGAGAAAGATCCTTCCTTTACCGTAAGCCCTGAGAGACAGACATTTCACTGTTTCGGCTGCAAGAAGGGTGGAGATATCTTTACCTTTTGGATGGAGTATCACAGTGAGACCTTCCCCGAGGCGGTGAGAGATCTTGCAGAAAAATATAATGTCACAATCCAGGAAGGATTTTCAACCCCTGTTGAGCAAAAAGAGGCAAAAAAGAGGTCCGCCCTTGTTAACCTTAATGAAACGGCCGCGCTCTATTTCCAGAACTGCCTGTTTCATCCGGATGTCGGAAAGAGGGCAAGGAAATATATAAAGAACAGGGGCCTTTCAGATAAGACGATATCCGAATTTAGAATCGGCTACTCTCCCGACCGCTGGGACGGTTTGATAAATTATCTCAGAAGCAAGAATTCAGGCTTGGGTATCGCTTTCGAGGCCGGACTTGTTGTCGAAAAAAAGAGCGGTGGTTACTATGACAGGTTCAGGGGAAGAATAATTTTCCCCATATTCAACGTGAAAGGACAGGTGGTAGGTTTTGGGGGAAGGGTACTTGACGATTCACTTCCCAAGTATCTCAACACGCCGGAAACCCCTCTTTTTGCGAAAGGGCGACTGTTATACGGGCTGCATGCCTCAGCCGGATCCATCAGGGAGAAGAAAAGGGCGGTAATCGTGGAAGGTTACATGGACTGCCTTGCGCTCATAAATAACGGTCTTTCAGAGGTCGTTGCCACCCTTGGAACCGCATTGACCGCCGATCACCTGCGCAGGTTAAAGGGCTACTGCAGGGAGGCTGTGCTGTTATTCGATTCGGATGAGGCTGGAAAAAAGGCGGCTGTAAACAGTCTTTCCCATTTTTCCAATGAGGGGCTTTCCGCAAAGGCCGTATTGCTGCCTGACGGTTATGATCCGGACGGATATGTAAACGCAAAAGGCCTTGAAAAACTTGAGGAGCATCTGGTATCTGCCCCGACTCTCTTTGATTTTTACCTGGAACAGAAGATCTCTGGTTCCGGTTCCGGTCTTGAAGGTAAGGTGGACCTCTTGAAAGAGGTCTTTCCGCCCTTGTTCGAACTAAGAAGCGAGGCTCAGCGTGCCCTTTATATCAAGCGCCTTGCAGATACCATAGGTATCAGGGAAGAGATAATATGGTCGGAATTCAAGAAATCCCTGAAGAAAAGATCGGTAAAGGATGTAAGGGGGGGGATTGAGGAAAAGGTGTCAACTTCTAAGACTCAAGGTAGTTTCGGTCGTGATCACCATCTGCTTAATCTCATAATCTACTATCCTGAAAAAGCCGCTGATTTAATTGATACCAATTGGCGGGGTTATTTTTCCGATCCTCTGGTAACCGAAATTACGGATGCCTTTTTTAGTCGATACAACCGGCAAGGTGCCTTTCCTCCGGAGAGACTGCTTGAAGACCTTGGAAGTGAGGCGGCCAGTATCCTCTACCGAGAGGCGATTTCCGGAAAATCCTTTTTCGATGATCAGGCAGCAGATCAGGCGATTGCTGAAATAAAAATTGAAATAGAGCGTTCAGGCCTGGAGATCTCATTCCGGAAGGCTCGTGCAAGGGGCGACATAAAAGGAATGAACGAAATTTTGAAGATGAAGAGGTCCATGCTTTCAAAGGGCCCTGCACAGTAACATAAACCAGTGATAATTTAGGTTCACAATCTTTAAGCCGGTTTTTTATAATTTAAATCGGTTTGAATTTCTTGGTTGAGAATCGTTAATTGTGAAATGAAATAAATGAATCCAGGAGGGAATATAGATGGCCAAGAATCCCGACATGGTAAACCTTAAGCGTCTGATAGATATTGGCAAAGATAAGGGTTACGTAACTTACGAGGAGATCAACGATGATCTGTCCGAGGAGCTGGCATCCTCTGAAGAGGATATCGACGACCTGATGATGGTGTTCGAAGAGCTGGACATCATGGTTGTTGATGAGGCCTCAAAGGCGGATATGGAAAAGGCCGATAAGGCCAAAAAGAGCAAAAAGAAAGTTGAGGAAAAAGACAGCAACAGGATCGACCTTCCTGACAGCGCCTCCAGGGTGTCCGATCCGGTAAAGATGTACCTAAAGGAAATGGGTTGTATATCCCTGCTGACACGGGAAGGCGAGGTCAAGATCGCCAAAAAGATAGAGGCTGGTGAGAAAAAGGCCATGAGCATGCTGCTGGATTGCGGGATCGGCGTAGAGCATATCATTGAACTCGGGTTCAGACTCAAAATGAGTGAAGTTAAGCTGAAGGATGTAATAAACGACCTGGAGGATGAAGAAAATGCCTACACCCAGCTTGGTGAGAGGAAGGAATCTCTCATAAATCTCATAGATCAGATGGAGGTCTTCCAGGAAGATATACGGTTGAAAAGGCAGGAGATGGCCAAAGGAAAATGTGCGGAGGCCAAAAAGAAGAGACTTTCCGCCCAGATCAAGAAAAATAAAGAAAATATACTTTCTCTTGTAAATTCATTCAGCCTCGAAAAACGGCAGCTGGAGCTTATGGTAGAAAGATTCAGAGAAATTGTAGCCGAGATCGATGAAGCGGAGAAACAGATCGCAGAGTGCATGCTGATGGCGGGCGGGAAATCGATATGCTATTTGAACAAGTGTTTTGCAAAGATACCCAAGTCCACCAAAGACGATGAGATAGTCCCCTCTCTCAGGTTGACAAAAGGCGAACTGGTAAGGCTTAAAACAAAGGCCGAAGATGCACAGATGATCGTAAGCCGATATAAAGAGTGCACCAATATGACTCACAGGCAATTGAAGGGTACACTTAGAAAGATAGAGGCCAGCCTTGAAAGGGCCAATCTTGCCAAGTCGGATCTCATTAAAGCTAATTTGAGACTCGTAGTAAGTATAGCAAAGAAATATACAAACCGGGGGCTCCAGTTCCTTGACCTGATCCAAGAGGGAAATATAGGTCTAATGAAAGCCGTTGATAAGTTCGAATATCAGCGAGGCTACAAATTCAGCACCTATGCGACCTGGTGGATAAGACAGGCCATTACCAGGGCTATCGCAGACCAGGCAAGGACGATACGAATTCCTGTTCACATGATTGAGACTATAAATAAGCTTATCCGTACCTCACGCTATCTTGTTCAGGAACATGGGCGCGAACCCACGCCTGAAGAAATTGCCGAAAAAATGGAATTTCCCCTGGAAAAGGTACGTAAGGTCCTTAAGATTGCCAAGGAACCGATATCTCTTGAGACCCCTATCGGGGAAGAGGAAGACAGCCATCTGGGAGATTTCATAGAAGATAAAAAGGTGCTTTCGCCTGGTGACGCGGTCGTGAATTTCGGCCTGGCCGAACAGACCAGAAATGTGCTCAGGACCCTTACGCCCAGAGAGGAAAAAGTACTCAGAATGCGCTTCGGGATAGGTGAAAAGGCGGATCACACCTTGGAAGAGGTGGGCCGTGATTTCAGTGTTACAAGAGAGCGTATAAGACAGATAGAGGCCAAGGCACTGAGAAAATTAAGGCACCCCAGCAGAAGCAAGAAACTGAAGAGTTTTGTGGATGGCAGTGAATACTGATACTGACTGCGGATTTTTACTTGACAAAACGACTTTGAATGATAATTTTAGCAGATTGATTATTAACTTTTTGGAGGGGCCCATAGCTCAGCTGGAAGAGCCACCGGCTCATAACCGGTAGGTCCCTGGTTCGAACCCAGGTGGGCCCACCATATATCGATTGTTATTACCCACATCCTATGGTATTAAAGGCGAATTTCAAAAAAGAGAAGATTTTAACTGAAGAGGGCGCATCCCTGAGGGGTGCGCCCTTTAAAATTTTATGGTACGCCGATAGAAATATTTTATGATTCCCAAACTAAATGATTTTCTTGATTTATTTGAGAGCATAGCCCCTTCCGGATTAGCTGAGCCCTGGGACAATCCGGGCCTGCAGGTCGGTTCTCCTTTCTCAGAGGTGAACAAGGTCTTAATCGCCCTTGATCCGACACTTGAAGTGGTGTCGGCCGCCTCAAGATGCGGCGCACAACTCCTGCTTACCCACCATCCCCTTATTTTTGCCCCCCTTTCATCTTTAGATACCAGTAAATACCCAGGCAAGGTGATCAGCACAGCCCTTGAGCAGGGGATTTCCATTATATCCGCACATACCAATCTGGATTCGGCAAAGGATGGGATAAATGATATCCTGGCTGAACTTTTGGACCTGCAGGACATAAGGGCGCTCCAAGACAGTGCGGAAACGGATGGCTCAGGTTTGGGTAGGATCGGTGATCTTCCAGGGAGGTTGGATTTCCATGAATTTATTGCAAGGGTCAAAAAAATATTTGGTTTGGGTACCATTAGAGTCGCCGGCAAGCTGCCCGGAAGCGTCAACAGGGTCGCGGTGGTCGGGGGCGCCGGATCAAGTCTTCTGGAGACGGCATGCGGCAAGGGTGCTGATGTATTGCTGACAGGAGATGTAGGATATCACAGGGCATTGGAAGCGGGGTCCCTTGGAATCGCCGTATTGGATGGTGGTCATTTCTGCACTGAAAAAAGGGCCATGCAGGTTTTTGCCGAGCGCCTTAAAGATCTGGCGGGATCTAAAGACTGGGAGGTGGTTTTTGAGGTCGACGAAGGTGAAACCGATCCTTTTATGTGCCTCTGATGGTATGGAGTAATCGTAATTAAACGATGACCTTGTTTATGGGGATGTACCCCGGTTTGGACGAAAAAGGTCAATAAATTTACGCAAGGAGTAGAGATTGGAAGAGTCAATTAAAAAACTTATCGATCTTCAGGACTGTGATGCCAGGATCATGGAGATCAAAGATCAAAAGGTCGAGGGGCCAAATCGGATAAAGGCCCTGGAGGAAAAACTCCTTTTGCTTGAAAGTGAAATGGAAGAGGAAATGGAAAGGCTTGATGTCTGCAAAAAGGAGGGAAACGATATCGAGCTGGAAATAGAGGATATTGATTCCAAGGTTGAAAAGAGCAACTCAAAATTATCAAATATAAGGGACAATAAGGAATACCGTGCCGCTCTTAAAGAGATTGAGACGATGAGCAAGGAAAAAGGCAGGTTTGAGGATCGTACCCTGGAAATCATGGAGCAGTTGGAGGTTTTAAAAAAAAGTTGTACCTCAAGAAAGGAGTCTCTGAAGAAAGGAAAAGAGGCCTTTAAAAAGGACAAAAGTAAGATAATGAAGGAGATAAAGGCCCTTGATCTTGAGCTTGAAGAACTGGAGGCAAAGAGGAGCGGCTTGTCCGAAGACATTGACGCAAATCTATTAAAGAGTTACGATACTATCAGAAAACATAAAGACGGGGTAGCCATTACTTCTGTTATAAAAGGTGTGTGCCAGGCTTGCCATATGGGTATTCCGCCCCAGAAGTTTAACGAACTTATCAGAGGAGACAGCCTTATGAATTGCCCCAATTGCATGCGAATAATGTACTGGGGTGACAATGAAAAATTCAAAAAGACCGCCGATGTGGAAGGCGCGTCAGAGTAGGCTGAATGGCCGCTGCCCTGCCTTTGGCAGGGGAGAGGAAAGTCCGGGCTCCTGAGGACAAGGTGCTGGATAACGTCCAGTCCCGGTGACGGGAAGGAAAGTGCCACAGAAAGCAAACCGCCTTTTCAGTTACCACCGGTATCTGAAAGGGTAAGGGTGAAAAGGTGAGGTAAGAGCTCACCAGGTCTGCTGGTGACGGCAGGTGCTAGGTAAACCCCACCTGGAGCAAGACCAAATAGGGGAACGCTTGAGGGTGGTCCGCCCGAGTTCCCGGGTAGGTTGCTTGACCCTGACGGTAACGTCAGGGCTAGATGAATGGCCATTACCCCTTAAACGGGTAACCGCTAAGGGGGACAAAACCCGGCTTATATTCTGCTCTGGCGCGTCTCTATATTTTGGACCTGTTTTTTTCTGCCTGAGCCTGTTTCAAACACGATCCATTATGCTTATACCCATTTTATGCCTCTAGACACAAAAAAGGTTGTTTCAACGGCAGGCGACAGCCTGAGTTATCCTGCCGAGATCCGCGGACAGGATATAAAAAGTGATTCGATATTTGTAATAGGAGGTGGACATTTCGGCAGGAGGGCCGTTAGTATCCTCTGCGAACTGGGCCATGAAAGTATCTTTATTGTGGACAGATGCGAGGAAGCACTAAGAGAATTTGAAAGGATGCCCGTAAAGAGGTTCCAGGAGGACGGCGTCAGGTTCCTTGAGAGAAATCTTCGGCAGATGAGAAACGAAAACATCATTGTTCCCGCCTTGCCTGTGCATCTTGCCTTTGAGTGGCTCAGATGCCGTTCAGCAAAAGGTTTTACCATAGAAAAAATGCTTTTTCCTGAAACCATAGCCTCTTTGATGCCTAAATTCTGGCATGGAAAAGAAGGTGATCTTCTTGTCAGTTATGCAGATTTTCTATGTCCGGATGACTGTCCTGAACCGGACCGATGTACGGTCACTGGCGAGAAAAGGGAAAAACCTCTTTTTCGATACCTTTCCGACATTGAAACCCGCGAGTTTGACATCTTTGTAATCAGAAGTCGTCAGATCGCCCCCGGGCTGGGTGGCTACAGGGTAGGGGACCTTTTGGAGGCGGAAAGGGCAGTCAGAGATGGTGATGGAGCAACCTGGCTGATCGGAACTGCCTGTAAATGTCATGGAGTTATAAGCGCATTTAAGGTGTCCTGAAGTGTCTGTTTTTTTCACTCGGACCCTTGCTCTCTTGAGCCCTGATATGTTGCACCGTGTGAAAAAAGATATGCCGATTGAGCAACTAATCGGGAGAAGATCCATCTTTATATTGTGCATATGATTTTTTTCGGAGGTTATTGTTTAGACATGTTTGTAATTTCAAATTTTCTGGCTGCAGTAGCAAAAATCATGGATATACTGCTTACCCTTTACATGTGGATAATTATAGGAAGGGCGATCATATCATGGGTAAGCCCTGATCCTTATAATCCGATAGTAAGGTTTTTAAACTCCGTCACCGAGCCTGTTCTTTATCCTATCAGGCGAAGGATCCCGGTTTATTTCGGTGGCATGGATTTTTCTCCTATCCTTGTAATACTGGTCATAATATTCATTCAGTCATTCCTGGTTCAGAGTCTGCTCCAACTGGCATTACGCCTGAGCTGACGGGGATGATCCCTTTGTCCCGGCCTGCTTTCCCAGTTAATTCATGAGATGTCTAAGATATGGAAGGTCCACGGGTCTCAATTAATGTGAAGGTTGTTCCACGGTCTTCGGTAAATAGGATTATCGGAAAGGACCAAGGATCCTACAGAATAAAACTTACCGCACCCCCTGTTGACGGAAAGGCCAACAAGGCCCTGATCGACTTTCTCGCCGGGCAGCTCAAGATAGCCAAAGGCAACATAAAAATAACAGGGGGTTCAAAGTCAAAATCAAAGAGGTTGATGATCCAAGGCCTTGATGAAAAAGAGGTGAAAAAGGTTCTGGACGGAAAATTGTGATCAGGGATTGAGAAGCCTCTAGCGTCAATGTATTTGAAACACTTATCTTTTTGTTGTTCAGATATGCCCCATGACCTTAAACCGCCTCAAAAAGTTCTTCAAGGGGAGGGCTGTAAACGGTCCCCAGGACTATTTTGTTTATACTGCCGAACATCGCGGTCAGAATTTTACCCGCTTCGAGGGCGGCATTTCTGGCAACTTCTGTCTCCCTTTTCAACATATGTTTCTACCTTGCTTTTTTATTTTTTCGCATTCAGGAGTTATAGAACCGGGGATGCCTTTTTTCAATACGATTAATCAATTTCGTTTAAAAAATCTTAAGAAAAATTCGAAAATGCGTTACTTAAATTTCTTGACAAGGTTTCGAAGCAGTGGTAATTATTTCCATTTCATCCAAAAATACTCCTTGTTCTTCTCTGCCGGTGATGGGAAGAGGAGAACCAAAAATTGGCCGAAAGGAGAAATCTATGGCTATTAACTTTTATGAGACGCTTTATCTTCTTAATCCTAATCTGAGTGAAGAGGACTGCGGAGAGGTCGTTGAGAAGTTCAACGGTTTTGTTTCAAATAACAAGGGAACCGCAATAAAATTAGATGAATGGGGTAAGAAGACTCTGGCATATCCGGTAAAAAAACATGACAAGGGCTTCTATGTCCTTTTCCAATTCTGCGGTAGTCCGGAAATCATAGAACCGATGAACAGAGAGTTTAAGCTTGATGAAAGGGTCCTTAAGCATCAGACAATAAAACTTGACGACAATGTAGACCCTGAGGCCCTTCAGGCCAGTTTCAAGGAAACTCCCCCGGAAGAAACCGAAGCTGAAGTGGAAACCGAAGCTGAAGTGGAAACTGTAGAAGAGACAGAAGAGCAGAAAGCTGACAATCAGGAAGAGATATAAAGGGGTTGACAATGGCCTATAATGACAACGGTAGAAATCCGGGCAGAGGCAGAAAGACCTATCACAGGAGAAAAATCTGCAGGTTTTGTGCTGACAGCAGCCTGGTAATTGATTACAAAGAACCCAGAACACTTAGATATTTTACAACCGAAAGGGGCAAGATCACTCCACGCAGAATTTCAGGCAACTGTGCCAAGCATCAAAGGATGCTTACTCTGGCCATTAAGAGGGCGAGAAATATGGCCCTGCTGCCTTATACGACATCTGTCGTAAGATAATCTGAAACCCCTAGCAGAGAGCCGTTTGCTTTGATGGGGCTTGCCTATCCCAAAAACCAATGAAACTTTCAGATGTGCTGGGTTGTGTGGGCGGGACCGCCTTGTTGCTCCTGGCCTCCATCTGGGTCCCTTTTATCGGTCCCCTGATTAGCCTGCTGACGCCCTTAATTTTCCTCTATTATTCAACTAAACTGGGCCTGTTTGACGGTATCAAACTCGCAGTCCTTACCACTTTGGTTCTGGGCCTGTTTGCAAGGTTTACGGGACAGACCCAGGTCATTATATTCTGCCTGGAATTCAGCTTCATGGGGCTGGTCCTTAGTGAGTTATTCAGGAAAGGGCTGACCCTTGGAAAGACTATGCTGGCCACTGTCATCATCATGTCGATGACAGGGCTGTTTTTTCTTTTTATTTTGAGCTGGTCAAAGGGTTCGGGTCCCTTTGAAATGTTGCTCAACTACATGGAAATACAATTGAAGTCCGAAGTGGCCATTTACGAAGGCATGGGGGCCCCATCGCAGGAAGCGGCTGCAATTGAGGCCTATATAAAGGCTTTTATGGATATCGTGGCCAGGATTTATCCCTCGCTCATGATTTTAGGTACCGCTTTTGCTGTGTGGTTGAACGTGATTCTGGCAAAGGCCCTTTTCGTGAGAACCGGTCTTGAATATCCTGATTTCGGTCCTGTTGATCACTGGCAGGCCCCTGATGAGATGGTGTGGGGTATTATCGTCTCAGGTTTTGCTTTATTTTTATCATCAGGCGGTATACAATTTTTCGCTATCAATGCGTTTATTGTAATGATAGCGGTATATTTTTTTCACGGGCTGTCCATCAGTCTTTTCTTCCTGAATAAATTTCATGTTCCGAGGCTTATAAGAGCTGGATTTTATGTCCTTATTATGGTGCAACAGCTCTGTATGATACTGCTTGTGCTTGCCGGAATTTTTGATCAATGGATAGATTTCAGGAAGATCCATAGAAGGATGGATCGCTGATCTAATTTTGGAGGATAAGGTATGGAAGTTATTTTACAGGAAGACATGAATGATCTCGGTCTTGAAGGGGATGTGATCAAGGTAGCAAAGGGTTATGCACGCAATTATCTGATCCCCAGAAATATTGCGGTTGAAGCCACAGCCCAGAACATAAAGGCCTTTGAACAGAAACGGAAAAAGATAGAGGTGCGAAGGCTTAAGGCCAGAGAAGATGCGGAAGGTCTGAAACGGCAGTTGGAGCAAATGGTGCTTACTTTTTCGCACAAGGCCGGGGAAGAAGGAAAACTTTACGGATCTGTTACTTCTATGGATATCGCCTCGGAACTGGAAAACAAAGGGATTTCGATCGACAGAAAAAGGATCAGCATGGAAGGCCCCATAAAGATTTTGGGTGAACATGAAGTGCCTGTGAAGATCTACCCTGAGGTTACGGCTTCTTTAAAAATAACAGTGGAAGCCGAAGGAAAATCTGAGGAATAAGTGATATCCGGGTCGTTTTACTGATGAGTTCAACCGGAAAGGTTGTTAAATGCCTCAGGCAAAAGAGAAGATAGAAGGCCGGTTTTTAAAGGTTCCTCCTCATAATCTCGAGGCGGAACAGGCTATTCTGGGTGGAGTTCTGCTAAACAACGATGCCATGAACATGGTCACCGATATACTGAAGCCGGATGATTTCTATCGAGAGGCACATGCATCTGTTTTTCAGGGCATGGTTGATCTCTACAACCAGACCGAACCTATCGATATTATAACCCTGTCTCAGCGTCTCATCAGCAAGGCCCTCCTTGAAAAGGTGGGCGGAACCGATTATCTGGCATCTCTGGTTGAATCGGTCTCCACCTCAGCAGGTATAGTCCATCACGCCCAAATCGTTAAATCCCTTGCCGTCAAGAGAAGGCTTATAAACAGCTGCTCAATGATATCGGAGTCCTGTTTCAAGGACACGGGCGATACGGAGGAAATCCTAGAAATAGCCGAGCAGGCGATTTACGATATAGCAGAGGAGCAGGTAAAAGAGGGATTTCAGAGCATAAAGGAAGTAATTAAGGGGAGCTTCAAAAGGCTGGAGCGCATGTCTGAGTTTGAAGGATATGTGACAGGCGTCCCAACTGATTTTACAGACTTCGACAGGCTGACCGCCGGGCTGCAGCCGTCTGATCTTGTAATCATCGCCGGAAGGCCGAGTATGGGGAAAACCGCCTTTGCACTTAATATCGGATATAATGCAGCCAAAAAGACACAGAAGGGAGTGGCCGTGTTCTCCCTTGAGATGTCCAAACAGCAGTTGGGCATAAGACTGCTCGGGCTGGATTCAGGCATAAACGCAACAAAGCTCAGGACCGGTTATTTAAGGGACAAGGACTGGGAAGGCTTGACCGATTCGGCCAACAGACTCTCGGAATTACCCATATTCATAGACGACAGTTCAGGAATAAGCGTCCTGGGGATGAAGGCAAAATGCAGGAGATTAAAAAAGAGATACGATCTGTGTCTCGTAATAGTTGATTATCTCCAGCTCATTCAGGGAAGAAGTTCCGCCGAGTCGCGCCAGCTTGAAATCTCCGAGATATCAAGAATGCTGAAGGCCCTTGCAAAAGACCTGAATGTGCCTGTGCTGGCCCTTTCACAGTTAAACAGAAAGGTTGAAGACAGGCCGAATAAGAAACCTCAACTGGCGGATCTGAGAGAAAGCGGAGCAATAGAGCAGGACGCGGATGTTATCGCCTTTATCTACCGGGACGAGGTGTACCATCCGGAAAATGCTGAAAACAGGAACATAGCTGAGATCATCATAGGAAAGCAGAGAAACGGGCCGACCGGCTTTTTTAAGTTGACTTTTTTAAAGGAGCGTACCCTGTTCAAGGATTTTGTGGAGGAAGAGGACTCCTTTTAGCTGCTGTGTCCGTCTTGAAGACTTCGGCAGGTAAGGAAGGGCATTGGTTTACCGCTGAAAGGGGGACAGAGATTATTATACCAGGACTTTAGAATATCTTGTAATGTCCACAATGCCTATGATTAAGAATAGTGCCGCTTTTTTTGAACCTGGCTCAGAGAGCAAGGTCTCTCCCAATGAACCAAATCGATGAGGATCTGAAACCATCGACAGGATATACGGCAAGACAGCCGGTCTCAAGGCAAGCCAGCAAAAGAGACTTCAGAATCTTTACCGGCGCCGTTTCTCACCCCATGAGATAGTCTCCAGGGAACTTACCCGTCAGATCTGTGCAATATCCAGCGAAATAAAGAGACAGGTCGCGATTTTGGTGTCCAGAAAGGGAGAAATCGCATATGTGATAGTAGGCAGCGACAAACGGATATGGATACCCGACCTGAGCAGGTTCAGACAGGGAGAGGGCCGTCTGAAGGGGCTGAGGTGCATCCACACGCACCTTAGAGGCGAGCCTCTATCACAGGAGGATATAACCGACATGCTTCTTCTCGGTCTGGACCTGATGGCCTGCGTCAGGGTCGGGGATCAAGGTATGCCGGGTGCCATCTGTTATGCCAATATCCTTCCACATGGAAGGGGCGTAAGGGGGTGGGAGGAGAACCGCGCCGCTGACATCGGCCAGCTGGAACTGGACTTCATCGAGAAGATTTATTCTATCGAAGATGAACTGGCAAGGGTCAGGACCGGGCGCTCTGTAAGGGGCAGGGAGAAGGCGGTGCTGATCGGAGTCACCACAGGTCCTAGGTGGAGCGGAGAGCAGCGCCTTGATGAATTGGAGGATCTTGCAAGATCAGACGGAATAGATGTGGCAGGCAGGCACCTTCAGCAGGTAAAAAATGGAGGTTCCTCCCTTTTGATAGGAAAGGGAAAACTGAGTGAACTTTCGCTTGAATGCATTCAGACCGGGTCGAATCTATTGATATTCGACAATGACCTTTCCCCGGCACAGGTAAGGAGCCTCACGGATATCACCGAACTCAAGATCATCGACCGTACCCAGCTCATTTTGGATATATTTGCCAGACGTGCGGTTACAAGGGAAGGTAAGATTCAGGTAGAACTGGCGCAGTTCAAATATCTGCTTCCCAGGCTTGCCACCAAAAATACCGCCATGTCGAGACTCACCGGTGGGATAGGTGGAAGAGGGCCGGGAGAGACAAAGCTAGAAATAAACAGAAGAAGGGTCTATTCCCGCATAGCAAAGCTCAACAGGGAACTCGCCTCAATCAGACGGCAGAGAAAGGACAGAAGAAGGCTCAGAAAAGACAGGGGCCTGCCTGTTATATCAATCGTCGGGTACACCAATGCCGGTAAATCGACGCTGCTGAATGCGATGACTCGCAGCAGGGTCAATGTGGGAAACAGGCTTTTTGAGACGCTTGATCCGAGCAGCAGGCGCCTGCGGTTCCCCAGAGAAAGGGAGGCGATCATAACCGATACGGTGGGATTTATAAGGGATATTCCTGAAAGCCTCATGGACGCCTTTGAGGCCACTCTTGAGGAGCTGAACGACGCAGACCTTCTGCTGCATGTGGTCGATTCCACAAGCCCTTTGCTTGAAGTTCATCTGGAAACGGTGGAAAAGATCCTTGCGCGACTCGGACTGGGAGATATCCCCAGATTGCTCGTTTTGAACAAGTCGGACCTTATTCCGGCAGAGCAGGCAAGAAATTTTTCCATAAAAATGGGAGGAATCGCAACCAGTGCGATCAGTCCTCCCAGTCTTTATGGACTGTTGAGTGAGATAGAGTCGTTTATATGGCCGCCCGGGCGCACCAACCGGCGGACCTGAAAGCCTTTCCCATCTTTTGAAGGACAAGGCTCTCGCAGCCGGGTCTTGAATCTATGAATCTGGTTCCCGCTTCATGTCCCATCACGAACACACTGGTGGAAAAGGCGTCGGCCTCCATGGCGGTTTTGGCCAGCACCGACACGCTGGTGCTCATCATGGGTGAAAGTCCGGTTTTGGGGTCTACAATGTGGTGTGACATCCGCTCACTGTCGAAATATACCTCATAGTTGCCCGAGGTTGCTATGGCACCGTCGTTCAGGTGTATTATGTCCGGATATTCCCCCTTTTTTTGAGGATCCTGAACAGCGACCTTCCATGGCCTGTTGCCTTGTTGAGAACCCCTTGCCCTTATGTCCCCCCCTGCGTTTATCAGATGATTGCGGATGTTGTAGCGTGAAAGAAGGGCGGATGCCCTGTCCACGATATAACCCTTTGCAATTCCGTCAAGGGTAATGCCCATGCCTGGTTGCCTGAAACGGATGTCTCGGCCGTTAATCTCGATCTTGGAGGAGCCCACAAGTCCGAAGGCTTCTTCAATCTCCCTTTTATCAGGATACCTACTTTTACCTTGAGAGGCACAGCTGAACAGTTCTATCACTGGCTTTACGGTTATATCAAAATTACCCCCGGTGACGCCGTGATATCTCAGAGAACTCCTGATCACTTCAAGTACCTCGGAAGGAATACCGATGAGAGAGCCCTGTCTGTTAAGGCTGCCGACGGCTGTTGAATCGTCGAAACGATTCATAAGGCCTTCGAGCCGATATATTTCCTCAAAGGCCCTGCCGATTGCCTCTTGGGCCTCTGTCTTGGATGGATGTATCAGGATCATTGTTACCGTTGTCGACATGGCGGACCTTGTTTCGTCCACCTTGTATTCATCTGTGTTGAATTTTACCGCTTCTGCGGACACAGGCAAAATACCTCCGACGGCAAGGCCCGCCCCGAGAATGCCAGATAACCTCAGAAACTTTCTTCTGTTGATATATGTATGGGGATTATGTGGTCTTTCCATGTCTATACCCTCTTGATCGTTTCGCGTTTTTGCTTCAGGGAGAACAGCTTCCGAATTTTAAGGATGCATCAGCCTTTACTTATCCATAGGCCGTATTTTTACACATAATTCTTTTCAAATGCAACTATCTTTATCCCGCCGGATTACCAGGTTTATCTCATTATAGAAGGCGCTGTCCTGAAGGCCGGGCCAAAAAAAAGGCAAATAATATGGGAGATTTTGTCATTGCAGGGCGCAGGATTCAATCCTTAAAGCGGGGGGTGGGCCTTTTTCATCCGTCTTTATGTATAAAACAGCAGGTCCTCACATGACAAAAAGACATTTGCGGCCCTTATCGTTTCCTTATTATCAGACTGCCAGACAGGAATCAATCATAGCCATTATCTGATCGTTTCCGAATCCCCTGAGATTTATGGCCCCTGAGCGGCATG
Source organism: Desulfatiglandales bacterium (assembly GCA_963666345.1). GTDB lineage: Bacteria > Desulfobacterota > DSM-4660 > Desulfatiglandales > Desulfatiglandaceae. The sequence goes on along the minus strand of OY762721.1, from coordinate 811,487 downwards.
AAGAGACACACAACCCGCAACCCTTGCAGAGTGTGGCTTCTATCTCCGCTTTGCCCGTCTTTTCGTTGAATCTTGGAGCCGAATATGGACACACTGATACACATATGCCGCAACTGCTGCAGAAGGATGGATTCACATGCGCGACAGTGCCGCTTACCGAGATTGTCTTTGCGGAAAGAAGGGTTACCGCCCTGGCAGCCGCCGCCTGGGCCTGCGTTATCGATTCATCCAGAGGTTTGGGCGAGTGGGCGAGACCGCACAGAAATACCCCGTCTGTGGCAAAATCCACGGGTCTTAGCTTGACATGGGCCTCTGTAAAAAAGCCGTCATCGTTTTGAGTAATCTTGAAAAATTTTGACAGAGGATCATTTTTTACAGGCACCACTGCGGAAGCGAGCACAAGCAGATCCGGCCTTAGTTCCATCTGTCTTCTCAAGACAAAGTCGGTGAAACTTATCTTCAGGGAACCATTTTCAGAATCGACCTTCAGCTCTTTATCAAAATCGTACCTGATAAATGCGACGCCCTTTGATCTGGCTTCCCGGTACAGGTCCTCTCTCAGGCCGTAGGGCCGCATGTCTCTGTAGATTACGAACACTGCCATATCGGGATTGATCTGTTTAAGCCTGAGGGCGTTTTTTATAGACTGTGTGCAGCAAAGCTTGGAACAATAGGGTCTTTCAGGAATCCTGGATCCGACGCATTGAATGAAAACGGCCGAATTGATTTTGTTCAGAGATTCATCCGTTTCAACAAAACGCCTTTGAAGTTCAAGTCCCGTCAGCACTCTATCATCTTTTCCGTAAAGATACTGGTCAGGCTTCAGTTCCGATGCGCCGGAGGCAATAATGGTTACACCATGTTCAAGAGTATTTTCTTCGCCGTTGGTTTCTATGGTGGTCTTAAAATTACCTACAAAACCATCGACGCCCTTTATTTGTGAATTCAGATGGACGGCTATGTTTTTATCGGCCTCTATATCTTCGATAAGATGTGAGAGGAAAATTTGTGCATCCTCCCCTCTCCAGGTCTCGAGCAGAAACCTCGCCTGGCCTCCTAGGGTTCCCATCTTTTCCAGAAGGTCTACGCCGTACCCCTGTTCCGAAAGGTTTTTAGCGGCGCTCATTCCTGCCACACCGCCTCCCACCACCAGTGCCCTCTGGTTTATTTCCAGAGTAGGCTCCTGAAGCGGCGCCATCAAAGCTACTTTTGCAGCCGCCATCCTTACGAGGTCTTTGGCCTTTTCAGTTGCCTCCTCAGGCCCGTCTTTATGAACCCAGGAGCACTGGTTCCTGATGTTGGCCATTTCGAACAGATATTTGTTTATTCCGGCATTCTGGAGCGTTTCCTGGAAAAGCGGTTCGTGGGTCTTGGGTGTGCAGGCGGCCACGACAACCCTGTTGAGCTTTTCTTCCTTGATAACATGGGCCAATTTTTCCTGTGTATCCTGGGAGCAGCTGAACATATTTTCCTCTGCGTAAACTACTCCCGGCAGCCTTTTGGCATATTCAACCACCTCCGGCACATTGACGATGCCCGCTATGTTGGTACCGCAACAGCAGACGAATATCCCGATGCGGGTTGGTTCTCCGGTTACGTCCGTCTCTTTGGGAATTATCTTGGTTTTTGTCAGACTCCACCTTGAGGATGCCAGTTTAGATCCCACGACACCGGCAGCGGCACTTGAGTCAATGACCGATGAAGGGATATCCTTCGGCCCCTGGAATGCTCCGCACACGTAGATGCCGTGAACTGAGCTTTGAACCGGTTCGAAACTGCTGGTGCTTGCATAACTGTAGTGGTTAAGCTCTATCCCCAGCCTGTTAGCAAGTTCGACACCTTCCTTGGTGACTCCCAACCCTACTGAAAGAACCACCATGTCAAATTCTTCTTCGCACCTCTTCCCTGATTCATCAATATACCTGATCAGATGCCTTCCGGTTTCGTCCACAGGAGGTATGGCGGTGACTTTGCTTTTGATGAATCGAACTCCCAGTTCATCCTTGGCTCTGTTATAGTACCTTTCGAAGTCCTTTCCGTTTGTTCGTATATCAATGTAGAATATGGCCGTATCCAGTCCGGTTTTGCTGTGTTCCTTTGCGAGCATTGCCTCCTTGACCGCATAAGTACAGCAGACGGCTGAACAATATCCTCTAGCGCCCAGGTGTTCATCCCTTGAGCCGATGCACTGAAGCCATGCGATTTTTTCAGGTTCCTTTTTATCCGAAGGCCTTACGAGGTGCCCACCATAAGGACCTGAAGCGGATAATATCCTTTCGAATTCCAGGCTGGTGATTATGTTGGGGTATTTATTGTAGCCGAAGGTGTCGTGTACGGAAGGATCGAAAGTCTCTCCTCCCTGAGCAAGTACGATAGCACCTACCTGAAGAGTGATATCCTTTTTTTTGTCCTCATAGTTGATAGCGCCGGCAGGGCACACCTTTTCGCAGTTTCCGCATTTCCCCTTGGTAAGTTTAATACAGTATTCAGGATCTATGGCGTATTTGAGCGGTACTGCCTGGGCATATTTCACATATATGGCTTTACGCTTTACAAGGCCCCCGTCGTATTCATTCGGAACCTTTTTGGGGCATTTTTCCGCACAAAGACCGCACGCTATGCATTTATCAAGATCAACATAACGCGGATTCCGGGTTATTTTTACTTCAAAATTACCCTCTTCACCTGAAATACTGTTTACTTCCGAGAGGGTAAGGAGTTCTATGTTTATGTGCCGGCCGACCTCGACCAGTTTAGGCGAGATAATTCACATTGCGCAGTCATTGGTTGGAAAGGTCTTGTCCAACTGGGACATCATCCCGCCTATTGAGCTTGATTTTTCAACAAGGTAGACGTAGTAGCCTGAATCTGCAAGATCCAGAGAAGCCTGCATCCCGGTAATACCGCCTCCTATAACCAGCACGGCGCCTGTCTTTTCCTGTGGCATTATCTACTCCTCGTTTAAATACGATACTATCTCGGTAATATCCACTCTGTTCAATTTAAGGCCCAGTTCTTCCTGGTCGATATCCATCGAAAGACCCAGAAGTTGAGGAAAAAGAATGGAGGGTAAGTAGTCCTGGTTTCCATCGCCGGAAATAATCATATCTTGAACCGTATCGAACTGAATTTGACAGTATGGGCAGGAGGTGCATAAAAAGTGGGCTCCCGCCTTTTTACCTTCTCTAACCTTATTCATTGTAAGGGTCATGGAAAGTTCGTCATTAATTCCCATGAGTGGAGCTCCGCAGCACTCAAGTTTATTGGTCCAGTCAACGCTCTTGGCTCCTGTAACGGCAACGAGCTTGTCGAAGATGGACGGAGCGACCGGGTCATCAAACCGGGTCACCTCGCTTGGTCTGAGCGCGTGGCACCCATAGTGGGTGGCTATATTAAGGCCTTTATAGGTTTTTGATAGTTTGTCCTTTAAGGTATCAACTCCCACTTCATGAAATAGCACGGACAGGAGATGACATATCCTGGTTTCACCTTTGTAGGTCAGACCGGTTTTCTGAAGGCTTTTTCTGACCTCATCCTGCAAAGCGCCTTCTTCCTTCATCATATGTTCAGCCTTTTTGAGACTTCCGAAGCAGCATTTGCACAAAACCAGCATGTCGAGCCCCTTCTGTTCGGCGAGGGCCAGATTTCGTACAGATGAAAGAAGAAACGCCTTCTTGTCCACATTCCGCAAGGGATAACCACAGCAGTTAAACTGCCTTATATCCACCACATCGACGCCCAATTTCTTTAAAACCGCCCTGGAGGCAGTCTCATATTGGGGGACCCGGGAGGGGATTTGGCAGCCGATGAATAGTGCGTACCTCATCATGATCGTATTAAACCTCCGGCCTGGTATTTGACAGGCCCATATGAAGTTGTTTGGTCGATTTTGTGTCTCCCTCTCAATTTATATCACCCTCAGGCAGCTTTGCCTGCTTGATCGTCTTTCTCCATCTTTGCTTCAAATTTGTCAACGGCCATGTTTTTCAGCTCATAGAGAATGTCAGTAACCTTTACGTTTTGAGGGCAGTGTTCCTGGCACTGATAGCAGGTGAGACAATCCCATATCATTTTAGCGCCGGAGGCCATTTCGGTTAGTCCAAGCCCCAGACAGCACATGATTTGGTGGGGGAGGAGCCCCAGTTCCTCCTGCGGGTTCTCATAACTTTCAACCACGGGACAAACGGTCGAGCAGTTCTGACAGCCGAAACAGTAGGAAAAGGTGCTTTCAGCGAGCAGACGGCCGTTTCCATCAGGTTGATCAAGGTTGATGGAAACTTCCGCGTCAATGAGTGAATCGAATCTTCCTGAAAGCGCCTTGCCTGCCATCTCAAGGGGAAGGGGATATGCGTCCGGTGAGACACGCTCTCTTTTCAAGCCCCTTACGAGTGAAAGCGGAGAGAGCATGAACGGCTCGGCAGGTCCTTCCTGCACCAGTTGTTCTCTTACGTTTATCCATAACTCCTTCAGATTTATGCCTGACGGACAGACTACGGTGCATCTGTCACAGTTCGTGCAGAGATAAATACCTTCGAGGATTGCCCTTTCCTCGGTTTCGGTAAGCTTTTTCCCCGCTGCCATGGACTTTAGAACGACCATCTTTTCCGAAGGGAGGATATAGCTGTTCCCTCTTGCCTCGTAGGCCATCATGGCTGAGCAGTAAAGGCTGCATGTGCCGCAGTGAGTGCAGGCGTCAAGCTCCATGATCTGCCTTGTTGCAATATTTTCAGGACTTGATGTTTCCTCGTCCATTACTGAATTTGCCAGAAGGCTCATCGGTGTTGAAAAGATATGGAGCATCTTGCTGAAGGGAAGGTAGGCCAGTCCCGCAAAGCAGGAAAGAAAATGTATATACCATAGTATGCCCACAAATCCGGCCCGATCCAGTGCCGCTGCAAAGGGGCTTATAATCTTTGCAAAGGCATACCCTGTAAATGCCGATTTGTTGGAGGAATGGCAGTCGGCACAGTAATCGGAATGCAGTCCGCTTCCCTGCTCTAATGTCTCCTCTTCAAAGGGTCCTTTCACTATAGGGGACACCAGACCGAATTCCTTGACCCATAAACTTTCCAGTGCCTTTACTTCCTCCTCGTCATCGAGTCCTGCATAATCATCGACCATGACCATGAATTCGCTTCTGGAGGTGATTTTCATCCCGGTGAGAAAAATACCTGAAAACATGATCACAGCGAGTATGATTACGGCATATTTGTCCATCCCGTTTGATTTCAGCCTTGGCACCTTAAGAATAAAGCGTCTGAATACGGCTATCGCAACACCTATGATTACCATGAGCCCGAAAAGGTCTCGTAGGAAAAAGAAGGGATTCAGCGTAGAGTTGGAACCTGGAAAGAATATCGAATCGAGGGCATGCATGATGAGCAGGAGCATGAAGCCCCAGAATATGAGCATATGCATTACCCAGCGTAAAAAACTTTCCTGCAGGATTCTTTTTTGAAACAATATGTCGAGTAAAAAAGCCTTTAGTAGTTTAAAAATCTTTGCGCTGAAAATTACGGAAATTATCCCTTTTATGGCGGAAGAGGCCCTTTTTGAGGTGGTAAGGTCTCTGGGAGAGATCCCGGTTTTTCGAAAGAACCAAATGTATATCCTGTATATAAGACCTAAAAGGAATATTGTTAGAGAGGCATAGAGGGATACCGTAAAAGCCATACTAGGACCTCCGCATTGACTGGTTAATCAGGAGATTGCCTCAAGGGCTGAAATCGTAAAAACTGCCGTGCCTTTTTAAGCGGCAACTGCTTTTTATAAAGGGATATGATGTTTGTCAAGTCAAGATGTCTGAAATTTTGAAAATTAGTATTATAAATGGCAATCTTGGATGAAAATACTTTAAGTTCTTTTGGTTTCCAGCACTGACTTATAAATTACTTGATCCCAACTTTTTAAACACGGCAATTTATATGCCAGAAAGACCATCCCCCCAAAAAGATACGGATCTGTCAGGTTCGTCCTCTATGGTCTAATAAAAATCTTGAGAAAATGATCCGTTGGCTCTGGTTTGCGAACCTACCGGTCCTGTTTGAAAAACAATAATAATTTTGTCGGCTTTGAGTAAATGAATAACGGGCTTATAAAATGAAATGCGACGCATCTTTTTTTGATCAGTGAAACTAAGGTGTCAGTATCTTTTACAATGTGTAAAATAAGAATTTTAAGCCGATGCACTGCCATGTTGGAACAGCAGATAAGGGGTGTAAGGTGATTTGCTTACGAAAAAGAGTGGGAATAATTAGCGATGCGCTATTTGTCCGGCAGGGTGTTCATGTTTGAAGGCTCAGATGAACAGCAAGGACAGACAGGATTTCTTTCAATCTGAACGGTCCTGAATTCACCGGACCATAGATCTATTATCCTTAAGTTTTCTATTACATCATTGCTTTGTGTAAGAAGCTTGAATGCCTCAGTTGCCTGAAAAGAGGCTATAACAACGGGAACGGTATTGATAATGCCTCTTTGAGGATCGTCAGAAGGCCGATCCTCAGCAACGCGTGACGGAAAGAGGCATCTGAAGCAGGGACCCTTGACGGCTTTGATAACCATGGTCATCCCTATGGATGAGTCAACTCCGCCGTAGATCCAGGGTACTTTGTTTTTGAGGCACCAGTCGTTTATGATATACCTTGTTTCAAAATTATCGGTTCCATCCAGGACAAGATCATTTCCGGCAAGGAGCTTGTCGCAATTCTTTTTTGAAAGTCTTTCCGGTAAACCACAGATTTTTATTTCAGGGTTCACTCTGCGCAGCTTTTCAGTTGCGGCCAGGGCCTTGTTGGCACCCTTTTCCACATCAGATGTATCGAACAGGAATTGACGGTGCAGGTTTGAGATATCCGGGCTGTCACGGTCGATAATCGTAAGGTTTCCAACCCCGGCCCTTGCCATGCAGCTTGCCAAGGTGGACCCGAGGCCCCCGCAACCCACAATAGCGACTTTTGCCGCTCCAAGAAGCGCCTGTCCATTTTCCCCCAGACCTGGAAAGGCTGCCTGCCTTTTATATCTTATGGATAGACTCATGAATTCACCCCAAGAGGCTCGTCATCAAATGATCTGAAGGTATGACTACCCGCCCCCTGTCGGCGGGATGACAATTACCTTGTCCCCGTTTTGAAGCCTTTGATCGAGGAGGGCCTGCTTATCATTTATAAGCAGGATACCGACATCGGAAATAGGGATACCTAAGGACTCCAGCAGTTCAACGGCCATTGAATCTTCCTCAACGATGGCCTTGGAATTGCGATTTTCACGCAAATTAATGAATACCTTGACATCAATTTCCACTTGGAGTCCCTTTAAGATCAAATTTTCCATGAGGCTTAAATAAATAGTATAGTGCCCCATCGCTTTTCAGTCAATATATGCGAATACCTGTCCCGCCTGAGTAGTTGTGCGACGAATAGGTTATGCGCCTGGGTTGTGGCTCCCAGGCGCCTTGCATCCAGCATCTTGGGGTGTGTGCGGAAGTCAAAGCAATGGTTTTTTTGCCTCAACCAAGGGGTGGATCAGCCATGAGATTAAGCCGCGTGGTTTTACCACGCGAGCAAGTGGTTTTTGCGGATGCCCATTATTGGGCTTGATTTTAAAGCAAAATTAAATATTATATGAAATTTTCTTTGAGGAGGATTGTCTTTCCTTTTGGCAGCTGTCCAAAATACAAATGATTGCCTTTTGATTTCAGAACGGAAGAAGGGTCGAAAGGTAAAAGGAGGATACAATGCGCTGGAGCACTGAAGCGCGATACCAGATTCTGCTGAGTATAGACAATGCGGTAATGACTCGCACAACAAGAGAAGAACTTTTCAGGGCCCTTGCAAAGGAGCTTAGAAAGAATTTTCCTTATGACAGGCTCAGTATAAATCTTTATGATTCCGAAACCGAATCGATCAGCTATTTTGCAACGGCCCATGGGATTGACCCTGAGGGGATTTCATGCAAAGGCAGCAGGCCCCTGTCAAAGGGTCCTATTACGCGCATGGTTATCGGGTCGATGAAACCGGTCATAATCGAGGATCTCACATCCTATATCGATCTGCCGTCGATAGAGTCGATGCTTGAGGCGGGTCTCAGGTCGACCATGGCATTTCCCCTTGTCATGCGTAATCGAATCCTGGGAACCATCCATTTTTCCTTTACAAGACCTCCCTGTTATCTGAAAGAACTGACCGAAGTCCTGACCGATGTGACCAACCAGGTTTCAATTGCGGTCGACAATATGCTTGCCTATACCCACCTAAAGAAAATAAACGCAAATCTGATGAGACAGAGAGATTTCCTCATTGCCGATGCCGATGAGGGCTATAAGGAGGATTCCTTTTATTTTTCCTCGAGGCAGATGCAGGATATAATGGAACTGATGAATCAGGTGGCCGATACGGACGCATCCGTGCTTATAAGCGGGGAGACGGGAACGGGAAAAGACTATCTGGCTCGTTACATACACCGATACAGTTCCAGAAGGGATAACCTTTTTGTCAAAATAAACTGCCCCGCGCTTTCTGCATCCCTTTTTGAAAGTGAACTCTTCGGACATGCAAAAGGTGCCTTCACCGGCGCCGACGACAAGCGTATCGGCCGCTTTGAGATGGCTGACAAAGGGACTGTTTTTCTGGATGAGGTCTCGGAACTGCCGCTCAGCCTCCAGGCAAAGATGCTTAATGTACTTCAGGAGCGCCGCTTTGAAAGGGTGGGTGACAGCAGGCCGATCAAGGTTGATTTCAGGGTGGTTGCAGCCACCAACAGGGACCTTGATCTCATGATAAAGGAGGGAAAATTCAGAAAGGATCTCTTCTACCGGCTCAATATCGTGAATGTGCATGTTCCCCCTCTCAGGGAGAGGGTAGAAGACGTGCCGATTCTGATGAGAAAACTGACCGGCCTCCAGGCGAAATTAATCAACAGGCTTCCTCCTTCATATTCGGAAGGTGCCATCGATATGCTGTGCCGGTATCAGTGGCCGGGAAACGTTAGGGAACTGAAGAACCTGATAAAGAGGATGGTAATATTGAGACCCGGGGATCATATAGATGCAAATGATATCTCCGCCCTGCTGGGCCCTTTCCCTGATACGCCTGTAGCCGCTGGTGACCTCACCCTGGCTGAGATAGAGCGCAGGCATATTGAAGGGGTTCTTATAAAATGCAGCGGGGCCGTAGGCGGAAAAAACGGTGCGGCCAGGATCCTGGGTCTTCCTCGTTCAACCCTTCAATACCGATTGAGAAAATTCAATCTGAACCCAAGTGATTACAGGGCCTCCTCTTTTTGAGAAGGCCCGCCAATCATATCCGATCTTCTCTCCCCGTCATCCTATTCAAAAAATGATCCGACAGGAAGTGGGACCTGCAGCACGTGGTGGAAAATGATATAAAAGAAGGTGACCACAATCGCGCTCAATGCCATGGACTGGAGGATATTTCTGTTGCTCCAGCGGTTTTCCGCAAGATATGTGTTGAAGGCGAAATAAAAGATATAACTCGATATCAGAAAACCTATCCAAGGCATGATAATAAGGTAAAGAAACAGGATGATTATTCCGATCAGGATGTTGTTCCGTTCAATAACCGATTCGAAAAAGGCAAGCTTTTCCGGCTTTATCAGCCCTTTAACAAACATCACCGCAGCCAGCAGAAAAATTGCCACGAGCACATAGTTAACGAAAATTCCCCCCAGTTTGCTCAGGCCCCGTGACGAAAAGTAGAGGATTCCCCCTAAAACAAAAGAAGATATTCCAACAATAAGATCAGCGTTTAACATTAGTATCCTCCACATCACAGGCACAGGCTTTAGCCTTTTCCCGTCTTTTGGTCCGCCATGAGGCAAACAACGGCCAGCCGGCCGACATGACGCACAACCCGATCAGGACAGCAGATATAGGCCTTAAGGTCATATAACCGATAACGCTGCCCGAGGCCTTCCCCGCAAGCATGGACTGGACAAGTCCCTCTTCGACGAATGGACCTAAGATAAGCCCCAGTACGATCGGTGCGGGATGAAACTTAAGCTTATTGCTGGCGTAGCCTATGACTCCGAACAAAAACATGATCCATACGTCAAGGATGTTGTTCCTGATGGCATAGGACCCGAGAATAGTCATGAACACCACTGCCGGTGCGAGAAATCTGGCGGGGATATTGATTATCCTCGCATATACAAAGGAGCCGAAGCTGCCGATAATCGTTACCAGAAAAGCAGCAACGAGCAAACCCATAATAAAGGAGTAGGTTGTCACAACATGTACGCTGAAAAGCTCTACTCCGGGTCTCATGCCGTGGAGCATGAGTGCCCCCAATATGACCGCCGAAGGAGGAGAGCCGGGTATCCCCAAGGTAAGCAGAGGTATAAGAGAGCCCGGCGCCATCGCGCTGTTAGCGGCCTCGGATGCGGCTACTCCCTTGATAGTGCCTTTTCCGAATTCTTCCGGATTTTTATCCCAACGGCATGCCTCGTTATAGGAAACCATGCTGGCAATATTTCCCCCGGCACCGGGAGCAAATCCTATAATCGTTCCAATTATAGAGGACCGAAACATGAGAACCGGTTTTTTGAGCAAAGATGTGGTTACTTCCCATATAACGCTAAGTGTCGGCACGACCTTCTGGGAAGAATATGACTGCCTTCTCTGACCGATAATACTGCTCAGGATTTCAGGAAGACAGAAAAACCCTATGAGAGCGACAATGAGTTCTATGCCGGCCTGAAGTTCGGGATAGCCGAAGGTGAGTCTTACATCCCCTCCAAGGGGTGACATGCCGACCGTGCTGAGTATAAGTCCGAAGGTGCCGCCCAGAAGACCTTTAAAGATAAAACCGGATGAAAGGGTTGCGATAATAGTCAGTCCGAATATGCCCAGCCAGAAATACTCGGGCGGACCGAACTTGAGGGATGCCTCGGCAAGGGGTGGGGCGGCGGTGGCAAGAACGATATTTGCCACAAGGGATCCGAACGCGGAGGCGATGGCCGCTGCCACAAGACCGTGCTGGGCCATACCCTTCTGGGCAAGAGGAAATCCGTCAAAAGTGGTGGCAATAGCCGCGGGAGTGCCCGGTGTGTTGATAAGAATTGCCGGGATTGAATCTCCGTACATGGCACCCACATAGATGCCCGCCAGCATTATCAGGCCGGCGGCAGGGGTCATGGTAAAGGTAAAAGGGATAAGCAGGGCCAGGCCCATGGTAGCGGTGAGGCCCGGAAGGGCCCCGAAAACGATCCCCATTACTACCCCACCGAAGAGGCAGAGAAAATTCCAAAACTCAAAGACATTGAGTAAACCGGTAAGAGCCGCATCAAACATGATTTTTACACCTAGATTATAGGCAGGGGGACCAAGGCCCCCCTGCGGTTTAGTAACAAGGGCCTAAAACGCCACCTATTTTTTGGAGGCCTTCAGGATCGGAAGCAACTGTGCCTTCTTCTTTTCAATGTAGGCCTTTGTCTGTGCGGCATTCATTTTCCTTACCACGAATCCGTCACGTTCAAGGGCTGCAACCACCTCTGGCTTTGAGGCGATATCAAGGCATGCCTTTTCAAGGACTTTGACCGCTTCCTCGGGAAACCCCGGAGGTCCGGCCAAGCCGCGGTCAACACTGGCGGTCATGTCATAGCCCAGCTCCTGAAAAGTGGGTGTGTCGGGAAAGTGTTTGAAGCGTTCCTCCGTGCCCATTGCAAGTACACGAATCTTATCCTTATGAGATACAAGGTCATTGGAATTGGCAAGGGTAATCTCAATATGCTTGCCAAGGAATGCGGCTACCCCCGGGGCTGCCCCTTTATAAGGAATCCAGGTCATCTCGATGCCGGCAAGTGTGCAGAACTGCAGAAATGCCAGGTGGGGACCCGACCATGTGCCCGAACCACCCGCAACGACTTCACCGGGGTGCTTTTTAGCGAATTCCACCAGGTCCTTAATCGTCTTGAAACGGGAATCTTTCATTACGGCAAGACCCAGCGCGGTAGCCTGAAAGATGGCGATAGGGGTAAGCTGATCGGTTTCATATCCGGCGTTGCCGCGAGCAAGTGGCTGAAGGACAATGTGGGGAACGTTAAAACCGGCTACGAAATAACCGTCCGGTTTCTGTTTTACAAGATCAGCCCAGCAGATGGATCCCCCTCCGCCCGGTTTGTACTGAATAATGACCTTTTGTCCAAGAATTTTTTCCAGGTAGGGCTGCTGCCTTCGTGCTTCAAGGTCTGATTGGCCGCCGGGAGGAAATGCCACCTGGTAGGTTATAGGCCTTGAAGGATACTTGTCTGCCGCCATTGCCGGCATGGTGAAGGCACACACGCAAAGAAAAACAAAGATAGTAAATAATGCTTTTTTCATTGTAACTAGCCTCCTTACGTCAGTGGAAAAGCTGCGGAGTGCTCAGCCGTTCCTGTTAAATTGTAGATGCACCCCTTTACAAACCGAATCTTATCCGAAAAACCGGGTAAGGACCAAAGATTATTGTGCATTCCCGATAGGCCTGGTGAGCAGAAACTCATGCCTCTGGTATTCGCCTCATCGATTTAGAAGAATCGGCAGTTAAGAGCCGGTTCTTTCTCGATTGTTCATTCTTGAAAGCCTGCTCAAACTTCGATGAAACCTTTTGGCCTCCCGTCTTATTTTTGCCCCTTTATTTCAAGTCCTTCCTGGTAAAAATAGGTTGTATTTGCATTGGGGACGACCGCGACGCGCGGGCGCCCCTCGAAATCCCTGACCCATTTCTCAATGGTAGAGTCAGGGGCTACGGCCTTGAGCTGGCAGGTCCTCAGAACATCGGCATCGAGCTCGGAGGCCACCGCAACATCATAACTGGCAAGGGTCCTTCCGAACAGATATGCCTTGTGAGCGCCCATCTTGAATCCACTTTCGGCAAAGTCATCAAGAACCTCCCGGGGAGTTGCAAAGCGCGAGACATAGTCCAAATAAACGTCATCTCCCACTCCCTGAGAAGAGGCGGCCAGAAGCAGGATTTTCCCACCTTCCCTAACGGCATGTGAAGCAAGATTTAGCCCCTTCTGGGCCTGATACAGACAGATATCCTTTGGAAAACCCCCACATGACGCAATAACCATATCAAACTTTTTCTTTATCCCTACCCCGTACAGGGAGGCACATACGGCAGCTCCCTTTTTAAGCACCGCTTTCGGCTCTCCGCAAAAAAGTTCAACAGCCTTTTTATCCCCGTTAAGCACCACATTTATCGCATAATCTATCCCCACCCGGTCCCCCGCCTCATTCAGGTCCTCCCTTACGGGGTTGCCCTCCAGCCTGCCGACCTGGGCGTTGTCTTCATACATGAGCTTGTGATTATGTTCGATGGTTTCCGCGGCGGCACAGCCTATTACCACACCCTTTGCGCCCCCTGTAAAACCGACGAACTGATGGGGGTCTATGAGGCCGATGGAGATCTTGCAGTCACCAGTTGCCAATTCCCGATTTATGCGTACCGGGGTTCCGCGCGTAGTTACTCCGAAATCGCTGACTTTCGAGGAGATGGCATCATGTGCCGTCACTCTGCAACCCTGGGTCAGAGAAGAGGGGATGATCCTCTCTATACCCGCTTTATCGGGGGGCGGATGCAGGCCACCTCCTATCACAATCGTCACGTCAGAAGGCTTTAGGCCGGGAAGCGCTTTATAGAGATGCTTGAGGAGTGAAGGGATGATGGCTTTGACCGGTACCGGTCTGCTTTCGTCGGAAATGGCAATGGAAATGGTTTTGGGCCTTTTTTCCGAAAGATAGTCCACTAGAGCGGGCCGTTCTACCGGGGAGGACAAGGCCGAATCAAGTGACCCTGAAATATTTCCCAATGCAGGAAGGGTAGCAGGGTTCAGCATGGTCACCTTAGCCTTTGAAGGGATCTTGATCAATCTGGACCCCTTCCCATATTTTAGCTCGACATCCATCAAAAAGGCCTCTTTCAAAAAAAAATTTTTCTAAAATACATACAGCAATTTACGTGCCAGATTCTACTTCTTTGCAAATGTGCGTGATTGTATATCTTTTGTTTTGATACCAGATAAACAACCGAAAAGAAAGCCCAATAATAGGCAATGACCCGTCCGGGTGCCTATTATTGGGCGTCAGTTTTTCACATGTAAAATCATGAGCTGGTGTCATTTTTCATGAATTATGTGGTTATTACGAGGGCCGTAATCAACGATTAATCGCTGTCAGTTGATTGTATTTACGCCCTAGGCATCGGTTTTGTCACCTATATCGAGCCTTGTGCGATAAATATCTATAAGGTCGCTTTCAACGTTGTTCTGTTCAAGATAGGTGAAGAGGGCACCAGCCATCTCCTGGGCAAGTTCTCTTTTTTCGGAAAAGATATTATTTGCCTGCCGCCCGTCACTTTCAAGGTCGTAAAGCTCGGGGAGGTCATCCCGCTTTCCTCCGATTACCAGTGCATGCTGCTTGCCTGTAACGGTAATCCAGTTTACTGTATCTTCTGCTTCAGGCAGCACAGGCATAGGCCCTGATGTCTGTCCTCCTACCCTTCCAACCTTCTGAGATGAAAAGGCGTATCTGCGGTCCCATGAAATCGCGTCATTTTCCATGAGAGGAACAAGAGATTTTCCGTCAAGGGGATTCAGGCCTTTCTCGCGGCCTAGGATTATCCCGGGATTTTCCATTATGATTTCGCGATCAGGCAGAAGCGCTTTTGCCGGCAGCTTCTGATCAGTCGATATGCCTGCAATATCGAGAATAGTCGGCAGCAGATCAACGGGCTGCACTATCTCAGTTATTCTTTTCCCCGCCAGTTTGTTACCCGGCATCTTTATGGCCAACGGGACGCGAATCAGCTCTTCATAGAGCGGCCAGGGCCCACGTTTGTCATCTTTGGAGATGTTAAGCTTACCGGTTCTATTATGCTCGCCCAGGTACAGGCCGTGATCACTAGCAAAAATGATAAGGCTTTCATCATATATGCCCACATCTTTTATCTTACGGATCACATTGCCTATCCACTTGCTGGTCATTTCAGCTTCCGCCTTGTAGTGGGCCGACATGTTGTCTATTTCAGCCTCGGTAAATATATCGGCCGGGCCGTAATTCGGATACATCATGGGTGTGCCTTTATATTCAGGGTCGGCATATTTTGCGACAAAGTATTCCGGTGGATCCCACGGCTCATGTGGATCAAACATGTCAAGGTGCAGAAAGAAGTTCTCCTCCTTGTAGTTTGATTCAAGCCATCGCCCCGCCACCTGACACGTGCGTGCCGCAAAGCGGTCTTCTTCCCACAGCCACTCATCATTGATCCATCTGGCTATATCCACCTGGGCGTGGTCGCGAAAGTAGGTTGTGTGGCGAGACTTGGCAAGAGGAATAACATACTCAATAGGGCGGTTCATTTTTGTGAGGTATATATCCCGTTCCTGGCCGCGTGTAAGATAATAGCCCAGATAGCCGCGATCATAGTTCATCCCGCGCCGCAGCAGGTTGGCCGTATCCGCAATAAGTTGCGTGATATAGCCGTGGTCCATAAGAATTTCGCCAAGGGTAATATCCTTAGGTCCGAGTATCTCCCATCCCCTGTAAGGAAATCCGCATGTCCCGGTGTACATGTCGAACCGGTGCGGAACAGTGGGGAAGCTTCCGGCGTAATGACGTTCGAAAAACACCGAATCCTCGATAAGTTGATCCAATTCCGGGGTGCTGGCGGCCATTTTCCCCTCTTTTGCCAATAAATCATACCTAAAGGTATCTGATATAATAAGAATAACACGCATTGTATCTATTCCCCCCGAAATAAAATAATGTTTTTGGTTGTAAAAGATCTCTTTATCTAAAATAAATATCTGGTGCTACCAAAATGGTATTACCAATGAATATTCTTTACAGACTGCAGGTATGCATGTCAAGTGAAAATGGTGCCAAACATAAAATTTTATATCGTATTATATTGAATAGTATTTTCAATTAGTTGTACTATTAAAGGAGCATGAAGACAATAAAATCAGCCTGTTGAAACAGAAGATTCCGTAAAACCGACTTGACAGTGAAGAAACTTGCTGCTAGCCCTATGCGGTATACCAAAATAGACAGAATGTGTAAGCTCAGTTGGTCTAGAAAATGCGGGGTGCACTATCTTCTGCTAACTATACGGCGTACCTTAGAGACGATAAAAATCGATTCAATATTTCATTTGCGAGAAAACCATGCCCACGGAAAAAACAAGGTCCCTCAAAGATCAGGCAGTAGGTAGAATAGAGAAATACATAATTCAGCACCGGTTAAAGGCTGGCGACAGGCTTCCCCCTGAGAGGAAGATGGCGACCGATTTCAATATAAGTCGCACTGTTATTCGTGATGCTGTAAACACTTTGAACGGGCTGGGAATTTTACAGGTAAAGCATCGATCAGGAATCTTTGTCGCTGATGTCAACGGGGAAACGGTTGCACGTCAGCTTTCAAGTCTCCTTACTCTGAATCGCCATCTGGCCAAGAATCTGTTTCAGGTTAGAGAAGTGCTGGAAACCTCCACTGCCGGATGGGCTGCAGCGAATTGCGAGGAATCGGATATCACTGAGTTGAACCTTCTTGCCGAAGAAACAAATAAGATATTGCTGGAGGAAAACAACCTTGTCAGGTTCGGTGAACTGGACCGGAAGTTTCATCTATGTGTCGCCAGGATATCAAAAAATACAATAATAGTAGATCTGATGCAGAGCCTCCTTACCTATCTTGCCGCATTCAGCAAGCATACGCACTCGATTCCGGGCAGGATACTTGAGTCTGCACGCCAGCATAAGGCAACCATTGATGCAATCCGCGAGCATGACGTACAGGGTGCCAAAAGAGCCATGGAACTTCATCTCGCAAGCGTCTACGATGACCTGAAAAATGCATGGGATATCGACAGTTTCTAGATCCTGGTCGGTTATCCCCTCCCTTACAATTACAGGTATATATTTTTCAATAACAGATCCCGCACCGGCCCATGATGCAAGGCATCTTGTAAACCGTGTAACTTAACCCTTACCATAACTCATATGCAGACAGGAGGTGACGAGAGGCGATGCTTCAGTTTCAATGCGGGAGAAATTCCCCCGCATTGTCTAAACAGATAGATCTTACGCGCTTCTGTACAGTTTGGTGAGCACGTATTCGAAATGTCCCAGTACCTCCTGAGAAGTTCTTCTGCCGTTACAGGTCCTCTCAAGCATGTTAAGCAGGTTATCCCCGGATTCATCCAGTGTCATCTCACCGCGAAGTATGCCTGAGCAGTCATAATCGATATGCTCGACCATGGTGGAAACCGTCAGCGGATTGGCTGAAAGCTTGATCACCGGCTCAATCGGGTTGCCGATGATATTACCCTGACCGGTGGGGAAGAAATGGCATACGAAGCCTGCCGCCATCCAGAGGGTGACCGCCTCGGCCGCCGCCGATGAGGTGTCCATAAACCAGAGGCCTGGGCCTGTTGGTGCCTCTGCCGGCCCAAGAACCCCTACGTAGTTGGACTTCTTGCCGATCTTCTGGAGGTTTCCGAAGGCTTTTTCTTCGATCGTGGTCAGCCCGCCCCTGATGTTTCCCTTGGTGGGCTGGGAGCCTGAGAGGTCGTCCGTCTTGTTTTCGTTTATGAAATCATTATAGTCGTTCCAAATCTTCATGAAGGCCTCACCAAGCTCCGGCGTGGCTGCCCTTGCCTGGCACACATCCTCTGCGCCGGTGATCTCGGAGGTCTCCCCGAAGGAGCAGGTTGCGCCCATTTCCACCAGCTTGTCGATCGCGTTTCCAACCGTAGGGTTGGATGCGAGGCCTGAAGTAGTGTCGGACTCTCCGCACTTTACCGATACCCAGATCTCGGACAGGTCTACTTCCTCTCTTCTCAGCTCGGAGGCCCAGTGGACGAATTCTTTGGCCTTCCAGGATGCCTTTGCAATGGTGCCGATATCGCCGGTACGCTCAATTGAAAAGCCTTCGGCAGGCTTTCCGGTCTTTCTTATTCCTTCCACTATCCTGTTCGTCCATTCAGGTTCTATGCCTATTACAACGACGGCAGCTACATTGGGGTTTGAGCCGGTGCCTATCATTGTGCGGAAAAACAGCTCAAGATCCTCACCGAACTGCAGCCTGCCGTATGGGTGGGGCAGTGCCCTGGTTCCCTTTATATTGTTTGCCACCGCCTCGCATGCCGCATTGGACAGATCGTCCAGGGGAAGAATTGCGACATGGTTGCGGATCCCGACGCGACCGTTTTCTCTTCGATACCCTAATACTTTACGATTACTCATTCTTACCACCTCCTGGTCTTCAGATTGTGAATGTGGACATGTTCTCCATCCTTGAAGTCGGCAACCACCCTGCCGATGTCATGACCGTATTTGATCACGCCTTCGTCCACCTTGTGGTCCCTCAGTGCGATCTTGTGGCCAAGAGGTATGTCCTGAAGCGCCTTTTTTGTGATTTTTTCCTGGGTGTCCATGTAAAGACCCTCAGCCGTTTCACCGGCCTTGATGTCAACAGTGGCCACACCTACGGTGTCAGCCTTTTCATGAATCAAAAAATCCGTCATTTTTTCTCCTCCATTAATTGTTAGTGTTTGCTTGGATTGATAAAAATAAAATCTTACACAATACTACCGGATACCTGCTATCTGTTTCGATATGGAAACTGCGGTATCTATCATAAGTAGTCGAAATTTGACTTTTTACGAACGCATCGACCTTGGATATAAACAATGTCTTAATTAAAAAGTCGCTGAACGCAAAACCAAGTAAAATTTATACCATTGCTCACCGGCAATATATGCTTACGGATAAATTGAAAGGCAACATTCATGCCAGTTGAGCCTGCTTTCCTTAACATCCTGTATTTTATGTCCTTATACAATATAGATGATAAAGAGGATTAAGTAAATGCCCAATAT
Organism: Desulfatiglandales bacterium; assembly: GCA_963666345.1. GTDB lineage: Bacteria > Desulfobacterota > DSM-4660 > Desulfatiglandales > Desulfatiglandaceae. The sequence continues at coordinate 792,609 of OY762721.1, read as the reverse complement.
TAGGCTTGGGTTAAGTTTCAAAGCCTAATATCGGGCGGGTATGTCCGGATTCGAGATACAGGCCGACGATTCCGGGGAAGGCCTTTGCAAACTGTATGACTCTGACGCGTTTTTCCTGACGATCGAAAAACAGATTCGTGCAATAATACTATTTGATTATCTTATAGATCGCGTTACAGTCATCTTTTCCTAGGCCTTCGGAACTTGCCTTCTTGAAATAGTCGAGGGCCACCTTCATGGTAGTTGCATCGTTTCCCCAGGCGTCGGCCATTTCACAGCCAAGCCTGACATCCTTTAAGGCGAGATCGAGTCCGAAGCGATTCTGGAAGTCCCCATTAACTATCCAGGGGCCTCTTACATCCATCTGGAAGCTCTTGGCGCCTGTATCGTCCAGAAGTTCTATGAGCATCTTCTTGTCGATGCCGGCCTTTTCTCCGATCCTGATTCCTTCTGCGAGCACGGCTAGGTTGGTCATCCCTATCATGTTGCTTATGAGTTTGAAGGCGCTTGATGCCTCCACCTCTCCCATGTAGTAGGCATCAGATCCTAGTATGTCGAGCAGGTCCTTCATTTTTTCAAATACCTCTTTTTTTCCGCCTACAAAGATGGGTTCTTCCGCCTTTTCCGTTGCCGCAGGTGTCTTGCCCAGAGGACATTCCAGAAAATCTATCCCTTTTTCATCGCAGGCATCAGAAAGTTTTCTGGCTGACTTGGGATCGATAGTGCTTACCTCTATATAGGTGGAGCCCTTCTTCATCTTGTTTAACAGTCCGTCATCCCCGAGCATTACACCTTCAATATGCTGGGGAAGGGGAAGGCTTGTGAAGACGACATCTGCTGCGGCCAATTCATCTACGCCTTTGGCAACCTTGCCTGTCGGTCCTGTTTCAGCCACCTTCGCCGCGGCCTCTTCATTTATGTCATAGATAAGTAGATCTTTCCCGGCCCTGATAAGGTTTCTGGCAATGCCGCCTCCCATATTTCCGACTCCAACAATTCCGAATAACATATCTGTTCCTCCCTTGTGTTTTATTCGTTTATCTTTACTGATTCAGACTCCGATCAATTATCTTCCATGAGCCATTCCAGGTTGAGCTCGATCAGTTTTGACCTTTTAGGCCTTCCATCCTCATCCCAGCCCGACATCTCATAGTACAGATCAATGGCCTTTCTAAAATCCTGTTTATCGATATACTGCCCCTTGATCGGACCAGCAGGCATCTGTTCGTGCCAGCGGTTCACCAGCCTGTCGTCCTCAGGGCCGAAGCCTTCCCTGTTATTAAAGATCCTGGCCATTACATTTGATCTTTCAGCCACCTTGAATATCTCAAGGAGGCTGGTATCCCATCCCGTTATTGCGGTTATAGCCTCTACAAGCTTTGGAAATGTATTCCCATGAAGCGGAACAGAGGCAAAATTACACAACCCGTAGCAGTTATTGAGTCCCCATGCCTTCTGTCCGAGCACAAAGAACCTTACCTTGGACTCATCAACGGCAAAGGGGTCGATCGGTTCAAGCATCCCCAGCGGCATCAGGTTCCCCGGGCTTGCTGCAAAGGCTGAGTCATGGGGCGTTTCCACATGATCCGCGCCCGTAGGGGAAAGCGCAAATCCCATGGCCATACCGGTCTTACCCCTTCCGTCATGACAGGCCATCTCCTGACCCTTTATGTGAAGGGCATACTTCTCGGCTCCCCTGCCGATCTCCTCTGCCGCCCTCTTTACCCCCTTAGAAAGAACCTTGCCTATCCCCCTCTGATTAACGATCTCCTCAAGCAACCAGATCATTGCATCCCCGTCTCCAAAGGGTATGGCCCTGCCTCCGGTGTCTTCTTCCGTAAGCACTCCGTTTTCAAAGCACTCCATTGCAAAGGCTATGGCACATCCCGCCGAGATCGTATCCATGCCCATAAGGTTGCAGATCTGGTTTCCGCGCGCTATCGCCAGCAGGTTGTCGTTTCCGATAAGGGAGCCAAGCGATGCAAGGGTCTCGTATTCAGGGCCGCCGAAACGTTTGTCAAGCGGGTATTTCTCGCTGTCCGATTCAACCCTTCTCTTGCACCTCACGGCACAGGCGTAGCAGGTGCCCGAAGAATGGAAAATCTCCTTCTGGTAGGCATCGGCATCGATCTTGTCCGCCCCCTCAAATACACCTTCCTTGAAATTCCTGGTGGGAAGTATGCCTGAATCATTAAGAGGCTTTACCAGTCCGGTCGTTCCGAATTTGCTCAGACCCACTGCGGGCGGATGCTTTTTAAGGAAGCTGACATGCCATTTGGCAAACTCCTTTACCTTGTCAGGATCCGCCATCTCCATCTTCTTCTTTCCCCTCACAGCTACTGCCTTGAGGTTCTTGGAGCCCATGACGGCCCCCATGCCGGTGCGGCCGTTAAAATGCTCCAGGTCGTTCTGGACATTGGCAAACGGGATCATTCTCTCACCTGCCGGACCTATGGAGGCAACCCTTATCCTCTTGTCTTCATTTTCCTCGCAGATCTTCTCAAGGGTAACCCAGTTGTCCTTTCCCCACAGACGAGATGCGTCCCGTATCTCCACCTCCCCGTCTTTTATCCATAGGTATACCGGGCCTTGAGCCTTACCGGTTATAACGATGGCGTCAAAGCCTGCAAATTTGAGCTCAGGGCCGAAGTAGCCTCCAGCCTCTGATTCACCAAAGCCCCCTGTCAGCGGTGACTTGGCCGCTACCGTGTACCTGCTGAATCCTGAAAGGGGGGCCCCTGTGACCGCACTGCATGCAAAGACAAGGACATTTTCATCTGACAGAGGATCTATGCCCGGTTTAATATGCTTTAACAGATAATAGCCCGCAAAATTTGATCCCCCTACATAGGCCCTGTAAAAGGTCTCATCAGGCTCCTCTATCTCCCATTTGCCTTTGCTTAAGTTTACATGCAGTATGCGTCCGTTATATCCGTATGGCATTTTTCTTTTCTCCTGTTATTAATTTTAGTTATCTGTTTATTTTTCAACCATCAGCGTATCAGCCACAGCGAAATCCACGGCACGGTCATGATGATAATTTCCACTATCAACATGGTGATTACAAAGTACACCGCATAACGGGAGATGGACAGAACCGGCGTACGGGTAACACCCGAAACCACGAACAGGTTGAGTCCCATCGGCGGTGTGATAAACCCTATTCCCAATGCAGTTACAAAGAAGATACAGAAATGAATCTCGTCCATGCCTATTTCCTGGGCCAGGGGCAAAAGAATAGGTGCAAGGATCACGATATTCGGCGTGGTCTCCATGATACATCCGGCGATAATCAAAACTCCCAGCATGATCAGCATGATCAGGTAGGGGTTCTCCGTGAGGGAAGTCATGGTATGCACGAAATACTGGGGCACCTGCAGGGAGGCCAGGGTCTGTGCAAGGGGAAGGGACATAGCAATGATGGGAACAATCACCCCGCTCACCTTGGCTGAGGTTTCCAGCATCTTGGGAATATCTTTCAGCCCGATGGTTTTCTGGATAAAACCGATGATCATGGTTATGGCTGCGGCTACCGCAGCGGACTCAGTGGGAGTGAAGACGCCTGAGTATATGCCCCCAAGTATGATAATCGGAATAGTCAGTGCGTATTTGCCGTCATATATGGTCTTGAGCCAGTACTTGAAATTGAAGCCTCTACTGGAATCTTCGTACCTTTTGAAGCGGTTGACTATTGCGTTGGTTACCATGATGGACAAAAGAATTAATACTCCAGGGATAGCTGCGGCCATAAACAGGGTGGAAGCTGAAATTCCTAAAACCAGCCCGATTATGATGTAGGAAATTGAAGGTGGAATAAGAATCCCTGTGCATGCACCTGCCGCAACAAGGGCGCAGGCATAAGGTTTGGGGTACCCTTTTTCCTCAAGGCGATGGATTGTAATCCGTCCGATCGCTGCGGCATCCGCCGCGTCGGAGCCGGAAATGCATGCAAAAAATCCGCACCCCAAGACCGTAGAAGTACCCAACCCTGAACGCTGGGCGCCCATGGTCGCCTCCGCCACATCAAGGAGCTTGTTCGACAGGCCCGTTCGAACCAGCACGTCTCCGGTTAGGATGAAGAGGGGAACCGCGATCAGCGCAAAGGAGTCTATTCCGTCGAACAGGGCTTCGCCCATCAGTGTGGGGGGCAATACGCCGGTTGCCAGGAGCATTGCCAGCGAGCCTACACCAACCACCACCCAGATCCTGGCGGCCAGTGCAATAAGAACAACCATCGCAATCAAAGGTAAATAAAAGTCCCATCCGAGGGTGAGATCCTGTTGATGCATCAAATATTGTTGCAGCACTGTGTCACCTCCTAATCAAATAGCTTTTGGCCCTTGAATACGGGTCTTTTCGCCCTCACATCGGATACGTCCCTTATGATGGATTGGATAAGGCGGATCGTCATCATCGCGAACCCCAAGGGTACAGCAGCGAGAAACCATGCCTGGCTGATTCTCAAGCCGTGCGTAACCGAATCAAAATGGAGTGAGGTGAAAACCGGGTGGAGGGACCAGTAAAATGCCGTCACCGCTAGGGCAAGGGTGACAATATCTCCGAAAATAAAGATAATTCCCTTGCCCCGCTCGGAGACAAATTGAAATATCACATCAATCCTGATGTGCGCCCGTTCCCGTATGGCTGCCGAGGCGCCGATCCACGATACGTATATGAAGGCATATCGGGCCACTTCTTCCGCCCATATGGAAGAATAGCTCAGGACAAATCTGCGCATCACCTCGCTAAAAATTACTATGACGATCAAGGCATAGAGGGGCAGGAGTAAATACCTTTCACCCTCCTTGTCGATTGTCCTCAAAACCTGTGACATGTTCATGTAACATTCTCCCCGTTTGTGTTTTGCGTCCAGCAGCAATAAAGGATCATACGCCGCTGGACGCATCATTTTAATCACACGTCGTGGACATAGAAATTACCGGGCGTATTGGCCGCTTCCAGCAGTCTATCAAAGAGGCTGAGCGATCCTGCCAGTTCCTTTTTGATGTCGTCCCAGGCGGGGAGTTGTGCCCCGGCCTTTTCAACCCATTGCTTTTTTTCTTCCGCAGTGGGGACATAAAATTCGACTCCGGACTTGGCAAGCTCTGCCATGGCAAAAGCCCGGGCCGCAGGCACTTTGGCCAGGTTCTGCCTCATTGTCACTTCGCCTGCAAATTCGACTCCCTCGCGCACTTTTGTGGGCAGGCTCTCAAGCCACTTCAGGTTGCAGGAATAAACCTGTGAGTCAGGCACCGCAGCGTTAAAGGTGACATAGGAAAGGATGTCCTTGAAACCAAAGACATAGAGAGCTTCCACCGATGGATCGAGGGCGTCTGCAACACCCTGCTTGATTGCGGAGGCTGTTTCACCCCATGCGACCGGAGTGGGGTTGGCGCCGACAAGCTTATAGAACAGCTGAAGAAGCTTGGAGCCGGGAACGCGGAACTTGATGCCTTTCATCTGGTCAGGGGTTTTAATGGGGCCTTTAATGCCTTTTCGGATGGCCACGGTGCGTGGGTCTATGCATACATACATGAGAACTTTGAACCCCCTGGCCGCCACTTTTGCTTCTATTTCTTTTTTCCATGTTTCAGAAGTAACCAGATTCATGAATTTCTGATTCTCACCACACCAGTAAGGGATGTTGATAAGATCAACGGCCGGAGCGAAGGGTGCGAAATTGGAAATGGAATGCTGTGCGGCCTGAATGGTCCCTGCCTGAACCTTTTGGGCCAGGGTGCTGCCGGCACCGAGCTGGCCGCCTGGGGCCAATTTTACATAAACATCGCCCCTGGTCATGTTCTGGACGTTCTCTTTCATGTCCAACTGCATGATAGGGTAGCTTCGCGATGCACCGATAATGTAGGCCGTGGCGATATTCATCGTGTGCTTAGCGGCTTTCTGCCTCTCTTTCTCTTCCTTCCCTATCGCCGCAGATGCCTCACGCGATCCCAGAACTCCCGTTGTCATTGCAAGGACTGCAGCCGTGAATCCGAACTTGGCTGTCAGCTCCATGAAACGGCGTCTTTCTTCCGATTTCAGTTCCCTAGCTTCTTTTTTGTCATCAGGCATGATTACACCTCCTCGTTGCTGTTACGTTGATTTTTGTCATTTGCCATTGCCTCGCGATAAAGAGCGACAACAACTAGAAAAATCGATGCAGCCACCAAAAGCAGAAATTCCCCTACATTACCAAGCTGGAAAATCTTCCATCCATAAACTGTCGCCGCCTTTCCAACAAAGACATTCACAAAGTACAGTGAAAAAAGAAAGATACAGATGATGGACGCCATTCGAACCGCCTTTTCATGTTTTTGGCTTCTGCTATTTTCTTCCATGTCGTTCCTCTTTTGGTTAGGGTTAAAAGCTATTTGTTCCTGCTTTTTCCATTCATGCCATAGGTTTTGATTTTTTGACGTTGCGTTTCCTTGACTGCTCTTTTGGGTCTTCTGCTACACCTTACTGCTTAAAGCTATTCGACTTCTTTGGCTTGCCCGGTTGAATCTCTAATGACCAGACTGGGTTCCAGCAAGTATTGCTGGGGCTCATTGATTTCCCCTTCAATAGTTTCAATAAGTACCTGGGCGGCTATTTTCCCCATACGGTATGCAGGAATTTTAAAAGTGGTAAGGGACGGATTAAGAGCTTCGGAAACCTCAAGATCGTCAAATCCGGTTATCGAAACGTCTACCCCGACCTTTAAGCCCATTTCTTTGGCCGCCGCCATGGCACCTATGGCTAGGATGTCGTTTGCGCAAACAATGGCTGTGGGTCGTTCGGGCGCACGAAGCAGCCTTCCGGCGGCTTCCTTGCCGTTTGTCACTGAGTAACCCTTTTGAATGACGATACTTTCGTCATAATTGATGCTATTCATGCTGAGGGCCTCTTTATACCCCAACCAGCGTTTGCTGGCCCTGGATGTCTCACTGAATTTTCCCGCGATCATGCCTATATGCCTGTGTCCCAGAGAAATCAGGTATTCGGTGACGTTGAAACCGCATTTTTTGTTATCAAATGCCACATAGGAAACACCCTGTTCATCAGATTTTTCCCAGGTGATGACATATGGAATTTCAAAGCGTGAGGTCATTTCTATCGATTCTTTGCTCAAGGGGGTTCCTGTGAACACTATTCCATCAATTCTTTTCTCATGAAATAACGTCAAGAGCTTGAATTCCGATTTTCCTGAGTAATTCGTGCTTCCCAGCAGTATCGAATAACCCCGTTTTTGTGCCTTGTCCTGAATACCTTTTGTGGAAAGCGCGAAGACCGGATTGGTAATTGTTGGAAGGATGACTGCGATCGTTGCTGTCTTTCTCTTTGTCAATCCCCCTGCCAGGGCATTGTAGACGTAATTGTTGTCCTTTAATGCCTTGAGGACACGATCGCGTGTTTCTTGTTTTACCAGGTGGGGCCTGTTCAAGACCCTGGAGATGGTCGAACGACTTACTCCGGTGATCTTGCTTAGCTCTGTTATGGTGATTGCCACGGCTAACACCTCTCTAGTCGTTAAGGTGTTTGATTAAAGGCAAAATATGAACAGTCCGATAACTTAATGAAACCGGTTTCATAATTATTTAAATATTTTTCAGTGTCAAGATCTTTTTGGGAAAAAATATTTCCATTGCATTTTTTTATGCTAAAAGATCTTTTATGTCTGATTTGACATAAAAAGCATAGTATTTATAAGGTGTTAATTTCTCTATGATTCATATGCCCCTGATTTTAAAATAAAGGCAAAATGTTTTTTTAAATTTGTTTGTGGTCTGTGTTTTTATGCTTTATGGAAAAGGACTTCTTTAAATGAAATGGGTTTCATTTATTTGTCATATCTGTCAGGCCCTGTCCAATTGGTCTCAAGCGGGCGTAAACGGGCTGGGGCTGAGGCCTGTTTTCAACCGGATATATGACGAAATTTTCTTTTGATGCGGCAAGAAAACCGGAGGCGGAGAACATCAGCGTAGAATTAATCCATTACAGCTCGGTAAAGCCTTTTGACGTTGGAAACCCTTGTGCTAAATCGGCTTCAAAGACAGGCGGGGTGGTTACGGTTGAAAACCGGAATACGGTAGGAGGCTTTGGCAGTGCGGCGTGCGAGGCCCTTAGTGCAGATCAACCACGCTGGCTCAAGCGGCTGGGGGGTCCCTGACCGCTTCGGCGAAGTGACAACGCAGAGATACTTGTTCGATAAACATGGCTTCGGCCGGGCATATCGCCGACGCCTTGAGACGGATGGCAGGAAAGTAGTCTGTGCGACAGGGCCTGCTGTTTCTTATGCTGAGGCCTGCCGGTGCCTTGGTTTTTGTTCCTGTCCGGCACCGGCAGGAAGTAATATAGATAAGTTCGGCTGAACCTTATATCCAATAGGCATGAATAAAGGTGAGAGCTTTCCCGTGTCTGCAAATCGTCGCTAGATCGCCTCTATCGTAGAGGGGGGCTTGGAGGCTATGTTGTAAGTGACGCTGACGATACCCGGGACGCTGTCTATAATATCGCCTGCCATATTCTCAAGCATGTCATAAGGCAGTCTTGTCGGCGTTGCCGTCCTGGCGTCCACACTGTCCCAGCAGCGAATCTCAATCTGCTGGCCGAAGTCCCGCTTGTGATCCCGCATCCCTGTCACGCGGTCTTCATGAAGGATCGCCATGTACTGGAACGCAGAGGTATCCTTCAGGTATGTTTCCACTATAACGGTCGCCTTGCGGACCGTGTCCAGGCGTTCAGGGGTAATTGCCCCTATGACACGCGCTGCCAGTGCAGGCCCGGGAAAGGGAATACGATCAAAGAGTTCGTCAGGCAGCCCCACGGCCTTTCCAACCTTTCTGACCCCGTCCTTTCTGAGCTGAATGAGCGGCTCGATTATCCGGTAGCCGAAGGTTGCCTGCGGGTCGATGCCGAGCTGCGCAAACACATTGTGCTGACGCTTGATTCCCGCGACGGTCTCGTCGATATCGGTAAGGATGGTTCCCTGCAAAAGACACTTTGCCCCGCTTTCCCTGACGATGCGGCCGAATATCTCTTTATAAAAGGTCTGAGTGACCGCCTCGCGTTTCTGTTCAGGGTCTGTGATTCCCTCAAGGGCGGAGAAGAACTCCTTGCGTGCGTCCACTATCTCAACTGCGACACCAAGATTTTGAAAAAGCTCCAAGACCCGCTCAGGCTCTCCCTGGCGCATCAGGCCATTTTCGATAATAACTGTCCTTAGCTTATTGCCAAGTGCGAGGTGCCCCAGCATTGTCACGACGGAAGAGTCAACCCCTCCTGAAAGGGCGTTTATCGCGGTTGTTTCCCCTGCGGCCTCCTTGACCGCCTTGACCTTTTCCTCTATGAATTGTTCGGTGTTAAGTTCCTGTGCTGTAATTTCTTGGACCATACTTGAACCTCCTCTTTTAATGTTGGGCATGAGGCCTGAACGGATAAACAGGCCTCATGCCTGATAACTTTCAGGAAATACAATTGCCTGATGTGGAAATTGTAGATCCCTTGCCGTCTGTTTCATATCCTCTTATATTAACAGGTTAGTATATTTATTAATCTCGGGATATTTTGGCCAAGGCAGCCCGTATCGCCTCACAAATGAGGTGGACCTTTTGAGGGTCATCTCTGAGGTCACGGGTTATTTCAAGCTGAACCCCTTTGTTTGTCGCGGAGCGATTGCAGATATTTTCAGGGCGCAATCCCTTATACCCGGTATGCCCTTTTGAGATATCTATTCCCCTGTCTTCCAATTCTTCAGCTATGATCGCCTCCAGCTCTTTGTCAAGGCCTCCCAGATAGACCAGAGACTCGTTGCCGGTACAGGCATGGATTGCAATAACCGAACTTGATCTGGATAACAATTCGAGGGCCTCAGGCTCATCAAAATTGTGGCTGGTTATATGAAGCGATCCATTATTCACGCCTTTTATACCTTCAAAGGAATAAAAATTATATCTGCCTTTTGCCGCTTCCCTTGCAATGTCCGATGTCCTTGGCTCGATTTTTCCTCCATGAGGAGCTATAATGGTTATGTCGGACCCCAGGTCGCTGGTGGAGATCCTATAGTCCTTATGAAGTGTCTCATATTTTCTTAATTCATCAAAATTACTGTATCTATCCTTTGCCATTATAATGTTCTTATTAATTTAGGTTGGTAGATCTTTAGTGCTCCGAATGTTCGGGCCTGGCTATAGCTGTTAATGCTGTCTGCTATAACCTGTTTTAATGAAAATCACCAATAAAAAGCCGGACCTTCGAAAGAAAAGTCGAGCAAAAGGCCGTTAAGTATATTGTGTTTGATATGATTTGGCCAAAAATAGAAAGTCGCGTTATACTTCCGGATCATATGCCTGGCGGTTGAAATGCATCGGGCAGAATAAGTGGGTCAAATAAACCCCTGAATCCCTGACCCCTCGGGTCCTTTAAGACTGTCCTGCAATTAAATCTGAGAAAAACAAGGCTTTTTCAGATAGGTTTTAAAATTGTCCCTGTCCATAAAAAACAGGCCCCTATTTTCAGCCTTTGCCTGAACCCTCCGCGCCTATTGCGTAAACGGAGTGTGTTTTGAAAAAGAACACCCAAAACGACAAGATACTGCCCGCCTTTTTGTTACTTGCAGGCACCGGGCTGTGCGTCTGCATGTGCACTTTTTCATTTATCTCAGGTGCATTTGCATATGATACGGAGGACCTTGAAAAGCCGATACTTGAGGCAATCGCCATAATGATCACGGCGGCAGGGATGTATCTTTTCTTCATTTTCCGCCACAAGGACTTACCAATAAGTTTTCGCGGTCATATTCTGATCCTTTTTTTAGGCCTGATAATGAGGCTTTCCCTTATAGGCTCCACTCCTGTTCTTGAGGATGATTATTCCAGGTACCTCTGGGACGGGGGCTCAAGGGACGGCACGCTCGGAAAGGCGGCCGGATACGATGTCAATATTATTGAAGGCCCGAAGGGAAGAGGGCTTCAGATTGCAGAAGGGACCAAAAGGGCAAAAGGGGGCGCAATCGTCATATTGCATGCCGAGTGTTCCCTGGACAGGGGCGCTGTCAGCCGGATTATCTCCGCCTTGAACGCAAACCGTTTCGCCGCAGGGGGGGCGCGATGGGCATGAAGTTCAAGACCGGTGGAACGGAAAATATACTGATAAGTCATTTAAACAACCTGAGGGCAAAAGCCTGCGGCATGGCATACTATAAAGACTATTACGGCAGAAGGGGCCCCGGATAGAAATCCTAGAACATCAGGCTTTCATATCCGGCAGGCGCCAGATCCCATTTCCTGCCGTAGACGTGCAGCTTTTTGACCTCTTTTCCGTTTTTGTGCAGCCTGCCGCCTGCATGTACCCAGGCAAGCAACCCCCCTCTCAGGTTTATGATGTGAATTCCCTTTTTCCCTAATTTTTCCACAAGTATGCCGCTCCTGTAGCTGATGGTGCAGTAGGCTATAACTGTCCGGTTTTTGTATGAATCCAGCTCGTCAAAAAATTGGGCCTCGGTAATAGCCCCCTTTATCATTGAAACGGCCTGCTCTTCAGATCCTCTAATATCCAAAAAGACAACCTCAAGCCTTTTCATTATCTTGAACACCTGTTCAGGGGAAAGATCATATACGGATGGAAAGGATCGATCCTTGTATTGCGAATACATCTTGAGAATCTTCCTGTGCCTTTTTTCATTATTCACAGGACCGCCGGGATAAGCGAGTGAACAAAAGAAAAACATGAAAAGGAGCGGAGAGGTCAAAGCGAAGAGGCAGCGTCCTTTTTTTTTGGATTTTATCCGGCACATGGTTATCTGAAAGGTTCCCTTCAATCCTTATGCACAACCATTTGAGGAAATGGTATCTCTATGCCGTTTTGATCAAGGGCCTCTTTTATCTTCCTGGTCAATTCGAACCTGCTGGGCCAGTAATTTGCGTTATTGACCCAGGGCCTGACAACGAGATTGATGCTTGAATCGGCCAGTTCCGATACGGCGATCTGGGGCGCGGGATCCGCCAATACCTGGTCGTTCTCATCAAAGACCTTTTTGATCACTTCGATAGCCTTACCTATGTCCGATCCATATCCGATACCTATAACCAGATCTATCCTTCTGGTGTCATAAGAGGAAAAGTTTTTGATGACATCACCGAACAGTTTTCCGTTCGGCACGATTACCTTTACATTATCCGGGGTATTAAAGATGGTGGTAAATATTCCTATCTCCTTTACCGCGCCTGTTACACCTCCCGCAGTCACAAAATCCCCCAGCCTGAAAGGCCTGAATATGAGGATCATGACTCCTGCTGCGAAATTTGAAAGGGAGCCCTGAAGCGCAAATCCGACGGCAAAACCTACCGCGCCCAGGACCGCCACGAATGATGCGGTCTGGATCCCGAACTTTGCAAGGGCCGCAATAACGGCAAACGTGAGGATAAGGATGTAGACAATGCTTCCGATAAAAGAGGTTAAGGCATCGTCCTGCTTGGATTTTCTGAGCATTTTTTCGATGATGTTTTTACCCATTCCCGCCGCGACTCTACCTAGAATCAGTATGATGATCGCACCTATCACCTTTAAACCATAAGTCGTCAAAAAATAACTTATTCCGGCACTCATATCTTTTCCTCCTGTCTGGGGTTATTCCTTTTCGCACAAGCCCTGATCCACCATCAAGGCATCGCCTGTCCCGCTTCAGCGGGATTGCTTTAATTATTGTAATATAAATAAAAAAAACACGTAATGTACAATGTAAAAGAGTTGTCAGCGGTTTATCTCGCCTCAATCGAATCTTACAACTATCTCGTCAAACCCCTTCCTCCATTTGGGAGGATGAAGCGACTTGGTATCGTCAAAGTATCCCACGGCCAGAAGAAGGGGTATCCAGTAGTTTTGAGGGATATCGAACTCATCTCTTACCGCATCGTGGTCGAATCCGTCCATGGGATGAGTGTCCAGTCCCAGGTGCTTGGCCGCGAACATGAGGGACATGGCGAAAAATGCGGTATTTTTACAGGCAAAGGCCTGCTGCTTTTCAGGGTTTTCACCGTATAGAGCCCTGCAGGCATTCAGGAACCAGTCCCTCTGCTCCTGTTTCATGCTGCCCGCCTTTACCATCTCGCCGAAATTTTTCTCCACAAAGGGATGCCCCTCCCGCCATCCGTTTCTGTCAGCAAGCAATATCAGGACCACAGGTGCTTCACTAACCTTGGGCTGGTCCCAGGCATGCTTTCTGAGTCTCATCTTTTCATCCTGTTTCCTCAGGACGATAATGCTCCAGGGTTGCAGATTGAAGCTCGATGGCGCCTTGGAGGCCAGATCCACCATCTTCCTCAAAAGCTCTTCAGGCACTTCCTTTTTCGTGTCGAAAAAATTGACCGCCCGCCTCCCGGTGACAACATCCTTGAAATCCATAATTACCTCCTATGGTTGATATAAGCGTTCATTATAATCATGAACCTGTAAGTTCAAGGGCCCTGCAGGCTGCTCCGTAAAGGGCGGCCCTGTTGTTTACGATTATCCGTACGGGTATTTTCTTCATCAGTCCACTGAAACGACCCTTATATTCAAAGGATTCCATGAAGGCGCCCTGTGAAAGCGCTGGGATGATCTTGGGCGGTATGCCCCCACCCAGATAGACACCTCCCAATGCCATTACCGTAAGGGCGAGATTCCCGGCTGCGGCACCCAGGATGGAGACAAATTCCCTCAAGGCTTCGGTGCATATGGCATATCTGTTGTCAATGGCGTTTTTTGAAATAATCTCTGCAGGGTCTCCATTTTCAAGAAGCTCTTTTAAGGCCTCAGGCTCTCTGAAACGTCCTGTTTCTTTCAGCCAGTCGTAGATGTTGATAAGACCGTTGCCTGAAATGACTCTTTCCATGCTTACGCGGCCATATCGATTTCTCAGATATCTTATAAGATCATCCTGGTTTTGAGTAAGGGAGGCAAGGTCCGCGTGTCCTCCCTCGGAGGGTAATGCTTCGTATCGGCCGTTGTCATTAAAGAGAAAAGCCACTCCCGTGCCGGTGCCGGGGGCCAGGACAACGATATTGCCGTTTTTTGACGCCCTGACCCTGTTAAGATAAACCGTATCCTTATGTTTCAGAAGCGGGACGGACAGAGCGGTCGCGGTCAGGTCATTTATGAGTTTGGCCTTGCCGAAGCCGAACTTTTCCATGATCCTGGTCTCGGAGATCTCCCATGGAAGATTCGTTGTTTTTACCTTTCCGTCCATCACCGGCCCTGCAATACCAAGACAGGCCATGGCTAAAGATCGGGGGTTAACCGGAAGAAATTCCTCTATAATTTTTTCAAGGGATAAATATTTCCTGCTGGGATAGGTTTGAAAAAACTTAAGCACAGGTCTTGTTTTTCCCCTTGAAAACAGGGCCAGGTTTGTCTTTGTCCCTCCGATATCCCCGGAAAGGACAATATCGGTCGTCTTATATGCCGTTGCATTATTAATAGAGGGGCCTTTATGCATTTAAGGAACCTTTAGCGAAGAGAGGTGAAACTCGGAGATATAAATTTTCTCAATATTATAAAATAAACAGTTAAGAGTCTCATGCAATATAAAAAAGGGTTCTCTAACCGGAGTGCCTGTTCAGGGGCTTGAATTATTACAAAAAATACATAATGTTTCTGGGGAGGATAACAGGCTGTGACATAATAGTGATGATTATTTATTTTTGTAAGGTCTACCCCGGGTCCGTTTTGAAATATTTCGGCCGGTCCCTGGATACCCTGTTCACGGATCTATTATTTCCGAATGAATAACGTGTAAGGAGAAATGGAATTGCATCTACCGGAAAAGGCGAGACTTCTTGAGAGACTAAGGCAAGGGAAATTCAATGTCCCGGATTTTATATATGTCCCTGCCGAAGATTTCAGGGAAGAAAGATTTGACAGACTGGAAGGCTTTCTCAGCAAGTGTGCCGAGAGTTATAAGGTCATCGCAAGAAGCGGTCATCCCAGTGAGGAATATTTTAAGGGGGGTACCTTTGATTCCCTTGAAACATATGCGGACACCGGGGGGATAGTATACGCCCGTAAGAGGATAATAAGTTTTGCCGGGTCGACAAACAGGCTTTCCGTAATGCGCCAGCAGAGATTCAGCAATGCCCCTGAATTGGATCTTGAAGAGATGGGGGTCATTGTCATGCCCTTTATCGAGGGAAGAAGCGTCATGGCAAAGATGCTGGGTGACAGTTGGGAATTCGGGTACTGTCAGGACAGGAACCACAAGGTGAAAGGCCAGCCGTTCATCACCCGGACCCCTCATGACAGACGCCTTCTCCAGATGTCGGAGGATATACAGGATTTCCTCGGTTTCAGATGCGAGATCGAATTTATAGTCTCGGAAGACGGTGATATATACGTTGTGCAGGCAAAGGACATATCAAGCATCGAAACGCTGGAAATGAAGGAAAGCGAGCGTTCAATAAGGCTTGACGGGTTGAAGAGGATACGAAAGCGCAGGAACTACCGTGAAAGGCCTATCTACGTGATGGACAATCACGCCTTCTATATAAACGTTATAAGCAGGTGCGAGGATATGATCCTGGGAGCGGAAGGCGATGCGCCCACGGTTGAAGATGTTCTGAAGACCATAACCGATTATGAAAAGGAGCTTGAAAACTTCGCTTTGAGGTACGAGCGTTTCGGTGTGCTGGGCCTTTCAATAGAGGTGCCGGACGATCTCTACCAGGTGGCGAATCATTATCTCGACGATACCCCTGAGCAGCAGAAGACACTGTCAAGGGCACTCAGGGAGGCCGCATATAAGATCGATTACTTTCTCGCCGAATCAGACACCTTTATAGCAAGACAAAACATTACCTTTAACATGTGCAGCCACGATGCCTACGGAATAGATACTGTCCGCAACCCGCTCTGGGCGGTATACTGGTTCGAGCACAGAGATGAAGAGGTCATAAAGGATTTCAGATTGCACGGCTTCAGGACCGGTGATTTTATAGGCATCGACATAGATGTAGAGGGAAAACCGACCGTTTACCGGCTGTAGGATTTGTGTCCTGTTTCCTGGTTTTATCTGGGGTCCCCCCAGAAATACCTTTCACAGAATGATCTCGGCAGGCGCGCCGCCGTCCTCACCAGGATAGACACAAAAACAAGGGAGAAGATCAGCCTTGCCCATAGGATACCGGAGAGATCCCCGCCTATCATTACCATCAACAGTGTGTCTTCGATGAGACTGTGGGATATCCCCATGAGGGTCAAAGAAAAAAAGACGTCCTCCTTTTTCACATGTCCGTTTCTTGCCTCATGAATTATCAGCCCCCCTCCGTATGTGATGCCGAGCGAAAGACCGAAGATTGTAATGGTGGACGCCTTGGGTCCTATACCGATTATCCTGAGGATGGGCCTGAGGAGCCTGTTGACCATATCGATCACCTTTATTTTCTGAAGGATCCTCATGAATCCCAGAAGGGCGAAGATTACTATGGATATGTATATCAAGGTCCGGGCCTGTCCAAGTGCCCACTCAAGGGTCGATTCCTTTTCGGAAATTGAGGCGATTTCGCGTTTAAGCAGGTTGACTGAAGGATTCTGCAACAGGTCGAAATAAGAGTAAAATCTGTTTAAAAACCATCCGATAAAAAAGGCGCACCCCAGCCTGCATATGGCCTGAAAGGGCAGCTTGGGACCTGATTTCTGGGCAATCTTCAGCTCTACAGGGAGGCTGTGAGCCACCAGTACGACCGTGGCCAGTATGGTCACCTGAGCGGTTGTAAGCATTGTCCCGCCGTTAAGAGACAGCAATACTATGATGGAACCGTATATGGTGTCTACCATGGCAGTGGCCCAGACTATCCCCATCTCACCGGGAAGACCTATAAGTTCCATGACGGGATCGAGGAAGAATGTGAGATATCTTATTAGATTCAGTTCCTTAAGGGCCTTGACTATGATTATGACAGGTATCATTACCCTGAACAGGGTCAGGCATGTCCCTGCCCAATCCCTGGAAAGTTTTACCAGAAAATCCTTTGACGGTCGGATGAAATCCATTTTTCCTTTTGCCGGATAAATCCTGAAGGCGGAAATGCCTGAGAAGGTAAACGGCGTTTGTCAGCATAACCTGAAATTTATAAAGAATAAAAAATCCCCCCCAGGACTCAGATCCGCTGCTGTTCCTGGGGAGGCTATTAGATCGAAGATAAATGATGTCTAAATGTTTTGCCTTACAAGCTCTGAGCCGAGCTTAAAGGCCTTTTTGTTCAAATCTATAAAACCGGAAGGTATCTTTTCACTCAGTACCTTTATGACCGATTCTCCCCTTACTATACCGGTAATCTCAACAAATGCCCCCAGCATGCATATATTAAATACAATCGGTTTGCCGATTTTTTCCATCACTTTCGCATATATGGGCAGTTCCACCTGACGCGCATCCACCTTCTTAGCCGATTTGACCAGACCGCTGTCGGTGATCAGGATGCCCCCGGGTCTTACGATATGGGAAAATTTGTTATATGCCTCCTGGGTGAGACAGACCAGTTGATGAGGGTTTATGACCTTCGGATGCCTTACCGGGTGTTTGGAGATTATGATGTCCGCCCTTGTGGCGCCGCCTCGGGCCTCAGGCCCGTATGACTGGGTCTGAACAGCATTCAGCCCCTCGTGAATCACCGCCGCCTCGGCAAGTATTATGGCTGCCGTTATAACCCCCTGTCCTCCGGAGCCGCTGAAGACTATCCTGGTTCCAATGATATCCATTTTAATCTACCTCAATATCAGGTGTTAAACCGGTATTTGATTTTCCGTTGCGGGAATGAAAGAAGACGTTCGCCCGCTTTTGCCTTTGATATCCCGTTTCAGACCTCGCATTCCTTTACCAGTTCAAGATAGCTGTCTACATATTCGGGGCGCTCTTCTTCCACGAATATGCCCCTTTCGATAAGTTCAGGATGCTCCTTGCTCTTTTTCGACCCTATCGGAGCGGTTCCGTCCTTGTATGATTTCATCATGTCGGAGGCGCTTCCCTGCCGGTTCTTTCTTCCGAAATATGTGGGACATTGAGACATTACCTCGACCACGGAAAACCCTTTATGGGTAATGGCCTTTTTCAGAATCTTTGCAAGCTCCTTTACATGGTATGTCGATGTCCTTGCAACAAAGGAGGCCCCTGCGCCGCTGGCAAGTTTGACTATATCGAAGGCGTGATCAATGGTTCCTGTCACTGCGGTTGTGGCCTTTTTCCCAAATGGAGTAAGAGGGGAAAACTGCCCACCCGTCATGCCGTAAATGCTGTTGTTCATGATAACGGCGGTTAAATCCACATTTCTCCTCGCCGCATGGATAAGGTGGTTTCCCCCGATTGCAAGTGCGTCCCCGTCTCCCATCGGGACTATCACTTTGAGCTCGGGTCTTCCCATCTTGACCCCCATCGCAAAGGCCAGTGCCCTCCCATGGAGCGTGTGCATAGTGTGAAAGTCCAGGTATCCCGGCATTCTTGATGAGCAGCCGATTCCGGAGACCACCACCACATCGTTTTTTTTCAACCCCAGTTCTTCGATAGCCCTGATCATGTTTGCCATGACGATACCGTGCCCGCACCCGGGGCACCAGAGGTGAGGAAAAAAACGTCTTCTGATATATTCGCTTACAGCCATCCTTAAACCCCTTTTCCCTGAATCAGATTCAGCACCCTCAGTATGTCCACAGGCGCGATTGTTACCCCGTCTATCCGATTGGCCAGAAAGACCTTCTCAGGCTCCGTGACCGCCTTTTTTACCTCCTGGCAGATCTGTCCCATATTCATTTCCACCACAAGTATATGGCTTCGACCCTCGCATTTCTGTCTTACGGTGTCCTTGGGAAAGGGCCAGAGGCTCTGAAGCTCAAGCAGCCCGACCTTTTCTCCTCGCTGGCGCCGGGCCTCCACCATGTGAAGGGCGCTCCTGGCGGCGCTTCCGTAAGAGATAAGAAGGATGTCCGCGTCATTAAGAAAGTATCCCTTGTAAAAGGCTATGTCATCGGCCCTGTGCTCCAGCTTGTCTACCAGGTGGTGAATGAGTTCGTAGGCAACAAGCGGGTCGGTGCTGGGAAAACCCCACATGTCATGAACCAGGCCCGTTACATTATACCGATGCACTCCTCCGAAGTCGCTCATGGGCAGTCTCCCGTCCTCCCTGGTCAGGTAGGGATGGTAGTCCGTTCCTTCAGGCACTGATGTCCTTAAGCGGTCGACTACCTCGATATCGCCGGGCTTGGGGATGGTCACCTTTTCACGCATATGTGCCAAGACTTCGTCGAACAGGAGTATGACAGGTGTCCTGAATGTCTCTGAAAGGTTAAAGGCCTCAACGGTTATGAAAAACGCATCCTGCAGGTTTGACGCTGTAAGGGTTATGATGGAATGTTCCCCGTGAGTACCCCACCTGGCCTGCATGACATCTCCCTGGGCAACGGAGGTCGGAAGCCCTGTGCTCGGGCCGCCCCTTTGAACATTGACGACAACGGTAGGCACCTCAGCCATAACCGCATAGCCTATGGCCTCCTGCATCAGAGAAAAACCAGGTCCGCTTGTCGCAGTCATCACCTTAAGGCCGGTAAGCGACGCGCCTATAATGGCACACATGGAGGAGATTTCATCCTCCATCTGGATGAATTTTCCGCCCAGGGCCGGAAGCCTTTCGGATAGGATCTCGGCGATCTCCGTCGAGGGCGTTATGGGGTATCCCCCGTAAAATTTGAGCCCCGCGTAAAGGGCTCCCTCCGTGATGGCCTCGTTTCCCTGGATGAATCGTATGTTGGGCTTCACCTTTGTCTCCTTTACCTAAGCTCGATTGCAAGATCAGGGCATCTCAGTTCGCAAAGACCGCATGAAATGCAGTTTTCCGGATGCGCCCATTTCGCCTTGTCTTCCTCGTCAAGCTCCAGCACCTCCTTGGGACAGAAGCTGACGCATATGCCGCACCCCTTGCACCATTCCCTGTTGATAATTACTTCCTTCCTTTTTTCCTCTGGTACCCCGGCCATATCAAGATCCTCAAATGGTTTTATTTTTTTCTCTCCTCGAAATCCTTTAGCGAGTCCTGCCTTTCTTTTGTCGACACACAGGCAAGGCATGCCTCAACCTCATAGTCCATGAGCGCTTCAAGACTCACCTCTCCGCGTGCCATTATGAGACCCCGCTTGATCATCTTGATGGAAAAGGCGGAATTTTCCGATATTTTGTCAGCCATGGCATAGGCTTCATTCATAAGTTTTTCAAGGGGGACCGCGCTGTTGACAAGGCCTATCCTCTCCGCCTCCCTGCCGTCTATGTATCGGGCGGTAAAGAGCAGTTCCCTGGCCTTGCCCGGTCCTATGAGATCCTGTACCAGTCTCATAGCTCCACCCGTAACCGAAGAGGTAACCCTGGCCTCAGGGGAGCCGATCTGTGCCTCCTCGGCCGCAATCCTGATATCGCAGGCAAGGGCCAGTTCGTAGCCTGAGCCGAGCGCGTAACCGTTTATGGCGGCAATGGTAGGCTTTTCAAAGCGGATGATCTTTCTTGAGGCCTCCTGAAGTTCCACCAGGTAGGCCCTGTAGTCCTCCATGCTCCTGTCCCTGGAATCCTTCAGATCCGCTCCCGTTGAAAATGCCCTGCCTTCACCTGTTATTATGACCACCCTTATCTGAGCGTCATTTCTTGCGTCTTCGAGTGCGGCCTGAAGGTCTATCCAGAGCTGCCTGTTCATCGCGTTCAGGACACTGGGCCTGTTCAGTTTGATTGTCGCGATGCCGTTATCCTTTTCGTAAATGATGCACTCAAAATCCATTTTTCCCTCCATAATAGGGTTCTTCTCCCAATTAGTTGGGAGAAAGGGTCCAAGGGTTCCAGGATTCAAGGATTCAAGGGTTTGGTTTCCAAGGATTTGATCATCGCTTTCAGCATTGTCTCGGCATCCCCGATTTCCCCTCCTAATTCCTGAGGCCTCTGTTTTTCCACATAACCCAAGTTAGCTGATATCATGGCCCGGGTTTCCAATTCACAGACTGAACCATCTGCAATATAGAGAAATCGCACATACCCTTAGGCGATATTCGATGGTATGGAAACAGCGGATCTTCTGATTCGGGAGGTCAAAGCGTATACGATTTTTGCCGAATGTTTAACTCTTTATAATTTTTAAGCATTTCAATCGAATCCTCGAACCCTTGACCCCTCGAATCCTTCATTTAGATCAACTCTTTTGGAGATGATCCTATAATAGTAATCGTTTTATCTGGAGAGAATCACCCTTGAGTCCACAATGGACGCCCCTTTTTCATGAACTATCACCGGATTCAGGTCTATTTCCATGATCTCCGGGTTGTTCGCCGATATCTCGGATATCTTTGAAATTATATCCTTCAAGGCATCCACATCCTTTGGTGTTTCACCCCTTACGCCTGTCAGGAGCCTGTAGCCCTTTATCTCCTTTATCATGTCATCGATATCAACTTCTGCAAGGGGGGCGACCCTGAATGAGACGTCCTTGAGTACCTCGACAAATATACCGCCGAGGCCGAACATGATTACGGGTCCGAACTGCCGGTCCCTTATCATGCCTATTATGCACTCCTGACCCTTTTCCGCCATGGGAGATATGAGCTCGCCCTCTATGCGGTCCCTTGCCGTTTGTCCGCATGCGGCATCCATTATTTCGTCAAAGGCCTCTTTAACCTCGGCCTGAGTCCTGAGGTTGAGCCTGATTCCGCCTGCGTCCGATTTGTGTATTATATCCGGGCAGACTATTTTCATGGCAACAGGGCGGTTCATGATTTCTGCCGCATCAATCGCCTCTTTTCTCGTGCGTGCCAGGACCGCCTCAGGAAGTTGAATTCCATACGCTTTCAACAGCCCCCTTGATTCGGTCTCCAGAAGATTAGTCCTTTTTTCATTCCTGACCTTGTCAAAAATGACCTTGACGCCCGGCCTCTTTTCAGGTTTCAAAGAAGAGGTATCAATATCTCTATATTTTTGACGATAAAGAGAAAATCTCATAAGTGCGCTGAGGCACTGTGTGGCGCGCTCCGATGACTCCATCACCGGTATGCCGGCTGATTTCAGAATCTCAAGGGATCTTATCGGTTCTCCCGCGTAACTTGTATGAAGGAAAAGGGGTTTTTGGTATTTCTTTACCAGCCCTGCAAGTTGCTCCGAGGTCTTCTCCTCAAGCTCTCCCACATGTGGCGCTATGATGTCCCTGAATCCGCCGAAAAAGCCGGTCAGGAATATTCCATCCACATTTTCGTCCGCCATGCAGACATTTACACATTCATTTATCATTTCGGGATTTTCTTCGGCCGTGCCCCCGTAATCAATAGGATTTGCCGCCGACATCCCTTCAAGCAGGAAGGGCTTGAGACTTTCCTGGGTCTCCTGTGACAGCACCGGGACTTCCATGCCGTGTGTCTCCGCGTTGTCGGCCGCTATGGAGTTATCGCCTCCGCCCTCTGAAAGTATGGCCACTCTGTTTCCGGTGGGAATAGGGCAGGTACTGAAAGACTCCGCCATATCAAAGAGCTGGTCGACGTTTGTGGCCCTTATAATACCGGCCTGTCTGAAGGCGGCCTCCACGATTGCGTCATCTCCCGCAAGGGAGCCTGTGTGAGATGCAGCCGCTCTTGCTCCTGCCTTTGATCGGCCGACCTTTAAGGCTATCACAGGTTTTCCTGTTCCCCTCACCGCCCGCACAAGCCTGTCTCCCTCTTTAATGCCCTCGAGATAGGCCATTATCACCTTCGTGTCCGGGTCTTCCTTTAGATAATCTATGTAGTCATGAAAGTTGACGCCTATGGCATTACCGACGCTTACTATCTTGCTGAACCCTGTTCCCCTCATCCTGGCGTAGTGCGTAAGGGAATCGATTACGTTTCCGCTCTGGGCGAGCACCGAGATAGGCCCCTTGTCGATACCCGGCACACCCAGCATGTTCATGCTTGCTGCAGCACTGAACATCCCGCTGCAGTTGGGGCCTATGACAAAGGTGCCTGTTCCGGATGCCTCTTCCATGATTTTCTTCTCAATGTCTTTTCCGGTATCTCCTGTCTCTCCAAGCCCCGCGGTTATGATAATTATGCCCTTTGCTCCCATCTTTACACTGTCTTGAACCGCAGAGACAAGAAATCTGGGCGACACGACTATCATTACCAGGTCAACCTCGGCGTCGATTTCCGTCAGCCTGGGATAGGCCTTTCTGCCGAAAAGCTCCGATCTTTTCGGATTTATGAGGTAGACCTCTCCCTTGTAGCCTCCTTCAAGAAGACTCCTGGTCCTTCTCTCGGAGGCCTTTCCCGCCACCTCTGAGGCGCCTATGACCGCGATCGAATTCGGATTGAAAACCTTTTCAAGTGAAATGTCCATAGAAATGGACCTCCTTTTAAGTAGAAATGCCGTTAAACAACGACAACCAAATCAGTCTAAACACCTGTAATTCAAAATGTAAAGTCAAAATGGCCGTTATTTGTAAAAATATCCTGTTTTTAATCAAAAAAACCTTTCAGCCAAGGGACCCGGTACTAGGCCCTTTGCTTTGCCGGGGAAGGTGAAATACTATTCGACAAATAAACCTGATTTCTATATACTTACCTTTTTAGTATTGAATTTCTTTTCATATTTGTTTAACGTAATACATTCCGTCTTCTATGTGAATAATGAATCTCAATCTACTTTTATCTGGGAATTGGGTTAACGCCTGGCAGGATTCAACTTCTTAAAAAGGTGTCTAACGACGTTAGTGCAGCTAATAACAATAACTTAATAAGAAGGAAAATCGAAAGGAGGCAACTTATGGAACTTAGAAAAGCATTTTTTGCAACCCTTATGGTGGCCATGATGGTATTTCTTGCTCTGGGCGCACCTCAGCAGGCACAGGCGAAGCAGGATATCCTGATCGGAGGTGGTTCTGTGACAGGGGTATATTATCAGGTAGCTCTCCAGACCGCCACTCTCATGAACAAGTATGCTGGCGATAAGTATAACGCCGTTGGCAGGCCTGCGCTTGGTTCGGTATTTAACATCAATGCAGTGGACCGCGGCCTTCTGGATTTCGGCGTTTGCCAGTCTGACCGTAATTCCCAGGCCTGGAAGGGCGAAGGTGAATGGGATGGCAAGAAAAAAGAGAATATCCGCAGCGTCTTTTCCATGCACCCGGAGTACCTCTATCTTATGACCCGAAAGGATGCCGGGATTAAATCCGTAATGGATCTTAAGGGAAAGACAGTCAATGTCGGCAACCCGGGATCAGGACAGAGGGGGCTGGCCCTGGCAGTACTGGATATCTACGGAATCGACAAGGACAAGGACATAAAGGCTGAAGGTATGCAGCAGAGCGAGGCCTCCCGTGCCCTGATCGACAGAAAGATAGATGCCTTCTTCTACAGCGTGGGACTGGGCTCATCGGCCATTGAGGAGCCGGCCACTTCAGTTGCCGCGGACTTGGTCAGCATCAATTCCGATGCAATCAGGAAATATGTTGCCAGCAAACCCTATTATGTTATGGCTAAGATCCCTGCAGGTTCCTACAAGGGTATCGATCATGAAACCGAGACATTTGCAGTAAAGGCGACCGTGGTAGCCAGTGCCAGCGCCTCAAAGCAGACGGTCTATGATTACTGTAAGGTTATGTTCGAGAACCTCGAGGAGCTCAAGGGCACTCACGCCGCGTTCAGGACCCTTGATCCAAAGGCTATGCTCGAGGGGTTGACAGCACCTCTCCATCCCGGAGCACTCAAGTATTACAAGGAAAAGGGTTGGAAGTAATTGCCTTTGCAAGGCGGAATCCTGCGGGATTCCGCCTTTTTTATTATTAAAACTGGCCCCTGGAGAGATATCGACTGCTATTCGGAGGTAGATGAACGCCATGAGCGAAAAGGATATGGCAGAGAGAAATCCGGAAACCGAAAAGGATTTGACTGAAGAGAAAAATGAAGGCTCTGGCGAGGAAAAAAATGGAGAGGATACTGCCAGCAAAATTTTGGCCATGGCCGAAACGGGACCACGCGAACCCCAGGGTCGCATAGCTTCGGGGGTGATAATCGCGCTCTGTTTCATCTGGTCCTGTTTTCAGCTTTTCTACGCGCAGAGCCCTTCAGGTTTTAAACTTGTCTTTGAAACTCCTTTTGCCTTTACCATTGATTTCCGGTTGGATTCTTTCATGGCCAGGTCCTGGCATCTGGGGTTTGCCATGGCCCTTGTCTTTCTGACATTCCCCGCATATAAGGAAAGCAAACCTTTCTTCTTGGTAAGTATATTCCAGGAGATTTTTCCACCCTCCGAATCAAAAAGATCTATCAGGGCTTATGTTCCGATTTACGACTGGATTTTTGCAGCAGTCGGAGCCTGTCTTGCCCTTTATATCTGGTTTAATTATGAAGACATAATAATGCGAGGAGGGATCCCCGAAAACTATGAGATGTGGCTGGGTGTTGCCATGATCCTGGTTCTCCTTGAGGCTGCAAGGAGATGCCTCGGGCCTGCACTTCCGATAATTGCAAGCGTCTTTCTGGCATACAATCTGCTTGGTAGTCACATGCCGGAATTCCTTCGGCACAGCGCGGATAGCGTAATTCTTGTAATGTCTTCACAATATATCGCAACAGACGGAGTATTCGGGGTACCGCTAAAGGTATCTGCGGAGTTCGTTTTTCTCTTTGTTCTTTTCGGGGCACTTCTTGAAAAGGCTGGTGCGGGAAAATATTTCATTGATGTTGCCTTTTCGTTGATGGGCAGATTCAGGGGAGGTCCTGCAAAGGCGGCGGTCCTTGCATCGGGAATGAACGGTCTTGTATCAGGTTCTTCCATTGCCAACACCGTCACAACGGGAACTTTTACTATCCCTCTCATGAAAAAGGTGGGACTCCCGGATTACAAAGCTGCTGCGGTTGAGGTAGCCGCTTCTACAAACGGCCAGTTAATGCCCCCAATCATGGGAGCAGCAGCCTTTATAATGGCGGAGACCATAGGAATTCCATATATAGATGTCGTCCGTGCGGCCTTCATCCCTGCAGTCGTTTCATATATCGCGTTGCTTTTCGTGGTTCATCTGGAATCGATGAAACTGGGATTGAAGAGGGTTCCCAAATCCGAGCTTCCGCCATTTTTCCTGACATTTCTGAGGGGTGCCCATTATCTGATACCCGTAGTAGTTCTAATCATGTATCTGGTGGTATTGAGACGTTCAGCCATTACCTCATGTATGCTGGCCCTTGAAACAATGGGAGTCGTGATGTTGCTCCAGAGACCGATAAAGGTATGGGTCAGCCTGGGGGTGGCCAAAAGTAAGGGCACCCTTACAGGCAGAGAGGATCTTTTTTCACTCCTTTTTGCAGAGACCTGGCTTGGGGTTAAGGAAATATGCTCAAGTCTTGTCACCGGCGCCCGTAACATGGTCTCTGTTGGTGTTGCGACTGCAACAGCCGGTATCATAGTTGGAGTTGTAACTTCTACGGGCTTGGCCGGACGTTTCATCATGGTGATAGATAAGATCTCCATGGGCAATATATATGTGGCCCTTGTGTTGACCGCCATTACAAGCATGTTCCTCGGTATGGGACTTCCAACTACGGCCAATTATATTATGATGGCATCTCTAACCGCGCCTGTAATTGTTAAACTGGGGGGCGATGCGGGCCTCGTGTTTCCGGTTCTTGCGGCACATCTTTTTGTCTTCTATTTCGGCATACTTGCGGATGATACCCCTCCTGTAGGCCTTGCCGCCTATGCGGCGGCGGCTATCGCGAAATCGGATCCCATCAAGACAGGCATACAGGGCTTCACCTATGACATGAGAACCGCCATCCTGCCTTTTGTATTCCTGTTAAATATTGAACTTTTGATGATGAGCGGTGTGGATGCCGAGGGTGCGCCGATATGGATAGATCACTGGTTCAGTATTATATGGATCTTTTTTGTTTCAGTACTTGCCATGTTCTCTTTTGCATCGGCCGTCCAAGGTTATTTTGCCGATTTATGCAATTGGGGAGAGCGAATCTTTTTGGGTTTTCTCTGCGTTATAATGTTTCGTCCCGGCGCATTCGACGACCTTGTTGTGCTTAACAGAAGGATGCTACAGGTAATAGGCGCCGCCGCATTTATAGGCCTTTATATATATCAGATGAAGCGTCGGAAAAAAAAGGAAGCTGGAGGCTAGATCTCATGGTGTAACTAAACCCAGTGTCTTAACTCTGGAAAGGTATCTTTTATTTTAGAGGCATAGCTCCGATGAAAAAGACAGAAAAAATTTTGGTCGCCCTCGGTCTGGGTGAATATTCCCAGGGTGTTTTTGATTTTGCTGCCTCCCTGGCCGAAGGCCTGGGTGCAGATATGATAGTTGCCAATATTATCAACAACAGGGACGTTGAAGCTGTCAGGGTTGTAAGCGATATGGGTTACAACGTTGATGGAGATCATTATATTTCGAGTGTAGAACTGGGAAGAAAGGGCTCGATCGAAAAAATTCTAAAGGCCTCCTCCTTTCCCTTTGAAAGGATGAAGACCCTGATTAAAATCGGAAATCCTATGGAACAGTTGCTTAAGATAATAAAGGAAGAGCAGGTCGATATGATAGTCATGGGACCTAAAGGCCGGACAGACCTTGAACAGGTGCTGCTGGGATCCGTGGCGGAAAAGATTTTCAGGCGTTCCCCGGTAACCGTTGTATCCTACAGGGATAAACAATTCGCGGATAAGCTTCGCATGAGGGAACACCCGGCTTAGCCCCGGGAAAATCCTTTTTGGAACCTCATATATCTTCAGCGGCCAGTTTTTCCCGTGCCCTCAGAACATCCTTTGCTATCTGCGATGAAAGCTGTTCCAGTGTGTCAAAGCCCTTCTCGCTTCTAAGCCTTTCAATAAAATCAACCCGGATATCCTTTTCAAGAAGATCTTCCGAGAAATCAAGCAGGTGGGTTTCAACGGAAAACTGCCCGTTTCCGAAGGTGGGGTTATATCCGATGTTCGTAACCCCGTCATATACCCGGTTATCGAGATGGACCTTTACCGCGTATACCCCCGGTCTGGGTGTCAGTTCATCCGCCAGCCTGAGATTTGCCGTAGGAAATCCCAGCAGCCTGGCGCCCCTGTTTTTACCCTTCACTACAGTGCCGCTTATCTGGTATTTTCTTCCAAGGAGTTTTTCCGCTTTCCTGAGCTCGCCTTCCCTGATAAGATTTCTGATAGAGGTGCTTGAGACCAGGGTATGGTCGATCTGAACGGGTTTAACCTCATGCACCGTAAAACCGAGATGGTCCCCGGCCTTCCTCAGATATTCAATGTCGCCTTCTCTTCTGTTTCCGAAGGTATAATCATATCCTACGATGATTTCCTTGATCCCTATCCTGGCTATTAGGATATCCTCAATAAACTGCCGCGCCGTGATAGCTGCAAACTGTTTGGTGAAGGGGATGCAGAATATTATGTCTATTCCTGATTTTTCTATGAGGCTCAGCTTTTGTCTGGTCGGTGTAATAAGGGGCGGGCCGTTACCGGGTTTCATTACCTTGATTGGATGGGGCTGAAATGTCATTACCGCGGACTGGCCTTTCAGCTTGGCTGCCCTTTCCTTTACCTTTTCAAAGAGCGCCAGATGGCCAAGATGAACGCCGTCGAAATTGCCTATGGTGAGCACGGGGTTTTTGAGTGGTTTTTCTATTTCGTCCAGAGAAAAGATTGTTTTCATTATAATATGCACTCCAAAGGCTGAAAAATAGTCCCAAAATATGATTATTTAACTTCCAGGCCGTCAACTGTAATCGTCGGTCTTTTATAACATAATTAACCTGTTGACAAGCCTTGTGCACTAATATAATCTTCACCCCTAGTATTTCAACCCTTTTTCATGCCGAAGTGGCGGAACTGGTAGACGCGCTAGGTTCAGGGTCTAGTGGGCGTAGGTCCGTGCGAGTTCGAGTCTCGCCTTCGGCACCATTTTTTAGTCTAAAAATGTCCTAAGTTTACATGGAACCCGCGATCAGAAATGATTTGCGGGTTTTTTGTTATCCAAAGTGTTCCTAGACTTTCCATTGACTTCCTAAAAATAAGCGGGTACAAAAGGGGGTACAAACATTTGCACCCACATACCCCCATTATTTTGTACCCATTTTATGGAGGTTCAAAATGTCAAAGCTTAGTGCCGTAGCGGTTCGAAACGCCAAACCCAAAAACAAGCCTTATAAACTCAGTGACGGCAAAGGTCTATATCTCCATGTTTCCACAAGCGGGAAAAGAACGTGGCGATATAGGTTCAAGCTGGCAGATAAAGAATCGACTGTTGTTCTGGGCGAATATCCTTCGATGAGCCTTGAAACGTCTAGAATTAAGAGGCAAGAGGCCCGTGAAATAGTCAAGAAAGGTAAAAATCCAGCTCATACCCGAAAAGAAAAGAGACAGGCCGAAATTGCCAAAGCAGAAGCAGAAAAACAAATCAACAAGAACACCTTTGAATTTGTTGCATTAGAGTGGATTACTCAACAAGAGGAACGCTGGAGTAATAACCATGCCTCCGCGGTGCTTAATTCGTTACGTAAGAACGTATTTCCCATCATCGGTGATCTTCCAGTAGACACAATCACTCCACCTACAATTTTAAAAGTAATTAAACCAATTGAAAAGCGGGGCACACTGGAGATAGCTTCCAAGGTACTGCAAAGAATTACGGCTATTTTTAGATACGCAGTACAGACAGGTAAAGCCACCTACAACCCGGCAGGCGAGATGCGTGGAGTTTTAAAAAGTAGAAAAGTGACTCACAGGGCCGCTCTCACCATTGATGATCTGCCTAAGTTTTTGCATGATTTATCTTATGGGGATATCCATATCACCACCAAACTTGCATTGCAATTCACTATTCTTACGGCCTCCAGAAGCGGGGAAGTAAGAGGGGCGACCTGGAATGAGATTGACCTTGAAAACAAACTTTGGAAAATTCCAGCAACTAGGATGAAGATGGACAAACCACACACCGTTCCATTGTCAAAACAAGCTCTTTCAATAATTGAAAGGGCTGGCAAGTTATGGGGGAAAGATGGATTTCTTTTTCCTGGGATAAGGCAAGGCAGTAAGCAACTATCAGAAAACACAATGCTTTATGCCCTTTATCGGATAGGATACCACTCACAAGCAACCGTTCATGGATTCAGAGCAACCTTTTCAACAATTGCAAATGAGTCCGGCTTTGATGGTGACGTTATAGAAAAGGCCCTGGCCCATGAAGAACGCAACCGAGTAAGGGCAGCATACCATCGGAGCGATTATATTGAACAACGAAAAAAATTAATGCAGTGGTGGGCAGATAAACTTCAACAATTGGAGTCCGGCGCAAAGATTATTCCTTTTGGTAAAGTAGCAGGCATATAAATTGAAAGGTAAGTGAATATGGACGACATTAAATCACTCAGAAAAAGTAAACTTTTTCAGTTGAAAAACTGGCTAACAATACCAGAAGCCGCGAAATATTTATCAATTATGTTCGGCGAGGAAGTTAATGAATCCGATGTATTACGCCTTGCCCTGGACAGACACCTGAAATTGTCAGTAAACTTCGTGAATCATGCTCATGCCAAACGTGGTGAAAAATTCCTTCCTTTTGAGGAGTGGGAGACAAAATTTAGAAAAATGGCATCTTGGCAAACGGCGGAAACGCGTGGAAGGAGTGACGGGATGATAGCTGTCCATTTTCCTGGGCACGATATTGGTTTTTACTTAAAAGATGATGAGTTGATTAATGAGAACGGGCCACAGCGGTTGGGACACGATGAAGAGTTGAAAAGTAGATTATTGAAAAAGCATTCTCCTGAAGAACAAACTAATATTATCACTGATATGATCGAAGCCGCTATCATCCACATACGTGAAGAATCAGAGAAATATGATGGTAAAGTACCCCCTTCCACAATGAGTTTTAAGGGGAACGTAACAAGCATTGATGGTGTATGGGATTTACCTATGTTAGGCACTGAAAATATAGACATTGAACATGGATTTCAAATGCTAACAGGAGGCCCGGAAGTAACCCTTGTTGGATTGGACGGTGCCTGTGTTGAAGACAAAGATGGAGTGATATATCAGCTTCAAGATAGATTTGATGAAAAATATATTAAATATCGAAATAGCTGTGAATCGGCATGCAAAAATGACCCACCTATAGGGCGAATCGGCGTCCAAAATTGACCCACCCCTGAAAGCCTTCTATTCTGCTGTGACTATGGTAGAAGGAGGCGGAAAGGGATGCTCACAGTGGAAACAATCCGTAAGATACGATTAGCTGTTCTCAGAGATGGCAAATCCATACGTCAGACAGCGAAGGATCTGCGCCTTAGCAAAAATACAGTAAAAAAGGCGATAAGGAGCGGAGAAACATCTTTTCAGTACGAACGAAGCAACCAGCCGAGACCCAAGCTAGGACCGTTTATAGACATGCTGAAAGGCTTTCTGGAAGAAGATGAGAAACTGCCCAGAAAACTGCGCAGGACAGCCCAGATACTTTTTGAAGAGCTGCAACTCAACGGCTACGAAGGTGGCTATGACAGCGTAAGGAGATATGTTCAAAGATGGCACCAGGATCAAAGGAGCTTGCCAAAGGAGGTATTTATACCTTTGGTATTTGATCCTGCAGAAGCCTTTCAGTTTGACTGGAGTCATGAGTGGGTAGATCTGGACGGAAGCAGAGTAAAGGCAAAGGTCGCACATATAAGGTTATGTCACAGCCGCTACTTCCTTTGTATTGCCTACCCCAGAGAGACCCAGGAGATGGTGTTTGATGCCCATATCAGGGCCTTTGAGTTTTTTGGAGGAGTTTGCCGTAAAGGCATATATGACAATCTCAAAACAGTGGTTAACAAGATCCTGGGAGGAAGGGAAAGACAGTTCAACAGCCGCTTCAGCCAACTGTGTTCCCATTATTTATTTGAACCGGTAAGCTGCACCCCTGCTGCAGGCTGGGAAAAGGGTCAGGTGGAAAACCAGGTAGGTGTGGTCAGAAGGAGATTTTTCACTCCCCGAATCAAGGCCAGGGATTTCACACACCTAAACGAGCTGCTTAGAGAACAATGCATCACCTGGGCAAAGACCCGTAAGCATCCAACAATATCTGATAAGACGGTTTGGCAGGTCTACAGTGAAGAGAGACCCTATCTGATAAATCTACCACCTCCCTTTGATGGATATGCACAACGTCCAGCCAGGGTTACCCCCAGCTCACTTGTAACCTATGACCGGAACCGATACAGCGTTAATTGCAGCCAGGTGGGTAAAGCGGTCTATATGAGAGTATATGCCGATCGGATAGTGATAGTAAATAACGGTTGTATCGTAGGAGAGCATGATAGGCATTTTGGAAAGAACAAGACTATTTTTAATCCCTGGCATTATGTCCCGGTCCTTGAACGTAAGCCCGGGGCTCTCCGTAATGGAGCACCCTTTAAAGACTGGCAACTTCCTCATCCTGTGCAAGGCGTCCTTAATGGGCTTCAAAACCGTTTTTCCGACTGGGACCGTCAGTTTGTGGCCATTCTAAATGCTGTTCCTTTCTACGGACTTGAGGCTGTAAGTAAAGCCTGTAAGGAGGCCCTAGAGATCAGGGCCGTAAGTAAAGAGGTGGTTCTCAATCTTTTAAACAGGGATCAGGATCAGGATTGCACGCCTGATTTGGGTATCCCCTCCCATCTGATTCTCAAGCAAGAGCCCATAGCAGACTGCCACCGCTATGAACGTTTGGTAAGGGAGGGATACCATGCTGCGCAATGATATCATGGACCATATGGAAAAACTAAAGTTGCGGGGTATGCAGTCCATTTATGATGAAGTTGTCTCCAATGGACGCAAGACCCATTCAACTCCTGAAAAGGTAATCCTGGAACTGCTCAAGGCTGAAGCTGCCGAAAGATATATAAGGAGTATCCGATATCGTATGGGACAGGCCAGGTTTCCTGTCCTTAAAGATATCGATGGCTTTGATTTTAACGGGGCCTGTGTTGATGAAGCCCAGATTAGGTCTATTTATCAGGGTGATTTTATAGCCGAACATATCAACCTGATTTTTGTAGGTGGCACCGGTACGGGCAAAACCCATTTAGCCATAACTATAGCGGCCCAGGCCATAAGGAATGGCAGGAAGTGCAAGTTTTATAACCTGGTGGATCTGGCAAATGAGCTTGAGCAGGAAAAAATGATTGGATTGGCCGGCAAAATCACAGCAAGACTACTTCGATTTGATCTTGTGGTCCTCGATGAACTGGGTTATCTGCCTTTTTCCAAAAACGGCAGTCAACTGCTCTTTCATCTTATATCAAAACTCTACGAACAGACATCCATAGTGATTACCACCAACTTGACCTTCGGTGAATGGCCCCAAGTCTTTGGAGATAAAAAGATGACTACGGCCATGCTTGATCGATTGACTCATCATTGTGAAATTATAGAAACAGGTAACGAAAGCTGGAGAATGAAACACGCAGCTTCATAGATAAAGAAGGGATCAACTACTCAACTATTTAACCATATTTTTTTCTCAGGGGTGGGTCAATTTTGGACGCCGATGATGGGTCAATTTTCAACGCCTATTGACAGAATCGTATTTTAACGAAAGAGGTAACAAAGTAAAAGATTTTTCTATGAGATCGATTTTTCACCGGGTCGCCTTGAGATAGCTTATAGAACCCTAAGGGTATCCGCTGGCCAGAAAACCTTAGATACGTCTGACATATTCACGTATAGCGCTAATTGTATGTAACTGCTATTGATTACAGGTCTTCAGATAGTGCTGGAACCTTGAATATCATGGCGAAAAATCATTTATTGAAGTAGCCAAAAAAACCATACGGAGATATTCTACAATATAAAGTGTGCACTTTAAATTATTTAGAAAAATATGTAAGGAACAAGGCATATAAAAAACAATAAGTTTGAACTTTAAACTTAACATTTTAAATAATAGTAACTGAAAGAACTATCTCGACTCACTCCCGTAAAAAGCGGGTACAAAAGCGGGTATATTAAACTTACCACCCCTTAAAGCACTTACATTTAACATTAATTCCAATACTTTAAGTCTTTCTATGTGGCTCTCGCCTTCGCACCAGAAAAATAATAACCCACCGGAAACGGTGGGTTTTTTTATTGCCTACCCGATTGAATCCATCCCTTACACCCAATACTTACTCACTTTGGGTACAAGGAGGCGGGTTGATGCCCGGATCAATTTAATCTATTTCTTCACCGTCATATCAAATCAGAACACCATATGCATACTGCTTCAGGATAGAGGTTCCTCTTGATCTTCAGGATTCTGTCGGCGGAAAAGGGATCTGGTATTTTATTAAAGACAGGCTCCATCCTTTGATATAATTTTAATAACCATTCACAATATCTTCTCCCGAAATCTTCCCTATTTTTACCTTAGAGGCACATGGTAAGGACATGCCGAGAGGCCTGTTTTTTCCTTGACATATAGTTACTTTATAGCTAGATTGTAGTTAATTTGTAGTTGCTGAAATGGTACCTAAGTGGAAATTAAAAGCAACTATAACAATATATTAGGGCCTTTTATTCGGCCCAGGACAGAAAACAAATGTGAGAATGATGGCTGATAAAAAAAAATCAAAGCCCGGGCAGCCTCAGGACTCTGAAGGAGGGCAAAGAAAGGTGAAATTCGAGGTCTATGGTGAAGAAATGCTCGAGAAGGTTGTAAGGCTGAGCGGTAACAGCGGGCGGGTATATTTGCCGCCCGACTGGGTGGGTTGCCGTGTCAAAATAATAAGGATTGACTAATGGCTTTTTGGAAAGGCCGGTATGGGGCTTGAAAAGGGATCTTTAGTTGTAAGAAGAATCGATAGCAAAGATGCGGCGGCTGTTGCCGACATTCAGTCCACCATCACAAAGTCCACTGTTGATATAGATTTCGGTCATTTAATAGAAGATCAGGAGATAGACAGCCGGAATTTGAGTTTTGTGGCCGAGATAGACGGAAAGATCGCCGGATTTATGATTACCTACCTGCTGAACGGCGGATTCGGGCTTGAAAAAAGTGCGTGGATCGCCACCATGGGTGTGTCACCCGGATTCATGGGACAGGGTATAGGCGTGAAGCTTGCTGAAGAGATCTTCAGGGTATGCGGTGAGCAGGGCATAAGCAGGATCTTTACCTCTGTAAGGTGGGATTCGGCGGATCTCCTGTCCTTTTTCAAGACCCTTGGATTTGACAGGAGCAACTTCATAAACCTCAGCAGGGACCTGGACCACTGATTTTCCGGGATCCTCTGAGTATGTGTTATTTGCGGTCTATTGAAGTTTTGAGTGGTGAAGACAGTTTTTTGTTAAGTGCCTGCAATCCGTGATTAAGGGAAGGGCTGTCTGCGGATTCGGGTCAGCCAGAAGGGGAAAAAAATGAGGTACGCAGAGACAGGGTTTAATCTGGAGATTGATCTGTCCCGGGGAAGCATTGAGAGGGAAGAAACCGACCCGAGAGATACCGAACTTTATCTGGGGGGCCTGGGTACGAACGCCAAGATATTGTGGGACAGGGTTCCCCCTGAAGTTGAACCCTTTTCTCCTGATAATCTGTTAATATTCAGCGCCGGTCTTCTGTGCGGCACACCCGCTACCGGTTGTAATCGTACCATTGTTTCCACCATTTCACCTCAGACCAAGTTAATGGCATTTTCAATGATGGGGGGGTTTTGGGCGCCTGAGTTGAAATATGCCGGTTACGACAAGGTGGTCATTCGCGGCAAGTCCCCCGAACTGGTTTATTTGTGGATAAACAATGACAAGGTGGAAATACGCGATGCCTCCCATCTGAAGGGAAAAGGCGCTCTTGAAACTGAAGAACTTATTCGTCAGGAGTTGAATGAGCCGAAGGCGCAGGTGGCGGCTATCGGCCTGGCCGGTGAAAACAGGGTCTATTTCGCTTCCATCGAGCAGGGCAGGTCCAGTGCCAGCCGGGGGGGCATAGGCGCGGTTATGGGAGACAAAGGGTTAAAGGCTATAGCCGTTCGGGGGACAAGGGACATCAATGTCGCACGGCCTGCTGAATTCATGGAACTGTGCAGCGAGGTGCTGGAATATATCAAATGGAGAAACGAAAGACCTATTCCGGGGGTAATGCCCATTTTGGCCGGGCTTGGCTCACCGCAGGAGATGAAGGTCCATGACGAGAAATGGCACACCGAGAATTTCATGTGGGGCAATTCCCGTGTGCGCAGAAAAGATTTTTGGAATGAGGAAATCGCAGCTCAATGGATGGAGACACTTGAAAACTCGCGGAGGAGGCTGGTCAGCTGCTACAATTGTCCGATGAAATGCGGGGCAACCATCTCCATGCCGGGAATTCCAACATACATGATGAAATGTTTCTCCAAGCTGACCTATACCATGGCGGCCTTCGCAGACCTGGAATTCGGTCTGGGTATCGCCCAAAGTGCTACGGAATATGGTGTGGACGGATACTCAACCCCGCAGGTGATGGCATTCGCCCTTGAACTTTACGAAAACGGCATCTTAACGGATGATGATTTTCCCGGGATGCCCTCCGATAACAAAGGAAGATTTTACTGGCTGCTCGACCGGATTGTCCGGCGGGAAGGGATAGGAGATGTCCTGGCAAATGGTACCTACTGGGCGGCCCGACAGATCGGCAAGGGCGCGGAGGAATATGCCCATAACAACATAAAGAAGCATGAGCAGCTGCCTCTTAAACTGTCAATGCTGAATCCCATATATTTCCTGATGTATTGCACCGGCGAGAAGATAAACATCACCCAGATTGAAGGGCAGTTCCCCCAGGCGCCTTTTCCCAAAAGAGAGCACAGGGAAGAGTTTGTAAAGGACTGGC
The DNA here is from genome assembly GCA_963666345.1 of Desulfatiglandales bacterium. Taxonomy (GTDB): domain Bacteria; phylum Desulfobacterota; class DSM-4660; order Desulfatiglandales; family Desulfatiglandaceae. Next base: position 755,818 of record OY762721.1, on the reverse strand, counting down.
ACCATGTTCCGGATGAAAAATTTAAACAGTACTTTGTGGACTGGGAAATGCGCGGAGAAAACTCCATCCCCTATTACCCGACGGTTGAGATGTGCTGCGATATCGTCGACTGGCAGGAGAGGATGCACTACATCGATGACGCGCTCGGCATGTGCGCCGGTTTATCGTCATTTCCGCTTAAACCCCCTTATCATATACACAATTACCCGAAATTTATCTCGGCAGGGGCCGGGATCGATATGGATGAGGACAAGCTGACACAGGCGGCCAGAAGATACCGGACTTTGGTGAGGGCCGTTAATATACGAAGAGGCATGAGAAGAAAAGATGAGAAGCCTCCGGAGGACCACTGGAAGAAAAGATTTCCGGAACTTGAAAAGGAACTCCTGGATACCTATTACAGGTTCAGGGGTTGGAACAACGAGGGTATCCCTACCAGAGAGTCTCTGCATGAGCTGGGATTGGATTACGTGAGCAAAGATTTTGCAGAGAGGGGGATTTTGACGGATAGTGAAGATGAGCCTTCCAAAGGGACTAATGCGGAAGAAGAGAACAACTAAAGTGAAGAGGTGGTAGCCGTCATGGTCGAGAAAAAAAAGAAAATCATTAAGACGATTAAAATTGATGCTGATTTATGCAACGGTTGCCGGGCCTGTGAGGTCATCTGCTCAGCCTTTCACTCTGAACCGAAATACAGCAGCAATAATCCGGCCAGATCCCGCATCAGGGTGATTCGCGATCCCCTCAGAGATGTCTATATCCCTGTTTACGCGGGTGAGTATACTCCCTCCGAATGCATGGGAAGAGACAGATATGTGATTGACGGAAAAGAGTATGAAGAGTGTGCCTTCTGCAGGGCTTCCTGCCCGTCCAGGGATCTTTTCAAGGAACCCGATTCCGGTCTCCCCCTGAAATGCGATATGTGCGAAGGCGAGGATGAGCCGCTGTGCGTTAAGTGGTGCATAACCGATGCTCTTACTTACGAAGAAAGGGAAGAGGAAGTGGAAGAAGATGAGCCCCTGGAGGAACTGGAGATAGGGCTGGAATCGCTGGCGGACAAATATGGATTGGACAAGATAATGGATACCATTGCCAGAATGAGCGAGGCAAAGCAGGGCTGAAACATCAAGGCGAAAGAGAAAGAGCGTGGAGAATGTAGCCGATTACAAAGAGATCGTCGATGTTATAAAGGAAAGCGGCGGAGACGCCTTCAAGAGATGCTTTCAATGCGGATTATGTGATACGGTTTGTCCATGGAACAGGGTTAGAACCTTCAGCATGCGCAAGCTGGTCCGGCAGGCTGTGTTCGGTTTTACTGAAATAGAGAATGAAGATATGTGGCTTTGTACGACCTGCGGAAGATGCCCTCAGCAGTGTCCCAGGGACGTACAGCAGATAGAATCCGGGATAGCCTTACGCAGAATAGCCACGGAATACGGCGTTTTCCCGGACTCTGTAAAGCCTTTCCGTACTGCGGTCGGAGGCCTCACGGGTGAAGGAAATCCCTTTGGTGAAGAACGCAAAATGAGGGGCGATTGGGCAAAAGGCATTTCCGTAAAAAAATTTACCGACGAAATGGAAGTGTTATATTTCCCCGGCTGTTATCCCAGCTATGACCCGAGGTTGAAAAAAGTGGCTCAGGCCACAGCCGATATCCTAAAACGGGCAGGGGTGGATTTCGGGATATTAGGTGAACAGGAGAACTGCTGTGGAGAAAGTATCCGCAAGACCGGTGATGAAGAACTGTTTAAACGTTTGGCTAAGGAAAATATCAAAACGTTTGTCGATAATGGGGTAAAAAGAATACTTGTTAATTCTCCTCACTGTTATCATACCTTTAAAAACGAATATCCCCAATTTATGGTGAATTTTGAGGTGATTCATATATCTCAATACCTGTTTGAGCTTATTAATGAGGGAAGGCTTGAGCTTAACAAGGAGTACGCCAAAAAAATCACCTATCATGATCCCTGTTACCTGGGTCGGCATAACGGCATATATGACGAGCCGAGGGAGGTCTTGAAGAAGATACCCGGTCTGGAGCTGAATGAGATGCCTGACTCCCGGGCGGACAGCCTCTGCTGCGGAGGGGGAGGCGGCAGGGTCTGGATGGAGACTAAAAAGGGTGAAAGATTCTCCGACCTCAGAATAGAGCAGGCCATGGGCGTGGGGGCTGAGGTGCTGGCTACGGCCTGCCCATACTGTATTACCATGTTTGAAGACAGCAGAATCACCATGGGTGTGGACGAAAAAATAGAGATCAAGGACATAACCGAAATCGTTCAGGAAGTGATTTAGCGCTTATCATGAAACGGGTTAATTCCGGATACGGATGATTTTTAGGGTCTTTAAATCTGATAAAGGCGGACGGACGTGGGAAAAGAACAAATTGAACAGCTTCGTAAAGGTCTTGGATCAGGTAATTTTGCAGACGTAATGGTTGTGGGAGGAGGGATCAGCGGGATTCAGGCCTCTCTTGATCTTGCCACTGCCGGTTTTAAGGTCTATTTGATCGAGAAGGGACCGTCGGTCGGCGGCCATATGGGTCAGCTTGACAAGACGTTCCCCACCAATGAGTGCTCCACATGAATACTTGCACCCAAAATGGTCGAGGCCGACCGTCATGCAAATATCGAAATACTGACCTATACGGAAGTTGAAGACGTAGAAGGGCAAAAGGGTGATTTCAGGGTAACCCTGATAAAAAAGCCCAGATACATTATCGAGGATAAGTGTACCGGCTGTGCCACCTGTGCCGAATACTGCCCGGTTTTGATTCCTGATCCGTATAATCAGGAATTGTCCACGAATAAGGCCGTCCATATATACTTTTCCATAGCAGTTCCTCTTATCAGCTATATAGATGAAAACTGTCTCTATCTTAAAGAGAAGAAATGCCGTATTTGTGAAGCGGTTTGTGAGAACGGCGCCATAGATTTCAGCCAGCAGCCGGAAAAGATGGAAGTAAAGGTAGGAGCGATACTCCTGTCTCCGGGCTTTGAGCCGTTTGATCCCGGGGTGAACGATGAGTATGGCTATCGAACGATGCCGAACGTGGTAACCAGTCTTGACTTTGAACGGTTACTGTCTGCGACCGGACCATATGAGGGTGAGGTAAGGAGGCCTTCAGACGATAAACATCCCCATAAGATAGCATGGATCCAATGCGTAGGTTCAAGACGGGTTACCGAGGGGGATAACAGCTATTGTTCGGCCGTATGTTGCACCTATACCCAGAAACAGGTGCTTTTGACGAAAGATCATTATCCTGATGTGGACTGTACCATATTCCACAACGATATTCGTTCCCATGGCAAGGACTTTGAGACATATTATCAACGGGCCGCTGATCTGCCGGGCGTCAGGTTTGTAAGAAGCTACGTATCAATAGGAAAAGAGATCCCCGGAACCAGGAATGTGACCCTAAGATATGCTACTTCCGACGAGGGGGTAAAAGAGGAAGAATTCGATCTGGTGGTGTTGTCTGTCGGATTAAATCCTCCTGCCGATCATAATGAGCTGGCGGAAATGTTCAAAATAGAGCTTACTTCTCACAACTTCTGTAAAACCAATCCCGTTAATCCGATTGAGACATCCTGTCCGGGAATTTTTGTGAGCGGAGCCTTTCAGGGCCCGCTGGACATCCCCGAGTCCGTCATTACGGCCAGCGGAGCCGGATCCCAGTGTGGTGAGATCCTCGACTACAGAAGGGGGAAACTGACACAGGAAAGGATATATCCCGCTGAAAGGGATGTGTCAGAAGAAAAGCCGAGGGTAGGAGTTTTTGTGTGTCATTGCGGCGCCAATATCGGGAGGGTGGTGGATGTTACTTCCGTGGTTGACTATGCCTTGACCCTGCCTAATGTTGCCTACGCTCAGGAGCAGCTCTTTTCATGTACCACCAATTCCGCCAAAGAAATAGCAGATATTGCAAAGGAAAAAGGGCTTAATCGAGTGGTTGTCGCCGCCTGCAGTCCGAGGACACTTGAACCGCTGTTCCGGGACACCGTCCGGGAAGCGGGAATCAATCAATATCTTCTGGAAATGACTAATATCAGGGAGCATAACTCCTGGGTCCACTCCAAAGAACCTGAAGAGTCCACCCAAAAGGCAAAGGATCTGGTACGAATGGGAACAGCTCGAGCGTGCCATCTGGAATCTTTGCAGGAAATTGATCTGCCGGTAAACAAGACCGCGTTAGTGGTGGGGGGAGGTATCGCCGGCATGAATTGTGCTCTGTCCATAGCCAGGCAGGGGCATGAGGTTTACTTGGTGGAAAAGGAGTCGGACTTAGGGGGAATAGCAAGAAGGATCCATTACACCCTGGAAGGGCTGGATGTTCAGGCATATTTACGTGATCTTGTACGGAAGGTTTATCAGCATCCCTTGATACATGTATACCTTAATAGCTCTATTACGGATGCTGCCGGTTATGTCGGGAACTTCGTAACCAGGGTAAAATCGGAAAGAGGTCTAACTGAGATAAAACATGGGGCGGCCGTCATTGCTGTTGGTGCTGATGAATACAGACCCACTGAATACCTTTATGATGAAGATGAAAGGGTCATGACCCAGCTGGAGCTGGAGGAACAGATCTTCGAAGAAAACGAAAAACTGGTTAATGCACAAACTGTCGTGATGATTCAATGTGTAGGCTGCAGAAATGAAGAGAGAAATTATTGCGCCAGGGTATGTTGCAGCCAGGCCGTAAAGAACGCCTTGAAATTGAAGGAAATAAACCCCGGCATGGATATCTATGTCCTGTTTCGGGATATGAGAACGTACGGGCTAATGGAGGATTATTACCGTGAAGCCTCGGAAAAGGATGTGAAGTTTATCCGTTATGAGCCGGATGACAAGCCCGAGGTGGAGCCTGCCGAGGGAGAGGGAGGGCCGGTTTTAAGGGTGGCTGTAACTGATCCGATCTTAGGCCGGAAGCTGGCTGTTGAAGCGGATTATCTTGTTTTATCTGCAGCGGTTATTCCTTCAAAGAAAAGCAAAGAAGTATCTGAACTGTTCAAGGTCACTCTAGGGCCGGATGGTTTTTTCAAGGAAGCCCATGTCAAATTAAGACCTGTTGATTTTGCCACGGAAGGTGTCTTTCTGTGTGGAACAGCCCACTACCCCAAACATATATCTGAGGCTATTAACCAGTCCTATGGGGCTGCCGGGCGCGCCATTGCCCTTCTCTCACAGGATTCAGTCACTGCCTCCGGTTCCGTCTGCGAGGTAAGGGAGGATGATTGCGTATCGTGCGGGGCATGTATTACGGCTTGTTCCTACGGCGCCATAGAGTTTCGTGATACAACTCAAGGCAGAAAGGCGTGGGTTAATCCCGTTCTCTGTAAAGGAGATGGTGTGTGCAACGCCAAGTGCCCGACAAACGCCATTTTTCTAAAGCACTTTACCAATGATGAAATCTTCAGCCAGATCGATGCGGCGGTTTCAGATGAGGAGATTATTCGTCAAATGGATGCCGCTGTTGGAGATGTGTAATTAACGCCCATCCGGAAATCAGAGATTTCAGGATGGGACGTCCAGCTATCAGCTATCAGCACTCAGCCCAATTAGTCGATATGCATTTTTTGCTGATCGCTGAAATCTGACTGCTGAAAGCGCGAATCCGTAAAAGGATAATTTTGGGTGAGGACTGATTAACAGGCTCAAGGGACAGGGTGCAAGGCGTACTGTCTTTGATAAAGGTCTGACAGCCTTTGTTTTTCAATGAGCAATAAAAGAGGTGAAAACACATGAGCGCAGGAGCCAAATTTAAACCCAGGATATTAGGTTTCGTATGCCATTGGTGAGCTTACGGCGCTGCTGATATGGCTGGAGTTTCCAGGCTACAATATACGACCGAGACCAGGCTTATTCGTGTCATGTGTTCCGGCAGGGTTGACATGGCATTTGTAATCCGGGCCTTTTTGAACGGAATGGACGGGGTGTTTATAGGCGGCTGCCGTCTTAATGAATGTAATTACATTACTCAGGGAAATTACGATGCATTGGGCATGGTGCTCTTATGCAGAAAAATAATGGAACAGATAGGCCTTAACCCTGAACGGTTAAGGATTGAATTTATGTCTTCCGGTGACGGGATCCTGTTTACGGAGGTTGTCAGCGATTTTGGAAGAAAAATCAAGGAACTGGGGCCGCTCGGCACGAGCGAAGGGATAGATGAAAACGGGTTAAGGTTTAAACTTGAAGCGGTTAATAGGTTGGTCCCTTACATCAAACTGGTGGAAAGGGAGAGACTGAGAGTTCCTGTCAAATCGAAAGAGACCTATAGAAAATTTTTCGGCGGTGACGAGCTAGACAGGTTGTTTAATGAATTAATCGCGGAAAAACTGGCAATAAGCCAGATTTTGTCGCTACTCAGGGAAAAACCCCTTTCAACGGGAGAAATCTCTGAAATTCTGGGACTGAACCCATCTGAAGTATCAAGACACATGAACAGTTCCTCAAGACAGGGATTTGTCAGGTACGATGAAGGCGGAAAACGTTTTGCCCTGGCCTAGGGTGAAAGATGAGGATAAGGACTGCGACCATGGATAACGGCAGAATCGATCAGATTATTGACAAACATAAAGGCGAAGCCAGTTCCCTTATTCAGGTATTACTGGACATTCAGAGTGAAAATCACTGGCTTCCCAAGGAGGCATTAGACAGGGTCAGCGAAAAACTTGAGGTCCCTTTAACCCGGATACAGCATATCGCTACCTTTTACAAGGCCTTCAGCCTGGTTCCGAAGGGACGTCATGAGATTCACATCTGTATGGGCACCGCCTGTCATGTTCGAGGGGCGCCGCGTGTGCTCGACGCAATGCAGGAACTGACAGGAATTAAACCGGGTGAAACGGACCTGGATTTAAAATTCAGCCTGGAGACCGTTAACTGCCTCGGCTGCTGCGCTTTGGGACCGGTGATGGAAATCGACGGTAAGACTCATGGTAAGATGACTCCGGCCGGGACGGCGGGTGTTTTAAAAAACTACGAATAAGGTAAAATTATGCCACGGTTAAATTCGCCCTCTGAATTGGAAGAATTAAGAAAGGGCATATTGTCGAAAAGAGACCCGAATAAGCCCTGTATTACACTCTGTTCCGGATCTGCCTGCCATGCCTCCGGCAGCAGTGATGTGGCCCGGAGTCTTGAAGAGGAGATAAAGAAACAGGGCTTAAGTGATGAGGTCGAAATCAGGAAGACCGGTTGCCATGGTTTTTGTGAGAGGGGTCCTATTATCGTTATTCACCCTGAGGAAATATGCTACCTGCAAATAAAGCCTGAGGATGTCCCTGAAATCGTCTCCCAGACCATAAAAGAAAAGAAGGTCATAGAGCGGTTGCTCTATACCGACCCCGAAACCAATGAAAAGATAGTTCATGAATCTGAAATCCCCTTTTACAAGAACCAGAAACGGCTTGTTTTCGGCTCAAACGGTAATATCGATCCCAAGAGCATTGATGACTATCTGGCAATCGGAGGGTATTCCGCATTGGCCAGGGTCCTGTCTGAGATGACCTCGGAGGAGGTGGTTGAGGAAGTCAAGAAATCCAACCTGCGAGGCAGGGGCGGCGGCGGCTTTCCCGCAGGGAGAAAGTGGGAGGGATCCCGCGATGCCCCTGATGAAACAAAATATGTGATCGTCAACGCGGACGAAGGGGACCCGGGTGCTTATATGGACAGGAGCCTTCTTGAGGGAAATCCTCATTCAATCCTGGAGGGGTTGACCATAGGCGCCTATGCCATCGGCTCCCACGAGGGCTATATCTATGTTCGACAGGAATATCCCTTAGCGGTTGAAAATGTGAACCTCGCTATCCGGAATGCCGAGGAGTATGGCTTTCTCGGGGAAAACATCCTCGGCTCAGGCTTTGATTTCATCGTCAAAGTGCACCAGGGGGCCGGCGCCTTCGTCTGCGGTGAATCCACCGCCCTGATGACTGCTTTGGAAGGCAGGGCCGGAGAGCCCAGACCCAAGTATATCCGCTCAAACGTCAAGGGCCTGTGGGATAAACCGAGCGTTTTGAACAATGTCGAGACATGGGCCAATGTGCCGCTTATCATCAATAAAGGCGCTGACTGGTTTAATCAATTCGGAACCGAAAAAAGCAAGGGCACGAAGATCTTCTCCCTGGTCGGTAAGATAACCAATACAGGCCTTGTGGAAGTACCCATGGGCACTACCCTGAGAGATATTATCTACAAGATAGGAGGTGGAATCCCAGGGGGAAAGAGATTCAAGGCGGTGCAGACCGGAGGGCCGTCCGGAGGATGTATCCCTGAGGAACTGCTGGATTTGGAAGTCGGTTTCGATGAACTCACCAAGGCCGGTTCAATGATGGGCTCAGGTGGGATGATTATAATGGATGAAGATACCTGCATGGTTGATGTGTCAAGGTACTTCCTTGACTTCCTCACCGATGAATCGTGCGGTAAATGCGTGCCGTGCCGTGAAGGCATGAGGCAGATGCTCAAGATCCTCACCAATATCACCCTGGGAAAGGGAAGGGAGGGCGATATCGAGCTCTTGGAGGAGTTAGCCGAACTGCTGAGCGAGGCCTCCCTTTGTGCCCTGGGAAAGAGTGCGGCCAACCCGTTTTTAAGCACATTGCGCTACTTCAGAGAAGAGTATGAGGCGCACATCAAGGAGAAGCGGTGCCCGGCTCTTTCGTGCAAGGAGCTGATCTCGTTTCATATTGATCCGGATAAGTGCCTGGCCTGTATGATCTGCGGCAGGAAGTGCCCTGCCGGGGCCATTATCGGAGGCAAGAATATGATCCATGTAATCGACCAGGACAAATGCACAAAGTGCGGAACCTGCTTTGAAGTCTGCCCGTCTCGTTTTTCTGCGGTTAAAAAGATTTCCGGCGAGCCTGTACCGCCTTCTATCCCTGAAGAGGAAAGAACCATAGCCAGAAAGAGTAAACAAAAATGAGTGAAATTCTTTTAAAGATTGATGGAAAAAAGGTCAAAGCCACCCAAGGAATGACCATTTTGGAGGCGGCACAAAGTGTGGGTATATTTATCCCGACACTTTGCCACCACGAGAAACTGGAGCCTTACGGGGGTTGCCGGATCTGCACGGTAGAGGCGGAAATCGGCGGCCGGACAAGGCTCGTTGCTTCCTGCCTTTTTCCGGTGGAACAGGATCTGATAGTGAGAACCAGATCCGAGAAGGTGGATAGAATTCGAAAATTAATCCTGGAGCTGCTGCTGGCTCACGCGCCGGATGCCTTTGAATTGAAGGAGCTGGCTAAAGAGTATGGAGCAGACAAAGACCGTTTTGAAAAAGAGGCCTCATTTTGCATCCATTGCGGTCTCTGTGTAAGATACTGCGCAGAGGTAAAAAAGAAGTTCGCTGTCGGATTTGTAGACAGAGGAACGAGAAAAGAAATAAATTTCATCCCGGAGATAGCGGCCAAGGAGTGCTGGGACTGCAAGGAATGCTTTCCGCTTTGCCCTACAGAGGCCCTGCAGGCAGCCTATGTTTTAACCAGGGCGCTTTATTTTCCTTCAACTTAATACTATTTTCTTATAATCCGTTTTTCTCCACAAAAAATTATCAGCTCGGAATCCTTTGCAGTGCATGCCAGGGTCATATTAAGAGACCGGCCCATTTCAACGGCAAGGGCCGTAGGCCGGGACAGGCCTACTATAACGGGCAGGCGGGCCCGGGCCGCCTTCTGCACCAGTTCGTAACTTATCCTGGAAGATAGAATCAGAACTGAGGCATCCGGCAGAACTCCACCAAGTACGAGCTTCCCGATTGCCTTGTCCAGGGCGTTATGCCTGCCGACATCTTCGGCAAAAGACAATGTGTCAAAACGGGAATCCAAGAGCATCGCGGCATGGCAGCCCCGGGTCTTGTGGTAATAGATCTGATTTTTCGAAAGCATGTCAATACAGGCAAAGACCCTGCCAAGCTCGATTTTGGTATCCTCTTCTATGGGCGTCAGGATCTGGTACAGGTCCTTCAACATCTCTTTTCCGCAGATGCCGCAGCTTGTCTGGCTTATAAAGCCCCTTCGATTGAGCATGTCATGGGCCTTTTCCCTTCTTTCAGGTGTGAGTCCGACATCCACTACATTCGGGTCGAGATCCTCACAGAAGCCTATTGCCGCAAAATCACTCCGGTCATCCACAAGCCCTTCACCGAGACAGAAACCGGCTGCATGGGGTATCTCTTCACCCGGCGTCCGCATGATAACCGAATAGGAAGAGCCGTCAACACGGATCAAAAGGGGCTCTTCCTGAATCAGCTCATGATCGCATCTGCGGCTTAGCCCGTCCTCACAACGGATTATGTCATAGGTCTTCATGAGGGATGTTTCCGTCCCTTCCGGTTCCGATATGCTCGCACTTTAAGTCTCCTGTTTTACGGCCCTCATTTCCATTACCACATGGCCCCATCCGCCGCGGGCGGGACCTACGTCGAAACAGCCGGTGCGGTTGAAGATCACCTCGTTAGGGTCCCTTCCGCTCATGAGGTTTTCAAAAAAGACGTTTACCAGAAGGAGCAGATTGGGCAAAAGAAATGAGCAGACGCGCTCGGGTGCCTCCCGGGTAAGGAGATTTCCCGTGGAATCAAAAATGATCCTCTGCCCCACGGTATGGCCCGAATGGCAGCCCCTGGATTCGATTACCTCTGCCACCAGCCTGTACCTGGAGGCGGCAAGGGCGTTGTCGAACAGGCGCTGAAATCTGGGATTATTTTCAATCGCATGGAACTCGGAAGCATCAAGCGCGAGCCTTTTCTGAATGATCCTGATTATCTGATCCCTTTTCATGAGAATACTCCCTTTATAAACATAACTTAATATAGTCCATAAACAACTCACGTTTCAAGTCTGCAGGTGCTTTCAGCCGGGAATCCCTGCTGCTTTGAGGGGTGGCTCGTGAGAGGGGGCAAGAGCCAAAGGCAGCTGTGACCGCTTTGCCTTTTAGGGCCTGAGAAAAAAAGATTCCCTTTAATTTCCAAAGATGATAGGATACCGCCTTACTTCAAACCACAGGAGCCATTCCTGTGGTTTTTTATTTAATGAAAAGGGGAAAAAAATGATTTGTGCAACCAACGTCACCCTCTCCTACGGAAAGAGGGTTTTGTTTAAAGATGTCAATATAAAATTTGCACCGGGCAACTGCTATGGACTCATCGGCGCCAACGGCGCGGGAAAGTCCACGTTTCTTAAGATCCTTGCCGGGGATATCGAACCGGACTCGGGGGCAGTTTCAGTGGGACCCAGAGAGCGAATTGCGGTTTTAAGGCAGGACCACTTTGCCTTTGACGAGGAGGCAGTATTAAACACGGTGATCATGGGCCATGAAAAATTGTATAAAATTATGACGGAAAGGGAGGCGCTTTATGCCAAGCCCGATTTTTCCGAAGAAGACGGAATCAAGTCAGGTGAGCTTGAGGCCGAATTTGGAGAGATGAACGGATATGAGGCGGATACTGAAGCCGCGGTCCTTTTAAACAGCCTGGGAATTAGCAAAGAGATGCACCTCAAAAAGATGAGGGAACTTGAGGGAGGGGAAAAGGTCCGGGTGCTCCTTGCCCAGGCCCTGTTCGGAAACCCGGACGTCCTGCTCCTTGACGAGCCCACCAACAATCTTGACATCAAGTCAATTGCCTGGCTTGAGGAGTTTCTTTACAGGTTTCAGAATACGGTCATCGTGGTATCACACGACCGTCATTTCATGAACCAGGCGTGCACTCATATCGCAGACATCGATTTTGGCAAAATCTCGGTGTACATGGGCAACTATGATTTTTGGTACCAGGCCAGCCGGCTGCATCTGAGACAGAAACAGGCGGATAACAAGAAAATCGCGAACAGGGCCGATGAACTGAAGTCTTTTATACGGCGGTTCAGTTCCAATGCCTCCAAATCAAAGCAGGCAACCTCGCGGAAGAAACTCCTGGAGAAACTCACCATCGAGGACATGCCCGTATCGTCGAGAAAGTATCCCTTTATATCCTTTAAGCCGGAACGGCCCTGCGGTAAAGTGATCCTGGAGGTAAAGGGACTCACCAAAACCATAGATGGCGAGAAGGTACTGAACAATATAAGTTTTATAGTAAACAACGGGGATAAGATCGCTTTTATGGGTAAAAACAGCCTTGCCAAGACAACCCTTTTCCGGATCTTGGCCGGTGAGATAAAACCGGACAGCGGCACGTTTTCCTGGGGCGTCACCATTACCCCATCCTATTTTCCCAAGGAACACAGCGTGTATTTCAAGGGCGAAAAAACCCTTATCGAGTGGTTACTGCAGTTCGCGCCCCCCACGGAGGGCGAAAGTTTCGCCAGGACCTTCCTGGGTCGTATGCTTTTTTCAGGGGATGATGCCAAGAAAAAGATCGACGTGCTCTCAGGCGGGGAAAGGGTTCGCTGCATGCTTTCAAGGATGATGCTTTCGGAATCCAATGTCCTGATGCTGGATGAACCGACCAATCACCTTGATCTGGAATCGATCACGTCCTTAAATGACAGCCTGCTGAAATTTCAAGAGGTTATCCTTTTTACCTCCCATGACCGAGAGTTCGTGAATACAGTGGTAAACCGGATTATCGAGATCACCCCCGGCGGCGTCATCGACCGGCTTATGACTTTTGACGAGTATATCGAGAGCACGGAAGTTGCGGAAACCAGGGAGACCCTGATCCGTGAAGCCGCTTAAGTAACCGGGTTCAACGCACACAGCGTTACGAATCAAAAAAGCATCTCAGCTGTTTAATCATGGGGTGCTTTTTTGTCCTCAACTCAATCTCACCGGTTTCGAAGATGTGTAGATTTGAGAAATCCTTGTGCAGTGCTTTGTGGTACGCCCGGGCGAGTTTGTCCTGAGCCTGCCGAAGGAGACCCGCATGCCGGGTGTTGCGGGGGCTGGGGGGTAATACTCCCGGCTACCGGAGTAAGTGGCTGATTCATTTAACCGGGTTCCGGCTGCCATGCTCTTTTATCGGTTGCCCGGGGCAGATAAAGGACAACCCTTGTCCGGATGTTAATCCCAGCATTATTCCTTCAATGATTGGTTTGTTCACTTTATTGGCGGAACACCATTTGACAATAAAATTGGCTCCAGGTCCACCTCTCTCATCGTATTCCTTAACATAGAAATACGTAGAGGTCAGTGGTCCCAATTCAATATGCTTTTCAATATATCTTTCGATCATCCTCCCATTGTTATCATAATAGTCTGCCTTCAAAACCGTAATAGGGTATTTGGGATCCGTGTTGCGAATGCTTAACATCGCTGCCAGTTGAAATGGTACCTTCTTGGGGCCGGAGTAAACATTAGAATAGATGGAGACATATATGGTCGCTCCATCAGAAGATTGTACCTCGGAGCTAGCCAGAACCGGCAAGCCAAAAGAGGTCATAAAAAGAACAAGGGCGGATAATAATAATTTGTTCGTATAGAATTTCAAAACAGGCATAATAAAAACCTCTCTTTCCATGAAATGATTCACTCAAGATAAAATCTTGCTGGCGTGAACCCTTCGGCCCCTGGCCCAAGGCCGAAGGGCTTATGGGGTGAAAGTCCCATGTATGTGAGTCCTGTAGCCATGAGAGGATTTCGTTCGTAATATCACCTGATCGTAACACAGACGAAATCTGATTCAAAAGAAATATATAAAATGCGTATCAGGATGAATCAGGTTAATATATTGAATATATCAACCAGAATGCCAGGCTAAGACAAAGCCGGAGCTGATGTTGCGGTGGTGTGTGAAAAGGGGCCAAAGGTCAAAGGCAGACTTGACCAGTTTTTACGTTGCGCCGCAGAACCAACGGAAGCATGGGCTGGACCTTCCGGATTTTGAGCTCTTTACCGTCGAGTATGTGTCTAAGCGAATATGTACTGAAGCCAAAATGAGAGGCATGCTCGTTAAGGTGTTTTCTGAAATCGTGGTATTGTCCCTTGATCCGTTTGGCTATCTTGCCGGCGGGAGGCAGGCGCCCTTGGAGCGCACGGTCGACTCCAGAGGGCTCAAGCCGGAAATATACGAGTAGTTCGTGAGCCTCGAGCAGGGGACGCATAAGAGCTTCTGCTTCCTGCCCGAGGCCGTCAAGAACGAGACTGAAGCAGCCAAGCGCAAGATTACGTGCTTTCGCCAAGGTGAAGCCACAGGCGCGGGCGTAAGAATCCTCCGCCTGGCGGGAATCGAAGCGCACTATGATTTTGTCAATAACCCTGAACGTATCCTCGACAAGGTCCGCTTCATCTTTCATTGCCGTTGAGAGTTCGGCTATTGCGGCCTCGCGTGTACCCCACAATGTCTTCAATTTGCTGCCTCTCTTTGGCCCAACAGCACCAATATAAGGAAAGTTTTGCATGTATTGTTTCTATAGAATGGAAATAACTCCTTATATTGACATATTAAAATATGAAATATGAAAAAGTTTACATTGCATTTTCCACCTGACAGATAATGGAAAATTAAAAAAATCCGAGCGGATCCCAATCTTCGTCTCATGGATCAAGTGTTAAAGGTTTTGCCCCGCCACAATTACCGGCAAGCATAATATTATCCGACAGTTCTGATAGATTATGATATCGAGGCATAAATAACAATAGCAAAATAAAAAGGGCTTATTGATCGGCAATATGGTTGATTGATATTATAGGAATAAAATAGTAAAGATATGCGGTATAAAGATACAGGGAATGAATTTGATGAATTCGTAAAAAGTCATACTTGGGACGGCAAAGTAAAAAGGCCCAAATGCAAGGCTTGCAAATCTTGAGGAATGAGACGTACTCACGGTACGTCGCAATAACGAAAGATGAAGCATAACGCAGCAGTTGGACTTTTTACGAGACCGTCAAATTTGCCTGAAAGGGATGGTAGAGATGATAACTGCGGGAATCGATTGCGGCGCCAGGAATACAAAGACCGTCATCATGAAGGATGGCTCGGTTATCGGCAGGGGCTCCGTGCTGACGGGTTTTGATCAGGAAAAGGCGATTTATGAGTCTTTTGAGAGTGCGCTTGAAGACGCAGGCGTAACAAGACAGGAGATAGAGAGGATCGGAGGCACAGGCTCAGGGAAAGATTTTATCAGGACAGCCGACAGCCCGCTTGACGATATCAGGGCCGTTTCAAGGGGAGGCGGATACTTCTTCGCTGACGCGGGAACCGTGATTGATGTGGGGGCTGAAGAGGGAAGGGCGGTCAGGATCGACCAGAAGGGAAATGTGATAGATTCCGAGATAAACGAAAGATGTGCGGCAGGCACGGGGACTTTTATAGAAGACATGGCCCGCATCCTTGAGATACCCCTTGGGGAGATGGGGCCTCTGGCCCTTCAATCGGACAGGGGAATTGCCATGAACGCCCAGTGCGCGGTCTTTGCAGAATCAGAGGTGGTTGGGCTTATTCATGCCGGTACTGCTAGGGAGGACATCAGCCGGGCGGTGCATGAGGCGGTGGCTGCTCGAATCGTGTCCATGATACTGAGGGTGGGTGTGAGTGAAGACGTTGTCATGCTGGGCGGTGTGGCATTCAATCCGGCAATTGTTGAGGCGGTAAGGCGGGCGCTTAAGGTCGAAAAGATTTATATCCCTGATAATCCCCAATTCGGCGCGGCAGTTGGCGCGGCCCTTCTGGCCGCGGAAGGGATGTGAGCATTTAAGACACCAATTCGTGAGTCCATATTTGAACACCCTTAAGCGAGTGCACCAAGGCTTGTGTATCTTAAGGAGATGTAAATGGCGAAGAAAAAACAGGAATCGGCCGGATTAAAGGATTGCATCTGGAAAAGCGGGGATATCAAATGGAAGGATGCCCGGTTTATAAGCGCAGGAGTAGATGTAGGCTCTGTCAGCTCTCAGGCCGTGATCATGGCGGACGGGGAGATTCTTGCCTATTCGAACATGGCGACCGGTTTTGACAGTGCGGAAAGCGGCAGTAATGCCCTTAAATTTGCGCTTGAGGCAGCAGCCATTCCTGAAGAAAGGATCGGCTACTGTGTGGGCACAGGCTACGGACGCGTGAATGTGCCTGCGGCCGATCGAACGATCACCGAGATCGCATGTCACGCAAGGGGCGCCAATTTCATGTACGGCCCTCAGGTACGCACGGTACTCGACGTGGGGGGGCAGGACATAAAGGCGATACTGTGCGATGAAAAGGGAAAGGTGTCAAATTTCCTCATGAACGACAAGTGCGCAGCCGGTACAGGCCGTGGCATGGAGGTATTTGCCGATCTTCTGGAGATACCGGTTACGGAGGTGGGGGAAAGATCCTTTCAATATGAAGGTGAAGAGCCGGATGCCGTGACCAATACCTGCGTGGTATACGCAAAATCAGAGGCTGCGGGGCTTTTAAGGAAGGGGTGGGCAAAAGAACCGGTCCTTGCCGCGTACTGCCGGGCTACGTCCGAGCGGATCTTCTCCCTTCTGGAGCGGCTGGGGGTAGTTCCGGAGTTTGCCGTGACAGGCGGGATGGCAAAAAACAGGGGCGTTATGGACAGGCTCATGCCTTTGCTTAAATTAGGGCGCTTGAAGAGCGAGTGGGACCCCCAGATCGCAGGTGCCGTGGGGGCGGCCCTGTTCGCGTACGCCCTTGCGAAGAAGGGGAAAAAGAAAAAAAGAAAAATTCTTTCTGCCGGATAAATATCCATGACCAAGGTGAATCTCACAATAGACGGCTTTGATATTAAGGCCGAGGAGGAAACGAGCGTGCTTGAGGCCGCGCGCATGGCCGGGATATACGTACCTTGCCTCTGCTCACATCCTGATCTGCCGAAGGCTGAGGGGATGGAACCTGCATCCGCCGTATATCAGGGAGATGTCAGGATAGAAAACGCATTTCCTGAAAAAAGGGCTGAAGGCTGCATGCTCTGCCTGGTGGAGGTTGAAGGTGAAGATGAGCTTGTGAGGTCCTGCGCAACACCGGTAATGGAGGGGATGGTCGTAAGAACCGATACCGAGCTGGTAAAGGCAGAAAGACGTAAAAGGCTTGTCCCGATCCTTTCCGGGCACAGGCACGCCTGCCTTACCTGCGCGCAGCAGGAAGGATGCAGCATGACACAGTGCTCTTTAGACGTGCCTCAAAACGAGAGGTGCTGCACCCTTTTCGGGAGCTGTGAACTCGAGGCGGTTGCAAATTTTATAGGCATACTTCCTGAGACCCCCAGATGGGTGCCGACAGATCTGCCGGTGGTAGAGAAAGACCCACTTTTTGCGCGCGATTACAACTTGTGCATAGGTTGCCTGAGATGCGTGAGGGCCTGTAATGATCTCAGGGGTGTGGGGGCCCTAGGGTTTGTCTTTGATAAAAAGGGCAAGATCAGGGTAGGCACCCTTTCCCCTACACTTGAGGAATCCGGGTGCAGGTTCTGCACCGCCTGTGTCGAGGTCTGCCCCACAGGAGCGCTCATGGATAAGGCCGTAAGGCCGGGGAAAAGGGATGATGACCTTGTCCCATGCAGGGCGGCATGTCCCGCGCATATTGATATCCCCGGCTACATAAGGCTTATTGCCGAAGGAAGAGAGGATGAGGCTCATGCGGTAATAAGGGAAAAGGTCCCGTTTCCCGGTATCCTCGGAAGGGTATGCACGGCTCCATGCGAGGATGCGTGCAGGAGGGGCGAGATAGACGAACCAATAGCCATATGCGCCCTTAAAAGATTTGCCGCGGATAATGAAAAGGGGCTGTGGAAGAAAAAAACCATCCAAAGGGATGAAACAGGAAAAAGGGTGGCTGTTGTGGGGGCGGGTCCTGCAGGACTCACTGCCGCCTTTTATCTCAGAAGGCTTGGCCACGCGATAACCATGTTTGATGCCCATGACAGGCCGGGCGGCATGATGCGATACGGGATCCCACGTTTCAGGCTGCCTCGGGATCTCCTTGAAAGGGAGATAAGGAAGATAATGGGCCTTGGTATCGATTTTATGCCCGGTACGGTCGTTGGAAAAGACTTCAGCATTGAAGACCTTAAAGGGGAGGGATTTGACGCAGCCTTCCTGGCTTTAGGCGCGCAGCTAAGCCGCCATATCCCCTTTGAGGGATCGGATCATAAGGATATCCTTTTCGGGGTGGATTTCCTTAAAAGGGTTTCAATCGGAAGTTCCCCTGAACTGAAGGATTCGGTAATAGTGATAGGAGGGGGAAACGTGGCCGTGGATGCGGCCCGCACGGCCGTGCGGCTGGGGGCTGAAAGGGTGATAATGGTCTGCCTTGAAAAGCGGGATAAGATGCCCGCAGGCAGGCGGGAGATAGAAGCCGCACTTGATGAGGGAATAGCTATCATGAACCGTCTGGGGCCTCAAAGGCTTTTGACGGCCGGTGAAAAGATTATCGGGCTTATGCTTGTAAAGTGCGTGTCGGTTTTTAATGAAAAAGGCCTCTTTAATCCCCTGTTCGGCGATACGGCAAAGACCATCTACGGGGAGCGGATCATCATTGCCGCGGGCCAGGTGCCTGATCTATCCTTTACCGGAAAGTCGCGCCCCATCGAGGTCAGGGAAGGACTTTTCGTTTGCGATGAAAAAACCCTTGAAACAGGTCTAAAGGGCGTGTTTGCGGGAGGAGATCTTACCCGTTCGGGTTCCATTATTCATGCGGTTTCAGCAGGAAGAACGGCCGCCGAATCGATCGACAGGGCACTTGGAGGTGAAGGAGTGATTGATGAGGTGCTTTTTGACAGGGACGTGCCTGAGCCTCATATCGGAAAGATCGAGGGTTTTGCCTCTCTTGCGCGGGAAAGTGCCCCGAAGATAATACCTGAAAAAAGGCGCTGCTGCTTTGACGAGGTATGTCCGGGCCTAGGGCGCGATCAGGCGATAAGGGAGGCAAAAAGATGCCTTGACTGCGACCTGCGGCTCCGTATCACTCGTGCCCAGTTTCCGCCTGAAAAGGTCACGCCTTTTACAAAAGAAAATGTGGGGAGGTGTCCTCAAGGGGAAGGTGTCTATCGTCTCTACAGTGAACAAAGGAACGTCATTGCCATAAAGGGTACAGCCACGATAAGAAAAAGTCTTCTTGGGGAGCTTGAGCAAGGCGCACATGCCCGCTTCTTTGATTTTGAGGAAGACAGGATGTACTCAAAGAGGGAAAGCGAGCTTATAGTGCGCTACCTTAAGGAACATGGCCGGATGCCAGGGGGAGGGTATTCGGAACTGGATGATCTGTTTTAAAAGGCAGGGCCCAAGGATTCAAGGAATCAAGTGATGTCTTTTAATCCCCTTGACCCTTTTTTTTCACCATACCACGCTGTATGTCTTTATGTCGTTATGGATGCCTTTTACGGTGATCTCTCCCATCTCCTCGACCGCCACCAGATCCCTAACCCTTGAATATGTCCTCTGGCTGATGAGAATCTGTCCCGGTCCCGCCAAAGACTCGAGCCTTGCAGCCACGTTCACCTGGTTTCCTATTACCGTATAGTCAAGGTGCGCGTCAGAGCCGATGTTCCCGACGGTCATATAACCTGTATTTATTCCTATACCCACTGCCAGTTCATGACCGAAACGCTGCCACTCATCTTTGAGCTTGACGGTCTCCTCCTGCATGGATATCGCCATCTTGACGGCCCTTTCTGCGTGGTCTTTAAAGGGGATCGGATCACCGAAAAATATCAGAATCCCGTCCCCTATTATCTTGTTGAGGGTGCCGTCAAAGTGATGGACCACCCGGATCATTTCGGTTAGGTAATTGTTTAAGAGCTGAGAGATCTCTTCCGGTTCAAGACTGTCCGTGAGGGATGAAAAACCCCTTATGTCGGTGAAAACGGCGGTCATCATCTTTCTTTGCGAGCCCCGGCCGAATGAATGATCCCCTGTCAGTATCCTTTCGGAAAGTTTAGGTGACAGATACCGGCGCAGCAGGTTGTACCTTTCAAGCTGTGAGATCTGTTCGCTGACCTTTTTCTCAAGCCCGCGGTTAAGATTGGTGAGCTCATCTTTGGCCTCCGTCAGTTCCCTGGTTCTCTCCTCAACTCTCTCTTCAAGTTCCTGCGCGTAATTATTCAATCCCTCCTTTGCCTTGAGAAGCTCGGCGTTTACCTCCTTTAACTCCTGATAGGCGTCGTTTTTCGCCTTTATGCTTTTTCTGAGCCTGTTTATGGTGTCTATCAGTTCTGTGCCCGTGTCCTGAGTGCTCTCCCTGAATCTGAACAGCTGGGATAATCTCTGAAAAAGGGTCATCCTTTCATAATAGACATCAAGAATAAAATAGGGGGCCATGTATATGTCCCCTTCCTGCAGAAGTACGTGATTGTTTGACTTGACCGTCTTTGTTATGAGAAGTGCCTCATGTCTCTCCCCATGCCTTGAACCTCCGGCTTCAAAAAGGCTGTCATATTTTCCAAGAAACACCTTTTTGCCGGTTATCTCTTCCGGAAGCAGTATGATCTTTTTCCCGGCCGTAAAGGAATGGTCATTTACAGTGTCGGTTACGGTCATGATGTTTCCGCTGATTTTTGCCTTAAGGCCGTGGAAGGCGAATTCAGGCTCCTTTTCAAACAGTATTTCAGGGTTATAAGGGCTTAAGACCTGTCTGATCAAGGCAGGCTTGAGACCCCACATGGTGGGAATGGATGAGATGATTCCCCTGAAATAAGGGTCTCTGATGTAGTCTTTGTGAGGATCGATATCGGAGTGCAGCTTTATCTTCAGTATGGTCCTGAATCTCCTTGACCTGCTTTCATAGGCGGGAGGAGAAATTATTTCGACCTCTTTTGTGTCGTTAAAATTTTTATTGAAAAAGGGGAGCTTTCTGAACCCGTCGTTCGGTGTGGCAAATACCCTTACGAAATAATGGAAACGCCCCCACGATTTGAGCCTGGCGCAGGATGCCCCGCAGTTGAAGTAGAAGTTGTCCTCGCCTACCAGGTTCCTGGCACGCCTGAAGATTCGCTCAAAATTATTGAGGCTTGTCCACTCATCTTCATTCAGGAAGAATTCCTCTGGAGAACGATATTCATTTTCAGGATAGGAAAGACCGTTGAACAGGGTATGAAAATCGGAAAGCTTGCTGTCCACATAGGCTGCGATGATCCTTATGTTTCGATTGCTGATGCGGTCTTCGCGGTCCATTTTTTCCGTCCAGACGACTGAAATTTATCCCTTTTGTATTAAACATCCCTTAATTGATTATTTAAGCAACTCTTGTGCCAATCATAACATATTGGATATATGTAAGATTTTATAGGCCAAAGATGTTGATGCACTATTTTGTGGGCAGAGATGCACATCTTTATGTGCATATTTTCATGTCTGCGGGTCTGCTCTTGTTTTTATGGAGAGTCCCTGTTTTGGAAAAGGATCCGGGGCCGGCAGGGATTCGGGGGCTCAAGTCCACCTTGCCCCCTTGAAACCGGTTTGCGTTTTTCAGCAGGCAGGCGGGGAGAGTACCGCGCAGATGGCCTCGAACTGCGCCAGAAGCGGCGTGAGCTGGTCGGCAGGTATGGTTCTTTTTACGTGACCCAGTATTCCGTAGCCCTCGGCTGTGTCATCCACCTTCTCCTTTTCCTCGTCCGTTATCAGTATCAGGGAGGTCATGGGGGAGGCGGGGACTATCTTTTTCATAGCCTCAAAGGGGTCGGCATTGTCATCGGTATCTCCAAGTATTGCTATGGGACAGTTGTTTTCCTTTAAAAACAAGATCGCCTCATAAGAATTTGACAGAAACTCCAGACTGTAATTTCTCTTTTTGAGCAGCGTTTCAACAAGCTCCCGCACTTTCCCGTCTTTTTCTATTACAAGGGCGTTAAAGACCTTTTCTTGTTCCATTGTCAACAAACTCCTCTTAATCTTTAGATTTTTTCTGCCTGAGGGCCATTAATGAATTAATCCTTTTACTGGAAACCTCAGCGCCTATTATTCATTTATTACTATATTCACTGCAATAATTACAAGCCGGTTTTCATGGCAATCAAACAGGTTGCCGGGGCTACCGTCGGTTGCATGTGATGACATCTTGATGGTGATCAGGGTGCAAAATTACCACTTGACAATGATGACAGGTAGTATAATATCAACCTTCTAAATTGTCGGGACGTGGCGCAGTCTGGAAGCGCACCTGAATGGGGTTCAGGGGGCCCGGGGTTCAAATCCCCGCGTCCCGACCAGTAAACTAAGATATAAAAAACAGCGGGTTACGGGTTTCAATCCGGCCCGCTGTTTTTTTGTCTCCTTCCTTTATCTCCGTATGATCGGGATACAACCAAAAAATCTTTTCATATCCGACTGAAATATGTATAGTACCACTCTCGCTGACACAATAAGAACGTCCGAATCTCTGCCCTGTTATATGATGTGGCTTTTAATAGAATTCCCGGGCGCTTTTGATTAAACTTATATCAATATATTTTAATAGGTTTTTAAACAAACCTGTAATTGTGTAAGAGGATGGAATGATGGCTAAAGGTACTTTGTATAATAAGATCTGGAATTCTCATAAGGCATCTGTTCTGGAATCCGGAGAGCGCCAGATTTTTGTAGGCAGGCATCTCATGCATGAGGTTACCAGCCCCCAGGCCTTTGAGATGTTAAGAGAAAGAGGCATCAGTATAAGGCGTCCTGAACTTACCTTTGCGGTACTTGACCATGTCATCCCAACGGATGATATATCGAGGCCCTTTGAAGATGCCAAGGCCGAGCTTATGACAAAGACGCTGGAAGATAATGTTGCGGAGTTTGGTATAAAATATTTTGCTCCTGGTAAGGGGCAGGGGGTGTGCCATGTCATATATCCTGAGCTGGGGATTATATGGCCCGGCCAGGTTGTCGTGTGCGGAGACAGTCACACAAGCACATACGGTGCTTTCGGCACTCTTGCAATGGGGATAGGCACTACCCAGGTAAGCCACGTCCTTGCGACTCAGACCATATCCATGTCTGCGCTCAAGGTAAGAAAAATAAATTTCATCGGCCGAATGAACAGAGGTGTTACGGCCAAGGATCTTGCATTACGTATGATAGGAAAGCTGGGAGCCAAAGGCGGGGTAGGATTTGCTTATGAACTTGCCGGAGAAACGGTGAATAATATGAGCATGGAAGAAAGAATGACCCTTTGCAATATGGGTATCGAGGGGGGGGCCAGGTCGTGCTATATAAATCCTGATGAAACGACCTTTGATTATCTGAAGGGAAGGCCCTACGCCCCTGATAAAGACTTTGAAGATGCGGTGGAGTACTGGAAGGCCGTTGCCTCGGATAAGGATGCAGACTATGATGATATCGTGGATATAGATGTCACAAGGATAAATCCTGTAATAACCTGGGGAGTGAGCCCGGACCAGGTGATGGATATAGCCGGCAGCCTGCCGGAACCCGGCACTCCTGCAATGGAATCGAAGGATGAGGCGCTGGACGCCTATGATTACATGGGGCTTAGGCCGGGCGAACCTATTGAAGGTACCCCTGTGGATGTCGTATTTATCGGTTCATGCACCAATGGAAGGCTCAATGATCTTATTGGTGCCGCAGATATACTTAAAGATAACAAGGTATCTGTTAAGACCTTGATCGTACCCGGTTCGGAGCAGGTCAAGAAAGAGGCTGAAGGGCTGGGGCTGGATAAGATATTTAAACAGTCAGGTGCTCAATGGCGTAATCCCGGATGCAGCATGTGCCTTGCCATGAACCCTGACAAGCTAGTCGGAAATCAGCGAAGCGTTTCTACTTCCAACCGGAATTTCAAGGGAAGGCAGGGCAGCCCCGCAGGGAGGACCCACCTTGCCAGCCCTATTACAGCCGCCGCATGTGCGATTGAAGGTAAGATTATTAACCCGGAAAGATATATGAAAAATGGAAACAATAATTAAAAGTATCAAAGGAAGAGCGGTTCCCAAACCGGAAAACGGACAGAATACCGATGACATATTGCCTGCAAAATTCCTGAAGGAGATAACCTTCAGCAACATCGGAAATTATCTTTACTATTACGAAAGGTTCAGAGACGAAACCCCTGTCCCGGATCATCCATTCAATAAGCAGGAATACAAAGGGGCGAAAATACTTATTGCGGGAGCCAACTATGGCTGTGGAAGCTCAAGGGAACATGCCCCCCAGGCCCTTGCCAGGTATGGTATAGAGGCAATTGTAGCTGAAAGCTTTGCTGAGATTTTTGCGGGAAACTGTGCAAGTCTTGGAGTTGTCGGAGTCGCTGTTTCAGACGATGATATTATCCGATTGACTCAACAGGTAAGGCAGGCCCCTGAGACCGAGTTTGACATCGATCTGGAGAAAAAGAGTATAAGCTTTGATGGGGAGACAATCGATTTTGAACTCCCTGAAGGAAGAAGACAGGCCTTTCTCAAAGGGTCATGGGATGCCCTGGCGGTTCTGCAGAAAAAAGATGATAAGATACAGGAGGTCGAATCAAGGCTTTCTTATCTTCAATTTAAGTAATTTTTTTCAAGATTCTGCTTTTTGTCTGCTGTAAGAACTCGTATTCCAGGGAAAATGGGCAAAACAAACCCGGTTTTTTGATGTTTTTGACCGGTGATTTGCCCTTTTTTTTTAAAAAATTATCATTGTTGGCTAGAAAAGATAAAATTTAACTTGATTTTGTCGCAGATGATGTTATTATTTGCGCATTCAACATGACCCAGGCTAAACGCAGGGGAGTTTTTATCTGAAGGAAATTCATTATTTTAATGTAGCATCCTCCAGTCGAATATGTTGAAAATCTGTACGAAAGGGGGATGTTATCATGAATAATGGTACTGTTAAGTGGTTTAATGACCAAAAAGGTTTTGGCTTTATTGAGCAGGAAGACGGTCCGGATGTTTTCGTTCATCACTCAGCGATAAGCAAAACTGGTTTTCGCTCACTCAATGAGGGAGACAGGGTTACCTTTGAGATTGAACAGGGACAAAAAGGACCTGCCGCGAAGAACGTAACCGTGGTCTAAAAACCTTGAAACAAAAAATAAGGGTATCCGCTGAATAATCGCGGGTGCTCTTTTTTTTGTTATTTTGATTTCCCTTTTGAACCCGCAGTATTTGCCTTTGCTGTTTTATGAGGGTGGATGAAACCGGGATGAGAGCGTGCGGCCTTGAGATAAGCTGCAGGGTGTAATAATATGTGATATCTGATGTCGTTTTTTAACCCGGCAGCTGTTTTACCTCATTTGAGATAGATATTTTACCCTCGGTTATGTAGGCTTCATGGTTTTCATCTATATCTGACAAACTGTAAAGATAGTTCACCATCATTCCGGCAGATTGTCTCATGCCCTTTTCCGAGGTATCGGCAAGCCAGTTTATGCGTTCGATCCTTGCACCGTTTGAAAGGTGGAAGTTCTCCACTGGATCTACTGCATGTATCCCCTTTTTTTCCTTTAACAGATAGTGCTTCATGAGCCGCAACAGTATGGGGCGAAGCGAGGAAGCCGTGGCAGGTAAACCATGTCGGTTTGAATCAAGGGCCTTTAAAAGAATAACGGCTGCGTCATCACCCGACTCCAGTTGCCTGATACTCAAAATGTCTTCCGCGCTAAGCATGGATGAATCGCCTCCTTTGAGCAGGTGGGTGAGCCAGTTTCCGAATCCTGGAACAGGCGACAGGGTGGAATACCTTTTAATATTGGATAACTCATTCGATATCTCGGACACCACACGCTTGATTAGAAAATTTCCGAGACTGATGCCTGCAAGCCCCTTCTGTGTGCTGTTTATTGAGTAAAAGATAGCGGTATCCGCCTTTTTCAGGTTTTCAGGTAATACTCCTTTATCCAGGAGTTGCTTGATATTTCCTGCCAGACCTCTGGTAAGCGCCACTTCAATAAATATGAGCGGTTCATAGGGCATTTTGCCGTGAAAAAAGGCAAAACAGCGGCGGTCGAGCGTCAGCCTGTTCTTGAGGTCGTTCCATGATGTAATCCTGTGGACAGCCTCGTAATCGATCAGTTTTTCAAGCAGAGAGGCGGGGGATTCCCATGTAATTTCCTCGAGATCAAGAAGCCCCACATCAAACCAGTTATTCAATAACTGCTTAAGATCCCTTTCAAGTCCTTTAAGGGATTTGTCTTTTTTGCTCATGCGTAAAAGATCGGCACGCATATCTACGAGGAATTTAAACCCGTCAGGAAGGGTGTTGAACTGGCGTAAGATTTTTGTTCGTGGGGAATTAAGCGTTTCCCTTAAAGACCTCTCTATCGGTTCTGTGTCTTTTTCATCCCTGGCGCGCAAATATGCCTTTGATAGTTCTTTGAGTCTATCCCGGTCAATTGGATAGTCTTTAGCGAGTTTTCCAAGAAACCTTTCTTTACCGGCGGGGCTCAACTTAAGATAGATTTGACCCAGTTCTTCCGTCCTGTCTCTGGCACTTGCTTCGCCACCCTTGCCTTCGAGACATTCAAGCATCTTTTTGCCCAGGTACTCCATGTCCTCCTTCGGGAGGTCGGGATTCAATCTCCCGGTGAACGTTCGGCGGGCGGTTCCCTTAATCTCACGCCAGGTCCTGGTTATATTGGCAAGTGAACGGCGCCTGAATCTGAGTATTGAATCGGGCATATAATGATTCCTTTAAATATTAAGAAAGAAAAAGAGCAGAAAAAATGATATGAAAATTGATACCCTTAGCAATAATTATTTTCTATAACACAATTTGCGGTCAAACTGAAATAATCGACCGCATAACCCTGATCTAAGATCAAAAAGAGACTTGAGGCGTATACGCCATAGGCCTCAGTCCTGGGCCCCCGGCGGCTCGCATCCAACATCTTGCGGGTGCCCAGTCGAAATATAAAGTCTGAATTGGTTGATTGCGCCTGAATCAGGTGGCAGAGTCTGGCTGATCTAATGATTTGATAACTTTATGCAAATATAAAATGATAGGCGGCAATGTCCGACTGTCCCGTTATTTCGGCCGGAAGGCCTTGTTTACAGGCATGGATTATTTCTCTTGGATGTTGTATAGGTAGGTAGGCCGTTTAAACACTCGAGGGTGTAATGCTTTTGGAGAATCATAGCAGGCGCTCAACAGCATCCAGATGAACCACATGGAATGGAGTCACGATTAAGGAGATTAAAATGAGAAGAATTGTAATATCGATGTCTATTCTTTTTTTGCTCAGCATACTGTCCCCGACTAACCTTTTTGCAGATTCTAAGACCGTTGACCAGCAGGGGCTTGTGGAGAGGTCCAGAATATTATTCGAAAGTTTCATGGCGGATGAAAATATGGGGTGGTTCAGGGAAAATCTCAGTCAGGCCAAGGGCCTTTTGATTGTCCCGTCGCTTTTAAAGGGTGGATTTTTCCTGGGTGGAAGCGGTGGAAGCGGGGTGCTTTTGGCTAGGGACAGGGAGACCGGAAAATGGAGTCAACCGGTGTTTTACACAATAGGTTCGGTTACCTTTGGACTCCAAATAGGAGGGGAAAAATCTGAAGTAATAATGATGATAAGGACCAGGAGGGCGCTGGAATCGCTTTATGCGTCTTCCTTTAAGCTGGGAGGAGATATCTCTGTCGCCGCAGGGCCTATAGGCGGAGGTGCCAAGTCTAATGTCCTGGCTGATATACTCAGCTTTGTCCGCTCAAAGGGGCTTTACGGCGGGGTGTCTCTTGAGGGGGCCGTGCTAAAGATAAGAGACGACTGGAACAGTTCCTATTATGGTAAATATGTCAGGCCCACAGATATTATAGTGAAAAAATCCGTAAGTAATTCAAGTTCTGAAAAACTTCGTAATGTACTTGAAAAATATGTTAAATAATAAGATCCATGTATAAAGCATTCTGTTTTGAAAATATGTCTTGATTTACTGAGCAGCGGGCTTTAATTGGTAAAGATAGTAGCTCTTCCTTCTAAATTGAAGTAACAGCGGGGTCAACATAGGTTTATCGCATCTATCAGCTGTCTCAGCCTGCCGAATTTCTTTTGATTGAAATCCACTACAAGCCTCGGCAGGTCGATTATTTCAGGTTCGTTTGCCTCCCGGTCCAGCGCCTCTGACCGGTAGATGTCTCCTCCCGGGATCAGGATGTCCTTGAAACGGGTCTTGATCTCTTTGAGCATATAAATGCCGATGGGTGAAAGAAGGCGGATCACAAGCTTTGTGCCTACATATCTCAGACTGTGGTAGCGGCTGTAGAACTGATTGATTATATCCACCGCCTTGTCGACCGAATCCACCATCTGGAAAAAGGAAAAATCCTCATCGTCTATATACCCCTTTGATGCAAGTCCTTTATTCATGAAATCGTACCAGTTGGCCCAGTAGTCACCTTTTTCCTCATCCAGGAGAATAAGAGGCATTGGATAACGTTTTCCTGTCTGAAGAAGGGTAAGTGTCTCCATGGCCTCGTCAAGGGTGCCGAAGCCTCCAGGGAAAAGGGCTACTGCGTCCGCTTCCTTAATAAAGGCGACCTTACGGTTGAAAAAGTATTTATAATTTATGACCCTGGAAGATCCTTCAAGGACGGGATTTGCCTTTTGTTCAAAGGGAAGGCGTATGTTGACGCCAAAAGAGCTGTCAGGGCCGGCCCCCTCATTGGCGGCCTCCATAATGCCTCCTCCTCCACCGGTAATAACCATATAGCCCGCATCGGCAAGCTTCTTCCCAAACATCCTGGCCATTTCGTATGTGGGCTCACTGTTCAGGGTCCTTGCCGAGCCAAAGACAGTCACCTTTTTGATGTTTCCATATGGTTCAAAGACCTTTGCCGTGTAACGCATTTCCTTTAAGGTCGAATTCATCATCTTGAGGTCGGCATTAACCATGTTTTCCTTTCCGGCCTTAAGGGATGCAATAATCATATCTCTTACAATCCCCGGATGATTTATCCCTCCGGTTATCTCTATAAGTGCTTCTATCGCCTCATCAACCGCACCGTTATCTCTCGAAAAATAAATCTCCATAATAGGTCCCCTTCCCGAACAAAACGTCTTTTTTTTGATTGATTCAGATGGTTGAAAGAGTTGAGGTGACATGAGCCGGGCCGCCGGAGTCAGGGCAAGAGGGATGCCCCTACCACTGGATGCCTAAGCTGCCCGGTTTAATAGGGAAATCGAAATAAGAAAACAAGCTTGATGTTTTAGATAGCCTGATGTGTCTCAGTCACTTTGTTTGAGTTCTTTAAGAACATCCTGCATGGTATCCATACTATCTATAACATACTCTCCCTGATGATTGAATGTGGTCTGCTTCAGTTTTTTATCCACTGGTGCTGTTTTTCTTGGAGAAAAATCGTGATATGCCATCGATTTTTTAAGGAATGGAGATTCATAAACGATTTCATCCGATTGCTCCTCAGAGGGGCGGAATATTTCAGCTGGTGGAGTAAATCTGGTCCTTTTTTCCAGATAATCCTTTCTGTATTGCCCCATAGTAAACATATCGGAACTTTTTCCGGTCTGTATGGCATTTTCAATCTGAGAAAATTTATCGTCTTTGATAAGCCCCTTGATTGATTGGGTTCCTGCCATGATAGAGAGAACCGGCAGCCTGAAACCTACCCTTTCCATATAGTCCAGCCTCTGTATAAGAACCAAGGAAAGGCTTGAGGCGAGTTGACTTCGAACAAAGATTTGTGCCTCCAGAGGAAAGGAGTTGCAGATCCGGTAGAGGGCATCCTCTGAGTTGGTAGCGTGAAGAGAGGCAATAACCAGATGTCCCGATTCAGCGGCATTAAGCGTCAGCCTTATGGTTTCAGGCTCTCTTAACTCTCCTACTACTATTACGTCGGGATCTTCTCTCAGGACATCAATCAGCCCTCTTTCAAATGATGGTATATGGGTATAGAGTTCCCTCTGTTCAATAAAAGCCATCCTTGAAACGAAGCGGTATTCAACCGGATCTTCCAGCGTTATTATGTGAACGGGACGGCTGTTGTTTATCTCGGAGACCATCGCTGCGATGCTGGTTGATTTACCGGACCCTGTCGTACCGCAGATGAGTATGAGCCCTGCCTCAAGATCACAGAATTTTCGCAGTGAGGGATGAAGGTTTAAGTCTTCGAATCGAGGTACGGCGCCCGGCAGAAGACGCACTGCGATGCTAATTCCCCTTGTAGTTAAAAATATATTGATCCTGAGCCTTACATGGGCCACGGATTTGGCTACATCGACTGACAGCCGCGTTTTCAGTGTCTCGATCTGCTCAATCGTTAGCAACTTTCCGACCAGGGTATCGATTTCCTTGTGCATCCATATGTTTTTATGGTCAAATCCGATCTTGCCGTTTCTTCTGAAAACAATAGGATGTCCTCCCGAAATATGGACGTCGGTCATCCCTTGATTAACTCCCTTTTTTATAAGCGTATTGAATTTTTCCATGATTGAAACTCCTATTAGTTAAACAGGAAGATATATCGCCCCTATCCACCGTCTAATTCTTATATCAGTACGAAGATAAGAGGATTCGGTGTTCCTGGTCACCGGCAAGGTGTCGGATATAAGGCGCCGGCGAACAATGCCCGAGGCGTATAAATGATACGCCGCAAGGCTGAGCGATCGAAGACAACGACTACGACGATAACTTTATGGTAAATCAGAGTTGCCCAGCCTTTGTTGATGCTTTACTTGAGATATTATATATCTGCAATTTACAATATCATCTAAATAAATAAAAATCAATTTGTTCCCCCGTTTTTTGAACTCCGTTTCCCGTTTTTGGGGGTTGTTAAGATGATATTCAGTTTCAAGGACCCGTCGTAATTCATCGGATGTTATACTAGAAAATAGAGGGTCTTGATAGGACCGGGTCCAGGGTAAAATGCTTGGAAATAGCCTCGGCAAATGAGACCAAGTCTTCATCCGTGCCGTGGTTTGCCGCTATCTGCAGCCCGTGAGGGAGGCCTTCAGTGTCAAAGAAAGTTGGAAGTGATATCGCCGGCAAACCTATAAAGGTCCATGGAAGGTTCATAACAGGATCACCCGTTGATTCAAGGCCCTTGGGTGCCCTGTCTGTCGCCGGGGGAGAAAGGAAAAAATCAGCTCCCATATCTGCTATCTGTTTTTTCAACCTGTATCGTTCTTTATCGAGTCTATCTTGTAATTCCTCAAGTTCTCCAACGGTTATCTTTGCCCCGTCTTCTATCAGTTTTTTTGTCCCGGCCCTGTAAGTGCCACCATATTCCGAATACCATCTGGAATGGATCCTTGCAGCCTCAGCTTGCATTATTTTTCTATGGATTTTGTTTATTGAGGATATATCCGAGAGGAAATCGCAATTTTCAATCCTGTAGCCGCATGCCTTGAGATTTTCGATTTGATCAAAGAAATATAACCTTTCCCTTTCGGAAGCCTGAAAGACATATTTTTCATCAGGTATAAACAAGGTCTTTCTTTGCGCTTCAGCTAGATTCTTTTTGGATGGCTTCCATCCTTTAAGCAATGCCTCGGATATCAAAGAGAGAGCCGAGGTATCGGTGCAGAAAAACCCGACATGGTCAAGACTCGGGGATACAGGAATTACTCCGTCAGTCGGTATCCTGCCATATGAGGGTTTGAATCCGATTACACCGCAATAGGCTGCGGGTCTTATAATAGAGCCTATGGTCTGAGTACCCAGTGATGAAGAAAAGAATCCTGCCGCCAATCCGGCGGCTGAGCCGCTGCTTGAACCTCCGGGGCTGCGGGAATGATCAAAGGGGTTCTTTGTTGGGCCCGGCTCAAATATGGCAAACTCGGCGGTTACGGTCTTTCCCATTATTACAGCCCCTGCTTCCATGAGCCTGCTTACCGAGGAGGCCTGCTTACCCTTGAATTCGTCTTCAGGCAGCATGGACCCACAGCGGGTGGAATAGCCTTTGGCATTGAATATATCCTTTACACCCAGGGTAAGGCCGAAAAGAGAAGGCCTTTCAGACGGTTCAGGAAATTTTTCAAAAAGTCTCTTCCCCTGATCAATGATTTGTTTCCGGTTGAATGTGCCCGGCACAAAGACTGATAGACGAGGTTCCTGTTCTTCGATAAGGCTACACAGATTTTCCAGATGCGGCAAAAGGGCTAGATCACCGGAGCGAAATTTTTCTATCTTTTCTGATAAATCGGTCATAATATTAGAAATCAAAAGACATGTCTAAGAGGGTGCAGCTAAAAATTATCGTCTATAATGTCTCTTTTTGCCGGAAGTATATTACCCACCCGAAGTGTGTCTTTTTCTATCACATTAAGGGGTACCATTGATTCGACTGAATAGATGTATCCAAAAATGGAGCCGTCAGGCCCCATAAGTTCGTAAAGGCTTGGGGGCCACACATAATCGGATTCCAAAAATGAAACCAGGCCTGACAGCTCTTTTTTTTCTTCTAATTGCATCCACCACTCATGAGTGACCACCCGGCGGTTGTCGCCTTTTGGATCAAAGAGTATAGCGGTAAGATATGCGCCTTCACCTGCAGTCCAAATATTGTATTCCTCGTTGCAGGCTACCAGTTCATCGATTGTAGGTCGGTAGGGGGAATGTATCAAGCGAATGCCTCCGTGTAGCTGAAAACATGCCGATACAAAGGAAAAAACAATAATAAGCAGGGCCGCCTTAAAATATGATGAATTTCCTTTTGAATAAGGTCTTGTCACAGACTTCATGATTTTTGTTCCCATTATTCCCATCTACTGCCTCTGATCTGCAGGGGCTCACATTCCTGAGTTTATACGTCCTGGATATAATTGAGCGGGTTCTATAACCTGGATTCCTCAGCGTACATGCCGTCTATCTCACCGGCATATTTTTTTTCTATTATTCTTCTTTTGAGTTTTAGCGTAGGCGTTAATTCACCGCTGTCCTGGGTCCATTCATTAGGTAAGATCGTGAATCTCTTTATCTGCTCGACCCTTGAAAATTTTTTATTATATTCGTCAACCTCTTCCTGGTAAAGTTCGCAGACAAGGTCATTTTTGACAAGATCTTCGTTGTTGGAAAAATTAATCCCATTTTCATTCGCCCACTTTCTTAATTCGTCAAATGCCGGAATTATAAGGGCTGAAAGGTACTTTCGCCTGTCACCAATAACTGAAATCTGCTCGATATAGAGGGAATCCTTTAGGCTGTTTTCAATGTACTGGGGCGAAACATTCTTGCCTCCTGAGGTAATAATGATCTCTTTCATCCTGCCGGTTATAGACAAATAACCATCTTCATCTATGGAGCCGATATCTCCGGTTCTAAAGAAATTATCATCCGTGAAAACCTCTCTCGTTGCCTCTTCATCATTGTAGTAGCCAAGCATCACCTGGGGGCCTTTTATGAGGATTTCACCCGCAGACGAGAGTTTTATTTCCGTTTCCGGTAGGGGTGGGCCTACGGTTCCCGATTTGATAAGTCGCGGTCTGTTGACGTTGGTCACGGGTGTTGTTTCAGTAAGGCCGAATCCTTCCAGAATTATAATACCCATTCCAAGAAAAAATTCGCCATCCGAAACGGAGAGCGGGCCCCCGCCCGAGACTGCAAATTTCATTCTGTCCATTCCAAGAGCAGCCTTTAGTTTGGAAAAAATCAGTTTATCCGCAATCCTGAACTTGATCGCAAAGGCCCCCTTTCTATCCTTGCCGGTACATACATAGGAGAGGTTTTCCGTTGCTACCTTTACGGCCCAGCCGAACAGCGATTTCTTTATATGAGACGCATTTTTTAATTTGGAAAGTATACCCATGTGTATCTTTTCATACAGCCTCGGTACGCTTATTATGAGAGTCGGCCTTATCTCTTGGAGATCCTGCTGAATGGTAAGAAAACTTTCAGCGAAGGCGACTTTCGCTCCAAACCTGACAGGTAGATAAAAACCGGCGGTCCTTTCCAAGACGTGTGAAAGTGGAAGAAAGGAGAGAAAAATATCCTGATCGGAAAGGTGTTGGCTGAAGTCGGCCATTATCTGATTTACATTGGAAACAAAATTATTGTGAGAAAGTACCACTCCCTTGGGTGGCCCTGTCGTGCCGGAGGTATAGATAATGGTGGCGGGATCAGATGGTTGTATGTCTTCCAATGTTTTATTGAAATTATCTCTGTCATAGAGTCCTTCGCCGATTTTCAAGGCATCATCGTAGGCAAGGATATTATCTCCAAGTTCTTGTCCATCTCTTTCGTAATAGACCATAAATTCCAGATTCGGTAACCTGTCCCTTATCCCGACAAGTTTTTCCAGACGTTCCGCTTCACCAGTAAAACATGCCTTTGCACCTGAATGATCAAGTACATAAAGGGCCTCTTCAGCCGAGTTTGTGGCGTATATCGGAACATCAATCGCTCCGATGGAAAGCAGTGCCAAATCACTTACCCACCATTCATACCTGTTAGGTGAAAATATGGCTACCCTATCGCCTCTCTTTATGCCCTTGGATGTCAGGAAGGAGGAGAGATTTCTGACCATTTCATTTATTTGATTCCAGGATAAATCGGAGTATTTACCTTCCCTTTTGTAGGCCAGGCAGGCCTTCTCTCCATACCTTTCGGCCTGATTCTGGAATATACCCGCCATGGTCGATTCTCTATAAACAGTCATTTATACTCCCTCCTTTTTTGAAGGATAGTTCAAAAAACTAAAGTTTATATGAACATCAATAAGAATAGTATATGGAAAATTTATCCTGATCCCTTCAAATTTAAGATTATACTAATGCAATACTATTAAATCAATAATTAAGCTATATTTGATTATATCTATTCTTAATATTGACGACTTCATAATATCCAAATGTCCCGCCTTGGGCGGGACTATACTTGCTTTTTCGTCTTTTCCGATCGGTTTACTGACAATGACTTATCCCGTTGAATTGTTCGGCTTCGTTCCCCATAGGCTGCCGCAAAGAGGTATAAACAGGCTTTTTATGAATGCGTCAATAATGGATACTCTTGAGCTTTTTTTACAGCATGCCCTCATTTATACGATGTAACGGGAAAAAGCCTCTGACAGGGGGAGAATCAAACACCTTATGTCATGGATGACTTAAGATATTGATTATAATAGATTTTTCTTGATATATTCTTTCTTGTATGCCATTAATACCACTGTTTCCCCCCAAATTTAAATAATCATAAATCGGTAAATTCCAGAAAAGGGCAAGAACCGGACTTTGTTGCGAAGAGACAGGTGTTGTTTTTTTTAACACATTGTTACCCGCGAGGTTAAGGAATGATAGCTTTGGTCGGGCAAGTATCCATCTGCCTGATCAAATGGGTTCGGAGCATTAACAAATAATTTAAAAATAATTCAAGGAGGGATGTCAATGGATGTTGAGTACATGAGTTCGAGGGCCAAAAGATATCAGTTTCTTTCAACATTATTGAGAGATGAAATTCCGTTTGATCTGATCAAGGCCATGCAGAAGGATGAGTTCCTGCAGGGATTCAATGAATCGGTAACAGGATGCGGATTCATTGATCTCATAAATGGTGCTGAGGTTATGTCCCGTTGCCTGAAGGAACGTGGTGCTGAGGAGTTATACAATGAGTTGAGATACGATTATGCGGATATCTTCCTGAACGCTGGCGCCAATCCGGTTTTCCCTTATGAATCGTGTCATGTAAACGTGGATCCGATTGTTATGCAAAAACCGGTAATCGAAATGAGAGAATATTTCAAAAAGGCCGGTGTGCATAAAAATCCCGAATACAAGGATCTGGATGACCATATCGCAGTTCAGCTTGAATATCTCAGATATGTTCTTGAAAATGGGAATGATGAGCTTTACAAGGATTTTTTCAAGAAAAAGTATACTAAATGGGTGTCTGCCTTTTGTGATCAGCTTGCCGCCTGCACAAAAACGGATTTTTATCAGGGGCTGGCCCAGTTTATCCGCGGGGCGATGATGTGTGAAAGCATGAGGATAGAGGGCTTTACCAGGGGTGAGGAGGTCACAAGACGCATGGTGGGTGCATGCGATTCCCTGCATCTTGAGCCCGGCTATACGACCCTGGCTGAGGGAGTAGTAGAGCCGGAATCGGCCAAGACCGTGGCAAGCCACTGCTATACATGTGGTGCGCTTTGCGGTATGACGGCCAAGCTGGAGGATGGCATTCTTACCGGTACAAGCGGTTTGAAGGGGGATCCCAAAGGTGGGGGAAGACTCTG
This sequence comes from Desulfatiglandales bacterium, assembly GCA_963666345.1. Classification (GTDB taxonomy): domain Bacteria; phylum Desulfobacterota; class DSM-4660; order Desulfatiglandales; family Desulfatiglandaceae. Next base: position 719,842 of record OY762721.1, on the reverse strand, counting down.
CCCCAAGGGTGCGGCCGCCCCGAAGCATGTGTATTCGGCATACAGGTTAAAAAGTCCTCTTATCAGGGAGAACGGTCGATTTAGAAAAGCTACCTGGGATGAGGCCCTTGATCGGGTGGTTGAAGGAATTAAAGGTACTGAGAAGGGCAAACTGGGATATATGCGTGGAAATGATTGGGCCAACTCGATACATGAGGCACTGTTTGATCATCTCGGCTGCCCAAAGACCACTCACAGACCGATGTGCGATAATGCCAACAGGATGGCGAACGAGAAAAATCTCAATGACAAGAGACCCTGGATAAACTATCAGGAAGCGGACTACGCCATACACTTCGGCATGAATGAGCTTGCCACATCTTACAGTCAGAGGAAAACGGCTGAACTGCGTGCCGCCCTGAAGCGGGGCATGAAGCTTGTTGTGTTTGACCCCAGAAGATCTGATACGGGAAACGCTGCCACGGAATGGATTCCGATCAAGCCTTCAACCGATGCCGCAGTGGCATTGGCGATGTGCAACGTAATAATAAAAAATGACCTTTTTGATAAAGAATTCGTTGAAAACTGGACCCACGGGTTTGATGAGTTCAAAAAGAGGGTCATGGGCGAGGAAGACGGGGTGGAACGGACGCCCGAATGGGCCAGCAAGATAAGCGGCGTTCCTGCCGAGACCATAGAGAGGATCGCAACCGAATTTGCCCTGGCAGGAAATAAGGGGTGTATTTCATGGACCGGTCTGGCCCAGACCCACAACGGCATGTACGGGACAGCAGCTATTCAGGCACTAAACGGTCTCTGTGGCACCTTTGACGCCCCTGGCGGACCTGCCTTGCCGTTCAAGAGAAAACTGAAACCGATGTGGGGAGACGGACAGAAAAAACCGGCTGCAACGGATGCCCCCAAACTCAACAAGTTCGGTATATGGGCGGGATGGGCCCCGGCATACCTTCTTGAAGACGTGGAGGCCGGAAAGCTCAAGGGGATGATTAATTATTTCGGCGACCCGGTCCTTTCCTGGGGAAATCAGGAGGCGACCACAAAGGCAATCGAGATGATGGATTTCAAGGCGACAATAGATGCCTTTATGTGCAACACCGCGCTTCTCTGTGATGTTGTGCTTCCTGATGCAACTTGGCTCGAGCAGAGCCAGGTCAAGGCTGACTGGCTCTATGACGCCTTTATCGCCTATTATGCTGAGATCGTAAAACCTATGTATGATTCAAGACCGATGTGGTGGATTACCAGAGAAATTGCAAAAAGACTGGATCTCGGCGAGTACTTCCCATGGGAAGATATTGAGGAGGCGGAGCGAAACCAACTGGCAGGGACCCCGTGGTCCTATGACGAGCTGAAGGAAAAGGGCTTTCTTATTACAGATGAGACGGAGTATTATAAATATAAGAAATGGGGCTCATTTAATACCCCTGACGGTTACGGTTCGTCCGGCAAGACAACCACGGGGAAATATAATTTTCTAAATACCATTGCAGAGGAGAAGGGGATAGATCCTCTTCCGGACTATAAGGAACCTGATCCGGACCTTGCCCCGGATAAGGAATATCCGTTCATCTTCGGGAACTTCAGATTCTTCACCCACGAGCACTCCTCTACCTTCAACAATGTCCAGTTGATGAAGACCAATCCCACGAACGTACTATGGATCAACCAGCTGGATGCCCAGGAGAAAGGGATAAGCGAGGGCGATAAGGTAAAACTGACATCTCCATGGGGTGAGATAGAGATAAAGGCTCATCCTACGTGGGAGATCATGCGCGGAGTGCTTGCCTCAGGCGGCGGCTTCGGCCATGCCAGAGGACTGGAGGGTGATCCCAAGTTCCCGGAATTCGGGGGGGTCAATACCCCGGGGATCATGAAGCCCAATTGCACGGAAGATGTGGGCGGCACACCCCCATTTAAATACATAAAGACAAAGATCGAAAAAGTCTAAAGATCGAAGCGTCAAAAGGGCTTCCCCGTGTATGAGGGGAGGCCCTTTTTTTATCTTTGGACTCCTTTTTGAAAAGATTCATCTGCCTGTTGTAACTGGATGCTTGAATGTATAATTTCAAAGATTAATTCAGGCCTTCAGGTCGTTAATATCAATACTGAAGAAGGTGTTTCTGATGTCCATAGTCCTTTTGTGCCTAGGCATAGGCCTCGTTTCATTTGTTTTAACCATGGTTGGGTTGGGCGGTGGTCTCATATTTTCGCCCCTTTTCATACTACTGGGCTTTCCACTTTCAACTGCTCTTTCCGCCTCTCTATTCCTGAACGGGACAGCCGCCGTGTCAGCGGCAATAACCTTTTTCCGAAAAAAGATGGTGGATGTGAAGATAGGTCTTCCTCTTCTTATCACCTCCTGTCTTTTCGCACCGCTGGGTGCCATGATATCAAACAGGATCAACATGAGGCTGTTTATCATCATGTTGACTCTTGTGATACTGATCGCCGCCGCAAGGATGCTTTTTTCGAAAAAGGCTGAAGAGGCAAGAATTGAGATAGGAAATGCCAGAAGGATCCTGGGGGGAGGAGCCATAGGTGTGGTGATAGGTTTTATGGCGGGTCTTTTTGGTATCGGAGGTGGGGTATTTGTTCTGCCTCTACTTATTTATATGCTTAAGGTGCCGACAAAGACAGCTGCGGCAACCTCCATCTTTATTGTGATATTTTCATCCTTCAGCGGGTTTATAGCGCATCTGTCACTGGCCGATATCGACTGGAAATTCGTTCTCCTGGCGGCCCTGTTTTCTATTATCGGCGGGCAGGCAGGCTCCATGGTAATGGCTGAAAAATTAAAGGGGCCGACTGTGCGCAGAATTTTCGGGGTGATATTAATCCTTTTTGCCCTGAAACTTGTTCAAAAGGGGTTTTTCTGATTGAGTTCTATCTTTAGAAATGGATTGTGTCACTTTCAGCGGAATATGGGGACAGAGGAGGATCTAGGATTTTGATTCGGATGCTTGTTCGGACGCAACAGGGCTTTTTTCAGGGTGTCTTTTCCTGTATATCCTCTTGGTCGCTGCCCATGCTATATAGAAAAGTATGATTGAGACGATAAAAAAGAAGACCGAGCCCATTAAAATGGGTTCCACCTCCGAGCCCCCCAGCCTGAAGATATAACTGCGGCCAAACATCCTTTTCAACATCTCCGGGTTATAGCTTTCGTTTACATATGCCACCATGATAAGAACGGGTAGATATTTTGTGGCAATGCCGTTGAGAAAACCTTCAAGAAAATAGTCGTAATACACCCTGTTCAATCTGGCCTGATCGATATTCTTGGAGAGAAGCTTTGCCTTATCACGGTCTTCACATTTCATGGCCTCCTGCCTCAGATCATGCCAGTGGATAAATTCTTTCTCCAGTTTTTTGAGACGTTTTGTCTTGTAGAGTCTTGTAAGGAGCTTTGTCAAAAGCACTGTCAGAAGGGCGATAATGGCTATGGTAAATGCAGGGCCGAGCAGATGCAGAGGTGAAAAGAGGTTGTCCATAAGCCCTCTTGCAAAATAAATAAGGTCCAAAATCTTGAACCATATAACATCAAATAAATTTTCCATCAGCCTGTTTTGATCCTAAAAAGCAAGGGGAAGGAAACAATCCCTTCCCCTTTATCTAGATTAGCCTAATGCCTTTTCTTAGATCCAGATCTCGATCTTGAAGAAGCGGAAGAAAAGGAAGAAAAGGACGATTGCGAGTGTCCATTTCAGGGTTATTTCGCTAAAGAGTTTCTGCAGACGGCTTCCTATCATACCACCGGCGAAACCACCTATGATGATCGCAATGGCAAGCCAGAGATCAGGCCAGTAGCCGTTCATCATATAACCTATGAATGAGCCCACACTGCTGAAGGATGTTCCGATAAGCGAAATAGGCACGGCAACGTACATGGGAAGGGCTCCCAGGGTGGTCATGGCGGGCACTAGAAGGAATCCGCCGCCGATACCGAAACTCCTTGAGACAATACCGATAGCTAGACCCAAGATTCCAAAAAGGAGCGGATTGATGGTGAATTCCTCACCCCAGAACTTGAACCTGTAATCGGTCAGCCCTGTTTTGACAGGCTCGATCTTGCCCATCTCTGCGGATCTTCCCTCTGCCTTGGCCTTTGCCACCTCTTCGTTGAATTTCTTGACCATGGCCTTGATGTTCTTTCTCTTTTCCATGACCTTGGGCGAAAGCTCAAACAGGGTCCTGATGCCCATAAGCACGACCAGTACGGCCAGCCATTCCTTATAGGCCTTCATGGGCAGATATTGGGTCGCGTATTTGCCGAGCCAGATAGAGCCTACGAGAATACCTACGCCAAAGGAGATTCCTACCGGCCAGGCAACGCGCTTTTCAACTACCGCATAACGGTAAAAGGAGCCCAGGGGTGCAAAAAGGGTAAGTGCAATATTCGAGGATCGAAGTACGTTGGCCGCGTTGATACCTACCGGACCGGCGGTCTGTACGATCATGACCTGGAAGGCGGCCATGAGCATCCCGCCTGCTGCGCCGATAAGAGTAAAAAAGGCGCCTACGAGGGTCGCTCCTATTATGATCCAGATCGGGTTCATATAACGGCAGCCCCTTGAGAGCCAGAATCCGTTTTTCGCGAGCGTGAAAGAGCCCTCTTTTTTGCCGTTTACAAAGTAATCGAACTTGGTGTCTGGCGGTGTGTGTCTATAGGACTTAAAGGAGGCGGTGTATTTGCCGGTCTTCTTGTCAAGTTTGATGGACGTGCCTTTATCCCAGTATTTTCCGCTTGTCCCATGGTCTGTAAGAACACTTCTTGCAAAGATAGTGATTTTACCCTTTTTTGAGCCTTCCTTGGTAACAGTATTAATTCCGAAACCCTTCTCATGGCAGTATTTCATGAAATTCCATTGTTCCTGGCTCTTGACGGGGCCGAGCATCGCCTTTGCCTGATCGTCCAGCTTATCGAACTTTGAGAGCTTGAACATCGTGGTCTTGTAGATTCCACCCAGGAAGGAAGGTCCACCGAATTTTTTGTCAACAACCTTGCCGAATTTTTCAGGGTTGTTGGTCAGGATGTAGAAAAGGGGCGGCACTTGGGTGTCGTTTGTGAAACCAACCTTTTTAGTGTCCTTTTTGAATGTCTTTACCTCATGAGGGCCGCTTGACTGCTTTGGCGCAAACATTTCCTGCATGGCAACAGTAACAAAGATGTCCTGGCCAGGCTGAATCGTACCCTCAAAGGTAATTACATCACCCGCCTTGTACTCTTTGTTTACTGCAAAAGAGTTACCGGCAGGTATTGAAATAAATGCTGCTATAAATAGTAGCACAAAAAACAGAGACCATATTCTTTTCATCTCCTCCTCCTTGAGTTGTGGTTGATCTTTAAATGGAGCACATGACATCTCGCCTAAATGCACATCATTAAAACAATATGACCAGACAGTTTTTACCTCCTTTCACAAAGTTTTATTCGCTTTTTTGATTTTTGAATATTTTATTGCCAGAAGTGCGCCCAGCCCACTGAAAGGCATTCCGATTATCAGAAAAAGTATAAGATCCAATCCATAAAAGATACATCCGTCCGTTCGATATAAAAACATTATGTTCAGGACAATCCATGTAATCAGAACCTTTACCGCTCCTGCAACAAGGGCATATGTGAACTTGTGGGAAAATAAATCTTGAGTTCTGTTAAGCAGAGAATAGCCTGTTACCGCCGAGTTGAAACCTATTGCCCATGGAACTATTTTAACGGCAAGAGAAAGTGGAAACAGGGCAGTAGATAGGAAAAATATCAAGATGGTGCCCAGCACTCCCTCACAAATCGAATAAGCCACTTTTCCAAAAAGAGGTAAGCTGTCTGCAAATGAAATAACCCGAGTTTTCATCAAATTTTAAGCCTGATGACCGGTTTGAAAAGGTATCATCAATTATTTGCACATTTTTCCACGCAGGCTAAATCATAAAACGGCAAATCAACTGATGAGGCTTTTCGTGTGTCTAAAATAGAACAGATGTAAGGGTAAAAAAATAATTCAAATTAGGTGTTTACCTAAATTACCAATTAAATTAATCCTTTATCTATAGCAATCCCGCCTTATTACCTTGCGATAACTTTTGCTCAGAGAGTGTTTTTAAGGTCGTTGTTTATGAATTATTTTATAACGCGATGGAAAAACTTATATGCTGAAATAAAAAAGTTGTCTAAATTTCTCAACATTATGGTGGATACCGTTTCCCATTTAACCTTTGAATCGGGAAAGGTTTTTTTAACAATATAGCGTTTTTACTTTTAGCTTTTTGTCACAAATGATATAAGTCCTCTTTAATATAAAGCCATTCCCAAAATTGACCTATATGTCAAAATCCTTCTACTATTTATGATGAATATTAGCGTTATTTAGTCAATCCCTATACACCTAAGAAATCTGCAATGTCAATACAAATTTAAATTTGAGGCTTCCGTAGACTTACATAAAAAAACATCCCACAGGCATATCCTGAAACAAACCCCCGGTGAAATGTTTTCCTATGAGGATAGAATCGGCAGAGGTAAAAAACTTGATGTCTTTTTCTGTTTGTCAGTCCTTCGACTTTCCAACTTCTGAAAAGTCCTGTTTGCTGTCTGTGCGATCCACTCAGATAAGTTGCGATATAATGGGAACTTATCCTTTAACATCACTAAAAGGGTATCTGAATTGTAATAATATCAGACAGATCAAAGGGCCTTCTACCTGGACCTATGTACCGCAATAAAATATATTATACTATCAAATTTTGTTTTATTGTAAGTAAACATAGATCTATACTTGACAAGTTAAATATTAATAGAGGCCATTTTATGAAAAAGTTGTTGCAAGGTTTAAAGATCTTTTTGCCTTTGATCCTTTTTCAGGGTGTTGTTCTCGGGTGCGCATCCATATCTGATATCAAGATAAATTATCAGCTCCCGATAAAGAAACCTCAACTGGAGGGGAAAGGGGTTGTTCTAACAATTTCAGACATTCGTCATGATCGCGAAATACTCACTCCGATTGCAAAGAAAGAGCTGAAAAATTTCTCAGGAGGCCTCTCTTTAAGCGTATCACAGCCTAATCAAACAGGATATGTGGTGGGTATTTTTGAGATGAAACGAATTTTAAGTGAGGTGTTCAAAAAAAGACTTGAAAATGAGGGTCTCGAAGTGCGCCAAGACTCAAAATGCAGACTTGATGTTGAGATAGCATTAATCGAATTTTTGATAGATATTGTGGATAGAAACTGGGTGGTAAAAATGGCCTATGAGGCGAGGCTTAATGTCGATGGGAAGACTGCGGTTACACGCAAAATAGGCGGGGAAGCAGAGCGTTTGAGGCTTGTCGGAACCGGGTCACTGGATACTGTTTTAAGTGAGATATTTACAGATCTTGTAAACAGGCTCGACTTTGTTTCGTTTTTTGATGGCTATACCGACTGAATAGCCTTGATTGTCCATTAGGATAATTTGGGATTATTCCTTTGACAATGCTTTATCTTTGCAATTATAAAATGTTGGGTAGTGAAGACCCAAATATGAGAACAAGTCAAACGGCGCCTAATTTTCTTGTAATAAAAACCAGGAGTTGATGGCCTCGTGAAAGGTCCAAATGTCCCGCCTTCGGCGGGATTATGTTTTATTTTTTGTTACTGTATTTGAGTCTTATTCATAAGGAGTCGAAAGGTATTTCCCGCATGGGCGGGAGGATTTTTTATTTTTTTTCAGATGCATCGGATTTTGTCGCAACAGCGTAGAGATTTCATGCAATACCCGTATGGAAAATAAACCTCCCTGCCGGCAGATCAGCGGGATTTCAAACGGCAATGTCCATGATCACACCCGGGGGCGGGGGAGCAAATTTGTTTTATGAATCACAGCAATAAAATATTGGATAAGCATCAGGGCCATTTTAAACGCATTGACGAAAGTCTAAAGGAAGTTCTGAGTTCCAAGGTACCTCTTATCGAAGAGATCGTAGCTCATACCCTTTCCGGAAGAGGAAAGAGGCTTCGACCGCTTTTTTTTGTGCTTTCCTGTGAAATCTGTGACTATCATGGCGAAGATGTTTACCCCCTTTCAACCATCTTTGAATGTATTCACGATGCCTCGCTGCTGCATGACGATGTGCTGGACAACGCAGATGTTAGAAGAAAGAAACCCTCTGCGAACAACCTGTGGGGTAATTATTCCGCAGTGCTGGTTGGTGACTATATATTTTCCAAATCAAGTGCAGTCGCCTTTGCTGCGAACGACTTCAAGTTTTTAAAGAAGATAATCGAATCCACCACCCTGATGACTGAAGGGCAGATCTATGAATTTATGCACACGGGAGATTGGAAAACAAGCAGAGAGGAATACATGGAAATCATCTCAGCAAAAACAGCCGCGCTCATATCTGCGGCTTGTGCGTGCGGGGCACTGGTTTCCGATGCTGATGAAGAGAAGGTAAAATGCCTTGGGCAGTTCGGGAGAAACGTGGGTATATCCTTTCAATTAATAGATGACCTTTTGGACTATACTTCCTCTCAGGAGGTCTTTGGAAAACCTGTGGGCAAAGATTTTCAGGAAGGTAAGATAACTCTTCCTCTGATCTATTCTCTCCCCAGGTTTGACAGCACTGAGAGGAGGTATGTTGAAGAATTGCTGAACTCCGGGGAATGGACTCAAGAGGAAGCGCTTGAAGTGGTAGATCTGGTGAGAAAAACCGGGTGCCTCCAAGATATAAGGGATGAGGCGAGGGCCTTTGGAGAAAAGGCTGAACAGAATCTTAAAGAATTCCCTGACTCTCCTGCAAAAAAAAATCTCATTGAATTGAAACAATATGTAATAGACAGAGATTTTTGATAACCTTCCAAAAGGATCGATCTTAAAGTAGACTTCAAGCAAATTAATAACCCAGCGCCAGCCTCATCCCTTATCTTAAGAGCGAAACAGGGCCATGGCTCATCTCTTTGACCTGAAAGATATGAGAAACGATTAAAGCTGCAGCAAATTAGGCAGTTAAAGGTAACGTGCCCGTCAGGCCTTTACATCCTGCAAAAAAAACTGACATCAGTCAAGGAGCCTTTGGTATTGCTTTATCAAGTGCTATAAAAGAAGTAGTGAGTATTTTGGGGGTATTATATGCCCCGCTGTTATCGCCGTATCCTTGGCACATGAATTGCCTGCATTGTTATGTCGGAGAATACATTTTTTATAGTGTCTTATTTTCAGAGAAAGAATTTTCTTGAACGAGAGATTAATCATAATCACAGAAAACTGGAACAAGGAGGTGTATGAGGTGGAAGAAAGAGATGTCATGGAGGTTGATGTGGTTTTTGTTGGGGGGGGGATAGCTTCCCTGAGTGGTGCGTTGCACCTTTCAAATCTTATAAAAAGACATAACGAGGATGTGAAAAACGGTAAAGAGGGTGAATCTTTTGATGAGATAATGATTGCGGTACTTGAAAAGGGGGCCTATGTCGGTGCTCATTCAATATCAGGTGCGGTTATGGATCCTGTTGCGCTTAAAGAGCTCGTTCCTGATTTTCTTGAAAAAGGTGCCCCATTGGAAAGCGAGGTAATCAAGGAGAAGGTGTGTCTTCTGACCGCCAAGGGAATGATAAAATCTCCCATCACTCCACCACCTCTTAACAATCATGGCAATTATGTGGTTTCTCTATCCAAATTGACCGAGTGGATGGGGAAAATTGTGGAAGAAAACGGTGTTGACATCTTCCCCGGCTTTTCAGGCACAGAGGTGCTTTATGAGAATGAATCGGTGGCGGGTGTAAGGACAGGGGACAAGGGCATTGATGCGGATGGAACCAAAAAGGGTAATTTTGAACCTGGAATTGATCTCAAGGCAAAAGTAACCGTTTTTGGAGAAGGATCAAGGGGCAGTCTTACAAAGTCTCTGATAGATAAGTTCAGACTTGATGCGGATAAAAATCCACAGAACTATGTCGTAGGTGCAAAAGAGGTATGGGAGATACCGGAGGGAAGGATGGCGCCTGGAGAGGTTGTCCATACCATGGGTTATCCTCATAAAAATGATACCTATGGCGGGGGATTTATCTATGGCATGAAAGACAATAAGGTCTCCATAGGTCTGCTGACAGGATTGGACTATAGTGATCCATATCTGGATCCTCATCTTCAGTTTCAGAAATTTAAACTTCACCCCTTTGTCAAAGGCTTGCTGGAAGGGGGCAAACTTGTTCAGTACGGGGCAAAAACCGCTCCTGTAGGAGGGTATTTTTCCATACCAAAGCTGACCGTTGATGGGGGGCTTATTATAGGCGACTCCGCCAGTCTGTTTATAAGCCAGAAGATAAAAGGCGTTCATTCAGTAATGAAATCCGGGATGCTTGCAGCCGAATCGGTGTTCCAGTCGCTGCTTGAAAAAAATTACTCAGATTCGCGGCTTTCCATATATGAAAAGAGACTTTATGAGAGCTACATAGGCAAAGAACTCTACAAGGTCCGCAATTTTCACCAGGCGTTTCATAAAGGCCTCTGGGGAGGGTTGATAAAAGGCGGGATGCAATATCTCCTGGGTGGAAGAATTCTAAAAAACAGGCTTTATTCAGAACCTGATTCCACTCATTTAAGAAAGGTGAAAGACCTGTACGGGACATCTGAACCGACAGACGAACAAAAGGGACTTATGAAATTTGACGGCCGGCTGACCTTTGACAAGGAGACCGATGTGTATTACTCGGCCACCACGCATGAAGAAAAGCAGCCTGCTCATCTGAGGATAAAAGACCTTAACCTCTGTTATACAAAATGCATGGAAGAATATCAGAATCCATGCCTAAGATTCTGTCCAGCCAATGTTTATGAGATGGAAGTGGAAGAATCTTCCGGAAATCCCCGTATGAAGATCAACTTTTCAAACTGTCTGCATTGCAAGACCTGCGATGTCAAAGATCCTTATGAAAACATAACATGGGTTCCTCCTGAAGGCGGTGGAGGTCCCAAATATAATATGGTGTGATATATCGGCATCGGCTGTTTCATGAAATGGATAACTTCCCGCCTTGGGGTGGAACTTTCCAGTCTGCCGCCTCAAAGTTGACCTTTTGCGAATGGATCAGCATTAGGGCATTAAAAAAATGAACAGATAAATAAATTTTAAAAGGGGATATAAGGGGCAGTCTAAAATGTTTGGTGCCCCTTTCCTTTTCTAAACATAGATCGATAAGACGGTTCCCTTAATTTTGAAGTCAAGATGCCGTCATTTCAAGCCTTTCTGTAATAACTGCTGTGTGCTTTTTGAAAATAGTGCTTGTCTGGGCCATGAAATTATATATTATAAAAAGTTATCGTTTTAATGAACTGCCTGCTCCATCTTTTTGTCCAAGGGATTTTATCTGAATGTCTGCAAGCTATAAGGAGTAGCAATGCCTAAACTTTTGCTTATAAACGACACTCAGGATCTCGTTCGATCGCTTTCTCAGCATGATTCGCTTATTTTACGGTTAATAGAGATTTCCTCAGGTTCAGAAGATCAGATCCACAGTGAAGTGACCAGTGAATATCCCGATCTAATATTAGTAGGGCCTTCTCAAGGCAATGCGGTCGTCAAAAAAATATGTAAAGAGCTTGAATTAAGAGATGAGACTTCCTGCATCCCTTTGATAATAGTCTGCCCAAAGCATGAAGGCTCTGAATATTATCCCGAGCTTTCTGCTTGCGGTGCGGACAGTTTCCTTCATACACCCATCGAAAATGACGAGCTGATGGCGCAGATAAGTGCCATGCTCAGGATTAAGGATAAGAATGATCGTCTGATCAGAGAAAAGAATGAACTTGAAACTCTCTTAGAGGAAAAAAACACGATCCTGGGGGAACGAACATATGATCTCGGCAAACGCGTCAAGGAATTAAACTGCCTCTACAGCATTTCCAAGCTTCGGGAAAGACCGGGTATCTCGATAGAGGAGATCCTTGCCGAGGTGGCGGAGCTTATCCCCTCTTCCTGGCAGTATTCCGATATAACCTGCGCCAGAATAATAATGGGTTATCAGGAATTCAAGACGGAAAATTTCATAGAAACTCCCTGGAGGCAGAGCTGCGATATAACGGTGAATGGTGAATGGGCAGGCACGCTTGAGGTCTATTACCTTGTAAAACCTGAAAGTGGCGGTGGTTTTTTTCTCAAGGAGGAAAGCGATCTGCTGGGTGCTATTGCAGAGCGGCTGGGTAAGATTGCCGAAAGGGTCAGGGCGGAGGATGCACTCAGGCTTGAAAGCAAAAATATACTGAACATACTCAAATCAATGGAAGATCTTGTGTATAAGGTTAATGAGCAATACGAGATCGAATATGTGAATCCCGCTCTCGAACATGAATTCGGCCCGGCTCAGGGAAGGGTCTGTTACGAGTATTTTCGGGAAAACAAAACTCCCTGTTCAGACTGCAAATTGGATGCGGTATTCGGAGGAAAGACAGTCAGGCGGGAATGGGTTTTTCCCAGGAACGGAAAAATCTATGATGTGCTTGATACTCCCCTTAGAAACCCGGATGGAAGCCTTTCCAAGTTGTCTATATTGAGGGATGTCACTGCCCTTAAAAATGCTCAGAAAGACCTTGAAGAAAGAGAAATGCTTTACCGGAATGTCACTGAATTTATAGCGGAAGGGGCTGTAATGGTGCAGGGAGGAAAGATCCTTTTCGCAAACAATACATTTGCCGATATGTTCGGCTGTCAGAACTCTAAAGAGTTGGACGGTGTGGAGATAACAGACTTTTTTGACAAGGATTTCAGAGAGCTTTTCAGAAGAGTTTTTGATGCCTCTGAAAACGATGAGGATCTTGGTTCAACACTTAGGGGAATAGGTGTAAGCAGAGAGGGCAGGAAGTTTTGGGTCTCCACAAACAGGAGCATAATAAGCCTGAAAACCGGTGCTGCGATTCTTGCAGCAATAAGAGATGATACTGAACAGGTCATGTGGGAAAGATCCATGCAGGAAGAGACCGATTACCTGCGACGAGAGAATATCAAACTGAGATCCTCAATAAAGGAGAGGTATCGTTTTGGAGAAATAATAGGCAAGAGTCGTCCCATGCAGGAGGTATATGAACTTATTTTGAGGGCCGCGGGTTCGGAGGCTAATGTCCTGATCCTGGGGGAATCAGGTACTGGCAAAGAGCTGGTGGCCAGAGCGGTTCATGAAATGAGTTCAAGGGGGGATAATTCGTTCGTCCCTGTCAATTGTGGGGCTATTCCGGAAAATCTGGTGGAAAGCGAGTTTTTCGGACACGTCAAAGGGGCTTTTACCGGCGCTCATATCAACAAAACAGGTTATCTCCACACAGCCGACGGCGGGACCCTGTTCCTGGACGAGGTGGGGGAGCTTGGTCTGACTATGCAGGTAAAGTTGCTCAGGGCCCTTGAAAGCGGTGAATACAACCCCGTAGGTGACACAAAACTTCAAAGGTCTCATGCAAGGATAATTGCAGCTACGAACAGAGACTTTTCAGCCATGGTTGCAGAAGGCAAATTAAGACAGGATTTTTATTATCGTATAAGTGTTCTTCCGATTGTACTGCCCCCCCTGAGGGAGAAAAAAGAGGATATCCCGCTACTTGTCGAGCATTTCCTCGGGATGTATTGCAAGGATAAGAAAATCCCAACCATACCGGGTAAGATCATGGAGGTGTTGAACAATCATGACTGGCCGGGTAACGTCCGTGAACTTCAGAGTGTGATACAGCGTTATCTGGCTGTAGGAAATTTCCATTTCCTTAAAATAAACGGACTTCATGAAAAGATGGAAGAAGACGTATATCCCGATGTCGAACCTGAGATAGCGGATCTAAAAGAGGCGACACTTAATTTTGAGAGACGCTATATCTTGGCCGCATTAAACAAAAGGTCATGGAAAAGAGGAAGAGTTGCTGCTGAACTTGGGATTGATCCAAAGACCCTTTATGTAAAGATGAAAAAAATCGGGCTTTCCTGACCTTAAATCGGGCTTAAAAGCCCGATTTAAGGTTCTTTAAGTATTTCAGCTATATATGGCATTATTTTCTTTCCTTTAAGGTTTTTACGCCCGACATCCCATTCCATTTATTTCCCCCTGACTTGCGCATCAAAACCAGATAATAAGTTATATCATGAGCTTAAGCCGCTCGGTTTAAGTTGGCATGCATGTTGCCTTATATAGTGGAGTCAACATGATCTCACATTTGTATTAAATTACGGCATTAAAAGTATGAATGTTTTGGTAGTAGATAATAATGTCCCTGCCTTGTTAACGATAGTTGGTCTGATTCGGGGATGGGGCTATAAGGCCGAAATGTCTGAAACCGGCTGGGAAACCCTTGACAAGATAAGAAAAGGGTCGTTTGATTTGGTTCTCATGGATGTCTCGGTGCCGGATATGTCTGTGCAGGAATTGATCAGGGGGATCAAGGAACTGAATCCCCGGCTGGGCATTGTCACCATGACCGAAAAGAGTACGGAAGAACTCGAAAGGGGAATCAGGACCCTGGGAATTATCTACTACATGTCAAAACCGGTAAGTGAGGAACATCTTAAGGAGATCCTGGATCACATCTCTATAAGAAAATCGGTCCATACAGAATAAATGTCGTTTGTTTCGGAAGTTTAGCCTTAAATATTAATCATTTGCCATCTGATCAGATTTTCTATTGCAGGTTCAGGCAAAATATGAAAGGAGGATTTTTTATGGCAGGACTTATCCCACCCCATGGAAAGGAAGAAAGGTTGATGCCCTTATTGCTTGCAGGTAGCGACCTTGAAAGGGAGCTTGAAAGGGCCAAAGGGCTCAAGCAGATCAAAATGACCTCAAGAGAGACCTCTGATCTGATCATGATGGGCATCGGCGCCTTTACACCACTCACCGGATTTATGACCAAGTCTGACTGGCAGGGCGTCTGCGACAATTTCACTATGGCAAATGGAACCTTCTGGCCGATCCCTATAACGCTTTCAACCGATGATGAGGAGGTAAAACAGGGGGATGAAGCGGCATTGGTGGATACCGAAACTGGAACAACCATAGCGACCATGAAGGTAACTGAAAAATATGAGATAGACAAAGAACACGAATGCATGAAGGTCTTTACTACGTCAGACAGCGAGCATCCCGGCGTAGAAAAGGTCATGGCCCAGAGCAAATACAATCTCGCGGGTCCGGTCAAGGTGGTGAGCGAGAGCTATTACCCTGAGCAGTTCAAAGGACTCTATCACAGACCGGCCGAATCAAGGAAGATCTTTGAGGAAATGGGCTGGTCAAGGGTGGCCGCCCTTCAGCTCAGGAACCCGATGCATCGGTCTCACGAATTTCTAGCCAAAATCGCTGTAGAGGTGATGGACGGGGTCTATATCCATCAACTGGTCGGCAAACTCAAACCTGGCGATATCCCGGCCGATGTAAGGGTTAAGGCCATCCAGGCGCTTGTGGATAACTGGTTCGTAGAAGGCACTGTCGTGCAGGGCGGTTATCCTATGGAGATGAGGTACGCCGGTCCCAGAGAGGCACTTCTGCATGCTGTATTCAGACAGAACTACGGTTGCAGCCATATGATTATAGGCCGCGATCATGCAGGAGTCGGTGATTATTACGGTCCCTTTGATGCACAGAAGATATTCGATCAGATACCTGCCGGTGGCCTCAAATGTGAAAATCTCAATATAGACTGGACCTTTTATTGCTACAAATGCGGCGGCATGGCTTCCATGAAGACATGTCCGCACGGGAAGGATGACAGGCTGCTTCTGTCAGGTACCATGGTGAGGAAGACCCTTAGTGAAGGCGGAGACCTCCCCCCGGAATTTTCAAGGCCGGAAGTAGTCAGTATCCTGCAGGATTATTACCAGAATCTTGAAGAAAAGGTGGAGATCAAACTGCACGGTGCCGCTACCGGTGAAGTTAAGAAATAAAAAAAACATTTTAATCAGCAAAAACAATGGCTTGTATACAACAATCGTTATTTGTTTTTCCTGCAAAATTAAGAAAGAAAGGAGGTGTGCCAAGGATTCATAGTTTTCCCAGATAGAAAGATTGAATACTTTTAATATGTTAAACCAGGAGGTGTTATAATGCCAAGTTATGTTATTGTGGAAAAATGCGATGGTTGTAAGGGGCAGGACAAGACCGCATGCATGTATATTTGCCCCAACGACCTCATGGTGCTTGATACGGAGACCATGAAGGCATATAACCGTGATCCTTCCATGTGCTGGGAATGTCAGTGTTGCGTTAAGATCTGCCCTCAGCAGGCTATGGATGTCAGGGGGTATGCCGATTTTATTCCCCTTGGAGCAAGCTGCACGCCGCTTCGGGGTTCTCAGGATATTATGTGGACGGTCAAGTTCAGGGATGGTTCAATCAAAAGGTTTAAGTTCCCCATAAGGACCAATGCCGAAGGAACGGCTGATCCTCTGGGTGGATATGGCACTCATGATGACCTCAAATCTGAGGCCCTGGCAACCGAACCTGAGTCACTGGGACTTGATGCGGTACCCACAATATAGGTGAGAAGGAGGTAAAAATATGGCAAATTATGAGACAGTAGTAGTTAATACCGACCTCCTGATTGTAGGCGGTGGATTCGCTGCATGCGGTGCTGCCACAGAGGCCGCTTACTGGGCCAAGAAGAACGGCCTTAAGGTCGTTATGGTAGACAAGGCCGCAACCGACAGGAGCGGAGCGGTGGCGATGGGCCTTTCTGCAATCAATCAGTATGTCGGAATAAGAGACGGTGACAATACCGCCGAGGATTATGTCCGCTATGTCCGTCAGGACCTGATGGGTGTTTCCAGGGAAGACCTGGTGTTCAATATCGCACGACACGTCGATTCCACGGTGCATCTCTTTGAAAAATGGGGCCTCAAGATATGGACCGATGAAGAGGGTAAGTATGTGCATGAAGGACGCTGGCAGCTAATGATAAATGGTGAGTCATATAAGATTATCATTGCAGAGGCTGCAAAGAACGCTATCGCGGATGCAGGCGGTGAGCTCTACGAGAGGATCTTTGTTGTGGAACCTCTTATGGATGGTAACAAATGCGTGGGAGCGGTCGGATTCAGCACCCGTGAAGAAAAGTTCTATGTCTTCAAGGCCAAGGCCACTGTCATAGCAGCAGGTGGTGCTGTTCATGTATTCCGTCCCAGGTCTGTCGGTGAGGGTTTCGGGCGTTCCTGGTATCCTCCCTTCAACACAGGTTCGAGTGCCTATTTCACGATGAAGGCGGGTGCGGAGATGACCTGTCAGGAAGTGCGTTTTATTCCTGTAAGGTTCAAGGACGCGTACGGCCCCGTTGGTGCCTGGTTCCTGCTCTTTAAATCAAGGGCTATAAGCGCCGAGGGCGGCGAGTATATGGTAGAAAGAAGGGATGAGCTCAATAACTGGGCTCCCTATGGACTGGCAAAGCCTATCCCTGCAAATCTGAGAAATTATCTCGGTATGCTTGATACGGATGCCGGCCTTGGTCCCCTGTATATGGAGACCGATGAGGCCATAGGAAAACTGGCCGATGCCTACAAGGATGATCCGAAGGCCTTCAAAAAGAAGATGAAAGAGCTGGAGGTTGAGGCATGGGAGGATTTTCTTGATATGACGATATCCCAGGCACACCTCTGGGCCGCACAAAATGTAAAACCTGAAGAAAAGCATTCCGAAATCGCAGCCTGTGAACCCTACTTCATAGGATCACACTCCGGAGCATCCGGCGCTTGGGTAAGCGGTCCCGAAGACATAGATACCCCATACAAGTGGGGATACGCCAACATGTGCACTGTGGACGGACTTTTTGCTGCCGGCGACGCCTCAGGCGCCTCCAGTCATAAGTTCTCTTCAGGTTCCCATGCGGAGGGCAGAATCGCAGGAAAATCCGCTATAAAATATATCGTTGAAAAGGGAAGTGATCCCAGTGTGGATGCGGCAAAGTTGGAAGAACTGAAGGCCAAGATCCTGGCTCCTATGGATCTTTTCCAGTCGCACTGCAAGGAAACCACCGTGCCTGAGGTGAATCCCAACTATATCATGCCGATGCAGTTTATGCATCGTCTCCAGAAAATCATGGACGAATATGCAGGTGGCGTGACTTCTGCGTTCAAGACCAGCAAGGCCCTTCTGGAAAGGGCGATGGAACTGTTCGTTTATCTTAAAGAGGACTCTGAAAAACTGGGTGCAAGGGATGTTTATGACCTTGAAAGATGCTGGGAGAACATTCACCGTATGTGGCAGGGTGAGTCCCATGTCAGGACAATGCTTTTCCGCGAGGAGACAAGGTGGCCCGGCTACTACTTCAGGTCGGATACTCCCAAGATGGATGAGGATAACTGGCACTGCTTTGCAAATTGCAGGTGGGATGCCGCAACGGGAGAATGGGAAATGATCAAAAGGGATATTGTCCCTCTGCCGGGTGTATAACTGTCAATTTTTCATGATAATGCTCTGGGCACCTATTACCTGGGTGTCCGGAGCATATTTTTTATCCCTCTTACTTGCTTTCAATGACGGCGGATCTGGTCTATAGGCACACCGCATAGGGTGGCTATGGACGAAATGCGTTTTTTATAGTAAGCAGGTATTCCAAATCGCTTTAAAGGGAAAAACTACAACCTCGGAGGTGACAATGTCGGGAGTAGAGACTACAAACCAGACTATACTGGTGGTTGGAGGCGGCATGAGCGGTATCACGGCGGCTCTTGAGGCGGCCGAGGCCGGTTATGAAGTGGTGCTGATCGAAAAGATGCCTTATCTTGGAGGAAGGGTTGCGCAGCTGCATCAGTATTTCCCGAAGCTATGTCCCCCAAGTTGTGGGCTTGAGATCAACTTCAGGAGGATGAAGCAGAACCCCAGAATTCGCTTTTTTACAATGGCGGAGCCGGCAAAGATATCTGGTGTTAAAGGGGATTACGATGTGACAGTCAAAATTTCGCCCAGATATGTCACTGAAAACTGCACATGCTGCGGAAAATGCTCGGAGGTATGCGAAACAGAGATAGACAACCCGTTCAACTATGGCATGGATAAAATAAAGGCTGCCTATCTGCCGCATGAATTCGCGTTTCCTATGAGGTATGTGCTTGATCCTTCGATTGTAGGCACGGACGAGGCTGAAAAATGCAGGGATGCCTGTGAATATGATGCCATTGACTTAGAGATGAAAAAAGTCCTCTTCGATATAAAGGCGGGTGCCATTATATGGGCCGCGGGATGGGATCCCTACGACGCGTCAAAGATCGAATATTACGGATTCGGCGAATACAAGAATGTGATAACAAATGTGATGATGGAGCGTCTTGCCTCACAGGATGGACCAACTGCCGGGAAGATCCTCAGACCATCGGATGGTAATGAACCAAAGAATGTGGCCTTTATTCAATGCGCCGGTTCAAGGGATGAAAACCATCTGCCTTACTGCTCAGGAGTCTGTTGTCTGGCCTCCATGAAGCAGGCCACATACCTGAGAGAGCAATATCCCGACAGTGAGGCCACTATCTATTTTATAGATATAAGGGCCATTGATCGGCTGGAGGATTTCTATAACAGGGTCAAGGAAGATGAAAAGATTTCTTTTGTAAAGAGTAAGATAGCAATGATAACTGAGGATACTGAAACAGGGAACCTGCTCCTTGAGGGAGAGGACACGAATACGGGTGAGCAGATAAGGACAACATGCGATATGGTAGTGCTTGCCACAGGAATGGTCCCCAACGGTATCGGTATCGAACCTTCACCCGATGTTTCCTATGATGAATATGGATTTATGACTTTTGATCCGGAAAAGGCCGGTATTTACGGTGCCGGTTGTGTAAGAAGACCCACTGAGGTCGCCTCATCCGTACAGGATGGCACAGCCGCCGCTTTAAAGGCTATTCAAACAATTGCGAGGAGGTAACTCGATGGATAAAAAGACGGCAGTATACATATGCACCGGATGCGGAATTGGAGAGGCCATAGATGCGGAAAAGCTCTCCGAGGTGGCCAATGATGAATACAGCCCTGCATTATGCAAGTCACATCCCTTTCTTTGCGGACCGGAAGGTATTGAGATTATCAGGAAGGATATCGAAGGGGAAGATATAGATACTCTTATAATCGCTGCCTGCTCCCATAGGGTTAATTACGATGTGTTTGATTTTGGCCCTGAAAAGATTGTTGAGAGGGTCAATATAAGGGAGCAGGTTGCGTGGACTCAGGCTGCCATGGAGGAAGATACCCAGATGCTGGCCGAGGACAACCTCAGGATAGCCTGTAAAAAGGTCAATGATATGGAATTGCCCGTTCCCTTTGAGGCTGAGGAGGGATTTTCAAAAGACATACTTGTTGTAGGAGGTGGAATAGCAGGTATGACAGCCGCTTTGGATGCGGCAAAGGCGGGATACATGGCTATCCTGGTCGAAAAGGAGGATAAGCTGGGGGGATTTCTGGGAAAATGCAAAAAACGTGTTACCATGCCATATAAGGAGATTTCTGAAACCGGCTCTGAGGATATGATAAAGCAGGTGCAGGCGAATACAAATATAAAGGTCTACACTTCATCCACTATAGCCGGTATTGAGGGGGCGCCAGGACTGTTTTCCGTAGAGATAAACTCGAATGGAGGCAGCGCAACAGAAAGGGTGGGTGCCGTAGTTCAGGCTACCGGCTGGGTACCTTATGATGCCGATAAACTGGAGCATCTGGGTTACGGCAAATTCAGAAATGTTGTCACAAACGTTGAATTCGAGCAGATTGCGGCCAATGGGGATATAACCCGACCCTCTGACGGGAAGGAGATAAAAAATGTCCTTTTTATACAGTGCGCCGGTTCAAGGGACCAGGATCATCTGCCTTATTGTTCTTCTGTATGCTGTCTTGTTTCATTGAAACATGCCTCCTATGTGAAGGAGCAGAATCCGGAGGCCGTCAATTACATCATTTATAAGGATATGCGAACGGTCGGTCAGTCTGAGGATTTTTACCGAAAGGCACAGGACGAAGGCAATATATTTATCCGAGGTGCGGTCTCAAATATCGACGAAGAAGGGGAAAAACTTTTCGTGGAGGCCGATGATGAACTTCTGGGCGAAAAGATAAAAATTGAAGATCTTGACATGGTTGTTCTTGCCGTCGGAATGGTTCCGGCCACCAAACCGGAAGTGACGCCTAAAATCAAGGCGCCTGAAGGTTCAGAGGGTGCGGATGAAGAAGGAATGATTGAGGTGGCGGCCGATTCAGGTTTTTTTGCCTCAACCACGCTCAACCTTAAATATCGTCAGGGCCCTGAACTGCCTACCCTGAAATATGGTTTCCCTGATTCTCATTTTATATGCTTTCCATATGAGACGCGAAGGACTGGTATATATGCCGCAGGGTGCGTGAGAAGGCCTATGGAGTCGGCAAAGGTTGTGGATGATGCCTCAGGCGCCGCCATGAAGGCTATTCAATGTGTTGAGGCTACTGCTCAAGGGCTGGCGGTTCACCCCAGATCGGGCGACATGTCCTATCCTGAGATAAATTTTCAGAGGTGCACACAGTGTAAGAGATGTACCGAAGAGTGCCCGTTCGGGGTCTTTAATGAGGATGAAAAGGCAAATCCGATTCCCAACCCTACCAGGTGCAGACGATGCGGGGTCTGCATGGGGGCCTGTCCCGAAAGAGTTATCTCTTTTAAGAACTACTCAGTGGGTATGATAGGAAACATGATAAAGGCGATCAATGTCCCTGAAGAGGATGAAGAAAAGCCGAGAGTCCTTGCCTTGATTTGTGAAAATGATGCCTATCCCGCCCTTGATATGGCAGGAATAAAGAGAATGAAGTGGAGCCCCTATGTGCGTTTTATCCCTGTAAGGTGCCTAGGGTCTCTCAACCTGGTGTGGATAGCCGATGCCCTTTCAAGGGGTATTGACGGGATTCTTCTTTTAGGCTGCAGGCACGGAGACGACTACCAGTGCCATTTTGTCAAGGGAAGCGAGCTTGCAAGCACAAGACTCAGCAAGGTCTCGGAGACCCTTGACAGGCTTGCCCTTGAATCTGAAAGGGTAAGGTTTGAAGAGGTCGGAATTACCGATTACGAAAAAATACCCAAGATCATCGGCGAATTCATGGAGACGATAGAGAAGGTGGGCCCCAATCCTTTTAAAGGCTGGTAGGGAAAAGGTCTATTTTTTTGATTAGGGGTCAATTTGATCTTTTCATTCGGAAATCAATAATAGAAAGAGGTCGCTTATGAAAGATGGTGTGAACTATAACCCCTCATTTACTCAGGAGGTCTTCCGTAATGTGGATTTCGGTGATGAAATAAAGATGTGCATGCAGTGCGGGGTATGCGCTGCATCATGTCCTTTGAGTCTCAAGATGGACTTTTCACCAAGGAAAATCTTCTCAATGGTAAGGGCGGGTAAAAGGGAAGAGGTTCTAGGAAGTGAGGCCATAATGCTATGCACCTCCTGCTATGCATGCCAGGTACGTTGTCCGCGAGGGATACCTGTGGTGGACGTAATGCACGGCCTGGCAAATTATGCTGTAAAACAGGGCTATGTCCCGAGAAAGGAAACCTGCGGTTTTGCCGGTGAATTCTGGAAACAGATCTATCGAATCGGCAGGATTGATGAAAAGGAACTCTCCAGGCGCTACTTTTTTCTAGAAGGATTTTTCCAGGGGCTTAAAAAGACCCTGGAGATGATGGACATGGGTATAGTGATGTTTTTGCACAAGAGGATGAAACTTCTGCCTGAGAAAAAGATCAAGGGTATCGATTCTCTGAGAAGGATGCTTGATAAGGCCGGGGAAATAGGGAAGGGAGGTGGCGGGTCATGAAATATTTTCTTTACTGGGGTTGCGCCCTTGAAGCGAGTGGTTCTAATTTTTTGGCCTCCCTGAAGCCTGCCTGTAAAAGTCTGGGAATGGAGTTTGAGGAGATAGACGACTGGAATTGTTGTGGCGCCAGTATCTCCTATGTGGGTGCGAATGACCTTTCCATTAAGGTACTAAACGCGCGTAACCTGGCCCTTGCAGAGACGAAGGGGGATTACGATATAGTCGCGCCATGCAGTTCCTGTTACATCCAGATGAATAAGGTAAATCATGAGATTCAGGAAAATGAGCAGCTTGCTTCCCAGGTAAATGAGATCCTTGCGGAAGGCGGCCTCAGTTATAAGGGAACCATCAGGGTAAGGCACATAATGGATGTGCTTTTTCACGATGTAGGAGTCGATCGCATAAGGGAAAATGTCGTCAAACCGCTTAACGGATTAAAGGTGGGAGGCTATGTCGGTTGCCAGTCGGTGCGGCCGTATGGTGAATATGACAGTGTGGAAAAGCCCGTTATACAGGATTTATTACTTGAGGCCCTGGGAATTGAGGCCGTTTCCTTTCCAAAAAAAATGCGGTGCTGCGGCTCGGGCATATTTCTTACGGAGATGGAGTATTGCTTCGGACTTGTTAGTGAAATACTTGCCGATGCCCTTTCAAACGGTGCGCAGATGGTTTCTACCGTCTGCCCGATGTGTGCAATGAATCTGGAGAACTACCAGGGTAGAATAAATAAGGCGCTGGGGACCGACTTCGACGTACCCATAGTCTATTTGACTCAACTTATGGCCGTTGCCTTTGGCCTTGACTGGAAGAAGGATGCTGCCTTGGATTACAATATAATACCCCCTGAAGGTGTTTTACATGCCTCAATCGGTTAGATAGAACGGAAATCTGTCTATTGGAGGAGTAAATGAGTGAAAAGGATATCTCCAAATGCCCGCACTGCGGAGGTGACATGAAAAGATGGGGCAATCCCTCTGATTCAACCTGGGGTACAGGCTTCCAGTGGGTATGTTTCAATGATATGTGTCCCTATTTTGTGCGCGGCTGGGATCATATGATGAAGACGCAAAATGTCAAGGCGAGCTACAGACACAGGTATAATCCGGAGACAGGAGCCAGTGGACCGCTGCCCTGCTGGTCTTATGATGCCCACAAGGATCGCATTATAGGAGATTGATGTCAGCATCCGGATAATGAGGAATCCCCAGCCCTTAATTTGGTGTCCATACAGGAAGTAAAACAGGGGCGCCAGTTGCCGGTAATAGAAAGATGGGTCCTTCAATATGAAAAAGATCGGAAGAAATGAACCGTGCCCTTGTGGCAGCGGAAAGAAATTCAAGTACTGTCATCTCGGCAGGGAGGAAGAGCTCTTTCAGAATGGGTCGACTTTTCGATCGAGAAGAGTCGCACAATAACCTCTCTGCCTGAAGTGAAATATGGGCGCTCAATAGAGATAAAAGATTCGCTTGATATTAAGGATTTGACCGGCAGCAGGGTCGGTATAAGGTTCATAGATTTGAAGCGCTATGTTGATTTGGATGTCTCAGGTCCAACTTTTTCAAGCAATGAGGCAAAGGGTTCAGGCGGCGTAGTCGTCAATGTCTTAAAGACCAAGGAGAGCGATCCTGATAATATCTATGTAGCGATTTCCAGAAACATAGGAGACAGTTCACTGATTCACCAGACCGCTCACGTTCTTGATTATCTAGGTGGTTCCAGGCTTATTCCAGGTATCTCAAGGCCTCTGAGCTTTGAACTTGGAATTCCTGTGGAACACCTGGACCATCCGCAAGAATATGGGTTCTGGTTGGAGTATCTGCAAAAGAGATTCGATGTGCAGTTTGATGCCGATGATGCCATAATAGATTTTCTTTTCAAAGAGGATATGCTTATAAAGGGCGATGAAATCAGGAGTGGAGACGAATTTGTATTGAAATCAAAATCAGACGGTATCCTGCAGTTTTTGAACAATAAAGGAGCTGAGATAGATGCCCTTATTTGTGAATTGCCTGGTTACATCGGTTCAAGGGTGGCCAGGAAATGAGTTACTTTATATCGAAGAAGACAGAGTCATACATGCCTGGGTTTAGTAGTCCGGTTCTGAGCAGGGGAGGCCTCAAGTTTCAAGGTTTTATCTCCAAAAAGGCTGAATTTTAGCCAGAGAAAACCAAATTTTAATAACTCCAGGTCATCTGATTTAAGGGCCTCTTTCAGATCGTCTGATGCATGAAATTGTGAGAAAAAACTGCTTTCAAAAAAGAAATCTCTCAATCTGTCAGGATTATAGGAGGCCATGAAAAACATCTTAAGCCTTTTTGTCAAATCGCCTCCTCCCCTGAGCCTATTGGAAGACGAGGTTATCTCAATCCATTGAGTATTCATCTCATCATATTGCCTGATCCCCTCATGGTCGAGCCATTCATCCAGCTTCCACAAACGATTTTCTCTAAATCCCAGGCAGTGCTGTTCCCTGATTATGAAAAATTTTTCTCTTAGGCCGTTTTCTCCTTCAACTTTTGATGAAGCCCTGCCTATAGGATAAAGTCTGCATGCAGTAGGACGATCTTTATAAATAATGCACCCTTCGGGTGATACAAAAGGGCAGGTGTGAGATTCGTTATCTTCCATACGCAGCTTTACCATGGGAAAGCTGCTGTATTCAACCTTCACGGTCTCGGTGTATTTATCAAGAAAGACAGAGGAGGATATGCCAAGCCTTTTTCTTATTCTGACTATATCTAATGGGGTGAGTATGAGGCGCAGGTCTGCACAGCACCTGTTAAAACATTCAAGATATCTGTGACAGTTGAAGCGGAATGAATCGCCCTCAAAAGGAGAGAATATTTTTTCAGATTCCGATGTCTTTATTTTTGCCATAAAACCGGTATGAACCATGCCTATTCAGTCCCTGAAAACATGGCTTTCAGCCGAAAGGTTTTTACCAGTCCTAGTCCTTTATCGAGAGAGTTTTTTCCCCAAAAAGACCAAAACTGATCCATTCAAATGCAAATTTTAATAACTCCAAGTCATTTCTTTTTAGTTTTTCGATCCTGGCCGTATCAATATCGAAGCGATCCATGAATGTACTTTCAAAGATAAATTTTTTGAATTTATCCAGATTATAAAGTGCCATAAAGGTCATTTTACTGATCTGTGGGTTATCAATATCCAGTTCCTGAGAAAGAAGCTGAGATGTGATTTTTGAAAAAAGCACATTCATCTCGTCATAAACCGGAACTCCCTGCTCAATCAGCCAGTCGGATATGCGTTGTTTTCTTTCATTTTTCAGACCTTTGCACAGTGAAGGATCCGCAGTTGTGCGGAACGTACCGTCATCGTTCATGTCAAGTGGGAACACGCGGCAGGGCCAGGGTCTGTCTTGATAAACAGTGCATCCCTCCTTCGCAACAAAAGGGCACTCCTTGTTACTTCCATTCATCTTGAGCGCTACCATCGGAATCAGACGATTTTGCCTTGGTACTATGATCGCATATTTTTCGAGAAATTGCTCAGAGGTAATCCTGAGGTTATTCTTTAACCTCAAGACATCATAAGGAGTCAAAATGATGGCAACGTCTCTGCAACATTTCGTAAAGCATGGCAGTTCCGCAGAACAGGCAAAAGCAAATACATGATCCCCATCCATCCTTTCGGTTTTACTGTCAAAATCGTTATTGCTCATTACGAATTCCTTTCATGATGCTGCAAAAAGGGGTTTTAATCAAGGGCGGATTTTTCATTGGTGCGGTATCGTGTTAAGACTTGACCCGGAGTGGTTTGGGAAAAGCCGCCTCAGGGATAATTCACTTGACTAACCGGTGTGTTTCTATTTTTATTTAGGCCGAAAGTATGGCCTAGATAGACCCTGCTGTAAGAAAGTGGCCTTTTGGCAGTGCGCCACATGATGCGCTGTGGTATTAACAACAGGCCCTCGAAGGTAAAAACGGAAAGAACTCCCTTTGCGATGAAAACCGGTTAATCACCAGAGATGCTCTATAACAGCAGAAGCAGCAGCGGGTCAATCAAATTGTTCAAAAGGAGGATTACCAGAGATGAATGAAAGAACCTTGGCAATCATAAAGCCGGATGGAGTGGGCAGAAAACTTATTGGAAAGGTTATCTCCCGCATGGAAGAAGAGGGACTCAAGATATTGTCCATGAAGATGATCAATATGAGCAAGGAGCAGGCAAAGGGTTTTTATAAGGTCCATGAAGGAAAACCTTTTTATAACAGTCTTACCGAGTTCATGTCATCAGGGGCGTGCGTTGTGTTGGTGCTTGAGGGCGATGAGGCTGTTTCGCGCTACAGGAGACTTATGGGTGCTACCAATTATAAGGATGCCGAGGAGGGCACCTTAAGATATGAATTTGCCACCGACATAGAAAAAAATGTGGTGCATGGTTCTGATTCCAGGGAAAATGCTGCAATTGAGTTGGCGTATTTTTTCAGTTCTCTTGAGCTAGCGAATATATAAAGGTAGGGAAATTTTACCGGGCCTGCCGATAACGGGGCCCGGTAAAGCAGCCTGCAAAATTCGGCTGATTGCTATTTCTGTTTTTCGTCTTTCTGTGTCTTAAGCTCCTTGATTTCCTCTTTGAGGCTTTCGACCTCCTGCTGAAGGTCTTCTTTAGAGCTATCGAAATCTTCAGCGGCCTTTTTGTCTTTTATTTCTTCAAAGCCGAGATAGGCTGCCAAGGCTCCTCCAAGTAAGAGCATTATGGGAAGGGCTCCCATCAGAATATCGATGAAATAACCCCACCAGGCAATAATCCCGATGATACCAAGCACCAGGGCAACAAGTCCTCCAGCTAATGCTGCCATTTCCTTACCTCCTTAATAATTCAGTATTGAAGAGCAGTTATTTATAGTTTTTGTCTTTGTGAGTCTGATACCATAAAGTCCTTAAGGGTTCAAGTAATTATTGGGAGACCTCAGGTAAGAATCAAGGGCGCTAGTAAGTTTCCAGATCAGGAATGAGATATTTTTTGCAAGGTCAAAAAATCGAGAATCCGGCTTGAGCCTGCCAAAGGGTGGGACTGAGCAAAGCGTAGCTTAGCAAAGAAAATCAAGAAATTACGCTGGAGGCGTAATATGCTACTCTGCACAAATAATCACATAGATTGATGTTGAGATTGTGAAAAGTACCCGTTTATGGGTTTGCATTCGGACAAAATCGTTTCTTGCCGATCAAGCCAGGAGGTCGGGGCTTTATTTATATTGAATAAATGGGGTATTGACAGGAACGTTTCGGGAATCTATTCTTCTATTGCCTAATGAAATAGGGCTGGTTTCCCTTGCCCAGTGGCGACATTAAAATGGCGTTAAAAAACGCTATTTGGCGGATAGATCAGATATTCCATGTTTAGCCGAGATATTCTCTGAAAATGACGTATTTTTGCCTCTAATCGGTATTGAAATAATTATTTTATAAGAATAAACTTACAATTTACGTTTTTCTGCGCATGCGGCCAGCGTAGCTCAGATGGCAGAGCAACTGATTTGTAATCAGTGGGTCGGGGGTTCGATTCCCTTCGCTGGCTCCAGGCTGTTGCTAGTAAGGTGAAGGGTGCAGGGATATTCCTTTGCAAGGATTTTTAAAAGTGGAGAGGTTCCCGAGTGGTCAAAGGGAGCAGACTGTAAATCTGCCGGCTCAGCCTTCGGAGGTTCAAATCCTCCCCTCTCCACCATCAAGTTTTCCATAAGATAAGATTGATTGACTTGGTCGAGTCCTTATGCACAGGGAGCCTTTTTTGCAAAAAAACTTCCCGAAATATGTTGATCCTTTTGTTGAATAGGCGGGAATAGCTCAGTTGGCTAGAGCGTCAGCCTTCCAAGCTGAGGGTCGCGGGTTCGAGTCCCGTTTCCCGCTCCATTTTTTCTTTGTGCCCACGTAGCTCAGTAGGTAGAGCGCATCCTTGGTAAGGATGAGGTTCACCGGTTCGATCCCGGTCGTGGGCTCCATCTTGAAATGGGTGAAAGCCAGCCGTTTTAGGGGTCTGTGAATTCATTGCTGCGATTCTAGCGAGCTTTTGAGGAGGAGAGGAGATGTCTAAGAAAAAATTTGAGAGGACAAAGCCGCACGTAAACATAGGTACGATAGGCCATATAGACCATGGCAAGACTACATTGACGGCGGCTATAACGAAGCATCTGGGTATGAAGGGTATGGCGGATTTTGTGCCCTTTGACGAGATAGACAAGGCTCCGGAGGAGAAGGCCAGGGGGATAACGATAGCGACGGCGCATGTCGAATACGAGACCGATAAAAGGCACTATGCACATGTAGATTGTCCTGGTCACGCTGATTATATCAAGAACATGATTACGGGAGCTGCGCAGATGGACGGAGCCATTTTGGTAGTTGGTGCCGATGATGGTCCCATGCCTCAGACGCGTGAGCATATACTGCTTGCCAGGCAGGTAGGTGTGCCGAGCATAGTGGTATTTTTGAATAAGTGTGACATGGTTGATGATGAGGAGCTGGTTGAGCTGGTTGAGCTGGAGCTCAGGGAGCTTTTGACCAAGTATGAATTTCCTGGTGATGACACGCCGATAATCAGGGGCAGTGCTTTGAAGGCGCTTGAGAGTGATGATCCTGACTCTGAGGAAGCCAAGCCGATCTTTGAGCTTATGGATGCGGTGGACTCATTTGTTCCTGAACCTGTAAGGGATACCGACAAGGCGTTTTTGATGCCTATTGAGGATGTATTTTCTATTTCTGGTCGCGGTACTGTTGTAACGGGACGAGTTGAGCGAGGCGTGATCAAGGTAGGAGAAGAGGTAGAGATAGTAGGTATTACCGATACTATCAAAACGGTATGCACCGGTGTAGAGATGTTTCGGAAGATACTGGATCAGGGTGAAGCCGGGGACAATATAGGCGTCTTGCTTAGGGGTACTAAGAGGGATGAGGTTCAGCGGGGTCAGGTTGTAGCCAAGCCTGCCACGATAACCCCTCATACCAAATTCAAGGCGGAGGCGTACATTCTGACCAAGGAAGAGGGTGGGCGTCATACGCCGTTTTTCAATGGATACAGGCCGCAGTTTTATTTCAGGACTACCGATGTTACAGGTGTCGTTACGCTGCCTGAGGGAGTTGAGATGGTGATGCCCGGAGACAACGTAGCTGTTGAAGTCAGTCTGATTATGCCGATAGCCATGGAAAAAGAGCTTAATTTTGCTATCCGAGAGGGTGGAAGGACTGTTGGCGCAGGTGTCATCAGTGAAATTATAGAATAAGGGGAGATCCGCCGTGGGAATGCGCGATATAGTAACTTTAGCCTGTGAAAAGTGTAAGAACAGGAATTATACTACAACAAAAAACAAGAGGAAGACGCCCGACAAGCTGGCTTTTAAGAAATATTGTCCTTCTTGTAGGACTCATACACTTCACAAAGAAACCAAATAGGGTGATTAATATGTAGGCCAGTAGCTCTAACGGCTAGAGCACCGGACTCCAAATCCGGGTGTTGGGGGTTCGAATCCCTCCTGGCCTGCCATTTTTTTTATGGGAATCTGAAAGAAAAATATAACCAGCTCAAACCTTTGGTAAAAAATAGATATATGAAAACTCAGAGCGCAAAAGGCAAAAAGAACACCAGGAAAAAAGATTCAACCCCTAAGGGTAAAGGGTCAGATGATTCGAGCCAGAAGCAGAGTCAAAAAAAGAAGGCATCCCAGACCCCTGTGCGGGCGGTTCAGAAAAGAACCGTTGACAAAAAAGCCAGGGCAGGAGGGTCTATTTCGAAATATCTGGGAATGACCGGTCAGTTTCTGAGAGAATCAAGGAATGAGCTGAAAAAAGTGAAGTGGCCTACCCGGAAGGAACTGCTGGCATCTACCGCTGTCGTGATAGTTTTGACCCTGTTGGTTGCTTTTTATCTTGGGCTGGTTGATTTCGGACTTATAAAGATAATAAAAGGTGTCCTGGGATAATCCGGACCAAATGCGACGATTAAGCCTTTAGCCTTAAAAGGACGATTTAAATAAACATATGAGAGTGATTAAGTGGATCTAAAATGGTATATCGTTCATACCTATTCAGGGTTTGAAAAGAAGGTTAAACAGAACCTTGAAGAAAGGATAAGGACTCTCGGTCAGCAGGAGTCTTTCGGCCAAATACTTGTTCCGACCGAGCAGGTAGTCGAGCTAAGGAAGGGGCAAAAGAGGACTTCCTCAAGGAAATTCTATCCCGGCTATATCCTTGTGCAGATGGAACTCAATGATGAAACTTGGCATACTGTCAGAAATACAGCTAAAGTCACCGGATTTGTCGGAGGCGAGGTTAATCCGACACCGATTCCTGACGAGGAAGCCGAGCGAATAATAAATCAAATGGAGGAAGGGGTCAGCAGGCCGAAACCGAAGTACAGGTTTGAGGAAGGCGATGAAGTTCGTGTCATTGACGGCCCTTTCAGTAATTTTCAGGGTATTGTAGAGGAGTTGAAACCTGAAAAGGAAAAGCTAAGGGTGCTTATTACGATATTCGGTCGGCCTACGCCTGTAGAACTTGATTTCATTCAGGTAAATAAGATTTAGAGATCTAATTCCGGTGGCTTCTGATTAAATTCGGAGGGCGATTGTTTTTAGACGGGCAGACGTACCGGTTTACCGGATAAAGGGGAATTATTTATGGCAAAAAAAATTATCGGATCAGTTAAACTTCAGGTCAAGGGTGGGCAGGCTAATCCATCGCCTCCTATAGGGCCGGCATTGGGGCAGCATGGCGTGAACATAGCAGAATTTTGCAAGGCCTTTAATGCAAGAACGCAGGATAAGAACGGAACAGTGATTCCTGTTGTTATAACCATATATGCAGACAGGTCTTTTTCTTTTATTACCAAAACGCCTCCTGCTGCGGTACTTCTAAAACAGGCTGCCCAGATCGCAAAGGGTTCGGGTGAGCCAAACAAAAACAAAGTCGGCAAAGTGACAAGGGAAAAGGTCGAAGAGATTGCAAAACTTAAATTTGAAGATTTGAATGCCTATGACCTTGATAGAGCAACGAAGATCATTGAAGGTACCGCTAGAAGCATGGGTATCGAGGTGACTGATAATTAGGCTGAGAGGTTTCAAAAAATGGCCCGCAGAGGAAAAAAATACAGTGAACAGGCACAGAAAATAGATAGATTTGCCAGATTGACTTTTCAAGATGCTTTTCAGATGGCATTAGACTGCTCTTATACGAAATTTGATGAGAGTGTCGATTTGGCTGTGAAACTCGGAGTTGATCCCCGACACGCAGATCAGATGGTTAGGGGTACGGTTGTGCTTCCCAACGGGGTGGGAAAAGAAGTTAAGGTAGCCGTTTTCGCCAAGGGGGAGAAAGAAAAGGAGGCCCAGGAGGCTGGTGCAGATTTTATAGGATCTGATGAGCTTGTGGAGAAGGTGCAGGGTGGCTGGCTTGAATTCGATAAGGCCATCGCTACTCCTGACATGATGGGTGCTGTCGGAAAGCTGGGACGTGTTCTTGGCCCCAGAGGAATGATGCCTAATGCAAAATTGGGTACTGTTACGTTCGATATAGCAAAGGCGGTAACCGAAATTAAGGCTGGAAAAATCGACTTTAAGGTTGAAAAATCGGGTATTGTTCACGCTCCGGTCGGCAAGGTCTCATTCGGCCGTGAAAAATTGCTGGAAAATGCCACTGCCTTTATAGAAACGATTCAGAGATTGAAGCCTGCTTCAAGCAAAGGAACATACTTCAAGAGCATTGCGATATCCACTACAATGGGGCCTGGAATTAAAATTGACCCTGCCCATGTGAAGGAGCTTCTGGTCAACTGAGGCCGGAAAAACCATCAGTAAGTCTTGGCGATGCCCATTTCTCCCTTATCAAAAAGGGGACAAGGGGCTTTGTGCTTTTTGGGAAATGACGTAATCTCTGCATATTAATTACTGTTCCGGAACAAGGATGTTATGTCGTTTTTTTTAAAGTAGGATAGGATTTCACATTTAATAGTTTGTGGTCAAAGACAGTAGGTGCCTGTGTTTTCGGGGAAGGCCTTGAGGTTTTCCTTGCATTTTTGGGCTTAATCGTTACGCGCCTACCGAGACTATTTTTACATGTAAAAATACTCTGCGCCTCTGTCTTTTGTATCTTTACAGACAAAAGGAGAGGAGGTGAATATGAATAAGGAAGAAAAGGAACAATTTGTAGCCGAGCTTCATTCCCGCCTTGAAAAGGCAAAGGGTTCTTTTCTTGTTGATTATCAGGGTCTCAATGTTGAGGCTATTAATCAACTCAGAAATGAACTTAGGAAGGTAGGGACTGAATTCCAGGTGGTAAAGAACAGGTTGTTCAAGCTCGCGAGCCGAGACACCGACGCTGCCGTTTTGGAGGAAAATATGTATGGCCCTTCGGCGGTTGCCTTTGCGTATGAAGATGTAGCCGCGTGTGCCAAAGTTTTGGTAAAGTTGGCCGGAGAGTTGAAGGGACTGGATCTCAAAATTGGCCAGATTGAAGGGAAAACGATAGAGCCTGAGGGTATCAAGCGGTTATCAGAGTTGCCTTCAAAAGAAGTGCTTTTGGCTCAAACGCTTTCGGCCATGCAGGCGGTGCCTGGATCATTTGTAAGGCTACTCAACGGAATCGTGACCCAATTGGTTTATGTGCTTAAGGCCATAGAGCAGAAAAAGGGTGAGGCGGCTTGAAGGATATAACAGAATATACGGAGGTTTATAGATAAAAATGGCTGATATTACAAAAGAAGATGTTGTTGAATTTATTTCAAATATGACTGTCCTGGAACTTTCAGAGTTTGTAAAAGAATTGGAAGACAAATTTGGAGTCTCAGCTGCCGCTCCGGTAGCGATTGCGGCTGGTGGCTTTGCCGGTGGTGCATCTCAGGAAGAAGAAGAAGAAAAGACCGAATTTGATGTCATTCTTTCTTCTATAGGGGATAAGAAGATTCAGGTTATTAAAGTGGTTAGAGCAATAACCGGACTGGGCTTGAAAGAGGCGAAAGCACTGGTTGACGGTGTTCCCGGTGCGGTTAAAGAAGGAATTCCGAAAGATGAGGCTGAGGGTATAAAAAGCCAGCTTGAGGAAGCCGGTGCCGGTGTGGAAATTAAATAGAAGAAGAAAATGAAATGCGGCACCCCTCACATTCAGGGGTGCCATTGATTTATTAATTAGTATTATTGGATGGATGATTCGGATAATGTTGAAAAGGAGCCACAATGCCTGGAGAAAGCGGCGTAATTAGGCGCGTGAGGAGAAATTTCGGGAAGATCAATAAGGTAGTGGAAATCCCGAGTCTGATAGATATGCAAAGACGCTCTTATGAGCGTTTTTTGCAAAAGGATGTGCCGCCTGAAGAGCGTCTGGAAGTTGGGCTACAAGGTGCTTATAAAAGCGTTTTTCCGATACACGACTTCGCGGGAACATCTTCTCTGGAATTTGTCAAATATTCCTTTGAAAACGCTAAGTACGATGAGGACGACTGTCTTAACAAGGGGATGACTTTTGAAGCACCTCTGAAGTTGACAGTTAGACTTGTGGTATTTGATACGGACACTGTCGATGGAACTAAGAGCATAAGAGATATCAAGGAGCAGGAAATATATTTCGGCACAATACCCATGATGACAGATCGGGGTACTTTCATAATTAATGGTACCGAGCGGGTTGTGGTTAGTCAGCTTCACAGATCCCCAGGGGCTTTTTTCGACCACGACAAGGGAAAAACCCATTCAAGCGGAAAGCTCCTTTATTCGGCAAGGGTTATCCCTTTGAGAGGATCCTGGCTGGATTTTGAATTCGACCCGAAAGATCTCCTTTATGTTCGAATAGACAGAAGACGAAAATTCCCTGCTACTATTCTAATGAAGGCCCTCGGTTACTCATCAAAGGAAATCCTTTCAATGTTTTATGAAACGGAGAGACTGAAACTTGAGAAATCAGGGTTCCTTAGAGAGGTGAACCTGGAAAACCTCTATAGAAAGAAGATAAACAAGGATATTATAGATCCAGAAAGTGGTGAGGTTATCGCCAAAAAGGGTGAAAAATATACGAAACGCCTTCATAGGATAATTGATTCTGCTGGAATCACTCACCTCCCTATCGAAAATGAGGATGCGGAGGGCAGGGTTATTGCCGATGACCTGATTGATCCCGGGACCGGTGAGGTCTTGCTGGAAGGTAACAAAGCCTTGACTATGGAGATAATTGATGAGGTCAGGGAAAAAGGTATCAAAGAGATCGAGTGTCTTGTATTAAGTGCTCAAGGTGTCAGCAGTACGATTCGGGATACAATGCTGCTCGATAAAATCGCTTCTTCCGAAGAGGCGGTTCTCGATATATATCGTAAAATGAGGCCAAGCAGCCCGCCGACCTTAGATGTGGCTAATAATTTTTTCAAAAATCTTTTCTTCAACATAAATACATACGACCTTTCTACAGTCGGCAGATTGAAGTTGAACTATCGTTTAAACCTCGATGTTTCACTTGAACAGCGTACACTTCGAAAAGAGGATATTATCGCGACTGTTCATGAGTTGATAAGACTTAAAAATGCTGAAGCGGTTGTGGACGACATAGATAATCTAGGCAACAGAAGAGTGCGGGCGGTGGGTGAACTTCTTGAAAATCAATACAGAATCGGACTTGTCCGCATGGAAAGAGCGATCAAGGAAAGGATGAGCCTTCAGGAGGTCGAAACCCTGATGCCGCATGATTTGATCAATTCCAAGCCTGCTTCTGCCGTAGTAAAGGAGTTTTTCGGTACGAGTCAACTTTCGCAGTTCATGGATCAAACCAACCCTCTGTCTGAAGTTACACATAAGAGGAGACTAAGTGCTTTGGGTCCGGGTGGTCTGACAAGAGAAAGGGCAGGCTTTGAGGTTAGAGACGTTCATCCTACTCACTACGGCAGAATCTGTCCCATTGAAACGCCTGAAGGCCCAAATATCGGCCTTATTGTATCGCTGAGCACATATGCAAGAGTAAATGACTACGGTTTTATTGAAACTCCTTACAGGCATGTTGAAAATGGTGTGGCAACTAAAAAAATCAAATTTCTTTCAGCACTTGAAGAAAAGGAATTCCCGATTGCTCAGGCCAATGCGCCCCTTGATACTAAAGGCTGTTTTTTGAGAGAGGAAGCCGCGGTTAGAATAGAGGGCGAAGCCGCCAAGATACCTGTTCAGGATGTGCAATATATGGATGTGTCTCCGGATCAGTTGGTAAGTGTTTCGGCATCTATAATACCATTCCTTGAGCATGACGATGCAAACAGGGCTCTCATGGGTTCAAACATGCAGCGTCAGGCGGTACCACTTCTTAAAGCAAGTGCTCCCCTGGTAGGTACCGGCATAGAAAGTGTGATAGCCAGAGACTCCGGTACATCTGTTATTGCAAAAAGGGAGGGTATAGTAGAGGATGTGGATGCCTCCCGAATAGTTATTAGATCAAATGGTGGAACAGACAATGATGAACCTGAAGTTGAGATATACAAACTGACAAAATTCAAGCGATCAAATCAGAACAGCTGCTACAACCAGAAGCCTGTAGTAACGAGAGGTGATTTTGTAAAAAAAGGCCAGATTATCGCTGATGGTCCGGCTTGCGAACTTGGAGAACTTGCCCTGGGGCAGAATGTTATGGTGGCATTTATGTCATGGGGCGGATATAATTTTGAGGATTCGATTCTGATCAGTGAAAGAGTAGTCAAGGAAGATGTATATACATCTATACATATAGAAGAATTCGAAGTGGTATCGAGAGATACAAAACTGGGAAAAGAGGAAATTACCAGAGATATTCCTAATGTGGGTGAGGATGCACTCAAAAACCTCGACGAGAGCGGTATTATAAAGGTCGGCGCGGAGATTAAAGCGGGTGATGTATTAGTTGGAAAAATTACACCCAAAGGTGAAACCCAGCTTTCTCCGGAAGAAAAATTGCTAAGGGCGATATTCGGAGATAAGGCGGGTGACGTTAAAGATACTTCTCTGAGGGTCCCGCCAGGTGTTAAAGGAATCGTAATAGATGCAAAGGTCTTCTCCAGGAGAGGCGTTGAAAAGGATCAACGCAGTCTTTCCATTGAAGCGGAAGAAAGACAGAAACTTGAAAAGAATCTGAATGATGAAATAGAGGTGATAGGGAGAAGCGCCCGTGAGAAGATAAGGGAAATCCTTTTAGGTAAAAAACTTAAGACCGATCTGATTGAAAGGGCTTCCAGCAAAGTCTTGCTGTCCGCTGAAAAGTCGATAAAAGCGGAGGATATCGACCTCATACCTGTTGAAGAATGGAATAGGGCAGATTTGAAAGTCTCCATGGACGTGATTGAAAAGGTTGAGGCCATAATTTCAAATTACTCTTCCAAGGTGTCGCGGATTTCAAGGGTTTTTGACGATAAAACAGACAGATTGAGCCTCGGCGACGAGTTGGCTCCCGGCGTAATCAAGATGGTGAAAGTATATGTCGCCGTAAAGAGAAAACTATCCGTGGGTGACAAAATGGCAGGGCGTCACGGCAATAAAGGGGTCTTGTCACGGATTCTACCTATCGAAGACATGCCCTATTTTACTGATGGGACTCCCGTGGATGTAGTGCTGAATCCCCTTGGTGTTCCATCAAGGATGAATGTCGGGCAGGTATTGGAAACACATTTGGGCTGGGCATCTCGAGCACTTGGAAGACAGATAGCTGATTTGCTGGATAAAGGCACGGATATCAGCCAAATAAGAGAGAAGATGAGGAGGATTTATCCTTCCGATCAGTATGAGAAAGAATTTAAAAACGTCTCTGATCAAGATATCATGAAAAAGGCAAGACTTTTGACAAACGGTGTCCCCATGGCTACGCCGGTTTTTGACGGGGCCGATGAAGATGAAATCAAAGGTGCCTTTAAAGAGGCTGGTCTGCCCATTGGGGGACAGGCTAAACTCTACGATGGAAGGACCGGCGAGCCCTTTGACCAGGAGGTAACCGTAGGCATAATGTACATTCTCAAGCTTCACCACCTTGTAGACGACAAACTCCATGCAAGATCAATCGGCCCTTATTCGCTGGTTACTCAGCAGCCATTGGGCGGTAAGGCACAATTTGGAGGTCAGAGACTAGGTGAGATGGAGGTGTGGGCAATGGAGGCCTACGGAGCGGCATATTCACTCCAGGAATTCCTGACTGTCAAATCCGATGATGTTGCGGGCAGAACCAGGATGTATGAAAGGATAGTGAAGGGTAACA
Organism: Desulfatiglandales bacterium; assembly: GCA_963666345.1. Lineage (GTDB taxonomy): Bacteria > Desulfobacterota > DSM-4660 > Desulfatiglandales > Desulfatiglandaceae. The sequence continues at coordinate 681,899 of OY762721.1, read as the reverse complement.
ATGTCCTTGAGGCCGGGTTGCCTGAATCATTTAAGGTGTTGATGAAAGAGCTTCAGAGTCTCGGATTGGAGATACAGCTGTTCGAGGACAGTCAAGCCTAAGGGAATTGCAGGAAACATCTTTTAGCTCTTATTAAAAAAGACTGCTGTATCGACAGATGTATGCATATCTTTGGTAAATAAGAGCTAGTAAAGGAGAGAGGCATTGGAAGAATTATACAGTTTCTTTACAAAGCCGAAGGATCCATCAAGTTTTAACGCTGTAAGGATATCGCTGGCATCACCCGAGAAAATCAGGGAATGGTCTTTCGGCGAAGTCAAGAAGCCGGAGACAATTAATTACAGGACCTTCAAGCCCGAAAGGGATGGGCTTTTTTGTTCAAAAATATTTGGGCCGATAAAGGACTATGAGTGCAATTGCGGCAAGTACAAGAGGATGAAGCACCGTGGAATCGTTTGCGAAAAGTGCGGTGTGGAGGTAATCCAGTCCAAGGTCCGTAGGGAACGGATGGGGCACATAGAACTTGCAGCGCCTGTCGCTCACATATGGTTCCTAAAGTGTCTTCCTTCAAAGGTAGGAAATCTCCTCGACTTGACATTAAAGGATCTGGAACGGGTACTGTATTTTGAATGCTATATAGTCATAGATGGAAAAGATACGCCCATTTCAAACGGGACCATCTTAACCGATGAGCAGCTTATTCAGGCAAGAGAAGACTACGGGGATAAATTCGAGGCCGGCATTGGGGCCGAGGCGATTCAAAAAATGCTCAAAGGCCTTGATTTAGATGATTTGTCCAATTCACTCAGGGTTGAGATGATCGGGGCTCGTTCGGAGGCAAAAAGAAAGAAGCTTGCCAAGCGCCTCAAGATAATTGACGCTTTCAAGGAATCAAAAAATAAACCTGAATGGCTGATAATGAACGCCGTACCTGTGTTGCCTCCCGACCTCAGGCCGCTTGTTCCACTCGACGGTGGGCGTTTTGCCACATCTGATCTGAATGATTTATACCGAAGGGTAATAAATCGTAATAACAGATTGGAAAGGCTTTTGGAGCTCAGTGCGCCGGATATAATCGTCCGCAATGAAAAGAGGATGCTTCAGGAAGCCGTGGATGTCCTTTTTGACAACGGCAGGAGGGGAAAGGTCGTTACCGGGGCAAATAAGAGACCCTTCAAATCACTAAGCGATATGCTGAAGGGAAAACAGGGTAGATTCAGGCAAAATCTCCTAGGTAAACGAGTTGACTATTCGGGGCGTTCGGTCATCGTGGTAGGACCAAATCTGAGGCTTCATCAATGCGGGCTTCCTAAAAAGATGGCCCTGGAACTTTTTAAGCCCTTTATTTACAACAAACTGGATGAAAAGGGTCTTGTAACTACCATTAAAAGTGCCAAAAAACTGGTTGAAAGGGAGACTTCCGAAGTTTGGGACGCCCTTGATGATGTGGTAAGAGAGTACTGCATCATACTGAACAGGGCACCTACACTGCATCGGTTGGGTATGCAGGCCTTTGAGCCCATTCTTATCGAAGGAAAGGCTATCCAGCTTCATCCGCTTGTGTGTACAGCCTTTAACGCGGATTTCGACGGTGACCAAATGGCCGTTCACGTGCCGCTTTCAATTGAGGCCCAGATAGAGGCCAGGGTCTTGATGATGTCAACAAACAATATATTATCTCCGGCCAACGGTGATCCTATTATAGTGCCCAGCCAGGATATCGTGCTAGGAATATATTACATGACAAGGGAAAGGCCTTTTTGTAAAGGTGAGGGCAAAGTCTTTTCCGGCCCTAATGAGGTGCGGATCGCCTATGATTCCGGTGAACTGGATCTTCACGCCTCGATTAAAGTGAGGAACGATGGCGATATCGTTGAAACCACCACAGGCAGGATTATCCTTTCCGAAATCCTGCCCGAAGGAATTCCTTTTTCCTCAATCAACAGGGTGATGACAAAAAAGGAATTGCGTAATCTCATAAACGAGTCGTATCGGATGGCCGGGGTTAAAGCAACCGTCATATTGGCAGATAGACTCAAAGACATAGGTTACAAGCATGCGACTATGTCAGGCACGTCTATCGCCATGAAGGATATGATAATACCTTATAAGAAGAATAGTATCATTGATCAGGCTGAGAGTGAGGTCAAAAAAATCGGCGATCAGTACACCAGTGGCCTTATCACCGATGGCGAGAAATATAATAAAGTGGTCGATATCTGGGCCCAGTCAACAGAGGATGTCGCTTCTGAAATGATGAACGAGTTGGCTAAAGAGAGCTTCGTTTCTCCGGAGGGAAAGACCAAGAGCTCATCCAGTTTCAATGCGATTTACATGATGTCCGATTCCGGGGCGAGGGGAAGTAAAGATCAGATGCGACAGCTTGCCGGCATGAGAGGATTGATGGCAAAGCCCTCAGGTGAAATTATTGAGACTCCTATCACATCCAATTTTCGCGAAGGCCTCACGGTACTGCAATATTTTATTTCCACGCACGGGGCCAGAAAGGGCCTGGCAGATACCGCATTAAAGACTGCAAACTCAGGTTATCTGACAAGGAGATTGGTGGATGTATCTCAGGATGCGATCATTACGGAAGATGATTGCCGAACCATGGACGGGATCTGGGTGGACGCCCTTGTGGAGGGAGGTGAAATACTCCAGAGGGTGGGGGAGCGTGTGCTTGGCAGGACGACTCTTCAAGATGTTTATGACCCGGTAACCGGAGACCTGCTCGTCGGTGCCAACGAGGAGATTACCGAGGACAAGGTGAAAAAGATCGAGGGGGCGGGAATTGAAAGGGTGCTGATAAGGTCGGCGCTTACCTGCGAATCCAAGCTGGGAGTATGCAAGAAGTGTTATGGAAGGGATCTTGCGCACGGTCATGAGGTTAATATCGGTGAAGCTGTAGGAATAATCGCGGCTCAGTCAATTGGTGAACCAGGTACCCAGCTGACCATGAGAACCTTTCACATCGGTGGTACTGCAAGCAGGCGGGTGGAACAATCCACTATGCAGCCGAGAAATCAAGGACAGGTCAGATTCATAAACTTGAAGACCGTTGAGAACGAGGAAGGCAACCTTGTGGTTATGAACCGGAATGGAGAGGTATCCATACTGGGCAAAGGAGGAAGGGAAGTAGAACGGTATCCGATAATCTATGGTGCCACTCTCAAAATTAAGGACAAACAGAAGGTGAAACCGGATCAGATTTTGGCTGAATGGGATCCCTTTACCATTCCCATTATGACTGAGGTGCCGGGTGTCGTAAAATTTGGTGACGTGATCGAAGGACACACCATACAGGAAAAGCGCGATCAGGTGACCGGTAAAATCAGTCGGGTAGTCGTTGAATCCCGTGATTTGGACATCAGGCCCAGAATTTCCATTAAGGATGAGAGCGGAAAGACGGCAAGCGTATCAGGAAGCGAAAAGGGGAAGGCTCGTTATCAGCTCCCTGTAGGTGCCGTTATAAGGGTTAATGAGGGTGAAAAGGTGGGCCCTGGAGCGGTTTTGGCCAAGATACCAAGAGAGACAACCAAGACAAAGGATATTACTGGAGGTTTGCCCAGGGTCGCGGAGCTTTTTGAGGTCAGAAAGCCGAAAGAAACGGCTATTATAAGTGAAATAGACGGGGTCGTATCTTTTGGTAAATATACAAAGGGAAAGAGAAAGGTGACTATTACGCCTGAAATAGGTGACCCTGTCAATTATTTCATGGCAAGGGGTAAACACCTGAGCGTTCTTGAAGGCGACTATGTGAGGGCCGGTGAGGCCCTTATGGACGGATCCGCCGATCCTCATGACATCCTCAAGATAAGAGGAATAAAAGAACTCGCTAAGTATCTGGTAAACGAGGTACAGGAGGTTTATCGCCTTCAGGGGGTGAAGATAAATGACAAGCATATTGAAGTCATTGTCCGACAGATGCTCAGGCAGGTGAGCGTCATCAGCGTCGGTGATTCCCAGTTCCTTCTGGATGAACATGTTGAAAGATGGCGATTTGAAGATGAAAACAAAAAAATTGTAAAAGCCGGAGGAACGCCTGCTACTGCGGAACCTCTTTTGCTGGGTATCACCAAGGCGTCTTTAAGCACTGAGAGTTTTATCTCAGCGGCATCTTTCCAGGAAACGACCAAGGTCCTTTCCGATGCAAGCGTGGCTGGGAAGGTAGACCATCTGAAAGGTTTGAAGGAAAATGTTATAATGGGGCGCCTTGTACCGGCAGGTACGGGAGTGAAATCTTATAGGGATATGGATATCGGCGCGAGGGTCTAATTTTTTTGAGAGACAGAGATAAAAAAGCTTGACAGAAGGGGCTTGGAAAAGTAAAAAAAAGAATTTTGTGCAAAACATTTCTGTCAGGGATTATGCCCTTGATTTCGAAGCTCTTGTAGGGAAGTATAAGGAGAATCTATGCCGACGATAAATCAGCTAGTCAGGAAGGCACGAAGTAAACCAAAGAAGAAAGTGAAGACCCCGGCATTGCAGGGTGCTCCTCAAAAAAGAGGGGTTTGTGTGAGGGTTTACACCTCTACGCCCAAAAAACCGAACTCCGCCCTTAGAAAGGTGGCAAGGGTCAGGTTGACAAACGGTATTGAGGTAACCTCCTATATTCCAGGAATGGGTCATAACCTTCAGGAGCACTCGGTTGTTCTTATCAGGGGGGGGAGAGTGAAGGATTTGCCAGGCGTGAGATATCATATTGTCAGAGGGACAATGGATACTACCGGAGTGGAAGATAGGCGTCAGGGCAGGTCTAAATATGGTGCGAAAAAGCCTAAAAGCATATAGGTTTTTTTCATCGTAATTGTATTTTTCTCTATTTTGGGAGCTTTATATGTCGAGGAAAAGGGTAATCGCCAAACGTAAGATAACGCCGGATGCAAAGTACGACAGCGTGCTTGTGGCGAAATTCATTAACAACCTTATGAAGGATGGGAAAAAAAGTATCGCCCAAATAATGCTTTATAAGGCCTTTGATCTGATAAGCGAAAGGACGAATCAGGATCCTCTGGGCGTCTTCAAGAAGGCTATTGAGAATGTAAGGCCTATAGTGGAAGTAAAATCCAGGAGAGTCGGGGGTTCTACCTATCAGGTGCCTACCGAGGTGAGACCTTCCAGGCGGCAGGCGCTGGGTATCAGATGGATAATCGCCTTTGCCGGTCAGAGAGGGGAAAAAACGATGGATGGAAAACTGGCCGGCGAAATTATCGACGCGTCCAATTCAAGAGGCGCGGCTATAAAGAAGAAAGAGGATACCCATAGAATGGCTGAGGCGAATAAAGCCTTTGCTCACTATCGCTGGTAGATTGAGGCTTGGAATAACCGCAGTCAAATATATTTCATGACGGCACCGTTTATAAGAATCTTCGAGGAGGAGAGGAGATGTCTAAGAAAAAATTTGAGAGGACAAAGCCGCACGTAAACATAGGTACGATAGGCCATATAGACCATGGCAAGACTACATTGACGGCGGCTATAACGAAGCATCTGGGTATGAAGGGTATGGCGGATTTTGTGCCCTTTGACGAGATAGACAAGGCTCCGGAGGAGAAGGCCAGGGGGATAACGATAGCGACGGCGCATGTCGAATACGAGACCGATAAAAGGCACTATGCACATGTAGATTGTCCTGGTCACGCTGATTATATCAAGAACATGATTACGGGAGCTGCGCAGATGGACGGAGCCATTTTGGTAGTTGGTGCCGATGATGGTCCCATGCCTCAGACGCGTGAGCATATACTGCTTGCCAGGCAGGTAGGTGTGCCGAGCATAGTGGTATTTTTGAATAAGTGTGACATGGTTGATGATGAGGAGCTGGTTGAGCTGGTTGAGCTGGAGCTCAGGGAGCTTTTGACCAAGTATGAATTTCCTGGTGATGACACGCCGATAATCAGGGGCAGTGCTTTGAAGGCGCTTGAGAGTGATGATCCTGACTCTGAGGAAGCCAAGCCGATCTTTGAGCTTATGGATGCGGTGGACTCATTTGTTCCTGAACCTGTAAGGGATACCGACAAGGCGTTTTTGATGCCTATTGAGGATGTATTTTCTATTTCTGGTCGCGGTACTGTTGTAACGGGACGAGTTGAGCGAGGCGTGATCAAGGTAGGAGAAGAGGTAGAGATAGTAGGTATTACCGATACTATCAAAACGGTATGCACCGGTGTAGAGATGTTTCGGAAGATACTGGATCAGGGTGAAGCCGGGGACAATATAGGCGTCTTGCTTAGGGGTACTAAGAGGGATGAGGTTCAGCGGGGTCAGGTTGTAGCCAAGCCTGCCACGATAACCCCTCATACCAAATTCAAGGCGGAGGCGTACATTCTGACCAAGGAAGAGGGTGGGCGTCATACGCCGTTTTTCAATGGATACAGGCCGCAGTTTTATTTCAGGACTACCGATGTTACAGGTGTCGTTACGCTGCCTGAGGGAGTTGAGATGGTGATGCCCGGAGACAACGTAGCTGTTGAAGTCAGTCTGATTATGCCGATAGCCATGGAAAAAGAGCTTAATTTTGCTATCCGAGAGGGTGGAAGGACTGTTGGCGCAGGTGTCATCAGTGAAATTATAGAATAAGGGGAGATCCGCATGATAGCAAATCAGAAAATCCGGATTCGCTTAAAGGCCTACGATCACAAGTTGTTGGATCAGTCTGCCCTGGAGATTGTTGAAACTGCCAAGGAGACCGGTGCCAGAGTGGCCGGTCCGATTCCGGTACCTACGGTCATAAATAAATACTGTGTTTTGAGGTCTCCTCACGTTAACAAGAAGTCAAGGGAGCAGTTTGAAATAAGGACCCACAAACGCCTATTGGATATTCTGGAGCCGACCCAGCAGACTGTCGACGCACTTATGAAGCTGGACCTGGCAGCCGGTGTTGATGTGGAAATAAAACTGTAATCCTGGGTGGCAAGAGTAGAATGGAGTCATCTTCCGATGTTGAATAAGCTTTATGGTAAAAAATTGGGCATGACCAGATATTTTCTCCAAGAGGGGAAAAGCGTCCCTGTGACCATACTCCAGGTTGGACCCTGCGTGGTAACTCAGAAGAAGAGTGTTGAGAAAGAGGGGTACAATGCGGTGCAGATCGGTTACGGACCCAAAAAGGAAAATCGGGTAAACAGGCCTATAAAGGGGCACCAAAAAGCAGCAGGAAAGGGATACTTTGCCTACCTGCGCGAAGTAAGGGTCGAGGATTCCGCTGTCTTTGATCTCGGGCAGGAAATAAAATCGGATATCTTCAGCGCGGGCGATATCGTTACCGTTATTGGTTCGAGCAAAGGTAGGGGGTTCGCCGGGGTAATGAAAAGATGGGGTTTTGGCGGAGGCAGAAAGACGCATGGATCCCGATCGCATAGGATACCCGGTTCAATAGGGTGCAGTGCTTCTCCCGGCAGGGTTCAAAAGGGAAGGAAGCTTCCCGGACAAATGGGGAATGAACGTGTTACAGTTAAAAACCTTAAAATTGTAGATGTAAGACCTGAAATGGATATAGTTCTGGTGGCAGGAGCTGTCCCTGGCAGTAAAAACGGCTTTGTGGAAATCTGTAAGGCCTAAATTTATTACATAGAAAAGTCTGAGGCGCAAGATGGCTGTGCTGGATGTATATAATATCGAAAAAGAAAAAACGTCGGAAATAGAACTTATCGATGAAATATTCAATGTGCCTGTAAAGAAGCATATTCTCCATCAGGTTGTGGTAAGTCAGCTGGCAAAGAGAAGGTCTGGAACCTCCGCTGTGAAAGGTAGGTCTGAAATACGGGGTTCCGGAAGCAAGCTCTATAGACAAAAAGGCACGGGTAGGGCAAGGGCCGGGTCGGTAAAATCGCCTACAAGGGTCGGGGGCGGAGTAGCATTCGGTCCGGAGCCCCGAAAATACCTGAAAAAGGTGTCGAAAAAGATCAGGAAATCGGCGTTGTGTATGGCGTTGAGTGATAAGGTGAAAAGCGAACGACTTGTTGTGCTTGATGGTTTTGACCTGCCTGATATCAAAACAAAGGGATTTGTGGGGGTGATGGGGAATTTTGAGATCCGCAAGGCACTCATTGTAACTGAAGAAAAGAAGGAAAATTTGGAGAGGTCTTCAAAAAATGTTCCTTGGGTAAAGGTGATGCGGTTTCAGGGAATTAATGTGTATGATATCTTGACCCACGATCACCTTGTCCTTGAGCAATCGGTAATTGGAAAGATACAGGAGGCTTTGGTGTCATAGTGGATATCTATCAGGTTATAAGAGAGCCCCACATTACAGAAAAGGCAAACATTCAAAAAGAGGGCTTTAATCAGGTTTCCTTCAAGGTTCATAAAAAAGCGAACAAGATAGAGATACGAAGGGCTGTTGAGGCCCTTTTAAAGACGAAGGTCGTGGAAGTGAAGACTATGAACGTAAGGGGCAAAAAACGAAGGATGGGGAAAAGCCTCGGCAAAAGGGCCGATTGGAAAAAGGCCATAGTAAAACTGAAGCCTGATGAGAAGATTGAATTTTTTGAAGGTATGTAGGTTTCGTTGAAATAGATTTATGCGGAGACAGGAATGGCTATAAAGACAAATAAACCGACCTCTCCAGGCAGAAGATTTCAGACCTCTTCCAGCTTTGAGGAGATAACCAAAAAGGAACCTGAAAAAGGGCTGTTGCGACCTGTAAGAAAAAGCGGTGGAAGAAATTCGCTGGGTCGAGTCACAAGCAGACATAAAGGTGGAGGCCATAAAAGGAAATACCGTGTGATTGATTTTAAGAGGGACAAAGACGGTATTCCGGCCAAGGTTGCTTCGATTGAGTACGATCCGAACCGCTCTTCAAATATTGCATTATTGCACTATGTTGATGGGGAAAAACGTTACATTCTGGCGCCGAATAAGCTGAGTGTAGGTGATAAAGTGGTGTCAGGAACCGGTGGCGAAATCAGGACCGGTAATGCGTTGCCTCTCAAGGAAATACCGCTTGGAAGCCATATACATAATATAGAGTTGAATGCCGGGCATGGCGGGCAACTTGCCAGAAGTGCCGGGGGATATGGTCAACTTATGGCAAAAGAGGGTAAGTACGCGCAAATTAAGCTTCCCTCCGGCGAGGTGAGGATGGTGAGACTTGAATGTAAGGCAACCATCGGTCAGGTTGGGAACCTTGAGCATGAGAAGGCCTCCATCGGGAAAGCAGGGCGTAACAGGTGGCTTGGTAAGAGGCCGCATGTCAGAGGAGTGGCCATGAATCCGGTAGATCATCCGCATGGAGGCGGTGAGGGAAAGTCATCCGGTGGGCGACATCCGGTAACGCCTTGGGGAGTCCCGACCAAGGGTTACAAGACCAGAGTGAAGAAGGCGAGTGATAGGCTGATAATTAGAAGGAGAACCAAGTAAAGGCGATATGACTTCGGTTGTGCCTAATTTGGAAAATGTCATAGGAGGAAAAAGGTTTGCCAAGATCTTTGAAGAAGGGTCCTTTTGTTGATGAACACCTGATGAGCAAGGTGGAAAAGGCGGGTGAGACCCAGAGTAGAAAAATTATTAAGACATGGTCGCGCAGATCAACCATTCTCCCGGAATTCGTCGGTCTGACTTTTGCCGTTCATAACGGCAAAAAATTCCTGCCTGTTTTTGTGACTGAGGATATGGTTGGTCACAAACTTGGGGAGTTTTCGCCAACAAGAATATTTTTCGGCCATGCCGGGGATAAAAAGTCTAAACTAAAGGGCAAGAAGAAATAAATATCCACCTGGGATTTTGTAGAAGAGAAAAAATGGAAATAAAGGCAGCAGCAAAATATGTTAGGGTTTCGCCCCGTAAGATTCGACTTATAATGGATGAGGTGAGGGGGAAAAAAGTGGAGGATGCATTGCACATGCTTTCCTTTGCTCCCCAAAAAGGGGCATTCATTTTGAAAAAACTCATTGATTCCGCAGTGGCCAATGCAGAGAACAATCGGGGAATTGATGTGGACACCCTTTATATAAAGAGGATTTTCGGGGACGAGGGGCCGACCCTTAAAAGATGGCGCCCGAGGGCTCAGGGACGTGCCACGAGAATCAGGAAAAGGACTAGTCACCTTACGGTGATTCTTGATGAGATGTAATATCTGTTTATTGCAAAAGAAAGGCGTGAAGGTCCTCTGGGCCGTGTAGCTTATTCATATATTTGGTAGTGTTGTTTTATTAACTGTTTGATTTAGTTGGAGGTGCATATTGGGACAAAAGGTTCATCCAATAAGCTTCAGATTGGGGATCCACAGAGATTGGGATTCCAGGTGGTTCGCTGTAAGGGAGTATAGCGATTTTATTCTTGAGGATTTCCAGATAAGGAAATTTTTAAAGAAAAAGCTGTCTCAGGCCGGAGTTGCAAAGATTGAAATCGAAAGGGCTGCTAACAAGGTAAGAATTAGGATTCATACTGCGAGGCCCGGCATCATCATCGGAAAAAAAGGTGCTGAGATCGAAAGGCTTAAAGGCGAGCTTGAAAAGAAAATCAAACGGGAAATAATTATTGATATCCAGGAAGTGCGAAAGGCGGAGGTCGAGGCTCAGCTTGTAGCTGAAAATGTCGCCCTTCAACTGGAAAGAAGGATGGCTTTTAGGCGGGTTATGAAAAAGGCCGTGACTTCTGCCATGAGGCTCGGTGCGCAGGGTATCAAGATTGCCTGCGGCGGAAGGCTTGGAGGTGCCGAGATGGCACGGAGGGAGTGGTACCGTGAGGGTAGAGTGCCTCTTCATACCATAAGGGCGGACATCGATTACGGGTTTGCGCAGGCCTATACCACCTATGGGGTAATAGGGGTAAAGGTGACAATTTTCAAAGGTGAGATTTTACCGGAAAAAACGAAGAGTGAATAGGAATGACATATGCTTAGCCCAAAAAAGGTAAAATACAGGAAAAAACAAAAAGGCAGAACCAAAGGCAAGGCTCATAGGGGAAGCTGTCTTGAGTTTGGTGACTATGGATTGCAGGCCTTGGAATGCGGTTTTATGTCGGCTCAACAAATAGAGTCTGCTCGTGTTGCAGTAACAAGACATGTAAAGCGCGGGGGAAAGATATGGATACGTATTTTTCCTGATAAACCGATTTGCAAGAAACCTCTTGAAACCAGAATGGGTAAGGGTAAGGGTTCCCCTGAGGGATGGGTTGCTGTTGTGAAGCCGGGAAAGATCCTGTACGAATTGGAAGGGATCGAAAAGGATGTCGCAACCGAGGCATTCAGGCTGGCAGGGCATAAACTTCCTTTTGCAACCAAATTTGTAAGCAGGAGAGCATAAGGACATGAAGGCAAGCGAATTGCGGGAACTGGGTGAAGAAGAGCTCAAGGAAAAAGTTAAAGAGCTTAGTCAGGAACTGTTTAATTTGAGGTTCCAGAAGGCTACTGGACAACTGGGCAATACCGCTATGATACCAAAGACCAAGAGGGACATAGCCCGTGTCGAAACAGTCCTTAAACAAAGGGCTATTAATTAGTAAGAGGTAGCGATGGCAGAGCGTGGATTGAGAAAAAGATTGGTAGGGACTGTGGTTAGTAACCGTATGGATAAGACGGCTCTCGTGCTTGTCGAGAGATTGACAAAGCATGCCACATACAAGAAATATGTGAGAAGACGTTGCAAATATATGGCGCATGACGAAAAGAATGAGTGTCAGATGGGGGACAAGGTAAGGATAACCGAAAGCCGGCCTATGAGTAAGCGGAAAAAATGGGCGGTAACGGGAATAATCACCAGGTTGAACGTCGAAGGGTAACCAGGTTAGTCAATATGGGTTCGGGTATTATGATATGATACAGACAGAAACTAAATTGAGAGTTGCGGATAATTCCGGGGCAAAGCTTCTATCATGCATAAAAGTGCTTGGAGGGTCAAAGAGGCGGTACGCAAGTGTTGGGGATATAATTGTTGTTTCGGTGAAAGAGGCTATGCCTAACTCCAGAGTCAAAAAGGGTGATGTGTCACGTGCCGTGATAGTAAGAACCGCCAAGGAAATTTCGAGGCCGGATGGTTCATATATAAAGTTTGATGATAATTCTGCAGTCTTGATAAACCAACAAAAGGAACCGATCGGCACCAGGATATTCGGCCCGGTGGCAAGAGAGCTGAGGGCAAAAAATTTCATGAAGATCATTTCGCTAGCGCCGGAAGTGCTTTAGCCTTTGTTAAAAAAAAGAGTATTTGGGAGCGTTTGAAGTGAAAGCTAAAAAGCCAAGAATAAAAAAAGATGACAAGGTGATCGTTATCGCTGGAAAAGAGAAGGGGAAAATTGGCACTGTCCTCAAGACCGATTACGAAAAATGGCGTGCTGTGGTGGAAAAGTTGAATATGGTAAAGCGTCATTCACGGCCCTCTGCAAATGCTCCTCAGGGTGGGATAATAGAAAAGGAATCGCCCATGTCGATCTCCAACCTGATGATTGTATGCAATAAATGCGCCGAGCCTACCAGAATAGGAAAACGCATTTTGGAAGATGGAAGTAAGGTACGGATTTGTAAGAAATGTGGTGAACAGATGGATGGATAGTACATGTAGCCGCTAAAAGTTTGTATGTTGAATACTTGTGAGAACGTTTATTTAATCAGGAAATGGAAAGTGTTGAGGAGGATTCTTTGTCTCGACTGAAGGAAAAATATCTTAATGATGCCGTGCCTCTTCTAATGAAAGAGTTTGGGTATAAGAGTATCATGGCCGTACCGAAGTTAAAGGCAGTTGTACTCAATATGGGTTTAGGCGAGGCCATTCAGAATATTAAGACTCTTGATTCGGCTGTAGAAGATCTTAGCCTTATTTCAGGGCAAAAGGCTGTTGTTACCAAGGCGAAAAAATCAATCGCGGGTTTCAAACTTCGACAGGGCATGCCTATTGGATGCATGGTGACTCTTAGGCATGAACGGATGTTCGATTTTTTGGACAAGCTTTTCAATATCGATCTGGCGAGGGTTAGGGATTTCAGGGGCATCTCACAGAAGATATTCGATGGCAGGGGAAATTGTACTATAGGGATTAAGGAACATATTATATTCCCTGAAATCGACTATGACAAAATCGATAAAGTAAAAGGCCTGAACATTTCTATAGTCACAACGGCTGAAACCGATGCGGAAGGTCTATTCCTACTGAAACAACTTGGAATGCCTTTCCGAGATCGATAGGGAGGATACCTTGGCACGTAAGTCACTTATAGTTAAGTCGCAAAGAAAACCAAAATTTTCTACACGTCATTATAACAGATGCCCCATCTGTGGGAGAAGCAGGGCATTCCTAAGGAAATTCGGAATATGCAGAATTTGTTTCAGGATGTTGGCATCAAAGGGCGAGTTGCCTGGAGTCATTAAGTCCAGTTGGTAGAAATTGTGTGTAATTTGGTTTTTAAGTAAAACAGGGGTAAGATAAATGACCATGACAGATCCTATTGCCGATATGTTGACAAGAATAAGGAATGCTACGAGAGCTTCTCATGAATCGGTGGACATTCCGAGTTCAAAATTGAAAATAAATATCGCGAAGTTATTGAAATCCGAAGGGTATATTAAAAATTTCAGGATCGTTTCTGACGGTCGCCATAGACAGATACGTATTTATCTGAATTATGACGAAGGTGGCACATCAGTAATAGGCGGACTTAAGAGGGTTAGTAAGCCTAGTTGTAGAATATATGCCAGGCATGATAAAATACCTAATGTGTTAAATGGATTCGGCGTTAGTATCGTATCTACGTCAAAAGGATTAATGACAGATGCCAGTGCCATGAAAGAAGGAATAGGCGGGGAAATCATCTGTTCTGTTTGGTAAGAAAATATTTCCATTCTTTGCCATGTTTCATGGCTCGGATAAAAGCGGGGGTTTTTGATGTCACGTGTAGGTAAAAAGCCTATCCCAATACCTAAGGGAGTAGAGGTCAAGCAGAATGGTGAAAGCCTTACTGTAAAAGGGCCAAAAGGGGAGTTAAATCAGAATATCCACCCTAATGTGAAAATCGATCTCTTTGAGGACAAGGTAGAGGTCTCAGTTCAGGATAATTCAGCGACGTCAAGGTCTCTCCACGGGCTTTTCAGAGTGCTTGTATCCAACATGGTCAGAGGGGTATCAGTGGGTTTTGAAAGGATTTTGGAGATAAACGGTGTGGGATACAGGGCCGAAGTGAAAGGTAATTCTGTTGTTCTAAACCTGGGGTATTCTCATCCTATAAATTTTGAATTACCTGACGGTATTGACGCAAATATCGATAAATCCAAGATAACTTTGAGGGGAATCGATAAGGAATTGTTAGGGCTCACTGCTGCGAAAATAAGGGACTTCAGAAAGCCCGAACCATACAAGGGTAAAGGCATAAAGTATGCTGAAGAAACCATTAGAAGAAAGGCCGGTAAGGCTGGAGCGTAGATGTCACCTTTTGGGTTCTCTTTGTTTGATGGAAATTTCGTAATTCGTTGATCAGGCTTGTAATTGTAATTAAGTGAGCCTAGATCAAAGTGCATGGATATAATAAGTGAATATGAGGGGTTTTAATGGGATCCGTTAGTAGAACCGAAGCGAGATTAAGAAGGAAAAAGAGAGTGCGTAGGAAAGTCAGGGGTAGCAGTGACAGACCTCGGTTATGTGTTTTCAAGAGTCTAAGATACATATATGCGCAGATAATAGATGACGTTACCGGAAGATCCCTGGTATCCGCCTCATCTCTCTCAAAGGGTCTGGATGAAAATGTAAAAAGTAGGGGCGGGAACAAGGAGGGGGCGGCGATCGTTGGCGCTCTGATAGCGGAAAAGGCTATTGAAAAAGGAATAAGGAAAGTAGTTTTTGATAGAAACGGTTTTCTTTATCATGGAAGGGTTAAAGCCCTTTCGGAAGCGGCGCGTGAAAAGGGCCTTGTATTTTAAGGGGCATGCTGGATTTTTTTATAGCAGAGTAAACCGCGGTCGCGGTTTATGGAAGATTAAGGGAGAGGAACCTTGTATAAGGAAGAAGAAGAAAAACAGCTTATTGAAAAGGTGGTGCATATAAACCGGGTGGCCAAGGTGGTTAAGGGCGGCCGGAGGTTCAGCTTCAGCGCAATTGTGATCGTAGGAGACGGAAACGGTTCGGTTGGGAGCGGAGTGGGAAAGGCTAATCAGGTGCCTGAAGCCATACGAAAGGGTATAGAAAAGGCCAAAAAAGATATGCAAAATGTTTCCCTTTATAATGCCAGCATACCACACGAGGTGATAGGTGAGTGGGGCGCGGGCCGTGTTCTTTTAAAACCGGCCGGACCTGGCACCGGATTGATCGCCGGCGGTGCTGTAAGGGCTGTCCTTGAGGCGGTTGGGGTGCAGAATATCCTTACGAAGTGCCTCGGCTCCCATAATACTCACAATATTGTCAGAGCTACCCTAAAGGGACTTAGGTCATTGAGAACTCCCGAACAGTTTGCAAGACTGAGAGGTAAAAGTGTCGAGGAGTTAATGCATTAACATATATGTTTCGGAACGAGTTTTAATTATGACTGAGACTATCAAAGTAACTCTAGTAAAAAGCCGAATTGGAAAGAACAAGAAGATTCGTGATACCCTGAGGGGATTAGGCTTGACCAAGTTGAATAAAACGGTTGAACTGAAAAACACGGCTGCCATACGAGGTATGATAGAAAAAGTTACATTCCTCGTGAGGGTCGGCTGAAGGTGACAGGGAATTTGATATGAGAATTGATGAACTTTCTCCCTCAGAGGGATCCAGAAAGAAAAGAAAAAGAGTCGCAAGAGGCGAAGGCTCGGGGCACGGTAAAACTGCCTGCAGAGGACATAAGGGACAAAAGTCGCGTTCGGGTGGCGGACCACGTCCAGGCTTTGAGGGAGGGCAGATGCCGCTCCACCGGAGACTTCCTAAAAGGGGCTTCAACAACGTGTTCAGGAAAGAATACGTTACCATAAACGTAAAGGATTTGGCCGTGTTTGAAGATACTCCTGAAATTGATGAAAACCTGCTAAAGGATGCTGGTCTTGTCAAGAAATTAAAGGATGGGATCAAATTGCTGGGAGACGGCGAGATATCTTGCCCTGTCAATATCAAGGTAAGCAAAGTGAGTAGAACCGCCAGACAGAAGGTTGAGGCTGCAGGCGGAACGGTCATGGTTATCTGAAGATAGGAGAGTGCCCAAGTGTTAGGTGGTTTTCAAAACATCGGTAAGATACCGGAACTAAAAAAAAGAATAATATTTACGGTATTAATGCTTGCCGTATACAGACTAGGTTGTCATATACCTACTCCCGGGATAGACGGAGCTGCCCTTTCTGCATTTTTCAGCTCAAAGCAGGGAACTTTGTTCGGGCTGTTTGACATGTTTTCCGGGGGGGCATTGAGCCAGATGTCCGTTATGGCCTTGGGAATAATGCCCTACATTAGTGCCTCCATTATATTGGAGCTAATGACCGTTGTTGTCCCGTACCTTGAAAAATTGAAGAAAGAAGGGGAGCAGGGAAGGAAGAAAATTACCCAATATACCAGGTATGGTACGGTTGTTTTAAGTGCCATACAGGGATTTGGGATAGCTGTTGGCCTTGAAAATATGACAAGCCCGGGCGGGGCAATGATCGTGCCGGACGGCGGTTGGGCGTTCAGACTGCTGACCGTTATCACCCTGACCGCCGGGACTTCCTTTTTGATGTGGCTGGGAGAACAGATCACCGAGAGGGGTATCGGTAACGGGATCTCTCTTATTATCTTTTCGGGAATCGTGGCGCGGTTTCCTGTGGCAGTTGCCAATACATTCAGGTTGATGGGTACAGGGGAGGTGTCAGCATTTTTCATGGTGATCATAATAGCCCTTATGATCGGCGTGATTGGCCTGATCGTTTTCGTGGAAAGAGGTCAAAGGAGGATCCCTGTACAGTATGCAAAAAGAGTGGTAGGACGAAGGATGTATGGAGGTCAGAGCACTCATTTGCCATTAAAGGTTAATACTGCGGGTGTTATTCCTCCAATTTTCGCTTCATCTATCATAATGTTCCCCGCTACCATTGCGAACTTCCTTAATCAGGAGCAGATGCCCTGGCTTCAATTTGTTGTTGATGCATTGGCTCCCGGGCATGTCATATACAGCCTTATCTACGTAGGATTTATATTCTTTTTCTGTTATTTTTATACGGCTGTACATTTTAATCCTGTTGATGTGGCTGACAATATGAAAAGAAGCGGTGGATTTATACCCGGTATACGGCCTGGGAAAAACACTGCGGAATATATCGACCGTGTTTTAACAAGGATAACTTTTTCGGGTGCATTATACGTTTCGGCCATATGTATTCTTCCACAGATTTTGATCTATAAATTAAATGTACCTTTTTATTTCGGCGGGACTGCGTTGCTTATTGTTGTAGGTGTAGCCATGGATACTACAAGCCAGATTGAGTCCCATATGCTGACGCGTCATTATGAAGGCTTTATGAAAAAGGGCTTTGGTAGAACAAGATAGCGTTAAGCGCGGTTACTGACTGTGATGCTAAGGTAAGACATGGCCAAGGAAGAAGCAATAGAGGTGGAAGGTGTAGTAATAGAGACGTTGCCTAATGCGATGTTCAGGCTTGAGTTAAAGAACGGACATCGTGTGCTTGGGCATGTTTCGGGGAAGATCAGAAAGAATTTTATTAAAATTCTCCCAGGTGACAAGGTCCTAGTGGAGCTTTCTCCCTATGACCTGAGCAGGGGGCGTATTGTCTATCGAGGTTAGAGCTTATTGATCGGGCAGGAAGGGGAGAATCACTGTTATGAAAGTAAGACCTTCAGTAAAGAAAATTTGTAAAAAATGCAAAATAATCAGGCGAAGGGGAATTACTCGGGTCATTTGCGAGAATCCCAGACATAAACAAAGACAAGGATAATACATTTTTAATAGGAGTGAAGATTGGCACGTATTGCTGGAGTTGATTTACCCAAGGCCAAGAGGATGGAAATAGCTCTTACCTATATCTATGGAATAGGCAGGACCTCCGCACAGAAAATATTGAGCGAAGCTGGTATCGATTGGGATATAAAATCAGACGATATAAGCGGAGAAGATCTCGCAAAAGTTAGAAACATTATTGATGAGAAATTCACTGTTGAGGGGGATCTTAGACGAGATATTTCCATGAATATTAAGAGGCTCATGGATCTTGGGGCCTACAGAGGCCTTAGACACAGGCGAGGTTTGCCTGTTCACGGCCAGAGAACCTCCACAAACGCAAGGACGAGGAAGGGCCCAAGAAGGGCTGTTATGAGCAGAAAGAAAAAATAGTAGGTGAGGAATTAGAATGGCAAAGACCGTCAGAAAGAAGGGCAAAGGAAAAAAGGAAAAGAAAAATGTTCCTAACGGAATAGTTCATATACAGTCCACATTTAACAATACGGTTGTTACTGTAACCGATCTTTCCGGAAATGTGATAGCACAATCAAGTTCCGGAAGAGCCGGCTTTAAAGGATCCCGCAAGAGCACTCCTTTTGCCGCCCAGATGGCTGGAAAGGATGCAATCACTCAGGCCATGGAGCAGGGAATGAGGGTGGCGGAAGTACGTGTTAAGGGTCCCGGTGTCGGTCGTGAAGCTGCCTTGAGGGCTCTTCAGGTTGATGGCTTTACCGTCACAATTATACGTGATGTTACTCCGATTCCTCACAATGGATGCAGGCCCCCGAAGAGACGGAGAGTATAGGATTACTCAAAAAGGCGTGCAGAGAAAAATCGGCTTTTTTTGTATTATTTTTAATTTCAATTTAAAATCTTGAGGAGGGGCTCTTTTGGCCAGATATAGAGGTTCATTGTGCCGGCTTTGCAGGCGGGAAAATATGAAATTGTTTTTAAAGGGTGATCGCTGTTACAGCGACAAGTGTGCCTTTGAGAGAAGGGCTTTCCCACCGGGGCAACATGGACAAAGGCGGAGCGGGAAAGCTTCGGATTATAGAGCACAGCTCAGGGAAAAACAGAAGGTAAAAAGGCTCTACGGTGTGCTGGAGAAGCAGTTCAGAGGATACTACGCGAGGGCTGACAGGCAGAAAGGGATTACAGGTACCAATCTTCTGGTTTTACTTGAATCACGCCTGGACAACATTGTGTACAGAATGGGATTCTCATCTTCAAGAAATCAGGCAAGACAGATGGTTAAACACAACCATTTTATTGTTAATGACAGAAAAGTCAATATTCCTTCTTATATTGTCAGGCCGGGAGATGTTGTGGAGGTCAGAGAAAAGAGCCGCAATGTTCCCCAAATTCTTGGGGCTATGGAGACCGTTGTACGCCGTGGCGTTCCGAACTGGATAGAACTTGAGAAAGAAAAATTCCGTGGTGTTTTGCAGGCGGTTCCAAACCGAGAAGAACTAACTATGCCTATACATGAACAGCTTATTGTAGAGTTGTATTCCAAATAGAGTTGCTTTACAATTAAAACAGACTGTGGGGGGTTGCCTTAGTAAGATGGCCTGTTAACACATCGATGCTCTGATTTTTTCAGAATTCCCAAGAGCAACCTGAACTGCTGGCTGAATTTCCGGATCAGCAAGGTTCGCCGTAATAGTTATTAAAATAAATTTTCCTAGTCAATATAGATTGGGTATTTTAAGAAGGCTTATTATTTCGATATTCATATCGCCGGATTTTATAGTGCCGGGCGACCTATTGGTGAAAAGTTGAGCGTTGCGTTTTAAGGTCGAGGCGGTTTGATATAAAACCTTAAAAAGGGGGAGGCCCTTTTGGCAGATTTAAAGAGCAGAAACTGGAGGGAACTGATCAAACCTAAGAGGGTTGAAATTGATCAGGGAAGCTCGACAAAAACTTATGGGAAATTTGTTTGTGAACCTCTTGAAAGGGGCTTTGGAATAACTATAGGAAATTCGCTAAGGCGCATACTTCTGTCTTCACTGCAAGGGGCGGCCATAGTCTCAGTGAGATTTGACGGAGTGCGGCATGAATTTTCGACGATCCCCGGTGTACTTGAGGATGTCGCGGATATTATTTTGAATCTTAAGGAGATCAGACCAAAATTGATTGATGTGGAAGAGGCCGTTATTCACGTTTCCAAAAGTGGTGAAGGCGAGGTTACGGCTAAAGACATCGAAACACACGGTTTGGTCGAGATAATGAATCCTGGCCAGCATATTGCTACTCTAAATAAAGAAGCCAATCTCAATATGGAGATAAACGTAAGGTCAGGAAAAGGTTATATCCCAATCGAGCGGACAAAGGAAAAGGATCAGCCTATTGGTGTGATATCAATCGATGCAGTGTTTTCTCCTTTGGAAAAAGTAAACTATGTCGTTACAAATGCAAGGGTTGGTCAGATTACTGATTACGATAAACTGACGCTTGAAGTATGGACAGATGGGAGTTTAAGCCCTGAAGACGCGGTTGCTTTTGCTGCCAAGATACTGAAAGAACAAATGAATCCGTTTATCAGCTTTGAGGAGGAGCCTGAGCCGGTTGATGAAGAGGAAGAAGAAAAAGAGGTGGAATTAAACGAGAATCTCTTCAGGCCCGTCTCTGAGTTGGAATTGTCAGTGCGTTCTGCTAATTGTCTCAAGAATGCTAACATTACCATGATCGGGGAGCTTGTACAGAAGACTGAGCAGGAAATGCTGAAAACAAAGAATTTCGGAAGGAAGTCCCTCAACGAAATCAAGTCAATCCTTGATGAGATGGGTCTTTCGTTAGGCATGAAACTGGATAATTTCCACCTTCCCGAAAAGGCTGACGAAGGTGATGCAGATGAAGAGGATTTAGATAAATGAGGCACAGGAAATCAGGAAGTCAGCTGGCACGTAATTCGAGTCACCGCAGGGCTATGTTGAGGAATATGGTGACCGCCCTATTTAAGTACGAAAATATACAGACCACCGATGCAAAGGCGAAAGCGATAAGGCCCGTTGCGGAAAAAATGATTGGTCTCGCAAAAAGAGGGGATCTTCATGCCAGACGGCAGGCGCTAGCATATATGAAAGATAAGGCGGTGACCCATAGTCTCTTCGATGTATTGAAGGACAGGTATACGGACAGACAAGGCGGATACTTGAGGATTGTTAAGATGGGGAACCGAAAGGGTGACGGTGCTGCCATGTCAATCGTACAGCTTCTGCCTGGAGAAGAAGAAAAAAAGACCTCGAAGAAGAGCAGAAAGATGAAATCGGCTAAGACGGAGCAGAAGAAAAAAAGTGCTGCCGCCGTTAAAAAGGTAAAAAGTCAGGAAAAAATTGACAAAGGGACGCCGGTAGCTGATGATAAGAAAACAATGAAGGAAGATAAAATTGAAGAGGTTGTGGAAGGAGAGAATGAAAAGGAAAACGAAAACGATCCAAAAGCCTAGCAGATTGTTAATGGAGCGTAATCTTTATATCCCTTTCTGATTCCTTTAATAAAGAAATGCCTAGTGTCGACTATGATTGTATCTAGGAGCAATAATCGAAGCCTCCTTGCCAGTATTCTGGTAGGGAGGTTTTTTTTTGGAGGTGATTGCAGGTGAAGCGCTTCGAGCATAAAGACCTTTTGGGAATAGGAGACCTTTCGGTGCAGGATCTGGAGATTATTTTCGAAACAGCCGAATCTCTTAAGGAGATCTCCAGTCGTGAAATAAAGAAGGTGCCTACCCTGAGGGGCAAATCTGTGGTAAATTTTTTTTATGAACCAAGCACAAGAACCAGGACATCTTTTGAAATCGCGGCCAAAAGGCTGAGCGCTGATACCTTCAGCCTTTCAGCAGGCGGAAGCAGCATGGTAAAGGGTGAAACCCTCATAGATACGGCCAGAAACCTTCAGGCAATGAATCCTGATGTGATCGTATTGAGGCATTCATCAACCGGAGCGCCTCATATACTTGCCAGAGAGGTGAGAGCCGGGGTTATAAATGCAGGTGACGGTATAAATGAGCATCCGACCCAGGCCCTTCTTGATCTGTATACCATGAGGGAAAAGAAGGGGAAAATAAAAGGTTTGGATGTTGTAATCCTGGGCGATATCTCCCACAGCAGGGTAGCAAGATCAAATATCCTCGGATTGACCAAAATGGGGGCTTCGGTTACGGTGTCCGGTCCCCCCACCATGATCCCCTGTGATATCGAATCAATGGGTGTAAAGGTCGAGAACAACTGCCGCAAGGCCATAAAGGATAAAGATGTCATTATGCTTCTTAGGATACAACTTGAAAGACAGAACAGGGCGTTGTTCCCCGGTATGAGGGAATATGCCAGGTTTTTTGGGTTGAACCGTGAAAGTATCAAAAATGCCAAGTCTGACGCCATTATAATGCATCCAGGGCCTATGAACAGGGGCGTGGAAATTACATCCGAGGTTGCGGAGGATGTCCGCTCTGTAATTCTTGATCAAGTTAACAACGGGGTCGCCGTGCGAATGGCGATCCTTTATCTCTTAATTGGAGGAGCCAGGAGTGATAACTTGGATTAAAGGTGGAACGTTGATCGATCCAGTCAAGGAGATGAATGAAAAACGGGATCTTATTATAGAGGGGGAAAGAATAACGAAAATTATTCCTCCCGGCATTTATAGCCGTGACGATAAGAAGATTTGCATTATCGACGCCTCAGACAGGATTGTCGTCCCCGGTCTGATCGACATGCATGTTCACCTTAGAGAACCGGGTTATGAATACAAGGAGACCATCCTCACGGGGGCAATGGCGGGAGCAGCCGGAGGTTTTACCGGCCTGGCATGCATGCCCAATACTTCACCTACAAATGACTGCCGTTCAGTTACGGAATTCATAATCAAGGAAGGCGATCAAAACAATTTTTCCAAAATATATCCCGTGGCGGCGATTACGGTAGGTCAATTGGGCGAGTGCCTTACCGAATTCGGTGATCTTAAAGAAGCAGGTGCCGTTGCGGTCTCAGACGACGGGTTGCCTGTAATAAACAGCGAAATTATGAGGAGGGCACTTGAGTACGCAAGCTATCACGGGCTTACCGTGATTTCCCACTGCGAGGACCTTAGTCTTTCCGAAAACGGAGTCATGCACGAGGGGACGGTGTCTACCCAGATAGGTTTGCCGGGCATTCCATCAGAGAGTGAAGAGATTATGATATCTCGTGATATAGCCCTTGCAAAACTTACAGGTTGCCCTGTCCATATAGCGCATGTCAGTTCGGCCGGATCGATTGAGCTTATTAAAAGGGCAAAGGAGAGTGGAGTCCCTGTTACTGCGGAAACAGCTCCTCACTATTTCAGCCTTAATCATAATGCCGTGAGAGGCTATGACACGAATACGAAAATGAAGCCTCCTCTGAGAACGGAGGATGATGTGGAGGCCGTCAAAATGGGGTTGGCAGATGGTGTTATAGATGTGATAGCCACAGATCATGCCCCTCACAGTGCACTTGATAAACAGGTGGAATTTGACAAAGCCGCCTTCGGTATAATTGGGCTCGAAACTGCCGTTCCTCTTGTTTTGGGTCTTGTCAGGCAAGGAGTGCTTACTATTTCTCAGGCTATCAGAAAGATGTCCTACAACCCCGCATCTATTCTTGGAATTCCATGCGGGAGTCTTCAGGAAAAGGGGAGGGCGGATCTGTCCATAATTGACACCGAGTATGAATATGAGTTGAGAGAGGAAGATATCCTTTCAAAAAGTAAAAATACGCCTTTTTTGGGGGAAACCCTAAGAGGGAGAAATAACCTGACCATGATCGGAGGTAAAATTGTCTGGGAAAGAGGCCTATAGCATACTGGTTGTTGACGATGAGGCAAGTATGCGGGAGTTTCTGGAAATTTTGCTTTCCAAGGAAGGTTACCGGGTTTCTCTTGCCGAGAATGGTGAAAAGGCATGTGAACTCCTTGAGAAAGAGGCCTTTGACCTTGTGGTTACTGACATCCGGATGGAGGACATAGACGGCATAGGAGTGTTAAAAAAGGCCAAGAGAGAAAACCCTGAAACAGTTGTCGTGCTTATATCTGCATTTGCAACTGCCGAAACGGCTGTCGAGGCCATGAGGGAAGGTGCCTATGATTACATCCCGAAGCCTTTTAAGGTCATAGATTTCAAGAAAATTGTCAAAGACGCCCTTTTACCCAAAAACAATTGCCTGACGGAACACAGAGGTAAACAGAAAGGTCGTTATCATTTCGACTGCCTGGTGGGTGAAAGCCCTCAGATGAAGAAGCTCTATGATCTGATAGAGCGGGTTGCAAGGACCAAAACCAATATCCTCATATCGGGTGAAAGCGGCACAGGAAAGGAGTTGGTCGCCAAGGCTATACACGGCATTAGCTCCAGAAAGGAAAAACCGTTTATAGTCATAAATTGTGCCGGGATACCTGAAAACCTCATAGAAAGTGAGCTTTTCGGTTACAAGAAGGGCGCCTTTACGGGAGCCAATACAGACAAGGAGGGTCTTTTCGGTGTGGCCGACGGAGGGACGGTCTTCCTGGATGAAGTAGGCGAGTTGACTCCGGCCATTCAGGTTAAACTCCTCCGGGTTATTCAGGAGAGGACCTTCACCGCCTTAGGAGGGATCGAGGAGAAAAGTGTTGACGTCCGTTTTATCTCTGCCACAAACAGGAACCTTGAAAAAGAGGTCATGGAAAACAGATTCAGAGAAGACCTATATTTCAGGCTTAATGTAATCCATCTGGAGATGCCTCCTCTGAGGCAAAGGGAGGGTGACCTCCCTTTGCTTGCTCAGTATTTTCTGGAGATATATTCCATGGAATTGGGAAAGGAAATAAGAAAAATATCCGCCTATGCTCTTGATATTCTTCTTCAGTACAGCTTTCCCGGAAATGTAAGAGAGTTGGAAAATATAATAGAGAGAAGCGTTGCCTTGGAGGCTTCAAATATTGTACTTCCCGAAAGCCTGACCCTTTCAAATTTCAGGTCGAGAAGGGTTCAGGGCAGCAGAAGAAAAACAGATATCGGGCCTGAGGGGATAAATCTTGATCTGGTTCTGGCCGATATTGAAAAAGATATGATCCTTCAGGCGATTCGAACGGCCCAGGGGTCCAAACAGAAAGCCGCAGACCTCCTTGGCTTAAGCATGCGGTCTTTTAGATATCGCCTTGAAAAACTGGGCCTTTGAGTGCACGGGAAGAAGATTTGCCAAAAATTGTTATTTAGATGCCAAAAATTGTTATTTATGTCGGCCTCTCTGCTTTATTCTAGCCTGCCGATAAAGGAAAGCTCGATATTAATAGTATGTAATATATTGATTTAACATAGTATATTGTAATAATTTGTTTTGTTGTATCTTTTGGCATGCTAATTGTATTAATTATTTATAAATAATACGTCGGTGCAAAAAGTGAAGAGAAAAGACAGTCTAATTTGGTCTGCAGGTTAAGATAGGGGGTAGCGTTTTGTTGCCCAGATGATAAACAATTTCATTAAAGGAGGAAAAAATGCTTTCAAAAATGACAAGAAATAATGAAAAGGGTTTTACTCTCATTGAGTTGATGATCGTTATCGCAATTATCGGGATTCTTGCTGCTATTGCGATCCCGCAATTCACAAATTACAAGAAGAGGGCGGGTAACTCTGCATCCATGTCGGATCTCAAGAATCTGGCAACCGCGCAGGAGGTCTACCATACCGATAACAACACCTATACGTCTACCATCGCAAATCTTTCAGATGCCGGTTTTATAGGCTCATCCAAAAACGTAACAGTCACAATTACAGGCGCGGATGGAACTTCATTCGCCGCAACAGCCGTTCACGCAGGCGGTACGCACACCTATACGGTTACAGGACCTGGCGGCGATATTACGCCTAATAGCCCAGCGTTGTAATATAGGGTTTGTCAAGCTTATTGCACACGAATGCCTGGTTAAACACAGGCATTCGTGTTTTTTTATGCGTATTATGGCCTATTTCATATATTCAAGAGACGACAGGACATGTTTTGCCCTGCGGGAAAGATCAGAAGCCTTTTCGTTGAATTCATTTGAGAGCAATTTCAGTACGACTTTTTTGCGGTAAACCGCATCATAATCATCTTCCTTTCCTTTGGGGCTGATCAGTCCGTCAATATATTCATTCAGGTCTATCTTGTTTCCGGTTTTTGTGAATTCATTTATAAGGCTCCGAGCCGTTGCACTGTCATTTTTAGCAAGAAAGATCTCTGCCATATACAGGAGTATGGTCGGGTCGATCGGATCGTATCTAAGGGCTTTTTTAAACTGAATAAGCGATGTGCCTAGATTGCCGATTAACCTGTTTATGTAACCAAGGCCCTTAAGGGCTGCCTGGTCATGGGGATTGACCTCAAGGGCCTGTAAAAAACTGCCGGACGCTTTTTTGATCAGACCCGATTCCAGAAGTACGAAACCGAGGTTTTTGCTGTATATGGAATTTGTCGGGTGTGAATTGACCGCCTTTCTAAAGGCCTTTGCAGCCTCCTCCGGTTGACCCTTTTCAAGAAGTATGGTTCCTATATTGTTTTGCAGTTTTGCATAATCGGGCCTTATATTTTCTGAAATCCTGTAGTATTTGAGAGCTAGGTCCAGGTCACCTCTTCTCTGGTATTCCAGGCCGAGGTTGTAATATGTCAGATGGTGCTCATTTTTCCGGTGAAGGCATTTCCCTGATAATGCCTTTTGATGTTCCATGAATGCCTTTTCAAACAGGCCGTTTTCAAAATAGAATTTCCCGAGATTGTTATGAGGCCTGGCGAGCTTGGGCGCTTTTATTGCTGCGTCTTTCCAGAGAGTACCCTCACTTTGCCATACGAAATTACGAATATAGGTGCTGTGTCCATAGCCAATCAAAAGTAAGGCGGGAAATGAAGCGATGATGACTTGCATGTAAATCTTTTTTTCAAAGAAAAGAAGGCCTTCTATTATGAGGACTGCCAGCGGCACAAATAAAAGCATCGATGGCAGATAATTCCTGTGTTCGAAAACGAGCTCAAGCGGGAAGACCGTAGATTCCATCAAATGGTTCAGGAAAAAAAATATTACGCAGTAGGACGTTAAAGGCAATCTCCTTGCACTGATCAGACATGCCAGTATGATCAGCCCTATGGCGGCAATTGAGATTATTGTGGTGGCCGGGTCAAAAAGGCCTTGAGATAAAGAAATGTCATGGCTTATGGAAAGTCTTTCGGGCATAGGATAAAACAAAAGAGAGAGATAAAAGAGTATTATCCTCGGTTCGGTCAGAAGTCTCTCTGACATGCTGAAGGGTTTTGCTTCATAAAAGGCTGAGAGGTATGAGGGGTCAAAGGTGGAAGGGCCTCTTAGAAGAAGCACTGCCAGTAAAGGAAGAAGGATGAGTGCTATTAATATCAGTAAACTTGACCTCAGATTCACATTCGATATCCCTTGAATCAGGAACAGTTCTAATAAGAAAAGGCTGATCGGAATCATTGCGGCATTTTCCTTTGACCCGATAGCAAGAATGGCCGCAGATAGGCATAGAAGAAAGAAAAAAAATTTCTTAAAGGCGTTTTCAGCAATTCTTCCTTTTATGTAGAGGTACATGGCCATAATGTAAAAGAGTGCGGCCATAGAGGCCATTCTTTGTACTATATAGGTAACGGCCTGAGTCTGAACCGGATTTATCGCCCAAAGAAGCGCGGCAACAAGGGCTATGGAATGAGCCGTCTTTTCGTATCTGCCGTCCAGAGTTGGTAGATTGAGGATCTGATATATTAATAGATATAAAAATATAGATGCCAGGCAATGAATAGATGTGTTGACCAGGTGGTATCCTGTTACATCCGTTCGGCCGATATAGTAGTTAAGCGCCAGACTCAGGCATGAAAATGGTCTGTAGATCTGGCCTTTGTGGTAAAATGTTTTTTCAATATTTGAGAAGGAAAGTTCGGTTAACTGCATGGCCTCTCTGTTCAGTATATTTGGTTTATCATCAAAATGCCAGGAGGCCTGGAAGGTGTTGGAATAGGTCAATAGAATAAGGATGAATGCTGAGATGCAAATGAATACTGTTCTTCTGCAATCCGACAGATATAATGACTTATTCAACTCAAATATCCTCATATCTATATCCTTTTAGAGGCGGCAACAAAGATGTTTATGAAACCGGAAAAACATTTGTGGTTACCCTATATGGTTTGCCCCCTTTTGATTTTACTGGCTTATCATCCTATCCTGTCAGGCGGTTTCATCCTTGATGACAGACCCTTGATCGAAAATAACAGATACCTGAGGCAGGGGCATTCCCTGTCATCTTATCTCAGTCAGGAAGACTCGATAATAGACGGAAAAAATGAAGCCCCCTATCATACGGGTTATTATAGGCCGCTGGTCAATCTGACCTATCGTTTGGACTTCATGATCTGGGGGTTAAATGCCTGCGGTTTCAGGCTGACTAACATCCTTTTTCATATGGCTACGTCTATTCTACTTTTTTATATCCTAAGGCAGCTGTTCAGTGAGACCCTTCCCGCTTTTTGGGGTTCTGCGCTGTTTGCGCTTCATCCCGTAAACACTGAAGCGATATCTTTTATAGTTTCGAGGAACAATATCCTTGTTACCTTTTTTTCGATTGCCTGTATATATTTATATCTCCGCGGCCGAGAAGAAGCCTCTTGGACGAAGTATACCTTATCCCTGATTTTCTTTGCAACGGCCCTGGCCTCAAAGGAATTTGCCTTTATGATCCCGCCTTTATTGTTCGTCTTTAACCGACTCCTTGACGTTACAAAAAAGGATTATAAATTGGAATTCATCGGTTATGTCCCTTTTATAATAATCCTTGCTTCCTATCTTTTGCTGAAAAAGGGGATAACAGGCACGTGGACAACCGCTGCGGAGACAGGAAATATAATCGAAAGAATCTATTTTGCTCCCTATCTTATTATTTATAACCTGAAACTTCTATTTTTGCCCCACGATCTCCACAGTTTTATCGTCCGATATCCTTGTGATTATTCTGACTGGAGGGGGCTGGCAGGGATTGCAGGCATGATCATGATCATATATGCTGTTTGGACGAAAAGAAGGGACAGATTTATTTGTCTTCCTCTCATCTGTTTTATTATTGCAATTTTTCCCGTCTTAAATCTTATAAAGACATCGGCGGTTACTCTTATATCCATGAGATGGCTCTATTTCCCGCTACCTTTTATAATGCTGATTGCCGGGAAATTGAAAGCGCCTCTCATGTCAAGATCCTTTCTGGTCAACTCCATGCTTTTGATCATAACTTTTTATTTTGGCTCCTATTCCTATATATTGAATAAAAATCTATGGAAGGATGAGAATTCTTTCTTTTCTCAGGAAGTTATTGTGTTTGACAACCATTTTTATTCAGGAGGTCTGGGTATAAATCTGCTTGAGAAGAAAAAATACCGGGAGGCGGAAAAATACCTCAAGGTCGCCCTTGAAAAATATCCCGGAGGTGAGGTCCTCCTAAACTATGCCGTTTTACTAATCGAGACGGGTCGGTATGAAAGTGCCCTGCCTTATCTGGAAAAGGCCTCTTTGAAATATCTTACCTCAGATCAAAAGGGGTTGGTCTTAAACAATTTCGGGACTGTTTTTTTTAAGACGAAGAATTATGACAGGGCCTTGAGATATTTTGAAAAGGCGGTTTATCTCTGCCCCGATCGATCTGATTTCTGGGCTAATCTGGGCTCAAGCCACGGAGCAAAGGGCCAATATCAAGCCGCAATAGAGGTGTTGAACAGGGGCCTGGAATTGTCAGGCGAATCCTCTTTGTTAAGAAAGAACCTGGCCATGGCATACATAAGACTGGGGGATTTTTCAAATGCCATGGGGCATATGGATATGATCCCGTCTTCTGAGTGGAAGAGGCTTCACATTGATCTTATGATTAAAGGAATAAATAAAAGGATATCCGATCAAGATCGGTAATCGAAACGTGCCGGATTATTAACTCTTAGAGGCTTTACCAGATGTCGGCAAGACATGAAACTTTTTTGAAAATATTTTTGACGGGTCTTCTGCTTCTGCTTATTTCCTCTGTCATTTTCCTCAGTCTTGTTCCGCCTGTCAGCAAAGATGCGTTAGTCCATCATCTGGCAGTCCCCGAGCTTTACTTGAAGCACGGAAATATCTTTGAAATACCTTCCATGCCATATTCCTATTATCCGATGAATCTGGATCTGCTGTATCTGATCGCTCTTTATCTTGGAAACGATATAGCCCCCAAATTCATACATTTTTCCTTTGCACTTTTGACGGCCCTGCTGATCTATCATTACCTTAAAACAAGATCCGATAAGATTTATGCCCTTTTGGGTGCCTTGTTATTCCTTTCTCTGCCGGTCGTAATAAAGCTTTCCATAACCGCATATGTGGATCTGGGGCTCACATTTTTTTCGACGGCATCGGTTCTGTTGATACTGAAATGGATCCAAAAGGAATTTAAGGCGAAATTTCTTATATTGTCCGCTCTCTGCTGCGGCCTTGGGCTGGGAACCAAATATAACGGCATTGCCGTTTTGGTATTTCTGACACTTTTTGTCTTGTTTATCCATGCGAGATTCAGCGGGAGCGGAAAATTCGGGTTCGCAAAGTCTTTGTGGTGTGGAGCACTGTTTCTCTCGATAGCGCTTCTTATTTTCTCACCCTGGATGATAAGAAATTATATATGGACCAATAATCCCTTTTACCCCCTTTA
This sequence comes from Desulfatiglandales bacterium, assembly GCA_963666345.1. Classification (GTDB taxonomy): domain Bacteria; phylum Desulfobacterota; class DSM-4660; order Desulfatiglandales; family Desulfatiglandaceae. The sequence goes on along the minus strand of OY762721.1, from coordinate 651,379 downwards.
TGAAGAAAGATTCAATGCAGGCAGCACCTTTCCCGGCTCAGACATCGATCGTAGGGATGCATCCCTGGCACATCCAAAGGGTCACTTTGCCTATAGAAGTATTATTTACAAGGAAAAATGGTGGCAGATTGCCCTTGTGCCGGTCAGGATTTTTTTCCAGGGAAAAGATGGGGACCCCCGCCTATTCGACGGAAGACTCAATCCCTTTCTGCTTATATTTCCAATGCTTGGTTTTATAAGGGTTAAAAGAGGCCCTCCCGGACTGGAGAGGGAAAAGAAAATTCTTCTTGCCTTTTCCATCCTTATTCTGCTTTTCTCCTTTTTCGGCACTGTTATGAGGATAAGATACCTATCTCCTCTGATAGGACCTCTGATTATATTGTCTACGCTTGGCATAGAAAGGTCGGTCACCTCCCTGAAAGCGGTAAAATCAGTTCGCTGGAAAACGTCACGATCGCTTCCGGTAATTTTTGCGGTTGTTTTTTCCCTTTTGTTGAATTTGTTCTATGTCTTGGACCAGTTCAAGTATGTAGGACCCTTTTCCTATATTTCTGGTAAAACGGACAGGGATGAGTACATCACCCGGTACAGACCTGAGTATCCTTCAATTCAGTACGCAAACCGTAACCTGCCTGAACATTCGCTTATCCTGTTTGTCTTTTTGGGTAAGAGAGGTTACTATTGTAAAAGGGACTACATACCCGATACCCCGGCGGAGGTGGACTGGCTCTATAGACAGGTAAAATCCGCCGGGGGGGATTCGCAACGCCTGCTGGAGAGGTTGAGGCATAGGGATATAACCCATATTATCGCACATCTGGGTTTTCTGAATAAATGGAGCAATGATCTTTTTGAAGAGGGCGGCAAGAGGGTGCTTAAAGATTTATTTAAAGGGGAACTGAATCTTATGTTCCTTGACAATGAGATCGGGGTTTTTGAAGTTTCGCCTCGAATTTGAATCAAATAAGAGAGAAAATATCTTGTAAACGTTCAGTTTAATGGCGGTGTGTCATGTATATGGAAAAGACAGTTGCAGTTGTGATCCCGGCGCACAATGAGGAAAAGCTCATTGAAAAAACCATTGATTCGATCCCCGATTATGTGGACAAAATCATTGCCGTTAATGATGCCAGCAGTGACAGGACCTCTAAGATCCTGGAGAGATTGGCAAACGAACGGAGCCGTCTGGTGCATCTGGATCATGAGATAAACCAAGGTGTCGGGGGGGCGATAGTCACGGGCTATAAAATGGCGCGTGATATGGAAGTGGATGTCACGGTGGTAATGGCCGGTGACGCCCAGATGGATCCCAGGGATCTGGTACCTATAATTGAGCCTGTTGCAAGGGGAGAGGTTGAGTATACAAAGGGCAATCGCCTTTTTTACGGTGAGGCCTGGAAGATGATTCCTCATTACAGGTATCTGGGTAATTCATTCCTGTCCCTGTTAACAAAAATTGCTTCAGGTTACTGGCATATTGCCGATTCCCAGAGCGGCTACACCGCCGTATCTCTTTTGGCCCTTAAAAGGCTTGATCTGGATAAGATATTCAAACGCTATGGAATGCCGAATGATATCCTGATAAAACTAAATGAAAAGGATTTTCGTGTCAGGGATGTTCATATAAGGCCGGTTTATAATGTAGGAGAAAAGTCAGGCATCAAGCTGTTTAAGGTAATTCCCACGATAAGCTGGATTTTGTTCAAGGGTTTCTGGAAAAGGCTTTTTTATAAATATGTCATAAAGGATTTCCACCCGCTTATATTTTTCTATGTCCTCTCTTTTTTGCTTCTTGGACTGAGTATGCCTCTTGCAATAAGGTTTTTTTTCATATGGGCAACCATCGGCGATATCCCTGACATAAATGCGATGGCCCTTGTCTTTACATTGATAAGCGGTCTTCAGACGCTTTTTTTCAGCATGTGGTTTGATATGGAATACAACAAAAATCTAAAATAGCAGATCAATTATTGGATTTTTCTGTGCGCCTTTTTTGAAAACCACCCCAGGAGGAAGATGAAGGCCTCCCCAGAGAGAAACCATGCCCTTGAGGCTACTGCGATGGTTGTCGCTTCTTGTAGACCCAACCCTGCCAGGCAGAGGTAAGCTGCCGCAACTCCTTCTCTCGCCCCCAGTCCGCCGGGCGCAAAAACCGCCATTATTCCCAATGTGCCTGCCAAGGGGAAACCAAGACCGACGCTGATCGGCATGCCTGAAAGGGAAAGGGCGCAGACGAAAAAATAGAATCCTGCCGCCCATAAGAGCCATGAAATCGCAAACCATGGAGCCACGGTAATGGTTTCCATCAAGGTCAGTTTGGGGATCGCAATCTCTTTTTTGAGGATAAAACTCAGAAATTTTTCACCTGCATTGTTAAAAAAGCTGCTAAAGACAACGGCTGTCAGTACAAGCCACAGGACAAGGATGATCCATCCCCAAAGATACAGCCCTCCCAGTATGAAAAGGCCGAATGTTCCCAAAACCAGACCAAACCACAGGGATATGAACTGGGCGTTTAGAGAAAGGGCCGATACCCTGCCTAGCGAATAAGCGGAGTTCTCAGCTACGTGCGCAGCCCTTCCCATTATGAGCCAGAATTTTCCAGGTATATATTTGCCGAAAATGGACAATCCCACCGATGAGATGCAGACTTTTATGGATACCGGGTTTTTTGACGCCTTGAGCAGTCGGTGCCAGGAAAAGGCATTGCCGATAAAACCGGAAAAAAGAAAAAGGAATGAGAGGATCAGGTATTGAGGTGATATTACGGCAGGAATCTTGAGATAATCTGTCTTAAAAAGAAAGACAGCCAGGAAAAAAAGCGATAGATATACAAAGTATTTGTGCCATGAAATCATTCTATTATGCTGTAGTCTTTTCCTTGATAGGGTCTTTTTTCTTTTATGATCTTACAGGGGTTGCCACCTGCGATAGAATTCGAGGCGATATCGCTGTTAACCACTGAACCCGAGGCGATTACAACATTGTCTCCGATTTTTATTCCCGGCAGGACTATCGAATTCATGCCGATCCAGACGTTGTCGCCGATCCTTATCGGCCCCGTTTCCGGCCATATGTCATAGTCGTCTATATGGTGGTTTGAGCTTATTAGGCCCACCCCAGGGCCCATCCTGAGATTGTGTCCGATTTCAATACCATTTCTCGCCTGGATATAGCAATTGGAACTCATTCCAGGTGCCGAGCGATTACCCAGACTTATTTTTTCATGGTAGAGGACTCTTGATGTGAAGTGAACAGGCCAGGGCACACGGCCGTTTATTCGCAGGATTTTCTGCGGTGCGAAATAATAAAGTTGATAAATGAGCTTTATGCCTTTTGCCTTTGAATAGAATATCTTGAGCCATGAAAACAGGCCCTTCACTCTGTCGAAGTTCCTTTCGGTTTTCTCTTTTCTTGTTTCCATCTCCGGCATCTGCTGTCTGTGAAAAATCAAATACTGTAAATGATGAAAACCCAGTATCAGGTATAAGTTAGTCCCGGCAATCTGCTACGCCCATCTCCCGGACATGGCAAGTGTTATAAACCAATTTTTTTGATCAATAATGCCTTGAAGAGACATATCCTCGTTCAGGGGACGAACCGATATGGGGATGCTGAACTTCCCCATCATCGGCAAAAAACCGAAGCGCCTCAACTGTTTTAACATCGAATCTGAAAGGATTCCATCCTTTTGAATCCAATTGATAACACAGTCGCACCTTCTGCGATGCCAGCTCTCCACCGCCTTATCAAAAAGGAGCGGCAGGGCTTCTTTGTACTCTTCAAGCACAAGAAAATCGGATATCAACCCTATCAGCAGATCACAATTGAAATCCTCTTTGCGCTTTACCGCTGTGGTTATAATATACCCTGCAGGGGCATTTTCATGCAGTGCCATATATATATCATAATCATGATTGGGATTGTCAACAAAGCGCCAGTTCAGATAGGATTCAGAGCGCTTTACCGTTATCACATCATGCCTGCCGACGAATCTGTCAAACAGCTCATCAGCCCTGTCGTCAAACCTCTCTATCTTTTCGATTGAGATATCTTTTATCCCTTCAACTCTTGACTTTGATTCCTTTTCAAATTTTTTTGAAAGGATTTTGAGCGTCGCCTTAAGGAGCGCCTTGCCTGGTTTTCTCAAATGGAAAAATTTAGACAGTTCTTCAGCCACAAAGTCGTGTTCAATAGAAATGAAATATCCCTTGAGCGGGGAAAGCGGATGATACCCTGCCTTGAGATGGACCTCTCTGGCGGTTCTTGAAATACTATAGGCGATTGAAAAACCTTTTTCAGAGGCGCTGTCAAAACAGCTCTTCTCAAGTTTGCCGAAAAGCCTTTTACCCCTATATTCAGCTAGAAGGCTCGAATCTTCCGATTTTCCGACGATAATATCAGTGCCGAAGAATGAAAATCGCATGGGAATCAATGCAATATGGCCTATAACCTTTCCGCCATCCTCGATTATTCGTATTATGGATTTTCCTTCAGGGGTGTTTAGAAATTCCCATTTCCACTGTTCAAGATCACGGGTCTTACGGAAAATCCGGTGATATAAGTCGTCTATAGCATTCTCATCCCCCGGCCGGAAGTCCCTGTATTCAATTGAATGTTTATCCATCTGTCTTCTTTGTTTTTACTTCGTGTGGAGTGCAAGATTTCGTAGCTGCTTGCAGGAGTTTACCGCAAGGTCAAAAAAATAGGATATACCGCGATCAAGCGCCCTTTCGTTCCATCGTTCGGGATGAAACAGCATGATTATCCTGGGGTGGGGACGGGCTTTGAGATAATCCAGAAGTCCTTCACCATCGGCAAAGTCCGGATTCAGGCCGGATTCAACCCGGTCTCTGATGTTTGATCTTTCACGGGACCAGTTGCGTCCCGTGTCGCTTATATAAGCGATTTCAGAGTAGTCTATATCCAGGTATATCTCCCCCAGGATAGAGTGTTTTTGCAGGAGCAGGTCATGGTTTTTTCCGTCTCGCCAGAGATCTCTGTTGTCAAATCGGCTCAGGGGACTGCCATGCATTGATATCGTATTGACCGGGGCTATCTCCCTTAATGTGAGGAGCTTTATCTCGAAATCTTTCAAAGCGGCCCTGACATCTCCCCTTGAATCTGTAAGGCATTCATAATGGTATCCCACTTCGTGACCCATCTCAGAGATCCGGCGTATTATATCAGGTTTAAAGGCGTGATGTTTGACCCTGAAATAGTAGGTTGATCTGACTGCCAATCTTTTTTCAATCTCAGCCATCAAAAGGGCGTTTCCGGGCCTTCGGTCGACATCATGTCGAATTATACAAAAACTTTGAGGAGGAACCTGTTTTTGCAGAAATTCATCGAATCTCAAGACAAGAGAAAAGGAACGTTTTATCTCCTTCAGGTACCTCTCATATGCGCTCAGTGTAAAATCTTTCATGATCACCGTATAATATGCAATAAGATGGCTAGGGCAGGTCAAGCCCCCATTTTTTAAGGGCGGCAATACCACCCTGAAGGTTGTAGGTATCTTTGATCCCTTCCTTATCAAGTGTGATCTGTGCCTCAAAGGACCTGACACCGGTATTGCAGATCAAAACCAATTGCTTATCCCGCGGTATTTCATCCATCCGGTCCCTAAGCTCGTCCTGTGGCACGCTTTTCCAGCACTCGGGATATTTTTCGACAAATGGCCGGGCATTTCCCCATCCCCTGCAGTCAAGAAAAAGGGTGCCGTCGGATCCCCTCGATTTCCACAATTCGTAGAAGTCGTCCATTTCTATTACCCTGTTCCTGCCGGCAAGGATGTTTTCAGCCGTGTTCCCGAGGGCGTTTACTACATCCATTGCAGATGAAAACGGCGGGGAATAGGGAAGTTCGAGTGTGCCTATATCCGAGGCGGTAGGCCCATATCTGAGCATGGCGGCTACGGCGGACACCCTTGACAGCACCCCGCTTTCTTTTCCTCCAAAGCCCTGGATTCCCAGAACCATGCTGCTGTTTTTTTCCACTACAAGCTCAAGGTACAAGAGTTCTTTTTCAGGGTAGAAATGTGCACGGTCAAACTGTACCACAAATGCGCTTACAGCATCATATCCCCGCTTTTTAGCTGTTTGCAGGCTCAAACCGGCGCAACCGATAGAGATATCAAAGAGTTTTACGGTAAAACTGCCTACTGCTCCGTCAAATTGGGCCTTTTTACCGCAGATATTTGTTCCTATTACTCTTCCCTGCCTGTTTGCAAGGGAGCCGAGAGGCCAGTAGCCCGGCTTTCCGGTTATGAGGTTGGTGATCTCCACGCAGTCTCCACCGGCGTAAATCAAAGGATCGGAGGTCTGGAGATGTTTGTTCACAACTATTGCACCTGAAGGTGATATCTCAAGGCCGGCATTGTTTGCCAGATCTGAGTTCGGGATAACTCCTACAGCGACTATAACAAGATCGGCCTTGAGTGTGCTCTTGTCGGTAACTACCTGGGTCACCCTGCCCTTGCCTTTGATAGCCTCGACGCTCTGCCCCAGATAAAAGGCTATGCCATTTTGCTCCATGTGGCATTGCCCCATCCTGGCCATGTTCGGCGATACAATACCTGGAAGAATCTGGTCTGTTATCTCCACCACCGATGTCTCAATACCCCAAAGGTCGGAGAGCGCTTCGGCCATCTCAAGCCCTATTGCGCCCGCACCTATGACAACGGCATCCTCGACCTTGCCCCCTGCTATGTCGCTTTTTATCATAATGGCATCATCCAGGCTGGAGACATGATAGACACCCTCCAGGTCCGATCCGGGGATATCAAGCCGCCTTGGAATACTGCCGGTTCCTATAACGAGGTGATCATAGGATATTTCGTTTTTCTCACCGCTGCCAAGATTTTTCGTCAGTACGGTCCTGTTTTTACGATCAATTAAAACGGCCTCGGTATTCGTTTTTACGTCGATGTTCTTGGCCTGAAGGAAGAATTTTCTGTCCCTGAGCATATGAAAGCTTGTTGATTGGAGTTGATCCGGCTCACTGACATCCCCGGACACATAGTAGGGTATGCCGCAACCCCCGTAAGATATGAGGTCTCCTTTATCAATCATTATAACTTCCGCGTCGGGTTCGAGCCTTTTTATTCTGCATGCGGCCTTCGGGCCAAGCGCAACAGCGCCTATTACAACAACCTTGTGAGGCATTTTCATGTTCCTTCCAAATTTAGATATGCGCAGGCATATAAATGAGCTTAAAATCGCCTGATTTATAAGTATGAAGCTCCTGCAATTCAGAAAAAAGGAGCCAAGGATCAAAGAGGTGAAAAATTCTCATTTGTGTTCCACTTCTTTTGCCTGATGAATTTTAATTGATCTTGAGATTATCCAAAAATAATAACATTTATACTTTAAGAAAGGGTTGCTTTTCAATGGTTTTATCCGGGAGCATCTTAAGGGAAAGCAAAGGAAGAACTGGACATGGCGGGATTACTGTTTATACTCATGTAGTAAGAAATAGGAGCATTAAATAGACGTATTGAAATTCCGTTTGGTTCTAAAACAGAGAGGGGAATATGTCAGATGGCTTTGGGGCTTGAGAAAATGAAAGGTTTTTCAGGAAGGAAGGGTCCGTTGCTTCTCATTATAATGGATGGTGTAGGGATTGGAAGACCGGACGGGTCAAATGCCGTCTTTTTGGCAAAGACACCTAATCTTGACAGGCTCTTTTCCTCTGATCTTTATTGTGAGCTTCAGGCGCACGGCATCGCTGTAGGTCTTCCTTCAGACAAGGATATGGGAAACAGCGAAGTAGGACATAACGCGCTTGGTTCCGGAAGGGTTTTTGATCAGGGCGCCCGGCTGGTAAACAGGGCGATTGAAAATGGAGATATATTTAAAACCGACCTCTGGGCCCGTATCGTGAAAAGGGGTAGAGCCGGGGGGGCCATCCATTTGTTGGGGTTGCTCTCTGATGGAAACGTGCATTCACACATTGATCATCTTTACAGGATAATTGAAAGGTGTGTCGAATCAGGGATTGAAAACCTGCGAGTTCATGCATTGCTTGACGGAAGGGACGTGGGGGAAAAATCCGCGTTGAGCTATGTAATTCCAACCGAACAAAGGCTTTCTCGTATCTCGGAAGAAAAGGGGTTCGATTACTGCATCGCCTCCGGAGGAGGCAGGATGAAGGTAACCATGGATCGCTACAATGCGGATTGGTCGATAGTGAAGAGGGGTTGGGACGCCCACGTAAACGGGGAAGGAAGACGGTTCAGATCGGCGCACGAGGCGATTCGGACCTTTTACGATGAGAATCATTCCATGACCGATCAATATATGGATTCCTTTGTTGTTGTTGACGAATATGGTAAACCTGTCGGTGCCATAAAAGACGGGGATGTGGTTATCTGTTTTAATTTCAGGGGAGACAGGGCCATAGAGATTTCACGTGCATTCACTGAAGATGATTTTGATTCGTTTGAGCGGGGGGCCCTTCCTGATATTATCTATGCGGGTATCATGGAATATGACGGCGACACCCATATCCCTCCCAATTATCTCGTGGCGCCTCCTTCCATAGACCGGACCATAGGTGAATATCTTTGTGCTGAAGGGGTAAAATCGTTTGCAATATCAGAGACCCAGAAATTCGGACATGTCACATATTTCTGGAACGGAAACCGTTCCGGATATCTCGATGCTTCTCTGGAAAGATATGTGGAAATACCCTCGGACAGAATAGAATTTGACAAGGCTCCCAGGATGAAGGCCTTCGAGATAAAGGACAGGACTATCGAGATGCTAAGGGCCGGGAATTACAGGTTCGGTCGTTTGAATTTTCCTAATGGAGACATGGTGGGGCATACGGGAGTATTGAAGGCTGCTGTCACTGCTATTGAAACGGTGGATCTGTGTGTCGGTGAACTTCTTGAAGTGGTAGAGGAGATAGGCGGTATAGCGGTAATAACGGCGGATCACGGCAACTCAGAGGAAATGTACACCTTAAAGGATGGACGGCACAAACAGACCAAGACGGCTCATTCCCTCAACCCGGTCCCTTTTGCTATTTATGACCCATCCTACAGGGGCGAGTATGTCATGCGAAAGCTGAAAAGACCCGGGCTAACGAATGTGGCCTCCACCCTTTTGAATCTCCTGGGATATGAAAAAGTGCCTGATTATGACCAGTCTCTAGTGAGTTTTAACGAAGAGTAAACAGGTCGGCAGGCCTTTCATCCGGGATTTACCAGTAGATATGCATCAATGAATTCTTCCGCCTTTTCCAGAACCAGCCGATGTATGTTCTCAAGCCTGGAGGTTATTCCCACTATACCCCCGGTGGTCCATGTGGCGGCTCCTATTATCTCTACAGGGGCCCTGGCGGTATAAACATTTTGCTTGAATGAAATGTTTATGGAATAAATATATTCACCGCTTTCCTTGAGTTTTAGTATGTTTGCGTTCAGATAAAGGTAGGGGCTGCCACTGGTATCAAGCCATTTCTCCCTTGAAAGGACCTTTACCCCCCGTGCCTTAAGCCTTTTGCCCACTTCCCTCGCCAGAATGTGATTTGAGAGCCCATTTTTTTCGACTTCCCTCTCTATCCCCTCAGCCAGTACGTATATGCCGTTCAAGTCTCTGAGAGATTCAACCTGATTGCTGTACATCAGCGGGAGGGCCGTTCCAGGGAAAAACAGAATGGAAATCAGAAAAAATAAGGCATGAATAAGGCCCTTGTCTTTAGTCATTAGACGCTCCTTTGGAGTTTGAAAATTCCAAGAAAAATGTGCCTCTATTGCCTGTCCGGCGGCTTACTTCTGACCGAAGGGCAGTGATTTCATAATGCCGCCTGCCCCCTCGGAGCCCTTTTCATCTTTATCTGTTATGCCTCCCGGGATGACCTGCCTTAGATCCGACTGCTTTGGTACTCCGCCTTCCATAACTCCTTTGAGCATCCCTTTCAGATCGGGGCGGAATTTGGGCTTATTGAAGGTCCCGGATACCAGTATGGGAACACTCAGGCCTGATCGGGCCTTTTCATCTCCCTGGCCCTTCAGGGTGGCAACAAATTTGGGCTCAATCCGGAAATCGAGTTCCTCGCTTACCAGATTTGCCTTGCCTTTGGCAAGGACCCTGATAAGGGGTGATTTAAGAGATGTGTCGTCTGTATTTACCACGCCACCGGTTATCGTGAAGGGTGAGTTAAGTTCGGAAAAATCGGTTTTAGGCTTTTCCGCCCCCTTTTCGGCCATACCAAAGGTCGCTTTGACGTTCCTGACCATTCCGGCGAGGTCTATTCCCTTTATCGCGCCCTCCTTGAAGGTTATTTTTCCTCTGCCGTTCAGGCTCTTTTTGATATTGTCAGGGGTGTCTCCCGTCATTTTCAATGAGCCCTCAGCCAGGGCCGTCCCATCGATAAAATCCTTTTTTAGAAGATCCTGCAGCAATGGCCCTGCCTTTATCCCTTTGGCCTTGTAGGTCAATGTGTTAACCGGTACGGCCTTTCTCAGATCCGAGACCGCCTTCGCCTTCAAATCGCCCTGGTACAGTTTCAGGGAAAATGGATCAACCGTGAAAAGGCCGCCTTTTCCTTTTATGTGCATATTGAAGTCTTCCAGCTTTGCCCCGCTGACCCTGATTTCTCCTATTCTGATTTTGCCGTCCAGTAATAACTTCCTTGCAGGCCCGTAATCGATTTTGCCTGAGGCTGCATTGCCTTTTTTTGTCTTCTCCGGTTCAGCTGTTTTTTCTGTCGGCGGCGGCATATAACGATCCAGATCTATCTTGTCGAGGTTCAGATCAAAAGCAAGATCAGGTTTTTTAAAATCCTTCACTCCGGCTGAAAACTTCAGTGTTGATTCATCCAGGCCTAATTCGCCGTTCAAGACAGTTATCTCTTTGGCTGTGCCCTTAAGGAAACACTTAAGGCCGACCTTGCCTAACGCCTCGGGGTCTTTGGTTTTGAAGGGAAAGTCCTGTCCGAAATGTTTTATCAGGCTGCGGGGTGAAAAAGAAGCGACCTGAAGGTCAAGCTCAACCCCGGGGGTAGAGGTCGGTGATAGGACCTTGCCTTTCAGCTTCACCTCGATCTCATCAAAGGCGCTCAGCAGGATATCCAATGGAAGGGGGGCCTTCCCAAACTCTTTTCCCACCGGGCCGATCTTGCCCTTGACCGAGACAGACTTGCCATCCAAAAGAGCGGAAAAATCAATTTTTACCGCCTTGTCCAGCGATACGTCATCGAGAACAAGGGTTATATTTGTGATCTCCTTTTTCTCTCCTTTTATCTTGTCCAGATAGGTAATTGATCCTTCTTTGATGGCGAATTCCCCAACGGCAAGGGATTTTATAGGCAGTTCAAGCCTTCCGCCATCCTTTTCCGCCTTTTTTTCATCTTTTCTGCCCTTTGTTTTGCCAAGTCCTTCCCAGTTGGCCTTTTTGCCCTTTGCTTTTATAAGGGTCACAGAGGGCTTTTCCAGGATAAAGCGTTTGACCTGAATGTCTTTTGCTATGAGCGGAAGCAGTTTAACTCTTACCTCGAAGGACTTGACAGAAACAAACTCCTTTTCTTTGAAACCTTCCGGGTTTCCAAGGCTCAGATCGGTAAAAGAGATCCCCGCCCAGGGGAAAAGAGAGAGGTCCAGGTCACCTCCGATTCTAAATGGGCGACCGGTTGCTTCGGAAGCCTTGGCTTCGATTTTAGGCTTGTAGTCATCAAGGTCCACGAACATCGGTATTATGAGCAGAGAGGCGATAATTAGTACACAGAGGGCTCCTCCAACAATAATTATCCACTTTATTGCCTTTTTCATTATCTTCCTCCTGTTTCCAGATGTTCTAAATTCTTTAACTTTTGCCTTAAAAGGACAATCATGAAAAAGATTCCTTATAAAATGTCATTTTATAAAAATAATAATTTGAGGAATGAATTCAATCCTGTTTTTATATTTTTTCACTAACTTATTTTTTAGATGCTGTTTTTCAACTAATGTCCCCGGTTTTTGAACCGGTTTGGAAGAAGTGGGCATGTCCAAAAGGACAGGTGAAAATGCCTGCAATCTGCTAAAATTGAAAGCGGCTGAAATTTTGGAGTTGATTTGTCCCGCTTTGGGTCCCGGTCCTCTGGCCCGGAATAGTTTATTCATTTCGGATTGGCAGATAGGATCAAGTGTGTTTCGACCGCCTGGATGTCCGGCGGCCCTCTGATATCTTGGAAATCCAAACACGAAAATTACTCTGAAAAGATTTTGTTTAAACCTATCGGCATGTTACCTTCAGAGCTGAAGGGTATTAGAGCCGAATTAATGCTTTCATCCCTTACGCGCAGATTACCGGTTAAAAGATACGTAAAGACCTCCCTGCCCTTCATGTTGATTATCCCCCTGAACATCTCCATGACAGATGAATACATGGTGACCGGCACTTTGGCGGTGGAGTAAGAGGCTATTTCAGTATCGGTCTTTGATATACCCCTGGCAAACCTTTTTCCATTCAATTCAAGTTCACAGTCGATTCCTGTCACATGAAAAGCATCCTCACTGGAATTAAATACCCGGAGTTCGATAAGAAGGGTTGTCTCAAAATTGCTTACATCATCGATCTCAATCTTGGCAAGGGTAATAACAGGCCTGCTTTCGATTCTTTGAAGGCTGGCACAACCCGTTATCGCTAAGATTATAAAAGCGAAGAGGAATGGTAAGATATTCTTTTTGCGCATTATATTTATCACCCTGAAACGCACATCGATTTGAGTTCCGATAAAAGATCTATTCCCCTTTCGGCCAGTTTTGGATTCATGGTCCCCATCCCGCATGCCGGAGTAATCAGGGAGCTTGAGGCAAGTATGCCAGTATCAATTCCTTTTTTAGACAAATTATTCAGCCCTTTTTCAAGTCTTTCAAAAAGTTCTGACGCCGTTAGCTCCAAAGTAAGTCCGGTTGTCGGGACAATCCCCCAGGCGATGGAGCCTCCTTTTTCCAGAAAATCAGAGATTTCATTTGGATAGAGCAGAAAATGATCCATGAATTCAAAGGCGTCGAAATTGATAATATCAATATGTGTGTCCAGTATCATCGGCCAATCGGAATTTCCGCAGCAGTGTATTCCTACGAGGGTATCGGAATTGCCTTTCAGATAATCGGTCACAGTTTGCAATGTTTGAATAACGTCCTGCCTCTGTATCGATGTAAAAGCGGAGCCGAAACCTGAGAGATATGGTTCATCTAAAAAGATAATCGTCTTTCTTCCTGTGCTGGCAAGCTTTTTCACCTGCCACAACGCCTTTATGGCAAGGCCTTGGGTAAAGGCCTCAAAGAGTTCCGAATTATGCAAAACCGCATTGCCGTTCAGATCGCTTATGCCGGCTGCAAAGGTTATAGGCCCCACTGTCTGACCTTTTATGTAACCTGATTCATCTCGGTCAACATTCTCGGTCAACCAGTATAAGCCGGGGGCAAATTCCCTGCTGATTGCGAAATGATCAAGGTCCTGGGACAGAAAGTGGTCATAAAATTCTACCAGGGCATTTTCCCGATCCTGTGTGTCTGAAATCTGAAGCGATCTTTTCTCCTCAATAATGTCCAGAAGAGGGAGCCCTTGGCTATATTGTATGACCATATCCTCATGACAGTCCCTGTTTACAAACTGTGGCCAGAAGGGCACTTCAGGGGTATTTCTGATTATTCTGCGGCATGTTTCTTCCACTTCAAAAAAAGGAACACTTCCTATGCCGGTTGCTGAAAAATTAAAGTTATGTTCTCTGGTGTTCAATTACCTGCTCCTTTATTCTAAAAATCCATCCCTCAAGGATGTTCTTAATCCTCTTTTTGTTGTATGAGCCGGATCGACCGTCTGATGATACGGCTTTTTTATCTCTCAAATTCATTGTCTTTAGCTCTTCAAGCCTTTCTTTGGCCTTTTGGTCTTCGGATCTTTTCAGAAGAATCATTTCGTAGGTATTTATAGCCTCATCGATCTGCCCCTGCTCATAGTAAATTTCAGCAATAGTTGGTGATGCCAAATCGCTGGAAAATGTCTCCACTCGCACATTGTCATGCTCCGTTTCGTTTTGACGGCCTTTTACGGTTCGGATATTTTTTAGCAGTTCTGATGCCTCGGTATCATCAGGATTATGAATAAGATATGTCTCAAGAAGTTTTGTCGCCTCCTCAGGACTGTTTCTCCTTATAAGAATTTCTGCCGCCAGCCTGTAGGCGGAGCTGTATTTTTCAATCTCGGAAATCACCCGACAAATTTCGATTTCAGCAAGACCGACAAAACCTTTTTCAAGATAGGCCTCGGCAAGCAGAAGAGCCAGGCCCGGTCCATTTGAGCCTCTTTTTTTTGCCTCAAGGCACCGCCTTATTATCTCTCCTGTTCGCCCTTGGCTCTTAAACTGATTGAGGAGCAGCAAAAGGGTGTTATCGGAGGGCCCGTTATTCAAGATAAGATTGAAAAGTTCATCTGTTCTATTCAGCATTGGTCTATTCCCTTTTGGATTCCTTTTTTACAGCCCCTTTAACAGGGCCTGACGAACCGGGTGTTAACGGGTAATCGTAAGATTTTTGATTCCCAAATCGGTAAATAACCTCGTTTTTCTTGATCAGATTGAATTCCCGCCTTGCTATTGATTCCACATGTTTCATGTCTGTGCGAAGGCGTTTGATTTCTTCAATCAGCGCCTGATTTTCGTCGGCCAGCTTGCGTATCCTGTCAATGCAGGCCTGACGCTCCAATTCGCTCCTGTAAAGGTGTACAAGACCCTGTTCGCCGAATATCAGCCAGGCTGCGACAGGTAAAAGCAGGCACAGTACAGTGAAAAGGATTTTCCAGAAACTCCTCTTTTGTGAACTCAATTTACTCTACCTTCTGTGGTTCCCACTGGGCGGCTATAACTATGGCATTTATCCCGGCCCTTTTGGCGATATCCATGACCTGTACTACCCTTCCATGGCTGACATCTTTATCAGCTTCAAGAAAAAGTCTGATCCTGTCATCCTTTTTAGAAATTCGCTTGAATTCCTTAAACAAGAAAGTGAGGTCCCGGTTTTTGCCATTATAGAAGGTATCGCCTTTCCTGTCGATAACAAGGTGTATCTTTTCTACTTGCTTTTGGGAGGCCTTCTGACCCATTTTGGGAAGCGTGATGGGAAGGCCGGAAACGATGTAGGACTGAGAAGTGAGTATGAAAAAAACGAGGAGTAAAAATACGATATCAATCAGGGGGGTTATCCCAAGCCCCGGCTCGTCATGTCTTGATCTTCTAAATCTCATTAAGAATCTTACTCCATCTTGCTGTAGTTTTCCATAAGCTCTACAAGCCTGATGGAATCCTCTTCCATCTCAAATATAAGGTTGCTCGCCTTGTCTCTCAGAAATCGATGACAGACAAGTGTTGGTATTGCAATAGACAGCCCTGTTGCGGTTGTGATCAATGCCTCTGCAATGCCTGCGGCGAGAGGAGCCGGATTGCCTGCGCCTTGAAGAGAAATGACATTAAATGTCTTTATCATTCCGGATACGGTTCCCAGGAGACCCAAAAGGGGCGTCAGATTGGCTATGGTTGATAATATGCCCACATTTTTTTCCAAAATTGTGGCCTCCCTGCTTCCTCTCTCTTCTATCGCCTCTTTGACAAGCCACATGCCTTTCTGACTGTTTTTTAGCCCTGCCAGAAAGATTTTTGCTATGGATGAGATATCACTTTGGCAGAGATATGTCGCCTCGGAGATTTTTTGTTTTTTGAGAAGTTCCTCCACCTGATGAATGAATTTGTCCGGAATTATGTGCTCACGCCTGAGGACCCAAAGACGCTCCAAAAACACCGCCAGGGCAACAATGGAACAAAAGATGATGGGATACATGAAAATGCCGCCCTTTATGATCAGATCAACCATGGATTCTCCCAATCTGCTGAATATTTATGCATATTTGCCATATAGCAGTTCATACCAAGACAACCTGAAAATATTTAAAAAAGGCTTTTTCAGCCCTTTGACATTTCTCTTAATTCCTCGGAACTAAAGCATCCGGTACAACTTTTACCCCATAGGGAAAAAGTCCCTTCATCCTGGTATGATTTTATATGGATATAACCTTTCTCCATAAGGTTTTTTAGGACCGAAACCGGGATAGAAGTGCCGCTAATCTCGATCTCCTCGGATTTTCCCTTCCCGTAAGCAAGCTTTTCAATTTCCATTAATTTTATCCTCCTTTTCCATGTTTATGTCCAAAGATTAATGGCTCTGCAAATTGGAAGAACTGCAGTTAAATGGGAATAAGATGCCGCCGTTATGCTGGTAATCGTCGATTGGCTTCAATAAATATACTTTAATCCTTCATAGGCGGATATTTTGATTGATAACCCGTTGAGCTTAAGCGGCAAAAGTATTCCCGGATCGGCACTAATCATCAACATTAGAATGCTTTTCAATGGAACTCGGATTGTATCCTGCCTTCTTATAGTTATCAAGTGCCCTTGATCGCATGGCTTGATTAGAGGTCTCTGCTGAATGCTTGTCGGCCAGTTCCGCTGCGTGGCTCCACATATTGTTTTTTTCGTATTCTTTTATCCGCTTTTCGACTCTGCCGTTTTCAGTATCAGGCTCCATGACTGCGGCACGGCAGGATGATATAATCTTTTTTATGCTCTGTCCGCAATCAGGGCATTTTGAAAGAGGAGGGTCTCCCATCCCCTGGATTATTTCAAAGGGCGTGATACATCTCGGGCAACCACTACCCTGTTTTTTTGTTTCATACTCATAAATCGGCATGTTAAGATCCAACGTTCGAATAGAATTTTTATTACCAAAAATTTAGATTGAATCTGAAGGTATGAAATAGTGTAATAAATAATTGAAATTTGTAAAGAGTGCAAAAGGTATTTATAAAGGAAGAATGCCTCATAAAAGTCAATTTGTTTTTATCATTCAAGACTAAAAGGGCCTTGACAAATTTATGTAAAGAGACGTAACTTACCAATAAATCAGTATTTTGGAACCAAGACAAAATGGGGGGGTAGGAAAGTGATAAAGAGATGCCTGTTTAAATCAGTCTTATTTGCATTTGTCTTATCGGGATCGTTCTTTTTTTCTGCAAGGCCTGTCCTATCCCAGGAGCAGATCCACATGGTTGAGAAGGGCGATACACTCTGGAGCATTTGTGAGAAGTATTATGGAGACAGCGAATTGTGGCCAAAACTGTGGCAAATGAATACCTTCGTTACAAATCCCCATCTGTTGAAACCTGGTGATAAAATAAGTCTTTTTGAGGCCGAGCCTGCGGGCTCTTCGGTTTACAAGAAGACTCCGGTTTCTGATGCCGGAGCTGCCGAGATGGATAAACGATCAAAATCGGCCTTGGACCTGTCCTCTTTTACAAACTTTGAATATCTCGGGTTCCTTTCCTCGAAAAAACCTGTTCCTGCCGCACATGTGAGTTCCTCTGAATCCACCTTGATACTACTGGCCAAGGGCGATTCAGTAACGGTCAGGGTAAGAGATGAAGGCAATTGCAAACCAGGAGACACCCTGGCGTTTTATGATAATTCAATGCCGTTGAAAGACCCTGTTTCAGGGGGGCCCTTAGGCTATGTCGTTTCGATTCTTGGAAGACTTATGCTGAAAGAAGAGCTGGATGCCGGTCTTTTTAAGGCTGAGATAGCCGAGACAATCAGCCCTGTAAGCGTCGGCGCTCCGCTCATCAAATACAAATCCGTGTTACCCTGCATATACCCTTCACCATTTGAAAAAGAGATAAAAACCCATATCGCGGCTTTTGGTAAAATGCGACAGGTCGTAGGCAAAAATTCCGTGATATACCTTGCCGGCGGGAAAAAAAGCGGAATCAGAAGGGGGTGTCTATTTGAAATTCTACGGAAATGGAAAGAGGTGGGTGCGCCACAGCCAAACCTGCTGCAAAAGATCCTTGGCTATCTTATAGTGGTGGATGCAGGAAACGATAGTTCCACAGCCGTGGTATTATCCTCTGTGGAGGAGATTCCCAATGGTTCCCACGTGAGGAGCATCGACTGGAATAATAGGCCGGAATTGCACAAAATAGCGCCATGCTGCTCCTTAAACTGATCAAGTATATTTTATTGTTGTAAAAAGAAAATACTTGACTCCATCATGACACTCTGATTTAAATTCCCGCCATCTCTGTCCTTAAAGGAATGCAGTAACAATACTTCTGTGACTTAAACACCTATCCCCTTTTTATCAATGGATAAGCAGTCTGAAGAAAAATTGTCATGGCTGACCCTTTATCTGATCAAGGGCCTGGGGAATAGTGTGATCATGAGGCTTGTTAAGAAGTTTGGGAGCCCTGAAAATGTCCTTGAGGCGGGTCTTCCTGAGCTGATGAGGGTAGATGGGATCCGCGAGGATGTGGCGGGAAGGATTACGAAAAGGGAATGCATTACCGAACCGGAAGGTGAACTGGAGAAGGCACATCATTTAAATGCCAGAATTATATCCTTTGGAGACGAATCCTATCCACCGTTATTGCGTGAGATTAATAGCCCACCGGTTATTTTGTATCTTAAAGGGGCCGATTTCCCACCGGATATGGATTTTATCGCAATTGTAGGTTCAAGGAATCCCACTCATTACGGGATCAAGGTTGCCGAAAGAATAGGCCGGGGACTGGCCTTGAAAAAAGTGGGCGTTGTGAGCGGCATGGCTGTAGGAATAGATGCTTCGGCCCATCAAGGAAGCCTTTTGGGCAAGGGTTTTACAATGGCCGTGCTGGGTGCCGGTCTTGACATCGATTACCCGGTGCCTAACAGGCAATTAAGAAAAAAGATAGAGGCGTTGGGCCTCGTTGTTTCAGAATTCCCTGTAGGCACCCCTCCTGAACCGAGAAATTTTCCCATAAGGAACAGGATTATAAGCGGACTTAGCAGGGGTGTGGTGGTGGTTGAGGCGACACTCAAAAGCGGTTCCCTCATTACCGCATCATTTGCCTTAGATCAGGGCAGAGAAGTTTTTTCAGTACCTGGCAGCATCAATTCTTTCAAGAGTACTGGCACACATCTTCTCATAAAGCAGGGCGCAAAACTAGTGGAGACTGCTGATGATATCCTTGAGGAATTCAGGTTCAAAAAGGATGCCTTGAGACATGAGACAGGTATGTCTGAAACGGCAGAATCGGTTCACGGAATGGATGATGTTGAGAAAAAAATATTTGATATCCTCAGTGACTATCCCCTTCACCTGGACGATATCGCGCGTAGCTCAGGCTTGGATCCCGGAGTGGTTTCAAGTATATTGATGAAGCTGGAATTGAAAGGTGCGGTCAAACAGCTTCCCGGAAAGGTATTTGTTAGGTAAACCTGAAAAAGTTACCCTGAAAACATTTAATAGACATTGGAAAAAAATGGCTGAAAAAAATACTACTGCTACAAGCAAAAGATCCAGAGGCGCTGACGTTAAAGAAAAGGAACTCGTCATAGTTGAATCTCCTGCAAAAGCCAAGACCATTAACCGTTATCTGGGACCTGATTTTGTTGTAATGGCATCTGTGGGACATGTCAGGGATCTGCCTGACAAAAACCCGAAAGGGGTCAAGGATCCTGTTCCCGGGGTGGACCTGATGAATGATTTTCATCCCACATACGGCATTATAAAGGGCAAGGGAAAGACCGTTACAGAGCTGAAAAAGGCAGCAAGACATGCTACGGGTGTGTGGCTTGCAACCGACCTTGATCGTGAGGGAGAAGCTATCGCCTGGCATCTTGCAGAGGCTCTCGGTATTGAGCCCGGGATGGCAAAAAGGGTGGTCTTCAATGCCATTACAAAAGGGGAGATAGAAAAAGCATTTCAGAATCCTCGCGGCATCAACATAGACAAGGTAAACGCACAGCAGGCACGCAGAATTCTGGATCGGATAGTAGGATATCAGGTTTCTCCGCTGCTTTGGAAAAAGGTTGCAGGAGGGTTGAGTGCCGGCAGGGTCCAGTCCGTTGCAACTCGACTGGTTGTGGAAAGGGAGCGCGAGATAGAAGGTTTTACACCTTCCGAGTATTGGAAAATAACCGGATGTTTCACGATTCTTGACAAAACTCATGATCTTGAAAAGGAATGGTTGAACTGGCTTTCCAGTCAAAAGAAGAAAAAAAACGGTAAAAGATTCAACGGACCTTCGCTCAAAGACAGAAATGTATGGCTTTTTGAGCATGATTCCATCTCTGCGGAGTTGATCGAGATCGGGGGAGGTAAATTTAATGCCCATGATTTTGAAACGGCCCTTAATGCGGCTCAAAAGTCGGGTTTTATTCTTAAAGAAAAGATAGAGCAGGATGACCCGAAAGCCAAGGGGCCTGCCAGGCGCGTCATAACACTCAAAGGGACCATGTCGGAAGACAGCAGATGGAAGATCAAGTCGATTCAGACCAAGAGAACCAAGAGTCATCCCCCCGCCCCATTCATCACAAGTACCCTTCAGCAGACTGCCTCCAACCAGCTCGGCTTTACCGCCCATTCAACCATGCGGATTGCGCAGGCCCTGTATGAAGGTGTTCCCGTGGCAGATATGGGTTCAGTAGGGCTAATAACTTACATGAGAACAGATTCAACATTTATATCTCCTGAGGCGATTAATAGTGCAAGAGATTATATCTCGTCACATCTTGGGGGAAAATATCTTCCCGAAAAGGCGAACTTTTTTTCATCTTCCAATAAATCCGCCCAGGAGGCGCATGAGGCCATCAGACCTACAGATGTAAAAATTTACCCCGAGGATGTCCGGAAATCTCTTAAAGACAACCATTACAGACTCTACAAACTCATTTGGGAAAGGTTCGTGTCCAGCCAGATCTCTGACGCCCAGTGGGATGCTACTACCGTTCATTTGACCGGCCCGGGTGAAGGCGAAGAAATTGTCTTCCGCGCAACAGGTCGTGTGCTCGTATTTGACGGCTTTTACAAGATAGCCGGGGCTGCCAATAATCATGATGATGTACTCATGCCTTATCTGGAGGAAAACCGGTCGCTTTCAGCGTTCCATGTCGATCCGGCACAGCATTTTACCTCGCCACCCCCTAGATATACCGAGGCATCTTTGGTAAAAAAACTCGAATCGGAAGGGATAGGAAGGCCGAGTACCTATGCTCAGATAATTCAGGTTATCCAAGCGCGTAAGTATGCGGAAAAAATGAATAATCGTTTTTATGCAACTGACCTGGGCAAGGTGGTTACGGATAAATTGATAGAGGCCTTCCCTGAGATCCTTCAAGTCGGATATACCCGTGACATGGAGCAGCAGCTTGATAACGTTGAGGATAAACATGCCGACTGGGTGGAGATGCTGAATGGTTTCTACGGCCCGTTTAAGAATCGTCTGGATGCGGCTTATGAGGATATGGGCCATGCAAAGGCTGAGACAAGCCCCGCACCCCATAAATGCCCTGAATGTGGAGGCGATACGGTCTACCGTTTCGGGAAAAACGGCCGTTTTTTGAGTTGCGCCGGATACCCGGAATGCAAATATGCGGCACCTATTGACAGAGAAGGGACCCCTGTGGAACCTGAAGAAACCGATGTCTGTTGTCCGGAGTGCGGTGAGCCCATGACTATTAGAAAAGGCCGTTTCGGGCCGTTTCTGAGTTGCAGGAGGTACCCGGAGTGCAAGGGGATTGTAAAGCTTGACAAAAAGGGCGGAATCAGTCTGCCCAAGGCACCGCCGCTTACAACCGATCTTTCCTGCCCAAAGTGTGGAGGTGCGATGAATCTCAGGCGTGGCGCGCGCGGCCCCTGGCTCAGTTGCTCGAAGTTTCCCAAGTGCAGGGGAAGACTCGGGTGGCTTTCTCTTGATGAGGCTGAAAGAAAGGGACTTGAAAAGGCCCTGGAGAATCACGAAAGGGAAAATCCTCAGAAAGTTATTATGAATTCTGAGGGCAATCCCTTATCTGAAGGGTACAAACCTGAGACATCTCGACAGGACAACTTGTAACAGACAATTATATGCCTTTTGGCAAAAAGGCGTGTCTCGCGCTGGTTACGTGTCCGTGAATTTTTAAAGGAGACAGGTTATGGGTGTGAGCCAACTGGAACTGGAAAAAAATCGCATAAAATATAAGGAAAAATTCGCAACGGTCCTTCCTGATCTTGAGAAGGCCTTTGGCCACATACGGGAAGAGGTCTATAAAGAGGGGGCACTGAGTCTTAAAATGAAAAGGCTTATGTCCCTTTCGGTAGCCCTGAGGGCTGAATGCCAGAACTGCATAACCGCTCAGACATCATTGGCACTTGAGGCCGGGGCGACAGTGGAAGAAATCCTTGAGACCTGTGCGGTTGTTGTCAGCATGAGCGGCACCACAGGTATAGCCGAAACCCTGAAAGTCATTCAACTGCTGGACGAGATGGGAAAACTTTAGGGCTTTTTTTGTTTTTATCGCACAACACCGGTGAATATTCTTTCCACGTCTGCGGCATGGTGCCGGTCCTGAAATGCAGTGAGGCGCTTTTAGAGATGTGATAGCTGAAAATGGGGAGCGGCCATGATATCACATTGTGTTCTTCATGCCGTTCCCCACTGTTTTTGTTGAGGACTTTAGGCCAGTTTTTCAGCGCCGCTGTAAATTTCCTCTATATGTACCAGAGTCGCTCCTTTCCCCGGCATTTTCTTGTCAAGCCATCCTTCCTTCATGTCATCGTATACCTGGCCTTCAGTCAGATAATCGATTGATCCTTTGAGTTGATATGCCTTTTTCTTGGCTGTGATATACAGCAGACTCGCCTTGGTACCTGATATTATATTTTCCCTTGTCTTATGAAATTTATTGTCAGCCACCACGATTTTGTCGTCTGCTATCTTTTTTACGCATGTTACGTAGATACTGTTCGGGACACCATCTTTGTCTACCGTTGTAAATATCACCGGGCCTTCTCTGTCATCCCAGGCCTTGATCGCCTCTTCAGTTAATTTTGCCAATTTGATGCTCCTCCTTGTTTAAATTTGTAATTGATCCGGAGCCGAACCTCGAAGACCCCGGTAGCCTTTTAAAACACGGTCTGAGTCAATACCGTCTTCAAAAGACAGATGTCAATAAAAAAAGGGTGAGCTTAATGGACTCCCCGGCTACTTAAACCTTCCCCGTCAAGTGATTGGGCGGGAAAACACAAAAATTTTTTTATTATATATAATGCTGAAGGGAGGGAAACAAGTCCCGGAGTTATTCAAGCTGATGAGGCGGGAAGATAGAAATTCGGTTACCAGACTCTGGAACAGAAGCAATGGTAACCGTAATAATGGGGTTTAATGGATGACATCAGAAGATATCAGGAATTGCCTTCGATACTTTTTTCCAGCTCTTCCTCGAACTCCTGGAAAAAACGATCTCTTTCTTTCCAGTCAGGGCCGAATCGTTTGTCGAAATATCCACCCAGTTTATCAAAAAGCTTTTTCCACACAGGCCTTCCGCCCCCAAGCACGATATCTTCAAGAAAGGATTTGAGTTCAGGCATCTTCTCTTTCGGAAGAAATGAAAGCGCACCCAGCCGAATCGATATCTTGAGAGATTCAGGTGAAAGGGCATGCGCAGTCAGCATGACAGTGGGAAACCCTCTGGAAACGGCAATTTTCAAAAGCTCGAAACCGTTTACCCCCATAATGTCGAGGATAACTATATCGTAGGTATAGCTCAGAAGGTACTGAAGAGCCGTATCATAATCATTGGCCTTGTGAATAAGGCACATATCAAGTTCTTCTTCTATGGTTTCAATTATATCCGGCTCGTCATCTACAACCAGGACAACCTTATTCTTGAGGGGGCCTGTCGGATTCATATAGCTTTCTTGCCTCCTTTCACTTCTATTAAATCTTTTAACCCTTTATAGCAGAGATTTGCCTTTTGTCAAAAAAAAATAATTGAATTTAATAAAATTATGGAGCACCTCCCGAAAAATTGTTTATTTCAAACATGATTCAAATTATAATAATTCGAGGATTCGACCCATGCGGTTACTCCTTTTTTGGTCCAGCCCATAAATAGTTTTTTACAGAAATGGTTCTCTTGCCCAATATCTGTGTCAACCTTAACAATTGTTCGTGCCATGTACCATATCTCAGTTTCCGCCCAATTGCTTGATTTCCCCTCTTTGCTCAGCCCCACTGCCGTGCAGCTGGTTCCCGGTTTCTTTGATCTTGGCCAAAATCTTCATTTGGGGGGACTTATCGGTTCCTATCATTTGATTTCCGGGTAGGGACCAAATAGAATCTGAGTGCAAGTAATTTTTGGATCCGGAAATGGGCAACCTTTTACAAGATCAGGGAACTCTATCCATTGTTGATAAGAAACATTTCAAGATATAAAATAGGCTTATCAGACATCTCTTAAAAGGGTATAAGCAAAATGACTGAGGAAAGGATCTCCATAAGGTCAAGGGGCTGCGAACTGGAAGGCCTATTAGCAGAGATGCCTGGTGCCAAGGGCGTCGTTGTGACCCACCCCCACCCTCTTTACGGAGGCGATATGAACAATAACGTGGTTGATGTGATAGCCGGTGCCTATAGAGAAAAGGGCTATACGACTCTGAGGTTTAATTTTAGAGGCGTCGGCCGGAGCGGCGGGACCTATGGGGAGGGTTTAGGGGAACAGGACGATGTGGCGGCGGTTATATCATTTATGGGTTCAATCGGGATAACGGAGTTGGACCTTGCAGGTTACTCCTTCGGTGTCTGGATAAATTCTATGGGTATAGATCGTTTCTCTGCTGCGAGAAGGCTGGTCATGGTATCCCCGCCGGTGAATTTCATGGATTTTTCATCCCTTCGATATAATCAAAGGATAGAGATGATAGTCTCAGGGCAGGATGATGAAATAGCGCCCCCTCATATGATAAAGGAGTTGATCCCTGTCTGGAATCCTTGTGCCAGATTCGATGTGATTCAGGGGGCGGACCACTTTTTTTTAGGAAAAACAGATCAATTGGAGAGGTCGATTATAGATTTCCTTGATCAATAATAGGACTGGTACCTGATCATAAGGGTTTTGCGTTTAGTCACTATTTCAGGCCGGCATGTTCCTCAATGAACCGGTTAAAATAGTTTTCCATGAAGGCATGACGCTCCTTTGCAAGACGTTTTCCCTCTTTAGTCAGCATCCTGTCCTTTATTTTGCAAAGCTTGACCTTGAATTCTCGATAACCCGTGTCTTCCTCTGTATAGGGTCTTGTGTTTTCAGGTGTCATACCGGTGTGCAGCTTTGCCCCTACTTCGCCTGCGAACTGAAAGGCCCTTGCTATGCCTATTGCCCCTATCGAATCAAGTTTGTCCGCATCAAATAGGACCTTTGCCTCCAGGGTCGAGGGCCTCATGTCGCCCCTGAACCTGTGGGCAAGTATGCAGTGGATTATGTTTCTCCTTTTTCCCTCGGAAAGAGCCTTTTTTTCAAGAAATGCTTCAGCCATTTCCGCTCCCTTTTTCGCATGACAGATGATCCCCTTTGATTCGTCCTGATAAGATCGGCCTATGTCGTGCATATATGCGGAGATCGCCAATACATCCATGTCAGCTTTCTCCACCTTGCCGATATGGGCGCATAGGTTGTATACCCTTAAGGTATGATCCCAGTTATGGCTTCCATTGGAATCGGAAAGCGTTTCATAACAATGAAGTTTTACTTCTTCTATTAATGATTTCATGACAGACCTAGATAGTTCCCATCCGGAAATGGATCATTTCCGGATGTTGCTTTCAGCCGTCAGCTATCAGCAGAGAACCAATAAATTGATATCCCTGATGTTTTACTGACTGCTGAGAGCTGGTTGCTGATAGCGTGAGTCCTTAAATCTTGATTTACGGATGAACACTAGATAGCAGATTTGAGAACCCGGGGCCACACCAAATATGACGATCAACGATTTTTTTGTAAAAACAAAGAATAAACAGGGCCCCTGACAGTATTTTGTTGCTCCGCGGGGGCTTTAATGTTACAAATTGACAAAAAATTGAATAAAGAAGGTGGAATATCTTGAGACAGCCGCATCATATGATCCCGTCCGATAGCTCGAACAAGAAAATATATCAGGACCAGACCAGAGAAGTCATCTTCTCCATACGCAAACTAATGCAGGCAGGAGAACTCTACACAAAGGAGCTGACAAAAAAGTATCAGGTGAGCGCACCCCAGCTTAATTGTCTGCTGACCCTATATGAAAATGGACCTCTTCCTCCCTCTCAGATAGCAAAGTATATCCTGGTAAAGTCAAGCACGGTAACAGGCATTGTGGACAGGCTTGAGCATAAGGCCTTTGTGAGACGCATAAGAAATTCTCCTGACAGAAGGGTTATAACTATAGAACTGACCGAGAGAGGGAGAAAACTTTCAGAAAACGCTCCGCCTCCAATTCAGCAGAAGATCATTGATGGCCTTAAAAGACTTTCCGAGAGTGATAGAGAGGATATCGTTGCAAGTTTGAACATGCTTACCGATATGCTTGATGTCCGGGACCTGGAGGTGGAATAGGTTGTTTTAGGCAAAGGCCTTCGCCATTATTGGGATCGCCACGAAGGTCCCGACCGAACTTCCGATATTGGTGAAAACAACCACCAGGAGTATGCGGGTTATCTTGTTCTTCCAGAAACCCTTAAAAGAGGAAATATCCTCGGGAAGCTTTTCAAAATCTCTTACCTTAGGTTTCCCCATCATTACCTCCACAAGGCCTGCCACCCAACCTGCGGCTATCATCGGATTAAGTGACGTGAGAGGGGCGGCAAATATGGCCGATATCACTGTGAGGGGATGAGCAAAGGCCAAGGCCGCCCCCAGTCCGGAAAAAACCGAATTGGTTAAGACCCACCATTTGATCATGTGGGTGCCTCCTGAAGAGCCGGCCCAGAAAAAACCTGCCGCGATGAGAAGAAGTATGGCAGCCGGAATGCCCCACTTGAATAACCTGAGGAACTTTTTTTTGGGGGGGATAGTCTCAAGGGCATCAATATCAACAGGCTTATCCCAGTATCTTAATATGCCCGGGACATGGCCTGCACCGACAACTGCGATAATTTTTTCACCGGGCGCCTTTCTTATCCTTTCGGCCAGATATTGATCTCTTTCATCAATGAGAATACGTCTTACCTCCGGAAGTGATTCCCCCATTTCAGAGAGAAGGGCCTCAAGGACATCTTTTTCCTTCATCTTCTCGATATCTTCTTCACTTATTTCATCCAGTTCCCCCATCGAAGTAAGCAGGCTCGCCAGTAATTTGATTTTATTCCACAGCCTTGTTTCACCCCATATCCTTGAAAGGGTGGTTCGAATATCCCTGTCAGCAAGATGTATGGCCGATCCAACGGATTTTGCCGCATCTATGGCGGTCAGTATCTCCTCTCCCGGCTTAATGCCAAGCTTTTTACCGATCCTTTTCTGAAAGGATGCGAGCATGAGATTGGACAGAAGGAGAAAGGCCTTCTTTTCCTTTATAACCTTTATCAGATTAGTATCCTGCCATTTGGTTTTCTGGATGATCGATTGATACCTTGACCGGCAAAGTTCTATACACACGGTATCCGGTTTCTCTTTTTCTATGGAGGTTCTTACCTGTTCGGAGCTTTTCCTTGATACGTGAGCGGTGCCTATAAGTATTATCTCTTTACCTTCTGTCAGAAGATGATGCGTATCGCTGTTGTCCATTGCTTGTATTCAGGTTATAATGCGCCTGGAATTATTCCTTTTTGTGGATTTTTTAAAAAAGATCCGCTCGAAGTGTTGATCGCTGGATTAGAGCAGAAAATGCCTATTAACACATCCGGCAACCTATTCCAAGGCTTTTTGTCATATATAAAGGGATGTAGAGGAAAGAGATGACTCAATGGGAGCAAAAAAACTACCCTGACAAGGGAATTCAGATGGGAAAAAAGATAGGAGAGGCGATTGACGCTGTCCTGGAACAAGGGGTGTCTGAGAAGGTCTATCCGGGCGCAGTCTGTCTGGTAGCGGAGGGAGGGCGTAAAATCTATCTGAAGGCTGTCGGGCACAGGGCTTTGATCCCAAGCAAACTGCCCATGAAAGTGGATACTGTTTTTGATCTGGCGTCTCTTACCAAGCCTCTGTCAACTACGCTTGCCCTTATGAAACTCATCGATTCGGGTGCGCTGGCATTGGACCGCCCACTGAATGAGATTATAACGGGGCCTATTCCCGAGGATAAGCGGAAAATTACACCGCGCCTCATTCTTTGCCATTCGGCCGGGTTTGAGGCATGGCAGCCCTTTTACAGGCTTATCTGCGAAGAGCCCCCTGAAAAAAGAAAGACCCTGCTAAGAGGGCTTTTGCTCAGACGGCCTCTGGCCTATAGGCCTGGAACAAAGAGCCTGTACAGTGATCTCGGTTTCATGCTTCTGGAATGGTTGATTGAACATACGACCGGCGAATCTTTAAACAAATATCTGGACCGGTATTTTTACCGGCCCATGGGGCTTAAGAGGACCTTCCTGGGAATCAATTCCAGGACCGATTCTCCGAAAAAGGTTCTGTTCGCGGCCACAGAGGATTGCCCTTGGAGAAGAAGGGTTATTCAGGGTGAGGTTCATGATGAAAATGCCTATGCCATGGGAGGTTATTCCGGGCACTCAGGACTCTTTGCAACGGCAGGGGATGTGTATGCTCTGGTAGATATGATAAGAGCCCATCTCACGGGATCAAGGGACGACTTCCTCAGTATTGAGACATTAAATGAATTCTTAATAAAACAGAAGGTCGTACCTGAAAGCACATGGGCACTTGGATGGGATACGCCGTCTCCTGAAAATTCGAGCGCCGGGAGTCATTTCTCCTCCAAAAGTTTCGGGCATCTTGGATTTACAGGTACCTCCCTCTGGATGGACCTTGAAAAGGATGTGATCGTCATACTTCTTACAAACCGGATACACCCGAGCCGTGACAACGAAAAGATCAGGTCTTTCAGGCCGTTGTTTCACGACCTCGTCATGAAAGAATTGAGCCTGATCAGACAGGCCGTTTAAAAGAGGCTACGGCGGGGAGGATCGCCGGGATTATGTTACTGCATTACACGGTTTCACCCCCCCTCCAGGCCGCCGCAGGCGAAAAGTGGTTGGATTTGCAGCCTCGAGCCTGTCGAGTGGGATTTGGCGAAGCAAAGAAAAACAAGCAATTGCTTGGATTGAAACAGATATCGGCAAAAGGCCCTGGATGCTAACTGATAATTGATTGTGTGTGTAAGTATTATTTTGAAGGGACGAGGTTGCTGGCGTGCAGGCCTTCGATAACACTAAAGACGATTTCTTTCTGCGGTCGAAATGACATGACTCGGATTTCCGCAACCTGGTACCAGCTACAAGGTGATAACTTTGTCTGCAAGCTGCATGGCGGTTACAATATCAAGCATGTTGGTGGTTTCGCCCGCCTTTTTTCTGTCGAGCAGGTCAAAGTGTGTCAGACATGTGCCGCAGACCATTATATATATGCCGTTTTCCTCGAGTTGGTTTAAGGTCGGAAGGACCTCCGATTCCTCGATGGTAAGCTTTACTCCGTTATTTACGAATACGAGACGCCATAGTTCTTCACCCATCTCATTCAGGGTGTTGAGAAAACTCTTTATGAGTTTTGATCCAAGCTCATTATCTCCATGGCCCATGAGATTGTTTGTCACCATGACCATGATTTTTTTCTTTTCCGCTTCATCAGGAGACGCTTCAACTTTGTCAATGTCGGATCCCTTGTCTTTGCTTCCCGTTATATGAAAGAGTTCCCCCTCCATTTCTACTGATACCTTGAAATTTTGAGTTTCCAGAAATCGTGTGACGTTCTGCCGTCCAGCCTCGTTGTCCACGGTCACTTTGACCACATCAGGATTCTGGTTTTCAATGAGCCTTTTTGTGTTAAGTACCGGGGCAGGGCAGGCAAGCCCCCTGCAGTCTATTTCATTCGGCATTGATATTTCCTTTCCAGCTTTGACGGTTTCATCCCTATGTCCCGCCTTGGGCGGGACTATTATGCTAAAGCCTCATTGTTGAGCGGCTGTGTGAGGGATGCAAAGGAAAAGTCCGCGGTACCGGGTCCGAGAATACTTAAGGGGTAAGACAATCATTCGATAAATATCTTTTCTTCACCTGATCTTACCACTTCTCCTATTATCGCAGCGTCCCTGTTCCCTGTTTTTTCAAGATCAAAGATCATTTTTTCGGCATCCTCTTCTTCTATACAGACAAGAAGACCCCCTGAAGTCTGAGGATCAAAGAGCAAGTCCTGTAAAACAGGACTCACAGAAGATTCAAACCTTGCGAACGGCCCACGGAACTCTCTGTTTTTGTAGGCCCCGGCAGGAAAAAGTCCCATTGAAGCGTAATCAAGCGCCCCTTTTATCAGAGGAATTTTTGAAATCTCAAGCCTCATTCCCGCTCCTGAGTCGGTCACCATCTCGGCAAGGTGGCCTATGAGGCCGAATCCGGTGATGTCGGTGCACGCGTTCACCCTGTAGCGCTTCATTATTTCCGCGGCATCACGATTGAGCGAGGTCATGAGCCCTGTTACCCTCTCGATTACCTCTTGCGAGGCGATCCCCCCCTTTATCGCCGTGTTGATTACTCCTGTTCCTAACGGTTTTGTGAGAATCAGAAGATTTCCAGGCGTGAAACCCTTTTTTGTAAGTATTTTATCAGGGTGAATAAATCCGGTAACAGATAATCCATATTTCAGCTCCTTGTCCTCAACGCTGTGTCCGCCGAGAAGAACTACATCAGCCTCTTTCAGTTTATCCAGTCCCCCCTGGATAATTTCGCGCAGGACCGATATGTCCATATCCTTAAGAGGAAAGGCCACTAGGTTCATGGCCGTTTTCGGGATACCGCCCATGGCATATACATCGCTCAGGGCGTTGGCTGCGGCGATCTGTCCGAACCGATAAGGGTCATCCACGATAGGGGTGAAGAAGTCAACCGTCTGAATTATTGCAATATCATCGGTAACCTTATAAACTCCAGCGTCATCCGCCCTGTCAAGTCCCACCAGCAGATTCGAATCCACGGGAAATTCAATGCCGCACAATGCCTTATCCAGGTCCCCCGGAGGTAATTTGGAGGCTCACCCTGAGCCTGCAACCGATTCGGTAAGTCTTGGTCTTTTTATCTCTTCCACGTGTTATTCCACCCGTATTTGATAAGTTGCCGTACTGAGGCAAGATAAGGGGACTGGCCCTATTTGTCAAATTGGAAATACCGATTTATGAAATGTAAATCTATAGAAATATCCGATTAGGAGGCATATACTCATATATAGGAAACCTAAGCGGCGATGCTGTTGGCCTGACCCCAGGCTCTGTCAAATATCTGATGAAGTGTTTATGAGAAATTCGATCATTGCCGAACAAAGAGGCGATGATATCCTGCGAATATCCCTTATAAGGTAAAAATTGCGGCGCATCTGTAAATCTTTTACTCTAAGCTCCTTGAGAATTCCGGCCTTGATTTCCGTTTCGATTGCCCTTGACGAAATTATAGATATACCGAGGCCTGCCTTGATACCTTCCTTGACTGCGGTGGATGTCCCGAGGCAGGTGACGGGACTGAGGGACTCAATACCCTTTGTGGAGGTCTTCAGGTGGTTGTCTATCGCCCTTAGAGTCCCTGAACCGGGTTCTCTCAATATAAAGGGCTCGCCTGAAAGCTCATCAGGGGATATCTCCTTTCTGCCCGACCATCTGTGATAGGGTGGGACAGCCACTACCAGTTCGTCCTGCCACAATGATCTGCAGATAAGATTCCTGTCGAGGCTTTTGAAGCCTATTACTCCTATTTCAAAGTTTCCTTTCAAAACGGAGTT
The DNA here is from genome assembly GCA_963666345.1 of Desulfatiglandales bacterium. Lineage (GTDB taxonomy): Bacteria > Desulfobacterota > DSM-4660 > Desulfatiglandales > Desulfatiglandaceae. Next base: position 619,636 of record OY762721.1, on the reverse strand, counting down.
TTCTATCTCACTTGAATCTGAAATTGTAAGGTTGACGGAGACCAGAGGATATTTTTCCTGAAAACTCCCCATGACCCTGGGGAGGATATATTCGCCCGGAATGGTGCTGGCGCCAACACGTATTTCCCCTTGTGTCGCACCCAGGAACTGTTGCATCTCAATACAGGCATTCTTTTTCATATCCAGAAGAAGAATCGCATGCTTGTAAAGTATTTCGCCCGCCTTTGTGGGTGCGATTTCTCTTCCCAGACGGTCAATCAACCTGGTTCCCACCATGTTTTCAAGCGTGGATATCCTTTCGCTTACAGATGCCTGGGCAAGAAAGACCTCTTTGGCGGCCTTTGAAAAACTGCCAATCTCGACAACCTTGCAAAAGATCTCCAGTTGACGGAGGTCAAAGTCTATTGGAATTTTCGTCACGGGGGCGGTCTTTTTCATGAATACCTCTGAGCCATGTTTCGATTAATCAAGTTAAGGAAAAAGGCTTTCGAGCCCTTGAAACGCCCCTAAATCTAGTTTCTGACGGCAGGGCTGTCAATATAAAGGCGTTTGATCATAAATGCCGTTTTGAAATTTGACGAATCTGACAATTGGATAATAATTCATAAACATACAAGTGGCTTAAAATAATGAACTTATATACACAAGAATATATATCCATTATAATATAAAAAAATCTTTGGAGACATGCTTTTCATGGGCGGGCAGGGGGTATGAGGTTTGGATTGACATATCTGCGAACCTGTTTTAATGATTACCCAATTACTATGATAAACATAAAGGAGTATGCAATGAGACTGAAAACTCCATTAAAATTAATGGCTGTTTCTGCTATTTCGACCTTGCTGCTTTTGCCTTCGGCGGCATTTGCCGGAGGGGAGGATGTCTATACGCTGAAAAGGAGCATTTCAGAGGCGATCGAAAAAAACTGGACCCTGAAGTCCAAGCAGGAGCGGATAGTCCAGGCAAGACAGGTCAAAAAACAGGCGAGAGCCGAATTTTTGCCCAAATTTAGTACAACATATGGTTATACGAGGCTCAACGAACCAACGACTTTCGGCGGTACTCCTATTACAACCCAAGACAACTATCAGTGGAAAGGGACTGTTTCACAGCCTGTTTTTACCGGATATGCCCTGGTAAGTGCCTATGAACTGTCAAAGCTGGGAATCGATCAGTCCAAGTTGCAGGCAGACCTTGAAAAACTTGACCTTGCCTTGAGAGTAAAGCAGGAATACTTCGGCATACTGCAGGCGGAAAAGGCCCTGGATGTAACAAAAAAGGCCGTAACTTCCCTGAAATCCAATGTAAAGGTGGCCAGAAGTTTTTATGATGTAGGCATGATACCTGTTAACGATCTGCTCAAGGCGGAGGTTGATCTGGCAAACGCTGAACAAAATCTGGTAAAGGCGAGGAGAGATCTGCGATTGGCCAGATCCTCATTTAACACGGTCCTGGCCAGACCTATAAACGCCCATGTGTCCGTAGAGGATATCCTTACCTATAAGCCTGTTGAGAAAAAATTCGATGAATACCTGAAAAAGGCGGTTGCAAACCGCCCCGCCTTAAAGGCGATTGATGTAAGCCTCAAGCAGACCGATCAACAGGTGAGACTCACAAAAAGCAGGCTCTATCCTGAAGTCGCCTTGACCTACGACTATATAAGAGAAGGAGATGATCCTGATGTCGACGGCAGTTCATACCACGATTCAAGCCGATGGGAGGTGACGGCCGGTCTTACCTGGACCTTTTGGGAGTGGGGCAAAACCTATTATTCCGTAAAAGAGATCGAAAGTCTTAAAAACGAATTGATCCAGACAAGAAGTTCCCTTCTGGACAACATAACCCTTGAAGTAAAAGAGGCGTTTCTTACGATCGAAGAGGCGGAGGCGGCCATACCTACAGCTGAAAAGGCCCTTGAGCAGGGAGAGGAGAATCTCAGGGTCAACGAGCAAAGATACAAGGCTCAGGTCACAACTATTACAGAAGTTCTTGATGCCCAGACCCAGTTGACCAGGGCCAGAACCAATTACTATAATGCACTCTATGCGCATCATCTTGCCAAGGCAAGGCTTATGAGGGCCATAGGGACGTTCTAAATATGCCACTGGACTATCTGTCAATGGCATGATCACCGGAAAAACAAGTTTAAAATGATAAAGCTATTTCACGTGCATAAAAATTTCGGTGTGAATGTGGCTCTCAGCGACATCGTGCTGAACATAAGAAAAGGGGAGTTTGTTTTCATTACAGGACCGAGTGGAGCTGGAAAGACAACGCTCTTACGGCTCATATTCGGGTCTGAAAAACCGGCAAGCGGGCAGCTGCTTATTAACGGTATCAATCTGAACCGGATAAACCGCAAAAATCTGGATCTGCTCAGAAGGAAGATAGGTTTTGTTTTCCAGGATTTTAAACTCCTTTCCCGGAAAAGCGTATTTGCCAACGTCGCCCTGGCACTGGAGGTATCAGGAGAAAGCAAGGCCTATATAAGGAAAAAGACGCGTCAGGCCCTCAAGCTGGTAGGCCTCGTGGAAAGGGAAAAGGCCTTCCCTCTCCAGCTTTCAGGAGGTGAGCAACAACGTGTTGCGATTGCCAGGGCTATTGTGAAAGATCCGATCCTGCTTATTGCGGATGAACCTACAGGTAATCTGGACCCTGAGCTCACAAAAGATATAATGATACTTTTTAAAAGTATCCATATGAAAGGAACCACCGTTATTGTCGCGACCCACAGCAGAGAACTGCTTGAAAACACCGCGCAGAGAAGGATTATCCTTAACAGGGGCAAAATTGTTGAAGAGCAATGAAAATTAGACTGTGGCCCTATTTCCTGAACCAAGCCTTTGCCAACATAATGAACAATCGTCTTGTTCATTTTATTACTCTTGGCACTACGGCCGCATCCCTTATCATACTCGGACTTTTTCTTCTGATATTTTTCAATCTGAACATCTGGTTGGAGGGATGGGGCAAATCGCTCACCTTGTCAGTCTATCTTGATGACGCTATAGAAAATGAAAAAAGGGAAAGTGTAAGATCATACATCGCCGGTCTTCCTAACGCCAGTGTAGATCGCTTTATATCAAAGGACGGGGCACTGGAAGAGTTGAGGAAACTTCTCGGCCCTCACTCACAGTTCCTCAAAGGTCTTGACTCAAATCCACTGCCTGCATCCTTTGAGGTGTCTTTTCATAATGATCTACCTGAGCAGCTTGACCCGGAGCATATAAAGAAAAATATCGAGGCACTTGAGGGGGTAGATGAGGTCCAATATAGTGAAGAATGGGCCGGAAAACTTGATCATCTCCTTAGGATGTTGAGGTTTCTGGGCTTTTTTATAGGAGGGCTTCTTTGTATGGGGGTGCTTTTCATAGTTACCAACGCGATAAAGCTTACGATCTACTCACGCAGGGAGGAGATAGCGATACTGAAACTTGTAGGTGCAACCGACTGGTTTGTGAAAATTCCCTTTATCATTGAGGGCACGATTCAGAGTATATTGAGCGCCCTGTTGGCCCTTTTAGTCCTTTTCGGAGGTTATCTCATAATTTCTGCGGAGAAGTTTCAGGTGTTGGGCCTTATTGCGCTTGATTTTTCCTTTCTACCATCCTCATACAGTGTGGCCCTTTTTCTTTTAAGCGTTATTCTTGGTGCTGTTGGAAGTCTGGTTGCAGTCGGGCGATTTTTTGAAGCATGAAAGGTGGGGAAACGGGTTGCTGTTGCCAAAGAACGTCTTCTTTAATATCCTTTTTACTTCCATTATCCTTGGATATGCTTTGTCGGCATATTCGGCTGACGACGGGGGATATAGGCAGAATCAGATAAAAAAGATAGAGACTCAGCTTTTGCAGGAAAGGGAAAAGCTGAAGGAGTTCAACCTTCAGGAAAAAGATCTCTTAAAAGAACTGGCTGAATTCGAGAGAGAGGTGTCGGCGAAAAATGCCGCAATTAACAAAGTCAAACTCAGTATAACATCTGCAAAAGAGAAGGTTTCACGGCTTGATAAGGAACTTTCAACTGTTGAGCAAAGTTATGAAAAGGCCCGTGGGATTCTGGCTGAAAAGCTTATCCTTCTTTATAAGTATGCAAAGAGAGGCTTTTTGGGTGTTTTGGCAAGTTCAAGAGGAATCAATGATTTTTGGCACCGGGTCAAATATCTTAAGATCATAATGAGAGAAGATCATAAGGTTATGCTGGCTCTGGCGGAGTCTAAGGATTCTTACAAGAAGAGGGTATCGGAGATCAAAAAAGAGGCTGCTCTGATAGAGAAGGAAAAAGAGCGACAAAATGCGGAACTGATAATGCTTAAAAAAGATCTGGAAAAGAAGGTCATTCAACTTGTCAGAATCCATAGGGAAAAAGAGTTCTATGAAACGGCAGTGAGGCAGTTGGGTGCTGCAACACGGCAGCTTGGCGAAACCTTCCAGGATATAGAAAAGAAAAAGGCCTTCATAGCAAGTGGTGATTCCTCTTTTTATGATTTCAAGGGCAAATTGCCTTCTCCTGTTGAAGGAAAGGCGATAAAATGTGATACTGTTACGGAAAAATCTGAAATTTCTAACCTTAAAGGGGTATTTATTGAATCTCCTGCCGGATCAGAGGTAAGGGCGGTGTTTCCCGGAAGGGTGGATTTTTCCGGAAAGTTGAAAGGCTATGGTGAGATGGTAATTATTAATCATGGCGACCGGTTCTTCACTGTTTCGGCTCAACTTGCAAACAGGAACAAACATGAAGGGGACGTTGTAGAGGCCGGCGATACGATCGGGATGCTGGGAAACGGTTCGAAAACGGTGCGGCTGTATTTTGATGTTAGAAAGGCTGGTAAGAGCCTTGACCCAATGAAGTGGTTCAGATCCAAGTAAGCGATGTTAGGTAATATGGAGATAAGGCCGGTTTGCTTGAGCTTTTTACAGTTACAAAGGTCGGCCCTGTCATTAATAGGCCAAAACCAGGGAGCAAGAATATGTCATCAAAGAAAACAAGGAAGATCCTTAACCTGATAATAGTTTTTTTTCTTATTGGAACCGCCCTTTTTCTGAAGGGAAGCAAGAGTGAAGTCAATGCCGACACAAGCGAAGTATACAGAAATATAGAAATTTTCACCGAGGTGTTGCGGCAGATAGAAAAGAGCTATGTTGAGCCCAAAGATCCTCAGGAGCTTTTATACGGTGCAATTAAGGGGATGGTACAAAGCCTGGATCCGCACTCCTCATTCATGACAAAAGAGGAGCATGAAGAACTCATGATGGAGACAAGAGGAAGTTTCTCAGGTATCGGAATCGAGATAACCCTCAAGGATTCCTTTCTGACCGTAGTTTCTCCTATTGAGGGTACGCCTGCTTTTAAGGTCGGAATGAAGTCGGGTGACAGGATCTTGAAAATAGAGGACGAGTCAACAAAGAAAATGACCATGATGGATGCCGTTAAAAGGATTCGGGGGCCAAAGGGAACCAGGGTCAATTTGACCATCGGGCGCGTGGGTGCGGAAAAGCCTCTGGAATTTTCCATAACAAGAGACGTGATACCGCTCATAAGCGTAAGGTACCATATGGTAAATCCTCATATAGGATATATAAGGATTTCACACTTCCAGAGTAAGACCTCCGATGACCTTGCCTCGGCTATCGCAAAAATCGAAAAGGACGGAGAACTGAAAGGCCTCATATTAGATCTTAGAAATAATCCGGGTGGTTTGCTGCCCCAGGCCATAGAGGTTTCCGACCAATTCCTTGATTCCGGGGTGATCGTAAGCACAAAGGGAAGACGGCGGTCCCAGAACATCGAGGCCTCAGCCCACAAAAATAAGGTTGAACGAAACTATCCTATCATAGTTCTGGTAAACAGTGCCAGCGCAAGCGCAGCCGAGATCGTTGCAGGAGCCCTGCAGGACAACAAGAGGGCCTTGATATTGGGGACAAGAACCTTCGGAAAAGGATCAGTTCAGACCATCCTGCCCCTGTCGGACGGGTCAGGGCTTCGTCTTACAACCGCGCGTTATTACACCCCCAGCGGGAAATCGATTCAATCAAGCGGTATTGAGCCGGATATCGAGCTGCCCTACGAACCTTACAATGACAACGAAAAGAAGACTCCTCTCAGGTTTTTGAGGGAAGAAAACCTGGAAGGTCATATGCTAGGTGAAGACCTTGAAGATAACCGAGATGAAAAAAAAGTCGAGGAGGATGCCGATCAAAAGAGGATGAAAGAACTGCTTGAAAAGGACAATCAGGTCAGGCACGCCGTTGATCTATTGAAGACCTGGGGCCTGTTTTCAAAGCTGGGCGCCTCTGAGTAACCTGTTTTCCCCTGTTAAGGTTTTTTTGTTATAACCCTGGCGTTTATTACACTGTAGAAAACCTGGTTCCCTGGACCAGGTAGGGGAGGGTCCCGTCCTGGTGGATCCGGGAAAAGTGTGTATAGTGGATTGAAATTGCAGGCACCTCTGAAATGTGGAGTCACGGGGTAAATCTTATACCCGGTCCTTTGGGCCGGGATTCTTTATTAATACTCCGGGTGACCGGAGCGTATCGGCTACCTATCGTGTGGCTGTAAAAAAAACAGACCTTGCATGTTGATAAAATCTGCAAGAATTTCAGGAGGAATAAATTGAAAGTCCCATTACTTGATCTAAAGGCTCAGTACAGAAGCATAAAGAAAGAAATCGTAAGTGCGACCTCAGAGATCTTCGAGTCTCAGATGTTCATCCTAGGGCCTAAGGTCGCTGAATTTGAGACACAGGCTGCAGAATACTGCGGTTGCAGTTATTCTGTCGGCGTTTCCAGCGGAACCGACGCACTTTTATTATCACTTATGGCAGCGGGTATCGGAAATGGTGATGTTGTAATTACCACCCCCTATACATTTTTTGCCACCGCCGGCGTGATTTCCAGGGTAGGGGCTACGCCGATGTTCGTGGATATTGAAGAGGATACCTTTAATATGGATCCGGTGCTGTTGAATGAAACGATCCGCTCCATGGATGAGTCTCAATTGAAGAAAATAAAGGCCGTTATACCTATCCATCTTTTCGGGCAATGTGCGGATATGGGTCCTATACTGAAAACATCAAGGAAATTTAATTTGACGGTTATAGAAGATGCCGCTCAGGCAATCGGCGCAGAATATGCCTTTGA